>OY282371.1 GCA_958295715.1 uncultured Dehalococcoidia bacterium
CCCCCCAACCTCATTTCAACGACGCTACCCAACACGGCCAATCGTTGCCATTTAAGCGGCTCCGTGCTACCCTCCAAGCCTCAAGAGGCCACCGCCCATGTACGACTTTCACACCCATACCTTCCTGAGCGACGGCGTCCTATCCCCCATCGAGCTCATTCGCCGCGCCCACGCCCAGGGCTACCGGGTCATCGCCATCACCGACCACGTGGGTTTCGGAAACATCGAGTACGTGGTGAAAACCCTGAAGCGGGACTGCCGCATAGCCTCTCATCGGTGGGACATTTTGGCCATCCCCGGCGTCGAGATAACCCACGTTCCCAAGGAGGACATAGACTTGGCGGCCCGGGAGGCGAAGGCCATGGGCGCGCAGCTTGTGAACGTTCACGGGGAGACCGTCGTGGAGCCGGTGGAGCCGGGGACCAACTGGGCCGCCCTCAACTCCCCGTCGGTGGACATCCTGGCGCATCCCGGCCTCCTGACGCCCGACGAGGCCCGCGTGGCCCGCGAAAGGGGAGCCTTCTTGGAGATATCCGCCCGGAGGGGGCACAGCCTCACCAACGGGCACGTGGCCAAGACGGCCCTGGCCCAAGACGCCCTGATGGTCCTGGACTCCGACGCTCACCGGCCCGAGGACCTGCTGCGGCAGGACCTGGCCGGGAAGGTGGCGCGGGGCGCCGGGCTGAACGATGAGCAGGCCCACGCCCTTCTTCACACCAACCCCCTGCGTCTGCTCGACAGGCTGGGCCTGTCGGCCCCCCTCCACGGCTGAGCCGCGGGGCGCCTCTATCCCGGCGCATCTTTTGCGGAACCGTCGTTGCCGCACTTTCCCCCGCTTTCCCCCGCCCTCCCATTCCGTCATTCCCGCGCAGGCGGGAATCCATCTTCTCCCCTCTGTTACGCCAGGGGAACCGCGCAACGGCGCGAATCGCCGGTAAGAGCCGGTCGTGTACGGTCAGCGCCCACACATAAAGGACGCCCCTACGGCTTGACGCTGGGGTTTCAGGCGTTGGTCTTGGGGATGTAGGGTTCCGTCATTCCCGTTTTCACGGGAATGACGAATAGGAGGGCAGGAATCCAGAAGCGCCCAATGCAGGACCAACGCTCTTCAAAACAAAGTGGGCGCGCGCGCCCTTCCCGCCTGCGCGGGAATGACGGATAGGGGGGCGAGCGGGAATGACGGTGGGAGAGCAGGGTAAGGAGGGATGGAGGGTGGGCAATGGTGGGCCCGGCGGTTGAGAGAGGGAGAGCGGCTTAGGGCAGGTGGCTGGTCAGTTCCTCCTTGACCGCGGCCATCTTGTCCTTCAGGGGGCCGTTGTCGTGCAGTTCAAAGGTTATGCGCTTAATGCCGTGAACGACGGTGGCGTGGTTCTTCCCTCCCAAGATGGCCCCAATCCGGGCCACGGGCAGCTTCAGACGCTTCCTCAGCAGGTACATGGCCGCCTGCCGGGCCAGCACGAACTCCCGCTTGCGCCTGGACCCCGTCATGTCGGCCTGGTCCACCTTGAAGATGCGCTGGACGGCCTTGATAACCTGGTCGGGGGAGAGGATGGACAGGTCCTCGGCGCCGTCCATCTCCTGAAGGACCCGCCGCGCCAGGGCCGGGGTGATGGGGGCCTTCTCCATCTGGGCGGTGGCCACCACGCGGTTGAACTTGCCCTCCAGATCTCTAACGCTGCCGTAGGACTGGTCGGCGACGCAGGTTAGGGACTCGTTGTCCGCGCGCACGCCCATCTCCTGGGCCTTGGCCTGCAAAATGGCGACCCGCGTCTCCAGAGGCGGGCGTTGAATGTCCGTAATCAGGCCCCAGGAGAAGCGGGACCTGAAGCGGTCGTCCAGGTAGGGCATGGCGCTGGGGGACTTGTCGGAGGTTATGACCACCTGCCGGTTGGCGTTGTGCAGGTCGTTGAAGGTGTGGAAAAATCCCTCCAGGGTCTGCTCCTTGCCATTCATAAACTGGATGTCATCCATCAGCAGGACGTCCACGCTGCGGTACTTGCAGCGAAAGTCCTCGGTGGTCCTCTGCCTGATGGCGGTGATGAACTCGTTGGTGAATCCCTCCGAAGTGACGTATGAGTAGTTTATCCTGCGCTCGATGCACTTGTGGGCGATGGCGTTGAGCAGGTGGGTCTTCCCCAGCCCGACGCCGGAGTAGATGAAGAGGGGGTTGTAGTAGCGGCCAAAGGAGGCCGCCACCGCCTGAGCCGCGTTGTAGGACAGGCTGTTGCAGGGGCTGACGACGAAGGACTCGAAGCTGTACCGGTGGTTGGGCACGTGTCCGTTGGAAGCGGGGGCGTCTTGGGCCGGGCGGCGTGGCGCGGCGATGGGCGGGCCGGGCTCCGCAGTCCTCTCTATAATGAAGGAAACTTCCGTTGGCGCGTTGGCGATTCTCGACGCGGCGCCCCGCACCATCTGGTACACGCGCTTTTCCAGCCACTCGCCGGCGAAGGCGTCGGGGACGCTTACGGTCAGGGTTCCATCCTCAATGGATATCCCGGCGGTGTTTTTTAGCCACGTGTCAAAGGCGGAGCGCGGCAGCTGCATTTGAAGCTGACCGAGGGCCGCTGCCCAAACCTTCTTTGCGGCGGTGACTTCCCTTCTTCTTAACCCCATACCCCTGTTGTGTGTAGCCAATAATAGGAGAGAATTACTCTATGGACTTTATCAGTGAGCAGGGGTGATTTCAAGGGCGAATTGAGGAAATAGTGTGCTAGACTTGTAATTTCTACGATTTAAGACTCCGCATAGAATAAATTTAATCTTTACTCTAGTACACCCGTCTTTAATGAACATAAATCGTCGTGGCCACTGTAAGGGGGCTGTCCATTTCATTATGTTTACCAGCAATAGACGCGGCATATCCACCATATCCGCCCCTTATGGTCGGTATGGCGTTATCGGGGCTGTTGTGCGCCTTTATTACGATTTCTATAATGGCTCGGTATGAGGGTTGTATTTATGGGAACGCCGGCCTGCGCCGCGCCGGCGCTGAATTCGTTGCTTCGTTCGGGGGAGACGGTGGTGGGGGTCTACACCGCGCCGGACCGTCCCAAGGGAAGGGGCCGGCTTGAGGGATTCTCCCCGGTGAAGGAGCTTGCCTTGGAGCGGGGCCTGCCCCTGTTCCAGCCGTCCTCCCTGCGGAGCGCCGAGGCCCGGCGGGAGTTTTCAGCCCTGGCCCCGGACGTGGCGGTGGTGGCCGCCTACGGATACATCATACCGCCGGGGATGTTGAGGGTCCCGCCCCTCGGATTCGTGAACGTTCACCCGTCGCTGCTGCCCAGGTATCGCGGCCCCTCGCCGGTGGTGACGGCCCTGTTGGACGGCGTTGATGAGACGGGGGTCACGCTGATTTTGTTGGATGAGGGGTTGGACAGCGGCCCCATCCTGGCCCGCAGGAGCGCCCGCGTGGCCCCCGGCGAGACGGCGCCGGCCCTGACTATGCGGCTCTTTGAACTGGGCGCGGACCTGCTGGCCGGCACCCTGCCAAGGTGGAGGGACGGCCAACTCGCCGCGGAGGCCCAGGATGATTCCCTGGCCACCTTCACTCGCAAGATAGTGAAGACGGACGGCCTGGTGGACTGGACGGAGGACGCGGAGACGCTGTGCCGGCGATACAGGGCCTTCACGCCGTGGCCGGGGTTCTTCACTCAATGGCGAGGCGAGACGCTGAAGCTCCTAGACGTGTCGCCCGCGCCATCGGGGGCGGGGGGAACCCCTGGCCGGGTGGTGGACCTGGGCGATGGCGTGGGGGTGGTGGCCGGCGACGGCCGTCCGTTGGCCGTTGGAAGGCTGCAGATGGAAGGCCGCCGCGTCCAGAAGGCCGAGGAGTTCCGGCGGGGCTATCCTCAGTTTGTGGGTTCCCTGCTCCCAAGCTAGGAGCGGCCCTCCCTTCCGTCATTCCCGCGCAGGCGGGAATCCATCTTTCTTACCACAGTTGGGACGGGGCAACGGCGCATCGGCGCGCCAAGGGGCGGGGGATGCAGCTCAGCCGTGGACGTGGACCGACAGACCCAATCCGTCATTCCCGTGAAAACGGGAATCCAGAAACCCTTCGCCTCAGACCCCCCCCCCGAGCCACCCACAGGACGCGCCCTCACGCGGGTCTGGCCGCAACGGGACTGGCCTTTACCGACGCCTTTACCCTGTCGCAACGGGGAAAGAAGGATGGATTCCCGCCTGCGCGGGAATGACGGATGGGGTGGCGCGCGAATGGCGGGCGCCGGGGTTTGTGGCGCTGGTCTTGCGATGAAGGCTTCCTGGATTCCCGCCTTCGCGGGAATGACGAGAGGGGGCGCGGGAATGACGGCAGGGGGAGCGGGATGGCGCAAAGCCCCCCCCCCTTGGCCAACCCTTATTGCGCTGGCCCATATTGTGCTAGGATAGACGCAGGCCGTTCACGACGGGTCAGGAGGTTGAACATGGAATGTCCGCGTTGCCGGGGCAGCAAGTTGGTTTTGCAGGACCACCTGGGCATTGAGGTCGACGCCTGTCCCCAGTGCCGCGGCATGTGGCTCGACTACCACGAGATGGACCAGTTGGAGGACACGGTGATGGACCAGGACCATCTCAAGGGCAGCATGATGTACGCGGAGCGGCCCAGCGACATCCGGTGCCCCAAGTGCGCCCAACCCATGACCACCTTCAACTATCGCGCCTACGACCTGCCCATCGACTTCTGCGACGGCGGCCACGGCTTTTGGCTGGACGCCGGGGAGGAGAAGCGGGTGCTGGAGCTCATGGAGAAGCGGCTCCGCGACCTGAAGCGCACCGCCTCGGCTGAGGGCGAATGGGTCGGCTTCCTCAAGGGTATAAGCGGCAGGAAACCGCCGCGCCCCGGCAGCTTTATGAACAGGGTCAAGGGGTGGTTTACCGGCAGGCGTTAGCCCTCCGATAGAAGCCCGCGCACCGTCTCAAACACGCCGTCGAACATCTCCCTGGTTAGGCGTCCCGTCTGGGCGCTCTGCTGGCTGGGGTGGTAGGACGCCACCAAGGTTTTCCCGTCGTCCAACCCGTAAACTGCCGCGCCCCGGGAGCTTTATGAACAGGGTGAAGGGGTGGTTTACCGGCAGGCGTTAGCCCTCCGACAGGATCCCGCGAACCGTCTCAAACACGCCGTCGAACATCTCCCTGGTCAGGCGTCCCGTCTGGGTGTTCTGCTGGCTGGGATGGTAGGACGCCACCAAGGTTTTCCCGTCGTCCAAACTGTAAACCGCCCCGTGCCCGAACCGGGGTCTCGGCGATGGCAGGGGGAATCCCCGGTCTCTGTGCACGCCCAGATAGGCGTCAAAGGCTATCTTGCCCAGGGCCACCACCACGCTGACCCGGTCCAGGAGGTCCAACTCCCGCATGAGATACGGCTTGCAGTTGGCCAACTCCTCGCGCAGGGGCTTGTTCAGGGGCGGGGCGCACCGCAGGGCGGCGGTGATGAAGGCGTCACGGAGGGCCTGGCCGTCGTCCCGGCGGGTGGAGGTGGGCAGGGCGGCGAACCCGAACCGGTGGAGGGCGCCGTAGAGCCAGTCGCCGCTGCGGTCTCCCGTAAACATGCGCCCCGTGCGGTTGCCGCCGTGAGCCGCCGGAGCTAAGCCCAGGATAAGTACCCGGGCGCCGGGGTCTCCAAAGGCCGGCAGGGGCCTTCCCCAGTAGTCCCAGCCGGCGTACATTGGCCGCTTCTTCAGCGCGACGCCCTCCCGGTGGGCCACCAGCCGGGGGCACTTGGCGCAGGCGATGACGGTCTGCTGGAGCCTCTCCAATTTGGTCACCGGTTCCTCAGCTTGCGGGTGGAAACGCGGCATGGCCGGCGCTAGGACGCGTCGAGGACGTCCACCACCGCGTCGCCCACCTCCTCGGTGGTGGATGTCCCGCCCAAGTCCGGCGTCAGGGTCTCGCCCTTCTGGATAACCGTGAAGACGGCCTCCTCCAGCCGCGAGGCCGGGGCCTCCTGGCCCAGATGTCGCAGCATCATGGCCGCCGAGAGGATGGCCGCCAGGGGATTGGCGACGCCCTTTCCAACTATGTCGGGCGCGCTGCCGTGGACCGGCTCGAACATGGACGGGAACCGCCTTTCCGGGTCGATGTTGCCACTGGCGGCCAGCCCCATGCTGCCCGTGATTATGGCGGCCACGTCGGTGAGAATGTCTCCGAATAGGTTGCTGGCCACCACCACGTCGAACTCCTCAGGCCGGCGTATGAAGTCCATGCAGGCGGCGTCGATGAGCAGGGACTCGGTGGCGATGCCGGGGAACTCCGCGGCGGCTTCCTGAAAAACCCTGTCCCAAAGGGTCATGCCGTAGCCCATGGCGTTGGACTTGGTGACGGAGGTCACCTTTTTCTTGAGGCCGCGCCTCTCGGCCAGTTGGAAGGCGTAACGCATGACTCGCATACAGCCGTGCCTGGTGAACAACGCGGTCTGGACGGCCAACTCCTGGGGCAGACCCTGATAGTGGAACCCGCCCACGTCGGCGTACTCCCCCTCGGTGTTCTCCCTGACGACCACCATATCGATGTCGCCGGCGTTTTTGCCCCACAGGGGGGATGTGATGCCGGGGTGGAGCTTGCTGGGCCGCAGGCAGACGTACTGGTCGAAGCCGCGGCGGATGGGCAGGAGGAGGTTGTTGAGGGTGACGTGGTCGGCCAAGTCAGGGTGGCCCACGGCCCCGAAGTAGATGGCGTCGTAGGCGCGGAGGGTATCAAGGCCGTCCCTCGGCATCATCTCCCCGCGGCTGAAGTAGTAGTCGGAGCCCCAAGGGTAGGTCGTGAACTCCCAGGCGACGCCGAACCGGTCGCCCAGCCGCCGGAGGGTCTTTAGTCCCTGCTCGATAACCTCAACGCCGATGCCGTCGCCGGGAATGACGGCTATCTTGAAGGATGGGGGTTTGCGCTGCTGTGACAGGGTGTCGCCTGTTCCCCGCTAGACTCTGGCGGACTCGGCGGCGTTGACGCTGTCCTCGTTGCCGCTCCCGAATATGCCGAAGGGGTTGAGGGACCGGGCCTTGTCGTAGACGTCCATCTTGTCGGTGCGCTTCAGCCACCCGACCACCAGGTAGGTCAACGGGGTCATGGCGGCTTCGTAGACCGTTTTCGCCAGCCAGGCCAGTATCATGGCGCGGAACACGTCGCTGTAAGGCCACAGCCCCGACAGTCCGAAGGCTATTATGTAGAATATGATGGAGTCTATGCCCTGTCCCACAAAGGTGGATGAGATGGTGCGGAGCCAGAGGTGGCGGCCCCGGGTGCGGTTCTTCAGGACGGCCATCACCATGGCGTTGGAGAATTCGCCCACCATGTAGGCGACGAATCCGCCCATCAGGAGCCAGCCGGTGGAACCCAGTATGGCCTGGTAAGCGTCCTGGGAATCCCAGAAACCGGCCCCCGGTATGAGACCGCCAATCCAGAAGAAGAAGACCATGAGCAGATTGCAGGCGAAGCCCAGCCAGATGACCCCGCGCGCGGTGTGAAAGCCATACACCTCGGTGAGAACGTCGCTGATGATGTAGCTAATGGGAAAGCATATCACCGAGACGGAGACCACGAAGCTAGGGCTGCCCATGAAGTTGAAGGGAAGGTCAAAGAAGTCCAGGGGCTTTATGGCTATGATGTTGCTCACCAGCAACACGGTCACCGACACGGCGATGATGATGACCAGCTTGCCTGAAAAGCGCATTGCCGGGCCTCCCTTGGCTGGGATGGGCGGGCCTGTCTTGCCTGAACGGAGGCATTATATTGGGAAGGCGGCCCTTGGTTCAAGCCGCGCGCATGGTCACTCGCTGCCGCTCCTCCCTTCCGTCATTCCCGTGAAAACGGGAATCCATCCCCTCTGCCCCGCGATTCGCTGGGCAACGGCGCGGCGGTGCGCGCCCCTCTTCCTTCCGCCATTCCCGCCCCTCTCCTTTCCGTCATTCCCGTGAAAACGGGAATCCAGGAACCCTACACAGCAGAACCAACGCCCCAAACCCCGGAGCCACCCGTAGGCTCTTATCTAACGCGGGTGTGGACGTGATGGGTCCGGCTCTTACCGGCGTGGGGCGCTGTGCCCTCTGTCGCAGTGGAGGTAAGAAAGATGGATTCCCGCCTGCGCGGGAATGACGGAGGGAGGGAGGCGGGAATGACGGGAGCCTGTAAGGGGGAATGACGGAGGGCGGGGGGAAGAGGACGGCTACAGGAACTTGATGGCGGCAATCATGGCGCCGACCAGCAGAGGAGCGCCTATCGCCAACATGCGGTTCATGGTTGTGAAGCTACCCTGCAACCTGGCGATGTCTTCCTTGAAAACGCCTTGCATCTTGGCCATGTTTTCCTCAAAGCTACCCTGCAACCTGGCTATGTCTTCCTTGGTGGCGAGGTGAGGTATCACCGCTTCGATTCTGCTGACACGTTCCTCAAGGCTGACCATGCTAACTCCTTGTTACCAATCCGTGTAACGTCATATTACCAGAAAGCCGTGAGGCGATTCAACGGCGGTAAGGAAGATGGATTCCCGCCTGCGCGGGAATGACGGAGGGGGGGAGGCGGGAATGACGAGACATGTAGGCCGCGTGGGGCGGTTAGGGGGTGGCGAGGGCCTTGCTGGCGGCGGCCACCCCGGCGCCGGCCGGGGCCTCGAACCCTTCCTGGGGCAGTATCTCCTCCAGGGCTGAGAGGAACAGGAGAAGGTTGCCGGCGGCGCTGGCCTCTCCCATCAAGCCGATGCGCCAGATCTTCCCGGCGAACTGCCCCAACCCGCGGGATATCTCTATACCGTAATCGGCGGCCAGCCTTGCCCGCACCCTGGCGTCGTCCACCCCGTCGGGGATGGCCACCGGGGTAATCTGGGGCAGGCGGTGGTCCTTGTGGGAGATAACGGTCAGGCCGAGGGCCTCCAGGCCGGCCCTGAGGGCGGCGGCGTTGCGCCGGTGCCTCGCGAACCTCGGCTCCAGGCCCTCCTCCAGCACAATCCGGAGACCCTCGTAGAGGGCGTAGAGGCTGCTTGTCGGGGGGGTGTGATGATAGGCGCGGTCGCCGCCCCAGTAGTTGGCGATGAGGGACAGGTCCATGTAAAAGGTGGCCGGGGGACTGCTGCGGCCGTTCATCGCGTTGAGGGCCTTGGGGCTCAGGGCCAAGGGAGCCAGGCCCGGCGGGCAGCTTAGGCACTTCTGGGAGCCGCTGGATATGTAGTCGATGCCCCACCGGTCGACGGCTATCTCGCTGCCGCCCAAAGAGGTGACGGCGTCGACTAGGAATAGGGCGTCGTGCTCCTTGGCCATACGGGAGGCGTCCTCCAGGGGCTGGCTTATCCCCGTGGAGGTCTCGGCGTGGACCATGGCCACCAGCTTCACCGACTTGTGCTTCTTCAGTTCGTCGGCGAGGGCCTGTGGGTCCAGGGGCCGCGCCCACTCGCCCTTGACGGTGACCACGTTGGCCCCCAGACGCCGGGCGGTCTCGGCCATGCGCTCGCAGAAGAAGCCGTAGGAGCCGATGACCGCGGTGTCGCCGGGTTCCAGGAGGCTGGCCAGCCCCGCCTCGACGCCTGCGGACCCCGTGGCTGACAGGGCCATTGTCCTGCTTTCCCGGGTCTGAAACACCTCCGCCAGCATGGAGGAGATCCCGTCTATGACCGGGAAAAAGGCCGCCTCAGCGTAGCCGATTACGGGCGTTTGCATGGCCTTGTAGACCCTGGGATGAACGTTTGTGGGGCCGGTGCTCAGAAGCACGCGGGCGGGCAGGTTTAGCTCCGGGTATTCGTGGCGGGCCATATGCTCTCCGTTGTCGTTGGTTCCCCCGCGGGCCTCGGGGCGTGGGGTATGGGCAACAACGGGTAGGCTATCAGCGAGGTTCATGGGTGTCAAGGCGGCGCGGCCGCCCGCTAATTACGGGGTTGGCCCCGGGGCCGGCCTAGTTCAGCGCCCGCACACGCGGGGCTCCATTGAAGTGATAGCGTTGGCCCCGGGGCCGGCCTAGTTCAGCGTTTCCAGGAGGGCGGCCTCCAACTCCGAGGATGTGGTGTAAGCCTCAAACCTGGCGGTGACCCGCCCGTCCCTGTCAATGACGAAGACCCACGACTCGTTGGTCCAGTCGGGTATGTTGGTGAGACCCCACTCCTCCATGATGGGAGAGGTGCGGGCCCTGGTCAGGTCGCCCTGCACCTCGTGGGGGTTCTCGTAGATCTCCACGTGAATAAAGGTGGCTTCGTCCGGGCGCTTCGCTCGCAGGCCGCTCACCGTCTCCACCTGTGGGCCGCAGGTGGCGGTGGTGCAGAAGGCGGGGGTGGCGAACACCACCATGGTGGGTTTCCCCATCATCAGGGCGTCGGCTATGACGGTGGAGTAGAGGTCGGGGTCGGGGTCGTAGGAAGAGGTGAGGCGGTCGATACCCGTCGCATCCGAAAGGACCCTGTTCATGCTGGCGGGGGCCTGAGAGCCGACGTCCACGACGCCGAAGCCGTCGGTTACGTCCACCTCAATGCGCGCCTTGCTGACGGAGCCGTCGTCGGCGTCCACCTCCATCTCCAGCGTCCAGAGGCCGGGGCGGTCGAAGGACAGGTCCGTGGTGTAGCTGCCCCTGGTGCCGTAGGGCCACAGGTTGAAGGTGGCCGTGGCCGTCTCCACAGAGGCGGAGCCGGCGCCGAAGAAGGTTGAGACCCGGGCCTCCGGCGCGGTGATGAGGGCCGTTGAACTGGTGAGGAGGAAGGACACCCGTTGGCTCCCGGGCCGAAGCACCGTGGTGCCCATGATGGCCTCCAAGTCCGTGTCCGGGGCCGCTTCAGCCGTGGGGCTGGGCGTGGGCGTTGGGATTTGGGTTGGCGCGGTCGTAGGCGCCGGCTCCCCGCAGGCCGAGGCCAGCAGGGCCAAGGCCGTTGCCAGGGTTGCTAGGACTGTAAGCGGCAGGAGTTTCATACCTTATAACTACGCCGGAAGTTCAGCTAAGGATTTCATGCCGCCATTATACCGCCCTTACGGTATCATAAGGCAAGGGCGCCCCGTTTCCCCCTGGCGCGGGGCGAACCGTTATTGACAAGGCTATGAGCAGGCGTGATAACATCAGCGATTATCTGAGGAATGGCCGGGGCGCCTTGCCGTCGCGGTATCCTCAGAGCGGCAGGGAGAGGGACAATGGAGGCAAAGCGCGTAGATCGCCCCCGTGTCGGAGCGTGGCCAACGCTCCGTCGGGCGGTCTGCGTTCCCCTTACGCGGTCTTTGGTTTAGGGACCAACCAACAGGCGGCTGAATCAACCAACTAGAGACACGGAAAGGGGAAACGAAATGATACAGGAACGAGTTAAAATCTTCGACACGACCCTCCGCGACGGCGAACAGGCCGCGGGGGCCGGGATGACCACGCCGGAGAAGCTGGAGATCGCCAGGCAGCTGGAGCGGCTGGGCGTGGACGTTATAGAGGCCGGGTTCGCGGCCAGCTCCCCGGGGGACTTCGAGGCCGTGGCCACCGTGGCCCGCGAGATACGAGGTTCGACCATCGCCTCCCTGTCCCGCGCCCATCCGACGGACGTTGACCGGGCATGGGAGGCCATCAAAGGGGCGGCCCAGCCCCGCATCCACGTTTTCCTCTCAAGCTCCGACATTCACCTCATGCACCAGCTCCGGAAGAACCGGGAAGAGGTGATGGACATGGCCGTTAGCATGGTGGCCCGCGCCAAGGGCTACTGCGAGGACGTGGAGTTTTCCCCCATGGACGCCTCCCGCACCGAGCCGGAATACCTCTATACCATGCTGAGGGCGGTCATCGACGCGGGGGCCACCACCATTAACATACCGGACACGGTGGGCTATTCCATACCGGAGGAGTTCGCCCGGCTGCTCAAAGACATTCAGAGCAACGTGCCCAACATTCACAAGGCGGTTCTCAGCGTCCACTGCCACAACGACCTGGGCCTTGGCGTGGCCAACAGCATGGCGGCCATCCAGATGGGCGCGCGCCAGGTGGAGGGCTGCATAAACGGCCTTGGCGAGCGGGCGGGCAACGCGGCCCTCGAAGAGATAATCATGAGCATCGAGACCCGCAAGGACTATCTGGGCGTGACCACCAACATCGACACCACCCAGATATACCGCACCAGCCGGCTGGTGAGCGACATTACCGGCTTCCCCATTCAGCCCAACAAGGCGGTGGTGGGACTGAACGCCTTTCGCCACGCCTCCGGCATCCACCAGGACGGCATACTGAAGGAGCGGTCCACCTACGAGATAATGGAGCCGGCCTCTATAGGATGGCCGGGAAACGCCCTGGTGCTGGGCAAGCTGAGCGGCCGGGCCGGGCTGCGGTCTAGGCTGGAGGAGTTGGGATACCACCTTAACCCCGAGGACCTGGCCCAGGCCTTTGAAGGGTTCAAGGCCCTGGCCGACAAGAAGCGGGAGGTCACCGACCGGGACTTGGAAGCCCTCATGTCTAACCAGCGCAGGGCCATCACCGAGGCCCCCACCTATACGATGGAACACGTGCAGGTGTCCTGCGGCAGCCACGAGATACCCACGGCCACGGTGCGGCTGCGGGGTCCCGACGACTCCCTGACCACCGACGCCGCCACGGGCACCGGCCCCGTTGACGCCATCTACAAGGCCATAAACCGCATCGTCGAGGTGCCCAACACCCTGTCGGAGTACACCGTGAAGTCGGTGACGGAGGGCATCGACGCCATCGGCGAGGTGACCATCCGCATCCAGAAGAACGAAGGGGTCTACGTGGGCCGGGGCGCCGACACGGACATCCTGGTGGCCAGCGCCAAGGCGTACCTGAACGCCCTCAACCGGCTCTTGTCCATGGAAGAGGCCAAGAAGGAGTCCGCGACGGGATCCCCCAACCCGTAGCCGCGGGCTGGGGCCTCCCACCGCTGCGGATGGGGCGGCTGAAGGGTCCCGGAGGGGCCGGCGCGAAGGAGGACGAACATGGAACTTGGCAGACTTGAGTCGGTAGACCCGCGCGAGGCGTGGCCCCACGAGGCCCACGACTTCACGCCCTGGCTGGCGGAGAACCTGGACCTGCTTGAAGAGGCGACAGGGCTGAGGCTGGAACTGGTTAAGGTCGAGGCCCCGGTGGAGGGGTTTTCGGTGGACATCCTGGCCCGCGACCAGGAGGATGTCCCCGTGGTCATTGAGAACCAGTTGGAGGCCAGCGACCACAATCACTTGGGGCAGATTATGACCTATCTGGCGGGGCTGGAAGCCCGCCGGGTGATATGGATAGCCAAAGACTTTCATGAGGCTCACCTCTCCGCTGTCCGGTGGCTGAACCGGAACACCGGCGACGACTTCGCCTTCTTCGCCGTGCGTCTGAAGGTGGCGCGCATCGGCGACTCTCCCCTAGCCCCGGTCTTTGAACTGGTGGAACACCCCGATGAGTGGGAGCGGCGCCTTCGCGCCCAGGCGGCCCCTGGGCTCAGCGAGCGTGGCCGCTTCCGCAAGGAGTTCTGGGAATACTATTCCCAACGTTACCCCGGCGATGGCGTCCCTCCAGGCCGGGCGGCGGTCTTCGTACAGCATAAGACAGGAAACCCCGAACTGCGGATTAACCAATTTCTGGCGCAGGACAGGGTTGGGCTGAGCGTGTACGGACGCCGGGGCGTGTCTATTGAAGAGACGGCTGAAGAGTTGGAACGGTACACGCAGGTTCTGCTGGACAGATTTGACATAGAGTTGGGCGAACTCACCACCGGGGGGCTATACAGCCTTGGTTTCTTGAAAGTCGACACCCAAAACCGCGACAACTGGCCGCAGGCAACCGAATGGCTTCACGAGCGGCTCCACGAACTGCGCCCCGTCTTCACCGACCCGGAGAACGGCCAGCCCTAATCGCAGCCCCAATCGTATCCTGAGGAGAAGCGATGTCTCCAAGAACGATGTTCGACAAGATATGGGACTCTCACGTGGTGCACCGGGAGCCTGGGAAGCCTGACCTCCTCTACGTAGACCTGCATCTGGTCCACGAAGTCACCTCGCCCCAGGCCTTCGACGGGCTGCGCGCGGCGGGTCGCAGAGTGCGCCGCCCGGAGTTGACCGTCGCTACCGTGGACCACGACGTGCCCACCTCGGACAGGAGCCTGCCCATTGAGGACGCCCTGGCCCGCAGGCAGATAGAGGCGCTGGAGAGGAACACGCGGGAGTTCGGCATAACCTACTACGATATGCACAGCCCGGGCCAGGGCATCGTTCACGTCATCGGCCCGGAGCAGGGCTACACCCAGCCCGGCAAGACCATCGTGTGCGGCGACAGCCACACCTCCACCCACGGGGCCTTTGGCGCCCTGGCCCTGGCCATCGGCACAACCCAGGTGGAGCAGACCCTGGCCACCCAGTGCCTCGTCCAGACCAGGTTGAAGCCCATGGAGGTCAGGGTCAACGGCTCCCTGCCCTACGGGGTCACCGCCAAGGACCTGATACTAGGCGTAATCGGCCGGATAGGGGTGGATGGAGGCGTCGGCCACGCCATTGAGTACACCGGCGAGGCGGTGCGCTCCCTTTCCATGGCGGGCCGTATGACGGTGTGCAACATGACCATCGAGGCGGGGGCCAGGGCCGGCATGATTGCCCCCGACGACGTGACCTTTGAATACGTGCGAGGGAAACCCCACGCGCCTCAGGGCGAGGCCTTTGACGCCGCCGTGGAGCGTTGGCGGTCGCTGCCCACGGACCCCGGCACGGTCTACGACAAGGTGGTGGAGATTGACGCGTCGGGGCTGTCGCCCTTCGTGACGTGGGGAACCAACCCCGGCATGTCGGCCCCGGCCACGGGAAGCGTCCCCAGCCCGGCGTCCTTCGCCACGGCCTCGGAGCGGGAGGCCGCCGAGCGGGCCTTGCAGTACATGGGGTTGGAGGCCGGGACGGCCATAACCGATATCGCCATCGACCGGGTCTTCATCGGCTCCTGCACCAACGCCCGGATGGAAGACCTGCGCGCCGCGGCGTCCGTGGCCCAAGGGCGCAGGGTTCATCCCAAGGTGCACGCCATGGTGGTGCCCGGCTCCACCGCCATCAAGCGGCAGGCCGAGGCCGAGGGCCTGGACGTCACCCTCAAGGACGCCGGGTTCGACTGGCGCGAGGCGGGATGTTCCATGTGCCTGGGAATGAACCCCGACATCCTCCAGCCGGGGGAGAGGTGCGCCTCCACATCCAACCGGAACTTTGAGGGGCGGCAGGGCAAAGGCGGCCGGACCCATCTGGTAAGCCCGGAGATGGCGGCGGCGGCGGCCATAGCCGGCCACTTCGTGGACATACGCGAGTGGGGGAGTTAGCGGAGCCGCACGCTTGACGAGGAGAGTCCCATGGAACCTTTTACCAGGCTGACGGGTGTGGCCGCGCCGCTGGACCGCGTCAACGTCGACACCGACCAGATTATCCCCGCCGTTCACCTGAAACGCATTGAGCGCGCCGGCTTCGGGCAGTTCCTGTTCGCCTCCTGGCGGTTCCTCCCCAACGGCCAGCCAAACCCGGACTTCTTCCTCAACGACCCTAACTATAAGGACGCATCCATCCTCATAGCCGGCCGCAACTTCGGCTGCGGTTCGTCGCGGGAGCACGCGCCTTGGGCCCTGCTGGACTACGGCTTCCGCGTGATAGTGGCCCCCAGCTTTGCGGAGATATTTCATAAGAACTGCTTCGACAACGGCATCGTCCCCGCCCACCTCCCGGAGGAGGACGTTCGCAGGCTCCAGCAGAATGCCCTAGAGAGGCCCGGACACCGGCTGACCGTCGACCTGGAGCGTTGCCTGCTTGAGGATGAGGCGGGACTGTCCGCGTCCTTCACGGTGCACCCGGACCCGGAAGTCCACGAATTCCGCCGGGACTGCCTGCTCAAGGGCCTCGACGACATCGGCTTGACCCTGCTCCACGAGGACAAGATTGACGCTTACGAACGCCGCGTGGGGTTGGTGAGTTGACGCCTAAAAGCGGGGTTGGCCCGTGAAGCTATCCGTCGCGGTCCTCCCGGGGGATGGGGTGGGGCCGGAGGTGACGGCTCAAGGCGTGAAGGTCCTGAAGGCAGTGGCGGAAGGACGCGGCCACGTCCTCAAGCTGAGCCGTGGCCTTGTGGGAGGAACGGCCATAGACCATTGCGGCGACCCCCTTCCTCAGGAGACCTTGGCCCTCTGCATGAGGAGCGACGCGGCCCTTCTCGGGGCCGTGGGAGGGCCTAAGTGGGACAACCTCGGGTCCGGGGTGAAGCCCGAGGACGGGCTTTTGGCCCTCCGCAAGGAACTCAAACTATTTGCCAACCTTAGGCCGGTGAAACTGCATCCCGCCCTCATAGACGCCAGCCCCCTCAAGCCGGAGGCCCTGCGTGGCGTCGACCTGATGGTGGTGAGGGAGCTTACCGGCGGCCTCTATTTTGGCCGTCCCAAGCGGCGGTGGACATCCTCCAAGGGCAGGTCGGCGGTGGACACCATGCGTTACAGCGAGCATGAGGCGCGCCGGATTATCCGGGTGGGGTTCCAACTGGCCGTGAAGCGCCGCAACCGCTTGACGTCGGTGGACAAGGCCAATGTGTTGGAGACGTCGCGCCTCTGGCGGCAGGTGGCCGGCGAGGTGGCCCCGGAGTATCCCGGCGTCGCCCTCGACCACATGCTTGTGGACAACGCCGCCATGCAGCTTATACGCAACCCGGCCGGCTTCGACGTTATCGTCACGGAGAACACCTTTGGCGACATCCTGACGGACGAGGCGTCGATGCTGTGCGGTTCCATGGGAATGCTGCCGTCGGCCAGCCTGGCCCGCGAGCCGGGAAACGGCCAGGCGGGGGAGACGCGCTTCGGGCTTTACGAACCCATCCACGGCAGCGCCCCCGACATAGCGGGCCGCGGCGTCGCCAATCCGGTGGCCGCCATCCTCAGCGTCGCCATGATGCTGCGCCTCTCCTTTGGCCTCGAAGCGGAGGCGCGAGAAGTCGAGGATGCCGTGGGGAAGGCCCTGTCCTCCGGTCGCAGGACGGCGGATATCGCCGCCGGCGCCGACTCCCTGAGCTGCGACGAGATGGGGGACGCCATCGTGAGCTTCCTTCCCAAAGGTTCTTGACGCCGGTTCCTATGGAAGGCCATGTCAAGAGCGGCGGCTTGCCGCGAGTCCAGGAAGTTAAGGGGATTGTTCTCGACTTCGACGGGGTGATTCTGGAGTCCAACCACGTCAAGGCCGAGTCCTTCCGGCTGCTATTCAGCAAGCACCCCCAACACGGCGACAGGATTGTGCAGCTGCACAGGGACCACGGCGGGATGCCCCGGTTCCAGAAGCTGCGGATCATTTGCCGGGACATTATCGGCGATCCGGTGGACGACGCCGGCATAGCCGAACTGAGCCGGGAGTTCGGCAAGCTGGCCGAGAAGCGGCTGCTGTCCTGCCCCTACACGCCGGGGGCCTTGGAGTTCTTGAAGGCCTACTCCGCCGGCTGGGACCTGTTCATCGCCTCGGGCACCCCTGAGGATGAGATGCAAGACCTCACCGCGCGGCTGGGGATATCCGGGTTCTTCAAGGGCGTGTACGGCTCCCCCAGAGACAAGGGGGAGATTCTGCGCGACGTGCTGGCCGTGAACCGGTGGGAGCCGCGGCAGCTTGTGTTCGTTGGCGACTCCGCTGACGACTTCAAAGGCGCGGAAGAGACCTCCGTGCCGTTTATAGCCAGGGTGGGGTCTGGGCAGAGGAACTCCTTTGACGAAAAGAAGGTCGCCTTGATGGTGTCGGACCTGGGAGACCTGGCCCGCCGGTGGCGCGGCGGCTGAGGGTTACTGAACAGGCTCGCCCGGCGCGAACAGAACCCTCCTTCAGGGATACCGCGCCGGCTCTACTCGATTCCAAACACCCGGGCGCAGTTGCCCCCGGCTATGAGCCGCTTTTCCCCCTCCGGTACGCCCTCTAGTATCCTATCGACAATCTCCCTAGACCTGGGGAAGGTGGACTCGGCGTGGGGGTAGTCGTTGCCCCACATGAGGGTCTCGACGCCCAGGTAGTCCCGCATCCGGATGCCGAGATGGTCCTCCTGGAAGCTGATGAACATGTTGCGCCGGAACAGGTCGCTGGGCAGAAGCCCCCCTGAGAACCGCCTGCCGCCGAACCGTTCGGGGCGGCGTATCTCCCGGTAGGCCACGTCCATCCGGTGCAGGAGGTAGGGCGCCCAAGAGATCTCGTACTCCACCAGGCCGACCTTCAGGCGCGGGTGGCGTTCGAAGACGCCGGAGAAGATCATGGCCACCACGTTGTCCCGCATGTCGTACTCCTGGTTGATGAACTCCACCATGCCCCGGCTGTTGCCGAAGACGGCGGGGGCGTTGGGAGTCCAGCGCGAGGCGCCGCTGTGGATGGTCAGGGGCATGGCCAACTCCTCCGCCAGTGTCCACAGAGGCTCGTACATGGGGCCGTCGTACCGCCCAAATAGGGGGCGTTGGGGTATCGTGGCGCCGGCGAGGCCCAAGCCGGCCCCGCGCCGCAGCTCGGCTGTGGCGTCTGCGACGACGTCCACGTTTATCATGGCCATCCCTTTGATGCGGTTGGAATGGGGGGCGCAGAAGTCGGCCAGCCACCGGTTGTAGGCCCTGAAGACGGCGGATAGCAGGTCGGTGGAGGGGATGAGCCACGTTTCCAGCCCTATGGACGGGTAGACCACGTCGGCGGCCACGCCGTCAATGTCCATGTCCTTAACGTGCTCGTGGGGGTCGTAACCGCCGGGCCGGACGTTTTCGTAGCTGCCGTCGATGTTGATGGTCTCCGGGGCGTCGAACCGGCGTCCGGCCTGGGTGTCGGAGCCGACGATGCCGAACTTCACGTCGCCGTCGGCGTACCACTGGTCGAAGGCCCCTTCGCGGACGACTCGCGGCGCCCTGTGCCTGTACCGGGGTTCAATATAGTTCTGCCACAGGTCCGGCGGCTCCACCACGTGGGAGTCCGACGATATCAGCTTGTAGAGGGCCATGTTCACCTCCCTAAGGCGGGCCTGCCCCAAGGGGATTCTAGCACAACCCAAGGTTCCCCATGAAACGCGCGGGTGGACAGAGGGCCGGCGGTTCAATAGAATCCCTACCAGACGGGCCGGCCCCACGGCCTGAGGAGGTTGGAAGATGAGCACGATGAGTCCTGCGCTTTTTAACGACATGGAGTGGCGCTGCATCGGCCCCCACCGGGGCGGTCGTGTGGTGGCCGTGGCGGGTGACCCGTCGGACCCCATGACCTTCTACTTCGGCGCCTGCGCCGGCGGCCTTTGGAAGAGCGACGACGGCGGGACCTACTGGCGCAACGTCTCCGACGGCTACTTCAATACGTCATCGGTGGGAGCCGTGGCCGTGGCCGACTCCGACCCCAACGTCGTGTACGTGGGGATGGGCGAGGCCTGCATCCGCGCCAACGTCTGCCACGGGGACGGCGTCTACCGCTCCACCGACGGGGGCGGCAGTTGGACGCATTTGGGCTTGGAGGACACCCATCACGTGGCCAGGGTTCGGGTCCATCCCCAAGACCCTGACCTGGTGTACGCGGCGGCCCTGGGTCACGCCTACGGGAGCAACGATGAGCGGGGGGTGTTCCGGTCTAAGAACGGCGGCAGGTCGTGGGAGAAGGTGCTGTTCAAGAGTTCGCAGGCCGGGGCCATAGACCTATCCATGGACCCCAAGAACCCCCGCGTCCTGTACGCCGCCATCTACCAGGCCCGGCGCTACCCGTGGACCTTCGTAAGCGGCGGCCCCGACAGCGGCTTGCACCGCTCCACCGACGGGGGCGACACCTGGGTGGATTTGACGGAGAACCCGGGTATGCCCGGCGGGTTGAAGGGCCGCATAGGCGTGGCGGCGTCCCCGGCCAAGCCGGGAAGGGTGTGGGCCATCGTCGAAGCCGAGGAGGGCGGAGTTTTCCGGTCCGATGACGACGGCGAGACGTGGGAGCGGCTCAGCGACGACGCGGACGTGCGCGGCAGGCCCTGGTACTACAGCCACATCTTCGCCGACCCCCAAGACCCGGAGACGGTCTACGTGCTGGAAGGAAAGACCTTCAAGTCCATCGACGGGGGCCGCGTCTTCTCCACCGTGCAGATGCCCCACGGCGACAACCACGACCTGTGGATAGACCCCCGCAATCCTAAGCGGATGATTGAAGGAAACGACGGCGGGGCCTGCGTTTCCTTCAACGGGGGCGCCTCCTGGTCCACCATATACAATCAGCCCACGGCCCAGTTCTACCACGTGACCACCGACAACCGGTTCCCCTACAGGGTCTACGGGGCGCAGCAGGACAACACCACTATCAGCCTGCCCAGCCGCTCCTACGCCGGGGCCATCACCCAGGCCGACTGGCACGTTGTGGGCGGCGGCGAGAGCGGCTACATTGCCGTGAAGCCCGACGACCCCGACGTGGTGTTCGCCGGCAACCACTCCAACGGGTACGTGAGCAGCTACAACCACCGGACGGGACAGACGCGAAACGTCATGGTGTGGCCGGAGCCTTCGTCGGCCTCGGGGGCCAGGGACGTTAAGCACCGGTTCCAGTGGACGTTCCCCATCATGGTGTCGCCCCACGACCCCAACGTGTTGTACGTGACCGGGAACCGCGTCTTCCGATCTACCGACGAAGGGTCCAGTTGGGAGCCCATCAGCCCCGACCTGACCCGCGACGACGTGACGAAGATGGAGCCTTCGGGCGGCCCCATATCGTTGGACGGCACCAACGCCGAGTTCTATTGCACCGTGTTCGCCTTGGCGGAGTCGCCTCGCAGGCCGGGGGTTCTGTGGGCCGGCTCCGACGACGGACTGGTTCACGTGTCCATCGACAACGGCGAGAACTGGGAGAACGTGACGCCGCCGGACCTGCCCGAATGGGCGTTGATTAGCGTGATTGAGGCCTCGCCCCACGATGAGGCGACCGCCTACGTCGCCGCCACGCGTTACAAGCTGGACGACCCGGCCCCCTACCTGTACAGGACCGGCGACTACGGCAAGACGTGGCAGAAGATAGTCGCGGGCATACCGGACAGGGACTTCACGCGGGTCATCCGGGAGGACCCGGAGCGTCGGGGGCTTCTGTACGCGGGAACGGAGTACGGCGCCTACGTCTCCTTTGACGACGGCGTGAACTGGCAGCCGTTGACCCTGAATCTGCCGGTGGTTCCCATCCACGACCTGGCCGTTAAGAACGGCGACCTTGTCGCGGCCACCCACGGCCGGTCCTTTTGGATACTTGACGACCTGACCCCCCTGCGCCAGGCCACGGAGCAGGTCGCCGGGAGTCCCGCCCATCTCTTCAAGCCTCGCGCCGCGTACAGGCACACGCCGCCGGAACGTTTCGGCATCCCATCCACCAGCCGCCACGGTTACGAGAGGACGGGAACCCTGGTGGTCGCCTACGACCAGCGTAAGGACGACCGGGGCCGGCTGGTCCGTTCCTACCGGGACGGCGGTAGCAGCCCGCCGGAGGGGGCGGCCATCGCCTACTACCTGCGGGAGAAGCCGGAGGCTGAGATTACGTTGACCATCTCCGACGCGAGGGGGAACCGGGTTGTGGAGCGCAGCAGCCAGGCGGCCAAGGGGCCGCGGCTCCCCGCCCACGCGGGAATGAACCGGTTTGTCTGGAACATGCGATATCCACAAGCCGCCGGGCTTCCCGGCGACCCCCTGACGGAGCAGTTGCACGACCCGTCCCTGAGCGGCCCCGTGGCCCTGCCGGGGATCTACCGGGTGGAACTCCGCGTGGATGGCGAGGCGATGTCCGAGTCCCTCGAGATAAGGAAAGACCCCAGGATTTCGGCGACTCAGGAGGACTTGGAGGCTCAGTTCGCCTTCCTGATGGAACTCCGCGACAAGCTGTCGGAGACCCACAACGCGATAACACGGCTCCGCGGCGTGCGGGGGCAGGTCGACGAGTGGGCGCGCCGCGCCGCGGGGCAGGCCGCCGGAGAGCCTGTGGCGGCGGCGGCAGCCCGCGTCAATGAGAAGCTGGCGGCCATTGAGGGGGAGTTGGCCCAGGTCCGCGCCCGGTCTCAGATTGACCGGCTGAAGTACCCGGCAAAGTTGAACGGCAAGCTGTTCGGACTCCTGTCCTGGGTGACCAGCGTGGACGAAAGGCCCACCGAGCAGTCGCGCCAGGTCTTCAGCCTCCTCGCCCAGCAGGTGGACGCCCAGTTGGAGGCCCTGCGAGAGGCGCTGGATAGGGACGTGGAGGAGTTCAACGCCCTGATTGCCGAGCTTGACGTGGCGCCCCTAGCCCTGCCCTCCACCCTCCGAGGCGGCTGAGGCCCGCGGCGTCCGGCGTGCCGCCCAGGCGGATAGGGAGGCTCGGCTAGAGGCGTTCCCCCAGCGATAGGAGACCTTGCGAATCCCCCCGTCGGGGGAGCGGTCAAGGCCGCCGTGGAAGGGCTGGGTTCCCGGCCGGTTGGAGCAAAGGCTCAGGCGGTGAGAAGGGAGGGCGACCGCAGGGGCGCCGCTATCTGGTCCTCCCGCAGCCGCTCAACGTCTTTGCGGTATATCTGCACCCGGAAGGAGCCGTAGTCCGGAACGTACATGAACCCCTGGTCGTCTACCCGGACGGACCGGGGGCTGCGGAATAGCTTCTGCTCGTCTATGACCGCCATGTCGCGCAGGCGCAGGAACATGGGGTTGGCCAGCATGTAGGCGCGGGCGGACTTGGACAGGGTGGCGTCTCCCAGGAACTTCTGCACGTAGCGCCCCTCGTGGTTGAACAGCTGGACCCGGTTGTTGCCCGTGTCCGCCACGTAGACGTCGCCGTCCCTGTCCACCGTCACCCCGGCGGGGCGATGGAACTCCGACTCACCGCTCCCCGACCGGCCGAACTTGAAGATGAACCTTCCGCCGCCGGTGAACTTCTGGATGCGGTCGTTGCGCCAGTCGGCCACGTAAACGTCGCCCAATTCGTCCACGGCAACGCCCCAGGGCATGTTGAACTGGCCGTCTCCGGCTCCGTGGCTTCCCCACTTGGCGAGGAACCCGCCGTCTTTGGTGAACAGTTGGATGCGGTGGTTAAGGGCATCGGCGACGTAGATATTCTCATCCTTATCAAAGGCGATGCCCGACGGGGCGTTCAACTCCCCGTCCCCGGCTCCGTGGCTGCCCCACTTGCCCAGGAACTCTCCTTGGGGGCTGAACTTTGAGATGCGGTGGAGGGCCTCGTCGGAAACGAACAGGTTCCCTTCCCGGTCGGCGATTATGGAGACGGGCCAACGCAGCTGCCCGTCTCCGACGCCCAGGGAGCCGAAGGAACCCAGGTCCTCATCCTCCCCCGTCAGCCTCCTGACCATGGCCCCCTCCTCGTTGCGGCAGAGGATGTGGAGGACGCCCTCCTTCCCAATGGCCAAGTCCACGGGGAAGTTAACGGTCATCCGCCGCATTCCCACCGTCTTAACGTAGGGGAATCCCGCTCGCAGCATTGCGTAAGGTCTGCCCATCCGTCACCTACCCGTACAAGGATTCAAACAGGTTGCCTAGCTGAAGGGGCGTATCTGCTCGAAGGCCCCGCCGACTATGGGAACCGGGTCCAAGCCCATCCACTGCTCCAACATGGTGGAGTATACGCCCCTGAAGTCGATGGAGTGCCGGAGGTCTTCGCCGTTGAGCCACCGGGACGGGGCCAGGGGCGGGTACTCGGCGTACAGCCCGCCCTTCACTCCGGGGCCGATGATGAAGGCGCCGCCGCCGGAGCCGTGGTCGGTGCCGCTGCCGTTGTCCCGAATCCGCCGGCCGAACTCGGTGAACACCAGCATGGCCACGTTGTCCCCGGCGCCGTGTTCCTCCAGGTCCTGGTAGAAGTCCATAATGGCGCCGGACAGTTCGCCAAGGAGCCTCTGGTGGGTTGGAAGCTCGTTGGCGTGGGTGTCGTAGCCCCCGTGCTGAGTGTAGAAAATACGCGTTCCCAGGTCTGCCAGGTGGACCCTGGCCACGTCGCGCAGGCCTTTGGCTATGGGGTTGGCGGCGTACTCCACGTTGGACCGGTAGGTCTCCGGGGCCGTTTTCAGGAGGTCGATTCCTCGGAGAACGTCCAACCCGGTCTGGGACAGACGCTCCATGGCCGGCTCAGGGCCGGTAGAGGCGGGGGTGTACATGCGCTTGAAGACGTCCAAAGCCTCCCCCCGCTCCTCCTCCGCGACGTCCGTCATAACGCCGTACCGTTCCAGGTCGCCCAGGGAGGTGACGGGGACGCCGGGGGCCGCCACGGCCCGGGGCAGGCCCTTGCCGAAGCTGACGCAGGCGAGGACGTTCTCGCCATGGGGGTCAAGCTCCCGGACGGCCCTGGCCACCCAGCCCTCGGTTCCAACCTTATCGGGCTCGCAGGTGTGCCAAATGTCCATGGCGCGAAAGTGGGAGCGGTTGGAGTTGGGATACCCGATGCCCTGGACCACGGCCACCTTGCCGAGGTCGTAAAGCTCCTTGAGAGGCGCGGCGTTGGGGTGAAACCCAAGGGCGTCGTTTATGGGCAGTACCTCGCCGGCGTCTATGGATACGGTGGGGCGGGCGTCGTAGTAGTGGCCGCTGGCGTAGGGAACCAGGGTGTTCATAAAATCGTTGCCGCCGCTCAACTGCGTCACCACCAAGACCGGCTCTTTGCCCTTTCGCTTCATCTCGTCCCTCCTGCGCCCTATGCGAACTGGTACTCTCTGGAAGCCACGATGAGTTGGAGCATACGAAGGACCCGGCCCTCGCCCGCCTCACGCTGGGCGTCCGCGTTCAGGTCCAGGTCTCCCCCGGCGGAGGCGTGCCGCAGCAGGGCGTCCCGGGTCTCTTCGCCCACGGTCAGAGGCCCAACCAGGTCCAGGCACCGGTCTAAGAACTCCTTGGGGGAAAGGGGGGCGCCCTCCCGCGCCAGCCGGTCGATGATGGCCTTCACGCCCGGACTGGCCGCGTCCTGCGCCTGCCCGACGGCGAAGTTGACGCGCTCGTTCAGGGTCCCGCCGTCGATCCACTCCATGCCGGTGTGCCACCCCTCCACCGTGGGAGGGTTCAAAAGCTGCTGGCCCATCGCCGCGGTGGCGTCGGCGTAGTCCAGCGCGCGGGTGTCGGGAAACCGGTTGGCTCCCGTCAGCTTCATTACGCCCGCCACCAACTCCGCGGGGCTTTTAATCCGCTTGAACCGGGACTCCTTGAAGAAATCTGAGTTGAACAGGACCCGCATGACGGAGCGCATCTCGCCGCCCGAATCGAAATAGGCTTGGACAAGGGCGTCGATGGCCTCCGGGTCCCGGGGCGGCGCTACGCTCCACGCGGGGACCTGTGGCTCGTCGGCGACGAAGAAGTTATAGAGATGCCTGGCGATGAACCGGGCCGTGGCCGGCTGCCCGGCGATAATGTCTATGACGTCATGGCCGTTGAGGTTCCCCTCGCTGCCCAAGAAGGTCTTGACGCCGTCGTCATGGTCTTCTTCCCGGTACACGAACCTGGACGGGTAGAAGCCGTAGGGGTATAGACCCAGGGGTTGGGCGAAGGTCCAGCCGGTGAAGGCGCGGGCCGCCATCTTGACGTCCGTTTCGCTGTAGTTCCCCACGCCCATGGAGAAGAGCTCCAGCAGTTCGCGGCCGTAGTTCTCGTTGGGCGCGCCCTTGCGGTTCTCGTTGTTGTCCAGCCAAAAGACCATGGCCGGGTCCCTGGAAAGCTCCAGCAGTATCTCCCGCAGGCTCGATAGACCCACCCGGCGGAAGGTCTTTATCTGTTGGATGGAGGAGGGCGGGTGGTCGCTTTTGGACACCCCGGTGGCGAACACGTGATGCCAGAAGAGGGCCATCTTCTCTTCCAGGGGTCGTTGGGAGTTGACCATGCGATATATCCACACGGCGGCCCACACTTGCCCCTGGACACCCTCCAGCCAGCCGTAGTACCGCTCCAACACGTCCTCCTCCACCTCGGGGAACCGTTCGGGGTTGACCAAGTCTTCCACCAGGTCCGCGTAGCCCCTGGCGGCGTGGGCCTCAAGCTCGCCGCGGGTGGAACCGAAGCCTGCCCGGCGCATGAGGTGAGCGGTGAGAGCTAGGTTGTCGCTGGCCATAATCCCTCCAAAACCCGCCCCGAGGCTTGAACGCACGGCCGGGGCTTGGGCGTCATGGGAGATGCCCGTATTATACCACGACCAAGGCCGCTTCACAGGCGCGCCGAGGGGAGCGGGAAGGAAGCGACTCTGCCCTAAGGCGCGGCGGCGGTTATCGCGCTCCACCCGTCCGGCCCGCCTCTTCCGCCTGCGCGAACCGGTCAACGATGTCGGAACCGGTGGCGGCCCACACCCCGCCGCCGCTCATCACGTGGGCCAGGGCGTCCTCCAGATACCCGATGCGAAAGGGCTGGCCGATGAGCCACGGGTGCAGATTAAGGACCAGGACCCGGCCCTGGGGGCGTCCGTCCCGCAGCAGGACGTCAAAGCTCTCCTTGATGAGTTCCGAGTACCGCTCCACGTCCATATGCCGCTCCCAAAGGGCGTTCACGTCGTCCAACTCCAAAGAGATGGGGAGGGCGTAGAGGCGTCCGTCAGGGGTCGTCATGGGGTAGGGCTGCTCGTCGTTGGGCCAGTCGCAGACGAACCGGAGGCCGGCCTCGGCCAGGAGCCGCGGCGTGCGGGCCGACTCGCCGTACTCCGGCCCCAACCAGCCCCGGGGCGCAACGCCGGTGGCCCGTTCCAGCCCCGCCAGCGACTCCCGTATGTACTCCCGTTCCTCCGCCTCAGACATGCGGCCGGTTATCATGCGGCTGACGGACTGGCCGTGGGCGATTATCTCGCAGCCCCGGTCGATGCAGTGGCGCACTAGGTAGGGATAGTTCTGGGCGGTGAGCAGGTCCATGGCCACGGTGGGCGCGACGTTGTTGGCCTGCAATGCGTCGAGGACGCGGAATATCCCCACCCGGTGGCCGTACTCCCTATGGGATTTGCGGGTGTAGTCGGGGAAGGGCCGGTTTCCGAAACCGCCGGCCAACTCCGCCCTCTGGTAACTGCCCTGGGGCGGGACCCACTCCATGTGCTCAAGGTTGACGATTACGCAGAGGGCGACCCTTGCGCCGCCGGGCCATGACAGAGGCCCCCTGGCCGGCATAGGCGACCAGTCGTAATGCTCGTGGTCCATGCCGCGCCGGCGTTCAGCAGGCATCCCGGCTCCCTGGGCGGCGGGGGCGGGCGCTCAAGACGGGCGCTCCTCGTTCATCGCCTCAATGTGGGACAGCATACGGTCGTAGTGGTTGGCGATGTAGTATTCGGCTATCTCGTCGGGGGTGGCCAGCCACACCCGGTCGTGGGACAGGACGTAGCTCAGGATGTCGTCCAGATACTTTATGCGGTGGGGCTGGCCGATGAGGTGGGGATGCAAGGCGATGCACATGGACCGCCCGCTCTCGGCCCCCTCGGCGTACAGGCGTCGGAACTGGGCCTTGCATATCTTGGCGAAGTAGTCGCCCTCAAAGTGCTTGTTGAATAGGGATGAGTCGTTCAACTCGATGGAGTAGGGAACGGATACGAGCTTGCCGGACTTCACCCTGATGGGTACGGGCTGGTCGTCGTGCATCCAGTCGGAGTGGTAGATGAGGCCGGCCTCGGCCATGAGGTCCGGCGTGCGGGCGGTGTTGGACATGGCCGGCCCCAGCATCCCCTTAAGCTGCTTGCCGGTGTGCCGGCGGAGGGTTGCGATGCAATCTGCGTAAAACTCCCGCTCCTGGGCCTCGGTGTAGGTCTCAATGTAGCGGGTGTTGTAGATGCCGTGGCTCATGAAGTCCCAGTCCCGCTGGACCATGGCCTCGGCAATCTCCGGGTAATGCTCAAGGACAGCCATGTTCAGGGACACGCCGCACTTCACCTTATGCTTGTCCAGGACCTCCAGCATCCGCCAGAAACCCACCCGGTTGCCGTAGTCGCGGTTGGAGTACTGCTGTACGTCGGGGTAGGGGACGCGGGGCCAGGGGTCCCGGAGGCCGTCGAAGTCGGGCAGGTACTCGTAGTGCTCAATGTTGGGGGCTATCCAGAGGGCCACCCGGGCGTCGCCGGGCCATCTGAGCGGGGGCCGCTCGATGATTGGACTGTAGTCTACCCTATAGGGAGGCAGCGGCAATGCGGTTCCTCCCTATAGGCCTATCTCAAAGACCGTGTTGTACCTTCCGGTTAGGTTTATGAGGGTGGGGGTCTCGCTGGAGCCCAGGTTCTTGTACATGAGCGTGTGGCTCTGCTCGTAGTTGACTATCTGGGTGGGGTTGGGTTCGGAGTTCAGGATGGCGAAGGTTGCGCCCGGGGGGGCGAGGATGAACCGGTTGAGGGAGTGCCACGTGCCCCGGTTCAGCATGTAGCCCTTGGTGTGGTCTATGAGGAAGGCGCGCACGTCCTCCGGGTCCGGCGTGGCCAAGGGGTCGTCCATGTCGGTGGCCTCGGCCACGGCCACCACTGCCGGGGAGCCGGACATTTGGATGAAGCTCTGGGTGACGCCGAAGTGGCGCTCCAACCGCCGGAAGGTCAACCCCAGGTAGGGCTGCCAGATGACCCCAAGGGTGCCCTTGCCGTCGACCTCAAAGGGCAGGGAGGATATCACCCGGTGGTCGGCGGGGTGGTCCTTGTAGTCCACTATCCTGCCGTAAGGCTCAAAGGACTCCTCCGTCATCGGCTCAATTATGAGTTTGTGGACCTTGGTCATGGCGGTCTCCTTAGCTGGCGGTTGGGACTGGTGGTGGGTGGCGCGGCGGCCAAGGCGATTATAGGTTAGGGTTGAGGGGAGGTCAACGCGGTTGGGGGGGGTGAGGTTGGCGGGGAAACGCCTCGGCGCGGTGGAGCAAGAAGGATGGATTCCCGCCCCCTCCATTCCGGCATTCCCGCTCCCCCCAATCCGTCATTCCCGCGTAGGCGGGAATCCATCCCTCGCCTGCCGTTGCGCCGAGCCAACCGCGCAACGACGCACGCGCCAGCCCCCTCCCGTCATTCCCGCGTAGGCGGGAATCCATCTTTCCCCCTCGGCAAGGACAGGTAGCGTCCGTACATAGAGGGCGTCCCCACGAGTGACGCCGGGGTTTCGGGCTTTGGTCCTGCTGTGTAAGGTTCCTGGATTCCCGCCTGCGCGGGAATGACGGGAAGGGGGGAGAGCGGGAATGACGGGAGGGGGCTGGCTGCAAGCCGAAGCCTCCAACGCAGAACCAGCCCTCCTCAAAACAAAAATGGGCGCACGCGCCCTTCCCGCCTGCGCGGGAATGACGGAATGGTGAGGATAGAGAGAGGAATGCCGGTGAGTGGGAAAGGAAAATGGCGACCCGGAGCGGATTCGAACCGCCGATCTCCGCCTTGACAGGGCGGTGTGTTAGGCCAGCTACACCACCGGGCCGCGGCGTGAAGCCTTATTGATAGTAGAGATACGGTTGCGCCGTGTCAACGGTCTTGGGGGGCGCCGCCGACGGGTTTCAACGGCGTTTGGAGGGTTTGGCGCGTCCGGGCGGGGGGATGGGGCCGAGCCAACGGCTCGGGGCTAGAAGCTTCAAGCAATGCCGTTGAAGCCCACCGTCACCTTGTCGCCCTGGACGATGACGGGCGTTATCCGTTCCCCGCCCGAAAGCCGCTCAAGCTCCGGTATGGCCTCCGGGCGCTCCGAAATATCTATCTCCGTGTACTTGATGCCCCTGTTGTCGTAGTCGATTTTCACCGCCGTGGAGTAGCCGCAGTCGGGGTGGGTGTAGACGACAATAGGAAGGGTGTCGGCGTCGGGCAATGGGGGTTACCTCCGTTGAAGGCTTGGGACGGTCATCCTCTATTGTAGTAAAAGGGCTGGCGAGATTCAAACCCGGTTAGGGCTTGGTTGGAGGGATCTGGTCCACGTACCGCTCCGGTTCCTGGTCGAAGACCCGCTTGCAGCCGGGGGCGCAGAAGTAGTAGGTGACTTCCTGGTAGGTGGAGGTTCCCCCGCTGGGGTTGGACTTGTCCACCTCCATCAGGCAGATGGGGTCGATGGCCGTGGGGGAACCCCGGTTGAATCCCAGGAGCTTCATCAGTTTTCCAATCATAATCAGGTCAACCTCAACCTTCGTAGTCTCAGGGAGTTGCTCACCACGCTTACGGAGCTAAAGGCCATGGCGAAGGCGGCCAGCACGGGGTTGAGCAACCCGATCTCTCCAAAAAAGAACCCCAGGCCGCTGGGCACGCCGCCGGCGCTTTGGAATAGGGGATAGAGGGCGCCCATGGCCACGGGCACGAGGGCGGCGTTGTAGAAGAAGGCCCAGAACAGGTTCTGCTTGATGACCCTGATGACGCTGCGGCTAAGGGTGAAAACCGCCGGCAGCGCCTTCAGGTCGCCGCGCATGAGGACCACGTCTGAGGAGTCCATGGCCACGTCGGCCCCTGCCCCCATGGCGATGCTTACGTCGGCCTGGGATAGGGCCGGGGCGTCGTTTATGCCGTCGCCGACCATGGCCACCGACTTCCCCTCGGACTGTAGGGCCTTGACTTGGGCTACCTTTTGGGCGGGAAGGACCTGGGCCACCACCCTATCCACGCCCAACTCCGCGGCGGCGGCCCGGGCGGCCCGGTGGGTGTCGCCGGTGAGCATGACGACCTCGTAGCCCGCCTTTTGAAGGAGGCCCACCGCTTCGGCGGCCTCGGGCTTGAGGGTGTCGGCCACGGCGATGAGCCCGGAGAGGCGGCCGTCGTCGGCGACGAACATGGCCGTCTTCCCTTCGCCGGCCAGTTGTTCGGCCCGGCGGCCCAGGCCGTTGGGGGACAGGCCGTTGGCCTCCATGAACTCGCGGTTGCCGAGGAGGACGCGCCGCCCCGCGACCCGCGCTTCGATGCCCTTGCCCGGCGTCGTTTGGAAGTCGGCGGCCTCCAAGAGGGTTAGGCCCTCCTCCCGCGACCGTCTCAAAACGGCCTCGGCCAGGGGGTGCTCGGACCCCACCTCGGCGGAGGCGACCACCCGGAGCAACTCCCTGGGTTCCACGCCGGCGGGTATGACGTCGGTGACCACGGGTTGGCCCCTGGTGAGGGTTCCCGTCTTGTCTAGGACCACGGCGTCCACGGTGTGGGCCTTTTCCAGGGCCACGGCGTTGCGAATGAGGACGCCCCTTTCGGCCCCCTTTCCCACGCCCACCATCAGGGCGGTGGGGGCGGCCAGGCCCAGGGCGCAGGGGCAGGCGATGATGAGGACGGCTACAAAGACCAGCAGGGCGTAGGTGAGGGCAGGGGAAGGCCCGGCGATGAGCCAGAAGAGGGCGGCGGCGGTGGCTAGGGCGATGATTGTCGGGACAAAGTAGGCCGCCATCACGTCGGCCAGGCGCTGGATGGGGGCCTTGGCGCCCTGGGCCTCTTCCACCAGGCGGATTATCTGGGCGAGGGTGGTGTCGTCGCCCACCCGGAGGGCGCGCAGCTTGATGAACCCGGTCTTGTTCATGGTGGCGCCGTGAAGCTGAGATTGGGGCGCCTTCTCCACGGGCATCCCCTCGCCGGTGAGCATGGACTCGTCGACCCACGTGCGCCCTTCGATGAGGAGTCCGTCCACGGGTATCCTTTCGCCGGGGCGGGCCAAGACTGTGTCGCCGACCTGGACCTGTTCCACCGGTATCCGCTCCTCCTCCTGGCCCCTCAGCACGGTGGCGGTGTGGGGTTTGAGGTCCATGAGGCGGCGGATGGCGGCGGTGGTCTGGCCCCGCGCCCGCGCCTCCAGGAACCGGCCTAGAAGGGCAAGGGCGATGATGATTATGGCCGTATCGAAGTAGAGGGACCTCCCGGCGCCCTGGACGGTTAGGGCGTTGGAACCCGCGGCTTGCAGGATGACGGCCGCCGCGCTGAAGAGGTAGGCGGCGGTGGAGCCGAGGGCTATGAGGGTGTGCATGTTGGCGGCGCCGCGACGGATGGCCGGGAGGCCGGAGCGGTAGAAGGTGAGGCCCGCCCAGAACTGGGCCGGCGTCGCCACGGCCCACAGAATGAAGGGGTAGTAGGACAGGTCCTTGAGCCGCGCCGCCCAGGGGAACCCCTCGAAGCTGCCCAGGAATAGGAGCAGGCCCGCGGCGGCGGCGAAGATGAACTTGCCGCGCAGCTCGCGGATCTCGGCGGTCTTGGCCAGGCGGTCGATTTCGGCGTCGCGGTCATGGGGGGAGTCCAGGGAGACGGTGGCGGTGTAGCCCGCGGCCTGAACGGACCGCGCCAAGGCTTCGGGGGAGACCAGCCCCGGCAGGGTTTCAACGGTCCCGCGCTCGGCGGCCAGGTTGACCGACGCGGATAGCACGCCGTCCACGCGCCGCAGGGCCGATTCCACGTGCCCGACGCAGGCGGCGCAGGTCATGCCGCCCACCTTGAGCACAACCCGTTCGGGGGGAACGGAGTAGCCCGCGTCGGTAACGGCCTTGGCCAGTTGACCCAGAGGCGGCCTGTCGGCGTCCAACTCCACGGCGGCCCGCTCGGCGGCCAGGTTCACCGACACGCCGGCCACGCCGGCCACCCTGCCGATGGCCCCTTCCACGGCGCTTACGCAGGCGGCGCAGGTCATCCCCGCGATGGGGAGGGTGATTTTCTTGGTGGCGGTTCCTGTGCCGGGTTCCAAGGTCGGTTCACCAGACGGGTTCGGTTGAGGGCTGCCTATGGGTTAAGTATGGCGGCGGCGGCGTGATAACGCAAGACGAGGGGAAATCCGCGCGCCCCGTCGTTGGGCGAAGAACCCCCTTTATGGTAGCCCGGTCATGCCCAGGCATGATATAATCACAGGTTGAAGTCGCCGCGAAATTGCCGCGCAAAAGGTATTGACAACGAGCGATTTTGTGATATGTTGTATATTGCTCGCCTTGCCTTTCTTTAAGTATAACCGCTTTTCACACTGCTCGTCAGCCTTTCCGCATACCTTGTCGTCTTCCATTCGGTTACCCCTCATTACAGCCTGAGGAGGAACGGAATATGTCCCTGTCTTCACCCATGAGCGCCGTGGGCGCCGGTCCCGAGGTTAAGCAATACTCGCGGATACCCCGGGTATTGGATATCCCTCACCTGATTCAGACCCAGTTGCAGTCCTTTGAGAGGTTCAAGGGGGAGGGTCTCAAGGAGGTCTTCAAAGAGGTCTCGCCCATTGAGGACTTCACTGGCAGCAAGTTCGAGCTGCACTTCGACGAACACTTCTTCAAGGAGCCCAAGCACACCCCCGACGAGTGCAAGCAGAAGGAGATAACCTACTCCGCCTCCCTCTGGGTGAAGGCCCGGCTCATAACCAAGGAGACGGGCGAGATAACGGAGCAGGAGATCTTCATGGGGGACATCCCCATTATGACGGATAACGGCACCTTTGTGGTCAACGGAGCCGAGCGGGTGGTGGTTAGCCAGCTGGTGCGGTCTCCCGGGGCCTACTTCGTGCTGAACCGCGACGCGGCCAGCGGCCGGAGCCTCTGCTCCGCCAAGCTGATACCCTACCGGGGCGCGTGGCTGGAGTTCGAGACCAGTTCCAAGGACATCCTGTCGGTGAAGGTGGACAGGAAGCGCAAGGTGTCGGTGACTACCTTCCTTAGGGCCCTTGGCATCTCCAAGGACTCGGAGTTCGACAAGATCTTCGGGGACGTGGACACCGACGAGACCCACGGCTTCATCAAGGCCACCCTTGCCCGGGACGTCTACTCCGACGAGCGTGACGGGCACTTCCGCAAGGAGGACCTGGCGGAGATTTGGAAGTGGCTGAAGCCCGATGAGAAGTACGATGACAATCAGGCCCGCCTGATTGCCAGCGCCCAGTTGGAGTTCTACCGCCGCCTGCGGCCCGGGGAGCCGCCCAGCCTGGAGAACGCCCGCAATCTGCTGAAGAACCTCCTCTTCGAGCGGCGTCGCTACGACCTGGGCGACGTGGGCAGGTTCAAGCTCAATGGCCGCCTCGGTTTTGAGGGCGTGGAGGACCGGGCCCTCCGCCGGGATGACCTTATAGCGATGATTCGCATCATTATTGAGTTGAACAACGGGATGGGAAGGCCCGACGACATAGACCACCTCGGCAACCGCCGCGTGCGGGCCGTGGGGGAACTGGTGCAGAACCAGGCCCGCATAGGCCTCCTGCGAATGGAGCGGATGGTCCGGGAGAAGATGACCCTCATCGACTCGAAGGGGGCCACTCCCCACGCCGTGGCGAACGCCAGCCAGCAGAGCGGGGGCGCCGCCAAGGTGCGGGCCACCCCCCACGCGCTGGTGAACACCCGCCCGGTGGTGGCGGCCATACGGGAGTTCTTCGGAGGTTCCCAGCTTTCCCAGTTCATGGACCAGACCAACCCTCTGGCCGAGTTGACCCACAAGCGGAGGCTGTCGGCCCTGGGGCCGGGCGGCCTTTCGCGGGACCGGGCGGGCTTCGAGGTTAGGGACGTTCACTTCTCCCACTACGGCCGCATCTGCCCCATAGAGACGCCGGAAGGCCCCAACATCGGGCTGCTGAGCTCCCTGGCCAGCTACGCCCGCATCAACAACCACGGCTTCATAGAGTCCCCCTACCGCCGGGTGCTGAAGGAAATTCCCAACACCGACCCGGAGTTGGAGGGACACACCGTGACCAAGAACGTGTCCGACGGCGAGGGCAAGGTTATAACTAGGGCGAAGCGGAACGTGAGCGCCGAGAAGCGGAAGCTCATCGCCGAGCTCCCCCCGCAGAACATCCCGGTGAGGCCCTTCGTGTCCACCAAGGACGAGGACATGGTCTACCTGTCGGCTGACAAGGAGGAGAAGCACGTCATCGCCCAGGCCAACGTGAAGCTGGACAAGAGGAACCAGCTGTTGGGGGATAGGGTCGAGGTGAGAATAGGCGACAGCTACGCCGAGGAAGCCCCGGAGCGGGTGGACTACATGGACATTTCGCCCATGCAGATAATGAGCGTGTCGGCCTCGCTGATCCCCTTCCTGGAGCACGACGACGCCAACCGCGCCCTCATGGGTTCCAACATGCAGCGCCAGGCGGTGCCCCTGCTGCGGCCCCAGGCCCCTCTCATCGGCACCGGCATCGAGGGGCGGGTGGCCCAGGACAGCGGCCAGGTGGTCATGTCCAAGAGCGAGGGGGTCATCACCTCGGTGACCGGAAACGAAATACTGGTTAGAGGCGATGACGGCGAGGAGACTTCCCACAAGATTACCAAGTTCGCCCGCACCAACCAGGGCACCTGCTTCAACCAGCGGTCCATCGTCTACAAGGGCCAGATGGTGGAGGAAGGCCAGGTGCTGGCCGACAGTTCCTCCACGGAGAAGGGCAACCTGGCCCTGGGCCAAAACGTGCTGGTGGCCTTTATGAGTTGGGAGGGGTACAACTACGAGGACGCCATCATCCTGAGCGAAAACCTGGTGAAGAACGACTTCTTCACCTCCATACGCATAGAGAAGCACGAGGTGGAGTCTAGGGAGACCAAGTTGGGGGCCGAGGAGATTACCGAGGACATCCCCAACGTCGGCGAGGAGAGCCTCCGGGACCTGGACGAGCGCGGCATCATACGCATAGGCGCCGAGGTGGGGCCGGGGGACATCCTGGTGGGCAAGGTCACCCCCAAGGGGGAGACGGAGCTCACCGCCGAGGAGAAGCTGCTAAGGGCCATCTTCGGCGAGAAGTCCAGGGACGTTAAGGACACCTCTTTGCGGGTGCCCCACGGCGAGCGCGGCAAGGTTATAGACGTGAAGGCCCTCTCCCGGGAGAGCAACGAACTGTCCTTTGACGCGTCCGACGAGAACGGCGCCGCCCCCGCCAACTCCAAGCGGAACAAGGACGAACTGCCCGCCGGGGTTAACGAGGCGGTGCGGGTTTGGGTGGCTCAGACCCGCAAGATATCCGTGGGCGACAAGATGGCCGGGCGTCACGGCAACAAGGGCGTGGTGGCCCGGATTCTGCCGGCGGAGGACATGCCCTTCCTGCCCGACGGCACGCCGGTGGACATCATCCTGAACCCCATAGGCGTGCCCTCCCGCATGAACTTGGGCCAGGTGTTGGAAACGCATCTGGGCTGGGCGGCGAAGTCCCTCAACTTCCGCGCCATCACGCCCATATTCGACGGGGCGACGGACCTGTCCATAGAGGACGGGCTGGCGCGGACCTGGTTCCTGAAGAAGTCGGGAGAGGCCGGCCCAGGGAGCGCGAACGGCTCCTCGGAGAGGGGCCTTGGCGTGGAGGGATGGCTTAAGGAACGGGGCTGCGACGTCAAGCGGCTGTGGGACGACGATATCAAGGGCGAGGCCTCCCAGGCGGCCCTCCGCATCTGGTTGGAGGAGGAGATAGGCGTCCCGTCCAAGGACCTGTCCGCCGAGGAACTCAGGGAGAAGGCCATGGAGGCCCACAGCGTGATGAAGGTGGACCCGCCCACCTTCGGCAAGATTGTCTTGAAGGACGGGATGACCGGCCAGCCCTTCAGCCAGCCGGTCACGGTGGGCTACATATACATGATGAAGCTGATGCACCAGGTGGAGGACAAGATACACGCCCGTTCCACCGGCCCCTACTCCCTAATCACCCAGCAGCCCTTGGGCGGCAAGGCCCAGTTCGGCGGCCAGCGGTTCGGCGAAATGGAGGTGTGGGCCTTGGAGGCGTACAGCGCCGCTCACAACCTCCAGGAGATGCTGACCGTCAAGTCCGACGACGTGGCCGGGCGGGTGAAGACCTACGAGGCCATTGTAAAGGGAGAGGACATAGTGCAGCCGGGCATACCGGAGTCCTTCAACGTTCTGGTGAAGGAGATCCAGAGCCTCGGCATGGCGGTTGAGCTCCTGAACGAAGACGACCGGACCTCGTTGATGGACGACCTGGACGAGATACCGGAGCCTATGGAAGTGGAACTGGACTAAGCATCTCAAGTTAGCGTACTGAGAGGGTAAATGGTAAGCATAGCGGATAGAAGTGAGATTCACTCGGTCAGCTTCAATGCCATACGGATATCCATCGCTTCTCCCGAACAGATAAGAAGCTGGTCCCATGGCCGGGTCTCCAAGCCGGAGACCATAAACTACCGCACCCTGCGCCCGGAGAAGGACGGCCTCTTCTGCGAGCGGATTTTCGGCCCCACCAAGGACTGGGAGTGCTTCTGCGGCAAGTACAAGCGGATACGCTACCGGGGCGTCATATGCGACCGCTGCGGCGTGGAGGTGACCCGTTCGCGGGTGCGCCGTGAGCGGATGGGCCACATTGAGTTGGCCGCCCCCGTCGCCCACATCTGGTTCAGCAAGGGTACGCCCAGCCGCCTGGGTCTGCTGCTGGACCTGTCGCCCCGCAACCTCGAGCGGGTGCTCTACTTCGCCCGGCACCTCATCATCTCCGTGGATGACGACGCCCGCGCCGACCTCAAAGAGGCGCGACGGGAGGAGCAGGAAGCCGTCTTGGAGGAGAAGCGGCAGCCGGCGGCGGAGCGTGTCGGCCAAATCCTTGGCCGCGACGTCACGCCGGATGAGGTCCTGGACGAGGACGGCCGGGTGGACATGGACCGCATCCGCCAACTCGTGAAGGCCGACGACGTCATAGACGCGGCCTTGGAAGACGCCGCCGCCACGGAACAGGAGGACGCCGCCGCGGCGCCGGAGGGGGAACCCGCGACCGCGGCGTCTCCATCCAATGAGCGGGCCGATGAGCGGGCCGATGAGCGGACGCGGCAGCTGGAGGAGTTTAAGGAGTCCCACGATAAGGACTTAACCCAGTTTGAGTTGGAATACGAGACCTGGGTTGACGACCTGGACGCCCTGCGCGCTCTGGACCTGGTCACCGAGAGGAAGTTCCGGGAGCTTAGGGACCGGTACGGCGACGTGTTCGAGGCCGGGATGGGCGCCGAGGCGGCCCTGGAAATCCTGCGGCGCCTCGACTTGGAGACCCTCCGGGAGCGCCTGCTTGAGGAGATGCAGTCCACCTCGGGGCAGCGGCACAAGAAGGCCATCAAGCGGCTTCGGGTCGTTGAGGCCTTCCGGAAGAGCGGCAACCGGGTTGAGTGGCTCATCCTGAAGGTGCTGCCGGTGCTTCCCCCGGAACTCCGGCCCATGGTGCAGCTGGACGGCGGCCGGTTCGCCACCAGCGACCTTAACGACCTCTACCGGCGGGTCATCAACCGCAACAACCGTCTCAAGAGGCTCATGGACCTGGGCGCGCCGGAGATTATCGTTCGCAACGAAAAGCGTATGCTCCAGGAGGCCGTCGACGCCCTCATAGACAACGGACGGCGGGGAAGGCCCATCCGTGGGAGCCACAACCACCAGTTGAAATCCCTCTCCGACCTCCTGAAGGGCAAGCAGGGCCGGTTCCGGCAGAACCTCTTGGGCAAGCGGGTGGACTACTCCGGCCGGTCGGTGATAGTCGCCGGCCCCGATCTGGAGCTTCACCAGTGCGGCCTGCCCAAGCGGATGGCTCTGGAACTGTTCAAGCCCTTCGTAATGCACCGGCTGGCGTTGCTGGGCATAGTCCCCAACATCAAGAGCGCCAAGCGCATGGTTGAGCGGGCCCGGGGCGAGGTGTGGGACATTCTGGAGGAGGTCATCAAGGAGCGTCCCGTGCTCATAAACCGGGCGCCCACCCTCCACCGGCTGGGCATACAGGCCTTTATGCCGGTGCTCATAGAGGGAAGCGCCATTCAGATTCATCCCCTGGTGTGCCCGGCCTTCAACGCGGACTTCGACGGCGACCAGATGGCGGTGCACGTGCCCCTGTCCCGCATGGCCGTCATGGAGGCCAAGGAGACGATGATTAGCGTGCACAACATGCTGTCGCCGGCCTCCGGTGAGCCGCTGGTGGCCCCGACCCTCGACATGGTGCTGGGATGCTTCTACCTAACGGACATCCGCGAGCGGGTCAAGGGCTCCGGCCAGAGGTTCCGCGACTTTGAGGAGGCCACCATGGCCTTCGACTCCGGCCTGGTGGACATTCAGGCCGAGGTCAAGATCTGGCGGCCGGAGGAGCCGGAGGGCTGGCTCTCCACCTCCGTGGGCAGGATTATATTCAACGACGTTCTCCCCCCCGAGGTGGGCTTCAAGAACCAGGTCATGGACAGGGGAGCGCTGAAGGACCTCACCAGCGAGTGCTACCGGGTCCTGGGCAACCGGGCGACGGCAAAGGTCCTCGACCGGGTGAAGACGTTGGGGTTCCACTACGCCACCGTGTCCGGCATAACCATCGGCATCAACGACATCCACGTGTCCCCCCGCAAGGAGAAGATAATCGAGGCCGCCGACCGGCAGGTGAAGACCTACGAAAACGACTACATGCAGGGCCTGATGACGGAGGATGAGCGGTACGAACACACCATCAGCGCCTGGACCGCAGCCAGCGACGAGATGGAACAGATAGTGAAGGACGAGATGGACAGCTACGGCGGCATCGCCGTCATGGCCCGCTCCGGGGCCAAGGGTAACATAGCCCAGATAAAGCAGATGGCGGGTATGCGGGGCCTTATGAGCAACCCCAAGGGCCGCATCATCGACCTGCCCATCAAGTCCAGCTTCCGGGAGGGCCTCACCGCCCTGGAGTACTTCATCTCCACCCACGGGGCCAGGAAGGGGCTGGCGGACACGGCCCTCCGCACGGCGGACTCCGGCTACCTGACCCGGCGGCTTACCGACGTGTGCCAGGACGTTATCATCCTCGAGGATGACTGTGGCGTTGAGGAGGGGATTTGGCTGGAACCCGACCAGGGCGACCCGCTGGTCGCCTCCCAGAAGGAGCGGGCCTTGGGCCGGATGGCCGCCGCGCCGGTGGCCGACCCCAAGACGGGCGAGATACTGGTGGACCGTAACCAGGAGATAGACGAACAGGCCATGGAGGCCATAAAGGAAGCCGGCGTTGAGCGTCTGCACATCCGCTCCCCCCTCACCTGCCAGGCCCAGCGGGGCCTGTGCCAACTGTGCTACGGCCGCAGCCCGGCCACCGGCCGCATCGTGCAGAAGGGGGAGGCGGTGGGGATTATAGCCGCCCAGAGCATTGGGGAGCCGGGCACCCAGCTTACCATGAGGACCTTCCACACCGGCGGCGTCGTCGGACTGGACATAACCAGCGGCCTCCCCAAGGTGGTGGAGCTTTTTGAAGCCCGCAGACCCAAGATGCCCGCCATCATGACGGACATAGATGGCGTTGCGGAGATACAGGAGGACTCCGACGGCCGGCGGGTCCGTATCATCAGCAAAGAGGAGTACCGGGAGGACTACGAGTTGCCCCCCAAGGCGGAGATGTTGGTGGAGGACGGCCAAGAGGTGGCGGCGGGAAGCGTCCTGGCCGCGCCCAAGGCCAAGGGTAAGAAGAAGGAGCCGGAGGAAGGGCAGAAGGTGGTGGCCAACGTGGGCGGTGTCGTGGAAATTCAGCCCACAGGCCTATCCATCACCTGGACCGACGAGGAGGTGCGGGAGTACGCGGCGTCGGCGTCGGCCCTGCTGCTGGTGAAGGATGGCGACGAGGTTAAGACCGGCGCCGCCCTCACGGCCGGCCCCCTTGACCCCCACGAGATACTGCGCATTAGGGGGAAGGAAGACCTGCAACTTTACCTGATTGACGAGGTGCAGAGGGTCTACCGCTCCCAGGGCGTGTCCATTCACAACAAGCATATCGAGGTGGTGGTGCGGCAGATGCTCCGGCGGGTGCAGGTGGACTCGGCCGGCGACGCCGAGTACATCCCGGGCCAGTCCATAGACCTCTTCGACTTCCAGCAGAAGAACACCGAGGTGCTGGCGGAGGGCGGAGAGCCCGCCACGGCGAAGACGGCCCTGCTGGGCGTGACCCGTTCCTCCCTGCTCACCGACAGCTTCCTGGCGGCGGCCTCCTTCCAGGAGACGGCCCGGGTGCTGACGGAGGCTTCGGCCAGCGGCGCGGTGGACCGCCTCCGCGGGCTGAAGGAGAACGTCATCATCGGCAGGCTCATCCCGGCGCGGGTGGACATAGACCTGCCCCCCATGGAGGAGCAGTTCATGCTGGGCGACGAGTTGGGCATCGAAGGCCCCGACGACGCGGCCTTTGCCGCGGCCCTCATCCGCGACGTCACCGAGGACCCACCCTTCACCAACGGCCACGAGGAGATGGAGAACGGCCTCGGCGAGGGTGGAATTGAGGGTGAGGCTGTGATTGAGGTGGAGGGCGAGCCTCCGGAGGACGCGCTGGCCGAGGTCGAGCGGCAGGACGCCGGCGACGCCCTGGAGGCGCGGGAGCGCAAGCAGGAGGAGTTCCGCGCGACAGCCGAGGTCGAGGAACAGCCCGCCGACGACTAAGACCCCCCGGCCCGCCCTCAACTGCGCCCTTGACTATGATTGAAGAGGCTGGCTAAACTGGCCGACACGGGCGGTTAGCTCAGATGGTTAGAGTACTGCGTTGACATCGCAGAGGTCAGTGGTTCAAGTCCACTACCGCCCACTTACCCCCCAACGCGTTGCAGGCTAGAACCCTTAGGTTGGGGGGTTGTTATTCCCTTCCGATGTTCTGCGGGTTTTCGAGCCATAGACAAACACGCCGGCTAGGCTAGCTACGTTGATGCCTATCATAGACACTCCTGCCCATGCATAACCATTGGCAATGACATAGACACTTCCAACGATGATCATTGCCGATAGAAGAAACGCTGCTGTAAGTCCAAGCAGACCCATCTTGGAATCACTGTCTACAATTGTCTTCTCCAAATTCATACGATGTTCGCTCTGCCGCTCGGCCATTTTGAGGATTCTGGTTGCGGCCCCGGGAATGATATCCTCATATCCTTTGAGAATATCCGGTGGTGGGAGAGGCCCTGACAGCATTTCCATTTTGGTGGCTGTAACTACCACGTCAGGTTGGGATGAAAATTCAGCCTGCGGTGCGGCAGGCTGCTCTTCCGGCAAACTTTGATTTGCCTCTTCTGTGTTACTCATGGGTTTATCCGACTGGCGCGAGGCGTTCCTTCTCCTCTGCCTCGAATTCCCTAATAGCCTCGCGAATGTCTTGGCCTACCATTTCCCAGTCTATCCGAAGAGCAAAGGAATCGGCATCCTGTACAGTGGGGAATCTAGGATAAGCGCTCATCGTGTTGCCAAGATCCAGTATCCGCGCCATTCCTGAGAGGAGAGATGGTCTTACGCGATAGGAAAAAACCATTTTCCTTCTTGTCTTGCCTATCATAGATGCTTACCTCTTTTTCTCTATGTGGACAGGCGCATCAGTCAAACATCAACAATCAATGTGTAGGTCATGACAATGTAACATACAGTCGTATTTATCTCAACTAAAATGCGTCCCACTGTTTAACGAGTGCAACATAATTTTGTTGCAACAAAGGCCAATGCTCGTTCTTCAGGATGTTTCAGAAATCTCGTCTAGCATGACATTTGAGGAAGACTATGCGAGCAACATCGCTACAATCTCCCGTATCGTCTCGGTCTCAGATTGGGCAGACGATACGCTTGACGTAAGTCTCCGGCGCCACAGCCCCTCCCCCCGCTCACTCGGCGGGGCGGCTTATGGCCTCGGACACGGCTTTTATCTGCACGGAGAGGGCGTTGAACTTGTCGAAGCTGAGGGCCTGGGCGCCGTCGCACTTGGCCACCGCCGGGTTGGGGTGCACGTCGACGATGACGCCGTGGGCCCCCGCCGCGATGGCCGCCAGGGAGATGGGGGTCACCAACTCCCATGAGCCGGTGCTGTGGCTGGGGTCGACTATTATGGGCAGGTGGCTCAGCTTCTTTATCACCGGCACGGCGGCCAGGTCCACGGTGAACCGGGTGTAGGGTTCAAAGGTCCGGATGCCGCGCTCGCAGAGGATGACCCGTCCGTTTCCTCCCGACAGGACGTACTCGGCGGCCAGCAGCCACTCCTCATAGGAGGAGGAGAAGCCTCGCTTGAGGAGGACTGGCTTGTCTACCTTTCCCACCTCGTCCAGCAGGTTGAAGTTCTGGGAGTTGCGGGCGCCTATCTGGAGCACGTCGGCGTAGGATGCCACCATGCCCACGTCCTCGGGGGACATGACCTCGGTGACCACGGGCAGGCCGTACTTCTTGCCGGCCTCGGCCAGCAGCTTGAGGCCCTGAACGCCGAGGCCTCGGAAGCTGTAGGGGGATGTTCTGGGCTTGAAGGCCCCGCCGCGCAGGAGCTTGGCCCCGTGCCGCTTCACCTCCCGGGCGGTGGAGTCCAGCAGCTCCTCGTTCTCCACGGCGCAGGGGCCGGCAATGATGACCGGCTGGCCGCCGCCCACCTCCACGCCATCCACCACCACGGTGGTGTCGGTCTCCTTGAACTCCCGGGTAGAGAGCTTGAAGGGCTTGGAGATGCGGACCACCTCTGCGACGCCCGGTAACCGCTCTATCTCGGCTTGGAGGCCGGAGAATATCTGGCCCACAACGCCGATGACCGTGCGCTCGGCTCCCTCAGACAGGTGCCCCTGGAGACCGTGGTTTTCAATGCGGTTCTGAACGGCCCGTATGTCGTCCTCCGGGCACCCGGCCTTCATAACGACAATCATAGGGCGGCTATTCCAAGCATAGTTTCCATAACCCTTCCGAGCAGAAAATCAACCGTCCAAGCCCTGAGTCCTCAGACCCTTGGCCCCCTTCAGATAAACGTATCGCATTTCATCGGGGCCCTTGTCGGTGTTAACGAGTATAAGCGCCCTAATGCATTGGGGCAAGCCGTTGGGAACCAGCATCTCGTGGGCGCATAGGAGGGCCACGTTGGTCCAGCCCAGCCGCCGGGCCGCCAGGGCGGGATACTCGGCGTTCAGGTCGCTGGTGGTGGTGAACCATACGGCGGCTATCCGGGACGTGTCCAAGTCGTTCTCTTCGACGATGCGCTGCAAAAGCTCCGTGGTTGCCGACAGGATGGACTCCCGGCTGTTCTCCGACACGGTGGTCGCGCCCCGGATTCCCCAGCAGCCCCCCATTAGGAACCACCCCTGAGGGGCAGCGGGGCGCCCTGGCTCATCTCCCTGACGAACCGCGACGCCCTGGCGACCACCTCTGAGGGAGGCGACTCCTGGATGACGCGGGTTAGGGCGCTGCCGATGATGACGCCGTCGGCCACCCGGCCCACGGCCTCCACGTGCTCCCGGGTGGAGACGCCGAAGCCCACGGCAATGGGCAGGTCGGTGTGGCGGCTCACGCGGCCGGCGAGGCTGAAGGCCTGGGAGTTGAGGCTGTCCCTGGCCCCGGTGACGCCGGTGACGCTGACGCAGTAGATGAATCCCGACGCCTTTGAGCAGACCTTCTTGACGCGCTCATCGGAGCTTGTGGGAGCCAACATGTGAATCAGATGAAGGCCGCGCTTCCTCCCCTCCTTCGAAAGGGGGCCGGCCTCCTCGACGGGTAGGTCGGGAACTATGAGCCCGTCCACGGAGGCCGCCGCCGCTTCCCGGCAGAAGTCTTCCAGCCCCATGTTGAAGATGGGGTTGTAGTAGCCCATGAGCAGCAGTGGGGTATCGGGCGCGCGGGGCCTCAGCCGCCGCGTCAGGGCGACGCAGTCCCGCAGGGTGACTCCCTGCCGGAGGGCGTGGAACCCGGCGGCCTGGACGGTTGCGCCATCGGCCAGGGGGTCGCTGAAGGGAACGCCAATCTCAATGCCGTCGGCCCCCGCCTCCACCAGGGCCGGGACCAACTCCTCGGTGAGCTCCATGGTGGGGAAGCCGGCGGTTACGTAGAGTATCAACCCGGTCTTGCCCCGGCTCTTCAGGTCGGCGAACTTGTCTCTTATTCTGTCGGTGGTCACTGCGGCTATCCCTTCAACAAGAAGCAAGAATATAACAGAAGCGGGCTGTGGTAAAGCGGGGGGTCAGCTTGCGATTGCCAGCGTCGCGGCGAAGGCGACGCCGTTTTGCATGGCGTGGACCAGAACGCTGGCTCGCAGCGACCCGGTGCGGATGTAGAGCCAGGACAGCAGCGCGCCCGCGACGAAGGCGGGAATCAGCAGGGCCCAGCTTCCGTGGGCAAGGCTGAACATCAGGGAGCTTGCCGCCACTCCCGCCGCCAGGCCCCACCGCCGAGCCAGGGCGCCGAGGACAAACCCGCGGAAGAACACCTCCTCGGCGAAGGGGGCGATGAGGATTATTAGTAGGCCCGTGAAGGCCAGAGGGATGGCCTCGTAGCTGGCGAAGGGGACCTCCGGCGGCTGGAGGGCCTCCCACCCCAGGGCCGTGACGACAAGGCCGTAGACGGCGTTGAACCCCAGCACGGCGACCAAGACCCCCAGGGGAAGCAGCAGTTGGGAGGGGGCCGAGTCGCAGGGGCGTCTCAGCCCCAGGGCCGCGACGGAGACGCCGCGCCGGGCGGGGCCGAAGAACCACGCGGTCAGGAGCAGCAGGGCGGAGACAAGGGCCAGGCTGACGTTGACGAACAGGGCGGAGTTCGCGTCGACGTTGTCAATGGCGAGGGCAAGGATGATTAGGATGCCAAGGACGCCTACTATCAGCGCCAACGCTGCGGCCGCCACGTCCAGAACCCGCCACGGGACCGGCGGCAGGTTGCCTACCCTTGAGGGTTCTTCCTCGGGGCTGGAGTAGCCTTCGGGGGGCGTTAGGATGTCTTCAAGATTTTCCGCGTCCATAATCGTTGCGTCAAACCCTAGCGCTCTTGGGCTTGGGGGGCAAGGGAGGGGGAGGACGCCCGCGTGGGATGCGGCTACGGGTCGGCCCGGAGTTCGGGGCGTTGGCTTTGGGATGTAGGGTTGCCGGGTTCCCGCCTGCGCGAGAATGACGAAAGGGGGGCGCGAGAATGACGGGTCAGGAGAGGGCGGCTATAGGAACTTGATGGCGGCTATCATGGCGCCGACCAGCAGAGGAGCGCCTATGGCCAACATGCGGTTCATGGTTGCGAAGCTGCCCTTTAACCCAGCGATTTCTTCCATGAATTTGCCTTGCGATCTGGCGTTGTCTTCCTTGAATTCACCCCGCGATCTGGCGTTGTCTTCCTTGAAGTCGCCTCGCATCTTGGCCATGTCTTCCTTGAATTCGCCCCGCAATCTGGCGATGTCTTCCTTGAATTCGCCCCGCATCTTGGCCATGTTTTCCTCGAAGCTGCCCTGTATCTTGGCCATGTTTTCCTCAAAGCTGCCCTGCATCTTGGCCATGTTTTCCTCAAGGCTGCCCCGCATCTGGGCCATGTTTTCCTCAAGGCTGCCCTGCAACCTCGCCATGTCTTCCTTGGTGGCCAGGTGAGGTATTACCGCTTCCAGTCTGCCGACCCGTTCCTCAAGGGTGACCATGCTAACTCCTCGCTGCCAGTCCGTGTAACGTCATATTACCAGAAAGCCGCGGGGCGATTCAACGGCGGGGGCTGGCTAGAGGGGAAAGATGGATTCCCGCCTGCGCGGGAATGACGGAACGGAGAGGAGTGGTGGGAGTGACGGGATGCGTTCTCCCCCCGGCGCGTGGAAGGGGGGCTGAGGTGGTAGAATCTATGCAGACCATCGGAAAGGCGGAGGGGCCGCGTGAGCGCTACGGATATGTTCAAGGAGCGGGGACGGCGGCGGCAGGACGATGGCGCGCCTCTGGCCGCCAGGGTGCGCCCCCGCTCCCTGGACGAGTTCATAGGCCAGGAGCACGTCATCGGGCCGGGCAGGGCCCTGCGCCGCGCCATAGAGTCGGACCAGACGCCGTCCCTCATCCTGTGGGGGCCGCCGGGCAGCGGCAAGACCACCTTGGCCCACCTGATAGCCGGCCTCACCCGGTCCTACTTCGAAGCGGTCAGCGCCGTGGCCTCCGGGGTGGCCCAGTTGCGCCGCGCCGTCGAGGCGGCCAGGGAGCGGCTGTCCCTCCACAACCGGCGCACCATCCTGTTCATCGACGAGATTCACCGGTTCAACAAGGCGCAGCAGGACGTTATTCTGCCCCACGTGGAGGAGGGGGTGGTCACTCTCATAGGCGCGACCACGGAGAACCCGTCCTTCGAGGTCATCGCGCCCCTTCTGTCGCGCTCGCGGGTGTTCACCCTCAAGCAGCTAACCGAGGAGCAGGTGCGAACACTGGTGGAGAGGGCGGCGACGGACCGGGAGCGGGGCTTGGGCTCCATGGAGTTGCGGTTCGAGGCGCCGGCGTTGGAGTTCCTGGTGAGGATGGCCAACGGCGACGCCCGCGTCGCCCTCAACACCCTCGAGTTGACGGCCCGCGCCACGGCGCCCGGCGAAGACGGCGTCCGGCGGGTGACCCTGGCCACGGTGGAGGACGCCCTGCAACGGCGCTCGTTGCTGTACGACAAGGACGGCGACCATCACTACGACACCATATCGGCCTTCATAAAGTCGGTGCGAGGGTCGGACCCCGACGCGTCCCTCTACTGGCTGGCCCGCATGATAGAGGCGGGAGAGGACCCCATGTTCATCGCCAGGAGGTTGATTATCCTGGCGGCGGAGGACGTGGGGTTGGCGGACCCTTCCGCCCTGTCCGTGGCCGTGGCGGCTCAACAGGCGGTCCACTTCATCGGTATGCCCGAGGGCCGCATACCCCTTGCCGAGGCCACGGTTTATCTCGCCGCCTGCCCCAAGAGCAACTCAGCCTACGCCGGGCTGAACAAGGCGGTGGAGGAGGTGCGGAAAACGGGGCATAGGCCGGTGCCCCTTCACCTCCGCAACGCCTCGACTCCCCTCATGCGGAGGGAGGGCTACGGCAAGGGATACCGGTACGCCCACGACTACCCCGGCCACTTTGTGAGCCAGGACTTCCTGCCCGAAGGCCTCCGGGGACGCCGCTACTATGAGCCTACGGAGGAGGGGGCTGAGAGGGAGTTGGGGGAACGGGTGAAGCGGCGCCGCGGGGCTGGGTGACGCTTAGCTCTGCGCCAAGGCCGCCGGGTTGAAGAACGGGATGCGCCGAGCCGTTTTCCTACAGGCGGCGACGGCCTTCGCCGCTGAGCGCGTCGTTCCCCCCTTTGCGGTTGTCGCGATGGGCGGGGCTAGTCCCCCGGACTCCACCGCTTGCCGTCCTTAACCGTAAGAGCGTGGGCAAAGCGGAGGTTGGTCTTGACCTCGTCGCCGAGCATGTCGGGGTAGGTGAAGTTTCCCTCCTCAAGCGTAAGAACCGCCGCGTCTCCCACCGCGCCAACCCGCAGGGAGCCAAGCTCCCCCTTATCAATAACCGAGGCAATAACGGAGGCGGGGTTGGCCGTGACGCCGCGTATCACCTCCTCAAGGGGCATGCCCATTCCCAAGAATATGGACATGACCTCCAGCAGGTTGTAGTTCTTGGGCGGATGGGGGGCGCAGTACTTCAGCAGGGACGGCGCCGGGGGGCAGTCGCCCACCCTGTCGGTGCTGATGGTGTGGGGAAGCAGCCCTTCATCTATGGCCGTTCTGCATATGGGAATGGAGAAGTGCTTGGCGAAGCAGGCCGTGTCGAAGATGACGCCGTTGTTGTAGGCGTCCCAGGAGTCGCGGCTTATGCGGCCCTTTTCGTTCAGGACGTTGTGCGTGTCGCCATGGAAGACGTGGGTGACCACGTCGCCGGGCCGCAGATACTCGTAGACCTGGGGCAGAGGGATGGGCGACTCCATTACGTGAACCATGACGCGGGTTGACGTTCTGTCTGCGATGCCGCGGGCCATCTCCAGGGCCGGGACTGCGTTCTTCAAGGTGGTCCCGTTGGGGGTCAGCCGGACCTTCACGCCTAGAAGCGTGTCCCGGTTCTGCTCAATGCACTCCTGGGCCTCCTCAGCCCTGGCGTAGCGAAAGTCCTCCAGGTCCGGTATCTGTATGGAGCCGGGGACGGTGCCAATGGATGAGAGGTGCAGGAAGGCCAGCAGGCGCGTGGCGACCCGGTCGATTACGTAGCTCTTGAAGCCTGGGAAGGTCATCCATCCCGTGCTGCCGGCGTCAACGGCGGTGGTGACTCCGATGGCCAGGTTGGTGGGGTCCGGGTCTGCCCTGTAGGGGGATATCCGGTAGGCGAAGTGGCCGTGGAGGTCTATGAGGCCCGGGGTCAGGAGCTTGCCGGAGACGTCCACCGTCTCATCCGCCTGCCCCGTGGATATGTTCTCCGCCACCGCCGCGACCTTGCCCTTGGCGAAGGCCACGTCCCGCCGCGCGCGCAGGCCCTCCGACGGGTCCAAGACCTCGGCGCCCTTGACCAATAACTCGTACTGTTTTGTCATGAACCGGCGCCTCCTGCTTCCCGCCGCATCTCCTTGACCGTCTCCGAGGCCGCCAGGAGGGCCGCGTCCACGGCGGCGGCGTCCACGTGCCGGTGGACCACCATCCTGATGCGATCCTCGGAGGGTTTGACCTTGACCCCCCTATCCGCCAGCCTGCGGGTGAACTGCGAGGCCGTTCCCACCGCGGGGTCCACCCTGAAGAATAGGATGTTGGTCTGCACCTCGCTGGGGTCGTGGAGCAGGCCGGGGATGTCGGCCAGCCCCTCGGAGAGGCGGCGGGCGTTGGCGTGGTCCTGGGCTAGCCGCTCAATCATTGTCTCAAGGGCGACAATCCCCGCGGCGGCGATGACGCCGGCCTGCCGCATACCGCCGCCCACCATCTTGCGCCACCGCCGGGCCTCGGCGATGAACTCCCCGGAGCCGCAGAGCATGGAACCCACCGGGGCGCTTAGGCCCTTGGACAGGCAGAAGGTCACGTCGTCCACGTCGCGAACAAGCTCGCGGGCCGGGGTCTCCAGATACACGGCGGCGTTGAATATGCGGGCGCCGTCGAGGTGCACGGGCACGCCGTGGTCGTGGGCCACCCGGCACACCGCCGCCGTCTCGTCCACCGTCACCACCCCGCCGTTGCGCCGGTTCTGGGTGTTCTCCAGACACACCAAGGCCGTCGGCGGGTAGTGGACGTCGTTCTTCGGCCGTATGGCCGCCTCCACGTCGACGGGGTCGAGGGCGCCCTGGGACTGGTTGGGGACCAGGCGCATCTGCACGCCGCCCAGGGCCGATATCCCCGCCGACTCGTTCCAAAAGAGATGGGCGTCGGCCCCGGCGATTATCTCGTCACCGCTGCGGCAGTTGGCCAATGCCCCCAAGAGGTTGCCCTGGGTGCCGCTGCTCACCAAGAGGGCCGCCTCCTTGCCCATCACGTGGGCGGCAAGGTCCTCCAGGCGGTTCACCGTGGGGTCTTCGCCGGAAACGTCGTCACCCACCTCCGCTTCATACATGGCCTTGCGCATGGCCTGGGTGGGATGGGTCACAACGTCGCTTCTCAGGTCTACCAAGTTGGTCACAAGCAACCTCCGCCCAAAGGTGAGGCTATTCTAGCAGTCCAACTTGTCAAAGGCCAAGAGAGACGCCTAATATGGATAGGTCATGGAGTCACAGCGCAACACAGGGGTCCTTTTCAAGAGTGGGAAGCTACTGTTGGAAGGGGTCGTGTCGTCGCCCCTGGATGGCGGCGGCGGCTCCTCTCCCGGCGTGGTGGTGTGCCATCCCCATCCCCGCATGGGCGGCGACATGGACAACCCGGTGGTGACGTCGATAGCCCGCGCCCTGACGGACGAGGGGATTCACGCCCTGCGCTTCAACTTCCGAGGCGTGGGCGAAAGCCAGGGGAGTCACGACGGCGGCCGCGGGGAGTCGGATGACCTGAAGGCCGCGGTGGACTTCCTGTCCCACTGGCCCGGGGTGGACAGGAGGAGCATGGGCGCGGCGGGATACTCCTTTGGCGCACAGGTCACGCTGTCATGGCTGGGACGCAGGGGCAAGGCGCGCGCCTTCGCCTTGGTGTCGCCGCCGGGGGATTCGCCGGACGCGGCATTGCGTCTGCGCCGGGGCGTCCGCGCCCTGTTCCTGGTGGGCGCGAGGGACCCGGCCGCCAAGTCTTTGCGGGAGCGGGTGGGCCATCTAAACGGGGCGGTCCAAACCCTCGCCATTGACGGGGCCGACCACTTCTGGCGAGGGCGGGAGGTCGAGGCGGCGCGGGCCGTGTCCCGGTTCTTCAGCGAGGTCCTGGTCTGAGGCCCGACGTGGAGACCGGGGGCGGCCCTTCCAGCAAGCGGATACCCTTCTACAGGGACTGGCTCCTCATACCCATTGTCGGGGTGGTGTACGCCCTTGACCAGCTCACCAAGTATTGGATTGAGCAGATGGTCTGCTATGCCCGCTCCATACCCAGAGAGGGGCCTTTTCAGCTTACCTGCTCCTTCAACACGGGCACGGCCTTCGGCCTCTTTCCCGACCAGACGACCCTTCTGATACTGGCCTCTTTTGTTGGCGTCGGAGTACTGCTATTCGTGTACCGGAGCCACCCCGCCCAGGGGCCATTGCTTCGCATAAGCCTTGGCCTCCAGCTGGGGGGCGCCATCGGAAACCTGACGGACCGCCTCCGCTTTGGGCAGGTGACCGACTTCGTAAAGCTGGGGCCGTGGCCGGTGTTCAACCTCGCCGACGCCTGCATCGTGGTGGGCATCCTGATTCTGATATGGCTGTTCCTCTTTTCCGGCCGGTCCCAGCGGGCCGGGCCGGCGGCGGAGGGCCCGGCTGAGGGTTTGGAAGCGGCCCCCGGCGACCGCGGCCCCACGGAGGAGCGGGATGAAGACTAGGGAGTTGGAGGTGGCGCAGGACTCGAAGCGGCTGGACCTGTATCTGGCCTGCCAGGGCTTGGGGCTGAGCCGCGCCCGGCTCCAACGGCTGATACGGGAGGGTTGGGCCCTTGTCAACGGGAAGCCCGCCAAGGCCGCCAGCGGCGTCAAGACCGGCGACCGGGTGGCCGTGACCATCCCCCCGCCCAAGCCCTTGGACCTGGTTCCCCAAGCAATACCGTTGAGCGTGGTCTACCAGGACGCGGAGCTTATGGTGGTGGACAAGCCGGCGGGCCTCACGGCGCACCCGGCTCCGGGCCATCCCTCCAACACCCTGGTCAACGCGATACTGGCCATGGGGATAGACCTGCCGGGGATAGGCGGGACCCGGCGGCCCGGCATAGTTCACCGCCTGGATAAGGACACCTCCGGCCTGATGATGGTGGCCAAGACGGACAAGGCCCACGGCGGGCTGTCGCGGCAGATTAAGGAACGTCGCATTCGCAAGGGCTACCTGGCCCTGGCCCTCGGCAAGCTGACGCCGGACCGGGGAGTTCTTGACGGGCCCATCGGCCGGGACATCAGGAACCGCAAGCGTATGGCCGTGGCGACGGGGGGGCGGGACGCCAGAACGCGATATCAGGTCTCCCGGCGGTTCGCCGGGCACACCCTGGCAGAGGTCTACCCTGAGACGGGACGCACCCACCAGATACGGGTGCACCTGGCAACCTTGGGGCATCCGCTCATGGGCGACGCCCTCTACGGCGGTAGGAGTCCGCTGCTTGACGGCCAGTTCCTCCACGCCCACCTCCTGGGCTTTCGCCACCCCGTCACCGGGGAGTGGATGGAGTTCCGTTCCCCCCTGCCGGAGAGGCTGGCTGACGTCCTGGCGTCCCTGACCGGGAAAGATGGGGAGGGCGCGCTATGAACGGTCCCGTGAGAGTTAGGTACGCCCCCAGCCCCACGGGTCTTCCCCACGTCGGCAATCTGAGGACGGCCCTGTTCAACTGGCTGTTCGCCCGGAGCCGCGGCGGGCAGTTCATAGTCCGCATCGAGGACACCGACCGGACACGCCTGGCTCAAGGGGCCGTTGAGGGGATTTTGAGCGGTCTGCGGTGGCTGGGCATAGACTGGGACGAGGGGCCGGAGGTGGGCGGCCCCCACGCCCCCTACTTCCAGTCGGAGCGGCTGGAAATCTACCAGGAGGCCGCCCAAAGGCTGGTAGAGGCGGGCCGGGCGTACCGGTGCTACTGCTCGCCGGAGCGGCTGCGGGAGATGCGCCGTCAGCAGGCCAGGGAGAAGCTGAGCCCGGGATACGACCGTCGATGCCTCAACATCACCCCCAAGGAGCTTGAGGAGCGCAGGCGCGAGGGGCGGGAGCCGGTGGTGCGCTTCAGGATGCCCGATTCGGGGGAGATAACGGTCGACGACATCATCCGTGGGGAGGTGACTTGGCGCAGCGAACTGCTGGACGACTTCGTTATCCTCAAGTCCGACGGCTTCCCCACCTACCACCTGGCCAACGTCCTTGACGACCATCACATGGAGATAACCCACGTGCTGCGGGCGGAGGAGTGGCTCTCCAGTTCCCCCCGCCATCTGGCCCTCTACGACGCCTTGGGGCTGGCGCCGCCTCGCTTCGGCCACCTGCCCATGATACTTGGCCCCGACCGCTCCAAGCTGTCCAAGCGGCACGGGGCCACCTCGACCTTGGAGTACAAGGAGATGGGCTACCTGCCGGAGGCCCTTGTCAACTTCATGGCCCTACTGGGCTGGTCCCTGGACGACCGCACCGAGATAATGAACCGCGATATGCTGGTGGAGAGCTTTTCCTTGGAGCGGGTGGTCAAGGCCGGCGCGGTGTTCAACCTGGATAAGCTGGAGTGGATGAACGGGGTTTACATCCGCGCCATGAGCCACGAGGAGCTGGCCGGTAGGGTTCTCGCCTACTGGCGGGAGTACCCGCCCGCCGAGCCGCCCCAGCCGGTGGACCCGGCCTACCTGCTGAGCATAATCCCTCTGGCCCAGGAGCGGCTCAAGACGCTGGAGGACGCCGCGGAGCGGTCCGCCTTCTTCTTCCGGTCTGAGCTTGAGTATGAACCCAAAGGGCTGGCCCTCAAGGGCGCTGACGCCGCGACGACGGCCGCCGCCCTGGAGCGCGTTCTGTCGATTGTGGAGGGACGTCCGGTCTTCAACGCCGAGGCATTGGAGCAGGACCTCCGACGCCTGGGGGCCGAGCTTGGCCTCTCCGGGCGGCAGCTGTTCGGGCTGGTGAGGGTGGCCGTCACCGGCGGGAAGGTGTCGCCGCCCCTCTTTCAGACCATGGAGGTCCTGGGCCGGGAGCGGTGCCGCCGCCGGATACGCGGGGCCATTCAGGCCCTCACCGGGGCGAGCGGCGGCGCGGAGCCGGCCTCGGCCCCTTAGTAGAAGAGGTCCACCAGGTCGTACAGGTCCTTGTCCACCGGGTGGTCGCTGCCCAGCCCCTCCTCCAAGGAGGTGGCCACTATCTGCTTCCCCCTGAGTCCGACCATCACGCCGAACCGTCCGGCCTTTATCATCTCCACGGCGGCGACGCCTAAACGGGTGGCCAGCACCCTGTCGAAGGCGGAGGGGCCGCCGCCACGCTGGAGGTGTCCGAGAATGACCACCCGCGTCTCGTAGCCGGTGTTGGCCTCTATCTGTGGCGCCAGGGTGTGGGCCGCGCCGCCCAGTTGGACGTGGCCGAACTCGTCAAGCCGTTTGCTGCTGGTCACGGGGCCGTCGATGTCCAACTGGGCGCCCTCGGCCACCACGACGATGCTGAAGAGCTTGCCGAACTCCTGGTGCCGTTTCCTGATGCGGGCGTATAGGGCCTCCATGCTGAAAGGCTCCTCGGGGATAAGCACGGCGTCGGCCCCGCCGGCCAGCCCGCCCACGGTGGCGATCCACCCGGCGTTGCGGCCCATCACCTCCACCAGCATAACCCGGTGGTGGGCCTCCGCGGTGGGGTGGAGCTTGTCGAGGGAGTCCATCACCACCTCGACGGCGGTGTCGAACCCTATAGAGTAGTCGGTGCCGTAGAGGTCGTTGTCGATGGTCTTGGGGATGCCCACCACCTTGACGCCCTCGTTGGAAAGCCGCCGCGCCACTCCCAACGTGTCCTCGCCGCCTATAGGAGCCATGGCGTCCACGCCCAACTCCTTCAGGTTCGCGCGGATGGTCTCCGGCCCGTCATCGCGGTTGTAGGGATTGGTGCGGGAGCTTCCCAGGATGGTTCCCCCCCTGTACAGGATGCCCGACACCGCGTTCATGCCCAGGGGCACGAAATTCTTGTCGAGAACGCCGAGCCACCCGTTGCGGAAGCCGATGACCTCCATGCCCTCGGCCAGGGCCTTTCTGGTGACGGCGCGAATGGCGGCGTTAAGCCCTGGCGCGTCTCCGCCACCCGTCAGAATGCCTATGCGCATGTGACACCTCCGGCTGTAAGCTGTGCGCCCCGCGCCGCCGCGATTCCAAGGGAGCCACGGGGCTAAGCGAGAGCCACTGGTATCATCATATCCCCTCGGGGCCGTTTACACATAGCGGCGGGAGCTTCTGAAAATCGTTGTTCCCGCGAAAAGGGCGGTTGGGTCGTGATGGGGGAGGACGTCGGCGCGCCGGCCTCACGCCTTAACAACGGGCTGCTTCCGCTTCCTGCCGCTCGTCTTCGCTCTGGCGGCGGCGGATTGGCGGGCGTCCGGAAGCTGGCCGAATGAAAGCCGGAATCCCAAGGCCCTGGCGATACGCAGCACTGGAGCGAAGCCGGGCCGGGCTTCGCCAGCGAAGGACTTGTACAACATCGTGCGGCTTATGCCCGCTTCCTTGGCCAAGTCGCTCATGTTGACGTTGCGAGAACGGGCGATGTCTCGCAGGGCAATCAGCACAAGGCGCCCGTCGCCGGCGTCCTCCTTGGCGCAGCCGTCCAGGTAAAGCCGTTCATCCTCCAGGTTGGGCAGATAGGGCTGCCATTGCGTAACCGTTTCTTCTTCGTTCACGCTACCCCTCCTGGGTGATATCCTGAATTGTGCATTATTGATGACAGTGTGTAAATTGCAGACAGGGGTGGGAACACGCCTCTCTCCCCTACCCCCGCCCGGGTTGTCATTCGGCGGCGGGCTACATATAATGAACCCACCAACCGAGGAGCGTCAGCAGTTATGGAGCATGGCCAAGCTGAAGCGGTGCTACACCCCCACGCCATCATTTCCCAGCTAAAGAAGAACGGCGTCACCCACGTTGTCTGGCTTCCGGACAGCGAGACCAACTTCATGTACCAGCAGTTGATGGAAGACCCCGCCTTGGAACTGATACCGGTGGCGCGGGAGGGCGAGACCATGGCCATAGCCGCCGGGCTTTGGGTTGGGGGGAAGCGTCCGGTGGCCCTGATACAGAACACGGGTATCTTCGAGTCCGGCGACTCCATCAGAGGGCTGGGGCTGGACGTCAACCAGCCTCTGGTTATGCTGGTGGGCTACCGGGGTTGGGACCGCCACGGCGTCAGCCGCGACTCGGCGGCCAAGTTCACCGAGCACATCATCCACGCCTGGGGCATAAACTACTACCTTGTGGAAACCGACGAGGACGCCTCCCGCATCTCCCTAGCCGTTGAGGAGGCCGAGAGGACATCCAAGCCGGTGGCCGTCCTGGTGGGCACCGAGTTCGGCGCGTGAGGAGGAAGGCCCGCCGTGATTAGCAATCTGGACGCCTGCCGGGTTATCGAGAAGAGCCGCGGCGACGCTCTAGTTGTGACCACCATGGGCGCGGGCAACCCGCGTTTCGGGTGGCCGGTGGTGAGCCAAAACCAGAGCCTAGACGTGCCGGTGGGCGGGGCCATGGGCAAGGCGTCGTCCTTCGCGTTGGGGCTGGCCCTGGCTCAACCCGGGCGCAGGGTCATAATCCTAGACGGTGACGGCAGCCTGGTGATGAACCTTGGGACGCTTACCACCATCAGCGAGCGTTCCCCTTCCAACCTGTACCACTTCGTCTTTGAAAACGGCTGCTACGCCGTGACGGGGGGGCAGCCCATTCCAGCCGAGGGCAAGGTGAACTTCAAGGAGATGGCCTCCGGCGCGGGCTACGCCGCCGCCTACGAGTTTGATGACCTTGAGGACCTGGCCTCCAACCTGGGGCGGATACTCGACGGCGATGGCCCGGCCCTAATCAATTTGAAGATAACCCCCGAGATTGAGAACGTGCCCATTCACCTGCGGGAGCGGCCCAAGAGGACCACCCGCTCGGCCGTCCAGGAAGTCCGAAAAGCCCTGGCGGGTTAGGGCCGCCGCCCTCCTTCTCCCTTGGACAAGGCCACCCACCGGTTATGCTGAAACGGTTGCTATACTCCGCCCTGGCGCCCCTGTTGGGACTGGCCGTTCTCATGGGCGGCTTCTACCTGCTCTACCTGGCCTTCCTCCAGTCCAAGGCCCTGTGGGGCGTGGCGGGCGGCGGGCTTGTCCTCCTTGGCGCGTGGCTCGTCGCCAAGGCGCGAGAGACCAGGGCGGGCGCGGGGCCTTGATACCCGCTTCGGAGGCCGCCAGGGTGATAAACCGCCACCGGCGGCAGGCCGTGGTGGTGTCTGCCTCAAGGCCTCTGCGGGAGTGGAGCGCGGTTTCCGGGCGGCGGGACTTGGACGTGGATATGCTGGACTGCCAGGACAAGGCCGCCGACGTGGCTTTAGGCATCGCGCTGGCGGCCCCCGACCGCAGGACGCTGGCCCTTGACAGCGACGCCGCCCTGCGCACGAACCCCGGGGCGTTGGCGACCATCGGCGCGGCTGCCCCCGCCAACCTGGTCCACTTTCTGTTTGAGGATGGCGGCCACGGCTCCACGGGAGGAACGCCGGTCGCGGGGCTGGGGGCCATGGACTTCGTATCCCTGGCCCGCGACTCAGGCTACGCCTTGGCTCTGCGCTTCGACGACCTGGAGGACTTGGCCATCTCCTTGGAGGAGGTCCTGGCGCGCCCTGGCCCCATCTTCATTGCCCTGCGGACCCTCCACGGCCCCGACCTGCCGCCCTACCCCGCCCGGACGATGGCTCAGTCCATGGCGCAGGCGCGGGCGGCGTTGGCGGCCACGTCCGCATAATCCGGATCTCATTCCGGCGGTGAATAGGATGTCCACGTCTTCAATAGAGGCTTTTATCGAACGCCGGTGGGCAGACGCTAAAGTGGAGCTAGAGAGGCTGGACCCTGACTTCGTCAGTAGACTTGTTTCAACAGACCGGATTGAAAAGATGGGGTTAATTCCACCCGCGTCTGTTGACCTGAGGCGCAGCCCTGCCCGTAGACTTTCCAAGAAGTGGCATCGTTTGTTGGAATCGTGCGACGAACTTAACATTGAAGAATCTGTTTTGTGGGTGTCGTCAGACTATCTGAAGCCGGACGCCAACAGAGGCATATCGGAAGTTGAGGCGGGAAGGCGGGCAGACTATCACATCCGCTCCTGGTTCATTCACATAAACAACTTAATCGAACGAGTCGGCGACGTGGTCCGCAAGACGGCGAATGTGTACGTGGCAGACGATAAAGAGCGCAAGGAGTTAGTTAGCCGGTACAAGGAACGCGTGGAAGAGATTGCGAGGGAAATAAGGCAGGAGAGAAATCAATACGCCCACGGAAGCGCTAGTAATGCAGCGAGAGAGATGACCGAGAAAGGGCTTTGGGAACTTGTAGTAGCGCTGGGGGATATTCCCATCAAATATCACGTGGAGGGAGTTTACCCGTACTTAGCACACCATCTGATGTCCGGCATGTATGCTGGCTCTCTGGGCAAAATAACTGAGAAAATGTGTGAAGACCTTGGGGCTATTCTTCTAGAATTAGAGGCGGATGTCCGTAAGCTCTCCTCCTAGCCCAACACGGGGCCTTTGCGCAACTCCTCGTGAAAGACGATATGGGGGGAGAGGGATTCAGTCCACGTTAAGCTAAATTCCGGGGGGATGGATTCCCGCCCCCTTTCGCCCTTCCCGCTCCCCCTTTCCGCCCTTCCCGCGCAGGCGGGAATCCATCTTTCCCGATTCGCTTCCAACGCCACCCCGCTCACTTGACAGAGCGGCAGATTGGCGCGAGGGCATGATGAGCGACACACTCGCCGTTTAGGGTCGGGGTCTTCCTGGATTCCCGCCTGCGCGGGAATGACGGATGGGGGGCGCGGGTGGTCTTAGCAGCCCAAGAGGGCATGTTCTGGCCTCACGACGACCATGGCCCAGGCGCTGGCGGTTGAGGGCTAGGGCGCAGGCTCCACGGCCACGGGATCTTCCACTCGGAGGCTGCCGCCCCGGACTACCCTGGTCAGCACGCCCCTTTTGCCGTCAAGGGTCTCCCGCAACCCCGGCCGTAGCTCGTCCATGCGGGAGCACGGCTCGCACAACTCCGTAACCTCCAGAATCACCTCCGCGCCGGCGCGTATCCGCTGCCCGGCGGTCAGGTGGTGAATGGGCAGGCCCGAAATGGTCACGTTCTCCCGAATGGAGCCGGGCTTTAGGCCCAGGGAGTCCAGTATCTCCTTCTCCATGACGAGGACCTGGCGGTGGCTTCGCGGGTTGGCGTGGCGGTCACCCTCCAGACCCACGTCCGTCAGGGCCGTGACCGTCTGCCGCGAGTCCATGGGGCTGCGGTGTCCGACGCACAGGTACAGCGACTCGACTCTTCCATTAGATTTCTTGGTGGATTCCTTGGGCATGGCGACCTCCTCTAAGCCTTGGCCTCTTCCCGTTCCCGCCTAGTCTCCTCTATCACCTTCTGCCCCACCACCGGAGGGACGCCCTCGTAGTGGCTGAACTCCATGGTGAAGGCGGCCCGCCCCTGGGTGAGGGAGCGGAGGTCCGTGGAGTAGCGCAGCGTCTCGGCCTGGGGCACGTCGGCCTCTATAACCGTTGAGCTGCCCAGGGGAATCATGCCGATAATGCGGCCCCGGCGTCCGTTGAGGTCGCCGATGACGTCCCCCGTAAAGCTGTCCGGCGCCGTGATGGCCAGCTTCATAATGGGTTCCAAAAGCATGGGCCTGCCGTCGCTCATTCCCTTGCGGAAGGCGTAGGAGCTTGCTATCTCGAAGGAGATGCCGGAGGAGTCTACGTCGTGATAGCTGCCATCGTAGAGGACGGCCCTCACGTCGACCACCGGGTATCCGGCCAAGGCGCCCTGGCTCATGGCCTTGACGACGCCCTTCTCAACGGAGGAGATGTACTCCCTGGGCACCGAGCCGCCCACCACCTCGCTGCCGAACTCAAAGCCGGAGTCCCGGTCCCGCGGCTCAAGGCGAAGGAGCACGTGGCCGTACTGCCCGTGTCCCCCCGTTTGCTTCTTGTGCTTGTATTCGGCCCGGGAGACGGCGGTTATGGTCTCTCGGTAGGGCACCTTGGGGAGTTGCAGCGTGAGTTCAGCGCCGAACTTGCGCTTGATTTTGCTTATGGTGGTCTCTAGGTGAACGTCGCCCATGCCCGCCAGAAGGGTCTCGTTGGTGGAAGGTTCCCTGGACAGCTTCAGGCTCGGGTCCTCCTCTACGATGCGCGTTAGGGAGGAGGACATCTTGTCCAGGTCGGCCTTTGACTTGGGCGAGACGGCCATGACGTAGTGGCCCACGGGGTAGGCGATGGGGTCCAGAAGGATGGGGTTGTCGCGGTGGCACAGGGTGTCGCCGGTGGTGGCGGCGCTGAGCTTGGCCACGGCCCCCATGTCTCCCGGCCCCACCTCGGCGGTGGCCTCCTGGTTCTTCCCACAGAGGAAGTAGACCTGGCCGATGCGCTCCGACTGCTCCTGATTGGCGTCCCAGACCTCGGAGTTGGCCTTGAAGACGCCGCCGTAGACCCTGAACAGCGACAGCTTCCCCACGAAGGGGTCGGCGGCGGTCTTGAAGACGAGGGCCGCCAGGGGAGCGTCCGGCGACTGGGCCACCGGGGTCTTCTCCCCGCCGGCGGGGGCCGCGCCCATCACCTCCGGCGAGCTCAGGGGGGAGGGCAGGTAGCTGATTACCGCCGACTGCAATTCGGCGACGCCCAGGTTGCCGGTGGAGGAGGCGGCCATGACGGGGGCTATCTCGCCGGCCAAGACCGCCTTCTTCAGGCTCCGTCGCATCTCCTCGGCGGTGAACTCCTCGCCCTCAAGGTACTTGGTGGCGAGGTCGTCGTCGCTTTCGGCTATGGACTCGATGAGCCGCTCCCGCGCCGCGGCGACCTCCGCTTCCATCCCCGGCGGGGCCTCGGCTGAGAGGTCAAGCAGGTCGACGACGCCCTTGAACCCCTGGGCCTCGCCGATGGGCAGGTTGAGGGGGACGCACCGGCGTCCAAAGGCCGACTGGATGCTGTCTAGGGTGCGCTGGAATTCGGCGTTCTCCCTATCCATCTTGTTGACGAGTATTATCCTGGGCAGATTCGCTTCCTCGCACGTGGCCCAGGACTGCTCCGTTCCCACCTCAACGCTGGCTATGGCGCTGACGAGGATGACCGCCCCTTCCACAACCCGCAGGGATGATATCGCCTCGCCGCGGAAGTCGTCGTATCCTGGGGTGTCAAGGAAGTTCACCTTGTGGCCGTCGGAGAGGCAGGGCGCGAGGGAGGTCTGAACGCTGGAGGCCCGCCGTATCTCCTCGGCCTCGTAGTCGGATGCGGTGTTGCCGTTCTCCACCGCGCCCATGCGGTTAATTACCTTGGCGTTGAACAGGAGGGCCTCCGTCAAGCTGGTCTTCCCGGAGCCGCTGTGGGAGAGGAGGGCCACGTTTCGGATTTTGCTAACGTCTATTGGGGCCATGTGAGCGTCACCTCAGATAATCGGTGATGGGGTTGAAAGCGGTAAAGGGCCATTGTATGCAAAAGGGGCGGCTCTCGCAACGGGCGCCCCGCGTTCCCGCGCTGTTCCACCCACGCCGTCAAAGGGTTAAAGTTAAGTTAAATCGTAGTAACGAGTAATGAAGAGAACCATCCTCTCAGTCGTCCTAGCCCTGGCGGTCCTTGCCGCAAGCCAGGGCGGCTTCCAACTGTCCTACCTGGAGGGCGCCGCGGCCCCCTACCGGTGGGGGCTGGTGGAGTGGGAGGTGGGAAATTTCCTCAATAAGTGGAGTTACCGGGTTAAGCAGGCCATGCCGTGGCACAGCCCGCCGGCGAGTGAGGATGGGCTGTTGGAAGGTTACTTCGACCTGAACCGCCGGGTTAACGAACTGGAATGGGAGGCCCTCCAGCAGGCAGGCGATCCGGGGGCCGGGGAGTCCGCGACGGCTGCGCGCCTTGCCGGCCTCCGGGATGAGCGTTCCCGCATAAAGCCCCAGGCCGAGGAGCGGCTGGAAGCGGAGATAAGCGCCGTTCTGGCCGAGGAGGGGTTCGTTTCCCGCTTTGGCCTCATCTGGCCCCCGGTGGACGCGGAGTTGGTGAAGCCGCCATCGGTTCTGGCCCTGTCGCCCCGGGACGTCATAGAGCGGATTGAGGGCTTTACCCTGCGGCCGGGGTTGGAGCCGGAGGCGCGGGAATACTTGGAGGCGCGGATTCTGCGGGAAGGGGACCTGTCGGCCCTGGTGGTGGATATTGGCGGCATCGCCACCTATCCCAGCATCGTGACCACCAACGCCAACCTCCAGCAGACCCTAGAGATAGCGGCCCACGAGTGGCTTCACCAGTTCTGGTTCTTCCGGCCCTTGGGCTGGAACTACGGGCGGGACGTGGAAATCACGGCTCTGAACGAGTCGGCGGCAGACCTGGCGGCCCATGAACTGGGCGGCCGGGCCTACGAAGCCATAACCGGGGAGGAGCCGTGGCGTCCGCCGGAGGCGGGGAGTGAGGAGGCCGCGCCGCCGCCGGCCTTCGACTTCGGCGATGAGATGCGCGAGATCCGGCTGGAAACTGACCGGCTTCTGGCTGAAGGCCGCGTGGATGCGGCTGAGGAGTACATGGAGGAGCGACGTCAACGGTTTTTGGACAACGGCTACTACATCCGGAAGCTCAACCAGGCCTACTTCGCCTTCTACGGGACCTACGCCGAGCATCCCGCATCGGTTAGCCCGGTGAACGACGAGCTGAAGCGGTTCCGCGCCTCACTGCCCACCGTCGGGGCCTTCATTAGAGAGGTGGCCCGGTTCGGCAGCTACCAGGAGTTTAAGGAGCATCTGCAAACCCTACCGGCTGACGGCTGAATGACTGGATAGTGGGACGCGCTCCCCTCCTGGCCCTCCTGTTAAATCCCCAAGGGAGCCGCTATTATAGAAACCGCAACCCGCTAGAGGCCGGACCCCGCGCCGTGGCGGGGGCGGTTCACACGGATGGAGGACAAGGGCGGCAAGTGAAGTATCGCATCCTGCCACGAACGGACCTGGAGCTTTCCGAGGTGGGGTTTGACCTCTGGACCGTCGTCAACCGCAGGTTGGAGACGATGGATGAGCGGGATGGGGTTAGGCTCCTGCGCGAGGCCGTTGAGTTGGGCGTCACCTTTTTCGACACCGCCGACATAGACGGCAAGGGTTACGGCGAGGAGATTCTGGCCAAGGCCCTTGGCAAGGGGCGGCACGACGCGGTTATAGGCTCCAAGTTCGGCTACGACTTCTATGACGCGCCGCCGGGCCGGAGTTCCTGCCCCCAGAAATTCGATCCGCCCTTCATCCGGAGGGCCTGCGAGCAGAGCCTCCGCCGTCTGCGCGCCGACTACATAGACCTGTACCAGATTCACGACCCCGGCATGGATACCATTGAGCGTGACGAGGTCTTTGAGACCCTGGAGGCCCTGGTTAAGGAGGGGAAGATACGCTTCTACGCCATCGCCTTTGGGCCGGGCGCGGGTGGACTTGAAGCGGGCGAGGCCTCCATGCGCTACAGAGATGTGAAGGCCCTTCAGATACCCTACGGCATTGTGCGGCAGGAACCGGCCCAAAGCCTCTTTCCTATAGCCGCCGAGAAGGAGATAGGGGTGATAGCCAGGACGCCACGCCCGGTGGAGCCCGGCGGCCCTCCCGGTCTGAAAGCGCAGGCCCTTAGATTCCTGGCCGAGGAGATGGGCGGCGGCGAGGCCCAGGGCGACGTAAAGTTTTGCCTGGCCCAGCCCTCCGTGGCTTCGGTTATTCCAATGGTCACGGGGTTGGAGACGCTGAGGGAGTGCGCCGCGGCGTCAGAGGCCCCGGGCATTTCCGTCGAGGCCCTGGGCAAGTTGGAGGAGCTTTGGCGGGAGGGGTTTGAGGCCACGGCGTCTAGAGGCGCGGCGACTGGAGGGGGCTAGTTCCCGCCGTAAAACCCAACTTCCGGCCAGTCAAAAGATGCGTCAGTATTGCGATTATCCCCCTTTACAGAGGTTGAAACTCTATTGACAACGGCTTTTTTCACGTGATACGATGCTTCAACTTACGCAGACGGGGCCGGATTTCGGAGATAAAGCAGAAAGCATCACTAAAGGGCGCGGCCCAAGTCGGGGCCTCCGTGGAGAGAAAACTGAGGTTTCCACACATGAGCCGCGCTTTAGGGACGAAAAACAGGTATTAAACGGTAGAGTGGAGGAGGTTAGATGAGTCGCTTCCTGGGGTCTAGATTAACCTTGGTAGGTCTCCTTGTTTCAATCCTGGTTGTAGTCGTAGGCGTGTCTGTGGCAATGGGCGCCGGGGCCAGCGGTAGCAGTTCCTCCGCTCACGCGTCCAGGCCCTCCGTGCAGGCTAATCCCATAGCCGTCGTGGTGGAAGAGTGCATGGGCAACGCCGAGTTCGACATCTACGGCGCGGGTTGGAGGGCAGACGACATAGTGCTCCTCAGCCTCAACACCGGCGCGGGCCGCCTGTACGTCGGCGCGGGATTCCCCGGAGAGTCCATGGCCTTCGTCGACGGCGTCACCGCCCCCGTCACGGGTTGCGGCGTTATGACCATTGAGGCGACGGGTGGAAGCACCACCATAACCGCCCCCGTCTCCATAGTCGCAAGCAAGTAACGCCCAACTTTTGAGAAGCCATCCAACGCCGGGCGCCGCCCTCTTGAGGGCAGCGTCCTGCTAGGGCAACGAACTAAGCAATCACCTCTGATAACGGGGTGATTGCTTTGCCGTTGGTCTACAACCCCGAGTCAGGGGGAAACGGCTCCCATGATTAGAAGCCTAGAGGGCAAGACGCCGAAGATTCACCCCACCGCCTTTGTCAGCGAGGCCGCCTACGTGGTGGGAGACGTGGAGATAGGCGAGGGCTCCAGCGTGTGGCCCGGCGCCGTTATCCGGGGCGACTTTGGAGTGATACGGGTGGGCAGGAACACGACCATCCAGGACAACTGCGTCCTCCACGCCGACGACTACCTGTACGTTGGCGACAACGTGGTGGTGACCCATGGCGCGGTCCTCCACTGCCACAGCGTGGGCAGCAACGTGTTGATTGGAATTAACGCCGTGCTGTTGGAGAACGTGGAGGTGCAGGACTACTGCCTCATTGGCGCGGGGGCCGTGGTTCTGGCCGGCTCCGTCGTGCCCAGCGGCTCCGTGGTGGTTGGCGCGCCGGGGCGGATCAGGCCCCTCAAGGAGGAGCATCGCAGGCTAATTGAAGCCGGCGCGGCCCAGTACAGAGATAACGCCCGGCGGTTCAAGAACGCGGGTCTGGGCAGGTCGCCATCCGACTGGCCCTTCTCGTAGAGGCGGCCCGGCCCGGCTACAGGCCAAACTCCTTGGCGCACCGGTAAAACCCCTCCATCGCCCCCTCCAGAACCCGGTCCTCCACGCAGTAGGAGATTCGGAAGTGGCCCGGAGCGCCGAAGCCCTGGCCCGGCACGGTGAGGACCCTCCGATTCTGTAGGGCCTCGACAAAGGCGACGTCGTCCTCCACGGGCGACTCCGGGAACATGTAGAAGGCCCCCTGGGGTCGCTGCGTCCGGTAGCCCATTCGCGTAAGCTCTCCGTAGAGGTAGTCCCGCTTGTCCTGGTACATGGCCGCGTCCACCGACACGCCCTGGAGCGGCGCGATGGCCCGTTGCATCACGGCGGGGCTGTTGACGAAGCCAAGACTGCGGTTCCAAAAAATAATCCCGTCCACCAGTTGGGACTTGCCGCCGTATCCGGGGTTCACCGCAAGGTAGCCCACCCTCTCGCCGGGCACGGCCAGGTCCTTGGAGTGGGAGTGGATGGCCACGGAGGCGTGGTGGTGGGAGAAGACGTGGGGATATGTTAGGCCGTCGAAGACGATGCGGCGGTAAGGCTCGTCGCTGAGGAGGAATATCTCGGTCCCGTGTTCCCGCTCCTTGCGGCCGATGAGTTGGCCCAGTTCCCGGATGAGGGCTTCGGGGTAGAGGACCCCCGTCGGGTTGTTGGGCGAGTTTATCAGGATGGCCCTGGCGCGCGGCGTTATCAGTCCCTCCAAGGCGGCCAGGTCCGGCTGGAAGGAGTCGCCGGTGGGCGCGACGACGGGTTGGCCCCGGTGGTTCTCTATGTAGAAGGTGAACTCGCCAAAGAAGGGCGCGAATATGATAACCTCGTCGCCGGGGTTGAGGATGGACTCAAGCGCTACGTTGAGGGCGCCGGCGGCCCCGCAGGTCATTACGATTTCGTTGGCCGTGAAGGGGAGGCCCGTCTCCCTTTGCAGCCCCTGGGCTACGGCGTCGCGGGTCTCACCGTACCCGGCGTTGGGCATGTAGCGGTGGGTCCCGGTGGCGTCGGAGGCCGCGACCCGCCTTAGCTCGGCCACCAGTTCGTCGGGTGGCTCCACCACCGGGTTGCCCAAGGAGAGGTCGAAGACGCTGTCCTCGCCGTGCTGCCGCTTCAGGGCGGCGCCGACCTCGAACATGCGCCGGATCCACCCGCCCTGCTCCATGGCCCTAACCGTCCTCTTGGAAACCGCCATGCTTGCCCCCTAGCTTTCTCCCGTCACGGGATGAGGAACAAATTACTAGCCCTTCCGAATCTTCTGCCCTATTCGAGCGAGTTCCGGTAATATGCCGCGTATTCCCATTCCAAAGAACCTTCGGACTAAAGGCCGTATTTTCTCTCGGGGCAGTGTGCCTCGGGACTGGTGCTCGCCGAAATTCCTTGCCTCTCGAAGTTGCTCCATGGCCGTGGCTAAGTCATGGGTCACGAATTTAACGTCCTTTTCAGATATATTTCGCCGCTTCAAAAAGTTCTTGAGGTAGCTCATTCCACAGACTTGGATGTATTCTCGAATTTCAGGACGTCTTCCATCAATATCTACTGTGTGCTTGAGGCTTAAGAACTCGAGTATATCCTTTCCACCACTGCTACGTGATAGAGGCTCCCAGATAAACTTGTAGCACATCTCTTCCGTGGCAATACGCAAGTCGCTCAGCGTTGATTCCCAGGCCAATTTCTCCGGAGAGTTCCAAATAACGTCCGCAGTAACGAGTCTTTCTCTAGCGCGCTCCGGTAACGCAGGCCAGTATTGATGAAAAAAATAGTTAGTCAAGCGCTGTTTGGATGCGCTTTTCATATCGGCTTTTTGCATCTTCCGATACTCGTTGGGGCTGAGTTGAGCTTCAGCCCAACCCAAGGCCCTGTGCCAAAACTCCCTCCAACTCAGGTCCTCACCTTCTTCACTTATGACGGACTCAGGTTCATTCACACCCCACGTAAAATCGGAGCGGAGCAATAGCCTGCAATCCCAGACTACGCGCATCCAACTATCGGTCTGTCCGGATCTCTTGAGCGACGTGAACATAGAGGTTATCTCCTGAGGTGAGATATTATCCAACCCCTTTCTCCACTCCCTATCTAGGCGTGAATACATTTCACGCATATCTTCAGATGCAGCTTGTCCATCACCCATGTAGAATTCAACGGCATAGCTTGACATATTCACGGCTTCGGCTAGATAACTCAGCCCTTCAGCGTAACGGCCTTGGCCACGGCTAAAGTGACTGAGTTCCGCGAATGCCTTAGCTGACACCAGTTGTGCTGAAAAGAATTCCGCTCTAAGCTCCCCGAATTCATCAGGTACTATTAGATCCACAATGCCTGTTGGATCCACAAGACCAGCCAATTTAAGACGGTTGACGGCTCGTTCCACCTCTCTTAGGCAAGTGAGAACCTCCTCAGACAAGTTCCCACCTTGGTTCTGTTGTATTCTGAATGCACGAGCGGCAGCTATGTGGAGAAACCTAAGCAGTTTGGTAATTTCTTCTGGGATTTCTGACGCTTCATGTAGCACATCTGCAAGCGTCCCACTTGGGCTGCTACGAAAATCTTGTATATCGGAGTCATCGCCATCCGGGTCGTAGGGAACCCGGTGAGTTTGATATAAGCTTTCTAGGAACTTAAGAACAATCTTATTAACGAGCTCCGAAAACTCTTCAGTGGTGTCATTGTCATTGCGATAGTAAAACCTAGGCCTATAGAAACTCCAGAACAGATCAACAGGGTCGGGAGCCGTATCCTTATATTGAATTATCGTAGAGGTGTCTGAGTGGCCACAGTACCTATTTATTATATCCACAGAATTGCTAGCTTCTTGTAATTCTCGACCAAATTGGTCCGCCAACTCCCGTTTTAAATCATCTAAGATCGCCATAGTTCTTCCTCCGACACTTTAGAAATTCACCCTAATAGTATGACACATGAGTGTCAAGCGAGTCATCATTGGTTTAGCGTTCACAATCGCGCCGTGATCTCCAGAGGCAACTTGATAGTGAGTAGCCCTCGCTCCCTGTCCACCTTGGGCGTTTGACTACCCCATAGCCCTATGTTAGCCTACTTTTAACCATCCTGCGCGCCGCGAGACGGGCGGGCGCATGGGAAGCGCGCCCTCCACGCGTCGAGTTGGTTGGAGGATCCGGCGAGCCGCGGCATCCACAAGAAGCTGAGTCGTCACCCACTGATTGAGCAAGGGATAATGCCTTACAACGCTAGGGAAACGGATACGATGGCGTTGGACCCCGTGACCACGCGGATGGCGCAGGGCCGGCTGCTGGCGGGACCCGTGGACAGTCCCTCAGCTAAATGGAAGCGGCGGCAGGGTTCTAATTCCATTGGCCGGGTCCGGTTTCGAGCGCCTGGTCGCGCAGGAGCTTGGCCTGGACTTTTTGGGCGTTGAAGTCAACTCGGAATACGTCGAGTTCGCCGGCAAGTGGCCGAAGGCCGCCGCTGACCTGTCATGTGCCGCTTGACTCCACGGATGCAGCAGCATTTCTGGCGCTAATCGGGTTGTGACTAAATGAGAAATCCCCCGTTCTTTTAGGGAGGCAGGCATGGAAGACCACTTGGAGATAGCCGGCAGGCGGTTCAAGTCCCGCCTCATTGCGGGCACGGGCAGACATCGCAACATGGAGGAGATGGTCCAGTCCATTGAGGCGTCCGGCGCGGAGATGGTGACGGTGGCCATTCGCAGGCTGGACTTGGACAATCCCACCGAAAAGACCATCTTGGACTACCTGGACTGGAACCGGTACGCCATACTTCCCAACACCGCGGGATGCCGCACTGTGGAGGAGGCCCTGTTCGTGGCCCGGCTGGGCCGGTCGGTGACCAACTCCAACTGGGTGAAGCTGGAGGTGATACCCGACCCCAAGTACCTGTTCCCCGACCCCGTCGGCACGCTGAAGGCCGCCGAACTGCTGATAAAGGAGGGCTTTGTGACGCTGCCCTACATCCACGCCGACCCGGTGCTGGCCGCCCAGTTGGAGGGGTTGGGCTGCGCCGCCGTGATGCCCCTGGGGTCGGCCATCGGCTCGGGGCAGGGCATCCACACCACCGAAGAGGTGCGAATAATCCTCGAGCAGGCGCGAGTTCCCGTGGTGGTCGACGCCGGGCTGGGCGTTCCCTCCGACGCGGCCCAGGCCCTTGAAATGGGGGCCGACGCCGTTCTGGTGAACACCGCCATCGCCCAGGCCCAAGACCCTTCCCTCATGGCCCAGGCCTTCAGGCTAGGCGTTGAGGCGGGGCGAAAGGCCTATTTGGCGGGAAGGATATCCAAGCGGCTCTACGCTGTGGCCAGCAGCCCAACCCAAGACGTGCCCCAACCGGCGGCCACCTCTTCATAAATGGCCCCCAAGCCCCTCACGCCGCCCATCCTGTGCCTGGTGACGGACCGGCGGCGGAGTCTGGACGCGCCCTTGGCCGAGACGGTGGCCCTCGCCGTGGAGGGCGGCGTGAACATGGTTCAGCTGCGGGAAAAGGACCTGCCCGGCGGGCGGCTGCTGGCCTTGGCCCTGGAGATCCGGCAGGCCGTTGGCGACAGGGCCTTGCTGGTTGTCAACGAGCGGGTGGACGTGGCCTTGGCGTGTCGCGCGGATGGCGTGCATCTGGGCGAGGAGGCCCTTGACCCCGCGACGACCCGGCGGATTACGGGGGATGGCCTGCTCATTGGCCGGTCCGTCCACAGCCTCCGGGGGGCCGTTGAGGCCCACAACCGGGGCTGCGACTATCTGATAGCCGGCCCCGTATACGCCACCGGGTCCCATCCCGGCGCGGCCCCCGCGGGGCTGGGGTTGGTTGAGGAAGCGGCCGCGGCCATCCCGATCCCCTGCCTTGGCATCGGCGGCGTCAACCCCCAAAACGCCGCCGCGGTCATCGCCGGGGGAGGGTCGGGGGTGGCCGTCATCAGCGCCATCCTGTCATCTGACCGGCCCAAGGAGGCGGCAAGGGACCTGTGGGAGGCGGTCAAGGCGGCGTGGGAGTCTCGCCCGTCCTCCCTGAAGGTGGCGTCCGCGTGATAACCCTCATGGTCAACGGCAAGCCCAGGGAACTGCCTGGCCCCACGGGTCTGGTGGAGTTCCTGGAGGGCCTGGACATCAGGACCCAGTTCGTGGCGGTGGGCTACAACGGCCAGGTCATCGACAAGGAGGAGTTCCACCGCGTTGAACTGCGCCACGGCGACGTGCTTGAGATAGTGCGGCCCGTGGGCGGCGGCTAGGGGACCACCTCCACCGGCCGCGCCCCGGCCTCCAGGACCTCGCCTATGACCACGGAACCCTCCACGCCTTCGGCCTCCAACTGCCGCAGCAGGGCCTCGGCCTTGGATTTGGGCGTCGATATGAGCAGTCCGCCGGAGGTCTGAGCGTCGCAGAGGAGGAGCCGCTGGCGCGGGGTGACGTCGCGATGCCACGTCGTCGTCGGCTCCGCGCCTTCCAGGTTCCGGTGGGTGCCGCCGGGAGCGACGCCCCGCTCCAGCAGCGACAGGACGCCGGGGATGACCGGGACCCGGGACACGCTGACGCGGCCCCGCGCGCCGCTGGCCGCCATCATTCCCCTGAGATGCCCAATCAGCCCGAAGCCCGTCACGTCGGTGGCGGCGTTGGCGCCGACCTTCATCATGGCCCGCGAGGCGGCGGCGTTGAGCTGCGACATCACCCGCACGGCATCCTCCAAGACCGGCGCATCGGCGACCCCCTGCTTCCCGGCGGTGGTTATGACGCCGGTTCCCAGGGGCTTGGTGAGGACCAGGGCGTCGCCCGGCCTGGCGCCGGCGTTGGTTACCTGCTCGCCGGGGCGGGTCAGTCCCACCACGGCCAGGCCGTACTTCGGCTCCTTGTCGTCCACCGTGTGGCCCCCCGCTATCACGCACCCGGCCTCCTGGGCCTTGGCGTAGCCGCCGCGGAGTATCTCCGTAAGTATCTCCTTGGGAAGGTCGGCGGGGAAGCCGACTATGTTCAGGGCGACGAGGGGAACGCCCCCCATGGCGTAAACGTCGCTGAAGGAGTTGGCGGCCGCCACGGCTCCAAAAGAGAAGGGGTCGTCGACCACCGGCGGGAAGAAGTCCACGGTGAAAATCAACCCCTGCTGGGGGTTCAGCTGGTAGACGGCGGCGTCGTCGCCGGACTCGAACCCCACCAGCAGGTTGGGGTCCGCCATTTGGGGGAGCTTCTCCAAGACCTGGACCAGGTCTTCATGGCTAAACTTGGAGGCTCAACCGGCGCAGTTGGCGAGGGACGTTAGACGAATGCTTTTAGTCTGCATAAGGGTTCCTCTCTAAGGCTGAATCCATTATAGCGCCATGCCATCCGTATTGAGGAGAGCCTGCGCTGGTGGTACAATCCAAAGGTGGCGGAAACCCGCCGTCGTTCCCGAGTAGCTCAGTTGGTAGAGCGAGCGGCTGTTAACCGCTTGGCCGCAGGTTCGAGTCCTGCCTCGGGAGCCAGTCCCATCGCCGCCGAACGCAGGCGCGCACAATTAGCGCCTCTTCCTTGACCATGCCCTTCGCGTGGGAATGACCATCTTTTACGCGGGCCCTTGTGGTAACATTAGGCGAGACCTTCCCCCAGGAGGCCCTATGTCATTCTGGTCGACAAACCCTGAAAATCCCTCACTAGCCCAAGCTAAAGAGGCTGCCGCCTACGCCGACCGGGGAGGCGTCTATCACGAAAAGGGCGAATACGATGAGGCCATTCAGTACTACGACATAGCCATCGCCCTCAACCCGACGGACGCTAAAATCTACGCTGTCCGTGGGATCGCCTATCATGAAAAGGGCGAGTGTGACAGGGCCATTCATGACTACGACAAAGCTATCGCGCTCAATCCAACGAATGCTGACTTCTACGCTGGTCGGGGAGGCGCCTACAGTCAAAAGGGCGAGTATGACAAAGCCATACGGGACTATGACAGGGCCATCGCTCTAGATCCAACGGACGATGCCGCCTACGGGGCTCGGGGATATGCCTACATTCAAAGGGGCGAGTACGACAGGGCCATTCAGGACCTGGATAGGGCCATCGCGCTCAATCCAACGGACGATGCCGCCTATTTTAATCGGGGACTGGTCTATGCCGAGAAGGGCGAGCACGACAAGGCCATACAAGACTACGACAGGGCTATAGATCTCAATCCATCGGATGATAGAGCCTACGCCGGTCGGGCACTGGGCTATGCCGAGAAGGGCGAGCACGATAAGGCCATACGGGACTACGACAAAGCTATCGCGCTCAATCCGACTAGCACTGTCGCCTACGCCGGTCGGGGACTGGTCTATGACAATGAGGGGGACTACGACAGGGCCATACAGGACTATGACATGGTCATTGCGCTAGATCCATCGCATGCTAGAGTTTACATTAGTCGGGGACTAGTCTATGTGCAAAAGGGCAAGCACGACAAAGCCATTCAGGACTACGACAGGGCCATTGCGCTAGATCCAACGGACCCTGACGCCTACTACAATCGGGGACTGCTCTATGCCGAGAAGGGCGAGCACGACAAGGCCATTCAGGACTACGACAGGGTTATCGCACTCGACCCAACGGACGCTGACGCCTATTACAATCGGGGAATGGCCTACGATGAAAAGGGCGACTTAGACAGGGCTATTCTGGACTTTGATGAAGCCATAGCCATCAATCCAAAGCACGCTTTCGCCTACAGGTTTCGGGGAGGCGCCTACGAGAAAAAGGGCGAGCACGACAAGGCCATTCAGGACTACGACAAAGCCATAGCACTAGATCCGACGGACGCTTACACCTATTACAATCGGGGAGCCGCCTACGACGAGAAGGGCGAGCACGACAGGGCTATACAGGACTACGACAAAGCCATAGCACTAGATCCGACGGACGCTGCCGCCCACAACAATCGGGGAATCTCCTTCAGCCATAAGGGCGAGTACGATAAGGCCATTGAGGACTTCAACAGGGCGATATCACTCAACCCAACGGACGCTAAAGCCTATCACAATCGGGGAGTCGCCCACCTTAGAAAGGATGAGTACGACAGAGCGATACAGGATCTCGACAGAGCCATCGCGCTCAACCCGAAGGACGCTGTCTTTTATTCCAATCGGGGAAGCGCCCGCGCTAAAAAGGGCGAGCACGACAGAGCCATTCAGGACTACGACAGGGCCATCGCTATAGATCCAAAAGACGCCGTATCCTATGGTTTTCGGGGAGTCGCCTACCTTAGAAAGGACGAGCACAACAGGGCGATGCAGGACCTCGACAGGGCCATCGTTCTAGACCCAAAGGACTCTGTTGCCTACTACAATCGGGGAGGAGTCTACGAGAAAAAGGGTGAGTACGACAGGGCCATTCAGGACTATGACAGGGTCATTGCTCTAGATCCAAAAGACCCTGATGCCTATTCCAATCGGGGAAGCGCTTACGGTCAAAAGGGCGAGTACGATAAGGCCATTCAGAATCTCGATAGAGCCATCGCCCTCAATCCAAAGGACGCTTACGCCTATTCCAACCGGGGAGTCGCCTACCTTAGAAAGGACGAGTACGACAGAGCGATACAGGATCTCGACAGAGCCATCGTGCTCAATCCAAAGGCCGCTGTCTTTTATTCCAATCGGGGAAACGCCTACGCTAAGAATGGCGAGCACGACAGTGCCATTCAGGACTACGACAGGGCCATCGCTATAGACCCAGAGGACGCTGTGTCCTATGGTTTTCGGGGCGTCGCCTACCTTAGAAAGGACGAGCGCGACAGAGCGATGCAGGATCTCGACAGGGCCATCGCGCTAGACCCAAAGGACACCGATGCCTATTACAATCGGGGAACTGCCTACGGTCAAAATGGCGAGTACGACAAAGCCAAACAGGACTTCGATAAAGTCATCGCTCTAGATCCAACGGACGCTATCGCCTACGGGGCTCGGGGATTGGCCTATGATAAAATGGGCGAGTACGATAGGGCCATTCAGGACTATGACCGGGCTATATCACTTGATCCGACGGACGCTGTCTCCTACTACAATCGGGGAGGCGCCTACATTGAAAAGGGTGAGTACGATAGGGCTATACAGGACTATGATGAAGCCATCGCGCTCAGTCCAACGGACGCTGACGCCTACGCCGGTCGGGGAGAGGCTTACAACAATAAGGGCGAGTACGATAAGGCCATTCAGGACTGCGACAGGGCTATAACCCTTGACCCCAATAACGCAGACGCCCACCGAGTCAGGGGAGACGCCCACAAGAAACTTGGCAATGAGGAGAAGGCGGAGCAGGACTACCGGCGCGCCGCGGAGTTGGAGCGGGGCTAGCCGCCGCCCCACCTCACTACCGGACGGCTATCTCGCTGATGAGGAACCGCGGGTAGACGTTGGTATAGTTGCGAAAGTCGTCCTTCAACTCCTTGCCGTGCTCCTCCATCACCTGCCGGAGGTCCTCCTCCGAGGTCAGCGTAATGTAGGCGGCCACCTGATAGGGCGCCGGGGAGCCGGGCGCCTCGCCTTCCACCCCCTTATCTATCTCCCACCGCAGCACCGCGTCGCCAAACCGCTTCTTGGCCAGGGGGGTGTGGACGTTTACGTAGTAGTCCCAGTTGAACCTTGACCCCTTGAGGTTTGGATAGAGGACTGTGAGCCGTATCATGTGGTTCCCTCCTAAACTGCCCGTAATCTTGCGCCTGCCTCTACATCATACATCGTAGGGGGTTGGAGTGGTGAGGCGTTAGAGGAACCTGAGTTGGATATTTTCGCGCCCGTTCTCCAGATGCTGGGCGTCGTACCCCTCGGCCCGCAGGCGCCGCGCCAGATGGGGGAAGCCGAAGACGGTGTATACCCGCTTAGGACTCACCGCCTTCACGTAGTCGATAAGCTCGTTGTAGTCGGCGTGGTCGCTGAAGGGAAGGGCCTCGTCCGCGCCCAAGCGCCGCCGCGCGCCGTCGAGGACGGCCCAGCCCGACATGGCCATGTATCGCTTCCTGCGTATCCCCTTGAGGGCGGCGCGGGTCCGACGGCCGGGTGGAAACAGCAGCGTCTCCCCGTCGCGTAGGTCGCCCTGAAACGACCGGAAGCCGCCGGGAAACTTCACGCCCAACTCCTCGTGGCGGCGGGCCACCGCGTAGGCCCCCTCCTCCAGGGCCACCTCAAACCCCTCCGACAGCAGGTGATGCAGCAGTTCCTGGGCCTTCCCCATGCGGTAGGCGAGGACTACGGGAACGCATCCCGCGGCCAGCCACCGGCGCAGCGTCGCGAAGAACCGGGCCAGGGTCTCCTCCTGGGGCGGGAAGACGTACTCCGGACTGCCGAAGGTCGACTCCATGATGAGGGTGTCGCAGGACGCCGGCTCCAACGGCTCGGCGGTGGGGCTGGGCCTCACCCTGAAGTCGCCGGTGTAGAGGACGCGATGCCCCGACGCCTTGGATTCCACCAGGACCTGGGCCGACCCCAGGCAGTGCCCCGCCGGGTAGAGGGTTAGGGACCAGCTTGGCGCGTGGTGGGTGTCGCCGTACTCCAGGGCGCAGGGGTCCGAGCGTCGCAGCAGCTTAGACAGCAGCCCCAGGGTGGCCCCGGTCAGGATGGGCCTGTCGTGGGCCGCCGTGTGGTCGGCGTGGGCGTGGGAGATGCAGCTTACCGGCCGCTTCCGCCGCGAGTCGAGCCACAGGTCCGGCCCCGGCAGGTAGATGCCCCTGTCAAAGATAACGTCCAACGCCCCTCCCCAGCCGCCAGTCTAACGCGCGGAGCGGCGGCGCACAACGCGTTGCCCCGGGCCGGCGCCTCCACTATACTTCACCGCGCCGCCCGGCCAGGGGCGGGAAGCATCCTGGGAGGGGCGCGTTTGCCGTTGAACAACCCCGTTGCGCCGGTGGCCACGGCCCCGGTTCCCCAATGAACGTTGCCCTCTGCCGCGTCACCCTGCGGCTCCACGGCGTCCACAGCCTGAAGGAGAAGCGGGGGATAGCCAGGTCCCTAATCGCGAGGGTTGGGCGCAAGTTCGGCGTCTCCGTCGCCGAGGTGGAGGATAACGACCTGTGGCAGCGGCTGACCCTCGGCGTCTCCTGCGTGAGCAACAGCGCGGCCCACGCCGGCCAGACCATTGATAGCGTTATAGAGTTCATAGCCGAGGGCCGGGGCGAAACGGAGGTCATCGACTACGACGTGGAGATGGTGACCGTCTTCTAGCGGCCGGGGCGCCACGCCGGGCGGCCCTTCAGCAAATCTGCCTTCTCCCGACGAAGTCGGGAAGGATGGCGTGAGGGGATCTGTGAACGGGATGGCTCATACCAACGGGATGGAATCAGTCCAGGCGGTTACGACGATAATTCACCTGCGAAGGATGACGCGCAACATCCCGATAGGAGGCGCTAATCAGGGTTTCCATCCTCCAAGAAGGGTATCGGCTCGTCAAACTTCTTCCCCTCCTTTTCAGCCGCCTTGCGCCGCTGATGCCACGCCCTTAATGCAGTTAGGATCTCCTCCCGGCCTTCCCTCCGGCCTTCCTCCCGGCGTTTTTCTCTTAGCTTTCTAGCTTTATCTAACACTACTTGAGAATACCCGAACACTATTCCGCCTCCTTCCGTTAATACCATCGCTACAGCCGCCGCCGCTATCGCTATCGGCGCAAGAGCAGCCCATATGGTTAAGAATGTGTCAAGACTGTCTTTAGCGTTCTCATTAGATAGCTCTTGCCATGTGAGTAGTGATGCGCCAAGAACCATTAGGACGGCAAAGACAATAAAGTAGACGTTCTTTGTTCCCTTCGATACGCTCCATATCGATTCTCTGTCGTTTTGTATCTCGCCGCCTATAGGCTTTGTGAGTGTTTGGGAATCTCGTCCTCCTCCGTAGTCAGGCATCAGCGGTGGCCGAACCCGCCGGCGCTTTCAGGCTTTGCGAAGGATGACGCGCAACAGCCCGATAGAAGGGGCTAATCAGGGCTTCCATCCTCCAAGAAGGGTATCGGCTCGTCAAACTCCTTCCCCTCTTTTTCAGCCGCCTTGCGCCGCTCATGCCACGCCCTTAATGCAGTCCTGATCTCTTCCAGAGCTTCCCTCCGGCCTTCCTCCCGGCGTTTTTCTCTTAGCTGCCTAGTTTTTTCTCTTTCACGTTCAACTTTTTCAAACAATGCTTGAGAAAGCACGAACATTACTAGACCTCCTTCCGTTAATACCATCGCTACAGCCGCCGACGCTATCGCTATTGGCGCAAGAGCAGCCCATATGGTTAAGAGTGTATCAAGGCTGTCTTTAGCGTTCGCATTAGATAGCTCTTGCCATGTGATTAGCGCCGCGCCAAGAACCATCAGGACGGCAAAGACAATAAAGTAGACGTTCTTTGTTCCCTTTGATACGCTCCATATCGATTCTCTGTCGTTATTTATCGCTGCGCCGCCATAGGGATAGATTATCACAGCTTGAGCATACTTGAAACTGTTCTACCTAGTTGTTGAGTCTATCAAGCATAACCATCTTCTAGCGGCCGGGGCGCAACGCCGGACGGCCCGTAACTCCCCCCTCTCCCTTGACGATGCCTTTGCGCGGGAATGACCACTTTTTATGCCGGGCGCTTGTGGTAACATTAAGCAAGACCTGCCCACAGGAGGCCCGATGTCAATCTGGTCAAAAATCTTTGGGGATCCCTCTGAATCCCAGGCTAGAGACCTCTTTAGGCGGGGAGCCTCCTACGTTAAAAAGGGCGAGTATGACAAGGCCATTCAGGCCTTTGATAGGGCAATTGAACTCGACCCAACGTCCGCTGTCGCCTACATGTTTCGTGGATTCTCCTATGGCCAAAAGGGTGAATACGACAGGGCAATTCAGGACCTGGATAGGGCCATCACGCTCAATCCAAAGGCCGCAAGCGCCGCCTACACGCCTCGGGGAGCCGCCTACGGTGAAAAGGGCGAGTACGATAAGGCCATTCAGGACCTAAACAGGGCGATATCACTCAATCCAACGGACGCTTTAGCCTACAGATTTCGGGGACAGGCTTACAGCGGAAGGGGCGAGTACGACAGTGCGATACAAGACTATGACTGGGCGATATCACTCAATCCAAGGTATGCTGACGCCTACAGGGTTCGGGGAATTGTCTACGAGAAACTTGGCGAGTACGATATGGCCATTGAGGACTTCGATAGGGCCATCGCGCTAGATCCAAAGGACGCTGCCGCCTATTACGCTCGGGAAGACGCCTACGAGAAAAAGGGCGAGCACGACCGGGCCATTGTACTCAATACAACGGACGCTGACGACTATTTCGAACGGGGAATGCTCTGCGTCATGAAGGGCGAGTACGATGAAGCTATACCGTACTTTGACCGAGCCGTAGCCTTCGATCCAACGTACACTTCCGCCTACATGTTACGGGGACTGGCCTACAACAAAAAGGGCGAGTACGACATGGCTATACAAGACTACGATGAAGCCATCGCACTCGCTCCAGAGCACGCTGCCGCCTACAGCGGCCGGGGATTCGCTTACGGGGGACTTGGTGAGTATGACAGGGCCATTCAGGACTGCGATAGGGCCATCGCTCTAGGTCCAACGGACTCTGAAGCGTACTCGGTTCTGGGACAGGCCTACGCAGAAAAGGGCGAGCGTGACAAGGCCGTTCAGAACTACGGCATGGCTATCGCATTCAATCCAATGGACGTTGCCGCCTACGCCGGTCGGGGAATCGTCTACGAGAAACTTGGCGAGTACGACAAGGCCATACAGGACTACGATATGGTTGTCGCGCTCAATCCAACGAACGCTGCCGCTCACTCAAAACGGGGACAGGCTTACGACAAAAAGGGCGAGCGCGACAGGGCCATACAGGACTACGATACGGCCATAGCGCTCAATCCAACGGACGCTAGACATCACTACGATCGGGGAACTGCCTACTACGAGAGGGGCGAGTACGACAAGGCAATTCAGGACTATGATAAAGCCATCGCCCTCAATCCAACGGACGCTGCCGCCTATTATAATCGGGGACTCACCTACTACAATATGGGCGATCACGACAAGGCCATACAGGACTACGATACGGCCATTACGCTCAATCCATTGGACGCTAGACATCACTACAATCGGGGATTGGCCTACTATGAAAAGGGCGATCACGACAAGGCAATTCAGGACTATGATAAAGCCATCGCCCTCAATCCAACGGACGCTGCCGCCTATTATAATCGGGGACTCACCTACTACAATATGGGCGATCACGACAAGGCCATACAGGACTGTGACAGGGCCAGTGCTCTAGATCCAACGAATGCTCTCGCCTACGGTGTTCGGGGAGCAACCTACATCCATAAAGGCGAATACGATAAGGCCATTCTGGACCTCGACAGGGCCATCATGCTCAATCCAAGAGACGCAGCCGCCTATCACAATCGAGGAATGGCCTACGTTAAAAAGGGCGAATATGATAAGGCCATTCTGGACCTCGACAGGGCGATATCATTTAATCCGACGGACGCTGACGCCTACAGATTTCGGGGATTCGCCTACGTTGAAAAGGGCGAACAGGACAAGGCCATTCAAGACTACGACAGGGCCATCGCGCTCAATCCAACGGACGCTGCCGCCTATCACAATCGGGGAGTCGCCTATAGGCGAAAAGGCGAGTATGACAAAGCCATACAGGACTACGACAGGGCCATTTCCCTTGATCGAACGAACGCTCTCGCCTATTCCAATCGGGGACTCACCTACTACAATAAGGGCGAGCACGATAGGGCCATACAGGACTACGACAGAGCTATAGATATCAATCCAAAGTACGCTGACGTCTACAGGTCTCGGGGAGTCGCCTATGCTGAAAAGGGCGAGTACGACATGGCCATACAGGACTACGACAGAGCTATAGCCCTCAATCCAACGGACGCTGACGCCTACAGAGCTCGAGAAGTTGCCTACGTTGAAAAGGGCGAGCACGACAAGGCCATTCAGGACTTTGACAGGGCGACAGCACTTAATCCGATGGACGCTGACTTCTACAGGAATCGGGGACTGGCCTACGTTGAAAAGGGCGAGTACGATAAGGCCATTCAGGACCTGGATAGGGCCATAGCCCTCAACCCATCGGACGCTGCCGCCTACAGCGTTCGGGGAGTCGCCTATGTCTATATGGATGACTACGATGAGGCCATACAGGACTACGACAAGGCCATCTCGCTCAATCCAGCGGACGCTAGATCCCACCACAATCGGGGACTCGCCTACTGCGAGAAGGGCGAGTACGACAGGGCTATTCAGGATCTCGATAGGGTGATATCACTCAATCCAACGAACGCCCCCGCCTATTCCGATCGAGGACTAGTTTACGAGAAAAAGGGCGAGTACAACAGGGCGATTCAGGACTGCGATCTTGCCATAACCCTTGACCCCAATAACGCCCACGCATACCACGTCCGGGGGTATGCCCACAAGAAACTTGGCAATGAAGAGAAGGCGGCGCAGGACTACCGGAAGGCCGCGGAGTTGGAGGGGGGTTAGTCGCCGGCGGTAGTGAAGGTTAGCGTCTGAACTCCCCGCCACGGGTTGACCGCTTCTTTCCCGGTTCCTATAATCGCTTCCGGCTAGACCAGCCGCCGGGGGTTAGTTAGCATGACCAAAATCGGGTTGATGGGCTGCGGGGCCATCGGCTCCGAGGTGGCCGCCGCCGTTGCCCAAAAGAGGGCAGGCGACGCCCGCTTGGTCGCCCTGTTCGACCAGGACGCGGATAGGGCCGCCGCCCTGGCCCGCCAGCTTTCCCTAAGCGTGCCCATCCACTCCGACGTGGCCGGGTTCCTGTCGGCGCCGGGGCTGGAGATGGTGGTGGAGTGCGCCTCGCCCGGGGCCGTGAAGGCCCACGCCGAGGCCGTCCTCTCCGGGGGAAAGGACCTGCTCATGGTCAGCTCCGGCGCCCTCACCGACACCGCCCTGTTTCGCCGCCTGGCCGACCTTTCCCGGGAGCGGGGGCGGCGGCTGATAATTCCCGCCGGCGCCCTTGGCGGCATCGACGCCATCCGAGCGGCCAGAGACAGCCTTGAGGAGGTGGTCCTCACCACCACCAAACCGCCCAGGGGTCTGGCCGGGGCCCCCGGCTTCAGGGAGTGGGAGTCGAGGGAGATAACCGAGGCCCAGGTCATTTTTGACGGCTCCGCGCTGGAGGCCATCAAGCTGTTTCCCGCCAACGTCAACGTGGGGGCCACCCTGAGCCTGGCCGGCCTTGGGCCGGAGAGGACGCGGGTGAGGGTGGTGGCCGACCCGCAGTCGCCGGGCAACGTCCACGAGATCTACGCCCGCGGCGACTCCGGCGTCATGCGCTTCACCCTGGAGAACCGCCCCCACGACCGCAACCCGCGCACCAGCTATCTGGCGGTGTTGTCGCTGCTGGAGACCCTGCGCGGCGCCTGCACCCACGGCCCCCGCATCGGCGGCTAGGCCCGCCGCGGGGTTGAGGCGCCTTCCTGCCCCTTCCTTTCGCGCGTCGGCTTCTTGGCGAATAGGATGAGGACCGCCCCCATGAAGGTGAATGCGCCGAAGGCCGTGAAGGGCACAAAGTAGCTCTGGGTGGTGTCGTACATGTATCCCGCAAAGAGGGGCGCGCCTATCATTAGGAAGTTGGATGGAAGCTGCGACATGCCCATTATGGTGGCGAAGGACTTCCTCCCAAAGTATTCCCCGCGTATGGAGAAGAGGAGGGGCATCCTCCCGCCGAAGGCTATGCCGAACAGGACGGCGAACAGGAAGGCCCCGGCCAGGGTCTGGGCCTGGGCTATCACGAGGAGGGCGATGGCCTGGAGGGTGAGGAACACGAAGATGAGGGGCGGCTTGGGCAGCTTGTCGCCCAGGAAGCCGGACAGGAATTGGAAGGGCAGGGCTACGAGGGTGTAGGTGGCCACGACTACTCCGGCCATGCTCAGGGATAAGCCGATGTCGGTCAGCTTGGGCACCAGGTGTATGGAGAGGGTGACGATGGGCACCGCCGAGGCGATGTGGGCGATGGCGATGCACCAGAAGGCCCGGGTGCGCAGGGCCTCCCTGGTGGTGAAGTCTGTCTCCAAGTCTCCGGGCCGCCGGGCGGGAGAGGCGGTCTGCGCTTCGGCCGGGCTCGAGTCGCCGTCGGGGGATAGGCCGTACTGCTCGGGCAGGTTCCTCACGAGTCTCCCAACGGGGATGGCGATGGCGATGAGGAGTATCCCGGTGCCCAGGGACACCACCTCGAACCCGAAGGCCTCGATGCAGAGGGCCAGGATGGGGACCAGCAGCCCGGCGAAGTGGGTGCCGGACATGGCTATGGATAGGGCCAGGGCGCGGTGGCGAATGAACCAGTTGTTGACCGCCGCTATCATGGCCAGCCACCCGCCCAGCCCCGCGCCCATGCCGATGATGACGAAGCTGGCGTAGAACTGCCACGGCGTTTGGACGAAGGAGAATAGGACGAAGCCCACGCCCATGACGATGAATCCCACCATGACCATGAGGCGCGGGCCGAACTTGTCGATGAGGTAGCCTTCCACGGGGCCGAGGGCCGCCCCCTGCACTCGTATGAGGGCGAAGGCCCCGGACAGGACCGTGCGGCTCCATCCGAACTGCCGCTCCAGCGAGACAACGAAGGTTCCCACCCCCTGGAAGGAGACGAGGGATGAGAGGGTGAGCATGAACAGGCTGATGCCCACCAGCTTCCAGCCGTAGAATGAGTCACGGATGCGGCGGTAGGTTTCTAGGTGTAAACTGGTGAACATGGGTCTGACGCTGTGCCATTTTAGCAGATATACGCGGCCCCCACGCGCCCTTGTTGGGGGAAGGGCGCGTGCGCCCACTTTTGTTTTGAGGAGCGTTGGTTCTGCCATGCGGGGTTCCTGGATTCCCGCCTGGGCGGGATGGCGTCAGGTATGATTGGGGGAAGGTGTGGCAATGACGAGTGGGGGGTGTGGCGCCGTGGCCCTGCCGCAGTGGGGGCGAGGAAGATGGATTCCCGCCTGCGCGGGAAGGGCGCGTGCGCCCACTTTTGTTTTGAGGAGCGCTGGTTCTGCCATGCAGGGTTCCTGGATTCCCGCCTGCGCGGGAAGGGCGCGTGCGCCCACTTTTGTTTTGAGGAGCGCTGGTTCTGCCATGCAGGGTTCCTGGATTCCCGCCTGCGCGGGAAGGGCGCGTGCGCCCACTTTTGTTTTGAGGAGCGTCGGTTCTGCCATGCAGGGTTCCTGGATTCCCGCCTGCGCGGGAAGGGCGCGTGCGCCCACTTTTGTTTTGAGGAGCGTTGGTTCTGCCATGCAGGGTTCCTGGATTCCCGCCTGCGCGGGAATGACGGAGGGGAGAAGGGAATGACGGAAATGGAGAGTGGGTTTTGACGTGAAGATTCGCGTTCTCGGCGCCCACAACCTGGAGACCGCCGACGCCAGGCACACCTGCTTTCTGGTCAACGACGTCCTGGCCATCGACGCCGGCAGTCTGATGACGGCCCTGACCCCGCGGGAGAGGGACGGCTTAGAAGCGGTCCTGCTGACCCATCGCCACTACGACCACATGCGAGACCTGCCCAGCTTGGCCCTCGCGACCATGGACAACGGGGCCACCGTCTCCCTCTACGGCCTCCCGGACACCCTTGACGCCCTCTCCTCGCGCCTGCTGGACGGGCTGTTGTACCCGAACTTCACCCAGAGGCCCACGGCTGAGCGCCCCAAGTACCGCCTGCATCCCATCGCCCCAGGGCAGACATTGATGGCGATGGGGGCGACGGGGGCGGCGGGGTTGGAGGCGCGGGCCGCGGCCATGCCCCACGGCGCCCCGGCGGTGGGCTACGTTCTGCGGTCGAGCCGCGGGGCCGCGGCCTTCAGCGGCGACACGGGCGGCGGCCTCCACGCCCTGCTCTCCGACCCCTTCAGGCCCAGCCTGCTGTTCGTGGAGGTGACCTTCTCCAACGCGGCGGCGGCCCGGGCGCGAGGGGCGGGGCATCTGGCGCCCTCTCTGCTGGAGGCGGAGTTGGCTGCGGCTCTGGCGCGGGGGCTGCCGGTTCCCAAGATAGTCGCGGTCCACATGGACCAGCGGCACGAGGAGGCCATCAGGAGGGAGTTGGCCGGCGTCTCCTCAAGCCTCGGCGTTGATATAGTCCCCGGCGCTGAGGACTCGGAGTTCCTGATATGATGGCCGGGGCCGGCGAATTAGGAGGGGAACGATGAACGCGGATACGGTTTTTGTGTACGACTCTTCTCTCAGCCAGCACGTGTTGAGGTCGGACCACCCCATGCGTCCCGTCCGGCTCCAGCACACCTACGACCTGCTGGCGTCCTACGGGGCCTTTGAGGACCCCTCCCGGTTGGCCGCGCCCAGGCCGGCCACCGAGGAGGAGTTGGCCACCTTTCACAGCCGGGAGTATATCGCGGCGGTGGAGAGGTTCAGCCGGGGCGAAGGCATGGGCGATCTTGCGCGCTTCAACTTCAGCGCCACCGGGGATAACCCGGTCTTCCCCGGCATCTACGAGGCCGCGGCCCTCAGTGCCGGCGCCTCTATGGTGGCCGCCGAGATGGTGGCCAAGAACGAGGTCAAAACGGCCTTCAACATATCGGGCGGGCTTCACCACGCCGCCGCGGGTCACGCCTCCGGGTTCTGCGTGTTCAACGACCCGGTAATTGCCATCAACCATCTGCTGAGCCAGGGGATGAGGGTGGCCTACGTGGACATCGACGCGCACCACGGCGACGGCGTTCAGGACGCCTTCTACGACACCGACCAGGTCCTTACGGTGTCCACCCACGAGTCGGGCCAGTTCCTGTTTCCCGGCTCCGGCTTTGCCGACGAGATTGGGAGCGGCAGAGGGCGCGGCTACGCCGTTAACCTGCCCCTGTTTCCGTACACCGGGGACAACGTCTACACGTGGGCCTTTGAGGAGGCGGTCCTTCCCTTGGTGAAGGCCTTCAAGCCCGACGTTTTGGTGACTCAGTTGGGCATCGACACCCACTTCAGGGACCCAATCACCCATCTACGGTTGACATCCGGCGCCTTCACCTCGGCGGTTGGGGCCTTCGCCGGCCTGGGGCTTCCCTGGGTGGCCCTTGGCGGCGGTGGATACGACCTGGGCGCGGTGGCCCGGTGCTGGACCCTGGCCTACGGCGTCATGACGTCTACCGAGTGGCCCCAGGGCATACCGCCGGGTTACGCCGCTCAGGACGGCCTGCGCCAGCTGCGGGACGACGCGGCCCCGCCCCTCTCCAAGGACATGGAGGAGCAGGTCAGCCGCTACGCGCGGGACTCCGTGGACGCGGTGAAGCGGCTGCTGTTTCCCATCCACCGCCTGCTCTGAGCCTGGCGGCGTCGGGGTCTCGCCTCAGTTCACCTCTTTGAACTCGCCCTCCACCGTGTCTTGGCCCGGGTCGTCTGGGGGAGGGCCGCCCGGTGACTGCGGCCCGGCGGCTCCCTCCTGGGTCTGGGAGTAGACGGCCTGGCCCAGCTTCTGGAGGCTGGCGTTTAGCTCCGTCATAACGCTCTGCATCCTAGCCACGTCGTTGGCTTCGATGGCGGCGCGCAGCGAGGCGATCTTCTCCTCAACGTCCTTCTTCAACTCCTCGGGTATCTTGTCGGCGTGCTCCGCGACCATCTTCTCCGCGGTGTAGACCAGGTTGTCCGCCTGGTTGCGGGTCTCCACCTCCGCCTTCTTGCGCTGGTCCTCCTCGGCGTGAGCCTGGCCCTCGGCCACCATCTGCTCCACCTGCTCGTTGCTGAGGCCGGAACTCGGCTGGATGACTATCTTCTGCTCCTTGCCCGTTCCCTTGTCCTTGGCGGACACGCTGAGGATGCCGTTGGCGTCTATGTCGAAGGTCACCTCCACCTGGGGAGTTCCTCTGGGGGCCGGCAGGATGCCGTCTAGGATGAAGCGGCCGATGGACTTGTTGTCGGTGGCCATGGGCCGTTCCCCCTGGAACACGTGGATCTCAACGCTGGTCTGGTTGTCGGCGGCGGTGGTGAAGGTCTCGCCCTTGGAGGTGGGTATGGTGGTGTTCCGCTGGATTAGTGACGTGGCGACGCCGCCCAGGGTTTCCAACCCCAGGGTGAGGGGCGTCACGTCTAGGAGGAGCAGGTCTTGAACGTCGCCTTGGAGGATTCCCGCCTGGAGGGCGGCTCCCAAGGCCACGGCCTCGTCGGGGTTGACGCTCCGGTTGGGGTCCTTGCCGAAGAGGGCCTTGACTTTTTCCTGAATTATGGGCGCCCTGGTCATTCCCCCCACCAGTATCACCTCGTCTATCTGCGCGGCGGTGAGGTCGGCGTCCTTAAGGGCCTGGCGGCATGGGGCGTCGGTCCGGTCGGCCAGGTGGTTCACCAGCTGCTGGAACTGGGCGCGGGTGAGGGTCTTGAGCATGTGCTTTGGCCCGGTGGCGTCGGCGGTTATGAAGGGGAGGTTTATCTCCGTTTGGAGGACGCTGGAAAGCTCCACCTTGGCCTTCTCAGACGCCTCGCGCAGCCGCTGGAGGGCCATGCGGTCCTGCCCCAAGTCGATGCCGTGCTCTTGGCGGAACTCCTTGATGAGCCAGTCGATGACCCGCTGGTCGAAGTCGTCCCCGCCCAGGAAGGTGTCGCCGTTGGTGGACTTCACCTCGAAGACGCCGTCGCCCATCTGCAAAATGGAGATGTCGAAGGTGCCGCCGCCCAGGTCGTAGACGGCCAGGGTCTTGTCCATGTCGCCCTTGTCCATGCCGTAGGCCAGGGACGCGGCGGTGGGCTCGTTGATGATGCGCAGCACCTCAAGGCCCGCTATCTGGCCGGCGTCCTTGGTGGCCTGGCGCTGGGCGTCGTTGAAGTAGGCCGGCACGGTGATTACGGCCTGGGCTATGGGCTCGCCCAACTTGGCCTCGGCGTCCTGCTTCATCTTCTGCAATATCATGGCCGAGATTTGGGGTGGGGCGTACTCCCTTCCTCCCATACGCACGTAGGCGTCTCCGTTGGACCCCTTCACCAAATTGTAGGGAAGGGAACCGGCGGCCCGGTCCGTTTCCGGGTCGTCCCGCTTCCTGCCCATGAGACGCTTCACCGAGAAAATGGTGTTCTCCGGGTTGGTGACGGCCTGGCGCTTGGCCATTTGGCCGACGTACCGCTCGTTGGAGCGCGGGTTAACCGCCACCACCGAGGGGGTCAGCCGGTTGCCCTCGGCGTTCTCCACCACGGTCGGCTCCCCCGCCTCAACGACGCTCGCCACTGAGTTGGTGGTGCCTAGGTCGATTCCCAAGACCTTTGCCATGTTTAACCCTCCTTGTCCTCCGTGCCGCTTTGATGTATTGCGCCGGCGTTCGTGGCCACTATCACCTGGGCGGGCCTCAAAACGCGGCCCTGAATTCGGTAGCCTTCGCGAATGACCGACATAACCGTTCCGTCCGGGCTGTCGGAGCTTTCCATCTGAGCCAGGGCCTCGTGCTCCGACGGGTCGAACTCCCTGCCCTGGGCCTCTATCCGCGTCACCCCTTCCGACTCCAGCAGGGTCTGGAGCTTGCGGCTGATGAGGCGAAACCCCTCCAACCACGGCTCCGGGGCCTCCCCCTGGGGAGCCTGGCCCAAGGCCATGCCGAACTCGTCTAGGGCGGGAAGCAGCTTGGCCAGCAGGCGGCTGTTGGCGTACTTCAGCAGGTCGTTCCGCTCCGCCTCGGCGCGATGGCGGTAGTTGACCAGGTCGGCCTGGGCCCGCTGTAGGGCGCCCTTCAGCTTTTCCATCTCACTTTGGAGTTCGTTCACGTCAACGGCGCCGCCGTCGCGTTCTACGTCCGGGTTGTCCTGTCGCTGCTCCATCAAGTTCCTCTAGCAGCGCTCAATTCTACAGGCTGAAGGGAAGGTCCAGTTGCCTGAAGAGGCGCTGCATCTCCTTCTTCATAATCACGTCCATAGCCTGAGCGCCGTTGTGGGCGCGCACCCTTTGCCGCATCTCCAGTAGCTGTTCCAGCAGACTGAGGATGAACTCCACGCCTGCCAGGTTCATTCTGCGCTCGGTCTCTAGGTAGCGGATGAGGCGCAGCTTTTTTAAGTCCTGGTCGGAATACAGGCGCAACATTCCCACGGTGCGGGCGGGTCTTACCAGTCCCAGGCGCTCGTACTTGCGCAGGGTTTGGGGATGCATCTCCAGGAGCCGGGCCGCCACGCTGATGATGTAGACCCCCTGGACCTCCCTGTTCTGAGGGTGAGCGTCCTTGGGGGAGACCCGGCTCGCCGGCTCCAAGGCCAGGTTGTCCGGCCTGGCGCCCATGGAGAGGGGCTGCGCGGCGTCTGTCTGCTGTTTAACTCTTTTTTCGCTTTGTTCCATAACTGCCGACACTTAGCATGTATCTATACTAATAGTTGACACGATTCATGTCAAGTCATATAATCCAATTGAGCTTATGAAGCGTATAGTAGCAAAGCTCGCTTAAGGAGCCCGAGATGCTTTTGCTGAAGACCTGCCCACGATGTAGAGGCGACCTGCATCTCAGAAGCGATTTGGACGGCAAGTTCCTGAGTTGCATCCAGTGCGGCTACGCTAGAGACCTGCCCGGCAAGACGGCGACGCCCAAGGAGAAGCCGGCGGTCTTGAGGGGAAGGCCGCCCGCCGAGGCTCACGCGGTCTAAACTTGGCTCCGGGGGACGCGGCGCCACCGCTACGCTTCCATCTCCTCAAGGCGGTCGGAGATTATGAGCGGGGCCTCCGTTAGCTCCTGCACCTCCTCGGGCCGGTAGCCGGGAGCAATCTCCCACATCAACAGCCCCTCCGAGGTGACCTCGAACAGGCCCAGGTCGGTGGCTACCAGCTTCACCACGCCCTTGGCGGTTATGGGCAGGGCGCACCGCTTGAGGAGCCGCGGGGTTCCCCCTCTGGTGGTGTGCTGCATGGCGATGAACACCCGCTTGGCGCCAACGGCCAGGTCCATGGCCCCGCCGATGCCCCCGCCGAGCCTGCCCGCCGTCTTCCAGTTGGCGAAGTCGCCGTTTTCCGCCACCTCGTAGGCCCCCAACACCGTCAGGTCCAACAGCCCGCTGCGAATTATGGAGAAGGAGTCGGCGTGGTGGGCGATGGAGGCCCCGTCGACCAGGCTCACGTACTGCCCGCCGGCGTTGACCAGATACGGGTCCTCCTCGCCCCTGGGATAGATGGGTCCGTAGCCGATGACGCCGTTTTCCGAGTGGTAGACAATCTGCTTATCCCCCTGGTCGTAGTTGGAGCAGAGGGTGGGTATCCCGATGCCCAGGTTCACCAGCCACCCGTCCCGGAACTCCCGGGCCAGGCGGTTGGCCATCTGCTGCTTGCTTAGCCGCTTCTTCTGCATAGCGCTGCCTACCCCTGGTCTTGGTATCCCGCCGCCAGTTCACAGGCGGTTTCCCGGAGGCTGAGGGCCGTCCGGTCGATGCGGGCCTTGTTCTTGTAGTAGAACAGGTCGTCGCGGCTCAGCCCGGTAATGTCCAAGGCCAAGTCTAGCATGTGGGGCTGGAGATGCCTGTTCAGGTAGGTTCCCATGCCGGCGCCGCCCAGGGCGCCAACGACACCGCCGACGATGTTTCCCACCCCCGGGACTGCGGTTCCCGCCGCGGCCCCTCCCATGCCCCCCACCGTCGCCAGGGTGGCGCTTACGCCCATGCGGGACATCACCGTCAGCGTCTGCACCACCTGTATCTTGTTCCTGGTGGTGCGGTCGGCGGCCTTGAACTCCTTTTCGGTCTGTAGAACGGTGTAGACGAGGCGCGCCCCCGCGAGGATGGCCCCCACGTAGGGAAGAAGCTCGCCCACCTCGTCGGGCACGTCTATGCCCATGCCGTCGCTCAGGGTGTTCAGCCCGTCTCTGGTCCCCTCCACCAGTTCATAGTTCGACCCTATCTCCGTCATTTGGTCGACCAGCTCCGGCGACGTTTCGGCTATCTTGTCGTATATCTCGGCGCCGACGGCGTAGTGAATGTCAGTATGCTCCGTCATCAGGCCTTGGACATCCCCCGCGTAGCCCTCGGCGCCCACCTTGACTTGGATGAGAACGTCCTGGCCGTCGGGGGCGGTGGCGCTGATGTCCCACACCGGTTGGGTGGGGTCGGGGGGAATGCGAACGTTGGTGTATCCCCGTTGCTCCAGGCTTTCGGCGGTGTTGAGTTCGGCGACCTTGCCCTTCAGGGCGGACATAAACCCCCGCGTGGAGTCGGGGCCGCGCTCCAACATCTCCTGCCAGTGATCCGTGAGAGTCCCATCGTAGTTATTAAAGGACCTCTCGTGGGCCTTGGTCATCGTCTCAAGGAGTTCGTCGTCCACGTTCACGTTGGAGTAGACGGCCCAGAGTCCCGCGGAGGCGGTCTCCGCTTTTTCGGCCCCGTAGAAGGACCTGTCGGAGTTCGTCAGGTCGGAGATGGTCTCGCGAAAAGACCGGCGGGGCCCCGGTTCTCCGGCGGGCAGTTCGCGCAACGCCGGCAGCAGGTCTAGGGATTTCATGGACATGGCCGTGCCCCCTCTACCCGGCGAGGAAGCCCATTACCAGCGTCGCAACGCCGATTAGGAGGGCCCCGGCGGTGATTCCGATGAGCAGGTTTCGCGTCTTGCGCGCCCCCTGGTTTAGGATTGTTAAGGCCCCCTCCACGCGGGCGTCGGCATGTCTGCCAAGCTCGGCTTTCTGGGATTCTAGGGTGGCGCGGACATCCATCAAGACCTGAGAGAGGGCGACTTGGGCCTGTTGGCCGATCTCGGTTTTCTGAGAGGTTGCGGAGGTGTGGACGTCCATCAGGGCTTGGGAGAGGGCGGCTTGGATCTGCTTGCCAAGCTGGGCTTTGTGGGCGTCGAGGGCGGCATGGACATCCGTCAGGGTCTTGGAGAGGGCGGCCAGGGTCTGTTGGCCGAGCTCGGACTTGTGGGCGTCAAGGGAAGCGTTGACATCCGTCAGGGTCTGAGAGAGGGCGGCCTGGGTCTGTTGGCCGAGCTCGGACTTGTGGGCGTCCAGGGCGGCGTTGACATCCGTCAGGGTCTGAGAGAGGGCGGCCTGGGTCTGCTGGCCAAGCTCGGCTTTGTGGGAGTCCAGGGTGGCGTTGACGTCGGTCAGGGTCTGAGAGAGGGCGGCCTGGGTCTGATTGCCAATCTCGGACTTGTGGGTGTCAAGGGCGGCGTTGACATCCGTCAGGGTCTGAGAGAGGGCGGCCTCGGTCTGTTGGCCGAGCTCAGCTTTGTGAGCGTCAAGGGCGGCGTTGACACCGGTCAGGGTCTGAGAGAGGGCGGCCTCGGTCTGTTGGCCAAGCTCGGACTTGTGGGCGTCCAGGGCGGCGTTGACATCCGTCAGGGTCTGAGAGAGGGCGGCCTCGGTCTGAGTGCCAAGCTCGGTTTTGTGGGCGTCGAGGGCGGCGTTGACATCGGCCAGGGTCTGAGAGAGGGCGGCCTGGGTCTGATTGCCGAGCTCGGCTTTGTGGGCGTCTGAGGCTGCTTCAAACAGCCGCCTCTGTTCTTCCCGGCCTTTCGCGAGGGCCTCACCGATAACGTTGCCGGCCACTTCCGGCAGATTGGCGTGTTCTGCTACGTGCTCGGTCAGCAACTCGTGCTGTCGGAGGACCCTGGGGATTAGCTCCTGATTTATCTTGTCCTGTTCTTCCCAGAACTGGACCCGTTCACCGATTGAGTCCGGGGTTGGCGTGGTCATGTCGCGTCCTTTCCTATCTATAGAGGGCTGCGCCTTGTCATCATATCTTAAGTCTGGCCAGTAGATGCTCTTGCGGCCTGTCGCCCTTCAACGAGTTGCAGGCCCCGCACAGCAGTTGCAGGTTGTCCTGGTGGTCGGTTCCCCCCCTGCTCTGAGGGATCACGTGGTCGATGGTGAAGTTGCGGAAGGGGAAGGCCAGCTTACACCCGCCGCATATGCCCTCCTGTTTCCCGAAGAGGGTATGCTTGTGGGTCTGATATCGTGGCAGCTTTCCCAGGTCGTCTCGCCGGGGGATGTCCGACCTGTAGACCGTCCGCAAGCCGAACAGCCCCAACTCCTTCCCCAATCTGCGGGCTATCAGGGTCTTGGCCACCGGCGACAGGTCTATCCCAATCCACTGCCGTTCCAGCTTCTCGGCGGCGATTAGCGCCGTGGCGCACCCGCAGAAGGGGTCAAGAACGATATCTCCAGCGGTGGAGGACGCCTTGATAATGCGCTCTAGCAAAGCCAAGGGTTTCTGAGTGGGATATCCTACCCGCTCCTTTGCTTGAGAATTGAGCGGCGAAACGTCGTTCCAGGTGTCATGCACCGCTTGCCCGTCCAATTCATCCAAGAACCTCTTTAACCGGGGAACTCTACTACCAAAATAGATTCTACCGTTGCGTTCTAGCTCCCGCATCCTGGATTCATTGAATCTCCACGCTTTCGTTACTCCGTGAAAATCATAAACTGGACCTCGGCCTCCGGGAGGGTTTAGGTTGTCAAGACTAAAACGGCGGCCATCGGGGTCGGTATGAGTAAACTTGGTGTCGACGTATTTTTTTGCGAAGGGTTTTCTCTGCCTGTTGAAGACATAATCTTCAGACTTGGTATAGAAAAGGAGGCGGTCAGACACCCTTCCAAAACGCTTAGCGTCAGCATGAAAATTGAACCGTTGCCAAACGATTTCGTTCTGGAAATTTGGAAAACCAAATACCGTGTCCATAGCCATTTTTAAGTAATGACTGGCCGTTGTGTCACAGTGAATGTAGATACTCCCCGACGGCTTGAGCAGACGCCGCATTTCCAGCAACCGTACTACCATCATAATCAGGTAGGACTTCATGCCCTTGCCGTAAGCCATCCCCGCGGCGTCTATGACTTGATACAAGGCGGGATTTTGGTCGGCTATCAGCCCGTGCCACGCCAGGTCCACGTCGTCCAGCGTCCACGCGTCCTTGAAGGCCGCCCCCGCCGCCTCTGAACCGATGGGGGCGGAGTAGTTTTTGTTGCTGTTGAAGGGCGGGTCAAGATAAATCAGGTCTACGGACTCGGAGTTGAGGCCGCGCATGATATCTAGGTTGTCCCCGGTCCACAGTGTCCGGTTTACAAAGTTTGGAGCGGCCATTCTCGCCTTAATCCGGTCTTCCCGTTCCCCGCCTGCTACCGGTAGACCGGGTCCTCGGGGATGCCGTCCTCCGGTATCCACACCACCCGGTCCACGCAGACGCCGGGCGTGTGGACGTTGTCCGGGTCCATGGCGCCGAGGGGCAGTATCTCCTGCTCCACCTCAACGATGGTGACGCGGGCGGCCATGGCCATAATGGGGTTGAAGTTGCGCTGGGTCAGGCGGTACTGGAGGTTGCCGAAGGTGTCGCTTCGGTAGGCGCGAATGAAGGCGTAGTCGGCGTGAAGGGGGAACTCCAGCAGGTGCTCCCTGCCGTTTATCATCCTGGTCTCCTTGCCGGCGGCCACCTCCGTTCCCGCGCCGGTGGGGGTGTAGAAGGCCCCTATGCCGGCGGCGGCGGCGCGGATGCGTTCGGCCAGGGTGCCCTGGGGCACGAGTTCGCCCACGATGGCCCCCCGGTCGTGCAGCTTCTCGAAGGGCGTCGGCTGGGATGGGCGCGGCGAGGCGGTGAAGGAGCACACCACCTTTATCACCCTGCCGGCCTCTACCAGGTTGGTCATGTCCACCCGGTGGTCGTAGTCCCCGGAGCTGGCGTGGTTGGAGATGGCCGTTAGGTCTTTGGCCCCCTGCCGTATGAGGGCCGCGATGAGGTTCCGGGGCGTTCCCGGCCCCGCGAACCCCGGTATCATAATGGTCGAACCGTCGGGAACGCCGGCCACCGCTTCGTCGAAAGTTCTGTAGACCTTGTTTTTCACTTCACCTTCCGGCTCAAGACGCCGCCTTTATCGCCTTTACCCTTATCTCCTTTAATGGATATTACCCTACCCGAACCCTTTGCGCCACAGCCAATGGGGGCTTCCTCCCACGGCTTTAAGGGGCTGGATTCCGCCGCGCTTCTGGGGCACAATGGCGTCATCCACTTCGCCCGTTGGCACAATGGGAGGTCCCTATGACCCAGTCACCCTACGTGGGAACCGTGAGGGCGCCCGATTTTCCCCAAGGCTTGGACTGGCTCAACGCCCAGCGGCCCGTAAGCCTGTCGGACCTGAAGGGCAAAATCGTTATCCTGGACTTCTGGACCTACTGTTGAATTAACTGTATGCACGTCTTTCCGCAGTTGCGGAAGTTGGAGAGGAAGTACCGGCGGGAGTTGGCCGTCATTGGCGTCCACTCGGCCAAGTTCCCCACGGAGCGGGAGACGGAGAACGTGCGCATGGCCATCCTCCGCTACGAGATAGGGCATCCGGTCATCAACGACAGCCGTTTTCAGGTGTGGCAGTCCTACTCATGCCGCGCCTGGCCCACCCTCATGTTTCTTGACCCGGAGGGGCGGGTGGTCGGCAAGCACGAGGGGGAGATACCCTACGACGCCTTCGACAGGCTCTTGGAGGAGATGGTGAAGGAGTACGACGCCAGGGGTCTCTTGGACCGGCGGCCCTTGGACTTTCTGCCGGAACCGCCGCCGGGAACGCCCCTCTCCTTTCCCGCCAAGGTCCTGGCCGACGAGGAGGGCGGGCGGCTCTTTATTTCCGACTCCAACCATAACCGCATCGTCCAGACCGGTCTCGATGGCGGCGCGGCGCGGACCATCGGCGGCGTGACGCCCGGGTTCCAGGACGGGGATTTCGTGATTGCGGCCTTCGACCATCCCCAGGGCATGGCCCTTGATGGCGATTTCCTCTACGTTGCCGACACGGAGAACCACGCCGTTCGCAGGGTTGACCTGGCCCAGGGGTACGTGGATACCGTGGCGGGAACCGGGCGGCAGGGGCCTTTCGGCAACCGGGGCGGCAAGCTCAGGGAGGCGTCGCTAAACTCCCCGTGGGACCTCACTATCGCCGGTGGCGTCCTCTACGTGGCGATGGCCGGCCCCCACCAGTTGTGGAGGCTGGACCTGCGGGGCGGCATGGCGGCTCCCCACGCCGGCAGCGGCCGGGAGGATATTGTTGACGGCCCCTTGGCTTCGGCGGCCTTGGCCCAGCCCAGCGGCATAACCACCGACGGGCGCAGGCTCTATTTCGTCGACAGCGAGACCAGTTCCGTCCGCATGGCCGACGTGGACCCCGCCGGACGGGTGACCACCATTGTAGGCCGCGGCCTGTTCGAGTTCGGCGACGTGGACGGCATGGGCGCCAAGGCGCGGCTTCAACACCCCCTGGGCATATGCCTGCTCGGCGGCGTTCTTTACATAGCCGACGCCTATAACCACAAGATTAAGAGGGTGTATCCGAATACCCAAACGGTAATGACCTTCGCCGGCTCCGGGGGGCAAGGCCTCCTGGACGGCCCGGCCGCCGAGGCCGAATTCTTTGAACCCGGCGGCGTCTCCGCGGCCCGCGGGAAGCTGTACGTGGCCGACACCAACAACCACGCCATCCGCGTCGTAGACCTCGCCTCCGGCCAAGTGACCACCTTGGAGATTAGCGGGTTGTAGGGAGGGTTACGCCGGCGGGACGCCCTCTTGGGCCAGGAGCTCGTGGAGCTGGGCCAGGGGCTGGCCGTACTCCGCTAGGGGGAAGCCGTCCACGTACTCCTTGGCTTCCCCGGTGAATCCGTCCACCACGCCCATGGCGACGCAGGTCTTGACCCATCCCGCCTCCTCCTCCACCGGCGGGAGCAGGTTTCTGCCCGCCAGCTTGGACATGGCCGCGACCAGGCCCCACCCGCCCCAGTTGGAGACGCTGGCGATGATTAGGCGTTCGCAGGCCACCGCCGCCGGCTCCTTGGGCAGTCTGGGCAGGGTTGGGATGGTGTCGGCCAGCAGCCCCATGCCTATCTCGTTGCCGCCGTCGCCCACTCCCACCGTATTCCCGTGGAGGCTGAAAAGGGCGTCTATCTTGGCGGTCTGCTCCGAAACGTCCACCGACTTCATGTTGCGGTAGAGGCCGTCTGCGGAGGGGCTGCACCGCTCGATGGATATGAGGAGGCCGGGGTTGAGCCGTTCCAACAGCCTTTGGGCGTACTCACGGCTCTCCTCGGCCCCCGCTATGGGGAACTCCACCACCGGGGCGTCGGGGCCGGCCAGGGCCTGCATTACGGGTTGGCAGTGGCGGTCGGTAACGTAAATGACCTGCCTTCCCAGGGACTCCAAGGCCCTGCCGATGGCCAAGGCCCCGGGGGGGCCGTCGGTTTCCACGGCGTCGCCGTACAGGATGAAGAAGCCGGTGGCGATGAGGGTGGGGCCGGGATGGTCCAGCGCGTAGGCGGCGGCCTGGGCGCAGTAGTCCGGCGGCAGGAAGGGCCTGAGGGCGGATATCCCCCGCTGGTCCTTCTGAAGGATGATGTCCTCTATGGTGGTCTGGGCCATAATGCGCCTTTCGTGTTGAGAGATTCGCCGCTAGAGGGCGGCCAGGTCCGTGTCCTTCATGTCGGTGATGAACATGTGCCCCGGGGCGTGGGTTATCATAAAGGGCGGCTTCGACTGGAGGGCCACCGCCTGGGGGGTGACGCCGCAGGCCCAGAAGACCGGGACCTGGTTCTCCTTGAACCCGGACGGGTCGCCATAGTCGGGGCTGTTAATGTCGCCCACGCCGATACGCTCCGGGCTGCCGATATGCACCGGGGCGCCGTGGGCCCCGGGGAACCGGGACGTCACCTGCACGGCGCGCACCACCTGCTTGTGGTGAATGGGCCTCATGCTCACCACCATGGGGCCGGAGAAGGCCCCGGCGGGTACGGTGTCCATGTTGGTGACGTACATGGACACGTTCTTGCCCGTTTCCCAGTGCCACAGGGGGATGCCGGCGTCCACCATGGCCGACTCGAAGGTGAAGCTGCATCCCAATAGGAAGGTGACCAGGTCATCCCGCCACAGGTGTTCAATGCTGGTGACCTCCTCGGTCATCTGCCCGTCGCGGAAGACGCGATAGCGGGGCACGTCGGTGCGGATGTCGGCCTGGGGAGAGGTGAGGCGCGGCTCGAACTGGCCCGGCTCCATGGCCTCCAGCAGGGGGCAGGGCCGGGGGTTTCGCTGGCAGAAGAGCAGGAAGTCGAAGGCCTGGGCCTTGGGCAGAATCACCAGGTTGGCCTGGACGTAGCCGGGGGCCAGGCTCCCGGTGACGCCGCCGTACTCGCCGCTGCGGATGAGGCCCCGTATCTCTGCCGGAACTCTGGGCAAGGTCTGTATGGTCACTGTTTCCCCCTTATGTTGTAGCGGTGTCGGAATGTGCCGGTCAGTACCCGGTGGCGTCGAACCCCTTGCTGGAGACCTTCAGGCCATGGGCCACGGCCTCGTAGCAGTCCCAAATGGGTTTGGAAGGTGGTCTGCCCGCCTCGCGATTGGAGATTATCCAGTATCCGTCGGGGAAGGCCATTATCTCCACGTCGACGGCGGCCTTGATGAGACGCCGCTTGAGGGACTCGTCGCTGGCCATGGGCTCCAGCGGGACGGGCTCAAGCTCGTTTTGCCAGGTGACGTCAACGGCCCGGCCCAGGGGACCGATGGCCCTGCGCCGCTTGGAACTCAGCTTTAGGGTCGGGGCCGTGACCTTAAGGTTGGGGTCGTAGAGGCCGTACCAGATGCGATAGTAGAAGGGGTGGGGGTTGGTGCGGAGGAAGAGGAGGTCGACGCGGGAGCGTGACCGGTAGTTTCCCTGCACCACGTTGGCCCAGGCGATCTCCTGGTTTCGCACGTATATCAGCCCGATGGAGCGCTCTTGGGCGTCGCGGAAAAGCTCCTCGGGCTGCCCCTTCTGAGCCAACTGCGCGTTGACGCCAATGGAGTTCAGTTGGGCGCAGATACCCTGGCATTTCCGGTAGGAAGACCTGAGCTTGAAGCCGCTTAGCAAACCGGCCACGTTCCACCTCGCCCGTTACCCTCGCCAATGAAAGGATTATACTCTCTAAGGCCCGTTGGTGAAAGGCGCAGGACGCCGGGGCTTTGCCGGGGTAGGTTCCCACAGGAAATTTCGCCAAAGTGTCCCGGCGGGAGAGGCCGCTTGCGCAAATGGGTGTGAAGGCCGCCCGCAATCAATAGTCGCTTAGCCATTCCTATGCTATAATTACTAGTGGAGGCGGCCCGTGTGGGACGCGCAATAACTAGGAGGAGCTATAGTCAATGACCTACATCATCGCGGAGCCATGTGTTGATCTGAAGGATGCCGCGTGCGTCGACGTTTGCCCCGTTGACTGTATCTACACCACCGACGAAGACAACATGTTCTTCATCAACCCCGACGAGTGCATCGACTGCGCCGCCTGCGAGCCCGTTTGTCCCGTGGTCGCCATCTTCCCGGAGGACGCCGTTCCGGAGGAGTGGAACAACTACACCCAGATGAACTACGACTACTTTAAGGACAGGGACCTCTCCACCCTCAAGCGCAGCAACTAGCCTTTGCCGGAACCTGCCGCGCGCCCGGTTCTTTGAACAACGGCCCTTCCGGCGCAGCTCCAAGGACTTGGGGAGCGCGGCTAGGCGCATCCTGCCAACAGATGAAACAAGGCTCAACCACCGCCGCTCCGAAGACCCAAGAGCCCGAACGCCTTTCGTCGGCGGTGGAGAACTACCTCCTATCCCTCTACATCCTCAAGGAGGAGCAGGAGAGGACCGTTCTCGGCCAGTTGGCCGCCTACATCCGGAGACTCCCCGCCGCCGAGGGACTGGGCACGTCGCTGCCCTCGGTTCTCGGTATGCTCCGGCGCATGTCCCGCGACGGCCTCATCCAGATATCCTCCCAAAAGGAGATACAGTTCACCAAGAAGGGGAGCGAGTTGGCCGCCCGCATAGCGCGGAGGCACCGGTTGGCCGAGCGGCTGGTGGTGGACATCCTGGGTGTGAGCCTGCCCAACGCCGACCAGGAGGCCCATATCTTGGAGCACGGCATCTCCCCTTTCCTAGAGGAGCGGATAAAGGCGGCCGTGGGGAACCCCACCACCTGCCCCTTCGGGAAGCCGATACCGGGCAGCGGCTACAGGAAGCCCACAGGCCCCGTCGTGCCCATGAGCGAGGCGAAACCGGGCGTCCCCTACGTTGTCAGCAGCCTCCCCGATGAAGACCCCAAGCTCCTACAGTTCCTATGCGACCACCGCATCCTGCCCGGCGAGGAGATAGAGATACTGGAGATAGGGGACTACCGCGACGTCATCACCTTCCAGACGCCCATCAGGGAGACGGCCTTGGGCTTTGCCACGGCCTCGCGGATATACCTAACGCACCGGCCCACCCGCCGCGACGCCTAAGCCCGGCCTACCGCCATTCCCGGCCACCCCCATCCGTCATTCCCGCACAGGCGGGAATCCATCTTTCTTACCGACGCTGCTACAATACAATGGCGCAACGACGCGCCGTGGTGAGGATGGGGCCGCCGCGGCTCAGATCCGTGTAAGAGGCGTCCCTACGGGTGACGCCGGAGTTCGAGGCGTTGGTTCTGCGTTGGGGGATGGATTCGCTAAACTCACAAACGAAGTGCAACACTTAATTGAGGTGTTGCCATGGGACTCCACTACACGCAGCTCGACATTGTGGAACGGTGTGAAATTGCCCGACTACATGCCACGGGACACTCCCTCCGCCAAATCGCGGCAGCTCTGGATCGCTCGCCATCAACGGTTGCTCGGGAGTTGAAGCGCAATCCTTCGGCCAATGGCGGCTACCGGCCCAAGTACGCCGACCAACAGGCCCACGCCCGCCGTTGGCACGGTCACCGGCTGACCCGCGACCCCACCCTTCGGGAGGATGTCCTCGCCCGTCTCGAGCTAGGCTGGTCCCCGGAGCAGGTGTCCGGCCGGCTGGCCCTGGAGAAGGGAAGGACGGTCATCTCCTATGAGTCGATCTACCGGTTCATTTACGCCCAGATAGCCCGCACGAAGGACTACTCGTGGCGGCTCTACCTGCCCCGGCGCAAGTCCAGACGAGGCTGGCGGGGGCGCAGGGGCGGCAGTTCCGTGTCCTTCATCCCCGACCGCCTTCCCTTGGAAGAGCGTCCTCAGGATGCGGATGACCGCCAGAGGCCGGGCCACTGGGAGGCCGACACCATGCTCTTCAGCGCCTACGGCCAAGTCGTCCTCATCCTCCACGAGCGCTGCACCCGCCTGCTCATAGCCCTCAGGCCCCCGGGGAAGGCCGCGGGACCTATCGCCACTGCCATCGCCGAGGCCCTGGGACCCTTGCCCCAGGAGTGGCGCCAGACGGTCACCTTCGACAACGGCACGGAGTTCGCCCGCCACCATCTTCTCCACGCCCTCGGCATCCAGACCTTCTTCTGCGACACCCGCTCCCCCTGGCAGAAGGGTGGCGTGGAGAACGCCATTGGCCGGCTGCGGAGGACCCTGCCCCGCAAGACCGACCTAGCGGCGGTGTCCCAGGAGCGCTTCACCCAACTGGTCCAAGCCTACAACCACACCCCTCGCAAGTGTCTGGACTACCGGACCCCAGCCGAAACTTTCCGGAACAAGGTGTTGCACTTGAAATGTGAATTCACATTCCCGCCTGCGCGGGAATGACGGAATGGGGGGCTGGCGCGTGCGTCGTTGCGCGGTTGGCTCGGCGCAGCGGCAGGGGAAAGATGGATTCCCGCGCAGGCGGGAATCCAGGAACCCTACACAGCAGAACCAAAGTCCGAAACCCCGGCGTCACTCGTGGGGACGCCCTCCATGTACGAGCGTTGCCCGTCCTTGCCAAGGGGAAAGATGGATTCCCGCCTACGCGGGAATGCGGATGGGTGGGCAGAAGCCCCCATCGCAAAACCAACGCTCTTCAAAACATAAGTGGGCGCACGCGCCCTTCCCGCCTGCGCGGGAATGACGGATAAGAGGGGGGGGGGCAAGGGGGAGCGGCCTCAGCGCAACCGGGGCGACTAGGGGGTGAGCTTGACCATGCAGGACGCCCGCATTATAATTCCGGTACTTCATGGACACTTCCGCGTCAGGGCCGGCGGCGGCTCCTGATCTACAGAGTGGGGAGGCGCGTTTTGGCCAACTACCTTCTTATCGAATCCCGCGACCCCTTCGAGTACGGGGACACTCGCTACATGTACAACTTGGCCGCCGACCTGGCCCTCAAGGGCAACCGGGTTACCCTGTTCCTCATCCAGAACGGGGTCCTCACCACCAGAACGGGGGTCAAGGACAATCCCCTAGACGGCCTCTCCGAGAAGGGACCGGCGGTGACGGTGTTGGCCGACGAGTTTTCCCTCCGCGAGCGGGGCATATCCCAAGGCTCTCTGGTGGAAGGGGTGGAGGTCTCCAACGTAGACAGTCTGGTGGATATGCTGGCCCAGGCGGACACCAAGGCCGTGTGGCACTGAGGAGGAGTTATGGCAACCCTAACCATCGCCCTTATGGACCCCCCCTATGAGGCGGAGACCACCACCACCGTTCTTCGCATCGCCGACGCCGCCGTGCGCAAGGGCCACCGCGTTAACATCTTCGCCTACGAGGGGGCCGTCAACCTGACCATGAAGGACCAGGCCGCCCATCCCAACCCCGTTAAGGGGACCACGGCCGAGGAGGAAGACCACCCCACCACATCCAGGTTCATCGCCGGGCTTCTGGGCACCGGGCAGTTGGACTGGATTAACTGCGGCCTGTGCGTCGACGAGCGGGGGTCGGGGAACTGGGTGGAAGGCGTCCGCCGCGGCGCCCCGGCCGACTTTTTCAAGTGGTCCCAAGAGAGCGACAACACCCTGGTTATCGGCACGAAATAGGAGAATAGGAGGCGCGCGTGGCCAAGATTCTTTCCGTTGTAGAGCGGGCCTACCACGGCACCCTTGAGGAGCAGGACGACACCATCCTATGGATGTCCCACATCCTCAAGAACGCCGGGGCCGACATATCCGTACTCCTCCGTTCCAACGCCGTTAACTACGCCGTGAAGGGGCAGGACGCCAGCGGCGTTACCATTGGCGGCATACCCCTATCCAACCCGCCCAAGTTGGACGAGGACGTTGAGGGCCTCATCGGGGCCGGCGTAGACACCTACGTGGTCGCCGAAGACGTGGAGCAGAGGGGCATTGGGCGGGGGGAGTTGGTGGACGGGATTAAGATGGTAGGCGTCAGCGAGTTGGCCGACCTGTTCGACGGCCACGACGCCATCTGGCACTGGTAGGCAACCTAGCGGTCTGATTCTGCAACCCGCCGTCTAACCGGGGATGGGGCGCGGCTCCTTGGCGCTGGCAACCGCACGGCCTGACTTGCAACCCGCCGTCCAACTGGGATGGCTCGCGGCCCTTTGACGCTGGTAGGCCGCCGCCTGACTTGCAACCCGCCGTACAGCCGGGGGTGGCGCGTGGCCCTTGGCGCTGGCAGCCGCACGGCCTGACTCTGCAACCCGCCGTCTGACCGGGAATGTCGCTCAACCCCTTGGCCCTAGCAGCCGCCGGCCTGGCTTTACAAACCGCCGTCTGACGGGGGTGGCGCGCGGCTCCTTGGCGCTTGCAGCCTCGCGGCCTGACTATGCAACCCGCCGTCCAACCTAGAACGTCGCGCGGCTCCTTTGGGATGTGTAGCCACACCGCCTGATTTATCGAACCGCCGTTCAACCGGGGGTGGGCCGCGGCTCCTTGGCCCTGGCAGCCCCGCCGGCCTGACTCTGAGAACCGCCGTCTGACCGGGATGGCGCGCGGCCTGACTCCGTAAACCGCTGTCTAACCGGGGGTGGCGCGTGGCTCCTTGGCGCTGGCAGTCCCGCGGCTTGACTCTGAGGACCGCCGTCTGACCGGGAGTGGTGCGCGGCTCCTTGGCACTGGCTGGCGCGCGGCCCTTGGCGCTGGCAGGTTGGCGGCCTGGCTTTACAAACCGTCATCTAGCCGGGGGTGGCTCGTGGCCCTTGGCGCTGGGAGCCCGCCGCCTGACACTGCGAACCGCCGTTCACCCGGGGGTGGCGCGCGGCTCCTTGGCGATGGCTGGCGCGGGCCTGGCTCTGCGAACCACCGGCCAACCGGGGATGGCGCGCGGCCCTTGGCGCTGGCAGCCCCGCCGGCCTGACTTCGCGAACCGCCGTCTGACCGAGAATGTAGCTCGGCTCCTTGGCCCTGACAACCGCCGGCCTGACTCTGCAAACCGCCGTCCAGCCGGGGATGGCGCGCGGCCCCTTGGCGCTGGCAGCCGCCGGCCTGACTCCGTAAACCGCCGTCTAACCGGGGATGTGGCTCGGCTCCTTAGCGCTGGCAGTCTAGCGGCCTGGCTTTACAACCCGCCGTCCAGCCAGGGATGGCGTGCGGCTCCTTGGGGATGTAGCCCCGCAGCCTGACTATGCAACCCGCCGTCTGACCGGAGATGGGCCGCGAATCCTTGGCGTTGGCAACCCCGCGGCCTGGCTCTGCGAACCGCCATCCAACCGGGGATGGCGCGCGGCCTGGCTCTGCAACCCGCCGTCCAGCCGGGAGTTGAGCGCGGCCCTTTGGCTCTGGCAGCCGTCGGCCTGACTCTGCAAACCGTCATCCAGCCCGGGGATGGCGCGTGGCTCCTTTGCCCTGGCAGCCTAGCGGCCTGGCTCTGCAAACCGCCATCTGACCGGGGGTGGCCCGCTTTTACCCTATGGCGTGAACTCGTCCGTCATCGGTGCGAACGAAGAGCTTGCCATCCGCCAGGGCCTGGGCCAGAGTGATGGGCGACCCCAGGGAGAGGTTCCATAACTCCTGACCCGTTCGCCGGTCTACGGCGTGCATAACGCCGTCCGTGGTGCCGAAGTAGATGGTTTCTCCGGCCACGATGGGAGAGGAGGCAATGCCGCCCGGAGCCTTGAAGGTCCATATCTCCTTCTTGTGGTCCGTGGCATCGCGGGCGTACAGGTTCCCCGCCGAGTCGCCTATGTAGAAGGCCTCTTCAGTCACGGCCGGGGCCGCGGCTACGAACCGGGACCCCTCCGGCGAGAACCTCCACACCGTGCCCTGCTGGGCCGGCGGGCGGGGAATGGGCGCCCCCCATCGCAACCACATAGTGCGCCACAGCTTCTCTCGCTGCCAGCGTCCGGGAACCTCCCGGATGCCCGCCTTCGACGTCAGAATCCCGCTGCCCGACGGCATGTAGACCAGGCCGTTGGCCACCACCGGCGGGTCGAAGGCGCCGAGGCCCCGGGTGCGGAACTGCATCCTTCCCTCCCCGGTGCGGTAGTTCACGGAATAGAGGCTGTCGTCTTGGGAGGTGAAGTAGAGGACGCCGTTGTGGAGGGCTGGCGGCGAGGTCACGAGGTCAGCCGTCCTGAAGTCCCACAGCTTGCCCCCCGTCTCGGCGTCGAGGGCGTACATGTAGTGGTCCCCGGAGCCGATGAAGAGGAACCCGTTGGATATGAGGGGGGAGCTGCTGATGTAGTTGTTGGTCTCAAAGGTCCATCGCGTCTCGCCGGTGAGCTTGTCGAAGGCCCAGACCTTGGTGTCCGTCGCGCCGACGTACACCTTGTCGCCGGCCACTGCGGGGGACGAGTTCACCAACCCGGGCATGTCCCGGCTCCATCTGATATCCCCCGTGCCGGCGTCTAGGGCCAGGAACTCGAAATGGCTTCCAACATAAAGGGTCCCGTCGGCCACGACGGGCACGGATATGCCCTTCACGAGGTCAGGCTCGGTGGACCACAGCAGGCGTCCCTGGGGCAGCGCGGGAGGGTTCTCCACGTGCCGGGTGCGCTCAAAGTCGCCCCCCGTCATTGCCCACTGCCCCGGCGCCGACAGGGAGGAGAGGTCGGAGCTGGGGCGGGTGGTTAGAAGGGTGACGGGGTTGGGAACCACGCGGAAGTTGTGCCAGGTGAAGGCCCCGATAACAAGAATGGACAGCACGATGAAGAGCCACTTGTTTTGGGTCATAAAAATCAGGCCCTGCCGTCCAAACAGGCCTTGGCGTCGGCGGCCCTGCACCCACTCCGGCACGGCGCTCGCAATAAAGCGGCCGCAACCCAGGCAGTTGGCCCCCTGTTTCTGGTCCATGGCTCCGCAGTGGGGGCAGGCGGCTGCGGATTCGGTAGTCACTTGTTGGTTCACAGATGGGATCTCCAGGTTAATGATACGCCCCCGCCCATCCGTCGGTTCTCACGGGTAGGCGCGGCAGAAAGTTTCGTCCCAACATTTTGTAGCGCTAGGGCGTATAAAGCAAGCCGTCCAACCCCGGTGGCCCTTTAGGTTCATGGCGGCGGCGGGCCGGCCCTGCTGTCCGGGGGTGGGAAGCGATGGGTTCCCTCAACCTAACTGTCAATGGGAACCGGCCCCCGCCGCGCCCGTTAGATGTTATGATTAGCGGAAAGACGCGGGGGGTTGAAACTGTGGACGTTGAACGGGTGAGAGAGCAGATTCCGGGATGCCGCAGCGCCATTTACATGAACACGGGCTGGTCAGGCCCATCGCCCAAGGGTGTGGTGGAGGCCATGAAGGACCGCTTGGAGTACGAGAGCTACGAAGGGCCTACAAGTCCGCCCGTCTACGAGAGCGGGCGGGTGATTCAGCAGGAAGCGAGGGCCGCAGTCGCCTCCCTTCTGAACGTGTCTTCCCATGAGGTGATCCTGACCCAGTGCACCACCGACGGCCTGAACATGGCCTTGAACGGCCTATCCTGGAGCGAGGGGGACGAGGTGATCACCTTCGGCCTGGAACACAGTTCGGTTCTGGTGCCGGCCTACCGCCTCCAGGAGCGGGGCGTTAGGGTTAAGGCCCTGCCGCTTCAGCCCGGCGACTCCGGCGAGGATATCCTGGCCAGGGTTGAGGAGGCCATCACCCCCCGCTCTCGGCTGCTGTTCTTCAGCCACATCGAGTACACCTGCGGCCTCCGGATGCCCATTGAGGACCTCAGGGCGCTGACCAAGGCCCATGGCGTCCTGATGCTCGTGGATGGCGCTCAGACCGCGGGCCACGTCGCCCTGGATCTTCGCGCCCTGGACGTCGACTTCTACTCCATTCCCGGGCAGAAGTGGCTTCTGGGTCCGGATGGAGTCGGAGCTTTCTACGTTCGAGAGGACCTTATTTCATCCCTCAACCCTGTCAGGGTGTCGGGTCACGCCGCCGTATCCTACGACGACCGCGGAGGCTACGAGTCCAACGCCAACTCCATTAACAAGTTTCTGCTCACCACCAGCAGCGCGCCCCTGGCCCTTGGGCTGACCCGCGCCGTGGGTTTCTACCGGGAGTTGGGGGCGGAGGCCGTGGAGCGGCGCGCCTTGGCCCTGTCTAAGCTGCTCAAGAAGAGCTTGTCGGAGATACCCGGCGTCACCCTGATGTCGCCCACGGAAGACCGGCGCTCCTGCGGCCTGACCTCCTTCCGGATACGGGGTGTGGACTCCAACGACGCGGTGGCCCGGCTGTGGGACGACCACCGGATAGTGGTCCGCTACGTGCGGGAGCTTTCGTGCGTTAGGGCGGCGACCCACGCTTTCAACACCGAGGACGAGGTTGGAAGGCTGGCCGCCGCGGTGAGAGGGCTGGCGCAGTGAGGCGGATGAGGGCGCGAGGCGTCTAACCCGGCCCGGATGGGCCGGCCAGCGTCCGCTTAGCCAGGAGGAAGAAATGTTAAAGCTTTCAGTAGTCAGTGTCTTGTTAGTTGGGATCTTAGTAGGTTGTGGGAGTCAGGCAGCTGCTCCAACAGTAGTCACCACTCCGGTTCCCACTGAGACAACTGCTCCGGCTCCTACTGAGATGACCACTCCGGTTCCTACTATAGATGTATTGCCACCTGAAATTCTATGGGGCCTAGAGTTAGATCAGGTTCAAGACGTACTCATGGAGTTCGACTCAGTTAGGTATAGTTTTGGAGACTCCACCTTCCATATCGCTGAGTTTGTGAACGCGTCTCAGGCGGATTACAACAAGGTAGTCTCTCCGGATGGAGAGGTGACTTATGATTGGGAGGGAGGGGTCTTCAATAAGTACTCACCCGAGAGAGAGAGATTTGATACTCCTCCATTTGAGATAGAAGGTCTGGGTTACTATGAACTCTATAACCCAATGAGTTTAATGGAAGTCTTGCATAAGGAAATAGAGTCAGTTGAGGTAACTACTCTAGGAGGAGAATACTTAATCTCGTTGGTCTCAGAAGAAGATACCGGCTATTACCTACCTCCGGGAAAGTATGAGATCAACGTCTCAGTGAGTCCCAGCGCTAAGCAGATAACCTCGACTGAGATAGTTATAGATGGAGAAAGGACCGTTACTTCTGATTGGGAGTATGGAGCAGAATTAGAGAGGTAGAAAAGAATTAGACTCTAGACAGACGGCCGTACTCTTTTATTGGACTCCTCAGCTTTGGAATCTTAGCGGCTCCTTTCTTTTTGACCTCCTTCGTTGGGAGTATACATAGGTCCATCCCCGCCCATGCGGGGGAGCCATTGACCATCTGCCTGTAAGCTCAATCCGCCACGGTTTATCCCCGCGCGTGCGGGGGAACCCCGGGCGGATGGGGGCACGATGACTAAGAAGCGGGTTTATCCCCGCGCGTGCGGGGGAACCACGGAACCTTGGGGCACGACCCCCAGGACCACCGGTTTATCCCCGCGCGTGCGGGGGAACCACGGAACCTTGGGGCACGACCCCCAGGACCACCGGTTTATCCCCGCGCGTGCGGGGGAACCACCCCTTCCCGCCGCCGGTGGTGGAGACAATGGGCTTTATCCCCGCGCGTGCGGGGGAACCACTTCGCCCTGTTCCTGCTGGTCAATAAGCCGGGGTCTATCCCCGCGCGTGCGGGGGAACCGGGCCTCCGCTCCATGTTGGAGCGCGTGGGATGGGTCTATCCCCGCGCGTGCGGGGGAACCGATGCTACCCGCGAGGGCTGCGTCGTGCATGACGGTCTATCCCCGCGCGTGCGGGGGAACCGTCCGGTTGGCCCTCCCAGATGTGCATGTATAGGGTCTATCCCCGCGCGTGCGGGGGAACCGCGCGGGTATCAAGACTGCGACTGGTCTGCGTGGGTCTATCCCCGCGCGTGCGGGGGAACCGTGCAAGCGTACGCGATACGATACCGGCCCCCGGGTCTATCCCCGCGCGTGCGGGGGAACCGAGGCGTCGTCCGAGTCGGCCAGCAGGGGCAGCGGTCTATCCCCGCGTGTGCGGGGGAACCTGGTCTTTCGTCGCAAATATGCCTTGTAGGTGCGGTCTATCCCCGCGCGTGCGGGGAAACCGAAGCTGCCCTGGGGTACGCAGCCCTTGGTTGCGGTCTATCCCCGCGCGTGCGGGGAAACCGTCCGCATAGAAGGCCACGGCCTTCCAGTCTGCGGTCTATCCCCGCGCGTGCGGGGAAACCCATGCCGACTTGGCGGCGGAGTACCCGCACCGGGGTCTATCCCCGCGCGTGCGGGGAAACCCGTCTCCACCTCTTTTCTCTGGCCTGGCGCGAGTTCTCCCGCCAGGCCTCCAACGCCGGCACAAACAGCGCCTCCAACTCTGGCCGCCGTCTCAGGGTCTTGTACAGCGCTCGTCGCGTGATCCTTAGCTCCCGCGCGACCGCCACTTTGGTCACCAGGCCCCCACGGTCCCGCACCGCCGCCGCCGCCTGCTCCACCCGCTCTCCTGCACTGCTCATATCACCTCCCGACGCCGGTCTATCCCCGCGCGTGCGGGGGAACCGTGAGTAAGTCGTTGCCGCGCTACAGGTCACCGGGTCTATCCCCGCGCGTGCGGGGGACCCGACTTTGGATAGCGTGCTCTCAAGCAAGCCCGCGGTCTATCCCCGCGCGTGCGGGGGACCCTATAGATAGTCTTGGTTCTTTGTGCAACCTCAAGGTCTATCCCCGCGCGTGCGGGGGAACCGAGGCAAGGGCGTTCAAGCCGGAAGAATCAACCGGTCTATCCCCGCGCGTGCGGGGGAACCCCACCTTGGCGAGGCCAAGGATTGCCAGCATTGGGTCTATCCCCGCGCGTGCGGGGGAACCACTGCAACATGCCCATATCTAGACTCCCTTCCCGGGTCTATCCCCGCGCGTGCGGGGGAACCGCCTTGAGGGAGTCCAAATTGCGGCTCACGGTCGGTCTATCCCCGCGCGTGCGGGGGAACCGTGATGCCGCCCTCCCCGCCCAAGTTGTCAATCGGTCTATCCCCGCGCGTGCGGGGGAACCTCGGAGGCGCCATCTTGGGGTCCTTCGGAATACGGTCTATCCCCGCGCGTGCGGGGGAACCCGACGGAGAACTGCCCGGAAACAAAGGCGCACAGGTCTATCCCCGCGCGTGCGGGGGAACCTGCGACAGTGGAGGAGGTTAGGCCGGGGCCGGCGGTCTATCCCCGCGCGTGCGGGGGAACCATGGTCTTATTGACCCTCGCCAGGGCCCTGTGGGGTCTATCCCCGCGCGTGCGGGGGAACCGTGTAGCTGACTGTGTTGGTATCGCCGTTAGCGGGTCTATCCCCGCGCGTGCGGGGATAGACCCGGCTGGTCCTTCCGGTACATCGACCGGTCTAAGGTCTATCCCCGCGCGTGCGGGGGAACCTTATGGCTGTAGTCATCGCTGGTCCCCATAGCGGGTCTATCCCCGCGCGTGCGGGGGAACCTTCATCGTGACGGGCGCGTGGACAGCAAGACGGGGTCTATCCCCGCGCGTGCGGGGGAACCTCCCAAGTGTCGGGGGCCAGAAATGCCGAGAGCGGTCTATCCCCGCGCGTGCGGGGGAACCTTCCCAGGTTCATCCCGCGCTCCTCCTCCTCGCGGTCTATCCCCGCGCGTGCGGGGGAACCGGGGGCGCCCCGCCGCAACATACCCCCCCTCAGGGTCTATCCCCGCGCGTGCGGGGGAACCCACGATGGTGCAGAAGGTGGTCAATGTCTAGTCGGTCTATCCCCGCGCGTGCGGGGGAACCGATTTTGTCTTCGCTGACAGACTCGTCAGCGAGGGTCTATCCCCGCGCGTGCGGGGGAACCTAGGGCAAGGTGAGTCGTCCGCCCGTCATGGTGGGTCTATCCCCGCGCGTGCGGGGGAACCACGGAATGCCAAAGCCGTTCACCTGAGTGAAAAGGTCTATCCCCGCGCGTGCGGGGGAACCGGATGTTGTAGGCGGCAACGTTCGGGTCAAAGGGGTCTATCCCCGCGCGTGCGGGGGAACCGTGGTTGTTAGGCGCAGTGTGTGGACGCTCACCGGTCTATCCCCGCGCGTGCGGGGGAACCTGGCAGTGTCCATTGTGCAAGCGTCGAGTGACCGGTCTATCCCCGCGCGTGCGGGGGAACCTATCCCCCCCGCTCTCCCCTTCTCCCGGCGCGCGGTCTATCCCCGCGCGTGCGGGGGAACCTGACGGAACGGGAGAAGACCGCCAAGGCCGCGCGGTCTATCCCCGCGCGTGCGGGGGAACCAAGACTATTTTGGCCGCCGTCCAAGCCTTCAAGGGTCTATCCCCGCGCGTGCGGGGGAACCCGCGGAGCCGCCCGTCTGCGCGCCCTAGTGGACGGTCTATCCCCGCGCGTGCGGGGGAACCAGTAGGCCATGAGCCGGCGCAAGGGCGGCCAGAGGTCTATCCCCGCGCGTGCGGGGGAACCTAGCCCACGCCGGAGGTGCCGGTGGAGAGCCGCGGTCTATCCCCGCGCGTGCGGGGGAACCCCTGCCACCAAAGTAAACTGAATGGGACCATCGGGTCTATCCCCGCGCGTGCGGGGGAACCGGCGGCGGCGGCTCCCGGTCTTAGCCATTGGCGGGTCTATCCCCGCGCGTGCGGGGGAACCCAGGCCGGCGGCGCGCTTGAGCGCGCTCCGCTCGGTCTATCCCCGCGCGTGCGGGGGAACCTGCAAGAGGTCGCCCTATAACCACTGACCTGGCGGTCTATCCCCGCGCGTGCGGGGGAACCTGCAAGAGGTCGCCCTATAACCACTGACCTGGCGGTCTATCCCCGCGCGTGCGGGGGAACCTCCCCCCCCTCGGTCAAGGCCGCGGTGGAAGGGGGTCTATCCCCGCGCGTGCGGGGGAACCGCATGGAACCCTCGTCGTAAATCTCCTGTATGTGGTCTATCCCCGCGCGTGCGGGGGAACCGTTGGCGACGACATGGGGGAGCCGGTTGGAGTAGGTCTATCCCCGCGCGTGCGGGGGAACCCGAGGGGGGGGAAGGCGTCGAGAGCTGCACGGCGGTCTATCCCCGCGCGTGCGGGGGAACCTAAGCCGTGCTCCCCACTGGCGAAGTAGACGGAGGTCTATCCCCGCGCGTGCGGGGGAACCCTCAAACTGCTCCTTTAGCCAGTCAACGCGGTCGGTCTATCCCCGCGCGTGCGGGGGAACCTCGCCGGTCTCTGACATCTTTTCCAGTGCAGCCGGTCTATCCCCGCGCGTGCGGGGGAACCTCGCCGGTCTCTGACATCTTTTCCAGTGCAGCCGGTCTATCCCCGCGCGTGCGGGGGAACCTAGAGAACGTGGGCTTCTGGCACAAGCTGCCGGGGTCTATCCCCGCGCGTGCGGGGGAACCTGGAGGGAACGTTCCCCCAGTCCTTCGAATACGGGTCTATCCCCGCGCGTGCGGGGGAACCTTGTGGCTGTAGTCATCGCTGCTCCCCATAGCGGGTCTATCCCCGCGCGTGCGGGGGAACCGATATCCGAATGGAGTCTTGGGCCGCGTCAGCGGGTCTATCCCCGCGCGTGCGGGGGAACCGGATGGAGAGGAAGCCGACGCCCAAGTGGGAGCGGTCTATCCCCGCGCGTGCGGGGGAACCACGCTTCATCACCTCTCTGCTCCCTGATTTTCCGGTCTATCCCCGCGCGTGCGGGGGAACCGGGAGGATAGGGTTCGGAGGTCGGGACACTGCCGGTCTATCCCCGCGCGTGCGGGGGAACCCGGCTCCTGCTGACTCTGAATAGCGGCCAGCCGGGTCTATCCCCGCGCGTGCGGGGGAACCAGCACAGGACGCACAGGATGAAGCGTGGGAGAAGGTCTATCCCCGCGCGTGCGGGGGAACCCCCAAGAAGTCCGGGCGGTACGTGGACGTGGAGGGTCTATCCCCGCGCGTGCGGGGGAACCAACCGATGGGCGCTCAGCGACGCCGCCTTTGACGGTCTATCCCCGCGCGTGCGGGGGAACCAATCTACCTCCACATAGACCACACCGCCCACGCGGTCTATCCCCGCGCGTGCGGGGGAACCAATGCGTCTACCACATAGCCGCGCCAGCCTCCAGGTCTATCCCCGCGCGTGCGGGGGAACCCGCTTCAGTACGTCACCGATGCTGGGAACGGACGGTCTATCCCCGCGCGTGCGGGGGAACCCCCATCGTCTTTGTCCTTGACACCAGCGCCTCGGGTCTATCCCCGCGCGTGCGGGGGAACCCCGACAACCCGATGTCATTGCCGGCTTGGATGGGGTCTATCCCCGCGCGTGCGGGGGAACCCCCATCACCGGCTACAAGACCGTGAGCCGCAACGGTCTATCCCCGCGCGTGCGGGGGAACCTTAAATTTCGTGCGCTTGGACCCCGCCCTATCCGGTCTATCCCCGCGCGTGCGGGGGAACCTCTATAGAAAGTCTACCCGTCATCCCGTGGGCCGGTCTATCCCCGCGCGTGCGGGGGAACCGCCCGTATTATCGGCGGCCGCCATAACCCTATGGGTCTATCCCCGCGCGTGCGGGGGAACCTGATAGGACGGCGCCCGAATATATGGCGATACGGGTCTATCCCCGCGCGTGCGGGGGAACCACCGTCCGGAGAAGCCACTGCCACCGGTCCCAAGGTCTATCCCCGCGCGTGCGGGGGAACCCCCTTCCACATCGTAACCCGCTTTCTCAAGCCCGGTCTATCCCCGCGCGTGCGGGGGAACCGGCGCGATGATACCCGCGCCGGGAAAAGACGGGGGTCTATCCCCGCGCGTGCGGGGGAACCCATCCGATTTGCTCCACTATCCCGTTGTAGAGGGGTCTATCCCCGCGCGTGCGGGGAACCCGGGGTGACGCGCCGCGCGGCGGCGATTTTCGCGGTCTATCCCCGCGCGTGCGGGGGAACCATAGCGCGGCGGGCCTCCCAGGTCCACAGCGACGGTCTATCCCCGCGCGTGCGGGGGAACCCATCATCCACGCTATGGCGTGCTCCCCCCGCGCGGTCTATCCCCGCGCGTGCGGGGGAACCATTTCCCACTCACGAGATACACCCTGCGCTACGGGTCTATCCCCGCGCGTGCGGGGGAACCCAGACTACGATAGCGAAGGGGCTACTCGGGCGGGGTCTATCCCCGCGCGTGCGGGGGAACCCTCCCTCTTGCCCACAGTGACATTTTTGACATCGGTCTATCCCCGCGCGTGCGGGGGAACCCGGCGCCACCAGTAGCGCGCCCTCCGACGCGGCGGTCTATCCCCGCGCGTGCGGGGGAACCTTAGGGCAGACTCCCAGCGCCGGGCCAGAACAAGGTCTATCCCCGCGCGTGCGGGGGAACCTAGTACATTTTCCCGTATAGCCGTCTGTATTCCGGTCTATCCCCGCGCGTGCGGGGGAACCGTCTTGTAGCTCCGGTGGCGGTGGGGGCAGGGCGGTCTATCCCCGCGCGTGCGGGGGAACCCGCCCATGACGCAATGGAGGGAGCGGAGCGGCGGGTCTATCCCCGCGCGTGCGGGGGAACCGCGCCGTTACGCAGGGTGAGTGTCAACGTGGACGGTCTATCCCCGCGCGTGCGGGGGAACCTCCCCAGTTTGCGGATAGTCAACTGGATGGGCAGGTCTATCCCCGCGCGTGCGGGGGAACCGATTAAGACCTAGCCGCCTCTTCCCGCAAGGACGGTCTATCCCCGCGCGTGCGGGGGAACCACGGCTGGGACGCCCGTCATGTCCTCCCACCTCGGTCTATCCCCGCGCGTGCGGGGGAACCGCGTCAAGGAGCCTCAGAACGGGGAGCGATATCGGTCTATCCCCGCGCGTGCGGGGGAACCGGTCTGATTTCCGGTTCCCGTTGTTCCAACTGGGGTCTATCCCCGCGCGTGCGGGGGAACCCCTATGATGGTCCCTGCGCCGGATAGCCGGGCGGGTCTATCCCCGCGCGTGCGGGGGAACCCGCTCCAAGTTGGCGACGACGTGGGGGAGCCGGGGTCTATCCCCGCGCGTGCGGGGGAACCGCGGCCTTCTCCGGGCCGCCCACGGCGTCACGCGGTCTATCCCCGCGCGTGCGGGGGAACCGTCCGTGGACGCTGGCCGCCCTCCACCGCGGCGGGTCTATCCCCGCGCGTGCGGGGGAACCCGGACTGAGGCGTGTCCCTACAACCCTGCGACGGGTCTATCCCCGCGCGTGCGGGGGAACCCGCAGACGGCCCAGCAGTTGATAGATGGCGCGGGGTCTATCCCCGCGCGTGCGGGGGAACCGCGTCGGACGCTGTGGTAGCCGCCTTGGGTGACGGTCTATCCCCGCGCGTGCGGGGGAACCCGCGACGAACTCTCCATCGGCTACCGGTGGCAGGGTCTATCCCCGCGCGTGCGGGGGAACCAGATGGGTAGCGCAACCGCCGGGGTGGAACGGGGGTCTATCCCCGCGCGTGCGGGGGAACCGACCTGCGCCAAGTGTCCATACGGCGTCAGGTTGGTCTATCCCCGCGCGTGCGGGGGAACCCCCCACCGCTCCACCTAGCCGCCGCCCAGCATTGGTCTATCCCCGCGCGTGCGGGGGAACCTCCTTCAAGGGCAAGTATAGGGTGAATCTGTGGGGTCTATCCCCGCGCGTGCGGGGGAACCTCAAGTGTAAACTCCCACCCTGTGTCCGTTTCCGGTCTATCCCCGCGCGTGCGGGGGAACCTTGCGCCATGCGGCAAGGGCGGCCTTCTCCTCAGGTCTATCCCCGCGCGTGCGGGGGAACCGGGGGCCTCCGGGCTATCCCCGCGTTTGCGGGGGGTCTATCCCCGCGCGTGCGGGGGAACCGTGGTGGAAGGACTTCTACAGGAAAACGTGGAGGGTCTATCCCCGCGCGTGCGGGGGAACCGTCCCTATGGCGTCAAGCCAGCCGTAATGCGCCGGTCTATCCCCGCGCGTGCGGGGGAACCGACTCTGGGAGTCGCTGGGCAAGGTGCAGGTACGGTCTATCCCCGCGCGTGCGGGGGAACCGCCGCGCCGCGCCGGATGCGAAGACTGAAGACCGGTCTATCCCCGCGCGTGCGGGGGAACCAAAGCGGGAAGGCCGGCGGCCATGACCGGAATGGGTCTATCCCCGCGCGTGCGGGGGAACCTGGATGCGCACGAACACCCTGCGATTATGCCGCGGTCTATCCCCGCGCGTGCGGGGGAACCGAGTACAGCGCAGTATCCCCTACCACGATGGTGGGTCTATCCCCGCGCGTGCGGGGGAACCAAGAAGCGGGGTGTCCGTGAACTCGAGGGTCAGGGTCTATCCCCGCGCGTGCGGGGGAACCGGTTCAGTGACGGCAGTGGGCAAGTCGGACGGGGGTCTATCCCCGCGCGTGCGGGGGAACCGCACGTCCTGGGCTAACCACCCGCGCCCTCAAAGGTCTATCCCCGCGCGTGCGGGGGAACCGACTACGGATGGCTTTGGCCGCCATGATGACAGGGTCTATCCCCGCGCGTGCGGGGGAACCGCGGTCGTCCTGCTGGTGGCCGGCTCGTTCAGCGGTCTATCCCCGCGCGTGCGGGGGAACCGGCGGCGTCTATGAGGGTAGCCCGTCAAGGGGCGGTCTATCCCCGCGCGTGCGGGGGAACCGTCAGCAGTAGACGCTGGAGGTAGGCTATGCGCGGTCTATCCCCGCGCGTGCGGGGGAACCTGGCTCCGGGTCCCAATGCTAAAGTCCGTGATGGGTCTATCCCCGCGCGTGCGGGGGAACCACCGCTTTATCCCCTGGGCTTCTTGGGGTATAGGGTCTATCCCCGCGCGTGCGGGGGAACCAAAAGGGGTATGAAGTAAGAAAGGATACTCTCAGGTCTATCCCCGCGCGTGCGGGGGAACCCTCCGCCGCTGACGCGATAATGCCCACCACCACGGTCTATCCCCGCGCGTGCGGGGGAACCGTTCCCTATACCGGCTAGCCGATGACACTACCAGGTCTATCCCCGCGCGTGCGGGGGAACCGCGATAATGGGTTCCACTTTCTCCAGTATCACCGGTCTATCCCCGCGCGTGCGGGGGAACCATGGGCGTCAGGCTGGCGGAGATGCACCGGGTGGGTCTATCCCCGCGCGTGCGGGGGAACCGGATATCCGAAGGACTGGACCGACTCGGAGGCCGGTCTATCCCCGCGCGTGCGGGGGAACCACGTCTTCCTTCGCCGCGGCCTCCGTCGGGTAGGGTCTATCCCCGCGCGTGCGGGGGAACCTGCCCCAATAACTTAGGCGTGTCCTGTAATCAAGGTCTATCCCCGCGCGTGCGGGGGAACCGTCGGATGAGTCGGGCGGAAATGCTAGCCCACCGGTCTATCCCCGCGCGTGCGGGGGAACCTCCGTCTGGGCGGCGGCCTTGACCAGCGCCTGCGGTCTATCCCCGCGCGTGCGGGGGAACCATGCTTCAGTACATCACCAGTAGCGGGAGTGGGGGTCTATCCCCGCGCGTGCGGGGGAACCTGGGGTCTAGGCGCGGTGATGGCGGAGACCAGCGGTCTATCCCCGCGCGTGCGGGGGAACCCTTTTTAGGACAAGCAGGGATAAGCGCGGCAATGGTCTATCCCCGCGCGTGCGGGGGAACCTGAGGTGGTCGCCGTGGTGCCTTCTGATGCGGCGGTCTATCCCCGCGCGTGCGGGGGAACCCGAGTCAAACTGCTCGGCCATGAAAAGCACGTCGGTCTATCCCCGCGCGTGCGGGGGAACCGCTAACGCTGATGAAGCCGTAAGGCTTACGCTGGGTCTATCCCCGCGCGTGCGGGGGAACCAGCTTGCCGGTTCCCACAATCCCCTTCCACACGGGTCTATCCCCGCGCGTGCGGGGGAACCATCATTCCACCCCGCGCTGACCAGGGCGTCGAGGGTCTATCCCCGCGCGTGCGGGGGAACCGCAGAGGAGGCTACGCGCCACGAATGCCTGAGAGGTCTATCCCCGCGCGTGCGGGGGAACCGCTCAAGGAACCGCGCATAGGCCAGCTTTTGGAGGTCTATCCCCGCGCGTGCGGGGGAACCCCACTACGGCGCGCTTATGAGGCCGCCAAGCGGGGTCTATCCCCGCGCGTGCGGGGGAACCTTGTTGATGCTCTAAGAAGGATAAACCACACACGGTCTATCCCCGCGCGTGCGGGGGAACCCCAAGCGAGAGGCTATGAGAGAGGCCCACCGCCGGTCTATCCCCGCGCGTGCGGGGGAACCCTCCCACCACCACGCCGGCTATGAGCGCCGCGAGGTCTATCCCCGCGCGTGCGGGGGAACCGCAGCGAAAATGTATGGGGTTCAGGGTCATATCGGTCTATCCCCGCGCGTGCGGGGGAACCCCGCCGCTGTCTGCGCCGGCCTCCTCTATGGCGGGTCTATCCCCGCGCGTGCGGGGGAACCGCCGGTAGGAGATAGCGCGGGTCTACGTGAACCGGTCTATCCCCGCGCGTGCGGGGGAACCTCCGTCAGGGTAAGCCGTGGCTCCGAGCCTGGGGGTCTATCCCCGCGCGTGCGGGGGAACCCGGTGGAGGGGGCTAGGATAGACGGCTTTATAGGGTCTATCCCCGCGCGTGCGGGGGAACCGGCGATAGACCAGCCACTGTCGGTTTCTTGGACGGTCTATCCCCGCGCGTGCGGGGGAACCGGTGATTGTCAGGCTCCCGGCGGGCGCGTCAATCCTCTATCCCCGCGCGTGCGGGGGAACCGGATAGCGGGTCGGAGTCACGGACCGCGCGCACGGTCTATCCCCGCGCGTGCGGGGGAACCGACTCCGAGACATGGTGGGGCATCATAGCCCTGGGTCTATCCCCGCGCGTGCGGGGGAACCGCAACGATGCCAAGCCGGGCGATTCAATCGCCAGGTCTATCCCCGCGCGTGCGGGGGAACCTACATGATGAGTCCACTGGCCGCGCCTGCGCCGGGTCTATCCCCGCGCGTGCGGGGGAACCCACCGCGCCACTGGTAGCCTCGGCCAGCCCTACGGTCTATCCCCGCGCGTGCGGGGGAACCGGCGCCAGATTCCCCACCGTCCCATCCCCATTGGGTCTATCCCCGCGCGTGCGGGGGAACCTGCCGCCTCCTAGCTCCTTCTGCCTTTTCCACGGGTCTATCCCCGCGCGTGCGGGGGAACCAGGCGCGCACCGTGGACATCACCTGGCGGGAGCGGTCTATCCCCGCGCGTGCGGGGGAACCGTCTAAGGGCGACCTGTTGATGGCTAAAGTTACGGTCTATCCCCGCGCGTGCGGGGGAACCGGCGGCGTCTATGAGGGTAGCCCGTCAAGGGGCGGTCTATCCCCGCGCGTGCGGGGGAACCCTCAAGCGGCGCGACATCCAGGTGACGGCCAGCGGTCTATCCCCGCGCGTGCGGGGGAACCTCCACCAGCCACTCGTCCATTCTGTCCTCCTGCGGTCTATCCCCGCGCGTGCGGGGGAACCGTGGCTATCACAGTGGACGACGGAGCCGTCCACGGTCTATCCCCGCGCGTGCGGGGGAACCTCCTTCGCCATGCCTCATAACGCCGCCTCCTCGGGTCTATCCCCGCGCGTGCGGGGGAACCGTCCCACTGTTCATCCCGCGCAGGAACGGGAGGGGTCTATCCCCGCGCGTGCGGGGGAACCGTAGACCCCAGAAACCCGTCGTTCATGTGGGACGGGTCTATCCCCGCGCGTGCGGGGGAACCCGCCGCACCCGTCACTCCCGCCGGACACCCCTGGGTCTATCCCCGCGCGTGCGGGGGAACCGGCCTCGACAGGGACTTCCTTGGGGTGGGTTCCGGTCTATCCCCGCGCGTGCGGGGGAACCCTTGCGCTTCAGTGCCTCACGGGTGAGTGGGACGGTCTATCCCCGCGCGTGCGGGGGAACCTCGTCCTGAAGGTCATGGTCATGCTGGTTCTGAGGTCTATCCCCGCGCGTGCGGGGGAACCACGCCCGGCTCCCCTCTCAAAGTCGCTATCCCGGGTCTATCCCCGCGCGTGCGGGGGAACCGGCGTGAACGCGGCGGTTCTCCGTAACAAGATGGGTCTATCCCCGCGCGTGCGGGGGAACCGACACCCCAAGGCGGCCTGTCTTTAACCAGATGGGTCTATCCCCGCGCGTGCGGGGGAACCCAGGCCGGCGAGTACATCACCATGTCGCGCGGCGGTCTATCCCCGCGCGTGCGGGGGAACCCCTTTATCTCCCTCAACTGCAACCATCGTAATCGGTCTATCCCCGCGCGTGCGGGGGAACCTTTATAGTTGCTTGCTCACGCAACTTTTCCGGGGGTCTATCCCCGCGCGTGCGGGGGAACCGAGTGGGCGGTCGTGCAAGTCAAGCTCTCCATCGGTCTATCCCCGCGCGTGCGGGGGAACCCGCCAAGGGGTGTAGGGGATGTCCTTCCCGTTCGGTCTATCCCCGCGCGTGCGGGGGAACCAAGCCGGGGGTGGACGACCCGTACCGGCGGCGGGGTCTATCCCCGCGCGTGCGGGGGAACCGACTACCCACCAAGCCGGCTATCCGGTCAATGAGGTCTATCCCCGCGCGTGCGGGGGAACCCAGACGCGGCTAAGCTGTTCCTGTCCCAGCCGCGGTCTATCCCCGCGCGTGCGGGGGAACCGAGCCGCACCTGCGCCAGCCGACCTACGTCTGGGGTCTATCCCCGCGCGTGCGGGGGAACCCTGGCGGCACCTCTCCATCGGCAATATCACCGGGGTCTATCCCCGCGCGTGCGGGGGAACCTCCTCCTCTCTCTGATGAAGCCCCCGGCCAGGGGGTCTATCCCCGCGCGTGCGGGGGAACCTAACCGGCGATAACACGGACTACGACGGAAAGGGGTCTATCCCCGCGCGTGCGGGGGAACCATAGCTGCCTGGGTGTAGCCCTCTAGCGTGGCGGGTCTATCCCCGCGCGTGCGGGGGAACCGGCATAACTATTTGCTTCTCCAGGACGACGTAGGGTCTATCCCCGCGCGTGCGGGGGAACCCGCCTGGTCGTCGTCTTCAAAGCGCAAGGTGGCGGTCTATCCCCGCGCGTGCGGGGGAACCCGGAGGCCGCGATGAAGGCAGACGCGGCGCGCGGGTCTATCCCCGCGCGTGCGGGGGAACCTGAGTCCGAGGCCACGGACGCGCGGCTAGTGGAGGTCTATCCCCGCGCGTGCGGGGGAACCGAGATATCCGGCCTTCTACGCCTCCCCTCGCCAGGTCTATCCCCGCGCGTGCGGGGGAACCGCCATGCTTTCCCCAAAGAGAGAACCCGGCCAGGGTCTATCCCCGCGCGTGCGGGGGAACCATGGGTAGCCCGCTCCGGTGGCACGGCTCCGAAGGTCTATCCCCGCGCGTGCGGGGGAACCGTGGATGGCCAAGCGAGCGGACGGCTCATCACCGGTCTATCCCCGCGCGTGCGGGGGAACCCAACCCGCGACCTGGAAGAAAGTGTGCCGGACGGGTCTATCCCCGCGCGTGCGGGGGAACCTAAATCGGACTCCACCCCATAGGAGCCAAAGCAGGTCTATCCCCGCGCGTGCGGGGGAACCTGCAACAGGCCGCCGACCGGTGGCGCAAGACGAGGTCTATCCCCGCGCGTGCGGGGGAACCCCCTCATATCCTCGGCGCTGGCCAGCGCGCCGCGGTCTATCCCCGCGCGTGCGGGGGAACCGTCCCGCTATTCATTCCGCGCAGGAATGCCAGGGGTCTATCCCCGCGCGTGCGGGGGAACCGGCGCGATGTTGCGGGTAGGGACTACTACCTACGGTCTATCCCCGCGCGTGCGGGGGAACCGGTCCCTGACTGTCGTCGTGCTCACGCCACGCGGGTCTATCCCCGCGCGTGCGGGGGAACCTTTCATCCGGTCGGGGTTCATGGCCGTTTGGTGGGTCTATCCCCGCGCGTGCGGGGGAACCTGCCTGTCTTCGCGCAGGTGAACGGCTTTGGAAGGTCTATCCCCGCGCGTGCGGGGGAACCGCTCTCCATTCCGAGATTGCAGCCGAGCGCGCAGGTCTATCCCCGCGCGTGCGGGGGAACCCCACGGGCATAAGCTCCGACGACGCCACCAGGAGGTCTATCCCCGCGCGTGCGGGGGAACCGCCGCCGGCTTTGACTTTGAGGCGGTGGCGGCTGCTCTATCCCCGCGCGTGCGGGGGAACCGCCATCGCAGCGCTGGCCCATAGCATTTTGACAGGTCTATCCCCGCGCGTGCGGGGGAACCGCCAACATCTAGGAGGAAGGCATGGCTGGAAGAGGTCTATCCCCGCGCGTGCGGGGGAACCCGAGACAGTGAGCGCGGAGCGGCTGGAGGTGTAGGTCTATCCCCGCGCGTGCGGGGGAACCGGATTCCTGATAGTCGGTGTAGTCACCAGCAGCGGTCTATCCCCGCGCGTGCGGGGGAACCCGCTATAGCCTGAATAGCTTGCCTTTTCCCAACGGTCTATCCCCGCGCGTGCGGGGGAACCATAGAGCCAACCCCAGACTTTCCCGGCCACCTAGGTCTATCCCCGCGCGTGCGGGGGAACCGCCGGTTAAACATGTCTAGGCGGGGCGCTTCCGGGTCTATCCCCGCGCGTGCGGGGGAACCGTTCCCCCATAAACATGGGGATAGCCCCCAGACGGTCTATCCCCGCGCGTGCGGGGGAACCATCCTGAAGGGCGCGCGACTGACTGGGCAACAGGGTCTATCCCCGCGCGTGCGGGGGAACCGCGCCGCCGCTCACCCCGGAGCAAGAGGCATTCGGTCTATCCCCGCGCGTGCGGGGGAACCCTCACGAGCCGCCGTGCCTATCTCAAGCGGGAGGGTCTATCCCCGCGCGTGCGGGGGAACCCAGTCCTGGCAGGTGACGCCGCGACCGTTCCGGGGTCTATCCCCGCGCGTGCGGGGGAACCCGCTACAGGACCGCCAGGGCCGCGTGGTACAAAGGTCTATCCCCGCGCGTGCGGGGGAACCGTTTCCGGGCGGTTCTCCATCGGCTTGGGCGGCGGTCTATCCCCGCGCGTGCGGGGGAACCTAGTACGCATTAAAAGACTACTATAAACACAGAGGTCTATCCCCGCGCGTGCGGGGGAACCTCGTCCTAGCCATCCGTGGACGTGGCGCTTCTCGGTCTATCCCCGCGCGTGCGGGGGAACCTCGTCCTAGCCATCCGTGGACGTGGCGCTTCTCGGTCTATCCCCGCGCGTGCGGGGGAACCTCGTCCTAGCCATCCGTGGACGTGGCGCTTCTCGGTCTATCCCCGCGCGTGCGGGGGAACCGGCGTACACCTATGACAAGCGCGGGCGGTGGGGGGTCTATCCCCGCGCGTGCGGGGGAACCCAGGCGGCCGAGAAATGCGCGCCTTTTGAGGGGGGTCTATCCCCGCGCGTGCGGGGGAACCTGATGACCGGTGGACTCCGAGGCCGCAAGGCGAGGTCTATCCCCGCGCGTGCGGGGGAACCTCTCCATCACACCAAGACTTTCTGGGACTGCTAGGTCTATCCCCGCGCGTGCGGGGGAACCCGGCGGATCCCGAACAAGAAAGAACCCGGCCAGGGTCTATCCCCGCGCGTGCGGGGGAACCGGACGGTGCCTGCGCCCGGTGCGGCGGTCGGAGGGTCTATCCCCGCGCGTGCGGGGGAACCTCAATCAAAGTCTTGGCCGCGGCGACTGTCGACGGTCTATCCCCGCGCGTGCGGGGGAACCGTACTCAGGCGCGCCTTCAGCATGGCCAAGCCAGGTCTATCCCCGCGCGTGCGGGGGAACCCTGTGCCTGGAGACGCCTGTCGCCGGCCCCGGGGGTCTATCCCCGCGCGTGCGGGGGAACCGTCGGGATGCTGTTGCCCTTCAAGGCAGGGAGCGGTCTATCCCCGCGCGTGCGGGGGAACCAGACTCGGAGCTAGGGACCTACCCCCGGCCGGGGGTCTATCCCCGCGCGTGCGGGGGAACCAACCCCCGCCCGGGGTGGCAAGGCCCCGGGATAGGTCTATCCCCGCGCGTGCGGGGGAACCGGCCACTGTGGAGTCTGAGCGGCCGCCGACCACGGTCTATCCCCGCGCGTGCGGGGGAACCTGGAGGTGATGGGCCTCGAAGGGAATATGACACGGTCTATCCCCGCGCGTGCGGGGGAACCCGGTTCGGCTTCACCCCCGACCAGTTGGAAGGAGGTCTATCCCCGCGCGTGCGGGGGAACCGACGCTGGACATTGCGCCGGTTATAGCCAGGGCGGTCTATCCCCGCGCGTGCGGGGGAACCTGGTACGTATGGTGGTGCGGAATGACGGCATGAGGTCTATCCCCGCGCGTGCGGGGGAACCACACTGCCCTGGACTCCGCTCACGTCTTTCGTCGGTCTATCCCCGCGCGTGCGGGGGAACCATTGTGGACGGCGTGGCGACCACGGGCGCAGGGGGTCTATCCCCGCGCGTGCGGGGGAACCAGCCGACGGCCAAGGGGAGCCACCGGCGGGGCCGGTCTATCCCCGCGCGTGCGGGGGAACCCTCAGCACACCAGCGACACCGGCGGCCGTGAACGGTCTATCCCCGCGCGTGCGGGGGAACCTACTTTGACGACCTCTCGCTCAACGGCTCAAACGGTCTATCCCCGCGCGTGCGGGGGAACCGCCCGTGCCCAACTCCTCGCGTGCGCATTTCATGGTCTATCCCCGCGCGTGCGGGGGAACCCTGTCGCCGGCCCCCGGGTTGACAGGCGGGGGGGGTCTATCCCCGCGCGTGCGGGGGAACCGCTATAGACGGCGTCCCCGCCACCGGCGCGGGGGGTCTATCCCCGCGCGTGCGGGGGAACCCGCGCTGCCAGTGTCCTATATGCGCCGCGCCGCGGTCTATCCCCGCGCGTGCGGGGGAACCCGGCGCGGCACGGCGCCCAAGAAGGCAGGGCGGGGTCTATCCCCGCGCGTGCGGGGGAACCGCGACGACGGCCAGGTTGGCACTAAAAGGACAGGGTCTATCCCCGCGCGTGCGGGGGAACCGTGGGCATGAGGATATCTACTCGGCCTATCCCGGGTCTATCCCCGCGCGTGCGGGGGAACCCACACGATGCAGTGGGCGGGCGTGCTATGCTCGGGTCTATCCCCGCGCGTGCGGGGGAACCTCGCCCAGGGAGTCGTATATCAGTAGCCTGAATGGTCTATCCCCGCGCGTGCGGGGGAACCAAGACCAGTGCGGCTCGACATCCTCCGACAGAAGGTCTATCCCCGCGCGTGCGGGGGAACCCGACGCTCAACATGATGTCGCATATCGCCATACGGTCTATCCCCGCGCGTGCGGGGGAACCTTAGGGCTGGCAATCGGAACCTCAACAAACAGAGGTCTATCCCCGCGCGTGCGGGGGAACCGCTTAGAATCTCGTCAATCGGATACTCGACAAAGGTCTATCCCCGCGCGTGCGGGGGAACCAGCTACCATCGGCACGAGCGGGACGGCGGGCCAGGTCTATCCCCGCGCGTGCGGGGGAACCTGGCCCCTCGTGGTCCTACTGCTCTTTTCGTGGGGTCTATCCCCGCGCGTGCGGGGGAACCATGCCGGCTGCCTACCATCCCGCCGGCGGGCAGGGTCTATCCCCGCGCGTGCGGGGGAACCGGACGGCGAAGGCGTGACGCAGACTGTGGTGACGGTCTATCCCCGCGCGTGCGGGGGAACCGCCCGCCCGTGGACGCGGGCCAGCCGTGGATAAGGTCTATCCCCGCGCGTGCGGGGGAACCCCCCGCCCCTGGAGGTCGCTGAGCGGAGCGCGCGGTCTATCCCCGCGCGTGCGGGGGAACCAGCCGGGAGACAGTGGACGAGCAGGACGAGCAGGGTCTATCCCCGCGCGTGCGGGGGAACCACAGGGTGCGCCGGTGGGGAAGCGACCGCGTGGGGTCTATCCCCGCGCGTGCGGGGGAACCCTTCATCTGTCTCCTCCTTATTTGACGGGTTATGGTCTATCCCCGCGCGTGCGGGGGAACCGCGTCGCCAGGCACCGACCGACCGGTCGGTCGGGGTCTATCCCCGCGCGTGCGGGGGAACCGATCCTGCGCTGAGGCGAGGGCGGCGCGAGCGCGGTCTATCCCCGCGCGTGCGGGGGAACCGTCGTCACTGACCCTCCCTATTTTCTGGACGGCGGTCTATCCCCGCGCGTGCGGGGGAACCGGTGGACTAACATGTTGAAATACGGTCACAAGGGGTCTATCCCCGCGCGTGCGGGGGAACCCTTATCTAACAACAATACGAAGAGGTACAATACGGTCTATCCCCGCGCGTGCGGGGGAACCGACCTGGCGCCGGGGATCTGCCCGGAGGTAGAGGGTCTATCCCCGCGCGTGCGGGGGAACCGCCGTTAGGCCCTTCCTCCACCTGGTAGATGTCGGTCTATCCCCGCGCGTGCGGGGGAACCGGTGTATGGAGCCACGACAAGGCGCGGGCGGCGGTCTATCCCCGCGCGTGCGGGGGAACCGGTTCTGGTTATGCTGGCCCTGATTGCGGCTGAGGTCTATCCCCGCGCGTGCGGGGGAACCCAGACCTTCAACGTGCGCGCCAAACTCTATGACGGTCTATCCCCGCGCGTGCGGGGGAACCGAACTGAATCATCAGATTCAATATTACTCAATGGGTCTATCCCCGCGCGTGCGGGGGAACCTAGATATGTACTCATTATATCCGAACGCATCAAGGTCTATCCCCGCGCGTGCGGGGGAACCCCCTGTGCGCTTGAACTTGCCCGCAGGCACACCGGTCTATCCCCGCGCGTGCGGGGGAACCAACCCGTCACCCGTAGTGGGGGGCCGTTGCGGAGGTCTATCCCCGCGCGTGCGGGGGAACCACTGGGCCTATGGCTCTGGCGGCAACGGGGTGAGGTCTATCCCCGCGCGTGCGGGGGAACCGACTGGTACGAGCCGAAGGCGCAGGCGGGGATGGGTCTATCCCCGCGCGTGCGGGGGAACCAAAACACCTGACAAAGGCAAAGATATGGTAATGGGTCTATCCCCGCGCGTGCGGGGGAACCAGTTCTACATCTACGCCCTCATGGACAGTGGCGGGTCTATCCCCGCGCGTGCGGGGGAACCTAGGGGTGACAGTGAACCGAGGCTGCAAGGTAAGGTCTATCCCCGCGCGTGCGGGGGAACCTGGAGGGAACGTTCCCCCAGTCCTTCGAATACGGGTCTATCCCCGCGCGTGCGGGGGAACCGCCGAGAAAGCCTTGGAAGCCGCCGAGAACGACGGTCTATCCCCGCGCGTGCGGGGGAACCCTCATGGCCTTCAAGGAGACGGGGCTGGGCGACGGTCTATCCCCGCGCGTGCGGGGGAACCTGGTTCAAAGACGGGGACACCAACAATGTGCTCGGTCTATCCCCGCGCGTGCGGGGGAACCTGCGAGAGCTAGGGTCAACCCCGACCACCGGCCGGTCTATCCCCGCGCGTGCGGGGGAACCCACCGACGCCAAGTTCCACTCCGACAGTACGCGGGTCTATCCCCGCGCGTGCGGGGGAACCTGGTTCAAAGACGGGGACACCAACAATGTGCTCGGTCTATCCCCGCGCGTGCGGGGGAACCCCTTGGCTTTTTGCGCAATTTACGCCTAATTTTCCTCTCGTCTACCGCCAAGGGGGCGATTTAGTGGTATTTCACCAGATAGACGCCATCGGCGTCTACAATCTCCTTGGGAGCCTCGCCCAACGTGCGGATGCTTTGCTCGCCCACTGCCCCGGGGTCCTGCCACGTCATTACTATCGAGCCCCGGCCCAACTCGTAGTACCATCGCGTCAGCACGTCCCACACCCTCTCGCGGATGCCGACGGTCATTAGTGGCGAGGTGTAAACCCCGGGGGCTATCTCCAGCATCACCGAGGCCAAAAAGCCTCTGTAGCGGGATTCCACGTTCACGGTGACGACTACGGTCATGGGCTGCTCCTCACTCCGAGTCCGGCGGGGCCAACGCTTCCTCGTCCAAAGACACGTCCTCGAAAAGGGTCTTTATCCGGTCGATCATCTTTGGGATGACGCGCTCAGTTCGAAGCATCTCCCCGGTGGTCCGCCTGGTATGTCTCTCGATGTTCAGTGTTGGGTCATCCATGACGGCCTTGGCCGCTTTGAAAGCGGCGGGCAGTAGGATGGTGTCTCGGAACAGGTCGGCGACGTCTAAGGCGAAGGCGTCGCCGCTGTGCTCGTGGATGAAGCCCAACTGGGGAATGGCCCCCAGAGCGGTTACGGCGATTACCGCCGCGGAGGTGACGGCCACGGACGCGTGGTTGATGGCTTGGTTGGGGATGTCGGCGGCCAGCGGGGCGGACCGGTCGTAGCGGCGGCCCCGCCAGACGATGCCTTGTTGCTGGGCCAGAATCCGGTAGGTGCGTTTCATGCGGGCGCCTTCAATGCCCCTGAGGGCGTCGAGGCTGCGATGAGGCAGCACCTCGCCCAGCCGCAGGGCGTACATCTTGCGGGCAATGGTTATCCGGCTGCCCGTGGGGTTGCCCCAAGCGCGCATCTGCCGGCGCGCGACCTCGGATGTGTCGGGGGTCAGCGGCGGGGCCGTGTAGCACCTAACGCCGTCTTCGCCGACGGCCACAAGGCTGGTCCCGTGGCGGGCCATCAGCCGCAGCGCGTCGTGGCTGACCGTTGACCCAGGCCCCAGGAGGATCATCGAAAGGGACTGGAAGGGTATGCCGTATTCGCCGTTGTCGATGGAGCTTCCCGCGTCTTGCTTAGCCTCCCGGATGAAGCGCAGCGTGCCCTCCCGGACGGTCAGCGCGCCACGGCTCAGCCACAGGAGGCCGTGACGGTCTGCGTGGGGAATTCGCGCGGTCTCTAGTCCAAGCCTTCCTCGCAGCATTTCAGTTCACCTCCGATAACGGGCGATAGTGGGCGATAACGGGTTGAGGGGTTGGCCCCTGCAACCCGCTTCCGCCCACTTTGAATTGTACCGTGGTTTCCGGCGGTGGTTTGATATTTGGCTGTTAAGGTGCATTAAGGTTGGGTGATGCGCCTATGGGTTGGTTGAACTGAGGGCCGGACGCAGAAGAAGCATCCCGTACCCATAGGCGCGGTGTCGTCCTATCCCGCGAGTCACCAGGTCATGGAAGCCGCCGCCGTCTGTGACGGTCAGCACGCCCTGCATTAGGGCCCGCGGCCCCTCCGTGGCAGGCGCGCCGCGTTTGCGGATGTCCCGCGTCCTTTGGAAGGAAGTCAGCTTGGCTCTATCCAGACGCGCTCCCCGGAGCTGCAACCTGTCGGCCAGCCAACGGCCGTAAACGTCCTCCCTGCTGAGCTCCATCTCTCCCTTGGGACGCCGGCAGGCTTCCCACTGGAACGCGTCGGTCTCTGCTCCGGGGCGCTGTCCACCCTTGGCGCGCCGGATTACGGGGCGGATGAGGGCTTCGAAGCCCAGCTTATGGCCCTGTTTCCACGAAGCGGGCATGGGCTTGCTCATGATGCTTGAGGGGGGCAGGGCCGCTTGTTGAAGGGGGCAGGCGTAGAGGGCGGAGGCCTCTTTCAGCGCGCCGGCGTCGCTGCCGCAGTAGCCGTAGAGGGCTGCCTTACGGTTTCTATCCCGGGGAATGAACAGCCGGAAGGGTTTGGGGGCCAACTCCCCAAAGCTCTCCACCAGCAGGCAGTGCATGGCGTAGCCATCGTCAAAGGCGCTTCGGCTGATGAGGTTCCCGCGCCCCGCCCAACGCTGAAAGGCGGCAACGTTTAGCTCGGCACGCACCATGTGAAGGGGTTCAGACGCCGCGGTCGTGATATGAGGGGTGGTCATTCCTGTTCCTCCTCGCCGCCCTCGGGAGTGGACGGGAAGCGTTCTGTAGGCGCCGTTCCATCGAAAACCAGGCGTCCTCCCCCGTGGAGTCCCGATATCCAGTTGCGCTGGTCGGTCAGCATATAGGACCTGATGGGATCAATGCCCTCCGCGCCCTCGCCCCGGGGCCACAGCAGTTTAACGGACTTGGAGGAATCCGGGCCGTGTTCCAAAGGCGTGATTTTCAGGGCTTGAAGGGCTGAGTTCGCCTCGCGGCATCCTGCGAATAGGGGCGTTGAGGGGAGGCAGGGCTTGCGTCCGATGAAGAGGGGCCGGGCCGGTTCCTGAAGGGCGCGAGCTATATCGTCCAGGGTGGGCCGCTCCTGTTCCGGCTCCAGCCGCAGGGCGACGGTGACGCGTCCGTCGGCGAGATAGTCGCGGTATCGCAGGTGGGGCGAGAGGTAGGTTGCGGGGCCGCCGGCGCGGCTCTCGGGTCTGCCGCGTGTGGTCCAACCCCTATCCCTGGCGTTCAACTGGGCCGTCTGAAAGTCCGTCAAAGTCCCGCCTCCCGAAGGCTCCCGGTCTATGCGGGCCGCGAAAACCAGGCGGTCTTGCAACTGCTGGTGCCGTTGCCGGTGGACCCGCCGCCAGCCCAGGGCGTTGGCCAGCAGCCCCGTTAGCATGGACGCCGCCGGGAACCGGCGGGTGACGCCGTAGTTGTCGATGGCCTCCCCGCCGAAGGCCATCAGCGGCGATTCCAGGTTGATAATGAGGTGTCGCATGGCTCAGCTCGCCTCGCCCTCCCGGATTGCCTGGGCTGCCCAACAAGCCAGTTGGTCCAGGTTAACCCGCTCGGCCTCCGGCATGGCGCACGAGTCCAAGGACATCACCCGGCGGCTCTCCCGCGCGCCGTAGGCCTCATCCATCTTGAGCAGGTGGCCGGCCATGGCGTCGACGGCCTCGCCGGTTTGAGCGGCTACCGCTCCCCTGAAGGCGTTGGCGAGGCTGCGGGGCTGCCGCGAACCGGCTTCCACCAGGGCCAGGTCGGCGTAGGCGTAGGGAGCCGTGGAACCCAGCTTGGCGCCGGGGGACACGGTGGCTATCAGGTGCACGAGATGCTTAACTACGTCGGCCGCAAGCTCGCGGTCCGCGCTCAGCCAGTCTTTGGACTCGCACCCCGTGAGGTTGGAAACCAGGGCCGGCGCGTCCACGACCACGTATCCGTAGAACAACCCGGCGGTGAGTTCCGCGTCGCCTATGTGGGCGGCGCCTGCGTCCTCGTCGGCGCGCTGGAGGTCGTCCACCACTGAGAAGTAGTCACTCTCCGACTCCTCCGGGTGGACGGTGAAGGCGTGGGCCACGTGGATGGCGGCGTCGATGTTCGCGGCGGTGTCGGAGGTCACCATGCGTCCGAACAGCGCGCTAACCAGACCGCCGGGCAGGCTGGTCCGCTCCCGGAAGGCCCTAAAGTTTTCACGTTCGCCGTCCTTGGACTTAAAGAGCGCGGTCGCGGCATCGCCGGCCTTTTCCGGGTCGCTGCCATGTTCAGCCAAAATTGCGGTGGCTTTTTCGGTGAGGTATTCGACCTCCGGGAGTCCCAACAGCAGGGGCTGCCGTCCGGATTCGGTTTCTCCCTTGTCGCCATACACGCCCCGGTTCAAGGCGTTCTCCACCGCCGCTAGGGCCTCTTCGCTCGCGCCGTTGGCGGCGCGCAACGGCTCCATCACGCTGCGCGAGACGACGTTGCGGGAGCGTATAGCCCCCTTGGAGTTGGCGATGTTTTCCAAGGAGAATTCGTCGTCGGCCATCCGCCAGTGGCGCTTGAGGCACTGGGACGAGATGCGCGTGCGGACGCTGCCGCCGAAGGGCATCCGCTTGGCAAGGCCGCTGTCGTCCCGGTTCAGCAGGGCCGCCGGGTAGGAGTGCAGCGTGTGGATTTGCAGGAATTTGGGTATCACCATGGTTAAGGCCCCTTTCAAAATTGTTGATAGCGTTGTCTGGCTGGTTTACGACTCCGGCCGTTGCGCGCGGTTCTCCGCCCAGTAGTAGTCACGAGCTATATCGTGCCGGATTTTATCCGACCTCTCATTGTCGCCCAGGATTAGTTGAGCCATCTGATACCAGTCGAAGGGCTGCCCGGCGGCCCCCATCATGCGGAACATGCGCGCAAGAAGCGTTCTCAGCATCGGCCCGCGAGCGGTGAGCAGCCGGTTGAAGCGCTGCGGGCTGTAGAAAGCCTGCCCTCTGCCTGGGTCGCCGCCTTCAAAGAGGGCCTTGCCGACTTTGGCGCTCCTGTCATGGGCGGACCTGGATGACCGGTCGGTTCCGGCGGTGCGGGTCATTAGGGCGATGCCATGCAGAACAAGGCCCCACTTTTGCTCAATGCCGGGATTCCCTAGCAGGTCCTCACTCGCCATGAGCCGCCAAAATGCGGCCGCGTCGGGGTTGTCAGGGTCCATCCTGCGGAGGCCGGCCAAGTCTCCGCGTTTGAACCATTCTTCCGCCATCTCCCTCGCAAATCCGACGGCTATCTCGGGCCACCAGGGGGTCTTCTGAACCCCCTCAGGGGGCGGGCTAGTCGTTCTCGTCGTCACTCGTCACCTCCGGTTGGTCAAAAAGGTGTGGCAGTCCCTTATTGCCGCGCAGTCTGCCGTTGAACACACTCTCCGCTCGCACCCTGGCGCGGTAGTGTTGGATTGCCGGGCACGGCAGCGAATCTTCAGCTTGGCGCAAGAGTTCCCGTGCGCTGTCAATGACCCCGCGCAGCCAGGCGTTGCGAATCTTCTCGCGCTCATCCGCGCCGTCGGCTTCGAACTCGTTTTGCAGGTCTTCAAAGAATCCGGCGTCCACGGGTTCATCCAGCCTGTTCGCCCACGGGTTGGCGCGGGAGCGGTGGTCGTCGCTTATGCTTTCCGTTTTGCCGCCGGCGGCAAACACCGATACGGCGTGTCGGAGTATCCCCTGGACTGTGCCGATGTCTTTAATTCGCTCTTTGGCAATGTCGCCCAAGTCGTCCATTTCCTGCGGGTTCCCAAAAATCCGCTTAGTCTTAGGTCTGAAGGGGATGATGCGCTCGTGATAGCCCTCGGTCTTGCCCTTGCCGCGCACCGTTGCGCGCGCTACCAAGGTCATTGGTTTGGAAGAACGCTGCTCCGCTTCCGTTGCACAGAGCAAAGAGGGTTGTATCCAGTTTCCGGGTGTCAGATATTCCACCGTTCGTTTGTACGTGAACCCGCCGGCGGCCAGGGTCAGCGACTTTCCCTCTTCTCGCCGGTCAATGGGCGTCCACGGGTCGCCCGTGTTTCCCTTCAGGGCTTTGGCCTCGATTCGAGAGGCCTTTGACGTTGCCCTGACAGCGTACAAGCGGCCCGTAGGAGCGGCGCGCAGGCGCACACGCCGGCAAATCTCAATGTAAAGCGGGCGGTCCAGGGCGGTGAAGCTCAGGGACTCCGCCTTGCCGCCGTCCCAAGGTTGCGTCCAGAGCAGACCAATGCCTCCCTCGTCCACCGGATAGCTGTTCAACAGGGCGACGATGTCCCGGCGCGCGTGCCCCCCCGGTCTGGTGGATGGAGTAATGCTGAACGCGGGCCTGCCTCCCAGCCCCCCGTTCATCCGGGAAATCCCATAGTTGCCCGCTCCGGAGAAACCCTCCGAGGTCTGTAGGCTTATCAGGGCGAATAGCCAGTCGTTGGCCTGGGCCGACGAGGCCACCGATGACTTGAGGTCGTGGTTCTTTGACGTGACCAGCATATCCAACTCGTCGGGCGTCTCGACCCTGTTCTTGTAGTCGGACTGCCGGTCTTTGGAGGACGCCGGCGGCTGCATAAAGGCCGGCTTGGTGATGTCATCCACCACCATCTGCCAGGGTTCGTCGTCGGGATAGCCGGCGGTGAGGCCGCGTATCAGGCCCAGCCATTGGTGAGCGTCCTTGGGGGGCTGGCTCACCCCGGCCCGGCCCATGGCCATTGCGCCCAACTGCACTAGGAAGGCGTGCCACGCGTGGCGCTGGTGGGGCCGCAGGGCGGGGAAGCTGTCCACCTCGTCCCGCATCAGGGCGGCAAGCGTTTCCACCAACGAGGTCTTCACTCGCGCGCCTCCAGACGTGTCCATGTGGATTAGGCCCTCAGTTAAGACGTTATACAATAGAATCCCTCCGCGGTCATGGCGTCAACTAAGAAATTATGTACTGCACTTTACGGTTATTCATCGCTTCTGTCAATAGGAGGATCTATGGATTCACCTTGGTCAATTGCGTACTGGAAATTCCTGCGCTTTCATGTGGTGGGAATTATCGAAGGAAGCTGGACTGACCATAGCCCGCTTCCTTATCAGCCATCCTTCTAAGCCACTCCGATACAGACAAGCCCTTGGCCTTGGCATATTCCTTGTACGCCGCCCGGCGCGGCTTACCAAGGTCTAAGTTCATGCGGTAGCGCACTTGTTTCTTACTCATGGCTATCTCCTCCTCTACTAGTTGCGACTTCTTCACACTTATTATATCCTTCAAGAAAAGTTGCTCGGCCATATTATCCCCTTAGATGTCTATCAATCTGACGTAGAGTTATTGATATTGGGCTACCTTAACATGAGCGCGGATAAGCTGTCAACTCCCAAAAGCTTGGGAATAGTCCTTCTACGTCAGATTGACGACGTTTTCTGACGATGGTTCCCCCGTACACGCGGGGATAGACCCATGTCGCCGGTACGCTGAGGCCCCCGCGCCGGGGTTCCCCCGCACACACGGGGATAGACCCGACGGCCAGCCGCCCGTTATTATTGAGTACAGGGTTCCCCCGCACACGCGGGGATAGACCCACCCCGTAGCCGGTCCCACCTATGACGCCCGCGGTTCCCCGCACAAGTGGGGATAGACCCGACGAGTGGGTTCGTATTGCTGGCACGTTCCGGGTTCCCCCGCACGCGCGGGGATAGACCTGAATGTCTACAACTGCATCAATGACTACATCAGGTTCCCCCGCACGCGCGGGGATAGACCCGTCCGCATGGCACGGCAGGCTATCTACAAGCGGGTTTCCCCGCAAGCGCGGGGATAGACCGGGCTTCATGGAGGGGCGGTTGAGGATGACCACGGTTTCCCCGCACGCGCGGGGATAGACCGGAGTGGCCGGCCACCCCGAAGGTTGTCAGTCGGGTTCCCCCGCACACGCGGGGATAGACCGTACTGCCGGTTCAGCGTGCTGAACAGGTTCCGGGTTCCCCCGCACGCGCGGGGATAGACCTAAGAAAGGATTCACAATCGCAAATGGGCCTAAGGTTCCCCCGCAAGCGCGGGGATAGACCCTCCCAACTGGCGAACTCCCGGTCACGTGGGAAGGTTCCCCCGCACACGCGGGGTTGTTATGGACGCCGGGTTGGGCGGCTACAACCGCCGCAGCCCCAGCCGGTCGTACACGAAGCGGCGGTCGCCCACGCTGAACCGGAACCCGCCCTCAACGGGCGACGGCGTTACCGACTCCGGGGCCTTCTCAGCCGGGAGCCAGCGCACCGACACCGCCAGCCCGTCTATCTCGCGCGACCCTCCGAAGGGGCTGGACTGGGCGGGGTTGAAGGCTATGTCGATGCGGTCGTCTCCCAGCCGGGTCCGTATCTTTTTGTCGTCGCTTGGGAACACCACCTTGTCGTTATCCAATAGAAACGACTTGTCGCGCCGGATGATGTTGAGGAGCGCGGATTGTCTCTCGGCATAGCCGCCGCCCTCCACTTCGTTGGCGTGCTTCTGCCAGCCCTCTTCCATCTCTTTGACGATATCGTGGAGGACTTCAGGATGGGTGGCCCTCTCGACCAGCATCCTGTTCATTTCGGGAATGTTCCACTGGGGATGCCCGGCGATGAGCCGCCTCGTGGCTTCGAGAACCATTAGGTTGGTGTACACGCCGCCATAGGGACCTAGGCCGTTGGCGTCCTGGCGGCGTTTCAACATCGGCGACAGGTCCCCGCCGGGCGGGGCAAGCACGATGCAGACGGGATCTGCGTATCCGTCGGGGCGGTTATTGACGTGGCGGTGCAGTCGGCCGATGCGCTGCAACAGCACGTCCACGGGGCAGAGGTCGGTTATCAGCAGGTCGGCGTCGATGTCTAGGGACTGCTCCAGGGTCTGAGTGCCCACCAGAACGCGCCCGCCGGGCTGCCGGTCCCGGTCTTTGCCGAGCAGGGCCTCCACTTGTCCATCCAGCGACTTGCGGTCGCAGGCGGCGAAGCGTCCGTGGTGCAGCGTTGTTACGCCGTCAACGGCGAAGAGCAGGGCCGCGTCGCTGGGGCCGGCCATATCTTCCAACGCCTGCTGGGAGCTTATGGCGTGTCCAACCGTGTTCCTGACCACCAGGACCTTGGCTCCTGCGCGGGCCGCCTCCAACGCGCGGCGGGCGGTACCGGCGAAATCGTGCATGGTGGGGGTTATTTCCACCCGAACCCTCTTTTCCTGGTTGTTTTCCCCGGCGGCCATCAGGTTTTCCCCGTCGCCGGCGGGCGCGCTCACGGCGGGGTAGGGCGCCGCGATGGCCTCAGCCATAGCCATAGATGGAAGCGCGCTGGCGGACCTCTTGCCGTGACGCAGCCACCGGAGCCGGGCCACGGAGCCAAGGGTGGCAGACATCAGCAGCGCGTGGCCCCCTGCGCCTACGTGGGCGTTGAGCAGGGCCTCTATGACCACGCTCATGTAGGTGTCGGAGGCGTGGGCCTCGTCCACCACCAGCAGGTTCCGGGCCAGGCAGGCCGTCCGCATGTGGGCGTTTTTCACTTGAAGCGCTCCCATCATCGCTTGGTCTACGGTGCCCACGGCTATCTGCGCGGCCAAGAACCGTTTGGGATGCTCTGTGGCCCACCGCCGCTCTGCGCCCTCCCAGTGGGGGTTGTAGTCATGCAGTCCTGCCTCACCGGGAGGAGGGGAGGCGGCGTATCCCGGCACGGCCAAGGCCACGTAGGGTCTGTGCATGGTGGGGAACAGGTTGGCGACGAACTTCTCAACGCGTTGGTGGATTTGGATGGCGGCCGCGCGGGTGGGAAGGGCGAAGTAGAGGCCGTCCACCAGCCCGGCCTCGTACATGCCGGCGAAACGCCACAGGGCGGCCTCCGTCTTGCCGGAGCCGGTCTCGGACTCGATGATGACCAGGGGCTCGTTCAGGGACACCTCTTGCGCCTTCCGCTGGATGGCGTTTGGACCGGATGACTCGGTGAGTCCGAAGAGGTCTCGGAAACCCGGCGTTCCCCCGAAACGGCTTCTCTGGGCCGACAGGTCCAGCCCTATGGCGTTGACGGCGGTCTTGGCCTGCCGTTGGGCGTGTTGGAAGTAGTCGTCTTGTGGCGAGTCTTTGAAGTTGAACCAGTCTTCTTTGGAGCCAATCCAGTCGGCCAGGTTGCACAGGCCCAGGAACATGTGCTGGAACTCCGGCGCAGGCGGCAGGGAAGGCGCGCGGGAGGCGAAGGCCGTGGGGAACCACTGACGCGCCAGCTTGCCGATGCGCCGCACGGACTCCTCAGGGCTCAGGCCGCCGAAGGGCCGCCAGATGCACGGGTTCTTGTGGAGGGGGTTTCCCAGATTCAGCGGGCGGCCGTGATGCGACAGGGTTGCCAAGAGCAGCGCGCCGAACGTTTCTCCTCCACGGTCGTCCCAAGCGCAGAACTCCTCCCAGCCCAGGGCGTCGGAGAACCAATCCGCGGTTGCGACGTCATCATTCATCAGAATCGGCTTTAGGTCGTCGTAGTGGGAGGCCCTGTGCGGCCGGCGCTTTCCTTTTAAGTCCTGCTGTCTCCATATCTGGGCCTGGAATCCCATGTTGACCTTGCCTATGTCGTGCAGGGCCGCCAAGACGCTGAGGCGGGCCGCCGTCACGTCGTCAAGGGAATCTAGCCCGGCGGTCCGGGCCAACCGAAGCCTGATAGTGGGTTGAGCCAGCAGCGCCTCAAAGCAGGCTCCCACGTCGGCTAGGTGATGCTCCAGCAGATGAATGCGGGCCTTGTCCTGGCGGTCGGACTTGCCCCAGGGATGGCGGGTGTAAACCGGCGGCTTCTCGTCGTTCATCGCTTCTGCGCCTCCTGCCCTGCGTGTTACGCTTGCGTCGGCGTCCAATATATCAGAAACTAGGCGGCGGGATTATTTGACTCGCCGCACAGTCCCGGGCACGGGTGGAGATGGGCAACCTGACTTTCAACGCCATTGACGTTGAGACCGCCAACGCGGACCCTTCCAGCATCTGCCAGATAGGTATCGTCCACTTCTGCGACGGCAAAATTCAAGACCGGCTGTCTATACTGGTCAACCCTGAGGAGCGGTTCAACTCTGTCAACATTGGAATCCATGGCATTGACGAGGCCGCCGTCAAGGATAGCGGCTCCTTTCCCGAAGTTCATGGCGAGCTGCGCCGCCGCCTGGATGGAACCGTCCTGGTGAGCCACACCGGGTTCGACCGCAGGGCCATTGAGGGGGCGGCCCGCAAGTACCGGCTTAAACGGATTCAGGTCTCGTGGCTGGATAGCTCCGTGATTGCCCGCCGCGCCTGGCCCAGCGAGTACGGGCGCAGGTGGAGCCTGGCAAGCGTTGCAGGCGGCCTCGGCATAAGGTTCAGGCATCACGACGCCGTGGAGGACGCCAGGGCCGCCGGGGAGGTAGTCCTCCATGCGTGCAGGCATACCGGCTTGGACATAAACGGGTGGCTTGCCCTGAGCAAAGGCCGGCCGGCCTCCGGGGGGCGTAGGTGAGGGGAACGCCCTTTAGGTATGATGAGGCGTTTGGTGGGGCGCTTGACAGGCTGAAGGGTTGGAGGGACATGGCCGGAATGGTGGGGAAGCATCCGTCCCTACCCCTTGCGCTTCTGCTGATGACCCTGATGTCGATGTTCCTGTTCGCCAACGACCGGGGGGCCTTCTACCGCGACGGGCATCACAGCTTCCTGTCGTCCCAGAGCTTGGCCCTGGCGGCGAACCTCTCCCCAGACCACAACTTCCTGATGTTCGCTCACCGGACCATCGAGGACGACGGGACCGTCGGGTATGAGTCATACAACCGGTTCCCCATAGGCGTCTACGCCCTTACCAAGTTGGCCATTCTGCCCTTTGGCGACAGCCTATGGGCGCAGATATACGCGGCCCGGACGCTGATGTTGCTGCTCTTCGCCGCCGCCGCGGCCCTGGCCTTCCATGCCATTGCCCGGCTCACGTCTAACCGGTGGATTGGCCTAACGGCGACGCTTCTGGCCTTCTCCTCGTCCTACGCGCTGTACTACAACGACATGATCTCCGCGGAGGTGGCCAGCGTCTTCGGGATTATGCTGACCTTTCACGGCATGGTTATCTTCGCGCAGGAGGGGCGTTTCCGGCAGCTGCTTGTCAAGACCTGTGTCGCGCTGTTACTGGGCTGGCACGTCGCGGCGCTGCTGCTGCCCTTTGTGGTTTTTGGCTTGGTCAAGGAGGCGCTAAAGGCGCGCTCGGCCGGCGGCTTGCCGGGCCGCGGGTCTTGGCTGATGGGGAAGCTGGCGGCGGCGCGCCCCATGGCCGCCGCGATGGTTTCCAGTCGCTATGCGCTGCTGGGCGCGGTCACGCTGGCCTTCGTCACGCTGATTATGGCGTATAACCTGGGCAGTGAGTATCTAGCGAATAAGGGCGAGGTCCCGCTGACCGAATTGCGGACCTTCGAGTCCTTCCAGTACCGCATAGGGGCAGAGCCGGGGTTTAACGAAATTGTGGGCGAGCACAGGGCTTGGCTTCCCTTCCTAAGGGGGCAGTTCGCCAGCGTAGGCATCGGGTCGGTCCCCTTTGCCCTGCCGGGTCTAGACTCTATCTTTAATGTCAACGCGGGATGGAACCGTGGGGGGGTGTGGGCGGCGGCGGGGGGTGAACTCCAGAGCCTATACACGGGCATGGCCGTTTTCGGAGCTTGTCTGATAGGACTGCTATTCGTCCGGTTCAGGATGCTGGCGGCTGTCCTGGCGCTGGCCGGCTTCTGCTGGGCCTTGCCGTTGCGCAACAGCGCCTTCATCCACGACTTTGAGGCCCTGTTCTATATGGGCATCCCCTTGGTCCTGTTCTCGCTAATTCTGCTGTGGGTCCATAAGCAGTCCGGCAACCGGCTTCTCGCAGCGCTGTCCGTCGCCGCGGTGGGGGTCTTCGTTTTTTCCAGCTTTCAGATGAGCCGCGTGGGCTACGACGCCGAGGCCGCTGAGTATCAGAGAGACGAAATCGAGGACTTTGAAGGCATCCGCGGAATGACGAGGGGAAAGACCGTTTACGTTACCGGTGATTGGCCCTCCGGGTTCACCCAGAAGCTCTTCGCGGTGTCATACTACCTTTCAGGAAGCGATGTTCTGTTTGCTGAGAAAGACAGACCGCATGTACGCGACTATGCGGACTTCCTTTTGATGTCTGAGCGGCAGGAAGGCGTCGCCCTGCTTACGCCGGAGAACCGGGTTGTGTTCCTTTACGACAGGGCCATTTACGATGGGCAGGTGGAGGAGATTATCAAGGAGGCGGGAGAGCCAAGGATCCGTTCCCACTTCGACGTGTATCTCTACGAAGGACGGCTGTTGTACGTGAAGGAACCCTGCCGCGCGGAAGACGTTGAACTTCAGTTCATGCTGCACCCAATGCCGGTTGACGTGAATGACCTGCCTGAATACCGCAGAGGGCGGCACGACTTCTTCAACCGAGATTTCTGGTTTGCCGACTACGCCGTGAAGAGCGGCGAGCGGTGCGCGGCTATAGTCCCACTCCCTGAGTACGAGATGCGCTCCATCCGCACCGGCCAGTACATAGTGCACGAGGACGGAGACATCGAAAACACCTGGGTGGAAACCTTCGATATCGCCGGCGGGCGCTAGGCCGGGCCGCGAACGGCTCCATCCGTCATTCCCGCACAGGCGGGAAGGGCGCGTGCGCCCACTTATGTTTTGAAGAGTCTTGGTTCTGCGTTGGGGGCTTCGGATGGCCGCCCCCCTCGTCATTCCCGCGAAGGCGGGAATCCATCTTTCCACCTCGGCAAGGACGGGGAGCGCCCGTACATAGAGGGCGTCCCCACGAGTGACGCCGGGGTTTCGGGCTTTGGTCCTGCTGTGTAAGGTTCCTGGATTCCCGCCTGCGCGGGAATGACGGGAGGAGGGAAAGCGGGAATGACGAGAGGTGGTTGCAATGCCGGGAGGGAGAACGTGAGAGCGATGATTAGGCGGGGGCTGGAACGGCTGTAACTGGCTCAATTAGCCAACGGCAAACCTATTTTGCTCTACATAGCTTCTTATCGTTGAGCATATCTCTATGGGCACGAGTAAAGTTTTTACACTTGAGGGTTGAATATATTTTACCGAGTGGTTTATCTATCAGCTTTTTGTTCTTAAAATCCTTACGCAAGTCCTTGTCGTTGGAATACAATAAACGGGCTCCGCTGACCTGAGCGAGGGCAAGAATGTGCGAGTCGTTAGATTTGCACACCCCACTATTCTTGATATGCCTTGTCCTAGTTTCGACTAGGGCCGTATTTTCGGTCCTCATCCTTCCCCGCTGCCTAGCCGTAGCCGCCCACTTCCTGAAGGGTATGGAGCTTTTATAGAGATCCTCACTCAGCTTGCCGCCGACCACCAGCATCCCGTTTTCACTGTTCATCCACTCATAGAATTTCTTCCCCGCCGGATGCTGCGTTGACCCGAACACCTCGCTAATGACACTTGCGTCAAGAATAGCGCACATCCTCTAACTCGGTACAACCTCCTCCTGCTTCCACAGGGACCTTGTTATCTCATCCATGAAGAATTTTCCATAGCCATGAGGAGCGTTGATAACATTGCCCTCTTTGTCGATTCTGATGGGATGAATCTGAACATCCAGGTCCCCACGCTCGAAATAGAGGATGGAGACGTCGCTAGGCTTCAGATTTGTGACGCCGTCGCGCACGTCCATACTCACGCGGTTTATCAAAAATTCGCTATGGGTCTCGACTATCAGCTGGCGTTTTGAAGAGGCGACCTGGCAGAACAGGCTCCCGAGAGCGGCCTGGGCGCTGGGGTGAAGGTGGACCTCCGGCTGCTGGATTAGGAAGGTGTTCAGCGCGTCCGGGCGCAAAAGCTCAGTAATCACAGGCAGGGCCTGGCTCACGCCGTATCCCACGTCAATCAGGTTGCGCCATGGCCCCTTTCGCTTGCCCCCGGACTTCCGGATCTGCACCTGAAATGGGTCACTTCCCTTTTCCCCCAGCTTCCTTATGACTATCTCATCGAAGAGGCCTGAGGCCTTGCCAAAGTGTTCAAGCCGCCCTCTAAGGACTTTCCAAGCATCCTTGTCTCTGGAAAATATGTCTGCGAGATACATGGGGACATAATCACCTTCGGGGTCCCGCGTGGGACGGGCTGGGTCGTAGGTGCGGTGTGGCTTGGAGCGGACCGGGGCGCTTGCAAATGGTCGCCGCTGGGAAATCCCCACTTGTGGTATAGTCAGACGCCGAAGCTGTTTAAAGTCTTGTGAACTAATATCGGGAGAACCGGGCAATGGTTGAAAATTGTCAAGCGCTTCTTCGTAGCTATCGGAATAGCCCATCAAAAGAAAAAACCATGGATCTATCACACGGCCTTCACCAAAGAGAAACGGGGAATCGAGTTCCTCAGGGTTCTTCATTTTCCACGTTCCTCTGCCGGTCCCAACTTGGACCACATAGGGTTCGCCGCTCGCAAAGGATGCGCTGATACTGGTTTCCCCACGGGCAATGCGACGTTTTATAGGAACGGGCGCTGTTCCACCTTTACCCAAGGCGAACTCAAAATTATAGTCAAGGTTCCTATTTAGCGTTGACCTAGCGCTAAATCCTGCTTCGAAGGTATCCGCCCGACTTCCTCGAGCTCCCCGGTGGTGAGCTATCTCGTCAAAGCTACCCAGGTCGTACGGGTACTCCTTAAAGTCAGGGGTACGAAATTCATAGGCTAACTCCATTAGGGCTCGGACCATGGCTAGGAAGGACGTTTTGCCTGTGCTGTTTTCGCCAACGAGAAGGGTCAGGGGGGCCATGGGGACGGTCTGCTCCTCGCGGAAGCACCTGTAGTTTTTAAGCGTAATACTTTCCATAGCGGTGACCTCTCTTTACCTGGGGCCACTATAGAATATCATACCGGCGCGCGGGTATGGGCTTAGGAGACCTTCTTGTAGATCTGTATGCGGTCGCGGCGGCCGTCGAGCACGTAGATACGGTTCTCGCTGTCTACCTCAACGGCTACGGGTTCGCGGAACCGCTTCTCCTTTTCCGCCATGTCGGGCACGCTGGCCCGCTGCTCCCAGAAGGCGGTGTTCCCGCCCAGTTGGAGCTTGCCCCAGGTGGAGAGTCCGGCGTCGCCCGTCCACAGGGTGATGAAGGCGCCCGTCCTGTCGAAGACCTGGACCCGGTCGTTGCCCCAGTCGGTAACGTAGATGTCGCCGTCGCTGTCCACGGCCACCCCGGTGGGTCGGTAGAACTCGCCGTTGCCCGTTCCGGAAGAGCCGAACTTGAGAAGGAACCTGCCGTCGGGTGAGAACTTTTGGATGCGGTCGTTGCGCCAGTCGGCCACGTAAACGCTGCCCTCGCCGTCTACGGTGACGCCCCAGGGGTAGTTGAGTTGGCCGTCTCCGTCGCCAAAGCCTCCCCAGGCCGCCAGGAACCGGCCGTCGGGGGTGAACCTCTGGATGCGGTGATTCTCGCCGTCGGCCACCAGCAGGTTACCATCAGCCTCAAAGACCAGCCCGGCGGGGCCGTTAAGCTGGCCGTCGCCGCTGCCCTTCTCGCCCCACTTGCCCAGGTAGGCGCCCTCCCGGCTGAAGATGGTGACGCGGTTGAGCCACTCGTCGCACACGAAGACCCGGCCATCGGGATGAGCGGCCACGGAGAGGGCCCAGATGAACTGGCCGTCCTCCTCCCCGCGCTGCCCGAAGTCCCCCAGAAACTCCTCGCGGATGTTCAGGCGGCACACGCGGTGCCCCAGGACCTGCCGCTCGGTGGTGCGGTTCAGGACGTAGATGTCGTCGTCCATTCCCAGGGCTATGTCAATGGGGGTGCGGAAGGACTCGCCGGTGACGGAACTGCGTCCAATGGTCAGTTGATATTCGTAGGCGCGGGTGGCTTCAGCTTTAGTTGTCATCCCTTTCCCAACCTCGATTAGTTATGAGTAGTTATGGCCTCGCGTGGGGGCCTACAGGAAATCCAACTGTTCGAAGGTCCCGCCGATGCAGGGCTTGGCGTCCAGGCCCATCCAACGCTCCAACACGGTGGCGTAGAGGCCGCGGAAGTCGTAGTTGAAGTGGAGGTCTCCGTCCAAGAGCTTCGCCTCATCGATGGAGGGGTACTCGCTGTAGAAGCCGCCCTTGACCGGGTCGCCGATGAGGAAGGCCCCGCCGCCGGTGCCGTGGTCGGTGCCGGTGCCGTTGTCCCTCGCGCGGCGTCCGAACTCGGTGAAGAGCAGTATCGCCACGTTGTCGCTGGCGTCGTGCTCGCGTAGGTCGTCGTAGAAGTCGACCAGGGCCGCGGAGAGGTTTTGCCACAGGGGTTCGTGGGAGGCCAACTCGTTGGCGTGGGTGTCGAAGTTGCCGTACTCGGCGTACAGCACCCTGGCGCCCAGGTTGGCCAAGTGCACCTGGGCCACGCCCTTCAGGCTTTGGGCTATGGGCGTGTTGGCGTATTCCACGGTGGATGAGTAGCCGGCGGGGGCGGTCTTGAGGATGTCGGCGCCTTTCAGGATGTCCGAACCCGTTTGGCTCAGGTAGTCCATAACGTATCCGGAGCCAATGGTGGGGCCGTACATGCGGGCGAAGACGTCAAGGGCCTGGTCCCGCTCTGCCTGGGGGGATATGCCCGTCATCACGCCGTACCGCTCAAGCTCCATGACCGAGGCCACGGGGACGCCCGGCAGGGCCAACGCCCTGGGAAGACCGGGGCCGAAGCTGATGGCGGTGAGCACGTTCTCCCCCTTGGGGTCAAGCTCGCGGGTGGCGCGGCCCAGCCAGCCCTCGGTTCCCATGCGGTCGGGCTCCGCGGTGTGCCAGACGTCCATGGAGCGGAAGTGGGAGCGGTTGCAGCCTTCGAAGCCCACGCCGTGAATGACGGCCATCTTGCCCGCGTCCCAAAACCGCTCCTTCAGAGGCGCCAGGTTGGGGTTGAAGCCCAGGTCGTCGTCGATGGGAATCACGGTGTCTTGGGGGATGCCGATGTTGGGCCGGTAGTCCTGGTACAGGCCGTTGTTGTAGGGTATTACGGTGTTCAGGTAGTCGTTGCCGCCGGTAAGCTGCACCACCACCAGCACGGGGTCTTTTGTGGAATTGGCCATTGCTTTCCTCCTAAAGGGTGTTAGGCGAACTGATACTCCCTGGTTGCCGCGATGAGTTGGAGGACGCGGCCCACCCTGCGGGCGAAGTCGCCGCGCTGCTCCTCGGTGTCTCTAAGGAGGTCTCCGCCCTGCTCCACGTGGGCGATTAGGGCGGTTCTTGCTTCGGGGGCCACGGTGAGGGGTCCCATGAGGTCCAGGCAGCCGTCCACGAAGTCGCCGGGGGTCATGGGGCCGGGCCGGGTCTCCAGCCGTTCAATGATGGAGCGAACCCCGGGGAGGGTGGTGTCGCCCACCCGGTTGGCGACGAAGTTGACCCGGTTGGATAGGGAGCCGCTGTTAATCCACTCCTTGCCATAGTGCCAGCCCTCAACGCTGGGCGGGTTCATTATCATCTGCCCCATGTAGCCGGCCTGGACCACCAGGTCGTCGATGCCCGGCTTGGGCGTGATGTAGTCGCCGACTAGCCGCAGGGCGCCGACGACCACTTCCACCGGACTCTTGACCTTGGCGTACCACACGGCCTCGTCCTTGAAGAAGTCGGAGTTTAGCAGCGTTCGCATGACGGAGCGCATGTCGTAGTTGGACTGTAGGTAGGCGTCGGCCAGGATGTTTATGGCGGCGCCGTCTCTGGGCGGGGTGTGGGGCCACGCCGGGACCTGGGCCTCGTCGGCCACGAAGAAGTTGTACAGGTGCCGCGCGATGAACCGGGCGGTGGCCGGCTGCCTCACCACTATGTTGATGATGTCGTCGCCGTTGAAGTTGCCCCGTTGACCCAGGAACACCTTTTCGCCGTCGTCGTGGTCATCGGCCTTGTATTCGAACTCCAAGAAGTAGCGCTGGAAGGGGTAGAGGGGCGGGAAGGGCTTGTGAGTCCAGCCGGTGAAGGCCCGGGAGGCTTCCTTCACGTCCCTTTCGGTGTAGTTGCCGACGCCCATGGAGAAGAGTTCCAGCAACTCACGGCCCCAGTTCTCGTTGATGGCCCCGTTGTGGTTGTCCCGGTTGTCCAGGTAGATGATCATCGCCGGGTCCCGGGCCAGGTCCGCCAGGAGTTCGCGGTAGTTGCCAAGGCAGTGACGCCTGAGCATCTCTATCTGCTTCTGCACCGTTTGGGGGTGGTCGACCTTGGCGTTGCCGGTGCAGAGGATGGAGTGCCAAAAGAGGGTCATCTTCTCTTCCAAGGGCCGGTGGGTGGATATCATCCGCTGAAGCCACCAGCCCTGGGTCTCCGGGAGGCCGTTGCCGTAGCGCGCGCCAATGTGGTGGCGGCGGGCCAAGTCCTCGTCCCAAGGCGGTTGGGAGTCGGGGTGGAGGAGGTCTTCAACGACGGCCTCGTATCCCTTGGCTGCCAGCCGCTCCAACTCGTCCCTAGTCGCCCCGAACCCCGCCCTGCGCATGAGGTGGGCCATAAGGGCTATCTCTTTTTCTGCCACGTTCCCGCCTCCTTGTGGGTGATGTGAAGTGGGGGCTGTATGCCCAAAATCTACCATCCCCCGCTTGGGGTGTCAATGCGGACGGAGGCGCGCCGGGGGGGCTTACCAATATCTTTGCAGATTGGCGCCACTGCCTGATATTCAATTCCTGAGCCGCTCCTAGTCAATCTTAGGGAATCTCGTTCGCTGGACTCTCTTCGTGATACACTGTTGACAAAGTTGGCGTCGGGAGAGATTAAAGTAGAAGAGCGAACGCAATGGTCCTGAGTAAGGCGGAATACTACGCTATTATTAGAGACAATACTAAGGTTATCTTAGAAGATATCGTATGGGAAAGCGCTTCGAATTCAACGGCGCGGTTTAGAGCAAACGTTGATTCTGATGAGAAATATCCCATATTCATAAACGGTTGGTTCAGTCCTCTTTCCGGCAAATTGTCCTATGCCATCATCCATAGAGGCGTAGGCAGAATCTATGGGCTTGATTTAGGGGCGGATCATTACAATCCCGATGGTGAATCTGTTGGAGAGAAGCACAAGAACTACTGGACGCCGGGTAGCAAGGATAAATGGGCCTATGTGCCTACGGAAATTACCGAGACATGGGACCAGCCGGCGGCAGTCTGGAACCAGTTCTGTAAGGAGGCAAATCTGAGGCACTCGGGTACAATTAGGGACCCGGATATTCAGAGGGGAATGTCATTATGAACGTTAATGAATTTTGCGTCTTCATTGGTAATTCACTGCCCCCGTTATTTGTGTGCTCGCCTGCTCCAAAAGAGGGTGTGCGGGTGCGCACCCCGCTGCTATACCCCGACGGTGGCGTTGTGGATGTGTTTGTGTTGGAGCAGGCCAACCGCTACACGGTTACTGACTTCGGGGATGCGCTTGGGTGGCTTGGGCTACAATCGGTTAGTCGTCGACGTTCGTCCAAACAGGAAATGCTGGTCAAAGACGTATGCGCGACACTTCGTATAGAGCTAAGTCAAGACCAACTGGTCCTTCGTTTGGTAAGGAGGGACCAGTTGGGGGAAGCGGTTCTGCGCGTTGCTCAAGCAGTCATAAGAGTTTCGGATCTGTGGTTCACCATGCGGAGCCAATCTCTTCAGACGACAGCGGATGAGGTGGATGAGTGGCTGCGAGAAAAGCAGATTCGCTTTGAACGGCAAGTGAAGAAACAGGGCCAGTCTACTCGAAATTGGACGATAGATTTTGAAACACGAATCGACGACCGAACATCCTTAATTTTTTTGCTTAGCGCTGGTTCCCAAGGAGACGCCCGCCGCATTTCAGAACACGTTCTTGCGGGGTGTGCCGATCTCAACTATTTGAGGAAAAAGGTTCCCAACCTGAGCTTCATATCTTTGTTCGATGATTTTTCGGACGTTTGGCGGGAAGAGCATTTTGGGATGGTTACGCAATTTTCGAAGGTCGTACGCTGGTCGCGCTCCGAGGAGTTCGAACGCGCGTTAATGACGGAACCCCCCATTACTGAAACCGATTTTGTGTAGGGGCGGGATCGCCCTTGGTGTGCAGGGCATCCTGTCCCCCCTAAAGGCGCGGGCGCGCTCCGGGGCCTAAAGCAGTCTCCGCCGCCGCCCCCGGTTCCGGCTACGTCGGCTCGGCGATGGTGAGGGCGCGCCGGGGGTTCTCCACCATCATCTTGTGTATCTGCCCCTCGGTCACGCCCAGTATCCGCAGGTAGGGCAGGAACTTTTCCAGCACGAAGGAGTACCCGGTGCCGCCGTAGGCCTTGAGGTGCATCTTCATGCACACGTCTTGGGACAGCAGGATGCGGTCCTCGTATCCGGCCTGAAGGAGTTGGGGGATGGCCTCGGCGACGAGGGCGTCGGAGGCCACCTGCGGGTCGGTGGGCCGGGGCGGGGCCAGGGTTATAGGTCGCCGGGCCACGGGGGCCGATACCCGTCCCAGGGTGTCGAACTGCACGTAGACGCCCAGTTCCAGGAGTTCCAGCAACAGAGGGACCTCGCCGGCGTAGGAGTTGCTGTGGCCGTATATGACGCGGGTGAGGTCTGCTCCCTCATCCGCAAGCATGGCGGCCACGGCCAGCTTCTCCCGCCCGGAGCCGCCGTTGTGGAAGGATATTGCCGCGCCGGTGGCCCTGCTGGCCCTCGCCGAGGCGCGGATGCTCTTCTCCTCGTTGGGGGTCAGGGGGTGCCCGTTGACGCCCACCTCGCCGATGATGCCGGAGCGGACCCCGGTATTGCCCACGCCCACGTTAACGTCCCGTATTATCTCCTCGGAGAGGTCTTCTATGGTGCGCTGGTCCATGTCCTTGGGATGGTAGAAGCGCTGGTACCACCCGGACCCCATCACGATGTTCAGGCCGGTGGCGTTGGAGACGCGTTGGAGGGCTAGCGGGTCTCTCCCCAGGCCGATGTTGGTCACGTCAACAATGGTGTCGCCGCCCAGGTTGCGGAAGTAGGTGACGTCTTTGATGGTGACGGCCTCGTCGGTTAGGAGGTAGTTGTCCTTTATGGGCTTGTGGCTGCGGGCCAGGTGGAGGTTTTCCAGGGTGAGCTTGTCGTTCCAGTGGGCCACCTCGGTGGCGGGGGCGTTGTAGCCCGGTTCCTTGTCGCGCCAGAAGTCGATGAATAGGTGTTCGTGCATGATGCAGGTCCCCACCGCCGCGGGGTCTATGGGGCCGTTGACGGTCATCACGGAGCCGGTGGCTGGGCCGTTGGTTGCGTTCATTGCCGGGTTCCTCCTTGCTGTGCTGGAGTATGGGTTCATAGTAGCGCGGGCGGCGGTTAGGGTCAATGAGCAGGGAGCTTGGGGGGAACCCTTGCCTCGTTTGCTATCTGCTCAAGGGGTCGCTTTCAGGATGTCCGGGGAGAGGTAGGCCAGCCAGTTGAGGACGGTTTCCATGTCTCTGCGAGCCTCGCCTATACCAAGGCTATAGACGCCGGCGAGAAGGCTGGAGGCGTCATCTGTGCCGTGCAGTCGCATCACCGTGTTGGTGAAGGGAGCGGCTAGAAGGCAGGCCGATATCCACGAGTGGACTTGCTCTCCGGTCAGACCCGGAGGAATTTGAAGCGCTTGGATATCTCGCCGCGCCGCGCCCTGTTCGTCGGATGAGGCTATCTCCTCCTCTTTGCCCTGGTAGGAGAGCATCAGATGTCTAGGGTCGCGAGTCGCCGGCCTCCACGCGTCAAGCTGAGGCTGGACATTGGCGGTGGGGTTGTCGTTTTCGGCGCTTATCCGGACTATCGCTTGCCAGCGCAGAAATTCATAGTCGCTAATCTCCCTCGATTCCCTCAGCAGCTTTTCCCGAAAGGCGCAGGCGTCAAAGTCATTGCTGGGACGACACAGAATTTCCAGGTTTGGCTGGGACGACCATCCCAGGGCTGGAGCCGTTAGGTTGGCCGACCCAATTAGGACTGTGTCATCAATCTGATAATACTTGGCGTGTAGGGTCGGATGCAGTCTAAAGGAACCACCGAATTCTTTGACGATGTCGCGGCATTGGGTGTCGGAGGCGCCCGCGACGATATCCTGCGGATTCCATCTGGTGACACAGATGAGGGTTGCCGCCGGGCTGACTTCAGATAAAACCCTTTTGAGGGCATCGGCTTTGATGTACGGAGCCGCGACGACTAGGCGTCGCGCGCCACGGCATAAACGGCTCAACGTGTCCCCGGGCCGCTCTGTCACCTCTAGCCATCCCTATCGCGCAGTTGCCGAAAAACCTTATCCACTTGGCGTCCCCAATTGTTGGCGATGTCCTGTATTTGCCTCCGCTCTGCCGATAGTTCAGTCTGGTCCTCCATCCGAGCCCACGACGAGAGCAGTAATCTGATGGCAACGCTGGACTGGAAGGCAGGGTCATTCTCATCGCTATTCTCGGGGAGGCTGTCTTCAATGTGTTTTAGCAGGTCGTAGATGGGGTGGTCAGTGTTGAGATTGATGTGTAGAACTCCCTGGTTTGAGCGCACGTTAAAGATCAAGTATCCATCAAGTTGAGCCGGATTGAATTGGTATGAGATGCCTTGCTCCACTAATAGTTTAGCCAGTTGTTTGGCTCTCTCTTCGGTATGACCGGTTTCAATGAACTGTTTTTTAAGGCCCTCCTGACGTTCTTGGGGCGGAATCTGAGCGCGAGCTTCGTCAGTCTTGGTAGGATTCTCTTTGCCGGAGGCTACGGCGTCTCGGTCAGCCTCCGTTTGAGTCTCCACCGCCTTGGTTTCGGGATTCTTTCGCCTTTTCGAGCCGTCAGATGGGTCAGCCCCACGCCGCCTCGCAAACATCTGCCCGATTTCACGCATCATGGCGCGCGTCTCGTCTCGGATATCTCCGACAATTTCGTGAATTTTGTCATCGTCAAGACCCATCTCATCCAGGATCAGCTGCCTGCTACGATCGTCACGGGCAAGGGTTTTCGCAGCCTGGGTGAACTTCACGGCCATCTGCTTGTTATGGTCCACGCCAAACAGCTCATCGCAATCGCGTCCGAAGTGCACCTCGCAGCCCCACCAGCGATTCTGTGGATTTTCAGCGCTGCCGCCCTCCCTTCGGAAAGCCTCTTCTAAAACAATTTCCCTATCCTCTCGAACGACTGAGACGCCAATGTTATGTCTGGCGTGCTGACCGCGAGGGGTGTTACCCGGCAAACGTCTTATCGCGTCAGTCTTCAGGGCTTCGGGCTTCACGATGGAATACTTCACTTCTATGGTTGATTCCCGCCCGTCCACCGTGGTTTTGTAGTACTTGGTGTCTCCCCATTGCGTGAACATCGGCTCATTGTTCCAAGGCTCCTCCGGCACGGACGAGGGTTTCATCAGATAAAGAGGGTCGTTCGCCACAAATTGCGTACGGTTCTCTAGGTTATATGGTTGGTTCTTTTGGAAGGAGGCTGCTTTGATAGTGTGTATATCGGCATCGATGTAGTGCCGATGAATACGTCCAACTTCGCGGGACGTGTTGTTAATTAGGGATTGAGCGGTTTTCCACTGAACTTTGTCTAGTTTGCTCCACACGACGAGGGCGCCTGAGCGATTCTGATAGATTTCATCGCTGCCAGCGCGCCTCCACGCCTCAGGTATGGGCGTGTCTCTATCAGGAAAGGGAACAAGGTGGTTTCCTCCTTCAATGTCTTCAGCGTCTATGCTGGAGTGCAGTAGGGAATCCAGCCCTTCCTGCCAAGTCCACACATCCACCCTTTTGCACTGGGACATAGATGAAGTGGGGAGGCCCATGCCGTACTTGCCGATGCCCCTTTTGGAATTGTGGCGTGTTCCTCCACCAAACTTGAGGGCTTCAAGAAGGGTCTTTCTGTCCATTCCTGTGCCGTTGTCCAAGACTGCTATTTGAGTCACTTCCCGGCGTATCCGGAATTGCTGCTTTTTGGCCTCTTCCATACACAAAAGCTCTATCAACGCAGCGGATGCCTCAATGGAGTTGTCAATGAGTTCCGCAATGGCGTAAGCGGTGTTGTGATATCTGCTGTCCCTAAGGGCGCGTATGGTAAGGCTGCCGGGGAATAGGCGCCGGTCTACGTCTGGTTGTTCGACCATAGTTCCTCCCAGTTTGTAAAGGCATCCGTCACGGATCCAAACCCCGGCAGGTTGGTATCAACAACGGTGAAGATATCAGCATGTCGGTTTCCCCCCGCTCTGGGGCCGCGCATGGCCCGGCCGGCCATTTGGGAGTATAGCACTAATGAGGTGGTAGGGCGGGCTATAATGACGCAACGGGTGCGGGGCGCGTCAAAGCCGGTGGTGAGAACTCCATAGTTGAAGAGGGCCATATGTCCCCCTCGGTCATCTTTGAAAGCGGCCACGATGGCGCGGCGTTCCTCAGAGGGGGTGTTGGCCGTAATGGCCGCGCTGGCGACTCCCACCGCTTTAAGGAGCTTGGCGCATTCCACGGCGCACTCCACAGAGGGGCAAAATACGATGGTGCGGAAATGGCGCTTGGCCGCGTTCCTGGCAAGTTCAACTATCTCACGGGTGCGCCTGAGATTGCGGCCCATGCTGGCTAAGGCATCGGCGCCGTAGTCCACTCCGGGTTGAGTATGTGTGATTGGAGCTTTGGATTCAAAGGTGATGGGCCGAAATCGCGGTTCTGCCAGAAAACGGTTTTGTATCAGGTAGGTGACGGGGCTATCATGCCCGCGCGGGTCTATGGAGACTTTGCAGTGGTTGAACATCTTCGCAAGGCGATGGTCGGCGTCGGTCAGGTTTGCCGTGCGTCCAGGGGTGGCCGTAAGACCCAGGAGAGGCGGCCGGGCGCTGCATAGCTGCTCGGTTACGAATAGGTAAGTCTCGGCAACGGCTTGGTGCGCTTCATCAAATATAACCGCCGCGGCGCGGCCTGCAAGATGGGCAAGCAGGGTATGGTCTTGCAATGCGGCGGAGCGCAGTTTGGCAAGACCGGTGACTAAGAATCCCGATGGGAGGTCCCGCAAGTCAAGGGGTTGGGCGCCCCAGTATCTGTGGACGTGGGCTCCACGTAGGCCCAGATGCTTCCAGCCAATAGACAGTTGCTCTGCGGCCTGTTCGCATAGTTCCTCCGCAGCCGCAAGCCAGATAACAAGGGAGCCATCCGCGTCGCTTTCGTTGAGGAGATGGCAGGCCGCATGAACCGCAACCCGTGTTTTGCCGGCCCCGGTAGGCAGATGCGCTACGGCGCGGCGATCATTGGCGTTAGAATTCAAGGCGCGCAATATGTCCCGCAGGACCTGCCTCTGGTAGGGGTGCAGCGAGTATTTAGGGCTGACCGCTCCATCGTTAGAATCAGACGCCACAGAGACCTTCACACTCTTCATTGAAATAGTCGACTGAACTTGGCGTACCTGCTTCCCGCTCGGCGATAACAGTGGCCAGAGGACGGCGCTCACGGTGGAGATAGGGCCTTCCGTTCAGCAACGCTCTTACCGGATTGGTCCTGCTTTTTCTAAGCCACCGGTCGAATTTAACAGCCTCGTCGTAACTGTCCGGTTCAGACCTTTTCAGTTCTAACCAGTGATCGTCAGACCGGTAGGGGCATATTACGCAGGCTGAGCGAGGGAGGACGCGCCCCGGGTAGTTGTAGGCAAACCATTCGGCGCATTCACGCCGGGTCATTCCAATATCCACCAGCGGCCATTGATGTTCCACCCACGGTTCCCTACTGGGCTTCATCCGGCCCGCTTCATCCGTTGATATGCCAAGCCACATCTCGGCGTGTTCATCCTTGGGGAAAGGGCGTCCGCGCCGTCCGCCCGCAAGTTCCCTAACCCGCCGGTGGATGGGGACAATTTTGTAGTGAGTTGTGCACTGCCTACGCAGCATGCCCTTCTTGCCGGATTCGTTGACTAGGAATAGAGGAACATCAACGAACCGGTGGCCTGTCGACGTGCGGCCTTGCCTCAGATTCTTTCTGATATCACCGCTGGATACCCGGATTAGCGGGTAGTTTAGCTGCTTCTCTAGCCAATCAAGATGTTGATAGACATAGTCAGGTTCCCATCCTGTATCGGCGAATATGGCGGTGTCCGGTTTGAGGTAACCGAGTTCTGTTAAACGCGGGTCGGACCGTGCGAGCAGAAGGGCCAAAACCGAGCTCTGGACACCGGCTCCCAAGCTCAGGGCGCGATAGACTACCTTGCTCGTATTTTCCGCCATTCATCCCTCCTCCTTGCTGTGCTGGAGTATGGGCTCATAGTAGCGCGGGCGGCGGTTAGGGTCAATGAGCAGGGAGGCTTGAGGAACCGCTCGGCCCTTGCCCCGCCGTGGCTGGCGATGCTAGTCTAGCCGCCATGTTTGAGCGGTTGGCGTTGGGAGGAGCGATGGAACGAGGCGGCTACTCGACGGGGCTTGACAGACCCCTTGGGCGTCTTGAACGGCGGTCCGTGGCCGTTGTCGGCGGCGGGATAGTCGGCGTGTCGGCGGCTTACGCCGCGGCGGTCCTGGGCGGCGGGCGGGTGAAGGTGTCGCTCTATGAGGCGGCGGAGGCGGGCCACTCCGGGGCCGCTTCCTACGACGCGACTCGCGTCTTCCGGTATCTCAACGGGCCGGACCCCGTCCTGACGGCCTGGGCGAGGGAGTCCCACGCCCTGTGGGACAGGGTGGGGCGGCTGTGGGGCAGCGCCGCGCTGCATCCCGTCGGCGTCCTGTTTCTGGTGGAGCGGCGGGACGGGGCCTCCGTCAGGGGTCGTCACGTCTGGCCTTACGACAGCGCGGAGGGTTGGCTGGAGGACTCCCTGCGAGTTATGGATGAGCACAACGCGCCCTACCGTCGCCTGAGCGCACCGGCCCTGGCGCGGGTATATCCCCAGTTTCACGGCCCGGCCATCGAGCAGGCGGTGGTGGACCCGGGCGCGGGGTTCGTGGAGGCGTCCAAGGCGGTTTCGGCCCTGCTGCGCCTGGGCATAGGAGCGGGGGTTGAGTATCACCCCAATACCAGGGTGACGAGGGTGGAGGCCGTGGGGGACGGGTGCGTTCTGCACACGGACGGCGGCGGCGAGGCGCGGTTTGACTCGTCGGTGATAGCGGCCAACGGGTGGGTGGGAGACATCCTCCCGGCGCTGGCCGGAACCCTGGCCCTGACGGAGCAGCCGTTGGTCTACCTAAAGGCCCCCGTGGAGGCCCCTGAGTTGTCCGTGGGCCGTATGCCGGTGTTCATATCACTAAGCTCCGACTGCTACGGCTTCCCAATCCACGACGGCGTTATCAAGGTGGCCGACGACAACCCCGGCCGCGCCATCGACCATCCCGACGAGCGTAGGGAGGCTGAGGAGGGTTACGTTGGCCGGGTGGTGTCTAAGGTGAGCCGGTTTGTTCCAGCCCTGAAGGACGCCAGCGTGGACCGTACCCACGTGTGCTTCTACGACCGGTCGGAGGACGGGCGGTTCATTCTGGACGCCTGGGATGAGGAGGCGAGGGTTGTGTACGGGTGCGGGATGAGCGGCCGCGCCTTCAAGTTTGGGCCGGTGATAGGGGAGCGGCTGGCCCGCTTTGCCCTGTCGGGGCGGCGGCCCTCGGACCTGGAGGGTTTCCGCGCCCGGTGACTCGAAGCCGTTAGTCTCTGGGCTGAAGCCTCTTGATTAGCTCCACCACCCGCGGGTCTATCTCGTCCTCGTTGAGGGCGCGCCCACTGTCCACGCAGGCGATGCCCAGGTGGGCGTGGCGGTTCAGCAACTCCCAGTCCGGCGATTGCCGCCAGTTGTCGTACAGTTCGGAGAAGAGGGCGTCTATCTCTTTTTTTGTGAACACCGCTATCGTCCCTTCCGGCAATGTCGTTCGGGGTCTTGTGCGACCAAGATAGTTTTGCGCCTCGACGCTGTCAAGTTGGCGGGGCGCCGGTTTTCACCTCCCTCTCCGTCATTCCCGCCCCCCCTCTCGTCATTCCCGCACAGGCGGGAAGGGCGCGTGCGCCCACTTAGTTTTGAAGAGTGCTGGTTCTGCATCTGGAGCTTCGGCTTCCCGCCCTCTTATCCGTCATTCCCGTGAAAACGGGAATCCAGGAACTCTGCACAGCAGAGCCAACGTCCCAAACTCCGGCGTCACCCGTAGGCGCTTCCCTAACGCGGGGGTGGCCGTAACGGGATCAGCTCTTACCGGCGCCGTTGCATTGTCGCAGCGGCGGTAAGGGGAGAGGCGCGGCGCGGTCTATGGGGTCAGTTCTGCGGCGTGACCTTCCTGGATTCCCGCCTGCGCGGGAATGACGGGAAGAGGCGCGGGAATGACGGGAGTGGGAGGCAATGATGGGGTGAGGGCGCCGGTTTTGGTATGAGGGGGGATGGATTCCCGCCTGCGCGGGAATGACGGAAAGAGGGCGCGCGGGAATGACGGAAAGATGGCGCGGGAATAACGGCCCTGATACCGGGTTGGCGGTAGCCGGTATGCCTCACGGCAACGGCCCACCGCCCCTCCACCAGGGGATGGATTCCCGCCTGCGCGGGAATGACGGATATGCGATGGGGCTGGCGCTACCCGCGCGGCGCTCCGGCGGCCTTCACGTCCCCCCTCTCCCGTCAGGGGAGGGGAGACGTGGGCTTTTCAGTGTCTAGGCAGGGCTGTCGAGGCTAACGTACTTCCCGCCGGCCAGCCCCTGAAAGAGCTTCAGGACGTGGCGAGGCTCCAGGTCGAAGTCGAACTCGGCGCCGATGGCCTCGGCAATCTGGTTCACGGTGCGGCGTCCGTCGGCGAAGTTCCAAATCTCGTCGCCGATGATGCGCAGCGAGTCGTACCGCATCTTGGGGTCGCGGGCCTCCATCTCCTCGGCCATGTCGTACAGGTCCCAGTAGTCCGTTCCCACCAGCCCCGGGGCGTCCCGTTCCACCAGGCGGCGGGGGACAACCTCTCCGGCGGGGAATGACTCCGGCTCCGAGGGGCCGTTCTCAAGCCAACCGGTGACCTCCTCCAGGCGGGCCTGGATCTCCTTCTGAACGGCGTCCTTGGTGGACTCCAACTCCGGATGCTGTTGGGCCTCTTCCTCGTTGACGAGAACCATCGCGGAGGCCACGGCCTCCTGGTCGCGGCGGGCGATGTGGGAAAGGCGCCGGTGGATTCTGCCCTCGTCGGGAGAGCCTTTGCCCTCCATGGCGATGCGGGAGAGCCTGAACTGGCTGCGGGTTCCCACCTGCCGCATGATGTCCTGGGCGTCGGACGCCCCCGCGTTGGCCAGGAGGAGGGCGGCTAGGGCCGTGGTGGTTCCCCCCCGCTTGAAGACCATGGGGTCCAGGTTGTCCGCCGTCAGGTGGTCGGTGTGGAAGTAGAGGTCGGGCCAGGACATGAGGAGGGGGGAGGGGATGCCGAAAGCGGGGTAGTACTTGTTGTCGCTCCAGGGCGTGTAGGGGTGGTCGATGAAGTTGACGAAGGGGATGGTGTCGGCGTTGTGGAAGACCCACCGGGTCTCCTTGGGGGTCTGCTCCATCAGGTTCACGTAGAAGTCGTTGATGAAGGTGGGCACGGAGTCCGGGGAGTGGTAGTAGAGGAGGGCGGACTTGCACTTGCGCTGGTCGTGTCCCACGCTGTCGAGGGCGATGACGACCATGGTCTTTCGGAGTTCGGGGCCGTGGTTGTGGAAGTAGAACTTGGTGCCCTGTCCCTCCACGTTGACCAGGAAGCGGATGCTGCGGCGGGGCCTGGGCACTTGGCCGCTGGCTATGAGAGAGCTTATGGTGCGGCCCATCTCGGCGAGGAGGGCGGGGCCGGAGGCGCAGTTGGCGCCGGGCTTGGTGCCCGCGGTGGCGTGGCAGACGAACTGTACGTACTCGTCGGCCTTGTCGGTGCCGCGGATGTCGGCCAGTAGGTTTTGGCCCTCGCCCCGGAAGGTCTTGGCGTGGATGTCGGCCCAGACCTTGACTCCGCCGTTGGCGGCCTTGGCGGCCAGCTCCTCGGCGGCGTGGTAGTTGACCACGATGGCCCAGGCGGTGTTGTGAATGGAGGGCATCCGCAGGAGCATTACGGGGTCGGTGAGGGTCTCCCGGGTGCGGAAGGGGGCCGTCTGGTACAGCAGATAGTCGGTGACGATGCCGGCGGCCCCGTGTTCCATGGCCAGGTTGGCCGCGTGGCCCCATCCGCTGGCCCGGTCGGTGCTTCGTATGAGGACGGCCTTGCCGCGCACGTCCTGCTTCTGGTAGTCCTCCGGGCGTTCGCCGGTGCCCACGTCCACCAGGTCGAGGGTGACGCCGCTCTGAATGGTGGAGGGCGTCCACCAGGGGAGGCAGGAGGGGGATTCCTCGTAGGAGACCATGAGCTTGCCCTGGGGGGAGCCTATCCTGAGCTCGGCGCTGATGGGCTCCCAGGCCAGGGGCATGGGCATCCCGCCGCTCCAGAAGCCGCCGCGCAGCTTGGTGGCCTGTTCCCAGGCCTTAAGGGTGGCCGGGCTAACGAACTTGGTCTCGCCGTCTAGGGGGTAGCGCTCCACCCACACCTCGTCCATGCCGTTCTCGCGGAAGAGGTCGGCTACGAAGTCGGTGGCGCGGTGGTATCCCGAGGCCCCGGGGGAGCGGTAGAAGCTGGTCATGTGGGTGGCGGACTCCTTGGCCCGCTCTCCGGACAACTCCCGGTTAATCAACCCTATCAGGTCTCTGCGGTTCATGGTTAACTCCCTTCTGCGTAAGACTTGAGCATGTGGATGTGGGACAGGGAACACTCGACGATGCCGCCGACCTGTTCCGTGCCGTCAATGACGATGTACTCGTTGGTCCCGGCGCTGCCCGTCCCGACGCCCACGCTGCGAATCATGGGGATGCCCAACTCCGTGGGGAACAGGGACCAGGGGCCGCCGCCGCCGCTGCATGGCGCCATGGATAGGGGAACCTCCATGCGTTCGAAGGCGCGGGCTATGGACTGGACCAGTTCCGATTGGGGGTCGGCGTTGGACGGGTCGTAGGCGCCCATGACCTTGAACTCCAGGTCCTGGTATCCCGCCGCGTCCAGGTGCTCCCTTATGAGCCTAACGGCGGTCTGTGCCCTGTAGCCCCGGGGCACCCGTATGTCGAACCGGGCGGAGGCCTCGTGGGGCAGGCTGAAGGGCAGGGTGCCGGGGCCTGTGAATCCCCCGCGTATGCCGTTGATGTTGAGGCTCGGGGCGTAGTAGAAGTTTAGGATGGTCTGCTCGTCGCTGAGGTCTCCGGCGGGGACCTTGGCGCCGGCGACGCCGGGGAGGGCCTTGTTCCAGGGCGCGCCGCTGAGAACGGCTTGCCGCTCCTCCTCGGTGGGGGGCATGACTTCGTCGTAGAAGCCCTTGACGGCCACGGTGTTGCCGTCGGGTTCGGTGAGGGTGGATAGGGCGTGGACCAGACGCCAAACGGGGCTGTCGACCACGGACTTGGTCATGCCGTGGAGGGGGCCTCCCTGAGGGCCGCGGCCCCAGGCGTCGCCGTTGGCGATGAGGTCGGCGTAAATCATGCCCTTGTATCCCAAGGTCATGCCCGCGACGCCGGCGGCGTTCTGCGAGGCCCCGGGGCTCAGGCTGGCGTCGGCGGTGGCCAGGCGGTCCCTGTAGCGGTCGAGCATGTCGCGGTAGTAGGGGCTGCCCAGGATTTCGTCACCCTCCAAAAGGGTCATCACGTTGACGGGCAGGGTCCCCTCCACGGCGATAAGGGCTTCCAGGGCGTTGAGCCAGGCGACGTAGGGGCCTTTGTAGGAGAAGGCGCCCCGTCCCATGAGAACCCGGCTGTAAGGCCCCGCCGAGGTGAGGGTTCCACTAAAGGGCGGGTTCTCCCACTTTTCGTGGGGAAGGACGGGCCGGGTGTCGAAGTTGGCGTAGACGATGATGGTCTTGGGCGCGCCGGCGTCGTAGTAGGCCCAGAGCCCGGGGAGGCCGCCGGTCTCAACGGCGCTGGCCTCCTGGCAGCCGATCTCCTTGTGGAGTTCGACGAGTAAGTCGGCGCACTCGCGCACGCCGTTGTCTTCCGTTGAGATGCTGGGCTGTCGCACCAGCTTTTGAATGCGCTCAATGTGACGTGGCTTGTTGTCTTCCAGGTATGCTTGCAGCTTCTCCAGCCCTGCGCCTATGGGCATGTGCGTCTCCCTCCGGCGGCGTGGGTTTTGGGGTGTCCCGTCCCGTTGGCCGCCGAAGGGAGTATATAACGGCTGGGGGTTCTTGTGAAGCCCGAATAGCGGGCCGCCGGTTGGCACGCGGCTGCCCACAAAGGGACGGCCTACATGGGTAGAGCTGGTTCTGATTCGTCATTCCCACCTCTCAATTCCGTCATTTCCACTCCCTCCCTTTCCGTCATTCCCGTGAAAACGGGAATCCAGGAACCCTACACAGCAGGGCCAACGCTCCAAACTCCGGCGTCACCCGTAGGCGCTCCCTCCCTTTCCGCCGTAGCCGCCCGCTCTTATCCGTCATTCCCGTGAAAACGGGAATCCAGGAACGCTACACAGCAGAGCCAACGCTCCAAACTCCGGCGTCACCCGTAGGCGCTCCCCCTAACGCGCGGGGTGGCCGTAACGGGACCGGCGCCGTTGCATTGTCGCAGCGGCGGTTAAGGGGAGAGACGCGGCGCGGTCTATGGGGTCAGTTCTGCGGCGTGGCCTTCCTGGATTCCCGCCTGCGCGGGAATGACGGAAAGGGCCGGTTGGCTTTTCTTGCTAATGGCCGTGGGTTTGGGTATCATCCCTCCCATTGAGACCTTTGCGCATCCGTAATGCCCTCCACCCAACCCCCACTCCCCCTTCATGTCGCGCCCACCCGTCAATCCGTCATACACGCCGCCCTTCACGGCATACCCGCTCCCTTTTCCGTCATTCCCGCGCAGGCGGGAATCCATCCCTTCCCCCAAGAGCGCAGCCGCTTTTGCCTTGGAGCCCGCCGCCACCTCCTCCCTTCCCGCGAAACCGGGAGGACGGGAAGCCGTGACTAGGTTGGCGATGACCGACAAGGGCCCAAGGCGTCCTCCACCTTGGCGAAACCTCGTCAAAGGGGCCGGTTGCGGGGCGGCTCCGGGGCTGAGGGTCCTTGGCGTGGTGGCGTCCCCCGGCATCGAAGCGTGGCCTTGACCGGCCTCGGCGGGGTAGCCTAGCCATGAGTCCCGCGCCGGGAACGCCTGCGATAGAGGCCACGGGTCTCCACAAGTCCTTTGGCGTCGCTCCCGTCCTGCGGGGGCTGGACCTGCGGGTGGAGTGGGGCCGCGTTCTGGTCGTCTTCGGGGCCAACGGGTCGGGCAAAACCACCTTGTTGAGGCTCCTCGCCGCCCAGTACCGGCCGGACCGGGGCCGGGTTGTGGTGGGCGGAATAGACCGCAGCCGGGACCCGTCTTCCATCCGCCGGATGATAGGCGTGGTGGCCCACCAGCCCATGCTCTATCAGGACCTGACCTGCCGGGAGAACCTCACCTTTTTTGGACGTATGCGCGGCTTGAACGACCTCCCGCGCCGGGTGGACGAGGCCCTTCGCCGGGTGGGACTGGAGGCGCGGCGTCACCGGAGGGCCCGCGCCCTCTCCCACGGGATGCAGAAGCGGTTGGCCCTTGGCGTGGCGACCCTTCACGACCCGCCGGTCCTCCTTCTGGATGAGCCGGCGTCGGGTCTGGACCAGGAGGCCTTGGCCGGCTTGAGGGGCATGTTTTCCTCAGCGTCGGGCGGCCGGCGCGCCGTGGTCATGGTCACTCACAACCTGGAGCGGGGCCTGGAGTGGGCCGACGAGGTGGCCGTCCTTTCCGGCGGCGTCATCGCCTACAAGGCCGAGCGGGAGGGCCTGGACGAGGGCCGCTTTGAAGAGGCGTATCGCGGCGGGTTGAGGTAGGGCGGTGAGGGGAGTGAAGGGGCTGCTGTGGCCGGTTTTCCTGGTGGCCCGGAAGGACCTTCTGGTGGAGTTTCGCAGCCGCGAGGTCGTTATCGGCTCCGCCGTTTTCGCCGTGACGCTGGTGGTCATCTTCAACTTCGCCCTTAACATAACCCCGGAGACGGTGGATATTCTGGCCCCCGGCGTGTTGTGGGCCGCCTTCTCATTCGCCGGCGTTCTGGCCATGAGCCGCGCCTTCGTGACGGAGAAGGACCAGGGGAGCCTTGAGGGGCTGCTCCTCACTCCCGTCAGCAGGGATTCCATCTACTTCGGGAAGATGCTGGCCCTGTTCATCTTTATGACGGCGGTTGAGGCGGCCCTGCTGCCGGTGTTCGCCGTTCTCTTCGACTTTTCGGCCTTCTCCCCAACCCTCGTGGGGGCCGTTCTCCTAGCCACCCTGGGATTCGCCGCCGTGGGAACCCTGTTTTCCGCCGTGGCCGTCAACACCCGGTCCCGGGAGATAATGCTGCCCATCCTCTTCTTTCCCGTGGTGTCTCCGGTGATAATCGGCGCCGTGGAGGCGACCACCGGGGCCATCGGCGCCGGCGTCAGCGCCGCGGGGCCGGGACGGTGGCTTCAGCTGATGGCTGTTTTCGACGCCGTTTTTCTGGTACTGTGTCCGTGGCTTTTCAGCCTCATAATGGAGGAGTGACTACTATTCAAGCGACGTCGACGGGCGCACCGGGGGGAAGGCCCCACTTCAGGTTGACGCGGCGGGAGTTGGCGGTGGCGGCGGCCGGGCTCCTCATGCTGGCCAACACGTATCTCATATTCATGTGGGCCCCCACGGAAGCGACCCTGGGCCACGTCCAGCGGATACTGTACATCCACGTGCCCATGGCTTGGCTGGCCTTCTTCGCCTTTTTCGTCGTCTTCGTTGGCAGCGTGATGTACCTGTGGAAGCGGCAGCGGCGGTGGGACGCCTTGGCCAGTTCCGCCGCGGAGCTCGGGGTCCTGTTCACCACGCTGGTGTTGATAACGGGCCCCATATGGGCCAAGCCGGTGTGGGGGGTGTGGTGGACTTGGGACGCCCGGCTCACCACCACCCTTGTGCTGTGGCTGATATACGTCGGCTATCTCATGCTCCGGTCCTACGGGGTGAACCGCTCCCAGGGCGCCCTCTACTCCGCGGTGCTGGGGATAGTAGGGTTCGTGGATGTTCCCATCGTCTACTTCGCCGTCGACTGGTGGCGCACACAGCATCAACGCCTGGTCATTGGCGGGGCCACCCTGGAGGGGAACCTCCACCCGGACATGAGAACCACGCTGTTCTTTTCCCTTGCATCCTTCACCCTGCTGTTTCTCGTTCTGCTGTGGCAGAGGGTATCCATGAAGCGAACGGAGACGGAGTTGGAGGCGCTGGAGGGTTCTCAGGAGCTTATGGGCGGCAGGAGCGTTTAGAGGTGAGCATGATTATCTTGGCGGCGCCGGCCGGCAACATACCGTATCTATTTGCGGCCTTCATCATCTGTTGGGCCGTGTTCTTTGGCTACGTGTTCTTTACCTCCAGGCAGCAGCGCGAGTTGGACCGGCGGATGACGGAGTTGCGGGAGGGGTTGGAACGCGAGGGGCGGTCCCGGGAGGGGTCTTAGGCGCGGCTTCGTCTGCCGAGGAAGGAAACAAGGCGTTCGGCGACCGCTTGCAAGTCCCCCAGTTGGCACTCCCAAACCGTTTGCGCCTCCCAACCGCCCTCTTTCAGCAGGGCCGCGTTGCGCCTGTCCCTTGAACTGTTCCGCTCCAGTTTAGACAGCCAGTAGTCCCGGTTGGCGGCGGGAATTCGCACCCGTTCGCAGTCCGGGTGGTTGTGCCAAAAGCACCCGTGGACGAACACGACCTTGCGCCTTGAGGGGAAAACGAGGTCGGGACGCCCGGGCAGGTCGGCCCTGTGCAGCCGGTAACGGTAGCCAAGGCCGTGGAGCAGCCGGCGCACCTTCATCTCCGGTTTCGTGTCCTTGGACTTGACCTGAGCCATGGTCCAACTCCGGACTTCAGGCGTTACGGTGTCAGTCATGGAACTTAACCCAATCCTCCTGGAACTGAATCTGATTCAAGATGATTGAAGGGTCAATGGTAGGAACATCCGGTCCGATAGAAAACTTACGCGCCGAACCTGGAACATCCCTGAAAATGGTGAACTGGCTTCCGGAGAATTGCCATGTGAATCTCTGATTTTTTGTTATCTTATCCAATCCTCGCAGGTTGTCTTTCTTCGTGTATGACCATTCATAATTATCTGGAATAAAACGTTGCGTCTCTTCCTCAAAAAGCGTGAACTCCCTAGTCTCGATATTTCGAATCAACACAATAATGCGCAGATCTTCGTATTCGTCCAAAGCTTCATCCACTCGTGCATTCCAAATAGATAAAACTGCCCGTCCAGTTGCGGAGATGTCAGCATGGGGGTCTTTTATCCCCAACGAGTAGTCAGGTGAATTGCGTCCAGAAATAAGTCTCACTTTGCGCTGTTTGAACGGTTTAGAAGCTTTAACCGTTTTAACGGACCATGCGCAACCGTTCGTTTCAACATCGGCGAGACCCAATGGGCTGGCACGATGTATTCCTTCTATAGCTCCAGCAAATATGGTTCCAAAATCGTTCCCTTCAATGTCCCCTACTCCAATTGCTAGGCGATGAACAATTTGCTTGCCGATTGCCAACAATGCCTTGTTAGGAATCTGGCCAAGAGGATAGGGTCCACTACGGCGCGGCTTGCCTCCGCGCAATCTGGGTTCGCTCAATGATTCTTACCATCCTCTTAATTACTGTTTGAACCATTGGTACAGGCACAGCGTTTCCGGCCTGCTTGCGGGTCTGCGCGTCATTGCACACTATCTCCCAACTGTCGGGGAACCCTTGCAGCCGTAGCAACTCCCTAGGTGTCAACCGCCGCTCGCCGTCTACTAGCAGGTAGTTGTGGGAGGCCCCGGCCCGCAGCGCGCAGGACCACTCGTGGCTTGAGACGTTGCCGCCCTTGTTCTCATGCCAGATTGCGGGGGAGAATTTTGCTGTGTGCGCCTTATGCCGTTTGTGGCGGATCGCCGTAGAGACATAGTGTTTCGCGTCTGGTTCAGACTCTAAGATGTCTGCGAGCGGTTTCCTCGGGGTCGTGTGACTTGGCCATGGAAAGCTGTCGAAAGGTTGTCGTGTAGCTACTATGATGGTTCTTTCGCGTTTTTGAGGCAACCCATAATCCAGTGCATTAAGGACTTTGTAATCGACCGAATAACCGAAATCTGATATATCCTCGAGGATGCGTCGCAATACTTTTCCTTTATCGACGGTCTTCAACTGCTTCACGTTCTCTAACACGATTCCCAAGGGGCGTTTAGCTTGGATAAATCGCAGTACTTGGAAGAACAGGGTTCCCCGCGGGTCGGCGAACCCCCGTTGTCGCCCAATGATGGAAAAGGGTTGACAGGGGAAGCCGGCAAAGAGCAGGTCGTGGTCCGGTACGTCGTCAGGCCGTAGGGAGACGATATCACCCGCAGGGCGCAGACCGAAGTTAGCGTGGTAGGCCTTCCGCGCCGGCTCGTCGATGTCGCAGGCGAAGACCACCTCAAGCCCAAGATTTCTTGCCGCTAGGTGGAAGCCTCCGATGCCGCAAAAGAAGTCCGCGCACTTCAGCCCGGGGCCGTTCCGGGGCGAAGGGGGGGCAGCGCTCCGCAGTGGCCGTTCAACTGAACTCAACGCGGTTATCATGCTCAATCTCTATGATGGCACTAGGATATCCTAGACTTTACTACAGTTGTTTTTACTTGACAAACCATGTGACTTATGGTGCTTATCCGCTAACATCTATCTAGGATAGCCAACCCAGCGGCCTTATGTTGGTTCCACGCGTACACCCTGAAGCCCATGCGCAATTCTGGCAGAGGGCGTTAAGGCCGTGGTGTGTTACAATGCCCCCGGGCTTCATGCCCACAAGACTATGCAGCAGGCTGAGGAGCAGCCTTAATAAATTGCAGAAAGGTCGTGATTATTGACTCAGCGCGTAGCCGCTTTCATTGATGGCAGCAACCTATACCATGCCTTGGAGGAGAACTGTGGCCGTACGGACCTGGACTTTAACGCCTTCGTAGCCAAGCTCTGCGGAGAGCGCCAGTTGTATCGCGCCTACTACTACAACATCATCCAGGACCCGGAGCGCCGGGGCACCGCCTACCAGGAGCAGCAGAAGTTCCTGGCCACCCTGTACAACACGCCCTACCTGGAGGTCTGCCTGGGCACCTCTAAGTACCGGGGCGAAGTGCTAATTGAGAAGGGCGTTGACATTATGCTGGCCACGGACCTCCTCCAGTTGGCTTGGCGAGACCTCTACGACGTTGCGGCGTTGGTGAGCGGCGACGGCGACTTTGCCTACGCCGTGCAGGTGACCAAGAACTTGGGCAAGCACGTTGAGGTGGTGGCCTTCCCCAGCAACCTCTCCCACGAGTTGGGACAGACCGCGGACCTCCTCCGGTCCCTAGACAGCAGCTTCTTTGACGAACTCTGGTCTTCAGGCCCCAAGCGGCGCCGCCGCCGTCGCAGGGTCACGCCCGTCAAGACCGCCGCCCCGAAGGGCGAACCGGAGGCCTAGACCGCCCGCTAGGGGCCGCCGTCCAGGGCCTCCACCGCCTCCACCACCTGGGCCAGGCCCTCCACGGTGGCGTCGGGCTTGGCGGCCCGGGGCGCGCCGTAGCGGTCGAACTCGCCGTAGGAGCCTTCGGGCCGGGGTATCCAGATGGCCCGCATCCCGGCGGCCTTGGCCCCGGCTACGTCGTTGGTCGGGTCGTCGCCCACGTGGACCGAGGCCCCCGGCGCCGCGCCAAGGGCGTCTAGGGCCAGGCGGAAGATATCCATGGACGGCTTTGCCCTCCGCGCCTCGTTGGAGAAGACTAGGACGTCGAAAGGCTCCAGAATCCCGGCCTCCCCCATGTACGCGCGAAAGGTGGATCCCGGGGTCATTCCCGTGTTGGATATCAGCCCCAGGGCCAGGCCCCGTTCCTTCAGCGCGGCCAAAACGCCCGGGGCATCCGGGTCTAGGGCGGGCGGGAACCGGAGGAAGGCCCGATCGTAGACGGCGGCCACCTCATCCACCACCTCCGGGGGCAACTCCCTGGCAAGCCCGCGCCGTATCTGCTCTATGAACAGTTCGACCTGCTCCGAGAAGCTGATGTCCCGCTCCTGGGCGCGGATGGCGTTGCACAGGGTGGCGCAGCTTCTGTAGGCCGCCCACAGATGTCCCTCGGAGAACCGGAACCCGGCTTTGCGCAGGGCCGCCGCGGCTCCATCCACCCTCAGCCGCCCGCGCTTCTCGCCCAACTCCGGGCGGTCGAGAATCAGCGTCTGCCACAGGTCGAAGGTAACGGCCCGTATCTTTTGGGGAACGCCGCCCGTCATAATCCCAGGCGTCCTACTGAGGATTGAGCCACCGGTTGAACCATGCCAGGGTTCGCGCCAGGTACTCCTCGCGCATCTTGGGGTGTCCTCCCCGCAGGAAGAGGTGGGAACAGCCGGGGAACCGGGCCATCTCCACCGTCTTGCCCAGCCGCTGGAGGGCGACGAAGTACTGCTCGCTCTGCTCTATGGGACAGCGATGGTCCGCCTCGCCGTGGAGCAGCAGGACCGGCGTTTCCACCCTGTCGGCGTAGGAGATGGGGGAGTGGTCCAGGTAGGCTTGCACGTTGTCTTTGCGGAGGCCGCCCCACTGGCGCTCGCCGAAGCTGACGCCGATGTCGGATGTGCCGTACATGCTGAGCAGGTCTATGCAGGGGGCGCCCACCACGGCGGCGGAGAACCGGGTGTCGTGGCCGATTGCCCAGGCGCTCATGTACCCGCCGTAGCTGTAGCCGTGGATACCCATGTTATCGCCGTCCACGTAGGGGAGGGAACGAGTCTCCTCCACGGCGGCCATAATGTCCCTGTAGTCCTCGCCGCCCCAGTCCCGGAGCACGGCCCGCAGGAACTCGGCCCCGTAGGTGGAGGAGCCGCGGGGGTTCACGCCCAGCACCGCGTATCCCGCGGTGGCTAGGACCTGCTCAACTGGGTTGAAGGCGTCGTAGAAGGAACCATGTGGGCCTCCGTGGACGTCTATCACCAAGGGGTACTTCTTGGTCTCGTCAAAGTCGGGGGGAAGCAGCAGCCGGGACTGGATCTCCATGCCGTCCCTGGTCAACGACGTCTTCTTCATAATGGCGGGCGGGCAGTTCGTAAGGTAATCGGCGTTGCTATCGGTGAGGGGCGTGGAGGCGCCGGAGGCCAGGTCAACCCCGTGAAGGTCGCCGGGGGAGTCGGGGGACAGGGCCAGGACCACCGCCGTTTGAGCCTGCTTGTCGATGGTGATTCCGCCGTACTGGACGCCGCCGGCGGTTATCCTTTGCACTGGGCCGCCGTCAACGGGCAGACTGCACACGAAGGACTCGCCCCGGGAGTCGGCCACGAAGATGAGGCGTCCGTCCCCCGTCCACCGGAACTCTGGCGTCGGGATGTTGGGCGGCAGCCCGGCGGCGGGCCTCATGGAGTCGTCGTTGAGGCGCTTAGGCTCTGCCCCGGGCTGAATCAGGAAGAGGCTGCCCTGCCACACGGCGCTGATTTCGTCGTTATCTGATCCCACCACGGCCAGCCGCTCCCCGTCGGGCGACCAGGCGATGGCCCCCACGCTGGAGAGGCCCTGGGACCATAGGGCGGCTTCTCCACCGCCGGCGGGGACCACGTAGGCCTCGTTGTAGGCCACGAACTCCCTGTCCGGGCGGCGGGCCGAGATGAAGGCTATCCGGGAGCCGTCGGGAGACCATACGGGGCCGCTGTTGTCCCAGTCTCCCTCGGTAATCTGCGTGGCCTCTCCCCCCGTTAGGGGCACGGTGAAGAGGTGACGGCGGGAGGCGCCGCGCCAGCCGATGTCATCGGCGCGGTAGGTGATTCTCCGCGCCACGCGGATACGGGGGTCCTTGGCGAAGTCGTGGTCGTCGGGCGGGCGGTCCGGGTCCACGTCGGAGACCACCGCCAGCGCGTCGGAGTCCGGCGACCAGGCGAAATCCGACACCGCGCCGGGCATGTTCGTCAGCCGGACGGCCTCGCCGCCGGAGACGCTGATGGTCCACACTTGGGCGCGGCCTTTGTCGTCGGGGCGCAGGAAGGCGATGGTCTCGCCGTTGGGGGAGAAGCGGGGCGCGGCGTCCCTAGGCCCCTGGGTGAAGGCGAAGGCGTCGCCCCCGGGCAGGGACTTGAGCATAACGCGGGAGCGGGTTTTCATGGTCTCCCGGTCGACCTTCGACTGGGCGAAGGCCAGGCGGGAGCCGTCGGGCGACAGGGTGGGGGAGCCGTAGGAAGTGAGTTGGTATACGAGGTCGGGGGTTATGGGGCTTGGCATGACGCGCTCCTTGGTGGGGATGGGGCTAATGAGGGGATTATAGTACAACCTCAGCCCAAGGGCGACATGCAGGCCGGTTTTGCTTGGCGGCGGGCCCTTTCGCGGCATTGCCCCCCCCCAATCATTCCCGACGCTCCTACCCGTCATCCCGCGCCCTCCCATCCGTCATTCCCGCGCAAGCGGGAAGGGCACGCGCGCCCACTTAAGTTTTGAAGAGCGCTGGTTCTGCGTTGGGAGCTTGGCTTCCCGCGCCATAACGCCTAAGTGGGCTGGATTCCGGCACCCAACCCTCCGTCATTCCCGCGCCGGCGGGAATCCAGGAACCCTTCATCCCAAAACCAAGGCTTCAAACCCCAGCGTCACCCGTAGGGGAGACCTCTTTACTCAGCCTGTCGCACCAAAAGAGGAACGCAGGCCGGCCTTTCCTTTCCATACGCGTCCCTACTTGCAACCGTCCCCCCCCATTCCGTCATTCCCGCGCAGGCGGGAAGGGCGCGCGCGCCCATTTTTGTTTTGGGGAGCGTTGGTTCTGCGCTGGGGGCTTCCGGATTCCCGCCCCGCTATCCGTTCCCGCCCTCGCCCTCTTATCCGTCATTCCCGCGTAGGCGGGAATCCAGGAACCCTTCATCCCAAACCCCATGCCCCAAGCCCTAGCGTCACCCGTAGGCGCGCCCCTAATGCGGGTGGCGGTAACGGGACCGGCTTCTACCGGCGCCGTTGGATTGCCACAGCCGTGGTAAGAAAGATGGATTCCCGCCTGCGCGGGAATGACGGATGGGAGGGCGGTAACCGTGTGCGCCCGCGGCGCCGGCCCACCGCCCCTCCACCATGGGATGGATTCCCGCCTGCGCGGGAATGACGGAGTGGGAGGCGAGAGCGTGGATTACGCTAAGGATAGCAAGGCAAGGGCCTGACGCATCTCCCGGCTGGATGAAAAAAAGCCCCTTCTGCCGTATACTGCTATGTCCGAATGGCGTAGTCATGCGGTGAGACCTGTGCGCAAGGCGATGGGCGGGTGGTTCCCCGCGCTGTCCTGATGAGAGGAGGGGGAGGAAAGTATGGCAAGAATGGGATGGATTCCCGCCTTCGCGGGAATGACGGAGAGGGAGGACGGGTATTGACGAGACAGAGGGAAAGCGGGAATGGCGAATGGACGGATGGCGCGCGCGCTTCCATCGGTAGGGGAGAGCCGCGGCGTGGTCTAGGGGGTCGTGGTTCTGCGGTGTGGCCTTCCTGGATTCCCGTTTTCACGGGAATGACGGAGGGGGAGTGCGGGAATGACGAGAGGGATCGCGGGTATTGACGGAGGGGGAGGCGCGGGTATTGACGAGGGGACGGCGCTAGAACGAAGGATGGCAAGAACGCCGGTTGTACAGGGCCTCCGGAATCGGGGAGAGGGCTTTATGAAGTTTGACAATGGCCGGTAAAACCCGCCGGCTCACGGTGGTGGAGTACGTAAACACCAGCGTTTTGGCCTTCGGGCTGGCCGCCATGTCCACCAGCCTGGGGCAGATAATCCTTCCCCTGCGGGTCCTGGACCTGGTCCCGGAGACCCTCAAGAACACCTATCTCGGCATCCTCACCTTCATCGGCATGGCGGCGGCCATGGCCGTTCAGCCCTTGGTGGGCTGGCTCAGCGACAAGACCACCCTATCGTGGGGGCGGCGGCGTCCCTACATCGCCGTAGGATCCGTCCTTGCCACCGTGCTCATGGCGGGCATCGGCATAGCCTCCAACTTCGTGTGGCTGGTGGTGGCCTCGGTGCTGGTGCAGCTCTGCGCCAACATGGCTCAGACCCCCTACGACGCCATCGTGAAGGACCGGGTGCCCCAGTCCCAGAGGGGGCAAGTCTCATCCATACGGGCCATCGCCGGGGCCGCCGGCGCCGTTATGCTGCTGGTGGCCACCGGCTTCCTGATGGACCGGCACGAGGTCAGAGAGCGGGACATATGGCTGTGGCTGTCCCTCGCCCTTCCCGCCATCGTCATGGCCTTGACCACCCTATGGACCGTCTTCGCCGTGGAGGACGAGTGGGTTCCCGCCACGCCCAAAGGAGCGGATGCGGCGAAGCGGCCTCCGGAACCCAAGACCCCCAAGCGGGTGTACATGCTCTTGGGGGCCGCCTTCTCCTTCACCCTCGCCGGGGGGATCCTCCAGACCTACACCCTCTTCTTCCTGAAAGACGTGGTCAAGATAGACAACCCGGCCTCGGGCGTGGGCATTCTGGGCATCGCCGTGGGCATAACCATCATAGTCACCCTCTATCCCGCCGGCCTCCTGTCCGACAAGTTTGGCCGCCGGACGCTCCTTTTTGTTTCGGCGGCCCTCGGCAGCGGGGGCAGCCTCCTGTTCCTGCTGGCTCAAAGCCTGACCCACGTTGTCCTCATAGGGATAATTCTGGGGGTTGCGGTGGGAATTTTCATGGCCGCGGGGCGGGCGCTGATAACCGACATGGTGTCGGAGAACCGGGCGGCTCAGCAGATGGGCTTGGCCAACTTCGCCCTCATCGGCGGCCTGGCCGTCTCCAAGCTGGGGGGCGGAGCCGTGGACTTCCTCAACGGCTTCAGCGACAACCTGGGCTACTACACCCTCCTCGTGGTCTGCGCGGGGGCCTTCCTAATGGGCGCCTTCTTCATTAACCTGCTCAACCCGCAGCCCGTCGCAGAGGCGGCGGCGACTAGTTCCGACGACGCCGGCGGAGACGAGTAGGATGGCGATAGGTGGCGGGGCCTTGCCCTCCCCACGACGCGCCGCCGGTGATGTATACTAGATATATGTTGACGCTAAGGGTCTTGCTGGCGGTTCTTGCCACCCTCGCGGTAGGGCTAATCTTCTTGGGCTGCGGAGGCGGGCCGGCTACGGAGGAATACGTGGAACCTGAGCCTTCCCCAACCGCGCCGGCCGCCGCTCCACCCCTGTTGGCGTACCTGGAACCCGGGGCCTACCGGACCGGCCTCATGCCCCTATACTTCCACGACCCCAACAGGCCCTTCGACGGTTGGAACGCCCGCCACGCCTCCGACGGCTACAAGGCCACCCTCGCCGAGGTTAACGCCGCCGGTGAAAACCAGATAGTCGCGACCCACGCCTGGTATCCGCTCCAGGCGGCGGATGGGTCAGCGCAGACGCCCACGGCGGGAGGTCCCTTCCCGGTCATCATAGCGGCCCACGGGCTGGGCGGAAGCTCCCAGGGCTGGTCGACCTTCGCCCAGTACCTGGCCAGCCACGGCTACGTGGTGGTGGCCGCCAGCTTCATAACGGACAGCCCGCAGCCCAGGTCCTTTGAAAGCCCCGACTCCAAGTACGCTCAACAGGCGGGAGACGCGGGAGTCGACAAGGTCTACGGGGTCATCCGCAACGAGTTCAAGGTCATCCCGGGGTTCTACAAGTACTTCTTTGGAAACGTAAGCGCGGCGACCTTCGGAGGCTCGCAAACTCAACAAGGGCTGCGCGCCGCCCCCGACGGCCCCGAGAAGGTCGGCGGCATGATGGCCGAGTTCTTTACCCAACGGCTGGACGACGTGGACACCATCTTGGACGGCCTCTACAGCCTCAACGGGAGCGCGGAGTCCTGCGCCGCCGAGTATCTGGCGCGGGGACAGCCCAACCACGGCGCCCAGGTGTGCGGCCTCTTCTCCGGCTCCCTCGACCTGGACAGGGTGGGAATTATGGGCCACTCCCTCGGCTCCATGACCGCCCAGTTCGCCGTGGCCAGAAGCGGCCGCATAACCGCCGCCGTGGGGTACAACAACGGCCCGCCGCGCCTCTGGGAGCCCAAGGGCGTCTTCGGGACAGGCTCCGCGGCCGACGGACAACCGGCCGGCAGCCCCAAGCCGGTCATGCAGATTCACGGGTCGGAGGACGCCTTCGTGCAGGGCGTGTTCCGCGGCCTCATGTGGAACACCTTCAGCGCCGCCGGCGGCAACCCGGAAGACCTTTGGCCCCTTGAAGCCGAAAGGGTCCTTCCCACCGACGAGAACCCCCAGCCTGTGGCCCGGAACGCCTACACCCGCGCCACTGGCGACAAGGTCATCATCTCCGTCAAGGACCTGGACCACGACGCTTTGACGAGCGGCCTCACAATCTCCGATGGGAACCGGGGCGACCCCGGTCAGCGTCCCAGAAAGGCCGTGGGGCAGGACGTTCTGTTGCCGTCATTCCAAGGCGAGAACTTCGCGCCCCTCGGCTGGGGAACCGTGGAAGGCCGCGAGGTCTACATGCCCGCCTTCATCAGAAACTACTACACCAAGAACTGGTTCGACTTCTACCTAAAGGGAGATGAGGGCGGTCTCCGCTTCATCGGGAACCCCATTGAGGACATGGGCATCCTGGACATCCGCAGCAGCCTGCAAGACCGCTAGAGCCGGCCCTCTCCCCCTCTCCGTCATTCCCGCGCAGGCGGGAAGGGCGCGTGCGCCCATTTTGTTTTGAAGAGTGTTGATCCTGCGTCGGGAGTTACGACTTCCCGCTCCCCCTGTCCGTCATTCCCGCGCAGGCGGGAATCCATCTTCCTTAGCCCCGGTTTCGCGGGGCATACCGCCAACCCGGTATCAGGGCCATCATTCCCACCCCCTGTCCGTCATTCCCGCGAAGGCGGGAAGGGCGCGTGCGCCCATTTTGTTTTGAAGAGCGTTGGTTCTGTGTCGGGGGCTGCGACTTCCCGCCCCTCCTCTCCGTCATTCCCGCGCAGGCGGGAATCCATCCCTCCCTCCCCCCGTTGTGCCGGAGCAACCACATATCTACACACCTCCTGCCCCCGCCCCTAAGGGCCACCGCCACTGGCGACGCTGGAGGTTCAAGCGTTGGTTTGCCTCTTATCCGTCATTCCCGTGAAAACGGGAATCCAGGAACGCCCCACAGCAAGACCGCCAATGTGTCGCTATCACGCCCCCGGCCCAACATGCCGCCCCAATCCGGCGTTCTGTCAGAAGAGGATGATGGCGTCAGAGGAGAATCGGAGAAGATGGATTCCCGCCTTCGCGGGAATGACGGATAAGAGGGCGGGAATCCGAAGTCCGCAACGCAGAACCAACGCTCTTCAAAACAAAGTGGGCGCACGCGCCCTTCCCCCTTCCCACCCTTTCTTGACACCCTTCAAACCGCCTGCCTATCATGTCAACATCAGAGGCCCTTCTTGAACACAACCCCGCGATAGAGGAGGAAGCAAGTGGCGAGCAAAGAGATTGAACTAATGGCACACCTCATGCGGCGCGCCGGTTTTGGCGCTGCCAGGGACGAACTTGAGGCCTACGCCGCCAAGGGCTACGAGGCGACGGTGGAGGAGTTGGTGGACCCCGACGCCCACGGCGTCCCCCACGTGGACGAGGACAACTTCTACCGCCACCACCCGGCCGCCGAGAACCCGGGCGGAAACCCCACCAACGGCCAGGCCAACTGGATGTACCGCCTCATCAACACCCCGCGGCCGCTGGAGGAGAAGATGACCCTCTTTTGGCATCACGTCTTCGCCACGGGCAACGCCAAAATAGACCACTGCGCCGTGGTGCTTGAGCAGATAGACACCTTCCGCAAGCACGGCATGGGCAGCTTTAGAGACCTGCTGGTTAAAGTGGCCAGGGACCCGGCCATGATCTTCTGGCTGGACAACAACGAGAACCACAAAGGCGCGCCCAACGAGAACTGGGGCAGGGAGCTGCTGGAACTCTTCTCCATGGGACAGGGCAACTACACGGAGAACGACGTTAAGGAGGCCTCCCGGGCCTTCACCGGCTGGACCATCTCCCCCAGCCTTCCGAGGATGCCCTTCCAGCGCTACCCCTGGTACTTCGAGTACCGCCCCGAGGACCACGACGACGGCGAGAAGGTGTTTTTGGGGCACCGGGGCAGATTCAACGGCGAGGACATCATCGACATCATCGTAAGGCAGCCCGCCACCGCCCGGTTCATCGCACGCCACCTCTACAACTTCTTCGTGGCCGACGAGGTGCAGGTCCCAAGCTGGCAGGACCTCCCGCCCGGGGACCCGGTGGCCATCAACCGCATCGGCGAGGTCTTCGTGAGTTCCGGCTACAACATGCGCGAGGTCATGCGGATGCTGCTGAACTCCGACTTCTTCAAAGACCCCCAGGTGTGGTACGCCAAGGTCAAAAGCCCCGCGGAGGTCGTCGCCGGGGCCATGCGTCTGGTCGGCGACCACCGGTCGCCAAGTCCCGGCATAGGGGCCATCGGCCTGGAGCCGGGATACCAGGGCCAGGCCCTGTTGGACCCCCCCAGCGTGGAGGGCTGGCACACCGGCAAGGAGTGGATAGACAGCGGCTCCCTCCTGCGGCGCATCAACTTCGTCGCAGACCGCATCGGCAGCGTAAGCCTGCCGGGGGTACGCTCCATCATCGACCGCCTAGCCGACAGGGAGGACATGTCGTCCCACGAGCTTGTGGACGCCTGCCTTGACCTGGTAGGCCCCGTTAGGGTGAACGCGGACACCCGCGACGAAATCATCGCCCACGTGGAGAACGGAGGCCCCGTCCGCCGCGGCTCCACGGAGTCGGAGAAGGCCGCCTTCGCCCAGCGAGTGGGCGAGACCCTCCAACTCATAGCCTCCACCAGGGAGTACCAGTTCGGCTAGGGGGCGCGTTCCCCCTTCCATCCAATCGGGCCAATAGGGCCAACAGGGCCATCAATCAGGGCCACCAACTCAGGGAGAGGTGAGCAGATGCAAACGCTAACGGTACAGGGCCGGGTCTACAACTACGCCTACTGCGTGGGCCGCAACGCCGTGTCGGGCGCCGGCTTCCACTACCCCAACGCCATCGCCCGCGGGAAGGGCGACCTCATCTACGTGGTGAACCAGCCCGACGAGCTCCAACCCGTTCCCCACGTGTCCATCGTCTATGTGGGAAAGGCCTGGGGCGAGGAGGAGCACGTCACGGACTTCGGGAGCCACGGCGACGAGGACGGCAACTTCATCTGGCCATCGGCCATCGCCTTGGACAGCGACGGCAACGCCTACGTCGCCGACGAGTGGCTCCACCGGGTCAGCGTCTTCGACAAGGACGGCGCCTTCCTCAGCAAGTGGGGCAGCCCCGGCCCTGAGCAGGGTTGCCTGAACGGCCCGACGGGCCTGGCCTTCGACAGCCAAGACAACCTCTACGTGGTCGATATCCTGAGCCATCGCGTGCAAAAGTTCACCAAAGACGGCAAGTTTCTACTGGGATGGGGCGGCCAGGGCGCCGGCCACGGCCAGCTTTGCCAGCCCTGGGGCGTGGACGTTGACAAGGATGACAACGTGTACGTGGCCGACTGGCGCAACGACCGGGTGGAGAAGTTCACCTCCGGCGGCCGGTACCTGGCCACCTTCGGCTCCCCGGGAGACGACCGGGGGACGCTGCGGCGTCCCAGCGACGTGGCCGTGGACTCCGATGGCGACGTCTACGTGGCCGACTGGTGGAACCACAAGGTGGAGGTCTACGACGCGGCCGGCGGCCACGTGACCACCTTCATCGGCGACGCCGAGCGGCTGTCCAAGTGGGCGCAAACGGTGGTGGAGTCCAACCCCGACGCCGTGAAGGCCCGACTGCGGGTGAAGAGCCTGGAGCCGGAGTGGCGGTTCACCCGTCCCACCGGCATCGACGTTGGAGACGACGGCAGGATAATGGTGGTTGAGAGCCAGCGTATGCGGGTGCAGATCTACCAGAAGGAGGAGAACTGGGTGGAACCCCAGTTCAACCTCTAAGCCGCTTCCAGCCCGCCGGCCGCCGGTTATACCCGCGGCCATCACCCCGCCCATCGTCATCCGCGATGGCCCTTTCGCCGCGCCCCCCATCCGTCATTCCCGCGCAGGCGGGAATCCATCCCATTCTTGATGAGTTCAGCTAGACGTGTTCCAGCCATCCTTTATTCTCGCGACCCTCGCCAATTACTACTCATCCCCTTCATTATTCCGCGTTCCCCTTCGTCATTCCCGTCATCCCCCTCCGTCAATACCCGCGCGCCCTCCGTCATTCCCGCGCAGGTGGGAATCCATCCCATTCATGCCATACTCCCCTCCCCCCACTTCTCTCATCAGGGCAGCACGGGGAACCCCCCGCCCATCGCGTTGCGGAAAGGTCTCATCGCGCGGCCGCGCCTTTCGGACATAGCAGTATACGGCAGAAGGGGCTTTTTTTCATCCAGCCGGGGGATGCGTCAGGCCCTTGCCATCCCCACGAGGGACGCCGCTACTTTACACGGCCTCCCAGGGGAGGGCGGGGGCTTCCACTGGTGAGGAAGCGGCCGTAGCCGGGTTTCTGCCTCAACACGCCGCGGTCCAGCAGCACCTGACCCCTCAACAGGCTCATCCACGGCTTGCCGGTCACGTTCCATCCCTCGTACAGCGTGAAGCCGGAGTTGCCGTGATGGTCCTCGGCCCTTATCACCATGTCATCGTCAGGGTTGATTATCGTCAGGTCCGCGTCGGACCCCACCTGTATCACGCCCTTCCTCGGATACAATCCAAAGATGCGCGCCGGGTTCTCCGACATGCTCCGCGCCATCCAGCTTATGGGCAGACCACCCTTCGCCACCCCCTCGCTGTACACCAACGGCGCCAACGTCTCTATGCCAGGCGCTCCAAAGGGCACAGGGCCACCGTCAGGCGTCACGAATATGTTGTCCCAGCCGGGCTTCTTCAACTCCTGGAAGTGGGGCGCGTGGTCGCTGCCGATGGTTGAGATGTAGCCCAACTCCAACCCCTTCCACATAGCTTGGCGATCTGGGCCGTCCTTCGGACGCAACGGCGGCCCTATCTTCGCCAACGGCCCCACCTTCGCCATCTCCTCATCCGACAGCAGCAGATACTGGGGGCACGTCTCCGTCCACACCCGCTGTCCCTCTCCCTGGGCCGCCTTTATCCGCTCCAACCCCACTTGACTGCTCAGGTGCACCACGTACACAGGGCAGTTGGTCACGCCGCCCATCTTCACCGCCCGGTTTATCGCCTCCTCCTCCGCCCAGTCGGGGCACGCCGACGGGAAGTCCGTGGGATGGGTGCAGCCGTTCTCTATCAGCTTGTTCTCCAGGTAGTCGATGATGTTGCCGCTCTCGCAGTGAAGCTGCACTATCCCGCCGCCCTTGGCCACCGTCTCCATCACCTCGCAAATGAAGTCGTCGCTGCACATGCGGATGCGGTTCTTCTTGTAGGTCATAAACATCTTGTAGGAGGTGACGCCCATCTCAAGGGCCTGGGGCAGGCTCTTAAGGATGTAGGGCCTGTTGTTCAGGATGTAGTGGAAGGCGAAGTCCACCACCGCCGTGGATTCTATCTCCTCGCGGTGGCGGTTGATGGCCGACGGCAGCGGCTCCTCGGCCTCCACGTCGTAGGTGCCAAAGGGGATGAGGGTGGTGAGACCGGAATGGGCGGCGGCCACGGAACCCAAGCCGTAGCTGTCGCACCGGTCCAGGTGGACGTGGCAGTCGATGAGGCCCGGCAGCACGTACTTGCCGGATGCGTCTATGTACCGGTCGGCAGGCGGCAGCAACTCCTCCGGGCCGATGGCCGCTATCTTTTCGCCCACGATGGCCACCGACGCCTCGAAGACCTCCGACGACGTCACCACCTTGCCCCCGCCAACTATCGTGTCGACTCTCGTATCCGCCATGCCGCACCTCCTTCGCTGGTGGGCCTGCTCGGCCCTTGCCGTACCGGTTGACGCCATTATAGGGGTGAAGGGACAAAAAAACACCTCCTCTTGTGGATTGCCGCCCCTGTCCGTCATCCCCGTCCCCCCTGTTCCGTCATTCCCGCGCAGGCGGGAATCCATCTTTCCTCCTCCCATCGTATGAACAGACCAACCAATACTGATAATAACGGCGGGCTAGGGCCGGAAGCCGCCGATAGGGGACGCCCCCTCCCGTCATTCCCGCTCCCCCTGTCCGTCATTCCCGTGAAAACGGGAATCCAGGAACCTTGCACAGCAGAACCAACGCTCTTCAAAACTAAGTGGGCGCACGCGCCCTTCCCGCCTGCGCGGGAATGACGGGATGGGGGGCGGGAATGGCGAATGGACGGATGGCGCGCGCCCTTCCATCGGTAGGGGAGAGTCGCGGCGTGGTCTAGGGGGTCTTGGTTCTGCGGTGTGGCCTTCCTGGATTCCCGTTTTCACGGGAATGACGGATAAGAGGGGGCAACGCTTTTCAAAACTAAGTGGGCGCACGCGCCCTTCCCGCCTGCGCGGGAATGACGGATAAGAAGCGGGAATCCGGAAAGCCCGCGGGCGTAGAGCGGTTGTCCCGGTGCCCGCCCCCAACGGGATTCTATGGTAAAGTGGTGGCGCGGCCTTTGGCCCTTTTCACGCTGACAGGCTTGAACCCTGATGACGCATACGCGAGGTGACGCATGGCAGACTACCTGGACAGGTTGGCGGAGTTCGCATCGGGCTTGGCCTATGAGCGGCTGAGCGACTCGGCCAAGAACGCCGCCCGTCGTGTGGTCCTGGACACCGTCGGCGCCATACTGGCGGGCAGCCGCCTGCCTGAGAACGCAAACCTGGCTCAGTACGCCGCCAGCGCCACGACGGACGGCCCGTGCGTCCTTCTGGGCCACCCCCTCAAGGCGCAGCCCATGATGGCAGCCCTCGCCAACGCCACCGCCGGCGTGGGTCTGGAGATGGACGAGGGCACCCGGTTGGGGGGCGGCCATCCCGCCATCCACGTGCTCCCCGGCGCGCTGGCGGCCGCCGAGGAGTCGGGGGCCGGGGGCCGCAGCCTCATGGAGGGTCTTGTGGCCGGCTATGAGGTGTCATCCCGCATCGGCGGGGCCACCACTGCCCGTCCCAACGTCCACTCCCACGGCACTTGGGGGACCATCGGAACGGCGGTGGCCGTGGCCAGGATTATGGGGTTGGACGCCCCAAAGACGCGTCAGGTCATAAATCTGGCCGCCTCCATGAGTCCCGCCAACACTTGGACGCCCTGCTTTGAGGGCGCCACCGTGCGAAACGTCTACCCGGGCCGCTCCGGGATGCAGGGGTTCCTCGCGGCCCAACTGCAACGCTGCGGCTTCACGGGGCTGCGGGACGCCCCCACCGACGTCTACACGACCATCCTAGGAGACGCCTTTGACGCCGGGGCCGCGGTGGATGGGCTGGGGGAAACTTCCCTCAGAATCGAGCAGAACTACTTCAAGTTTCATGCCTGCTGCCTCTACAACCACCCCGTTCTCGACGCGGTGGAGGCCATCGTAGGCCGGGGGCGGTTCGGCCACGAGGATGTTGAGCGGGTGGAGGTGACCACCGTGCCCTTCGCCGTCCGCATGGCCCAAGACTACCCGGCAAACATGCTTTCGGCCAAGTTCCACGTCCCCTACGCGGTGGCGGCCCTCCTGGTCAAGGGCAGGACCGACGTCACCGCCTTCTACCCCGAGTCCGTCGGCAGCGACGCCATTCGCGCCCTAGCGCGGCGGGTCGCGGTGGTCGGGAACCCGGAGATGAACATGGCGCGGAGGGACCGGCCCTGCGCCACGGTGTCGGTGGGGCTGAAGAACGGCCTGGAGCTGTCGGAGAGCGTCACCTTTGTCAGGGGCGACTTCGAGAGGCGGCGGGACGAAGAGGAACTGCTGGACAAGTTCCGCTTCCTGGCCGCCGGAACCCTGGGGCAGGCGCGGGCCGAGGAGGTCATCCGGGCCTCCGACGCCCTTGATGAGATTGACGACGTGAGGGAGTTTACGGCCCTGCTGGGAGGCGGCTAGAGGCCTTCCACCCGGGGCATCACCTCTTGGGCGAACCGTCCCATCAGGTCAACCGACTCCTGGGCGTCATCGCTGCGGAAGTCGAAGACCAGGTGGCTGGTTCCCGCCTCGGCGAACTCCCGGATGTCGGCGGCCACCTTGCCGGCGGGGCCGACAAAGGGCTGGGAAGCGTCGCCGGAGTCGGTAATCCGGCAGGCCGGCGCCCGGTAGGCCACCTCAATGTCCCCGGGGTCGCGGCCCGCCTTGCGAGCGTAGGCGCCAAGCCGCTCAACGGCGGCCCCAAGCTGGCTGGCGTTCGTCAGGGGGAACCTGGGGTTGGAGCCGATGGGATGCCAGGCGTCGCCAAGGGCGGCGGCGCGGCGCAGGGCTGGCGGGCTTTCGCCTCCCACCCAAATGGGCGGGTGGGGCTTCTGAACGGGCTTGGGCTCAAACAGGATGTCGGAGAACCCGCAGTAGCGGCCCTCAAAGGACGGGTTGGCCTGGGTCCAAAGCTCCTTGAAGGCGAGGATGTACTCGTTGCCCACGGCCCCCCGCTCCTCAAAGGGCGGCAGCCCCATGGCCTGGAACTCCTCCTTCAGCCAACCGACGCCCACCCCGACGATGAGCCGGCCCTTGGAGAGGACGTCTATGGTGGCCAGGACTTTGGCCGCCGCGACGGGGTTGCGGTGGGGCAGTATGAGGACCCCGGTGGCTAGGCGAATGCGCCGGGTCCTGGCGGCGACGAAGGTCAGGACGGTAAGCGGCTCAAGGCACTCCCCGGAACCCGCAGCGGTGAAGCTGCCGGTGGCGCTGTACGGGTATTCGGAGGCGAAGCTGCGGGGGATGACGATATGGTCACCCAGGAAGGCCGAGTCAAACCCCAACTCCTCGGCCTTGGCGGCCACCAGGGCCAGGTTGTCGGGGGAGGCCGCGGGGCCGCGGCTCTGAAGGCTGATGCCGAATTTCAAGGGTGTCCTCCTCGGTTCGGGATTCGCCCATTGTACCGCAAACCAAGGGGCGCGCGCCTTTTGGTTTGGGGAAGGGGTGAGGGGCTTTCCCGTCTCCCAGTTTCGTCATTCCCGCCCTCCCCTCTCGTCATTCCCGCGCAGGCGGGAATGTGAATTCACATTTCAAGTGCAACACCTTGTTCCAGAAAGTTTCGGCTGGGGTCCGGTAGTCCAGACACTTGCGAGGGGTCTGGTTGTAGGCTTGGACCAGTTGGGTGAAGCGCTCCTGGGACACCGCCGCCAGGTCGGTCTTGCGGGGCAGGGTGCGCCTGAGCCGGCCAATGGCGTTCTCCACGCCGCCCTTCTGCCAGGGGGAGCGGGTGTCGCAGAAGAAGGTCTGGATGCCGAGGGCGTGGAGAAGGTGGTGGCGGGCGAACTCCGTGCCGTTGTCGAAGGTGACCGTCTGGCGCCACTCCTGGGGCAAGGGACCCAGGGCCTCGGCTATGGCCATGGCGATAGGCTCCGCGGCCTTCCCCGGGGGCCGTAGGGCTATGAGCAGGCGGGTGCAGCGCTCGTGGAGGATGAGGACGACTTGGCCGTAGGCGCTGAAGAGCATGGTGTCGGCCTCCCAGTGACCCGGCTTCTGGCGGTCATCCGCATCCTGAGGACGCTCTTCCAAGGGAAGGCGGTCGGGGATGAAGGACACAGAACTGCCGCCCCTGCGCCCCCGCCAGCCTCGTCTGGACTTGCGCCGGGGCAGGTAGAGCCGCCACGAGTAGTCCTTCCTGCGGGCTATCTGGGCGTAGATGAACCGGTAGATAGACTCATGGGAGATGACCGTCCTTCCCTTCTCCAGGGCCAGCCGGCCCGACACCTGCTCCGGGGACCAGCCTAGCTTGAGACGGGCGAGGACATCCTCCCGAAGGGTGGGGTCGCGGGTCAGCCGGTGACCGTGCCAACGGCGGGCGTGGGCCTGTTGGTCGGCGTACTTGGGCCGGTAGGCGCCATTGGCCGAAGGATTGCGCTTCAACTCCCGAGCAACCGTTGATGGCGAGCGATCCAGAGCTGACGCGATTTGGCGGAGGGAGCGTCCCGTGGCATGTAGTCGGGCAATTTCACACCGTTCCACAATGTCGAGCTGCGTGTAGTGGAGTCCCATGGCAACACCTCAATTAAGTGTTGCACTTCGTTTGTGAGTTTAGCGAATCCATCCCCTCCCCCCTTGTTGCGCCGGGGAACCGCGTATCGGCGGGCGTCATACGGATGAGCGTCCCGCGTTGGAAGCTCCGGCTTCCCGCCCGCCCTCTTATCCGTGATGGTTGGATGGTCTGTTCATCTGATGAGAGGAGAGAAGATGGATTCCCGCCTGCGCGGGAATGACGGATGGGATGAGGGGGAATGGGGATAGGGGGCGGGGAAAAGACGAGAAGGGGCTGGTGTAGTATCATAAACATGACATCCCGCAGCCGCGGGCCGCATCCAACAAACCTAAGGAGGCTCCCATGCCGCAGTCCCCCCACGGCGTTAACTACTCCTCCCACCGCCCCGTGGTCATGGGGCGCCGGGGCATGGTCTGCTCCGGCAACTCCCTGGCCTCCCAGGCCGGGGTGTCGATACTGCAACGGGGCGGCAACGCCGTCGACGCCTCCGTGGCCGTGGCCGCCGCGCTGAACGTGGTGGAGCCGCTGATGTCGGGGATAGGCGGCGACGGCTTCATCATGGTCTACAGCAAAAAGGACGACCGGTTGAAGGTGGTCAACGGCACAGGGGCCGCCCCCCACGCCGCCTCCCGCGAACGGTATCTGCCTTCAGGCATCCCCCTCAAGGGGATACTATCCGTATCGACGCCGGGGCTGCTGATGGCCTGGACCGAGGCCCACTCCCGCTACGGCGTCCTGAAGCTGGAGGAGGTCCTGGAGCCGGCCATCCAGTTGGCTGACGAGGGATTTCCCGTCAGCCACACCGTCGCCGCCTCCATCGCCGACGACAGCCTCCTCTGCGAGTTTCCCACCTCCAAGGCCATCTTCACCCGCGACGGCCGCCCCCTGAGACCGGGGGAGATACTGCGTCAGCGAGACCTGGCCGAGACCTTTCGCGCGGTGGCGAGGGAGGGAGCGGCGGTCTTCTATGAGGGGCAGATAGCCCGCTCCGTGGTGCGGTTCGTTGAGGAGCAGGGCGGGCTGCTGTCCATGAAGGACCTGGCCGGCTTCCGCGTGCGATGGCAGGAGCCGATATCCACCACCTACCGGGGCTACACCGTATATGAGGCCCCGCCCAACTCCAGCGGCCACGTCCTCCTCCAGGAGTTGAACCTGGTGGAGGGGTTCGACCTGAAGTCCCTGGGCTGCAACACCGCCGAGAGCGTGCATCTGATGGTAGAGGCGAAGAAGCTGGCCTTCGCCGACCGGGAGGCGTATCTGGCGGACCCTGAGTTCGTGGACGTGCCCATTCCGGGCCTGCTATCTAAGGAGTACGCCCGCGAGCGGGCAGCCGCCATCGACCCGGAGCGCGCCGCGGCGTTGGTCTTGGCCGGCGACCCCTGGCGGCGCCAGCCTGAGGGCAGCCGCGCCCCCCAGCCCGTGAAGCGGGTGGGTTCCCCCCAGGAGGACACCACCTGTTTCGTCGTGGTGGACCGGTGGGGCAACGCCGTGTCCCAGCTTCAGAGCCTCCAGAGCGCCTTTGGTTCCAGCATCGTCGCGGGGGACACGGGGATCCTGCTCAACAACCGGATGAGCTACTGGCACCTGGAGGAGGACCACGTGGACTGCCTACAGCCGGGCAAACGGGTGCGTCACACCATGAACCCGGTCATGGTCTTCGACGAGGGCGGCGGCTCCCGTGAGCTTAAGCTGGCCTTGGGCACGCCCGGGGCCGACACCCAGGTGCAGACCAACCTTCAGGTCATATCCCACGTGCTGGACTTCGGGATGACGGTGGCCGAGGCGGTGGAAGCGCCCCGGTGGAGGCACACGCAGGATTCCACCGAGTCAACCTATCCCCACACCTGCGAGGATGAGCTTCATATGGAGGGCCGGTTCCCCGAGGAGACGCGGCGGGGGCTGGAGGACAAGGGCCACCGGCTGAACGTCTTAGACGACTGGGGGGCCATGGGCAGCGAGATGATGATACAGGTCGACCCCGTGGAGGGGGCCTTTCACGGCGGGGCGGACCCCCGGCGGGACGGCTACGCGGCGTCGTGGTGAGACGCCGGGGCTAGTCCTCAACGCCCTGTGGCGCTAGACGGTGGCCTCCAGCAGCCGGGGGCCGTATAGCCGCACGGAGTTGTCCCACAATATCTTGCGCTTAGACTCCTCGGAAATGGGCTGGTTCATCATGTTGGGCACAGGCTCCCAGGGGTCGGGGGCGTCGGCGTGGGGGTAGTCGGTGTTGAAGACTATGTTGTCGTCGCCAACGTGCTCTATGGCGAACTTGATGCCCGGCTCGTCGGCGTCGCAGGCAATGAAGCACTGGCGGTCGAAATACTCGTAGGGCGTGGCTCCCAGGGGGTCGGCGTCAAAGGTCACCGCCTGCCTCCCGTCGGAGCAGTTCTGGAGGCGGCTCAGCCAGAAGGGGAGCCAGCCGCAGTTGGCCTCCAGGATGGAGAGCTTCAGCGTGGGGAACCGGTCCAGGATGCCGGTGAGCATGAAGTGGGCGACGCCAATCATGTTCTCCATGGGGAAGTTGATGGCGTGGTGAATGGCCTCGAAGGGGCCTCCCATGCCGCCGTACCGGTCATAGGTGGCGGGGTCGCCGGTTCTGGTCTCGTTGCCGTGCAGGGATATGGGCGCGTCCAACTCCACGGCGGCCTGCCACACCGGGTCGAACTCCGGCTGGTGCCACCAGTGGCCCGGGGCCGGTGTTGAGATTATGAAGGAAACGGCCCCAAGCTGCCCAACGGAGCGTCGCGCTTCAACGGCCATCTCCGCGGCGTCTCCACCCGGGACCACGGAGACGAACTTCACCCGGTCGGGGGCCTCGCCGCAGTAGTCCCGCGCCCAGTTGTTGTAGGCCCGCGTCACGGCGGCGCCGAGCTTGGGGTCCTTGCGAGACATCTGAGCGCCTACGTGTCCCGCCGTGGGGAGGCACACCTGAATGTCCCAGCCGTACCTGTCCATGTCGTTGACGCGGCTCTCGCAGCTCCACCAGGCGCGGTAGGCGTCGCCGTACTTGGCCTCCTGGTTGGCGTACCGCTTGGTGGTGGCGGCGGATATCTTGGACTTCAGGAAGAAGACGCCGTCCACCTCGAAGTCCATGCGGGAGCGGCCGAAAATCTCCCGCACCCGCGGGCGGCGGGCGTGGTGCTCCGGCTCCACGTACCTGTCCCAAATGTCGCGGGGTTCGTAGAAGTGGCCGTCGGCGTCAATGACCTTGAAGCCCTGGTGCATGGCTGCCTCCTTGGGTGGGGGGATGTGACTGCGTGGGGTATTTGTACCAAGGCTCCCGTTGGCAGTCAAGAGGGGGGGGGCACGCCCCGGCTGGCGTTCCCCCGCCCCCGCGTCGCTCGCCGCTCGTCGTTCCCCGCCACTCGCAGTCATTCCCGCCCCCACTCCGTCACTCCCGCACCCCCCACTCCGTCATTCCCGCGCAGGCGGGAATCCATCTTCCTTACCACCGCTGCGACAATGCAACGGCGCCGGTAAGAACCGCTCCCGTTACGGCCACACCCGCGTTAGGGTCTCCCCTACGGGTGACGCTAGGGCTTGGAGCGTTGGTTCTGCTGTGTAAGGTTCCTGGATTCCCGTTTTCACGGGAATGACGGATAAGAGGGCGAGGGCGGGAACGGATAGCGGGGCGGGAAGCCGGTAACCCTCCATACCAAAGCCAACGACCCAATCCCCCGGGCGCGCCGCGGAGGGCTGCGCCGGCAAGGCTCAACCGCGGTTGCTGGAGAAACGGGAGCGGCTGGGGTAAAATCAGGGTTGGGCGGCCCTCTTGCCGCCGCGGGATGAATTCCGTATCATCCACGGGTTGAACGCCTAATGAAAATCATAACGTCTATGGATAACGCGCCCCGCAGCGCCCTGCTGGTCACCCCTCATCAGGATGACGCCGAGGGTGGCTGCGCCGGCGTGGTGTCGAGGTGGGCGAGGAGGGGAACGGAGGTGGTCTATCTCCTCTGCACCAACGGCGACAAGGGCTCCACCGACCCGGACATGACGTCGCCGGCCCTGGCCGCCATACGGGAGAGGGAGCAGTTGGAGGCCGCCAAGGTCTTGGGCGTGAAGGACGTGGTGTTTCTCCGCCACCCGGACGGGGGGTTGGAGGACAGCCTGGAGCTCCGGGCGCAGGTGGCCCGGGAGATACGGCGTCACCGGCCCGAGGTGGTCATGTGCATAGACCCCTTCCGATCCGTCAGTCACACCCACCGTGACCACCGCGTCAGCGGCATGGTGGCCTTGGACGCGGTCTTCACCTACGCTTGGAGCAGCCTCCACTTCCCGGAGCAGATATCGAAGGAAGGGCTAAGTCCCCACGGGGTGAGTGAGATCTACCTCTGGGGCAGCGAGGCCCCGGACGTTTACGTGGACATCACCGAGGGCGTGGAGGCGAAGGCCCTGTCCCTAAGCAAGCACGTAAGCCAGATGCGGGAGCCTGAGAGGATTCCGGAGCGCGTCCGCTCCCGGGCCAAGGCCGTTGGCGAGCGGGCGGGGCTTCCCTACGCCGAGGCCTTCCGCCGCATTCGCAGAGACCCCGCCCTTACCCACTGGTCCGAGGTTTGAGGGCGTCGGGAGGGGGACGCGAAGGGGGAACGCCGGCCCCACGCCGTGCTAGAATATGGGGCGGAGGTGGATATGTCCCTTCGTGATCTCCCCAGCGTTGAGAGGGCGCTTTCGACGACGCCGGCCCAGGCCCTGCGCGAGCGGTACGGCCACGACTGGGTTGTGGGGATGGTGCGGGACTGTGTGGAGGAAGCGCGCCTCAGCGTTCGCAACGGCGCCGCCGCGCCATCCGTCGACGAAATAGCCGCCCTCTTGGAGGAGAAGGCCCGGCGGCTGGTCGAAAGCCACCCGCGCCGGGTGATAAACGCCACCGGGGTTATCATTCACACCAACCTGGGCCGCGCGCCGCTGAGCCGGGAGGCCACGGAGGCCATGACCGGGGTGGCTCAGGGCTACAGCAGCCTGGAGCTCGACCTGGATTCGGGGCGCAGGGGGAGCCGCCAAGACCGGCTTCAGGCCATCCTGCGCCGGCTCACGGGCGCGGAGGCGGCCCTGGCGGTGAACAACAACGCCGCCGCGCTGCTGCTGGGCCTGTCGGCCATCGCCGCCGGGCGGGAGGTCATCGTGTCGCGGGGGGAGGCGGTGGAGATAGGCGGCGGGTTCCGCATTCCCGACGTCCTCGCTCAAAGCGGGGCCACGCTGGTGGAGGTGGGAACCACCAACCGCACCTACGCGTCGGACTATGAGGCGGCCATATCGGAGAACACGGCGGCCCTGCTGAAGGTCCATTCCAGCAACTTCAGGGTGACGGGGTTCACCCACTCGCCCGGTACCGGGGAGCTGGTGGAGTTGGGCAGGCGGCGCGGCGTTCCTATCCTGCACGACGTCGGTAGCGGCTGCCTGCTAGACACCCGGCTCTACGGCCTGTCATCCGAGCCGCGTCCCCAGGACAGCGTGAGGGCCGGCGCGGGGCTGGTCTTCTTCTCCACCGACAAGCTCTTGGGCGGGCCTCAGGGAGGGGTTATTGTGGGAAGCGAGGCCCTGGTGGGGCGGCTGTCACGGCATCCCCTGGCCAGGGCCGTGCGGATAGACAAGATGAGCCTGGCCGCTCTGACGGCTACGCTATTGCACTATGTAAAGAGAGAGGCGCCTCGGATGATTCCCATATGGCGCATGATTTCGGCGTCTCCCCATGAGATTGGAGAGAGGGCGGCCCGGTGGCGGGAGGCGATAGGGGGGGATGCGGAGGTGTCGCCGGTGAAGTCGACCGTTGGCGGGGGCAGCCTGCCCGGAGAGACCCTCGACTCGTGGGCGGTGGTCATCCCCGGCGCCGGGATTTCGCAGGGAGCGCGGGGCATCGCCCGGCGTCTACGGGAGCAGGACCCGCCGGTGATTGCCCGCATTGAGGATGAACGGGTTGTTCTAGACCCCCGCACCGTCCTGCCTGAAGAGGAGGACGCGGTGGTAAAGTCGGTAAGGGAGGCGGTATTGTAGAGCATGGCCAACTTTCTGCTGGTTCACGGCGAGTGGCACGACGCCACAATGTGGGACGGGGTGATACGGCATCTGGAGTCCGCCCGGGAAGGGCTAGACGTGGGGCGGGTGATAGCCGTAGACCTGCCGGGACACGGGGCGCGGCGCTCCTTTGACATCGGCCGCATCACCTTGGACTACTACGTGGAGGCGGTGGTGACGCCGCCCCAGGTCGACCACCTGTCGGGGATTACCGTGGCGGCCCATTCCTTCGCCGCGGCCTTCATGCCCCAGGTCGCCGAACGGCTGGGCGACGCCCTGGAGCGGGTGGTGTTCATAGGAGGACTGATTCCTCCCGAAGGCTCTACGCCCTTTGAGGCCCTGCCCCTCCTGACTAGGAAGGCGACGGGGACCTTTAGGCCCACGGAGAAGGGCATCCGGCCCTCCGACGGGGTCTTGAAGAAGTCCCTCTATAACGACGTGGGCGGCGTGGAGGCGGAGAAGCGGGTGTCCCGCCTGGTGGCGGAGCCGTACCTGCCGTGGGTGACTCCGGCGCCGGCCCCCCAGTTCCCCGCCGGGGTCTCGCTGACCTACGTGGTCTTGGGGAAGGACCGGTTCTTGTCCCCGCAGAAGCAGCGCGCCTTCGCCGCGGCCCTGCCGGGCGCCGAGGTGGTGGAGGTGGACGCGGGGCGCCTGGCCCCCGTGGTGCGCCCGGAGCGGATAGGCGATATCCTGCTGAGGGGCGTGGGGCCTCGGCCCCTTGAGGAAGCGGCGGCCGGCGCGGAGAAGTAGTTAGGAAACGCGCGGAGGGCCTGACGCGCCCTCCCGGTTTGGGGGTTTGTCATGGATGATTCTGAGTTCCTGGATAGGATGCAGGCCAAGATAGAGAGGCTTACGGGTAGGTCCATCTCTCTGGTTTTGGACGAGAACGACAGCGACAGGATGGAGGTGGAGCCGCGGGACGCGACGCCGCGGGTGGTGGTCGGCTCCGCGGCCCTCAAGTACCCCGGCTTTGCCCGGATGTGCGTCGAGTACGCCACGGCATCGATACGCCTGGGCCGGCCCATCAGCCGCCTGGAGTTTCACATGGCCCTGGGGCGCAACTAGGGACGCCGTTTAGGTGAATCTAACCAAGGCCCAAGAGCGCTCGGTGAAGTATGGCGGGCGCAATCTCCAGCTAATCGCGTGCGCGGGTTCGGGGAAAACGGAGGTGGTGGCCCAGCGCGTGGCCCATCTTCTGACGAAACCCGGCGAGGGGCGGCTGAAACCGCGCAACATCGTGGCCTTCACCTTCACCAATAAGGCCGCGGCGGAACTCAAAGACCGCATTACGCAGCGGGCACGGGAGGCGGCCGGGGGAGACATTCCCGGCATGGCCGAGATGTACGTGGGGACCATCCACGGATTTTGCCAGGAACTGCTCCAGAACGAGGCCCCGGAATATCTGAAGTACGAGGCCCTTGACCCCATTCGACAGGCCGTTTACGTGAATCGCAAGAGCAAGAAAACGGGCCTGACGGCATCGACAAGGCTGAACGGGAGCCAGTTGAGACGCTATACGGACACCGGAAGATACCTCCAGGCGCTGGCGGTGTTGCGCGAAGACGACGTAGACGAGGAGGAGTTGGGCGGTTGCTCCGTGGTGGAGGGACTAGAGTTGTACCGCGCTCAGACCACGGAGGACTCCTACTTGGACTTCTCATCTATGCTCGAGAGCGCCGTTGAACAACTGGACGGCAACGCCGGCTTCAGAGACCGGATAGCGGAGAGGATAAAGTACGTTGTCGTTGACGAATACCAGGACGTGAACCCGATACAGGAACGGCTGGTGTGGCTGCTGCACGAGTTGGGCGCGGGCCTCTGTGTGGTGGGTGACGACGACCAGACGATTTACCAGTGGCGGGGAAGCTCCGTTGAGAACATCCTCAAATTTCAGGAACGATACCCAAAGGTTGAACAGATACGGCTTCAGGAGAACTTCCGCTCCAGTGAGGGCGTGATTGAGACGGCGCGTGAATTTGTGGAGAAGGTGTCTGAGCGGCTGCCCAAGGCGATGAAGTCCGTGGACGCCCAGCCCTATGAGCCGGGGGACGTGGTCGCCCTGTCTTTCGATTCGCCTGAGGAGGAGGCGAATTATATGGTGGAAACCATTAAGTCGTTGCGCGGCGTCGCTTTCAACGAAGGCGGCAGAGAGCGCGGCCTCTCCTGGTCCGACATGGCGGTCCTGCTGCGCACCGTCAAGGGCAACGGCACGGTTATTACTGAGGCCTTGAAGCGGGCCAACATCCCCTTTGTCGTTAGCGGGCTGGCCAATCTCTTCAGGACGGATGAGGCCCTTGCGGCGCGCGACCTATTCCACTACATCGCCGGCGAAGCCATCATTTCGTACTCCATTAACGAAAAGCCGCCAAGCGCGCGGGCCCTCCGTCAATCATGGGAGGATTCCGACCTTGGCATCGGTAAGAATCAACTGACCCGCGCGCTGCGGTACGCGGAGGAGGTTCGCGACGACCTAGCCGTGAAAGAGGCCGCGGGTTCGTTGACCATCCAATACGCGTTTCTGAAGTTTCTGGAGTTGGCGGAGTTGCGTGAGGAGAACGTTCCCAACGGGCGTGGGCAGGTCGTCCTATTTAATCTGGGGCGATTCAGTCAAGTGATATCGGACTGGGAGTCCATACACTTCAACTCGAAGCCCATTGAGTCCTTTCAGGGGTTCTCAAAATTCCTCTACTATCAGGCTGACGACGCCTACAGCGAGGGCATGGAAGACGTGGATTACCTGGTCCCCGACGCGGTGCAGGTGATGACCGTCCACAAGGCCAAGGGACGCGAATGGCCTGTGGTGTTCCTGCCGGCCCTCCTGCGCAATCGCTTCCCGTCAACTAATAGGACAAGCCAGGTGTGGAATCTGATACCAAGGGATTCGGTGAGGAACGCTGAGCGGTATGACGGCTCCCGTGAAGACGAGCGGCGCCTGTTTTACGTGGCAATGACTCGAAGCAAGAAGTACCTGCACATGACCTGGGGGGCCATATCAGGCAGTAAATGGTATCGTAGGAAGTCCGCGTTCTGGGATGACGTTCTTTCGTCGCGGTGGGTGAAGCGGCGCAAACCCGACTATGCCAGGCGTAGGCGCCTGCCGCCGCAGCCGAGGGCCTCAATCTCCAACGTTGAGTTCTCCTTCTCCGACCTCAAGTACATGCACCAGTGCGCCTACCAGTTCAAGCTGCGAGTCCTGTACGGATTCAACAGTCACATCGTCCAGCCGCTAGGCTACGGGAAATCGCTGCACGACGCCTTGGCGGAGGTGCACCAGCGCGCCATGCAGGGCGAGGCCGTAAGTGAGGCCGACGCGCCGGAACTGGTCGCCCGGCATCTGCGAACTCCCTACGCCTCTGAAGCCGTGCGGACGAGGCTTGAAGCGACGGCGCGTCGAGACGTCGCCAACTACATCCGCGATAACGCAGACAAGTTCCAATACATTGAGTTCTCGGAACAGGACGTTGAGATAGACCTGGGCGATGGCGTAAGAATCAAGGGAAGGATAGACCTGGTCCGCCGCACGGACACGGATGAGACCACCATCGTTGACCTAAAGTCCAAAGAACTCAGCCAGGCGGAAGAGGTCAGCGAACTGCAACTGCACACCTACGCCCTCGGCTATCGAGACCTCACGGGGCGGGACGCTGACTACGTTGAGGTCTATGAATTGGAGGAGCGTCTACCCAAGAAACGGTCGGTGGACGAAGACTTCATTCACGACGTCCGCAAGAAGACCAGGGAAGCGGCCTTGGCCCTGCGAGAAATGGTGTTTGAACCGGCCCCCGGCGTCGCCACATGCTCGCGATGCGATTTCAGAATGCTTTGCAGCGCGTCTAAGGCCAAGTAGGGTCCGCTACAGGCTCTCCACCTCGGCCATGAGGGCGGACAGCATCTCCGACTCCGGGACCACCCTCACCTTCTGCCCCTTGCGGAAGATTACGGCGCGGCCCGCCCCGGCGGCGATGCCCACGTCGGCGTCCTTGGCTTCCCCGGGGCCGTTGACCTCGCAGCCCATGACCGCCACCTTCACGTTCTTGTCTATCTTCTGCAAGAGTTCGTCCACGGTGTTGGAGAGTTTGATTACGTCCACGTCGGCGCGGCCGCAGCTTGGGCAGGCGATGAGGGTCGTCCCCTTCTGGCGCAGGTTCACGGACTTCAGTATCTCGTAGCCTGCCACCACCTCCTCCCGCGGCTGGCCGCTGAGGGAGACGCGGATGGTGTCGCCTATGCCTTCGTACAGTAGGAAGCCCAGTCCCACCGCGCTCCGGATGGATCCCGACTTGACGGTTCCCGCCTCGGTGATGCCCAGGTGCAGGGGGTAGGGGACCAGCCGGGAGAGGCGCCGGTAGGCCTCGACGGTGGTGGGCACGTCGAAGGCCTTGAGGGATATCTTGATGAGGTCGAAGTCCAGAGACTCCAGCAGTCCCACCTCCCACAGGGCGGTGGCCACCATGTGGTCCACCACGCTGTACTCGCCCTCGACGGCGTCGCCGGCCTTGGGCAGCTTGTTCACCATGTCCATAACCCGTGAGAAGCCGCCGGACTTGCCGATGCCGCCCACGGGGGGCAGGCTGCCGAAGTTGACGCCGATGCGGATGGGGATGTCCCGCTCCTTGGCGGCCATGACCACCTGCTTCACCTTGCCGGGGTCGCGGATGTTTCCGGGGTTGAGCCTGAGGCCGTCCACGCCGCCCTTGATGGACTCCAAGGCCAGATGGTGATGGAAGTGGATGTCGGCGATTAGGGGTATGTTTATCCGCGCCCTAATCCTGGGTATGGCCTTGGCCGCCTCCATGTCGGGCACGGCGCACCGGATGATGTCGCAGCCCGCCTCCTCAACCAGGCGAATCTGGTCCACGGTGGCGTCAACGTTTGCGGTGTTGGTCTTGGTCATGGACTGGACGGCGATTTCGGCGTTCCCGCCTATCTTGACGCCGCCCACGAAGATGGGCTTGGAAACCCGGCGTTTGGTCATGTCTAGCGCGCCCCCGCGTCCGTTGTCATCGCCGTCTCCCTTCCTATGGCGGCCTATCTAATTAGGCTGTCGCCGCGGATTAAACGGGCGATGTCACTGTAGCTTACCACCAGAACCAGGGTGATTAAAAGGGCAAAGCCGAGCATGTGAACCAGACCTTCCTTTTCGGGAGGAATCCGCTTGCCGCGCCGTATCCACTCGATGATTACAAACATCAGGCGTCCGCCGTCCAGGGCGGGGATGGGCAGGATGTTGAAGATGGCTAGGCTTATGCTCAGGAGGGCGGCCAGAGGGAAGAGGGCCGCCGGGCCGCCCACGTCCACCACCTCCTTGGAGCCGCTGACGATGCCCACGGGCCCGGAGAAGGGGGCCGGGGCGTCGGCGAAGGCCCACTGGCTGATGGCGCGCCAGGTGAGGTACAGCACGTCTCCAACCTGGCCGACGCCTCTGGGAACGGCCTCCCATATGGGATAGGAGCGGCTCTCCACCCTGGCGTTGTCCATGCGCAGAAGCACTCCCACCGCCCCTTCGCCCTCCGGCGGCCGCCACCGGGGCGTCACGGACACGTTGCTGGCCCGGCCGCCGCGCTCAAAGGTCAAGGCCAGGTCGGAGCCGAGGTTGCGGTTGATGCGGGAGGCCAGGTCGCCGATGTTTTCCACCTCCTGCCCGCCGGCGTGGGTCACCGCGTCGCCGGGCCGGAGGCCGGCCGCCGCGGCTGGAGAGTTGGCGCTCACGTCCTCTATAACCACGTCGCCAACGGTAACGTCCCTTGGGACCATGAACAGGGCGGTGAATATGGCCACGGCCAGGAACGCGTTCATAAAGGAGCCGGCGCTGAGGATGACGGCGCGAACGGCGGGGGACTTGCCGGCCAGGCTGCGGGACTCGGTCGGGTCGTTCTCGCCCTCCAGCTTGACGAACCCGCCCAGGGGGATGAGGTTCAGGGTGTACTCCGTTTCGCCCCGCCGGTATCCGAAGAGCTTGGGCGGGAAGCCCACGCCGAATTCGTTGACCTTAACGTTGAACAGCTTGGCCATGGCGAAGTGGCCCAGCTCGTGGATGACCACAAGGGCCACAACCATGGCTATCATCTGGAGGGCGAATATCATTTCAGCGAGGGGGGCAGGGAGCCCGCGACCTCCCCGGCCCTGGCGCGGGCCCACAGGTCGGCGCCGAGGATGTCCTCCAAACTCTCGCCGGTGGAGGCTTGGTGGGCCTCCAAGGTCCCCTCAACGACCCTTGGTATGTCCGTGAAGGCGATGGAGCCGTCTAGGAAGAGCTGAACGGCCACCTCGTCGGCGGCGCAGAGGACCGCCGGAAAGGAGCCGCCCCGGCGCCCCGCCTCCAAGGCCAGGGAGAAGCAGGGATAGAGGCCGGGGTCCAGGGGTTCAAAGGTCATGGAGGTTGGAGATGAGGTGTCGAGCCTGGGTATGTCGCCGTTGGCCAGGCGCTGTGGGTAAAAGAGGGCGTACTGTATGGGCAAGCGCATGTCCGGCGGGCCGATCTGCGCCTTAACCGAGCCGTCGTCGAACTCCACCATGGAGTGGATGAGGCTTTGGGGATGCACCACCACCTCTATCCGCTCCCAGGGCGCGTCAAAGAGCCAGTGGGCCTCTATGACCTCAAACCCCTTGTTCATAAGGGTGGAGGAGTCAACGGTTATCCTCCGGCCCATCCGCCAGGTTGGATGGGCCAGGGCCTGCTCCGGCGTCACCGAGGATAGGCGCTCTTGGGGCAGGGAGCGGAAGGGGCCTCCCGATGCCGTGATGATGAGGCGGCGCAGGGAGCGCGGCTCCCCCTGAAGGCACTGCCATATGGCGCTGGGTTCGCTGTCCACGGGCAGCAGGGGGGCGTCTCGCCGGCGGGCCAGCCGGGTTATCGTCTCCCCCGCCATGATGATGACCTCCTTGTTGGCGAGACAGACGGCGCGGCGGCTCTCGAGGGCGCGGATAGTCGGGAGCAGGCCGGCGGCGCCGGTGGTTCCCACCATAACCACGTCCACCCCGTCGGCCTGGACCATATCCTCCATGGGCAGGAGGGCGGCTTCACCCGCCAGGCGGCGGGCGGCGGCCGGGTCGGCGCAGTAGAAGAAGGCCGGCTTGAACTCATCTATCTGCCGTTGGAGGAGGGCCGCGTTGTAGCCTGCCGCCAGTCCCACCACCGTGAACCTGTCCGGGAAGGCGCGAACGATGTCCAGGGTCTGGCGTCCGATGGACCCCGTGGAACCCAGCACAACCAGCCCCTTGGTCACAGGGGTTCTCCTCCGGCGCGGCGGCGGTGTCCGTGGTCGGCTATGGCGGCCTCCTGTCGGTTGGAGCGGCAAGGCTCCCCCGCTTTTTTCAATGTCAAGGCCTTTTTAATTATAGGGGCAAGACCAGGGCAAGACTAGGGCAAGACTATAGTACGTCACGGCGGGTGACTGCGGGCCAACGCCGTCCCCAACGGGCCTAGTTGATTATAGGGGCAAGACTAAGACAAGACTAGGGCAAGACTATAGTGCGTCACGGGTATAGTCAGCAGAAGGGAGTCCATCCTGTCCAGAAGGCCGCCGTGCCCCGGCAGCAGCCCGCCGGCGTCCTTCACCCCGGCCCTGCGCTTGAGGAGGGACTCCAGCATGTCGCCCCCTTGAGCCACGACGCCCAAGGCCAAGCCCAGAACCGGTTGCAGCCACGTCGCGACGGGGAGGTCGAGGAGGGCGCACAGGCCCATGGACGCCCCAGCCGCCAGGACAAGCCCTCCCAAGGCCCCCTCCCAGGTCTTGCTTGGGCTTATCGTGGGGGCCAGCCTGTGTCTGCCGAAGGCCCTTCCCACCAGGTAGGCCCCGGTGTCGGTGGCGAAGGTGGCGAACAGGGCGTAGAGGAGCCAGGCGCGGCCATCGTAGAGGCCGTTCCCCCCCTCGCGCAGCAGGAGGGCATGGGATAGGAGGAACCCGACGTACAGGGGGCCGGCGGCTGTGAGGAGCCACGAACGGAGGAAGGATGCGCCGCGCCGCCGCGCCAAGGCCCACGCCAGGGTGACGATGAGACCCGCGCCAATGATATGAGGGGCGAGGCTGCCATGCTGGGAGGCGATTTGGCCGTTGACCACGAACGCCAGGGTCCATAACGCGCCGAGGGGCAGGTTGGGCCTTGCTTTTAGGGCGAGGGCAAGGCGGTGAAACTCCCACAGGCCCACGAGGGCGGCGCCGGCCACCAGGATGGTGAGGAAGGGGAAGCCGGCCCAGAGGATTCCAAGGAGGGCGGGAATTCCAACGAGACTGACCAGGAGCCTCGCCTTCAAGGGTTAGTCCCCGGGGTCTACGGCCCCAAACCGCCTCTTGCGCTTGTGGTAGGACCGGAGGGCTTCCTCTATCTCCTGAGGGCCGAACTCCGGCCACGGCACGGGGGTGGTGTAGAACTCGCTGTAGGCGGACTGCCACAGCAGGAAGTTGCTCAGGCGAAGTTCGCCGCCCGTTCTTATTATCAGGTCCGGGTCCGGGATGCCCGGGGTGTACAGGTAGCGGGCAAGGAGGTCTTCATCCACGGCCTCGGCGGGGACATTGTCGCGTATCAGGCCCCGCACCGCTTGGACAATCTCGCTGCGCCCGCCGTAGTCGAAGGCGACGCTTAGGGTCATGCGCGTGTTGTCTCTGGTCAGGTCTTGGGCGTGGTTGATGGCCTCTTTGAGGTCGGGGTCAAGGCGGTGGGTGGAACCCAGGTGCAGAATGCGGACGCCTATCTTGTGGAGGGCGCGGGTCTCGTCGTCAATCACCTCGCGGAGCACGGCCATAATGCCCGACACCTCGTGCTGAGGCCGGTTCCAGTTCTCGGTGGAGAAGGCGTAAATGGTGACGTGCTTCACGTTGTGGGCGTCCATAAGCTCCAACACGGAGCGTATCCTAGACACGCCCACCCTGTGCCCCTCCACGCGGGGGAGGCTGCGCTCCCTGGCCCAGCGCCCGTTGCCGTCCATGATGAGGGCTACGTGGAGGGGGGCTTCAGGCTTGTTGCGGCGGTCCTGCTGCATAGTCCGTTCTCGCTGGCGGCCCTTGACGGGGGTTGGCTGGAGGCGCGTGGCGGGGCGCCAAGGCGTTCATCCCCCGGCGGCTAAACCGTCATCATCTCGTCGACCTTAGACTTCCAAAACCGGTCGATTTGGGCGACGTGGTCGTCGGTGGTCTTTTGGAGGACGGTCTGAGCGCCCCGGTTCTCGTCCTGGGATATATCCTTGCTGCGCTCCAAGGCCCGGAGCCTGTCCTGAGCGCTGCGCCTAACGTTGCGGACCGCCACCTTGCACTCCTCAATCTTCTTGCCCATGGACCTGGTCAACTCCTGGCGGCGCTCCTGGCTGAGGGGGGGCACCGGCACGCGGATGAGGGAGCCGTCGTTGGAGGGGTTGAGGCCGGCCGATGACTTGAGAATGGCCTTTTCTATCTCTTGGAGGGACTGGCGGTCCCAGGGCTGGATGATGATGAGTTCGGCGTCCGGGGCGGATATCGTAGCCATCTGCCCGATGGGGGTGGGCGCGCCGTAGTAGTTCGCCTGGAGGTTCTCCACCAGGGACGGCGTGGCCCGCCCGGTGCGCACGGACTGGAGGTCCCGCTTCAGGAACTCGATTGCCACGTCCATGCGGCGGGAGGCGTCCTTGAGCACGTCCTCCGGGGATGGGGCGTCGTCGGACCTATCCGTTGACATCTTGCGCGGCCTCCGCGATGGTGGTTCCCACGGTGTTTCCCTCCAGGATAGACGCGATGTTGCCGGGTTGGAAGATGTCGAAAACGACTATGGGCAGCCGGTTGTCCATGCAGAGGGATAGGGCGGTGTTGTCCATTACCTTCAGGCGGCGGTTCATGGCCTCCAGGTAGTCCAGCTGGTCGTAGCGCACGGCGTCGGGGTTCTTGTTGGGGTCGGAGTCGTAGACGCCGTCAACGTTGTTCTTGGCCATTATGAGGAGGTCGGCGCCGATTTCGACGGCCCGGAGGGCAGCGGCGGTGTCGGTGGTCATGTAGGGGTTGCCCGTGCCGGCGGCGAAGATGACGACGCGGCCCTTTTGCAGGTGACGGATGGCCCGCCTGCGGATGTAGGGCTCGGCTATGGACTGCATCTGAATGGCCGACTGTATGCGGGTGGTCACCTTGCGCCGCTCCAAGGCGTCCTGGAGGGCCAGGGAGTTTATGACGGTGGCGAGCATCCCGGCGTAGTCGGCGGTGGCCCGGTCCATCCCGTGAATGGATGCCTCGGCCCCCCGCCAGATGTTTCCCCCGCCAATTACCGCGGCTATCTCCACACCCAAGCTGCTGGCGGCCTTTATCTGGGTGGCCACGTAGTCGGCGGCCTCCGGGTCAATGCCGTAGGCCGTCCCCTTCACGAGGGACCGTCCACTGAGCTTTAGCAGGGCCCTCCGGTATGCAGGCTTGCTCATTGGCGGTGGCTACTCGCCCATGGCAAAGCGGGCAAAGCGGATGACGCGGATGTTCTCGCCCACCTTGCCGATGGCTTCTTGTACCACCTCTTCAACCCGGCGGCTGGGGTCTTTGATGAAGGTCTGCTTAAGCAGGCAGACCTCTTCCGGAGGGCGGGGCTCGTCGGGCTTCAGGCCCTCGTCGCCAACGTAGAGGGGGGCCATGGCCGCCACCTGCATGGCCAGGTCGTGGGCCAGGGCCTTAATCTCGGCGGTGCGAGCCACGAAGTCGGTCTCGCAACCCACCTCCACCAGGGCGCCGAGTCGCGCCCCGCTGTGGACGTAGGCCTCCACCAGCCCCTCCTTCGTCTCTCTGCCGGACCGCTTGGCGGCGGCGGCAAGACCGGCCGCCTTCAGGATTTCTTCCGCTTTGTCTAGGTCTCCCTCCGCTTCCTGAAGGGCCCGCTTGCAGTCCATTATGCCAACGGCGGTCCTCTCGCGGAGGGTCTTGATAAGGGTTACGCTAACCTCCAAGGGTCACTCCTGTCGGGGCGCTAGTTTCTTGGGGAAGGGGTCGCTGCCAACGCGGGCCGGCTCCCCTGAGGGGGAAGGTCTTCAATAGGCTCGCCGGTCTCGATTTCCGGGGCCGCCTCCTCTTCGGCTTCCCGCTCCGCGGCCCGCCTCTGAAGGAGTCCCTCCAGGGCGCCGGTGGCTATCCGGGAGGTGATGAGCCGGATGGAGCGTATGGCGTCGTCGTTGCCGGGTATGCGGTAGTCGATGAGGTCCGGGTCGCAGTCCGAGTCGATGATGGAGACCAGGGTTATGCCCAGCTTGCGGGCCTCGGCCACGCAGATGTCCTCCTTGGGCATGTCCACCACGAAGAGGGCAGCCGGTAGGGTCTTCATGCCGCGGACGCCGCCGAGGTACTTTTGGAGCCGCTTTAGGCGTTCCTCCAGCTTCAGGGCTTCCTTCTTAATCATTACGTCGAAGTGGCCCGACTCCTTCTTCGCCTCCAGTTCAAGCATGAAGTCGATGCGCTTGCGGATGGTGGCGAAGTTGGTGAGGGTGCCGCCCAGCCACCGCTGGTTGACGTAGGGCATTTCGCAGCGGGACGCCTCGGTGGAGATGGACTCCTGGGCCTGCTTCTTGGTGCCCACGAAGAGGATGTCCCCCTGGGTGGCCACGATGTCTCTAACGGCCTCCACGGCCCTCTCCAGATAGCGAAGGCTCTTTTGCAGGTCTATGATGTGGATGCCGTTCCTCTGGGTGAAGATGTAGGACTTCATCCGTGGGTTCCACCGGCGCGTCTGGTGCCCGAAGTGCACTCCCGCCTCGAGGAGGGACTTCATGGTGATAGGCTCCATCTGCACAGGCCTTCGAGCGGTCTCTTGAACCATAAAACCTGCCTTTTGTCTGCGACTTTCCGAGAATTGGGGTGGATGCGTCGGCTTTGGAGTATAGCATAGTGGTTGACGGCGGGCAACGGCCGCCGGCCTCCGGCCGGGGCCACTCTTCTATCCCGTCATTCCCCCTCTCGCCTTCGTCATTCCCGCGCAGGCGGGAAGGGCACGCGCGCCCACTTAGTTTTGAAGAGCGTTGGTCGCCTTCCATCCGTCATTCCCGTGAAAACGGGAATCCAGGAAGGCCCCAACCCCGAACGGCAAATGTGTCGCCCACATGCCCCCGGCCCTCTTTTGGTGGCGGGCCAGCGATGGCCGCCCAGACCCTCTTATCCGTCATTCCCGCGTAGGCGGGAATCCATCCCATCCCCCGCCCCCGGTGCGACGGGGCAACCGGACATCGGCGCGGACGCCCCTCTCCTCTCCTGTCATTCCCGCGCAGGCGGGAAGGGCGCGAGCGCCCGTTTTAGTTTTGAAGAGCGTCGGTCCTGGGTTGTGGGCTTCCTGGATTCCCGCCTTCGCGGGAATGACGGAAAGGGGCGGGCGGCAATGACGGGAGGGAGCGGGAATCCAGGGGTGGGGGGCCGGTTGCGCGTATGGGAGCGTGGGGAAAGGAAGGGCCGGGCGCGGTGGCTATGCCGCCCTCGCAGCGCTATACTTAGGCCCATTCAGTCACCACGCTAAGGAGGCTTTTATGGCGCGAGGCGTCTTTGACTTCAGCGACCGCATCGCCAAGGGGATACCCTCCCCTTCCGGCGGCCGGCCGGGGGGAAGGGTCCGGCACGACTTCACCACGGCCTTCCCCGACCCCGACTCGTTCCCGGCGGATGGTCTGCTGGAGGCCTTGGGCCGCGCCCTCAAGGATGAGGGGCGGGACCTGGTCTACTACCCCCATCCCCAGGGCCACCCGGCCATGCGCGAGTTCATCGCCGGCAAGCTGGAGCGGGAACGGGGCATGAAGGTGACTCCCGACCAGATAATCCTCACCACCGGTTCGGGCCAGGCGGTGGCGAGATACGTTGAACTCCTGACGGACCCCGGCGACGTGATTATCACCGAGAAGTTCAGCTACTCCGGCACCATGGGCATCATGCGGCGCCACGGGGCCAGGCTGGTGGGCGTGGACATGGACGCGGAGGGACTCCTTCCCGATGCCCTCGACGACACGCTGAAGGGCCTCGAGACCAGGGGCGAGCGGGCCAAGTTCATCTACGTCATCCCCACCTTCCAGAACCCCACGGGCGCGGACATGGGGTTGGAGCGGCGCCGGCAGGTCCTGGCCGTGGCTCAACGGCATGGCGTCCCTATCTTTGAGGATGACTGCTACGCCGACCTGCGGTTCGGCGGCGAGCCGTCTCCCTCCATCCAGTCTCTGGACGAGGAGGGGTCGACGCTGTATTGCGGCTCCTTCTCCAAAATCGTGGCTCCCGGCATGAGGTTGGGGTTCATGGCGGCCCCGCCGTCCGTAATAGAGTCGGTGAAGGCCATTCATTTGGGGGCAACCCCCAGCCAGTTCGCCGCCCTCGCCACCCTCTACTATCTGAGGGACCATCTGGATGAGCACGTGCAGGAGCTGCGGGACATCTTCAGAGCCAAGAAGGACACCGCCGTGGCCGCCGTGGGGGAGCGCATGGGGTCGCGGGTGGAGTGCAGCGACCCGGACGGCGGCCTGTACCTGTGGCTGAGGCTTCCCGAGGGGGCCGACACGGCCGCGGCCCTGCCCAAGGCCAGGGAGCGGCAGATAAGTTACGGCCCCGGAACCAACTTCTCCCCGGGCCAAGACGCCTACAACTATCTGAGGCTGTGCTACGGCCACCTGACCCACGAGACCATTCGCGAGGGCATCGCAAGTCTCGCGGAGTTCTTTGAGGAGGAGGGACTGCTGAAGTAACCGTCCCCGTTTAGCCTGCGCGGGGCTGAATCCGACTCTGCCGGGGATGCGTATTAGGGTTGTGATGAGCTTGTTGAAAACTGGATTGCGATGGACGGTCTTGGCCCTGGGCCTGTGGGCCCTTGGCGCGCTGCTAATCGCCTGCGGCGGCGCGGCGACGCCCGACGCGTCCACCCCGTCTCCGGTGGAAGAGCCGCTGCGGGCCACCGCCATGCCCACGGCGGCACAAGACACGGCTGTTCCGGCGGCGACCCCCGCCGCGGCGCGGCCGACTGACGCCCCGGCTTCCACGCCTCCGCCCATACCGCCGGCAGCCGTTCCGACAGCCACGTCCGCGGCGCCGCGGCCAACGAGCGCTCCCGCATCCACGCCTCCGCCGGCCCCTGGGACGACCGTTCCGGCGGCCACGTCCCCGCCGCCACAGCCGACGGCCCTTCCCGCATCCACGCCGCCGCCAGCCCCTGGGACAGCCGTACCGGCGGCCACGGCCCCGCCGCCACAGCCGACAGCCCTTCCCGCATCCACGCCTCCATCCGCCCCTGGGACGCCGGAGCCGACGATTCCCCCCACGCCCACCCCCGCCCCGCCGACGGTCGCGCCGACGCCAACGCCGCCCCCCGTAGAGGTGGGCCACCGGGTGGGGCAGATGGCCCCGGACTTCCGAGTTATCACCATTGACGGGGAGGAGGTGTCGCTGAGCAGCTTCCAAGGCCGTCCGGTAGTCCTGTATTTCTTCGCCACGTGGTGACCCGCCTGCCGCGCCGCGTTGCGGCGCCTCAAGGACATTCATCCCGACTACGCGGAGCAGGTGGATATCTTTTTGGTGGACACGGACCCGTCGGAGAGCGCGAGCCGCATTCGCTCCTACAAGGAGTCCCAGGGGTTCTACTGGCCCATGGCGGAGACGGAGCGGGAGATTCTGCGGAGCTATAACATAGTCAGCCAGGCCTCCAAGGTGGCGATTGACCGCAACGGCGTCATCGTGTCCCGCAGCAGTTATGAAAGCGACAGCGAGAGGAGTTGGCGGGAGCTTTTGGAGTCTCTGGCAGGCTCCTGAACCGGCGGGCGAGGGTGGGCCCGGCCAACCTCTGTTTCCACCTTTTTTCCCTCCCTTACCCGTGGCGTGGCGTGAGTTGGCGGCCCGCCGGCCCGGCTAGACCATGACGAAAGCCCCAGCCACGCCATCCCCGGCTGTGGGGGAGCCGGCGGCCCGGTGGTGGGCCGTTGGGATGCTGTCGGCGGCGACGCTGATGGGCATTACCGTGTGGTTGAGCGTCAACGCCATCGCGCCGGGCCTGGAACTAGAAACGGGTTTCTCGAAGGGCGACGTCGCCTGGCTCACCGCGGGGGTGCAGCTTGGGTTCGTGGCCGGGACGCTCATAATCGCCGCCACCAACTTGTCGGACCTGATGAACGCCCGCGCCATCTTCGCCGTCAGCGCGGTGACGGCCGGGGCCTTGAACGCCGCCCTAGTCTTCATGCCCGGCGACTTCGCCTATGCCCTGGCGCTGCGGATACTGGTGGGGGTCTCTCTGGGCGGCGTCTACCCCATAGGCATGAAGATACTGGCGGGATGGTTTCGTTCCGGCAGGGGCGTCGCCATCGGGATGATGGTGGCGGCGTTGACCATCGGCTCCGGGGCGCCGAACCTCCTCAACTCCATATTCGCGGCCCAGTGGGAGACCACCCTTTACATAAGCTCCGCCCTGTCCGTCGCGGCGGGAGGCATGGTCTACTTTCTGGTGAGGGACGGCCCCTACGAGGTGCCCACCGCGCCGTTCAACCTGTTCAACCTGAAATCCACCGTCTACCTCTTCCCGACGTACGTGTCCCGCGTCTTCCCCAGCTACATGGGCTACATATGGAGGAACCGCGGGTTGCGGCTGGTTATTCTGGGATACCTGGGGCACGCATGGGAGCTTTACGGCATGTGGGTTTGGATACCCGCCTTCTTGGCGGTCCGGTACGCCGGCGACAGTTTGTTTGGCGGGTTCTTGGGTCTGGCCAGTCTCTTGGCCTTTCTAACCTTTGTCGCCGGGGCCGTTGGAAGCGTGGCCGCCGGTTACGCCGCCAAGCGGTGGGGCCGGTGCGCCATCACCGGCTGCGCCATGGCCATGAGCGGTGGAATGGCCCTGTCCATAGGCTTCCTGCCCGTGGAGTGGGGATGGGTCATAGCCATAGCCGCCCTCGTGTGGGGGGCCTCGGCGATGGCTGACTCGGCCCAGTTTTCCACCGGCGCGACGGAGCTTTCCCACGAGTCCTTCCGCGGCACCACGTTGACCTTGGAAATGGGCTTGGGGACCGTGATCTCCTTTGCGACCATACGCCTGGTTCCCATCCTCTCCGACTGGGCCGGCTGGGGCGTGGCCTTCGCCTTCCTGGCCATAGGCCCGGCGGTGGGAATAGCGGCCATGCTGAAGCTCCGCTCGCTGCCGGAGTCGGCGGCCATGGCCATGGGGAAGCGGTAGCGTTGCAAATTTTCTTTCGATGGGATTACGTGAGGGGGATGGCGTGGACTCGCCGGTTCGTCGCGCCGCCGCCGGCTAGACCGTGATGAAGGAAATAGCCACGCCATCCTCCGCTGCGGGAGAGTCGCCGGGCCGGTGGTGGACCGTTGGGATACTGGCGGCGGCGACGCTGATGGGCCTCAGCGTGTGGTTCAGCGCCAACGCCGTCGCGCCGTCCCTGGAGTTGGAAAAGGGTTTCTCGACCAAGGGCGACGTGGCCTGGTTCACCATGGGCGTGCAGCTTGGGTTCGTGGCCGGGACGCTCCTAATCGCCGCCACCAACTTGGCCGACCTGATGAACGCCCGCGCCCTCTTCGCCATCAGCGCGGTGGCGGCCGGGGTCCTCAACGCCGCCCTGGTCTTCATGCCCGGCGGCTTCGCCTCCGCCCTGATACTGCGGATACTGGCGGGGGCCTTTATCGGGGGCGTATATCCCATGAGCATGAAGATACTGTCGGGATGGTTTCGTTCCGGCAGGGGCGTCGCCATCGGGGTGATAGTGGCGGCGGGAACCACCGGCTGCGGGTCGCCCCACCTCCTCAACTCCATATTCGCGGCCCAGTGGGAGGCCACCCTTTACGTAAGCTCGGCCCTGTCCGTGGCGGCGGGAGGAGTGGTCTACTTCCTGGTGAAGGACGGCCCCTACGACACCTCCCCCCCGCGGTTCAACCCGAAGTACGTAGTCTACTACTTCCCGCAATTCGTGTTCAGCTTCTTCCCCAAGTACGTGGTTCACGTCGTGAGGAGCCGTGGGCAGCGGCTGGTCCTTCTGGGATACCTAGGGCACATATGGGAGCTTTACGCTACCTGGGCGTGGCTGCCCGTCTTTTTGTTGGCTGTCTACGACGGCGACGGCGGCATGTTCGGAGGGTTCTTGGGCTTTGCCAGTCTCTTGGCCTTCCTGACGTTCATCGCCGGGGCCGTTGGAAGCGTGGCCGCCGGTTACGCCGCCAAACGGTGGGGCCGGTGCGCCGTCTCCGTCTGCGCCATGGTCGTAAGCGGGGGAATGGCCCTGTCCATAGGGTTCATGCCGGTGGGCTGGGAATGGGTCATAGCCATAGCCGCCCTGGTGTGGGGAGGGACGGCGATAGCCGACTCCGCCCAGTTTTCAACCGGCATGACGGAGCTTTCCCACCCGGCCTTCCGCGGCACCGCGTTGACCTTTCAAACCGGTCTAGGAGTTCTGCTCTCCATTGTGACCATACGCCTGGTTCCCGTCCTCTCCGACTGGGCGGGTTGGGGCGTGGCCTTCGCCTTCCTGGCCATAGGCCCGGCGGTGGGAACAGCGGCCATGCTGAGGCTGCGCGCGCTGCCGGAGTCGGCGGCCATGGCCATGGGGAAGCGGTAGCGTTGGAAATTTTCTTTCGATGGGATGGCGTGAGGGGGATGACGTGAGGGGGATGGCGTGAGGCGCCGGTTCGTCGCGCCGCCGCCGGCTAGACCGTGATGAAGGAAGTAGCCATGCCACCCCCGGCTGCGGGGGAGTCGCCGGCCCGGTGGCGGGCCCTCGCGATGCTGTCGGCGGCGACGCTGATGAGCCTCAGCGTGTGGTTCAGCGCCATCGCCGTCGCGCCGGCCCTGGAGTTGGAAAGGGGTTTCTCGAAGGGCGACTTGGCCTGGCTCGTCACGGGAGTGCAGCTTGGGTTCGTGGCCGGGACGCTCATAATCGCCGCCACCAACTTGGCGGACCTGATGAACACCCGGACGCTCTTCGCCATCTGCGCGGCGCTGGCCGGGGTCGTCAACGTCGCCCTGGTCTTCACGCCCGGCGGCTTCGCCTCCGACCTGGCGCTGCGGATACTGGCCGGGGCCTTTCTTGGAGGCGTCTATCCTCCCGCCATGAAGATACTTGCGGGATGGTTTCGTTCCGGCAGGGGCATCGCCATCGGGGTCATGGTGGGGGCGTTGACCATCGGCTCCGGGTCGCCCCACCTCCTCAACTCCATATTCGCGGCCCAGTGGGAGACCACCCTTTACATCAGTTCCGCGCTATCCGTCGCGGCCGGGGGCCTGGTCTACTTTCTGGTGAAGGATGGCCCCTACGACGTCCCTGCCGCGCGGTTCAACCCCAAGTACGTGATTCGTGTCCTGAGGAGCCGCGGGTCGCGGCTGGTCCTCCTGGGATACCTGGGCCACATGTGGGAGCTATACGCGGCGTGGGCGTGGATACCCACCTTTTTGGCGGCCGTGTACGGCGGCGGGAGTCTGTTCGGCGGGTTCCTGGGTCTGGCCGGCCTCGTGGCCTTTCTGGTGTTTCTCGCCGGGGCCGTTGGAAGCGCGGCCGCCGGTTACGCCGCCGAGCGGTGGGGCCGGTGCGCCGTCACCAGCTGCGCCCTCGCCGTAAGCGGGGGAACGGCCCTGTTCATAGGGTTCCTGCCCATGGACTTGGGGTGGGTCATAGCCATAGCCGCCCTCGTGTGGGGGGCCGCGGCGATAGCCGACTCCGCCCAGTTTTCCACCGGCATGACGGAGCTTTCCGACGAGTCGTACCGCGGCACCGCGTTGACCTTTCAAACGGGCTTGGGGTTCCTGCTCACCATCGCGACCATACGCCTGGTTCCCGTCCTCTCCGACTGGGCCGGCTGGGGCGCGGCCTTCGCCTTCCTGGCCATAGGCCCGGCGGTGGGAATAGCGGCCATGCTGAGGCTGCGCTCCCTGCCGGAGTCGAAGGCCATGGCCATGGGGAAGCGGTAGCGTTGCAAACATCCATTCTATGCCCTAGACTGGACAGGCTCTCTGCTCTACACTTCAGTTTAGAAGGCGGCGACCATGACTAGGAGAGTAGCGTCAACGGCGGTTATGAGGCGGTTATAAGATGGAAACGGGTGGGGTCAACCCCATAGCGGCCTTTCATCCCGCCGTTCAAAAGTGGTTCCTTGGCAGGTTCGAGGGGCCGACGGCGCCCCAGCTCCGGGGTTGGCCCTCCATCCAGGCGGGGAAGGACACCCTCATAGCGGCGTCGACGGGGTCGGGCAAGACCTTGGCGGCCTTCCTAGCCGCCGTGGACTCGCTGATTCGCCAGGGAGCGGCGGGCCAACTCCCGGACCGGTGCCAGGTGGTGTACGTGTCGCCACTGAAGGCCTTGAGCAACGACGTTCAGAAGAACCTCGCCCAACCCCTGGAGGAGATCCGGGAAGCGGCGGCGGCCATGGGCCTGGAGACGCCGGAGATCCGGGCCTTGGTGCGGACGGGGGACACCCCTTCATCCAAGCGTCAGGCCATGACCCGCAAGCCGCCCCACATTCTGGTGACCACCCCCGAGTCGCTGTACCTGCTCCTGACCTCGGTTAAGGGCCGGGAGATGCTGCGGGACGTCGGCACGTTGATAGTTGACGAGATTCACGCCGTGGCCCGCGACAAGCGCGGCTCCCACCTGGCCCTGAGCCTGGAGCGGCTGGAGGCCCTGACAAGCGTGAGGCCGGTCCGAATCGGCCTATCGGCGACCCAACGCCCCATCAAGGAGGTGGCGCGGTTTCTGGTGGGTTCCGGGCGCGTGGACGGGGCCGGGGAGCCGCGTTGCGTCATAGTGGACGAGGGCCACGGCCGGGAGATGGACCTGGCCCTTGAGCTTCCCGGCTCTCCCCTGGAAGCGGTCTGCTCCAACGAGACCTGGGAGGAGAACTACGACCGGCTGGCGGAGCTCATCGGCCGGGAGCGGACGACCTTGGTGTTCGTGAACACCCGCCGCTTGGCCGAGCGGGTCGCCTTCCATCTAAGCAAGCGCCTGGGAGAGGACAACGTCACCTCTCACCACGGCAGCCTCTCGCGGGAGCAGCGGCTCAACGCGGAGGAGCGGCTGAAGTCGGGCCGCTTGAAGGCGTTGGTGGCCACGGCCTCCCTGGAGCTTGGCATCGACATCGGAGACGTGGACCTGGTGTGCCAACTGGCCTCCACCCGCTCCATCGCCACCCTGCTTCAGAGGGTGGGACGGTCGGGCCACGCCCTGGGCCGGACGCCGCGGGGCCGGCTCTTTCCCCTGACCCGGGATGACCTGGTGGAGTGCGCCGCCCTGCTGGCGTCGGCGAAAAAGGGCCTCCTTGACCGCCTCACCATCCCGGAGAAGCCCTTGGACATCCTCGCCCAGCAGATGGTGGCGGCGGCGTCCATGGAGGAGTGGGACGAGGATGAGCTTTTCGACCTGTGCCGCCGGGCCTACCCCTATCGCGGCCTCACCAGGGATGAGTTCGACCAGGTGGGCCGGATGCTCTCCCAGGGCTTCTCCACCCGGCGGGGGCGCCGCGCCGCCTATCTGCACTACGACGGCATCGGACGCCGCTTCAACGCCCGGCGCGGGGCGCGGCTGGCCGCCGTCACGTCCGGCGGGGCAATACCCGAAACGGCGGACTACCGGGTGGTCCTGGAGCCTCAGGACCTGGTCGTCGGTTCAGTCAACGAGGACTTCGCCATTGAGAGCCTGCCGGGGGACATCTTCCAACTGGGCATATCCTCGTGGCGCATACTGAAGGTTGAGCAGGGCAAGGTGCGGGTGGAGGACGCCCGGGGCCTGCCGCCGACCATCCCCTTCTGGCTGGGAGAGGCCCCGGCCCGCACCGGCGAGCTTTCCACCGCCGTTTCCGACCTGCGCCGTGGCGTCGAGGCCCGCCTGCCCGGCGCGCAGGAGGCCATGGCCTGGGTGACCGCAGAGACCGGGGTGGATGGCGCGGCGGCCCAGCAGATTGTTGAGTACCTGTGGGCCACCAAGAAGGCCCTCGGCGCGATGCCAAGCCAGCGCGTCGTGGTGTTCGAGCGGTTCTTCGACGAGAGCGGCGGTATGCAGCTGGTGGTCCACTCGCCCTTTGGCGCGCGGGTCAACCGCGCATGGGGCTTGGCCCTGCGCAAGCGGTTCTGCCGCACCTTCAACTTCGAGCTCCAGGCCGCGGCCAACGACGACGCCATGCTCTTCTCTCTGGGGCCGCAGCACAGCTTCCCCCTGGAAGACGTGTTCTCCTATCTGAAGCCTCCCACGGCCCGGGAAACCCTGGCCCAGGCCCTCCTGGCCGCGCCCATGTTTCAAACCCGGTGGCGCTGGAACGCCACCCGCTCCCTGGCCGTTCTGCGCCACGAGGCGGGAAGGAAGGTTCCCATGCCCATCCAGCGCATGAGGGCCGACGACCTCCTGACCGCCGTGTTCCCGGAGCAGACGGCCTGCCAGGAGAACCTGGTTGGCGACGTTGAGATACCCGACCATCCCCTGGTGAACGAGGTGGTGCGGGACTGCCTGACGGAGGCCATGGACGTTGACGGGTTCTTGGAGCTCCTGCGCTCCACCCTAGACGAGCGGGTGAAGCTGGTGGCGGTGGACTCGGTGGAGCCTTCGCCCATGGCCCACGAGATTCTAACGGTCAAGCCATACGCCTTCTTGGATGACGCGCCCCTGGAGGAACGCCGCGCCCAGGCCGTGTTCATGCGCCGCTCCCTAGACGTCCAGTCATCCGACGACGTGGGCAAGCTGGACCCCGACGCCATCCAGCGGGTGCGGGAGCAGGCGTGGCCCGAGGCGGCCAACGCCGACGAGCTCCACGACGCCCTCCTCCTGCTCGGCTGCCTAACCACGGAGGAGATGCGGCCCTTTGAGGCGTTTCTGGGAGAGCTTATCGTCCAGAGGAGGGCCGCGAAGCTGTGGACGGGCGACGGCGCGCCGGTCTTCATTCCCTGCGAGCGAGCGCCACAGTTCGAGGCGGTCTTCTCGGAGGCCCGGCTTGAACCCCGCGTCCAGGCCCCGCCGCGGGAGCGCGCCGTGGTCTGGGTCCCTGAAGACGCCCTCCGGGAGATAGTCAGGAGCCGCTTGGAGTGCCTGGGGCCTGTCACCGCCGGGCGGTTGGCCCGTTCCCTGGGCGTAGAGGAGGGAGGAGTGGACGGCGCCCTGGCGGCCCTGGAGTCGGAGGGCTTCGTTCTGAGGGGGCGGTTCGAGTTCCAAAACGGCCCCATAGAGTGGTGCGACCGTCGCCTCCTGGCCCGCATCCACCGGTACACCCTGGACCGCCTGCGGAAGGAGATAGAACCCGTGTCGGCGGCTGACATGATGCGGTTCCTATTCATATGGCACCACGTGGACCCGGAGCATAGGCTGGAAGGGCCAATGGGGTTGTCGGCCATACTTGAGACGCTGGAGGGGTACGAGGCCCCCGCCGCGGCGTGGGAGGGCCACGTCCTCCCGGCGCGGATGCGACGCTACAACCCCGCATGGCTGGACCAGCTGTGCCTATCGGGACAGGTGGCGTGGGCCAGGCTCCACCCCGCCCCGGCGCCGTCGGGCCGCAGGTCGGTAAGCCCCCGGACCCTCCCCACGGCCCTGATATTTAGGGACAACCTGCCCCTTCACCTATCCCTCGCGCCACAGGCCGGCGTTGAGGAGGTCAAGCTGAGCGGCCCGGCGCGGCAGATTCTGGAGGCCTTGGATGAGCGGGGGGCCTGCTTCTTTCAGGAGTTGGCGCAGAGGTCCCGGCAGGTGTCCAGCAACGTGAGGAGCGGCCTGGCGGAGTTGGCGTCGTGGGGGCTGGTGACCTGCGACGGCTTCGCGGGACTGCGAGGGCTGTCCTCCCCCGCCCGGAGGGACGGCCTGCGGGGGCGCAGCGTCAGGGCGCGGCGGCTGAATCTGAGGCCACCCCACGAGACGGCGGAGGGTCGCTGGTCCAGGCTGGACCGCCCTCCGGAGGACTCGGTGGCCGAGGCCGACCGGATGGAGTTCGCGGCCCGCCGTCTGCTGCGACGCTACGGCGTGGTGTTTCACCGTCTGCTCCAGCGCGAGACCGGCGCCCCGGCGTGGCGCGACCTGACGCGGGTATATCGAAGGTTGGAGGCCCGGGGGGAGATACGGGGCGGCCGGTTCGTGGCCGGCTTCTCCGGCGAGCAGTACGCCCTCCCCGAGGCGGTGCGGCATCTCCGGGCCGTGCGCCGGGCCAAGCCCCAAGGCGCCCTCATAACCGTGAACGGCGCCGACCCCCTCAATCTGTTGGGCATCCTCACGCCGGGGCAGAGGGCGCCGTCCCTCCCCGGCAACCGGGTTCTCTTCCGCGACGGCGTCCCCGTGGCCGTCAAGGCCGGCGGCAGACTCACCTATCTTAACGGGTTGGACAGGACGGGTTCCCCCGCCGTGGAGGCGGCCCTCAGGGGGTAGCCGGCGCCCTGGAAATTCCCACCGGAAATCTCGCAAATCTAAGGAGGCGGCATGGAAACTCAAAGGGACATAGAGGCGGTGAAGGCGGTAATCGAGGAGTGGAAGGCGGCCCTCAGCGCCTGTGACGTGGAGAGGGTGAAAAGGGTTTGGGACGAGTCCTACGACGGCCTGACCTACATCGCCGAGGAGAATAACGACGCCCTGCACGGCTGGGCCGGGGTGGAGGGGTACTACAACGGGCTGGCCGACGTGACCCAGGCCGACTGGGAGATGGATAACCTGAAGATTGACGTGTTGGGAGACGCGGCCTGGGTGTACATCACCTACGTGGTGGAGGCCCACCTGCAAAACTTTGGGCGGACTATGGTCTTCCCCGGCCGCAACACCTTCATCCTAAGGAGGGTTGGCGGCGAGTGGAAGATAATCCACTACCACGAGTCCCTGTCCAGGGACCGCAGCCGCGAGACGTGGGACTGGTTCTTTAAGAAGGGGTCCTAGGCAGGAACTCGGCGCGCAACGCCCCTCTGCCTGCCCCCGGGAGAGGGCCGGGGGACTGAGGGGTGAACAGCGCCCAACGGGGCCTTACCCCGTCAAACCCGCCCCACTCCCGTCATTCCCCCTTTCCCCTCCGTCATTCCCGTGAAAACGGGAATCCAGGAAGGCAACGCCAAAGAACCGACCCCATTGGCCGCGCCGCGGCTCTCCCCTACCAACGAGATGACGGGGCAATGGGAAGCCTGGCCCTTACGGATGGGTGATGCGCCCCGCGCCACGCTGCGCGGTTGGCCCGGCGCAATGCGAGGCGGAGGGGATGGATTCCCGCCCTCTTATTCCGTCATTCCCGCGTAGGCGGGAATCCATCTTCTCTTACCGCCGTTGCGACAAGGCAGCGGCGACGGTAAGAGCCGCCCCGTTACGGCGATCCCCGCGTTAGGGGCGCACCCACAGTGACACTGGAGTTTCGGGCCTTGGTTTTGGAATGAAGGGTTCCTGGATTCCCGCCTGCGCGGGAATGACGGAAAGGGGCGGGAGCCGAGGCACCGAACGCAGAACCAACGCTCTTCAAAACTTAAGAGGGCGCGCGGCGCGGCTCTCCCCTACCAGCGAGATGACGGGGGAAGGGAGGGGCGACGCGCCGGCGGGGCGGTGAAAACTGCCATTGCCAACAGTGGCGCTCATGCTTATAATCTACCTATCCCCGCGCTAGGAGGCGACCCTCTGCAAGACTTCGAATACGCAGCCCCAAAGAACCTAAAAGACGCCGTTCAGCTTATGGCTGAGAAGGGACCCAAGGCGCGCGCCCTCGCCGGCGGCACCGATATCCTGGTGCAGCTGCGGGGCGGCCGCTTCCGCATAGACAGGCTGGTGGACGTCAAGGACGTTCCCGAAATGAACCAACTCTCCTGCTCCGACGAGGAGGGGCTGACCCTGGGCGCCGCCGTGCCCTGTTACCGCGTTTACGAGGACCCCGTCATTCAAAGGATGTACCCCGGCTTGGTGGACGTGGCAACCCTGATAGGCGGCATTCAGATACAGGGCCGGGCCACCTTTGGAGGGAACCTGTGCAACGCCTCGCCCAGCGGCGACACCATCCCCGCCCTCATCGCCCTGGAGGCGTCCTGCCTTATTGAGGGTCCCGGGGGAGGGCGCGTCCTGCCGGTGGAGGAGTTCTGCTTGGCCCCGGGCAAGAACGCCCTCGGCGACGGCGAGCTTCTCACGGCCCTGCGCTTCCCGCCGCCGGCCCCGCGCTCCGGCGCCCACTACCTGCGGTTCATACCGCGCAACGAGATGGACATAGCCGTCGCCGGGGCGGGGGCCTCCGTGACGCTGGAGGAGGACCGGCTCCACATCAAGTCGGCGCGGATAGCCTTGGCCGCCGTGGGGCCGACGCCCATATACGCCATCGAAGCCGGCGGCCTGTTGACGGGCAGGGAGGCCAACGAGGAGTCCTTTGAGGCCGCCGCCGAGGCCGCCAAGGCCGTCGCCAAGCCCATAAGCGACATGCGCGGCACGGCCCGCCAGCGCGTACATCTAACGGGGGTCCTCACCAAGCGGGCCCTCCGCAAAGCCGCAGCCAGAGCCAAAGAGGCATAAACATGAGCAAAAAGACCCACGTAACCACCAACATAAACGGCTCCGACGTAGAGTTCCTGTGTGAGAGTCGCCAGAGTCTGTTGGAAGTCCTGCGGGACGTTCTGAACATGACGGGAACCAAGGAGGGATGCAACGACGGCAACTGCGGAGCGTGCAGCGTCATCGTCGAGGGCAGGCTCATAGACTCCTGCCTGATGCTGGCGGTGGAGACGGAGGGCAAGAGCGTGACGACTATCGAAGGGGTGGCGTCCACCGACGGCCTGCACCCCATCCAGCAGGCCTTCTTGGAACACGCCGCCCTCCAGTGCGGCATCTGCACCCCGGGCTTCATCGTGGCGGCCAAGGCCCTGCTGGAAAGGGAGCCGGAGGTCGACGAGGGCCGTGTCCGTCACTGGCTGGCGGGCAACCTGTGCCGCTGCACCGGATACGACAAGATTGTGCGGGCGGTGTTGGACGCCGGGCAACGGATGAAGGGAGGCTAGAGTGACCATAACAGCAGAACCCAGGGTGGAGGGCAAGGGCGGCTACAAGGTGGTCGGAACCCGGCCCATCCGTCACGACGGACTGGAAAAAGTCACGGGGCAGGCGCGGTACGGCGCCGACGTGCACCTCCCCGGCATGTTGCACGGCAAGGTACTGAGGAGTCCCCACGCCCACGCCCGGATAGTGTCCATAGACGCGCGGCGGGCCTTGGCCCACCCCGGCGTCGAGGCGGTCATAACCTCGGCGGAGTTCCCCCAGCCCTCGGGCAAGGTGGCCGACCTGGGCGAAGGGGCCATGATGAATCCCAAGTTCCTCAGCAACAACACCATGGCCGTCGGCAAGGTCCTGTACAAGGGGCACCCCGTCGCCGCCGTCTGCGCCGTCAGCCAGCACGTGGCCGAAGAGGCCCTCTCCCTCATAGACGTGGAGTACGAGGTCCTGCCGCCGGTCCTCAACGCCATGGACGCCATGAAGGATGACGCCCCCGTCCTCCACGAGAGGCTGTTCACCGCCGACACGCCCTTCGTTCGCCCCGGAGGACTCCGGGATGACGACGATTCGGCCAAAGGCTCCAACGTGTCCAGCCACTTCGTATTTGAGATAGGCGACCTTGACAAGGGGTTCGCCGAGGCCGACGTGGTCGTGGAGCGGGAGTACCGCACCAAGGCGGTGCATCAGGGGTACATTGAGCCCCACGCGGCCACGGCCACGTGGAACAGGGACGGCAGGATAACTATATGGTGCAGTTCCCAGGGGCAGTTCGCCATGAGGGACCAAACGGCCCTTGTCCTGGGCGTGCCGGCCTCGCAAATAAAGGTGATTCCCTTGGAGATTGGCGGCGGGTTCGGCGGCAAGACGCTGATTTACCTGGAACCCGTCGCGGCCCTCCTCTCAAAGAAGACGGGGCGGCCCGTTAAAGTCGCCATGAGCCGGCAGGAGGTGTTCGAAGGCACCGGGCCAACGTCGGGTTCCTTTATGAAGGTGAAGATGGGGGCCACCAAGGAGGGACGCCTCACGGCGGCCAAGGCCACCCTCATATATGAAGCGGGGGCCTATCCGGGCTCGCCGGTGAACCCCGGCGCCCAGTGCATGTTGGGGCCTTACGACATCCCCAACGGGCGGGTGGAGGCCTACGACGTGGTGATAAACGCGCCCAAGGTGGCCGCCTACCGGGCCCCCGGCGCCCCGGCCGCGGCCTACGCCGCCGAAAGCGTTGTCGACGAGTTGGCGGAGAAGCTGAACATGGACCCCATCGACTTCCGCCTCCTCAACGGCGCCAAGGAGGGGACGCGGCGCATCACCGGGCCGGTGTTCCCCCGAATCGGCTACCTCGAAACCCTGCGGGCCACCAAGGACCATCCCCACTACTCGGCCCCCCTTGAGGGCGCCTACCGGGGCAGGGGCGTGGCCAGCGGGTTCTGGTTCAACGGGTCGGGGCCGTCCAGCGCCACGGCCAGCGTCGACCACGACGGCACCGTCAGCCTGCTGGAGGGGTCGCCGGATATTGGAGGAACGCGGGCGGCGGTGGCCATGCAGATGGCCGAGGTCTTGGGGCTGCCCGCCGAGGACGTCCACCCGTCCATAGGCGACACCGACTCCATAGGCTTCACCTCCAACACCGGGGGCAGCAGCGTCGCCTTCAAGACCGGCTGGGCCTGCTACGAGGCCGCCCAGGACATCAAGAGGCAGATGATAGAGAGGGCCGCCGCCATTTGGGACGTTTCCCCCGGCGACGTGGACCTGGCCGACGGGGTGTTCCTGCACAAGTCCGACCCGGAGCTTAGGTTCACCTTCAAGGAGTTGGCGGGATTGCTGCTGGAGACGGGCGGTCCCATCGTGGGACGCGCCGCCGTCGACCCCAGGGGGGTGGGCGGGGCCTTCGCCGCGCATGTCGTCGACGTGGAGGTGGACCCGGAGACGGGCAAGACCCAGATCCTGCGCTACACGGCCTTGCAGGACGCGGGAACGGCCGTGCATCCCAGCTACGTCGAGGGGCAAATGCAGGGCGGCGCCGTCCAGGGCATTGGCTGGGCCCTCAACGAGGAGTATTTCTTTGACGACGACGGCAGGATGTCCAACGCCAGTTTCCTGGACTACCGTATGCCCACCAGCTTGGACCTGCCGATGATTGACACGGAGATTGTGGAGGTGCCCAACCCCGGGCATCCCTATGGCGTTAGGGGAACGGGCGAGATACCCATCGTCCCGCCCATGGCCGCCATAGCCAACGCCATTTACAAGGCCACCGGCGTCCGGATGACGCAACTGCCCATGTCCCCCGGGGCCGTCCTCGACGCCTTGGGGCGTTGCGAGGGGAAACAGGACGGAGGCTAGGCGCGGTGGCCCGGGTGTTCATACCCACCATGCTGCAACCCGCGGCCGGGGGCGTTAAAGAGGTGAGCCTGGAGGCCCGCAACGTGCGGCAGGTTGTGCAGGGGCTGGAGGAGCGGTTCCCCGGCATCGGCCAGTGGCTCCTGGAGGACGGGAAGATTAAGCCCAACTTGGTGGTGGCCGTCGACGGCGAGACCAGCAGCATGGGCCTTCTCACCAAGGTTAGCCCCGACTCTGAGGTGCACTTCATACCCGCCATCGGCGGCGGCGCGACCACCGGATTGGGAGGAATCACGGCTTGACAAGGGTGAAGGGGCTGTGGTAGAACTATTGTGTTGACTAAAAGATTGGGAGGAATGAAGGAATGACGACGGCAATGAAGCACGACCCAGGCGCCTTCTGTTGGGCCGACCTGGCCACGACGGACGCGGAGGGGGCCAAGGCGTTCTACACCGGCCTCTTGGGCTGGACGCCTATCGATATGCCCGTGGGCGACACGGGGATGCTCTACTCCATGATGACCAAGGACGGCAAGAATGTCTGCGCCATGTACCAGATGACCCCCGACATGGGGCCGCATCCCTGCTGGAACAACTACGTGTCGGTGGAGAACGCCGACGAGAGCGTGGAGAGGGCGCGGCAGCTGGGCGGAACCGTCCTAATGCCGCCCGCAGACGTTCTGGAGGCCGGCCGGATGGCCGTTCTCCAGGACCCCACCGGGGCGGTCATCAGCATATGGCAGCCCAAGGCCCACGCCGGGGCCGAGGTCATGGGCGAGTTGAACTCCCTCTGCTGGCACGAGCTTTACACCAGGGACACGGGGGCGGCCTCCGCCTTCTACTCCGGCCTCTTTGGCTGGACGGTCAAGGACAGCGCGGCGAACCCCGACGGCGCCTACACCGAGTTTTCAAATAATGGGCGCCCCATAGCCGGGATGCTGGAAATCCGGGAGGAATGGGGCGACATGCCCCCCAACTGGTCCCTCTACTTCTCCGTTGCGGACTGCGACGGCGCCCTGAAGAAGGCCGAGGAGTTGGGCGGAAGTAGGGTTATGCCGCCCATGGACATAGAGGGGATAGGCCGGTTGGTGTTCATCAAGGACCCGCAAGGGGCCTACTTCGCCGTCATCCGGCTGGCCTTCTAACCCGCCCCCGCTGGCCCGCTGACGCCAAGGGGAAGGGAAGCCTCCCGCGTAACGTTACGCAGCGGCCTGACAAGCCTGTGTCCCGCCCTCCCCCATTCCGTCATTCCCACGCCGGCGGGAAAGGCGCGTGCCATCCGTCCATCCGTCATTCCCGCGCCGGCGGGAATCCATCCCCCGCCTCGCGTTGCGCCGGGGCAACCGCGGCATGGCGCGTTGAGGCGCCAGCGAGCAGTTTCCTGGTCATGGCGTCAATGCCCGGCACTGCGCTAGGTCGTCCAGGGGAAGGGGAACGCTAGAATATCCAGGCGGCGGTGCAGTTACCGATGATGAAGATAACTAGGATGATTACGAAAATCAAGCATCCGCAACTGCAGGGGCTCCCGAATCCTAGTTCGTGACTGTCGTATCGGCCTGAGATTGTACTACCTCCTCCTCTGGCTTACCTAGGCTGCCCACGGCGGCCTTGATGCGCCCTCAGTCTCTAGGCGGTGTGTGGTAATGCGGCTACTGTTCCGTGCCTTGCTCCTTCACGCAGATGTGGGGATGGACGATTGCGTGGCGTAGGTATGACAAGGCGGGCGGGCGGTTTTCCGTTCAAGGCGTCAATGTCCATCATTGTGCTAGGTACTCTGGGGGAAAGGGAACGCTAGAATATCCAGACCACGGCGGCAGCGCAGTTACTAGCGATGATGATGATTAGGATAATTACGAAACCCAAGCATCCTAAACAGCAGCCCCAACCTGTACGCGTGGAGGCATAATGCTGGTTTAATAGAATTGCCTTCTCCTGCTCGAAATTTAGGCGGTTGTAGATCTCCATTTCGTTTTTAGGGGTTCGTCGCATGGGATACTCCCTCAGTGATGGTTCCTGCTCCTGCTGGCATACTCTCGGCTTCTCACGGTTTCTAGGCGGCGGAACAGATATTAACGATGATTAAGACGATGACTAAAATTACAATCCCGCGTAGTCTCAATCTAAACAGTGCCCACCCTAAACGTCCGGATGGCGCGCCCCCTCTTGGGGCATTCCCGGGCATGCCCGTCTCCTTCTGGTAGCCGTAGGCAGCAGCGAGGCCATACAGGTAGCAGATAGCTATGTTCTCGTCGTGCGGCTTGGCGGCGGCTAGAATGGCGGGAATCCACATATTAACGAGGGTTCCATAGTCAACCCCTATTTTTATCCCTTCCGTTTCTTCCCAATCCTTCATTCCACGGAGTACGGCCCCCTGGGGGTCAAGGCCATAGCTCTTCTTATAGGCCAATAGCAACGCATCGGGACTAAAGGAATCCACCCTTAACTCTGGGACGGGAAGGCTGGTTGTCGTAACGCGGTCGTCGTCTACTAGCTTTAGGCATTTTGGGCAGGTGGTCAGGCGTGGGTCGGTAACAGGATTCACTCGAACGCGGATACGCTGACGCCCGCACAGGGTCAGACGGTCGTCCTGATACCTCACCAGGTGAACGGGAGTCTGCATGGTCTAGCCCAGGCTCCTCACTACCCGAAGAAGAGGATGATTAAGATTATCCTTGCCCATCTGTCCAACCAAAGCATTGTCCTGCCCTGGCCGTGCCTTGCCCTTCACCCAGGTGGAGCAAGGGGATGGACGATTGCATGGCGCAGGTATGACGAGGCCGGCGGTGGCGCGCGTGGATGCCCGGACGGGATAGGTCCCAGTCCTCTGGCGATAGCTTAGTGAAGACGTGTGACAAAGAAGCCCCCTCTCCGACTTAGGCTTGAGACCCTCTGTCACAACGGTTCAACCCTGGGCAAGTCAGCAAAGGGGGCATGGCTGTAGAGCCTCTGCCCGCACGGATACTGACTTGCCGCGTGAACTGGGAAGTGGGTTGAAGCGGCCCGTTGTGACCGCCTCAATCTATCAGGGGGATGCTACGAAGTCAAATTGCTATTCCTGGCAATAGGCGCGTTATTGCAGGGGTAGAGCGCGCGCAATCACGCAGTTCTCGTTGCAAAGGTCCTGCCAAAGGAGGGGGGCGCCTGCGCGTCATATTAAGTAACGACCCGCCAAGCCGACCGCTCCTTTTCCCCCTCCGCCATTCCCGCGAAGGCGGGAATCCATCCCCTCCCCTCCGTTGCGCCGAGGCCGATGGCGCCATGGCGCGCCCCGCCCCATTCCGTCATTCCCGCGCAGGCGGGAAGGGCGCGTGCGCCCACTTAAGTTTTGAAGAGCGTTGGTCCTGCGTTGCAGCCTTCCTGGATTCCCGCCTACGCGGGAATGACGGATAAGAGGGCGGGAATCCATCTTCCCTCTTCTACTACGCCAAGAGAACGAGTCGAATCATGGAGGCGCTCCCCTTCCCCCTTCTTAGCGGTTAGGAGCGAGAGAAGGGTTGCCGACTAGCGACGCTCCTACGGGTGCCTTGGAATTCGGGGCGTTGGCTTTGGGATGAAGGGTTCCTAGATTCCCGCCTGCGCGGGAATGACGGAATGGGGAGCGCAGGGCGACATGACGGAGGGCGTGGTTGCGCCAGCACTCGCCATGGCGCGCGTTCCCATCCGGGCGCAAGGGTAGCCTTTGGCGAGAGTGTTCGCCTGAAGCTACCCTTGGAAAGACCCGGGCTGGGCGGCCTAGCTGATCTGGAACATCTTGGCGCAGTTCTCGCCGGCGATGAGGACCTTCTCCTCCTCCGGGACGCCCTCAAGAATGCGGTCCACTATCTCGCGGGACTTGGGGAAGGTGGACTCGGCGTGGGGGTAATCGGAGCCCCACATGAGGGTCTCCACGCCCACGTAGTCCCGCATCGTGATGCCGAGGTCGTCCTCCTGGAAGCTGAGGAACATGTTGCTCTTGAAGAAGTCGCTGGGCAGGGCGCCGTTCTTGTACCTGCGGGCGAACCGGTTGGGCCGCTCCTCGTACACCTTGTCCATCCGGTTCAGCAGGTAGGGCGCCCAGGCTATCTCGTACTCGGCCACGCCTATCCTGAGGTCGGGATGGTCCTCAAAGAGGCCGGAGTACAGGATGGCCGTAACGTTGTCCTTCATGTCGTATTCCTGGTTGGTGAACTCCACCAAACCCTTGTCGGTTCCAAAGGAGGGGGCGCCGCCGGGACGCCACCGGGAGGTGCCGATGTGGATGGCCAGGGGCATGTCCAACTCCTCGGCGGCCTGCCACAGGGGTTCGTACATGGGGCTGTTGTAGCGGCCAAAGACGGGACGCTGGGGAATCATGGCGCCGGCCAGCCCTATCTCCTTGGCGCGCCTTAGCTCCCTGACCCCCTCCTCCACGCTGTCAACGTTGAGCATGGCCAGACCGCGCAGGCGGTCGGGGTAGGGGGCGCAGAAGTTGGCCAGCCAGTCGTTGTAGGCGCGGAAGACGGCGGAGAGGAGGTCGGATGAGGGGATTACCCAGGTGGTTAGGCCCATGGAGGGGAAGATGACGCCCCCCGCCACGGTGTCGAGGTCCATGTCCTTGACGTGGGCGTGGGGGTCCATGCCGCCGAGGATAACGTCCTCGTAAACGCCCTCGCTTTGGATGGTCTCGGGGGCGTCGAAGCGCCGGCCCGCCTGGGTGTTGGAGCCGACGATGCCGAACTTGATGTCACCGTCGGCGTACCACTGGTCGAACTCGCCCTCGCGCACCACGTGAGGGGCGCGGGTCCGGTATTCGGGGTCTATGTGGTTGGTCCACAGGTCGGGTGGTTCCATGATGTGGGAGTCTGAAGACACCAGCTTGTAATCTGACATTTTAGGGCCTCCTATTCGTATAAGTGGGAGCCATCTTTGAGATGAATGCGCGATTTCAACGCGTTATGCGTCAATTTATTATGGATACGCGGGGAATCTCTGTCAACACGCGGCCACTTGCTGGGGTGGGGGGACTGCTTAGATTAGACGCCAAGACTACTATACCGGGATAAACACTGATACACTGAAGCTCAGTGTAACCATGGAAGATACTAATGCGTCAGGCGTGATCAACTCTGTAGAGTTGAAGTCTATGATTCTCCGGTCACTGCAAGACCAGGGATTCCGCATTGACGGAACGCAGCGGCTATCACCCGTTAATCAATGGGACAAAACCCACTTGCGGGCCTTACATTCGACTGCGGTTAGGCACAAGCGGGAGCGGTCTCGAAAAGGACTGCAACGGCATGAGAGCCGGCTCCTCACCATGTTGGCTGATGGCCGGGAAGTAGATCCCCAATCCATCTCACCTCGGCTTGTGGAGGTTACGCCGGGCTCGGTGAACGAGTTGCTGTTCCGGTATGCAGCCCTCCATTGGAGCATCCCCGTCTCTTCCGGGTATGGACGGCGCATCCGATTCCTTGTGATAGACGAGCACAACGGCAAGCTAATGGGCATATTCGGTCTTGGCGACCCGGTCTTTAATCTCGGAGCGCGAGACCGGTGGGTTGGCTGGAATAAGCCCGCCGCAAGACAACGGCTGAGGCACGTTATGGAGCTTTTCGTGCTGGGAGCGGTCCCGCCATACACCTCTCTATTATGCGGCAAACTCGTCGGGCTGATAGCCGGCAGCGACGAAGTGCGCCAGAGCTTCATTAGCAAGTATTCCGGTCGCAGGGCGTTAATCTCCGCGAATGTCCGGGATGCAAGGCTGGCCATGTTGACTACAACTTCCGCTTTGGGACGCTCATCAATATACAACCGCCTTAAATTCAAGGGGAGACGCGCCTTTGTCAGTGTGGGGTTTACCAGGGGGTACGGAGAGTTTCATTTCTCGAACGGATTGTATTCAGTGATTTCGGAGTATGCCTTGCGCCATCTGAAACCCACGGCAAAACAAGCTGCCTGGGGCGTTGGGTTCAGAAACCGGAGGGAATTGGTCGGGAAATGCCTAGCCCATATCGGTCTGTCCGGGGAGTGGCTGCATCATGGCATCAGCAGAGAGGTGTTTGTTGTGCCGTTGGCCGACAACGCCCAGGAGTTTTTGCGCGGTGACCAGTCAGAGTTGCGAGAGTTCCGACGGCCAATGTCCGAGGTGTTTGATTTCTTTAGGGAGAGATGGTTGATGCCGCGCAGCAGGTGGGACCTGCGTTACCGGGAATGGCGGCCTGAAGAGTGGCGACTATGGGGCGAGTGATGGAGCGGTAGCATTGCGCGAGCCTTTTTCAGACCTCCCGGACGCTCTGGTTAAAGACCTGTTAGAGGCCGCCATGCCGGTATCCGCGGAGGTCCGCGCCCGTTTTAACAAACTCAGGAATGATCGCGCAGGCTATAGGCGTAATGCTGTTGCTTGCGGCTTGATCCGGCGGAAGGCCGACCTTGACGTGCCCCGGGAGCCATCCGTGGCCGGCATTGACGGATCCTACCAACTCCACCGGCTGACGTCTTTGGACTTGTGCGCTGCCGCGGCTGTAGCTGTCGAAGGGACTTCTAAAGAAGCTATCCGGCATTGGCCTGAACCTTATCACCGGATTTGGGTGAGGGGAGTTCCCCACGCCGATGAGACCAGCCTGGTATTGCGTGGCTTGATGGTTGGCATGGAGTTGGAGTTGGCCAACCTTTCGCCCCATGACTTGACCTTGATAGATGGCGCGTTCGGGTCTCTAATCATCTATTTGAACCAGGGTTTATCCAACGTTGGCGCCCGCCGCGCCGTTCTGAGCGCTGAACTGAAGGAGCGCTGGGAAAACCAGCAAATTTTAAGTCGTCTCTTGGCCCTCCTTCGCAGTGACCGCGCGGTGGCTGTCCCCAAATTCACGTCACGAAATGAACTGGCTAAGCCCCTGGGTATTAGCTCATCGGATGCTATTGATGGCCGGACCCTCGCCACCCTCATCCTCAAATCCGGGGAATACACGGCCCCTCTGCCTGTGTACGAGGAGGAATATCATCTGCCCCGCGCCTTTTGCTCAGAAGGAGATGACTTAGCCATGAACCACGCCCTTCAAGCAGTTAGGGTCGTGTATTACAGGCCCTATGAATGGGTCCCATCAGTTAGGCTTGAGTTGCCAGGGCCCATCGCCAACAGCCTAACCCGTCTATCCATAGCCTTAGAGGGGATACACCGGCAGTTCTTTTCCCCGGCGGTATTGGAACCATATCCTCTTTTCTTGGCGGACCGGATGGTGAAGAGCCTTGGCGCCGGGGTTAGTGTGGTTGAGCAAACAGTGTCGCAACAGGTTGTAGATACGGGCGTTGATCTTGAACTGACAATGCTTCTCCTTCAAAATTATCGCACAGAAGGAGGTAGAGGAGGGGTTTGATGACATCGGGGCCGAATCAGGACATTGGCGTAATAGGTAGTCCGTCAACCAATACTGAGTTGACTATAGACTTGTTAATGGAGGCGACTGAGGAGCGGATAGTGGGAGCGCTGGTGGCCTTCGATTCTACTCAAAATGGAAAGCATATCAAGTCTGTTGGGCAGATTGTGGGAATAGAGTTGAAGAACCGGTGGCATGAGGACTCGGTGTTTCGGAACCTCATTAAACGCACTGGTGAGATACCCCCCATCACCAACCGTCAGGATACCCGTATCGCTGATTTGGTGGTAGGCGCGACCTTCAAAGAGGAAAACCAAGGATATGAGCCCGATGTCCTTGGCATGGTCCCATCCACCGGAACCAGGATAGTCAGGGTAGACCAAGGGGTTCTTGACACCCTGCTAGAGGTGTACCAGAAAGAGATTTTTTACCTCGGCATGGCCTACGCCAACGACGTGAGGTATCCCATGTGGTTCAAGCACTTTGGCAGTGGCCCGCAAGGAGCGGGAGAGGCGTACCACATGGGCGTTTTCGGCAAGACCGGATCAGGCAAGTCGGGGCTGGCCAAGATGCTGCTATTGGCCTATGCCCGCCATCCGGAGATGGGGATTCTCATCATTGACCCGCAGGGTGAGTTCTCATTAGAGCTATCCGGGTCAATGGTTGGACAGCAACGACTTCCAGTCAAAGGAGTTCTGGATGGGCTGGGGCGTCCTGCTAAGGTCTATCGCATTCAGAACTTGCAATTGGACGAATGGAATCTTTTTGAGGAGTTGCTAGTTGCGCTCCGGTTTACAGAGCATCTGGGTATACCATCGACATCCGCCGATAATTCAAGGAAGGCCGCCGAAAAAATCTGCGGTGACCTAAGAAAGAAGAAGTATCGTCTCGACTCCCTTGACTCAGAGGATGCCCTGAAGCAAGCGTTGCGCGCCGTGATTACGCCTCAGAACTCCGCGTATATTTATGCTACCAGGGAAAGGGCAAACCAGCTTGTAAGTTATGTGCAAGACATCCTTCAGAACCGGTTAAGGGAGGTGTACAACAGCGGGTGGAGTCCCATTGCCGGGCTCTTTGGAACTGCTCCAGAGCGGCGTACTCTATATGGCATCGTATCCGATCTGATAGGCGCCAACCCTGCGGGAACACGGAAACCGTCCATCATCGCCGTAGACCTCTCCGAGCAAGGAAACAGCAAATTTTGGTCTGAGGGTCTTCAGCGTAGGCTTATCGATAAGCTTTTGAACATTCTTGTCACGCAATCTTCAGGGCAACTGGGGACTAATGACTCGGCCAACACTCTGGTCTTATTGGATGAAGCCGCGCGTCTCGCGCCATCCGGCAGCCTTGAAAGGGGAAGTGAAGCGGAGCGACTGAGGGCTACTCTCCGGCGCGCGGTGAGGGAGACTCGCAAGTATGGAATCGGCTGGTTCTTCGTTAGCCAGACGCTGGGCGGCATTGACAACGATATACTTCAGCAGTTGCGCATCCTGTTCTTTGGGTTTGGCCTGTCTTTGGGAGATGAGTTCCGCAAACTGCGTGAGTTTGCTGGCGGAGATAACCGGTCAATGGATCTCTACCGGTCATTTAGGGACCCACACAGCGCGCCGCGTCCTGATTTGCGAGAATTTCCGTTCATGGCGGTGGGCCCGGCCTCTCCCCTAGCTTTCAGCGGCCGTCCCCTGTTCTTCTCCGCATTCAGCAGTTCTGATGAATTTCTCACGGCTAATCAGTTGTTAGCGGTGGGCCAACTGCAAATGTCGCCATAAGCCGGAGGACGCGCGGGTGACTATGGCCTTAGCTCAGCTGAGGACGCCGGCGTTGGCGAGGGCGTCGATTTGGGAGTCGGGGAGGCCCAGGACCTCCCGGCACACGCGGCGGGTGTGCTCGCCCAGGAGGGGCGCGGGCCTGTACCTGGCCTGGCTTTCCGATAGGTGGAAACAGTTGGCGTCGTAGGCGTGGCGGCCTATCTCCTTGTGCTCCAAGGAGACGTAGTGGCCACGATGCCGGAGTTGAGGGTCGTTGAACAGGTCCTCGCAGGTCTGGGCCACCCCCGCCGGGACCCCTGCGGCCTGGCACCGGGCCATGAGGTCGAAGGGCTCCTGATCCCGGGTCCACCCGGCGATGACCTCGTCCAGCGACTCCTCGTTATCCTTACGGGCCTGGGCGTCGCGAAACCTTGGGTCGCCGGCCAAAGCGGGTCGTCCCATGAGGCGGCAGAGGGCGCGCCACTCCGCGTCGCTGCGGCAGACGATGGCGCACCACCGGTCGGCGCCGGAGCAGGGGTAGGCGTTGTGGGGGGCGTACACGTCGTGCCTGTTCCCCCGGCGCGTCCCAACCCGGTTATTGGCGGCGTAGTCCATGAGGGCCGGGGCCACGAAGTAGAGGGAACCTTCCAACTGGGAAAGGTCGATATGCTGTCCCCCGCCGGTGCGGCGCCGGTGGTCTAGGGCCGCGGCGATGGCGGATACGGCCAGGTGAGGCAGCAGGAAGTCGGTATAGGCGCCGTAGGGGCTGGTGGGCGTGCGGTCGGGCCAGCCGGTTAGGTGTGTGTGGCTGGATAGGGCGGTGAGGACGGGGCCAAAGCCGGGGTGGTTGGAGTAGGGGCCTCCCCTGCCCTGCATGGAGGCGCTGAACATGATAACGCCGGGGTTCGTCTTCTTCACGTCGTCGTAGCCCAGGCCCCACCGCTCCATGACGCCGGGGGTGAAATTTTCTGTGACCACGTCGGCCCAGCGAGCCAGGGAACGGGCCAACTCCCTGGCCTGGGGCATGGCCATGTTCAGGGCCATGCTATGTTTGCCGCCGTTGTAGTTGGCGAAGTAGCCGCTGCGGTTGACGCCGGGGACGCCGTCCTTGTGGGGCGTGGCCGTTCGGAGGGTGTCGATGCGGTGAATGGACTCGACCCGCGTCACGGTGGCCCCGAAATCGGCCAGGTAGCGGGTGGTCATGGGTCCGATGGCCACCCAGCAGAAGTCGAGGACCTTTACGCCCGACAGTGGAGCCACGGTCATATCACCCCGTCCTCCTTCAGCTTGGCCAACTGCCGGTCGGAGAGTCCCATCTCGTCCCGGTACACATCATTGTTGTGCTGTCCGATACGGGGCGCCCCCCTAAAAGCCGGCCCCGGGCCAACGGTGGACTTGAAGAATGGCCCAAGGGCCTTCATAACGCCCGGCGCTTCGCCCTCGGGCGACGGCAGGGGGACTTCCCCGAAGAAGCCGCGGGCCAGCAACTGAGGATAGGCGAACACGTCCTTGGGGTCGTGCACGGGAAACAACAGTATGCGCCGCTCCAGGGCCTCCCGCGCCAGCTGCGCCTTGGTCTTGGTCATAAAGAACCGCTCCAAGGGCGGCGTCATCTCCTCCAGAAGCTCCCTGCTCAACTGGCCGAAGCCAATGTCGCCCCAGTTGGTGTCGCGGAGCACGGCGTGTCCAAGGCCCTCTTCATCCATCCAGTTGGAAAGGTTGGTCATGCTGAGGCCGCCGGTGTGGCCGCCGGGCTGGATGAAGTTCACGTATCCATCCCGGCACTCCCAGTTGATGCGCAGGTTCACGCTTCCCACAGGACGGAATGGCCCCTGGCGCTGCATGTTCAAGCGGTTCATGTCCCATAGCATGGGGGCGTGGGAGAGGGCGCGGGCCACGGCCTGTTGGCAGGACACGTCGACGCGCTGTCCCCTTCCCGTGAGGAGGCGGTAGTGGTTGGCGATGGTGGCCCCGGCCGCCGCCGCCGCCGAGCCGGTGGCCCAGAACTGGGGCGTGGAGATCCTGACGGGGGGACGGTCCGGGTCGCCGGTGAGGTGCATCATGCCGCTCAGGGCCATGCCGATTAGGTCCGTGGCCTGGTAGTCCCTATAAGGCCCGTTCTGCCCGAAGGGGGTGATGGAGACGTAGATGAGGGACGGGTTTTCGCCTTTCAGGTCGTCCCAGCCCAGGCCGAGGTTGTCTAGGTGGCCGGGGCGGAAGGACTCGATGAGGAAGTGGGAGGAGGCCAGGAGCTTTTCCAAAACCGGTCGGCCCGCCGGGGCGGTGAGGTCGAGGGTGACGCTGCGCTTGTTGGCGGCGCAGAAGGCCCAGAAGAGGCTCTTCTCCGGGTGGGGGTCGTCCTGGTAGAAGGGGCCAATGCGCCTTGCCGGGTCGCCCCAAGGCGGCTCCAGCTTTATGACGTCGGCCCCCAGGTCGGCCAGGGCGCGGCCGCAGAGGGCGCCCCGCCCGTCGCTGAGGTCTAGAACCCGGTAGGGAGACAGCATTGAGAGGCCGCCACCGGGCGGCCCCCCACGGGACGTGAGATTGGCCGGGTTCACAGGGCCAGGGCCTCGGCGAGGCGGCCCTTGTGGTGGGCGGGGTCGCCCAGGTAGTGGTAGAGGGCGCGGGACATCTTGGTGTGCAGGGTGAGGCCGTACTCCCGCATGATTCCCAGGCCGGCGTGGACCTCGTGGGCTGCGTTGCACGCCTGGTAGTAGGCCTCGCTGGCCACTATCTTGGCCGTGTGGACCTCCGCGGCCGCCGGGCGTCCGGCGTCCAGCTTCCACAGGGCCTCGTAAGCGGTCAACCGGGCCGCGTCCAGAAGGTTCACGATGTCAATCACGTGGTCCTGAACGCGTTGGAAGCGTCCGATGGGAAGGCCGAACTGGACGCGGGACCTGCTGTAGTCCAGGGTCATCTCAAAGACCCGCTCGCACCCGCCCACCTGGTAGGCGCAGAGGACGGGGATGGCCTTCATCATGGCCCGTTCCAGGCTCTGCCAACCGTTCACCGCGCCGCCGCCCAGCAGGGCCGAGTGTGGAACCTCCACGTTATCCAGCCGCGCCTCGCAGTCGCCTGAGGAGAACCCATCCATTGGCCGGACCTCCACGCCGGGCAGGGATGCGTCCACCAGGAAGAGCCCCAGCCCGCCGCCGTCCACCGCCGCGGGGCAAATTAGATGGGTGGCGCCAAAGGCGTTCTGCGCGAAGAGCTTGACGCCCTTCAGCAGGAAGCCGCCGCCAAGCCGGGAGGCCGTGGTTCCGGTGAAATAATCAGGCTCCCAGCCGTAGTCCGGCTCCGTGATGGCGGGGGCCAGAATGCGGCGGCCCGTGGGAACGTCCGTCAGGATGACGCGCTTCTGCTCGGGGGTGGCGGCCTCCATCACTATTAGCGGCCCCAGGACCGCCGCGGAGAGGTGGGAACCCGGCACGGGGCCGCGGCCCAACTCTTGGAACAGGATGGCGGCGTCGGTGAGGGAGCCGCCCTCGCCGCCGTATTCGGCGGGCGTCAACGCGCCCAGCCAGCCGGCGTCGACCAGCTTACCCCACAGGTCGGGCCGGAAGCCGCCCGCCGAGGCGTCCAGGTCCAGCAGGACCTCCTTGGGAAACTCCCGCTCCACCAACTCCCTGGCGGCGGCCTTCAGCATCTCCTGGCTTTCGGTCAGCGATAGGTCCATGGTCAGAGGCCGCGGCCTAGCCTTGGCCGTCCGGCTTCCCGGCCGCGGCCCTGCCGACACCCAAGGCCCGGGCCATTATCACCTTCTGAATCTCCACGGTGCCGCCCGGGTGCTGGGCCACGATGCTGCCGCGCTGCTGCGTCTCCAGGTGGCCGTCCTCAAGGCGCCAGTGGGGGTCGGTGGTCAGGGCATAGGGGCCTAGTATCTTGTGAAGGGCCTTGGAAGTGCGCAGGGCGGCGCGCTTCATGTGGAGGTACGCCTGGGGGCCTTCGTAGGAGATGGGGCGTCCGGTGGACTGGAGCCAGTAGTTCCTGAGATGGAAGAGGCGGCCTATCTGGGCGTCTACGTGCATGTCCGCCAGGAGGTCCCGCGTCCGGGGGTTGGAGGCGAGGGGCCGGCCCCGGCGGAGCCGCTCTTTGCACAGGCGGAAGACGCGCTCCATAAGCTGGTTCCGACCCAGGGAGGTCTGCATGAGCCCGTGCTCCAACTCCAAGTGGGTGCCGGCCACCTTCCAGCCGTTGTTCTCGCCGCCTATGAGGTTGAAGGCGGGCAGCCTAACGTTGTCGAAGTAGACCGTCTGCTTCAGGCCGCTGGCGGCCCCGCGCTCGTTCCCGGCGAACAGCAGGTCCATCGGAGCCCAGGAGACGCCGGGCAGGTCCATGGGCACGATGAACCAGCTGAGGTTCTGATGCCGCCGGCCGCCGGGGTCGGTGTTGACTATCATCCACGACTGGTCGGCGCCGTGAGCGCTTCCCACAAATATCTTCTGGCCGTTGACAAGGTAGGCGTCGCCGTCCCTGATGGCGGTGGTCTTCACGTTGGCCAGGTCGGAACCGGCCTCCGGCTCCGTGAGGAGCTGCCAGGTGCGGACGCGGCCCTTGAGGATGGGCGGCAGGAAGCGGGCCTTCTGCTCCTCAGCGCCCCATACCATTATGGATGCCGCGCCCAGCTTGCCGCCGGAGTCGTAGTAGGGCGGCAGCGTGAAGCCGAGGCGGTCCAACTCCTGCTCGATTACCAGGGCCTCCGGCGGGGAGAGGCCGCCGCCGCCGTACTCCCGCGGATAGGTGGGATAGAGCCAGCCCTCGTCGCCCAACTCCCGGCCCAACCTACGCTGCTTTAGGTAGTCGGCCTCGGTCAGAAGGACGGGGTCGGCAAGGTCGGGGAAGTCCTTGGGAGCGTGGGCGTCAAGCCAAGACCTGACCCGCGCGCGGAAGCGTTCCTGCTCCGGGGTGAAGGTGATGTCAAAGTCCACCGGTGGATTTACCGCCCTTCGAACTTGGGGCTGCGCTTCTCCAAAAAGGCCCTGACCGCCTCCCTGTGGTCGCCGGTGGAGCGGGCTATCTCCTGGGCGGCGTGGGCCAGTTCCAGGCTCTCCTCCAACCCCAGATTCAGGGAGTTATGGACCAGGTACTTGGTTAGGGAGATGGCGTAGGCGGGGCCGCGGGCCAGCCGCGCGGCGAGCTCCGTGGCGGCCTCCATTAGCTGGGCGTGGGGAAGCGCCCTGCTGACCAGGCCGATGCGGTGGGCCTCGGCGGCGTCCAGCCGGTCGCCGGTGTACTGGAGAAGGAGGGTGTGGCTGAGGCCGATGAGCCTGGGAAGCTGCCAGCAGCTGCCGTCTCCCGGCACAAGTCCCATGCGTACAAAGGCCTCGGAGAAGATGGCCGACTCCGAGGCGAACCGGATGTCGCAGGCTAGGGCCAGGCCCATGCCGACGCCGATGGCGTGGCCGTTGACGGCGGCGATGGTGGGCTTTTGCAGCTTGTGAAGGCGCAGGGGCATCAGCGCCCCGGAGCCGGGGTCGATGGTCACCTTCCTACCCCGCCGGGCGTCCATGCGGCTCCAGGGAGAGCCGCCTTCGTCAGGCGCCGCATCCTCCGCCGGGTTGGCCTCCTCTATAGTCCGGTTGAAGCCCTTCACGTTGGCCCCGGAGCAGAAGGAGGGGTCCGTTCCCGTGAGGAGCAGGACCCGGTCCTCCGGGTCCTCTTCGAACCGGCGCAGCTGGGCCTCAAGCTCCCGGAGCATGTCGGGCCCCAGAGCGTTGCGGGTGGCGGGGTCGTTGAGGGTGAGGGTCAGCACCCCCCGGTCTCGCTCAACTTTAAGGGGCTGGTGAGCCAAGATAACCGTTCATCCGTTGAATTAGCCCTCAGGCTTGGCCATACTATAGAGCAAGGCGCCAGGCGTCACAAGTCCACGGGGCTGTGTTGACTGCTGCTGTAGTATGGTGTTAGAAGGTTGGAAGTCGCGTGTCCCATTACGCAGGGCTTTTCGCGGAAGGAGGCGGAAATGGATTACAAGCTGATATCAGGTGATTCCCACATAGACATGACGTGGATGCCGGGGAACGTTTTCGTCGAGAACGCGCCCGCCCAGCACCGGGACGCCGTGCCCCGGGTGGTGGAAACGGATGCCGGGCCTCACTGGCGCGCCGAGGGCAGGGACCTGGGGGTGTACGGCGGGCTGGGGTTCGGGTTCTCCAAGCCCGCCCGCGGCCACTCGAAGCACGTGGACATGATGTACGACGCGGGTTTCTACGAGGGCGGTCCCCATCCCACCACCCCCGACCTTCGCCTGAAGGACATGGAGGTTGACGGCATTGACGCGGAGGTCATTTACGGCATCCTGGGGGTGGGGCTGCGCTTTGAGAGCGCGGAGATGACGCGGGTTGTGTACGAAATCTACAACACGTGGGCCGCCGACTTCTGCAACTCGAAGCGGGGGCGATGGGCGGCCCTGGCCTGCATTCCCTGCCACGACCCGGCGGTGGCCGCCGCGGAGCTCCGACGGTCGGCCAAGCTGGGACTGAAGGGCGCCGACTTCGCCGTGGCCGCCGCGGTGAAACCCATTTGGCACCGGGACTGGGACCCGCTATGGCAGGCGGCGGCTGAGTGCGACATGCCCATATCCTTTCACACCACCGGCCCCAACGTTAGGGAGCCGAACGACGAGGCCATGGCTCTGGAGTACGACATCGAGCATCGCATGACCAAGATAAGCCTGTTTCAGGTGGCCGGCGCCGAGTACCTGGCCAGCATCATCTTCTCCGGGGCCTGCGAACGGTTCCCGGGGCTGAGGTTTGTTCTGGGGGAGTGCGGCGTCACGTGGCTGCCCCACGTGCTCAACCGCATGGATGAGGAGTACGAGGACCGCCGCGACCACATGAAGGGGATGCCCAACAGGCCCAGCGAGTACTGGAGCCGCCAGGGGTACACGACCTATCAGCACGAGTTGGGGCTGCCGGCCTTCCTTCCCATAGTTGGCGAGGACAACGTGATTTGGGGTTCCGACTACCCCCATCCCGACGGCATATGGCCGGAGTCGGCCAAGTGGATAGAGGAGGACCTGGCGGGGGTTGCGCCGGAGGCCCGCCGGAAGATAACGCGGGACAACACGGGCAAGCTGTACGGCTTCTTGTAGGAGGGGTTGGCGGCTGGGAGCGCGGCGCCGGGATTCCCGGGTGGCGGTAGCCGGTATACGCCCCGGGGCGTCGGCCTGCCGCGTCGGCGCCAACCCACCGTCATTCCGGCCCTTGACGCCGTAGGAATCGTTCGCGCCTGGATTCCCGGTTGGTGATAACCGTGTGCGCCCGCGGCGCGGGGGGGGCCGCGCCTTCGCCACCCCATTCCGTCATTCCCGTGAAAACGGGAATCCAGGAACCCTTCATCCCAAAACCAAGGCTTCAAACACCAGCGTCAGCCCGTAGGCGCGCGCCCTCCCGCCCTCGCGCATTTCCCCCATTCCGTCATTCCCGCGCAGGCGGGAATCCATCTTCTCCCCTCGGTTACGCCAAGGGAACCGCACAACGGCGCGAATCACCGGTAAGAGCTAGTCCCGGTATGGCCAGGCGCCTGAAGCCCGCCATTCCTCGTTAAGGAGAGAGAGTGGGGTGTTCCTGTTAGCCGCCCCTGCGGCTGACGCCGGCGTTTGGGGGCGTTGGCTTTGGGGGGAGAAGATGGATTCCCGCCTACGCGGGAATGACGGAAAGGGGAGTGGGAATGACGGAGGGTTGGCAGGAATGCAAAGCCCCCAGCGCTCTTCAAAACTAAGAGGGCGCACGCGCCCTTCCCGCCTGCGCGGGAATGACGGATAAGAGGGCGCGGGGGGGCCTGAGGCGTTGGGCCGCCGGCCTAGAACTCCATGATTACGCCGCGGCCCACCTCGCCCCGGTTCAGGTCCTGGTAGGCCTCGTTGATGTCCTCCAGGCGGTAGCTGCGGGTTATGAGGTCGTCCAGGTTGAGGCGGCCCGTCTGGTAGAGTTCGACCATGCGGGGCATGTCCACCTGCAACTGGGCAGAGCCGTAGTAGGTTCCCTTGAGGGTCTTTTCCTGCCGGACCAGGGCCACCGCGTCAATGGACGGGTCGTCGCCGTCCGGGGGGATGCCCACGATGGTCACCGTGCCGCCCTTGCGCGCCATGTTGTAGGCCATCTCCACCGTTTTTCCTGAGCCGAAGACCTCGAAGGTGTAGTCGGCGCCGAGGCCGCCGGTAATCTCCCGCACCCGCGCCTCGGCGTCCTGCTGAGAGGGGTTGACCGAGTGGGTGGCGCCGAACTGCATGGCGAACTCCAAGGCGCCCTCGTTGATGTCCACGGCGATAATCCTGGTGGCCCCGGCCAGCCGCGCGCCCTGGAGCACGTTGAGGCCGACGCCGCCGCAGCCCACCACGGCCACCGTGGTTCCCGGCTTAACCTCGGCGGCGTTCACTACGGCCCCGACCCCCGTCGTGACGCAGCAGCCGATGACCGCCGCCTTGTCCATGGGCAGGTCGGTGGGGCAGGGGACGCAGGCGGTCTCCGGCGTAACCGAGTACTGGGAGAAGCAGGCCAGCTTTGACAGGGGCGTGTAGTTGGTGGAGCCTTTGTGCAGGCGGTGGGTGCCGTCCAGCATGGTGGTTGAGGTGGCCATGTGCAGGTCGCACAGGTTGGGCTTGCCGGTGGTGCAGAAGTGGCAGCGTCCGCACCGGGAGACGAAGGAGAGTATCACCGGGTCGCCGGGCTTTACGGAGGTGACGCCGCGGCCCACCTCCGCCACCACGCCGGAGCCCTCGTGTCCCAGGACGGCGGGCAGGGCCGTCTTCGCCTCCCCCGCCATGAAGTGCCAGTCGCTGCGGCAGATGCCGGCGGCGCCTATCTTCACCAGGACCTCCCCCTCCTTGGGGTCGTCCAAGTCCAACTCCTCAATCACCAGTGGCGTATTGGCCTCGTACAAAACGGCGGCTTTGGTCTTCATGCTGTGGCTCCTTTCACGGGTCTATTGGTTTGGGATGGCGGGTTCCTCCCGCGACACGGGGTTTCTCAAGGCGCCGATGCCGGTTACGCTCACCTGCACCGAGTCGCCATCCTTGAGGTTCTGAGTGGGGCCGTCGGTTCCCATCCAGATGACGTCGCCGGGGTAGAGGGTCAGATACCGGCTCATGGCGCTTATGTAGGCCGCGACGCCGAAGATCATGTTCGCGGTGGGAAACTCCGACACCAACTCGTCGTTAATCCTAACGGACGTGACCATGCGGTTGAAGTTCACCTTGGTCTCTATCCACGGGCCCATGGGCTTGAAGGTGTCGGTGTTCTTGGAACGCCACATGGTCCGGTCGCTGCGCTGCCAGGAACGCTCGCTGACGTCGTTGCCGATGGTGTAGCCGAGGACGGCGCCCAGGGCCTCGTCCTCCGACACGCGGTGGGTCTTCCTGCCTATGACCGCCACCAACTCCCCCTCGTACTGCACCTCCTCGGTGGCGTCGCTGGGAATCACGATAGTCTCCTCGTGGGCGATGAGGGCGTTGATGGCCCTGTAGCCTACGTCAGGCTTGTCCGGCGCCTTCACCTCCTCGCCGATGGCCGCCGCCGTCTCCGTGATGTGGGAGAGGTAGTTCATACCGGCGGCGTAGAAGGTCCCGGGGATGCAGGGCGTCAGCAGCTTCACCCTATCCAGGGGACGGCGGACGCTGGTGAGTTCGTAACGCTCGAAGGGGCTGCCCCGCAGCTCCGTCACGATGGGGCCGTCCACGAGGCCGTAGCGCACTCTGTCGAGGGCTTTGAACCGGCAAAACTTCATAACCGTCTACTCCTTGGGCGAGGGATGCTGGTCCCGGCGTTCCAGCCACCGGCCTATGGCCGCCTCCGCTCGTGGGCTAATGGCGTTCTGAATCTCCACGTTCACCAGGCTGGGCCTGCCGGAGTCAAGGGCCCGCTTCAGGGCCGGGGCCAACTCCTCCGGCCTCGTCACGCGCTCCCCGTGCCCGCCCAGGCCCTCAACCACCCTATCGTAGCGGGTGGGAAGCAACCTTGTCGCGGTGTCGCGTCCGTAGAGACCCATTTGGATGTGGTAGTCGATGCCCCACGTGGCGTCGTTGCCCAGAATCGCGGTCACGGGCAGGTTGTGCCTGACGGCCGTGTCGAACTCCATGGCGGTGAAGCCGAAGCCGCCGTCCCCGGCTAGGAGGACGACCCGTGAGTCCGGGTGGGCCACCTGAGCGGCCAGGGCCGTGGGCAGCCCGTTGCCCAGGGTTCCGAACTGGGAGAAGTAGAACCACCGCCGGGGCGAGCGGGCGGGAAGGGTCATGCGCCCGAAGTGGCCGAAGTCGCCCCCGTCCCAGACCAGGATGTCGTCGGGTCGGAGGAGGGATTTCAGGGTCTTGTGGACGAAGGCCGCGTGGATGGGCGTCGATGGTGCGGCCACGGTTTCGAACCACTCGGCTTGGGCCTCACGCTGGGCGCGCAGTTCCCGGAGCCAGGGAAGCTCCCGCCACCGCCGCTTGGAGGCCTCGTCCGATAGCTGGTCGACGATGGCGGCCACGTCGCCGGCCATGCCCGCGTCCACCCGGCGATTGCGGCCTATCTCCGTGGCCTCGGGGTCTATCTGAATTATGCGCGCGCCGGGATCAAAAATCTCCCCGTACCGGATGCTGTTGTCCAGCTTCTTCCCCAGCAGCAGCACGGCGTCGGCCTGGCCCACCAGCTTGGCGGCCCAGTTTAGGGCGGTGTCGAAGAAGCCCAGGCAGTAGGGATGTTCATCGGAGACTATCCCGCGGGCCAAGTCCGCCGTCATCACGGGGATTTTGGTGGTCTCGATGAACCGCTCAAGCCACGAGCCGTCCCCCCCATAGCCGGCGGAGGCCGCGGCGATGATGAGGGGCCGCTCGGCCCGGCTCAGCAGGTCGACGGCCAGCTTCACCTGCCCGGCGTCGGCGAGGGCGGCGTTGCCGACGTGGTTGGACATGACAGGGTGGTACGGCGGCGCCTGGCCCTCCTCCACGGGCTGCTCCTGGACGTCCAGGGGCACGGTGAGATGGGTCGGGCCCCGGCGTCCGGCGTAGGCCGCGCGGACGGCCCCGGCCACCAGATCCGGAATGCGGCGGGCGTCGTGGACCAGCCAGGATCCCTTGGTCACGGCCTTGGCCAGGGCAACCTGGTCGATCTCCTGGTTGGCCCCCTTCCCCAACTCGGACACCTCCGCCGAGCCGCCAATGGAGAGCACGGGGCTTTCGCTGTGGAGGGCGTTGGCCAGCCCCGGAATCGCGTTGGCCACGCCGGGCGTGGTGGCCATCACCACCCCAAGCCCTCCGGTGACGCGGCCCCAGGCGTCGGCCATGAAGGAGGCCGCCTGCTCGTGGCGGGTGTCGATGAACCTGAACCCCATGCCGGCCATCACGTCCATCAGGGGGAGGGTATGGTCTCCCGCGATGGTGAAGACGGTGGTCACCCCCTCCTCCTTCAGGGCGTGGGCCAGGAGGTGGCTGCCGGTGAGGGGCGAGGCGCTCATTTTATCAGTGCTCCAGCAGGGCCGGCCCGGGGATGGGCGGCCCTTGGCTACGGGTTGGACTGTGGCCTGATTATGGAATCAGGAGCTATGGGCGTCAAGTGGGGAATCCCCCCCGCCCAAAGGGTCGTCGGATTCCTGCGCCGTGTTGAGGCGGCGGCGTCCGTCCGGTAGAATGGCCTCATCCCACAGAGGAGGACGCGGCAGTGGCAGCCAGACCCGTCGTTCGCGTCATAGGCACCGGGGGCACCATAGCCACCATCGCCGCCAACCGGCTCGACCTCACCCGGTACCCCGAGACCGGCCACAGGATACCCATCGAGGAGTCGCTGGCGCGGATACCGGAGGTTCACGACCTGGCGGAGGTGCGGAGCGAGGACCTGATGAGCGAGGCCAGCAGCTTCATCGGGCCCGGCCAGTGGCCCCGCATCGCCCGGCGCGTCAATAAGGCCTTCCGAGAGGAGCCTGACGTGGATGGGGTGGTCCTGACTCACGGCACCGGGACTATGGAGGAGACGGCCTACTTCCTCCATCTAACGGTCGACTCCCCCAAGCCCGTGGTCATGACCGGGGCCATGCGGCCGGCTTCAGCCCTGGGCACCGACGCCGACCTCAACCTGTACAACGCCATCCGCGCCGCCGCCGACCCCAACGCCGTGGGCCGCGGCGTGATGGTGGCCATGAACAACCAGATTCACAGCGGCAGGGACGTTTCCAAGACCGACCCCCTTCACGTCGAGACCTTTAAGGATAACGACATGGGGCTTTTGGGGTACGTTGACCCGGATGGCCAGGTGGTCTTCTACCGCTCCACCGTGCGCAAGCACACCACCGAGACCCCCTTTGTCGTTGAGCGCATCGGCATTCTGCCCAGGGTGGACATCGTTTCCACCTACGCAGGCTCCGACGAGCTTCTGGTGGAGGCCGTGCGCCGCAACCGTTCGGCGGGCCTGGTGTTGGCGGGCGTTGGGGGTGGAAGCGGGAACGCCGCCGCGACTCAAACGGCCCTGGACGCCATCAGGGAGGGAATGACGATTGTCCTCGCCTCCCGCACCGCCAACGGGCGTGTGGTCATGACCCCGTCCAAGGAGCGGCAGGGGTTCATAGTCGCCGATAACCTGCTGCCCCACAAGGCCCGGATCCTGCTGATGCTCGCCTTGACGGTCACCAAGAACCGGGGCGCCATCCAGCAGATGTTCTACGACTACTAGCCGGCTGGAACCGGCGCCGTCGCGCCCCCTGCGTCCCATTAAATACCCTGTTCACTGCCGCCAATTCCGTTTTTTCCCAACGCGGCCCTGGGTTATCATAGAGTGAACTAGGGTGACTCCACATGCGAAACGCGCTATCCATTAGACCATTGCGGCGACTATCAGGGGGACGATTAGGCGGGCCGGCGGCCCTGCGCCTCGGCTTCATTGCCCTGCTGGTGGTGGCCCTCGCCCTTACGGCGGCCTGCGGCCCCCAGGAGAAGCGCATCGTTTTTGTGTCGGACCGGGGCGGGCTGGTGAAGATCTACAGCGTGGCGCGCGACGGCTCCGAGGAGACCCGCCTCTCCGAGAGTCGCGGTTCCGACAGGGAGCCGCGGTGGTCTTCCGACAGGGCCTGGATAGCCTATCTGACCGACTTGCCCGATGGCGCCCGCCTTTACGTTATGGACAGGGAAGGGGGGCGGCCGGTTAGGTTGAGCGCTCAAACGGGTGATTCCGTGCTCCAGTACAGTTGGTCGCCGGAAGGAGACCGCGTCGCCTTCCTGTCCGGGACCGAGGAGGCATCGGACATCTTCGTAGCCGACCGGGATGGGGCGAACCTTATCCAGGTGACGGACACCGGCTCTCCGAAGACCCTGGGCAACTGGTCCTCCGACGGGCAATGGCTGGCCTACTCGATATCGGAGGGCGAAAAGCAGGGTGTCTACTTCAGAAACCCCGATGGCGTGGACAGTTCCCAGGTCAGTTCAAGTCCGGGGTGGGAGCTTTCCTGGGCCCCAAGGGGCGACCTGATGGTCTTCCTCTCCCGCGAGGCCGACGGGGCCAAGGTGTGGTCGGCCAGCCGGGAGGAGAGTTGGCCCGTTAGCGTCTCCGAACAGGTCCACCCCGATTCTGCCCTGGCCTGGTCGCCGGACGGGGAACGCATAGCCTTCGTGTCTGACCGGGACGGCGACATGGAGATCTACACCATGAAGGCCGACGGCTCCGACGTGCAGCAGCTAACCAACAACGAGACGCCCGACTTTGACCCCGCCTGGTCTTCCAACGGCAAGAGCCTGGTGTTCGTGTCCCGGCTCCACGACAACGAGGACATCTTCGTGATGGACGCCGACGGCTCCAACCAGAAGCGCCTCACCAACAACCCCGCCCGCGACGCGTCCCCCCACTGGTAAGGGCGTTCCCCCCTTCGCCGGGGCTTGCCGGCTTGTGCCATTTCCTGTCGAGATGCAGGCGCCCTCGGTACACTGAGCGTTCAGCGCGGCTTGCCGTGCCTTGCCGCCCATACGCTGTTCCTGCCCCCCTTTCTGGCATTCCTGCCCCTCCCATCCGTCATTCCCGCGCAGGCGGGAATCCATCCTCCTTGCATCCCAAAGCCAGCCACGGCAGGAACGTCCCTCACCCCCCATCCGTCATTCCCGCGCAGGCGGGAATCCATCCCATCCCCGCTGCGCCGGGCCAACCGCGCCACGGCGCGCCCCCCTTATCCGTCATTCCCGCGCAGGCGGGAATCCATCCCCCTTGCATCCCAAAGCCAGCCACGGCAGGCGCGTCCCTCACCCTCCATCCGTCATTCCCGCGCAGGCGGGAATCCATCCTTCCCCCTGGGCGCAAGGGCAGATAACGGGCGCTAGGGATGCCCCGACGGGTTGACGCAGGGGTTTGTGGCGCTGGCCCTGCAACGTGGCGTTCCTGGATTCCCGCCTGCGCGGGAACGGCCGAGCGGGAGGGAATGCCGGTAAGGGCGCGGCTAAGCCTTGCCAACTTGGGCTGAGGCGTCTAACATTTAGGGATGAACTGCCGCGGTCATAGGGAGGGCAAGAGGGTTTGACTCAACACACGCCTGATACGGTCGCCGACCTTTCATCCCCCAAGCGGGGCATTACCGGCGGGCAGGGTCGCCTCTTGCTGGTGGGGGTGGTCCTGCTGCTGGCCGTGGCCTATCTGGTTTACGCCGCCTTTCCCGGCAGCGCCAGCTACTACTTCACGGTGGATGAGTTGGCCGTCTTCGATGGCGAGGTTGAGGGCAGGACCCTACGAGTGAAGGGGAAGCTGGCCCCCGACTCATTCACCCGCGAGGAAGGCGGCACCATGGCGGCCTTCGCCCTCATTTCGGGCGACAGCGTTCTGCCCGCGACCTACGACGGGGTTGTTCCCGACCTCTTCTTCAACGCGCACTCGGAGATAATTCTCCAGGGCAGCTACAAGGTCGGAGAGGCCTTTCACGCCGACACGGTGAGTGTGTTGTGTCCCACGAAGTACCAAGCCTTGGAAGAGGCGGGAGAGACCGCCTAAGGGCCTATCGCGCCCCGGTTCCCGGCTAAATGTCGTAGGCGTCCAGCAACTCCTGAGTCGTCTTCTGCTTCACCTTAGACTGGATGGCCTGAATCCGTTGGTTCAGCGTCGGGCGGTCGGCGTTGCGGTAGACGATTCCCACGGGCCACCCGCCGGAGTGTATGGCCTGGTAGGCCGACGCGTAGTCGGAGGAGTCGTGCTCTTCGGAGATGTCCCACAGCAGAGGGGCAATGCCCTTCCTGGGGTTCCCCTTAAGTATCTGGTAGGTGTCGTTGTAGGTGGTGCAGGGTGACTGGACGTGAACGATGGCGAAGCCCGGATGGTCCATTCCCGCCGTTATCAGCTTGGCCAGGTCGCGGGGCTTCCCGGAGAAGCCCGAGGCGATGAAGGAGGCCCCAAGGGTTAGGTAGAGGTCCAAGGGGTTTATGGACTGCTCCAGCTTGCCGTAGGGGGTGGAGCTGGTGGTTACGCCCAACTCGGTGGTGGGCGAGCTCTGGCCCTTGGTGAGGCCGTAAACGGCGTTATCCATGACCACGGCGGTGATGTCCAGGTTGCGGGCGGCTTGGGGGCCGATGTGCTCCATGCCGATGCTGAGGAAGTCGCCGTCTCCCGCCACGACGACCACGTTCAGGTCGGGGCGTCCCATCTTGACGCCCATGGCGATGGGCAGGGTCCTGCCGTGGATGCCGTGGAAGCCGTAGGGCTGGTCTCCCTCCAGGAGGTGGACCAGGTTGCCGGAGCAGCCGATGCCCGCGACGACCACGTTGTTCTCCATGGGTATCTCCCGGTTGATAATCCTGTCCGACATGGCGAACTCCAAGGCCCGGCGGACGCCGAAGTCGCCGCAGCCGGGGCACCACTTGAAGTCGTACTCTGGGTTCTTGGCGCTCATGCTCTGACCGTCCTCTTGATGCTGGCGTTCACCCGTTCTTTGATGCGCTCCGCAAGCTCGCCCACCTTGAAGGGCAGGCCGGTGTACTGGGTAATGGCCTCTGCCTTCACCCCTTGGGACCGGAGGGTGGAGGCCCATTGGCCCTGGTAGTTCAGTTCCGGGACTAGGACCAACTCCTTCTGCCGCAACTCCTCCAGGAGGGCCGGGGGCAGGGGGTGCAGGTACATGGTGAAGTACCAGCCCAGGGGCGTTCCCTCCTCCATTAGGAGTTTGTACGCCTCGGAGGCCGGGCCTTTGGAGCCGCCCCAGGGCATAACCGCGATGGGTTCCTCCGTGTTCATTCGCTCGTAGGAGCCGTCTTCCAAGAGCTTCAGCTTGTTGAAGCGGCGCTCGGTCATTTGCACGTGACGCTCGGGCAGGTGGGTGGTGTCCCCAATGGGGTCGTGCTCGCTGCCGTTGGCCACGTAGGAGCCGGGGCGGCCGGGGATGGGCATGGGGGACGCCCCGGGGCCGTCGTAGCGCATGTACCCGTTGTTGCCGGTGTACACCCTGCGGTTTTCGACCACCACCTTGGAGAGGTCCGGCTTGGGGATGTTCTGGGCGCGCTCGGCCAGGGACATTTCGCTCATTAGGATGACGGGGCCTTGGTATCGCTCCGCCCAGTTGAAGGCCTGAACGGTGGCGTAGAAGCACTCCTCCACGGTGCCGGGGGCTATCACCGGGAGGCTAACGTCCCCGTGGGCCGGCCGCATACAGCAGAAGAGGTCCGATTGCTCGGTCTTGGTGGGGAGGCCCGTGGCGGGGCCGCCGCGCTGCACGTCTACGACAACCATGGGTATCTCCGCCATCCAGGCGAGGCCCAGGCCCTCATTCATAAGGCTGAAGCCCGGCCCGGCGGTGGCCGTCATGGCCTTCCTGCCGGCGAACCCGGCCCCCAAAAGGGCGGTGAGGGCTTCAATTTCCGAGCTTACCTGGTAGGCGAACTTACCCGGCCCCACCAGGTTGTGCTCCATCCACACCAGTATGGTGGTGGCGGGGGAGATGGGGTATCCCACGTATATGTCGATGCCGGCGGCCATGGCCCCCAGGGATACGGCGTCGTTGCCCTTGACCAGGATTTGTTGGCCCTCCGGCCTCTGGGGGTGGGGAATCGTTCCCAGGCTGAAGCCGCTGCTGACGGCCTGCTCTCGGCCCAGAGCCAGGGCCTTGATGTTGGATTCGATGATGGCCTGGTCGTTGGCCCGCCCTCGCGTGAACCGCCTGGTGACGAACTGGACCAGGTAGTCGTGGGGCATGTTGACCAGGCTTGCGACGGCCCCCAAGACCACCATGTTGGCGGCCCGGGTGTTGCCGGTGGACTTGGCCAGCTTCTCAATGGGCATTCCGAAGCTCTTCCCGTCGTCCTCCAACTGGAAGTCTTCGGAGTTGTAGATGATTACGCCCTTAGCCCCCACCTCGGAGAGGTGGTTTTCGTAGGCCGCCTTGTTGAAGGCGACGAGAACGTCCAACTCGTCGCCGGCGCTGAGGATGGGGGAGGTGGAGACGTGGGTTTGGGTCCAGGTGGGGCCTCCCAGTATCTGGGATGGGAAGGTCGCGAAGGTCTGGGCGTTGTAACCGGCGTGGGCCGCGGCCTGAGCCATGGCCTCCGCCGAGGTGACCATGCCCTGTCCACCCTCACCCGCAAAACGGACTACTAGGTCTGTCTTATCCACAGGTTCTTCTCCGGCGCGATGCAGGCTGATTTGTTGATAGGTGTTTGGTTGTGTGAGTAATGAATGTCCGAAGGGTTTTAGGCGAGGCCGCCCCTTGGGATTGGGTATTCGGGAGCCGCCGAGGGTGACTTGATAGCGTCATATATTGGGTTTCCGGAGCAAGTCCGGCTATGTCGAGACATTCTCCCCCGTCTTGGGCGGTGACGATGCGCAAATGGCTAATCCAATATATCAGTGTCTTGTTGGGGTGTCAATCGCCCCCTCCTCCGTCATTCCCGCTTCTTTCCCCTCTCGTCATTCCCGCGTAGGCGGGAATCCATCCCCAAAGGGCTTGGCACGCTCCCTACGACACTACCGCGTACCACCTCATCATTCCCACGCAGGCGGGAAGGGCGCGTGCGCCCATTTTTGTTTTGCGGAGCGTTGGGGGCTTCCGAATTCCCGCCCGTTCTTTCCGTCATTCCCGTGAAAACGGGAATCCATCCCCTCCTACCGCCGGCGTTGCGACAGGCCAACCGCGCCACGGCGCGCTCCCGTCCCCTTTCCGTCATTCCCGTGAAAACGGGAATGACGGAACCCTACACAGCAGAACCAACGCCCCAACTCCGGCGTCATCCGTAGGCGCCCTAAACGCGGGTGTGGCCGTAACGGGACCGGCTCTTACCGCCGAGGCGCGGTTGGCCCGGCGCAACGGGGATGGGATGGATTCCCGCCTGCGCGGGAATGACGGAGAGGGAGCAGGAATGACGGATAAGAGGGCGGGAAGTCGAAGCCGCAACGCAGAACCAACGCTCTTCAAAACATAAGTGGGCGCACGCGCCCTTCCCGCCTGCGCGGGAATGACGGAAAGGGAGTGGGGAGTGGGAAGGATGGGCCGGCGCGTGCGGTTATGGCGGTCATGGTGGGATGCGACGGGGCGGGCGGTGTGACAGCGACGCGCGAGTTGTGGGTTAGGGGAGGGTTTGGGCGAAGTCGAGGATGATTCGCGCGAGGTCGCGGGGTCGTTGGAGGGGGACGTCGTGAATGGAGTCCTCCAGCCAACGGACCCGTCCGCGGGGCAGCAGGGCCCCGGCCTGGGACACTAGCCGCGCCTTGGTCTCGCTGGGCGGGTCCTTGGCGTTCCTGGCGGCGAGGACCAGGGCGGGGCAGCGAACGCGCGGGAAGAGGAGGGAGGGCTTGTGCTCCCACAGGGCCCTCACTATCTTCATGTGGTTTTCCCTGCTCAGGTTCGGCTTGGCGAAGCCGTCGGCGGCGACGTGGAAGTTGGACGCTATGATTCCTTCTATCTCCGGGGTCGCGTAGGGGGCCAGGGCGCCCCTTCTTATCCGTTGCGTGACGGCCTCGAGGGTGACGCGTCCGAACCGCGGCGGGGCCAACTCCGCCTCTGCGCGCTCCCACGTCCAGCCCGGGTTTGCGGAGGGCTCGATGAAGCCGCCGTCCACCATCACCAGGCCGGACACCAGGCCGGGGCAGGCCGCGGCGCAGTGCAGGGCCACGTTCCCGCCCCAGGAGTGGCCCACCAGCAGGGGGCGTTCAAGGCCCAGGGCCCCCCAGGCCCGCTTCACGTCGCCGGCCACGGTGTCGAAGTCGTAGCCGTGGCCGGGCTTGTCGCTCTTGCCGTGACCCCGCAGGTCCAGGGCCACCACCCGCCCTTGGGCGGCCAGGAGGGGGGCCGTTAGGTCCCAGATGCCGCTGTGGGAGGCGAGGCCGTGGAGCAGCAGTACCGGGCGTCCCTGCCCGCCCCAGTCCCGGCGGCGCAGACGGATGTCATCGAGGGTTACGACGCCGTCCCTTGGCAGTCCTCCAGACACGGCCAAACCTCGTGGGACGGCCCTAGAAGGGCGCCCCTTGCAGGCGGCAGGTGAGCAGCCAGGTCAGCAGCAGAAGGGTTAGGAGGACGGAGACGACTAGGAAGGCGTGCCTAGACACGGGGTCCTTCCTTCATAAAAGATGGGCATAAAAGATGGGCCTTCAGGGCAGACGAGCATGGGGGCCGGGGTTCTAAAGAGGCTAGTGGGGGTGGAGCGGGCGATGGGAATCGAACCCACATGACCAGCTTGGAAGGCTGGAGCTCTACCATTGAGCTACGCCCGCGAGTGACCGTCTCATTATACCTCATTGGTTTAGGGGCGGCGCCGCCGTGAGGCGTCTTGGCGCCATGCGGTTGGGGTCTTCGCCGCCCTAGCCTCCAATCAACGGCGTGGCGTCCTTGATGACCGGGGCGAAGACCAGGGCCACTATGGCCATGAGCTTTAGGAGGATGTTGAGGGACGGCCCTGAGGTGTCCTTGAACGGGTCGCCGATGGTGTCTCCCACCACGGAGGCCTTGTGGGCCTCCGAACCCTTCCCGCCAAAGTGTCCGAGTTCAATATACTTCTTGGCGTTGTCCCAAGAGCCGCCGGCGTTGGCCATGGTTATGGCCAGGAGGAAACCGGCGGCCACCGCGCCGAATAGGAGGCCGCCCAGGGCGTCTTTCCCCAGGACGAGTCCGATGACTATGGGGACCACAATGGCTATGACGCCGGGGAGTATCATCTCGCGGAGGGCGGCCCTGGTGCTAATGTCCACGCACTGCACGTAGTCGGGCTTACCCTCGCCGGTCATAATGCCCGGTATCTCCCGGAACTGGCGGCGCACCTCGTTGACGATGTTGAAGGCGGCGCGGCCCACGGCCTTCATGGTGAGGGCGGAGAACATGAAGGGCAGCATGGCCCCGATGAGCAGTCCCACCAGGGTGCGGTGGTTGAGGAGGTTTAGGACGAGGCTGCTGTCGTCGTCGGCGGTCTCAAAGAGGCCGACGGCTATGGCGTAGGCGGCCATCAGGGCCAGGGAGGTGAGGGCCGCGGAGCCGATGGCGAAACCCTTGCCCGTGGCCGCCGTGGTGTTTCCGAGGGCGTCTAGGGCGTCGGTGCGCCGGCGGGCCTCCGGGGCCATGTGGGCCTGTTCGGCTATGCCGCCGGCGTTGTCGGCCACGGGGCCGTAGGCGTCGGTGGCCAGGGTGATGCCAAGGGTCGACAGCATCCCCACGCCGGCCAGGGCTATCCCGTAGAACCCAAAGAGCTCAAAGGCCGCCAGGATGGCCCCGGCCACGGCCAGGACCGGGATAACGGTGCTCTGCATCCCCGTGGCCAAGCCGCTGATGACCATGGTGGCGTGTCCCGTTTGGCTGGTCTCGGCTATGGCCTTGGTGGGGGAGTAGTCGTAGGAGGTGTAGTACTCGGTGATGAGGCCGATTATCACGCCGGCGGCAAGTCCAACCACCACGGCCCAGAAGGCGTTGAAGTCCACGTCCAGCCAGAGGATGGAGCCAAGGGAAAAGAGGACCACCAGCAGGGCGGAGGCCAGGATGCCTCGTCGCAAGGCCCATAGGAGGTCGGAGAAGTTGGCCTTCTCATGACTCCTGACCAGAAAGGTGCCGATGATGGAGGCGACGATGCCTGAGGCGGCGATGAGGAGGGGAAGAACGATGAGGTCGTGGTCGTAGGGCAGCCTCTCCCCGATGGAGCCGCCAACGAAGACGATGTTGACGGTGGCCCCCGCCAGGACGATGGCGGCGATGATGGAGCTTACGTAGGACTCGAAGAGGTCGGCCCCCATGCCCGCCACGTCGCCCACGTTGTCGCCCACGTTATCGGCGATGACGGCGGGGTTCCGGGGGTCGTCTTCGGGGATGCCGGCCTCAACCTTTCCAACCAGGTCGGCCCCCACGTCGGCGGCCTTGGTGTAGATGCCGCCGCCCACCCTGGCGAACAGGGCGATGGACGAGGCGCCCAGGCCGAATCCCGCCACGTAGGTGATGTCTTGGTAGATAGCGTACAGGATGGTGATGCCCAAGATGCCGAGGCCCACCACGGTTAGGCCCATTACCGCGCCGGAGTTGAAGGCGAGCCGCAGCGCGGGGTTGAAGCCGATTAGGGCGATGGAGGCGGTCCTGGTGTTGGCCCGGATGGCCATGTTCATGCCCAGGAAGCCGGCCAAGGCCGAGGTGAAGCTGCCCGCCAGGTAGGCTATGGCCGTTCGCGGCACGAGGGAGTCGAACTGTAAGAAGTCGATGACTACCCAGAGGACCGCCGCCACGACGATGACGAAGGGCAGGAGCACGAGGTACTCCCGGCGGAGGAAGGCCATGGAGCCGGACTCTATGGCGGCGCCGATGTCGTGGACCTGGCGGCTGCCCTCCTTCGCCTGCATTATGCGGTAGGCCAGGATGGCGGCAACGCACAGGGCCCCCACTCCCGTTAGGACTGCTATTAGAAAGGTTGGCATTAGTTGATGGTTTAGCTCCTTTTGTTGGATGTTGGGCCGGTTGTCAAATCGCCTAGTCGCCGCCGCCGTTGGGTCCGCCGGGGCCGTTGGATTGGGCGGCGGCCTCCCATGAGGCCAGCTTCTTTTCCAGGGAGCGCTGCCTCAAGGCCATGGTGAAGTCGCCGCGGGTGCGCTCCAGGGTCCCGCGCACCATGTCGGTGGTGTGGCGCAGGCCGCCGGTCACGCCCTCCGGGAAGTCTATGGTCACCAGCAGGGCGTAGATGGCGTCCATAACCTCCATCATCTCCTCGCAGTGGCCCCAGTCGTCCTTGCGGAGGGAGTCTAGGATGTACCGCCGCATCTCTCCGGCGGCGTCCCCCAGCCCCTTCAGGTAGGCCCCCACGTCCACGCCCAGGGGTTCAGGCTGGGGCAGGCTGCCGCCCGACAGCAGGGCCAGGGTGATGTTGGCCTCGCTGAACTCCTTGCGGGCGTCGGCCAGGAACCCGGCGTGGTATATCTCCGGGTTGGTCTCCAGGAGGGAAGCCGACTTCCCCAGGCTGGCCCTGCCCTCTGCGATAAGGGCCTTGGCCCGGTCGAATTCGGCGCGGTGAGCGGCGCGGATGGCGTTGGCCGACAGGCGGATGACCTGCCTGGAAATGCGGAGGCCCCGCTCCCGGGCGGCGTGGCGCCGTCCGAAGGCGTCCAGGGCCTTGGCCGACAGGTCGGCGAAGCCGTTGGCGTGGGGAGAAGGCATCTAGCCTCTGCCTCCGGCCCGCCGCATCGCCTCAACCATGCCTTCGGCGGCGTCGCGGGGATTGGCGGCTAGCCCGACGGCGCTTATGACGCATACGGCGTCGGCGCCGGCCCGCGCCACCTCCTCCACCCGCTCTTGGGTGATGCCGCCAATGGCCGCGACGGGGGCGTCCACCGACTCCTTGACGGCCCTCAGCAGGGAGACGCCGCCCACTATGGGCTGGTCCTTGGACGTGGTGGGATACATGGCCCCCACCGCGATATAGTCGGCGCCCTGGGCTTGAGACTCAATGGCCTCCTCCAATAGGTGGTTGGACCTGCCGACAATCTGCCCAGCGTCCAGAGAACGCCGGGCGTCGCTCACGGAGAGGTCGTCCTGGCCCAGATGCAGGCCGTGGGCCTGGACCGCGGCGGCCAGGTCGGCGTGGTCGTTTACTATGAAGAGGGCGTCTTTCTCGTCACACATGCTTTTAATGGCGGCGGCCAAGGGGTGACTCCGGCCCTTGTCCCGTTCTTTGTCCCTCAGTTGGAGGATGGCGGCGCCGCCTTCAAGGGCCTGCTCCGCTATCTGCTCAGGCTCCCGGCCGCCGGTCACAAGGGGGTCAATGATAACATATAGGCCGCGGAAGCGGTGGAGGGTCCGGGACCTTAGGCGCTGGCCCAGCCGGCCCGCCAGGGTTTCCAGGGTGGACTTCAGGCCGCCGGCCACCCGCTCCCCCAGGCTGCTCAACTGGCGGGTCTCGCATAGAAAGTCCAGTGACGCCACGGCGCCGCGGGTCAGGGGCAGGGCCTCTTCTATGGACAGGGTGGAACCGGCTTCCTCCTCGTCGGGGGGCAGCGGGCCGGGCAGCCTGCTGGCCAGTTGGTGGAGCCGGACGCCCAGCGCCCGGTCCGACAGCAGCCTCTCCGACACGCCGCCGAGGGCGATGCAGGAGCGTTGAAGCGAGGTCAACTGGAGCTGGGGCAGGCTGGCGTTCATCTCCTTGAGGCTAGACGGTCGCATTATCCGGACAATTCAATAATAGGGCCGATGATAGGGCCGATGATGGGGCTGAGGCGTTACGGCAGGTCGTCGGAGTTGTCGTAATCATCCTCCAAGGCCTTTCCCGACTCCAGGTCCTCGACCATCTCCTCAAACTCCGGGGTAGACTCCTCCCCCATCTCCTTTTGCATACGCCGCATCCAATCGGCCATAGCCCTGGGGTCCTCCCCGTCCAAGCCGTCAAGGTCATCGGAGTCGTAGGAGTCCTCCGAGCCCCCGCCGCGGGAGCGGTGGACGGCGAACCGCGATATGAGCCGGGATAGGTCGGCGCTGCCGCACCGGTCGCATACAGGCGCGTCGTCCCGTCCCGCCGCTCTGACAAGCACGGTTACCCGGCGGCGACAGTTTTGGCACCGGTATTCAAAGATTGGCATGGGTTGGAGGCGCGTTTAGTCAATGGCTGGGGGTATTTTAACACACGGCGGGGGTAAGTGAGTAATGGCCGGGCCGGTTCTGCTCAGGACGCCGGCGGCCCTTCAATGGCGTTTTGCAGGTGGCGTAGGGCCTTGACCCTGCCGCCGCGGTCCATCTCCACGGAGACCAGGTCGATGCGCCACTGGGCCGCCGGGGTTTGGCGCTCCTCCAAGTAGGTCTCCGCCGCGGCGATGAGCCGCTGGGCCTTGGCCTTGGTCACCGACTCCTCGGGGGAGCCGTAGGAGTGGCTGCGGCGGGTCTTCACCTCCACAAACACCAGGAAGTCGCCGTTGCGGGCCACAATGTCCACCTCTCCCCACCGGCAACGGTAGTTGGTCTCGATAATCCGGTAGCCGGCGCCGCCCAGGTATTCCAAGGCCCGCCTCTCCCCCAGGGAGCCTAGGCGGCTTCTGCCGGTGGGCACTTCGGGGCCTTGCGGTGAATTTCTTGGGCCTGCCTGACGGGGGCGAAGGAGAGGCGGTGGATGGATGACGGCCCCAACCGGCGGAGGCTTTCCAGGTGGACACGGGTCCCGTAGCCCTTGTGCAGGTGGAATCCGTAGCCGGGGCAGAGGGCCGCAGCGTCCACCATGAGGCGGTCCCGGGCCACCTTGGCGGCAATCGATGCGGCGGCTATGGAGTAGGAGCGGCTGTCTCCCCCCATGACGGACGTGAAGGGCAGGTTGGCCTCCTTGAGGGGGAGGTAGTCGATGAGGAGGCGTTGGGGCGCTGAGGGCAGCCGTTCGACGGCCCTGACCATTGCCAGCTTGGTGGCGGCGACGATGCCGATGGCGTCTATCTCCGACGGGGCCGCGGCTCCTATGCCCACGGCCACGGCGCGGGCGTGAATCTCCCGGGCGGCCCCTTCCCGCCGGAGGGCGGTGAGCTTCTTGCTGTCGTTTACGCCTCGGAGCCAGGGTTCTGAGGGAAGCAGGTCCGGCGGCAGGATTACGGCGGCGGCCATGACGGGGCCGGCCAGGGCGCCCCGGCCCACCTCGTCAACGCCGGCTATCAGGAGGCTTCCCTCCCGGTGAAGCTCCCGTTCGATGTCAAGGGATGGCATTGCCCGCCGCGGCGCCGGTGGTCTGCGCCGCCGTTGGTCCTTCAGGCGTCCGGACGATGCGCCCGCCGCCCAGGACCTCCTGACCCCGGTAGAAAACCGCCGCCTGACCCGGCGTTACGGCCCTCTGCGGCTCGTCGAATCTGACGAGGGCGTCGGGGCCGCGGGGGTGGAGGGTGGCGGCGACCGGCTCCGACTTGTAGCGTATCTTGACGGATACCCGGACGCCTTGGGGCGGCTCTAGGCCGGAGGGGTAGTTGGCCCCGGAGACCCAGAGGTCCCTTCGATAGAGCTCCGGCTCCGGGCCGACGGTGACGTCGCCGGTTCCGGGGTTGATGTCCGTCACGTAAAGGGGGATGGGGGAGGAGAGGCCCAAGCCCCGTCGCTGGCCCACGGTGTAAAACTCAATGCCGCGGTGGGTTCCCACCTCGGCGCCGTCGGAGGCCACCAGGCGGCCGGGCTTGGGGGTGACGCGCTTCTTCAGGAAGTCGCGGTAGTCGCCCATGGGTATGAAACAAATCTCCTGGCTGTCGGGCTTATCCGCGTTGGGGAAGCCGGCGTTCCGCGCCAACTCCCGTATCTCCTCCTTGGGACGCCATCCCACGGGCATGAGGGTGTGGGAAAGCTGGCTCTGGGTCATGCCGTAGAGGACGTAGGACTGGTCCTTGGCGGCGTCGGCGCCGGTGAGGAGGCGGTATCCTTCCTGCCCATGCAGGATGCGGGCGTAGTGACCCGTGGCCACGTAGGCGGCCCCCAGGAAGTGGGCGCGCTGGAGGAGGAAGGAGAATTTTATCCTGTCGTTGCAGGCGATGCAGGGGTGGGGGGTGCCGCCCCGCTGGTACTCGGCCACGAAGTAGTCGATGACGTGGGACTTGAACTCCCGCTGGAGGTTTAAGACGTAGTGGGGCGCTCCCAGGATTTCGCAGACGCGGCGGGCGTCCTCCACGTCGTCCACGGCGCAGCAACCCTTGTAGTAGGCGGGGAGGGTCTTTTCCTCAATGTTGAAGAGGCGCATGGTGACCCCGATGACCTGGTAGCCCTCTCGCTTGAGCAGGAGGGCAGCCACGGAGGAGTCGACGCCGCCGCTCATGGCCACAATGACCTTGCGGGGGTTGAGTCCGTCGATGCTGTTCATGGCTAGGCCAGCGTAGCACAAGGGGCGCAGGCCGTTCAACGTGGCGCGCCGCGCCGTCTTGCTTGGCCGTGGCCGCCCTCCCTCCCGTCATTCCCGCCACGCCTTCCCTCCCGCCCTTCCCGCGAAGGCGGGAATCCATCCCCCGTTGCGCCGGGGCAACCGCGCCACGAAGCCAGCAAACCCCGCCGCCCTCTCCGTCATTCCCGTGAAAACGGGAATCCAGGAAGCCCACAATCCAGGACCAGCGCTCTTCAAAGCCAAAACGGGAGCGCGCGCCGATGTCCGGTTGCCCCGGCCTAATGGAGGGGAGAAGATGGATTCCCGCCTGCGCGGGAATGACGGATAAGAGGGCCGGAAGCCAAAACCCCCAACGCAGAACCGCCGCTCTTCAAAACTTAAGTGGGCGCACGCGCCCTTCCCGCCTGCACGGGAATGACGGAAAAGAGGGCGGGAATGACGCGAGGGATGGCGTCGTGGCCGCGGGACTGACGGCTGCTCGGTTCCCCCCGGTTCCGGCCCCGGTTGCATAGCGGGGAACAAGTCCTTAAGCTTGACGGAGAAAGGCAGGGTGACGGTTATGGCTAAAGGCGGGTTCAAGGTGGCGGACAGCGACATGCACGTCATGGAGCCTCACGACCTTTGGCAGCGTTACATCGCCCCGGAGTTCAGGGGCCGGGCCCCCGTCTTTGAGGGCGACCCGCTGAGCCAGGGTTTCGCCAACCGGTGGCGGGTGGAGGGCAGGGTGTTTCCCGCCCATTCTGAGACCAAGGCCCGCACCGAGAGCTTGGCGGGCCGCCACGACCTCATCACTGACCGGTTCGCCGAGGCGCGGGCCCGGCGGTTCGACGCGCCGTCGCAGCTGGAGGCCCTGGAGGTGGAGGGAATCGACGTGGCCGTCCTCTTTCGCACCTTCGGCGCCCACGTCATAGCCCTTGACGGCATGGATGGCGACCTGGCCGCGGCCATCTGCCGGGCCTTCAACGACTGGCTGGCCGACTTCTGCGCCGCCGACCCGTCGCGGCTGAGGGTGGCCGCTCAGATGCCGATGCAGGACGTTGACAAGGCCGTTTCCGAGGCGCGTAGGGTCGTTAAGGACCTGGGCGCGGCGGCCCTCGTCCTGCCCTCCAATCCGGTGAACCGGCGGCCCTGGTACGACCCGTACTACGAGGGTCTTTGGGCCGAGGCCGAGGCCCTAAACGTCCCCATCTGCTTTCACGGCATCCACGGGGCCTACCAGCAGCATATCGGCAACAGGTTCCTCGACTCCTTCGTGGTCGCCCACGCCGCCACCCACCCCATGGAGTTGATGATGGACCTGGCCGGCATGATCTGCGGCGGCGTCCTGGAGCGTCATCCCAATCTGCGTGTGGGTTTTTTGGAAGGAAATTGCAGCTGGCTTCCCTGGTGGCTCTGGCGCCTCGACGAGGAGTGCGAGAAGTTCGGCCCCTGGGAGAGCGCCAAGCTGTCCTGCCGCCCCACGGACTACTTCAAGCGTCAGGGCTTCGCCTCCGTTGACGTGGACGAGGGCCTGGCTTCCCACACGGTGGACATCCTGGGGGACGACAACCTGGTGCTGTCCACCGACTATCCCCACCACGACTCATCCTACCCCCACGCCTTGGATATTTTTCTGGATATGGACGAGTTCAGCCGGGAGTCGAAGAGGAAGATTTTGTGGGACAATTGCGTCCGACTTTATAACCTGTAGGGCGGGGGGACGGACGATGCAGCAGGGCGTTGGGGCGATGGCCGGTCTGGGCGAATATCTGCCGCGGGTTGAGGCCGCTCTCCGGGACATTCACGACCGGGACGCGGTCAAGCGCGTGTGGGCCAAGGACCATACCCTTTGGAAACCCGACCCCACGGAGATAACCGACCGCTTGGGCTGGCTGACGGTCACCGGCGCGATGCGGGGGCAGTTGGCGCGGCTGGAAGGGTTGGCCGAGGAGATACGCGGCGCCGGATACCGCCACGTGGTGGTGGCGGGCATGGGCGGCAGCGTCTTCGGCCCGGAGGCGTTGCGGCAGATAATCGGCTCCGGCCTCGGCTGCCCGGAACTCATCGTGTTGGACTCCACCGTCCCGGCCTGGGCGCGGGCCGTCATCCAAAGGATTGACCCGCGGAGAACGCTGTTCCTCATATCCTCCAAGTCGGGCGGCACCCTGGAGACCCTCTGCTTTTACAGGCGCTTCAGAACCCTTGTGGAGGAGAGCGTTGGCCGGGCGGCGGCGGGAGATAGATTCGTGGCCATAACCGACCCGGGAACCCCGTTGGAGAGGCTGGCCCAGGAGCAGGGGTTCAGGGAAGCGCTGCTGAACCCGGAGGACGTTGGCGGCCGCTATTCGGTGCTGTCCCTCTTCGGCCTGGCGCCGGCGGTCCTGACCGGCATTGACGCCGCGCGGCTCATGGACCGGGCCGACGCCATGCGGGAGCGGTGCGGCCCCGATGTCCCGGCGCGGGAGAACGCCGGCGCATGGCTGGGCGCGGTCATGGGCAGTCTGGCCCTCGCGGGCTGCGACAAGCTAACCCTGGTCACCTCGCCGGCCGTTGAGAGCTTCGGCCTCTGGGTGGAGCAGATGCTCTCTGAAAGCCTCGGCAAGGAGGGCAAAGGGGTCGTGCCTGTGGCGGGGGAGCCGCCGGCGGCCCCGGAGCGGTACGGCGGGGACAGGCTTTTCGTGTTCCTGCGGCTCCGGGACGACGACAACGCCGCGGTGGACGCGCGCATGAAGGCCATAGCCGCCTCCGGGCGTCCGTGGCTGCGGCTGGAAATGGAAGACCGGTACGACCTGGGCGCCGAGTTCTATCGCTGGGGGTTCGCTACGGCCGTCGCTGGCGCCCTTCTGGGTGTGCACCCCTTCGACCAGCCCAACGTCCAGCAGGCCAAGGACATGACGAACGCGGCCCTCGCCGAGTACAGGGCAACGGGCCGGCTTCCCCGCGGAGAGGCGGGCCCATCGCCGTCGGAAATGCTGGCCGAGGCAAAGGCGGGGAACTACGCGTCCATCATGGTCTACGCCCTCCGGACGCCGGAGATGGACCGGGCCCTCTGCATCCTCCGCCGGCGGATACTGGAGCGGCACGGCCTCCCGGTGGCTATGGGCTACGGGCCGCGCTATCTCCACTCCACGGGCCAGATGCACAAGGGCGGGCCTGCCACCGGCCTGTATCTACAGATAACCACCGGCCACGGCCACGACCTGGAGATTCCTGGAGAGGATTTCAGCTTTGGAACCTTAGCCGACGCGCAGGCCCTCGCGGACCTGAAGGCCCTCCGCGCCTTGGGCCGGCCCGTGGCCGGGATTCACCTGGACGCGGTGGACGAGGCGTCCCTCAACCGGTTGGCTGAAACGCCGGTCTAGGGGCCGGCTAGAAGCTCCTCCAAGGCCTCCTCTAACTCCTCGCGGGTAACCAGCCCCTCAAAGCGGGCGGCCACCCGTCCTGATTGGTCTACGAGAAAGACCCACGGCTCGCTGGGGAGCCGCCACTCGGTGAAGGCCGGCGTTGGGACCAGCCTGCCCTCGGTCCTGGCGACGTTCAGGTCCCACGGCTCCACGTGGATGAAGTTGACCCTTTCCGAGTAGCCGCCCTGCACGGCTATCACCTGGTCCAGCACGGGGCCGCATATCCTGCTGGCGCAGAACATGGGCGCGCTCCACACCACCACAAAGGGCCTTCTCAACTCGATGGCGTCGGCGATGGAGAGGCGGTGCATGTTGGTGGGAGGGACGTGGCTGTCAATCTCAGCGACGTTGGCCACGTCATCCACGGTGAGGGTGCGTGTGGGTGGGGCCGGTTCCCCCACGCCGGGGGCCGATGGCTTGGGCAGCACGTTGAAGGCCAACTCCCCCGCCGTGGGCCGCTCTCCCGCGCCGGTGACGATGGAGAACCGGGCCGCCCACACGCCGGCGGTCTGGAAGTCCGCGGCGTCCACAACGTACTGGCCCCGGACCTCCGCGTGTTCGTGGACTAACCCATCATCGTGGAGGTGGGGCGTCACGCCCTCGGCCTCTCGGTACCGGGCCTCGTGGCTGGACCGGAACTCCCGCTCGGCTCCGTTGAGGGCGAAGAAGTCCACCGTCACCTCGGCGCCGCGCAGGGGTTCCCCCGCCAGCGACGACAGGGCGAAGGGGAACCGGTTCTCTCCCAATACGAACTCCGTTGCCCCGGAGAAGGAGTTGTACTCCGGCCTCGGCGGGAGCCCGGCCCCCGGCGCGCCGTTGGGACGGCAGGCCGCCATCCCAACGGAAAGGCTGAGGAGGGCGGAGAGGGCCAGGAGCCAAAGGGCCCAGGCTTTTGGGCGCATGTATCGAAGTGGCGGCATGTTGGCGGCGCTCGTCCGGCGGGGCCTTGATTGGAATGTGATTGGGATGAAATTGGGGTGAAACGGCGGGGGCTGTCCGGGCGCCGCTTCTGCGGAAAGTATAGGGTTGGAGCCGCCACTTTGGAAAGACCCGCAGGGCATCCAATTGAAATTGCCGCGTTCCCTCCACTAAAATTGAAGGCCGTGGCCGTGGAGCCGGCCCTGCGCGCCTTTCCCCCTCCGTCATTCCCGTGAAAACGGGAATCCATCCCCACTTACATCCAAAACCAAGGCCCCAGGGCCACCCCAGTCCCTCCCTCCCGCGATGGATTGAGACCTTAAGTCGGTCTGGCCGTAACAAGACTAGCTCTTCTGATGTTTCGCGCCTTTGTGTGATTGTCCTAACATAATAAAGGTTGGAAGATGGATTCCCGCCTTCGCGGGAATGACGGGAGGGGGGCGCGGGAATGACGGATAAGAGGGTGGGAATGACGGGAAAAGGACAAGCGCGGCATGTTGGCGGCGCGTGTCCGGCGGGGCCTTGATTGGAATGTGATTAGGATGAAATCGGGGTGAAACGGCGGGGGCTGTCCGGGCGCCGCTTCTGCCGAGAGTATAGGGTTGGAGCCGCCACTTTGGAAAGACCCGCAGGGCATCCAATTGAAATTGCCGCGTTCCCTCCACTAAAATTGAAAGCCGTGGCCGTGGAGTGGGCCCTACGCGCCTTTCCCTCTCCGTCATTCCCGTGAAAACGGGAATCCATCCCCCCCTTACATCCAAAACCAACGCCCCAAGCCACGGCATAAACCCGTAGAGGCGTCCCTAGTGGTCGCTGCCCGCCCTTGGCGAGGGGGAGAAGATGGATTCCCGCCTACGCGGGAATGACGAGGGGGGGGGCGGGGCAGGAATGACGGAACAGGGGGTGGGAATCCAGAAGCCTCCAACCCAGAACCAACGCTCTTCAAAATATAAGTGGGCGCTCGCGCCCTTCCCGCCTGCGCGGGAATGACGGATAAGAGCCGCCACTTTGGAAAGACCCGCAGGGCATCCAATTGAAATTGCCGCGTTCCCTCCACTAGAATTGAAAGCCGTGGCCGTGGAGCCGGCCCTACGCCTTGGCTTGGGGCTGGAGGCTTTGGAGAAACCGCGGAGGTTGGTCAAATGGGGCTAACGGTGGCTGTCGGCGCCGACCACGGCGGTTGGCGTCTGAAGGAGGAGTTGGCCCCCTGGCTGCGAGGCCTGGGCTACCGGGTGGAGGACGTGGGGGCCTACGCCCTGGACCCCGACGACGACTTCCCTGACTTCGCCCACCGGGTGGCCCAGTCGGTGGCCTCCGGCGCGGCCTGGCGGGGGGTGGTGGTGTGCGGCAGCGGCGTCGGGGCCTGCGTGGTTTCCAACAAGACGCCGGGGATACGGGCCTCCGTCTGCCACGACACCTACTCGGCGCGGCAGGGCGTGGAGCACGACGACATGAACGTGTTGTGCCTGGGCGCGCGGGTGGTCGGCGTAGAGTTGGCCCAAGAGGCGGTGGCGGCCTTCCTCAAGGCCCGCTTCATCGGCCGGGGCAAGTACCTGCGCCGCCTGAACAAGGTCCTGGCGGTGGAGGGGTCCTTTTTGAAGGAGGGCTTGAAGGAAGGCGCGACGGCCCCGCCGCGAGAAACGCCACAAGAAACAATGGAGGATGGTCATGGCCGCTGACCTGGTCTTGGCCTGCGACATAGGGGGAACGCGCGTCCGGGTGGCCCTCGTCAGCCCCGATGGGGCCGTGGCCGGCAAGGAGGCGTCCCTGACCCCGGATGACGCCCCGGACGCCCTGGTTAACATAATGAACTCGGCTCTGGCGGCGGCGGGGGGGAACGTAGCCGGGGTGGTGGTGGGCGCGCCGGGCATGGTCGACTACACCAAGGGGGAGGCGTTGAAGCTCCCCAACCTCTCCAGGTGGAACGGATATCTCAAGGCTTCCCGCCTCACCGGGGAACTTGGCGTCAAGACCCTCATCGCGAACGACGCCGATTTGGGGGCCTTGGGCGAGCACAGATTCGGCGCTGGCCGCGGCTTCCGTGACATGGTGTACGTGACGGCCAGCACGGGCATAGGGAGCGGGGTTATCCTCAACGGGCGCCTGCTCCACGGCAGGCTGTCCCTGGGGGAGATAGGCCACACCATTATAGACAGGGATGGTCTGGACACCGTGGAGGGGCTGGCCTCCGGCGTCGCCATGCGGCGCGCGACGGGAATGGACGCGAAAGCGATTGCCGACCGGGCGCGGGCGGGAGACGAGGAGGCGCGGCGCCGCTTCGACCGGGCGGCGCGGGACCTGGCCGTAGGCGTCTACAACCTGGTCCTCTGCTTCTCGCCGGAGGCGGTGGTCATCGGGGGCGGCATGTCACAGTCCGGCGACATGCTGCTGAACCCCGTTAGGGACATGCTCAGGGGGGCGGGGCCCTTCAAGGCGGCGTCGCAGGTGAAGGTGGTGAGGGCCGAGGGCGGGGACGACGTTGGGCTGAAGGGCGCGGCGGCCTTCTGGAGCGACTACGGGGCCTAGACCCCGCTTTCTTTGAACAGCTTGGCCCTCTCGGCGAGGGCGTGGGCCGTCCTGGTCATCCGCTCTATCTGCGCCTGAGTGACCTGCCGCTTGACCGTTCCCGGGACGCCGGTCACGAAGGAGCCGCCGGGGAACTCCCGGTTGGCGAGGGCCACGGAGTTGGCCGCCACCAGGCACCGCTTCCCCAGGATAACGCCGTTTAGTATTGTGCTGTTGTTGCCCATGAGGGAGCCTTCCCCGATGCGCCGGCAGTGGACCACAACGCAGTGTCCCACGGTTACGTAGTCCTCTATCACCATGTGGCTGCCGTGGATTACCGACCCTTCCTGAACGTTGACGTAGTTGCCAAGGACCACGGGGCCATTCCCGTCGCCTCTAATGGTGACGCCGGGCCAAACGCTAGAATGCTCCCCAATCTCTACGTCGCCGATGACGTAGGCGAACTCGCTGACCCAGGCGGTGCCGGCGATTCTGGGACTCTTGCCGCCGAAACTCCTTATCATGGTACGTCTCCTTTCGCCAACCCGCCCGCCGCCGGGGGGTGGGCCTGTTCAACTTTCAAAGCCGTCTACCGCAAGGCGGGGGCCGGGGCGCCGGGCTTCGGGCTTTTCATAAACACGAACAGCAGGGAGCCGGCGCCCACCGCCGCGGCTATCATTAGAAAGGCGCTGCTGTAGCTGTAGTTGTCGGCCATGTATCCGGTGAAGACCGGCCCCACAACCATGCCCAGCATCATTATCATCTGAGAGAAGCCCATGATGACCGCGAAGGACTTCCTGCCGAAGTAGTCCCCCCTCATGGCGGTGAGGATGGGGCCGCGAGTCCCCCAAGAGATGCCCTGCACCACCGCGTAGAGCATCAGCAGAGGGTAACTGTCGGCGGTGGCCAGTAGAAGCATGGCGGCGCAGTGGCCCAAGAGGGTGGCGGCGGCGATGTACTCCTTCCTGTAGCGGTCTCCAAGGAACCCGCCAAAGGGCTGGGACAGCATGGCCACCCCCGAAAGGACCACCAGCACCTGGGCCGCGGAGCCTCTGGAGAAGCCCAGGTCCGTTTCCATGTAGGGCACCTGGTGCAGGCCGATGCTGGATATCACCACCAGGGCCAGGGCGTGCCCCGTGGATATGAGCCAGAAGGCGGGGGTCTTAAGGGCCTCTCCAACGGTGAACTCCTCCCCGTACTGGCGTCTAGGATAGGCCCTGGCCGGCCTCGCCGGCGCCGCGGGTGGAGGGGCTTGTCCCGGCGGCGCGGCTTGTCCCGGCGGCGCGGGCTTGTCTCCGTCGGGGAGGTATCCGTAAGGCTCCGGGCTGAAGCGGACTATTAGGGAGATGGGAAGTCCAATCACTATCATCAGCAGGGCAGAGCCGAGGGCCGTCCTTTCCCACCCAAAGGCGGAGACCGACGCGGCCAAGGCCGGCGAGAAGATGACGCCGCCCAGACCCAGGCCCAGCATGGCCGCGCCCATGGCCTTGCCCCGGTTGCGCCGGAACCAGTTGTTGATGCTGGCCACGGCGGCGGAGAACCCGGCCAGCCCGGAACCCAGGGCCAGCACCATGAAGGCCGCGTAGAAGGTGAGAACGGAGTTGACTTGGCTGAGGAACACGAACCCCAAGGCGAAGATGACGAAGCCCATCATCATCACCTTTCGCGGGCCTAGGCGTTGAATCATGTAGCCCTCTATGGGGCCGAGGAAGCCCCCTTCAAGGCGCGAGAGGGAGAAGGCCCCGGATAGGACGGTGCGGCTCCAGTTGAACTGCTGCCGCATGGGTTCGAAGTAGAAGCCGAAGCCGTTGTAGAAGAGCCCGGAGGATAGGGTCATGCTCACCAGGCCGACCCCGACTATCCACCAGCCGTAAAAGACCCTTCCGGAGCGGTCCGTTAGCCATGATATCAGCAAGTTGGGTATCCGGTCCGGTTATCCAAGGGCGCGGAGCTAGAGACGTATTACTCCCACGTCGTCCTCAATGGTTATCTCGGTGCCGTAGGGCTTGGATACCTCCTGAAGCCATCGCAGGACTTGTTGGGCCACCGGGCCGTGGGCCATAACGGGCCGGCCTCGCTGGCTCATGGGCTGCTGGAAGCCCAGGTCTATGGGATGGAGCCGTATCTCCTTCAGGTCGCCGTTGACGTACCGGCAAAGGGCCACCGCGCTGCGGTAGAAGACCGGGTCGGCGGCAAAGCTGTACTTCCCGCCGCCGGAGCGGGCCAACCCCCAGTCGCCGGGGTTGTTCTCGTGGCCCAGCTTCAGGCCCCGGTAGGCCGGCTCCGGGACCCATTGCACGGTCTCGTTTTGGAAGATGAAGTTGCCCAGGCTGTAGAAAATGGGCCTGTTCTTGTATATCTCGATGCCCCGCAGGAAGTGGGGGCCGTGGGCGAAGAAGAGGCTGCATCCCTGGTCGATGGAGAAGTGGGCGAACTCCTCCAAGAATGAGGGTGGCGCCAGCCTGGAGGCGCCGTGGTACTCCCCGGACTCGCCGCTCTCGTGGCAGTGCACGCCGTAAACGGGCCAGTCCGAGGCCTTCTTGGCCCCCCGTATCCAGTTGCCTATGCCGGCGAGGTCGGCCTTGTTGCAGGATGTCAGGGTCGCGTACTCCTCGGCCAGGCGGAACTTGGCCCCCAGGAACCGCACCTCCGCCTCGCGGTCGTACTCCTCCTGGTTGACGGGATGGAACCTGCGCGCGGCCTCCTCCTGCTCCCGGTAGCCCAACCCGCCGTTGGCCTTTCGCAGGGCGTCAAACACCTCCCGAGGAACGTGGCGGACGCTGTCGTGGCGCAGGGCGTTGACGCCGGGCTTGCCCTGGAAATCGGGGCGGCCGAGGCCCGCCGGGGAGTCGCTGGAGTAGGTGGTGGTGGCGCTCATGAGGGCCACCCTGCCCCCGGCGGTGTCCAGGTACGCCGGCGCCCGGGCGTGGTCCAGGTCCCTTCCTCCCCCCGCCTGGGGCAGTTTGTACGCCTTGCAATGCTCCAAGGTGGTGAGAAAGCCCTTCTCCGAGTAGTCGTAGGAGTGGTTGTTGGCGGTGGTCACGGCGTTGAACCCCATCCACTTCAGTTCCCTGAGGTTGGCGGGATCCGACACCTGGAAGGACACCGTGTCCTTGCCCTCCCAACTCATCTCGTATTCGTGGCAGAGCATCTCCAGGTTCACGACGCTGGCGTGAGCGCCTCGGAGGACCCGCACCAGTTCTATAAAGGACCTCTCCTCTTTGAAGTGTCTCATGGGACGGGTTATCATGGAGTCTCCCGCCACGGCGATGGTGATGTTTCCCTGTGCCGAGTCGTAGATCATCGCTGAAGCTCTCCCCCCAGGGGCCTGTGGGCCGGCCCCCCGTCGTGATTCCCGTTGCCGCCGGACGGTCTGATTCTGAAGGAAGGGGCGCTGAGAGTCAAGGGCGCAGCCCTCTCCCGCCCTCTTATTCGTCATTCCCGTGAAAACGGGAATCCAGGAAGGTCACAGCGCAGGCCCGACGCTCTTCAAAACAAAATGGGCACGCGTGCCCTTCCCGCGCAGGCGGGAATCCATCCACCCAGGGCTGGTATGCTCCCTACCTCCCCCCCGCCTCCCCCCCTTTCCGTCAGTCCCGCCCTCTTATTCGTCATTCCCGTGAATACGGGAATCCAGGAAGGTCACAGGGCAGGCCCGACGCTCTTCAAAACAAAGTGGGCACGCGTGCCCTTCCCGCGCAGGCGGGAATCCATCCCCCTCCCGTCACGGGAGAGGGTTGGGCAGAGGGTGAACGGCTCCGCCGCCTTACCCCCAAGTCCTTGGTGTACAATTGGGCCGTTGACGAGATGCCGAGAGGAGGCGCGCCCGGTGAGTTATGTCGTCTGGACGCTGATAGCCCTGGTGGCCTACGCCTTTATGACCACCATTCTCAAGATGTCGCTGCGGACCATCCCGCCGGAGGCGGCGGTGATTTTCACCAACGTCATGCTGGTCGTTATGGCCGTCCTATGGGCCATCTACCGGGGGGTGAAGGTAACGGAGCAGATGGGCCTCAACCAGCCCACCCTCCTACTTGTCGTGGCGGGGCTGCTTTTGGGCGTTGGCGTCATCAGCCTGTACATGGCCCTCAGCCGCGGGCCCGCGTCCATCGTGGCCCCTCTCTTTGGGATGAACCTGGCCCTGGTGGCCGTTCTGGGCTTTGTCGTTTTGAGGGAGCCGCTCAACGTTGAACGGGTTGCCGGCATATTCCTGGCGGCGGGAGCGGTCTTTCTCCTCACCCGGTAGGGAGATACGGCCCCCTTCCCGTCATTCCCGTGAAAACGGGAATCCAGGAAGTCCCCAAACTAAAAACGGCTAATGTGTCGCTCTCACGCCCTCGGCCCACCCTGCCACCCGAATCCGGAGATCTGTCAAGGGAGAACGAAGACGTTAGAGGGAATAGGGAAAGATGGATTCCCGCCTGCGCGGGAATGACGGATAAGAGGCCGGCCTTGACCCCAAGTCCGTGGTGTAGAATTGGGCCGTTGACGAGATGTCGTGAGGAGGCGCACCCGGTAGGGAGATACGGACAGGACTAAAACAGTTTTTGGAGGCGATATGATTGGCGTTTTGACTCATCACTGGGCGCGGGAGGACAGCTTTGACGCGGCGAAGAGGCTGCTGGAGGGCAACGGGAGGGCCCAGAGCATGGCCCCCGGCTTCGGGGCGCGGCAGACCCTCTACTCGCTGAGCGACCCCATGAAGATAACCACCCTGGTCACCTGGGATAGCGGCGAGATTTACGACGCTTGGCGGGCCAGCCCGGAGCGCGCGGCGGCCATGGCCGGGGCCGGGAGCCTGTGGACCAAGCCCCCGGAGTCGGAGCGTTTTCAGGTGGCGGACTAGTCCGCCACGGCGCCTTAGAGGCCGGTGAACTTCTTGAAGTGGGCCGCCATCCGGCGCATGGAGTCGCGCACGTTTTCGGGCCGCCAGTGGTACCAGCCGTGGGGCTCGCAGTTGTACTGGATGTACTCGGTGTACAGCCCCTTGGCCTTGGCCGCCCTGAAGTAGTCGTCGGCCATGCTGATGCGGACGCCGTCCCGGTCGCCCCACAGGAGAAGCAGGGGCGTCTTTATCTTGTCCAGGTTGTAAACGGCGGAGCGCTCCCGCCAGTGGTCGGGGGCCATGTCGGGCCCGCCCCGGTCTCCCGCCACCACGTCGCCCAAAACCGGCTTCCCGGCGCCGTTGGAGTACCGGTCTGAGTGGATGAGGTCCGGCGGGCCGTAGAAGCATACGGCGGCCTTCAGCAGGTCCGGGTAGCGGTGAATCATGGCCAGGGTGAAGTAGCCGCCGGTGGAGCCGCCGTGCATGACTACCCGCTCCCGGTCGGCCAGGCCCTGGTCCACCAGGTGGTAGGCGGCGTAGGCGAAGTCGTCGATGTCGCCGCCGCCCCAGTCGCCGAAGTTCATGAACTCGTACTGCTTGCCAAGGCCCGCGGAGCCGCGGACCAGGGGCGCCACGACGGAGTATCCCTTGTGCACCCAGTACTGTATGTAGGGGTAGAAGCCCCTCACGTGCAGCCCCTTGGTGTTGGCCCTGGCGTAGATGACCAAGGGCGTCGCGCCCAACGCGCCGCGGGGCCGGTACAGCCAGGCGGGTACCTCCAGGCCGTCCTTGGAGGGGTAGCGAATTAGGCTGGGCTTCACAAAGGGGAAGTCGCTAAGTCCCCTTGGCATATGGCGCGTAACCTGCTCAGGCTCGCCTCCGTCGGCGTCGATGGTCCAGAGGTCGGAGGTCCTGGCGTGGTCCATAAAGGTGTACAGGATGCGCTTGCTGTCAGGAGTCCACCGGATGGAACCCCTCACCTGGTAGGCGTCGAACCCGCCGTGGACGGCGTCGCCGCGGGTGATTTGGATGGGTTCCCCGGAGCCGTCGGCCCGCGTCTTCATAATGTGAAAGCTCCACTCCCTGTTGGCCACGTAGGCCACCCACTGCCCGTCGGGGGAGAAGCGGGGGTTGTACTCGTCGTATTCGCCGTTGGTGAGGAAGGTCGTCTCCCCTGAGGCCACGTCTATGAGGCCCACCCTGCGCCAGTTGGAGCGGTCCGAGGTGAACACAATCTTGGAGCCGTCGGGGGAAAAGCGGGGTCTGTAGTCGTAGTGGTTGAAGGTGTTCGGCGTCATGTTCCTGGCCGGGCCGCCCTGTATGGGTGCGACCCAAACGTCCATGCGCTTGAAGTCGTCGTAGCCCGACCGGTCCGACATGAAGGTCACGCGGCTGCCGTCGGGGGAGACGAACACGTCGGTGCTGTTGAACTCCTCGTTGGTGATGTAGTGGGGCTGAATCCTGCCCGTTGGGATGTCGGTGGGGAGGGAGACCACCTGGTTGTACCCGTTGGGGCCGCCCTTCACGAAGACGATGCGGCGTCCGTCGGGGGTCCACCGGATGAACTCGTGGCCGCGGGAGGGGCCGTTGCCGTAGCTAAGGTTGATGGGCGGCTCGGAGCCGTCGGCCCGCACCTTGAAGGCGTCGTAGCGGGACGTGTAGGCTATCCACTTGGAGTCGGGGGACCAGGAGGGGTTGAGGCACTCCTCCGGGTACATGGCCACGACCCGGCGGTTGTTGGCCCCGTCGATGTCGCAGACCCAGAGGTCGTAGCCGCCGGACTGGGCGGAACTGTAGGCGATGCGGCGGCCGTCGGGGGAGAGGTCGAAGTGCTCCACCTTGGCGTTGGTCTGGGCCATAAGGTCAATGAGCGGGTCATCCGGCAGTTGGGGTTCCTCGGTGAAAGTGGCTCCTCGGTTGAAGTGGGTCACGCCTGCTCCTCCTTCCGACGTTAAGTCCGTCCATTCTATCACACGAGGCCCGTCAAACAAGGGACGCGTCGTCGCCTTCCGTCATTCCCGCTTCTCCCCATTCCGTCATTCCCGCGAAGGCGGGAAGGGCGCGCGCGCCCACTTTTGTTTTGAAGAGCGTTGGCTCTGCGTTGGGGGCTTCCTGGATTCCCGCCTGCGCGGGAATGACGGATAAGGGGGCGGGAATCCATCCCCTGGGCGTTGCGCCGGGCCAACCGCCCAGAGGCGCTCTTTCCCATGCCTTCGTAAGGGCCACGCCTCTCTTGCCCGTTCCCCATCCCTGTCCGTCATTCCCGTGAAAACGGGAATCCATCCCTCCCAGGCGTTGCGCCGGGCCAACCGCACCACTAGGCGCGCGCAGAGGCTGCTCTCCCAATCTAACCGCGCTGCCATTCCCGCCACGCCCCTCTCGTCATTCCCGTGAAAACGGGAATCCAGGAACCCTTCATCCCGATGCCAACGTTTCTCAAGCAAAGGGGGCGTCTCTCCTCTCCCCACGTAACCACACCGCCCATCCTGTCAAGGGAGAGGGACGGCGGCGGCGGGTGGTCTTGTAATTCCGGGCGCTGGTTTGCGGCGTGGCCTTCCTGGATTCCCGCCTACGCGGGAATGACGGAGAGGGGGGCCGTCAAACAAGGGATGCGGCCTACCCACAAGACCGGGTGTCGAGGGGATGGATTCCCGCCTGCGCGGGAATGACGGATAAGGAGGGCGGGAATGACGGGGTGGGGGATGTGATGCCCAAGGGGCCTGCCAAGGTCCTCCCGACGGACGCCGGCCCGCGGCCATTAACCCCCTTGGCGCGCCATGGGTTAAACTAGGGCGGCTCGGCGTTGGACGCGTTAGAAAGGAATGACTGGATAGCGGGTTGGGACTCACCGGATCTCTAATTCTGTTTCTCGGCGCCGCCGTGGTGGTGGTGACGGCATCCAGGTTCCTTGCCGCCTCGGGACACGTCATAGCCGTGCGCACCGGTTGGGGTCAGGTATGGGTGGGGGTTCTGCTCCTGGCGGGGGCCACGTCGCTTCCGGAGTTGGTGGCCACCTCCACGGCGGCCCTCATAGGGGCAACGGACCTGGCCGGTGGGAGCATATTCGGGTCTAACATGGTCAACATGGCCATCCTCACCGTGGCCCTGGGACTCTTCGCCCGCCAGTTGGTCTTCCGGATGGCGCCCCCGCAGTTGAAGACGGTGGCCCTTTTCGCCACGGCCCTAACCATTATCGCCGTAGCGCTGGCCGCCGTGCGGCTGGACGTGAAGTGGGCGGTGGTAAGCCCCGCTTCCCTCATAATCATCGGGTGCTACGTTTTGGCGTCGCGCCGCCTGTTCAGGGAGAGTTCCGCCGTGGTCGAGGTTGGGGAGGAGACCGCCAGCCACGGCCTCCGGTGGGGCTGGACGGTGTTCGGCCTAGCCACCGGGACCATCTTCGTCGCCACCTTCTTTTTGACCCGCAGCGCCGCGGACATAGCCGCGATAACGGGCATTGGCGAGAGCTTTATCGGGGCCTTGGGGGTGGCCTTCGTCACGTCGCTGCCGGAGGTGGCCACCACGGTGTCGGCCCTGAGGCAGGGAACGCCCAACATGGCCATATCCAGCGTCTACGGGAGCAACGCGTTCAACGTTATGGTCCTGGCGGTGGCCGACCTGTTCTATAGCGGCGGGTCTCTCTTCGGCAGCATGACGGAGGGGGCGGTGGCCGCGGGGTTCTTCGCCATCGGGCTCATGGTCCTGGGCGGCTTGCAACTGGTCCTGCGCCGGCCCCAAAGGCGCTTCTCCCTGGTGGAACCCAGCGTCCTGACCACGGCGGCCCTCTACGTGGGGGGACTGTTTGTGGTCTTCTACATTGGTTAGGGGAGGCGGGATGGCTTCTGTGGGTCCGAGGGAATCAAGCGTCTCAACTTGAGATTCCGGGTTTCTGGGACTCACGAGGACGGGAGGTTTACGCGTCCTCCTCAATCAAGGGGCTAACCGTTCTTTTTAGGGTTCTCCGGCGGGGGTGGTTCGGTGAACTCCTCACCCTTGGCTTGAGCCTCTTCCCTCCGCCGGTTCCAGTCTATCCACCTGGCCCGTTCCTCAGCGCGTCCTTCAGCAAATCGCTGCTTCAAATACTTCTCAGCCAGCATTGCGCCTCCCTCAATTATTATTACTGTTACGACTGTGATGATAACAGATGCCGGGAATCCTGTGCGGACAGGTTGTTCCCCTCCAAGCCTCCCGGCCTTCCTTGACACCTGCTGATAAGATGGGTTGAACGCGCATCTCAGCAAGGCAGGTCAACCCCGTAGCTCGCAGACCGGTTAGTCAGCCGCCCACCGCCACGGCCAGGGGAGCCCAGGACCAGCGCTCCATAGGCTTGATGGTAGGCTTGATGGTAGGCTTGGCCGTGGGCCACGGCATCAAGCACTTCTACTCCCAGGCGTTCCTGCTCCTGCTCCCGTCGGTGAAGGCGTACCTGGGCCTCAGCGACGTGGAGGTGGGGCTGATAGGCACGACCCGCACCATCTTCGGCGCGGCGGTCAACATCCCCGCCGGGATACTGTCCGACATGTGGCGCAGCAAGGTGGGGCTGATACTAACGGGCAGCCTGAGCTCCATCGCCGTGGGCTACGTGTTCATAGGCTCGGCGCCCAGCTACTGGCTGCTGCTCCTGGGCGTGGCCGTCACGGGGGCGGGGGCCTCCATCTGGCACGCGCCGGCCTTCGGCACCCTGGCCGTGGTCTACCCCACCCGGCGGGCCACGTCCTTCGCCGTCCACAGGATGGGCGGCTCCTCCGGCGACAGCCTTGCGCCCCTGGTCATTGGGCTGCTGCTGGGCGGCGTCGCCTTTTGGGGGTTGGAGTGGAACGGCCTGGACTGGCGTGCCCTGTCCTACATCATGGTGGCCCCCGCCGGGCTGGCGGCCCTGGTCGTTTATCTCGCCTTCCGCAACATGGAGGGCGGGGGCGGGGGCAGCCCTACCTTTGGCGCCTACGTCCGCTCGGCCAAGAGCATGATGACCAACAGCACGGTTATAAGCATGGTTGGAATCTCCGGGGTCCGTTCCATGGCCCACAACAGCCTCAACATCTTTCTGGTCATCTACATGAGCGAGGACCTGGGATTCTCCGACTTCAAAATCGGATACCACATCGCCCTTCTAACGCTGTTCGGCGTCGTTTCCTCCCCCATATTGGGGTGGGCGTCGGACAGGATAGGAAGGCGGCCGGTGCTGTTCGTTAGCCTGTCCTGCATGGCGGTTCTGGTGTTCTCTCTGCTGAGCTTCGGGACGGGATGGAGCTTCACGCTGATACTGGCGTTGATAGGGTTGTTTCTATACTCGGTTAGTCCCATAATGATGGCCGCCGCCGTCGACGCCACCAAGCGGGGCGCCGAGGCCTCGGGCGTGGCCCTCATGTTCGCGGGGTCGGCCACCCTTGGGGCCATCTCCCCGGTCATAGCCGGCCGCCTGCGGGAGGTCTTCGGCATGGATGGCGTGTTCTACTACGCGGCCATCATCGTTACGGTGGTGGCCCTGGCCACCCTGGTGGTTCCGCTGCGGAGGGCCCAAAACTAGAGGCGAGGAGCTTCCATTAAATCCCCCTGGCATAAATCCCTCTGGGCGGCAAGGAGCGTATAACCAGAGAACCGGAGGCGTCCGCCGCCGCGCCGGCGAGACGCAACGCTTGAAGGAGAGATGACTGCGATGGACGCGCTGCTGGAGAGAGCCAAGCCCTTTCAAGGCTACATTTTGCCCTTCCTGGTGGGCGGACTCGCCCTCGCCGCCGCGGCCATTGGGGCTTGGCTGACCGGGAGCGACACCCTTGGGGGGCTTAACGGGTTCATAGAGGGGTTGTCGGGGCGCTCCGGCTCCCGGCTGAGCAACATCGGATTTCTGGCCCCCTTGGGCTTCGCCTTCGGCGCCGGGATGGTGGCCAGCGTCAACCCCTGCGGCTTCGCCATGCTGCCGGCCTATCTGGGGCTGTATATCGGCTCCAACGACCCGCAGACCGCGGCGAGCGGCCCGGCGCAAAAGCTGGCGCGCGCCCTAATGGTGGGCCTCATAGTCACCTCCGGGTTCATCCTCCTGTTCGGCGTGGCCGGCGTAGTCATAGGCGCGGGGGCGCGCTTCGTGGTGGGGGCCATCCCGTGGATCGGCCTCATCATCGGGGCGATTCTGACCCTGGCCGGCTCGTGGCTGCTGGGCGGCGGGAAGATATACAGCGGGCTGGGGGCCAGGGCGGCGTCCCACATCGGCGGAACCCCTGGGCAGGTCAGCGTAAAGAGCTATTTCCTCTTTGGCCTCAGCTACGGCACCGCGTCCCTCAGCTGCACCCTGCCCATCTTCCTGTCGGTGATAGGCATCTCCCTGGTGACCTCGGATATTTGGACGGCCATACGCCAGTTCATTCTGTACGCCCTCGGCATGGGGCTGGTGATAGTCCTGATGACCGTGGGAATGGCCCTGTTCAAGGAGGCCATCGTCCGCATGATGCGGGGGGGCCAGCGATACGTGCAACCCGCCAGCGCGGTGTTCATGATCCTGGCGGGCTGTTACATCGTCTACTACTGGCTCACCCTGGGCCGCGACCTGCTCTAGGGGCCGGCGGCGGGGGTCTCCGAGCGCACGTAGGGCGGCAGATAGCCCGGCCCGTACTCCGACCCCTCCCACTCCTCCCCCTCGTCGTTCCACCGGTAGGGCAGGGCGACGATAGACCCCGGCTCCTTCATGCCGTCGATGGACGCCAGCGCGTCCCTGACTATCCTACGCTGGAGTTCCGGCTGGTAGGGTTTGCCCGTCTGGTGGCCCAGGGGGAAGTTGAGGAACACGGCCCGCGGGGGCTTAACCCCCTGGGTGATGTCCAGAGCCGAGGTCATCGAAAGGGTGGGTATCCCCGCCTCCTCCACCGCCCTGGCGACCAGTCCCACGGACTGGTGGCATATGGGTCAAGCGGGCACCAGGTAGAGGAGGTCCACCCCGGCGCGGGTCAGGCGGCTGACCAGCCTCGGCGCCAGTTCCTCCCTAACCCTACGGGCCGAGTAGATGCCGCCCATGAAGGCGTAGGCCGGGTCTGCGAACTCGCCGATAAGCCCTTCCTTCTCAAGCTCGCGGAGCCGTGGCAGGGGGAAGACGCAGTTGGGGTCCTTTTTGGCGTCGCCGGTGCGGTATCCGAAGTGGACAACCCGCAGGTCCTCCGGCAAGGCGTCCGTGGGTATCTCCCGCAGGGAGGTGTCGTCCTTTGTGTGGAAGGGCGTCTGGCTGACGTGATATACGCCGGCAGAGCCGGCTAGGGCCACCCGGCACTGGCTGAGGGGCTTGGACAAGGGCGTCCAGGGAACGTCCTCGTTCACCACCCAACGGTAGGGTTCGTGGCCGCCGTAGAGGGTGCGGGTGCGCGGTATGTATTCGATGGGCGCCATGTCTAGGACAGGCCGTTCTGTCTTCCCGCCAGGGCGGCCAGGTTGAAAACGGCGGGGCACTCCCTGCACCGTTTGTTGGGTTCCGGCGGGCCGGCCATGTCAAACACCTCCTTGGCCCGCGCCATGAGGGCCGGGATGGTTCCCTCCGGGTCCAGGTCCACGGGCACTATGGTGGCCTGCAACTCCATGGTGAAGCCCAGGCCGTTCACCATTTGGGGATTGGCCGCCGCCACCTCCCCGGTGCAAGGCTCCATGTAGACCAGGGCTATTTGGGACACGGGATGGAAGCCCAAGCGGTTGCCCAGATAGGCGTAGGCGTTTAGCTGCGCCTGGTAGATGGGCATGAGGCGCTCCTGCCCCGGTGTGTATCTGGACGTCTTGTAATCGACAATGGTGTAGGAGCCGTCGGCCATTTCGAAGATGCCGTCGGCGGCCCCTCTGATGGTGACGTTCAGGTCGTCGTTGTGAAAGGAGAACTTGCGGTAGGAAGGAGGCTCCACGTAGCCTTTGACGTGCCCCAGCGAGTCCAACCACCGGGGCATTCTGCCCTCCCGGTCGTGATACTGGTGGACGACCCGCTTGTTGTAGACGTCGATAGAGCTGAATATGCCCGGAAAGGTCTGGTAGGGCAGGGGCTTCACGCGCAGCTTCACCCACTGGCACCGGGGGCAGGCCCCAGGTACGGCGAAGTCGCCCAGGTTCTTGGCGGATATGGTCAACGCGGCCACGGGTTCACCTTCATAGCGGATGTGAACATGATACCCGACGGGCGCCTTGGCGCCAAGGCGCCACGAGTATTGGCGCGCGCGTACTTCCTTCTTGCGATGGCCTTGGCCGGTTCAATCCTTCCCGCCCGCCCTGCCGTCATTCCCGCGCAGGCGGGAATCCAGGAACGCCACGTCATAGAGCCAACGACCGAAATCCGGGCGTCACCCTCCCCCTCCTCGTCATTCCCGCGTAGGCGGGAATCCATCCCCTCACCGCCCCGTTGGCCCGTTCAATCCTTCTCGCTCCCCTCCGTCATTCCCGTGAAAACGGGAATCCAGGAACGCCACGTCACAGAGCCAACGACCGAAATCCGGGCGTCACCCCCCCTTTTCGTCATTCCCGTGAAAACGGGAATCCAGGAACGCCACGTCAGAGAGCCAAGGCCTCAAGCCCCAGGGTCACTTGCGGGGACGCCCGCTCCCCCCCATCCGTCATTCCCGTGAAAACGGGAATCCAGGAACCTTTCGCCACAGAGCCAAGGCCCGAAATCCGGGCGTCACCCCCCTTTCCGTCATTCCCGCGCAGGCGGGAATCCATGAACCTTTCGCCACAGAGCCAAGGCCCGAAATCCGGGCGTCACCCCCCTTTCCGTCATTCCCGCGCAGGCGGGAATCCATCCCCCCTTCCTTCATCCCGAAACTAACGCCTCAAGCCCCAGGGCCACCCGTGGGGACGCCCCTCGCCCCTCCCATCCGTCATTCCCGCGAAGGCGGGAATCCATCCCCGGCCCTGTTGGGCCTAGGGCAACATCCCGCCACCCTCCTCCCGGAAACCCCTTGGCGTCTATCTAGCCTCTTTGGGGGGAATCCTCTGGCGCATGGCCTCGTACATGACTAGGGCGGCGGACACCGAGGCGTTCAGCGAGGCCACCCGCCCGCGCATGGGGATGGACGCCACCACGTCGCATCGTTCCCTCACCAGGCGGGAGACGCCCCGTCCCTCGGCCCCGATGACGATGGCCGTGGGCAGCCGGTAGTCGATTTCGGTGTAGCCGGCCGGGCCGCCGGGGTCGATGGCCACGGTCCAGACGTTTTCTTTGGACAGCCGCGCCAGGGCGTCGGAGATGTTGGGCGCGCGGGCCACGGGCACGTGTTCCACCGCCCCGGCGGAGGCGCGGGCCACCGCCGCCGTCAGCCCGGCGGAGCGCCGCTTCGGGATGACCACCCCGTGAACCCCGGCCCCGTCGGCGGTGCGGATGATGGCCCCCAGGTTGTGGGGGTCTTGGATGCCGTCGAGGAGCAGCAGCAAGGGCGGTTCTCCCCGCCGCGCCCCCGTTTGCAGCAACTCTTCCAGGCTGGCGTACTCCTTGGCGGCGGCGAGGGCCGCCACGCCCTGGCTCCGCCCGGTGACGCTCAGGCGGTCCAGCGCTCGGCTGTCCACCCGCTCCACCGCCGCGCCCCTCTCCCCGGCCAGGCGCGTTATCTCCGCGATGACGGCGGCGCGGCCGACGCCCTCCGCGATGAGCACCTTGTTGATGGGACGCCCCGACTTCAGGGCCTCTAGTACGGGGTTGCGGCCCTCAATGATGGCGTCGTCGTCCCGGCCCCCGGCGTCCGTGGGAGGGGGGCCGCCCCGGCTCCGGCGGCGCAGGTTGGGGGGCTTGCCGGCGTCTCTGCGCTGGGTCACCGGACTACACGCGCGACGAGGGAGTTTTGTACCCCGTGACGGGGTCTTTGGCTGATTTCTCGTGGGGGATGGGAGCCAGCCCGCGCAAGGCCCAAGTCACCGGGGATGGATTCCCGCCTGCGCGGGAATGACGGGAGGGGTGGTGGGAAGGGCACGTGTGCCCACTTTTGTTTTGAGGAGCGTTGGTTCCACGCTGGGGCCTTCCTGGATTCCCGCCTGCGCGGGAATGACGGGAAGGGAGGCGGGAAGGGCGCGTGTGCCCACTTAAGTTTTGAGGAGCGTTGGTTCCACTCTGGGGCCTTCCTGGATTCCCGCCTGCGCGGGAATGACGGGAGGGGAGGCGGGGGGGCGGGGAGTCGCGCAAGGTGGCTCAGGCCGGCCGGAGGGTGTCCGCTATCTCCTGCTCGAGGGATGAGGGGCCGAGGCGTCCCTCCAACCGCGCGATGGGGATGGCGGGCAACGTGATGATTGACACGCCCGCCCGGACGCCTAACTCCATGGAGTAGCGGGCTATGGACTCGTTGTCGGGGGCGTCCACCATGCTGACAAAGTCGTAGATGCCCAGAACGCCGTAGAGTCCCAGCACCCGGACCTCGTCGTCCTCTATGTGGTCCTGGGTCCAGCGAACACGCTCAGGGTTACCAAGGGCCTTCTCCCGCCCCTCCGGGGTCAGGGTAAGCAGTTGGATGTAGGTTGGCATATCGTTATCCTAACTGAGATTGGCCTATCCAAATTTGGCCTAACTGAATTTGGCGCGACGGCCCGTCCGAATACCGGGGCTAGGGTAGGCGGATGACGGAACGCAGGGTCTCGCCCCGCTCCATGGCTTCAAAGGCCGCCTCCGTATCCTCAAGCTTGATTACGCGGGTAACCATCCTGTCCAAGTCCAACTCCCCGCTGAGATACCAGTTGGCGAGGAGGGGGAAGTCCCGCGACGGCAGGCAGTCGCCGTACCAACTCACCCTGAGGGAGCCGCCCAACCCAAAGAACTGGAGCATGGGCATATCAAGGGTCATGGTGGGGTCGGGAACGCCGATGAGGGTGCAGACGCCGGCCAGGTCACGGGACCATAGGGCTTGGGAAAGGGTTTGCGGAGCGCCGACGGCCTCAAAAGAGAAGTCGACGCCGTTCCCGCCGGTTATCTCCTTAATGGCCTCCACCGGGTCCGTCTCCGTGGCGTTCACCGTGTGGGTGGCCCCGAACTCCTTGGCCCAGGTCAGCTTGTTACCGGCGATGTCCACCCCGATGATGGTCCCGGCCCGGGCCAGCTTGGCCCCCATGATGACGCTGGAGCCGATGCCGCCGCACCCGTACACGGCGACGCTGCTGCCCTGGCGCACCCCCGCGGTGTAGAGGCAGGCCCCGACCCCGGTCATAACGCCGCACCCGATGAGGCAGGCCTGTTCCGGGGGGCAGGCCCTCGGCGCCGGGACCGCCTGCCGCGCCGCCACGACGGTGTGGGTGCAGAAGGTTCCGATTCCCAGGGCCGGGTTCAGCGGGACGCCGTCCTCCTTGGCGAACATGCGGGGCTGGGCGTTGAGGCTTGCGGAGCAGAGGTTGAGCTTTCCGATGGCGCAGAAGCGGCAGTACCCGCAGGGCGCCCTCCAGGCGAGGATAACGTAGTCGCCCACCGATGGCTCGGTGACGCCCTCTCCCACGGCCTCCACAATGCCGGCCCCCTCGTGGCCCAGCAGGTAGGGGAACTTATCGTCTATCTTGCCCAGCTTGTAGTGGAGGTCGGTGTGGCATACGCCGCTGGCCTGGACCCGCACCAGGACCTCGCCCGGACCCGGCGGCTCAATGAGCATCTCCTCCAACCTAGCCGGCTCTCCGGCGGCCCTTGACACGATGCCGTATCCCGTAATAGTCATAACGCGCCCCCTATCGCTTTAACTCTCCGTATCCTATCACAATACCCTGGGCAAGCGGGAACCCCGCGCCGGCGCCCGGGGCCGTCCGGCGTTTGGATTCCAACGGGCGCCGTGGTACAGTTTAGCGGTAGGGCCAACGCCAATTAAGGAGGGTCGCCGGCATGTTTTCGTTCCTGTTCAAGGTCGTCTTCAAACCCCTCGTTTGGCTTATCAAGCTGCCCTTCAAGCTGGTAATGCTGCCCTTCACCATAGTGGGATTCATCCAAAAGGTGATGATGACCCTTATGCTTCTCGGATTTCTCGCCCTCATAGGCGTCGTGGTCTGGCTGGTTCTCAGGTCGGGGGGCGGGTCTTGAGCGCCGACGCCACGTCTCTAATAAAGGACGTCGCCATTATCGCCGTGGCCGTGGCGGGGGCGGTCCTGCTGGTGGCCGTAACCGCGGGGCTGGCGCGCCTGTACCCCTCCCTGCGCCGGACGGCTTTGAACGTGGAAAGGGCCACCGAGTCGGCGGCGGTGGCGGCGGGAAACGCGGCGTCGGCGTCGGAGAGCATGGCGGAAGCGGCGTCCAGCGTCAAGGAGGCCGCGGCCAACGCCGCGGAAGCGACGGCGGAGGCGGCCTCCAAGGCGGCCAAGGTGTCGGAGAACGTAGCCGAGGCCACGGCCAACGCGGCCACGGCCTCTAGACTGCTGGGGCAGCTAGGCGACTCCGATGGCGAAAAGGGGGGAGCGAGCGACCTGATGAAGCTCGTTTGGCGGGTCATCCGCCGGTAGCGGGCGCGGCGCCTCCACCTCACAATCCTTGACATTCAGTTGGCCCCTTTGTATGTTACTCAATGCCCCTATCGCTTGCCCCTATCACTTGAATAACACACGCGCATCTGAGGCTGCGGCTGGGAGGCGGCTCCAACCCTCCTCAGCGGCTTAACGGCAAGGATCCGGGCGATGGCGGCGAGGCGCCGCAACCTGTACCGCAAGGGGACTGCTCATGGCTAGGGCTCTTCTGCTATCCGCGACCCTTCTGCTTCTAGTGGCCCTCACCGCGTGCTTGAGGAACCCCACCGCGACACCCACGGCGGAGCCTAGCCCGACGCCAACGCCTGTCCCGGTTCCCACGGTGGCCCTCACAGTCGCGCCGACGGTGGCGCCGACGGTGGTTCCCACAGCGACGCCTCGGCCCACGCCGCGACCGACGCCCAGACCAACGCCGGCGTCCACGCCGACACGGGTTCCAACCGCCACGCCTAGGCCCACGCCGCGACCGACGCCCATCCCCACGCCTACCCCGGCGCCGACTCCTATTCCCACCCCCATCCCGACGCCTACACCGGCGCCGACGCCGGTTCCTACCCCTATCCCAACGCCCGCGCCCACGCCGACCCCGGTTCCAACCCCCACCCCCACGCCGGCCCCGCCAACGGCGGCCGAAGTATTCGCCCGGGTGTCCCCCTCCGTGGCCTACGTCGAAACGGGCGTCGCCACAGGAAGCGGCATACTTATTGAAGGGGGATACGTCATCACCAACGCCCACGTCGTGTGGACCCACAACACGGCTAGGGTGGTGTTCCCCGATGGCTCTGAGCATGAGGACGCGCCGGTCACCCACGTGGACCTGCTGGCCGACCTGGCGATTATCGGCCCCCTAGATACCGAGCTTGAACCCCTGGAATTCGGAGACGGGGAGGCCCTGCCCATAGCCAGCAACGTCTACCTCATCGGCTATCCCGCCGAGTTGGAGAATGAGAACGTCAAGCCCACCATCACGCGGGGCATACTCTCGCGGCTGCGGCAGTCCGGCTCCGTGGGCGTCACCTATCTACAGACCGACACCGCCATCGCAGGCGGCCAGAGCGGGGGGCCTCTCTTTTCTGAGGATGGATACGTAATCGGCATGTCCACCTTCGCCTTGGCCTCCTTCACCTTCGCCCTCAACTCGTCGGTCACCGACATAAGCGAGAAGGTCCAGGCCCTCCTCAACGAAGACCCGTCGGCCGCGCCGGTGAACCGCCGTGTAACCCTGGAGGGCGCAAGGACCAGGTATAACTTCTCGCTGGATAACCTGTGGGACGCGACGACCTTTGTGATAAGCGAGCCTGTGGGAACCGAGGTGGACATAAGCATAAACAGCGAGAACGACGTGAATTTCACCGTGGTGAACCCCCGCCGCACTAAGGTCCTCTCGGTGGACTCTAGGAAAACCGGGGCTGAGTCGGGTTCCTTTAAGGTGGGATATGACGGCCCCTACTTCCTCACTGTGGGCCAGTCCACCAAAGGCCCCGCCCGCGTTAACCTTAACAGCAGCGTCGCCATCTCTCTGTACAAGGACGTTGACGACGGGCAGAGCGTCTCCGCCGGTCAGACCGTCACCGGGGCGGTGGAGTTTCCCGCGGACCAGGACTACTTCATCATTGACATGGTGGAAGGCGACAGCATCGACATACTCGTGGAGGCGGTGCTTATGGACCCCTACGTTGTGGTCCACTGGCTGAGCGGCTCCTACCCGGAGCAGTGGATAGCCGACGACGACAGCGGGGTCGGGGTCTTTGGGTGGGACGCCAAGCTCACCTTTGAGGCCCCCCACAGCGGCAACTTCTACATCCTGGTGAGGGACGTCTTCGATAACAGGGTTGGGGGATACGTCCTCTCAGTAAGCGAAACGCCCCCGCCGGCCTCTTGACGGGGCGCCTTCCCCCTTACGCCGTCCTTCCGGTGAACTGACCGCGCCCGGCCCCCCTCCCGTCATTCCCGCGCAGGCGGGAATCCAGGAAGGCCCCATTGCAGAACCAGCGCCCCGAACCTCAGCGCCGCATGTGGATGGGGCCTCTGGCCCTCTGCCAGCAGGGGTTGGGCGCATATCCATGTGGTTGGAGAGGGGGGATGGATTCCCGCCTGCGCGGGAAGGGCGCGTGCGCCCACTTAAGTTTTGAACAGCGTTGGTTCTGGGTTGGAGGCGTGGCTTCCTGCCCCGTTATGCCCACCACCCTCTTAATCCGTCATTCCCGTGAAAACGGGAATCCAGGAACCCTTCATCCCAAAACCAAGGCTTCAAACCCCAGGGTCACCCGTAGGCGCGCCCCTAATGCGGGTGTCGTTGTAACGGGACCGATTCTTACTGGCGCCGTTGCATTGTCGCAGCGGGGGTAAGGAAGATGGATTCCCGCCTGCGCGGGAATGACGGATAGGGGGGAAGCGGGCGGGAATGACATATGGACGGATGGCGCGCGCCCCGGCTACGCCCTAGAACTTGTAGAAGTGGTGCCTGAGTTCGAACTCCACGTCGCGCTGGGAGAACAGTTCCCAGTCGGCCCGCCGGATGGCCAGGTAGGAGTTCGACAGGGCCGGCCCCATGGCGTCTAGCAGCAGCGGGTCGCCTTCCAACGCTGCGATGGCCTCCGGCAGCGACTGGGGCAGGCGCACGATGCCCCGGCTCTCCAACTCCTCCGCCGTCAGCCGCACCGGGTCAACGTCAATCCACTGCTCCCTGCGGGGGCGCAGTTCCCGCTCGATCCCGTCGAGGCCGGCGGCTATCAGCCCGCCCAGGGATATGTAGGGGTTGGAACTGGAGTCCGACGGGCGAAACTCCAGGTTGGTGGAGGCCATCTCCGATCCCCAGAACAGCGACGGTATTCGCAGGGCGGCTTCCCGGTTGTCCGGCCCCCAGCAGGTGAAGGCCGTGCTCCACGACCCGGGGGACAGCCGCCGGTAGCTGTTCATGCTGGGGCAGGTGAGGGCCACCAAGGCCGGCAGATGCTCCATTATGCCGCCGATGAAATGGTAGGCCATGGGACTGAGGTTATGGGGGTCCGACGAGTCGTAGAACAGGTTTGTCTCCCCGCTAGCGTCCCACGCGCTGAGGTGAACGTGCAGGCCGTTGCCCGCCTGTTCCGGGAAGGGTTTGGGCGCGAAGGAGGCGTACATGCCGTGCCGCCAGGCCACGTTCCGCACCGTCTCCCGGTAGATGAGGTGGTTGTCGGCGGCCCGCAAGGCCCCGTCGTGTTCAATGCTCAACTCGTGCTGGCCGTGGCCCAACTCCGGGTAGTACTGCTGCACCCGGAGGCCCTGGGTTTGCAGGGCCGCCACCACATCGTCCACCACGTCCTGGGCGAAGGTGGCGCCGATGCTGGCGTTGTCAAGGCTGGTGTCGATGGGCGTGAACTTTTCGCCTGCTTTGGTCGCGAGATACCACTCAGGCTCCATGGCGGCCTGAATGGTTAGACCCATGGACTCGGCCCGGGCCAGGGTCCGCTTCAGGAAACTTCGCGGGCAGGCGTCCCAGGGTTGGCGCGAAACGGTTATCAGGTCACACAGCATGAGCGCTCGTTTGGGCGCGTAGGGAAGATGGGTGAAGGTGCCGGTGTCCGGTATCAACCTCACCTCGCCCACAGGCCCCATACCCTCCACCACCAACAACTGGTCCATGTCCGTCATGGCCTGCATGGCGAGGGTCAGGCCCATGCCCGAATCGAGCTTCCGCTCGAGGCCCGACACGTGGGTGGCCTTGCCCCGGATGATCCCGCCGTTGTCGCAGAACAGGAAGGTGATAAGCTGCACGCTGGCGGCCTTGGCCTGCCGGACAATTTCGCCGTGGTCCATCTACTTATTCTCCCGGCTATTGATTCTCTTGGGCGTGGTTTCTTAAAGGAAACTCACTGTCGGCATCCCCGCCGCCCATTGCCATTCCCGCCCTCTCCCGCCGACATGCCCGCGTCCCTCTCGTCATTCCCGCCCCCCTTTTATCGTCATTCCCGTGAAAACGGGAATCCAGGAAGGCCCCAACGCAGAACCAACTTTCCTCAAAACTAAGTGGGCACACGTGCCCTTCCCGCGCAGGAGGGAATTCAGGAGGCCCCGACGCAGAACCGACTTTCCTCAAAACTAAGTGGGCACACGTGCCCTTCCCGTTTTCACGGGAATGACGGGAAAGGAGTAAGACCAACGCCCATAGCCCCTTGGCGGCTAGACCAGGTTATCCTGGCGCATCCCGGCCAGACACCGCTCGAAGGCCGCCAGCGTCTTATCTATGTCCTGCTCCCGGTGGGCCGCCGAGACGATGAACCCCCGCCCGCCCATGACGTCAACCCCGGCGTTCAGCATCCCGCGCTTGAAGCCGGGCCCCGCCCCCGGCTTGGCCGCCGTGTGAAGGGTCTCGCGCGGTATCTTCCACACGTCCTCCGGCTCACTCTCCACCCCGAAGGCCACCATCACCAGGGAACTCACCCCATGGGCGACCCCCGTCACCTCCATCTTGGACAGCGTGTCGTTAAGCCCCGCCCTCAGCCGCGCGGCCATGGCGTCGGCCCGCTCGTTGATAGGCTCTCTGGCCAGCGTCTCGAGGCACGTCGCCCCCGCGACCGCCGACAGGGGGTTGGCGTTGAAGGTGCCCGGGTGGGACACCCGCTTGGCGTTGTCCCACTCGGGGTCTCCCCGGTGGGATATCATGTCTATAATCTCGGCCCTGCCTCCAACCACGCCGCCCGGCAATCCGCCGGCCACTATCTTGGCCATGGTCGTCAGGTCGGGCTTCACGCCGTAGCGCACCTGAGCGCCGCCGCTGGACAGCCGGAACCCGGTAACCACCTCGTCCAGTATCAGCAGGACCCCGCGCCGCTCGGTGACCTCCCGCAGCTGGTGCAGGAACTCCGGCGCCTTGAAGGGGTACTGGCCCATGTGGGCCCCCGTGGGTTCGGTGATGAGGGCCGCCACGTCGCCATCCCGCGCGAGGGCGTCCTCCACGACGCCAATGTCCCCGGGCGGCAGGACTATCATCGACTCCCAGGTGGAGTCGGGCACGCCCCCGGCGCCGCCATCGGAGCCGGCGATGGCGTAGTCGTGCCAGCCGTGGAAGTGGTCCTGGAACTTTATTATCTTGCGCTTACCCGTATACGCCCGGGCCAACCGCATGGCCATCATCGTGGCCTCGGTCCCGGAGCTGTGGAACCGCAGCTTCTCCACCGACGGCACCAGCCCCTTAATGGCGTTGGCCCATCGCAGTTCCAACTCCGTGCTGCCGCCCAAGTGGGTGCCCCTTCCCACCTGCTCGGCCACGGCGGCGGCGATGGCCGGGTGGGAGTGTCCCAGAATGAGGGAGCCGTGGCCGCACACGTAGTCCACGTACTCGTTGCCGTCAACGTCCCACTTGGTCGCTCCCGCGGCGTGGGTCATCACCAAGGGAAAGGGCGTCACGCGCCGGGTGTCGTGGGTCACGCCGTCGGCGAACACCGCCGATGCTTCCTCAAAAATCCGAGCCGACTTGGGATGCAGGCTCACGTATTCCCGGTCTATGGTGGACATGGACTATTCCTCCCTCGCGAGGCAGCCTGTTCAGGCGGCCAAAACCCCTCTCTGGGGAAAGGATGCGCCTAATGATACAATAACCCCATCACCACAACAAGGAGCGCCCACCCATGAACAGCCGCCTCACCCATTTGGAGTGCACCTGGTGCGGGAAGGAACACGCCCACGCCCAGCCCATAAGGACGTGCCCCGACTGTGGGAAGGTCCTGTTCGCCCGCTACGACCTCGCCGCCGTCAAACGAGAGGTGAACAGGGACGCCCTCAGCGGCCGGCCCAGCGACATGTGGCGCTTCTACGAACTGATGCCGGTCATCGACCCCAAGAACGTGGTCACGCTGGGCGAGGGCGGGACTCCCCTCCTACGAGCTAGGAACTTGGGGGCGATGCTGGGTCTTGAGAACCTTTACATAAAGGATGAGGGCCTGAATCCCACCGGCTCCTTCAAGGCGCGGGGGCTGTCCGCCGCCGTGTCCAAGGCCCTAGAGGTGGGACAGACCCGCGTCACCATGCCCACGGCCGGCAACGCCGGCGGCGCCCTGGCGGCCTACGCCGCCAAGGCCGGCATGGAGGCCACCGTCTTCATGCCCAAGGACGCCCCGGAGGCCAACAAGAAGGAGTGCCTGGCCCTCGGCTCCAACCTCGTCCTCGTCGACGGCCTCATCAACGACGCCGGGCGCATCTCTCAGGAGAAGGCCCAGCAGGAGGGCCTGTTCGACCTCTCCACCCTCAGAGAGCCTTACAGGGCCGAGGGCAAGAAGACCATGGCCTTGGAGCTTGCCATGGACTTGGGCTGGCGCGCGCCTGACGTTATTGTGTATCCCACCGGCGGCGGCACCGGGATTGTGGGCATGTGGAAGGCCTTTCAGGAGCTCCGGGCCCTGGGTTGGATAGACAGCCCTCAGCCCAGGTTCATCTGCATCCAGGCGGAGGGATGCCAACCCCTGGTGAAGGCCTTTCACGAAGGCTCGAAGACCGCGGAACCTTGGGCCAACGCGTCCACCGACGCCGCGGGACTGCGGGTTCCCGCCGTCTTTGCGGACTACATTATCCTGGAGGTCCTTCGCGAGACGGGGGGAACGGCCATCGCGGTGTCCGACTCCGAAATGGTCCACGCCATGAGGGAAATGGGGACCGCCGAGGGGGTCTTCCCCGCCCCGGAGGGCGCGGCCACCCTGGTGGGCCTGAGGCGTCTCCTGGACCAGAACCTGCTGCAAGGCTCCGAGACCGTCATACTTATGAACACCGGCTCCGGCTACAAGTACATGGACCTGCTCAGCGCGCCATAGGGCCGACCGGCTCCAACCGGCCCGTTCTGGGAGGGCAGACCTGTCCATAGCGGGAATCCCCCGCCAACCGCCGTTCCCGCGCAGGCGGGAAGGGCGCGTGACTTCCCCCTATCCGTCATTCCCGCGCAGGCGGGAATCCATCCCCTCCCCCGCCGGTGTTGGCAAGAGAAGCGGCGCCACGCCGCCACGCCTGACTCTTTTCGTCATTCGTCGGTAGGGGAGAGCCGCGGCGCGGTCTATGGGGTCAGTTCTGCGACATGGCCTTCCTGGATTCCCGTTTTCACGGGAATGACGGATAGGGGGGCGGGAATGACGGATGGGAGGGCGGCGTTGCGGCGGGCCAACGGCCCACCAGCCCGGAAGCGCGGCTAGAGGGTGGCCCTGGCCACCTCCTCCAACTGCGCGGATATCTCCTGCTCGGTCTTGGCGGGCTGTATGCGTATGATTACCCTGGCGGCCCCGCCCTCCAGGTACGCCTTCACCTCCTCCCGGTCGGGGGCCTGCCCGTGGATGGATATGGTCAGCGACGCCGGGTCCCGGTTGGCCCTTACTGCCAGGCCGTCCAACTCGGCCCGCTTCTGTCGCAGCTCCTCAACGCTCAGGCGGTTGGGCAGCCACCCGTCGGCCCAGCGGACCACCCGCTTCAGCACGTTGGGGGCCATGCCGCCCAGCAGCACCGGCGGGTGGGGCTTCTGGGCCGGCTTGGGGTAGGACTTGACGGGTGGAAAATCGTAGTACCGGCCCCGGTGGGACGCCGCCTCCTGGGTCCAAAGCTTCTTCATAACCTCCACCGACTCCCTGGCCTGGGTCCACCGGTGGTCGAAGTCGCCGCCCATTATCTCCGTCTCCTCGCGGAGCCACCCCACGCCTATGCCAAAGAGAAACCGCCCCCCGCTGAAGTGGTCTAGGGTGGAGACCTCCTTGGCCAAGAGCAGCGGGTTGCGCTCGGGGACAAGGGTTATGCCGGTGCCCAGCTTGATGGTCTTCGTGACCCCGGAGGCGCGGGCCAGGGCTACGAATGGGTCCACAAAGTGGGAGTAGCTCTCCGGTATCACGCCGTCGGCGGAGGCGGGAAAGGGGCTGTCGCTGTGCACGGGTATGATGGGGTGTTCCGCGCACCACAGGGACTCAAAACCCAGGGACTCGGCCTTCTCAGCTATGAATGCCACGTCCACAAGGTAGGCCGGCAGGGGCACGGTGACGCCGATGTTCATTTCGCTTGCCTCTCGTTTTGATGCTGTTGGAAGGGGGCCTCGGCCTAGTTCGGGCTCAGTGTCTGGCGGGACTGGGCCTCGGCGGTGACGCGCCGCCAGTCGTAGAGCATGGGGATGAAGTCCACCTCTCCCCAAGTCGACGCCTGGTCCGCGTAGTGGGGGCTGCCGGGATGCCCCGACGCGCCCAGGGGAATTATCCAGCGGGAGTTGTTCCAGTCGGCCAGGTCGTAGACGTACCGCAGCACCGAGGTTGAGGATATGAGGAAGGGCTGGGCCGGCGAGTAGCTTGCCGCCTGAGGGGTATCCCCGTCGCCGCCCAGGGGAATCTGCGGGGGGTCCAATGCCCCTTGGGTGTCGGGAAAGACGACGGAAAGGGGGTGCTGAGGCGCGGTGTGATGGACCCTTCCCCACTCCCACGGGAACTCCGGCCCCAGTCTTGACACAAGCTCCTTCACGGCGGCGGATAGGGCGTCCTCTAGCAGGGAGTCCCAGCCGGTCCCCGGGGGCAGCAGGGACGCGTCGTCCCGCTCCATGAGGTAAAGGAAGTGGGCGCGCAGCCGTGAGGCGTGGGCCGGGCCGCCGCGGTTGGCTTCCGACAAAGCCGCCTCAGCCAGGGGGCCAAGGAGGTGGGTCAGGATGCGGCGGTCGAGGTGGAGCCGCAGGGCGCTGTAGATAGTGGCCGCCGCGCTGCCGCGGTCCATGTCGCCGTCCCAACCCTTCAGGATATCCAGGGCCTTGGCGGCGGCGGCGTCCTTGGGCTTCAGTCCGGCCAGGCGTTTGAGGTAGCCTTGGGCGGGAATGGACACCCTCTCGCCATGAACGGCCCCCATGTCTTCCACGGTGGCCTTGCCGAGGGCCTGGAGGCGAAGGGTTATCCGCTTGGCCCGGAACTCCGTCGAGTGGTCCAGGGCTATGTAGTAAGGGTAGTCGTCACCCGTCACCTTCTGGTTGGCCGTCACGATGTATCCCTCGTCAGGGTTGTGGGAGCGGGGCAGTTCGTCGAAGGGGATGTGTCCCTGCCACTCGTGCTCGCCGGTCCAGCCGGGAACGGGGAGCCAGGCGTTGGCCCGGGAGCGGATGGGGATTTGGCCCCTGGTGAGGTAGCCGGCGCTCCCGTGAACGTCGGCGAACAGGAAGTTGTTGACGGGGTCGACCCAGTGGCGCATGGACTCGTCAAGTTCGGCGGTGGTCTTGGCTTGAAGCATGTCCAGCAGACATTCGGCGCCCCGGTGGGCCACGGCGGTTTGGGTGTACCGGAAGGCGACGGCGTTGCGCTTGGACGGCTCCCCGGATATGACGGGGCCATGGTGGGTTACCGTAACCTCCGTCTCGTGGCTGGCCGCGCCCCGCACCTTTATCAACTCCCGGTGAACTTCAGCCCGGCGCCACTGGCCCTTGAACCGGTAGTAGGCGGGGTTGTCATCCTTGAACCGCTCCAAGTAAAGGTCCTGGTAGTCGGCGCCGGTGTGGGTGACACCCCAACAGACCCACCGGTTGTGGCCGAAGTGGGGGAATCCCGGAAGGCCGGGGAAGGATATCCCCACCACGTCGAAGGCGGGACATCGCACGTGGTTCTGATAGTAGACGTTGGGCGTGTCCAAGCCCCGGTGTGGGTCGCCGGCCAGCAGGGGCTTCCCCGAGGCCGTGCGGCTCCCCGACAGGACCCAGTTGTTGCTTCCCTGCTCCAACTCCTTCAGGCGGTCGGCGACGGCGGCCCCCCGCCCCAACTCCTCCAAGGCGTTGGCGAAGGCGGCCCTCCGCTCCAACTCCTTCAGGCGGTCGGCGACGGCGGCCCCCCGCTCCAACTCCTCCAAGGCGTTGACGAAGGCCCCTTCGAACACGGAGCCGGGCGGGAGTATGAGGAGGTGGCCGGGCTGGTAGCCGGGGATGAGACTTGCGGCCTTCTCCGGCCCCAGTTCCTTGAGGAGCCTGGCCCTCCACGCCTTGCCCTCGAAGGTCCCCATGAGGACGTGGCGCACCTTGAAGACGCCAAGGCCGTCCCAGGGCTGCCACGGCTCAGGCGAGGCGTCCAGCAGCCGGTACTCGATGGGAAGGCTGGCGGTGGTCTCGATGAAGGCGTTGACCCCGGCGGCGTAGGCGTCCAGCATGGAGCGGGTCTCCTCGTTGACGGCCTGGTAGTCGGCGCGGGCGCTGGCCTCCAGACGGAAGCGGCGCATGAGCAGGTCCTGCTCCAAGCCCTGAGGGCCGGCCATCTCCGCCCAACGGCCGTAGGCCCGGTGGCGGTCGTAGTCCATGTGCCACAGGCGGTCCTGGGCGGTGGCGAAACCCTGGCCGAAAAAGGCGTCCTCCACGGTTTTCGCCTCCACGTGGGGGATGCCGTGGCGGTCCCGGTAAATCTCCACCTGATCCGTCAAGCCGCGAGCCGCGACAGGGCCGGTGGTGTCCGGGAGCGAGTCCGCAAGGAGCTTTTGGGTAATCATGTCCACCCCCCAGATGTTGGTAGGCTAACTCTACTCTCAGCAGCCGACGGGGGCAACTCCGCCACCGCGCTCCCCCCTCCCGCCATTGCCGCCCTTCTCTTATCCGTACATTCCCGTGAAAACGGGAATCCAGGAACCTTACACCCCAAATCCAACGCCCCAAGGCCCGGGGCCACCCATTCCGTCATTCCCGTGAAAACGGGAATCCATCTTCTCCGGTTCTCTTCTAACGCCATCGTCCTCCTTTGATAGAACTCGGGATTGGGCCGGGGGAATGAGAGCGACACATTGGACGTTTTGGGTTGGGGCCTTCCTGGATTCCCGCCTGCGCGGGAATGACGGATAAGAGGGCGGCCACCCGTAGGGACGTCTACGAGGGCCACCCCCCGCCTCTCCCTCCAATGAGGGATGGAGACCTTAAGCCAGTCTGGCCGTATGGGGCCGGTTCTCACCGGGGATTCGCGCTGTTCCCTCGGTGTAACGGAGGGGAGAAGATGGATTCCCGCCTGCGCGGGAAGGGCGCGTGCGCCCACTTTGTTTTGAAGAGCGTTGAGGGTTTTTGCATTCCTGCCGCCCGTCCAGTCATTCCCGCGCAGGCGGAAATCCATCCCCCACCGCGTGAGGGCCGCCTTGCCTGTAGGCCAACCCATGCGCTACCATAGGCCAACACTGCCCAGAAAGGCCCTTCATGGAAGTCATCCTCAGTTCGCCCAGGGGGTTCTGCGCCGGGGTAGTCCGCGCCATAGAGGTCGTGGAGCTATGCCTGGAAAAGTTCAACCCGCCCATCTACGTCAAGCACCAGATAGTCCACAACCCATACGTGGTCAGGGCCCTGGAGCGCAAGGGGGCCATAACCGTTGAGGAGGTGGACGAGATACCCGAAAACTCCATCGTCGTCTTCTCCGCCCACGGGTCACCCCCCGAGGACTTTCAGAGGGCGGGGGAGCGCGGCCTCCACGTCGTCGACGCCACGTGCCCCCTGGTGACCCGCGTCCACAACGAGGCCATCAAGTACAGCCGGGAGGGAAAGCGGGTTATCCTGGTTGGACACCGGGGCCACGCGGAGGTGCGCGGCACCATGGGCCAGGCCCCCATGATACTGGTTGACGACCACAGCCCCCTGGACATCCCCGAGTGGAATGGCGACACGGAGGTGGCCGTTCTCACCCAGACCACCCTATCGGTGGACGACACCGCCAAGGCCGTGTCCAAAATCAAGGCCCACTTCTCCAACACCCTAATACGCAACGACGTTTGCTACGCCACCACCAACCGCCAGGAAGCGGTGAAGGAGTTGGCCCGGCTGGTGGACCTTGTGTTGGTCATCGGCGCCGAGAACAGTTCTAACTGCAACCGGCTGCGGGAGGTGGCCGAGCGGCACGGCGTGCCCGCCTACCTGATAAACAGCGCCGACGACCTGCGGGAAGACTGGGTCCGCGGCGCCGAGAAGATAGGCATAACCTCCGGGGCGTCAACCCCCGAGGTGCTGGTGGACGAGGTCATATCCAAGCTCAAGCCCGACGACGTATCCACCCTCAAGGTGATTCAGGAAGACGTGACCTTCGTACTGCCCAAAGAGTTGAGGTCAAAGTAGCCGGAGGGAAGGCCCCCGGTGGTTGAGCGCTCAGCCCCCTGTTCCTAGCCCGGGGCTTTGGATAGCCGCCGGCCCGACGCCCACCCGCACTTCATCCGTCATTCCCGCGCAGGCGGGAATGTGAATTCACATTTCAAGTGCAACACCTTGTTACGGAAAGTTTCGGCTGGGGTCCGGTAGTCCAGACACTTGCGAGGGGTGTGGTTGTAGGCTTGGACCAGTTGGGTGAAGCGCTCCTCGGACACCGCCGCCAGGTCGGTCTTGCGGGGCAGGGTGCGCCGCAGCCGGCCAATGGCGTTCTCCACGCCGCCCTTCTGCCAGGGGGAGCGGGTGTCGCAGAAGAAGGTCTGGATGCCGAGGGCGTGGAGAAGGTGGTGGCGGGCGAACTCCGTGCCGTTGTCGAAGGTGACCGTCTGGCGCCACTCCTGGGGCAAGGGACCCAGGGCCTCGGCTATGGCAGTGGCGATGGGCTCCGCGGCCTTCCCCGGGGGTCTGAGGGCTATGAGCAGGCGGGTGCAGCGCTCGTGGAGGATGAGGACGACTTGGCCGTAGGCGCTGAAGAGCATGGTGTCGGCCTCCCAGTGACCCGGCTTCTGGCGGTCATCCGCATCCTGAGGACGCTCTTCCAAGGGAAGGCGGTGGGGGATGAAGGACACGGAACTGCCGCCCCTGCGCCCCCGCCAGCCTCGTCTGGACTTGCGCCGGGGCAGGTAGAGCCGCCACGAGTAGTCCTTCCTGCGGGCTATCTGGGCGTAGATGAACCGGTAGATAGACTCATAGGAGATGACCGTTCTTCCCTTCTCCAAGGCCAGCCGGCCGGACACCTGCTCCGGGGACCAGCCCAGCTCGAGACGGGCGAGGACATCCTCCCGAAGGGTGGGGTCGCGGGTCAGCCGGTGACCGTGCCAACGGCGGGCGTGGGCCTGTTGGTCGGCGTACTTGGGCCGGTAGGCGCCATTGGCCGAAGGATTGCGCTTCAGTTCCCGAGCAACCGTTGATGGCGAGCGATCCAGAGCTGCCGCGATTTGGCGGAGGGAGCGTCCCGTGGCATGTAGTCGGGCAATTTCACACCGTTCCACAATGTCGAGCTGCGTGTAGTGGAGTCCCATGGCAACACCTCAATTAAGTGTTGCACTTCGTTTGTGAGTTTAGCGAAATCCATCCCCTGGTGGAGGGGCGGTGGGCGGCGCCGCAGGGCATACCGGCTACCGGCTACCGCCCCAACCCGGAGGTCTGCTAAAGGAGGACGATGGCGTTAGAAGCTAATCGGGAAAGATGGATTCCCGCGCAGGCGGGAATGACGGAGGGTTGGCGCCGACGCGGTGGGCCAACGCCGCGGGCGCATGTCGGTTATCACCAACCGGGAATCCAGGCGCGAACGATTCCTACGGCGTCAAGGGCGGGAATGCCGGACGGGGAGCGGCAACTGACGGTGGCCCCGGGCGATGGCCTTTAGGAGCCGCCGCGCTGCAACAGACCTAGGGCCGGGCTATCAGGATGTCGCTTCCCTCAACCTTCACCTGGTACAGAGGCACGGCCTCATCGGCGGGGGGAGTCTCGGCATCCCCCGTCTTGACGTTAAAGGAGGCTCCGTGAAGGGGGCACTCAACGCTTTCGCCCTCCAGATACCCCTCCGCCAGAAGTCCACCGGCGTGAGTGCACTCCCCGCCAATGGCGCAAATGTCGCCGCCTACGTTTATAAGGGCGACCACCTCTCCCCCAATCTCCACCTGCTTCATGCCGCCCGGGGGAACCTCATCCGTCCGAGCTACCTTGGTGTACTCCTGAGCCATCTTCGCCTCCTTCTGCGTCTTGGGAAACCCTGGCGCCGCCGTCCACGACCACTCAGGACCGGCGACCGTCCGTATTATAAGGCCATAACTCCCTACGAATAAAGACCCAACGCCTCCGTAGTCGCGACCCGGCCCCCCGCGCCCGCGTTGACACCCCTCCGCGTCAGGCGCTAGCATGACCTCCAATCGCCCCGCGGGGCGCGCCTGGACCCACAACCACGATAGGAGAGCGGAATGAACCTTCTCATCAGAAACGTCCGTCTCATTGACGGCTGCGGCGGCGAACCGGTCCCATCGGTGAACGTGGTGGTGGAGAACGGCGTCATCAGCTGGATAGGCGAAGGCTCCGTCGTTCCCTCCGCTCATCCCCACTACGAAGACATCAACGGCGAAGACCTCACCCTCATGCCCGGCATCTTCGACTGCCACGAGCACTTCGCCGGCGACGGCGGGCAGAATGGCGTCCTCGTAATGAACGAAGACACGCCGGAGACGCTGCTGGTGAAGGCCGCCGGTAACGCCCAACGCGCCCTCATGTCCGGCCAGACCTCGGCTAGGGACGTCGGTTCCCCTTACGGAATCAGCGTCACCCTGGCGCGGCAGGTGGCCACCGGCTCCATACCCGGCCCCCGCATAACTGCCGCCGGCCAGTGGATACAGGCCCCCACCACCTGGCCCTACTCCATGGTGCACACCATAGAATCCGCCGAGCAGATGCGCCGGGTGGTGACGGACCAGATAGCCCAGGGCGTCGGCCTCATCAAGGTTGGGGCCACCGGCGTGCGCGAAGACGGCTCCGACTACGCCACCCTTGGCCCTGAGATAGCCGGGCTTGTGGTGGAACTTGCCCACGGCGCGGGGCTTAAGGTGGCCGCCCACTGCACAGGCTTCACCGGGGCCGCCGAGGCCGTGGAGGCCGGCATCGACTCCATAGAGCACGCCACGCAGATAGACGAACGCACCGCCAAGCTCATGGCGGAAAAGGGCACGGTGGCCGTTCCCACCATGTCCACGTGGGACTACCGGCTCAACGCCGCCGTCCGGTGGGGCCTCTCGAAGGAGGAGTTGGACATATCCGAGGCTCGCCGCGACGCATCCAAGGCCAGCTTCAAGCGTATGCTCGCGGCCGGCGTGAAGATCGCCGCGGGCACCGACGCCGGCGGCTCCCCCGTGCGCCATGGCACAGTCGTCCGCGAGCTTGAAGTTATGATAGACGCCGGCCTCGGCGTTATGCAGGCCATAGAGTCCGCGACCCGCACGGCCGCCGAAATCACCGGCGTTCTGGACCGCGCCGGCACGGTGGAGGTCGGCAAGCTCGCCGACCTAATCCTCATCGACGGCGACCCCCTTTCGGACATCGCCGCCCTCAGAAACGTTTGGGCCGTCTTTCAGGGGGGAAGGCGCATCCGCTAGACCGGCCCAGGCTGCCTCCCATCCGTCATTCGCGCGCAGGCGGGAAGGGCACGTGTGCCCCTTTTTGTTTTGCGGAGCGTTGGCCCTGCCCCCGCCGCCTTTTGTCACGCCCGCCCACCCTCCCGTTATACCCGCCGACCTCTCATCCGTCATTCCCGCGCAGGTGGGAATCCGGGAAGCCTACTCCCCATGACCACCGCCCTAAACCCCAGCCTCAACTTGTAGGGACGTCCCTAACGCGGGTGTGGGCGTAGCGGGACTGGCCCTTGCCGGTGCGGGGTTCCAAGGCGTCGCAGCCTTGTCGCAGCGGCGGTAAGGAAGATGGATTCCCGCCTTCGCGGGAATGACGGAAAGGAGCAGGCGGGAATGACGGACAGGGGCAGGCGGGAATGACGGACAGGGGCAGGCGGGAATGACGGAAAGGGGCAGGTGGGAATGACGGACTGGGGCAGGCGGGAATCCAGCGGCCATGAGGCCCACAGCCCTTGATTTTGCGGGTGCCATCTGATTACATGAAATCACAAGCGCTGACCCCGTCGTTGGCGCCTTTTCTATTGTTAGAGCAACGGGGATAGTTCCCGCCGCGGAGCCGCCGTCGTGACTTCAGCCCACTCCATACTCAAGGCCCTCACAGCCCGGGACGGGAGCCTCGCGCACGCCCGCGAACCGGCCCTCATCTTAGGGGCCTACCTCGTTTACGTGCTCACCCGGAACCTCTTGGGCGGCGGCTCCGACGGCGCAGCCGTCGACAACGCCGCAAAGCTCATCGCCTTCGAAAGCGCCAGAGGCTTCTTTTGGGAACCGTCCTGGCACCAGTGGGCCGTCGACGCGGGTCAATGGCTGGTAGTCCTCTTCAACTGGGTATACATCCTAACCTTCTTCCCCATCGTCCTAGCCACGGCCCTCATCTACTACATCCGCGACAGGGACAGGTACTTCTACTATAGGAACATAATCCTCATCAGCTTTGCCGTGGCCCTGGCGGTCTTCACCATCTACCCCCTCGCCCCACCCAGGATGATGCCGGACTTCGGCTTCGTGGACACCTTCAAGGAGTTTGGCCCCTCCTGGTACGCCGGCCGGGAGATGGCCGTCTACTACAACTCATTCGCCGCCATGCCGAGCCTTCACTTCGCCTGGACGGTAATCTTCGGGGTCCTCTTCTTCAGGCAGGGTGGAATTGCCCTCAAAGCCCTGGGCGTCCTCTACCCAACCATGACCTTCTTCGCCATAATCATCACCGCCAACCACTACGTGCTAGACGCCGTGGCGGGCGCGGCCATGATGGCCCTGACCTATCTTGGCTACGAACTCGTCGTCGTGCGCCGGCCCATCCCCAAGCCGGGCTTCGCCGCTATGTGGGCGAGACTTCGACTGCTCCCGCCCGCCGCGAAGGCGAGGGGCCACCGGCGGTTGGACGCCCCGCGTTCCGAGGCATCACCCTAGTTGACAGGCCGCCGCGTCCTTCCCGCCATCCTCCTAAGCGTATGACGTCGTGAGCGTAACCAGTCCGGCGGTCAGGGGTTGGAACATAGCTCCCGGCTCCCTGCCGCGTCCCCTCATCATCGCCCACCGCGGCGACGTGGAGTCTGCCCCGGAGAACACGTTGGCGGCCTTCCGGAGCGCGGCTGAAAGGGGAGCCGACGGCGTGGAGCTGGACGTGCGGCTCACCAAGGACGGGCGCGCGGTGGTTATGCACGACCGCCTCATCAACAGGACCACCAACGGCCATGGGCCCGCCGGCGCCCACACCCTGGCCCAGCTTAGGGAACTCGACGCCGGCTCCTGGTTCCACCCCAAGTTCAAGGGGGCCGTCGTCCCAACCCTGGGCGAGGTCTTTGACGCCCTGCCGCCGGACTTCCTGGTATCCGTGGAGTTGAAGGTGCGAGGCTGGGGCGTCAAGCCGCTGGTCCGCGCCACCCTGGAGGCCATAAGCCGCTCCAACCGGTGGAACAGCGCCATGGCGGCCAGCTTCAACCCCGTGGCCCTCTTCTTCATGCGCCGCATGGGGCCTCGACTGGCCCGCGGCTACATATGGAGCGCCCGGCACCCGCTGCCCATCAGCCGCCGGTGGCTTAGCCCCCTGGCCAAGCCCGACTGGATGGACCCCGACCTGCACACCTTCACCCCCAAGCTCCTGGAGCGGTTCCATAGGCAGGGCAAACCCGTGCTGGCCTGGGACGTCGACGCGGGCCAAGACCTCGAGGGCCTCGGGGCCATGGGGCTGGATGGCGTTGTCACGGACACGTTGTCAGCCTTCCTCTAGCCCAACGCCCGTTCTTTCCGTCATTCCCGCGCAGGCGGGAAGCGCCGGGGGGGGGGTGGTGGAGAGGGGGATTCCCCCTCTACCAGGGTTTGCGCTCCTCCACCCCCGTGGGCTGCTCCAGCCCGTCCACCGGGATGTGGCGGCCGTTTATCCAGTTGGCGCGGGGCGAGACGAGGAAGCCGATGACGTCGGCCACCTCCTCCGGGTTGCCCAGCCGCCCCATGGGGAAGCCGTCGCGCACGTACTGTTCATAGGATGCCGGGTTTTCCTTCCTGAAGGTGTCCCAACCCCGAGTGCCCTGTATGGAACCCGGCGACACGGTGTTGACCCGGATGTTGTGCCCCGACAACTCCAGGGCGACGCGTTCCGTCAAGAATATCACCGCGGCCTTGGCGGCCCCGTACTGGGCGGACCCCGCCAACTGGGGCGACCATCCGGAGATGGAGGCCACGTTGACGATGGCCCCACCGCCGCGGCGCCGCATGTGGGGGGCGGCCAGGCGGGTGAGATGGACGCCGTGCATTAGGGTAATGTCGAAGGTGCGATGCCAGTCCTCGGGGCTGGTCTCGAATATGGACTTTCCACCGGTGGAACCGCCGACGTTGTTGACTAGAATATCGACGCCGCCCAGCCCCTTCACGCACTGCTCCACGAACCGGGCGGCCTCCTCCGGCCTGGTGACGTCGGCGGCGACGGCCACCACCTCCGCGCCCCGCGCCTCCAACTCCCGCTGCGCCGCCGCCAGCCGCTCCTGACTGCGACCGCATATCCCCAGGCGGCACCCCTCCTCGGCCAGGAGCCGCGCGGTGGCCAACCCAATCCCCATAGTCGCGCCGCTTACGAGGGCGACTTTGTCATCAAGTTGAAGGTCCACAGGACGCCTCCTTATTCACATAATCCGCCTAGGGTGTCTGAGTCGCGGCGAAGGCCTCTTTTGCCTTGGACAGGTTGGACGGCTCCGCCAGCAGGTCCACGACGGTCCACCCCATGGCCACGGCCCCATCCAAGACGGCCCGGTGGCCGGCCTCGGAGCCGGCGTAGGACTGGAACTCCTCGGTGTGGATGGGGACGCCGGGCGGCGACACCGCGATGATGGGGTGTATGCCGGGAACCATGAAGCTCACGTTCCCCATGTCGGTGCTGCCAAAGGTCTTGCCCTCGTAGGACTCCACCACGCGGCCTCGCTCCTTCAGGTTCCGGGCGTACAGGTCTTCGATAACCGCGTTGTTGTTCATAGTCCTGTACTGGGGTTCGCTCCACCGGTGCTCCAGCCGCGCCCCCGTAGCCAGCGCCCCCGACCGGAAGCAGTCTATCACCCGCTCCTTGAAGGTCTCCAAGTACGGGTCTTCCGAGGCCCTAATATAGAAGGTCCCGGCGCTGTGGGCGGGAACCACGTTGGCGGCCTGCCCGCCGTCGGTTATGATGCCGTGGACCCGGCTGCCGTCGACGACGTGCTGACGGAGGGAGTTGATGGCGTTGTAGGAAAGTATCATGGCTTCAAGGGCGTTCACGCCCTGCTCCGGCGCGCCGGCGGCGTGGGAGGCCCTGCCGTGGAACTCCACCTCCAGAATGGCCACGGCCATGGCGTTGCAGCCGGAGGTGTTGTGGGAGCCGGGGTGCACCATCATGGCGGCGTCTAGGTTGGAGAAGGCCCCCTTGTCGGCCATCCGGATCTTCCCGCCCCTGCCCTCCTCCCCGGGCGTCCCGATGACGTGGACCGTTCCTCCCAGGGCGTCCACCGCCGCCTTGGCGCCGAGGCCGGCCCCCACCGCGGCGGCGGCGATGATGTTGTGGCCGCAGGCGTGGCCGATGCCGGGGAGGGCGTCGTACTCGGCGATGACGCCTATGTGGGGATTCCCGCCGCCGTAGACGGCTTCGAAGGCCGTGGGCAATTGGTAGGCCCCGCGGGTCACCGCGAACCCCTTTCCGCCCAGGTAGTCGGCCAGGCGCCGGGCTGACCGCTCCTCCTCCAGGGACAGTTCCGGGTTGCCGTGAATCCCCAGGGACAGTTCCACCAACTCGCCCCGGTGGGCGTCAATCTCCTGCTGAACTTGCCGCTTCAGTTCCTCTGCTCTATCCATACGCGCTCCTTAGGGGCCGGCTTTTGGCTCGGCGCCGGGGTTTGGTCGCAGTATATGGGGTTTCCCGACCCTTAGACAAGGTTGGCGCAGCAGAGGCCGTTTTAGGGTATAATGCCCGCAAGCGGGGCCTTGGCTCCGGAATCGCAGGGGAGAGAAGGGGGAAGATGAGACTTCGCAAGTTGGCCGGCATGGAGGTGAGTTCCATTGGGATGGGCAGCGCCGCGACCTTCGACGTGGACGGCGCCGGGGACCTGGCCCTTCGTCGCGAGATTATGGACCAGTGCATCGCAGAAGGCGTCACCTTCATCGACACGTCGCCCATGTACGGCCGCGCCGAGTGGGTCCTCGGGCAGGTTATCGATGGAAGGCGCGATAAGTTCCAGCTGGCCACCAAGGTGTGGTGCTCCGGCAAGGAGACGGGCGAGGCGCAGATAGGCCAGTCCTTCAGCCTCCTCAAGACGGACTACATCGACGTTCTTCAGATTCACAACCTGGTGGACTGGGGCGCCCATCTTCCCTACTTGGAGAGGCTGAAGGCTGAGGGGCGGATAGGGCTTATCGGCGTCACCTACGGCTACCCCGACATGTTCCCTGAGATGATGGATATCATGCGGACGGGGCGGGTGGACACCATTCAAATTTCCTACAACATCAATGACCGCGCGGTGGAGGATGAGGTGCTGCCCTTGGCCGAGAGTTTGGGCATGGGCGTTATCGTCATGCGGCCCACGGGCAAGGGGTTGCTGGCCACCGGGCTAAGCAGGCAGCCGGACCTGTCGCCGCTGCGGGAGTACGGGATTGAAACGTGGGGTCAGGCGGCCCTGGCCTGGCTGCTGGCCGACCATCGTGTCAGCGTGCCCATTCCCGCCACGACGAAGCCGAGCCGGATTGTGGAGAACGCCCTTCCGGGGAAGGCGCAGGTCCTTCCTCAAGAACTGCGGGAGTATATCGCTAAGGAGACGGAGCGCTGCTCCTGACGGCGGGGGCGCGTTTCAAACATGATAGGGGGTAGACAGTGAGAACACGAATGTTGGCCGGACTGGAGACGCCAGCCATTGGGATGGGCAGCGCCAACACCTTCAACGTGGAGGACAGCGAGGGGCTGGAGACGCGCAGGCGCATTATAGACAACTGCATCGCCTCCGGGTCCACCTTCATCGACACGTCGCCCATGTACGGGCGGGCTGAAGAGGCCCTGGGCGTGTCTATGGAGGGGAAGACGGACCAGTTCCAGCTTGCCACCAAGGTTTGGGCGGTGGGAAAGGAGACGGGGCGGCGTCAGATAGCCCGGTCCTTCGAGCTATTGAAGACGGACCACATCCACGTGTTCCAGATTCACAACATGGTGGACTGGCGCACCCATCTGCCCTATCTGGAAGGGCTCCGGGAGCAGGGCGCCATAGACCTGATTGGCGTCACCTACACCTACCCGCCCGGCTTCCCGGAGATGATTGAGATAATGAAGACCCAGCGCATTCAGACTATTCAGATATCCTACAACGTGTTGGAGCGGGAGGCGGAGGATGAGATTTTGCCCTTGGCCGAGGAGTTGGGCATAGGGGTGATAGTCATGCGGCCTTTGGGGTCGGGGGCACTGGCCAAGGATATGAGCAGCCAGCCCGACTTGGCGCCCCTCGCGGAGTTTGGCATTGAAACGTGGCCGCAGGCCCTGCTCGCCTGGGTGCTGGCGGACCCGCGTATTGGGGTTCCCATACCCTCCAGCACTCGTCCGGAGCGGATACTCCAAAACGCGGTGGCGGGGAACCTTCCCACGCTGCCCAAGGAGCTCAGGGAGCACGTCTCGAAGGAGGCGGCGCGGAGCTTTAACGCCTAGCCGCCGCCGGGCTGGCGGGGCTACTCCTGGGGGGCGAAGTCGGCGGCCTTCATAATCTGGTCTCTGGCGTTCACCAGGAGGGGCTGGACGCGGGGCAGGTACTCACCCGTCCAGCGGGGGTCGGAGTCGACCTTGGCCTTTATCTCCTCCATGTGGGCCAGGCTCTTGTAGGCCCAAATGTGGATGACCTGGGTTATGGGGCCAATGATGGTGTAGAACCAGCCGGCCAGTTCAACGCCGTAGGACTGTCTCAGGGGGAGGGCTATCTCTCTAACGGCGTCCATGTACTCGTTGACCTTGCCGTGTTTGAGGTCATAAGTGCGCACGTCATAAATCATGGGCGTTCCTCCTAAAGCCGGGGGCGGTTGGGGCTTGGGCTGAAGCTATCAGCCGCCGCGCCGGGTGTCAAGGCGGGAAGGGGGGGAACGCGCCCGCTGGCCGCCCGCTCGCCCCGCCGGATTCCCGCTCCCCCCCTCCCGTCATTCCCGCGCAGGCGGGAAGGGCGCGTGCGCCCCCTCAAGTTTTGAAGAGCGTTGGTTCTGTGTTGGGGCTTCGGATGGCCGCCCTCTTATCCGTCATTCCCGCGCAGGCGGGAATCCATTATCCGGCCCCGTTACGCCCCCTAGAGCCGATACGGGCTGATATAATAGCCGTGTAGCGGAAGGCGGGGGGTTGCTGGGGGAGATACTGCGATAGCCACAATCCTGAGAGAGAGGGGAGGGCCACAATGTCCGCCGCCATTTTTGAGGTCATATTCGAAGTCAGGGAGGACGAGGTCGATGGCGGATACTCGGCCAGCGCCCTGGGGCATGGCATACACACCGAGGGCGAGACTGTTGAAGAACTGCGCCATAACGTGAAGGAGGCCGTCGAATGCTATTTCGACGCGGGAATGACGCGGCCGGCGCTGGTCCGACTTCACTTCGTCCGTGATGAAGTCCTTACGCTGTGAAACTGCCGCGAGACTTGAGCGGGTCTGATTTGGAGAAGGCCCTCAAGACTTTGGGTTATGAAGTCACCAGGCGGCGCGGGTCTCACGCGCGGGTAACAACTCAAACCAATGGTGAACATCACGAGGTTATCCCCAGGCATAACCCCATTAAGACGAAGACGCTTTCAAGCATCCTGAAGAGCATTGCAGCGCATCACGGCCTTAGTGTAGAAGAACTGATTAAGCGTCTTGATTTGTAGCTGACCTTAAGCTTAAGGCTGCGAAGTCAAACCCCGGCCCCGTCGCCCCTCTGAGCCGATACGGGCTGATATAATAGCGGTAAGCCGGGAGGCGGAGGGCTGAACATTTCTGACAAATGTCACGAGGCGACCGGATGACCGAGCAATCGCACCTAAGTTACGAGTCCTCTGCCGTTCAGAAACACCTCGAGATAATGCAGGGCGTTATCCAGCGGATGGCGGAGAACAGCCGCTCCTGCAAGATGTGGTGCGTCACCCTCGTCTCCGCAACGCTGGTGTTGGTGGCGCGGACGGGTGAGCCGGGGCACGCGCTGATAGCCTTGGCGCCATCCGTCCTGTTCTGGGTACTGGATTCCTATTACTTGGCATTGGAGCGGGGTTTCAGAGACTCCTACCGCGCATTCGTTGGAAAGGTCCACTGCTCTACGGTATGCGTATCCGACCTTTACGGGGTTTCTCATAGCGGCAAGGTGAGCCGGCGGTTCCTTTGGGCGCTGTTCCTCTCCTTCTCCACGCTCCCGTTCTACATAATCATCGCTGGCATGATACTATCGGCTTGGCGATTTGTGATTTAACTTCAGCTTACCAGGAGTGGAGAGATGGTGAATTCGCTCCCAAGGCACAAGGTGTTCATCAGCTACTATCACGAGGACGACCAGGAGTACAAGAACCGGCTCGTACAGGCGTTGGAGAGCAAGTTCGTTGATAAGTCCGTCAGTCAAGGGGACATTCATGACGAAGGCCTTCCGCTGGATGAGATCCGCCGCAGGATCCGGAATAACCACATATCGGACGCAACCGTCACCGTCGTTCTGATTGGCTGTTGCACGTGGCAGCGAAAGCACGTGGATTGGGAAATTTTAGCCAGCCTTATTGATAGGCCGAACAATCAGAGATGCGGGATAGTAGGCCTGCTACTGCCGACGCACCACGACTATCTCAACCCTCCAAAAGAGCGTAATCCTCGCCTAATTCCACCGAGGTTGGCGCGTAACATTGTCGGGAAAAATCCTTTCGCAGTCATATATGACTGGCCCAAGAATGGACTTTCCAAGAAAGTCCTGCCGAAAATCCACACGGCATTTCAGAGGAGGAACCAGACTCCGTGGCCGGATGACAGTCTTACCCTGTTTAAGAACAACAGGAGCGGTGATTGTTCGAGAGGTTGGTGGAGTTAGAGCCTGGCGCCCGCCACTTCTACAAGCCCCGGCCCATGCGCCCCTTGGAGGCGATACGGTCTGATATAATAGCCGTGGAGTGGGAGATGGAGGGACTGCTGGGGGAGAGATAGTTTGGAGGGCATGAATCGTGACCCCATATGATCCCGCCGAACAAATTGGGTATCTCCATCAATGTCTGTCAAGCGCTAAGAGACCCATTGGTCTTTTTCTGGGCGCAGGCTGCTCTATGGCCGTCAAAGTAGCGAAAAACAAGCCTCTGATCCCCGACATCTCTGGCATCACCAAATATGTATGCGAATCTCTGAACAAGTGTGAAAGTCTTGGCGTTGTAATAGAGAATCTCAAGAAAGATGGTCAAAAGGCCCCCACCGTCGAAGATATTCTCACCCATGTTCGGGGGTTACGGGCCGTCGTTGGAGGAGGAGAGGCGCGCGGTCTATGCGCGAATCAATTGGATAAATTAGATAATGACATCTGCAAACGCATACAGGGTATCGTCAACAAGAAGCTTCCCCAATCCGACACTCCATATCACAAACTTGCGGCATGGATCAAAGCGGCGGAGCGCGACTATCCAGTCGAAGTATTCACGACAAATTATGACCTACTGGTCGAAAAGGCGCTCGAAGACTCGGATGTCCCCTACTTTGATGGCTTTGCCGGCGGCCTAACACCAGGTTTCGATGTTCAGGCAATGGAGGAAGACAAGCTCCCGCCACGTTGGGCACGGGTATGGAAACTTCATGGATCAATCAATTGGCATCGAAAAAATGACAGGGTGTTACGTGGCGCTGGTGTTGCCCGTGGAGAGCGTATCCCAGTCATTCATCCATCTCACCTCAAATATCAAGAAAGCAGGAGATTGCCGTACCTGGCCATGATGGATAGGCTTAGAAGATATTTGGGGCAACCTTCATCAGTGCTCATTCTATGTGGATACTCTTTTCGTGACCAACATGTCAACGATGTAATTTTACAGGGGTTACACTCAAGCCCCACGACTATGGCCTTTGCATTGCTTTTTTCCTCGTTAAAGAATTCTTTGGATGCGGTAATGCTAGCAAAGAAGCAACCCAATCTCACGGCCCTTGCGCGGGACGGAGCCGTCATTGGAACCACCGAAGGAGAATGGATAAGGCGCGACAAGCAGGAGGTATCAGCTAGTGGTAGCCCAGGAGTGATTTGGTCGAAAGGCGTTTCAAAAGACAAGGACGAGAAATTACAAGCCGAGTTGCTACTTGGCGATTTCGGCGCTTTGGGTGATTTCCTTAAAAGCATAGTCGGTGACACTCAGAGGGAGAAGAGGGTTTCTGATGGCAATTAGCCCGACCTTACTTGGAACAGTCCAAGACGTTCAAGGCGCTACGGTCAATGTCGCCCTTGACAAGGATACGGTGTCTGGCCTGATTTTCATTAACGGACACGGGTATCGAATAGGCCAAATGGGAAGCTTTGTCCGGTTCCCGATAGGGTTTACAAACCTGTATGGGATTATCTCTCACGTAGGTGTGGGAGCTGTGCCTGAATCCATGTCCACAGACCTCCCCCATGGGCATCGCTGGGTTAGAGTACAGCTTATCGGAGAAGCACAAAGATCAGGTAATTTTCAGCGTGGAGTGTCGGAGTATCCAACGATAGGCGACGAAGTACATATTGTCACCGATGAAGACTTGGCGCTCATATATGGAAGACCCGGTGAATTGCAATTCGTACGTGTGGGAAGTCTCTCGAGCACAGGGTCAATACCGGCTCTTGTGGATGTCAACCTCTTGATTACACGCCATAGCGCTGTTGTAGGGGCAACTGGAGCGGGCAAATCGACTACGGTTGCCAGTCTTATTGCTTCGCTGTCTCGTTTTGATCAGTATCCTTCGGCGCGTATCATAATTTTCGATATTCATGGGGAATACCACGCCGCACTAGGAGATAGGGCCACTATCTTTCGTGTCAATGCGAGTGAGGGTCGACCGCTCTATGTTCCATACTGGGCACTAAAATTAGAGGAACTCCTTGAAGTCACACCATTTCGAGACGTAAGCGATACTGATCGTGCCGCTCTAGCGGACAAAATCAAAGAATTGAAAATTGGCTCAATCGGAGTAAAAGCTCGGGACGAGGTTACTACAGACAGAGTAACCGTGGACACGCCTGTTCCGTTTAGCATTCACCGGCTTTGGTATGAATTGCACCGACTCGTCTTATCGACTCACACCGTTGGTCCAGGCTCTAACCAGAGTTGTGATACGGAGGCAATAAAAAAGGGGTCGAATGGCCATCCTGAAGAGGGTAGCATCATGAAAGTTGAACCACCCCAGTATGAGTCAATCACCCGGGGTGGCCCCGGTCGGATTTTTTTGAGCGGCGCTCCCTTGAACATTAGGAGTCAACTCATGGCAACTCAAGCGTTGCTTAAAGATACTCGGTACGACTTCATCTTTCGCCCAGGGCCCTGGTGTCCTTCGCCAGACCTGAATAATCTTGATGCACAGCCCGACAAGGACCTTGATGAGTTAATCAAAGATTGGGTGGGTTCAGACAACCCAGTTACAATTCTTGATTTATCGGGCGTCCCCGTATCCATTCTCACAGATCTGATAGGCGTGCTGGTTCGGCTACTGTTCGATGGGCTGTTCTGGGGGCGGAATCTGCCCGAAGGAGGTCGTTCTCGACCACTACTCCTTGTCTTTGAAGAAGCCCACACATACTTGAGCAGTGGAGATGGCCGTGCAGCTTCGACGGCAGTGCGGCGAGTTATCAAGGAAGGCCGCAAGTATGGACTAGGCGCCATGATAGTCAGTCAGCGACCTGCTGAGATTGACCCGACTATCCTTTCTCAGTGTGGCACCTTGTTTGCTATGAGACTAAGCAACTCGATTGACCGCTCTCACGTAACCGGTGCGTCTAGCGACAACCTGGAAGGTTTCTTCAGTATGCTACCCACTTTGCGGACTGGGGAGGTCATTATCGTTGGTGAGGCTGTCCAATTGCCGCTCCGAGCCTTGGTCGACTTGCCTGGCGAAGGCCGTCGTCCGGATAGCGATGACCCAAAGGTATATGCTCCAGATGGCAATAGCGGGTGGAACCGTCCGAGGCGTAAAGAAGATTATGCCAGAGTTCTCAAAAACTGGAGACACGAGGATGCGAGAAACTAGGCGGTTAAAGGAGATAGTCACATGAATAGAACACCTGTGAGTTCGTCCAACCTTGCATCAATCGGGTATGAGCCCAACTCGGCAACACTTGAGATAGAGTTCTACGACGGTAGGGTGTATCAGTACTTTGATGTTCCTGAGTTTGTGTGGCAAGGTTTGATGCAGGCGAATTCACACGGCAAATACTTCAGCGCTCACATCAAAGATATGTACCGATACACCATGCTATGACCCCCGCCCCCCCCCCGGTGATTCGGGGGGCCGGGCAGAACCCGGCGGGCGGGTGTGAAAAGGTTCCAAGACTGTTGACGGCGCCGCCGGAACCGTGATATGCCAGAGGCGCAATGAGAGTCCTGCAAGTTATTCACGGCTACCCCATGCGGTACAACGCCGGCTCCGAGGTGTACACCCAGGGCCTGGCCCAAGCCCTTGCCGAGCGCCACGAGGTGCACGTCCTCACGAGGCAGGAGAACGCCTTCCTTCCCGAATACGCCATGCAGCGCGAGGCCGACCCCGCCGACAGCCGGATAACGCTTCACGTCATCAACATGGCCAGGGCGCGAGACGGCTACCGGCACGCCGCCGTAGACAGGGCCTTCGCGGGGCTGTTGGACGAGATTGGGGCTGAAGTTGTCCACATCGGGCATCTGAACCACCTGTCCACCTCCCTTGTGTTCGAAGCGCAGCGCCGGGGGATTCCCATCGTGTTCACACTGCACGACTTCTGGCTGATGTGTCCGAGGGGACAGTTCATCCAGGCGCGCCCCCGGAACCCCTTGGAGGTGTGGCCGGTCTGCGACGGTCAGGACGACAGGAAGTGCGCCATCCGGTGCTACGCCGGCCACTTCTCCGGAAACGCTGACGACTACGCGGCGGATTCGGCCTACTGGACCGGGTGGGTGGGACGCCGCATGGCTCACGTCAGGGAGGTGCGCGACGCGGTTGACGTGTTCATCGCGCCCGCCAAGCATCTCCTCCGGCGGTTCAGGGACGAGTTCGGTATCCCCGAGGGCAAGCTCACGTTCCTCGACTACGGCTTCCACCGGCGGCGCATGGAGGGCCGGCGCAGGGTACGGGGCGAGCCGTTCACCTTTGGCTACATAGGCACGCACATACCTGCCAAGGGAGTGAACCACCTGATAGAGTCCTTTGGAAGGGTGCGCGGCGGCCCCAAGCTCCGGATCTGGGGTCGCGACAACGGCGCCGCGACGGGGGGACTTAAGGCCATGGCGCGAACCCTGCCCAACTCCGCCGGCAGGCGGGTCGAGTGGATGGGAGAGTACAGGAACCATGACATCGTTTCCGACGTGTTCAACCTCTGCGACGCTATCGTGGCGCCATCGATATGGGCTGAGAACTCCCCCCTGGTCATTCACGAGGCGTTGCAGGCGCGGGTTCCGGTCATCACCGCCAACTACGGAGGGATGGCCGAGTACGTCCATCACGAGGAAAACGGACTGCTCTTCGCCCACCGAGACCCAGGTTCCCTCGCTCAGCAGATGCAGAGGTTGGCGGACGACCCGCAGTTGGCGAGGCGGCTGGGTGAAAGGGGCTACGCGCAGTCGGAGGACGGGAACGTGCCTGACATAACGGAGCACTCCCTTTCCATAGAGGGGATCTACGCCGGGCTGGTAAGCGGAAGCAAGGGGCAATGAGCGGCGCCGTCCAACAGAGGCCGGAGGCGGGCGGGACCCGGTCGCCGGGGGAATGGTCGGGGCCTTGGCGCGTCACCTTCGACACCAACCCCGACGACTGCAACCTCCACTGCGTCATGTGCGAGGACCACTCGCCATACAGCGCGACCCAGGGCGACAGGCGGCGCGCCGGCCTTCCCAAGCGGCGCATGGATATCGACCTGATTCGCCGCGTCATGGAGCAGGCCAAGGGCGCGGGCCTGCGCGAGATAATACCGTCAACTATGGGCGAGCCGCTGCTCTACCGGCGCTTCGACGAGATACTGGACCTGTGCGCGGAGCACGGGGTGAAACTTAACCTCACAACCAACGGGACCTTTCCCAAAAGGGGGGCCGGAGCGTGGGCAGAGCGGATAGTTCCCGTCGCATCCGACGTAAAGATTTCCTGGAACGGCGCGACCAAAGAGACCCACGAGGGCGTCATGCTGGGGTCGCGCTGGGAGACCGTTCTCGAAAACGTGCGGACGTTCGTTGGCGTGAGGGACGCCCACGCGGCGCGCGGCGGGAACCGGTGCCGCGTGACCTTCCAGTTGACGTTCATGGAGACCAACGCGCGCGAGCTGCCCGGCATCGTTGAATTGGCCGCCGGTCTTGGCGTGGATAGGGTGAAGGGCCACCATCTATGGGTGCACTTCAACCGGATGCGGGGCCAGTCCATGCGGCGAAACCCGGAGTCCATCGCCCGTTGGAACGCCATTGTGGACTCGGCGCGCGAGGCCGCCGAACGCCACCGGCTCCCCAACGGCGGCAAGGTTCTGCTGGAAAACATCTTCAGGCTCAATGCGGACAACGAAGGGGATATCTCCCCCAGCGGCGAATGCCCGTTTCTGGGGCGGGAGGCGTGGGTGGCCTCCGACGGCAGGTTCAACCCGTGCTGCGCCCCCGACGCGCTGCGGCGCTCCCTGGGCGACTTTGGGAACCTCAACCGCGTCAGCTTGCGTCACGTGTGGGAAGGCGAGGGGTACAGGAGCCTTCAGGCCGGCTACATGAAAAACGCCCTGTGCCAAGGCTGCAACATGCGGAGACCCGTTAGCTAATGAAGGGCCGGTGGCGGGAGTTCAAGCCGGCTGAGGACTGGTCCCACCACGTCTACCGGGGGCGCCCCGCATACCCCGCCAGGTTCCTTGAGGCGTCAAAGTTCCACGAACCCGGACTCGCCCCCGCGCGTGACGCCTCCGGCGCCTATCACATCACCCCCGACGGCCTGCCGGCCTACGAATCGCGCCACCTCCGGACCTTCGGGTTTTATGAAGGACGCGCGGCTGTCCATTCAGATGATGGGTGGTTCCACATCCTCCCCGATGGTAGTCCCGTGTACCAGGAGCGCTATGGGTGGTGCGGCAACTTCCAGGAGGGCCGGTGCCCCGTCAGGCTGCCCGGCGGCGGCTACTTCCACATTACGGCCGGCGGAGCCGCCGCGTATGGCGAGCGTTACCGGTACGCTGGCGACTTCAAAGACGGCCGCGCCGTGGTCCAGCGACACGACGGCAAGCACACCCACGTAGACGCCGCCGGGAATCCGGTTCACGGCCGGTGGTTCCAAGACCTAGACGTGTTCCACAAGGGCTTCGCCCGCGCCTGCGACTCCGGCGGCTGGAACCACGTTGACGTGTTCGGGAAGCCGCTGTACGGGGAGCGGTTCAAGAGCGTGGAGCCGTTCTACAACGGGCAGGCCCGCGTGGAGGGGTTCGACGGCTCCCTATCGGTCATAAACGAGTCGGGTCAAACCCTGTTGGAGCTCAGAGGGCCGGCGCAGTCCCACCTCCAACGGCTCTCGGATGATATGGTCGGTCACTGGCGGACCCAGACCATCCACGCCGCCGTGGAGTTGGGCGTGTTCGAACGCCTGCCGGCATCCGCAAGGGAAATCGAGGGACAGGCCCGGTTGCCCTGTTCCTTTGGGGACAGGCTGATGAGGGCCCTCATGGAGTTGGGGCTGGTATGGAGGGACGCGGATGGCGTCTACCACGCGTCGGGCCGGGGAGGTCTCCTCATGGGAAAGGGCCGGCTCTCCCTTGCGGACGCGGCCCGGCACTGGGGCACAGAGTCCTACGAAGCCTGGTCCGGGGTTGCTGAAGCCCTCCGGACGGGAGAGTCCAGCTTGGAGAGGCTGCGCGGCAAGAACCTCTTCCAGTGGATGCGGAACAGGCCCGCCGACCTGCGGGCCTACCATTCGGCCATGTCCGCCTACGCAAGACACGACTACCAGGGCCTCGCCCAGCGGGTGGACTTCACAGCCCATGACGCCATCCTGGACGCGGGAGGAGGCCATGGGGAGTTGGCCTTCGCGCTGCTGCGTTCCTGCCCCGGTCTAAAGGCCACGGTCATGGATATGCCCGAGGTGGTCGCGTCTGCCAAGCTGCCGGCAGACCTCAAGGGGCGGTGCCGGTTCGTCGCGGGAGACCTCTTCCGGAAATGGCCGATTGCGCCGGACGCCGTCATTCTGGCGAGGACCCTCCACGACTGGCCGGACCAGGACGCTCTGCGAATTCTGAGACGCGCCCGCGAAGCCATGTCCAAGGACGCCGCCCTGTACGTGATTGAGATGGTCTTGGACGACGCCACGGGCAGGGGCGGGCTGCTGGACCTGAACATGCTCGTGATGACCGGAGGCGCCGAGCGCACGGCGAAGCAGTTCGGAGACCTCCTGTCCCAAGCGGGGTTCGACCTGCTCAACGTGACTGGAACCGGTTCTGTAAGCTCGGTCATCCAGGCCAAGGCCCTGTGAACAGCGCCCACGCAGGGCCCTGGCCCGCCGGGTAGCGTCTTGGCCTACTCAGCGTCCTGGCCCGCCGGGTAGAATCATGGCCTACTCAGCGTCCTGGATTATGGAACGGCTTCAAGGTGTCCCGCCCCAAGCGGACGCCGCGCTGGTCCTGCGACACGCCGAGCGCGAGGACATCCCGCCGGGGACCTTCGGGGCCGGCGCGCGGCTGACCCCATGGGGAGTCGCATCCACGGAAAGGCTTGGAGCGGCCCTGTCTGCCATAAGGCCGGAAGGTAGGGTCGTCACCAGCCCGGCCCTCCGGTGCGTGTCCACCGCCGAGGCGATGCTACGCGGCGGCGGCCGGCCTGAAGCCCCCATCCTCGACCGGCGGCTGGGAGACCCCGGCCCCTTTGTGGTGGACGCGGAGGTCTGCGGCCCCCTCTTCTTGGAGGTGGGCGCGCCGGAGGTAGCGCGGCGTCAACTTGCCCGCGCCGGACCTCCCGCCGGCATGAGAGACGTTTCCGAGGGCGTCGACCTGCTGTTGGGGCTAACGGTCAAAGACCTGCGGTCACAGGGACGGCTGAACGTATATGTGACCCACGATTCCATACTGGCGGTCCTGGCCGCTTGCCTGTTCAAGCTATCCGTCGATGAGGTCGGGTGGCCCGGCTACCTGGACGGGCTGCTGGCGTGGCGCTCCCGTGACCGACTCCACCTGGTTTGGAGGGGACTAGAGCAGGCTTCTCACCCATCCGGCGGTTAGGGCCACCGCTTCCCTCGGCGAGACTTTGGGAGCGTAGCCAAGCTCTCTTTGAGCCTTCTCTAGGCTGAACGCCTCCCGGTGGCCCTCCTCCCCGGGACGGTATCCCACGTATTCGATTGGCGCGGCGCTCCCGGCGGCGTCCCGGCAGATTTTCGCAAGGTCTTCAACCGTGTGTTCCTCACCGGAGCCGATGAAAAACTTATGCCCCACCACCTTCTCGGCGGGGGCTTTGATGGCGAGCATCCACCCGGCTATCACGTCGTCAATGAAGGACAGGTCGCGGGTCTGCCTGCCACCCTCAACGACTATGGGTTGTCCGTGGAGGGCGTTCCACAGCCACTTGAAAATGAAGACCTCCCGGCGCATGTTGGGGCCTACCACGACGCCTGAGGTCATGACCACCGCCGGCGTCCCGTAGGACAGCCTCCACGCCCACAGGGCCATCTCGGCCGCGGCCTTCGAGAACCCGTATGGATTGTGAGGGGTCAACGGGTGGGCCTCATCTATAGGAAGGTACGCTGCGCGCCCGATTTCGTTCCCGGAGGCCGCGAATATCAGCTTCGATACGCAGTCCGTCTGACGCGCCGCCTCCAGCAGCGCGACGGCTCCCTCGATGTTCTGCATAACCGTATATCGTGGCGACTCGAAGGCCATTGGGGCGTCGGCCTGCGCCGCCAAGTGGGCCACCACCGAATGGCCTTCGACGTCTTTGGGCTGGATGTCTTGTAGGCCCTTCCACAGGTAGCGGAACCCGGGGTTGGACATCTCCCGGCGCAGTAGACAGGCATGGCCGGGAGGGGCCACGTCCAGGCCCGTGACGGTGTAGCCCGAGGCCAACAGCCTTCGGGCCAGGCTGGAGCCGCTGAATCCCGCTGCGCCGGTAATCAGGACCCGTTTGTTACAGTCGCGCGCTGGCGCGGAACGCTTCCCCATGTCCTAACCTCCTCCCGTCACGAGCCCCGTTGCTTAACCGCCATATCCCCGAGCGCCCATCCCCCTTCTCGCGCAACCGGCCTTCCAGCCCTTCCAGGTAGGCGGTTCCTGATGCCCGGCAGCCGGCCCTTCCCGCCGTGTCATGGCCCCAGGCTTGCGTCGCTTGGTGGAGCTGAGGGGATTCGAACCCCTGACCTCCTGCGTGCAAAGCAGGCGCTCTCCCATCTGAGCTACAGCCCCATCTATGAGCTTGCCAGAGACTTACCGGCGGCGGCGCTGGGACTCCTGCCGCGCCTGGATGCTTTCCACCCGCCAAAGCTCGGCGAACTTCAAGGCGCGGGGGCAGTGGGCAAACGCCTCGTCCACCTCCACTAGTATCCCCTGGAGCTTGATGGAGTTGTCGTCTGGGTTGTTGATGGAAAGCTCCACGTTCAGCCGGTCCAACTCCTCCTTGGACAGTATGGTCACGCGGCCGTTGACCCGGGCCGTGTCGTTGGAGCCGGGGATGAGGAACAGGACCCCCACCTGCGGGTTCTCCTCCATGTTCAGATAGCTCTGGAACAGCTTGTTGCCGGCCACGTCGGGTATGATGATGTGGCGGTCGTCAAGGGTCTTCACGAAGCCGGGCTTGCCGCCCTTGGGCGAGGCGTCACACTCCCCGGCGCGGCTGCTGGTGGCCATGACGATGAAGGGCGACTGGGCTATGAACTCCTTCACCGCCTCCGACATGACGTTCGTCACCTTGCCAACGGCCCGGTGGCTTGGGGTCCCGAAGGCCTGGGTAAACCGGTTACTCGTCGCGGCGCTTACACTTTCCAACTCTCCTCCAATCCACGCTCCGCGGGAGCGCGCAGACACGGCTTAAACTGCCCCCTATTCTAGAGAGGCGGCCATGCCTTGGCAACTTTGGCTCGCTATCCCGCCGCGGCTGTTTAGGGTGGAGGAACCGCGCCCCGGGTGGTCTCCCGTTCCTTGACCCGTGATATGGGCCGTGTATAGAATGGCGACGCTAGGACGGATCAGCTACATGGACGCCTCCGTTTCCAACCGTATTCTCATCCCTCACAAACCTTAAGCGACGGCGATGAACGACCCAGGTAAGCGCAAGGTAGGCTCGGTGGAGTACAGCGCCGCCGGCCGCGACTACTTCGCAAAGCGGGGGCTGCGACGATACGCCGGGGTGTGGTCCCTGTGGGCCTTGGGCGTGGGCGCGGTTATCTCCGGCGACTTCTTCGGCTGGAACTTCGGCCTGGGCGTCGGGGGCTTTGGCGGCCTTGCTCTAGCCACCGTCATCATCGCCCTAATGTACGTGGGCATCTGCTACTCCATCGCCGAAATGTCCCCGGCCCTGCCCCACACCGGCGGCGCCTACTCCTTTGGGCGAACGGCCCTGGGGCCGTGGGGCGGCTTCATCACCGGGCTGGCCGAGAACATAGAGTACGTGCTGACGCCGGCCGTTATTGTGGTTGGAATTGGCGGCTACGTCGGCGCCGTGTTCAACAGCATCTTCGGCCTTGACATACCCGCGCCCATTTGGTGGCTGATATTCTACGCCGTCTTCGTGGGAATCAACGTCATAGGCGTTGAGGCCACCTTCAAGTTCTCCGTGGTCATAACGATAATGGCCCTGGCCATCCTGCTGGTGTTCTGGATAGGGGCCATCCCCCACTTCAGTTGGGACCTGGCCTTGAACATCGACCCCGTGGGCGGCAACTCCCGGTTCCTTCCCTTCGGATGGACCGGAATCGCCCAGGCCCTGCCCTTCGCCATCTGGTTCTACCTGGCCATTGAGCAGCTTCCCCTGGCGGCGGAGGAGTCCCGCGACCCCCAGCGGGACATGCCCAAGGCCCTGCTCTGGGGGATTCTGACGCTAATTATCGCCTCGGTCCTGACCCTCTTTCTGAACGCCGGCATCGCCCCCGGGGCGGCGGAGGTCGGAGAGTCCAACGAGCCGCTGTTCCTGGCCTTCACGACCATCTTCGGGAGCGGCATAGGCGCCCCGCTGCTGGCCCTGGTGGCCGTGGCCGGCCTCGTCGCCAGCTTCCACACCATCATCTACGCCTACGGACGGAACATATTCTCGCTGTCCCGCTCAGGCTACTTCCCCAAGTGGCTGTCGGTGACGCTGCCCACCCGCAAAACGCCCTACGCGGCCCTGATTACGGGGGCCGTGATGGGTTACTGCGTGGCCCTGCTCATTGAGTTCGGCGAGGACTGGTTTGGCGCCGACGTTCCGGTGGGGGCCGTGCTTCTGAACATGGCCGTCTTCGGCGCCGTCATCGCCTACGTCATGCAGATGGTGGCCTTCGTCCAGCTGCGGAGGCGGTTCCCGGCCATCGAGCGTCCCTACGTCAGCCCCCTGGGGAACCCGGGCGCGATAATCGCGGGTCTCATAGCCTTCGCCACCCTCTGCTTCCTCTTCCTCAACCCCGACTACCGGGTGGGGGTGTACGGGTGCGCCGTTTGGTTCGCCGCCGGGCTGCTCTACTTCGCCTTCATCGCCCGCAAGAAGTTGGTCTACTCACCGGAGGAGGATTTCGCGGTGAAGCATTCGACCCCGCCGGACGCCTGACGGCCCGGCCCCGCCCGTCAGCTTCCCTTGGCCCTTGACCGCCTCTTTGGAGGACGCGACGCCTCGTAGAACCCGACCCACTCCTCCATCGGAACGCGCCCGACCGCCTCGCCTATAAGCTCCAGGGGCATGTCGGCCAGGGTCCTGAAGCGGACGCAGGACTTGCCCATGTTCAGCCGCTTGCCGGTGGCCTCGTACCGGTCCAGGAACCACTGCCTGGAGGCCTCGTCGGCGTAGATGTTCATCAGGTGCACCGAGATGTATCGCTTCTCCGAGGCCAGGGCCGCGTACATGAGGGGATGGCCGTTGTAGGTCTTTGGATACCGCTCCAGGGGGACCACGTAGGCTATCATGCCGAAATCCATGATCTCCTCGTAGCCCGCCGGGAGGTTGGCCAGGACCACCTCCCGCACGGCGGACACGGCCTCGCGCCGCTCCGGCGTCAACTCTTCAAGATACTGCTCCACCGTGGCCGCGTCGCTCTTCAAAGGCCGCCTCCTTGCCGCGCGACTCCTAGCCCAACGGGGCCGCCGCGCCGCATCGATTCTACCACACCCCGGTTCTCAGGCGAGGGGGGGCCAAGTTTCCGCTTTAGCTCTGCGCGGAAGGCCCAATCCTGAACTTAGACGTCTGAAGAGCTTCCCTCAGCATATGCGATAAAGAAACCAAAAGGTATGCCAGGAATGGGTGTGATTGGATCGTCGGTTGAACCGCTGGAGATATCTTGTTCAAAGGCTCGGCGGCTACTCAAGATCAAATCTTTGAGTTCTTGATGAAGCGGTTCAGTTTTTTCTTGAGTAGGGATTATCGGGCTAGATATATCGAAGGTAAGAGTAATCTTGCACTCGTCACATTTAAGGCAGTAGAGACCGTTCTCGGTTGGCTTGGGCTTTGTTGTGCGTTGACATGTGAGGCATTTGAACGCTTCGAAATTACGAGACATAATGCTCCTTAAAATGAATAAATTGACGCTACTCTAGTAAAGAGTTAGGATTTGACCACTCTACCACGAGTACGTATTCCAAACAAGTAGGAGCGCGTGAGATATAGGCAAGGGCATGACTCTCATGCCCCCTTGAGGCTCACGTGTTGGGATAGACTGCTTGTGGTAGAGAAGTCTAAATCCTTGCCGCAAGGGGGTTCTAAATTGCCGTGGAAGTAGGAATAGGAATTCTTTGTTGGGTGTTGATGGCAGGCTTCGCTATCTTTATAGCCGGGGAGAAGGGATATAGCAGTGGATTCTGGACTGTATGCGCAGTTTTATTTGCTCCGTTAACATTTTTGACTATGTTAGGACTACCGGATAGGTTGGCTCGCCCTGCTCCACCATCAGAATCGCCTGAAAGTGATGACAAAGAAGGTCAATGATGTAGTTATGGGGGCGAAATGCCGCCCCGCTCATGGCCCAACGGGGCCGGGGCGCGCCTGAGGACCGGGGTGTGGTAGAACCTATGCGGCACGGCGGGAGTCAGAGTTTCCGTCATTCCCGCGCAGGCGGGAATCCATCCCCCGGCCCTCAGACGTCTGAAGAGCTTCTCTCAGCTTGGATTCTTCTCATCCCATCTGTCTTTGCGGTCTCTGAACCATTTCGAGTGCTTGGAATCTATCAGCATAATCAGAAGACTGCGCGCCCTGGACATGCCTACGTATAGGAGCGACTGAGACTTGTGGTCGTCCACTTGATCAATGTCAACAAGGATAACCACCGGACTCTCAAGGCCCTTGAACGCATGGATGGTGGAGAATTTAATGTGTTTGCGGGCAGCCCTCGCGGCGTTTCGGAAGTCCACCAGTTGAAATCCCTGGATTTGTTCAACGCCAGCCAGGACGGACTTCGGATTCTGACGGTTATACCGGGATAGAATTATCACGTCGTCCATTGAGACGTTATTTTCCATGAGACGACGCACTGTGTTCTGGAGTTCCTCTTGGGCGTCGCTTCCCTTTTTTAGGTATACGGGCTTAACAGTCTTCTCCTCTTCTTGGTCATGATTCCGTAGTGGCTTGTCAAGATCTCCTATGATTGCCATCGCCTTAGCGATTCCTCGGGTATTTCTGCAATTGATCCTCAACTCCGCTTTTGTAAAGCGATCAGGGCCGCAGAAACGTGACAGGTCTGCCCGAGGGTCTGAAGATTTGCCGTACAGCGCCTGCCGGTGGAAGTCCCCAAAAATGACCCACTTGCCATCAGCCAATCCTCCCTTGATGGCCTTGTTTAATGGGTCGAGCATGTCTTTGTTGAAGTCCTGCGCTTCATCTATAACGAGAACGTCAAACGGATCGCCTCTATCCTCCAAGGCAAGTTCTCCATAAAACGAGAACCCTTTACGCATGTAATGAAAGTCATCATCCGGCTTCTTACGAACATATTCCTCGAACTCATCCGCGTCGCTGCCGGCGTAGATGAACTTTCCCATAGCGCTATGCCAAGTGCCTATCTCGACTCCCTCGCCAACCTTCTGTTTCTTAAGCCAATCCCCCAAAGGGCGATTGAAGCAGAGAAAAAGGACCTTTTCTCCGGACTCATTCGCCTGTCTAGCGTACTCTAGAGCCAGCAGGGTTTTCCCGGTGCCGGCGGCCCCTTCAAACAGACAACGACGGTTGTTCTTAAGCAGACTTAGGCAGTCTGACTGCTCTTTAGTCCAGCGGAACAGTTTCTCCTCAGTTCGGCTAATATGGACTGACTCCGTAACTGCCGACTCAAAGTCTCGCCGTAGATATTCCAGTATGGCCTTGAGTTGAGGTGGTGTTGGGTATCGTTCACCGCCTCGGGATTGGAACTCCCTTAGCCTACTCCGAACGACCCTGTTGATGGATTCCGATATCGGTCTTTCCAGCAGGTCTTTCACGTCTATGGCGTCTGCGGGCTCAAACTCAGGTGTCGCCGGCGGACACTCTACGTCGGGAAACACCACCGCGTAACCAATGGGACACTTCGACTCAGGGTTTCCCTGTCCGAAGTGGGTTTTGATGTTACCCTTTAAGGCAAACATGGCTTCCCTGGCCTGCATGAATGGACTCATTTTGAGATTCGCAATGACCCCATTGCGGTCCATGGTTCGCCAGTTGCCATTCTCGCAGGAGACGCGCCCGCCCTTCACTTCCAGGCACACAATTCCCTCACCTGGAATCATCACCACAAAATCTATCTCTCCATAGGGGCCGGCTCTTCTGCGCGCCAGTCCTAGAGAGTGAAGGGCTGTCCACCCGTCTGTGCCCGGGTCATTACTCAAGAAGTTGAAGACACGCCGTTCGGCTGCGCTTGCCGCTGCAAACTCAATTTGAGGAGGTATCATTCTCGCCATATCTATAGGAACCCCCTACTATAGATTAGATAAGGCGATGTTAAGCCATGGCCCCGCATCCCGCAAGAAGCCGGCCTTGGCCTCCAACCTTCCAAACCCTTGAACTTCTCGGCGGCCGGCGCTATCCTTAGCGCCGTCGTAAGAGCACAGCCGCGCCGTAGGTTTTCGCAATGGAAAACAAGACCAACTCAATGCCCCTTCTGGCCCTCATCGGCCTATCGCTGTTGATGTCGATGGCGGCCTTGGGCCTAGCCCTCGTCGCCTTTGCTAGAGAGGACAGCGCCGCCCCGGACGCGTACATCTCCAAGTCCTCCGAGCCCGGCGCCTACACCAAGGCCTTCGTCGACAAGGCCATCAACCGGTACGACGGCTTTGGCCGTGAAGACACCATATCCCACTACAACACCAAGGGCAGCATAGACGGGGACTGGTACGTGTTCATCATTGATGAAAACGGCGCCATCGTTTCCCACGCCGCCCGCCCCGAGCGCCTCGGCCTGACCTTCGCCGACATGGTGGACGTCAACGGATACAACTACGGCGCGGACTTCGCCGCCGCCAAAGAGGGCGACTGGGTCACCTACTCCTACCTGAACCCGAACAACGGCGAGTACGAAAGGAAGCACTCGTGGGTGGTGAACCGCGACGGCCTCATCTTCGGCTCCGGCTGGTACGAACGGTCCATCGACTCACTGCTTCCCTCCAAGTCCCAGGAGCCGGCGGCCTACACCAAGGCCTTTGTCGAGAAGGCGATACGGCGCTACCAGGCCCAGGGCCGGGACGCGACCTTGGCCTACTACAACAGCATGGAGAGCGTGGACGACGGCTGGTACATCTTCGTCATTGAGAACGACAAGGTCATCATCCACCCCATCGTGCCCGAGAACATCGGCCAGGACCTGAACGGGCCACTGGGCATTGACGCTGCCGGCCACAGGTTCGGGCCGGAGATACTGACGGCCACCGAGCACGGCAAATGGGTCGAGTACTCGCAGCTGGACCCCGTCACCGGCGAGGAGGGAAGGAAGCGCTCCTGGGTGATGCGGCACGACGGCCTCATCTTCGGCTCCGGCTGGTACGAGCGGTAAGACCCCGCGCCACGCCTTCCCACCCAGCCTCCCATCCGTCATTCCCGCGCAGGCGGGAAGGGCGCGCGCGCCCACTTAAGTTTTGAAGAGAGTGGTTCTGCGTTGAGGGCCTCGGCTCCCGCCCTTTCCGTCATTCCCGCGTAGGCGGGAATCCATCTTTCCCTATTCCCTCCTAACGCCATCGTCCTACTTTGACAGAAATCGGGTTGGGGCGGCAGGTTAGGCCGGGGCGTGAGAGCGTGTCGTGGCGTGGTTGGCCCGGCGCAACGCCGGCGGGGGAGGGGATGGATTCCCGCCTGCGCGGGAATGACGGGAGGGAAAACGGGAATGGCGGGAAGGGGAGCGTGTCGGGGCGCGGTTGGCCCGGCGCAACGCCGGCGGGGGAGGGGATGGATTCCCGCCTGCGCGGGAATGACGGGAGGGAAAAACGGGAATTCCGAGAATGTGGAACGGGAATGACGGATAAGAGGGCGGGAGTCCGGAACGGGGCCTTCTGCCGCCGCGGGCCGGGGCGCATCGCTTCCAAATAAGTCCATCCAAAAGGCCGCCTTGACACTATCGGCAAACCCTACTTATAATGTTGCTACAATCTCCTGACGGGCCGGATGCCGCAGACCGCCCCGCCGTGAGGTATACTTTGTTATACATAAAGAAAGGAAGGCTTGATGGCAAATAAGGATATTGCGCTCATGGCCCACCTTATGCGCCGCGCCGGCTTCGGGGCTCCCTACGCGGAGTTGGAGGCCAGGGCCGCCAAGGGCTATGAAGCCACCGTAGAAGAACTCCTGGAACCCGGCTCCCACGGCGTGGCGGAGTACGACGAGTTGACCCTGGCTCGGTACTTCCCCGACATGGAGGTTCCCTCCGCGCCCTCCCTGGGCACGGCCAACTTCATGTACCACCTTTACACCACGCCCCGGCCCCTGGTCGAGAAGATGACCCTCTTTTGGCACATGGTCTTCGCCACCGGCAACTCCAAGGTGGACAACCCGCCGGAGATGCTTCAGCAGATAGAACTTTTCCGCCAGCACGGCATGGGGAACTACAAAGACCTCCTCCTGCGCCTTTCCAAAGACCCGTCCATGATCTTCTGGCTGGACAACAACGAGAACCACAAGCTGGCCCCCAACGAGAACTGGGGCCGGGAGCTCCTGGAGCTTTTCTCCATGGGCCAGGGCAACTACAGCGAGGACGACGTTAAGATGGCGGCCCGGGCATTCACCGGCTGGACCATCCTCCCCAAAATACCCAGGACCCCCTACCAGAGGCACCACTGGAAGTTCATATACAAGGCCGAGGACCACGACCACGGGCAGAAGACCTTCTTGGGCCGCACCGGCGACTTCAACGGCGGTGACATCATAGACATCATCGTCGAGGAGCCGGCCACCGCGAAGTTCATGGCCCGGCACCTCTACAACTTCTTCGTGGCCGACGAAGTGCAGGTCCCAAGCTGGCTGGACGTGCCTCCCCGGGACCCGGAGGCCGTCAACGCCATCGCAGACGTCTTCACCAAGTCGGGCTTCGAAATCAAGGAAACCCTGCGGTTCATCTTCAACTCGTCCTTCTTCAAAGACGAGGCCGCCTGGTTCGCCAAGGTCAAGAACCCCGCCGAAGTGGTGGCGGGAACCATCCGGCTCATCGGCGACTTCCAAGAGCCGAAGCCCGGCGTCCTCCCCATGGGTTTGGAAGGCGCCTACCAGGGCCAGGATCTCATCAACCCGCCCAGCGTGGAGGGTTGGCACACCGGTTCCGAATGGATAGACACCGGCTCCCTGGTGCGCCGCGTTAACTTCGTGGCCGACAGTTTGGGCAACGCGGACATGCCCGGCGTCCAGGCCATCATCAACAGAATCGGCGCCAGCGACGCCCTGACCCCCGAAGCCCTGGTGGACGGTTGCCTGGAGCTCCTCGGGGCCGTTCAGGTGCAGGACGAGACCCGCCAGCAGCTAATTGACCACGTGAAGGCCGGCGGCGACCTCCAGCGCGGCTCCACGGAATCCGAGACCCAAGCCTTCGGTAAGCGAGTCACCGAGGCGCTACAACTCATAGCCGCAACCAGAGAGTACCAGTTCGGCTAAAGATAAAGACCTCAACGTATTTAACCTCAAGGACGTAAGGAAAGGAGGGATCCCCAATGGCTAAAGACCCAGTCTTGGTTGTTTTTCAGTTGACCGGAGGTAACGACTACCTCAACACCATAGTCCCGCGCAACAACCCCCTGTATCGGGACTACCGAAAGCTGGTGGTCATCCCGGAGGGCCAGGAAGTTCCCATAGACGACGACTACGGCTTTCACCCGGAGATGGCCCCGCTCAAGCCGTTCTGGGACGAGGGCAACATGGCCCTTATCCACGGCATCGGATACGACAACTCCCCCAGGTCCCACTTCCGCTCCATGGACATCTGGCACACCTGCGAGCCCGACAAGGTGGGAACCGAGGGTTGGGTTGGCCGCTCCATCAAGGCGGTGGACCCCGGCAAGGAGAACGTCCTGACGGGCGTCAACTTCGGCCAGGGACTCCCCAGGGCCATGGCCCTGCCGGGCGTGCCCGTGGCCTCCGTGTCGGACATTGAGAACTACGGCGTCCTGACCGGCATCACCGGCGAGGAGCAGAGGGCCCGGGCCCTAGACCGCTTCGCCCGCATCTACTCCCCGGCCATCGGCCGCGGCCCCGTCATGGACTACCTGGGGCAGACGGGCTTGGACGCCCTCAAGGGGGCCGACGTCCTGAAGACCGCCCCGGAAAAGTACACCTCCAGCGTTGAGTACGCCGCCACCCCCATCGCCCAAAAGCTCCGCGGCATCGCCATGGTGCACCTGGCCAACCTGGGCACCCGCTTCTTCTACACCCAGCACGCCAGCTTCGACACCCACGCCAGCCAGATGCCCGGCCACCAGCAGCTTTGGAAGGACTGCTCAGCCGCCATCTCCGACTTCTTCGCCGACCTGCGCGAGCATGACGCCGCCGACAACGTCATAATGATCATGTTCAGCGAGTTCGGACGCAGGGTCAGGGACAACGGCTCCGGCACCGACCACGGCGCCGGCGGCGTCGCCTTCGTCATTGGCGACAGCGTCAAGGGCGGCCACTACTCCGAGTACCCCTCCATGGCCCTTGAAGACCTCCAGGAGGGAGACCTGGCCCCCAACTACGACTTCCGAGGCTTCTACTCCAGCCTGCTGGAGCAGCACATGGGCTTGGACCCGACGGAGATAGTGGGCGGGACCTTCGAGCAGTTGGACTTCATCCAGAAGTAGCCGCTCCGTGACAAGGAGCTTCCACCGGTAATTCAGAGGCGAGCCACTCCTCGAAAGGGGTGGTTCGCCTCTTGACTTGACCGCCCTCCGGGGCAGACCTCTAAAAACCTATATCGGAAGGAAAAACAGATGCCAGTCACACAGATAGCCAGCGGGCGCGCCTTCACCTACCTGGACAACATCGGTCAGATAGGGATCTCCGGGCCCAGCCTCCGGCACCCCGTGGGCCTCGCCAGGGGCGCGGGAGACATCCTCTACGTGGCCAACTGGGGCACCGAGTCCCAGCCCAACGCCCGGATCACCAAGTGCGTCCTCAGCACCCAGGAATGGATAGCCGACATAGGCCGCCCGGGGTCCGGCCCCGGCGAGTTCCTCTGGCCCGGCGGCCTGGTGGCCGACTCCCAAGAGAACCTTTACGTAACCGACCAGGCCGCCAGCAAAGTCGCCGTCTTCGACAAGGACGGCGCCTTCATCGCCCAGTGGGGCGAGCAGGGTTCCGGCCCAGGCCAACTTTGCGGCCCCAGCGGCCTCGCCTTCGACTCCCAGGAGAACCTCTTCGTCTCAGACACCCGCAACCACCGCGTCCAGAAGTTCACCAAGGACGGCGAATTCCTAGGCTCCACCGGCTCCAAAGGCCCCGCGGAAGGCCGGTTCAGTATGCCTTGGGGCATCGCCATAGACCGGGAGGACAACCTGTACGTGGCCGATTGGGGCAACAGCCGGGTTCAGAAGCTTTCCCCCGAAGGCTCCTACCTCCAGACCTTTGGCCGCCCCGGCCACGGCAAGGGCGAACTGGACCACCCCAGCGACGTGGCGGTGGACAGGGACGGCGACGTTTACGTTGCGGACTGGGCCAACAACCGCGTCGTCATCTACCAGTCCAACGGCGATTTCCTCGCCGCCCTCGTCGGCGACGCCACCAACCTGTCGCGGTGGGCCCAGGACAAGGTGGCCGCCAACCCGGACCTGGCCAAGGCGAGGATGCGGGCTGATCTGGAACCGGAATGGCGTCTCTGGCACCCCTCCGCCATCCACGTGGGCGACGACTACAAGATAACCATTGCGGAGATGCAGCACATGCGCGTTCAGGTCTACCAGAAGGACCCGGACTTCTTGGAAGCCCAGTTCACCCTCTAGCCCACCCTCCAAACAGCCAAAATCAGGCGCGGCTCACCCCGCGCCTGATTGCTTCTGCAACCCCGCGCCCGCCCGCCGCTTCCACAACGGGCTAAGAAATCTGATGCTTGGCAATCGCCTCAAAATCTATCTCCACTAATAACTCGGCTCGCTTCTTGAACTCTATCTTGATAAATCCCAAGTTGCTCAGTCTGTTAAGTTCCCTAACAAAGGTGCGCGTGGTTACATTGCCATATGCGCCCCTTACGTAACCCGAACTCATCAACTCGTCGAAAGAAACCTTCCGCGACGGCCTTTCCGAAAACGGGTCCACTGGCTCCGTAGCGTCCAACAAGTAGAGTAGCAGCTGATACTCGCGTTCATTCAACATGCGACGGCGTTCGCTAATCCGCCTGTTAAAATTCGACACCAGCATTTGGCGATACATGACCCGGTTGAATTTTGTTTTGATAAAGTTGTTTATGCCCTCCAACTCTAGGGCGAACCCCTCTACTCCGAAGTTCACGAAAGCCGTAACGTTAAAAGGCTGCTTGCGTCTAGCCTGTTGAAGCAGCGTCTTATATTTGTCTCCGTTGCGGTAGAAAAAGTTGGAGAGTCCGTAGAATCCATGGACGTTGTAACCTAGTTGGAAGAGGATGCCGGCTTCAAGCAACCTGGACACCCTCCCGTTTCCGTCTCCGAATGGATGGATGGTCACTAGAAAGAAGTGGGCTAGAAGAGCTTGAATTACCGGATGTTCACTCCGCATCCTCCTTGAGTTCACAAAGGAAATGAACTCCTCCATCCGATGGTTCAGGGTGAGGTGAGGCGCGCCGCGGTGTATGCCGCCAAGCTCCGTTGAACCTACGTTCACCTCGTTGGAACGAAAGGCCCCGGGAACGTTGTTGTGTTCGTCAGAGCCTTGCGTAATCATTCTGTGCATGGAGAGAAGGTCATCAAGAGCAAATGAAGAGTTCCCTTGAGCAAACCGTTGAGCAACCCATTTTTGCGCCCGAGCCGCATTCCTTATTTGCGCCTGCTCCCTCGACAGCCTCGGCAGCGGCGTATTTTCTTCCCTAGATATAGCGTCTATCTGATAGGAGACTTCGGCCTCTGAGAGAGGGTTTCCCTCAATGGCCGTGGTGCCATGAATCGCCCTAACCATGTTTAGTTTATCCAACTGTTTCCGCCATTCCGGCGCTAGTATGAGATTTGTAGCGGTCTTTCTATGGGCCTCAATGTCAATAAAGGAATTAAGGGAAGTTCGAAGATCGGAATGATCAAGGTGGTAGTCGAAGCTGAATCTATCCCAAAAGGTTTGGGCATCCATATTGCTCCTCTCTTTGACCGGTTATTAGGCATACTGTTTGACCGCTAATTTACGTATATCTTATGCCTAATATACTAGTATAACGCCCTACTATAGTCAATAATGTGACAGATTATTTGACACGTTATTTGACCACTTTTGGTCCAACTTATCATTCCAACTTGCGTCCGCACTCCGACAAAAACGTTAACATGGATGAACTGCTGTCTTCAGCTATCCACAGTTTCAGCTTCTATCCTTCAATCCAACGCTCCACCAGCAACATCGACTTACAGTCGCCCTTTGCGCCTCCTGACACTATAATCCAACCCAGAAACCCTCATGGTGAACCGCAAAAAACTGCCAACCCTGGCGCTCCTGGCCGCCGCCCTGCTGCCCCTCATCAGCGCATCGGCCTGCGGCGGCGATAGAGGGGTTCTGGCGTTCGCCGCGGCCAGCCTTCGCGACGCCTTGACCGCCCTGGGCCGCGACTACGAATCCGAGGGCGGCGCGCGGGTCAGCTTCAACCTTGGCGGCTCCGTCGCCCTCTCCCAGCAGCTGCGGCGGGGCTCACCGGGAGACCTGTTCATCTCCGCCGGCGCCGGCCCCATGGACGCGCTGGAACGGGCCGGCCTCCTGGCGCCAGGCTCTCGGACTGCCCTCCTCACCAATCGGCTGGCAGTGGTAGTTCCCACCGGGGCGGAAGACCGGGGCGGCAGTCTCAGCGAGACCTTAGCCGGGAGTCAACGCGTCGTTATAGCGGACCCCAGCCTATCCCCTGCCGGACGCTACGCTGAAGAGGCCCTGCGCGCCCTGGGCCTCTGGGACGCCATTCAGCCCAAGCTAGTATTTGGAGGCGACGCCCGCGCGGCCCTGGCCTACGTGGAGTCCCGCTCCGTTGACGCGGGCGTCGTCTACGTCACCGACGCCCTTCACAGCGACGGGGCGCGCATAGCCCACGAGATCCCCGCCGGCTCCCACGCGCCCATCGTCTACCCCGCGGCCGTTCTCAAAGACTCACCCCGCCGGGAGGCCGCCCTCCGGTTCCTCGCCTTCCTTCAACAGGAGGCCGCACAGGCCCATTTCCGGGCCGGCGGCTTCGGGACGCCGGAATCCTCCCGACCCTGAAGCCCCATGCTGTATACTGCGCACAGGCCTTGAGAAATGACACGGCATCGCGAAAACCCGCCCACCCCTTCCAACCCAAAGGCACAGCGTGCTCTCATCCGGTGAGCTACAGGCCCTGCGCCTATCCCTACAAGCCGCCACCCTGGGAACCCTCTTGGGGCTGCCCTTGGCCCTGTCCATCGCCTGGATACTGGTCAAGTCATCGTTCAGAGGCAAGGTGGTCCTCGACACGCTGGTCTCCCTTCCCCTCATCCTCCCGCCCGTCATCACCGGGTACTTCATGCTTCTGCTGCTCAGCAGAGGCGGGCCGGCCGGCGCCCTCCTCCACCGGGCCTTTGGCGTAGACTTGGTGTTCACCTGGCTGGCGGCGGGGCTGGCGGCGGGACTGGTTTCCCTGCCCCTCATGGTGCGCGCCATAGAGGTGGCCATAGCGGGCGTAGACCCAAGGTTGGAACAGGCCGCCCGGAGCCTGGGAGCCGGCCCGCTGCGCGCCCTTGCCACCGTCACCCTGCCCTTGGCGTACCGTGGGATTCTCGCCGCCGCTCTGCTGGGCTTTGCGCGGGGACTCGGCGAGTTCGGCGCGACCATCGTCGTCGCCGGAAACATCCCCGGCCAGACCCAAACCCTGCCCCTGGCCATATTCACCGACCTACAGGCCGGCGACGACTCGGCGGCCCTGCGCCTGGTAGCCGTATCCCTAGTTCTAGCCCTTCTGACCCTAACCGCGCACCACTTTCTTGCGCGGCGCAGGGGACTGCTGAGACACCCGTGGGCCACGTCCTCGAACTGAACCTGCGCAAGAGCTACCCGGACTTCCGGCTGTCGGTCTCCGCGGCCTTCCCTCCGGGAATCGTCGCCGTATTCGGGCCGTCCGGCAGCGGGAAGACAACCCTCTTGAACTCCGTGGCGGGACTGGTGGCCCCTGATGACGGCCACGTCATCCTCAACGGCCGGACTCTCTTTTCCACCGGCCAAAAGCTGAACCTGCCCCCGGAGCGGCGGCGCATTGGCTACATGTTCCAAGAAAGCCTGCTCTTTCCCCACATGACCGTTCAGGAAAACATCCTCTACGGCTACCGGCTAACGGAGTCGCGGTTACGCAGAATTGACCCCGCCCGTCTGGTTGACCTGTTGGAACTCGGCCCGCTGATGGACCGCAGGCCCGGCAGCCTCTCGGCGGGAGAGCGGCAGCGGGTGGTCCTGGCCCGCGCGCTGGCCACCTCGCCCGACCTCCTGCTCCTCGACGAGCCGTTGGCCTCCCTCCACGTGGGCATAAAGGGACGCATCCTCCGCTACCTCAAGGCCGTCCACCGCCGGCTGTCCATCCCCATGGTCTACGTCTCTCATTCCATGTCAGAAGTCCTGGCCCTTGCCCACCACGTCCTAGTCCTAGACCGGGGCCGGCAGATAGCCTTTGACCATCCCCGCAAGGCCTTGGCCCAGCCCCTGGCCGCGCCCCTTCTGACCGCGGGATCCCTGGAGAACCTGTTTGACGTCACCGTTTTGGAGCACAGGCCCTCCGTTGGGATAACCCTGGCAGCCCTTGGCGATACGGTTCTTGCCCTGTCCCTCCTCGACCACCCGGCGGGCGAGATGATATCCGTGGCAATCAAGGCCTCCGACGTCATCCTGGCCTCTCAGAGGCCGGAGAACATCAGCGCCCGCAACGTGTTGGAGGCCCGCGTGGAGGAGATTCAGTTCCTGGGAAACCGGGTCTTGGCGCAGGCGCGGCTGCATGAGCGCTGGCTGGTGGAAATCACCCCCGACGCTCTGGAAAACCTGAATCTGGAAGTGGGAGGTAGCGTGTGGCTCATACTGAAGTCAACCTCCATCACGCCCTTGGACTAGCCCGTAGCCCGGCGTTCCCGCGCGAAACGGAACCCGTATTTCCCCCCAAAAAGGCTCGGCGTATTGTCTAAACCCGCCGTATGAGTGTACCATTTTAGCTTAACCCTTTGGACGCCATGACCGCCATGACAATGAAAAGCGCCAACGCCACAGCCGCCAGCCTGGTAAACGACGAGATGCAGGCCCTCTTGGACCGGTATCTCCCCCACCGCAGGCCCATGTCCGCCGGCGACTACGATTGGGACCTCATTAGACCCGAATCCGTTGACCGCGACTTCCTGGAGGCCGTGGGCTTCGTGACCCTGGTGGAGGCCAACCCCGCGGCCCCCGCCGCCCACATCCTGGCCGCCGCCGACCGCAGCAACGCCCCGTGGCTGCGCCGCTTCATCACCCAGACCTGGCTGCCCGAGGAGGGTATGCACCACGTCCCCTTCAAGGAGTACCTCATCCGCTCCGGCGCCTATCAAAAGGAGTTCCTCGACTCGGAGATTGACCGCGTTATCGACCGGGGTTTTGAGCACGGGGCCGGCTACACCGAGCTACAGGCCGCCACCTACGGCTGGCTCCAAGAGCTCATCACCTGGCGCTTCTACGAGTCCATGCACTCCTACCTCCTCGCACAGGCCACCGATGAAAACCCCGCCGACCCGGTGATGGTGAAGATACTGTTGGACATATCCAAGCAGGAAAACTTCCATCGCCACATCTACCTAGCCGGGGTCAGAACCACGCTGAACCGCTCCCCGGAGAGGCGGGGGGAAGTGGTGCGCGCCGCTGCGGAGTTCCTCATGCCGGGACACCACATGGCCCCCGACTGGCAGCCCAAGGCCCCCATCTGGTCACAAAAGTTCAACTTCCCCCTCAAGGGACTGATACGGGACATCGTGAGTGACATGCGCGACCTCACCGGCCATCGAGGTCTGGGCCAAACGGCCATCCTCTACGGCTCCAAGAACGCCATACACTGGTATCTGAAACCCCTGATAGCCGTCCTCGCGCCCCTCTCCCGCCCATACCGGTCGCCCGTCAACTACCTGGCGGGAAGGCTCATCACCCTCGCCTTCTAACCCGCCGCCCCTTTCGTCATTTCCGCGCAGGCGGGAATCCATCCCACCATCCCCATCCCCCAAGCCATAGAGACGCCGCGCAACCCTTCATTGAAAGGGCCGCCATCCTGGTCTATAATTGCGCCTCTGGCAAACCCTTCCCCGGGCGCCGGCGTCACTTCACAGGCCCCATTGCCAACAACCATCTCGGAGGCGAGCTTGCGCGACAGGACCCCTTGCAGCGCCCTAAACCCGGAACTCATTGGGGACGACGTAACCTTGGCGGGTTGGGTCCACCGGCGCCGCGACCACGGCGGCCTCATCTTCATCGACCTCAGGGACCGCTCCGGCGTTGCCCAGGTCGTCTTCAACCCCAACCTTGCCCCGGAGGCCCACGCCGCCGCGGAGCAGTTCCGGGCCGAGTGGGTGGTCAAGGTCACGGGGCGGGTTGAGAAGCGGCCACCGGGAACCGAAAATCCCCGCCTGGCCACCGGCGCCGTGGAACTCCACGCGTCCCAGGTGGACACCCTCAACCCTTCCAAGACCCCTCCCTTCGACGTCAGCGACGACCAGGCGGTGGATGAGGGCCTGCGCCTTTCCCACCGCTACCTTGACCTGCGACGAGGGCCAATGCAGCGCAACATCCTGCTGCGACACAAGGTCATCAAGTTCATCCGGGACTACCTAGACGAGCGCGGCTTTGCCGAAATTGAGACCCCCATACTCATCAAGAGCACCCCGGAGGGCGCCCGCGACTACCTGGTGCCCAGCCGCCTCCAGCACGGCAGCTTCTACGCCCTGCCCCAGTCGCCACAGCAGTTGAAGCAGCTCCTGATGGTCTCCGGCTTCGAGAAGTATTTTCAGATAGCCCGGTGCTTCCGCGACGAAGACCTGCGCGCCGACCGCCAGCCGGAGTTCACCCAACTCGACTTGGAGATGAGCTTTGTCGATGAGGAGGATATCCTTGGACTCATTGAGGACCTCTACGTTCGGATTGTGGAGGCCCTAGCCCCCGAGAAGTCCCTGGTGAAGCCCTTTCCCCGCCTGGACTACCTGGAAGCCATGAGCAGGTACGGGACCGATAAGCCTGACCTGCGATTCGGCATGGAGTTGGCCGACCTAACCGCGATGGAGGCTGAGAGCGGGTTCCAGGTCTTTCGCTCCGCCGCCGAGGCCGGCGGCCTCATCAAGGGCTTTGCCGCCCCGGGCTGCGCCGGCTACTCCCGGCGGCAGCTGGACCAACTGACGGCATACGTCCGCTCCAGGGGCGCCAAGGGGTTGGTGGCCATCGCCCTGGAGGAAGGGCCGCCGGACCTGGCCTCGCTGACCATGGAAAGCATCCGCTCATCGGCGGCCCGGCGCCTGGACATAGAGGAGGTCAAGGCAATGGCCGCGGCCATGGGCGCCTCGCCGGGCGACCTGATGCTCATCGTGGCCGGCCCCGGCGCCGAGGTGAACAACGCCCTCAGCCACCTCCGGAACCTCATGGCGGAGCGGCTGGACCTGGCCGACCCTAACGTTTTGGCCTTTGCCTGGATAGTCAACTTTCCTCTCTTGGAGTGGAAGCCGGATGAGGGGCGGTGGGACGCGCCCCACAACCCCTTCTCTTCCCCCAAGGACGGAGACGCCGGCCTCCTCGACACCGAGCCGGGAAAGGCCATCGCCAAGCAGTACGACATGGTATGCAACGGGTACGAGGTGGGCGGCGGGAGCGTCCGGAACCACAAACGCGAGACTCAGGAGAAGATCCTCTCCCTCATGGGCCATTCGCAGGAGGCGATGCAGTCCCAGTTCGGCCAGCTGCTGAACGCCTTGGACTACGGGGCCCCGCCTCACGGCGGCATCGCCATGGGCCTAGACCGGCTTATGATGCTCCTTGCCAACGCCGCCAGCATCCGGGAGGTTATGGCCTTCCCGAAGACCCAAAGCGCCGTGGACATGCTGTTCGGCGCCCCCTCCCCCGTGGACGACAGCCACCTAAAGGAGCTTGGCCTGCGGCTGCTGCGCCCCTAACCCCGCGCCCCCGCCTCCTGCCCGCCGTCTGCCCGCCTCCTGCCCGCCTGCCGCCTGCCCCGCGCCCCCCTGTCCGTCATTCCCGCGCAGGCGGGAATCCATCCCCTTCTTAATGAGTTCTGTTAGGTGTGCTCTCGCCGTTCCCGCGTCCCCACCATGGCCTGCCCCGTGCAACCCACCGTCATCCCGCGCCCCCTTTCCGTCATTCCCGCGTAGGCGGGAATCCAGGAAGGCCGCATAGCACGACCAGCGCCCCGAACCACGGCGTCCCCGCCGCCGTCATCCCCGTGCCCCCTTTCTCGTCATTCCCGCGCAGGCGGGAATCCAGGAAGGCCACATAGCGCGACCAGCGCCCCGAACCCCGGCGGGGAGCCGGGGTCTGCCCCACGCACCCCACCGTCATCCCGCCCCCCGCTATCCGTCATCCTCGCGCCCCCACTTCTCGTCATTCCCGCGCAGGCGGGAATCCAGGAAGCCTACATGGCAGGACCAGCGTCCCGAACTCCAAGGCCACCCGTAGGGGCTTCTCTCCCCAACCGCCGGGAAAGTGTAGAGGGGCATGGTCGCCGGGATTCGCACCGTTCCTTGGCGTAAGAGAATCGGGGAGGGGATGGATTCCCGCCTACGCGGGAATGACGGATAGGAGGGAGCGGGAATGGCGAATGGGTGGCGAGGCGGGCCGAGGCGCGGGAGCTCCGGCGCGGGAATGACGGAAGGGAGGCGACCAACGCCCTTCCAAACAAACGGGCCGCGCTGACCCCGCGCCTTCACCATGTGGCGCGTCGCTTGTGCTATAATCAGTAATCCGTTAGGGAATTGGGGAAGAGAAGTATTTGAAAATCACCCGCGAGGAGACCCTTCCAACAGAGGTAATCCTCAGCATCCAGTTGGATGACGACGACGTAGAACCCTATCTAGACTGGGCCTATCGTCGGCTGGTCAACAAGATACGCGTTCAGGGCTTTCGCATGGGCAAGGCCCCCAGGGCCGTCTTAGAAAGCGTCGTGGGCCGCGAGCGCCTCCTGAGCGAGGCCCTAGAGCGGGCGGTGTCCGGCTCCGTGGACCAGGCCGTGAAGGAGGAAAGCCTCCAGCCCTTCGCCCAGCCCGACGTGAACGTCACCGCCTTTGACCCCCTGTCCATCAAGGCCGTCATTCCCCTGGAACCCCAGGTCTCCCTCGGCGACTACCGGAGCATCCGCATCGCCCGCGCCCCCGTCTTCGTTGGCGACGAGCAGGTGGAGCAGGTGTTAGAGCGTCTGCAAGTAGAATCCGCCCCGTGGGAGCCGGCGGACCGCCCCATCCGGTTCGGCGACCAGGTCACCATCGACGTGGTCGGAACCGTGGAGGGCCGCCCGCTGCTCGACGAGAAGGCCGTCGAGTATCTGCCCGCTATTGATAACAGTGTGCCCCTGCCCGGCTTCTCAGTAATGCTGGAAGGCGCCGCCAAGCAGGAATCCAAGACCTTCACCCTCAAGGCCCCCGACGACTACGGCGACCCTAGCATTGCAGGCAAGGAGTGCAGATTTCAGGTCCTTGTCCACGAGGTCAAGGAGAGGATTCTCCCCGACCTGGACGACGAGTTCGCCAAGGGCGTCGGCGATGGCTTCGACACCCTGGAAGCCCTGCGAGAGTCCATCATGGAGAACCTGACGGCCACCGCAGAGAGGGAGGCCGACCAGGATCTCCGTGAAAAGGCCCTTGACCAGCTCATGGCCGGCGCCGAGGTGGAGTTCCCGGACATGCTGGTGGAGCGTCAGCTTGACAACATCTGGCACGAGAGGACCCATGCCCTCCAGTCCCGGCGCATGGAGATGGAGGAGTATCTGCGGCAGGTCGGCAAGTCGGAGGAGGAGCTTAAGGAGGAGATGAGGCCGGAAACGCGGCAGAGCCTCATCCGTTCCTTCACCCTCAACAAGCTGGCCGAGGAGCAGGACATAGCCGTCACCCCGGAGGACGTGGACGCCGAGATTGACGCGATGTTGGCCAACTCCGGCGCCGTCGACAAGTCGACGCGTGAGACTCTGGCCTCAGACAGGTTCAGAGGCTCCGTGCGCTCCACCCTTATGACCAGGAGAACGCTGGAACGGCTGGCCAGCATCGTCCAAGGACAAGAAAAAGACGCGGACGCGGCGGACTCAGCCGGCCAAGACCCCAACGGAGAACCCCATCTAGGAGGAACCGAGAGTGATAACCAACCCTGAAAACATCATACCCATGGTGGTGGAAACCGGCCCCCGCGGCGAGCGGGCCTTCGACATCTACTCCCTCTTGCTGAGAGAGCGCATCATCTTTTTGGGAACGCCCATCGTGGACCAGACCGCCAACCTCATCATCGCGCAGCTCCTCTTCCTAGAGCGGGAGGACCCGGACAAGGACGTTAGCCTCTATATCAACAGCCCGGGCGGCGTCATCACCGCCGGCCTGGCCATTCACGACACCATGCGCCTCATAAAGTGCGACGTCTCAACCATCAGCGTGGGCATGACCGCCAGCATGGGCACCGTCCTTCTCACGGCGGGCGCAAAGGGGAAGCGGTACGCCCTGCCCAACTCCACCATTCACATGCACCAGCCCATCGGCGGCGCTCAGGGCCAGGCCAGCGACGTGGAAATCGCCGCCAGGGAGATACTCAGGGTGCAGGACAAGATTAGGACTATCCTGTCCGAAAACACCGGCCAAGACTACGACAAGATAGCGCGTGACACCGACCGGGACTACTACCTCACGCCGGAGCAGGCCCTGGCCTACGGCATCATAGACGAAATCCTGGGCTAACCCGCTCCCGCCGCCGCCTCATCCCAGCCCCCGGCCAGGGGAGAGGAAGGATGTTGGGTTGGAAAAGCCCTCGCGCCGCGCTCCAGCCGCCTCAGCCAAACATGTCTCCCTGTAGGTCCTCGCCACCCGTCATCTTCTCCGCCGCCCGGTACATGGACGAGTAGGACGGCAGTTGGAAGCCCTGACCCTTCAGCAGGTCCTCAACAGTGCGTATCTGTATCTTGGGAAAGTCTCGCTGCCACACCTTGGAGTGGTAAAATCCTGAGTTGGCCGCCTCCAAGCGCATGGCCCTTGTGGGTTCCTCTAGGGTGATGAACAGCCCCATAGCCGCCTTCTCCCGTTCCACCGTCCCGGCCAGGTCCCGGATGTGCGGCGACGACACCCGGCCGCTCTTGACCTGCACGATGGCCTTCCGGGTGGAGCGTCGAGGGCCGTCAATGAAGTAGATTACGCCGTCAATGCCCTGGTCCGCTCCCTTCTTAGATCCCTCCCTAGGGAAGGCCTCCAGCAGCGACATGGCCCAGAACTGGAACTGGTATCTGTCCTGTTCCGCTAGGGCGCGGGCGCTCCCCACGTCCACAGGCTCCCCCACCACCCGGTAGTCTCTACCGGGAACCAACTCAAAGCCGGTCTTGAGCCGGTTCTTCATCAGGGCCACCGCCAAGTGGGTAACGTCGATGCCTATCCACCGGCGCTTCAGCTTCTCGGCGGCGGCCACGGCGGTGCCGCATCCACAGAACGGGTCCAGCACAACGCCGCCCTCGTTGGAGGAGGTCTGAATGACGCGCTCCAGCAGGGTCTGAGGCTTCTGAGTGGGGTAGCCCAGGCGCTCCTTGGCTTGTGAACCAATGGGCCGTATGTCGTTAATGACATCCTGGATTTGAACGCCAGAACCCTCACTCAAATATCTCTTTTGACGGGGAATCGTCCCATGCTCAGGCCAGTAGACAAGCCCGGCTTGGTCCAGAAGGTCAAGTTTTTCCTGAGTGGAAAGAAGGGTTACGTCGATATCCGGAAACGCAGCCCGTAGAGCGGCCAGCGGGACCGCCCAGTGCCTATTCGCATTGGTTGGATTAACGCCGCGCCACGGCCTACCGGAGTCGCCTGATCTAACGCCGGCGCCCGTTAGAGTAACCAACTGATAGCGTCCCTTCTCATCTTCAAAACGATAGTGATCTTCAACGTATGCGGCGTCGTAGTCCTGATATGCCTGATTCCACTCATACGAGTCGGACTTGGAATAGAACAGAATCGTGTCGTGTATTCGCCCCCAACGCTTGGCCCCTCCGTGGGAACCGGTCCGCCGCCAAACAATCTCGTTCCTATAGTTTGTGGCCCCGAACACGGCGTCCATCAACAGCTTCAGGTAGTGCCCCGCTGTGGGGTCGCAGTGCAGGTAGATGGAGCCGGTTGGCTTGAGAACCCGCCACAGTTCCACCAGCCGCGGGGCCATCATCACCAGATAGGCCATCATAGCGTTGGAGCCGATGAACTGCCGGAAGGCGATTATCACGTCCTTCACCGATGGCGGAACGGCCGGGTTTCGGATAATCTCCTGCTCGTAGACCCGCTGGGATTCAAGGGTCCACTCCCACGTGTCGGTGAAGGCCTTTATCTGGGCCGGCGACTCCTCGCCCGACTTCTCCTTGAACAGCACGTTGTAGTTGGCGTTGGAGTTGAAAGGCGGGTCAAGATACACAAGGTCAACCGATGCGTCGGGCACGTGTTCCCGCAGTATCTCCAAGTTGTCGCCGTAGTAGAGAGTGTTGCGTATGGTGGCCACTTAACTAACGTCCCGTCTCAAGTAAGACTCGCAGTCGCTGCAAGTGTTGCATGAATGCGCGACACTGTCCATTATACGCGTAGATTATCCCCCATCCCGCTCCCTGGCTTCCACACACGCCCCGCGCCTCGTCAGGGTCACGCCGCCAGGCTGATTCTGCCCTCGGCTATCGCTTGGAGGGTCTCCACGTAGAACGCGCCCTCCCGCGTTCGCACCCGCTCCCTCAGCGACTCCACCGTGTCGTTGGCCAGGGCTGGGACCCTAGCTTGGGCCACCACCGCGCCGGCGTCGTACTCGTGGACCACGTGGTGAATGGTTACGCCCGTCTCCCTGTCGCCGGCCGCCAGGACCGCCGCGTGCACCCTGTCGCCGTACATCCCGCGGCCCCCGAACTTCGGCAGCAGGCTGGGGTGCATACTCAAGACCCTGCCCTTGAACCGTTCCAACGTGGCCGGCCCCATCCGCTTCAGATATCCGGCCAGGACCACCAGATTCACCCCGTGCTGCTCCAGGGCATCTCGAATGGCCGCGTCCAACTCTTGGGGCGATGGATGGGTCTGCCCGCTCAGATGCAGCGTTGGAATCCCGGCGGCCCTGGCGCGGCGCATGGCCCTCGCCCCGGAGTTGTTGCAGATGACGACGCGGCATCCGGCGTCTAGGCGGCCCTCCGCGCAGGCGTCTATGATGGCCTGGAGGAGGGTTCCGTTGTGGGAGGCGAGTATCCCTAGCTGGAGGGATGCCACGGCGACCTCATCGCCTGCCCACGGCCCGCCGCAGCTTGGCGTAGGCCGGGGCGAACCGGTGAACTATCCTGGCGCGCCTGGTCACCAGCGTCGCTTGTGACAGTGCGTCCATGAACCCTTGGGGCGTGTCGTCAAAGTCTGGCATCTCGTTATAGGTGCGGCCCAGTTCGTTGGCGGTGTGGGCGTCGCTGGCCACGGCGTACAGCAGCCCGTGGCGCCTGGCCGCCGTCGCCGCCCTGTCGTCATCCCGCTGAAAGAGGTTCCGGGCGTTGAAGGTCTCCATAACGTCCACCAACTGCGCCGCCTCCTCAAAGGCCTCCTGTCCCACCGCCGAGGGCCGCACCCTGTCGAAGGGATGGGGCATCATCACCAACCCGCCCTGCTTCCTGATGGCCCGCGCCGTTTCCGGGGGGGTAAGGCCCTTGGGCACGGTTTCCTTCAGGAACAGGCCGATGACGTCTCCCTCGGTGGACTTGACCTCCTCGCCCACGATGACCTTGAACGGGGCTATTTTTTGGAACTCCAACGCGCCTTCAATGGTGTTGTGGTCGGTGACGGCCAAGCAGTTGACGCCGGTCTTGAGACACCGGTCAATAATGGACTGGAAGGTGGCCAGCGAGTCGTGGGAGTAGTTGGTGTGGGCGTGAAGGTCGGCTCTAAGCAAGGCCGTCCTCGTCATCAAGGCCATCGTCGTTGAGAAAGGCGTCCCCCGTCTCCTCCAGGTAGGCGTTCTTCAGCCGCGTTATCCTGACCTCCGTGGCGCTGAGCAGGCGGTTGCAGAGCTTGGCCACGTTCATCCCCTCCTCGTAGAGGCGGGCGGCCTCATCCAGGGTCAGGTTCCCCTCCTCCAGGGCCTGAGCCGTCTCCTCCAGCCTGCGGAAGGCCTCTTCGAATGACATCTCCGGCGCCGCGTCGCGGCGTTCCTTCTGTGTCATCGCCGCCACCGGGCCGTCGGTGTTCCCACGCAAAGGAGAACCCCAAGGCCGTCAGATACTAGTTGGCTGGAACCCATGCGCGCCAGTAGCGTTGGGCCGTTTGGAGGGTTTTGGAAGGGTGTCGTCATCAGCGCGCCGGCCTCAGGGGAACAGCCTGACGGCGGGGCCTACCGGCTCCTTCTTTGGCCGCTTCCGTGGAGGCTTGCCTCCCGCCACGACGGTGAAGGCCCCATCGCTCACCGTCACCCTGAGCGGTTCCTTTGCTCCGACCTGCCCCCGCCGCGAAACGACCTCTTTCGTCGACTCCCTCTGCACCACGGCGTAGCCCCGCCGCAGGGTGGCCCCCGGGTCCAGGGCCTTGAGACGCATCCCGGCGGCCCGCAGCCGCTCGCGTCTCAGCGTGGCGTATCCCGTGGTTGAGACGGCGGCCCGCTGGAGGGCGTCGTCTACCCGGCGCCGCAGTCCGGCGGTGTCCGGCGCGCCGCGCTGAAGCCGCTCCGCCAGGTTGGAAAGTTGGCCCCGCTTCTCCGCGCTCATGGCGGAGAGACGCCAGCTTAGCCTGTGGCAGAGGGACGCGACCTCTCCCCGGAGGGCGGCCTTGTCCGGGGCCACCATCTCCGCCGCCACCGACGGGGTGGGACACCGCACGTCGGCCACGAAGTCGGCTATGGTGTAGTCGGTCTCGTGGCCCACGGCGCTCACCACGGGGATGGGGCTGGCGTATATTGCCCGGGCCACCGGCTCCTCGTTGAAGGGCCAAAGCTCCTCCAGGGAGCCGCCGCCCCGTGCCAGGATTATAAGCTCCGACCGCCCATCCTCAATGAGGGCGCGCATGGCCCTTTGAAGGCCGGCGGCGGCCCCCGGCCCCTGGACTAAGCTGGGGGCCAGCAGGACCTCCACCAGGGGATACCGGCGGCTCAGGACGCGCTCGATGTCGTGGATGACGGCCCCCGTGGGGGAGGTCACCAGGCCGACGGTCTTGGGAAACCGGGGCAGCGGTCGCTTGCGAGAGGGGTCGAAGAGGCCCTCGCCTTCCAGGGCGGCCTTCAGCCTTTCGTACTCCAGGGCCAGGGGGCCGACGCCCTCGGCCACCACCAGGTCGGCGACCAGGTCCAGGCTCCCCCTGGCGTCGTAGAAGGACATCCTGCCGTGGGCGGTGACCGCCGCGCCGTCGCCCAGCAGGTCCTTTCCCGCCGAGCGGTTGAACATTACGCAACGGAGCTGGCTCTGCCGGTCCTTGAGGGTGAAGTAGGCGTGGCCCGTCTGGGACACGCGCAGGTTGGAGACCTCGCCTTCCACCCAAAGCTCGGCCAGCATCGGGTCCTGAGCCAGAAGTCCCTTGAGGTAGCGGGCCACCTGGGAAACGGTGTGGACCTTGGCCGCCGCCATTTAGGTCACACGCTCTACGTACTGCCCGTTGCGCGTGTCGACCTTGATGACCTCCCCCTCGTGTATGAACAGGGGAACGTTGAGGGTGTGGCCCGTTTCCAGGGTGGCGGGTTTCGTGCCGCCCTGGGCGGTGTCGCCCTTCAGCCCCGGCGGGCTCTCCGTAACCGTGAGCTCAACGAAGGTCGGCAGCTTCAGGCCGATGATGGCCCCATTATAGAAGGAGATGTCCAGGGTCACCTCCTCCTTCAGGTAGTTGATGCTGTCGCCGATCTGCTCGCCGGTGACCTGGTACTGGTCGTAGGTCTCCATGTCCATAAAGTGAAAGAACTCGCCGTCGGTGTAGAGATACTGGCTGGTCCTGGAGCTAACGTCGGCAGGGGTGAAGGTGGTCTCGTAGGCCTGAAAGGTCTTCTCCGTCACGCTGCCGCTCAGCAGGTTCTTCACCCTAACGCGGGTCACGGGGGCCCGCTGCTGCATCTTGTGCCTGGTGTAGTCCATCACCTCGTGGGGCTGGCCGTCGATCTCAATGGTCAGGCCCTTCCGCAGGTCTCCAAAGTTGAGGGTAGCCATGCGCGCGCTCCTCCCGGCCTATTTGTTCGCCTTGCTCAGGGGTCTGGCGCCGTCGCCCTCAAGGACCACCAGGTCTTCAATTCGCACCCCGCCCCAGCCGCTGAGGTATATCCCCGGCTCTACGCTGAAGATCATGCCCTCCTCCAGGGTGTGGGGGGACTTGGGCCCCACGTGAGGGTGCTCGTGGACGGCCAGTCCTATGCCGTGGCCGAGGCTGTGTCCGAACTTGTCGCCGTAGCCCGCGTTATCCAGGGCCTCCCGGGCCAGCCGGTCCCCCTCCTCCCCGCTCAGCTTGGGCTTGATGGTGGCGATGGCGGTAAGCTGCGCCCCCAGAACCAGGTTGTATATCTTTTGGAAGGTCTCGTCCGGCTCGCCGATGCAGATGGTGCGGGTGATGTCGCTGCAATAGCCGGCCAGCTTGGCCCCCATGTCGATGACGATGGGTTCTCCCGCCTCCACCGGCCGCTCCGATGCGCGATGGTGGGGCATGGCCCCGTTGGGCCCGGCCGCTACGATGGTGTCGAAGCTCAGGGAGTCGGCGCCGAGTTCCCGCATGGTCTTCTCCATTCGCCAGGCTATCTGCCGCTCCGTCTCGCCGGGCTGTATAGTCGGCGTCACCGCTTCCATGGCCTTGTCCGATATATCGATGACCCTCTGAAGGAGGACAATCTCATCCGGGTCTTTGACCGCTCGCAGGCCCTCCACCAGGTCGGTGGCGGCGGCCAGGGTCGGACGCTCGCCGGCGGGAAGCTCGCGGATGGCGGCGACGATTCGCCGGTAGGCGCTCACCGTCATGTGCCCCGCTTCAAAGCCCACCCGCTTCACCCCCATGCGCTGCAACTGCTCCGTCAGCCACGACGCGCTTCCCACTTGGACCACCTGGAAGTCGGGGGCCTGGGCTGCGGCCTGCTCCACGTACCGGAAGTCGGTGGCCAGAAGGGCCTCATCCTGTGATATCAGCAGATTTCCCGCCGTCCCAACGAACCCCGACAGGTACTGCCGGTTCTCCGGGGTGGACACCAGGATGGCGTCCAGCTTCTTTTCCTCAAGGGTCTTCCTCAGGCGCGTTAAGCGATTGCTCATAACCTAGACCTCCTTCTTGGCGAGGGCCGCCAGATATTCCAAGGCGGCGACGTATCCCATCCACCGCATCCCCGCGATGGTTGCCGTGACCATGCGCGAGAATATGGAACGGGCGCGCCACTCCTCCCGCCCGTAGATGTTGCTCAGGTGCGTTTCCACCACGGGAACCCCGGAGTCTATGCAGGCGTCAAGCAGGGGATAGCCCACCGTGGTTAGACCCGCAGGGTTGATTATGATACCACCGGCTTGGGGGCTATTGCCATTGATGAAGTTTATCAGGGACGCCTCGTCGTTGGACTGGTGGAAGATGACGTCTACCCCAAGCTCATGGGCGCGGCTCCGGACCCGCTCCTCTAAGGCCGCCAAGGTCATGGTCCCGTAGTGGGCCGGGTCCCGCTTCCCCAGCATGTCCAGGTTGGGGCCGTTCACCACCAGAAAGGTTGTCATTCCTCTTTAGGCCGTTCCTGAGGCTCCCTGGCCCCGGGGTGGGTGTTCAGATAGACCTTGCGCGCCTGGTTCTGGGTCACGTGGGTGTAGATCTGGGTGGTCGCCGGGCTGGAGTGGCCCAGAAGCTCCTGCACCACCCGCAGGTCGGCGCCGCCCTCCAGCATGTGGGTGGCGAAGGTGTGCCGCAGGGTGTGGGTGTGGGAACCGGGGTTGACGGCCGACTCGAGGGCGTACCGCTTCACGGCCTTCTCGATGCTGCGCCGGGATAGCCGGTTTCCGTACCGGTTCAGGAACAGCGCGGTGGTGGGCCTTTCCCCGGCCAGCGAGGGCCTCGCCGACGAGAGGTACTCCTCCAGGGCCGTGACCGCCGGGCCGCCCAGGAGGACCACCCGCTCTTTGGAGCCTTTGCCCCAGACCCGCGCCTCCTTAGCCTTCGTGTCCACGTCCGAAACGTCCAGGCCGGCCAACTCCGCGAGCCGCATCCCCGAAGAGTAGAGCAGTTCCAGGATGGCCCTGTCGCGAAGGCCCAGTCCGGTGGACGGGTCCGGCGCCTCCACAAACTTTTCCGCCTCCCCCTTGCCGAGGAAAACGGGGAGCCGCTTCTCCACCTTCACCCGGAAGGTCCGACCCTTGGGGACGGGGTTGCTCTGCACCAGGTCCTCCTGGAGCAGGAAGCGGTAGAAGGCCCGCAGGGACACCAGCTTCCGGGCCACGCTCACCTTGGCGTATCCCCCCTCCCTGCCCCGGGCGGAGGTTGCCAGCCAGGCCAGGTACTTTCTCAGGTACTTGCGGTCCAGGCTGTCGCAGGATATCTCCTCCCGCTTCAGGAACTCCACAAAGGGGCGGAGGTCGTCCAGGTAGACCCTTACGGTGTTCTCCGAACGGCCCTTGGCGCCGGTCAGATACTCCCGGTATCTGTCTAATAGACCTTCCGGCAGCGACACGCTACACCTCAGCCTCAACCGGCGTTGGGCCGCGCTCCGCGGGGTCGCCCTTCCAGGCGCAAACGGTGCAAGCCTCCACCCTGCGGCCCTTGGACACCATGAGGCCGCCGCACTCCGGGCACGGCTCCGACACCGGCTTCTGGCCCACCAGGAAGTCGCAGGCGGGATAGTTGGAGCACCCGTAGAACAGCCGGCCCTTCCCCTTCGACCGCCGCTCCACCAGTTCGCTGCCGCAGCGCGGGCAGGATACCCCGGTCCCTTTGAGCAGGGGCTTGGTGTTACGGCACTCGGGGAAGTTGGAGCAGGCCATGAACCTGCCAAAGCGGCCTGTCTTAATGACCATGGCGCTTTCGCACTTGTCGCACACCTCGTCGGTGGGCTCCTCCACCTTCACCCGGGGCATCTTCACCTGGGCCTCTTCAATGGTCTTCTTGAAGGGGAAGTAGAACTCCTCCAGCATCGGCGCCCAGGGCCGCTCCCCGCGGGCTATCTCGTCCAAGGAGTCCTCCATGTTGGCGGTGAAGGCCGCGTCCATGACGTCGGGGAAGAACCGGGTCAGCATCTCGCTAACCTGGGAGCCTAGAACCGTGGGCTTCAGCCGACCCTGTTCCTTCAAAACGTAGTTCCGGTTGGTCAGGGTGGTGAGGATGGGCGCGTAGGTGCTCGGCCGCCCGATGCCCTTCTCCTCAAGGAGCTTTACCAGGGTGGCCTCCGTGTAGCGGGGCGGCGGCTGGGTGAAATGCTGCTTCGACGCGATGCCCAGGCAGTCCAGGGCGTCGCCGGCGGCCAGGGACGGCAGCGGGCTGCCATCCTCCTTGGAGTCCTCATCCTTGCCCTCCAGATACAGCTTGGTGAACCCCGGGAACTTGGGCCGCGTCCCCGTGGCCCTGAAGACGTAGACCTTGTCCGACCGGGTTGACGACGCCTCAACCTCCACCGACGTGGAGTCGTAGATGGCGTCGGCCATCTGGCAGGCGAGGGTCCGGCGCCAGATGAGGTCGTAGAGCCGCATCTGCTCCCGGTTCACCTGGCTCTTGAGGGATTCCGGCGTCCGGTGTATGGAGGTGGGCCGTATGGCTTCGTGGGCCTCCTGCGCGCCCTTGGACTTGGTCTTGTACACCCGGGGCTTGGCCGGGGCGTATCGCGACCCGAACCGTTCCGTTATGTAGCCGCGGGCCTCCGCCACCGCCGAGGCCGCCAGCGACGTGGAGTCCGTGCGCATGTAGGTAATCAGTCCCACGGAGCCTTGGCTCCCCACCGAAAGGCCCTCGTAAAGCTGCTGGGCCACGGCCATGGTCTTCCGGGCCGAGAAGCGCAGCTTGCGCCAAGCCTCCTGCTGCAAGGTGCTGGTGGTGAAGGGGGGAGAGGGACGCCGCCGCCTCTCATCCGTCTTGACCCCGGCTACCCGGTAGCCCGCGCCTTTGAGGTCTCCCTCAATGGCCTGGACCCGCGCGCCGTTGGGAAGCTGTATCTTCTTCCGTTCGCCCTTCAGCGAGTGGAGGGCGGCGGTGAAGCTGCCCGACTCCTTGGCCAGCTTGGCCTCCAGCGTCCAATACTCCTTGGAGACAAAGGCCGTAATCTCGCGCTCGCGGTCCACCACCTGCCGCAGGGCCACCGACTGGACTCTTCCGGCTGAAAGCCCGCGCTGGATCTTCCTCCACAGCAGAGGGCTCAACTCATATCCCACCAGCCTGTCCAGGATGCGCCGGGCCTGTTGGGCGTTCACCAAGTCCAGGTCCAAGGGCCGGGTGTGCTCGAAGGCCTCTCGTATCGCCTTCTCGGTAATCTCGTGGAACACCACCCGTTGCAGGTCCTTGGACTCCTCGTCCCACCCCAAGGCCGTGGCCAGGTGCCAGGAGATGGCCTCGCCCTCCCGGTCCGGGTCGGTGGCCAGGTATATGGAGGTGGCCGCCTTGCCCAACTCCCTAAGCTGCTTCACCGTGGCCGACTTAGACCGCATTATGGAGTAGGAAGGCTCGAACTGCCGCTCAACGTCTATGCCCAGCTTGCCCTTGGGAAGGTCCCGGACGTGGCCCATGGAGGCGGCGATTTCGTATCCCCGCCCCAGGATTTTGGCGATGGTCCGCGCCTTGGCCGGAGACTCCACGACCACCAGCTTGGCCGCCCCCTTCTTCGCGGGGGGCCTCTTTGCAGTGGACTTCTTTCTAGTTTTAGGAGGCATAGGCCGCCGCCGTCTCTCGTGTGCGAATGTATTGCATTCCCGCCACCTGCTTCACCAATCCCTTAAGCTCCATGAGGGTCAGGGCGCTGCTCACGACGCTCATGGGAAGCTCCGCGCCCCTGCAAATGGCGTCGATGTGCACCGGATCGTGGGATATCTGTTGTAGAAGCGCAAACTCGGCGCTGTCCGGCTTGGGCGCGTCGGCCTGCACGGTCATTTCCAACTGATTGGGCATGAAGCTCAGGTTAACCTCCTCCAAAACGTCGCTGCAACTCAGTATCAGCTTTGCCCCCTGCTGGATAAGCTGGTTGACGCCCAGGCTGGCCGGCGAGAAGATGCTGCCGGGGACGCAAAACACCTCCCGGTTCTGCTCCAAGGCGTGGCGGACGGTCCACAGGGCGCCGCTGCTCTGCCCCGCCTCTATCACCAGGGCGCCGAGGGTTATCCCGCTCATCAGCCTGTTGCGCCGTGGGAAGTGGTGAGCGTCGGGCCTTCTGCCCAAGGGATGCTCGCTAATCAGGGCGCCGTTCTCCGTTATCGCCTGGGCCAGCCGCGCGTTCTCCCTCGGATAGATGATGTCCACGCCGCTGGCGAGGACGGCCACCGTCCGGCCCCCGTGGTCGAGGGCGGCGTGGTGGGCGATGGTGTCGATGCCCCGCGCGAGGCCGCTGACAATGGTTATGCCGCTCTTGGCCAGGTCCGACGATAGGGCCAAGGCCGCCTCCCGCCCGTAGGACGTGGCCTTCCGCGTTCCCACCACCGCTATGGAGCGCTGGTCCCTCAGAAGCAGTTCGCCCTTGACGTAGAGGACCGGCGGCGGGTCCGGTATCTCCTTCAGCAGCGACGGATAGTCCGAGTGGCCCCAGTGGAAGGCTGAAACGGCGGCCTTGTCCAGCCACTCCATCTCCTGGTCGGGGTCGACGGTCTTGCGGGTGGTTCCGATGGCCGTGACGGTCTTGGCGTCCAGCCCCGCGGCCTTGAGCTCGCCGGGCGATGCCCGCCAGGCGTCGGCCATAGAGCCGAAACCCCGCTCCAGCAGGCGGAACCTCACCGTTCCGAGACGACGGACGCGGCTGAAGGCAACCCAGTACTTCAAGTCATTCATGTCTGGTGAACTAGCATAGCACAGCGACAAAAACCGCCACAACGGAGCCTGCCGCCAAGGAGAGCGTAAAAGCGCCGCCGCCGCTTTGCCGACGGCGTCAGGCCGCTAAGGTAGCCTTACAATGGTCTTATGGATGGCGGAGAGGGCGGGATTCGAACCCGCGAGGCCGGTCACCCAGCCTACGCGCTCTCCAGGCGCGCCTATTCGTCCACTCTAGCACCTCTCCGGGCTCAAGGAGATGAGCCTCGCCGCCCCTAAACAGTATGCAACCCAGGAGAATTTAGTGTCAATGAAGATTGTCAACGCCGCCGCGCCTTTCCCGCCTCCCATCCGTCATTCCCGCGCAGGCGGGAATCCATCCCCCCAACGCCCGGAACTCCGGCCTCGCCCGTGGGGGCGCGTGTGGCGTTCGGCCTTTCCCTCTTGGCGTGGTAAGAGAGGGGAGAAGATGGATTCCCGCCTGCGCGGGAATGACGGAGAGGGAGGCGGGAATGACGGGAAGGGGGGGTTGCCCCGGCGCAACCGGAGAGGGGGAAGGGATGGATTCCCGCCTTCGCGGGAATGACGGAGGGCAGAGCGGGGATTGACGGATGGGAGGCCGGCGCGCGTCCTAAGGCGTCAGGCTGCTAAGGGAGGGAGATTCGCTGAAGCCTCTGGGTGGCGGAGAGGGCGGGATTCGAACCCGCGATACGCGTCAACGTATACCGCTTTTCGAGAGCGGCGCCTTAAACCACTCGGCCACCTCTCCCAACTCCTAACTTACCTACCTATTACAGCCCCATCACAACAATAGCGCGGGAACTAACCTTGCGGAGGCGCTTAAGGACTCCCAACGCTTAATAGCCCCGTCACAATCGTGAATGGGCTTTGGATGGCGCCACCGCTTGCTTCCTACTCAATTGTAGCCGTATCCCCACCGCATAACAAATCCCTGCTCCTCAAACCCACCGGGGCGGGCCGCCAAGACCTGCAATCGAGAAGCGGCGGTCAATCAAAACCGTAAAATTCCCCCCGCGCCTTCCGTATTCTGGTAGAATACGACCAGCAGGCACACAATTCACCCCTCCATCAAGGAAAGGAGACGCATCATGGCAGAGCACAACCTGATTTCAGCCGACTCCCACGTAGTGGAGCCACGGACCATGTGGCAGGACTACGTTGACCCCGCCTTCCGCGACCGGGCCCCGCGCAACGTGGTGAACCCCCCGGGCCTGAAGCCGGGCGAGTACATGTTTTTTGAGGACATGGAGCCCAAGAGCATTTCCGGCTCCTTCAACGCCGGCCGCACCCCTGAGGAGAACCGCGAGAGTGAGGGGGAGACCCTGGACGACTGCCGCCCCGGCGGCTACCTGCCCGCCGAACGCGTCCCCGACATGGAGTTGGACGGCATTGAGTCGGAGGTTATCTACACCACCCAGGGCTTCCGGATGTTCGCCTTCACCAGAGACGCCGCCCTCCAATCGGCCCTCTTTCGCGGGTACAACAACTGGCTCTCCGAGTTTTGCAGCTACGACCCAAACCGGTTTGTGGGGCTGGGACTCATCCCCCTGCTGGACGTGGAGGAAGGCGTTCGCGAGCTGCGGCGCTGCGCCGGGTTGGGACTGCGCGGCGGCGTCATCATGACCTCTCCCCCCGATCCTCAGAGCTACGGCGACCCGGCCTTTGAGCCTTTCTGGGCCGCCGCCGCCGAACTGAACATGCCCATCAGCCTCCACGTCAACTCCGGCCACGGCCCCGAGACCCAAAAGATTGGCAAGTTCAAGAGCAACCACTACCTGAGCGTTATGAGCATGATAGACGAGGTGAAGAGGTCCATCTCCGAGATACTCTTCTCCGGCGTCCTGGCCCGCTGCCCCGGCTTGAAGATAGTCTCCGCAGAGAACGACATAGGCTGGATGCCCCACTACGTCTACAGGGCCGACGTTTGGTATCACCAACAGGGTTGGAAGACCCTGACCGACCTCAAGATGGCGCCCAGCGAATACGCCAAGCGCCAGATTTACGGCACCTTTATGGACGACGCCGTTGGCCTCATGCTCACCGACTACTTCGGCGAGGACAACTTCGCGTGGGCCAGCGACTACCCCCACGGGGCGTCCACCTTCCCCAACTCCCGCAAGATTGTGGACCAGAACTTTGAGGGCGTCTCCGAGGAGGTCAAGCTGAAGGTGACCCGTTCCAACGCCATCAGGCTTTACGACATGAACGGGAACTAGGCCCTTGACGCTGCGGCAGGAGGAGTTGGCCCCATGCTGAAACCGAACAAGACCAAGGCCAAGATGAGGGCTGGAGAGGCGGTCTTCGGCTTTACCATCGGGGTCCCCTACGCCAACCCGAACCTGGTCGAGATGCTGGGTTCCCTCGGCTTCGACTACGTTGACGTGGTGTGCGAAAACGACCTGTTCGACGAGACCTCCATAGAGGACGTCATTAGGGCTGCCGATGTTTGCGGCATGACCACCATCCTGCGCACGCCGTACAACCCGGGCCTCATCCTGCACGCGCTCAACTCCGGGTGCCAGGGCGTGTTGGTGACGCGGGTGGGTTCCAAGGCCGACGTTCAGGCCGTCTTGGACGCCGCCAAGTTCCACCCGGAGGGCAAGCGCACCGTCTTTCACGGCGGGCGGACGGGAAACTTCTGGCGAGACGTGAACGCCCCGGAAGGCTCCAACCCGGAGCTTATCAACTGGACCCTCGCCGTGAACCGGGAGACCATCGTCGGGTGCACCATTGAGGAGATCGGCGCCGTCAACGAGCTGGATGACATACTGGCCCTGCCGGGGATAGACCTCATCGGCATCGGCCCCGGCGACTTGGCTCACTCCATGGGGTGGCCGCCCCAGGAGGAGGTCGATAGGCTGGTGGAGATGACCAGGGTCAAGTCCCTCGCGGCGGGCAAAACGGTGTTTTCCCCGGTAAGCCTTGAAACCATGCCCGGAGCCATTGAGAAGGGGTTCCGGGCCTTTGCCTTCTCGCCCACGTCGGCCCTTGAGTCCGCCGCCAACGACTACCTGACGGGGGGAAGAAGCATCGCCCGCGCCAAGGGCGTCCTCGGCCAGTGACCCGGCTCAAGCCGTCAAGTCCGTACAAATTCAGAGTGGGCGGCGCGGGGCGAGGTTGCGGCCAATCGCCTGAAGTTTCTATTGACAACCTTCAACCCGTTGGCTTAGGCTGACTCCTACTGTCGCGAGACGATGTTTCGCGGCGTGGTTGCGCTATTTCGGCGCTGCATATAATAAAGTAAGCACGGAGGTGGAGGCGTGAAGCCCTTGCAACGGTTCAGGAGATGGCGGATATACGGGATACTGTCCGCCGTGGTTGTGCTAACCCTGGTGATAGTTGCCTGTGGCGGAGATGACGCCACGGCCACCCCCACCCCAAGGCCGGCGGTGACGGCCATGCCGTCGACTCCGAGGGCAACGGCCATGCCGTCAACGCCCCGTCCCACGGCCATGGCGACACCGAGGGCAACGGCGATGCCGTCAACGCCCCGTCCCACGGCCATGGCCACGGCGACTCCACGTCCCACGGCCATGCCGACGGCGATGCCGTCAACGCCCCGGCCGACGGCCATGCCCCGTCCCACCCCGACCCCCACACCCGCGATGGTGATGAGGGAGCCTGTGCAGCCGCGCCTACGGGTATCGATGTCCCCGCCCGGGGTGCAGGCGACGACCCATTGGAAGCTGGCGGGCTGGCAGAGCGCCCAAGGCCCCCTCTACTCCATGTACGACACCCTTCTTCACATCGACCGGTACACTGAAGAGTGGAAGCCTTACCTGGCCGAAAGCTGGACGGTGAGTCCCGACGCCAAGGAATGGACCTTCCGGCTGAAGCAGGGCATCCCCTTCTACCGGAACAAGCAGCCCACCAACTACACGGTGACTGTGGCCGACGTCATCCACTCCTTTGAGATCAACTTCTTCCCGCCCTACCAGGCAGGAATCCCCGGGCTGGCGGTGAATTCCACCACGGACCCGCGCCACTTCGACGTTAAGAGCGACCACGAGTTTGTGTGGAAGCTGGACAAGCCGTCTCTGACCTGGGGCTACTGGAGCACCGACGACCGCCGGGGCGTGGCCAGCAAGGCCTACTGGGACGACGTTGGCGAGGAGGCCTACATAGAAGACCCCATCGGCACCGGGCCTTTTACCTACGTTGACTTCGCCATTAACCAGGGGTTGTTGGTGGAGCGGGTGGAGAACCACTACCGCAAGACGCCGGAGTTCCACGAGCTTCAATTCTTCTACGTCCCTGAGGAGGCCACCCGGTCGGCCATGCTCTACACCAACGAGGCCGACATATCCGCCATATCCAGGGCCCTCCACGAGCAGGCGACCTCCAGGGGATATCAGGTGGTGAACAGCACCACCCCCAGCCTCTACACCTTCATGTTCATAGGCGGGATGTTCGACGCCGCCCGGCCCGACGGCTACGGCAAGGTCGTTCCCGACTTTGTGGTGGACGAGGCCAGCCCCATGCGTATAAAGGAGGTCAGGGAGGCCCTGAATCTGGCCATTAACCGGAACGAACTGAACAGCGTGTTCTTCAATGACCAGGCCGTTCCCACCACCCGGTGGGCCTTCCCGCCCACTTGGAGCCATAGCGACCCCACGTGGACGCCCTACCCCTACGACCCCGACCGGGCCAGGCAGTTGATATCGGACGCCGGATACCCCAACGGCTTCGAGATGGAGGTCTACGTGCCCAGCGCCATTACGGGGCTGCCGGAGGCCGGCGAGATGTCTGAGGTTATCGCCCAGTACTTTGAGCAGATAGGCCTCGACGTGGTCCTGAGGCCCATCAACACGGCCCAGATGTCCTCGATTCCGAGGAACCGGGAGTACTCCCGAGGCGTAATGCAGACCCGGTTCGGGCCGCCGGGCCGGGGCGACCTCGTCCGCCACTTCAAGAACAACGTCAACTGGCGCCAGGAGTGGCAGCAGCACCAGGAGATCTACGACTTCGTTGACCGGCTCGAGGCCGCCAGCGACTGGCCGACCCTTGACGCCATTGAGGTTGAGGCGGCCAACTGGGCGGCAGACAACCACCTGATAATCCCCCTGTTTTGGGTAGTGGGACAGGTGGTGGTCAACCCCGACGTGGTGGCCAGCTACGAGTCCCGCCACCTGCACATGGGACCCTCCCGCCATCACGAGTACACGGTGCCCGTCTACAGGTAGCCGCACACCCAAAAGACTAGCCGTTAACGCAGGCGCCCTCCAACCGGAGGGCGCCTGCTTGTCGTTTGGAACCCCGAATTTCCTGGCGGGGATGCGGGCAATATCCCTAAAGTTGCTATTGACAATCTCCAACCCATTGGCTTAGGCTGACTCCAACAGTTGCGAAACGAGGTTTCGTGGCGTAGTTGTGCTAATTCAGCGCTAAATTTTGTAAACACGGAGGTGGAGGCGTGAAGCGCTTGCAACGGTTCAGAAAGTGGCGGATATACGGCTTACTGTCCGCCGTGATGGTGCTGACTCTGGTGATAGTCGCCTGTGGCGGAGATGACGCCACGGCCACTCCCACCCCAAGGCCGGCGGTGACGGCCATGCCGTCGACTCCGAGGGCCACGGCCATGCCGTCGACCCCACGGCCAACGGCCATGGCGACACCGAGGGCAACGGCCATGCCGTCAACCCCACGGCCCACGGCCATGGCGACGGCGACTCCCAGGCCAACGGCCATGCCGACGGCGATGCCGTCAACCCCACGGCCGACGGCCACGCCCCGTCCCACCCCGACCCCCACGCCCGCGATGGTGATGAGGGAGCCCGTGCAGCCGCGTTTGAGGGTATCGATGTCCCCGCCCGGCGTGCAGGCGACGACCCATTGGAAGCTGGCGGGCTGGCAGAGCGCCCAAGGCCCCCTCTACACGATTTACGACACGCTAATCCACTTGGACAGGTACACCGAGGAGTACACGCCCTACCTGGCCAACAGTTGGGAAATTAGCTCCAACGCCAGGGAATGGACCTTCACGCTGAAGGAGAACATCCCCTTCTACCGGAACAAGCAGCCGACCAACTACACCATGACGGTGGCTGACGTCATCCACTCCTTTGAGATCAACTTCTTCCCGCCCTACCAGGCAGGAATCCCGGGGCTGGCCGCCCAGTCCACCACGGACCCGCGCCACTTCGACGTGAAGAATGACTACGAGTTTGTGTGGAAGCTGGACAAGCCGGACCTCACCTGGGGCTACTGGATGAGCGACGACCGCCGGGGCGTGGCCAGCAAGGCCTACTGGGACGACGTTGGCGAGGAGGCCTACATAGACGACCCCATAGGAAACGGCCCCTTCACCTACGTTGACTTCGCCATTAACCAGGGGTTGTTGGTGGAGCGGGTGGAGAACCACTACCGCAAGACGCCGGAGTTCCACGAGCTCCAGTTCTTCTACGTGCCTGAAGAGGCCACCCGGTCGGCCATGCTCTACACCAACGAGGCCGACATCGTGAGCATAGCCAGGTCCCTCCACAGCCAGGCGACGGCTAGGGGATACCGGATTGTGAACAGCACCACCCCAAGCTCCTACACCTTCATGTTCATAGGCGGGATGTACGACGCCGCCCGGCCTGACGGTTACAGCAAGATAGTTCCCGACTTCGTGGTGGACGAGGAAAGCCCGATGCGGATAAAGGAGGTCAGGGAGGCCCTGAACCTGGCCATTGACCGGAACGAGATTAACGAGGTGTTCTTCGAGAGCCAGGCCGTTCCCACCACCCACTGGGCCTTCCCGCCCTGGTGGCAGCACACCGACCCCTCCTGGTCGGCCTACCCCTACGACCCCGACCGGGCCAGGGAGTTGCTGACAAACGCCGGATACCCCAACGGCTTCGCGATGGAGGTCTACGTGCCGCCTCCGATTACCGGTCTGCCGGAGATAGGCGAGATATCCGAGGTTATCGCCCAGTACTTCGAGCAGGTAGGCTTGGACGTGACGCTGAGGCCCATCAACTCGGCCCAGCAGAGTTCCATTCCAAGGAACCGGGAGTACTCGCGAGGCGTAATGCAGACCCGGTTCGGACCTCCGGGCCGCGGCCAGTTGGTTCGCCACTTCAAGAACAACGTCAACTGGCGCCAGGAGTGGCAGCAGCACCAGGAGATCTACGACTTCGTTGACCGGCTTGAGGCCGCCAGCGACTGGCCGACCCTTGACACCATTGAGGTAGAAGCGGCCAACTGGGCGCGCGACAACCACCTGATGGTTCCTCTGTTCTGGATTGTGGGCCAGGTGGTGGTCAACCCGGACGTGGTGGCCAGCTACGAGTCCCGCCACTTGCACATGGGACCCTCCCGCCATCACGAGTACACGGTGCCCGTCTACAAATAGCCGGGTAGCACAAAGACTGACTATGAAGACAGGCGCCCTCCAAACGGAGGGCGCCTGTCGGGTTTTAGAACCTTTATAGCTGTAGGTGACTTGGCAAAAACTAGGAGGTGAAGCATGAGGATTCCCAGAATCAAAGCTAGTTGGCGAGTCTTCGGCCTGATGGCGTCGGTGGTGGCCATGACGCTGTTCATCCTTGCCTGCGGGGGTGACGCCACGCCCACTCCCGCCCCTAGTCCAACGGCGATGCCGTCAACCCCGCGGCCCACTGCCATGCCTACCGCGATGGCTACGGCGACGCCGCGACCCACGGCGATGGCCACGGCGACACCAAGACCAACGGCCATGCCCACCGCCACCGCGGCGCCCACGCCGAGGCCGACGCCGACCCCGGCGCCGCAGCCCGTGGCATCCAGGATTGTGGTGGCCATGCAGCCCATGCCGATTCAGGACACCCTGCCCCGGAAGGCGGGCTTTGGCGGCGTGATTCACATTCGCCCCGCCTTCGACTTCCTCATCGGCAACGAGCGGGTCACTCAGGAGTTCCAGCCCCAGTTGGCCAAGAGTTGGGGCCTTAGCCCCGACGGCAGGACCTGGTCCTTCCAACTCCAAGAGGGCGTGTTCTTCAACGACGCTCCCGGCTGGACGGGTGTTGAGTTCACCGCCGATGACGTTATTCACACCTGGAGACAGGACACCATGGAGGACGCGGCCCTCACCGGGTCCGTCTTCTGGAAGCGGTGGCTCCCCGACGAGAGCCACTTCGACGTGAAGGGTCCCTATGAGCTTGACATGAACCTCAGCGAACCGGAACCCATCCTCGACTTCTGGGCCTCGGAACTGACCTTCGTAATCCAGAGCGAGGACTATTGGAACGCCGTGGGCGACGATGGCTACAGCGACCATCCCGTGGGCACCGGGGCCTTCAGCTACGTGAACCACGAGACCAACTCCCACTTCCTCTACGAGAAGGTGGAAGACCACTGGCGAAAGACGGCCGAGATGGACGAGTTGGAGTTTCGCCTGGTGAGGGAGCCGGCCACCCGCGAAGCCCTGCTGCTCACCAGAGAGGCCCAGATGTCCATAGTCTCCAGCACGGTGGACGGGGTGCAGCGCATCCGGGACAGGGGATTTAGGGTTATTCGCAGCACTCAGCCTTCCAACATGGTTGAGTTCCACTTCGGCGGCCAGTTCTACAAGATACCCGAAGGCTCCGACGCCATGCTGAATCCCAACAACCCCCTGACCAAGACGGCGGTCAGGCGGGCCCTGAACATCGCCATCAACCGCGACGAGTTGAACGACGTCTTCTACGGCGGCGAGATGGCGTTCATGCCCGTGACCCACATCTTCCCCGTGTCCGACTACGGGTTCAAGCCCAAGTTCGCCCCATACCCGTACGACCCCGACGAGGCCCGGCGTCTCATAGCTGAGGCGGGATACCCCAACGGCTTCACGCTGGAGGTCAAGTTCGGCGCCTCGACCAACATCCCGGAGATTGGGGACGTTACGGAGGCGGTGGCCAACTACTGGCAGGCCGTCGGCGTTGAGATTGACTCCGTAGACGCCACCGATAACCTCTGGACCCAGATGAAGGAGTACTCCCTGGACCAGGGCGTGGCCATGATGACCTTCGGGCGGGTGTCCCACAAGCTACAGGTGGTGCTTAACTTCAAGACCCCGGCCCACATAGACCAGAACTTCACCTCGCACACCTTCGACCATGACGACATGGACAGGCTTATTAGGGAGTTTGAGGTGACCATCAATAAGGATGAGCGGGTCCGGCGCATGGAGGAGCTTGGCGACTACTTCTACGACAACTACATCACCGTGCCCCTCTTCTGGTACTTCACGACCTTCGCGCTGGATCCCAGCGTTATTGAGGAGTACCTTGGCCTGCGCTCCGGCACAGTGAAGTGGGAGTACGCCAACCTGGTGTACCAGTAGGAAGGAACCCGGTGAAGGCTCGCCGGCGGGCGGGCTAAGCCGGCGCCTAGAACGCTTAGGACAGGAAGGCGGGGGAACCGTTCCCCCGCCTTCCTCTATTCCACCTTAAGCCGTTGGCCCGTTTCCGAAGATTTCTCCACCGTTTGCAGGAGGCGATGGACCTTGACCGCGCGCCGGAAGTCGGGTTGGGCGGGGTTGCCCGTCCGGATGGCTTCAGCCAGCCGCCGGAACATCTGGGCTACGTTGAAGGCCGGCCCCTCCGGGACGTCTTTGGGAACCCAGGCGAGTCTATCCGGCGTTGGCACGTCGCGCAGGCCGGCCTCGGTCCTCTTGCCGCCCTTCAGTCGCGGGCGCACGATCTGCGGGTAGCTGTCGGATGAAGCCACCAGGGTTCCCTCAGAGCCGTAGACCTCCATGTTCCACCCGCTCCCGAACCAGGGCACGTAGGCAACCGCAGCGGAAACCGCCGCCCCGTTGACCAGCTTGCCGGCTATGAGGATATGGTCGGGAGACGTTACGTCCACGCTGGTGGCCGTGTCCTCCACCCAACGGGTCTTCAACTCGGTGGTGACTTGGCTGGAGACCTCCCGGAAGTCGCCGACGCAGAAGGCCAAGGCGTCGAGGGTGTGGCCGCCGCCGATGGATAGGGCGTGGGCCCCGTTGCTCCTGTCCGCCTCCCACGCGCTGTTTGACTGTAGGTGTATGGTTCCCCCCACGAAGGTGGTCATGGAGCAGCTGAGCGTTTGGCCCAGGTATCCCTCATCCACCAGTTCCTTGAGGCGCAGCAGAACGGGGTCGCACTGGGCCTGCAACCCCACCATGTGATGGACGCCCTTGGCTTCAGCCGCGGCGGTCATGGCCTCGGCCTGGGCCAAGTCCACGCCCAAGGGCCACTCGCAAAAGACGTGCTTGCCGGCTTCTAAAGCGGCCATGACCATGTCGTGGTGCCAGGGGACGCGAACGGATATGGAAACCAGGTCCACCTCCGGGTGGCTCACCAACCGGGCGTAGTCGTGAAAGGCGAGGGGGACGCCGTAATGCTTTGCCGCGGCCTCGGCCGTTTCCGGGCGGCTGGTGCACAGGGCCGTGACCTGGTACTCGGGGAGGTTGAGGAGGGCGGGGAAGTGGGCCCGGCCCGCCCACCCGTAGTTGGGGTTGGCCCCGACGATTCCTACGCGGATCTTTTCAGGCGTCATCTTGCTCCTGCCTTGGTTAGGATGGGGCCGCGAGGCGGGCAGGTCTAGCGGATGCGCCTGCCACCCTGGAAGACGGCCCAGATGTTCCGCAGGGCCGCCATGTCGTACATGGGGTCGCCGTCAACGAGGATTAGGTCCGCCAGCTTGCCGACCTCAATGGTGCCGACCTGGTCTAGGGTGCCGGTTAGCTCCGCGGCCAAGCTGGTGGCGGCCTTGATAGCGTCCATAGGCTCCATGCCCGACTGGGTTAGCAGCTCCATTTCGCGGACTAGCGTCCCGTGGCGTACCGGGGCGCCGCCGGCGTCGGTGCCGGCGACTATCTTGACGCCGTGCTTCAGGCACCGCTTGACGCTGGCTATAGACGAGTCGCGTTGGGCCTCGTAGCGCGCCAACTCCTCCTTGGGAAGGCCCCACCGGGCGGCGGCCCTCACGGGGTAGTCCCAAGTCGACTGGGTGGGGGTGTGATAGGTTCCCTTCTCGGCCATTAGCTTGGCCGTGTCCTCGTCGATGTGGGTGCCGTGCTCAATGGAGTCGATGCCGGCCTCCACCGCCTGCCTGGCGCCGTCAAACACCCCGGGCGTGTCCTCCGGCCTGGCGTACCAGCAGTGGGCGGCGGCCTTCAGCCCGGCTTCGTGGGCCATGTCGGCCACCAGCTTGGCCACCTCGAATCCCAGGGTGGCGTAGCCCGTGCCGTCTTCGTGCTCCCCCGTGGCGCCGACTTTGATGAGTCCGGCGCCCTGGGCTATCTGCTCCTGGATAACGTCGCGCATCTGCTCGAGGGTCGTAACCGTCCGCATGTTCGCGCCGGGCCAGGTGGTGGGAAACTGTATCCACTGCCCCGACGCGGTGATGCGGGGGCCGGGGATGGAGCCGGCGGCCACGGCGCGGGCCAAGGTGATGCTGATGCCGTGGGGCGAGCCCACGTCGCGGGCGGAGGTCTGGCCCGCCATGAGGGAACGGCGGGCGTTGGCCGCGGCCCTTCCAAACAGCACGTCCCGGTTGTCGGACTCCTGGCTCATAATGCGGACGCCGTATCTGCCGCCGTCGCCGCAAAAGTGCTCGTGGCAGTCAAGAGTTCCGGGCATCAGGGTCAGGTCCTGGCCGTTAATCTCCTCGTAGTGGGGGCGTTTGAAGGAGGAAACGGCGCCTTCCCCAATCCAGGCTATAACGCCATCCTCCACCACCACGTTAACGGAGGGCGTCGGCCGGGGTTCCTTTCCATCAATGAGGTTAACGTTTCGAATCAGCAGGTTCATAATGCAGGCTGCGCCTCCCACGCCGGGACGGGTATTTGCTTCGTAGGGGCGATTGTAGCTTGGAGTCGGTAGAGGGTCAACCGCGAGGGGGATGGGGCGGCATAAAATAAATGTTGCCCAACGCCTGCATGTCTAGTATAGTTCAAAAACCAAACTGTGGAGAGAGGATTATGGAGTATAACCTTGTGTCGGGCGATTCGCATATTGACCTGAGTTGGCTGCCCGGGGACCTGTTCATCGACAACGCCCCCGCTCACCTCAGAGACGCCGTGCCGCGGGTGGTGGAGACGGAGGAGGGGTCTCGCTGGATGGCGGAGGGCAACGAGCTTGGAGTGGCGGGCGGCCTCGGTTTCGCCTTCACCGCGCCCAAGCGGAACTGGCGGGCGCGCATTGATAGGATGTATGAGGTTGGTTACTACGAGGGCGGGCCTCATCCCTCTACCCCGGAACTCCGCATGAAGGACATGGAGATGGACGGCGTGGACGCCGAGGTGCTCTACGGCATGACCAACGCCGGAATGCGCATCAAGGACCACGAGACCCTAACGGCCACCTACCGCATCTATAACGAGTGGGCCGTGGACTTCTGCAACACGCGCCCCGGACGCTGGTACGCCCTGGCCTGCATCCCCATCCACGACCCCATGGTGGCGGCCGCGGAACTGCGGCGAGCCGCCAAGCTTGGACTGCGCGGCGCCGACCTCTACACCTCCTTCACCTGGCCCATATACCTGCGCGACGGCTACTGGGACCCGCTATGGGAGGCGGCTCAGGACACCGGGACTCCCCTATCCTTTCACATAGGCGGCGGGGGAATCCGGGTGCCACAGGCCCCCGCCAGCGCCAAGTCGGGCGACCCCTTTACGGCGGCGCAGGCTGAGCAGAACGACCTGGCCTACCGGGGCACCAGCCTTACCCTCAGCCAACTGGCCGGCGCGGAGTGGCTCCTGAGCATCATAATGAGCGGGGCCTGCGAGAAGTTCCCGGGGTTCCAGTTTGTGCTGGGCGAGTGCGGCGCGGGATGGGTTCCCTTCATCACGGAGCGGCTGGACGTCCAGTACACCGACAACCTGATAGACAAGAAGTTCGACCCGCCCCTGAGCCTGAAGCCCAGCGAGTACTGGTACCGGCAGGGCGCGACCACCTTCCAAGACGACCCCACCGTTGGCTACATGGCCAAGTTCATTGGCGAGGACAACCTCATGTGGGGCTCCGACTACCCCCATCCCGATGGCGTGTGGCCGGACTCCAACGAGGTGATAGAGCGCACCATGGGCCAGTTGGATGAGGACGTGAGGCGCAAGGTGGTCTGCGATAACGCGGTCAAGCGGTATCGCATGGGGCAGTAGTCCCCCCGCGCGGCTCCGGAGTAGATAAGGGCCGCCATCATACGGAAGGCGAGGTGGAGGACGTGATAGAGGTTGATCTCAAGATAAAGACGGATAACACCAGGCGCATGATTGAGGAGGCCAAGGCCTACTCGCCGGCCGGCGTTATCGGAGACGGGCGGTGGTATGAGCCGTATCCCCTCTTCATCAAGAAGACCCTGGGGTCCCGCATATGGGACGTGGACGATAACGAGTTCATAGACTACCACGCGTCCTTCGGCCCCGCGGTCCTGGGGTACAACGACCCCACGGTTAGGGCGGCGGTGGTGGACACCCTGGAGAACGAAGGGGTGCTGTCGGCGACCCCCCATCCCAAGGAGTTGGAACTGACCCGGCTCTTTTCCCAAATCATCCCCTGCGGCGAGAAGACCATCCTATGTGGCGGCGGCGGGTCGGACCCGATGTATAACGCCATGCGGGTGGCCAGGGCCTACACCAACAGGACCAAGCTGCTGAAGTTTGAGGGGGGATATCACGGCTGGCACGACTACCTTACGGTGAGCGTCAGGCCGAGTTTGGAGGACGCAGGCCCCGCCGACGCGCCCAACTCCGTTTCCGCGTCGCCGGGCATACTCCAAGACACCGTGAAGCAGGTGGTGGTCGCCCCCTTCAACGACGAGGAGGCCGTGGAGCGTATCGTGGAGCGGGAGAAGGACAACCTGGCCGCCATTGTGGTGGAGCCGGGCTACAGCGGGGGATGCCCCGTTATGAAGCTGAGTTTCCTCCAGCTTCTCCGGGACCTCTGCGACCGCCACGGCATTGTGCTTGTCTTCGACGAGGTGGTCACGGGTTTCCGCACCCACCTGGGGGGCGCTCAGGCGCTGCTGGGCGTGACTCCGGACCTGGGCGTGTTCGGCAAGGCCATGGCCAACGGATTCCCTATAAGCGCCCTCACGGGCAAAAGGGAAATCATGTCGCTGTTCCAACCGGAGGGGCCGGTGTTCTTCCAGGGCACTTATAACGGCCAGGTGTTGGGGGTGGTGGCCGCGCTGAAGACCATAGAACTGCTTAGCGACGGCGAGGCCCACAAGAAGTTGTGGCGCTTGGGAGACAAGATAACCGACGAGCTTAACGCCGTCGCCGACGAGTTGGAGATAGACGCGCGCTGCTACAATTTCGGGTCCATTTGGGGCATGTACTTCACGCGGCGGCCCCTGGAAAACTACCGGGACATCGCCAACATGGTCCTTCTGAACAGGGACAACCCCAAGGGGTACGCCATGAAGAACCATTTGATGAACAACGGCGTGTTCGTGACCCGCAGCCCAAGGGGGTTTGTGTCGACGTCCCACACCGACCAGGAGGTCGACAGGACCATCGACATCATCGCCGACTTCTGCCGGACGCATCAGGAAGACCTGCGCTAAGAAGCGGCGCCTAGACCTCTATACGGGGCGTCTCTCCGGCCGGTGGGGCTGAATGTAGTCGGGTTCAACGTCTCGCAGCGACTCCGCCGGCACGTCGCCAAGCTGCTTGTCGATAAGGTTGTAGAGGCGGGTGGTGGCCGCTATCTGTTCCGCGGTGGCCGTGATGCCGGCGTCTTTCAGCAGGCGCTTAACGGCGCTCTGGGGCAGTGACATATGTCCTCCCGGCGTTCAAGAGTTTAGAGGGTGGGACGCATCTCGCGCCACGGGGCCGCCTGCTCGTAGGCGTGGGCCGCCCTCAACACGGTGGCGTCCTCAAAGAGCCTGCCTGCAATCTGCAAGCCCACGGGAAGCCCCTCCGGGGTGAAGCCGCAGGGCACGCTTATGGCGGGCATCCCGGTGAGGTTGTAAGGACGCGTGAAGCTGAACTCGCCGGCCATCTTCAGCGCGCTCAAGACGTTATCGCCTGCCGCCGTTCCGGGCAGCAACCCCGGCGGCGTCGCTGAAACGGGGCTGACCAAGACGTCCACCTGCCGGAGGACGCCGCTGATTTCCCGGTCTATGACGCGCCGCATCTGCTGGGCCTTGTGGTACTGGGCGGATGTGATGACGTAGCCCACCAGCACCTTTTGCCTGGCTCCCGTGGTGTAGTCCTCCAGTTGGGAGAGCCACGGCGCGTGGGCCTGGGCCTCCTCGCTCCAGGTGATGACGTTTCCCGCGGCGGTGGTGAACTCCCTTGTCATGGGCAGAGACACCTCCTGAACCGACGCGCCCAGTTGTTCCAGAAGGGCGATGGCCTGCCGCGTCAGGTCGGCCACGCTATCATCCAGGCCCTCGTTTAGCTGCCGCGGGATTCCAACACGCATACCCGCGATGCCGCCGTCAAGGGCCTTCCGGTAGTCCGGCAGCGAGAGCCGCGCGGAGGAGGGGTCCTTGGCGTCGTAGCCGGCCACCGCCTGGAGCATCAGGGCGCAGTCCTCCACCGTCCGGGTGAGGGGGCCGGCGTGGTCGAGGGACCAGCTTAAGGGAAACACGCCGTGTCTGCTGACCAGGCCGTAGCTGGGCTTCAGGCCGACGACTCCGCAGTTGGAGGCGGGGCCTCGGACGGAGCCGCCGGTGCAGGAACCCATGGAGCCGAAGACCAGGCCGGCGGCCACCGACGCCCCGGAGCCGCTGGAGGAGCCTCCCGGGAAGTGGGTGAGTTTCCAGGGGTTGCGCACTTCGCCGTATATGGAATGATGGTTGCCGCAGGCGAACTCCAGGCAGTGGTTCTTTCCCACCAGAACGCCGCCGGAGCGGTTCAGCCTCTGCACGGCGGAACTGTCGTAGTCAGGAACCGAATCGGCCAGGACCTTGGAGCCGCAGGTGGTGCGGATGCCCTTGGTGGCGTAGATGTCCTTTACGGCGTAGGGGATGCCGTGAAAAGGCCCCCGGTAGCCGCCCGCCGATATCTCACTCTCGGCCTTTTTGGCCGCGTTGAGGGCCAGGTCGTGGCAGACGGTGAGAAAGGAGTTGAGCTTTGGGTCCAGGGCGTCAATGCGGTCCAGGCAGGCCTGGGCCAACTCCACGGGCGATATCTTCCGCGCCTCAATGGAGCCGGCGGCTTGGGCAAGGGTTAGGCTTGTCAGGTCTGATGCGGGCATGGCTTCTCATCTCCCCGTAGGCTGTTGGCGTTTCCTACAGCTTTATCATCTTGACTACGCTTCGAGCGTTGCCGGACATGTACAGGTTGCCCTGGTTGTCCCCCCAAATGCCATGGCCGGCGTAGTTTGACATGCCGCGGTCCAGCAGGTTGCCATCGGTGTCGTAGACGCTGTATCTGGGCGTCTGGTCGGTGACGTAGATGCGGTTCCGGGCGTCCATGTAGATGTCCATGGGGTGGTAGAGGTCTAGCCACTGGGTGATGAAGTCGCCTTCCGGGGAGAATATCTGGACGCGGTTGTTCTCCCGGTCGGCCACGTAGACGCGTTCGTTGCCGTCAACCCAAATGCCGTGAGGAGTGGTGAACTGGCCGGGCTTGTCGCCGCGGGACCCCCATGAGGCGAGGTGTTTGCCTTCACCAGAGAACCTGTGGACGATGGAGTTGCCGTATCCGTCGGCCACGTAGATGTCGCCGGAGGGCGACAGGGCGGCGTCGGCGGGGGAGTTGAAGGGGGCTTGAAGGGATGGCCTCTCCCGGTTCCCCATTCTGAGGAGGACCTTGCCTTCGGTGGAAAGCTTCAGGACCTCGTGGGCGTTGCGGTCGCAGAGGAGCACTTCGTCGTTGGGGCCGATGTAGATGCCGTGGGCGTCGAGAATGACGCCGGTTCCCCAGGAGTTGAGGTAGTTGCCGTGGGTGTCGAAGACGAGTATAGGCGGGTCGATGGACTGGTAGACGTAGACCCGGTCCTGGGAGTCGGTGGCCACGTCTCGCACGTCTCCGTAGGCCAAGCCGTCGGGCAGCTTGCCGAAGGGATAAATGACGTGGTATTGGGTGTCTCCCGTGCCTGATATCATCCTGTTCATGGTGGCGCCTCCGCGTTGGTCTGATATTCCGTGGGGATGAGGCATTATAACCCGATGGGGTTTCCGATTGCCAGTGTGTGTTTACATAATCGGCGCGTCGCACGCCGCCCTGTATTCCCGCGTCCCCCATTCGGCATTCCCGTTCCCCTGACTCGTCATTCTCGCGTAGGCGGGAAGGGCGCGTGCGCCCACTTAGTTTTGAAGAGTGTTGGTTCGGCGGCGGGGCAAGAAGGATGGATTCCCGCCACCCCCCCATTCGTCATTCCCGCGCAGGCGGGAAGGGCGCGTGCGCCCACTTAGTTTTGAAGAGTGTTGGTACGGCGGCGGGGGGGCAAGAAGGATGGATTCCTGCCTCCCCTTTCCGTCATTCCCGCGTAGGCGGGAATCCATCTTTCCCGATTCGCTTCTAACGCCATCGTCCTCCTTTGACAGACCTCCGGGTTGGGGTGGTAGGCCAGGCCGGGGGCGTGAGAGCGATACATTGGCCGTTTTGCTATGGGGCCTTCCTGGATTCCCGCCTACGCGGGAATGACGGGAGGAGAGGGGCGGGAAGGGCGCGTACGCCCACTTAAGTTTTGAAGAGCGTTGGTTCTGCGGCGCGAGGTTTCTGCCTACGCGGGAATGACGGATAAGAGGGCGGGAATGACGGGGAGGGGGCGACGGGAGTGACGGATAAGAGGGTGGGAATTACTGTGAGAGGCTATGGGAATGACATCAATTGGGGGTATGACGGCAGTGGCGCGGGAATGATGAGGCAAGAGGCGCGAAAAAGCTAGGGAGGGGGTGGGTATAGGAGGGCGCCGGGGTGGAAGGCGGACCAGGCAAACCAGAAGTGGTCGCCGTGGATGATTGGCGTGAGTTGGCTGCCGGCTAGGGGGCCTTCGACGGCCCGGCCCAGGACGCTCCACCGGCTCCTGGTCTCCAGGTCGGCGGTTCGGCCGCCTTGGTGGGTGAAGGTGAGCGTTCGCCCGTTCAGATGTCGATGGAACGCGCCGGTGGACCCCACGGGTCTATAGCCGCCGCCGTTCCTGTCGAGGAAGGGGGATAGGGTGTCCGGCTCATAGAAGATGACTATGTCCTGCCCGTTGAGCGTGTGGTTGACGACCCGTTCGGATGACAGGACGGAGTAGGGCACGGCCAGGTGGACGCCGCCCACGGTCAAGGCCGCCACCCGTTCCAGGGGTTGGGGGCGGTCGCCGGGGGCCGGCGGCGACCGGCCAAGGCCGTCGTAACCCCTATACGGGTTCTGTCCATAGGGGCGAGAACCGGCGGGGCGGGATAGGACGGTCCCGTTGGGGTGGGCGGCCTTGAACTCCTTCCAAGAGACGATGGCGGCGGGCAGAAAGCTTAGGCGTTGGCCGGTGAGGACTCCCACGATGGCCTCGCCGGTTATCTGCTGCCACCAGGACTCGGTCTGCCGGTCCCACATGATGAGGTCGAAGTTGCGGAGATATCCGGAGACGCCGAAGTCGTAAACGACGCCTTCCAACCGTCTATCGAAGGCGATGGCCGAGTTGCAGAGGGGGCAGTAGGTGACGGCGACGGGGAGGCCGCCCACCCGGTCGTTGACTATTTCGTGCCATACGAGGATTTGGAGGGGGTAGGCCCTAGCGTCGCCTTCCAAGTCTAGGACCATGACCGGCTCCGGGTCGTCGAGCCACCGGTCGGCGTCGGCGGTGGAGGTGAATTGGGGGTTGTCGAGGGGCGGGATGCCGTCCCTGGGAATCCCGCCCGGCAGGATTTCGGCGTAGGGCGCGGAGTGAAGGCTGAAGTCGGTGTGCCAAACGTTCAGGTCGTCTCCCGGGTCTATTCCCGCGGCGGCCATGGCCCGTGGGTAGCCGGGATCCGGCTCAACCACCGGCTCCGGGTGGGTTGGAGGCAGGGGTTTGAGGGGGGTTGGCAGGGTGACTTTGGCTACGGAGTCGTCATCCCTGTTGGCCACCCACAGGCTGGCGCCGTCGTAGGCGATGCCTTGAGGGGTGGCGCCAGCAGTGAAGCGGGCCAGGGGTTGTCCATCCAAAGAAAGTCCGGTGAGGGTGTGACCGTCGCGGCTGAAGTCGGTTAGGTTGTTGGCCACCCAGACGGCGTTGTTGGCGTAGAGGATTGCGTTGGGGCTTACGCCAACCCGGTAGACGGCCAGGGGGCGGCCTTGGCGGTTAAGCTTGGTGACGGTGGAGCCGGGTATTTGGGAGACGCCGGAGTTGACAACCCATAGGTCTTGGCCGTCGTAGGCGAGGGCCTTGGGCTGCTCTACGGGAACGGTGAGGATGACGTCCCCTTGGTCGTTGAGCTTCATTACGGAGTCGCCGCCAAGGTTGGCCACCCACAGGTTTTGGCCGTCGTGGAGGAGGTCTTGGGGCTGGTTGCCGACGGGGTAGGTCCCGATGACGCTGCCATCGAGATTCAGCTTGGTGACGGCGTCGCTCAGGGTGTCGGCCGCCCAGATGAAGCGGCCGTCGTGGGTGATGGAGCTGAGGAGTCTGCCCACTTCAAAGGAGCCGGTGGTCTCCCCGTTGGTGGATAGCTTGGTGACACGGCCATCGGCGTTGGCGACCCATAGGTGGGAGCCGTCGAAGGCCAGGTCTTGGGGCAGGAGGCCGACGGGGAAGGAGCCGGCCAGCCGCCCGTCGAGGTCGAGTTTGGAGACGGAGTCGGACCCCATGGCGGCTACCCAGATGAACCGGCCGTCAAAGATGAGGCCGCGTGGTATCTCCCCAACGCTGAAGGTCTGGACTGACGGGGTTGGCGTTTGTGGGGCGGGGGTCGCGGGGTTGCAGGCGGCGAGGAGAAGGACGCCGGCGGCCATGAGGAGCGCGATGGCCCCTTGGAGTTTGGGGCCGCCTACGGTTAGGGCCGCGTTGGAGGCGCTGGGTTGTGGGTTGGCGTGGGACAGGGTCGTTTCCTGCTTTGAGGTGTCAGGGAGTATAGGGGAGGTGAGCAGGCGAGGGCTAGGGGTGAATAGCCGGCGGCGCTCGTTGTCGGCAACCCAGGTGTTAAGAAAGGGATGGATTCCCGCCTGCGCGGGAATGACGGAAGGGAGGAGGTGAGGTGAGCGGGTGAGGGCTAGGGGTGAATAGCCGGCGACGTGAAGAGGCCATCCCCGGTTAAGGGGATGGCCTCTTCTTTAGGTTCCTTCAGTGTGGCGGCTAGTTGTAAACCGGCACGGTGAACTCGTGGTAGCGGATCGGCCCCATGTGCAGCATGTTGACCTGGTAGTCCTGCACCACGTTGGGGTTCACGGCGGCGAAGGCGAAGATCCAGGTTATGGGGGCGCTGACGTGGTTGCTCACCCACCAGTCGCCAAGTCCCTGGGCCAACTCCCTGCGCTCCTCAAGGTCGGTGGACTGGGTGCACGCGCCGTAGTAGTCGGATATCTCCTGGTGGTCCCATATGGTGCGGCCCCGCTCGTAGTAGGAGAAGCTCATGGCCACGCATATGGGGTCAAGGGAGGGTGACACGAGGTAGGAGGTGTTGGACCTGTCTCTCGATGACCACATGCCGAGCACGTCTCCCACCGGGACGGCCTCCAACTTGGTGCGGACACCTATGGCCTCCCAGTAGGCTCGGACGACCTCTCCTATCTCGGCCTGCTCCTGTATGACGGACTGGCTGTTGGCGGCCACCAAGGTGGTGTCGAAGCCGTCCGGGTATCCGGCCTCTACTAGAAGCTCCCTGGCCCTGTCGGGGTCGTAGGGGTAGGGCCAACCGCCGGCGGCCCCGGTCAGTCCCGCAGGCCCTGGGACCGGCGCCCACTCGTCCTTGAAGTCTTCGCGCCAGGGCGGGAAGTAGTCAACGAGGGGGAAGCCTTCGCCTCTAAAGAAGACGTTGTTTATCTCGTTGTAGTTGATGGCGTAGTTGAGGGCCTGCCGCACCTTCACGTGCCGCAGGGGGTCGTTGGGGTCGTAGCCCTGGGTGGGGCCTAAGGCCGTTTGGCCCGGGGCCGGCTCGCCCGTTTCCGGGTTCACGTAGTTGTCGGGCTTGAAGAAGGAGTAGCGGATGTGGGTGTGCACGGCGGGCAGTGTGCTCTTGAAGATGACCATTCCCCTGCCTTCGGCCTGGGTGTGAAGGTCGCGGGGGATGGCCGATATGTGGGATTCTCCGGCGAGCAGCATGGCCAACCTGGTGGCGGACTCCGGAGCGAATAGGAACTGGGCCTCGTGGAACCGGGGCGTGATCCTCCAGTGGTCTTCCACCCGTTCGTGGAGGACGTACTGGTTTTCCTTTAGCTCAATAAGGCTCCAGGGGCCGTTGCCTATGGGGTCGGCGAAGTAGCCGTCCTCGCCCTTCAGGTCCCACCAGTCTTTGCTGGTGATGCCGGTGGCCCATTCGTCGGACAGTAGGAAGGGCATGGCCAGGGCCACTTGAGACAGTCTGAGGGTGACGAGGTGGTCGTTGTTGATGGTGGCGTCCACCATGCCGCCGAACTCGGGACGGATGCCAAGGGTCCTGTCGCTGACCACGCCGGCGAAGATGCCGAAGGAGTGGACGGCGTCCTTGGCCGTGAACATGATGTTGGTGGGTTCCGCGTTTCTGTAGAAGGGCACGTTTTGACGGAGGGCCCAGGTGAAGGTCTTGCCGTCGGGCCCCATCACCCAGCCTTCAGCAAGCTGGGGCAGTTCCTCGTTGGTCTGGGGGTGATGTCCCACCAGGTGGTCGTAGATGGGCATTATCCTGGCGTTTATCTGGTTCATGGGGTGCTGCATGGTGAACTGGTAGCTCGGCGTGGGTATGGCCACTTGCAGCCGGGGGGATACGGGCGACATCGCGCTGGGAACGGTGGGAACCACCGTTGGCCTCGGAGCGGCGGTGGGAACCGGGGTGGGCCTCGGCGTTGAGGGCATGGCGGTGGGCATGGCCGTTGGCCTCGGCGTCGCCGTGGGCATGGCCGTTGGGGCGCGGGTGGGCCTAGGCGTTGCTGGCATGGCGGTTGGGGCGGTGGTTGGCCGTGGCGTCGCAGGCATGGCGGTTGGGGCGGTGGTGGGTCTGGGCGTTGAAGGCATGGCGGTTGGAGCGGGGGTGGCCGTGGCGTCGCCGCCGCAGGCGATGATTACGAGGGTGAGGGAGGCGACCACTGCCACTATTAGCAGGCGTGACCATTTGGAGGGGAGTTTCCGTAGTTTCATATATGGCTCCTTAGGCTTTTTGGTGGCGCTCTGTCGGACGCTTCCGGGGGAACCGATTTTCCGCTATGTATCATATACTTTTTCAAGGGCTTTGGCTTCAACTTGAGGGGTCTTTTGTAGCAGATTTCCGTACTAAACGCAAATGACTAAACGCAAATGCGCCCCGGCCCTCAGGAGGAAGCCATGGGGTGGCCGGCCACCAGCCGTTCCCCGTAAATCTTCACGGAGTTGTCCCACAGTATCTTGCGCTTGGACTCGTCGGAGAGGGGTTGCTCCATCATGTTGGCTAGGGGTTCCGATGTGGCCGGCGCGTCGGGGTGGGGGTAGTCGGTGTTGAATACGATGTTGTCGTCGCCGATATAGTCGACAACGTACTTAATGGAAGGTTCGTCGGCGTCGGCGGCCACGGCGCACTGTCTGAGGAAGTACTCCTGTGGGGAGAGGTTGAGGGGATGCTGGTCGAAGAATACGGACTGACGGCCCTCGCAGTACTTTTCCAGGCGGTTGAGCCAGAAGGGGACCCAGCCGGAGTTGGCCTCGAGGATGAGGAGCTTGAGGGTGGGGAACCGGTCTAGGATGCCGCTATACATGAAGTGGCCAAGGTTCATCATGTTTTCAAAGGGGAAGCCGATGGTCTCGCTGAGGGCGATGAACGCGCCATCCAAGGGGTCGTAACGGGCGGAGGCCAGGGGGAGTCCGCTGGCGCTGCCGGTCCCGTGGACGGCCAAGGGAACTTCCAACTCCTGGGCGGCCTGCCACACGGGGTTGTAGTCGGGGTGGTGCCACATCTTGTCGGGGATGGCCGAGGGCAGGAAGACCGACACGGCGCCGAGGTGGTCGACGGCGCGGCGGATTTCGGCGGTCATCTCCGCAGGGTCTTGGCCGGTGACCACGGCGGCGAACTTGACCCGCTCCGGGGCGGTGCTGCAAAAGTCGCGGGCCCAGTTGTTGTAGGCGCGGCAGAGGGCGGCGGCCAGGTCCGGTTCCCCCTGGGCGGGGGCGCCGGAGCCGTTGGTGGGCAGGCACACCTGAATGTCCCACCCCTCGGCCTCCATGTCCTTAAGGCGGCTCTCCATGCTCCAGCCGTCGCGGAAGGCGTGGCCGAACTTGGCGTCCATCTGGGAGAAAAGGGCCTTGGAGCGGAGGGCGTTCATGGGTTCCTGCCCCTCGTACTGGAGGACGGACTTGGCGTGAACCGCGGTGACGCGGGGGCGCCGGTCGCGGAATCCGGCCTCGACGTAGGTGTCCCAAATGTCGCCGGGCTCGTAGAAGTGGGCGTCGGCGTCAATGACCCTGAATCCGTTTCGCATGGCAGCGCCTCCCGGTGTGCGGCTGACTCGTTGGGTTGGGGCGTTAGGCCAAGTCCATGTTGTACAGCTTGATGACGTTGTCGCGGGTGACTTTGCGCTTCACCTCTTCGGAGACGCCCGCGAAGTTCTCGTCAACTATCTTGTGGGAGTTGGGGAAGGTGGACTGGGCGTGGGGGTAGTCGCTGGCCCAGGCGTAGTTGTCTGCGCCGTAGTAGTCGGAGAGTTGCAGGCCGATGGGGTCGTCCATGTAGGTGACGTAAATCTGGCGCTTGGCGTACTCGCTGGGGCGCATCTTCAACTCGGTGGGGTGGCTGTACGCGGCCTTCTCGTGGAAGTGGTCGGCCCGGTATAGGAAGTGGGGAACCCATCCTATGTCGTTTTCCGCCGACACGATTTTGAGGTTGGGGTGTCGCTCCAAGGCCCCTGAGAACATGATCTCGGCGAAGGAGCGCTGGACCTCGTGGATGATGCTGATGGCGCGGAGGTAGTGGTTCTTTTGGAACTTGCCCACGTTGCGGCTCTCCTCGCCGTGGCCGGTGAGGATGTGCAGGCTGATGGGCATGTCTAGGTCGGCGGCCGCGGCCCAGAAGGGTTCGAACACGGGGTCGGCGTAGCTTACGTCGTCGGGCGGGGAGGCCATGATGAGGGCGCCGCGGAGTCCGAGGTCGCGGCACCGGCGCAACTCCTTCACGCCCTCCGAAACGTCCAGCAGGGAGATGAGGCCGAGGCCTATCATGTGCTTGGGGTTGTAGCCGCAGTATTCGGATATCCAGGTGTTGAAGGCCCGAAATAAGGCCTGCTGGTAGGGCGCGTCGGTGAGGCGGAAGAGGCGGAAGCCCAGGGTGGTGTAGAGTATCTCGGCCTCAACGCCGTCGACCTCCAACTCCTTGACGCGCTCCTCGGGGATGTAGGCGCCGAGGGGGCACTGCTCCTCCACGGAGACCTCCTCCAGCATCTTCTTGAGCTCTTCCGGCGAGGCCCCGGCGGAGAAGCCGCCGCCCACCTTCTCCGGCTCCTGGCCGGGGGTTACGAAGTAGTCGCCCTTCTTGCCGTCGGGGTTGGTGACTATGCGGGGCGCGCGGTCCCTGAAGGCGGGGTCGACGTAGTCCACCCACATCTCCCGCGGCTCAAAGACGTGGGAATCTGCCGATATCAGCTTGTAGTTTGGCATTTTGCGTTCCTGTTCTGGTGGATGTTGGTACGATGGTAGGCGTGAGGGGGCCTGTTGTCAATGGCCGTGGGAGGAGGGAGGGGAGCGACCAGCAAGGGTTTCTTCGCGATTTAGAGCTAATCGGGGGGTATGGCCGCTCGCGTGTTTAAGGCTAGTTTGCGCCGGAACTCTACGAGAAATTTGTCTGGACCTTGTACCGTTTCAACCTGTGCGTGTGCGTATCTCCAAGATCTCCACGGTTCTTTAACATACTCGTCATCAGGGCGCCACTCAACAGTGACCTTAAAGGGAATTTTTTCGGTTTGTGCGGCGCAGTCTGAGAGATTAAGGTAATCTCCCGCCGTATGGTGTGCTTGACCTGAACCTTCTAGTTGGTTGATTCTAAGATCGTTAAGAGAAATCCCATTGGCGCCGAGACGGTCTTTATGCCATACGGAGAGGCGAGGTTGTTTGAAGGCCCCGGGCCTTGGTCTGCTGTCACGATAGCTCCAGTCCTGCTTGCGTACGAACCGGCATAAGATATCGTTATTAGGGACGGGCATGAAGTTGGGTCACAGCATGTTAACCAAAATTGTCTCTGTCGTGTGTGGAAGTCGCTTTATAAGTGTTGACTGGCTATCGTAAATGCTTGCGTCGAGAGAGCCGTCAGGTTCTAATTCAGCGAGAACCAGTTGTCCGTTATGCAGCCTCAGGTCGAAAGAAAGGGCGCCATCCACGTCTACGGTAATCTCGGGTTGTATGGTGCGTTCAAAGGCGGCCTCGGTGATTCGAGTGGCGATGTGAACGACATTGCTGTTGGGCTGATGAAAACCTTGAACGCCGGATGCAAACTCTTCAATTGCCGATATCAGCTTGTAGCTTCGCATTTTGCGTTCCTGTTCTGGTGGATATCGGTAGATGGTAGGCGTGAGGGGGGCCTGTTGTCAATGGCCGTGGGGAGGGGAACCCGCATTGCGGGCCGGCGCCTCAAGGCCCATGGCCGGCCGGGTTACGCGGGGATGGTGGCCGCCGGCGTCGGGTTAGAGGAGGGGTTCCAGTTCCAGGAGGTTGGCGTCGCTTTGGGGCCGGCGGCCCTGTTCCACCTCGCGCACGAGTTCGATTAGCCGGTCGTTCAGAGGGGTTGGGATGCCGCGTTCCCGCGCCTTTTGGACGATGGGGCCTATGATGTAGTCAACCTCGGTGGGTCGCTTTCGCACGGCCACGTCCCTCCACGGCCCGGAGTACACCTTCACGTGTCCCTCAAAGCAGTCGGCCATGCTGTTGAAGATGGGGAGGGCGTCTTGAGGGGGCAGGCGGACCAGCTTTGGGGCGTCGAAGTTGTGCTCGTTCAGCGGCTCCAGGGTGATTCCCGCCCCCTCTGCCGCTAGGACGCCTTCGCGGAAGAGGGCCAGCAGCACGGGGCCGTTGCGGGGTTCCCGGAGCATGTCCGTGACGGTGGCGGTCCCCAGGGCGTTGCCGATGAAGAAGCAACCCCATATGATTTTGGACCAGAGGTATCCGAAGATGTTGCCGGTGATGGTGGTCGGCTCTACGTGGTTGAGGATGTCGCGGATGTCGCTGAGCCTCTCGGTGAGGGAGCCGTCAAGCTCGCCGACGCGCATGGGCCCGGGGCCGCCGTACTGGATGTGGCCCGGCTCGATGTAGTCGCCGCCCCAGTTGACCAGGCATCCGATGACGCGCTCGGGGCCGACGTAGCCCGCTATGACCTCTTCGTTGAGGCCGTTTTGCAGCGAGACTATGGTGGTTTGGGGGCCGACGTGGGGCAGGATGGCGTCCATGGAGGCCACGGTGTCTTGGGCCTTTGTGCACAGGAAGACGAGGCCCAAGGGTCCCTGAAGCCGGTCGGGCGACAGGGCCTTGGCCTTTACGGGTTGGTCGTCGTTGACGCCGCTCACCAGAAGGCCGCGGCGGTTAATCGCGTCCACGTGCTCCTGGGCCTTGTCGACAAAGGTTACGTCGTGGCCGGCGAGGGCTACCCTGGCCCCGGCGATGCCTCCAATGGCCCCGGCGCCGTAAACGGTGATGTTCATGTTGGCCTCCTGCTGGCGGTGGTCTTTTGGTTGGAAGTGACGCCGGCGATTATCTGCCTGGGCGCGGGCGGCGTCAACCTCGCTGAGATTCTGGGGGATGGATTCCCGCCTGCGCGGGAATGACGGAATAAGAGGGGCGGGAATGACGAGAGGGGGGAGCGGGAAGGGCGATTGTGGAGTGACGGAGATGTCCGGGGGCAGGGTCAGGTGGCCTGCATGAGGATGGAGTGGAGGCGCAGGAACAGGGTGACCATCTCCTCGGCGGTGTCCATAGGGGCAAGGCGCAGTTGGGGGGTCACGTGGTCGAAGAGGCCGAACTCGGTGTAAGAAAACTCGCCGCGGCCTTCCAGGGCGTCGCGGAGGCGGCGGGACTCGAAAACCGGCACCATCCTATCCTGCCGGTCGTGCATAATCATCACGGGCGCGGTGAGTCCGTCCAGGCGTTGGCTGGGTGATATGAGGAGCATCCTGTCCTGCAATGACTGGGGTGTCCGGCTGAAGTGGGTCAGGGTCTCTTCCGCCGGGACTCCCTGAAAGAGGTCGTAGACTGCCTTCCCCTGGCTGGACAGGTCGGCGGCGGCGATTTCCAGGGGGTGGCCGGTGGTGAAGGCGTCCCGTAGACGGCTGCCCTCCGGCTCCGGCAGTTCCCGGGTGAAGTTGGTGATTAACACGTCTCGGGAGAGTTTGGCGGGTTTCCAGGGGCGCGTCTCCCCGTCGTAGGAGGCTGTTTCCGATGAGATGGCGGCCAGGGTGTCGCGGAGGTCGTAGTAGGGGCCAAAGGCGTAGACGAAGGCCACCTGGTCGCGGATGGGTTCCTCGGCGGCGGCCATGAGGCTGAAGCTGGCCCCCACGGAGAAGCCGCCCATGCCGACGCGGGACTTGTCCACGTAGTCTTGGGCGTAGAGATGCCGGAACGCGGCCACCAGGTTGTCGACGTCCTCCGGCAGCATGTGCCCGGCGGCCATGCTGGGTGACCAGTAGATGAAGGTAACCATGTTGGACCTGGCTAGGGCGTTGCTGAGTCGGATGACCCGCGGGTCTGACGAGGCCCTCGGCGCCACGCCCGGGAACAGGAGCGCTGCGGCGTATGGCCCCTCGCCCGGGGGCCGGTACATTTCCCCCGTGGCGGGGCCGTGGGGCGTGGGGAAGGTGACGCGCTCAACTATGGGGTCGGGGGTGAACCAGTTGAGGGGGCTGACGCCCACGTTGAAGACTTGGGGGATGAACAGGGCCGTCTTCACGGCGGCCCGGCCCTCGTGGGTGACGCCTAGGAACAGGGTTAAGGCGATGAGGAGCAGGAAGAGGGCGCGGCCAGCCCTCTTAAGGCGCCGCCTCATGGGTTTGTGGTCTGGGCGAGCATGTCATCCAGGATTGACCGCAGGGCCTCGGGGCTCATGGGGCCTGCGTACTTCTTCCTTATGATGCCCGACGGGTCTATGAAGAACTTCTCCGGTATTCCCGCCACGCCGTAGTCTATGGCGACGCGTCCTTGGGGGTCCACCACGTTGGGATACAGGACGCCGAACTCCTCGGTGAAGCTGAGGATGTCCTCGTCGTTGTCCCAGATGGCCACGCCGACGAACTCCACGGGTTGGCCGGCGTAGTCACGGTACACCTGGGACAGGACGGGGGCTTCCACCCTACAGGGCGGGCACCAGGAGCTCCAGAAGTCCAGCATGACTACCTTGCCCCGGAAGGACTCGGAGTCGATGGCGGTCCCGTCTAGGGTTAGGGCGGTGAAGGGCGGGGCGGGGCGGTCGGTGGTGGCCCGCTCGCCAAGCAGGGAGTTTATGCCCACGCCGCCGGGGTTGCCGCCGCTGCGCGCCAGGCCCCACGCCATGAGGGCGAACAGGGCCGCGATGGGAATGAGAGATAGGGCTAGTATCCAGCTGCGGCGGGCGTTCAGGGGGTCTCCTCCTCGGAGCCGTGGCCCCGCTGTTTTGAGGCTTGAAGCAGGCGTAGCTTGAGCCGGGTTCTCCTCTCCCGGTAGTCCGGCTCGTTCAGAACGCCGTCCTCGTAGAGGTCGTCGAGCTGGGCTATCTCGGCGGTCAGGACGTGGACGTCGTCGGGAAGCGGGTGGACGGCTTCCTCCGGTCCGGGGCGGCGCCGAAGCATCAGGGCGTAGCCGAGGACGGCCGCCAGTCCCAGTCCCAGGATGGAGGGGATGCCGATGAGGTATATCCTGCCGCCCCTGGCGGCCATTTGCCACAGGGAGGGTTGGGGCAGGTTGGCAAGGGTCACGGACAGCCGTTGCCCCGGCGAGAGGCTCCGGCTGCTCCACACCCGGTACGCGGCGTCGCCGATGTCCACGGACTCGGTTTCCAGGAGTTCCGGGCCGGCCGCTTCGCCGAGGCCGTCGGGCACGAGGATTCTAAACACGTCGACTCCCTGGAGAAAGGCGGGTGAAAGGGATATCTCCTCTCCGTCGTAGGGGAGGCTGTAGGTGTAGGTTATCTGGTGGGCGCCCGGAGGCACCGCGGAGGTGAGGCCGAAGCCAGTTCCAACGTTGATGATGTCCCCGCTCTGAAGGTCGGACTGCACCTCAAGGTCCGATATCTGAGGCGGCAGGGAGAAACGCAGCAGGTTCATTCTGCTGGCCGGGCGGAGGGTTGGCTTGAAGGCGCGGTCGCTGTCGTTGGATAGGAGAACGACCTCCGCTAGGGAGATGGTCCTCTCCGTCTGGTCCACCTCGCGGATTATCCAGATGTGGGAGTCGGCCCGGAGGGATGAGAGGTCGTCGGTGGTGTCGAAGACCCGGAGCAGCGTCGCGTCTCCCAGGAAACCCGGCTCCACGGTGTAGGTGACGTCCTGGTAGGTGGTGGACAGGGAATACCTGGCCCCGGCGTCTGAGAGCCGGCTCAGTTGGAAGGAGCCGTCGAGCTCAGTGGCGGCCACCTCGGTGGTGACCTCGCCGGTGGACTGGAAGGCGTGAAGGGTGACCTGGAGGCCGGGCGGCGGCGGTTGGCCGGTGGAGGCGTTTATAACGCGGCCTTCGAATGGAACGGGTCCCTCGGCGGCGGCGAAGGGCGCAAGGAGCCACGCGGCCAGGGCCAGTGACGTCAGCAAGGCGCCGAGGCGCGCCGCCCTCATTGCGGCCGGTCGTCCTCTTGCCGCCGGGCAAGGCGGCGCGCGCGTATCTCCTCTTCGAGGGACGCGCTCAACTCCTCCTCCGCGTCGGCCCGGGCTTGGAGGGGCTTCTGGGCGCGGAGGTTCGCGGCGGCGGCGCGGCGCAGGCCCTGCGCCTGCCGGTCATGCTCCTCCTGGGCCAGGTTCCCGGCCTCCAGGTCTAGTTGAAGGCGGTCCATCTCGTCTAGGAGGGACCGCAGTTCCCGTTCCAACCCCTCCAGCTCCTCCGAGGGCGAGCCGGTCGGGGGCTGAAGGCGCGGCTTGAGGAATGGGTAGGAGATGACCAGCAGGCTGAGGAGGGTCAGCAGCGCGGCGATGAGGTAGGCCATGATAGCGTCCTTACCGGCCGTCCCTTGATGGGGCGGGCGTCCCCGTTGGGCGGCTGCTCATCGGACGGGCGCCCTTGACGCCGGGAGGGTTTGGCGGCGCGCCGGGGCCGGGGCCTTGGAGAGGAGGCCGGCGGGCCACAGGGCCACCACCGTGCCGAGAATCATTATGGGGCCGGCGAGCCACATCCACCACACCATGGGGTTGACGAAGATGCGGAACCCGATGCTCTCGTCCCCCTCGCGGGTCTCGCTGGGAACCACGTACAGGTCCTCAACGGGGGTGGAGCGTATGCCGGCCCTCGTGGCGCTGATGCTGAAGTCGGGATAAAACGTCCGCTCAGCCTCCAAGGTGGTGATGAATTCGCCGCCCCGGGTCACGTCCAGGGTGAAGAAGGACTCGAGGCGGTCGGACTGTTGGACTGACCGGGACTCCAGGTAGGTTACCTCGTAGCCCTGTATCTCGGCGCTCTGGCCGGGCAGCAGCAGGACGTCTCGCTGGGTGGCGTAGAATGAGGAGCCGACGATGCCGGCGGCCAGGACCACCACGGCGAGGTGGGCCACGTATCCGCCGTACCGGGGCCGGTTGGAGGCGATGAGGGTGAGGAAGGCGCGCGGGTAGCTTTCGCCGCGTCGCTGCCGCGCCCGGGTTCCCCGGCCCCACTCCAACAGAATGCCCGCGGCGACGAGGGCCAGGAGTCCGAAGGAGAGGAGGGCGTATGGGTTCCGCACGCCCAGGGCGGCTATGACAACGGTCACGGCCAAGGCGATGACGAGGGGCGGCAGGAGGGTTCTTTTCACAGTCTTCCCACTGGCGCGCCGCCAAGGGAGCAGTGGCCCCACGCCCATGAGGAGCACGAGGCCGAGGAAGAGGGGGCCGTTCACCTGGTTGTAGAAGGGCGCCCCGACGGTGACGGTTATCCCGGTGAACAGTTCGGACACCAAGGGGTAGACGACGCCCCACAGGGTGACGAAGGCGACGCCCAGAAGGAGCAGGTTGTTGACCAGGAATGCGGCCTCCCGCGACAGGGAGGACTCCAAGGGCCGGGCGCTCTTTATGAGGTTGTACCGCATGAAAAAGACGATGAAGGGCGCGAAGGCCCCCGTTATCATAAAGCCGAGGAACACCCAGCCCAGGGAGGAGGCGGCGAAGGAGTGCACCGAGGGCACGGGGCCGCCCCGGTTGATGAACATTCCGAAGAGGGCGAGGCCGAAGGTTAGGTTTATGAGGGCTAGGTTCCACATCCGGAACATGCCCTGGCGCTTCTGCACCATTATGGAGTGGATGAAGGCGGTGAGGCCGAGCCAAGGCATCAGGCCGGCGTTTTCCACCGGGTCCCAGGCCCAGTACCCGCCCCATCCCAGGATGGTGTAGGCCCACCAGGAGCCTAGCAGGAGGCCGGTTCCCAGGGTGGCCCACGCCAGAATCCCCCATATCCGGGCCACGTCCACCCAGTCGTCGGCCACCCGCTTGGACAGGAGGGCGCCAAGGGCGAAGGCAAAGGGCAGGCTTACCATGACCAACCCGGTCATTAGGAGCGGCGGGTGGGCGAACATGCCGGGGTGTATGAGCAGGGGGTTGATGCCCTGGCCGTCGGCGGGGGTGAAGCCCAGCTTGGCGAAGGGGTTGGCCAGCGATGCCATCACCGCCAGGAAGAAGACCATGATGAGCATGAGAACGGCGTTGGTGTAGGGAAGGCTGGGTCTGAAGCGGGCGGGGGCGAGGGCGACGCCGGCGGAGGCGAGGATGGAGAAGACGGCGGCGATGAATAGCAGGGATCCCTCGTTGCCGGCGTAGATGGCCACCCAGGTGTAGGCGCGGGGCATGGCCAGGCTGCTGTTTGCGTAGACGTACTGTATCTGGAAGTCGTTGGATAGGAAGGCCCCCACCAGGCTGAAGGTGGATATCAGGATGGCCAGGGTCACCAGGTAGGTGGCGTGGCGGCCGCTCTCCACCAGGGCGGGGGAGTTTCTGAGGCTGCCCAGGACTGAGGCGAGGAGGGAGTAGACGGCCAGAGCCAAGGCGATGAGCAGGGATATGAGGCCGAGCTCAGCCACGGGACGGGTCTCCGTTCACGGGTTCGGACCGCTCCTTCTTGGGGCGCGGGAACTCCCTCCGGGCCTGTATCTCGGCGTCAACCTGGGCGAGGTAGGGGTCGGTGTCCGGCCCGTCGCCGGGCGGGTCTGCGTCCGGCGCCTCGCGGCCTTTGAGCATTGCTTTGACGGTGAAGAAGATGAGGGCCATTCCCGCCAGAAGCCCCAAGGGGGGCAGCAGCCATATGGTCAGGGTTGGGCCGGACTTGGGCGGCTCCGCTAGCACCCTGGGGCCGTAGCGCTCCGGGGCCGAGAAGTAGTCAAGTATCTCCTGCTCCGTCCAGCCCTCGGAGAGCTTCTCGCGCACGAAGGCCCGCATCTCCCGGGCCTGGGGAACCTGGGCCTGGTCAATGGTCTCGGCGGGGCAGAAGGGGCAGACGAGCTGCTTGTCTATTCGCTGTGCCCGTTCCTCGAGGGATGGGACGGCCTCGGAGCCGCAGGACGCCAGCAGGAGGCCGAGAAGGAGCAGGCCGGTCAGCCAGGGTTTCCCGTGGTTTGGGATGGGGCGTCCGGCGGCGGCGTTCACGGCCCTCATGGCCCTCATGGCCCTCATGGATCGAAGCGGGGATTCCATTGAGGCGTCTTCCATCGTAGATTCATGGAGATTGCAAGGGGAGGTGAGAGAGCGGGGAGCCTCAGGGTCCCAGGGTCTTGAGGTAGTTTACCAGCATCCACCGCTCCTCGGCGGTGAGGAGGTCTTGGAACTGGGGCATGACCACGGCGGCGTCCGGGCTCAGGGACTCTATCTCCGTCCGCAGGTCACGGTTGGTGATGGTGGCGAACAGCTGGCCGTCGGAGTAGCCGAACACGTTCACCAGGGTTAGGTTGGTGTTCAGCTTTGGCGTGTAGCCGTACTTGTCTATCATGGTCGCAAGGACCAGGCCGTCCCCGATTCCCGAGGCCCCGTGGCACATGGCGCAGTTCACGTCAAAGAGGGCCGCCCCCTGGGCGACGCCTTCCCCGGGAATGGGGTTTGTGATGGAGTCGAGGTCTGAGGAGGCCACGCGCAGGGTCGGCTCCTTGCCGGTGATGGGCACTGACCCCTCAGGGGGCAGGAGCCGGGGCGGCTCCTGGGAGTGGTGGGAGGGCTGGTAGTGCATCTCGTAGAAGATGTCCACGGGGTAGGAGCCTTGGGCGCAGGCCGCCGCGGCCAAGGAGAACAGGGCGCCAAGGATGGCGAGGCGCGGCAGGACTCCCCGCCTGAGCGTCGCGGCGCGGAGGGTTCTTATAAGGGCGGCGGGCTTCAGCCTCATGCCTCCTCTCGTCTCACCTCGTGGGCTCCGGCCTGGGTGAGGATCTGCTCCACGGTGTTGACCTGGTCTTCCTCGCAGTCCACCACCACGCCTATGTATCCCTCGGTGATGCGGTCGTCGTAGATGCGTTTCTTGGCGCTGGGCAGCCGCGACTCGAAGATGATGCCGATGATGGTGAACAGTATGGCCCCCAACATGGTTCCTTCGTAGGTGATGATGGCCATGGGGGGGATGGATAGGATGGGCTTGCCGCCGGTCACCAGGGGGTAGGAGATTTGGGTTCCCGCCGTTAGGAGTATGGCGGTGGTCAGGCCGATGAGGGCGCCCACGAAGGGGAACACGTACAGCCGGTGGCTGCTGTGCCGCTCGCCGAAGGCCCCTTCGGGATAGGGGGTGTCGGTGAGGAAGTCGTAGTCCTCCTTGGCGAAGCCGGCGTTGTCCAAGGCTTCCCCGGCTTCGGCGGCGTAGTCGGCGTTGGTGTAGAGGGCTAAAACGGATTGCGTGGTCATGGTTTCACCTCGCGGGCTACTCTTCTCGGATTACGGCCGGGACTTTCCTCCGCCCAATCTTTATCTCGTCCTTCAAGACCTGGCCTTCCTTGATGTCGAAGATGGGTATCAGGGGGAAGACCTTGGCGAATAGAAGGAAGAGCATGAGCACCAGGGCGAAGGTCCCGACTACGATGGCGATTTCTATGGGGCTTGGGGCGTAGGTGTGCCAGGACTGGGTGAATATCTGCTTGCGGGCCAGTCCGGGGACGATGATGAGGAACCGCTCCAGCCACATGCCGATGTTGACGGATATGGTGGTGATGGTCATCAGCAGGAAGCTGCGGCGCACGTTGCGGAACAGCCACAGGGGGACGGGGAAGAAGAAGGCGGTGATGATGAAGGTGAGGAACCACCAGCCCCAAGGCTCTCCGAAGATCTGGAGGGTGCGGGTGGCCAGTTCGTCGCCCTCCTGGCCGTAGATTCCGAAGATGAATTCCATGGCGAAGAAGTAGAACCAGGCTATGGCTATCACGATGAGGAGGCGCGCTAGGGCGTCGATGTGCTCCTTGCGCACGTATTCCTCCCAGCGAAAGAGCCAGCGCATGAGTATCATTACGGTTACGACGCCGGAGACCCCCGAATGGACGGCGCCTATGACGAAGTAGGGCGCGAAGATGGTGGAGTGCCAGCTTGAGACGGATACGGCCATGCCGAAGTCCCACGAGACTATGCTGTGCACGGAGACGAAGACGGGCAGGATTAGGGCGGAAAGCAGGATGCCGGCGATAGCCTGGAGCTTCCATTGCCTTGGTGTGCCCCGCCATCCCAGGGATAGGACGGAGTAGGCGATGCGGCGTATGCCGGAGCTCCTGTCGCGGATTACGGCCAGGTCGGGTATGAGGGCGATGAAGACGAACAGGATGCTGGATATCAGGTAGGTGTTGACCGCCGACGGGTCCCAGACCAGGGGCGAGCGGATGTCGGGCCAGATGCCCCGCTGGAAGTCGTAGGGGAACACCCAGTACATGAGGCGCCAGGGGCGGCCGGTGTGGATGAAGGGCATGAGGACGGCGGTCATCAGCGAGAAGATGGTCAGCACCTCGGCGGCCCGGGTGGCCGGGCGCCGCCACTCGGCCTTGGACAGGCGCAGTATGGCGGAGAGCATCACCCCCGCGTGGCTTATGCCTATCCAGAAGACGAAGTTGGTGATGAAGAATCCCCAAAAGACGGGGCGGTTCAGTCCCGTTACGCCGACCCCGCGGTTCACCATGAACCCCGCGGCGACCACGGCAACCAGCACCACCAGGCCCAGGAACATGACTATGGCCCAGTAGCGCAGCTGGTTTTCGAAGAGGCCGCTCAGCAGGTCGCGGTTTATTCGCTTGTAGGCGAGGACTTTCCCTTCGTGCAACTTGGCTCTAACGCTCCTTAATCAGGCTTTCCCAGCACCAAGTAGCGGCTGCGAAGGAGGGGCCGGACCCGTTGGTACAGCAGCCCCTCCTTTATCTCCCATATGGACATGATGGGGATTATCTTGATTGCCAGCATGTAGATGAGGCCCGCCCCCGCCAGCCCGCCAAGGATTATGAACACGTCTAAGACATCGGGGACGATGGGCAGAGGCACAGTGGCCAGTCCGTGGGACGTTATGTCCTCAATGCCAAAGGCGGGCACGTATAGGCGCACGGTCATAAAGAAGGCCCCCACTATCACCGAGGCCCCGGCTATGGTGGGGCCTATGACGCTCTTTCTTACCGGGTTCCACATGAGCAAGACGAAGGGCACAAGGAAGCTCAAGAAGAAGTTCAGTAGGAAGGGCACGCGGTAGGACTCGAACATGAAGGTTCTGAGGACGTTCTGCTCGACGGGGGTGCGGCCATACCAGAAGGTGATGAGGCCGGCGAACCAGAAGTAGCCCCACAGCAGGCTGAGGGCCAGGAGTATCTTGCTGATGGCCCAGAAGGACTCCATGGGTATCAGGTCCCTGTACCGTCCGGTGGCGCGCAGGATGAAGGCCCCGACGAGGACGCATCCCAGGGCGGTTTGAAGCCCGGCCAGGGCTTGGTGGGCGGGCATTATTGAGTCCTTCCAGCCCGGCACCAGGGACATGACGAAGTCGACGTTTATGAGGGTCTGCACCATGATTAGCAGCATGAAGTAGAAGGCGCCCAAGGCGGTGAGGCCCAGGCGGTGCCATCGCCACTGGGCGTCGGTCCCCCGCCAGAAGCCCGCGACGGCCCCCAGGACCCGGCTGCGGACCCCGCCGTCTCCCGTGCGGGCGAGGAGGGCCGCGTCGGGGATGGCGGAGAGGACCAGGAGTCCGAGGCCGCATATCACGAGGAACATGACGGCGAAGAGGTCCCACCACAGGGGCGCGCCGACGAAGTTCGAGGACACCCACAGGGTCTTGCGGCCTTCTATGGGCGGCAGCAGGGCCATGAGGGGCAGGAACCACAGCAGGCTGAGCAGTCCGACGACAGCGTAAAGCTCCGATATCCGGGAGAAGGGCCTCCGCCAGTGGTTCTTGGTGAGCCGGAAGGCCACGGCGACCAGGGGCGCGGAGCCGGCGGTGATGAGGAGGAAGGCGAACATGGCCGAGTAGTAGCCCCACTGGGCCCGCTCGCTGACGCCGAAGCCGTCCACGAATCGCAGGATGATGGCGATGATTCCCGCCAGGAACACGACGCCAAGGATGAGCAGAACGCGCCGGTAGGCGGGGGTGATGGCGAAGAAGTCCCGGCTCACCTCCCGGGTCACCATAAGGGAGCTCAACTCGCGCCCCTCAACGGAGACCTGCACCTTGTCCTGTTCGGGGGGCAGGTTAGGCATGGGCCTCTTCTTCCTCGGCGTAGGGGTCAACCTTCTTCAGGTAAACCACGTTGGGGTCCGTGCCCAGCCTGTCCAGGAGCTTGTAGTGGCGCCTGTCTCCTGAACGCCTCGACACCTGGCTGGCGGTGTCGTTCAGGTCGCCGAACAAGAGGGTATCGGTGGGACAGGCGTTGACGCAGGCCGGCATGTAGTTGCCTTCCTTCAAGGTCTGGTCGTTAAGCCGCTCGCCCCGCTGCCCCTCAACGGTCCGCTCGCCCCTGCGGATGCGCTGCACGCAGAAGGTGCACTTCTCCATGATGCCGCGGCTGCGAATGGTCACGTCGGGGTTCAACTGGTTCCAAAGGGTTCCGGGCCACTCGGGGTCGAAGAAGTTGAAGAAGCGCACCTGGTAGGGGCAGTTGTTGGCGCAGTACCTGGTTCCCACGCAACGGTTGTACACCTGCACGTTCAGCCCCTGGTTGTTGTGGTAGGTGGCGTACACGGGGCACACCGGCTCGCAGGGGGCGTTTTCGCAGTGTTGGCAGAGAACGGGGATGAACCGGGCCTTGACGTTGGGAAACTTGCCCTCCCACACCCGGTCTATGCGTATCCACTGCTTGGCGCGCCGGGAGAGGAAGTCCTTCTCCTCATTGATGGGGATGTTGTTCTCGGCCTGGCAGGCGGCCACGCACGCCTGGCAGCCGGTGCACCGGTCAATGTCTATAACCATTCCCCACTTGTGTTCGTTGGCCATTTCTCTTTTCTGTCCTTAGCGTTCTGTCATTAGAATAGCGGGTTTACCCTCGGGTAACCTTCACGATGGCCTCCTCCTCGTTGGGACGGAAGGCTGGCACGATGCCCTCAAACTTGGGTATGGGGGTCGTCTCCCCCGTCTTTACGATGCGAACGCGGGTGGAGGCCCACGCCAGGGACTGGGTCTCATCCTCCATCGGAACACCTAGAATGGCGAGGGGGTTCCAGCCCCGGTTCTTGGAGTACCGGAGGTCCGCCGTGTGACCCTGGCCCACGGGGATGCTGACGACTCCCGGCGGGACGGCCGGGTGGTGATATATCTGGGCCTTGATAGATGCGCCGTTGGCCCCTTCCACCAGAACGAAGTCGCCCTCCCCCAAGCCGATGAGGTTGGCCACCTCGGTGTTCATCTCAAGCCAGGTGGTCCACGCGACGGTGGTCAGGGGGTCGGTGGTGGACTGGAGCCAGGGCAGGTTGGCGCCGCGCCCGTCGCTTAGAGAGATGGACTGGAAGGGAACCAGGTTGAAGGTGTTGCCCCCCGTCGGGCCGGTGATGGCGGGGTCTCTCGCCCGGTTGAGGATGCCGGCATAGCTGGGCGGCGTCGGCGCGCTGGCCGTGGCGGTGGCCGACGGGTCCCACCAGCCGCCTTGCTGGAGGAGCCGGTTCCAGAAGGCGTCGAAGGTCGGTTCCTGCACGGAGCCGCGGTTGAGGCCGTGGAGCTTGGCGGCGTGGTCCTTCAGCACGTCTTGGAAGACGAACCTGTCCAGGGGGGCCGAGGAGGCCAGTCCCAGTTCGCGGGAGAGTTGCAGCAGGAGGTCGGCGAAGCTCATGGGGTTCATGCCGGGTAGGGGGTTCACCACCGGCTGCTGCATCCCCACGATTTCGAAGCCGGGGCCGGGGGTGGGAACGTCGTTACCCCACTCCTCCAGGGGGGCCTTGTCGGGAAGGATGAGGTCGGCCATTTCCGTGGTCTCGTCCAGGAAGCTGGAAAAGCTGGCGATGAACAGGTCGTCGCGGTTCAGGGCGCCGCGGAGGTTGAGGTCCGGCGAAAGGTCGTGGACGGGGTTGACGCCGCGGAACAGTAGGACGCGGATGCGGCCGCCGTCGATGTCGCCTATCACGTCGCGCCACTCGCCGGTGGCGGCCGGGGCGTGGACGGCGGCAAGCTCAGGGATGGGCGGCGGCGAATTGAACTTGACGCCGCCCTCCGCGCCGACGCTTCCCACCAGGAAGTTCAGGGCGAATATGGCCGATAGGTTGAACAGGCCGTTGGTGTGCGCCCCCGCGGAGGCGCCGCCTATGGCCAGGCTGCGAGAGCCTCCCCTGGCGAAGTCCCTGGCCAGGTTCCGGATGACGTCGACGGGGTGGGTGTGGTGGAGGGGGGGCAGGCCAAGCTCTTGAAATATGCGGTCGGGGGCGTAGGCGTCAAGGGCGGCGGGGTCCATGCCGCGGGTCATCTCGCCTACGCGGGCGGGGTCGGCCAGCCCCTCGGAGACGATGACCTGGGCAATGCTGAGGGCCAGCTTCCCCTCCATGCCCGGGTTGATGGGGGCCCAGAGGTCGGCGTTGGCCGCCGTCAGGGAGAACCTGGGGTCGACTTGCGCTAGTGTCCCCCTCTGCCTGCCTATGCCCTGGCGGAACTCGCCGTAGCCCTTGGAGAACTGTACCGGGGCGTTCCACGTGGAGAGGAAGTCGGCGCCGAATGAGAGTAAGAAGTTGGAGTTCTTGATATCAAAGGTGGGCATGGTCTGCTGGCCCAGGGTGTCCCTCACAACCCTGGCGTAGGGCGTCTCCTCCATGGGTTGGAAGGCCGCGTGTCTTGAGCCGTAGGCGGCGGTGAAGCTGTCTACCAGGTGGGCCAGGCTGCCGCGCAGGGGTTCCGTCACCATGAGGACGCCGCCGGGGTCCGGGCGGTTCCGCGTCTGTCCCACCAGGACGTTCAGGGCCTCGTCCCACCCGATGGAGCGATAGACCCCGGAGCCGCGGGGTCCCTCTCTAATGAGGGGGCCATTGATTCGTTCGGGGTGGTAGAGGGCCTGGAGGCCGGCCTCGCACCGGACGCTGTGGCCGCCGAGGTTGGTGGGGTAGGGAGGGCTGCCCTGTATCTTCTTGGCCCTGCCCTCAATGACCCGCACTATCAGGCCCTCGGTCTCGGGGCACTGGCGGCAGAGGGTGGCGTACCAGTTGTCTCTGCCCGTGACCAGGTCTTCCGGCAGCTGGACGGGGCTTTGGGCGATGAACTCCCTCTCGTCGAAGAAGTTGCAGGCCACGGCTCCAAGGGTGGAGAAGCCGGCCAGCATCAGGAAGTTTCTTCTTGATATCTTCATATTGGGGCGTTTCCTAGTAGTGGCAGGTCGTGCAGTCTGTAATGTCGGAGTTTTCGGTAAGGGCCTGGTTGTCCCGGTGGCAGTCCACGCAGTCACCCATCTTTAGGCTGCGGGTCTGTTCCACCTCCACCATCTCTTTCACGTTGCCGTGACAGGTGGAGCAGGCCCCTTCAATGGAAAGCCCCTGCACCTCCGTTAGGAACCTCACGTGGGGCTCGTGGGCGAACTGCACGTGGTCGGGCAGGCGGTGGATCTTCTTCCAGTCGATGGGGCGGTTGTTGGTGAAGTGGTCGATGACCTTGGCTATCTCCGGCTCCGCAACTTCGCCCTGGATGGTTTCGTGGCAGAGGAGGCATCCCTCCACGGGCAGGATGGACGCCGAGTCGCCTTGGATGACGTTCCGGTGGCAGAAGGCGCAGTTGATGCCGTTCAACTGAGCGTGAACGGTGTGGGGGAAGGCGATGGGCTGCTCCGGCGGTTCCCCAAATCCGAAGACCTGTAGGGGCGTGGACCACCAGGCCCTGAGAAGGAAGATGAGGACTAGCACGAGGACCGCCGTCGAGATGAGGCCGCCTATAGCCAGGGGGATGAGTTTCATCTTTAGGGACATGGGGGCCTGCGGTTTCCCACTCTAAATCCAGTACCGGTCGTAGAAGAGTTCAATTATGCGGGCCAGGTTGACGGTGTAGGCCAAGATGGTTAGGGCCAAGCCCAGGACGCCGAGGGCGGCGATGGTTAGGGAGAAGCGCAGCAGGTTGGCGCTTTGGGTCAGGTGGCCGGTGGACACCAGGGACGGGATGACGGCGTGGGCCACCAGCAGGGTTAAGGCTAGGGTGACGACTGATGCCAGATAGAACCAGAGGTTGTTGAGAAGTTGACCTATTTCACTCCATTCGTAGGAGCCGATGGCTGTGGGATCTGGGAGCATCTTTTTATTTGCTGTCTCACTCACCCGTTGTGGCGCCTGCGAGTTAGGCGTGAAAATGCAGGTGAAAATTATCACATCAGCTTTTGGGGTGTCAAGAGTAATTTGAGCCGGGCGCCCTCTGTAACGGCCCTACTTGTGGAAGAGGGGCAGGACATCGCGGCCAAAAATGTCCAACTGCTCATCGGCTTGGGACGCGGGGCACATGGGGCGGACGACGAACTTGGTCGCCCCCGCCGCCACGTAGTCGGCGATGAGGCCGGCCACGGTCTCCGGCGGCCCCAGGGCGCAATACTCCGAGTAGTGGACGCCGGGCCTGTGTTGGAGGACGCCCTCTTCGGCCACGGCGGCGGCGGCCTTGATGGATGGCGCGACGTAGAAGCCCAGCATGGTTCCAATGTGGTCGGGGTCTACGACGCGGTTGTGCCGGGCGGCGGTGTCGAAGATGAGCTTCCGGCCCTGCTCCACCTCTCGGGGGGCGGCCTGAGACACCAGCCAGCCATCGCCAAGACGACCCACGCGGCGCTGGGCCGCCTTGCTGCGGCCTCCTATCCAGATGGGCGGCGACGGTTTCTGGACGGGTCTTGGACGTATGGACACGTCGCTTAGGGTGAAGAACCGGCCCCGGTGGGTGACCCGCTCCTCCTCCCAGAGGCGCCGCATGACTCGGATGGCCTCGTCGGCCCGTGCCCCGCGGCCCTCCTTGGCGACGCCGCAGGCCTCGTATTCGGCGGGGTCCTCCTGTCCGAGCCCCACGGCGGGAAGCAGCCGGCCCTTGGACAGGTAGTCGAGGGTCGCCAACTCCTTGGCCAGGAGCACGGGGTTACGGAGGGGGAGGGCCAGCACACTGGCGCCGAACTTGAGGGTGTCGGAGTAGGCGGCGACCATGGAGAGGGCGACCACGGGTTCCAAGGGGAACCTGCCGCCAACCACCCGGTCGCTGAGCCATATGGAGTCGTAGCCGCGCCGCTCGCCCAGGTCCACCAGGGCGCGGAGGTGGTCGTGGCCGACGGCCTCCGGCGGGAGGGGGCCGGGCGTGAATCCGATGCGTACTGTCATGGGGCGCTCAGGTTCGCAAGGCGATACGGCAGGCAACCGGGCGGCCCGCCCAGGAGTGGAAACGCCGGTGAGGGCTGGCGTCGTGAGGTCGGACGGGGGCCGGCCTAGCCCTGAGGCTTGGGGCTGTCCTTGGGGTCAGGGGTGGAGCATCCGCAGGTCTGGCACATGGAACACCTCGCGTGTGGAATTGGCCATCAGTATAGCAGGGCCGGCCGCGCGGGGAAACAGCCGCGCACGGGGCCGTCTGTGTGACGGCGGGGTTAAGGCCGGGCGGCGGTCTGCTACCGGCGGTGTCTGAAGAGGCGGCGGGGGTCTATCCGTTGGAAGATGAGGCTCAGGAGTCCCCACCGCAGGACCTTCCAAGACTGGCGCAGGGACGCCATCTGAGCGGGGCTTGGGGTCTTGTCCCTGTCGTAGCGGCTGACGTGGTAGACGTTCACCACCTCTTTGACTACGCCGGCGTGCCGGGGGAGGCGGCCGGCCACCCGGGAGCCGTACTCGGCGGGCGTGTAGTGTGGATGCCTGGCCACTCCCCCCAGCCGGGCCAGCAGGCTCATGGATGAGAAGACCATGGCCGGCGCCCCCATCCGGGCGGTGGCGTATCTAAGATAGAGGTTGGTCCCCACCGCGGCCGTCGCCATGAGTCCAAGGATGGACGCCATCCATATGAGGAGCGGGGACATCCCGCCGGAGCCGGGGTTGGCCGGGGAAGCGGGGTTGAGGGCCTCCAAGTCGATCTCGTCAAAAGACGGGTCGTCCACGCCGCCGGCGGGGTCTTGCCCCGGCTCGCAGTCCACCTCCACGCTAAAGCACTCGTCAAGGAGTTCGGGGTCGATAGGGGGCGGCGCGTTTGGCCGGACGCCCACGTTTCCCAGGCTTGGCTGCACCCCCACGGGCGTGGGTTCAAACTCAACCCACCCGTATTGGGGGAAGTATACCTCCGGCCAGGCGTGATAATGCTTGGCGCGAACGGTCCAAGCCCCCCGCTCCCGGTCCCACTCGCCCGGCGCGAAGCCCACCACCAGCCGGGCCGGGATGTCGAGAGACCGCAGCATCGTGACCATGGCCGAGGCGAAGTAGTTGCAGAAGCCGGAGCGCTGGGTTGTTAGGAACCACTCAACGGGGTCGACGTCGGATGGCGGCGGGTCTATGCCGGCGTTGTAGGGCAGGGCGCTGAGGTGGTCCTGAATGCTCATGGCCACGTCGTAGGCGTTGTCGTGGCCTTGGGAGAGTTCCAGGGCCAGGTCGCTGACCGCTTGGGGGAAGTCCGTGGGCAGCTGCAAGAACCGGTCGGTGACGTCGTGAGGGTAGTCCTGCCCCGGAGTGGGTCTGGCCCCGGGCCCGGCCTCGCGGAGTTCGTTGGGGGAAGCGGTGGACACGGAGCCGGTGGTGGTGTAGCTGCGCGGCGGCCCCTGTCTGCGGGGAAAGATGAGGGCGGTTCTCGGCCTTGCGCCGGCACCGGCCCTCTCCAGGGCGAGCATTCCCTCCTGGGCGGCGGCCTGGTTGGAAGGCGACTCGGCGACGGATAGCCCCCTCTCGGCGAGGCTGTCGTCGAGAATGACGGGTTCGGAGCTTGGGGCCGGTTCCTGAGTGAGGACGTCGTAGAGGCTGCGAACGTCGGGGGGGAGGTGGGTCTCCTGGGGGCCGGCGAGGTTGAGCCGGAAGACGGGCTGGGGCGACGTTTCCAACAGCGTCGGGACGCCGGAGCTAACGGGGACTCCCGCGGTGGCGGCGTGGGTGTTGGTGGAGAAGAGGCGCACCTTTATGGTCGCCTGTTCCCGCCCTTTGAGGTCGTCGGAGGCGGCCGGCGGTTGGGCGGCGGTGTCGGAGCGGGGGGCCTCCGGGGAGCGCGTCCATCCCTTTGGGGTATAGGTCTCGTAGACCCTCAGCCTCCACCGGCGGGGTTCCGCGGCGGTGACCCGCATCACCAGGTCTTCGCTCTGAGCGATGGGGCCGGTGAAGGGCAAGATGGGGTGCAGGTTGAACTGGGGACCCTCCATGCGGCTGGGTATCTTTTCCAGGAAGTCGGCGGCGGTTTCCACCAGCCGGTAGAGGGGTTCCTCCAACCGGTTCGCCACGGCGGGCCGCAGGGGGTTTTGCGGGGCGGGCGAGGGCCAGCTGAAGGCCACGGCGACGCCCATGAAGACGAGTCCAGCCGCCAGGGGCGCCAGGGTGGTCACCGGCCTCCGCTTCCCGCCCGCCCACCTCTGCAAGTGGAAGTGGGTTATGGCCGGCGCCGAGGCCATCAGGAATATGGGCAGCCGTATTAGGCGTTGGGAGTCGAGGAAGCTCAGGCTGATGAGGACGACCAGCAGGCCGGGGATGATGAGCAGGGCCGGCGCTATGTCGCGGCGCGCCAGCCATAGGGTCAGGAGGGACGCCAGCCATGCCGCGGCCATGATGAACAGGCCCAAAACGGTTTGCGCCCCGCCGGGGAGCCGGAGGAGGCCCAGGGGCAGTATCAGCAGGGTTCCGACGACGATGGCGACCAGAACTGTGCGAATGACGCTCTTGCGGGGACTATTCCGGGCCAGGTGGCTGCCCAGGGCCAGGGCCACGGCGATGGGGAGTATCAGGGGTGGCAGGTCCGTTATCCACCGGGCGCCCTCAATAACGCTGAAGGCGGCGTATAGGGATAGGGCGAGAAGGATGAGGCCGACGGCCTCCCTCAGGGTTGGGAAGGCTCCCCGGCCTTCCGGCTCCGGCATGGGGCTTTTTGACGTGCGTTCGCGGCTTTTCACGGCGTCTCTAGTAGGCGAGGCGGTCCATGATGTTGGCCAGGGAGTGGGCCACGTGGTCGCCGCGGCGTATGACGTCGGACGCGCCCGCCGTCTTCAGCGCGCCGGCGTCCGGCGGGTCTTCAAAGCTGCCGGGTTCCAGGAACACGGGGGCCACGCTTATCCCGCGCCGGTTCAGGAGGCTGAAGGCGTCGGTCTGAGGCCGGGTCGGGCCGGGGGCCACGACGATGGCGAGGCTGCCTTGGGCTATGTGGAGGCTCTTCTCCGCCAGGAGGGCCGGCAGGGGAACGGAGCCTTCAGCCTTCACTAGGGATAGGGCTTCGAGGATTCGCCACAGGTGCCCCGTGTCCCGGTCAGGCGTGATGTCGTAGAGAACGTTGCCTTGGGCCACCATGCCCACCTGCTGTCCCGAATCTATCAGGGTCTTGGCTAGTGACGCGGCTATGACGACGCCGTACTCCTCGGTGCTTTCCAGCCCTCTGCCCCGTTGGGTGGAGGCCTGGAGGTCGAGGAAGAGCCACACCCCCGTGTGGCCGCCGCTGTCGAACTCCTTGCTCATAAGCCGGCCCATCCTGGCGGTGGAGGGCCAGTGGATGCGGTTGAGGCTGTCGCCGGGGCGGTGTTCCCGCACCCCGGCCGCCGAGGCGCTGGCGCTTGGCGTTGCGGATGGGCCGCCGGACTCTCCAAGGGCCGCGGAGCCAAGGGACAGGCCGGAGGAGAGGGGCGCCACGTTGGGGTACACCAAAATGGTGTGGGGGTCTCCCACCCGCCGGCTCAGCCTGACGAGTCCCAGGGGGTCGGAGGCGGTGACGGTCAGGGAGCCGATGACGTTTAGGCCGCGCTGGTGGTGACGCACAGATTCCGTCCATTGGAATGAGCCTCTGGGACGCAGGTCAAGGACCGTTCCATCTAAATGAGGCGTCCGGGACTGGCCGGCGAGGAGTTGGAACCGCAGGGCAACGCGGGGGAGTCCCAGCCGTTCCCGCGTCGTCACCTTCAGGCGCAGGGGGTGGCCCACTTGGGGCCGTAGACTTTGGCTTTCGACTTGCACGTCTAGGCCCCGGGTCTGGAGCCAGACCCAGAGGTAGGCCAGGGCGTAGGCGGCGGCGGCGAAGTAGAGGAGCAGCCAGAGGACCCGCGCGCCGGTGAAGAGGGCGAGGGCCAGCAGCAACAGGCCGGATACGCCTAGAGCAAGGTGTCTCATGGGCCGGTTCTCGTGAGGATGGGGTTCCCCCTAGCTGAAGCCTCAGGAATCGGAGGGCCGCACCGCGGGGAAGGGGAATTTCCCGCCCCCGCCGGCCCGTTCCACGGGTATGGACTGTAGTATGTCTTCGATTACCTCGTCCTCGTTTACGCCGGCCCTTCCCTCGGCGGTCAGTATCAACCGGTGTCCCAGGGCGGCGGATGCCACGGCCTTCACGTCGTCGGGGAGGGTGAAGCCTCGGCCCTCAAGGAGGGCGTGGGCCTGGGCCAAGGCGACCAGTCCTATGGAGGCCCTGGGAGACGCGCCCAGGCGTATGGCGGGGTTGTCGCGGGTGGCGGTCACGAGGGCTATCACGTAGTCGGTAACGAGCCGGTCCACGAACACCTGGCGCATGGCCTCCTGAGCCAGGGAGATCTCTTCGATATCCACCACCTGGGTCAGGGTATGAATGGGATGGACCAGAATCTGCCCCTCCACGATGGCCGTCTCCTCAACGGCGTCGGGGTATTCGAGCCGCACCCTGACGAGGAACCGGTCAAGCTCCGTTTCGGGCAGGGGGAAGGCGCCGCCCTGCTCGGTGGGGTTCCTGGTCGCCATGAGGATGAAGGGGTCGGGGAGGGAATGGGTAACGCCGTCCACCGTCACCTGCCGCTCCTCCATGCACTCCAAAAAGGCCGACTGGGTACGGGGGGAGGCCCGGTTAATCTCGTCCACCAGGGCCATGTTGGTCATCACCGGCCCCGGTCTGAAGTGAAACTCCCTGTCGCGCTGGTCGAAGACGTAGGTCCCGGTGACGTCGCTGGGCAGCAGGTCCGAGGTGCATTGGATGCGCTTGAAGGAGCCGCCGGCGGAGAGGGCCAGGCTGCGGGCGAATATGGTCTTGCCGACGCCCGGAACGCCCTCGATGAGCATGTGGCCGCGGCACAGCAGGGCCATTACGCCAAGGCGCAGTACGGCCTCCTTGCCGACTATCACCTTCTTCAGGTTGGCCGTTAGCTTTTCCGCGACATCCCTGGCGTCGTCTAGTGAGAAGTTTTCCATTTATGTTCCTAGGATTGGGGTTGGGGGTTGGAATAGTCTGGTTAGCTTAACCCAGCGGCTTGGCATAGGCAACACTAAGGCGAACCGCCCTCCCGCGTGGGGGCCGTTTGGGCGGGAAGATGGCGTCTTCCACCCGCTGCTGATAGAATTGGCCCCTGCGATCCCTTAATAGACCTTAATAGAGAGGTGGAACTTGCCCAGTGGAGTGGACCCCAACAGAGTTATTCTCACCGGAGAGAACCCCTACATACGGTTGGCGCTGAGTCCCGACGGCCCTTTGACGACGCGCACCAGCCTTTGGAAGGTGATACTCTCCCCGGCGGGGCCTGGAAACGCCCTTTTCATCGTCAGCGAGCTAACCGACGACGAGCCTCGGATCTACTCGGACAACATCGCCATGGCGCGGTGGTTCCAGCGCAACATCGTCAACTACCAGTTCGCGCCCTTTGGCGACGAGTCTTTGGATGTGATTGAGGCCGAGTTCGGAGAGCATGGAGACGTGCGTTCCTTCTGGACGGAGAACATCCAGTCCGGCGAGGATGACATAACCATGACCTGGTACGACTTTGGCGAGCCTGAGATGATAAACCCGCCGCCCAACAGCCGCCCGGGCCGGCCCCACGGCGTTTACGCCTGCATGATACCGTCGGCCGGGGCCAGGCTGACGATAAATGACGAGGCGGCTCAGGGCAGGTGCTATATGGGCGGCGACCATCCCGGCACAGAGGCCGTTTCCTCCCTGGCCTTCTCCGAGACCTGGCTCGTGGAACGGTAGGCGAGGCCCGCCCCGGGAGCCGCCCAAGGGCGCCTAGACAGGCGGCCGGACGGGGTTCCGCCCTTGCGTTTCGCCATTTGAAATCCTGCCCTTGAAGTTCTGTATCGAGATAGGCCATCGCCCCCTTGAGTCGGGGACGCCGCGTTCCCTGGTCGCCATGGTGAAGACGGCGGAGGGGGCCGGGGTGGACTCGGTGTGGGTGGCTGAGGACCCCTTCCACTGGGACGCCTACGCCATCCTGGGCAGCCTGGCCCTTGAGACGTCCCGCGTCAGGCTTGGCCCCGGCGTGACCAGCCCCTACGTCAGGCCGCCGCACCTTCAAGCCATGTCCGCCGCAACCCTTGACAGGCTTTCCCAGGGCCGGGCCTTTCTCGGCCTGGGCCGCAGCCTTCCCCAGTGGTACAGCCGTCTGCTGGGCATGAAGGTTGGCGACCCGGTTTCTGTTATGGAGGAAACCCTGGGTCTGCTGCGCCGGTGGTGGAGGGAGCCGTTGGAGACCGCCGGCGCGGGGAGTCCCGGCCCTCCGGGGCTGAGGCGGGAGGTTGGAGGGACGCAGCCGCGCCTGCCCATCTACCTGGCCGCCGTGGGGCCTCGCATGGTCAGGCTTGCCGCCCGGCTGGCCGACGGGGTGGTCATCGCCTGGCCCAGCGTGGAGTTCCTGGAGCGGACTATCAAGACCATGAAAGCGGAACGGGCCGCGGCGGGGTTGGGTTGGGGGGATTTCGCCGTGGTGGTCCAGACCGGGTTGAAGGTGACCGGGGAGCCGGGGCCGGCCCTGGAAGGGTTCAAGGACAGGATGGCCTTCATCTACGCTATGCCCGGCATGGGCAGGGCCCTCGTGTCCTCTCGCTACGACGGGCCGCGGGCGGTGGCCGGCGTCCGCGCCGCCATGAGGAGCCGGGAGACGCTGGCGGCCGGCGGCTCGCCCCAGGAGTTCCTGCGGAGGGGCGACTTGACCGCGGCTCGCCGCGCCATTCCCACCGGGCTGGTGGAGGAGGTGGCCGTGGCGGGCGACGCGTCGGCTGTCCGGCGCAGGTTGTTCCTATACCAGTCCCTTGGCGTAACCCACGTCTTTGTCCCGGCGCCGTTGGACGAGGAGCCGGACGAATACGCCGAGGTCTTGTCCCAAATTAACCCTGAGCCGTGAATTTCTAGTACAATTCAGAGGCGCTGGCGCAGGCTTTTGGAATGATGGAGGTAAGTTTTGAATATCTACTGGCAAGAGAAGAGGTCGGGTCAGGAACTGGTCTTTGACCTCGGCAACGAGCAGAGGGTGACCCTGGGGGCCGTTAGGCAGACCAAGCGGGGCTTCGACGCCTTCGCCACCACTACGGGTTACGACCCCGGCAGGGCCGTGAAGGGGCTGCCCACCCTGGAGGAGGCCAAGGCCTTTGTGGTGTCCTTTGAGCCGTGGAACCTGTTCCAAGGCGGCGTTGAGTCGCTGCCCGTAGAGGACGGCGTAAGGCCCGCCGCCGGTTAGCTTGGCCCTGACGTTGGATAAGACCTTTGGATAGGGGGAGCAGTTTTGACGACGCCTTGATTGGCGCGGTGGGCCGCATTATACGGCAGGCCGCCGCCCTGGGGCATGGGGAGCCGCGGGACCTCCCGGACTCCGTTAGGACGCTGCTTATGAGGGAGGCCCCCGAGGGCATGCCCCTAAGCTGGGCGGTCTACCTCCGCCGGGTGGCCGGCTCCCTCGGCGCCGGGGAGTCCGACCCGGAGCGGCGGGAGGGCCTTCGCCGGGTGGGGGCCGCCATTGTCGAGGCCCTAGACGAGGGAGAGGTGGAGAGTCTTTGATGTTCGGCATGATGTTTGGCCTGATAACGGGGGGCTGAGTTATGCGGCTGGAAGGCAAGGTGGCCCTGGTGACGGGGGGCGCCCGGGGCATTGGCGCGGCCATTTCGTCGGCCTTCGCCCGCGAGGGAGCCAAGGTGGTCGTCGGCGACCTGCTGACCGGTGAGGGGGAGGCCACCGTTGAGGCCATCGAACGGCAGGGCGGCGAGGCCATCTTCCTTCCCCTAGACGTTACCGATGAGGGGTCGTGGGAACGGGCGGTCTCGGCGACGGTGGCCCGGTTCGGCGGCCTGGACGTTCTGGTGAACAACGCGGGCATCGGCATGAGGGCGACCCTGGAGGAGGTGACCCTTGAGCAGTGGCGCAGGACCATGGACGTTAACGCCAAGGGGCCGTATCTGGGCATGAAGCTCTCGGTCCCGGTCATGGCGGCAAGGGGCGGCGGGTCCATAATCAACATGTCGTCCATCGCCGCCATGGTGGGGGGCGAGGCCTCGGCGGCCTACCGGGCCTCCAAGGGCGCGCTGTGGGCCCTGACCAAGGCCATGGCCGTCCGGTGCGCTTCCCAGGGCATAAGGGTGAACTCCATTCATCCGGGGGACGTGGTGACGCCCCTCAGCCAACCCTTCCTGGACCAGCCCGGCCGCATGGAGGAGCGGGCCGCCATGGTCCCGTTGGGAAGGCTGGGACAGCCCAAGGATATCGCCGACCTGGCCCTGTACCTGGCCTCCGACGAGTCGTCCTACGTGACGGGCAGCGAAATTGTGATAGACGGCGGCCGCATTGCCTACTAGTTCCCGCCAACTCCCGCCCCTCCACGGGTTGGAGCGCGGCGCGGGGGCGGAAAAACTCCTGCGGTTGGGCGCGGCCTACTGGGGTTCCAAGGCCTTTCTGACGGCCTGCCGTTTGGGGCTGTTCACGGCGGCGGGCCGTGGGGCCACGTCCGTGGAAGAAGCGGCCTCGGCCCTGGCGATATCCCCGCGCGGCGCCAAGGTCCTCATGGACGGCATGGCGGCCCTCGGTCTTTTGCATGAAGACGGCGGCAGGTACGCCCTCAGTCCCCTGAGTTCGGAGTTCCTGGTGGAGGGCGCTCCCTACTACATGGGGGATTTCTTCGCGGCCCTGGACGCCATGTTCTATGAACCCTTCGTCGAGTTTGAGCGGGCGTTAAGGGAGGGTTCTCCCGTTTGGAGCCGTGGGGCCGGTGGAGGGCACAGGCCCATTTCCGGCGATGACGTGGAGCTATTCGCCAAGGCCATGGACGGACTGGGCAGGCTGACGGCTAGGGCCTTGGCTCAGCGGCCGGAACTGTCCCAATGCCGGCGCCTGCTGGACGTCGGTGGAGGGTCGGGCGTCATGTCCACCGGACTACTGCGGGGGAATCCCGGCCTGGAGGCCGTCGTCCTCGACAGGCCGGCGGTGTGTCAACTGGCGAGCCGGCGCGCCGCCCAAGCCGGTCTCTCCGACAGGCTCAAGGCCGTGGAGGGGGATATCTTCCTGGATGACTACCCGCCCGGGCATGACGTTCATCTCTACGCCAACATGCTCCACAACTTCGCGCGGGATGAGTGCGCGGCCCTGCTGGCCAAGAGCTTCCGCGCCCTGTTGCCCAAGGGCAGGATAGTTGTAGTAGACTATCTGTTGGGAGAGGACGCGGCGTCCCCGGAGTTTCCCGCCATGTTCAACCTGTTCGCCCTGGTGGTCACCGACGGCGGGGCGTCCCGCTCCTTTGAGGAGTATCGAGGGTGGCTGGAAGGGGCGGGGTTCCGCCGCGTTGGCAAGGAGCCTCTCTGGGGACCCTATTGGATGGTCAGCGCGGTGAAGGAGTAGCGGGTTCCTCCAGAAAAATCTGCTGTGGAGAAGGTCAGGCAATTGAGAGTTGACAAACGGTTTCTCATAGCGGCGGCGGTGTCTCTAATCATGCTGCTGGCGGTCGGGTGCGGCGATGCGGCCACGCCCACTCCGGTCCCCAGGACTCGCCAACCGACGCCTACCCAGGCCCCCACGACGGTGGCCGCGCCTACGGAATCCCCCAGAACTCAGACCGGAACTCAGGCCATAACTCAGGAAGGAAGTGGAACTACAGTGAAAAAGCGGTACTCAAGTCCCCCGGCCATGACCATCGACGTAGATAAGACCTACACGGCCATCATGGTTACCAACAAGGGAACCATCACCTTTGAGCTTTTCGCCAAGGAGGCCCCCAAAACGGTCAACAACTTTGTGTTCCTGGCCAGGGAGGGGTTTTACGACGGGGTTATCTTCCACAGGATAATACGTGACTTTATGATTCAGGGGGGAGACCCGGACGGCACCGGCCGCGGCGGCCCCGGCTACCGGTTCGACGATGAGCCGGTGACGCGGGACTACGTGCCCGGCACCCTGGCCATGGCCAACGCCGGCCCCAACACCAACGGCAGCCAGTTCTTCATCGTTCAGGGCCGCGAGGCGCAACTGCCCAAGCGGTACAACATCTTTGGCATCGTGACGGAGGGACTCGACGTGGTGGACAGCATAGCGGCCACCCCCGTGACTACCAGCGCCACCGGCGAGTCTTCTCAGCCCGCGGAGGAGGTGGTCATCGAAAGGGTGACTATAGAGGAGGGCGGCTAGGGGAGAAAGGGTTCCCGCCCTACTCCTTGGGAGGCGTCACGAAGGGGTACTCCTTCTTCCAACCGCTGAAGCCGGGGTCCATGTAGGACACGTTGGTGTAGCCCATGCTGATAAGTGTCTGCCCTGCCAGGGCAGCTCTTCCTGAACCCCCTCAATGGGCTATGACGCAGGCGTTCTTGTCCGGGACCAGTTCCTCAATGCGCCCCTCGAGGCGGCCTCGGGGCAGGAGAACGGCCCCCTCTATGTGCCCTTGGGCGTGCTCGTCCGGCTCCCTGACGTCTAGGATGACGATGGGTTCGCCCGCCTGGAGGCGCAGGTAGGCCTCCGCCGTCGGCACGGAGGGAACGGATTTCTGGGCTTCCTCAACCATTCGCTTTCCGACCTTTTCCAACTTCTTGCTCCCTTTAAGGTGATGGGTCAATGATGGCGCAAGGGCGGCGGGTTAGTCAACCAACCCAGGCGTAGACTAGGGGCTTTTTGGCGCCCCACCCTCCCCTCCCGTCATCCCCGCCCCCTCTCTCTCGTCGTTCCCGCCCTCTTAATCCGTCATTCCCGTGAAAACGGGAATCCAGGAAGGCCCCAACCCCAAATGGCGAATGTGTCGCTCTCACGCCCCCCGGCCCAGTCTGCCGCTCTGTTAAATGAGGACGATGGCGTTAGGAGGGAATAAGAAAAGATGGATTCCCGCCTGCGCGGGAATGACGGATGGGAGGACGCGGGCGGTGGTAGCGAGCGTGACCGGTGGCCCCGGGGCTTGGGGCGTTGGCTTTGGGGTGTAAGGTTCCGTCATTCCCGTTTTCACGGGAATGACGGATAAGAGGGGCGGGAATGGCGGATGGGGGCGGGCGGCAATGGGCACGTGTGCCCCCTTAAGTTTTTGGGGCGTTGGTGTGCGTCGTGGGCTTCCTGGATTCCCGTTTTCACGGGAATGACGGAAAAGGGGGCGGTAATGGCGGGAGAGGGGCGCGCTTGCTTTGGTGCAACGGCGGGCGGGGGGTGCGGTAAGGGGGATGGGGGGCAATGGGCGGGCTTGCCCCGTTGCGCTGTTGCAATGCTGTATACTTAGGCAGTATAGTTTTTGGACTTTGGAAGGCGGCATGGACCGGATTAAGAGCGCTTTTGAGCGGGCCATGGAGCGCGCTCAGCAGTTGGAGGAGCCCGGGGAGGAGCAGCGTTTGGAGTGGCGGCTCGTCCCGGAGGGGCGGCGGCTGGGCGGCTCCTTCATCAAGGCCCAGGGGTCGCCCTTCTCCACCATAGAGAAGGCCCCCGCCGGCCACCGTCCCTACCTGATAAGGGGGATGGCCAGCGTCCTGACCTCCAACCTCCAGCTTCCCAAAACCGAGGTCGCTCAGAACATGAACGCCCGCGTCATAGAGGGTCTGGAGCGGCTGTTGGGGGATAGGCCGCCGCTTAAGGAGGCCCTCCGCAGGGTGCGGTACGTGGTGGACCAGTACCGGCAGTTCGGGACGCCTCAGCGGGAGCAGGCCTACCACCAGTTGAAGATGCAGATGGAGCGCCAGGTGTCCGACGCCATGAGCCGTCAGATGGGCCAGCAGGCCGCCCCGCTGCGGGTGAACGTTGAGACGATGCCGGAGTTCCAGCAGCAGTGGCTCGCGGTTTCGGGGCAGATAGACCACCAGTATGAGCAGCACTTGGAGCAGTATCGAGACCGGATTATGGGGCTTGTTTGAGATGCGGGACTACGACGGGGAGATTCGCCGGCTGATGGACGCCGCGTCTCGCACCGAAGTCGTGCGCGCGCCGAAGCAGCGCCTTCACACCTTTGGGGTCACGAAGCTTCACTACTACGTCGTCACCGAGCCATCCTACCGGGAGTTGATTCCCGGCGCCGCGGAGGCGGTGGTGCGGGAGGGGGACGTGGAGGCCCAACGCCCCGTGGTGGTCACGCCCGGCTACATGGCCCGCTTGGAGGGGTTCGGCGAGGAGGCCCACAGTTACTTCAGCGACTTGGCCAACCGGTTCGGCCCCAACTCGCCGGGGCTTCTCTACAAGTACGCCAACGAGCCGGGGGACATGAACATTGTTGAGGGCGCCGCTCAGGGGGTGGCCGAGCGGATAAGCAAGCAGTTGGGCAGGGACGGGCGGGATCTGGCCGCCGTTATCCGTGGCGTCGACGAGCTTTGGGACGTTTCGCTGCTGAAGTTCATCTTCGAGTTCACCATGGCCTCCGTGGGGGCCAACGTGGATGACCTCCGGAGCAGGAATCTGCTGGACCCGGACCCGCGCATGGAGGTCCCCAGGGCCGCGACGCGGCGAATCGACGCCCTGTTCCGGCAGGCCGAGGCGGGCGGCGACCCGTCGGAGTTGAAGCGGGAACTGGACCGTTGGGACCTGTTCGACTACTACCAGGACCGGTTCCTCGGACTCTTTCGAGGCAGGAGCAGGGGCAGGTAGACTCCGGCGCGGGATTTGATTCAGGAGCAGGCGCGTTCCTTCCCAAAACTGACAGAGGACTTTGCGATTGAGTAATGACGCCATAATTCAGGTTGAAAATCTGGTGAAGGTGTACCCGGGCGGGACCAAGGCGGTGGACGACGTGACCTTCTCCGTTGGCGAGGGGGAGTTCTTCGGCTTCCTTGGCCCCAACGGGGCGGGCAAGAGCACCACCATGAAGATTTTGGGCACCCTCTTGGGGCTAACGTCCGGCAAGGCTAGGGTGGGCGGCTACGACGTGACGCGGGACCCCAACAAGGTTAGGAGCGTCATGGGGTTCGCCATGCAGGAGGTGGGCCTGGACGACCTGGCCTCCGGCAGGGACTTTCTGGTGTTGCAGGGCATTCTCTACGGCATGAACCGCCGGGAGGCCATGGCCAGGGCGACTGAGCTCCTCGACCTGGTGGCCCTTTCCGACGTGGCCCAGAGGAAGGTCGGGGCCTACTCCGGGGGGATGCGGCGGCGCATCGACCTGGCGGCGGCCCTGGTCCACAACCCCCGCGTCCTCTTTCTGGATGAGCCGACCACCGGGTTGGACCCTCAGAGCCGCCTGGCCATCTGGGAGCATCTGGAGACCCTGAACGAGAGGGGCATAACCGTGTTCCTCACCACCCAGATGATGGAGGAGGCCGACCACCTGTGCCAGCGCATCGCCATTGTGGACAGGGGGCAGATAGTGGCTGAGGGGACGCCCACGGACTTGAAGGCGGAGGTGGGCGACGACCTGGTTATCATGTCCGTGGCCGGGGAGAACGACCAGGAGAGACGCCTTGGGGCGGAGAAGGCCGGGGAGATGCTGAGCAATCTGAGCTACGTCGACGGGGTCAACGTGGCCGACTACGACCTGTCGGTGAGCGTGAAGAAGGGCGGGGCGGCGGCGCCCGACCTGCTGAGGGCATTGGGCGACGTGGGCGTTACCGTTTCCAACCTATCCCTTTCCAGCCCAACCCTGGACGACGTTTTTCTGAAGCACACGGGACGGACCATCCGCCACGACGAGGCCGGCGGCGACGAGTACGGCCAGGCCATGCGCCAGTGGATGGGGTTGAGCAGGAGATAGGCATGTCGGCAATAAGAGAGACCTACTACATATACCGGCGCAACCTCAAGATATGGCTGGTTCCCGCCACCTTCCTGCCGCCCCTCTTCATATCGGGGCTGCTGTACATCCTGTTTGCGGCGACCTTCTCGGAGGTCACGAATCTGGGCGGGTTCGCCACGGCGGACTACAACGCCTTCCTGGTGTCGTGGATAATCGTGCAGGCGGTGGTGTTCAGCGGCGGGGATTCCGGTTTCGCCCTGCTGACGGACATGATGTCGGGTTACTTCGACAAGCTGCTGCTGGCCCCCATCAACCGGTTCTCCATACTCTTCGGGAGCCTGCTGGTGTCCGCGACGAGGGCTGTGGCCCAGGCGGTGATAATCATAGCCATCGCCTTCGGTCTGGGCGTCTCCTTCAAGACGGGTTTCCTTGGCATTCTGGTTCTCATCGGCTTCGCGGCCGTCTTTGGGCTGGCCTGGTCGTGTCTGAGCATCGTCATCGCCATCAAGACCAGAAGCGTTCAGGCCACCCAGTCATCCTTTGTCCTCTTCTTCCCCTTCATCTTCCTGACCACGGCCTTCATGCCGGAGGAGCTTTTGAGTGGATGGTTCCGGGTGGCGGTGAAGGCGAACCCGGTGACCTACGTCACGGAGGCCATGCGGGTCCTGGTGGTTGAGGGTTGGACGCTGACCCCGGTGCTTCAAGGCCTCTGGGTCACGGTGGGAACGGTGGTCCCTCTAATGCTGCTGACCACCTGGTTGTATCGACGCGCCACGACCTAGCGGGAACGGGGATGCCTGGCGCCTGATTAGCCCGCCCCTGCGCTCCGGCCCCTGTGCTCTAAATAACCCGCTCCCACGCGGAGGACTGACGGGGTCGGCCGTACTGCCCGCCCTCATCAGTCACTGAGCGCTCCCACGCGGAGGACTGACGGGATTTCTTCCGGGGAGTGGCTAGGCCCGCGGTGAGCGGTGGCTAGGCGCGGACGAGGAGGACCGGCGCCGGGGAGGAGGACACGACCCTGTCCGCCACGCTGCCGAGTATGGCCCTGCCGATGCCGGATCTTCCCCTGCTGGTCATTACTATAACGCTGTGGTCGCGCTCCTGGGCCACTTCCACAATCTGATTCGCCGCCTCTCCCGTCGGGATGCGCGACTCCACGTTGGCGACGCCTTGGTCGCGCAACTCCTCCGCCTTGGCGTCCAGGTACTCCTTGGAGGCCTCCTCCAAGGCAGACATAACGTTGGGGTATCCCGACGGCCATTCGCCCACCATGGACATCTGCATGGTGGAGGTGGGTATCCTGACCAGGGACATGTCCAGGCTGAGTTTCTTGGCCAGGGCCGTGGCCGAGGAGAGGGCGTGCTCCGAAAAGGTGGAGCCGTCCAGAGGCAGGACCACGCGCTCCAGGGAGGCCTCTCCCCCGGAGTCGTACCCGGCCACGTCGGGCCGGACTATCCGTATTGAGAAGCCCGAGCCGCGCTTCCAGAGTTCCTGCTCGATATTGTCTTCGGTGACTACGGGTCGGAATATGAACATGGAGTTGGCGGAGTCGTGAATAACCTTGTCCGTCACGCTTCCAACCACCCATCGCCCTATGCCGGACCTGCCGTGGGTGGACATGGCGATTAGGGCGCCTTCGCCTCTGTCGGCGGCGGCGGCGGCGATGGCCTCGCCGGGCTTGTCGTTGGTGATTATCTTTTCCACCTCGACGGGGGCCAAGGTGGTCTCAATGGAGGAGAGGTACTCCTCGGCGTCGCGCCGGGACTTCCGTTTGCTCTCCGCGGCCTTTGTCTTAATCATAGACTCCAGCAGGTCCGGCGGCAGAGAGGACTCGTCGAACTCCACGGCCTGGAGCAGGGAGATCTTCGCTTGGAAGGCCTTGGCCAAGAGGCGGGCGTAGGGCAGAACGGCTTCTGAGCGCTTGGACCCGTCCAGGGGAACGATGATTCGGTCGTACATTTCTCCTCCGGGAGTCCAAAGGGGACTACTAAGAGGAGTTTACGCCAGGCCGGGCTGTAGGTCAATTGGATGGGCGGCCGCGATTTCGTAGTATTCCCACGGGCCCACGGGCAGGCGCCCCATTAGGCGGCGGGTGTGCTATGATGGCCCGTGAGGTTGCCGCGGGTGGACCCGTGGGCTTCCACCCTGGAAAAATCGGCCTTTCGTTGGAGGTGAAGGATGCTTGACACGCTTATTGTTAACGGGCTGGTCATAGACGGGACCGGCAGTCCGGGGTTCCACGCCGCCGTGGGCATAGAGGGTGAGACGGTTAGGATATTCAGGGGCGACGTTTCGGCGGTGCAGGCGGCTGAGACCATTGACGCGTCGGGCCTGGTGGTCTGCCCCGGCTTCATAGACCTGCACGCCCATACGGGTCTCACCATTTTGGGGGAGCCGGAGCACGAGCCCAAGGTTCGGCAGGGGGTGACCACGGAGCTTGTCGGGATTGACGGCATCTCCCACGCGCCCTTCAAGACCCAGGAGGAGTTGCACCGGTACATCTGGCTAGACGCGGGCCTCAATGGCTATCCCCCCATGCCGGCGGACTGGCTTACGGTGGCGGGGCTGCTGGACAAGTACGACAACAAGGTGGCCGTCAACGTGGCCTTCATACTGGGCAACTCTCCGGTGCGGGTGTGGGGCGTGGGGTGGGATGACCGCCCGGCTACGGGTTCGGAGCTTGAGGATATGAAGTCGGTGACGCGGGAGGCCATGGAGGAGGGGGCTTGGGGGCTTTCCACCGGCCTTGACTACCCGCCCGGCTCCTACGCCGACACGGATGAGTTGGTGGCCCTGTCGGAGACGTCGGCTCGAATGGGCGGGTTCTACCACACCCACATCAGGAACAGCCTGCGGTCGAAGGGTCTGATGGCCCCCTGGGAGGAGGCCTTGGAGATCGGCCGGCGCGGCGGCATCCCGGTGCATCTCACCCACTACCGCCAGAGCGCGCAGGGGGTTGGCAGTCACTGGGACTACCTCGATCTGGTGGATAACGCCCGGTCTCAGGGGATGGACGTCACCTTCGACTGCTACACCTATCCCTTCTCCGGGACCAGCGCCACCATAGCCATACCCAACTGGGCCAAGGATGGCGGCCCCGAGCGGCTGATGGCGGCCCTAGCCGACCCGGATGACAGGGCGAGGATGAAGCGGGAGCTATCCCCCGCTAGGCTGGAGGATAGCTGGCTGACCAACTTCACTAAGCCGGAGAACATGAAGTATGAGGGCCGTCAGCCCGTGGATATCGCCGAGATGCGGGGCCAGGACCCGGCGGACGCCTTCTTCGACATGCTCTTGGATGAGCGGTTGGGGGTTTCCATAGTCGGCCTTGGGACCAACTCTCAAACGCTGCCGGACTTCGTGTCCCACCCCTGCGGCATGATAGCCAGCGACGCCATACTCCTCGGCGACTACCCCAGCCCCCGCAGCTACGGGTGTTTTCCCATAGTGCTTGCGGAGTTCGTGCGGGCGGAGAAGCATCTGCGGCTCCCGGAGGCCATACGCAAGATGACCTCCTTCCCGGCCCAACGGCTGGGCATCCCCGACCGGGGCCTCTTAAAGGATGGGATGAAGGCGGATATCGTGGTGTTCAACGCGCAAACGGTGAAGGCCCCGGCCACCCGGAGCCGCCCCAAGCAGTTCCCCATAGGCATCGACTACGTGATAGTGAACGGGAAGGTGGTGGTGAGGGAGTCGCGGCACACGGGGGCGCTGCCGGGCCGCTCCATACGGCGGGGGAGGGCGTCCACCTAGGCGGGAACTGGCGTAACCGGCGTTCCCCGCAAGGGGGAATCCAGGGGTTGGCGGCCACCGGCGCGCGCCGCGGGGTCATCTCCTTAAGGCGTCACGGAGGTCCGGAGGGCGGGGCGGGTCGGCTAGAGGGGGGCCTTGGCCTCCTCCATCAGCCTGGCCCTGCGCCGGAAGTACTCGCTTTCCAGCAGTCCCATAACCAGGGAGTCGTACCACTTGCCGTCCTTCGGGTGGGTGCTGCGGAGGTGTCCTTCCAACAAAAAGCCCAGCCGTTGGCACATGTGGAGGGCGTGAATGTTGTAGTCCGGCACGTCTACCCAAGCCCTGTGCAGCCTGTAGGTGGAGAAGGCCATGTCGAGGAGTTGGAGGAGGGCCGCGGAGCCGAAGTGGTGGAGCCACAGGTCTTGCCGCCCGATGATGAGGAACAGCTGGGCCTCGTGGAGGGGCGGGTCGATGAGCATCTGGGCCTCGCCGACGTGGCCCTCGTTGGCGTCGTAAACGGAGAAGATCTTGCGCTCCTCGTCGTGGAAGATATGGGCCCACGTCTCCTCGTCGGCGTTTAGGATGGTCTTGGGGGAGTAGCCGATGTGAAGGGGTTCGCCCTTTTCGTCGGCTCCGTACCACATGGCCAAGACATCCGGGTTCTCAAGCCAACGGGCCATTCGTTCAACGTCTTCTATGGATACGTCTTGTAGTCGCACGTCGGGAACCATGGCGAACTCCTGCTGTTGGAGATTTGGGTTGGGGTTACCTTCAGATTAAGAGGTGAAGGGCTTTTAGTCAACAGCCGGGAGCGGGGCGGGCCCAGCGCCGGCTCCTGGCCTCCTATTCGTCATTCCCGTGCAGGCGGGAATGACGGGCGCGCCCACTTAGTTTTGAAGGGCGTTGCGAGCGTCTGGATTCCCGCCCCCCACCCCTCATTCCCCCGCCCCTCCCTCCCGTCATTCCCGCGTAGGCGGGAATCCATCTTCTCCCCGTTGCGCCGGGTGGGGAGGGCGAGGCACCGCCACTAAATTGGACGGTGGGAGGGCAAATCGGAGGTTCCACGCATTGCTTTTAGACAGGCGTTCCTGGATTCCCGCTTACACAGGTTGCCCAACCCCGCCCAGGGATGGATTCCCGCCTGCGCGGGAATGACGGAAAGGGGTGCGGGAGTGACGGGCGTGAGAGCGACACATTGGTCGTTTTGCGATGGGGCCTTCCTGTGATTCCCGCCTGCGCGGGAATGACGGGTAAGAGGGTGGGAATGACGGAAAAGGGAGGCGGGAGTGCCGGATAAGGGAGGTGGGAATGACGGGCGGGGGGAGCGGAATTTTGGGCGCGGGGCGTTGACATACACGATGGCGGCAATTATTGTGTAGATAGTCGCCGCGGCGAGCGGTGGATGTGCGCTTGTGGGTCGGGCGGCCGGGGCGCGGCAGGGCGCTTACAGTCCGGATTGGAGGCTGAAATGGATAAACGAGACGTGGCCTTGATGGGCCACCTAATGCGGCGGGCGGGGTTCGGGGCATCCTACGAGGAGTTGGAGGCCCGGGCGGCCAAGGGCTACGAGGCCACCGTTGAGGAGCTTCTTGACCCCGACGCCCACGGCATCCCGCCGGTGGACCTGCACGTGTTCCGCCGCTACCACCCGTTGGCCGAGGCGGAGGCGAGCACGGAGAAGAGCTCCTTGACCTTCATGTACCACCTCCTCGCGACCCAGAGGCCCTTGGAGGAGAAGATGACCCTCCTCTGGCACATGATTTTCGCCACGGGCAACGCCAAGGTGGAGAACTCGCGGGAGTTGGTGGGCCAGCTTGACACCTTCCGCAAGCACGGCATGGGCAGCTACCGGCGGCTGATGGTGGAGTTGGCCAGGGACCCGGCCATGATCTTCTGGCTGGACAATAACGAGAATCACAAGAAGGCCCCCAACGAGAACTGGGGACGGGAACTCCTGGAACTGTTCTCCATGGGACAGGGCAACTACACCGAGGAGGACGTGAAGGAGGCGTCGCGGGCCTTCACGGGGTGGACCATCAAGCCCAAGCTGCCCAAGGACCCGTTCCTCTGCCTGGACCGGTGGGAGTTTCTCTATCTGCCCGAGGACCACGACGACGGTGAGAAGGTCTTCCTCGGTCGTCGCGGGCCCTTCAACGGCGAGGATATCATTGACATAATCGTGGAAGAGCCGGCGACGGCCCGGTTCGTGGCCCGGCATCTGTACAACTTTTTTGTGGCTGACGAGGTGCAGGTTCCCAGCTGGAAGGACGAGCCGCCCCGGGACCCGGCGGCGGTTGAGGCCATCGCGGACACCTTTGTTAAGTCGGGGTACGACCTGCGGACGACGCTGCGGTTCATCTTCAACTCCGACTTCTTTAAGGATGAGGCCGTGTGGTTCGCCAGGGTGAAGAGTCCCGCCGAGATAGTGGTGGGAACGACCCGGTTGACGGGTGACTTCGGGGAGATGAAGCCCGGAATCTTGGGCTTGGCCCTGGAGTGCGGATACCAGGGGCAGGAACTAACGAACCCGCCCAGCGTTGAGGGGTGGCACTTCGGCCCGGAGTGGATAGACACCGGCGCCCTGATTCGCCGGGTGAACTTCATGGCCGACAAGCTGGGGGACCCCGGCAGTCCGGGCATCAAGTCCATGATAGACAGGATGGGCGGCAAGGGTTCCTACACCCCCGGGGAGTTGGTGGACGCCTGCCTGGAGCTTTTGGGTCACGTGAAGCTGGACGAAAGCTCCCGCGATGAGTTGATAGGACACCTGGGCGGCGCGGAGATACGGCGCGGCTCCTCTGAGGAGGAGGTCAGGGCCTTTGGAGAGCGGGTTGCGGAGGCCCTCCAGCTTATCGCCGCCACCAGGGAGTACCAGCTCTGCTAAGCAGGGGGTTCAAGGAAGAGTCAGGAGCAGTTAAGCGTCAGGCGGTGAAGAATTGGCTTTAATTCAGACCATTGGTGAACGGACCTACAGCTACAGCCATTGCGTTGGGATGCTGACGGCCTTCTTTGGGCCGGTGGACCTGGCCTTGGGAGCCAAGGGCGAGGTTTTCGTGTCTTGCAGGGCCAGCGAGCCGGGGTCGCGGCCGGGCAGGGGCCAGGGTTGGGTGCGGTGGAATATGGAGAACGACACGCTGATTTTGCAGGTGAAGTCCGAGGACAGCGGGGAGCGCGAGTTGGTTTGGCCGGCGTCTATCGTGTTGGACGAGGGCCGGGTGTACCAGGCCGACGAGTGGCGCAACCGCATCCTGGTTTACGACGTCAACGGAAAGCATCTTGGCGGTTGGGGCGCTTCGGGCAGTGGCCCCGGGGAGCTAGACGGCCCCAGCGGTATGCGCTTGGACGGTGAGGGGAACCTGTTCGTGGCCGAGAGCCGCAACAACCGCGTCCAGCGTTTCACCAAGGATGGCCGTTACCTCGGTCACTGGGGCCGGGCGGGAAGCGGTGCCGGCGAGTTGAACATGCCCTACGGCATTCACGTTGACGGGGCCGGTGACGTGTACGTGGCCGATTGGGGCAACGACCGGGTGCAGAAGTTCACCGCCGGCGGGGAGCCGTTGGCGGTGTTCGGGGCCGGCGACGGCGGGGTTGGAAGCCTCACGAGGCCCACGGGTGTGGCGGTGGACGCTGAGGGGGATGTTTACGTGGCCGACTGCGGCAACAACAGGGTGCAGATTTACGACGCGTCGGGTGAGTACGTCACGGGGCTGTACGGAGACGCCCGGCAGCTGTCCAAGTCGGCCCAGCAGTACGTGGACGTGAACCCCAACATGTCTAAGGCCCGCAGGCGCGCCGACACCTCCAAGGAGTGGGGGCTGTTCCGGCCCACCGCCGTGTCGGTGGCTGATGACGGCATGATTTACATAGTTGAGGCCATCAGCGGGAGGATCCAGATGTATCAGAAGGAGAGGGACTATATCGACCCTCAGTTCAACCTGTAAGAAGAACCGAACTTAGAAGGAGAAGGAGCCATGATCAGCAGTTTCAAGGTGATAGACGCGGACGCGCACATGCAGGAGCCCGGGGACCTGTGGGACAAGTACGTTGAGCCGGCCTTCTACGACAGGCGGCCCATCGTGAAGTCGGTGGAGCACCGGATCTACTATCAGTACGAGCCTTGCGAACTCTTCCCCGACGGGCTGCCCGCCTCCGTCTGGAGGAAGCGGCCGTCGAAGATGTTCGAGCGCCTGCCGGAGAAGTACGGCCAGGCCTACGAGAACTGGTGGAGCGTGGAGAGCCGCCTGGTGGACATGGAAAAGTACGGCTGGGACAAGATGGTCTGCATCCCCGGGATAGGGGCCGCGCCCCTGAGCCAGGACGGCAAGGACCCGGACCTGATGTGGGCCTTGACCAGGGCCTATCACAACTGGGCCCACGACTTTTGCAGCGCCGACCCCTCCCGCCTGAAGATGGTGGTGGACCTGCCGAACTACGACGTGGCGAATGCGGTCACCGAGACCCGCCGCGCAGTGGCCGAGTTGGGGGCCGTGACGGTGTTGATGCCCAAGCCGGTGAGCGGTTCGGCCTGGCACGAGCCGGAGTACGACGCCTTTTGGCAGGTCATCTCCGACCTAGACGTTCCCTTGGCCTTCCACGGGGTGGGCAGCGGAACGCCCCACGCCAGCACGCGGTACGCGGGGACCGAAGGGCCACTCTTCGCCCTGCAACACGCCATCGGGTTCCCGGTGGAGAACATGATATCCCTGGGCCACCTCATCTACACGGGGGTCTTCGACAGGTATCCCAACGTGCGGGCCAGCTTCCTGGAAGGCAACGCCGGGTGGGTGCCCTTCTGGTTGGGGCGGCTGGACGACCACGCCGTCGGCCGGCAGTCGGTGTTCTTCGAGAACAACACCCTGTCCCTGACGCCCAGCGAGTACTTCCAGCGGCAGGTGTTCGTGGCCTGCGACGGCGACGAGTTCGGGCTTTCCGGGGTGCTGGACGTTGTTGGCGACGACAACTTCATCTGGAACACGGACTACCCCCACTCCGACGCCCCCGACCCGGACAAGGCCCTCCCCGAACTGCTGGAGCAGCCGATATCCGAGGAGAGCAAGCGGAAGATTCTGTGGGACAACCCCGTTAGGCTCTTCGGGCCGCGCATCCTGAACTAGAACGGCGATGACTAAACGGCGCCGCGGTCGCCGGCTCTTGGGCGCAGGGCTTTTGCCTGAAGCGCAAGGGCACGGTTAGGCCGCGGCGCCGGCGCGCCATCCGGCTTTAGGAGTCCTTAGGCGCAGGTTGGCGCGGAGGAAGGGAGTCCACCGCTGAAGCCAACGGCGCTATCTCCCTAGGCGCGGGTTGGCGCGGAGGAGAGTCTCTCGGGGGCGGCCGGCGCGGTCTTTGGGACGCTTAGGCGCGGAGCCTACTCCGCGCTGAGGGCTACTTGCCCTTGGGCAGGAAGGGCGTTAGCTTTTGGGCCAGGCTGGACAAGTTCCGGGTCTGGATCCATACGCTGCCGTTGCCGCGGAACTTCATCACCAGACCCTCGCCGCCGGCCACCAGGGACACGAGCCCGCCGACCTTGCCGATGGAGTACTCCACGTCGTCGGTGAAGGCCACCACGTGCCCGGTGTCGATGACCAACTCCTCCCCACGGCCCATGTCTACGCTGTTCAAGGATATCTCCTTGATGCCGCCAAAGGAGTCGTAGAAGACAGTCCCCTCGCCTCCCTCGGAGTAGGCCCGCAGGAAGAAGAGGCCCTCGCCGCTGAAGAAGCCGCGGAATCCCTGGAACTTGGTGTCCAACTGGACGTTTGCGGTGGACGCCAGGAAAGCGTTCCCCTGGATGAAGAGGTTCCTGCCGGGCTGGAGCTTCCAGGAGTGGATGTCGCCGGGAGACGGGGGAGCCAGGCTGACCCAGCCGCCGCCCATGCCGGCGGTGAAGGTGTTGACGAAGAATGACTCGCCGCCAATCATCCTCTTAATGCCGCCGAACAGGCTGCCGCCGCCCATGCCGGTCTTCATCTCAACGCCATGCTGAGCCACCATGGCCCCCGGCTCCGCCTTTATGCTTTCGCCCGGGTCCAAGTTCAGGGTTACCATGGTATAGCTCGGGCTGAACTCCGTTACGCTCTTCATCTATGTCTCCTTGGTGATTTGTTGGAATGGGACGTCCGCCAACGCGGGGCGTCTTTTTGGGTGGAAACCCTGTCGCTGGCGGCTATTCATGGTAACATAGCGGGAAGTCGTGTCAAGCTGAGGGCGCGTGACTAGGGGCTGCGGCCCCTTGGTTCCCGCAAAACGGGGATGGGGGAAACGGTTGACGCGGGTAGGCGGCGTATAGATGAAAGTGGAGGGCATGAAGATGGCTAAAACGGACAGCGTGAAGGTTATTACGGGGAGCTTGCTGATAGACGGACTGGGAGGCGCGCCCGTTGAGAGGGGGGCGGTGGTGGTGGAGGGGTCGCGGATATCCTGGGCGGGACCGGAGAAGGACATGCCCCGGCGCGAGGGCCAGGAGGCGCAGACGCACAACTTCCCGGAGGGGTGCGTTATGCCGGGGTTGGTGGACGTTCATACCCACACGAACCTGCCGGGCGACGGCACGGCCGTTGAGGAGGCGTCGGACGAGCCGGACGAGATGCTGACCCTGCGGTCGGCGTGGAACGCCCGCAAGCACTTGGAGACGGGGGTGACCACGGCGCGGGACAACGGCGGCAAGAACCTGACCACCATGTATTTGAAGGAGGGCATCGAGCGCGGCTTCGTCCCGGGGCCGAGGATGGTCATCAGCGGACGCCCCATCACCATTACCGGGGGGCACTGCTGGCCCATGGGCGGGGAGGCCGACGGCGTTGACGGGGTGCGGCAGGCGGCCCGGCGGCTGATAAAGGAGGGGGTTGACTTCATCAAGATAATGACCACCGGCGGCGGCACCCGCAGCTCCTTCCCCATGCTGCCGTCCTTCAATCTTGACGAGTTGCAGGCCATCACCTACGAGGCCCATCTCTTTGGCAAGCTGGTGGGCGCCCACTGCTCCTCAACCCAGGGCATAATCAACTCGCTGGACGCCGGGGCCGACATGCTCATTCACTGCACCTTCTTCGAGCCCGACGGTTCCTACAAGTACGACCCCAAGGTGGGGGAGCGGATAGCGGAGACGGGCGTTTGGGTGAATCCTACCCTGCACGTGGGCACGGCGACGCTGCTGGTCCTCAAGGCCAGGCAGCGCGAGCGGGAGCTTTCCCACGAGGAAAAGGAGCTTTTGGAGACGACGAAGCGCCGGCTGGAGCAGCGGTTGGATAGCTGCCGGAGGCTGGTCGAGGCCGGGGCCAAGATGGTGTCCGGTTCGGACTCCGGCTGGAGCAACTACCCCATGGGCCGGTTTCAGAGGGAGGTTGAGGAGATGATGGACATTGGCTTGAGCGGCATGAACGCCATCCTTTCGGGCACCCGGGAGGCGGCCAAGTCCATTGGCATGGAGGACCTGGTGGGATCCCTAGAGCCCGGCAAGGAGGCCGACGTGCTGGTGGTGAAGGGCAACCCCGCCCAAGACATCGGGGCCTTGTCGAGGGTCGAGGCCGTGTTCAAGGCGGGAGACAGGGTGGTGTAGGCCCCCTCGGCCAGACGCCTTCCCCTCTGTCATTCCCGCCCCGGCGGGAAGGGCGCGTGCGCCCACTTAGTTTTGAAGAGCCTTGGCGGCTCCATGTAGGCGCTCCATAACCCCTTCTGACGCCATTTCCGCCGCCCTCCCCCTTCCGCCGTAGCCGCCCGCTCTTTTCCGTCATTCCCGCGCAGGCGGGAATCCATCCTTCCCGATTCCTTCTAACGCCATCGTCCTCCTCTGACGGCAGGTTGAGGCGGCGGGTTCGGCCAAGGACGTGAGAGCGACACATTCGCTGTTCTGTATTGGGGCCTTCCTGGATTCCCGCCTACGCGGGAATGACGGAAAAGGGAGGCAGGGAAGGGTAGAAGGGGGGCGCCGAGGATGTCGGCAACGGGAAGAGAGAGGAGGCGGGCGGCTACCGGGCGGGGGGAAACCGCTCCTCCCAGAGGCGGCCCTCGCCGGCCACGTACTGCCCGGTGCGGATGTAGTCGATAGGATACCCTGGAAGAGCAACTCTCGCTATACAGTGTCCGCTAAAGCTCACGCCATCAACTGCAAAGCGAAAGTCCAGGTTATCGAAGCCCCACTGCCGACTGTACTCAGCAAGGTCGGCCTCATTGACGGGGATGACGTGCAGGAAGAACATGGCCTCAGTGTCGGCCATAGAGCATGGTTCCTTGACGTAGACCAAATTGTCCCCATCCCGATAGACGTCGAAGGTGGAGCGGACCGCAGGCTCGGTGGCGGTTATGGACTCGTACTCGGCACGGTGGAGCAGATAGGGGTCTACCGGCGCCGTGGGGCTGTCGTTATACCTCAACAGAATCCCGTCGTCCAGAAAGGCCACCGGCTCCAGCTCAGGAAACGCTAGCAGGTCGGAGACGCCGTAGTCCCGTTCCGGGCACCAGGTAGACCCTACGCCATTGAGCCAGAGGACGTAGACGTCTCTCCGGGAGCCTTCACTTTTGCGGGAAAGGCGCGGCAGCAGCGCATCGGGGCATCTGATATAGCGGTGGCTTGTCGCGGGGCCGGTGTGGATGTACGCGGCGGCGGCCTCATTGCTGAACACAGCGCCATCATGGGACACTTCTCGCAGATATTCCAGGGACTCGGAGCCGGCCCACCTAGGGGACTCGAACCTCCACCGGTCTTGGTAATTAACCTCATCTATTTGGCGTAGATTCAGCCCAGCCTGGTACACCAACGACAGGGAGAGGAGGGCTATGATGACGGGAGCCGCCAGACGCCCGCTTCTCATGGGGGGGGGGGGGGGGGCAGTAATTGGCGGTTTGTCACCGACTCTCAACGGCCCACGCCCCCGAACATAGCTCAAGACCGGATCCAAGGCCGTCAAGACCAGAAACATCAATGGGACGTACACGACTGTTAGATACCTTGGCTCTAGCCATATATAGGTCCTTAGCATCCCTGAAATGACAAGGGCCGCCAGGTGAACCAACGCAAACCCACCGAACATGAAAAAGGCCCTCCGGTGAGCGCCCGCCGTCTCCTTCCCACGGGCCCGCATGAGAACGAGGCCGAGGATGACTATGAAGGCCAAGACAATGATCCCGGCGTATCCCCAGAACGCGTTGGGGGACACCCATTCGGCAAGATGGCGAAGGACTCCATCCAAAGTGTCCGCTAGGGAGTGGAACGGGTAGTCGCCCCTGGGTCCGGCGGGGGCGCCGTAGAGGAGGAGGTTCCGGAGCATCCACAGGCACATGGGGGCCAGGGCGATGGACGCGTAGATGAATACCGGCTTCAGCCTCTGCGCCCAGGCGCCGGCGGGCCGGGATAGCAACAGCAGCGCTACCACGGGAACTAACGCAATTCCCTGGTAGTGGGTCAGGAAGGCTAGGGCGCTAAAGGCCGAGGCCCAAAGTAGGGATGGGAACCGGCCCTTGACCATGAACTTGTCCGTCTGGACCAAAGCCAGGAGCGCGAACAGGCTGAAGGCCGTTTCCGACATGGCGAAGGACGCCATAAACGTCAACGGGATGGCGAAGGCCAGGAAGACGCAGCCCCAGAGCAGTAGGAAGCGGGACTCTAGCCGCGTCTCCAGGTATTTCCCCGCTACGAAGACCGTCGCCCCGAAGATGACGGCGTTCAGAGGCCCGGCCACGTCGTGAGGGTCAAAAATCCCGAGCCCGGCCGCGGCCAAGAGCATGGGATACAAGGGAGCGAATGACTCGTAGGGGAAGCCTTCAAAGACGGTGAACCCCGCTCCATCCAACAGGTTCCGCGCCACCGATATGTAGTTTACGGAGTCCCGGGTCAGGGCCACGCCGTAGTCTGCTTGCCTCGCCATGACCAAGACACCGGCCAGCGCCGACAGGGCGGCCAGTTGGAGGGTGAAGGGGCTAGGGCGGAGGCGGAGCGCGGAACTGAGCGTCTTCATGCAGCCGCATTTTACCATACCCCAGGGAGAGGGGGCCGCGCGAAACCCGGTTGGCCCGGCTCAACGCCGACGGGGAGGGGATGGATTCCCGCCTGCGCGGGAATGAAGGGATGGTGAGGCGGGAACGACGGTGCGCGGTTGAAGTCGGGCGGGCGTAGGCGGCGCCCTAGTCGGCGTTGTTGCTGACGGGGGCGGGGGCCAGGAGCAGCTTGGTGAGCCTTCTTCCCATGGTGGAGAGGACCTTTATCCGCAGGCCCTTGTACATCACCTCGTCGCCCACTTGGGGTATCTTGCCCAAGGCGCTGTAGACCAGGCCGCCAATGGTGTCCACGTCAGTCTGGTGTAGGTCCAGGGGCACGAGGTCCTCCAGGTCGTTGAGGGACGTCCCTGCATCCACTATCAGGTTGCCGTTATCCTCCCGCGATATCTGGGGCGCGGTGGAGGTGGAGAACTCGTCCTCAATTTCGCCGACTATTTCTTCCAGGAGGTCTTCAATGGTGACGAGGCCCTCGGTTCCGCCGTGCTCGTCTATGACGATGGCCATCTGGACCCGCCGCTTCTGGAACTCGGCCAGCAACTCGTCCAACCGCTTGGTCTCGGGCACGAAGAAGGGTTCCATGATGAGTTCTGACAGGGGAGGCCAAGGCGGTTCGGTGTTGAGCAGGGGCATGAGACGCCTTGAGTAGATGACGCCGACCACGTTGTCGATGGTCTCTCTGTAGACGGGGAGCTTGCTGTGCCCGGAGACCAGCATCCGGTTGATGACGGCGGTGAGATTGTCCTCCAGGTCCACGGCCACCACGTCCAGACGCGGCGCCATGATGTCCCTGGCGTTGAATTCGCCCAGCCGGAGGATGGAGCGTATCATGGAGCGTTCCCGTTCATCCAGCACAGTATGCTCTTCGGAAGCCATGACGGACTCCAGGTCCTGGGGCAGTGAGTGGCCGCCGTTAGTCTGGAGTTGAGGCGCTGCGCCGCCGGGCCCGGCGGTGAGCCGGTGGAGGGGGGAGGTGAGGAACAGGGCGACGGCGGGCCGCTTTGAGGCTATGAGGCCGCAGAGCAGCCGGATGAGGATGAGGAGGGCAAGCAGGGCGACGGAGAAGGCGGCGGCCAGGGGCCACGTCATCCATGACAGGGAGAAGAGGAGGGCGACGCCGGATATGCCCATGGATACGGCGGCGCCAAGGCGCAGCAGGGCCAAGAGTTGGGGTTCCGTCTTGGGGTTCGTGTTGGCGCTGGCGAGGGCTTGTCTAAGGCTGGTGTATGTGAAGGTCAGCAGCGAGCCTGCCAGGACCAGACCCGATAATAAGCCACTTGCATCCAAAATCGTATCACCTGAAGGTCTCAGAGTCGCAAAGCGGTTTAGGGAGACCTCTCTTTGATTCTAGCAGGCATCCCTAGCGCAAGTCTATAAGGTGGGACGTCTTTTGTGACGACTGCTCCGGCCCCGGTGGCGGCCCCCTTGCCCACCTCCACGGGGGCGACCAGCATGGTGTCGGAGCCGATGAAGGCGTCTTCACCTATGCGGGTGGCGTGTTTGCTGGCGCCGTCGAAGTTGCAGGTGACGAGGCCGGCGCCGAGGTTGGCGTTGGCCCCCACCTGAGCGTCGCCCACGTATCCGAAGTGCCCCATCTTGACCCCCTCGGCTAGGCGGCTCTCCTTGATTTCGGCGAAATTCCCCACGCGGACCTCCCGCCCCAGGTGGGCGCCGCGTCTCAGGTGGCTGTAGGGGCCGACGCGGACATTCTGCTCCAAGACGGACTCTTCAATGACTGAGAGCAGGACTTGGCAGTTGTCCCCCACGTCGGAGTCTCGGATTAGGGCGCCGGGGCCAAGGACGCAATGGCTTCCAACCTTGGTTGCTCCTGATAGGTGGGTGTTGGGGTGGATGACGGTGTCCCGGCCGATAGAGACGCCGGCGTCTATGAAGGTCGAGGGCGGGTCGATGAGGGTCACGCCTTCCCGCATCCAGCCCTCGCGGATGCGTTGGCGCAGGGCGGACTCGGCCAGGGCCAGGCGTATCCGGTCGTTTATGCCGACGGTCTCGGTGGGGTCGTTGGTGACCAGGGGGCTGACCCTGTGGTTCTCGTTGTGGGCAATAGATATTAACTCGGTGAGGTAGAACTCGCCGGCGGGGCCGGGCTTTAGGGCGCGGAGATGGGGCCACAGCCACGAGGCCTCGAAGCAGTATATGCCGGCGTTGGTCTCGTTGGAGGGTGGCGCGCCGTCGAAGTCGGCGGGCTCGACGATGGCCGTGACGTTGCCCCCGGCGTCCCGGAGGGCACGGCCCAGGTCCTCCTGGCCGGAGGCCGTGGAGGTCAGGAGGGTTACCGGGCCGTCTTCACGGGCGTGGAGGGCCGTGAGGCTTCGGATGGTGGAGGGTTGGATTAGGGGCACGTCGCCCATGACCACCACCAGGTTTGAGGCCGCCTTTTCCAGGAGCGGGGCGCACTGGAGGAGTGCGTGGGCGGCGCCCAGGGGTTCCTCCTGTTCCACGCACTGGAGGGAGTCGCCAAATAACGCCCTGGCCTCTGCCGCCCATGAGGGGGCCACCACCAGGAGGACGTCATCTATTCCCGCGGCCCGCAGGGTATCCACCGGATAGGTGAGCATGGGCCTGCCGCACAGGTGATGGAGGACTTTTGGGGTCTGAGACCGCATCCGGGTCCCTTGGCCTGCGGCCAGTACAATGCCAACCCAGTCCTTCATATAATATAGGCGCTCCTTAAGCCCCGCGACGGGGGTCTGTTGTCGTTGGGGGCGTTCTCCAAGCCCGGCGCCGGGCCGGGGAAGGCCCCTTCAATGCTACAGGAAGGAGCCGGGGGAGTTCAACGTAAACTTGTGGGCTTTTTGGGGGCGTGCTATCCTTTAGGCAAGCCCCTGTAGCTCAGCGGATAGAGCGCTGGCCTCCGGAGCCAGGCGCGGGTGTTCGAGTCACCCCAGGGGCGCCATCCCCCAAGGGGAGCCATCTGTAGATAGGCGTCGTTGGCCGGGGGCGGCTTCGGGGCGTGGCGCAGTGGGAGCGCGCATGGTTTGGGACCATGAGGCCGTGAGTTCAAACCTCACCGCCCCGACCATTTAGATACGGAGTTCGAGGGTAGGATTCAGCCAAGGTTCCCGGATAATCCTCCGGAGGGAATGACGGAGAGAGGCGCGTTTTATGGGATCAGCCAGGCCCAACTGGTACTACGACCATCCCCCCGCCTGCACCTGCGCCGGGTGCAACGATAAGCGGTTAAACCGCAAGAGCGCGGGGCAGAGGTTTAAGCTGTGGCTGAGGAAGACCTTGTGGCCCTTTGGCCGGCGCCGCAGGTAGAACGGGTCGTCCTCCGTGTTCCTCTGTGAGAGACGGCGGTTGGAAGCCGCAGCCGAGACTCTTTTCCACGCCAAAATGCGAGGGTTGAAGAATGGTTGAGCGTCGTCCCCGGCTGGAAGGCAAGGTGGCCATTGTGACCGGCGCGGGGGCTCAGGGAACGGTCATGGGCAACGGCAAGGCGGTGAGCATCCTGTTCGCGCGGGAGGGGGCCAAGGTCTTGCTGGTGGACAGGGTGGAGGAGAGGGCCAGAGACACGTGGGAAGCTATCCGCGGCGAGGGCGGGACGGCCAGCGTGTACGCCGCCGACGTGACCGGTGAGGAGCAGTGCCGGGGGATGGTTGAGGCGGCGGTGGAGCGGTACGGCGGCGTGGATATTTTGCATAACAACGTTGGGGTGAACGGGCCGGGGAGCGTTGTGGAGGTGAGCCGGGAGGAGTGGGACAGGGTGATGGCGATAAACCTCACCTCTATGATGCTTACGAGCAGGCACGCGATACCTCATATGGCCGCCGCCGGCGGGGGAGCCATAATTAACGTGTCGTCCATTTCCGCCATCCGTCCCAGGGGCATGACCTCCTACACGGTGTCGAAGGCCGGGGTTATCGCCCTGACCCAGGCCATGGCCATCGATCACGCCAAGGACGGGATAAGGGTTAACTGCATTCTGCCGGGGCCGGCCTACACCTCCATGGTGGCGGGCGGGATGTCGGAAGATACGCGGGAGTTGCGGCGCCGGGCGTCCCCCCTGAGGGTGGAGGGGAATTCTTGGGACGTGGCGTGGGCCGCGGTGTATCTGGCCGGCGACGAGGCGCGGTGGGTGACGGGCGTGGCTTTGCCCGTGGATGGCGGCGTGACGCTGGATAGCCCCCGGCGGTAGCCCCGCGATAGCGCGATAGATCCCTTAGAGACTTGGGCGGCTCTGGTCCAAAGAGGCTTGGGAGAAACCGGGTTAGCCCAGCATAGCATGGGAGGAACGGAAATGCAGAACGGTGTGGTCAGGGGAAAGACCGCTATCGGCATGGTTGCCGTGGGTACGCAAAACGCCTTTGGCGTGGTTGTTGCAGCCACCTTTAACGCCATCGGTCTCGTTGCGGCGGCCCTTATAAACGCCATAGGGCTTGTCTCCATTAGCCCGGTGAACGCCGTCGGCCTGGTCGCCATAGGGGGCGTGAACGCTGTCGGCGTGATTGCCATTGGAGGCGTGAACGCCGTGGGTGTGATTGCCATCGGCGGCCTGGATGCGACCGGCGTCGTGGCCATAAGCTTTAGGAACGCGAGAAGCCTCCTCCCCATAGGGTAATCCCCCCCTCGCGCCGCGCCTGCGCTACGTTAAACCGGGTCACGTCCACCGAGTACGAGTGATCCCCCCTCGCGCCGCGCCTGCGCTCAGGGGTTGGGGATGCGGTCCTTGAATCCGAAGCCGGTTAGGGGCACGAGGACGCGGTCTTGGGGACGGATGCGGCCCTCCTTCCGCAGGTCGTACAGTCCGGCCAAGGCGGCCGCCGAGGTGGGTTCCACGAAGATCCCCTCCAGGTGACTCAGCCGCCGCTGCCAGTGGATGATGTCGCTCTCCTCCACGGCCACGGCGTCGCCGCCGGTGGCGTCGAGGGCCTGCAAGACCTGGTGAAGCCGCGGTGGATTCCGGACGGCTATTCCCCCCGCCACGGTGTCCGCCCCCGCGGGCGGCGGCGTCCAAGGGGTCTTGCGGTGGGCCGCCGCTATGGGCATACAGGCCTTGGACTGGACGCAGTGGAGGCGTGGAATCCTTTGGACGTCGCCAGTTGAGGCCAGTTCGGTGTAGCCCTTCCAGGCTCCGATGAGGAGGGAGCCGTTTCCCACGGGGAAGAGGGCGTGGTCGGGGGGCGGGCGCATCTGGGCGGCGGCTTCGGCGGCGAAGCCCTTGGTTCCCTCTATGAAGAGCGGGCTGAGGTTGTGGGAGGCGTAGACCACGCTGTTTTGGCGGCAGTGGCGCAGGCAGGCTTGGGCCACCGCCTCGCGGTCGCCGGCCACCTTTACGACCTCGGCGCCGTAGAAGGCTATCTGGGCCAGCTTCATGGGCGGCGCGGAGCCGGGGGCGAAGATGGCGGCGCGGATTCCCGCCCGGGCGCAGTAGGCGGATATGGAGGCGCCGGCGTTGCCCGACGAGTCCTCGGCCACCTGCCGGACGCCATGCTCTCTCAGGGCGGACACCAGCAGCGCGGAGCCGCGGTCTTTGAAGGAGCCGGTGGGGTTGAGGAACTCCAGCTTGGCGAACAGGGCCTCAACTCCCAGTTCTCGACCGATTTTTTGGAGGTGGACTACCGGTGTGCCGCCCTCGCCCAGGGTCACGGCGGGGTGGACGGTCAGGCCCGCGGGCTGTGCCATGTCGAGGGGGCCGCGGCACGAGGGGCATAGAAGGGTGTCGAAGGAGAAGGGGCGCCGGCGCTGGCCGTTGACGCATACGGTTTCGAGTCCCATGGGTGGAATATACCCGGCGAAGGGTTTTCAAGGCAACCCGCCGCCGACGTTCCGACGGGCCAAGGGTGCCACGGCGCGCCTCGCCGTTTCCTTCCCTACCGTCCGGAAGAGGGCAGAGGGAGGATGGCCGTCCCCTTTCCCGTCATTCCCGCGCAGGCGGGAATCCAGGAAGGCCCCATCGCAGAACGGCGAATGTGTCGCTCTCATGCCACTAACCAACCTGCCGCCCCAACCTGGAGTGCCGTGAGAGGGGACGATGGCGTTAGAGGGAATCGGGAGAAGATGGATTCCCGCCTTCGCGGGAATGACGGGAGGGGGAGGCGGGAATGACGGATTAGAGCGCGGGAATCCATCCCCTCCTCCCGGCATTGCGCCGCGGCAACCGCGCAAGGGCGCGCCTCGCCGTTTCCCCTCCTAACCACTGGGAAGGGGTAGAGGGGCATGGCCGCCGTCGATTCGCGCCGTTGTCCGGGCGCAGTAGAGGCGGGAAGATGGATTCCCGCCTACGCGGGAATGACGGAGCGGGGAGGGCGGCGGGGCTAGGTGGGGGGTTGGTCGGGGTGGAGGCGCTGGTCGAGGATTTCTAGGGCCTCATCCTTCCGCGCCGCGTCGACCAGTAGACGACAGGGCAGGGACGATGGGCCTAGGAAGGGGGTCACGTCTCCGGGTCGCATCATGACGGGGATTCCCTCCTCCATCAGTAGGCCGCGCCAGATGTGGGCGGTCCACTCGTCGGGGGCGGTGGTCAGGTACACCCACTTCATTGGAGTCCTCGGTTCAGTGCGCGGGGGGACCGGGGCGGCTGCCGGATAGGGAGATGACATCCGTGGCCTCGGCCCGGCGCGCGGCGGGACCGGGGCGGCTGCCGGATAGGAAGATGACGCGCGTGGCCTCGGCCCGGCGCGTGGAGCGGCTGGGCTTCCCGGTTGTCAGCCTTGGGCGGAGCCATTTTGCCCGTTGGCCGTGGCGGTCACGGATACCTTCCCGAGGCCCAGCAGGGTTTCCAGCTTGTCGTGTAGCTCCTCGCAGAACTTCACGGTGAAGGGCATGTCTATCCGCACCTGCTTGTTGTGGGAGCGGATGTTCAGGTGGACACGGTCGTCGCCGGGGTACTCCAACATGGTCTCCACGGCGCTGTGGAGCAGTTCGGCGTCGCCCTGATGGTTGGCGGACTCCTCCAGGGCCAGCAGGAGGGTGCGGGGGGCCGGCGCGGCGCCGTTGCCTCTGGCGCCGTTGCCTTTGCCCCCGTTGCCTTTGCCCCCGTTGCCTTTGCCATTGTATGCGGGGGCCGTCCTCGCCTTTGGCCGGGGGGCCGGGGCGTCGTTAGGGGGCGGCTTGGCCTCCTGGGCGTCCTCGGCGTACTCCCGGGCGTCGCTGCAATATATGGACAGGTCCTCGCCTCTGACGACCACCTTTCCTTCAACGAGAAGGAGGCGTCCTTCCTCCCAAAGGCCGTTGGTCTTTTCGAGGACTGGCGGCCAGGCGACCACCTCTAGGGAGCCGCCCAGCAGTTCGAGGGAGCCGTTGAGGTACTGGCGCCCGTCTTTGGTGAGGCGCTGTTGGGCGGAGGAGAGGTGGCCTAGGATGGTGACCTGATTTCCTTCCAGTTCGGCGCTCACCTGCTCCAGGGAGGCTATGACCTGGGGCGGCAGGTTCGTGACCAGGCTGCGGAGGGGGTTGGCGGATAGGGGTATGCCCAGCAATTCCTTCTCCCAGGCCACCTTTTCGCCGAGGAGGGCGTCCTGGTGGTCGTCCAGATTGAAGTCCACCGCGCTGTAGTCCTGCTGGGGGCCGCCGCCGAGGCTTGAGAATAGGCTGCCCTGCCCCGTTTCGCGCACGCGGGCCTCCATTTGGGACTGGGCGAGGATGGCCTCGGTGGCCTTGAGGACCGCCGCCCGCTTGCCGAGGCAGTCGAAGGCGCCGGCCTTTATCAGGCTTTCCAGGGCGCGGCGGTTGATGCCCCGGAGGTCGACGCGGCGGGTGAAGTCGGCCAGGGACTTGTAGGCGCCGCCCTTGTCCCGCGCCTTGATGGTTGAGGCGACGGCCCCTTCCCCCAGGTTCTTTATGGCTGCGAGGCCGAAGCGTATCCCGGGGCCGTCCGGGGAGCCGTGGTCGATAACGAAGTCGACCTGGCTGTTGTTGACGTCGGGGCCTAGGACGGGGATGCCGATGCGGAGGCACTCGTTGACGGCGCTCTTCATCCTCTCCGGATTGTCGCGGCGGGCGTTCAGCACCGAGGCCATGTACTCAAGGGGGTGGTTGGCCTTGAAGTAGGCCGTCCAGTAGGATATTTGCGCGTAGCTTATGCTGTGGGCCTTGTTGAAGGCGTAGCCCGCGAAGGGTTCGATGAGGTTGAACACGTCTTGGGCCTGTCTTGAGCTGAAGCCCTTCTTCTGGGCGCCGGTGAGGAACCGCTCGCGCTCCTGCTGCATAAGCTCCGGTATCTTCTTGCCCATGGCCTTTCTAACGATGTCGGCCTCGCCCAGGGTGTAGCCGGCGAAGGTCTGGAGCAGCAGCAGCACCTGGTCTTGGAAGACGATGACGCCGTAGGAGTCCTTGAGTATCTCGTCTAGGCTTGGGTGGGGGGACAGGACGGGGGAGCGGCCGTGCTTGGCCTCGATGAAGGTGGGTATCTGCTCCATGGGGCCGGGGCGGTAGAGGGCAATCATGGCGGCCACGTCGCTGAGGGAGGAGGGCTTGAGTTCCTTGATGTTGCGCTGCATCCCGGCGCTCTCCAGCTGGAACACCTCGTTGGTCTGGCCGGAGGAGAGGAGTTGGAAGGTCTTTTGGTCGTCGAGGGGGATGCGCTGGAGGTCTAGGTCCAGGCCCTTGGTCTGCTTCAGCATCTTGATGGTCTTGTCGAGGATGGTTAGGTTGGTGAGGCCGAGGAAGTCCATCTTGAGCAGGCCCAGCTTGGCTATGGGGTCCATGGCGTACTGGGTCATGGCCAGTTCGCCGGCCTCGCCGCCCCGGGCCGGCCGTTGGAGGGGCACGAAGTCGGTGAGGGGGTCTTCGGATATGACCACCCCCGCGGCGTGAGCGCTGACGTGGTGGGGGATTCCCTCCAACCCTATGGCGTTGGTCATCAGGGTCTGGATGGACTCGTCGGCGTCGTGCATCTCCCGTATCTGGGGGATGGACTCGAGGGACTCGGTGAGGGTTTGGGCCTTGAAGGGCAGGAGGCGGGCTATGCGGTCGGTGTCGGCGAAGCCCATGCCGAGGGCCTTGCCCACGTCGCGGATGGCGGCCTTGGGTCCGAGGGTGCCGAAGGTGATAATCTGCGCCACCTTGTCGCGGCCGTAGCGGTGGGTGACGTAGTTTAGGATTTCATCCCGGCGGTCGTCCTGGAAGTCCATGTCGATGTCGGGCATCTCCTTGCGTTCCATGTTGAGGAACCGCTCGAAGACCAGGTTATGCTCCAGGGGGTCGACCTCGGTGACGCCGAGGCAGTAGAGGGCGAGGCTTGCGGCGGCGCTGCCCCGGACGGCGAGGAGGATGTGGTTCTTCCTCGCAAAGGATACGATGTCCCACACCACCAGGAAGTAGTTGGCGAACCGGGTCTGGGCGATGACCTCCAACTCGTACTTGAGCCGGGCCTCGATGTCCGGCGGCGGCGCGGGGTAGAGGCGGCGCAGCCCTTCCCGGCAAAGCTGGGCGAGGAACTCGTCGGCGTCGCCCCCGTTGGGCACGGGGTAGCTGGGAAGGCGCAGGTTTCCGAAGTCGAGGGTCACCTCGCACGTGTCGGCGATGCGGCGGGTGTTGGACACGGCTTCGGGCAGATGCCTGAAGAGTTCCGCCATCTCCTGGGGACTTTTCAGGTAGAAGGAGTCGTCATCCATTTTGAGGCGCGACTCGTCGTGAATGGTGGTGTTGGTGTGGATGCAGACGCGCAGGTCTTGGAGGTGGGCGTCGCCTTGGTGGGTGTAGTGGCTGTCGTTGGTGGCCGCCAAGGGGATGCCGAGGTCGGCGCTCATGGACACCAACGCCCTGTTAATGGCCGGGAGGTTGGGGATGTTGGCGTGTTCCTGGACTTCGAAGAAGAAGCGGTCTTGGAATATGTCCTTGTACCGCCGCGCCCTCGCCGCCGCGTCCTCCAGCCGCCCCTCGGCGATGAGCTTGGGTATCTTGGCGCTGGGACAGCCGGAGAGGACGATTAGCCCCTGGCTGTGCTTCTCCAGCAGTTCGTCATCCACCCGCGGGCGGTAGTAGAAGCCCTCCAGATGGGCCTTGCTGACCAGCTGAATTAGGTTCTTGTAGCCGGCGTTGTCTTGGGCCAAGACCGTCAGGTGAGAGGGGCTTTTCTCCGTGTGGTCCTTGGTGTGGCGGCTGCCGTTGGCCTCGTAAATCTCACAGCCGATGATGGGCTTCACGCCGGCTTGGTGGGCGGCCTGGTAGAAGTCCACCGCCCCGTATAGGGAGCCGTGGTCGGTGATGGCCAGGGAGTCCATGCCCAGGCGCGACGCCTCGGCTACAAGCTGTGGAACGCGGCTGATGCCGTCTAGTAGGCTGTACTCGGTATGAACGTGGAGGTGTGTAAACATGGTTGGGGAGGAGTCATCAACCTTATTATAATGGGCTGGATAGGTCAATATGGCAAGAGGCGGAAATTACAAAATGAGGCGGCGGCCGCCGTCGGGGCTACAAGCGGTTGTGGTTCATTGACACCGGATAGGGCCTAAACTAGACTCCTTTCACAGGGTGTGCGCTCAATATGACTGTTCTGGTAACGGGTTCAACCGGGTTTCTGGGCCGGCGGGTGGTCGAGGCCTTGGCGGACCGCGGCAAAGATGTCCGGTGTCTGGTACGCAGCCCGGGGGCGGAGGCCGTCTTGGACCTGAACAAGGTGGACGTCCATTACGGCAGCGTCAACGACCCGGCGTCGCTGAGGTCAGCCTTCTACGACCTGGAGGCGGTGGTCCACCTGGTGGCGGTGATACGCGAGCGGGGCGAAAACAGCTTTTACCGCGTGAACGTTCAGGGGCTGCGGAATGTCTTGAGGGCGGCCTACGCGGCGGGGGCCAAGCGGTTCATTCACGTTAGCGCCATCGGCGTCCAGCAGACCCCGCGGCTCCGCTACCTGTACAGCAAGTGGCAGGCCGAGCAGCTTATGCCCCGCAGCGGCATGTCCTACACCGTCTTGCGCCCCTCCCTGCTCTTTGGCGAGGGTGACGAGTTTCTGAACTCACTGGCGGGGTTGGTGAAGGCCTTCCCGGTAGTCCCGGTTATTGGGACGGGAAGGAACCAGTTCCAGCCTATCGCCGTGTCCGACGCCGCGCGCTGTATCGCCGAGGCCCTGGACAGCTATAAGCTGAACAACCGCACCGTTGAGATAGGCGGCCCCGACCGCCTCACCTACAACCAGATAGTGGATATCGTGGCCAAGACCATCGGCGCCAGGCGGCTGAAGCTCCACGCGCCGGTGGCCCTGATGCGGTTTCCGGTGTGGCTGATGCAGAAGCTCCTGTCCCGCCCTCCCGTGACCCTAGAGCAGATGGCGATGCTGCCGGTTCCCAACTACGCGGAGTCGGACACGGTGCAGGAACTGTTCGGGTTCGACCCTCTGCCCATGGCGGGGAACATAGACTTCGTGAAGAGGGTCAGCCGCATGGACGGCTTGCGGATGGTTCTCGGTTCCATGCCTAGGCGTCTAAGGGACCATTAGGCGGCCCTTTATATTTATGGCTGAAGGGCGCCGCTAACGGGGTTTGTCGTTGACAGTGGGGTTGTTCCCTCCATAGACTTGCTTTGAGCCGGCTCCGGAAGGCTCCCTAGATTCGCAAGCCGCGGTTGACGCTGAAAGGACGGTTAGGATGGCCTGGAACGGGTGGAAGGTTATAGACATGGATTCCCACATCATGGAGCGGCCCCATGAGATGTATGACGGCTACGTTGACCCGGCGTATCAGGAGGATTTCGACCGGCTGAAGCGGGCCATTGAGGAGAACGTGAAGCAGGGCGGCAAGGGGACGTTGGCCGCCAGCCGCCACGCCATCTTGGCCCCGGTGGTGTCGGACAACGCCCTCGGTGAGGCGGACTCCTTCGGCCTGACGCCGCGGGAGTTCATCCTCCAGCCCTCTTCCGGGGGGCGTCGGAACTTTGGCCGCCCCGAACGGGGTGACCTGCCCTTCATCCGGCCGGAGGTGAACTGGGACGTGAAGGCCCGGCTGGCGGACATGGACGCTTCCTTCATAGACGTTGACGTGCTGTATCCCACCCACGTGTCAAGCTACTGCGCCTTGGAGGACGGGGGCTTTGAGAACGCCCTGTACGCGGCCTATCACCGGTGGGTGGCCGACTTCTGCTCTCAGGCCCCTGACCGGCTGAAGTGGACGCTGGTGGCCAACATGCGGGACCCGCGAACCGCCGCCGCGGAGATCCGGCGGTGGGCCAAGGATGACGATAATCTGGTGGGGGTGTACTTTTCGCCCCAAGGCCCAAACAGCGTTCTGTTGGACAGCCGCAGCCTGTATCCGATATACGAGGCGGCCCAGGAGACGGACTTGCCGGTTCTGGTCCACGGCGGCACGGCGAGGCCGCCCTACGGCCCGGGGACCTTCGACCTGCGGGGCGCCTGGTTCCTACAGCACGCCTTGGGCAACCCGTGGGCGGGCATGGCCGCCATGGGCGCGATAATCGGCGGCGGCGTCCTGGAGCGGTTCCCCGCGCTGCGGGTGGCCATAGTGGAGACCGCCGCGGGGTGGCTCCCGTCTATCCTGGACCGGTTTGACAGCCACTTCGCCCTCTCTCCCCACCACGTGCCCTATCTGAAGCGCACGCCTACGGAGACGGCCCTTAGCGGGCGGTACTTTCACGGCATAGACACTTGGGAGCGCACGCTGGAGTCCGTGGTGGAGGCGGTGGGCGAGGACGTGCTCGTGTTCGCCACCGACTGGCCCCACGGCGACACGGCCTGGCCTGAGGCGGTGCAGCAGGTGGTGGAGTGGCCCGGCCTATCCGACAGCGCCAAGCGCAAGATTTTGGGGGAAAACGCCATGCGCCTGTGCCCGCGTCTCAGGGACGGCGGCTAATTTGGGCTGGCGGCGTCATCAATCTCCCCTTTGGCCGGCGGGTGAGTGAAGCGGTGGACTACCAGGCGTCTCTGAATCTGCTTATGGGGCTGGTGGACTTCGAGCGGTTCCGAGGCCCGCGAGGGCCACGCGTGAAGTTCGACCTGAGCCGGATGCAGGCCCTCTTGGATTCTCTAGGCGGCCCGCATCTGGGCATTCCCACCGTTCACGTGGCCGGCACCAAGGGCAAGGGCAGCGTCGCCGCCATGGTGTCATCGGTCTTGGGCCAGGGCCGCGCGGTCGGCGTCTTCACCTCCCCCCATCTGCACACCTTCCGGGAGCGCATCGCCGTGAACGGCGCGCCGGTGAGCGAGGAGGAGTTCTGCTCTCTGGTGGAGTTGGCTTGGCCTCACGCGGAGCGGGTGAGCCTGGAGGAACCTCACGGCGCCGTCACCCTGTTCGAGACCCTAACGGCCATGGCCTTCCTGCACTTCCAGCGCGTGGGCGCGGATTTCCAGGTCATGGAGGTGGGCTTGGGAGGGCGCTTGGACTCGACGAACCTGGTCGTCCCCCAGGCGTGCGCCATCGTATCCGTGAGCCTTGACCACACCGCCATCCTTGGCGAGACCATAGACCTGATAGCCCGGGAGAAGGCGGGAATCGTGAAACCCGGCGTCCCGGTGGTCAGCGCCCCGCAGGAGAGGGCGGCTTGGGACGAGATCCGCGAGGCGTGCCGCCGCAACAACGCCCCGCTATGGGAGGTTGGCGAGCATATCACCTGGCGGGAGGGTTCCTTTGACCTGAGCGGTCAGGAGTTTGCGGTGGAGGGCAGGCTTGGGCGTTATGACCTGCGTATGCCCCTCTTGGGGGAGCACCAGTTGGAGAACGCGTCGGTGGCCGTGGGCGTTCTTGAGACCCTGATGGAGCAGGGTTGGAAGGTTGACGGTGAGTCTATGCGGAAGGGGTTCGCGGAGGCGCGGTGGCCCTGCCGCATGGAGACGCTGAGCAGGGAGCCGCTAATGATATGCGACGGCGCCCACAACCCCGACTCCATGGCCCGCCTCTGCGGTTCCGCGGCCCGGTACTTCGGGGGCAGAAGGCCCGTTGTGATTTTTGGCGCGTCTAGGGACAAGAACCTGGGCGGCATGATGGACGAACTGGCCGCCTTGGACCCCGTGGTGGCGGCCGTGGCGTCGAGGCACCCGCGGGCCGTTCCCACGGCGGAGCTCGCCGACTGTTTCGCCTTCCGTGGGGTTGACGTGTTCGAGGCCCGGAGTGTGGCCGGAGCCGTGGACGAGGCCAAGGCCCTGGCCGGCAAGGACGGTTATATCCTCGCCACCGGCTCCCTCTTTCTTGCGGCTGAGGTCAGGGAGGTCGTCCTGAACATAGAGCCGGAGATATATCCTGAGTTGGACGTGTCTTCGTCGGTTATCGGGGCCGTAGGAGGCATCGGGGCCGCGGGAGGCCGGATGTGAACAGGCCCAAGGTGGTGGTGACGGGTATGGGCGCGATGACTCCCTTGTCCCACACGGCCCAGGGGTTTTGGGAGGGTCTTACGGCGGGCAGGTCGGGTATCGGCCCGATGACCCTGTGCGACCCGACGGATTTTCCCTGCCGTATCGCCGGGGAGGTGAAGGGGTTTGACCCGGCCCAGTACATCGCGGCCAGGGAGGCGCGGCGCATGGCCAGGTTCTCCCAACTGGCGGTGGCCGCCGCGCTTCAGGCCGTGGAGGACGCCAATCTCCGGGTGGAGGCCACGGCTTCTCACAGGGTGGGGGCCCTTCTGGGCAATGGCAACGGCGGGTTCCCCACCACCGAGGAGGGATGCCGGACCCTGGTGGCGCGCGGGGGCGCGCGGGTGTCTCCCTTCTTCTTCCCCATGACCCTGCCCAACATGGCGGCCTCCAACGTGAGCCGCATACTGGGTCTCAGGGGGTACAACTCGACGGTCATCACGGCCTGCGCTGCGTCCAACCAGGCCATCGGCGAGGCGGTGGAGACCCTGCGCCGCGGGGCCGCCGACGTTATGCTCACCGGCGGCGCGGAGGCGGGCATCAGCCAACTGGGGCTGGCGGGCTTCTGCGCCATGCGCGCCCTCAGCGTCCGCAACGACGAGCCGTTGAGGGCCAGCCGTCCCTTCGACGCCCAGCGCGACGGCTTTGTTCCTGCCGAGGGGTCGGCAGTCCTGATTTTAGAGACGGAAGCCCACGCCCTGAGCCGCGGGGCCAACATATTGTGCGAGGTGGCGGGTTTCGGTTCCACATCCGACGCCTTCCACCCGGTGCAGCCCGAGGAGTCGGGCGCGGGGGCCATCATGGCCATGCGCATAGCCTTGGAGGACGCGGGGGTGGGAACCGATGAGGTGGACTACGTGAACGCCCACGGCACCTCGACGGCCTTGAACGACGCGGTGGAGACCACGGCCATAAGGGGCCTGTTCGGGGAGCGGGCCTACCGGATACCGGTAAGCTCCACCAAGTCGATGGTTGGCCACTCGCTGGGGGCCGCCGGCAGCCTGGAGGCGGTGGCTTGCGTTAAGACCATAACCGACGGCGTGATTCATCCCACCGTGAACTACGAGTACCCCGACCCGGGCTGCGACCTAGATTACGTCCCCAACACGGCGCGGAGGGCCAACGCGCGGGTGGCCCTGTCCAACGCCTTTGGGTTTGGCGGGCAGAACGCCTGCCTGGTGTTCAAGCGGTACGACGGCGGGTGAGGAGGCTAGCCTCCCATTCCGTCATTCCCGCCTCCTCTCTCTCGTCATTCCCGCGTAGGCGGGAAGGACGCGTGCGCCCACTTAGTTTTGAGGAGCGTTGGTTCTGAGTTTTGGGCCGCTGATTCCTGTCCTCCCACCTCGCCATACCCCGCACACCCCCTATCCGTCATTCCCGCGCAGGCGGGAATCCATCTTTCTTGCCCCCGTTGCGACAGAGCAACCGCGTAACGATGCGCAGGGGCGTGGGCTCAGCCATGGCAAATGCCTCTACCGGTGGCCCTGGGGCTTGAGACGTTGGTCATGGGATGTAGGGTTCCTGGATTCCCGCCTGCGCGGGAATGACGGAATGGGGGTGCGCGGTACGATGGCGACGGGTGAGGAGGGCCGTTCTGCCCTGTGGCCGCCCTGGATTCTTGGGGGATGGATTCCCGCCTGCGCGGGAATGACGGATGGGTGTGTGTGGGGGGGGGTGGTGAAAGGGCGTGGACGTGGCGCACTGGCCGTTTTCGGTTGTGGCCACCCTGGATTCTTGGGGGATGGATTCCCGCCTGCGCGGGAATGACGGAAAAGGGGAATGACGGATAGGGGTGTGTGGCCGGGAGCAGCGAGGGGAGTCGTGGATGGTAGGCGCGTTGGCGGCCGGGCTGGCGGCTGCGCCAGGCCTCAGGCGGCGGGGAGCATCGGCTCCAGCATTCGCTGTAGGGCCATGGTGTGGCTGCATACCCCGTGGCCCGTGAAGAAGGTGCAGGTGCAGGACCAGGCCCCGTTCCGGAAGGCCACCTGGTGGTCGCCGTGGTTGCCGCGAAAGGTGGTTTCCAGCGACGTGATGCTGACCCGGTCCTTCTCCTCCGCGTAGCGCCGCGCCTTCTCGATCTTCCCGATTACGCTGGACTGCATCCCGCCTCCTTCAGACCCTCTTTAGATGAATTCTAAGTCATAGCCGGGGCACGGTCAATGAAAGCAGCCTCCTTTTGGCCGCGCCCGCCTTGTCCAAACCACGCCTGCGGTCTACACTAATGAGCCAAGGAGCGTTGGCATGACGGGCGACGAGATACGAGAGCTTTTTCTGACATACTTCGAGGGACGGGGGCATCTGCGTATGCCCAGCGCGTCCCTGGTTCCCGCCGGGGACCCCACGCTGTTGTTCACCAGCGCGGGAATGGTTCCCTTCAAACCCTTCTTCATGGGGGAACAGAGGCCGCCCTCGCCGCGGCTTGCTTCCAGCCAAAAGAGCTTCCGCACCACGGACATTGACGAGGTTGGCGACCATACCCACCTCACCTTTTTTGAGATGCTGGGCAACTTCAGCATAGGCGACTACTTCAAGGAGAAGGCCATCGCCCTGGCCTGGGAGTTCGTGACCTCGGCCTCCGGGGGGTTCGGGCTGCCGGGTGAGCGGTTCTTCGCCACGGTGCACCACACCGACGATGAGGCTTACGACCTGTGGCGCGGGATGATTGGCCTCGGCTCCGACCGCGTCTTCAGGTACGGCGATAGTGACAACTGGTGGGGGCCGGCTGGGCAGGAGGGGCCTTGCGGCCCGTGCAGCGAGCTTCACTACGACTTCGGCTTCGAGCGGGGATGCGGCCGGCCCCTCACCCACTCCGTTGACGGCGGCGAGGGGTGTCACCCCAACCACGAGTGCGAGCGGTTCGTGGAGTTGTGGAACCTGGTGTTCATGCAGTTCTACCAGGACGCCGAGGGCAACCGCACGCCCCTTCCTGCCCCCAGCGTTGACACGGGGATGGGGTTGGAACGGGCGGCCTTGGTGACCCAGGGGCCGCGTAGCATTTACGACACGGACCTGTTCCGTCCACTGATTGAAACGGCATCCGAGCTTTGCGGCAGGGTTTACGGCCGCGATGAGGACACGGACTACGCCCTGCGGGTGATAGCGGAGCACGCCCGGGCCGTGGCCTTCCTCATATCCGACGGCGTGGCCCCGGGCAACGCGGGCCGCGGCTACGTGCTGCGTCGCATCGTTCGCAGGGCCGTTAGGTACGGCCGCCGCTTGGGGCTGGAGGAGGCCTTTCTCGCCAGGGTGACGGACGCCGCCATAACCCACTTTGGCCGCGCCTACCCGGACCTGGCCGTCAACCGGGAGTTTATCCTGCGGGTGGTGAATCTTGAGGAGGAGCGGTTCAGCCAGACCATTGAGGTGGGAATTCCGCTGCTGGAAAGGGGCCTCATCCCCCTGCGCCTGGGGCTGGCGGAGATACTGTCCGATGGGGCCGCCGGAGACAGGGATGAAGTCATGGCGCGAATCGACGCCCTGGCCGCCGAGGTTGGCCCCTACATAAGGCCGCAAAGCATTCTTGAGGAGATAGTGGCTGAGGCGTCTGAGGGCTTGGACGCCCCGGATTCCCCGGACGGCGCGGCGCCGGCCCTGTCCGGCCGGGAGGTGTTCGTGCTCCACGACACCTTCGGCTTTCCCAAGGAGTTGACCCAGGAGATAGCCAGGGAGCATGGCCTCGGCATTGACGAGGAGGGGTTTGAGTCGGAGCTCCGGGCCCACCGGGAACGGGCGCGGGCGGCTCACGTCACCGCCGCCGGCATGGAGATTCAGACCAGGTACGCGGGCTTGGTCGTCAGGCCTGTAAAGTTTCTGGGCTACGGGGACGACCTGCGCCAGTCCTCCACCGTGGCGGCTTTGCTGTCCGGCGATGGGCCGGTTAGCCGCGTCGTCCAGGGGCAGGAAGCGGAGGTGGTCTTGAGCGAGACACCCTTCTACGCCGAGGCCGGCGGCCAGGTGGGAGACGTGGGGACGATTACCGGCCCCAACGGGCTGTTCAGCGTTCGGGACACCCAAAGCCCCGTCGCGGGGGTGATCGTCCACCGTGGCGCGGTGGTTGAGGGACACCTGTCATTGGGGGACCCGGTGACGGCGGAGGTGGAGGTTGTCAGCCGCGCGGACACGGCCCGGAACCACAGCGGGACCCATCTGCTCCACGCCGCCCTGCGGTCGGTTCTGGGGTCTCACGTGAGGCAGGCCGGATCTCTGGTGTCGCCGCGCCGCCTGCGCTTCGACTATTCCCACGTAGGTTCCCCCACCCGTGAGGAGCTTGGGGAGATTCAGTCCCTGGTGAACCGGAAGACGGTGGAGGACATGAGGGTGTCCACTCACGAAACGACCTACGCCGAGGGGGTCCGGGAGGGGGCCTTGGCCTTCTTTGGCGACAAGTACGGCGACAGGGTCCGGGTGGTGACCATGGCGGGAAGGGGCGACGCGTCGCCTTTCAGCGTTGAGCTGTGCGGCGGCTCTCACGTGGGGGCCACCGGGGAGGTCGGCCCTCTGTTCATACTGGGCGACTCCGGCATCGGCGGCGGGATGCGCCGGGTGGAGGCCGTGACGGGCGAGGCGTCGGAGCGGCTGTTCCGGGAGCGCACCGACCTCCTTCAGAGGATATCCAGCAGGCTCGATACCCCCGTTGTCGACCTGGAGGAGAGGCTGGAGGGGTTCATGTCTGAAGTGAGCGCCCTGCGGAAGCGGGTGGCGCAGTTGGAGCGGCAGAGCCTGCGAGCGGAGGCTGAGGGGCTTCTGGCCCAGGCGCGGCGGGTGAAGGGGGTCAACGTGCTGGCGGCCCGGACGTCGGCGGCCAGCGTTGAGGCCCTGCGGGAGATGGGCGACTGGCTCAGGGACAGGCTTTCCAGCGCGGTTCTGGTACTGGCGTTGGCCCAGAAGGGCAGCGCGCTGCTGGTGTGCATGGTTACGCCGGACCTGGTGGGCCGGGGACTCCACGCAGGGGATATCGTTAGAGAGGCCGCCCAGGTCATGGGCGGCGGCGGCGGCGGGCGCGCCGAGTCGGCCCAGGCGGGGGGCAAGCGGTTGGAGAAGCTGGCGGAGGCCTTGGAGCGGGTAGCCGAGATTGTGAGCCGGGAGGTGAAGTCATGAGGATACTGGCCCTCGACGTTGGGGCGCGGCGCATCGGCATGGCCCTAAGCGACCCCTCCGGGACCTTGGCCACGCCCCTGGGCTTTCTCGCACGCAGGAGCCTTGGGCAAGACGTTGACGCCATCGTCCGCAGGGTCACTGATTCCTCCGTGAAACTAGTTCTGGTGGGTATGCCACTGACGCTGCGGGGCGAAAGGGGGAGGCAGGCCCAGTTGGTGGAGGAGTTTTGCCGCGCCTTGACGGATGTTATAAAGGTTGAGGTTGTCGTCTGGGATGAGCGGTACTCCACCGCGGAGGCGGAAAGCCGGATGCGGGAGGCCGGCGGCAAGCCATCCAGGGAGCGGGGCCGCGCGGACGCGGCGGCGGCGGCGGTCATATTACAGTCCTATCTGGACAAGAACAGGTCTGAGGCCCCTTGCGATTAGGGATAGTTGGGTATCCCCTCGGCCACTCTCTATCGCCCGTCATGTTCCGGGCGGCCCTGTCCCACTGTGGCTTGGACATAACCTATGACCCCTGGGAGACGCCGCCGGAGGGTCTTGGGGGCTTCGTGGAGTGGGCGCGGCGTCCGGATTCCGGCGTGGCGGGGTTCAACGTGACCGTTCCCCACAAGGAGGCGGTCGCGGCGGCCGTGGATGAGGCGTCCCAGGAGGCTGAGCGGGCCGGGGCGGTCAACACCGTTGTCGTTAGGGACGGCCGGCTCCACGGCCACAACACCGACGGCATCGGGTTCGTCCTGGCGTTGAAGGAGGAGGCGAACTTCACCTTTGATGGCCGCCGGGTTCTCATCCTCGGGGCCGGGGGCGCGGCCCGTGGGGTTGTCATGGCCTTGGCCGCCGAGAATCCGGAGTCCGTTGTCATCGCAAATCGCACCCCGGAGCGCGCGCAGAGGCTGGCCCAAGATCTTAGGCGTCGATGGAGGGGCGTTGTAGACACGGCGTCCCTTGGCGGGGAGGGACTGGGCCGCGCCGCCGAGAAGTCCGACCTGATAGTCCAGTGCTCCACGGTGGGGATGTCCCACGGCCCGGACCCCGCCGGGTCGCTTCTCCGGTCTGAAGACATCCCCGGTGAAGCCTTGGTCTATGACCTGGTGTATAATCCCCCTGAGACGCCCTTAATGAAGGAGGCGCGGAAGGCCGGCGCCCGGGTCCTCGGCGGCCTCTCAATGCTGGTCTACCAGGGCGCCGAGGGGTTTGAGGCGTGGACAGGCGAAAAGGCGCCCGTGAAGGTCATGTTCCGGGCCGCTTCGGATGCCCTGGATAGGGCGAGACGCTAAGAGCAGGGGGAGAAAACCGTGATTCGTTTCCTAACCGCCGGTGAGTCCCACGGCCAGGGGTTGGTGGTCATAGTGGAGGGTATGCCGGCGGGTCTGCCCATCGGCGAGGAGTATATTGGCGCTCAGATGGCGCGGCGGCAGCGGGGCCACGGCCGCGGGGGTCGCATGAAGATTGAGCGCGACTGGGCCCGCGTGGTGTCGGGCATACGCCACGGGCGCACCCTGGGAAGCCCCATAGCCATGACCATAGAGAACAGGGACTGGGCCAACTGGACCCAGGTTATGAGCGTGGAGGCGGTGGAGGAGGCGACGCCCAGGGTGACGCGCATCCGGCCGGGCCACGCCGACCTGCCGGGAACCATGAAGTACGGCTACGACGACGTGCGCGACGCGTTGGAACGGTCCAGCGCGCGGGAGACGGCGGCGCGGGTGGCGGCCGGCGCCGTGGCGCGTCGGCTTCTGGAGGAGTTCGGCGTTGATATCCGCAGCCACTCCCTGGCCATTGGCGGGGTCTGGGCCGCCGCGGGCGATATGGGCAATATGATTGATATGGATAAGATCGACTGGGACGCCGTGGAGGCCTCCCCGGTGCGCTGCGCCGACCCCGCGGCGGAGCCGGGCATGATGGCCGCCATCGACTCGGCCAAGGAGGCCGGCGACACCGTTGGCGGCGTGGTCGAGGTGGTGGCCTACGGCGTCCCCATCGGCCTCGGTTCCCACGTCCAGTGGGACAGGAAGCTGGACGGCCGCCTCGCCCAGGCCCTCATGTCCATCAACGCTTGCAAGGCGGTATCCATTGGCGACGGGTGGGAGTCCATAAACCAGCGAGGCTCCCAGGTGCACGACGTCATCGAGCCGGTCACCGACCCCGGCAATCCGTGGCGGCGCAAGACCAACCGCTCCGGCGGCACCGAGGGGGGCATGAGCAGCGGGACGCCCCTGGTGGCTCGCTTCGCCATCAAGCCCATATCCACCCTCGTCAAGCCCCTGCCCTCGGTGGACTTGGACACGGGGCAGCTGGTGCAGGCCCACTATGAACGCTCCGACGTTTGCCAGGTTCCCCCGGCGGGGGTTATTGGGGAAGCGATGGTCGCCCTCGTCCTTGCCGACGCCTTCATGGAGAAGTTTGGCGGCGACAGCGTGCCGGAGACCCGGCGCAACTACCGGGGCTACCTGAAGACGGTGGGGCCGCGGGCCATGACCCCTCGAGAGGAGGGGTAGGACCCGGTGGGGGCGCGCCCCTCCGTCCCCTGACCGCTCAACGGCCTATGTCGTCAAGAAACAACATAATCCTCACGGGCTTCTCCGGCTCCGGCAAGTCGCGGGTGGGGGCAGAGGTGGCGCGGGTCCTTGGCTGGCGGTTCATTGACACCGACTCGGAGATAGTCCGGCGCGCCGGCAAGCCCATCGCCGGTATCTTTTCTCAGGATGGCGAGGCGGCCTTTCGCAGGTTGGAACGGGAGGCCCTGGCCGAGGCCTGCTCCGGCTCTGAGCGGGTGATATCCGCCGGCGGCGGCATCCTGACCGGCGCCGGGAACCGGCGGCTGGTCCTGGAGAGCGGCTTGGTGGTCGGTCTGGAGGCCGCCCCGGAAACGATACATCGCCGCCTTGCGGCCCATGGCGCCGGCGAAGGCGCGGAGTCGAGGCCCCTTCTCACCGGGCCAGACCCCTTGGAGCGCGTCAGAACGCTTAAGGAACGGCGCCAGTCCTCCTACGCAGCCGTCCACTGGACCATCCACACGGACCATCTTACCGAGGCGCAGGTGGCCGCCGAGGTCATACGCGCCAAGCAGCTACTGGGCGCCAGGGTGACGGGCGGGGTCTTTGGGGGCGGGGAATTGGCCGCCGTGGTGACTCACGCCAACGGCAGCTATCCCATTCTGGTGGGTTGGGGGCTGCTGGACTCCCTGGGGGATAGGCTGAGGCGCATGGGCATCGACGGGCCTGTTTACATAATCAGCGACGAGAACGTGTTCCCCCGCTACGGCAGGCAGGCCCAGCGCTCATTGCAGAGGGCTGAAATCGAGGCCCACAGCTTCACCGTGCCGCCTGGTGAGTCGAGCAAGTCCTTAAGCATGGCCCAGGCCATCTACTCCTGGCTGGCGAGCCGCCGCGCCGAGCGCCGCAGCGTCATCGCGGCGGTGGGTGGCGGGGTGGTGGGCGACCTGGCCGGGTACGTGGCCGCCACCTACCTCAGGGGCATGCCCTTCATCCAGGTTCCCACCAGCATGGCCGCCATGGTTGACGCGTCTATTGGCGGGAAGGTTGCGGTCAACCTGCCCCAGGCCAAGAACCTGGTGGGAGCCTTCTACCAGCCCCGGCTTGTCTTGGCGGACCCCCAGACGTTGACCTCTTTGGGAAGGCGGGAACTGGCCGAGGGCTGGGCTGAGGCGATAAAGCACGGGTTCATCATGGACGCCGGATTGGTGTCCGTCTTCGAGAGCCGCGCCGCCGAACTGATGGCCTTGGAGCCGGGCATATCCACGGAGGTCATTCGAAGGAGCATAGCCATCAAGGCGGGGGTGGTGTCGGAGGATGAGCGGGAGACCCTGGGTAGGCGCATACTTCTGAACTACGGCCACACCATCGGCCACGCGCTGGAGGCCTCCACCGGCTACGGCGCCTACCTGCACGGCGAGGCGGTGGCCGTTGGGATGATGGGCGCCGCGGAGTTGAGCCGGCTTGCGGGCTTGATGGACGCCGCCGAAGTCCAACGCCAGCGAGACGTTCTAGAGATGTTTGGCCTGCCCCTCAAGGCGACGGGGGTTGACCTGGAGCAGGCGCTGGCCGCCATGTCCTTGGACAAGAAGTCGTCGGGCGGGAGCATTAGATGGGTGCTTCTGGACGGGATTGGCAAGGCGGTCGCCAGAAGCGACGTGCCCATAGACCGGGTGATGGAGGTCGTGCGGGGGCTGGTTCGAGAAAGTTGAGCCTGTAGGGAGGCGCGTAGTGGAACGAAGCTTTGGAGATCACGTCTTCGAGGGCCTTGGGGCCATTGAGCCGGAGCGGGACGAGGGAGGCGCCATTCGTGAAGTGGGGCCTAAGTCGTCAGAAGGGCTACACAGGTACGGCGCGGGGCCATTTTGCCGGTTTTCGATAGCTCGGGGCTGGTTGAGCGGCGGCGTTTACGTCGTTACGTCCGGAGCCGCGCCGCGTTACGTTGGCATGTGCCACAACCTCAACAGGATTTGGAAACATGTGGGCGGCATAACGCCAGCGTCGGTCCGAAAGGGAGGGCAGCAGACCTATTGCCGGATAAACAACCTGATACTCGGTGAAGCCAAGCGTGGAACGGAGGTGGCCCTGTGGTTCCGCGCCGTTAGGAGCGACGCAGACCGCGCGGGTCTCAAGGCGAAGCTGCTCGCCGAACTGAACCCGCCCTGGAACGGGACAGTCCGGGCCTCCCGGCCTACTCCCCGCGCGTCCTCAATCAGACGCCCTACGGAGCCTGTAGGGAGGCGCGCAGTGGAACGCAGCTTTGGAGGCCGCGTCTTTCAAGACGTTGGGGCGATAGAGCCGGAGCGTGACGGGCGCGGCGAGGTCATCGCGTATATGCCTCAGTCCAGATATCCCAATCAGGGCAGCCTGTCGCTGCACAGTTACGGCAAGGGGCCATTTTGCCGGTTTTCGATTGCTCAGGACTGGCAGCGCGGCGGCGTCTACGTTCTTGCCGACGCTGGCGGCTCTCCCCTATACGTAGGCGAGTGTAAAGACTTGAAGAACCAATGGGGATCGGGGGGCTTCGGCCTTATATCGCCTGCGAACTGTTACAAAGGCGGTCAGCAGACCCATTGCCGGATAAACAACTGGATATACGAGGGAGTTAGGGCCGGCGCCAAGTTCAAACTGTGGTTCCGCGCTGTTAGAAACGACGCAGACCGCGCGGGTCTCAAGAAGAAACTGCTTTTTGAACTGAACCCGCCCTGGAACAGGTAGCCGGGGCTTCCGGCCTACTCCCTCACGTCCTTAATCAGGTACTTTATGGCGCCTTTGGGGAGGTTGACGTTAACCACTTTTCCGGCGGGCTCGTTCAGAAGGGCCTTCCCCACGGGTGACTCGCTGGATATCTTGCCCTCCCTGGGGTTGGCCTCCCTGGGGTGAACCACGACATACTCATGGGAGGACTTGCGCCCGATATCCGTCAGGATGACCCTTTTGCCTATGGTCACGCGGTCTTTTTTGGCTGAGGACTTGGCGGCGACCACGGCGGAGTTCAGGGTGTGCTCCAACTCCCTAATCCGGGACTCCACGAACCCCTGGCGCTCCTTGGCCGCGTCCAAGGGCGCGTTCTCGCGGAAGTCCTTGTCGGCCATGGCCCGGCCAATGTCGTCCACGACCCGAATCCGCTCGGCCTTCAGGTTGTCAAGCTCGGCGGTAAGCTTCAGGTGGCCCTCCTTGGTCAGTTCCGCCGCGGCCGCGGCCTCCGCCTGGGTTCGCTGGGCCTTGGCGCGGCTCTTGTTCTTGGGCGCTCGGATGTGGGACGCCAGGCTGTGGGTAACGAGCTTTTCCTTCTTCAAGTAGGAGAGGAAGGCCTTTACCGGCTCCAACTTCTTGGCCACGTCGCCGCCCCGCTGGCTCACCCATTCGCAGTAGGAGGCCGCGTCTTGGGGGGTCAGGGAGTCTAGGGAGCCTGAGGCGCCGTACCACTGCACAAATCTGTTGAGGTCCTGGGATACCTTCTTCAGCTGGCCGTCTTTGAGCCTGCTTACGTACTGGGTATAGGCTGTGTTGAGGGCCAAGCCCTGATTTTCTGCCACTCGGCTCCCGCTCCTTTGCGCTTAGTAGGTTATGGGTGAACTGTATACATATATGTTTGCCGGGTGAGGGATGGATGGAAAGGCTGGTCGTCCGTCCCTTCATTCGCCCTTTGTTCAATTGAACTTAGGCTAGCATACCAACTTACGGCGTTCTTGGCAAAGGGGCCAAGGCTGGTGGCGCCGGCGTGCGCGCCGGTGGCCGCCAACCCGGGTGGGGGGATGGATTCCCGCCTCCCCCTCCCCGTCATCCCCGCCCGCCCGCCCCGTCATTCCCGCTCCACCCCGTCATCCTGGCCCACCCTCCCGTCATTCCCGCGAAGGCGGGAATCCATCTTTCCCGATTCGCTGCTAACGCCAGCGTCCTCCTCTGACAGAACTCCGGGTTGGGCCGGCAGGCCGAGCCGGGGGCATGACAGCGACACATTGGCCGTTTTGCTATGGGGCCTTCCTGGATTCCCGTTTTCACGGGAATGACGGATGGGAAGAAGGGGAATGACGGAAAGGGGGTGGGAATCGAGAAGCGCCCAATGCAGAACCAACGCTCCGCAAAACAAAAATGGGCGCACGCGCCCTTCCCGCCTGCGCGGGAATGACGGAAAGGAGGGGCGGGAATGACGGATAAGAGGGCGGGGAGCGGGAAGGGCGGATGGGAGGCCGGCCCTCGCCGTCCATAGGTGGCCTGACGGTTGGGCATAGGGTATAATTAACATAATGGTTATCGCGGTTCTGGCGTGGGTTAGTGATGCAGAGAGTCAAGCCGGTCTGGACGCCCTCAAGGGGGATGGCGTTAGCCTTGCCTTTGTAGACGGGGCCGGCGGCGCTGAAGGGTTGGAGGGGGCGGGCGGTCTTTTTATCGCCGGCGGCGGGACGGGCCAGGGTAGGCCCCGGCCCGGCGGCGTCCTCGCCAAGGCCTTGGAGTTGGACATGCCGGTTCTGGCGACGGGGGCCGGCCTCTTTTTGCTCAACGAGGCCTTTGGAGGCGGCCCACCGGCGGCTCTGCCCGTTGAGGCCCCCGCCTCTCAAATGGATGGCGGTAGGGAGCCGCGCCGGACGGTTTACGTGTCGCCGGGCAGCAAGACAGCGGCCATCCTGGGGGCCGGGGGGTTCCACCGGCTCAACGGCAGGCAGGACGTTGGCATCCTGGATGCCCAGCGGTCGCCGCGGCTCCTGGCCTCCGTCTACTCGGTGGAGGACGGTTCGGTGGAGGGGCTGGAGAGCCCGGAGAACTCCTGGACCCTGGGGTTCAGGGCCAGGCTGGAGCGGCCGGCCGAGGCCCCGCGTTCCTTCCAAAACGTCCTTATGGCCTTTGTCGAACGCGCCCAGGACTACGCGCGGCCCTCCGGCAAGGCCTCCGTGTACGGCTTTGGTCCCAGGTCATAAATGGATGAACTCAGTCGCCGCATTCCTAAGTGGCGACGCGTGGGGCATTGGTAAAATGGAAGCACGGCCCCGCTGCGCCACCGGCATACGGTGTGAAGAAGAGGTGAAGCACAGATGGTAACAACCCCTGAAGAGAGAATCCGCCCCATTCGCATTCACGACGAGATGCGAACGTCGTACCTGAACTACGCCATGAGCGTAATAGTATCCCGCGCCCTGCCCGACGTTAGGGACGGTTTGAAGCCGGTGCAGCGCCGGATTCTGTACGCCATGCACGAGATAAACCTAGGCCCCAACACCGCCTATAAGAAGTGCGCGCGGATAGTCGGGGAGGTGCTGGGCAAGTATCACCCCCACGGCGACGGCCCGGTTTACGACGCCTTGGTGCGTATGGCTCAAGACTTCTCTCTGAGATACCCGTTGGTTGACGGCCAGGGGAATTTCGGCAGCATAGACGACGACCCCCCGGCGGCCATGCGGTACACGGAGGCGCGGCTGACCCGCATCGCTCAGGAGATGCTGGCGGATATCCAACTGAACACCGTTGACTTCTCCACCAACTTCGACGACTCCCTGAAGGAGCCCGTCGTGTTGCCGGCGCGCCTGCCCAACCTGCTGGTCAACGGGGCGTCGGGCATAGCGGTGGGCATGGCCACGAACATTCCTCCCCACAACCTCGGTGAGATCTGCGACGCCATTTGCCGGCTGATAGACCATCCCGACACCTATGTTGAGGACCTGCTGGAGATAGTTAACGGCCCCGACTTTCCCACTAAGGCGATGGCGTTGGTGGGAAAGGACAAGGAGTTCGCGCGCCAGTTGTACACCACGGGGCGCGGCAGGGTGGTGATGCGGGCGAGGGCGCAGATAGAGGAGGTGAAGAACGGCCGGTTCCAGATTATCATCAACGAGTTGCCCTACCAGGTGAACAAGGCCAGCCTGGTGGCGCGCGTCGCCCAGATGGCCCGGGACAAGAAGATCGAGGGCATATCCGACATAAGGGACGAGTCGGACCGGCGGGGGCTGCGCGTTGTGATAGAGTTAAAGCGCGGCGTTCAGGCCCAACTGGTGTTGAACAACCTGTACAAGCACACCGCCATGCAGTCCTCCTTCAACGTCATCATGCTCGCCCTGGTGGATGGACAGCCGCAGATACTCAACCTGAAGCGGGTCCTCCAACTGTTCATAGAGCACCGCCAGGTGGTGGTCACCCGCCGCTCGGAGTTCCTGCTGAAGAAGGCCAGGGACCGGGGCCACATCCTCGAGGGTCTGCTAAAGGCCATAGAGCTTCTGGACCTGGTCATCCGGCTCATTCGCGAGGCCTCCGACGTGGAGGAGGCCAGAAACAGCCTGATGGAGCGGTTGGACTTGTCGGAGGTCCAGGCGCAGGCGATTTTGGACATGCAACTGCGCCGCCTGGCGGCCCTGGAGCGTCAGAAGCTGGAGGACGAATACCAGGAGATCTTGAACACCATCAGGGAGTTGGAGGCCATTCTGGGAGACCCGGCCAAGGTGCTTTCGCTGATTAAGGCCGAGACCCGCCAGCTGAAGAAGGACTATTCCAGCCCCAGGCTCACCCAGATTGTGGAGGAGGGGCCGACTCAGCACACCTTGGAAGACCTGACCCAGCATCAGGAGGTGGTGATTACCATCAGCCGCCGCGGTTACATCAAGAGGATGCCCACGGCCACCTACAGGTCGCAGCTCAGGGGCGGCAAGGGCGTGAAGGGGATGACCACGCGGGAGGCCGACGCCGTTCAACACGTGATGGTGTCGGACACCCACGACGTGCTGCTGTTCTTCACCAACCGGGGCCGCGTCTATAGGCTGCGCTGCTTTGAGATATTCGGCGACACGTCGCGCACCAGCCGAGGAACCCCTCTGGTGAACCTGATAAGCCTGGCCCCCGGAGAGCGGGTCAGCGAGGTGGTTTCCACTCCCGAACTGGACATGGACGGCCATTTCGTGCTGGGCACCATGAAGGGGAGGGTGAAGGGTCTGCGCCTACGGGACCTGGCCAACCTGCGCAGCAATGGCCTCATCGTCATGAACCTGACGGGTGGCGACGAGTTGGTGTCCGTGCGGAAGCTGAACGAGGAGGAGGACGTGATATTCTTCACCGCCAGGGGCGAGTCCATCCGCTTCCCCTCCGACAACGTGCCCTTGCGCTCCCGGCCTGCGGGGGGCGTCCGGGGCATAAAGCTTGTGGGCGATGACAAGGTGGTGGGCATGGAGACGGTGACTCCCCAAGACAAGCTGCTCATCATCAGCTCTCACGGCCACGGCAAGCTGATGTCCATGGTGAGGTATCCCAAACAGAAGCGGGGCGGCCAGGGCGTGCGGGCCTTCAACGTGACGGATAAGACGGGGCCGTTGGCTCACGCGCGGGTGTTCACCGACGGGGTGGAGGATGAGGTGATGCTGGTGTCGGAGCGGTGCCAGGTGTACCGCACCAACTTGCAGGGCATCTCAACCCAGGGTCGCCACGCCAGCGGCGTTATAATCTGGCGGCCCGGCCCCGGCGACCAGGTGGCCTCCATCGCCTGCTTCAGGAACAACCACAAGAGTTAGGCCGGCGGCTGAAGGCTTAGGGGGGTTGCGCCACAACCGGCCCGCCCCTTCCGGACGGATGAGAACGCGCGCCGTGACGCGGTTGGCCCGGCGCAACGCGCCCCCCACGTCGTCATTCCCGTGAAAACGGGAATCCAGGAAGCCTACATCCCAAAACCGGCGCTACTCAAAACTAAGTGGGCACGCGTGCCCTTCCCGCGCAGGCGGGAATCCATCTTTCCCGATTTCCCTCTAACGCCATCGTTCCCCTCTGACAGCGTTCCGGGTTGGAGCGGGGGTTGGGCCAAGGGCGTGAGAGCGACACATTCGCCGTTTTGCCATGGGGACTTCCTGGATTCCCGCCTTCGCGGGAATGACGGATAGGAGGCGGGAATCCATCTTTCCCGATTTCCCTCTAACGCCATCGTTCTCCTCTGACAGCGTTCCGGGTTGGAGCGGCTGGCTGGGCCAAGGGCGTGAGAGCGACACATTCGCCGTTTTGCCGTGGGGACTTCCTGGATTCCCGCCTTCGCGGGAATGACGGACAGGAGGGCGGAATGACTGAAATGGGACGTGGGAATGACGGGAGCGGTGGATGTGCGGATGGGGGACGGTTGGCCGTTGGCTTGGCGGAGGCGGTCTAGCCCAGCGCGCTGAAGCGGCTTTCGTAGAAGAGCAGCGGCTTTTCCGGCCCTCCCAGGGCGGCCTCCATGACCCGGCCTATGTAGATGGTGTGGTCGCCGTGAACGTGGGAGTCCACCACCCGGCACCCGAAGAATGCCAGGGACCCCTCAATGACGGGTAGGCCGCTTTCGCTCGGCCGGTGGCTGTAGGACACCTGGCCCAGGCGGTCCTTGGGGCTTTTGGCGAAGTAGGAGCCAATATCCTGCTGCTTTTGGCTGAGCACGTTGACGCCGAAGGCCCCCCGCGCCTCTATGAACCGGTGGGTGTTGGAGCGCAGGTCTACGCACACCAGGGCCAGGGGCGGCTCGAGGCAGACGGAGGTAAAGGAGTTGGCCGTCATGCCGTGCATCGCTCCGTCCTGGTCAAGGGTAGTCACCACGGTCACCCCCGTGGCGAACCGGGCCATTCCCCTTCTGAACTCGTCCTTGCCGACCACCGGTCCCGTCCTTGGCTGTGCTGCGTCTATCTTGTACCCCGTCCCCGCTCATGTCAACGGGAGGCGTTGTGGATTCGGGGTCTTTTCACGGTGGGAAGAACGGGTGGCGGGCAGATAAATTCTTGACAGTGGCCGCGCGAGGGGATAGACTGTTGCCCAAATGAGACTTCCAGACGACCTGTTCCATCTCTGTCCCTGTCCTCCATAGGAGAGGACAAGCAGAAAACACAAGACCACGGGCTGCGCCTCTCCGGCTGTATGCGGGAGAGGCGTATTTTTATTTTAGGGAGGGGTGTTGACACAGAAGACGCGAAGAACCCAGGCAGATAAGCACAAGGAGAGCCTCCGGCTGGCGAAAAAGTCCAGGGGGATAATCCCTTACCTGGAGGAGGAGGTGGTTGAGTACCGCGATGAGGTGAAGGAGTTCAGGGCCGGGAAGGTGGAGGAGGCCCCGTTCATGGTCTTCCGGCTGCATCAGGGGGTCTACGGCCAACGGCAGCCGGACGCCCAGATGTTCCGCATCAAGGCCCCGGGCGGCGCCCTGACCCCGGAGGCCTTGGAGACCGTCGGCGAGATTGTGAAGCGGTACGCCCCGCTCAGGAAGGGGCACCTGTCCACCCGCGAGAACATTCAGATTCATCACATGACCTTGGAGGACTGCGCCGAGGCCATGGAGTTGCTGGGCAGGGTGGGGCTGAGCACGAGGGAGGCCTGCGCCAACACCGTCCGGAACGTGGTGGCCCCGCCGGAGTCGGGGGTGTGCGCCGACGAGTTGTTTGACGTAATGCCCTACCTGGCGGCCTACGTCCGCTACGCGGTGCGGCATCCGCTGACCCAGAACTTCCCGCGCAAGTTCAAGACCTCCTTCACCGGGTGCGCGGAGCACGACAGCGTTATTTCGCCCATGAACGACTTCGCGTTCATTGCCCAGACCCGCGGCGAGGAGAGGGGATTCAAGGTTCTGGTGGGCGGCGGGACTTCCATTATGCCCAAGCTGGGCCAGACGCTCTACGACTTTGTGCCGGTGGAGGACTACCTGCGGGTGGCTGAGGCGGTTTGGCGGGTCTACGACAAGGCGGAGACGCTGAGGAAGAACCGCATGATGGCGCGCATCAAGGTGCTCATCCACCGGATTGGCTTTGAGGCCTTCAAGGAGATGGTGGACGAGGAGTTGAAGACGGTTGGCCCCATTGACCCCGCCCCCCTCATGGAGGTGGACGAGGTATACAAGGAGATCCCGCCTTCCCTGACTGTCAACGGCCGGGGTGAGGAGGAGCCGACGGGGGCGTTCCTGCGCTGGAAGGAGAGCAACACGCTGTCCCAGCGGCAGGAGGGTTACCGCTTGGCCTACGTGACGGTTCCCCAAGGAGACGTTAGCGCCGAGCAGTTTTTCGCCTTGGCTGAGGTTGTGCGGGAGTTCACGGGGGGCACGGCCCGCGCCACGACAGAGCAGAACTTGGCCCTGCGGTGGGTCCCGGAGGGCCGCCTTTCTGAGTTGTGGAAGGCCCTGGATAGGATTGGGCTGTCGGAGTCCCACGCCAACTCGATAACCGACGTGGTCTCCTGCCCTGGCACCGACAGCTGCAAGCTGGGCATCACCTCGTCCACCGGACTGGGCCGGGCGGTGCGGGATGAGCTTTTCGCAAGCGCGGAGTTGCTGGAAGACCCGATGGTTAGGCGTATGCACGTGAAGATAAGCGGGTGTCCCAACGGGTGCAGCCAGCACCACGTGGCGAATCTGGGTTTCCACGGGGCCGCCATGAAGGGGCCATCCGGCCAGCAGATTCCCGCCTATGAGCTGTTCTTGGGGGGCAGTTACGGCGCAGGACGCGCGGAGGAAACGGCCTACGGGGAGCGGCTCCCAAGGGCCAAGGCCCCCGCCAAGATGGTTCCCAAGCTGGTCCGCATGATTGCCGAGGACTTTCACAAGAGGCGAGGGCCGGAGGAGACCTTCAACGGGTTCCTGGAGAGAGTGGGAACCGGCCACATAAGGGAGTTGGTGGAAAGCTGCGCCGCGATTCCTCCTCTAAACGGCGCCTCGGAAGGGCTGTATATGGACTGGGAGAAGTCGGTGGCCTACAAGGTTGAGCGGGGCGAGGGGGAGTGTTCCGTTTAGGCGAACGCGTCTGGGAGATGCCGGATGACCTTGGTGGGGTTGAGGGCTTAGTTTAGGCGGGACGGGACGCGGCGGCTAGCGCCTGACCTTGAACCAGAGCTTCAGCTTCTCCCAGGCTGAGAGGGGCAGCCCGTCGTCAACCAGCCGTCCCCTAGATCGCCGCTCGTACTCAAAGCCGGGCCTGACAAAGATGATGCCGTAGACGATTATCAGGAGGACGAGGCCCGCCCAGGCGTAGAGGGGCACGAGGCCGGGGACCAGCACGTTTAGCAGGTAGGCTAGGAACAGCAGGACGACGCCCCCCAGGACGACCTTGTTGGGCGACAGCCTCAGGAGGCGGACCAGGCGCGCAAGGGCGGCTGACAGGCCGGAGGGGGCGGGGGGTCGTTGCCGTGGGGGGGCGCGGCGGTCCTTGCCGGGGTCCTCCGCCCGCTCCAGAATCTCCTCTATCTCTCGTATAAACTTATCGGGCATGGCTCTTGTTCTTCAGGCTGCCGTTGGGGCAACGCTGGTGTCCTACCGCTAATTTTACAACAGGCGCCTTTCGCGGGCAACACAAAAAGAAAGGGCCTCGCAGATACGAGACCCCTAGAGTTTACGGGAAATGGCGGTGGCTATTCGTTCTCATCCTCGTCATCGTCAACGTCGACCATGGCCCTCACGAAGCCCCTGTCGGGGGACACGGCTATCTCTTCACCGTCCTCCGTCCACATAGAGGCGGGGTCTTCTCCGGCCTCCTCCTCCGGCTCGCTGTCCAAGTCGTACCTCAGGAGGCTGTCGCGAATCTGGCCTGAGTAGCTGTCGCCGCCGGTGGCGGGGAAGGAGCAGAGGTTGGGCAGGGCCGGGTTGCGGTAGGCCTCCCGGATTATGACGGTTATCCCGTCCTGGCTGGCGCTGAGGACGGCGGCCTCGTACCGGTTGCCCTGTTTCGTTAGCCGCACCAGCCTGCTGCCGAGTTTGGGTTCCACGTAGCCGAGGACGTCGGCGTCCAGGCTCTCGACCACGAGGGTGTTGTTGTGGACTTTGAGGGTTACGGCGTCGCCGCCGGCCACCTTTGCCAGGGCTTCCTCGGAGGCGATGGTCCTGAGGGTGGTGATTCCCGACTTGCCGCTCTCCTCCAGAAAGAGGCGCGGCGCGACCTTTTTCGGCTTTGGCGCCGCGGCGTTGGAGCTTGAGAGGTGGGACAGGCGCTTGAGGTTTTTCTTGGCGATGGTGTTGTGGGGGGCTATGTCCAACACCTTCTTGAAGGACTCCCTGGCCTGGTCGTATTCGCCGACCTCAAGGTAGGCCTTGCCCAAGCGATTCAGGGCCTCTATCTCCTGGGGGAAGTAGTAGAGGATATCCTCATTTAGGGAGATGGCCTCGTGCCACCTGCCGGCCAGGGCGAACTGGATGGCGCCTTTGGACTTTTCGCGCTTCAGCTTGGTTGCGTCTATTGAGTGAACGAGTTGCATTGTCTTCTCTTCTTGGGTGCAGACTGCGCTCTGCGTCCCCGCTCCCACTATCTTAAGCCAAGTCCAGCGGCGGCCTGCAAGGGCAAGCCCAACATTCTTTCATGGATATGCAAGATTCCCCCCACGGGATAGAATATAAATCGGCTACTACTGATACACTATGAAGCGTTGCGGGTCAATACCCTTTTGGCCGAATTCTTTGGGCGGTGGAAAATACGCGGGCCGTTCTCAGGGGTTAACGGGAAGCCTGTGGCTTGACACCTTTCGTTGGGGCGCTATAGGATTTTTTAGTGACGCGTCGTTTAGCGGTGAACCGGAGCATGGGGATATAGCTCAACAGGGAGAGCGCGGCGTTCGCAATGCCGAGGTTGGGGGTTCGATTCCCCCTATCTCCACCAATTGCCCCTGTAGCTCAGAGGATAGAGCGGTGGCTTCCTAAGCCGCGCGTCGGGGGTTCGAATCCCTCCAGGGGTACCACAGGAGCGTAGCTCAGTCTGGCCAGAGCGCTGGTCTCCAAAACCAGTGGTCGGGGGTTCGAATCCTCCCGCTCCTGCCAAAGTTAACACAGGAACGCGCGCGCCGGCGTCCCCTTTCCGTCATTTCCCCTCTCTTATCCGTCATTCCCGCGCAGGCGGGAATCCATCCCTTCCCGGTTGCGCCAAAGGAATGACGCCACATGTTGGCCGCCCCCCGGCCCACCGTGCCGCCTCACCCCGATGGTCTGTCAAAGGGGAACGGTGGCGTTAGAGGGAATGGGGAAAGATGGATTCCCGCCTGCGCGGGAATGACGGATAAGAGGCGGGAAGAGCGGAAAGGGGAGCGGGAATCCATCTATTCCTCTAGGACCCGGCGCCGGCGCTCTTGGCGCGACGGGGAGCGAGGAGCGCTGGCGGCAGTGGAGAGTGACAGGGAAGGGGCGGCGCTGTAGACTTAACTCGTGAGGGTGGATGGGATTAAACGCCGGGATGCTTTAAGAGATGCCGGGTTTTTTGGTATAGTAGTGGGGCATGGAGGGCCGAGGTGGTGGAATTGGTAGACACGCAGTCTTGAGGGGGCTGTGGGCGTAAGCTCGTGTGGGTTCAAGTCCCGCCCTCGGCACCAAGAGTTGAGTATAGGGCGACGTAGCCAAGTGGTTAAGGCGGGGGTCTGCAAAACCCCTATGCGGCGGTTCGATTCCGCCCGTCGCCTCCAGCAACTTTGCCATTAGTCAGAGGAGCCGGGAAGGGGAACGCCCTCCCGCTTTTTGTTTCTGTGGGCCGGGGTGGCGGAATGGCAGACGCGGCGGACTTAAAATCCGCTACCTTTACCGGTGTGTGGGTTCGAGTCCCGCCCCCGGCATTGTAGGGGCAGACTCAATCAGGAAGACTTAGAGCAGCGGGACGCTGGTCGATGGGCAAACACGGAAGCGGCTGGTCAAGCTCGTTGCCATGCTTCAGGCGAATGAAGCCTTACGCAGGAGTAGAGGAACGGTGAGTTGGAAAATTTGGGGCGCCTTAGCGGGTATAGAAGTAATAGGCGCCGCATTGTTCCTACTTCTAGGACTCCTTATCCCGGCTGTTATTCATGCTATGGTGGCAGGCTTGTGCGTATGGCGAATAGTGGTTAAGCGTCAGGAGGCGTCTGACGCGGCTACTTGGAAGGCGATGGAGAAGAAATAGGAATTTACAGATTAGTAAAGAAAGGGGCAGCAGATGAACGGTAGGCGGGTATTGAGGCAGTGGGGGTTGTGGATGGCTCTGCCCGTTCTTGTGCTGGCCGTCTTGGCGGCGGCGGCCCCGTGGCCGGGGGCGGCAAGGACCATGATATTTGTCGTTGGCGTCCTGGTGTGGGGGGTCTTTATAGCGAGGCCGAGGCTGGACTAGGGCGGGTCCGCGGCGCGTTCCCCCGTCGCTTAGGAACGGGCGTTGTATACGGAGTGGGGCGGCATGGGGCCCGTGGTCCCGGCGTAGTACCCCGTTAGGTGCGGTCTGATGAGGCCGGCCAACTCCTCCCTCTCTTGCTCATCGGGGGTTAGGGGCCTGTCTAGGGCGCGGCGAATATCCTTGAACAGGGCCTGCTTGTCCACCCGCGTGACGCGTCCATCCTGCATCAGGACCTCACCGTCCACGATGGTGACGTCCACGTCAACGCCTCTGGCCCGGTGGACCAGGGCGTCGAGAATCGACGTGTTGGGGTTCAGGTAGGGCTGGTCGAGGCGTTCCAGCTTGATGAGGGCCGCGTCGGCGCGCCTGCCCGGTTCCAGGGCGCCGGTGGAGTCGCCGAAGCCGGCGGCGCGGGCGCCGTTCACGGTGGCCATCTCAAACACCTGCGCGGGCGTCAGGGGGTTGAACTCCACGGTGGGCAGGCGGTGGATTTTGAGGACCAGGCGCATCTCCTGGAGCATGTCCTTGTCGTCGTTCATGCCCATGTCGTCGGTCCCAAGGGCGACCTTCACGTTCTCCTCAACGAACCGGCTCACCGGGGCGATGCCCGACAGGAGCCGGAAGTTGGAACTCGCGTTGTGGCAAACGGAGGCCCCGGCGGCCTTGAGAAGGTCTATGTCTTCGTCGGTGACCCATACGCTGTGGCCGCAGACCACGTCGGGCCCCAGGAAGCCGATGTCTTGGAGGTGGCGCAGGGCGCTCACGCCGTACAGCTTGAGGCCGAAGAGCTTCTGATAGACGGTTTCTAGCAGGTGGATGTGGGTTGTGGCGTTGTACTTTTGCGACAGGCCCTTGAGTCCCATGAGCATACCGTCTGAGCAGCGCTGGACGTTGGTGGGGGCCGTGTTGACGATGGTGCGGCCCTCGGCGCCCCCGTGGTAGTTCTTGAACAGGTCTTCGGACTGGGCCAGTGTCTCGTCCAGCGGCACGTAGCTGCCCTTCATAAAGGCTGCGAAGCGTCGTCCCAGGTTGGGAGGCAGGGAGGCGGCGAACTCCTCCTCGCCGCCTCGGGGGCCGGCGACCATCGAATTCTGGTCCTGTAGGTTTGGTGCGTAGGCCAGGCGCAGGCCGGCGTCCTGGTAGGCGCTGATAACCTTGTGGGTGGAGTCGGGGTCCATGGGGGCTACGCCGCGGCCGGGGGTGTACATTATCTGGACGGCCGTTGTGCCCGTCTCCAGCATCTGAATGGCGCCGTGGAGGTGCTCCAAGTACGGGTCCAGGCGGCGGGCCCCGATGCGTCCCAGCCCGGAGAGTTCCAACGGCGCGTGGGGGACGCCCAGTTGGATGGAGGAGAAGCCCACGTGGTCGTGGTCGTTGACCAGGCCGGGGATGACCACGTGGTTGGGCGTTCCCACCGTCTCAACCGACGGATGCTTGGACCTGAGGTCGGCGTAGTCGCCCACCTCGATAATCTTGCCGTTCTCCTGGTAGATGGCGGCGTCGGTTAGTATCTCGGCGGCGTCGGGGCCGGTGACCTTGCAGATGAGGTACTTGCCGCGGATGAGGGAGGAAGCCATTTTCGAACCTGCCTATTTTCTGGGATGCCGTCGCTTAGGGGTTCTCCCACCACTGGCCCCACGCCGATTGGATGGCTTCGGGGTCGAAGCTGTCGTCGAGGATAACGTCCAGGAGCCGCGGGGCGCCGGAGTCTAGGGCGTCGCGGAGGGCGGGGCCGAGGTCTTGGGGCCGCTCGATTCGCGCGGCCCGGATGTCGAAGGCGTGGGCCAGCTTCACAAAGTCCAGGGGCTGTTGATAGAAGTCCATGCCGATGTACCGGCTCTCGCGCTCGGCGCCGGTGAGGTAGCGGGCCATGTTTTCCCGCAGGACTTTGTAGCTGCGGTTGTTGCATATCAGGTAGGTGACGGGGATGTTGTAGTTGGCGGCGGTCCAGAGGGCCTGGATGGTGAACATGGCGGTGCCGTCGCCGACTATGCCCACCACCGGGCGGTCGGGGGAGGCCAATTTCATGCCGAGGGTCGCGCCCATGCCGAAGCCCAGGCTCCCGCCGCGGCCGCCTATCAGCGAGCCGGGTTGGTCGAAGTCTATGGCGGATAGGAGCGCGCTTCTCACGGTGATGGAGTCGTCGCAGACCAGGGCGTCGGCAGGGAGGGCGTCTTTCAACTCCATGGCGAACCGTTCAGGCGACGTGGGCGCGGAGTCCCACCGGCTGCGGGCCAGGGCGCGGAAGGCTTCCTGCCGCTCCTGCTTTTGCCGCGCTATGGCGTCGCCCCGGGCGCGGGCGGCTTCCACGGCGGCCCCGGTCATGGCGTCGCTGAGGGCGTCGGATAGGCTCTCAAGGCTGGCGGCGATGTCTCCCAGGACCCCCGCGGCCACGGGGTAGGAGCGTTGGATGTCCCAGTCGCTGCAATCCAGGTGGATTAGCTTGGGGACGCCGCTGAAGGTCGGCTCCGGGGTGGGCATGGACTGTACGAGAACGTCGGAGCCGATGACCAGGATGAGGTCTGCCTGGTCGAAGCGCCGCTTCATGTCGCGGTGGAGCCAGCTGGTGTCGAAGGTTCCCATGTAGTGGGGGTGGGAGCTGGCAACGTGGACTTCGGAGAAGCTGGCGGCGTGGATGGGTGCGCCTAGCAGGGTGGCTATCTGGGCGACGCCTTGGGGCGCGCCAGGGGACTGGGAGACCCGGTCGCCAATGAGGATGAGGGGGCGTTGGGCCACGGCCAGGAGCCGGGCGGCCTTGGCCACGGCCCGCGGGTCGGGGAGGACGCGGAAGTAGTCGTCTACGTGGGGGTGTATGTCCACGTCGGCCTCGGCGTTCAGGGCTTCCCAGGCAAGGGAGACGAACACGGGCCCGGTGGGCGGGGTGGCCGCCACCTTGAAGGCGCGCCGCATGATGGAGGGCACGTCTTGGGGGGTGGTTATCTCTCCCGCCCACTTGGTGTACTCCCGCATGACGTTGACCATGTTGGAGTAGAGGGTCGGGTTGTGGAGTTGGAGGGACAGCGGGGCCTGGCCCGCGGTTATGACCATGGGTGTCCCGCCGCGCCAGGAGTTGTACATTACGGCGATGCTGTTGGAGACGCCCACGGAGATGTGGAAGTTCATGAAGGCGGGGCGTTGGGTCACCCGCGCGTATCCGTCAGCCATGCCCGCCGCCACGCCTTCAAAGAGGGTGTTGACGTACTGAATGTCCCCGGCGTCCTGTAGGGCGTCAAGGAAGGGCAGCTCGGTGGTGCCGGGGTTGCCGAATACGTGGCTGACGCCCTCGGCGCGTAGCATCTCCACCAAGGCGCTCCTGCCTGTCATTCGCACTATGGGCCGCCTCCGGCGCATGGTCTAGGGGCACGGGGCGATTGTAGTGGTGGGATGGGGGCGGGTCAAGTTTTGGTGGGGGGGGGGGGTCTGGATTCCCGCCTGCGCGGGAGTATCCCTGTTGGAAGTCAAGGGGTTTAGGCGGTTGAAGGCTGTTCACCCTGACCCCTACTACCTCGACGCCACCGACCCGCGCTTATCCTTTTCCCGTCATTCCCGCGCAGGCGGGAATCCATCTTTCAACCTTTATTATGCCAGGACAATCGCACAATGGCGCGAAGGGCCAGTAAGAGCTGGTCTTGTTACGGCCAGCCCGGCTTGAGGTCTCCACCCCTCGTTGGGTAGAGACCGGGATATCCTGGTAGACATCCCTACGGGTGGCCCTGGGGCTTGGGGCGCTGGTTTTGGGATGTAAGAGGGGATGGATTCCCGCCTACGCGGGAATGACGGATAGGAGAAAGGCGGGGATGACGGAGGAGGTTGCGGGGCCGGCTTAGGGGCTTGGCCCGGTTGGGGGGCGGGGGTTTCTCAGCTTTGCGGTGGCGGGGGCGTCGACTTGGCCTGCCGCCTCGTCAATGACCACGCCGTAGGCCTCTCTGGCGTGGGCGGCGGTGACCTTGCCGCTGCGCCAGTCTTCCAGGGTCGCTTGGGGGTCGCGTTCCATGGGGTTTCCGTAGCCGCCGCCGCCCGGCGACGTGTGCCTGAACACGTCGCCCTGCTTTAGGCGGGTGTTGATTTTGGTGGGAAGGGTTTGGCCGCCGGGCCCCGGGTTGAGGGCGTTGAGGGAGCCTTGGCCGGGCTTGCCGCCCATGAGCCCGTAGGGTGGAAAGGCCCGGCGGTCGGAGCGCCAGGTGATGGTGGCCTCCGGGGCCAGGAGTTCCCACTCTCTGGTTATGGCGAGGCCGCCGCGATGCTTGCCCGGCCCGCCGGAGTCGGGGACCAGGCCGTACCTGCGGACGCGCAGAGGGACTTGGGATTCGAGGATCTCCACGGATACGTTGGAGATGTTGGCGCCAACGCTGGCGGCCCCGCCCCTGCCGTCGCCGTTGTTCCAGGCTCCGCGGACGCCGAAGACGTTGTCGTAGAAGACGCGGATGGAGCCGTCGGGCTGGGGGAAACCGAAGCGGCCGGTGGAGGTTCCCCCCTCCGGGGCGGCGGCGACGCGGTCGGGGACCACCTGGGCCAGGGCGCCGAGGACGGCGTCGATGAGCCTGAAGGAGGTGACGCCGCGGGCGGCGCAGGAGGCCGGATGCCGCATGTTGGTTATGGTTCCCTCCGGGGCCACCACCTCCACGGGCCGGAAGCAGCCTGAGTTGTTGGGCATGTCTTCTCGGATGGCGCACCGGATGGCGCAGTAGGCCATTGCCTTGCTCTGGCTGAGGACGCAGTTGATGGCGCCCCGGGTCTGAGGCGCGCTGCCGGTGAAGTCCACCATCGCGGAGTTGCCGTTGACGTGGAGGGCGACTTTTATGGGTATGGGGTCGTCGCTGAGGCCGTCCTCGTCCAGGTGGTCGGTGAAGCGGTACACGCCGTCGGGCCACTGGGAGATGGCGCGGCGGGTAATCCGCTCGCTGTAGTCCATCAACTCGCGGAGGCAGTCCTTGAGGAGGTCTTGGCCGTACTCCTCCACCAGGTCCAGGAGGCCGCGGCTCCCGGCGTTGCAGGCGGATATCTGGCTTGCCAGGTCTCCCATGACCACCTCAGGGGTGCGCACGTTCAGCTTTATGAGGTCGGCTAGGGTGGGGTTGAGTTTCCCCCTCTCGTAGAGCTTGAGGGGGGGGATGCGCAGTCCTTCCTGGTAAATCTCGGTGGAGTCGTGGGCCATGCTGCCGGCGGCCCGTCCCCCGACGTCCATGTGATGAACCACGGTGACGGAGTAGGCGAAGACCCGTTCCTCAACGAAAATGGGCGTTACGCAGAAGACGTCGGGAAGGTGCAGGCCGCCGGAGTAGGGGTCGTTTAGGATAATGGCGTCCCCCGGGTAGACGCGGCCCTTGAATTTGGCGAGGACGGCTTGCACGGCGTTGGGGATGCCGCCCATGTGGATGGGGATGGCCAGGCCCTGGTCCAGCACGTCGCCGTTGGTGTCGCACAGGGCGGCTGAGAAGTCGAAGGCCTGGGTGGTGGTTGGGGAGCGGCCGGTGCGCTGGACGGTGAGCATCATTTCGTCGGTGATGGACTGGAGGGCGTTGCGTATGACTTCGAAGGTGACGGGATCCAAGGGCGGGCGGTTCATGCTACTGCTCCCAACGGAGGATGACGTTCCACCGGTCGTCGCGGCTGACGGCGCAGCCCGGGGGCGCCACTATGGTGGTGTCGTACTCTTCTATGATGACTGGGCCGGGGATGGGTTGAAGGGAGAGGCGGCCGCGGGTGGTGACCTCGGTTTGAAGATGGCCGTGGCGGGGTCCGAAGTAGGCCGCGCGGCTGCCCCTCCCGCCCTGAGCGCGGTATAGGGACGCGCCTATGGCGGCCAGGTTGGGTTGGGATGAGGGCGGGGCGGCGGGGCGTCCGATGACGCGTATGTTGATGATTTCGATGGGTTCTCCGGGGGACTGGTAGCCGTAGGTGCGGTGGTGCTCCTCGCCAAAGGCGGCTTCCAGGTCCGGCGTTTGCCCGGAGGGGGGCATGGGGACGGTGAGTTCGTGGACCTGGGCGGCGTAGTGGAGGTCGGCGAAGCGTTCGAAGACCAGTCCCTGGGGGTCGTAGCCCTCCCGCCGCAGGACGTCTCCGGCCTCGGCCTCCAGAGCGGCGTAGCTTTCCTCCAGGACTGGGCGCGCTGCGGCGCCGGAGCCGGTCATAAGGCTGTGGACGAATTCGTACTCCTGGGGGGCGGAGAGGAGGCCCAGGCTGCTGAAGAGGCCCGGCGCGGCGGGGATGATGACCCGGGGTATGCCCATCTGGTGGGCGAGGGCCGCCGCGTGGCAGGGGCCGCTGCCGCCGAAGGCCACGAGGGTGAAGTTCCGCGCGTCTCTGCCCCGCTCGGTGGTGACGGAGCGGATGGCCCTGGCCATGGAGGCGTTGGCCACGGTGTGAACGCCGTAGGCCGCTTCCAACAGTGACAGCCCCAACGGTCTGGCGACCTGGGCGTCAAAGAGGCCGGCGGCCTTGTTCAGGTTGACTTTGAGGGCGCCGCCGAGGAGGCTTTCCGGGTTCAGATAGCCGAGGAGCAGGTTGGCGTCGGTGGTGGTGGGTTGGGAGCCGCCCCGGTCGTAGCAGATGGGCCCCGGCTCGGCGCCGGCGCTGCGGGGGCCGACCTGGAAGGAGCCGGCCTTGTCGAGGGATACGAGGCTGCCGCCGCCGGCCCCCACCTCGGCCACGTCCACGGCGCGGACCAGGAGGAGGTAGCCGCCGCCCTTGAGGAGCCGGCTGCCCCGGGAGATGGGCGCGCCGATTTCGTATTCGGCGGCCTTGTGGGGCGCGCCGTTTTCGATGACGGCGGCCTTGGTGGTGGTTCCCCCCATGTCGAAGGTTAGCAGGTTGGGCGCCGCCATCTCCTTGGAAAGTTGCAGCGCCCCGGCCACCCCGGCCACAGGCCCGGATTCCAGGGAAAACACCGGCCGGCGTCCGGCCCTGTGCGAGGTCATCATGCCGCCGCTGGACTGCATCACCAGGATGGGGGCCTTGATTCCCATGGCCGTTATGCGGCGTCTAAGGGAGGTCAGATAGGCGTTCATAATCGGCATCAGGTAGGCGTTGGCCACGGCGGTGCTGGCGCGCTCGTACTCCCGTATGGCCGAGACTACGCGGTGGGAGAGGCTGACGAACATCCCCTCGTGGTCCTTGCGTATGAGGTCGCCTATGGCCTGCTCGTGGAGGGGGTTCTTGTAGGCGTTGATGAGGCATACGGCGATGGACTCGACGCCTTCTTGGAGGAGTTGGTCCACGGCGCGGCGCGCGTCCTCCGGGTCGATGGGCGTGAGGACACGGCCCTGGGCGTCCATGCGCTCGTCGACCTCCAGCCGCAGACGCCGGGGGACCAGGGGTTCGGGCGGGGTGTAGAAGAGGTCGTAGAGGGACGGGGTGCGCAGCCGGCGCAGTTCCAGAACGTCGCGGAACCCCTTGGTGGTGATGAGTCCGACGGTGGCCCCGCGGCGTTCCAAAACGGCGTTGGTGGCCGCGGTGGTGCTGTGGCACACCTCGAGGACGCTTTCAGGGGGAACGCCGGCGTCCTTCAGGACTTGGCGTATGCCCGTGATTATGCCTTCGTCGTACCTGCCCGGCGTGGAGGAGACCTTCTTGACGGCGAACTGCCCGTCGGGGGCCATGAGGGCCACGTCGGTGAAGGTGCCGCCCACGTCCACGCCAAGGCGGTATCCTCTGTGGGCGGGTGGTGAGGTCACTGGGGCTTCCTTCCGGAGGCCCTGCGCCGGCCATGAGACGCGAGGGGCGTCAGGGCTTGGGCGCGTGGCGAATCCAGAGGCCGGGAGGCGCCGGAGGGTTTGGGCTGCCGGTTCTCCATCAGGCCGGCGGGCTAGTAGCCGGGTATGGGTTCCTTCAGGCCGAATCCGGTGAGGGGGAGGAGGGCGGTCTCCCCAGGCTGGATGGCGCCCTTGGCCTTGAGGTTTTCCAGTGCGCCCAGGACGATGGCCGAGGTGGGTTCCACTATTATCCCTTCCATCTCGGCCAGGAGCCGCTGCCATCGCAGGAGGCTGCCTTCCGAAACGGTTACGAAGCTGCCGCCGGACCCCCTGGCGGCCTGTACGAGGACTGACGGGCGGGGCGGGTTGACGACGCCGATTCCGTTGGCCTTGCTGGTGGCGTCGCCGGGGCCGGGCGTCCAGGCGCGGCCTTCAAAGGCGGCCACCACGGGCTGAGTCTCCTCGGTCTGGGCGCCGTGGAGCTTGGGCATCCGGGCGACGCGTCCATCCTCCACCATCTCATTGAATCCCTTCCAAAGGCCCTGGTATATGGAGCCGTTGCCGATGGGCACGATGACGTGATCGGGCAGAGGGTCCATCTGCTGGGCGATTTCGTAGGCCATGGTCTTGAGGCCCTCGATGAAGTAGATGTTTTGGCCGTAGTTCATGTGGAGAATGCCGGCGTCTTGGGCGTACTGGCGCGCGCCCTCGTTCCGCGCGGCGCGTCCGGAGCCGACGTTGTGGACCTGGGCGCCGTGCATGGCGATGGCGTGCAGCTTGCGGCTGTCGTAGGTGGTTTCGTTGGCGAAGCCGTGGAACTCAATGCCCGCGCGGGCGCAGTAGGCGGCGAAGGAGTGGCCCGCGTTGCCCCCCGTGGCGTCGGCCACCTTGGTGACGCCCGTGTCCTTGAGAACGGACACCTGTATAACGTTGCCCCGGTCTTTGAAGGAGCCGGTGGGGTTGAAGTACTCCATCTTGGCGCTGAGGCCGGGAACGTCTAGGCTATGGCCGATGCGTGGGAGTGGGACGATGGGCGTGTTTCCCTCACCCATGGTCACCAGGTTGGCGGGGTCGTTGATGGGGAGGGTCGGCAGGTACCGGGCAGTGCCGGCGGCGCCGGCGTCTACGCGGGCCTCCACGGTGGCGGGGGTGTCGTATTGGGCGTCGAGGAGGCCGTTGCAGCCCTCGCAGTAGAGGCGGTACCTGCTGCTATCGTGTGTCCGGTCGCACTGGACGCATATGAGATGGTAGGCCACGGCTTCTCCTTACCCTTGGGATGTGCGGCTGTTTGGGGTCATGGGTTGATGGCCGGCCCTTAAAGCCTTAGAGGGTCGCGATGCCGGCTGCGGCGCAGTCCTCGTCCTCCTGGGCCGTCCCGCCGCCAACGCCGCAGGCCCCGACGAAGCGGCCATCGCGGACGATGGGCAGCGCGCCTTGGCTGGGTATCATGTGGCCGCCTTCAGCGGCGATGATGCCCTGGATGATGGGGGCGTCGGCCCGGGCCTGGGTCTCCCGGCTGGGCTGGCCGAAGCCCACGGCGGCAATGGCCTTGCCCTGGGAGCCGTAGCAGCTGGCCCACGTGGCGGTTTCCATGCGCTGGAAGGCCAGGAGCCGGCCGCCGCCATCCACCACGGCGGCGCTTATCCGTATGTTCAACTCATCGGCCTTGGCCATGGCCCCCTCTATGATGCGGTTGGCTTCTGCCAGGGTTAGGTTCATGGGCGCGGGCTCCTTTGCGTTGCGTGTGGGCCAGTTGTCAGCAGTCTAAAGGGCGCGGCGGGATGCGTCAAGTTCCGGTTCCACCCTCGCCCTTCCCGGCAAAAGGGGGATACGGCGTTGGAAGGACGGCCTTGGCGCGGTCTAGAGACCCTTGGCGGCTAGGAAGGCGCAGAGGTCGGCGGTGCGGCAGGAGTAGCCCCATTCGTTGTCGTACCAGCCAAGGATTTTCACCATTTCGCCCTCCATCACTATGGTGAAGAGGGAGTCGAAGACGCAGCTGTGGGGATTCCCGATGAAGTCGCTGCTGACCAGGGGTTCGTCGCAGTACTGGAGGACTTGAGAGAGAGGGCCGGTGGCGGCGGCCTCTTGGAAGGCTGCGTTCACCTCCTCCACGGTGGTCTTGCGCTGGAGGATGGCGGTGAAGTCGGTGGCGGAGACGGCGCTGGTGGGCACGCGGAAGGCGGCCCCGTGAAGCCTGCCCTGCAGCTCCGGGATGACGAGGCCGACGGCTAGGGCGGCCCCGGTGGTGGTGGGTATGATGTTGGCGGCGGCTGCCCTGGCGCGGCGCAGGTCTCCGTGGACCTGGTCTAGTATCTTCTGGTCGTTGGTGTAGGCGTGGACGGTGGACATGAGGCCGTACCGAACGCCGAAGGTCTGGTGGAGGACTTTGGCCATGGGCGCGAAGCAGTTGGTTGTGCAGGAGGCGTTGGAGATGACGTGGTGCCGTTGGGGGTCGTAGGCGTCGTCGTTCACGCCCAGAACCAGGGTTATGTCCTCGCCCTTGGCGGGCGCGGATATGACCACCTTCTTGGCCCCGCCTTGCCGGTGGGCCGCGGCCTTGGCGGCGTCGGTGAAGAAGCCGGTGGACTCCACGACCAGGTCTGCGCCCACGGAGTCCCAGGGTATGAGGCCGGGGTCGCGTTGGGAAAAGACCCCCACCTCGGCGCCGTTGATGATGAGGGAGTCGCCGGCCGTCTCCACGGAGCCGGGAAAGGCCCCGTAGTTGGTGTCGTACTTGAGGAGATGGGCGTTGGTCCGGGCGTCGGCCAGGTCGTTGACGGCGACGACTTCCAGCGAGTCGGGATGGCGTTCCAGGGCCGCTCTCAGGACCTGGCGTCCGATTCTGCCGAAGCCGTTGATGCCTATTCGAGTCTTCAAGGGGTCACCTCGCGTCTGGTGAATTGTTTAAGGGTCACGGCGTATCTTACAGGAGTTTGAGGGGTTTTTTCTAGCGGGGGGCGGGAGGACGTGGCGTTAGCGCCTCAAGCCAACAGGCCGCGGTAGGGGGAGAGGCCGGCGTATTCGGCCCTGGCGCCAAGCTCCTCCTCTATGCGGAGGAGGCGGTTGTACTTGGCGCAGCGTTCGGAGCGGCAGGGGGCGCCGGCCTTGATCTGCCCGGCGTTCAGGGCCACGGCCAGGTCTGCGATGGTTGTGTCCTCGGTTTCGCCGGAGCGGTGGCTCACCACGGCCCCCCACCCGGCCTTTTTCGCCAGGGTGAAGGCGTCGATGGTCTCGGTGATGGACCCCACCTGGTTGAGCTTCAGCAGAACGGCGTTGCTGGCGTTCGTGTCGATGCCCCTTTGGATGCGCTCTAGGTTGGTGGTGTAGAGGTCGTCGCCGACGAGTTGCAGCCTGTGGGACAGGGCGTTGGAGAGCTTGCTCCAGCCGGCCCAGTCGTCCTCGCCGAGGCCGTCCTCTATGCTGAGCACGTGGAACTCGCGGGCCCAGCCTCCGTAGAAGTCGATAAGCCCTTCGGAGTCCAGGGTAATCCCATCCCGGCTGAGGTGATAGGTCTCTCCGGCCATGAACTCGGTGGCCGCGGCGTCGATGCCGATGAAGCAGTCCCTCCCCAGGGTGTGGCCCGCGTCTTCAACGGCGGATGCGACGAGTTCCAAGGCCATCCGGTTGGAGGGCAGTTGGGGCGCGAAACCGCCCTCGTCGCCCACGTTGGCGCTGAGGCCCTGCCGCTGGAGGATGGCCTTCAGGGACTGGTATATCTCGGCCCCGGCCCGTAGGGCCTCGCCGAAGGTGGGCAGTCCGGCGGGGATGACCATGATTTCCTGGATGTCTATGGAGTTTTGGGCGTGGGCGCCGCCGTTGAGGATGTTGAACATAGGGACGGGGAGGGTCGGGCGGTCGGAGACGGCCAGATACCGGTAGAGGGGGGTCTTCTTGGAAGCGGCGGCGGCGTGGGCGACGGCCAGGGAGACAGCGAGGATGGCGTTGGCGCCTAGCCGGGACTTGTTGGGGGTGGCGTCTAGGTCGATGAGGAGGCGGTCAATCGAAGGCTGGTCGAAAGGGGAGCGGCCTTTAAGGGCGGGCAGCATCTCCCGGTGGATGTTGGCGATGGCCTTGAGAACGCCGCGGCCTCCGAAGCGTTGCGGGTCGCCGTCGCGCAGTTCCAGGGCCTCGTGAGCCCCGACGCTGGAGCCGGAGGGGACGGCTGCCCTCCCCCATGAACCGTCGGAAAGCTCCACCTGGGCTTCAATGGTTGGCGTTCCCCGGGAGTCTAGTATCTCGCGGGCGCGGATGTTGGCTATGGACGTCACGGCGCGGCGCGGGGGTCTCCTGAGTCCGGGCCGCGGGACTTGGCGGCTGCGATGGCCTTTTCCACCGCGTCCACGGCGTCGGTGGCCCGGATGACGTCGTCGCCGGAGCCGTCACCGGCGGAGAAGGTCCAGGTGCCGAGGCCGACGACGGGTATCTTTTCGGCCAGGGCGTGGCCTATCTCCGACATGGTGCCGTAGGAGCCTTCAATGGCGATGACGGCGCGGCCGCTCTTGACCACCATGATGTTGCGGGCGTAGCCGATGCCGGCGCAGATGGGCACGTCCACGTAGGCGTTGGCGTCGTCGGGGTCGCTGCCGGGGAGAATGCCGATGGTGAGGCCGTTCTCCTCCTTGGCGCCCTTGCAGACACCCTCCATTATCCCGATGAGGCCGCCGCAGACCACGGCGGCGCCGCGCTTGGCAAGCTCCCGCCCAACCTGTTCGGAATGGCGCAGGGCCTTGGGCGAGGGGTATCTCCCGCCTATCACGGCTATGGTGAGGGGTCTGTGTGGGGGGTTCACGGCGTCTCCTTAGGTTATATTGAGCAGAGGGCCATTATATCAGATTGGAGGATGGCGGGCCGCCGCGCCTGGGTTCCAACCTTCTACGCGCGGCTTAGGAGGCGAGGGGGAGGAGGGAGCCGACGGCGGCTTTGATGGCTTCGAGGAGGGGGAAGGGGTAGACGCCAACGAAGATGACCCCCAGGACCAGCGCGCCCAGGACGGCGGTTATGAGGATGGACGGCTTGGCGCGGGGCTGGCCGGGGCCGGTATCCGGGGCGATTTCGGTTCCCGGCGCTTCCGTTGGGAGGGGGTCGACGTACATGTGCCGCACCACCACCAGGTAGTAGTAGAGGGAGATGAGGCTGTTGAACATGGCGAGTCCCGACAGCCAGAGGAGTCCCTGCGTGGCGGCGGCGGTGAAGAGGTAGAACTTTATGGTGAAGCCGGCGAAGAAGGGCAGGCCGGCGAGGGAGAACAGCCCAATGGCGATGGCGGCGGCGATGAAGGGGTGGCTGTCGGCCAGGCCGTTGAGGTCTGACACGTTCTCGCGGCCGGTGACGTTGAAGAAGGCGATGAGTCCCACGAACACGGTCATGCTGGTGACGGCGTAGCCCACCATGTAGAGTATCAGGGCCTCGGCTCCTATGGCGGAGAGGGCCGCGATGCCCAGCAGCATGAAGCCCACGTGTCCGATGCTTGAGTAGGCGAGAAGCCGCTTGAAGTTGCGCTGCGATATGGCCACCACGTTCCCCAAGGTCATGGTGACGGCGGCGAGAACGGCCACCAGTATCTGCCACTGGTCGATGGCCGGCATGAAGGCCTGCCCGAAGAGCCGCAGCAGCAGGGCGAAGGCGGCCACTTTGGAACCCACCGATAGGAAGGCGGTTACGGGAAGCGGCGCTCCCTCATAGGTGTCGGGGGCCCACATGTGGAAGGGCACGGCGGCGATTTTGAAGCCGAGCCCCACTAAGATGAGGCCCAGTCCAATCCACAGCGTGGGGGATACGGCGTCGGAGTTGGTCAGGGCGGCGGCGAGGGCGGCCTCGATTTCGGCGTACCGGGTCACCCCCACGACGCCGTACAGCAGGCTGACGCCGTATAGGAGTATGGCCGATGAGAAGGCGCCAATGAGGATGTACTTGACTCCGGCCTCGTTGGACTTGGGGTTGTTGCGCCCGTAGGCCACCATGATGTAGAAGCTGAAGCTCATAAGCTCCAGGGCGATGTAGGCGGTTAGAAGCTCCACGGCGGAGGCCATGACGGACATGGCGAGGACGGCGAATAGGATGATGGCGTAGAACTCGCCCGGACTCCGGAGGCGCTTCTTTACGAAGTCTGCGGAGCCCAGTATCACCACCATGCCAAGGACGAGGAAGACGGCCTTGAACAGGAGGGCGTACCGGTCGGCCTCCACGAGTCCGCCGTAGAGGGATACGTCACGGTCCCAGAGGAGGGGGAGGGAGAGGGCCAGGATCCCCGCCAGTCCGGCGACGCTGAGCCAGGCCAGCAGGTTCTTCCGCTCCTGGGGCAGGAAGAGGTCGATGGCCAGGACGACGACGGCCAGGGCCGCCAGCAGGAACTCCGGGAGGAGCAGATGCAGGTTCTCGGTCATGCGCCCGGGAACCTGGCCAAGAGTTCAGCGACGCCGGCGTTGATGACGTTCATCAGCGGCAGGGGCCACACGCCAACGACGATGAGAATAGCAACCAGCATGGCGGATACGCCCAACTCCCTGGGGTTGCCGTCGCTGAGCTTTTCCCACCGCGGGTCTTCCACGGGGCCAAAGAAGGCGCGGGCCAGCAGCCGGAGCACGTACACGGCGGTGATGGCCGCGCCAACGACGCCCAGAACGGCCAAGGGCAGGTACTCCTTGAAGACGCCAATGAAGATGAGGAGTTCGGCAATGAAGCCGCTCAGTCCCGGCAGACCGAGGGAGGTGAGGCCGGCCACGGCGAAGAAGACCACGGTTATCCCCATGCGCTTGGCGAGGCCGCCCAAGACGGTGATGTCGCGGGTGTGGGTCCGTTCGTAGATGATTCCCACGACGGCGAAGAACAGGGCGGTCATAATGCCGTGGGAGAACATCTGAAGCACGGCGCCGCCCGTGCCCAGCGGGTGGAGGGTGGCTATCCCCATGAGCACCAGCCCCATGTGGCTGACGCTGGAGTATCCGACGACGTACTTGAGGTCACGTTGGGAGAGGGCTGAGACGGCGCCGTAGAGCACGTTCACGGTTCCCAAGCCGATGAGAACGGGCATCCAGTCCTCGGCCCCGTGGGGCAGCAGGGTCATGCCGACGCGTATGATGCCGTAGGCCCCCAGTTTCATCAGGACGCCCGCGTGCACCATGCTGACGGCCGTGGGAGCCGCCACGTGGCCGTCGGGCGACCAGGTGTGGAAGGGCCAGAGGCCGGCCAGGACTCCGAAGCCCACCATGAAGAAGGGGAAGAAGATGCGCTGGAAGTTTTCGCTGAAGGCCCCGTCGTCGGACAGGGCGGCCAGTCCCTCCAGGGAGAAGCTGGCCTGTCCGATGCCCTTGCCGGCCACGAACTCCCCGGCGGCCACGTAGAGGGCGATTATGGCTATCCAGACGAGGACGCTGCCGGCGACCAGGTATAGGGTTAGCTTCATGGCGCCGTACTCTTTGGCGCGTATGAAGTTGCCGAAGTTGGTTGTGCTGCCCCACACGGCTATGAGGGGGAACATGGGCAGCACCGCGAGCTCGTAGAAGAAGAAGAGGAAGAAGAGGTCGCGAACGACGAAGACGCCGAACACCCCGGCGACTAGGAACATGAACAGGATGAAGAAGTCCTTGGTCCGGCGGTCGACGTTCCAGGATATGAGGACTCCGCCGAACATCACGATGCCCGTCAGCAGCACCATGGGGGCCGAGATGCCGTCAATGCCCAGGCTGAAGTCGATGTTCAGCGGCCGGTCCAGCCAGGGGTAGGAGTTGATGAACTGGTAGCCGCCCTCTTTGTAGTCGTACATGGCGAAGATGAGGATGGTCAGGGCCAGGGTCAGGGCGGCGGCTAGGGCGGCGAACAGTTTGATGGGGGTCGCGCGGTCCCGCGGGAAGAAGACTAAGAGCGTCCCCGCCCCCGCCGGGATGAGGATGGTCAGGAGCAGCGCGATGCTTTTGAAGTCATCCATGGTCATCTGCCCAGAACCAGCGCCCACCATGCCACGGCCACGCCCACGGCCCCGACGACCATGCCGAGGGCGTAGTTGTAGACCCGTCCGGTGACGTGACGGCGAAGGCTGAAGGAGGAGTGGCGCACGGAGTTGGCGGGGCCGTCAACCCCGGCGTCGTTGACTACCACGCGGTCGAACCAAGCTATGAAGCCGGAGAAGACCAGGACTAGGCGGTCGATAGTCCACTGGTAGAGGTGGTCGAAGAAGTATCCGTTCTCCGCCAGCTTGATTAGTGGGAAGAAGCCGCGCTTGAAGGGCGTCAAGGACAGCGCGCCGGTCCGGTACGCGGCCCAGGCCAGGGCGAAGGCCGCCACGGTGATGGCGGTGGACCCGACGCCTAGAGCCACGTTGAACTCGAATCCGTGGGGCTTGTCGTAGAACAGGAAGGAGCCGATGCCGGTGAAGTCGCTGGTCCACTCCAAGGCGATGAAGCCGAATACGGCGGCCAGGACGGCCAGGAGCACAAGGGGCAGGGCCATGAACAGGGGCGACTCGTGGGCCTTGCGGTTCTCCTCCTTGAGGTCGCCCAGGAAGGCCACGAAGTAGGCACGGGCCATGTACAGGGCGCTTAGGAACACGGCCACGAGGGTTAGGGCTATGAAGACGCCGTGCCGGTTGTCCAGCACCGACAGCAGGATTTCATCCTTGCTCCAGAAGCCGGCGAACACGGGCATACCGCCAAGGGACAAGGCCCCGATGGCAAATGTCAGGGCGGTGATGGGCATTACCTTGCGAAGGCCGCCCATCTGCCTGATGTCGGTCTGGTTGGCGCCGTGCATAACGCTGCCGGCCCCGAGGAAGAGCAGGGCCTTGGAGAATCCGTGGGCCAGCAGGTGAAATATGGCCGCCGTATATCCGAAGGCCCCGAGGGATAGCATCATAAGCCCCAGGTGGCTTACGGTGGAGTAGGCCAGTATGCGTTTCAAGTCGGTGGCGACCAGGGCCATGGTGGCGGCGACCAGGGTTGTGACGAGGCCGACGCTGGCCACGATTAGCAGGGCGTCGGGGGAGGCCTGGAAGAGGGGGAAGGCCCGCGCCACCAGGAACACGCCGGCCACGACCATGGTTGCGGCGTGAATCAGCGCGCTCACCGGCGTGGGGCCTTCCATGGCGTCGGGCAGCCACACGTGGAAGGGGACCTGGGCCGACTTTCCCATGGCCCCTATGAACAGCAGGATGGCCGCGGCGGTGGCCGTTCCGCTGGTGAGGAGGCTTTCGCCGCCGGCCATTAGCGCCTGCGCCTCCCGGAAGGTGTCGGACATGCTGAAGCTTCCCACCTCTTTGAAGAGCAGCAGTATGCCCACTAGGAGGGCTACGTCGGCTATGCGGGTGGTCACGAAGGCCTTCTTGGCGGCCTCAGCCGCCGAGCGTCGTTCGTACCAGAAGCCTATCAGCAGGTAGGAGCAGAGGCCCACCAACTCCCAGGCGACGTAGAGGAGTAGGAAGTTGTCGGCGAGGACGAGGGTGAGCATTGACGCCGCAAAGAAGGAGTGGACGGCAAAGTACCACCCGAAGCGGCTGTCGCCCTTCATGTAGCTCAGCGAGTAGATCTGGATCATCAAGGCGACGAAGGTCACGAGTCCCAGCATGACGATGGTCAGGGGGTCGATGATCATTCCCCAAGAGAGGGTGACGCTTCCCGCCTCGAACCACCGTTGGGTGAAGAAGTCGACCCCGGAGGCGCCGAGTCGTATCCGGTCGATGGCCACGAACCAGAATAGGACGAAGCCGGCCGCGATGGCGAGGATGGCCAGGAAGGAGCCTTTGCCGGGCAGGAACTTGCCGCCTATGGCGATTATGGGAAAGGCGGCAAAGCTCAAGACGGGGATGAGCCAGGCCCACTCCATGGTCGGCATGGCTTAGCCGCCGGCTCCGGCCACGGCTGCTCGGGAACTGTGCGCCGGGGCTACCATTTCATTAACTCTATCTCGTCTAGGTTGATGGTGGCGCGGCTGCGGAAGAGGCGCAGGACGATGGCCAAGGCCAGCCCCACCTCGGCGGCGGCCACGGTGATGACGAAGATGGCGATGATTAGTCCGGTGAACTTGGATGGGTCGATGAAGACGGCGGAGGCGATGAGGTTGAGGTTGACGGCGTTGAGCATTAGCTCAATGGACATGAGGACGAGAACGGCGCTGCGGCGCGCCAAGACCCCGTACATTCCCACGGCGAAGAGGGCGCCGCTGACTATTTGGAAGTGGGCTAGCTCTATCACGCGCGTTTCCCCTCGCCGCGGGCGATGACTATGGCCCCTATCAGGGCTATCAGCAGCACCAGGGAGGCGATTTCAAAGGGGAGGGCCCAGTCGGTGAACAGGGAGCGGCCCAGGGTGGCGAAGGGCACCCGGCTGCGTTCCACGGCCCCGGGGTTGTTGACTACGAATGACGCGGTCAGGAGTCCGAAGAAGGCCAGGGCGGCCACGGCGGCCAGGGGCCACTGCCCGTTGTCGGAGATGCGGGGGTACTCCCGGGAGCGGGTTAGCATGATGGCGAATAGCAGGACGATTATGATGGCGCCGCCGTAGATGAATATCTGCACCAGGGCGAGAAACTCGGTGAGGAGGAGGACGTAGAGTCCGGCCACCGCCAGAAGGGATACGAGCAGAAACAGGGCCGCGTGAACCACGTTCCGGGTCGACACCACGCCCAAGGCTCCCCCCACCGTCATGGTGGATAGCAGGATGAAGAAGAACCAGGTCATTCTAGGCTGAGGCCTTCCTTGGGGCCGGCTTCTCCTTTTTGGCCTTGGCCAGCTGGGTGGGTGGAATCCAGCCGGTCTTATCCTGGTAGCGTTTGCCCATTTCCAGCAGTTCGATAAGGTCTACCCGGTCGCCGTTGCGCTCGTAGACGCTCATTTCGTGCTCGTGGCTCATTACGATGGCGTCGAAGTTGCACACCTCAACGCAGATGCCGCACAGGATGCACCGGTTGAGGTTTATCCCGAAGGTGTCAACGATTTTGCGCCGCTTGCTCTTGCCCTCCTTCTGGAGGGGGTTGTCCTTCATGGTGGCGCTCATGCACTGGGTGGGGCACTGGCGAATGCAGACCATGCAGGAGGTGCAATAGGGTTCGCCAACGTCCTTGTCCCAGGTGAGGGCGGGAAAGCCCATGTAGCGGTTCTCCACGGGCCGGGGCTGGTTGGGGTACTGGTGGGTTACGGGCCTCTTGAACACGGAGGTGAGGGTGAGGACCATTCCCTTAAGGCTAGCTAACATTGCTGACTCTCCGTGGGCGGTGCCCGTAGATTTTGGCCAGCTTTACGACGGGCTGGGTGTAGCGGCGGTATATCCAATATCCTACCACACCGAGGATGGCCAATGACATGACGCTTAGGCTCCAGGCGGGCCAGTCGTAGAAGCGGTAGAGGGACGCGATGACCACGCCGGCGAAGGAGAGGGGTATCATCGCCTTCCACCCGAAGGTCATAAGCTGGTCGATTCTGAGGCGCGGCAGGGTGCCGCGTATCCAGAAGATGAGGATGACTACTAGATAGGTCTTGAGGAGGAACCAGAGCCACTCCGGCAGGAAGGGGCCGTACCATCCGCCCAGGAAGAGGAGGGCGGCCAGGGCCCCTACCAGGAAGGTGTTGATGTATTCGGCCAGGAAGAACACGGACCAGTGGGCGCCGCTGTACTCCACGAAGGGGCCGCCGACTATCTCCGACTCGGCGAAGTAGATGTCGAAGGGTATGCGCCCCACCTCGGCCAGCCCGGCCAGCAGGAATAGGACGAGTCCGAGGGGGAAGATGACGACCAGGGGCAGTCCAATATGGTTGAAGTTGGCCCCGGCCTCGCGGGCCTCGTTGAGCACCGGCTCGGCGGCTCCCCACGGCACTTGGCTGGCGGAGATTACGCGCAGGTCTAGGGACTGGACCAGGATGGCCACCGAGACCACCACCATGACCAGGGGCACCTCGTAGCTGACCAGTTGGGCCGCGGAGCGGAGGCCGCCTAGCGCCCCGTACTTGTTGGCCGACCCCCACCCGGCCAGCAGCAGGCCGAGGATGGACACCACCAGCAGGGCCACGATGACGAATAGGCCGAGGTCGAGGTTGCGCAGGACCAGATTCTTGGCGGCGGGTATGGTGACCCATATCATGAATGACGGCACGAGGACGAGGAGGGGCGCCACCCAGAAGATGGCCTTGTCGGACCAGGAGGGTATCAGGTCTTCTTTGAGGACGAGCTTGACGGCGTCGGCGATGGGCTGGATGAGGCCGAAGGGGCCGGTGCGGGTGGGGCCGAGGCGCCGTTGCAGCCGGCCCAGGAATTTCCGCTCTATCCACACCAGCGAGAGGACGACCACGGAAAGGGCCGTGAATAGGATGAGGAGGGCCAGGATGAGGAGGAGGGCGTCTAGCAGGCTCACCGGTCCACCTCGCCGAGGACGATGTCTAGGGAGCCGAGGATGACCACGGCGTCGGCGATGTAGGCGTTCTTGACCAGCTGCCGCAGGGCGCTGAGGTTGCAGAAGGACGGCGGCCTGACCTTAACGCGGTAGGGCTTGTCGGTCCCGTCGCTCACCAGGTAAACGCCAATCTCGCCCCGCGGGTTTTCGGCCCTCACGTAAACGTCGCCCTTGGGGGGGCGAATGAGCCGCCGGGCGCCGGCCATCACGGGGCCTTCCGGCATCTCTTTGAGGGCCTGCCGGATTATGTGGAGGGACTCGTACATCTCCATGACGCGGACGAAGTAGCGGTCCCAGCAGTCGCCGTCCCTGGCTATGGGGATGTTGAAGTCGAACCGGGGGTAGATGGAGTAGGGTTCGGCGCGGCGCACGTCGTACTCGAGGCCGCAGGCGCGTATGCAGGGGCCTGTCCAGCCGTAGTCGAGGGCGGTCTGTAGGTCGATGGCGCCAACGTTCTTGGAGCGGGCCACGAACACCTCGTTGAAGGTGAGGAGCCGGTCGCACTCCTCCACGTCGGCTTGGAGTTCGGATAGCAGGCCGTTCATAAGGGAGTGGAAGTTGTCGGGAACGTCCTCCTTGAGGCCGCCTATGTGCAGGTAGTTGTGCATCATGCGGGCGCCGCTGACGGCCTCGAAGAGGGCCTGGACGCGTTCGCGGCCCCGGAAGGAGAACATGACGGGGGTCATGGCCCCGGCGTCCAGCCCGAAGGTGCCCAGGAACAGGAGGTGGCTGGCGACCCGGTTCAGTTCGCCGAGGATTACGCGGATGTGCTCGGCCCGCTCCGGCGGCTCGATGCCCATGAGCTTTTCCACGGCGCGGCAGTAGACCCACTCGTTGTTGAAGTTGCTGATATAGTCCATGCGGTCGAAGAGGGTGACCACCTGGTGGTACTGCTCGCCCTCGGCCAGCTTCTCGGAGCCGCGGTGGAGGTAGCCTATGTGGGGCTCGGCGTCCACCACAACCTCCCCGTCCACCCGCAGCAGCATACGGAAGACGCCGTGGGTGCTGGGATGCTGGGGCCCCATGTTGAGCATGAGGTCCACGTGGTGGGTCTGGCTGAGGGGGTCGGCGTTTTCCATGGCGCTCATGGGGATTCGTCTTCCTGGTCGGTGAAAATCAGGTATATCTCCGTCTTGTCGTCGACGTCGGTGTAGCCGGCCTCCTTGAGGGTCTTTTCCAGCAGGCCCTTCTCCTCGCAGGTCTCGGCCCAGTTGCGGAAGTCCCGCACCAGGCGGCTCTCGGCCTCCTCAGCCGTGTCCCCGTAGGAGACCAGCGGGAGGTTGTCCACCGTGGCCAGGAAGGAGTTTCCCTGGCTGATGATGGCGCCTCGCAGGACTAGGGGGTTGGAACTAGTACTCATCGTACTCGTGAAAGGGGAACTCCTTGCGGCCGGGGTAGCCCTCAAAGCCTTCGTAGAGGAGGAGGGGGGAGAGGTCGGGGTGGCCGGTGAAGCGGACGCCGAACAGGTCGTGGGCCTCCCGCTCGTGCCAGTCGGCGGCCTTCCAGACGCCGGACACGGTGGGAAGCTCGGGGTTGTCGTAGGGCAGGTCGGTCTTTATGGCCAGGACCCGCTCCCCGTCGGTGGAGAGGAGCAGGTAGACCATCTGAATGCGGTCTTTGTAGTCGACGGCGGCGATGCACAGGAGGGTGTTGAAGGAGGTCTTGGGGTCGTTCTTCAGGATGCGGCACACCTGGGCCACGTCCTGGGGGTCAATGGTTATCTGCGGCCTGTCCAGCAGGGCGCCGGGGTTCAGGGCGCGGTCTTCCAAGACGAGGGCCACCCTGCTGAGGATGTCCCGTCCCTGCTCCGAGAGGGCGGCGAGGGGGTCCTGGGGCTGTTCCTGCTTACTTCTTCGCTGGGTCACCTTTGGCGTCCCGCATGATTTTTTCCTGGAGCTTCAGGATGCCCTGCATCAGGGCCTCGGGCCGTGGGGGGCACCCGGGCACGTAAACGTCCACGGGCACCACGTGGTCGACGCCCATGACCACCGAGTAGGAGCGGTAGTAGGGGCCGCCGTTGGTGGCGCAGCTGCCCATGGCTATCACCCACTTGGGTTCGGGCATCTGCTCGTAGAGCAGGCGAATGGGGTCGGCCATCTTCTTCACCACCGTTCCCGCCACTATCATCACGTCGGACTGGCGGGGGGATGGCCAGGTGACCACGCCGAACCGGTCGAAGTCGTGGTGGGCCATGTAGGTCGACATCATCTCTATGGCGCAGCAGGCCAGGCCGAAGGTGAGGGTCCACAGGGACGACTTCCTGGCCATGGCGAAGAGGTTTTCCGACTTGGCGGTTATGACCCCGGGCATCCCCTTGTTGAGGAGGCTGGGGGCCGGGGTGTTGCCGGGGTTCATGCTCATCTCTGCCATTCGAGGACTCCCTTCTTCCAAGCGTAGATGATGGCGAAGAAGAGGACGGCGAGGAATATCATCATGGCGTAGAAGGCGATGTTGTTTCCAATAAATACGACGGCCCAGGGGAACAGGAAGACCGCTTCCACGTCGAAGATGAGGAAGAGGATGGCGAAGATGTAGTAGCGGATGTTTATCTGGGAGAAGGCGTAGGGCGTGGGCGGGATGCCGCACTCGTAGGGGGTGCTCTTTATCTCGGAGGCGCGCTTGGAGGAGATGAGGAAGGACGCGGCGAACATGATGGCTATGGCCGCGAAGGCTATAACGCCCGCCAGCAGGAGGGATATCGAGTTTTGCGCCAGGATGTCCGGCATGTTTTCTCTTTAAGGCCTTTTCCCGCCGTTGTGGGAGCAGGGCACATAGACTATAGCATTGGGGTTTGAATAGCGTCAACGCTGAACGCCCCGATTTTTGGCCGGCCGCCGCCCCCCAAGGCCCTTTGCCCGCCTGCCCGTTCCCCGGCCCGCCTTCATGTTGCCCGGTTTGATTGCGGGGGAACCGGGGCGCCACAAGCCGCCGAGGGTCCGTTAGAATGCTGGGAGCCGTATTCGGATATTCTAATTCCCAGTTTTGAGCTGGGGGGGGTAGACGGACTAAAATGTCTCTTGTACAATGGCATACATATAGTAGAATCGCTGTTCTGCTCATCGGTTCTGCTAATTGGAGGTAGTGACTTATAAGTCGTCTAGGAAACTAAGGAGAAGGTGAATGAAAGAACAGGCTGCGCTCTATTTCACGATGCAACCTCCTAGTTTTGATGTGATAAGTGACGAATGGACTAACGAAGTTCATATCGGGGATTGCTTAGAAATAATGAGGGCTATGCCCTCGGAGTCCGTTGACCTTATTGTAACTTCACCGCCGTATGCTGATGCCCGCCGCCATACTTACGGTGGCGTTTCTCCTGAGAAATATGTTGAGTGGTTCACCGAGCGAGCCGAGGAAATGATCCGACTATTAAAGCCATCAGGTTCATTCGTGCTTAATATCAAGGAAAAGGCGGTTGATGGTCAGCGCCATACTTACGTTTTGGACTTGATACTGTCTTTGAATCGCGAGGTGGGGTTTCGGTGGATAGAGGAGTATATTTGGCACAAGACTACGGCAGCCCCAGGCAAATGGAAATATAGATTCAGAGATTCGTGGGAGCGGATTCTGCATTTTAGTAAAACTCCCAACTTGAAAATGCGGCAAGATGCGGTGAAAGTTCCCATAGGAAATTGGACACGCGCTAGACTGCGCAATATGAGCGATAATGACCGCACCCGGCAACAGTCAAGTACGAATTCTAGGATAGGGCGACGAATATCCGCATGGGAGGGTAAAGACATGGTTTACCCCTCCAATGTATTACACCGGTCTCCAGTAGCCCACAACACGGGTCATAGCGCTGCCTTCCCTGAATGGTTGCCGGAATTCTTTATCAATCTCTTCACCGATGAAGGAGATGTGGTTTTGGACCCCTTTTCGGGTAGCGGCACTACATTTCGAGTAGCATCTCGGTTGGGGCGTGTGCCTATTGGGATTGAAATCAACCCAGAGTACGTGCAATGTCGAAGTTAAATTGGATTACAGACAAGGTTCTGGATGCTGCTATAGCCAAGTTCCGTTTGGCTGCCGATAATGCTGTTAAGAAGGCGGAACAGCGGCAACAACGCAATGTTATTGACCCCTTCTTTTCTTTGCTTATAGCCTCCACCCTAGAGCTTGATGAAGCCAAAGATTTAGTCCAATGGCAGGCAACGAACTCTGCATTAAACGGAATGGCTAACGCTCTTGGCCATTTTCACCAAGAGGTTCTTTCCGGTGTTGAAGGATGGGTGAATCACGATGCGGGTTACGATTTGGAGTGTAAAGATAGGCAGATTTTGGCTGAGGTCAAGAATAAACATAACACTATGAACGCCAGCACTAAGGATAAAGCTGTTAATGACCTTGATGCTTTTATTCGGAATAAGGGACGTGGTTGGACTGGATATCTAGTGATTGTGGTGCCAAAGAAACCAGAGCGGTACAAAACTCACGTAGCCAGTAGTCGTTCTCTGTATGAGATTGACGGCGCATCGTTCTATGATGATGTGACAGGTCATCCCAATGCATTGCATGACTTATTTGATGTCCTGTGTAACGAATTAACTACATCGGACAACATCGCTGCATATTGCCAACAGATAATGAAGAATAGCATTCCCGCCCGTATTCCCTGACGTTATAAAGTTTAATTGTTTAGGCTCTAACTCAACGGCCACCAGGGTGGGGCGGCGCGGAGGGCCAGGTGGCGGAAGATGCCGGGGTGGGCGTGAGCGCTGAGTACGTTGAACTAAGTCAACGGCGAATCCAGAAGATGCAGGTTCGCCTACCGCTGCTTGTCGAACAAAAAACGTCTTATTCCGCACCGTCTGTGGGTGAAGGGGTGAATCATAATGGAGCCGTTGAATCTCACGGCAGTTCAAGAGTACGTCAATGAAAACATAGTAGATTTCCATGAAAAGCGACGTAATAGCCTTGAACGGCTTAAGCTATCCCAAATCTTAAGGAAAAACGCCTACCTATACAGGGCGAAGAATCTGGTGACCGCCGCGGGGTACGTAGAAGCGTCTCTTAACGCATTTTTGTCATCCTCCGAAGAAGAGTTATTTGGCAGATTTCTTGAAGGACTTGCGGTATTCGTAGCCCAACAAACCTCAAGAGGTCACAAGTCAACGGCTGAAGGAGTTGACCTTGAGTTCTTCAATAAAGGCATTCACTACGTTGTGTCTGTAAAGTCGGGAACGAGATGGGGCAATAGTTCTCAGCACAACACGCTTGAGCAGAATTTGAAAGACGCGGTGAGAAGGGTCAAGCAGTATAATCAAGCTCTTAATGTCCAATCGGTATTAGGGATATGTTACGGCAAGACTCGCACAGTCCATACTCGCAGAGGGTACTTAAAAGTGGTCGGACAGAACTTTTGGTATCTGGTCAGTGAAAGTAAGAGCTTGTATACGGATATCATTAAACCGCTTGAATATAAGGCACACGAGCATAACGAAAGGTTTCTTGTAGAAAAGGTAAGAATAACCAATATCCTTACCAAGGCGTTTATAGATACTTACTGTGACCAGTTAGGCGCGATTGACTGGAAGAAAATTGTTCGGTTCACCTGTGGCAACTACGACATGGACAAGTTTCTGCCGTAGCAGCCGCCGTAGGCTATCGACTCTAGCTCCCTAGAACGGCCACCAGGGTGGGGCGGTGCGGAGGGCGAGGTGGCGGAAGATGCCGGGGTGGGCGTTTACGGCCAGGCGCAGGGCCTCGTCCATAACCTGTCGTATGGAGAAGTGGGCCTGGGTTTGCGTCCTCAGCTTGAAGAGGTGGAAGCACTGGCGGGCGTTGAGCCGGGTTAGGACCCGCCGCTTGTGGGCGTGGGTCGCCAGGTAGGGCGCCAAGTCGGGGGCGGCGTCGCGGAACTTCCAAAAAGCCTCTTCGGACCGGGCGACAGCGTCGTTGAACGTCCCCTGGAGGCCGGCCTCCTCAATGAGGGGCGGCGTGAGGACCCCGTGGGCCACGGTTAGGGGCTGGGGCACGTAGCTTTGCATCCGGTGCCGCTTGAACTCCCGGTAGGCCCCGTAGTCCATGACGAACTCGAAGGTGTAGTCGACCAGTTCAAGCTCTCTGGGGGGCGGGTCGTGGGGGCCGAGGCCCCTTAGGCAATCGGCGATGAGCTTCCCCTGGTCATCCGGCGTCATGGCGTCGATGGCGCGGCGCACGTCTTCGTAGGCGGCGGCGGCGTTCCGGTAGGCCAGGGCCGCGGCCAGCCGCGCCTCGGCGTCGGGGTCGTGGTGGACCAGCCGGGCGGTTATTCCCTCCGGGGCGTCGCCGGCGCTGACGCTTTCGGCCCACCGCTCTTGAGCCTGGCGGGTGGAGGCCAGATAGTCGCTGGCGTTGGCGTACTTGATGAGGGTTGGCGTGATTCGCCGTCCCTGAGCCTTCAGGTCGTCGCCCAAGTCCCGCTCCTCGGCCAGCGGGGAGGACAGCAGCTTGGTTATGGCGTGCTCCATGCTGCGGGCGTTCATGGTGACGCCCACGTTGGTGAGGGTGGCGGCGGGCAGGATGAAGCGGCAGGTGTCGATGGCCTCCCGCCGGAGGCGCAGTTTGTAGGCGCCGGCCCGCTCCTTTTCCCGCCGGGGCCGGGCGGCGCGGAGATGGGCGGTGAGTCCCTCCACCATCTCCTCATAGGCGGCGAAGAGATGGTCGCAGGTGTCGGAGTAGAGGGCCTTCAGGCGGGGGTCGTTGTCTAGCTCCCGCGGGGTGTGGAAGCACCCGCTCCGGAGGACCTGGAAGCGGGAGGACTTTTCGGTGTAGGAGGCCAGGCGGTTGTCTTCCAGCGTGTCGCAGGCGAGGCGGGAGAGGTTTTCGACGGCCAGGTGGAGGATGGCGTGCTCGGCGACGGAGGCGTGGCCGTATCCGAGGACCCAGCGTTCGTGGAAGTCGGCGGCCTTTTCCTGGGTTACCTGATTGGCTATCTCGTCGAAGGGTTCGGGACGCCGGGAGGTCATGGCGAAGACGACGGCCAACTGCTCCTCGGTTAAGTCCCGAGGGCTGAGGGGGTAGACGCGTCTGGGGAAGGGGAGCGCCGGGGTTGGGGGCACGTGGGCCTCGCGTGGTGAAAGGTGGGGCAATAGTACACTGGCGCGGGTGCTCTGTCACATCGGAGTTGAGGGATGGGTTCCCGCCCCCCCCCTCCGTCATTCCCGCGTAGGCGGGAAGGGCGCGTGCGCCCCCTTAGTTTTGAAGAGGGCTGGTTCCGCGTTGGGGCCTTCCTGGATTCCCGCCTGCGCGGGAATGACGAAAGGGAAAAAGCGGGAAGGGTGGAAAAGAGGGGGCGTCCTTGTGCGGTTGGCTCGGCGCAACGGCGGTAAGGAAGATGGGTTCCCGCCTTCGCGGGAATGACGAAAAAGAGGCGCGGGAATGACGGATAGAAAAAACGGGAAGGGCGGGTTAGAGGAGGGACGAGGGGCGTTCCAGCAGCTTCTTCACGTCGTGGAGGAACTGTGCGCCGCCGGCCCCGTCGATGACCCGGTGGTCGATGGAGAGGGTGGCCTTCATCAGGCGCGCGATGGTTATCTCGCCGCCCTTCACGGCGGGCTTCTCCTTCACGGAGCCGACGGCCAGGACCGCGGCGTTGGGCGGGTAGATGATGGCCGTGAAGCTGTCCACGTCGTACATCCCCAGGTTGCTGATGGCGAAGGTGCAGCCGGTGTACTCGCTGGGCTTCAGGGCGCCGCCGTGGGCGCGCTCTATGAGGGCCTTGCTGGTCTGGGCTATGTTCACCAAGTCCCTGTCTTGGCAGTCGGTTATGGCGGGAATGATGAGGCCCTGGTTGACGGCCACCGCGACGCCGATGTTGACGTGGGGGCTGTGGACCAGGTGGTAGTCGTGGAAGTAGGCGTTGAAGATGGGATGTTTCTTGATGGCGAGGGCGCAGGCCTTGATTATCATGTCGTTGACGCTGACCCGGACGCCGGCGGGGAGGGTCTCGCTGAGTTCCCGCCTGAACCTGACGGCCTCGGTCATGTCTATCTCGCTGATGACGTAGAAGTGGGGGGCCTCCCGCTTGCTCCGGGAGGTGCGGGCGGCGATGAGGCTGCGCATCCGGTTGAGGGGGACCCGCTCTTCGCCGGTGGGAGGCGGGGCGGGGGGTTGCAGGGTTTCGAGGTTGGGCAGGGCCTCATCCGGCGCGGCGATGAGGGCCAGGGCCGACCCGGCGGGAAGGGTGGCTCCCTCCGCGGCTAGGAGCTTCACGAGGGATCCGGCGGCCGGAGCCTCCACCTCAACGATGGCCTTGTCGGTCTCGATTTCCGCGATGACCTCGCCCGGGGTCACGGGGCTGCCCTCCGTCTTGAGCCACCGGACGAGGACGCCTTCATGGGCGTCTGGCCCCATTCGCGGCATTTCAACGGCAACGGCCAAGGCGTCCTCCTAGGCGTGGGTTGGCGGCGGCCCCGGGCGGGGCTGAAGGCTCAAGGGGGGTTAGATGTGGATGGCCTCGCCCTGGGCGTCTAAGGCGGCCTCCTTCAGGGCTTCCGAGAGGGTTGGATGGGCGTGGACCATGCGGCCCATCTCCGTTACGCCGCCCTCCAGCATCCGGGTCATGGAGAGTTCGGGCAGTAGTTCGGTGACGTCGGAGCCTATCATGTGGACGCCGAGGATTTCGCCGTAGGCGGCGTCGGTGACCAGCTTCACCAGTCCCTCGGTGTCGCCCATGGCGGTGGCCTTCCCGTTGGCCTGGTATGGGAACCTTCCCACCTTCACGTCGTGGCCCCGCTCGTTGGCCTGGGCCTCGGTGAGGCCGAAGCCGGCCACCTGGGGGCTGGAGTAGATGGCCTTGGGCACGTCGAGGTAGTTGAGGGGCTCCGGGTTCCGCCCGGCGATGGCCTCCACCACGTGAACGGCCTGGGCGGAGGCGACGTGGGCCAGGAGCAGCTTGCCGGTTACGTCCCCGATGGCGTAGACGCCCGGCGCGGAGGTGGCCATGCCGTCGTCTACGGGGATGAACCCGGAGGCGGGCCTTATGCCGATGGCCTCTAGGCCGATGCCCTCCACGTTGCCCAGCACTCCGACGGCCACCAGGGTCTTGTCGCAGTGTATCTCCACGTCCTCGGCGGCCTGCTCGACCTGAAGGGCGGGGCCGAGGTGATACCGGGTTACTCCGACTATCTCCGAGCCTGTCATTATTTTGATGCCGCGTTTGGAGAAGGAGCGCTCCAGCCGGCGGCTGATCTCCTCGTCCTCGTAGGGCAGGAGGCGCGGGAGCGTTTCCACCATGGTGACTTGGACGCCGTAAGCGCTGTATATGGATGCGAACTCGACGCCGACGGGCCCGCCGCCCACGATGACCACCGAGGATGGAAGCGTGGTCTGCTCAAGGGCTTGGCGGCTGGTGATGACAAAGTTGCCGTCGATGGGCAGCGAGGGGATGGACTTGGGCCGGGCGCCGGTGGCTATGATGACGTTCTTGGCGTTTATCAACTGGTCGCTTGGCCGCACGTGAAGGGTTTGGGGGCTGACGAACCGGGCCGTTCCCTTGAACTGGTCCACGCCGTTTTTGCGCAGCAGGTATTCGACGCCCTTGACCATTTTGGCGACCACGTTGCGGCTGCGCCGTATGGCTTTGGGGTAGCTTATGGTGAGGTTGTCGAAGGAGACGCCGAATTCGTTGGCGCGCTTGAAGAGGCTGACTATCTCGGCGTTGCGCAGGAGGGCCTTGCTGGGGATGCATCCCCAGTTCAGGCAGAGGCCGCCCAGTTCGTCCCGCTCAATGATGGCGGTCTTGAGTCCCAGCTGCCCGGCTCGGATGGCTGCTACGTAGCCTCCCGGCCCTGCGCCAATAATGGCTACGTCGTACGCGGTGGGGGATGTCAACGCGGTAGGTTCCTCCTGTGGGATTTGCCTGGGCGGTGGTGGGATTATACAGTTGGAAGGGCGCGGGCTTCAAGCACGGCGGCGTGAATGCCGGGGGAAACCGCCGCCCGGGGCCTCCGCCCAGGGCCGCCGCCGCCCTAGACCTGCGCGGTCTCTTTGGCCCTGGTCTTTACGGCGAAGTCGAAGCCCAAGGCCCTGGCGATGCGCAGCACGGTGGCGAAGCCGGGCTTGGCGTCTTCGGACAGGGCGTCGTAGAGGGCCTTGCGGGTGATGCCGGCGTCTTTGGCCACGCGAGTCATGTTGACCTTCCGGGCCTTGGCGATGCTTCGCAGGGCGGAGCGTATCAAACGCCCGTCGCCGTCATCCTCGGCTACGGAGGCTTCAAGGAATTTGCGGGCGGCTTCATGGGTGGGCAGATAAGGCTTCCATTCAGTATAGGTCTCGGGCATAGTTTACCCCCTTTCCCCAGCCAATTGCCTTACCGTTAATTGTATAGATTTCTATACAGCTTATCAAGGCTGCCGGCGGAGGCCCGCCGGGGCCGGCTGGGCTGTGGATGATTGCGCCGCGCCGCCGGGGTGTGGTATTCTCCACCCATAAGAGGCCGGTTAGGAAAGGGGTAAGAAGATGCGCGTTCCCGGACCGTGGGAGTTGGCCATAATACTGGCGATTGTGCTGGTTATCTTTGGCGCCGGGCGGCTGCCGGAGATAGGCTCCTCCCTGGGCCGGGGTTTGCGGGCCTTCAAGAGGGGCGTCGGCGGCAAGGACGCCTCTGAGGAGGGGGTTGAGGAGGCGCCGGCCAAGGTTGACGAAAAGAAGTAGGGCAGGCTAGGCCCGTCGAGCGGCCAGGACCCCCCATGCGGGGGTCTTGTTTTATGCGGCCGGGGCGGGGCGGCGGCCCCGGGCGGCCAGCTTGGACAGCCAGATGCCGGCCTCGTACAGGACTATGAGGGGGCCGGCGACCAGGGCCTGGTTGATGGGGTCGAAGGTGGGGGTTATCAACGCTCCCAACACGAAGGCGACCACAATCCAGTGCCGCCGCCACCTGCTGAACCCCCGGGGCGTGACGACGCCCAGCTTGGCGATGATGAACATAACCACCGGTGTCTCGAAGACCACGCCCATCCAGAACAGCAGCATGGCCACCAGGTTCACGTAGTTGCCCACCCGTATCGTCGGCTCGGCGATGCCGCCGCCGAAGTTTACGAGGAAGTTAATCGCCGGCGGTATCAGCACGTAGTAGCCGAAGGCGGCCCCGGCCAGGAAGGACAGGAGGGCGCCCGGCAGGAAGCCGTAGAGGTATCGCTTCTCCCTGGGGGTCAGGCCGGGGGCGACGAAGAGGAGTATCTGGTATAGGAGGATGGGCATGGCTAGGACGACGCCGGATATGAGGGAGACCTTCATCATTACCCCGAACATCTCGGTGACTTCAATGAAGACCAGGCGCCCGGGGACCTGGGTGAGGGAGTCGGCGGGCAGGAGCAGGAACTCTATGATTCGCCTGTGAAAGACGAAGCATGGAATGGTGGTGAGGAGGACGGCCGCCACCGAGATGGTTAGCCTCTTGCGGAGCTCGTCCAGGTGGCCTCGAAAGGGCATGGTCTGGTTCATTTTGGCTTGTCCCGCGGCGGCGGGCCGTCCGGGTCGTCGTCATCCTCAACCATCCGGGTGAACTGGCCGGTGGCGTTTCGCAGCTCCCTCACCATTTTGCCGAGGCCCTTGGCGGTGGAGATGAGCCGGGTGGGGCCGAGGACGAGGAAGGCGACCAGCAGGATGACCAGGGCTTCCAGGCTGCCGACGCCGAAGAGGTTCAAGGGGCGGTCTCCGGCGTGGACGGGTGGGCGCGGCACGGGTCGGGAAGCCGGAGGCTTTGAGTGTCGTAGCCGAGTTGGCCCAGGAGGTCGGCGAGGGCGCAGAGGGGGAGTCCGACCACGTTGGCGCGGCACCCCTCCACCTCGGCTCCTGAATGAAAGGGTTCGTCCTGGAGGCCGTAGCCCCCGGCCTTGTCCAGAGCCGCGCCGGATGCCACGTAGCGGTCGATTTCCAGGTCTGAGCAGGGGGGCAGTGTCACGGCGGTCTCGCGGGAGCCGGTCACGGAGGCCCCGTCGTTGGGGTCTATCACGGCGACGCCGGTGATGACCGTGTGCCGCCTGCCTCGGAGTCGCTTCAGCATGTCCACGGCCTCGGCTGGGTTCTTGGGTTTGCCGAGGGGGACGCCGTCGCAGACGACCAGGGTGTCGGCGCCGACGATGGGGGAGCCGGGCGGGGGGTTGGGGAGTCGCGCGGCCACGGCCTGAGCCTTGGCCAGGGCCAGGCGGCGAACGGTGTCTTGAGGGGAGTCGCCGGCCACGGTTTCGGGGATGTTGGGCGGCGCGACTTTGAGGGGCGGGCCTAGAGATTCCATGAGGTCGCGGCGGCGCGGCGACGAGGAGGCCAGGATGAGTCCCTCCACGGCGCGGCGGGGTCGCAGCGTGGCGACGCACTCCACGTGGTGAGTCTGGGGGAACATGTCTATGGGCTGGACGCTTTCCAGGTGGAAGGCCCTTTGGCATAGGACCTTCAGGTCTCTGGCGAGGGTGGCCGGGTCGCAGGACACGTAGACGACCTTGGCGGGCCTCAGCCGGTCCAGGGCCTTCAGAACCGAGGGGTGGCATCCCTTGCGCGGCGGGTCCAGAATCACGCCGTGGGGTTGTTCGTCCAGTTGGGCCAGCGCGTCCTCCGTTCTGCCCTGCATAAACTCCACTTTGGGGTCGCCCGACGCGTTGTCCCGGGCGTCCTCCACGGCGGCGGGTGACTCCTCGATGGCGATTATCCTGCCGGCGCGGGGAGCCAGGAGGAGGGCGAAGGTTCCAACTCCCGCGTATGCGTCGACGATGAGTTCAGAGCCGGACAGCCCCAGGGCGGCGCCGACCAGTTCCACCAAATTGTCCATCTGCCTTACGTTGACCTGGAAGAAGGACGGGGAGGCGACGCGGAACCGGCGGCCTCGCAGGGACTCTACGTAGCGCTTTTGGCCGGTGGGGATGGGAACGGCGGGGTTGGTCAGGGGCGGCTGGACGAGGAAGTCGCCGGTGTTGACGCCGTACCGCACGGATAGCTGGGTGGTCTCGGCGCACCGGCCTTGGAGTTGGGCCAGTATGCCGTTGACGCCGGGATGCATGAGCATACAGTTGTCGATAGGGACCATCTGCCGGCTTTCGCGGTTGACGAAGCCGAGGGAGCCGCCGGGGCCGATGGTGAAGCGGGCGTGGTTCCGGTATCCGTAACGGTCCGGGGAGGGGAGGGTGGGGGCGACGGGGGCTTGGCTGAACCCGCCCACCCGCTCCAAGGCGTCGACAACGGCGTCCCGCTTCATGCCGAGTTGGGCGTTGTAGTCCACGTGCTGCCACTGGCAGCCGGTGCAGGGGCCGAAGTAGGGGCACGGAGCCGAGGCGCGGTGGGGCGATGGGGTGATGACCTCAACCACCCTGGCGGCCAGACGCCGGCGGCGCTCGCCCACAACCTCGGCTATGACCTCCTCGCCGGGGATGCCGCCGGCGACGAAGATGGGGCGGCCGTCGACGCGGGCCATGGCTTCGCCGAGCCTGCCCCACGAGTCGAGGCGCAGGCGCAGCTTTTGTCCTACGAGGCTGGATTTGTTCAAGGTTCTCCCAGAGCTACTATAAGGGAAGACGGGGAGTTCGACTATCCCCTGCCGGGCGCCTTAGGCCACCTGCGCGCCAGCCCCCTCCCGGCGGGAGCGCTTGGGAAGCCCTGCAAGTTGCGATAGCAGAGGCGAACATGCAGAATGGCTGTTAGGGGAAAGAAGAAATGCGGGAGAGAGTGCAAAGATTAAGAAGATAGTATGGGTTCTAGTAGGTCTATTGAGTCTGACTATACTTGTAGGTTGTGGGTCAGACACTGTGATTCCGCCTACGCCAGCGCCGGCGCCAACGGCAAGTCCAACGGCGGCGGCGACCGCAACCCCGGCGGCAACACCGTCTCCAACGGCAAGTCCAACGGCTACCCCAAGACCGACCGCGACGCGGAGACCGACACCTAGCCCCACGGCAACGCCAACACCGTCTCCAACCGCAAGTCCTACGGCTACCCCAAGACCGACCGCTACGATGACGCCGACACCTATTCCGACACCAGCCGCGACTTCGACGCCTACTCCTACTCCGAGACCGGCTCCTACCGCAGCGCCGACGCCAACCGCAAGTCCTACGGCTACCCCAACCCCAAGACCGTCCCCCAGCCCCACGGCAACGCCGGCGCCAACACCTACCGCGACTCCGGCGCCAACCGCAACGCCTGCTCCCGAAAAGATTAAGGTAACTCAGGAGGTGTGGGATTGTTTCAGTGACTTTATAGCGGATCCTTCTAAGAGACCTGAGGACGACCTCAGTCACACGGGTTGCGCAGGTTGGGAAGACTCCACCATAGTTAAGTGGAACCAGTCCAGGGTTATTAAGGTCTTCAGGGTGGGCATCGCTTCTTACGTAGAGAAGTTTGATGAAGAACTAAAGGCGTTACGGCCTCTATTGAATCTAGAATTTGAGTTTGTAAGGACTGAAGAAGAGGCTGATTTCAGAGCTTACGTGGGAGTAACGAAAGAACATTCTAAATTCATTGACTTAGATTGTATCGACGCTTGGGGATGCGCTACCTGGGATAGGACTGATGAGGACGAAGTCACTGAAGCCGAAATAGCCATATGGATTAGGAAGCCCACTTCACAGGAGAATGCCTTAGGCTCGTGGGAAGCAAACTTAAGGACGACTATAAGGCATGAGATATTACATGTTTTAGTCCCCATGAGGCACAGCACCGAGCCCACTAGCCTTATGAATACCCTAGATGGGGTGTACCCTCCTACTTTCGGTAGGTTGGATGAGGAAGTAATAAGGCTGCATTCGAATTTCCTAGTGAAGCCGGGCATGAGTTTGGAAGAGGTGCGAGACCTGATAGTCATAGTGGAAGACACTACCGAACCCACTACCTACGAGATATTCCTAGAGGTCTACAACACCCTTAAGGAAGAGGATTCGGTGAAGTTCTCCTTCTCAGGGGAAGAACAGTACGTGAATACAAGCATCAATAGGTGCGAGAGTAGACCCATAGGACTTGATGGAGACGCCACCTTACATCTAGGGAACTTCGACGCTTATGATCCTGGTTACTACGCTTTACAGACTAAGGACTTAGACTTCTACGCTCAGTGGGAAAAGGACCCTGACCCTCAGTGGACCACTTACATTAAGACTAAGGACTCAGATTCTTGGGCCGTAGGGGACTGGGAGGACTTCTACAGGACTAGTGACTTCGTTCCGTGGAGAGCTGATCCTTTGACCTTAGCTAGTAGCTTGGTGGCCTTTTACAAAGAGGCGAACATCGAGATAGTGGAAGACGAGGAAGGAAACTTGAGGATAGACTTCTCTAACTTGAAGAGAAGGACTTGGAGTTCTTGGTACTCGAACATCTTCTTAGAAGGCCGCCTAGTAGTGAATTCCGAGACTTACCAAATTCAAGAACTCTCAATGGAATTCGACTTTATAGGGGCTTCTTCTAGGTACTGTGTGCAAAGGTTGGATTGGGGAATAGAGACTTGGGACTGGGTTTACGGGTTGCCCTTAACCCTGCCGGAGTTGTAGGCATTCCTGGATTCCCGCCTGCCCCCTCCCTCCGGCATTCCCGCATCGCCTCCCGTCATTTCCGTTATGGAGGGCCGGCCATCATAGGACTGGCCCTTGCGGATGGCCCTTGCGGATGGGTGGATAGATGGATGGAAGCGCGCGCCGTGGCGCGATTGTCTTGGGGTAATGGAGGGGAAAGATGGATTCCCGCCTGCGCGGGAATGACGGAAAGGGCGGGAGCCGAGGCCCCGAACGCAGAACCAACGCTCTTCAAAACTTAAGTGGGCGCGCGCACCCTTCCCGCCTGCGCGGGAATGACGGAAAGGGCGGGAGCCGAGGCCCCGAACGCAGAACCAACGCTCTTCAAAACTTAAGTGGGCGCGCGCGCCCTTCCCGCCTGCGCGGGAATGACGGAAAAGGCGGCGTGGAATGACGAGAGGGGTGAGCCGGGAATGACGAAAGTAGAGAGGCGAAGGGGGGCGGGCCGTTGACCCGTGGGCATGGCGGGTATAAACTGGCGGGGCGGCGCTTGGCGAGTTGTGGAGCGCCGTTGGATGAAAAATTTATCGTCGGAGGCGAGCGATGGCCAAGCCCTTTGCGGTGACGGACGCTGAATTCAAGGACAAGGTGGTTGAGGCGAGTATGCCGGTGCTGGTGGACTTCTGGGCCGAGTGGTGCGGGCCGTGCAAGGCCCTATCCCCCATCGTGGACGAGTTGGCCGAGGAGATGGACGGCCGCATGGAGTTCGCCAAGGTGGACGTGGACTCCAGCCCCATAACGGCCGTGACCTACGGCATCAGAAGCATCCCGGCCCTCCTCATATTCAAGGGGGGCAAGCCGGTGGAGCAGATAGTCGGCGCGGTCCCCAAGGGCCATCTGAAGCAGAAGATAGAGGCGGCCCTGGCCGCTTAGCCAGACAGCCAAAGGTCCACATGCACGGGAGCGGATGGGGCCCGGTGGCTCTCGCGGACTTCAAATCCGCTGTGTCCCGTCACAACCGGGATGGGAGGGTTCGACTCCCTCCCGCTCCCGCCGCGCCTTTGGCTGAGGGCCGTGCAACCACGGCATTGGGTCTATCCACTAGTTAAGTCTTAAGGAGGATTTGGGCTATGATGGACTTGGTGAAGCATTTGTTGGCGGTGTTTCTGGTGTTAACGGCCTTGACGGTGGCGGTCAACCTTATAGCGACGCCCTTGTATCACGACGGCAGGCCGGACTACCCGGTTTGGAAGGTTGTCAACTGGTTCATGGTGGGGGGCACGGTGATTATGCTAGTGGTGAACCTGATACGGCGCCACTGCATGGGGGGCGAGGAGACCAGGAACTCCGTGGACAGTCTGCGGGTGAGCCTGTCCTACTACGGCGCCATTGTCCTGACCATGCTGTTCTTTTGGGAGTGGTTTTGGAGCCTGAACCCGGAGAGCGAAACGGGCGGCGCCGTCACGTCCCATCTCATCTACTTCCCCTTCATGGACTCGCTGTACACCGTGCTTGGCCTTTCGACGGGGCGGTTTTTGTGGAAGGGAATCGGGAAGTAGGGTCGGAGGAGACGGTCCGCGGGTGACGCCGCCGCCACGGCCGGTTTCGCGGGTGCGATGGGGAAGGGCGCGGGGTTGCTTGCCCCCCTATGGGTTGCTCTGCTACTCTGAGGCCCAAGGCCCCGGAGGAAGGAGAGCATGGTCGGCAAGGCGCGAATTAGGGCATCCCTCTTTGTAACCTGTCTGGTCGACCAGCTGTTTCCCAGGGTGGGGGTCGGGGTGGTGCGAGCGCTGAGGAGCCAGGGCGTTTCGGTGGACTTCCCGCCGGACCAGACGTGCTGCGGCCAGCCCCTCTTCAACTCCGGCTTCCGGAAGGAGGCCGCCGCGCTGGCCCGCCGGACCCTGAAGAGCTTCGCCCACAGCGACCGAGTGGTGGTTCCCTCAGGCTCCTGCGCCTCCATGATGAAGGTCTTCTACCCCGACCTGTTCCGCGATGACCCGGAGTGGGGGCCTCTGGCCAGGGACCTGAGCGGCCGGGTCCACGAGTTTTCCCAGTTCATGGTGAATGTCTTGGGCGTGACGGACGTCGGCGCCGCCTATGAGGGGCGGGTCGCCTATCATCCGTCATGCCACCTGCTGAGGGAGCTTGGGGCCGTCGACGAGCCGGTGTCCCTGCTCAATGGCGTCAAGGGGCTGGAGCGCGTCGAACTCCCGGAGGCCGGCGTCTGCTGCGGCTTTGGGGGCGGCTTCTCGGTGAAGCACGCCGGCATATCCGAGGCTATGCTGAAGGATAAGGTGGATAACGTGGTCGGGACCGGGGCGCGGGCGGTGGCATCCTGCGACGCGGGTTGCCTGATGCAGATAGGCGGGGGCTTGAGCCGCCGCGGGGCCGACGTTAGAGCGGTGCATCTGGCGGAGATTCTGGGCGGGGTGGCGTAGATGGCCGGGGTGAAGATGCGGGAGTTCCGGCGCGCCTCGGCCAGGGCCTTGGCTGATGACAAGCTGCAATCGTTCTTGGGCCGTTCCATGGGCACCTTTGACGGGGCCAGGGAGGAGGCCATCGAGGAGCTTTCGCGGCAGAGGTGGGATGAGCTGCGGGAGAGGGGCCGCGCCATCAAGCGGCACACGTTGGACAACCTGGACTACTACCTGGATATGCTGTGCGACCGGGTGTCTCAAAACGGCGGCCACACCCACTTCGCCAAGGACTCTGACGAGGCGCGGCGCATTGTGGGCGAGATAGCGCGGGCCAGGGGGGCTAAGCTGGCCATCAAGAGCAAGTCCATGGTGTCTGAGGAGATGGAGTTGAATCCCTTCCTCGAAAGCATGGGCGTTGAGCCGGTGGAGACGGACTTGGGGGAGTACATCATCCAGTTGGCGGGCGAGGCCCCCTTCCACATCATCGCCCCGGCCATGCACAAGTCTAAGGAGGACGTGGGGGAGCTATTTGAGAAGAAGGGCATAGGCCTTCCCAATCTGAAGGAGATAGAGGCGATGGCCGACGCGGCCCGGGTGGCCCTGAGGGGGAAGCTCATCGCTGCGGACATGGGGATAACCGGGGCCAACTTTATGGTCGCGGAGACGGGCACGGTGGCCTTGGTGACCAACGAGGGCAACGGCCGCTTCTGCACTTCGGTTCCGCGGACGCTAGTGTCCATCGCCGGGATGGAGAAGATAGTCCCGTGCCTGGAAGACCTGGCGGTCTTCATGCGGCTGCTGCCGAGGGCGGCCACGGGTCAGCGGATAAGCAGCTACGTTACCCACGTGTCGGGGCCGCGGCGGCCCGGCGACGAGGACGGCCCCGAGGAGTTTCACCTGGTTATAGTCGACAACGGGCGTTCCAACCTCCTTGAAGACCCCGACCTGAGAGAGGCCTTGTACTGCATCCGGTGCGGGGCGTGTCTCAACGCCTGCCCCGTGTATCGCAAGGTTGGAGGGCACGCCTACGGGTGGGTCTATCCCGGCCCCATCGGCGCCGTGGTGTCGCCGGCCCTGGCGGGGCTGGACAAGGGCAAGGAGTTGCCCTACGCCTCCAGCCTGTGCGGGGCGTGCAAAGACGTGTGCCCCATCAAGATAAACATCCCCCACATGCTGCTGAAGCTGCGAAGCAGTGTCGCGGAGGGCGCCGAGCGGGGGGGAACCAAGGCGTCGCTGGGTGAGCGGCTTGCGGTCAAGGGTTACGGGTGGCTTATGAGCAGACCAAGGGCCCTGTCCATGGCCCGGCGGTTGGGGCGATGGATGCAGTGGCCGGTGGCGCGCCGGGGTCTCATCCGCCGGGCGCCCGTTCCTCCCTTCTCCCGGTGGACGCGCTCCCGCGACCTGCCCGCCCTGGCGCCGAGGCCCTTTCGCGACCTGTGGCGCAGGGAATTGGCCGAGGAGGAGTGATGGCCCAAGGGTTGGGAACGCCGCGAGGGGAGTTCATAGCGTCGGTGCGGCGGCGGCTGGGCAGAAGGGCCGGCGCGCCGGACTCGCCCTATCCCGCCCTTGGGGAGGAGTTGGCGTCCCTTGAGGAGAGGGGCCGGCAGGCCATGCGCAGGCTGCAAGAGGGGCGCGGAGCGCTTATGGCGAGGATGGCCGCGACTGCCGAACTCCGGGGTTGGCGGGTCTGCCGCGCCGCCAACTCTGAGGAGGCGTTGGACTACTTGCGGGAAACAATCCAAGGGCTTTCGGCGAGGCTGGCCGTGCGGTCGCACGAGGAGGTTTTCCGGGAGACGCCGGTGGATGACCTGCTGGCGGGGATGGGCGTCAGGGTTCAGGTCATGGCCCGCGGCGACGACAGGGAGGGCGGCTTTGACCCCGCCTCGGCGGACGTGGGCATTACCGGCGCCGACTACGCCATCGCCGAGACGGGCACGGTGGTACTGGTGCCGCGCCGCGGTGTCAGCCGCCTGGTGTCGCTGCTTCCTCCCGTCCACGTGGCCCTGGTCCGAGGCCCTGAGGTGGTGGAGGGCCTGGATGACCTGTATCTGTTCAGGCGGTTGGAGTACCATAGACGAGGCGGCGACATGGGCAGCTACATGAACTTTGTCACGGGGCCTAGCCGCACCGCCGACATTGAGCAGACCCTTGTCATCGGCGCTCACGGCCCCAGGGAGACTCACATGATAATCTTGGAGGGTTAGCCCATGCCCATGAGGGTGGGGTTCGTTCAGTACCGCACGCGGCTGTTGCAGGAGGAGTTGGAGCGGATTGTCGGTATGCTTCCCCAGTTGGGGGTCAGAAGGGCTATCCTGTTGAACCCCCTGTATCCCGGCGCCGTGGAGCCGGACACCGCTTTGAAGCTGGTGATGGTAATGGAGGATGACCGCCCCTTCGCACGGCGGCCTGACTTCTTCTACAGCCACCTGTCGCCGGCGGCGGCGGTGGAATTTTTCCCGTACACCCCCGAGGAGATGGACGCCATCGACGAGACCGAGTCCTACCTGAGCAGGGCCATACGGATGGGGGAGGTGGTCTATGATGCCTAACAGGCGGGCCGAGGGCGCGCGGTGGTTGAAGCAGGCGAGCCGGGACATCTCCGACGCGCGCTTGGCCAGGGAGCACCAGCGGTTCAGCCTGGCGTGCTTCATGTCCCAGCAGGCGGGCGAGAAGGCCATGAAGGGGTATCTGTACGGCAAGGGCGCCGAAGACGTTTGGGGCCACTCGCTGGCCGACCTGTGCGAGGACGCCAAGGCCCTTGAGGCCCTGTTCGACGTGCTGAAGTCCAGGGCCATCTATCTCGACAAGTACTACAACCTCACCCGGTACCCCAACTACCTGCCCGGAGGCATCCCCGCCGACCACTTCGACGACCTGGAGGCTGAGCGGGCCTTGGAGCTGGCCGAGGAGGTTCTATCCTTTGTGAAGGAACGCCTGGCCGAGGAGGAGCCGGCCCCGTGACGGTTAGCCGCGCCAAGGCGTGGGAGTACGCGGAGGGGGTGCTGGACACGCCCAGGAGCAGGGTTCCCGTCACGCTTCGCCGCGGCAAGAGCGGGGTTGCCCTCCTGCACCGGGGCCGGGTTCTTACCCGCTGCTACGACTCCAAGGTCGGACGGTGGGGCGCCCGGTTCATGGCCCAGGCCCTGGGGGTGGAGGTCCCTGAGGAGGGCGAGTCCGTCAGCGCGTCGGTGAGCACCGGGGTTCTGTTCCGGGCCATATCCATCGCCTCCCTGGACCTGAGGAGGGCGTCAACTCACGCCATTCTGGAGCGGATGTTGGAGGAGGCGGAGTTCCAGCGCGGCGGCAGGTAGCGGCCATTCCCCTATCCCCCTTCACGGCCCGGGAGGGTGAGTTGGATAAAAGAGCCGCGCCTAGGATTCGATGGGGGTGGAGGTCCCTGAGGAGGGGCAGTCCGTCAGCGCGTCGGTAAGCGCAGGGGCGCTGTTCCGGGCCATATCCATCGCCTCCCTGGACCTGAGGAGGGCGTCAACTCACGCCATCCTGGAGCGGATGTTGGAGGAGGCGGAGTTCCAGCGCGGCGGCAGATAGCGGCCATTCCCTCCTATCCCCCTTCCTGGCCCGGAAGGTGGAGTTGGATAAAAGAGCCGCACCTAGGATTCGATGGGGGTGTCGTCGCGGTTCCCCCACTCCCCCCAAGAGCCGTCGTAGTTGCGTGCGTCGGGATAGCCGAGAAGCCTGAGGACAAACGCGCCGTGCGCCGCACGGATGCCGGCCTGTCAATAGCTGTGCACGCGCTTGTCCGGGGTTATGCCGTGGGATTGGAGGATGCGCCGCATCTCGGCGGCGGGCTTCAGCAGGTGGGTGCGGTGGTCTACCAACTCCAGCCACTCCAGATGTACGGCATTGGGGATGCGGCCCGGGCGGCGGTTCCCGCGGGTGGTGTGGCCCAGATTTTCGCCGAGGCTCCGCACGTCCCACGCGACCACGTTAGGCTTGAGGTAGTCCTCCTTTAGCTGGTCTGCGGTGACCATGAAGGAGGGATCGAGCCTGGGGGTGAAGACGCGGCCGGAAGGCGGCTTGGCCGGGGCGTCGGTGACGGGGCGGCCTTCGGAGAGCCACTTGCGCCAGCCGCCGTTCAGGACCTTGACGTTGGCGTGGCCGTAGTAGTTGAGGGCCCACCACAGGCGGGCGGCGTACAGGCCCATGGAGTTGTCGTAGGCCACTACCAGCGTGTCGTCGCCTATGCCCAGGGACTGGGCCATGAGGGCGAAGGCATCCGGCCCCATGATGTGAACCCGGTTGGCGTCGGGGTCCTTCTGGTAGTGGTCGTCCATGAACGTGGCCCCGGGGACGTGGGCCCTGCGGTACTGGTCCGGCAGGTCGCAGTCCACCACCTGAAGGTTGTCGTCTTCCAGGCGTTCGGCCAGCCAGCCGGTGGAGGCCAGGAACTCCGGGTGGGGGAACTCGTTGTGTTCGCTCATGCCGCGCTCCAAGGTTGAGGTTTGGTGGCCGCCCCACGTTTTCGGGAGTCGGACGCCGCCCGTGCCGCGCCCCGGAGTCCGGGACGCAGAGGCTTCACGTTGGATAGTACCAGCATCCTCCCGACAATGGTAGCCCGCAAAGGGGATGGATTGATGCTGCCCCATTCCGTCATTCCCGTGAAAACGGGAATCCATCCCCCGCCGACGTGCGCTGGGTCAACCGTGCCATGGCGCGGCGCGCCATCCTCCCCTTCCCGTCATTCCCGCGTCGGCGGGAAGGGCGCGTGCGCCCACTTAGTTTTGAGTAGCGCTGGTTCTGCGTTGTGGGGATGTATTGCCGCCCCCTGTCCTATCCGCCGCCGTCGGCCCACGCTTATCCTTATCCGTCATTCCCGCGCAGGCGGGAATCCATCTTTCCCCTCTTTTACACCAAGGCAATCGCACAACGGCGCGAAACGCCGGTAAGGGCCATTCTTGTTACGGCCAGACCGGCTTGAGGTCGCCATCCCTCGTTGAGGGGCGAGGCGGGGGTGTCCCTGGGTCTGATGCGTTGGTTTTCGGATGTAAGGGGGGATGGATTCCCGCCTGCGCGGGAATGACGGAGAGGTGGGCGCGGGAATGACGGGGTGAGAACGGGAATGCGCTGGACCTAAAGGGGTACAAAGAATGCGCTGGACCCAAAGGGGTGCAAAATAGGTTCCTCTTGCCTAGGGAGGCCGTCGCAGGATAGAATAGACGGGTTCTAAGAGGAATTGGGAGATGAACGGCTATGGCGGTGCATTCACTTATCAACGTGCAGGCCAACCCCAAGATAGGCGAGTTCGGCCCGGGCGACTCGGTGAAGGTCAACTACAGGGTACGGGAGGGCGAGCGGGAGCGGATTCAGGCCTTTCAAGGCGTTGTCATCAAGCGGCGGGGGGAAGGCCCCGGCGCCAACTTCACCGTGCGCCGCGTCACCCAGAACATTGGGGTGGAGCGCACCTTTCCCCTCTACTCGCCGCGGATAGAGTCCGTGGACGTGACGCGCCGCGGCAAGGTGCGCCGGGCCAGGCTCTACTACCTGAGGGGGCGGTTCGGCAAGGCGGCGCGCATCAAGGAGCGGGGGCGTCTCAAGACCTAGGCCCCTCCTCGCGCCTGGATGTCCTCGCAAGGGTCCGGGCGGCTTGGACGCGCGCCGGTTGTCAGCAACCTTGACGCCAAGGCTTCCGGATTCCCGTTTGCGATGGGGATGGCGGGATTGAGGAGGGGGCTGGTTTTGTGTTGGGGGATGGATTCCCGCCTGCGCGGGAATGACGGGAAAAGGGCGCGGGAATGACGGGGAGGTGGGAATGGCGGGAGTGCGGCGCGGGTATGCCGGGGGGTGACAGGGAGGAAGTAACGATTATGCCAAGGTCATCTTTTGTGAGCCGTTGCAGTCCCGCCACCCATAGCCGCCCTTCACAACCGCCGGGGCCATGAGCTACGCCGAGGTCGCCGTTGACGCGCTTATGATTCTGGTCACCCCACTTCAGATATCGCCGGGGCCATGAGCTACGCCGAGGTCGCCGTTGACGCGCCTCTGGGCGTCGACAGGACCCTTACTTACAGCCTGCCGCCCCGTCTTCCGGCCATGCCCGGCCAAATGGTGTGGGCGCCCCTCGGCCCCAGGCCGGTGCAGGGCATGGTCTTCGCCGTCACCGGCAAGCCCCAGGTGGAGTCCCCCCGGCCCATCATATCCACCATTGAGCCGGCCTCCCTGGTCTCTCCCTTTGGGTTGGAGTTGGCCCGGTGGATGAGCCGCCGCTACCTTTCCACCCTCTTTGAGTGTGTTTCCCTCATGCTGCCGCCGGGCTTCAGGGACAGGGTGGACTCGCATCTCACGCCGGGCGACGCCGAGCCGCGCTCCCTGGCCGGCGAGGAGGATGAGGTGTGGCGGTTCCTCATCGACAGGGGCCGGACGGCGGAGAAGGAGGTCAGGAGGTCGCTGGGGGCCAAGTTCCAGCCGGCGATAAACCGCCTGGTCAGACGGGGCGCGCTGCGGAGGGAGTGGGAGATGCCCCGCCCACGAACGGCCCCGGCCTACGACGCCTTCCTGCTGCCTCATCCCGAAGGTGGAGAGGCGGGACTCCTGGCGCCAAATGCCCCGAGGCAGGCGGCCCTGTTGGAGGCGGCGACGCGGGCTCCCCACCGGCTTTCGCGTTCCCACGCCAACAAGGAGTACGGGAGCGGGGCGGTGGAGGCCCTCATAAAGAAGGGGTTGCTGGCTCAGGAGTGGGTCAGGAGGGATGGGTCGGCGGGGCCGGATGAGGGGGTTGAACAGGCGTCTCCTCTAACCCTGTCGCCGGAGCAGGCCGAGGCCCTATCCCACGTCGCCGCCCTTATTGAGCGGGAGACTGCGGGGCCCAGGACCGTTCTTCTGCACGGCGTTACGGGCAGCGGCAAGACGGAGGTGTACCTGCGGGCCTTGGAGCGGTGCGTGGCCGCGGGGCGCCGGGGCATTCTGCTGGCGCCGGAGATATCGTTGACGCCGCAGCTTGCGGACAGGCTCAACGCCCGGTTTCCTGGCAGGGTGGCCCTCCTCCATAGCGGCCTCACCGTCAGGGAGCGGTTCAACGCGTGGTGGCGCGTCCGCGACGGGGCCTACGACGTGGTTGTGGGGCCGAGGAGCGCCCTGTTCGCCCCGATGCCGGACCTGGGCCTTATTGTGGTTGACGAGGAGCACGAGTGGACCTACAAGGAGCAGGACCGGCCGCCCCGCTATCACGCCAGGGCCGTGGCCATGAGGATGTCCCAGGCGTCGGGCGCGCCCTTGGTGATGGGCAGCGCCACGCCGGACGTGTCCACCTACTACCACGCGCGGCAGGGGCGGCACCGGCTGTTCCACCTGCCCTACCGCATAGGGGCGGGGCCGCGGCCTCCCGGTTCCCCCAAAGACGGGGCGGGTCTGGCCAGGGTTGAGGTCTTGGACATGCGGCAGGAGCTTAAGGAGGGGAACCGCAGCCCCTTCAGCCGCCGCCTCGTCCAGGCGTTGAGGGAGGGCCTTGGCCGCGGCGAGCAGGCAATCATCTTTCTGAACCGTCGCGGCGCGGCGGCCCTCGTCCAGTGCCGGGACTGCGGGGCATCTCTCGAGTGCCGGCGCTGCGCCGTGGCCCTCACCTACCACGGCGCCAGGGGGCTGCTGTGCCACCTGTGCAACCGCCGCGCCCGGGCGCCCTCCCGATGCCGCGGTTGTGGGAGCGCCAACGTCAGGTACTTGGGCATCGGCGTCCAGCGTCTGGTGGAGCTTCTGAAGGAGGTGACGCCGGACGCGGAGGTAGCCCGTTGGGACAGCGACGCCGTTCGCGAGGCGGGGGGCCACGCCGGCATTCTAAACGCCTTTGCCGGCGGCCAGGCCCAGGTCCTGGTGGGCACTCAGATGGTGGCCAAGGGTCTGCACATGCCCAACGTCACCCTCGTGGGGGTGGCCCTGGCCGACGTGGGCCTCTATCTGCCGGACTTCCGCGCGGGGGAACGCACCTTCCAACTGTTGTGCCAGGTGGCGGGAAGGGCGGGCCGCGGCGCCGCGCCCGGGCGGGTGATAATTCAGACCTACAGCCCGGATAACTACGCGGTGCAGGCCGCCGGGCGCCAGGACTACGGCGGCTTCTACGAGAAGGAGATAGCCTATCGCAGGCAGCTGAGAAACCCGCCCTTCAGCAGCATGGTGAACCTGGTCTATCTCCACACATCCGAGGAGGCCTGCGAGAAGGAGGCGCGGCGCCTATCCGACAGCTTGCGTTCCACGGCCTACGCCCAGGGACTCTCCGCCATTGAGTTCATCGGCCCCGCGCCGGGTCATCCTCAGCGCGCCCGTGGCCGCTACCGGTGGCGCGTCATTCTGCGAGGAAGCCGCCTCCAAGACATCCACCGGCTCCTGTCGGTGGAGCCGGCGCCCAAGGGGTGGACGGTGGACGTTGACCCGGTGACGCTGCTTTAGCGCCGCTATCCGCTAGGCATTGGCTTTACACCCGTTGAGCCACACGGCTATAATCTTTGAGAACCTTGAAGGAGAGGCCGCCGTCCTTGGTCGTAAAGCCCCTGGTTTTTGCCCCCGACGCCATGCTGAGTCGCAGGACAAGACGGGTTAGGCAGATCGACGCCGGCGTCCGCAAGCTGGTTGAGGATATGATAGAGACGATGCATGACGCCAACGGCGTAGGGTTGGCGGCTAACCAGATTGGCGTTCCCCTAAGGATAGCCGTCATCCAGATTCCGGAGGACGAGGAGGCCACGGTCCTCATCAACCCGGAGGTGGTGCGGCGGGAGGGGGAGCGTGAAGTCGAGGAGGGATGCCTCAGCATTCCGGGGTATCAGGGCAAGCTGAAGCGGTCCTTCAAGGTGCGGGTCAAGGCTCAGGGGTTGGACGGCAAACCCTTCCGAATCAAGGCCGAAGACGACCTGAGGGCCCAGGCCCTTGAACACGAAATCGATCACCTGGAGGGCCGCTTGTACGTTGAGCGCCTGGTGAGCAAGGAGCAGCTTTGGAAGATTGGAGAGAGGGAAGAGGATGAGCAGGAACCGGACGGTCCGGAGGCTGCTCCATCCGTCAACTAGAGCTGTCGCCCCGGCCCAACGGCCCCTGGGACTCGCGCCCGACCACCTTGCCTATGTCCTCTACCATCACTGCGCTTAAACAGTTCTTCGCCGCCCGCGGGACGCCCGCCTACCTGGTGGGGGGGTATCTCAGGGACGCCCTCATGGACTCGCCCGGCGGCGACCTGGACCTGGCCGTTCAGGGTGACGCCCTGGCCCTGGGACGGGAGTTGGCCGGCGTCCTCGGTGGAACTTATGTGACCCTTGACAGGGACCGCGGCGTCGCCAGGATAGTCTTGGACGGGGAAGGACGCGGCGTCGACCTCACGTCTATGGCCGGCTCCATTGAGGATGACCTGGCCCGCCGCGACTTCACCATAGACGCCCTCGCCCTCCCTCTGGACGCGGCGGAGACTCCACCCTGGCGCGAGTCGCTCATAGACCCCTTTGGCGGCAGGGATGACCTGGCCCGGCGTCTGATTCGCATGGTCGGCCCCGGGGCCTTCGCCTCGGACCCGCTGCGACTCCTCAGGGCGGCGCGGCTGGCCGCCGGCCTTGGGTTCGAAATCCAACCGGCCACGGCTCAGGCCATAGCCGCCAACGCCCATCTGATAACTCAGGTGTCGGTGGAGAGGGTGCGGGACGAACTGCTGTCCCTCCTGTCGCTGGAGGACGCCAAGGACGCCCTGCGCCTGTTGGACGACCTGGGCCTCCTCTGCCGCGTTATCCCGGAGTTGGAGATGACCCGCGGGGTTGACCAGCCCAAGGAGCACTATTGGGACGTTTTTGAACACACCCTTCAGGCCGTTGGCGAGGCGGGCCGGCTCACCGGCCCATCCGGCCGCAATGACCCCCTGACGGCTTCCCTCCACTGGGGGCAGGACATGGAGGACTACTTTGGCGAGGTGGTCAGCGACGGCCACACCCGCCGGACCCTTCTAAAGCTGGGCGCCCTCTTTCACGATATCGCCAAGCCCCAGACCAAGTCCACTGACCCCACCGGGAGGACGCGGTTCCTGGGCCATTCCGAGCTTGGCGCGGAGATGGCCGGGGAGAGGCTTCGCGCCCTGCGCCTGAGCGCCCGTGGGGTTGGGGACGTTTGCGCCATGGTTAAGGGCCACCTGAGGCCCACCCAGATGAGCAAAGACCTGGAGCTTCCCACCAACAGGGCCGTGTACCGCTTCTTTCGCGACCTTGGCCCGGCGGCCTACTCGGTGCTGTACCTGAGCTTAGCCGACTATCTGGCCGCCAGAGGCCCCATGCTGGACGCCGGCGAGTGGCTCCGCCGGGTGGAACTGGTCAACTACACCCTGGCGAAGGCGGGGGGCGAGCAGCCTGTCCCGCGCAGGGAGCGGCTGGTCACCGGGCGCGACCTCATCCACGTCTTTGGACTGGAGCCGGGGCCTCGTTTCCGCACGCTCCTCGACGACTTGGAGGAGGCCCACGCCACCGGAGAGGTCAGCGCCAGGGAGCAGGCCCTCGCCTGGATAGGGGCGCGGCTGGAAAGAGACGACGCGGAAAAGGCCTCCCATGCGTAGACACAGCCTCAGAATCTTCCTGCTAATCTCGGTTCTGGTCATCCTTTCATCGTTGGTTCTGGTGAACAGGGAGGTCGACCTGCCGGGGGACTCCTTGGACAGGGGCGGCTCGGGGCCTCTGGGCCTGGTCCTGGGGCTGGACCTCAGGGGCGGGGCGCACCTGGTCTACGAGGCCGAAAGCCCGGTGCAGATAGACGTCACCTTCGAGAACCCCATATCTGAGGAACGGCTGCGAGCCGGCCTGTCGGGTATGGAACTGGGCGCGCTGGCCATCACGTCCTTCACCCGCGAGGAGTTTTCCATAGACGTTCCGAGTCTCCCTCAGGAGGGGGTTGACTCCTTCCTGCAAGACCTGGAGAGGGACGTGGGCTCCATCCGGGAGTTCACGACTGAGCGGGAGGACAGGACCAGGTTGGACATAACCTTGGTGGATCCCCCCGAACAGGACGCCGTTTCCCAGGCCATCGCGGACCTGGGTCACGCCAACGCGTCCGTGGCCGCCGTGCTGCCTCACATATTCACCGTTGATGGCCTGCCCGCCCTTGACGCTGAGACCGAGCAGGCCATGAGGGACGCCCTTGAGTCCATCCACCCTCTGAACGCCCTACAGACCGCGCCGGTGGAGGGTGAGGATGACGCGAGCCAGGCTATCATATACTTCATTCCCCTGCCTGAGGAGGGCGAGCTTGAGACTGCCCTGGACGCCTTGGGCTATTCGCGGGCGCGCATTGTGAACGTGGACGGCAAGACCTTCAGCGCCTACCTGCCCTCCCTTGACGCCGAGGCCCTGGCCGCCGTGGATACGGGGCTGCGCGATGAACTGCCGGTCATTGAGGCGGTGACCTCCACGGATTCGGAGGCGTCCCTCATCGACCTGACCCTTGAGACGGGGTTGAACCAGTCGGATATGGAAACGGCCCTCGTCGACCAGGGATTCGCAGAGGCGGTGGTGGTGGAGTCGAGGGGCACGGAGTATGTGGTGGACCTCCCGGTTCTCGACGAGGCGCGGGACCTGAACGTTGAGGGGCAGGTGGTCGAGAGTTTGGGGGCCGTGAGCCTGTTCCAACTCCAAAGGGACGCGCCCACCGAGGAGCGGATGCAGGGGGTTATAGACACCATCGAGCGGCGGGTCAACGCCTTCGGAATCACCGAGCCATCGGTGCAACTCTTTGGCGCCGACCGGGTGCTTGTACAGCTTCCCGGGGTGGAGGACACCACCATAGAGGTGGTCTTCAAGGTCCGTCAGGCCCAGGCCGCCGTGGAGACGGCCCTCCGGGACCTGGGCTTTGGCGACGCGATTGTCGACAACGCGGCCTTGGTGGCCCTGCCCGGCATCGTTGACATCAGGCTTGCGAACCTCAGCCAGGAGGACCAGGATAGGCTTAGGGTAGGGCTGGAGGACGGGTTGGGCCCGCTGGACGCCTTCAGCTACAACCAGTCGGAGGGAAGGGCGCAGGTGGCCTTCCAACAGGCCGTTGCCCAGTCTGACGTGACGGCTGCCTTAACGGAACTGGGGTTCGAGGGGGCTGAAGTCCTCCCCGGCGCCGGCATCTTCTACCGGATACGCACCCGCACCCTGAGCGGCCCGGAGCAGGACGACCTGCGCCGCGATCTGGCCGAGGCCGTCACCGCCATCGACTCCTTCAGCGCCACCGGCGGGGTGGAGGAGGCCAAGGCCCTCATAGGCCAAACGGCCCAGCTGGTCTTCAAGGAGCGCACCTGCTTGAACGCCGACTGCTCGGAGTTCACCGACAGGGACGCCGTGGGCAGGGGCGGGGAGTCCCTCACCGGCGATAATCTGGTGCAGGCCTTCGCCGGGGCGCGGCCCACCACCGGCCTGCCGGTGGTCAACTTCGTCTTTGACGGCGAGGGCGCCCGGATATTCAGGGACATGACCACCCGCATCTCGGGGGATAGGTCTCGCTGCATCGCCCATATCCTAGACGACGAGAGCATCATCTGCCCCGTGGTCAACCAGCCCATCGTCAGTGGGGCCGGGTTCATCGAAGGCCCCGACTTCACCTTCGACCGGGTCCGCACCCTGGCCATACAGCTGGAGTCGGGCAGCCTCCCCATAGCCTTGGACCTGGTGCGGGAGAGCACGGTTGACTCCCTGCTGGGCGACGAGTCGCTGAGGGCCAGCCTCAACGCCGCATTCGTGGGCCTGGGCCTCATAATCCTGTTTATGATGGTCTACTACCGGGCCGCCGGGGTGGTGGCCGCCTTCGCCCTCATCATCTACGCCGTTCTCATTCTGGCCGTCTTCAAGATGGTCCCGGTCACCCTCACCCTGTCTGGACTGGCTGGACTCATCCTGTCCATAGGCATGGCCGTCGACGCCAACATCCTTATATTCGAGCGTCTGAAAGAGGAGCTGCGGGCGGGAAGGAGCCTCCTCTCCTCCGTGGAGATAGGGTTCCGCCGCGCCTGGCCCGCCATTAGGGACAGCAACACCTCCACCTTCATCACCTGCGGGATACTCTTCTTCTTTGGCCGCGAACTTGGGGAACCCCGCATCACCGGCTTCTCCATAACCCTGGCCATCGGCGTGGCGGTTAGCATGTTCACCGCCCTGATGGTGAGCCGCAACCTCCTTCAGATGGTGGCCTTCACCGGGCTGGGCAGGCTGACCCATCTCTTCTCGCCGGAGGGGGCGCGCCGGACGCCCCTCGCAGAGGAAAGGAGGGACAGGCAGTCATGGACATCGTAAGGAGGCGGCGCTGGTACTTCATCCTGTCGGCCATCGTGCTGATTCCGGGGATAATCTCGCTGATAATCCCACCGGCCATTAACACGGGCATAGACTTTTCCAGCGGCTCCGCCTTTGAGGTGACCTTCAGCCGCGCCGTTCAGGAGGACGAGGCGCGCCAGGGGTTGAGTGAGACCGGCCACGCCAACGCGAGGATTCAGAAGCTATCCGCCGACACGGTTTTTATACGCACCAAGGAGTTGGGCGAGGGGGAGCGCGACAGGATTCAGGCCGCCCTAGAGCGGGCGGTGGCCCCCGTTACGGCCATTTCTAGGGTTGAGACCGTGTCGCCGGAGGTGGCGGGGGAGACGGTGCGTAACGCCATCATAGCCGTTTTGGTGGCCGCGGTGGGCATACTTATTTACATAACCTGGGCCTTTAGGAACATACCCGGCTCCTACCGCTACGGCGCGGCGGCCCTGCTGGCCTTGGCCCACGACATCCTGATAATCGTGGGGATATTTTCGCTCCTTGGAAAGGTCATCAACCTGGAGGTCAACGTGATGTTCGTCGTTGGCCTGTTGGCCGTGGCGGGATACAGCGTCAACGACACCATCGTGGTCTTCGACCGCATACGGGAGAACGTGGCCCGGAACATAGACCGGCCCCTGGCCGAGTCGGTGAACCTCAGCATCATGGAGAGCATGGGCAGGTCCCTGGGCACCAGCTTGACCACCACCTTCGCCCTGCTGGCCCTCATCCTCATCGGCGGGCCTACCCTGCGGGAATTCCTGCTGGTGCTGCTCATCGGCGCGGCGGCGGGAACGTACAGCTCCATCTTCATAGCCAGCCAGTTCCTGGTCATGTGGGAACTGGGCGAGGTTGGCCGGTTCTTCCGGCTGCTGCGGCCCAGGAGGCCGTGGGCCGCCCGCGTCTGAGCCCGCCGCCCTCTTATCCGTCATTCCCGTGAAAACGGGAATCCAGGAAGGCCCCAACACAGAACCAACACCTCAAGTCCCGGCGTTGGGAGGGTACGTACCTTGTTGGCGCTCTCCGGCCCTTGCCCGCAGCCCTCTTATCCGTCATTCCCGCGCAGGCGGGAATCCATCTTTCCTACTCGCTTCTTCCGCTATCGCCCCCCTTTGACTGAAGGGCAGGTTGGGCCAGGGGGCATGAGCGCGACACACTGGCCGTTTTGCCGTGGGGCCTTCCTGGATTCCCGCCTGCGCGGGAATGACGGATGGGGAGGGCGGCTACGGCGGAAGGGGGAGGGCGGCGGTATGGCGGGAAGCCGGAGCTTCCAACGCAGAACCAACGCCCCGCAAAACAAAAGTGGGCGCACGCGCCCTTCCCGCCTGCGCGGGAATGACGAATAGAAGCGATGGCAATGACGGATGGGGAGGGCGACGCGACGCGAAAGGCTCCCTAGGTAGCCTTTTGAGGGCTTTATTGCTAACATGGCCGCATCCCTCGTCGCGCCCCATGGAGGTGGCCAAGTGAACAAAGCCGACATACCCTTTCTCAGCGTCGCCGAGTTGTCGGAGGGGATACGGGCCAAGGAGATATCCCCGGTGGAGACCGTCGAGGCCTACCTGGACCGCATCGAGGCGTTGAACCCCAAGCTCAACGCCTACATCACCGTCTTGGCCGACCAGTCCCTTGAACAGGCCAGGGAAGCGGAGGCCGCCATCGCCTCCGGTGGATATATCGGCCCCATGCACGGCGTCCCGGTGGCCATAAAGGACCAGTTCCTTACCAAGGGGATACTCACCACCGCCGGCTCCGACATCCTGAAGGACTTCGTGCCCCAGGAGGACGCCACCGTGGTGACGCGGTTGAGGGAGGCCGGGGCCATTCTGATAGGCAAGACCAACCTAACGGAGTTCGCCATCACCACCAACCACCACTTCCCCCACGGCATGATGTACAACCCGTGGGACCTGTCCAGGTTCGCAGGGTCGTCCAGCGGCGGCTCCGCGGCGGCCACCGCCGCGTTCCTCTGCGCCACGTCCCTGGGCGAGGACACCGGCGGCTCCGTCCGAGGCCCGGCCTCCCTGTGCGGCCTCGCCGGGTTCAGGGCCACCTACGGGCTGGTGAGCCGCCACGGACTCCTGGGCGCCTGCTGGTCCAAAGACGTCATCGGCCCCATCTCGCGCACCGTGGCCGACTGCGCCATCACCCTTCAGGCCATCGCCGGCCATGACCCCAAGGACCGGTACACCAGCCACAGGCCCGTTCCCGATTACACCCGGGGCCTCAACGATGGCGTCAAGGGTCTGCGGGTGGGGGTGGTTGCCGAAAGGGTGGACTCCGACGACGTGATCCCCGAGATCCGCGGCGCGGTTCTCGACGCCGTGGCTGTCCTGAGGGAACTCGGCGTCTCGGCGCGGGAGATATCCCTGCCCATGATACCCCAAACGGCGGCCTTCTCCCTGGTGGGGGAGTTGGTGGAGGCCGCGTCCATCCATCGCAGATACATCAGAGAGCGGCTGGATGAGTATCAGAAGGAGCTCAGGTTGACCATGCTAATGGCCAGCCTCATTCCCGCCCAGACCTACTACAAGGCCCTCCAACTGAAGGAGGTGTGGCGGGATATGATGCTGGCGGCCTTCGAGGACGTGGATATCATGGTCTTTCCGACCTCTCCGTCAGTGGCTCCCAAGGCCCCGCCGCCCACCGGCCTGGCCAGCCGCGCCGACATGAACGCGAACTTCTTTGGACGGCGGAGCTTCACCCACCCGGCCAGTCTAGCCGGATGCCCGGCCCTGTCGGTGAACTGCGGCTTTAACGGCGAAGGGCTGCCCATGGGCCTTCAGGTGATAGGCCGGCCCTTTGAGGATGAGACGGTCTTGAGGGTGGGGCACGCCTATGAGCAGGCCACCGGGTGGCATAAGCGGCGGCCCCCTATCTAAGGCTAGACGCCTGGTTGCGTGGACGACTGCCAAGGCTGTTCTGAGCAGATCTGTTCACCCATACACCGGCCTCTTCGCCGCCTAACGGCCTGGCCAGCCACGCCGACATGAACGCGAACTTCTCCGTCATTCCCGCGCAGGCGGGAATCCAGGAAGGCCCCACGGCAAAACCGCCAGTGTGTCGCGCTCATGCCCCCTGGCCCAACCTGCCCTTCAGTCAAAGGGGGGCGATAGCGGAAGAAGTGAGTAGGAAAGATGGATTCCCGTTTTCACGGGAATGACGGATAAGAGGGATACTGGCTCCCCGCTAGGCCGCCATCCCGCTTAGGCCAGGGGTGTGGGGAGCCACCACTCCTCGCCGCGGGGGGTCTGGACGTATTCGGGCCAGCGAAGGTCCACCGGCGGCGCGAAGTCCCTGGGCAGCAGCGGGGCCGTCCACCGGCTGCCCCCGACCCCGCCGCCCGTTCTGCGGCGGAACTCATCCTTCGCCTCGGTGAGCGCGTCGGGTTGGGTGAGCAGGTCAATCAGGGTGGCGGCGATGGTCTTGCCGGCCACCAGCATCCCCGGGTCGATGCAGTGGCTCACTCCTCCCAAGGCGTTGTGCGCCCAGGCGGGATACCGGAAGCCGGGCGTCGGCGGCTTCAGGGCGGGCCGGCTGGTGTGGAGCCGCACCGTTGGGGCGTGCCAGGTGTAGTCCACGTAGTCGTCGGAGGTGAAGTTTTTCTGCCACGGCGGGAGCTGCCGCCGCACCTGGCCCTCGTACTCCTCCGGCGGCGTCAGGCGTCGGCACTCCCCGGTGAAGGGTTCATCCATTGGCTCAATGCCGAGATTTCGCTGGATAGCCCGCGCGAACTCCCTCGCCTTCTCGTCGAAGGTGGGCGGGCCGACCAGGGCTAGGTTCCCGTAGGTCAGGGCTGCCATGGCGTGATTGGCCAGTCCCACCCGCGTTTTGGTGACCCACCTGACGGATAGTTGGCAGCCGGTCACCTGCGCGGCGCGGCGGGCGTTTTCCTCCAAAACGTCGAAGATGCGCTGCTGGATGTCAAGGGTGGGGGAGCGCCAGGCGTACTGTATTTGGCTGAAGCGTGGGGGCAGGTTGTCGGAGGTGCACTGGCCGCCGGCCATGATGAACTCGTTGAGGGTCCATGAGCCGGTGTGGGGATACATGGCCTCTTTGGCGTACTTGACGTTGGTGTACATGAGGCAGAGGGCGTCGATGGCCCCGGGGCATCGCGGGGCGGTGTGGGAGTGGAAGGGCCCGGCCAGCAGCGCGGGGTCAACCCAGTCCTCCGGGTCGTGGCACTCGAAGGTGAACACGGCGCTCCAGTAGGAGCCGCAATGGGTGTCCCATATGGTGGTGTTGGTGGGATGGGGATGGTAGGAGATGAAGGCGTCGTGGTCGTCGTAGTAGCCCTTAGCGGCGTGGACGGGCTTGGAACCGCACACCTTTTCCGCCGGCTCGCCAAAGATGGCCAGGGTTCCCTTTAGCCGGCCCCGCTCCATGGCGGCCTTGGCCCCCAGGACCCCTGCCAGGGCGGCGACTCCCAGGGAGGAGTGGGGGTCGGTGTGGCCGGCGGCCCAGGGATGCAGGCCGGGGCGAGGGGCCCGGTGGGGCGTCTGCTGCTGGGAGTTGCCGGGCACCGCGTCGTACTCCGCGTAGGTGGCCAGAACCGGCCCGCCGTCGCCGTAGACGGCCTTGAATGCCGTGGGCATACCGCCGGTCCCCTCCTCCACCTCAAAGCCTTGGGAGCGCAGCAGGTCGCAGTAGGCCTTGGCCGAGCGGTACTCCCGCCAAGCGGGTTCCGCGTAGTTCCAAATCTCCTGGTGGAAGGCCGAAAGCCAACTGCGACGCTCATCTATCCAGTTCAAGGCCCACTGCTTTTCGGGATACATGGCGGTCATGGACATCCTCCTAGCCGGGTCTTTATGGAAAGGCCCTAGCCCTCTTCAAGGCCGGGGGCCGGTGGCGGGGCGCCGGTCTTAGACGGGCGGCCTTTCGGTGTGCCAGCCGGTGGCCTGCTGATAGGCGTGTCCCAGACGGAAGACCGTCCCCTCCTCCATGGGCCGGCCCAGAATCTGAAGCCCCAGGGGGAGGCCGTCCTTGAATCCGCAGGGCACGGAGAGGGCCGGGGCGCCGGTGATGTTGGACAGGGAGGTCAGGGTGCGGCGCGGGCTGAACATCTCGCTCTTGAACTCCTCCTTGGTTCCCAGGCCGGGCCTGTCCACCAGGGGAGGCGCGACGTCGGCGGCGGTGGGGAAGATGAGCAGGTCCACGGCGCCCATCAGGTCCAGGAACTCCTGGCGCAGGACCGACCTCAGGCGCTGGGCCTTGTAGTAGGTGTGGGAGGGTATGAGGCTGCCGAGGAGCAGGGTAATCCGCATGTTGTGGTCGTACTCGCTCAACCGCTCTCTAACGCGGCGGTGGTGAACGGTGGCCCCCTCCAGGTAGGTGATGGGGCTGGCGATGGCCCTGCCGTTTATGGCCCCGGGGAGGGACACCTCCTTGACCTCGGCTCCCTGGCCTTCGAAGATCTCGGCGGCCTTCAGGACGGCCTCCCGCATCTCCGGGACTATGTTGTCGCCGTGGACCTTTTCCTTCAGGACGCCTACCCTCAGCCCTTGGACGCCGTCGTTGAGGAGGCCGGGGTAGTTGGGCGTTGGAATCTTCCAGGTGTAGGCGTCCTTGGGGTCGTGGCCCGCGATGGCCTCTAGGGTCATGGCGCAGTCCTCCACGGAGCGGGACATGGGGCCGATGGTGTCCATGGACCAGCAGGAGCCCAGGAGTCCGTAGCGGCTGACCCGCCCTTGGCTGGGCCGCAGCCCCGTGATGCCGCAGTAGGCGGCCGGCCCCCGTATGGAGCCGCCGGTGTCCTCGCCCAGCGACGTGGCGCACATGAAGGCGGCGGTGGCGGAGCCGGACCCGGCGCTGGAGCCGCCCGGCATCCGGCTCAGGTCCCAGGGGTTGGCGGGCGTTCCGAAGGGGTAGTGGTAGGTGTAGGCCATGGCGAACTCGGTTAGGTTGGTCTTGCCTATGAGGATGGCCCCGGCCTCCTTGAGCTTGGTCATCACCGTGGCGTCCTCGTCGGGAACGAAGTCGCGGAGGATGTTGGAACCCGCCGTGGTCCGCACGCCCTTGGTCCACCACTGGTCCTTGACGGCGAAGGGGACGCCGTGCATGGGGCCGAGCCACCGGCCCGCGGCGATGGCCGCCTCCGACTCCTTGGCGTCTTGGAGGGCCTGCTCCCCGCATACGGTGATGTAGGAGTTGAGCTTGGGGTTCAACTCCTCAATGCGGGCCAGGTACGCCTCCACCGCCTCCACGGGGGAGACCTCCTTGGCCTTTATGCGATTGGACAGTTCCGTGGCGGTGAGGAAGGGGATGTCCCTCTTTTCCATGCTAACCCTCCTCTTTGGGAAGGATGATGGGCAGGGGCTCCACGGACTCCAGGCCCGGCGGGTTTATCTCGTCTATCGACTCGATGATGGCGTTGAGGACTTCCGTCACCTCGGCCAGGTCCTCCTCGGCGATGTCCAGGTTCACCGCCTTGCCCATGGCTTTAACGTCGTCCTTGGATAGGTCTGTCATGGCAGCCTCCCTCGCGCCTTTGGTGGGAATAGGGCGATTTTGTCCCCTTGGCCTGGGAATGTCAACGGGTTCCCGCGTTCATCTTGACATCAGGATAGTATGGCGCTATGATGCTTCCATGAGAACTACACTGACCCTAGACGAAGACATTGCCCACTACCTGAAGGAGCGCGCCCGGCTGCTGAGCAGGCCCTTTAAGGAGGTGGTGAACGAGACCCTGCGCCGGGGCATGTCCCCCGCGGTGAGGGAGGCCCCGGCCGTTTACCGGGTGACCCCCAACCCCAGCGGCCTGGCCCCCGGCGTCGACCCGCTGAAGCTGAACCAGCTTAACGACCAGCTTGAGGCCGAGGAGTTCACCGGCCCAGGGGCGGCTTGATAGTCCCGGACGTTAATCTGCTGGTGTATGCCCACAACGACGGGACGCCCTTTCACGACCCGGCCCGGCGTTGGTGGGAGGGGCTGGTCAACGGCGGGGAAAGGGTTGGTGTGCCCTGGGTGGTGTCGGCGGGATTCGTTAGGCTGATGACCCATCCCAAGGTCCTTGACCGTCCCGTTAGCCCCGCCGAGGCCGTTGACTACGTGCGCGGCTGGTTCCGGTTCCCCCACGTAGCCCCCATAAACCCCGGCTTTGAGCACCTGGCCCACTTCCGGCGCAGCCTGGTGGCCGCGGGGGTGGGCGCGAACCTGGTCACCGACGCCCACGTGGCCGCCTTGGCCATGGAGTTTCAGGCGGAAGTCCACTCCAACGACACCGACTTCAGCCGCTTCCCCGGCCTCCGGTGGCGCAACCCCCTCAACGCGGCGCCCTAAACAGGAAGGTGATGACGTCGCCGTCCTGCACCCGGTAGCCCTTGCCCTCGGAGCGCAGGGCGCCGCGCCTGCGGGCCTCGGCGATGGAGCCGCAGGCCACCATGTCGTCGAAGCTCACCACTTCGGCGCGGATGAACCCCCGTTCCATGTCGGAGTGGATTTTGCCCGCCGCCGCCGGGGCCGGGGCGTCTTGGGGCACGGTCCACCCGCGCGCCTCCTCCGATACGAAGGTGAAGAAGGCGACCATCCTGAGCAGCGACAGCGACTCCTTAATGAGGAGGTCTACGCCCGGCTCCGTCACGCCCAGGGCCTCGCGGAACTCCTGCTGTCCCTCCGGCGGCAGTTGGGCAAGCTCCCACTCCAGCTTCCCGCAGAGGACGACCTCCTTCAGCCCGCCTTGGCCCGCCCTTTCGCGGGACGCGGGCAGGAATCCCTCGCCCCCGGGCAGGCCCTCCTCCCCTATGTTGTAGGCCGCCAGGGTGGGTTTGGCCGTGAGCAGATTGTAGTTTGACAGGAGGTTGGACTCCTCCCCGGTGAGGGACTGGTACGCGATGGGTCGCCCCTCCTCAAGGGCCTGCTGAACGCGATGCAGGAGGGTCTGCTCGCGCAGGAGCAGGTCCCTGTCGCGTCCACGCGCGCCCTTCATGCCGTCGGCGACGCGTTGGAGCCTTCCCTCCAGAATCACCATGTCGGCGAGGGCCAGCTCCGAGGCCATGGCCTTGACGTCCCGCATGGGGTCAACGCTGCCGCTGGGGTGGGGCGCCGCCGGGTTATCAAAGGCCCGCACCACGTGAATGAAGGCGTCGGCCTGCTGCAACAGGTTTAGAACGCGCCCCTCAATGCCGCCGCCCGTCACGGTGGAGGGCGTGTCCCAGTAGGTTATCTCGGCGGGAGTCACCTTTTTGGGGCTGAAGATGGCGGCCAAGGCGTCAAGCCGGGCGTCGGGTATCTTGGTCACGCCCACCCGCCCTTGGCCGACGCTCCCCGGCGACGGTTCCCCCTTGCGGGATGCGCCGGTCAGGGCGTCGAACAGGGTGGTCTTGCCGCTGCCGCTAAGGCCGATGAGGGCAATCTCCATGTCGGCCTCAGAATACCCCGTCGCGCGCCCCTTTGCCAAACGTTGCGGACGCGCGGCGGGAGCGCCGGTTACGCGATGGCGTCTTGGCGGGTGGCGCGGACGAGCGGCCCCGTCGCTGACCCCCCTCTCGCTGGAAGGGGGCGGGTATGCTATTTTGGAGTCACGGAGGTCTACCCGCTCAGATGCCGGCGTTCATCTTTCACGGCGACCCCTTTCTAGTCGAGGAGGCCCTCAGGCCCCTCCGCGGCCAGGTGGGGCCCGCGGACCTGTTGGAAAGCAACAGCCACCGCCTCCTGGCCGGTGAAACAGACCTCGGCGCCCTCCGGGCCACGTGCGACGCCCTGCCCTTCCTCGCCCAAAACCGGTTGGTCATAGTGGAGGGGCTGCTCGCGTCCTTCGAGTCGCGGGAACCCCGGCGGCGCGGCGGCCGGGGCGCGGCCTCACGGCTGGCCAAGTGGGACGGCCTGGACGCCTATATCGACGAGATGCCTCCCACAACCCTGCTGGCCTTCGCCGACGGGCCAATCCGCGGCGGCAACTCCATGCTGTCGCGCCTAAGCGCCAAGGCCCAGGTGAAGCGGTTCACGGCGCCGCGGGGCGAGGAGTTGGCCCGGTGGACCCGCGGCAGGGCGGAGATGAAGGGCGCCAGGATATCGGCGGGGGCGTTGCGGCTCCTGGGTCAGTACATCGGAGGCGACCTGCGAGTCCTCGACACCGAGTTGGAGAAGCTGGCCCTTTACGCCGCGGGGGGAATTATTGAGGAGGGCCACGTCGCCAACCTGGCGCCACAGGTGAGGGAGGCCAGCGTCTTTGCCGCGGTGGACGCGATTTTGGAGGGCAGGTCCGCGGCGGCCCTGCGGGACCTGCGCAAGCTGCGGCGCGACGGGGCCAGCCTCTCCTACCTTCAGGCCATGATAGCCCGCCAACTCAGGCTGGTGACCCTGGCCAAAGACCTGGTGGAACGGGGCGTCCCGCCCTCGGAAATGGGCGTGCGGCTGTCCCTCCGGGCCGAGTTCGCCGTGCGGAAGACGGTGGGCCAGGCCAGGCGGTTCTCCTGGGACCGGCTCAAGGCCCTTTACGGACGCCTCCTGGCCATGGACTTGGCGGTGAAAGAGGGACGCCTTGACGAGGAGCTGGCCCTGGATATCCTGGTGGCCGAGGCCGCCGCGACGCGTTAGACCCCCGCGTCCTTCAAGCAGACGGGGGAGAACCGGCCAGCCTTCAGTTCCCCTATCAGGTCGTCCACCGACTGGACCCTGGCTGTGAACCGGGTGGCGCAGACGCCGAGGTCCCCGCGCCGGTGGCTGTCGCTGCCCGCCGTGGTCTTGAGGCCCAGGCGCCGGGCCAAATTCGCAGAGAACCGGTTCTCCTCCCGTGTCCCTCTGCCGTTCAGCCCCTCTATGGCGTGACATAATCGGATGCCCTCTTCTTGGGCGGCGCGGCTCAGCTTCAACTCCACCTGTTCGGGAGAGGCCTCGCCTATGCCCCGCCTCCGGTAGGGATGAGCCGCCACCAGCGCCCCGCCGGCCTCCTCCACCAGTCGCCGCAGGAAGGGGAGGCGGTGCATCCCGAAGCGGTACTCCCTCAGACCGAAGGCCAGGAAGTGTCCCTCGTCGGTGTTGACCTCGCAGCCGGGCAGCAGGAGGAGGCCGTGGCGCCGCGACAGTTCAGCCAACTCGGCCTGGTTCCAAAAGGCGTCGTGCTCCGTAAGGCAAAGGGCGTCCAGACCCAACCCCTTGGCCTCAAGGACAAGCTCCTCGGGGCTTTGGAGGGCGTCGTAAGACCTGGGCGCGGTGTGGGTGTGGAGGTCTATCAGCATCGTGGCTCGTCGCTTGTTCAGGCTGCGGCGATTATACACCCGGCCCCTCACCGGTGGCTTTGCGCCGGGCCTTGGCTGCTCCCCCCGTCGTTGCCCCTCCCATCCGTCATTCCCGCGCAGGCGGGAATGGCACGTGCGCCCACTTAGTTTTGAAGAGCCGTTGGTCGCCCCCCCTTCCCGTCATTCCCGCGCAGGCGGGAATCCATCTTTCTTACTACGGCTGCGGCAATGCAAGAGAGCCGGTAAGAACCGGCGCCGTCACTCCCTGACCCGCGTTTAGGGGACCACCTGCGGGTGGCTCCGGAGTTTGGGACGCTGCCCTGCGGCGTGGGGTTCCTGGATTCCCGCCTGCGCGGGAATGACGAAAAGGGAGGGGCGGGAATGATGAGAGGTGGGCGCCAATGAGGGCCACGGCGCCCCGCGCCGGTAAGGGCCGGCGCCGTCACTCCCTGACCCGCGTTAGGGGAGCGTCCTTACGGGTGACGCTATGGATTGGGGCGTTGGCCCTGTGGCGTGGGGTTCCTGGATTCCCGCCTGCGCGGGAATGACGGGAGGGGGAAAGAGGGAATAGACGAGAGGTGAGGGCCGATGGGCGCCGATGAGGGCCACGGCGCCCCGCGCCGGTAAGAGCCGGCGCCGTCACTCCCTGACCCGCGTTAGGGGACCATCTGCGGGTGGCTCCGGAGTTTGGGACGCTATTCTGTGGCGTGGGGTTCCTGGATTCCCGCCTGCGCGGGAATGACGAAATGGGGAAAGCGGGAAGGATGAGAGGGGAGGGGGATCCAGGGGTGGGTAGGGCCGGTGGGCGCCGATGAGGGCCACGGCGCCCCGCGGTTGGGGGCCTGCCCGCCGCCCGCCCTTGCGATGGGGTGGGCCGTATGCTATATTTCCTTATCCACCGTGGGGTAGGGACGCCTTGCTAGAAGACTATTTTCGTCAGTATGGCCTCATAGCCGTTTTCACCCTGGTGGCCTTCATTGTCCCTACCAGTCTACTTGCCCTGTCCTTCCTCCTCTCCCGTCTGGGCGTCCGGCCCCAGAAGCCCAACCCGGTTAAGCAGGAGATCTACGAGTGCGGCATGGAGACCATCGGCGGGCGGTGGGCACAGTTCAACTTCCGCTACTACATGTACGCCCTCCTGTTCGTCATCTTCGACGTCGCGGTGGTGTTCCTGTACCCGTGGGCCGTTCGTATGGGGAAACTGGGCCTGTTCGCCCTCATCCAGATGGCGGCCTTCCTAACCATCCTCGGGTTCGCCTGGGTCTACGCGTGGCGAAAGCGCGACCTGGAATGGAGATGACCCCATGACTGAATCGGAACAGGGCTTCCTCGCCTCCCAAGCCCTCCGGCTGGACCGGGAGGAAGGCGCGGTTATCGAGAACATGCGCCACACCCACTCCAGCCCCTTCCCGGAGCCGCTCCTCCATACGCCCGACGACCTCAAGCGCAACCTGATGGTCACCTCGGTTGACGCCCTTCTCAACTGGGGACGCAAGTCGGCCCTGTGGCCCGTGGCCTTCGGCTTGGCCTGCTGCGCCTTCGAGATGATGGCCACCGCCATGTCGCGGTTCGACATCGCCCGCTTCGGCATGGAGGCCTTCCGCGCCACCCCCCGCCAGGCCGACCTGATGATTGTCGCGGGCACCGTCACTTGGAAGATGGCCCCGGCCATCCGGCGCATCTACGACCAGATGGGCGAGCCCAAGTGGGTGATATCCATGGGCGTGTGCGCCACCAGCGGCGGCCCCTACTACTCATCCTACAGCGTGGTTCCCGGGGTCAACCACATCGTCCCGGTGGACGTTTACGTGCCCGGCTGCCCCCCCAGACCCGACGCCCTCTTGTTCGGCATCATGCAGCTTCACGACAAGATCAAGAGGTACAGCCTAAAGGGACGACCCGCAGGGGGCTGATGACCAGGGCCTTTCAGGGGCAGGAGTTGGCCGGGTTCCTCCGGCAGGGGTTCCCCGACGCCGTGACCGGGTGGGCGGGGGACTGCCTTTGGATAGACGCGCCCCGCCTGCTGGACGTGGCCCGGTTCCTGAAGGATGAGCCGTCGCTGGCCTTCAACTTCCTGAGCTCCGTGTCAGCCGTGGACTACATCGACCACTTTGAGTTGGTGTACCACCTGACGTCAATGACCCACAACCACAGCGCCGTGCTGAAGACGCGGGTCTACACCAGGGACGACCCGTCGGTTCCCTCGGTGGTGGCCGTGTGGCCGGGGGCCGACTTCCAGGAGCGGGAGGTGTGGGACCTGATGGGCGTCGCCTTTGAGGGGCACCCCAACCTTAAGCGAATTATGCTTTGGGACGGCTTCCCGGGCCATCCCCATCGCAAGGACTTTGAAGACGTGGTCAGCTACTGAGCGGCCCATGCCCATTCGCACCGAACCGGTAACGGTCAACATCGGGCCGCAGCATCCCAGCACCCACGGCGTGCTGCGCCTGCGCGTGACTTTTGACGGCGAGGTCATCGTGGACGTTGAACCCATCTTTGGCTACCTCCACCGGGGGTCTGAGAAGCTGGCGGAGGAGCGCAACTACGTTCAGGTCCTCACCCTGACCGACCGGTTGGACTACGTGGCGTCCATGACCAACAACCAGGCCTACTGCCTGGCGGTGGAGAAGCTGATGGGGGTGGAGGTCCCCCTGCGCGGTCAGTATCTGAGGGTTCTGGCCGCCGAGCTCCAGCGGGTGGCCAGTCACCTGGTGGCCGTGGGATTCCTGCTCCAGGACCTGGGCGCCCTGGCGACCCCCCTCATGTACTGCTTCCGCTTTCGCGAGAAGATTCTGGACCTGTTTGAGATGTTGTGCGGCGCGCGGATAACCGTGAGCTACATGCGGCCCGGCGGCGTGTTCGCCGACGCGCCACCGGACTTTTGGCCCGCCCTCGACGTCCTCCTGGCCGAGGCGTCGGAGCTGGTGGCCGAGTTGGAGCAGCTTCTCATGCAGAACGAAATCGTTCTCATCAGGACCAAGAACGTGGGCGTTCTGCCCCTGGAAACGGCCATCGCCCACTCCGTCAGCGGCCCCGTCCTCAAGGCCAGCGGCCTGGCCTGGGACTGGCGCAAGATGGATCCCTACGACGTTTACGACCGGGTGCGTTTCGACGTCCCGGTGGGCGACCGGGGCGACAACTACGACCGCCTGCGTGTTCGCATCGAGGAGGTGAAGCAGAGCCTCGGCATCGTGTCCCAGTGCGTGGAGCAGATAGAGCCGGGGCCGGCCCGCGCTGAACTGCCCTTTGTGCTGCGGCCTCCCGCCGGGGCCGAGGCCTACGGCCGAGTCGAGGCCCCCAAGGGGGAGTTGGGCTTTTATCTGGTCAGCGATGGCAGTATTGCCCCCTATCGCTGTAAAATACGCTCCCCCTCCCTGATAAACCTCACGGTTCTTAGGGAACTGCTTATCGGCTGGAAGCTGGCGGACATGATAGTCACCCTTGGCAGCATTGACATAAACATGGGAGAGGTCGACCGCTGATGGGGCCCTTCCTGCGGGACAACGTGGTCTTTCGCGAGGTGTACTGCTGGCTGGGCGGCAGCGAGTCCAACGCCGGGTTGTGCGGCGGCGCCGACGGACTTCTGCCCGCCGGTTTCGAGTGGGCCGCCTACTTCGCGGCCGGCTTCGCCATCATCCTGATACTGGTCAACGGAGCGCTTTTGGGGGCCGCGGCCTTCGTCTGGGCCGAGCGTCGGCTGTTAGCCCGGTTCCAGTCCAGGAGAGGCCCCAACCGGTGGGGGCCGTGGGGCGTCCTCCAGCCCATCGCCGACCTGCTGAAGCTCCTCATCAAGGAAGACATCATCCCCCACGCCGCCGACAGGGTAGCCTTCACCCTGGTGCCGATAATCATGCTAATGGCCCTGCTGCTGAGCCTGGCCGTCCTTCCCTTCGCCAAAAGCGCCTACCTGGTGAACCTCAACATAGGTGTCCTCTACATAGTGGCGGTAAGCTCAATAACAACCATAGCCATATTCATGGCGGGGTGGTCATCGGCCAACAAGTACGCCATGTTCGGGGCCATGCGGGGCGTGGCCATGCTCATCAGCTACGAGATACCCCTGGTCCTGTCGCTGGTGGGGGTGGTTCTCATAGCGGGGTCAATGTCGCTGGTCAGCGTGGTGGAGGCCCAGACCATCCCCTTCATTATCGTTCAGCCCCTGGGCGCGCTGATTTTCATGCTTGGAATCTCCGCCGAGCTCAACCGCACGCCCTTCGACATCCTTGAGGCGGAGTCGGAGATTATCGCCGGCTACCACACGGAGTACAGCGGCATAAAGTTCGCCCTGATACAGGCGGCGGAGATGGCCGGGGTGCTGGCGGCATCCGGCTTCCTGGCCACCCTCTTTCTGGGTGGATGGTCAGGCCCCTTCCTGTCGGGCCAGCTTGGGGCCTTGTGGTTCCTTGCCAAGCTGGGCTTCTTCGTCTTCCTGTTCATCTGGATACGGGCCACCTTCCCCCGGCTGCGCATCGACCAGATAATGGCCTTCGCCTGGAAGTTCCTGCTGCCCCTGGCCCTCATAAACATCGCAGTCACGGCGGTGCAGGTGTACTTCTTCGGCTTCTACCAGGCCGAGGTTCCCGGCGAGATAACCCGGGGCGAGCTGCTGATAATGGCCGCCATCAACATACCCCTGGCCCTGGTCTCCATAGCGGCCTTCGGCCGCGTCACCAGGGAGAAGATACGGGTGCCGGCGCCCAGATTCGAGGGCCTGGCCCCCATACCACGGACGGCGGAGGTCGACTAATGTACGGTTTTGGACTGGCAAAGGGTCTGATGGTCACCCTGAAGAACTTCATCAACCCGCCCTTCACCACCCAGTACCCGGAGGAGCGGCTGCCCCAACATCCGCGCTTTCGCGGCGAGGAGTTCGCCTGGTACGAGGAGCGGTGCACGGGCTGCGCATCCTGCGCCAAGTACTGTCCCCTGGGCATCATCAAGATAGTCACCAGCCCCAGCGAGACCGCCATTTTGGAGGGCGACAAGTACAACATCGACGTGTTCGACATAGACATCGGTCGCTGCATGTTCTGCGGCCTGTGCGTTGAGGCCTGTCCCTACGACGCCCTTTTCATGGGCAGCGGCTTCGAGCGGGGCAGATACCAGCGCGAGGAGCTTGTCATCGGCGTGGACGAACTCCGCGAGGCCGTGAAGAGGCCCAGTTCCTGGTTCCGGCCCCAACTGGAGGAGGCCCAGTACGACCCCCACACGGGCGAGCCTCTGGCGTGGGAGGAGGTGGGCCGGGAGCAGTGGCCTTGGCACCAGGGTGAAAAGGCCGGCGCGCGCATTGACTGGCGGCCCCGGCGCGGTGGCGGGGAGCCGCCGGAGGACGGAGCGTAGCCGCCTCCATGCTGTTTCAGGACGTTATCTTCTGGCTCCTGGCCGCCGTCGGCGTCGCCGCGGCCCTGGGCGTCGTGCTGCTGAGGGACATATTCAGGGCGGCCCTTCTCCTGGTGGTGGTCTTCCTCACCATCGCGGGCCATTTCTTCCTGCTGGCCGCCGAGTTCGTCGGGGTGGTCCAGGTGCTCATATACGCGGGGGCCATAAGCATACTCATCATCTTCGCCCTCATGCTCACCCAGAACGTGCAGCAGGGGAACCTCCCCAACCGCCTCCAGATACCCGCCGTCATGATATCCGTTCTGTTGCTGACGGTCCTGGCCGCCGTCTTCATGGACACCGACTGGCGGCTCCTGTCGGACCTCCCCGGCCCCCTTGGCGCCGGCCTGGTGGACGTGGCCTTCAGGGACACGACCTTCAGCCTGGCCAAGCTCCTCCTAGAGAGCTACGCCCTGGCCTTCGCCGCCGCCGCCGTCCTGCTGCTGGCCTCAATCATAGGCGCCCTGTCCCTGGTGAGGGAGCGGTAGCCGTGGACCTGGAAAAATTCCTCATCCTATCCGCCGTCCTTTTCTGCATTGGAATCTACGGCGTGCTGGCGCGCCGGAACGCCATAACCGTCTTCATGTCCTTGGAGTTGATGTTCACCGCCGTCACCCTGGCCGCCGTAGCCATGTCTCGATACGTGGCCAGCCGGCAGGTCTTGGCCAATCCCGGCGACGCGTCGGAAGCCGTCCTGCAAACCCTGCTCACCGGCCAGGTCTTCGCCCTCTTCATCATCGTGGTCGCGGCGGCTGAGATAGCCCTGGGCCTGGGCATAGTCATCGCCTTCTACCGCAGCCGGGAGACGGTGGACATCAGCCAAGCCAACCTGATGAGCCGGTAGGTCTTTGGCATGTGGGTCGATTTCAAGAAAGCCCCCAATCTGATGGTGGCGGAGATGTGGAAGGAGATAATCGAGGCCGAGGGCCTTCCCGTCCGGCTCCTCCCGGAGGGCGACATCCTCGACTGGGGGGAACGGGTCCCCTTCCGCGTCATGGTGCCGCGGGGCAGGGAGCACGTCGCCGAGGAGATACTGAGGAAGCTATAGGATGAACCAGCCCGCCGCCAGCCGCCAACCCTCCCCGCCCGCGATGGGGGCGTAGGTTGATATCCGAGGCCGGCATATGGGGCATTTTCCTAATCCCCGTGGGGGCCTTGGCCATCATCGCCCTGGTAATCCGGCCCCTCCTGCGTCACCACCGGACGCCCGTAATCGCCGGCCTGATAACCATGGGGGCCCTTGCCGCCTCCCTTGTCCTGTCGGTCTGGGCGCTGGTGTCCGTCATGGAGGACGGCCCCCTGATCTACGACGGCGTCACGTGGCTGACCGTGGCGGGCATGGAGATGCGGGTCGGGTTAATGGTGGACTCCCTCACGGCCATTATGCTGGTGGTCGTGACCGGGGTCAGCCTGACGGTCCAGGTCTACTCTCACGCCTACATGAAGGGGGATACCGGCTACGTAAGGTACTTCGCCTTCATGTCCCTGTTCTCCGCGGCGATGATTGGGCTGGTCATAGCCGGGAACATCATACAGCTTTACGTCATGTGGGAGTTGGTGGGGTTGGGTTCCTACCTGCTCATCGGCTTCTGGTTCCACCGGCCCGCCGCGGCGGCCGCCGCGAAGAAGGCATTTCTGGTCACCCGCATAGGGGACTTCGGCTTTCTGCTGGCCATCCTGTACCTGTTCTTTAACCGGGGAGCCTTCATCGAACAGGGGCTGAACCCGTTGAACATAGTCGACATCCAGGCGGCGGCGCCCCTCATCGCGGCCGGGACCTTCGCCGCCCTGGGCGGTCTTGGCGTCACCTGGGTGGCGGTGGGCATCTTCGCGGGGGCCGTCGGCAAGTCCGCCCAGTTCCCCCTTCACGTTTGGCTGCCCGACGCCATGGAAGGCCCCACGCCGGTGAGCGCCCTCATCCACGCCGCCACCATGGTGGCCGCCGGCGTCTTCCTCATAGCGCGCTTCTTCCCCATCTTCCAGGCGTCGGAGGAGGCAATGGCCGCCGTTGCCCTGGTGGGGGCCTTCACCGCCGTTTTCGCCGCGACCATGGCCCTCACGTCCAACGACATCAAGCGGGTCCTGGCCTTCTCCACCGTCAGCCAGTTGGGTTACATGGTGGCGGCCCTGGGCATCGGGGCCTACGGGCCGGCCATCTTCCACCTGTTCACCCACGCCTTCTTCAAGGCCCTCCTCTTTCTGGGGGCCGGCAGCGTGAACCACGCCACCGGCGTCTTCGACATGCGATACATGGGAGGGTTGAGGAAGGTCATGCCCTGGACCTACGGCCTCATGCTGATAGGCTCCTTGAGTCTAGCCGGAATTTTCCCCTTCGCCGGGTTCTGGAGCAAGGATGAGATTCTGGGCCACGCTTGGCGCGGCCCCGACGGTTTGGACGCCATCGTCTTCGCCCTCCTCATCGCGGGGGTGGCCCTCACCGCCTTCTACACCTTCCGGATGTTCTACATGACCTTCCACGGGGAGTTCCGGGGCGGCGCCGAGGCGGAACAAAAGGCTCAGGGCGACGCGGCCGTTGGGAACCCGGCCCCCAAGCCCCACTTGGCCGAGTCGTCCCTGGTCATGCTCCTGCCCATGGGGGCGCTGGCCCTTGGCGCCGCGGCCGCCGGGTATCTGGTAAATCCGCAGGTGGACCTGCTCGACATTCCCGCCCACTGGTTCTCCTACTTCGTGGGGCCCGAAGGGGCCAAGGCTCCGCCCCTGAACAGCGGGCTGGCCGCGTTCGCCATGGGCCTTTCCGTCCTATTCATTGGCATCGCCAGCCTGACGCACCTCAAGGGACGGGGCGCGGGCAAGAGGGTGGAGCGTGCCGTTCAGCCGGCCGTCACCGCCCTCAACCGGCGGTACTACATAGACGACCTCTACGAGGGCAAGGTGGTGAAAACGGGCTTCTATCGCTACCTCGGCGGGTTCCTGGACTGGTTCGACCAGCAGATTGTGGACGCGCTGGTGGACGCCGCCGGCTGGCTCTCCCGGAACCTGGGTTGGGCCGTGGGCAGGGTGCAAACGGGCCAGGCCCAGTTCTACGCCATAGGCGCCTCCCTGGGCGCGCTGGCCATCCTTGTCACCTATCTGATTTGGAGTTAGCTTGAACGCCTTTGACGGCATCCTAACGGCGGTGGTGTTCCTGCCCTTGGCGGGGGCGTTCCTCATACTGCTCGCCGTTAGGGGAGACGGGAACGCGCGCGTAGCCCGCCTCATCGCCGCCGCCGTGGCTCTAGCCGACTTCGCGCTGGCCGTCATAGTGTTCACGCGCTTCGACGCGGCCTCCTCGGAGCGGTTCCAACTCCTCGACCGGTTCGAGTGGTTCTCGGCCTCGGCCTTCACCGCCCAGTACCAGCTTGGCGTGGACGGCCTGAGCGCCCCGCTGGTCCTTCTCACCGGCATGTTGGGGTTCTGCGCCGTCCTGGCCTCTTGGGGGATATCCAAGCGGGTCAAGGAGTACTTCGTGTGGCTCCTGGTCCTCCAGACCTCCGTCATGGGCGTGTTCGTCTCCCTCGACTTCCTGCTGTTCTTCCTGTTCTGGGAGTTGGAACTCATACCCATGTACTTCCTCATATCCATCTGGGGGTCGGGACGCCGGCAGTACTCGGCCATGAAGTTCCTCATATTCACCTTCTTGGGCAGCGCCTTCATGCTGGTGGCGATACTGGCCCTGCTCTTGGCTGACAACGTGGGTCACCTGGACATGATAAAGCTGGCGGAGCAGGGGGCCGACGCGGTGAGAACGATAATCCCCCTGAGCGTGGTCTTCTGGTTCTTCTTCATCGCCTTCGCCATAAAGCTGCCCCTTCTGCCCGTTCACACCTGGCTGCCGGACGCCCACACCGACGCCCCGACGGCCGTCAGCGTCATGCTGGCGGGGGTCCTGCTGAAGATGGGTGGCTACGGCCTGCTGCGGATAACCGTGGGCATGTTCCCCAACATGGCGGTGGACCACGCCTTGGCCTTCACCATCCTAGCCGTCGTCACCATCCTGTACGCCGCCGTGATCACCGTGCGCCAAACGGACCTGAAGCGGCTCATCGCCTACAGCAGCATCAGCCACATGGGGCTTGTGCTCCTGGGGATAGGCTCCATCGGCCTGGCCGGTGGGGGCTTCGCCGCGGTGGGGCTTACCGGGGCCTCCATGCAGCTATTCACCCACGGGGCCATCACCGGGCTGCTGTTTTTGGGCGTGGGGCTGATATACGACAGGGTTCACACCAGATACATCCCCGACCTGGGCGGGCTGGCCCACCGGATGCCCCTGGTGGCCGTGGCCTTCATCATTGCGGGTCTGGCCTCCCTGGGATTGCCGGGACTGAGCGGGTTCGTGTCCGAAATCCTGGTGTTCCTCGGCGCATTCAAGGCCTATCCCCTCCTCACCGCCTTGGGGGCCTTCGGCATAGTGATTACCGCCGGGTACATCCTGTGGATGATGGAACGCGCCCTCTTCGGCCCCCAGCGGAGCCGCTTCTCCCACGTGAAGGACGCCGGCTTGATTGACGCCGCGCCTCTGGCCATTCTTGTCATAAGCGTTATCGTCATTGGGGTGTATCCGGCCTTCCTGACCGACGTCTTCAAGGCGGGAATCGAACCCATTTTGGCCCTGATGAGTTAGCCATGACCGTTCAAGACGTATATCTCCTCTCGCCCGAGATAAGCCTGGTGGGGCTTGCCCTCCTGGTCATGGCCATGGACCTATTCGTGAAGCGGAAGGCCGTCCTCTTTCTGATGGCGGTTGTGGGGCTTGCCCTGCCCGTGGCCCTCAGCGTCATGCTCTGGATGGACGTTCAGGCGGAACCCGGCGGCCGGCTGGTCGGGGTGTACGGCGCCCTCACCGTGGACAAGTTCGCCCTATTCTTCAAGTTCCTCGTGCTTGGCTCAGCCGCCCTCCTGCTCGCCGCCTCCCTGGACTACGCCAAGCGGCTGACGCGGCTTCAGGGGGAGTTCGTTGGCCTCATCCTGCTCTCGGCCACGGGGATGACGCTGTTGGCCGCCGCCACGGAGTTGATATCCATCTACGTCTCCCTGGAGTTGACCGCCCTGCCCCTCATAGCCATGTGCGCCTTCCTCGGCTCCTCCCGCTCCGGCGAGGCGGGGCTGAAGTTCCTGATCCTGAGCGGCCTCAGTTCCGCGCTGCTGCTCTACGGGATGACGCTGGTCTACGGGTTCACCGGCTCCACCTATCTGACGGAGATCGGCGAGGCGATGAAGAATCCCCTCGACCCGTCTGTGCCCTTTGGCGGCCTCGTAATTCTGGTTGGGGTCGTCCTCATGGTCGCGGGCTTCGGCTTCAAGATATCGTCGGTTCCCTTCCAGATGTGGGTCCCCGACGTTTACCAGGGCGCGCCCACGCCGGTGGTCGCCTTCCTCTCCGTGGCCAGCAAGGCGGCGGGTTTCGCAGTCCTCCTCAGGGTATTCTACGTCGCCTTTCCCTCCCTCGAGATGGACTGGGCCCTACTGTTCGCCGTTCTCGCCGCCATCTCCATGACCTTTGGAAACCTGGTGGCCATGGTGCAGACCAACGTTAAGCGGCTGTTGGGCTATAGCTCCATCGCCCACGCGGGCTACCTGATGGTTGGACTGGCGGCGGTGGCCTCCCGCATCCCCAACGGCGGCGAGACGTCGGCCCTCGGGAGCCTCCTCTTCTACCTGGGAGCCTACACGGTAACCAACCTGGCCGCCTTCTTCGCCATCATCGGCATAGCCAACAAGATAGGCGGCCACAAGATTGACGACTTCGCGGGCATGGCCAAGAGGTCGCCCCTTCTGGCCGCGGGCCTCACCGTCGCCCTGGTGTCCCTCATCGGCATACCGCCCACGGGTCTGTTCATTGGGAAGATATTCCTGTTCAGCGCCGCCGTTGAAAGCGACCTGGCGTGGCTTGCGGTGGTGGGCGTGGTCAACAGCGTGGTATCCGCCTACTACTATCTGAAGGTGGCGCGGCTCATGTACATGGCGGAACCGGCCTCCGACGAGGAGACGCCGGCCTCGTCCATTTCCCTGCGCCTCGCCCTCATCGTCAGCGCCTTGGCGGTGGTGGCCGTAGGGGTTGCCCCGCGCATCCTCACCTGGGCGACGGACGCGGCCGCTTCCCCCCTTCTCCCCTGACCCGCGCGCTCGGGACTCTTACCTTGACGGGAGGTTGACATGATGGAACCATGCGGCAAGGTTGCCGTGGTTACGGGAGGCGGGACCGGCATCGGCAGGCACACCGTCCTGGCCCTGCTGCGAAGCGGATACTCCGTAGCGCTGGCAGGACGACGGCTTGAGCCTTTGGAAGCCGTGGTGGAGGAGGCCGGGCCCCTGGGACATCGCGCGCTGGCGGTACAGACCGACGTGGGCGACCCGGCCGCGGTCCGGGGGCTGTTCAGACAGACCGTCGACGCCTTTGGCCGCTTGGACCTGCTGTTCAACAACGCTGGCTCCAGCGCCCCGGCCATTCCCCTTGAAGACCTGACCTATGAGCAGTGGCAATCGGTGGTGGACGCCAATCTGACGGGGGCCTTTCTGTGCACCCAGGAGGCCTTCAGGATTATGAAGAACCAGAGTCCCAAAGGCGGCCGCGTCATCAACAACGGCTCCATATCGGCCCAGACGCCCCGGCCCAACTCGGCCCCCTACACGGCCACCAAGCACGCCCTGACCGGCCTCACCAAGGCCACGGCCTTGGACGGGCGCAAGCACAATATCGCCTGCGGCCAGATAGACGTGGGCAACGCCGACACCCGCATGGCCGCCAAGATGAAGGAGGGCATTGAGCAGCCCGGCGGCTCGCTGCTTGTTGAGCCTGTGATGGACGCGGAGCACGTGGCCGAGGCCGTCCTCCACATGGCCGGCCTGCCCTTGGACGCCAACGTGCTCTTCATGACGATTATGGCCACCAAGATGCCCTACGTGGGCAGGGGCTGACCGGGGGCCGCGCTTCAGGGAGCCGCGCCCCGCGCCCGTCCGGCGGCGTCTCCTATGACGCCGCGGAGATGGGAGAGGCGACGCCCGCGCCCCCATCCGTCATTCCCGCGCAGGCGGGAAGGGCACGTGTGCCCACTTAGTTTTGAAGAGCGATGGTTCTGCGTTGTGGGCTTTTAGATTCCCGCCCCCATCCGTCATTCCCGCGCAGGCGGGAAGGGCACGTGTGCCCACTTAGTTTTGAAGAGCGGTGGTTCTGCGTTGCGGGCTTTTGGATTCCCGCCCCCATCCGTCATTCCCGCGCAGGCGGGAATCCATCCCTTCCCTCCTCCCATCGGATGACCCGACCGTCCAACCATTACGGATATTAACGGCGGGCTAGGGCCGGAGGGAGGCCATAGGAGACGTTCCTACGGATGACGCTGGGACATGGGGCGTTGGTTTGCTATGTAGGCTTCCTGGATTCCCGCCTGCGCGGGAATGACGGAAAGGGGGCACAGATGACCAGACCATCCAACCATTACGGATATTAACGGCGGGCTAGGGCCGGAGGGAGGCCATAGGGGACGTTCCTACGGATGACGTGCGGGCGGGAGGGTGTTGGTTTGCTATGTAGGCTTCCTGGATTCCCGCCTGCGCGGGAAGGGCACGCGTGCCCACTTAGTTTTGAGAAGCGCTGGTTTTGGGATGAAGGTTTCCTGGATTCCCGCCTGCGCGGGAATGACGGAAAGGAGGATGCGGGAATGACGGATAAAGGATGCGGCGGTGACGGAGGGAAGGCGTGGGGACGCGGCGGTAACCGCCGCCGGGCCTTAGAACGCGCGGCGTGGCGTCCGTTGGCGGGCGAAGCCGGCCCTGGACCGCTGCTCCGCCTCCCGTGGCGACAGGTGGAACCGCCCCAGCTGCTCGGCGCTCCCCGCCACTATCAGGATGTCCCCAGGCATCACCTGCTCATCCTTGGAGGGCAGCAGGACGCATTCGCGGCCCCTTCTAATGGCCAGAATCGCCAGGCCGTACTTGTCGCGGGGGCCGCTGACCCCCGCCTCCTCCAGGGTGCGCTTCATCATGTGGTCCGGCGGGCGCATCTTGGTTATCCCGTAGTCGGAGGACACGTCTATGTAGTCGATGACCCCCGGGTGGAAGTCCACGTGGGCCAGCCGCTTGCCCATCTCCTGCTCCGGATACACCACCTTGTCGGCGCCTATGCGCTCCAGCGTGTCGCCGTGGAGTTGGCTGGATGACCGGGCGATGATGAACGGTATGTTCAGGCTCTTCAGCAGCACCGTGACCAGGATGCTGGCCTGGATGTCGGAGCCGATGGCCACAACGGCCACGTCCGAGTTCTGCACTCCCAACTCCAAAAGAAGGCTCCGGCTGGTGGCGTCTCCCCGCACGGCGTAAGTAACCGTGCCCATGGCGTCCTGAACGTTCTTCTCGTCCTGGTCCATGGCCAACACGTCGTGGCCCACCTGGTAAAGCTCCTGAGCCATGCTGGAGCCGAACCGGCCCAACCCTATCACAACCGCCTGCTTCTTCATCTAACCAATCCTGATGCTTTCTTCAGCGTATCTGTAGACGACGCCCTCCTCCTGTGGGATCAGGGCCAAGGCCAGGGCCAAGGGGCCCAGCCTTCCCAGTATCATAAGGGCCATCAGCATTATTTTACCCCATAAGGTCAAGATAGGCGCAATCCCCATAGAAAGCCCCGTAGTCCCAAAGGCGGAGACGGCCTCGAAGAGCATGTCTAGAAAGGCGAAGTGGCCGGCTTCCTCGGTGAAGGTGAGGGCGAGGGAGATGATGAAGATAAGCCCGCCGCCGAGAATGGCCACCGTCACGGCCCTGTACACCTGGGCGCGGGGTATCTCCCGCCCGAAGGCCTCCGTCTGGGACCTGCCCCTTATAGAGGAAAGGACCGTGGCCGCTATCACCGCGAAGGTTCCCACCTTAATTCCCCCGGCCACGGACCCGGCCCCGCCGCCGATGAACATGAGGCCAATGAAGAACAGCTTGGTGAAGTCCCGAATCTCGCTGAAGTTGGTGGAGGTCAGCCCCGCGGTCCTGCCGCTTACGGAGTGGAACAGGGCGATACCGGACTTTTCCGGGATGTCGAGGGACCCGATGGTGGCGTTGTTGGAGTACTCGGCGAGGAAAAAGACCAGCCCGCCGGCTATCCACAAGAAAATGCTTGTGGTAATTATCATCTTGGTGTCCAGGGTGAACCTGCTGAACCGCCTGCGCCGGTACATGTCCACAATCACCGACCAGCCGATGCCCCCCAGGATGATGAGGCCCCCCACGAAGACCAGTATGGGGAACTTGGAGTTTATCCCCTCCAGGCTATCGGTGTGGGGGAGGATGGTGAGGCCGGCGTTGTTGAAGCTGGACACCGACAGGAAGGCCGACTGCCAGAGGGCGTCACCCGTTGAGAACTCCGAGGACATCTGCCAGAAGATTAGGGCCATGCCCAGGGCGTAGATGCCGATGACCACTATCACGATGCGGCGCAGCAGGGCCACCACGCCGCCAATCCTGTCACCGCCCAGGGTGTCGCGAATGAGCATTTGGCCGGAAAGGGTGGTCCTCTGTCCCACCAGGGTCAGCAGGAAGGTGGCGAAACCCATGAACCCGATGCCGCCCATGAGCATGAGGGCGAAGATAACCCCCTTGCCAAAGGCGCTCCAGTGGTCGGCGGTGGACACCACCGTCAACCCGGTAACCGTGGCCGCGGAGGTGGAGGTGAAGAAGGCGTCTCGCCAGGGCGTGAACTCGCCCCCGGCGCTGGACACGGGCAGGGCCAGCAGCAACCCCCCAAGGCCAATGAGGGCCGCGAAGCCGTAGAGCAGCAGCAACGGCGTGGCGAACAGCCGCAGGGGACGCTGGCGGCGGCCCCGCAGCTTGAGAACCGTGGGGCGCATCTCCCGCAGCCGGGAGCGGCGGATTACCGGTTCATTGAAACCTCTCGGCTCGTTGCTTGCCAAAGCCCTCCTCTAGGAAGAGGCCCCCGGTCGCGCCCGGCATCGCCCCGGCTGCCTCAAGTCCGGTTTATCCGCCATCCCGCGCGTCGCAATTCGTAAAGGATAGTGGGAAACGCGCCCGTTTGAGGACCGCCGCCAGCGTCGCCCCCCGTCGGTTCCAGGGCCTCCGTCCGCCGTTAATCGGCGAAAATGAAACGGAATTCTATGGCGCGTCAAAGGGAGTGTCAACCATACTATATTGGCCCTTGGGACGGCCCGGGGATGGCGCGTCGCCGCTTCCCCCCTTCCGCCCCACAGACCCCCTGAGAGGGCGGATACGAGTTTGGGAGCCTCGCTTTGGCGGTGGTCCCGTCCGTTCCCTCAGTCATTCCTACAGAAGGGAGGTGAAACGGCTTTTAACCCGTTTTGGTGGAACAATAACGCCCCTCCCCTGCCATCCTGATAACCGACGCGAGGGTAATTCATTCCCGTTCCACTGTCAAACGGGGCTTGTTTATGAAGAGGGCAGGGCTTTATAAGTCGTAACGGACCCGAAGCACTTTTATTCATACTTTTTGCCCCTTGGAGAACAGCAACCATGACAACAAGAGAACTTTCTGCCACGTCGCCAAGTCCCGTGACGGAAGCCCTGGCTTGCCGTCATCACTGGGTCATAGAGGCCCCCACCGGCCCCATAAGCCGCGGAAGCTGCCGCCGGTGCGGGCAGACCCAGGAGTTCAACAACATCATAGAGACCGCCCCGTGGGTGGAGGAGGGGGGCGGCGCCCCGGGTGAGGACCCCATGGAGATGGCCATGTACGGGGAGGCCCCGGATCTCATGTAGTCCACCGGCCAATCAGCGGAACAGGTCCCGCTCCGGCGGCCTGATGAGGGGGCCTATCCCCGAAGGGCCGGCGTCGTAACGGGCGCCCCTTATGAGGGCCGCCGGACGCTGGGCCGCCTTGCCCATGACCAGTTCCGCCGCCGAGGCCAACTCGTCGGCCACCGCTATGGTGGTGGTCCGCAGGGGCCGTCCGTAAGCGTCCTCTTGGCCGCGGTAGTCGAGGAGGGGGTTGATTCCGGCCGCGCCTATGGCCACGTTCACCGCGCCCTCGCGCCAGGGCCTGCCGAAGGTGTCGGAGATGATAACGCCTATCTCGACGCCCAGGACTGCCCGCGCCCGTTTCATCACGGCCCTGGCCGAGGCGTCCGGGTCCAAGGGCAGCAGGGCCACGACGTCGCGGCCTTCTACGCCTCCCACGTTAGACGCGTCCACCCCGGCGTTGGCGCACCGGAATCCGTGGCGGGTCTCCGCTATGATGACGCCCCGGTCCATCCGCACAATGCGCTTGGACTCCCGCAGGACCACCTCCGTGTGCCGCGGGTCCCTGCCGTGCTCTGAGGCTATCTCCACGGCCAGGGGGGATGGCTCCACCGTCGCCAGGTCGACAATGCGCCCCTCGGCCTTGGACACCACCTTCTGGGCAATCACCAGCAGGTCGCCATTCGCTATGGCCGTTCCCTGGGCGGAGGCGGCCTCCAAGAGGAGCGCGGCCAGGTCGTCCCCCGGCCTGACCTCCGGGATTCCATCAATGGCTATTACGCTTATCTCCGGCGGCATGGCCCCTTCAGCGACTTGGCCCTTTGGCGGCATGGATACTTCAGCGACTTAGATACTCGCCGCGTAGTATAATGGCTAGCGCGGGAGGACGCCACGCGTCCCCATCAACAAGCCGGGGGTGAGCTTACGGTGACCGGCGGCAAGCGTTTGTACACGAAGTTCGGCGACGAGGGCGAGACCGGCCTCCTCTATGGAGGAAGGGTGTCCAAGGCCAACCTCCACTGCGAGGCCTACGGGGCCACCGACGAGACCGTCTCGGCCCTTGGGCTGGCCAGGGCCCTATCCCAGGATGCCCGCGTGCGGGAGATGCTGAAGACCTTGGAGCGGGAACTCTTTACCGTGGGCGCGGAGTTGGCCACGGACCCCGAAAAGTACGACGCCTTCAACCGCCACTTCACCCCCCTATCGCCGGAGATGACCTCCCGCTTGGAGGGCCTCATCGACTCCCTCCAGGCCGCTGTCACCCTTCCACGCTCCTTCATACTGCCCGGGGCCTCCCCCGCCTCCGCCGCCGTGGACCTGGCCCGCACCAGCGCGCGCCGGGCCGAAAGGGAGGCCGTTAGGCTCAAGGAGGCGGGACGCCTGGCCAACCCGGAGGTCCTGCGCTATCTGAACCGCCTCGGCGACCTGCTGTTCATCGTCGCCCGCTATGAAGACCGCCACCTCCCCATGGAGAAGCTGACCGGCGATGACGACTGAACAAGACCTCTCGAGCGCGGTCTTGAGGGGTCTGAAGGTGGTGGTGGTTGACTACGAGTCCGGCAATCTCCGGAGCGTGGCCAAGGCCTTGGAGCGGGCCGGCGTCTGCCCCGTGGTGTCGGGAGACCCGGCCGAGCTGTCCAACGCCGACGCCGTGGTCCTGCCGGGCGTTGGCGCCGCAGGCTCGGCCATGAAAACCCTCCACCGGCGCGGCCTCATCGACCCGCTGCGAGGCTTCATAGAGTCGGGGAAACCCTTCCTCGGCCTCTGCCTGGGTCTTCAACTCCTCATGGAGCGCGCCGAGGAGGGGGACGTCGCCTGCCTCGGAGTTGCCCCCGGCCGGGCGCGTCGGCTTCCTTCCAACCTCAAAGTCCCCCACATGGGTTGGAATCTGGTGGAGTTCACAGGCTCCCATCCCGCCCTCCGGGAGATGCCGCCCAAGGGCTACTTCTACTTTGTGCACAGCTACTACGTAGACCCCGAAGACGCGGGCCTGGCCGTGGGGTTCACGGAGTACGGGCTGCGGTTTTGCAGCGTGCTGGCCAAGGGCGGCCTTCTGGCGACCCAGTTCCACCCCGAAAAGAGCGGCCCCCTGGGGTTGAAGCTCTACCGCGGCTTTGCGCGCCACGCCGCCGCCTTGGCCGGAGGCGGGTAAGGGTCGTGGAGGTCATCCCCGCCATCGACCTCATGGACGGCGCCTGCGTCCGACTCTACCAGGGCGACTTCCAACGGGCGACGGTCTTCTCCACAAGCCCCGTGGACACGGCCTTGCGCTGGCAGGAGGCCGGGGCGCCCCGGCTCCACGTGGTTGACCTGGACGGCTCAAGGCTCGGCTCCCCCGCCAACCTGGAGTCTATTCAGGCCATACAAGCCGCCGTGGACGCGCCAATTCAGGTGGGCGGCGGCATAAGGAGCCACGGCGCCGCCTGCCGCCTGCTGGAGTCCGGGGTAGACCGCGTCATCATCGGCACGGCGGCGGTCAAGGACCCCGGCATGTTGGAGCGGCTGTGCCGCGACTGGGGGCCGGAGCGGGTCGTCGTGGCCGTGGACGCGCGCGACCGGCGGGTGGCCGTCGGTGGCTGGCTGGAGGAGACGTCCATTGACGCCCTCGACCTGCTCGCCAGGACGGCCAAGCTGGGGCCTAGACGCTTCCTCTACACCGACATCACCCGCGACGGCGCCATGACCTCCCCCAACTTTGAGGCCGTTAGGGAGATGGCCCAAAGCGGCCAAGGCGTCATCATCGCCTCCGGCGGCGTCTCCTCCCTTGAGGACATTCGCCGTCTGGCCGCGACGGGGGCCGAGGCCGTAGTGGTGGGGAGCGCCCTCTATCGGAACTCCATCGACCTGGCGGAGGCCATACAAGTGGCCGGGGGTGGCTGAGCCGGGACACAAGCCGCTTGTGCCCCCTGCGCCAGCCTAGTAAAATCAGGCAAAAATCCCTCACTCAGTCGTCTCGTGGAGGCGGGAATCCGGCGGCCGCGACGCGCGGGTTGCGATGGCGTAGTCCCTCTCGACCGGATAGGGCCGGCGCGACGGGCGCAGATGTAAAGCTGGGCGAGGCGTAGGCGGCGGATGGACCTATCCCTTCAAAACTACATAGTAATCGGAGTCACCGCGGCCCTAACGGTGGCCCTGCTGCTCCTGTTCCACTGGATGATCCCCCGCTGGCTGGGCCGGCTCATCCGGCGGGTGGACGACGTAATCCCCGCCGAGCTCTCCAGCCTGGTGACGCCCGTGGCCAGGCTCATCCGCGTCCTGCTGGCCCTTCTCCTCTTAATCCCCGCCGGGTTCACCATCGCCAGCCAGCTGGGGGTCGACGTCAGCGGCGTCCTCAACTTCTCCGAGGCCGAGGGGGCCGCCGTGGGGCGGTGGCTGGCCGCCAGGTTCCTTGTCATCGTAATAATCGTCGCGGTGGCCTTTCTGGGCATACGGATAATCAGCCGCGTGACGACGCCCCTCATCGCGCAGTACCTTACCAAGCGCGGGGACGCGGACGAGGACCCGGATGAGGTGGAGAAGCGCGCCCGCACCCTCCAAGGCGTCGTGTCCAACACCCTGAACGTGGTTGTGGCGGCCATGGCCTTCTTCATGATACTGGCTCAGCTTGGCATCAACATCACCCCCATACTGGCGGGGGCGGGCGTGGTGGGAATAGCCGTCGGCCTGGGGGCGCAGAGCCTCATCAAGGACATCATCGCCGGCGTCCTCATAATGCTGGAGGACCAGTACCGGGTGGGCGACGTGGCCACCATCGCCGGGGTGTCGGGCATGGTGGAGGACATCAACCTGCGCCGCACCACCCTGCGCGACTGGGACTACACCCAGCACGTGGTGCCCAACGGCGAGATACGCATCGCCAGCAACTTCACCAAGGAGCGGTCGGGGGTGAACCTGAACATCGAAGTCGCCTACAAAGAAGACCTGGACCGGGTGATGGCCGTCATCGCAAAGGTGGGACAGGACCTGTCCGACGACCGGCGCTTCGGCCCCCTCATCACCAGCCCACTAAGGCCCATGCGGGTCCACGAGTTCGGCGGGTCGGGCATTGCCATTAAGGTGATGGGTGAGACTAAGCCCATGCAGCAGTGGGACGTGGCGGGGGAGTTCCGGCGCCGCATCAAGCGGGTCTTTGATGAGGAGGGAATCGAAATCCCCTTCCCCCACGTCACCCTCTACTGGGGGGCCGACGCGGAGCCTTCCCCACCCCGACCGCCGGACGCCATCAAAAAGGACCATGGCCAAAGGGACTACGGGCAGCCCCCCGGAGGGGAGGGCCCCTCCTTTGGCGACGGCCCCGATGGCCCGGACGGTCCATAGCCCCATGGCCGGTTCCCACATGTCACAGGACGAGTTCATCGAGGCCCTTCTCTCGCCGGACCGGGCCTTGGACCCCTACGAACTGCTGACCCGGCTGCCCATTGACCCCTACCAAACCGTCGCCGACCTGGGCTGCGGCCCCGGCTACTATTCCCTGCCCTTGGCCAAGCACCTGTCCCACGGCAAGCTCTACGCCCTGGACGTTGACGACCTCATGCTCGACGCCCTGCGCCGCCGCCTATCGGACGCCCGCCTTGGCAACGTTGAGGCGCTGAAGACTGGCGGGCTGGACTTTCCCATACCCCCTTCCTCCCTGGATGGGCTGCTCGTGGCCTACGTCGTTCACCACAGCCCCGACGCGCCCGCCTTTATGAGGGCCGCCGCCCGGCTGCTGAAGCCCTCCGGGTGGGCCTGTGTGTTAGAATGGCATCGCGTGGAGACGGAGGACGGCCCTCCTCTGGAGGAACGCATCGGCCCGGCGGAGATGGCGTCCTTGGGCAGGGACGCGGGGTTAATCCCGCTGCGACGGCATGACCTGAAGGACTCCCAATACATGATGCTGTTCAAGGGGCCGGCAGCCCCGTGACTAGGCTAAAAAATCCCCGCCGCGCCCGCATATCCAAGGGAAAAGCGCCGCCATGCTCACCAAACGGATAATCCCGTGCCTGGACGTGAAGGATGGCCGCGTGGTCAAGGGCGTCCGGTTCCTTGACCACCGGGACGCCGGGGACCCGGTGGCCCTGGCCGCCTTCTACGACGTGGAGGGCGCCGATGAACTGGTCTTCTACGACATCACCGCCTCCGCCGACGAGCGAGGCATCATGCTTAACGTGGTGTCCCGCGCCGCCGAGCAGGTCTTCATACCCCTCACCGTGGGCGGCGGCATTAGAACGGTGGAGGACGTGCGGACGATGCTGAAGGCCGGCGCCGACAAGGTTTCCATCAACACCGCCGCCGTGGAGAACCCCCGGCTCATTCAGGAGGCCGCCTACGCCTTCGGCAGCCAGTGCGTCGTCTTGGGCCTCGATGCCCGGCGGGTTCCCGACGCCCGGCCGCCGAGGTGGGAGGTCCGGGTGCGGACAGGACGCGGCGGCGGCCAGCCGACGGCCCTTGACGCCGTGGAGTGGGCCGCGAAGGCCGCGGAGTTGGGCGCAGGGGAGATTGTGGTCAACAGCATGGACAGCGACGGCGCCCGGACGGGTTACGACCTGGCGTTGAACCGGGCCGTGGCCGAGGCTACGCCCGTGCCGGTGGTGGCCAGCGGCGGGGCCGGGAACCTGTGCCATCTGCGTCAGGTCCTCCAAGAGGGCAAGGCCGACGCGGCCCTGGCCGCCAGCATCTTCCATTTCGGCGTCTACTCCATAAGGCAGGCCAAGGAGCATCTGGCTCGCCACGGCATCCCCGTCAGGCCGGTTTGAAGGGGGAATTGGGCAACGTGAGCGGTGCGACAACTATCCTCTCACGCCGCGCGTCTGCCCTTCCCGCGCAGGCGGGAATCCAGGAAGCCCACGATAGAGAACCGGCGCTCTTCAAACCTAAAACGGGCGCACGCGCCCTTCCAGCGCAGGCGGGAATCCAGGAAGCCCACGACAGAGAACCAGCGCTCTTCAAACCTAAAACGGGCGCACGCGCCCTTCCAGCGCAGGCGGGAATCCAGGAAGCCCACGACAGAGAACCAGCGCTCTTCAAACCTAAAACGGGCGCACGCGCCCTTCCCGCGCAGGCGGGAATCCAGGAAGCCGTGGGGCCGGGGTTGGCGGCGCCTAACATACGCGCCAAGGCGCCCACGTATCTAAACAGTCAGGAGGTGAACAGCCTTGTCTCCCGTTAAGGCGGTGGTCTTCGACATGTACGAGACCCTGGTGTCCAACCCCGAGGAGTCCTGGATAGACCTGTTCGGCGTCATCTGCCGCGCTCAGTCCCTGCCCGTGGACCCGCCCACCCTCTACCGGCGATGGAAGGCCTTGGAGGTCAACTTCCGCCGGGTCAGGCTCAACCTGGAGGAGCCGGAGAAGAGTCCCCCCTTCAAGAGCTACGAGACAGCGTGGCGGGACTGCTTCGTCCAGGTCTTCTCCGACATGGGGTTGACGGGCGACCCAGGGGCCGCGGCCAAGGCGGCGATTGGTTCCATGGGCGTCAGGGAACCCTTTGAGGAGACGGTCTCGTCGGTGGACGCCCTCCAGCGTCGTTGGGTCACCGCCGTGCTATCCAACGCCGACGACGACTACCTCCTTCCCCAACTGGAGCGGTTGGGCCTGAGCTTTCCCGTCGTCCTATCCTCGGAGATGGTGGCGGCCTACAAGCCTCATCCCGGCCCCTTCCGGCGCGTCCTGAAGGAGTTGGGGATGACTTCCAACCAAGTGGTTTACGTGGGGGACAACCCTTTCGACGACGTGAAGGGGGCCAAGGGCGTCGGCATGGGGGCCGTGTGGATAAACCGGCACGGCAAGGAGTTGGGCCAAGGCGTTCCGCCGCCGGACTATGAGATTAGGAGCCTGACGGAACTGGAGCAGATTTTGGAGAGGTGGAACTGATGGAATTGAAGCTGGACAAGCAGGGCCTATTGCCCGCCATAGCTCAGGACGTGAACACCGGCCAGGTGCTCATGCTGGGGTACATGAACCCCGGCTCCCTCAAGCGCACCGTTGAGGGGGTGCAGGTGTGGTTCTACAGCCGCAGCAGGGAGGACCTTTGGCACAAGGGCGAGGTCTCCGGCAACTACCTGAACCTGAAGGAGGCTTGGGTGGACTGCGACGGCGATACCCTCCTACTCAAGGTCGTGCCCGACGGCCCCGCCTGCCACACCCAAAACACCTCCTGCTTTTTCACGCCTTTGGAGGGACTCCCGGAGCCGGAGGACTATCTCCGAACGGACCCCGGCTCCGGCGTTCTGGACGAACTCTACGCCGTGATTCAGGACCGGATGCGGAGGATGCCCGAGGGCAGCTACACGGCGGACCTGCTGAGGCAGGGCATCGGACGGGTGGCTCAGAAGGTGACGGAGGAGGCCGGGGAGGCCGCCATTGCCGCCGCTATGGGCGACACCGAGAACCTGCCCTCCGAGGTCGCCGACCTGCTGTACCACACCCTGGCCCTCATGGCCGCCTCCGGCGTCAAGCCTCAACAGGTGTGGGACGCCCTCCAAGAGCGGCGCAGGTAGCCAACTCGCGGGTGGGAGCCGCTTAGGAGACGGCCGCGTCCTTCTTATCCGCTTGGGGCCGTCTATGCGGCGGGGATTGTGGGACTTGCCGGAGGAACGTCCTCCTCATCAGCTTGGGGCTGTCCCTCGTCGGCCCTCAGGGCCGCGTTCATGGCGTGGATGGCCACCTCAATCTGGTCGTCGTCGGGCTGGCGGGTCGTCAGCCGTTGCAGGGCCAGTCCGGGGGCGGCCATCACCTTGGATAGCCGGCTGTTTTGGCGGAGGCCGCTGAACCGTATAATCTCGTAGCTGACCCCCGCGATTACGGGAACCAGCATAATCCGGGAGAGAACGGCCCAGTGGAGGTCGGGCCGTCCAATGAAGGCGAAGACGAAAATGGCCACCACCGCTACCGTCAGCAGAAACGCGGTGCCGCAGCGGGGATGGGCCGTGGAAAACTGCCGCACGTTGTCCACCTTCAGGGGCAGGTCCCGCTCGTAGGCGTGAATGGTCATGTGCTCGGCGCCGTGGTAGGCGAAAACCCGGCGGATGTCCTTCATCCGGCCGATGGCGGCGATGTACCCAACCAGAATGCCCAGGCGCAGGCCCCCTTCCAAAAGGTTGCTGACGAAGTGGCCCCAGGCCCCGGACCACAACCACGGGTCCAGGGACCGGGCGGCGTATAGCGGGATGAGGAAGAAGAAGGCCACGCCCAGGGACAGCGACACGGCCAGCGAGACGAACACCACCCACCCCGACATCTCCGTCTGCTCGCCCTCGGTCTGGTCCTCCATGGCGATGTTGGCGGAACGGGTCAGGGCCTTTATCCCCAGGACCAGGGTCTCCAGGAGCACGGCCACGCCCCGGACAAGGGGGATGCGCCGTAGCTTGCCCGCGTATACTTGGTTGAGCGGCTCCGCGCTCCGGTACACCGAGCCGTCCAGCCGCCGCACCGCCAGGCTGAAGTGGCGCTGCCCCCGGATCATCACCCCTTCGATGACGGCCTGACCGCCGTATATGAGGCGCTCCCTACTCATGAGGGATACCCCACCGCGCCTCGGATGCGGCCATTGCATAATCGGCATTCCCGCGAAAGGGGGGACCCGGAAGCCGTGACATCAGGTTGCCGACAGCCGCTTGCGGCTCAATGCGCCGGCCGGCATGGAGGGTCTTGTTAAGACGCCGTGGCGCGGCAACTGCGTAATCGGCATTCCCGCGAAGGTGGGAAACCGGAAGCGGTGACATCAGGTTGCCGGCAGCCGCTTCCGGCTCAATGCGCCGGTTGGCATGGATGGTTTCGCTAAGATGTCGTGGCGCGGCCATTGCGCGCTCGGCATTCCCGCGAAAGGGGGAAACCGAGAGCGGCGCCGTCAGGTTGCGGATGGCCGCTCCCCACTCAATGCGCCGGTCGGCATGGAGGGTCTTGGTAGGACGCTGTGGCGGGTAAGGGTGAGCAAGCCGGGGCCGATGGCGCGTCGGGATGCTGTCCAAGGCCATCGCTGCGTGGAAAGAGGGACTCGCAAGCCGCGCCCCCGCCGTTCCAATCATGGCCGTCTAGGCTTTCAGTCCAAAGCGACGCCGGAGCCGCTCGACCCGCCCCTCCGTGTCCACAATCCGCTGCTCTCCGGTGTAAAAGGGGTGGCACTTGCTGCAAAGCTCCACCCGCATGGCCGACTTCGTGGCCCCCGTGGTGAAGGTGTTTCCGCAGGAACAGGTGACGACGGCGTCCCGGAAGAACCGGGGGTGAATCTTCTTCTTCACGGAGCGCTTACCCCTGGCCCTGAGCCGGGTACACGCTGGCCCGGCGCTTCCCCTTTGAGGCCCACTCGAACTGCACCCGCCCCTCTATGAGGGAAAAGAGGGTGTGGTCGCGGCCCATGCCGACGTTGCGCCCGGGCATTATCTTGGTGCCCCGCTGCCGCATGATGATGTTTCCGGCCAGGACGCTTTCGCCCCCAAACTTCTTCACGCCCAGCCGCTGGCCGGGGCTATTCCGTCCGTTGCGAGAGCTTCCCCCCGCCTTCTTATGCGCCATTGCCCTTCTCCTGAACTATCTCCACAATCTGAATTCTGGTGTAGGGCTGGCGGTGCCCTCTCATCCTCCGGTAGCGGGTCTTGGGCTTGTACTTGAAGACCCGTATCTTCTTGTCCCTGGCCTGCTGGAGGGCCTGGGCGATGACGCTTGCCCCCTCAATGGTGGGCTGGCCAACCGTCAGATCCCCGTCCTTTGACAGGGCCAAGACTTCGCGCAACTCTATCTCCGCCCCCGGCTCCACTGGGAGCTTCTCAACGTCGATAACGTCTCCCGGAGATACGCGGTACTGCTTGCCGCCCGTTCTGAAGATAGCGTGCTCCATAACCTGCCTAGTTTACGGTTTCCCAGGCGCCGCTGTCAATATCATGGCCCTGCTTCTCTGAGGGCCGCGAGCCGCCAGCGTCCGGCGGGGCCGCTTTGAGGGATAGCGGCCTCAGACCCTTGGGGCGTTAGCGTCCGAGGACCCGCGCGGTTGGCTCACTTATCCTTCATGGATGGCGGCGGCTCATCAAAGGGCCTATTCTCGGCGAGGGCCTCCTCCCTGCGCCGGTTCCATTCTTCCCACTTGGCTTGCATTTCGGTGCGGCCCTCAGTGCGGCCCTCATCAAACCTTCGTTTCAGATACCTTTCCGCCAGCATTGCTCCTCCTTCAATAATGACGAACGTCTCGGCGGTGACGACGATGACAAAGGGCGCGATTCCCTGCCCAATGGCGATGGTCGTCGCCAGCGTCCGGCAGCGTCTTAAAGGACAACGGCCTCAGACCCTTGGGGCGTTCCGGGGTTCGCGCCCGGGGACCCGCGCGGTTGCCTCACTCATCCTTCATGGATGGCGGCGGCTCATCAAAGGGCCTATTCTGCGCGAGGGCTTCCTCCCTGCGCCGGTTCCACTCCTCCCACCTGGCCTGCATTTCGGCGCGGCCCTCAGTACGGCCTTCAGTGCGGCCCTCTGCTCGGCCTTCAGTGCGACCCTCGGCGCGGCCCTCAGTGCGACCCTCGGCGCGGCCCTCATCAAACCTTCGTTTCAGATACCTTTCCGCCAGCATTGCCCCTCCTTCAATAATGACGAACGTCTCGGCGGTGACGACGATGACAAAGGGCGCGATTCCCTGCCCAATGGCGATGGTCGTCGCCAGCATCCCGTCCATTGTTACATTGGCAACCTCATGCCAGCTCAATAAAGCGAGGCATATCAGCATCTGAACGGAGAAGAGGAGTATGTATCGCCCTTCTCGCGATTTGGCTATATTGAGCGGGTTCACTTATGACTCTTCGGCCCACCTCGTCCTTAAGGGTGTAAGCGCTGTTCTCCAAGGCTTCTTGGGTTCAGACACTACTGCCGCCGGAGCGGGGCTTTCACTTCCTAATCCGCGTAAGCCTATAACCCTTGTATCAACTGTATCAGCCTTTACGTAAAACCTAACTACATCTTCATTCAACAGCGTCACGGATGTCAACCGCGTTCCCCCTTCCTGCCGCCCTTTCCGCGACACGGGAGACCAGCGACCCTCACCTCCAACCCCGCCCGGCGGCGTCTTGTGGCTCAGGCCATTTAAGGCTAAGATACTTGTTGACCGGCGCCTCCTCATCTCAGCGGTGGTCAAAGAGACCGACTTGCAGTACGCTAACAACATCCTCCTCCCCGTCAGCAGAGGGCGCGGCTACCGGAACGCCTTCCGCATGGCCCACTCCCTGGTCAGGGAGGGCAGGGGCAAGATATACGCCATATACGTCATAGAGGTGGAGTTGGCCCTCTCCCTCGACGCGGAGATTGAGGAGGAGACCAGCCGCGGGGAGGAGGCCCTCTCCTACATTGAGGAGTTGGCCAAGGAGGAGAAGTGTTCCCTGGAGGCGGAGATACTCCAGGCCCGGCAGGCAGGCCCCGCCATTGTGCAGGAGGCGGCGAACATACCGGCGAGTTTGATAGCCTTGGAGGTTGAGCACAGGAGCGCCATGATGGAATTCCGGGTGGGCAGGACCACCGACTACATACTCAGGCGTTCCCGCTGCCCCGTGCTCCTCTGGCGCGGAGGCCCCGGGGCCGACTCCTCCGGCGCTAGGGGCGCGAGGGAGTAGAACAATGCAGGCCCTTATATTCGGATGCGGCCCCGCGGTGCGACACATCGCGGCGGCCCTCGTGGAGCAGCGCCAGCGGGTAACCGTGCTGGACGAGCATCGCAACTGCCCCAGGGTGGATGGCTCCTACCTGAACGCCGCCGTCGTTCCCTCGTCCGGCGCCCTCATAGATGACATGCGCCGCTGCGACGTCGACCACACCGACATCCTGCTGGCCCTGTCCTCCAACGACAACCGGAACGCCATGGCCGCTCAGATAGCCGACCGCATCTACAACGTCCCGAAGGTCATCTGCCACGTCGCCGACGCGTCCAAGTACATGGCCTACAAAGACATGGGGCTAAAGGTGGTAAGCTCCACCCAGGTCCTTTCCGAAGACATCCTCGAAGACATCCGGGACCTGCGCTGATGTACATAATCATTGCGGGCTGCGGGCGCGTGGGCTTCGGTCTGGCCAAGGCGTTGCTGGCCGGCGGGCACGAGGTCACGGTCATCGAGCAGTCCCACATCCAGGCCGACAACGCCGCGCGGGAGTTGGGAAACGTGGCCTTGCGGGGCGACGGCTCATCCCTTGAAACCCTAAGAGAGGCGGGAGCCAGCCGCGCGGATCTGGTCATCGCCGTCACCGGCGACGACGCGTCCAACCTGGCCGTCTGCCAAATGGCCAAGCAGTCCTTCCAGACCCCCACCACCATGGCCGTGGTGAAGAACCCGTCCCACTCCGCCCTCTTCACCCTTTTGGGGGTGGACAAGGTGATAAACAGCACCCACCTTATACTGTCCAACGTTGAGGAGGCCGTGCCCAGCCGCGCCCTGATTCACCTGCTGGACCTTCACCCTCACGAAATGGACATCGTGGCCCTTTCCATACCCGGCGACGCCGCGGTGGTGGGCAAGCCCATGAGCGCGGTGGAGATGCCCCCCAACAGCTTTGTGACCCTGGTGATAAACGCCGAAGGCCCCACGCTGCCCCACCAGGACCTGGCCCTCCAGGCGGGGGACGACGTTATCGCCGTCACCATTCCCGACGAGGAGCAGGCCCTGTACGAGGCCCTTACGGGAGTGGTCTAGTGGCGCGGCCCGTCGCATACCTGGGGCCTCCGGGAACCTTTACCGAGCAGGCGGCGCGAAAGGACAACCCCCAGGCCGACCTGGAGTCCTTTCCCAGCATTCAGGGGGTGGCCCTAGCCGTGGCGTCGGGCATCGCCGACGAAGGCGTGGCCCCCATCGAAAACAGCCTGGAAGGCTCCGTAAACGACACCCTGGACATCCTTATCCGGCAGCCGGCCCTGTTCATCCGCCGGGAACTTGTCCTGCCCATAGCCCACTGCCTCCTGGCAGCCTCCGGGGCCGGGGCCGGCGACCTGGAGATCATCTACTCCCACCCCCAGGCCCTGGGCCAGTGCCGCGACTTCCTGGAGCGATGCTTTCCCAAGGTCCAGCTGGTGGCCTCCCTCAGCACCGCCGCCGCGGTGGAGGATATGATGGAAAGCGGGCCCAAGGCCGCCGCCATTGCCCCCGGCCAGGCCGCCCGGCTCCACGGCGTTGAGATACTGGCCACGGGAATTCAGGACAACAACTCCAACATGACCCGGTTCGTGGTCCTCTCCGGCAGCGACAGCCCGCCTACCGGCGACGACAAGACCTCCCTATGCTTCTCCTTTGGCGAAGACAGGCCCGGACTCCTGCACGAGGTTCTGGGCGAGTTTGCCCGGCGCGACATAAACCTGGCCAAGGTGGAGTCCCGGCCCTCCAAGCAGTTCCTCGGCGACTACGTCTTTCTGATGGACGTTCACGGCCACAGAGAGGAGCCGGCGGTGAAGGAGGCGTTGCGCTCCCTAAAGGGCCGCTCCTCCATGTTCAGGGTATTCGGCTCCTATCCCCGATGGCGAGGGTCGACCCATCCCTGACCTCGAGCCTTTGGACATCCGTAATGCGCGGTGCCCGGTGGTGCAGCGGTAGCACAGCGGACTTTGAATCCGCTGACCCTGGTTCGAATCCAGGCCGGGCAGCCCCTCGCTCCCTCAGCCACCCGCTGCCCCGCCATCCCCGCCCACTCCCTCCCCACTCCGTCATTCCCGCGCAGGCGGGAATCCAGGAAGGCCCCAACCAAAACCAACGCCCCGAACTCCAGTGCCGCCTGTAGGGACACCCCTCCACGGCTGAGCCGTAGCCCCGTCCCTGCGCATCGTTACGCGGTTGCTCTGTCGCAACGGGGGCAAGAAAGATGGATTCCCGCCTGCGCGGGAATGACGGATAGGAGAGGCGGTAATGGCGGGAGGGTTGACGCCGGGGTTTAGGACGGCGGTCTTGGGGATGAGGGTTCCTGGATTCCCGCCTGCGCGGGAATGACGGATAAGAGGGGCGAGAGTAACTGGTGTAGAGGCGCAGGGCGGGAATCCATCCCCCCTCCGTTGCATCCCAAAGCCAACGCCCCGAACTCCAGCGCCGCCTGTGGGGACACCCCTCCACGGCTTGAGCCGCAGCCCCCGTCCCTGCGCATCGTTACGCGGTTCTCTGTCGCAACGGGGGCAAGAAAGATGGATTCCCGCCTGCGCGGGAATGACGGAAAAGGGAGGCCGGAAGGACGGATGGGGAGGCGGGAATCCAGGAAGGCCCCAACGCAGAACCGACGCCCCGAATCCCGGCTTCACCCATAGGGGCGCCACCGTCCGTTACCCCTTAACGAGGCGCGTAGCCTTCGGAGTCTGGCCGTGGGAGTCCTTGACCGCGCGCCTGGGCCAAGCCTAGAATTAACCTCTGCCATGTTTGATTCCCTTACCGATAAGCTAACCGCCGTCTTTGACCGCCTCACCAGCCGCGGCCGCCTTACGGAGCGCGAGGTGGACCAGGCCCTTAGGCAGGTGCGCTTGGCCCTCCTGGAGGCTGACGTTAACTTCAAGGTGGCCCGCGAGTTTGTGACCAGGGTTAAGGAGCGTTCCGTTGGCGCCGAGGTCATGGAGTCCCTCAACCCGGGGCAGCAGGTGGTCAAGATCGTTCATGACGAGCTTACGGCCATTCTCAGCGCCGGCGACCACAAGCTGACCCGCTCCTCTCAATCGCCGAGCATCCTAATGCTGGTGGGCCTCCAGGGGTCGGGCAAGACCACCACGGCGGCCAAGCTGGCCACTCAGATGAGGCGTCAAGGGCAGTCGTCCCTGCTGGTGGCCGCCGACCTGCGCCGCCCCGCCGCCGTTCAACAACTGGTGGCCCTCGGCAAGCAGGCGTCCATCCCGGTGCACGCGGCGGATGCCCCGTCAACCCCTCTCCGGGTAGCCTCAGATGGCGTGGAGAAGGCCAGGGAGTTGGGCGTGGCGTGGGCCATTATCGACACCGGCGGCCGCCTCCACGTTGATGAGGAGATGATGGAGGAGATGGCCGAGCTCCGCAGCCGCATCGCCCCCCACGAAGTCATCCTGGTTCTTGACGCCATGACGGGCCAGGACGCTGTCCAAACGGCCCAGGAGTTCCACAGCCGCGCGCCTCTCACGGGCATTATTTTGACCAAGTTGGATGGAGACGCCCGTGGGGGGGCCGCCCTGTCAGTCACCCGCGTCACGGGGGTTCCCATCAAGTTCCTGGGCATGGGCGAGAGGGCCGACGCGCTGGACCCCTTCTATCCCGACCGCCTGGCATCCCGGATACTGGGTATGGGGGACGTTTCCACCCTGGTGGAAAAGGCCCAGCAGGTGGTGGACAGGAAGCGGGCCGTGGAGTTGGAGAAGAAGCTCCGCAAGGCCGCCTTCGACCTGGAGGACTTCTTGGAGCAGCTTCAGGGCGTGAAGCGCATGGGGTCTATAGGCCAGTTTATGGATATGATCCCGGGCTTCTCCCAGTTGAGCAAACGCCTACCCCAAAGCGTCTTGGATGGCGACGAGTTGAAGCGGGTGGAGGCTATGATTCGCTCTATGACCCCTCAGGAGCGCCGCAGTCCCGCCATTATCAACGGCAGCCGGCGTCGCCGGATAGCCTTGGGCAGCGGCGTGAAGCCCCAGGACGTGAACCGGCTCCTGAACCAGTTCGGCCAAGCCCAGAAGGTGATGCGTCAGATGGCCCGTAGGCGCGGCCCCAAGGACCTAACCCGCCTATTCGGGTAGCACCCTCACCCGCCGGCACTGCCATGTGGGAAGCTGTGCGCCAAGGCCGGGATTAACCGGCGCCGCGCCACTCCTCCCGCATTCCCGCCCCCCATTCCGTCATTCCCGTGAAAACGGGAATCCAGGAAGTCTCCATCGCAAAACCAACGCCTCAAGCCCCAAGGCCACCCATAGAGGTGTCTGCCAGGGACGCCCGCCCCCCGCCTCCCCCCGTGACGAGGGATGGGGGTCTGGCCGTAACCGGACTATCTCTTACCGGTGATTTCCCCCGGCGCAATAGAGGGGGAGGGATGGATTCCCGCCTTCGCGGGAGTATCCCTGTTAGAAGTCAAGGGGGGTTAGGTGGTTGAGGAGCGCTGTTCCGTCCAGGGGGCGCCCCGCCGGGCCACCGCGTTGAGTTGCAGCAGCAGCTTGCGCATGGCCGCCACTATGGCCACCTTGCCCGGCTTACCCCCTCGCTTCAGACGCTCGTAGAACCTCTTCAGTTCCCCCTCCCACCGGACCCCCGACAGCGCGGCCATGTACAGGGCCCGGCGCACCCACCAACGCCCCCCACGGATGCTCCGCCGCCCCTGCTGTCGCCCACTGTCCCGGGACCAGGGGGCCAGCCCCACCAGGGAGGTCAGGGCCCGCCCGTTTATCACTCCCAACTCCGGCAGGTGGGCTATCAGGACGCAGGCCGTCAGTTCTCCCACCCCACGCACGCTCTGATACAGGGCCGCCCGCTCCCCCAGACTGGCGTGGCTCGAAAGCATCCTGCCCCGCTCCCGGTCCAGTTCAGTTATCTCCTCCTCCAGCCATCCAATGTGCCGCCTCACCGACCTCTTCATCCTCTCGTTCAGCCCCTTCTCCAGCCGGTTCCGTTCCTGCACCCTCTGTTCCACCAACTGCCGGCGGCGGACCATCAGCTCTTTCAAGGCCTCAGTCTCCTCATCCAGCCCGCCGGCGCCGGTCAACTCAAAGGCCATCCCATACCGGCTCAACACCTTGGCGTCGAGTCCGTCGGTCTTGGCCTCCTTCCCCAAGGCTCGCGCCAAGGCCCGCACCCGGTTGGGGTGGGCCACTTCCACCTCCACGCCACCCTTCCTCAGCCCTTTCACCATCCCGCGCTCGTATCCACCGGTGGCCTCGCAGACCGCCCGGGAGCATTCCTGGGTCCTCAGCCATTCCAGCAGTTCCTCCATCCCCTCCGGGGTGTTGGCGAATCCCTTCACCGCCCCCTCGCACACCGACACCGCCAATTCCCTCTTGCTCACGTCTATTCCCGCCGCCACTCTCATCTCCCGGCCTCCTCTGCTATACTGTCGTCGCCCTCCGCACTTGCAAATGCGGGCCTCTACGCCCGTGTATCCCTTCGGAGCGGCTTGACGATGGCGCGGGGGGTGTCTTACTCCCGCACGGCGCAGCGGAACCTCAGGGGACCGCTCGCCCTATGACGGCCGACGCGCCCCCCGCGCCAGTCTTGTAGATTGGCCTCCCTACAAGACTTTTTCAACATACAAATGACGGAAGGGAGGAGGGAATCCATCTTTCCCTATTCCCTGCTAACAACATCGCCCTCCTTTGACAGCGCTCCGGGTTGAGCCGGCAGGCTGGGCCGAGGGCGTGAGAGCGACACATTGGCCGGTTTGGGTTGGAGTCTTCCTGGATTCCCGCCTACGCGGGAATGACGGATAAGAGGGATGGGAATGCCGGGTGTGGAAACGGGAATCCATCCCTTCTGGCGCGCGCCAAGGCTGGGGTTAACCGGCGCTGGACTGACCTCGCCGCGGCGTACCGCGCGCACAGCTAAGGGAGGCGTTTCTGCTCCAGCCTGTCCTATCCTCCCAGAGGCGCGGCGGCCAGCTCGCGGTACACGGCCCCCTCCGGGGTCAGGACGCTGTGGATTAGGGACACGCGCCGCGCCTCCCAGGAGTCACCGGGCGCGCCCGCCCCCGTCACCGCGGCCATCGTTCCTGCCGCCTTCATAACGTCAAGGCTCTTGGCGTAGAGAGGGCCGCTTTTCACCCTTCCCAGGGTTAGATGCGGCGCAAACCTTCTCCGGTCCCGCGCGAACCCCAAGGCCGCCATCCGGTCTTCAACGGACTCTTGCAGGCGGCGCAGTCCATCCAGGTCTCCCTCCACCCCCACCCAGATAACCCGCGGGTTCCCGGCCGTGGGGAAGACGCCCAGGGGTCCCAGGCTCAGCCGTATGGGACCGGCTTCTTGGGCCGCCTCGCTCATCCCCCCGGCTATTCCGTCCACCAGGTTGGGGTTCACGTCTCCCAGGAACCGGAGGGTCAGGTGGACGCCTTCGGGTCTGACCCACCGTATTCCCTGCGCCCCCGCCTCTCGCAGGCCGCCGGTCAGGGCGGCCAGGGACTCCCGGACGCGGGCGGGCGGTTCTATTGCTATGAAGGTTCGCATTGGGGACTCGGCCCATCCTTCAAGCAGTCTCGCAGCTCCTTGAGGCTGCGGAGCCAACCCGCCAGCGCATCCAGTGAGTACTGGGCGTTGGCGGGGCTGGGGTTGGGCACGACGAAGACGGTGGAGGAACCAATGGGCCGTTCCTGAAGGCCGAGCCTGGGCTTCGCCGGCGCTCCCTCGGCGTGGCGCAGGTACTGCGAGTAGGCCATGACCCCGTGGAAGCAGACTATCAGGGGCTGGAAACGCTCCAGCTTCTCTTTGAGGACAGGCGCCCATTGGCGGAAGTCCTGGGCCTTAAGCCCGGAGGCCTGCTTGGAGGGACGCTTCACCACGTCGGTGAAGCCGACGCCGTCCTCAAGGAGGGTGTGGTCGTCCTCGGGGGACACGGGGCGGCTCACCAGCCCGGAGCGGTTGAGGGCGGCCCAAAACCTGTTGCGCGGATTGGCGAAGTAGCGCCCCCGCTCCACCGAATACTGGGATGGGTTCAGTCCCACCATGGCTATGTCCAGCCCACGGCGCAGGTAGTCGGGCAGGGTTTTCATTCCGGCGCGTCGCCAAGGCCCAGGAGCCGCTTGGCGTTTCCCCCGAGGATGGCCGCCTTCTGCGCCCCGGTCAGGGAGCTTTCCCTCACCTGCTTTATGACCCGTCGCTGGGGGAGGAGCGGGTAGTCGACGCCCAGCAGGATTCGTTCCGCTCCCACCAGTCCCGCCACCGTTTCGAACACCTTGGGGCCGTAGAGGAAGGGCGAGGCGGCGCAGTCGAAGTAGACGTTTTCCAACCCCCGCGCCACCTCCGGCATCAGCCCGTAGAAGGGGAGGCCGCCGCCCCAGTGGGCGCATACGATGACGTTGTTGGGGAAGTTTTGTATGAAGGCCCACAGCCTGCCGGGGGTGGTCGCGCCCTTGCCGGGGTAGAGGTGTCCCGCCGGCTCGGAGCCGTGGACGAGGGTAATGAGGTTAAGCTCCTTGGCGGCGTCCATGAGGGGCGCCATCCCCTTGTAACCGGTGATGTCGAAGCCCTGGCTGTCGGGGTGGAGCTCGCCGATTCCCACGGCCCCTTCAGCCGCGCATCGTTCCACCTCGCGGAGGGCGGCGGCTCCCCAGGCGGGATTCACCGAGCAGAAGGGGATGATTCGTCCCGGATGCTCCTTGGCGGCGCTGAGGATGTAGTCGTTGGCCTCTTGAGCCGTCGGCAAGTCCGACCAGCCTATGCCCATGGCCACGGTGACATCCACCCCGGCCCGCTCCATGGCATCCAGCAGGTCCGGGGCGTCGGCCAGCTTCGCCGCGGGGTTGGAGAAGAGTTCGGCGAAGGTGGCGTCGGCCTTCCTAATCTCACCGCGCCGGTCCTTGAAGGAGGGCGGGTGCAGGTGTGAGTGAAAGTCAATTATCATGGTGGCCGCTATAGTATAGGCGTCGTTTTGGTTCCTACGCTAGACACCCCCAAGGGCCGTTGATATAATGCGCCATCGAAACCCCCTAGCCTGATGTGGAGTGACGGGAATTTTGGACGACCACGGGGCCATTCGCGCCGGTGAAGCGCGGCCAAGCGTTGAGGAGATGGAGGCCATCGCCAAGGGATTGCGGCGAAACATCCTTAGGATGATATTCACCGCCGGCAGCGGTCACCCCGGCGGCTCCCTCTCCGAGATAGACCTTCTCACCGCCCTGTACTTCGGCGTTATGAAGACGGACCCCGGGAACCCACGGTGGGAGGGCAGGGACCGCTTCATCCTGAGCAAGGCCCACGCCTGCCCCGGCCTATACGCGGTTCTGGCGCGAAAGGGGTTCTTCCCCGAGGAGGAGTTGTTGAGCTTCCGGCAGATTGACAGCCGCCTTCAGGGGCACGCCCACGTGATGACCCCCGGCGTCGAGATGAGCTCCGGCTCCCTGGGCCAGGGGTTGTCCTTCGGCGTCGGCTGCGCCTTGGCGGCCCGGGCCGACGGCGCGCGGCGCCGCGTCTACGTCATGCTGGGCGACGGCGAGTGCGACGAGGGGCAGGTGTGGGAGGCGGCCATGTCTGCCGCCCACTACGGCTTGGACAACCTCACCGCCATCGTTGACCGCAACCGCATTCAGAATGACCGCTTCACCGACGACGTTATGAAGTTGGAGCCTCTGGCCGACAAGTGGCTCGCCTTCGGCTGGCGAGTCCTGGAGGTCGACGGCCACCGGATGGGAGATATCCTGTCCACCTTCAAGCAGGCCGCGGAGTCCCAAGGGCGTCCCTCGGTCATCATAGCCAGTACCGTCAAGGGGAAGGGCGTAAGTTTCATGGAGAACAACCCCGCCTTTCACGGGGCCGCTCCCAGCCGGGAGGAGTACGATAAGGCCATGCTGGAGTTGGCCTGAGGCGCGCCGTGGCTATATCCTTTTCCAACGCATCCACACGGGAGACCTACGGCAAGGTATTGGTGGAGTTGGGCCGCGAGAACCCCGACATCGTGGTCTTGGGCGGCGACCTGAACAAGTCCACCTTCGTGCATCTCTTCGCCCAGGAGTTCCCCGACCGCTTTTACGACTTCGGCCCCGCCGAGCAGAACATTATGGGCGTGGCGGCGGGGATGGCGGCGTCGGGCAAGACCCCCTTCGTGAGCACCTTCGCCGTCTTCGGCATGTGCCGCCCCTTCGACCAGGTGCGGATTAGCGTGGCTCAGCCGCGCCTGAACGTGAAGATAGTGTGCACCCACGCCGGCATCCTCACCGGCGAGGACGGCATGTCGGCCCACGGCATCGAGGACCTGTCCCTGGCCTGCTCCCTTCCGGGGTTCAACGTGTTGGCCCCCTGCGACGCCGTGGAGACTCGCGAGGCGGTGAGGACCGCCGCCCAGACCCCGGGCCCCTTCTACGTGCGCCTCTACAGGCCCGCCACGCCGGTGGTGCACCCGGACGGCTGCGACTTCGCCCTGGGCAGGGGCGAGGTTATGCGCCAGGGCTTGGACGCTTCCATCTTCGCCACCGGGGTGATGGTGGCCACGGCCCTCCAAGCCGCCGAGTCCCTGGTTCAGGAGGGTGTCCAGTGCCGCGTGGTCAACATCCACACCCTCAGCCCCCTTGACGAGGAGGTCATCGCCGAGGCGTCCAGGGACACGGGGGCGGTGGTCACCGTCGAGGAGCACCTGGCCCACGGCGGGTTGGGCAGCCGCGTCGCCCAGGCCCTGGGGCGCAAGGCCCCGGCCCCCCTGGAGATGGTGGCCTTGGAGGGCTACACCGAATCGGGCGCCCCGGACCTGCTCATGGAGAAGTACCGTCTGTCGCAGCGGGACGTTGAGGCGGCGGTCAGGAAGGCGATAGGGCGAAAGGCCGGCTAGACCCCAGCGCCGCGCATGAGACGCGGCTCAAATAGGGGCGGTGGTCAGGAAGGCCATAGGGCGAAAGGCCGGCTGACTCCGGGGGCCGCGCATGAGATGCGGCTCAAATGGGAGCGGCGGTCAGGAAGGCGATAGGGCGCAAGGCCGGCTGACCCCGGGGGCCGCGCATGAGATGCGGCTTAAATAGGAGCGGCGGTCAGGAATGCGATAGGGCGAAAGGCCGGCTGACCCCGGGGGCCGCGCATGAGACGCGGCCCAAATAGGAGCGGCGGTCAGGAAGGCGATAGAGCGAAAGGCCGGCTAGACCCCAGGCGCCGCGCTTCAGATGCGGCTCAAATAGTAGCGGCGGTCAGGAAGGCGATAGGGCGAAAGGCCGGCTAGACCCTGGGGGCCGCGCTTGAGGGGCGGCTCACATAAGCCCCGGAATCTTCATGCCGCCCGTCAACGCCCCCAACTTCTTGCCCGTCATGTCCTGGGCCTTGGCGGCGGCGTCGTTGAAGGCCGCGGCCACCATGTCCTGAAGCAGTTCGACATCCTCAGCCGCTTCGGGGGCAATCTCCACCGATTCCACCGTGTGCTTGCCCGTCATCACCACCCTAACCGCCCCGCCGCCGGCGCTGCCCTCCACCGTGGCCGACTCCAACTCCTCCTGGGCCTTCTGGAGCCGCGCCTGAAGCTGTTGGGCCTGCTTTATCATATTCCTATTCATGGATATCCCTCTCCTCTATAATTCGCCCGCCCATCTGCTTGGCCGTTCTCACCAGCACGCTGTTAGACGCGGCGGCGCGGCTGTTGTTGGCGTCGCCGTGGAGGGTCAGCCGGATGGGGTAGGACTTGCCTAGGAACCGCTCCAAGGCCTTCGCCAGCGTCTCCCGGCCCCCCACCTCCGCCAACTCCTCCTCCATTCGCTCCATGTTGGACCGGTGGCTGAAGGGAAGGACGAGGTCGCCGTTTTCAAACTGGGGCGTTTTGCAGTCCTTCAAGAGGGCGCCCAGGAAGAACCGCTTGCCCTTCTGCCGCCTCAGGGCTTGGACGACGCGGCCCCACGCCTCAAGGGGAGCCTGGGCCCCCTCCTCCAACGGCGGAGGGACAGCGGGCGGCGGCCCCGGAGCCCTGGTCGGGTTGGCGGCCCTCCCGCCTGCCGGGGAGCCACGGGCGGGGGGATTCCCGGCGGGGGCCGGGGTCCTTCCGGGGGGACTCGGCTGGCGTTCCCTGCCCCGGGCCGGCGGCGCGGTGGAGCCGGCGGCGGGCGCGGGAGATGGCCTTGTGGCGGCCGGCGGTTGGCTGGGCGCGGCGGCCTCGGCCAGAGACGCCTCCACCACGGCCAGCTCCAAGGGCAGGGCGGCCCCGGAGTTGGCGCGCATGTTCACCCCGCCCAGGGCCTTAAGGCAGCGCATGGTCTTGCTGAAATGGGCCTTCTTGGCCAGCCCTTCCACCTCTCTAAGGGTCTCCGCCTCCATGTCCAGGGTGTCGCCCGCCCCCGACTGCACCATCAGCACGGCCCTAAGGAGTTCCACCGCCTGACGGTGCACCTGCCGCACGTCCACCCCATCCCTGGCGGCGCGCCCGATGACACCCAGGGCCGATGGCGTGTTGCCCATTAGAAAGTGGGAAACCAGGTCCCGCGCCTCCTGGCTGTGGCCGAGTCCCAGGATATCCTTGAGGGCGTCGAAGTTCACCTTCTGCCCAAAGGACACGACCACCTGCTCCAACAGGTTCTCCGCGTCCCTCAGGCTCCCGCCCGCGGCCCTGGCCAGGGCCTCCAAGGCCTTGGCGTCGGCCTCGATGCCCTCCTCGTTGCAGAGGAACCGCAGCCTTCCCACGATAGTCTCCGAGGCCAGCCGCCGGAAGTCGAACCGTTGGCACCGGGATATGATGGTCGGCAGTATCTTGTGCGGCTCCGTGGTGCACAGGATGAATATCACGTGGGGCGGCGGCTCCTCCAGGGTCTTGAGGAAGGCGTTGGAGGCCGCCTCCGTGAGCATGTGGGCCTCGTCGACGATGTAGACCTTGTAACGCCCCTCAACGGGGGAGAAGTTCACCTTGTCCCGGATGCTTCGCACCTCGTCGATGCCCCGGTTGCTGGCGGCGTCCATCTCGATGAGGTCTAGGGCGCGGCCCTGGTCCAGGTTCCGGCACTGGGAGCACTGGTTGTCCGGCTCCCCGTCCTGGGATTGGAGGCAGTTGAGGGTCCTGGCCAGCACCCGGGCGGTGGTGGTCTTGCCGGTGCCCCGTGGCCCGCTGAAGAGGTAGGCGTGAGACACCCGGTTCTGCAAGACCGCCTGCCTCAGGACGGTGGTCACGTGCTCCTGCCCCGCCAGGTCTTTGAACCTGCGGGGGCGCCATTTGCGATACAAAACCTCGGTGGTCATGGTCTGATTTTACCAGTTATCCGGGGCCTCTGCCTGCCTGACCGCCGGGAAAATCCTGGGACGGCCGGCCCTTTCAGACGCCTTTGGATCCTTCCGAGAACAGGGCCGACAGCGCCCTGTCTTGAAGGCCCCACATGAGCGCCCTTTCATCCTCCCGCTGGTGGTCGAGGCCCAGGAGGTGCAGGACGCCGTGGACTACCAGCAAGGCCAGTTCCCGCTCCACGCCGCCCTCCGATTCGCCGGCCTGCCGCTTTGCCTGGTCGCAGCAGACGACCACCTCTCCCAGGTGGCGTTCCTCCCCCGGCGGGGCTGGAAACCACCCCTGGTCATCGGTTGGCGCAGGGCGCAGACGCTCATCGCCCTCCCACTGGCCGGGGTGGTCGCTGGAAAAGGCCAGGACGTCCGTCACCTCGTCGAGGCCGCGGTACTGCCGGTTGAGGCGCCGGATGACCTCGTCGTCGCACAGGGCCAGGCTCACCAGACAGGGCTGGCCGGGGAGGGCGGCGTCCAGGGTCCGGAGAACGGCCCTCCTGAGCATGACGCGGGGCAGAGGGACATCCAGCCCCTGCTGAACGGTTATCTCCACCCGTCGTTTTGCCATCAGCCCCCTGCCCGCCGATGGTATCACGGAAGCCCGTGGAGGGGGAAGGAAGGTTTGGCGGCGCCCCGTTTCCTAAATTGACACCCCGCTTGCCCCTGATTACAATTCAACCTTAGATATAGGCCTTAAATATAGAATAGATGCCGAACCCTTTAGGGGCGTTGAGAGGAGGACCCTTGCCACAGCACGACGTAATCGTAATCGGCGGCGGCTTCGCCGGGCTACGCGCCGCCTTGGAGGCCCGCGCGTCGAGCGCCGACGTGGCCGTGCTCTCCAAGGTCCACCCCATGCGCAGCCACTCCTCCGGCGCCCATAGCGGGGTCAACGCCGCCCTCAAGTCCGGCGACTCCTGGCAGGACCACGCCAAGGACACCATCGAGGCCGGGGCCTACCTCTGCGACCAGAAGGCCGTTGAGGTCCTGTGCAAGAACGCCTCGGAGGACGTTGTCGCCCTGGAGCGTATGGGGGTCATCTTCAACCGCGACAGCGACGGCCGCATAGACGTCATGCCCTTCGCCGGCTCCTCCCATCCCCGCACCTGCTACGCCGGCGACTCCGCGGGCCACGTCATCCTACAGGTGCTATACGAGCAGGTCCTCCGTTCCCAAATACCCACTTACGACGAGTGGTTCGTTTCCTCCATACTGGTGGAAGACGGCATGTGCAAGGGGGTGGTGGCCCGGGAGTTGAAGACGGGGCAGAACCACGCCTTTTACGCCAAGGCGGTGATTCTCGCCACCGGCGGCCTGGGCCGCGTCTACTCGCCCAGCACCTGTTCCCTCACCGGCACCGCCGACGGCCCGGCCTTGGCCTACCGCGCGGGCGCGCCCCTTGTAGACATGGAGATGGTCCAGTACCACCCAACGACCCTCAGCGACAGGGGCATACTCATTACCGAGGCGGCCCGCGGCGAGGGCGGGCGCCTGGTCAACAAGGACGGCGACCGGTTTATGGCCGCCAGCGACGCCGGGGCCATGGAGATGGCCGCCAGAGACGTTTGCTCCCGGGCCGTTCACGCCGAGATACAGGAGGGACGCGGCGAGAACGGCAACGTTTACCTGGACCTGCGCCACCTGGACAAGGGGCGCATCTCCGACAGGCTGCGGGAGACCCTGTGGCTGCTGGAGGACCTGGAGGACCTGGACCCATCCAAGGACCTGATACCCGTGCGGCCCGCCATGCACAGGCCCATCGGCGGCGTTAGGGTAGACACCTTTGGGGCCACCGGCCTGCCGGGTCTCTACGCCGCCGGGGAGTGCGCCTCCACCGGGGCTCACGGCGCCAACCGGTTGGGGGGAAACTCCCTGCTGGATTGCGTGGTCTTTGGCAGGCGGGCCGGGGAGGCCGCGGCCAGGCACTCCAGGGGCGCGACGTGGCATCCGCCCCAAGAATCCCTGGCCATCGCCGAGACCGCCGGCTTCAACGAGATAGCCTCCCGGGCGCCGGGCAAGGACACCCCCGGCATCATCCGCCGAGAGTTGGGTTCCCTTATGAACAGAAAGGTTGGAATACTCAGGGACGAGGCCGGCTTGAAGGACGCCGCTTCCGTCCTGAGGAATCTTAAGGAGCGCCACTCGCGCCTGGGCCTGCGGGACAAGGACGCGGCTTACAACACGGACATAATCTCGGCGGCGGAACTGGGCAACATGCTCGACGTGGCCGAGATAATAATCGCCGCGGCCCTGGCCCGGCGGGAGAGCCGCGGCTGCCACTACCGGACCGATTTCCCACAGCGGGACGACGTGAAGTGGCTCAGGCGCTCCGTGGCCACCCGGTCCACCCGCGGCCCCATCATCAACAGCGCCCCCGTGGTCGTCACCCAGTGGAATCCTGCCGAGCGGAATCCTGCCCGGTGAAACCCTGCCCAGCGGAATCCTGAAGGAGGAACCTAGAGATGGAAGTAAAGATAGCCATAAAGCGCTCCAACGCCCAGACCAACGGCAAGGCCATCTCCCAGGCCTACAGCATCGAAATGGATGGGAACCGCACCCTCTTGGACGGGCTCATCCGCATCCGGGAGGAGCAGGACCCGACCCTTGCCTTCAGGGGCAGCTGCGGAACGGGGTTCTGCGGCGACTGCACCATGACGGTGAATGGCAAGGGGGCCGTCGCCTGCCGCACCAAGTTGGGCAAGGCCCTCAAGAAGGCCGACGACGGGATTATCGAGGTCGGCCCCCTGAAGCTGGCCAAGGTCGCCAAGGACCTGATGTACGACGCCGAGAACTTCCACTGGCAGAAGTTCAAGGCCGTGGAGCCGTGGGTTGACCCCGTGGCTCCCCCCGCCAAGGGAGAGAACGTGGTCGCGAACGACGAGGTCCAGGACCTGCGCGCCGTGATGAGCTGCACCCAGTGCGGCCTCTGCGACCAGGGTTGCACCGTGCTGGTGGTGGACAAGACCTTCCTCGGCCCGGCGGCCCTCACCAAGGCCTACCGCGCGGTTTTCGACTCCAGGGACAGCCGCACGGCGGAGCGCCTCCAAAAGCTGAGTATGCGCCGGGGCATGTGGGACTGCACCCACTGCTTCGAGGCCAGCGAGCACTGCCCCAAGCGCATTGAGCCCACCGACCGCATCTTCGCCCTTCACGACAAGGCCATTAAGGCCGAGGCCGGCCCTCCCAAAGTGGTGCACCACTACAAGAGCTTTGCCGCCTCCGTCAAGGCCCACGGGTGGCTTGACGAGGCCCGCTTGGCCGTTGAAACCGAGGGCTTTACCAACGTTAGAGGACTTATGAAGCTGCTGCCCTTCGCCGTCAAGGCCGGCATAAAGGGCAAGCACCCCCTGCCCTACATGCTGCACAAGAAGAGGCCGGGGGCCGAACACATCAAGCGAATCTTTGAGAAATGGGAGGATAACGGCAAATGAAGTACGCGTTTTATCCCGGGTGCGTGTCCAAGGGCGGCTGCCCCGAACTGTATCCCGCCGTTTTGAAGGTGGCGGACAAGCTGGGCCTGGAACTGGTGGAGATGGAGGACGCCGGCTGCACCGGCGCGGGTATCCTCAGCCGCGAGGTGTCGGACCCCATCAACGCCCGCACCTTCGCCAAGGCCGAGGCCATGGGCCTCCCCATTATGACCATTTGCAGCACCTGCCAAGGCGTGATGACTCAGGCCAACCACCGGCTCAAGGACGACGAGTATCGTCAGATGATTAACCGGGAGTATCTGTCGGAGGAAGGGTTGGAGTACAAGGGCACGACGGACGTGCGGCACATGCTCTGGGCCATCGTCGAGGACTACGGCCTGGATAAGCTGCGTGACCTGGTGGTGCGCCCCCTCAACGGCCTGCCCGTGGCCCAGTTCTACGGCTGCTACCTGAAGCGGCCACCGGAGCTTATGGTTCCCAAGGAGTTCGCCAAGACCAGGAAGACCGCCCTTGAAGACGTTATCGAGGCCCTCGGCGGCGTGGCCGTTAAGAGCTCCGGCAGGGGCAAGTGCTGCGGCTTCCCCATCCTCACCTCCAACGAGGAGAACTCCCTGTCCATGTGCGGCGACCATACCCTAGACGCCAAGGCCAAGGGCGCCGTGGCCATGGTCACGCCGTGCCCCCTGTGTCACCTGGAATTGGATGGGAAGCAGGCCGACGCCGCGGCGCACAAGGGCCAGGAGATAAACATCCCCGTTTTCCACCTGCCCCAACTGGTGGGACTGGCCATGGGCTTCAGCCCCAAGGAGATGAACCTGCAACGGCACCTGGTGTCCACCAAGCCCATAGAGCAGCGTCTTGGCGTTGAGGTGAAGGCATAGCCGCAGCGTCCAAGAGATACTGGCTCTTCAAGTCCGAGCCATCCGCCTACTCTTACGACGACCTGGTTGAGGACGGCGTGGCCGAGTGGGACGGCGTCCGCAACTACCAGGCCCGCAACATGCTGAGGGACGACATCAAGGAGGGCGACGGCGTTCTCTTCTACCACAGCAGCAGCAAGCCGTTGGCGGTTATCGGCTCTGCGACGGTTGTTTGTGGCGGCTATCCCGACTTCACCGCCTGGGACCCGGCCTCCCAGCATCCCGACCCCAAAAGCTCCCCGGACAACCCCATCTGGTACATGGTTGACATAAAGGCCGACCGGCGCTTTGCCCGCCCCGTGACCCGCGACATGATGAAGGACGTTCCGGAGCTCAAGGACATGATGCTGCTCCGCAGGGGGTCGCGGCTGTCCATTCAGCCGGTGTCCCGGCAGGAGTGGGACGCCGTCCTAAAGATGGCCGCCGCCTAGGGTTCGCCCCCGCCGCCGTTCCCGACTTCCTGACCCGGCGGGCAGAACGGGGCCGCGCGCGTTCCTCCCTAGCCGTCTTCCTTGGGTTCATCCGCGGGCTTGTGTTCGGGCCTGTGCCTGCGGCCAAGGGCGCGGCGATGTCCAAGCCTGATGCCGTGCCGCCGCCGCGTCTCCTTGGCTTCGGCCTTTCCCTTCTCAGACGGCGGCGGCGGCGGGATGTCCGGCGGGTCATCCACCCGCTCTATAGGCCCGCGCAGGGCCGGCATTATAATCGCTATCAGGATAAGCAGGACTATGCCCACGCCGGCGTTGATAGCCAACGCGGTTCCTATGCTCAAGACCGCGGCCAGCGCCCCGATCTCCACGTTCCCCATCTGCCCCGCGCCAACGGCCATCCCCTGGGCGCCGAAAACCCTGCTGTGCAGGCTGGATGGCGTGCTGGTGAGCAGTATGCCGCTCTGCATTGTGGCGAACCCGACTTGGAACACCCCTATGGTTATCAGCAGCAGCAGGGACAGCAGGAACCAGGGCGAGAGGGCGAAGCCCAGCAGCAGGATGGTGACGCCAAGGCATCCCGTTAGAAACACCTTGCCGTGAATCTTCACCCGGCTTCCCAACAGCCCGATTATCAGGGATCCGACCACGAAGCCTATCCCGTCGGCCGCGGCCAGGAGTCCCATCAGCCCCGGGCCGACTCCCAGGTGCTCCTGGGCTATTACGGGAATGAACAGGTGGTACTGGAACATGGCGTTCATCACCACCGTGGCCGTGAGCACCCCCGCGATGGCAGGCGTGGAGTAGGCGTACTTGAGTCCCTCGCCGATGCTCCTCAGCACCGGACGCCGTGGCAGGGACGACGACATCGGCTCCACCTTGGCCAACAGTATGCTGGTCAGGGCTATCAGGTAGAATCCCGCAAGGAGGGAGTAGACGCTTACGGCCGTTCCGGTAATCTGTAGCAGCGCCCCAATGGCGAGGGGGCCGGCTATCCTGCCGATGCTGAAGCCGATCTGCTCGAGGGATATGGCCTGCACCAGGTTTCCGGGTCCCACCACGTGGAAAATCAGCGCTCGGCGGCTGGTGTTGTCGAAGGAGCGGGAGGCCCCCCGCACGGCGGCGACGATGAACAGGTAGTAGGGCTCCAGGTTCCCCAAAATCAGCATGACCAGCACCGCCACCGCCGTTATGACGTTGATGGTGTTGGACGCCATTATTATGTGGCGGCGGTCCTTGCGGTCGCCGATGGCCCCCGCCAGCAGGGTGAAGGAGAACATGGCGACGGTGCGGCTGAGACCCACCAGGGCCACCTGCCAGGGCGACCCGGTTATCTGGTGGACTATCCAACCCATGGCCAGAAGCTCCGACATGTCCCCGGTGCCGGAGATGCTGCCGTTGCACCAGAGCAGCCGGAAGGTCCGGTTCTTCAGAACGTTGACCAGGGGGTTGTTTATTCTGGGGCGCACGGGTTCCGGCTCAGGTGGGCGTAGGGATGTATGGAGGGGTCGAGGGTTTTGTCACCCCCCTATTTTATCCCCGCGAAGACCCTCGCCACTAGGCGAACGGACTACGGGCTTTGACGGAACAGGGGTTGAGGGGCGGCTTTACCCTTACCCCTCTCCGTCATTCCCGCGCAGGCGGGAAGGGCACGTGTGCCCACTTAGTTTTGGAGAGCGTTGAGGGCTTCTCGACTCTCGCCCCGATCCGTTATTCCCCCTCTCTTATCCGTCATTCCCGCGCAGGCGGGAATCCATCCCCCGCCTGCCGATTCAGGCCGGTGAGCCATACGCCGCCATCCGTCACTCTTATCCGTCATTCCCGCGCAGGCGGGAATCCATCCCCTCCCCTCCGTTACACCAAGGGAACAGCGCGAGTCCCCGGTGAGAGCCGGCCCCATACGGCCAGACTGGCTTGAGGTCTCCATCCCTTATTGGAGGGAGAGGCGGGGGTGGCACTCGTAGACGTCCCTACGGGTGGGCTTGGGGTCTTGGCTTTGGGGTGTAAGGTTCCTGGATTCCCGCCTACGCGGGAAGGGCACGTGTGCCCATTTTTGTTTTGCGGAGCGTTGGTTCTGCTTTGTGGCCCTCCTGGATTCCCGTTTTCACGGGAATGACGGGAGAGGGAGCCGGGAATGACGGAAAGGGGGGAGGGAATGACGGATAAGAGAGGCGGGAATTACCAGAAGGGTCGTACTCAGGCGACCACGATGTTTATCAGCCGCCCCTCTACGTACACCATGTTGCGTATCGTTTTGTTCTGCGTGTGCCGCTGCACCTTGGGGCTGGCCAAGGCCATCTCCTTCACCGCCTCCTCGGACGCGACGGCGGGGGCCTCCAACCGGTCTCTGAGCCGCCCGTTCACCTGCACCACCAGGGTCACCGTCTCCTCAACGGTCAGGGCCGGGTCCCACTTGGGGAACGCGCGGTTGTGGATGCTGTAGCCGTGGCCGGCCCGTTCCCACAACTCCTCCGCGACGTGGGGGGCCAGGGGCGCCAGCATCAGCAGGAACTTCTCCACGCATTCCCGCCACTGCCCGGCCTCCACCTCCCCCCTGTCCCACGCCTGGGAGAGGTGGTTGGTGAGCTCCATGAGGGCGGCGATGGCCGTGTTGAACTTGAACCGGTCCAGGTCAGTGTGCACCTTCTCGATGGTCTGGTGGAGCTTGCGCCGGGTCTGGGCCGGGCCGCCGCCATCCTCCACCCGTTCGGGCAGTTGGGCGGGGTCCCGTTGTAGGAGGTCCCAGACGCGGTTCATCCACCGGGCTATGCCGTTTATGCCGGTGTCCGTCCAGTCGCCGCCCTGGTCCCAAGGGCCGAGGAACATCAGGTAGGCCCGCACCGCGTCGGCCCCGAGGACCTTCACGTAGTCGTCGGGGTTGATGACGTTGCCCCGGGACTTGCTCATCTTGGCGCCGCTGGCGATGATAATCCCCTGGTTGAAGAGCCGCAGGAAGGGTTCGCCGAACTTCAACAACCCCATGTCCCTCAGGGCCTTGGTGAAAAAGCGGGCGTAGAGCAGGTGCATAACGGCGTGCTCGGCCCCGCCGGTGTACTGGTCCACGGGCAGCCACTCCTCGGCCAGGGACATGTCGAATGGCCCGCCCTCGTGCCTGGGGCTGGTGAACCGGAACATGTACCAAGACGAGTCCACAAAGGTGTCCATGGTGTCCGTCTCGCGCCGGCCCTCGCCCTGGCAGGAGGGACACGCGGCCTGCACGAACTCCGGGCTTGCCGCCAAGGGCGACTCCCCGGTGGGCCTGAACTCGGCGTTGGGCGGCAGCAGGACGGGCAGGTCCTCCTCCGGAACGGGCGTGGCGCCGCAGTCGTCGCAATAGATTATGGGTATGGGGGTGCCCCAGTACCTTTGCCGGGAGATGAGCCAGTCCCTAACGCGATAGGCCACCGCCCTTTCCCCCCAACCCCGCTCCTCTATGAGGTCGGCGATGGACTCTATGGCGTCGGCGCTGGCCATTCCGTTGAAGCGGTTGGAATTGGTCATCACCCCCTGGCCGGTGAACGCCCTTGGTTCCCTCCACTCCGCGCCGGCGGGGCTGATAACCGTTCTAATGGGCAGGCCGTGCTCTTTAGCGAACTCGTAGTCCCGCTGGTCGTGGGCCGGCACCCCCATCACCGCGCCGGAGCCGTAGGTGGTCAGCACGTAGTCGGCGATGAAGAGGGGGACCCGTTCGCCGTTGGTCGGGTTGACGGCGTAGGAACCGAGGGGAACGCCGGTCTTGTCCCTTTCCGTGGACATCCGCTCAATCTCCGTCTGGCGTTTGGTCTTCTCCACGTAGGCCAGGACCTCGGCCCGCCGCTCCGGGGCGGCGAGGCCTTCCACCAGTGGATGCTCCGGGGCCAGGGCCATGAAGGTGACGCCGTAGATGGTGTCTATCCGGGTTGTAAAGGTGCGGAGCTCCCCCTCGGCGAGGCCGCAATGGGAGATGTCGAAGGCAATGTCCACCCCTTCGCTGCGGCCTATCCAGTTCCGCTGCATGGTTAGAATCTTCTCCGGCCAGTCGGTGAGGCCGCTAAAGTCCAGCAGCTCCTCGGCGTAGTCGGTGATGCGGAAGAACCACTGTTGGAGGGCGCGGCGGCTCACCGGGGCGTCGCACCGCTCGCATCCCCCGTTAACCACCTGTTCGTTGGCCAGGACCGTTTGGCACGACGGGCACCAGACCACCGGGGCCTCGGCGCGGTAGGCCAGGCCCTTCTTGTATAGCTGTAGGAAGAGCCACTGGTTCCACCGGTAATACTCCGGCAGGCAGCAAATTATCTCCCGCTCCCAGTCGTACATAGGCCCCATTGAGCGCAGCTGCCGCCGCATGTTGTCTATGTTGCCCATGGTCCACGACTGGGGATGGATGCCCCGGCTTATGGCCGCGTTCTCCGCCGGCAGGCCGAAGGCGTCGAACCCCATGGGATGCATCACGTTGTAGCCCTGCATTCGCCGGAACCGGGCGTGGCAGTCGGCGGGGGCCATGGCGTACCAGTGGCCAACGTGCAGGTCCCCCGACGGGTAGGGGTACATGGTCAGTTCGTACCACTTGGGGCGGGGGTCGTCGTCCTTGGCCCGGTGGACGCCATCCCGTTCCCACCGTTCCTGCCACTTCCGGTCAATCTCGGTGGCCGGATATCGTATCTCTACGCGCCTTGTGGTCATGCTCACTTCCTAGCTCTCGTCTTTGGCGCCCATTATACACCCATACGGCGGCGCTTTCTCCCAACGGCCCCCGTCGCTTGGGGAAACGGCCCATCCTGCCCCCTTGCCGTTGACATGGAATCCTTATGGCCCATCCTGCCGCTTGCCGTTGACATGGAATCCGTATGGCCCATCCTGCCCCCCTGCCGTTGACATGGAATCCGTATGGCCCAGTCCGCCTCCCTGCCGTTGACATGGAATCCTTATAGAAGGATACTTGCGCTAACGAACCCCGAACTAGGAGGCGTTTATGAAGCTGGGCGTGGTGTTTCCCCAAACGGAGATTGGAGCGGACCCGGGAGCGGTGAAGGAGTACGCTCAGGCGGCGGAGTCCCTGGGATACGACCACCTCCTGGCCTACGACCACGTGCTGGGGGCCGACGCGGGCCACTATCCCAACTGGGGTGGCGCCTACAGGCTGGAGGACCAGTTCCACGAGCCCTTTGTCCTCTTCGGCTATCTCGCGGGCCTCACCAAGCGCATAGGGCTAACCACCGGCATAATAATTCTCCCCCAGCGTCAGACCGTGTTGGTGGCCAAGCAGGCCGCCGAGGTGGACGTGCTCACCGGCGGGCGTCTGCGCTTGGGCATCGGCATCGGTTGGAACCACGTGGAGTATGAAGCCTTGGGCGAGAACTTCCGCGACCGCGGACGCCGCAGCGAGGAGCAGATAGCCCTACTGAGGGAGTTGTGGACCAAGGAGGTTATCGACTTCAAGGGGAAGTGGCACCGCGTCACCCACGCCGGCCTCAACCCCCTGCCGGCGCAGCGTCCCATACCCATCTGGTTCGGCGGCGGCTCCGAGCAGGTCCTCCGGCGCATCGGGACCATTGGCGACGGCTGGATAGCCACCACCCGCAACACGGGCCTTAACGACTCCTTCCGCGACCGCATCGAAACGATACGCCAGCACGCCCGGGAGGCGGGCCGCGACCCCGCGGCTATTGGCGTCGAGGGGCCTATTCAGGCGGCTGAAGGTTCCCCCGACGACTGGGCCGGATATCTGGCCCAGTGGAAGTCCTACGGGGCCACCCACGTCACCTTCAACACCATGAACGCCGGGTTCACCTCGCCGGAGCAGCATATAGACGCCATTCGCCGCTTCAAAGAGGCCGTGTCCTGACTTGTGGGGTTAGAATAGGATGAGCGACGACGGGAGAGAGCGATGACCCAAAGTCACACGGAAGAGGTCTTGAGCTACGCGGGGGTCGACCTTCAGATGCTTAAAGCGGGCAACGGCCCGCCCCTGCTGGTCCTCCACGGGGCCGGCGGGAACCCCGGCTTCACGCCTTATCATCACGCCTTGGCCGAGCGGTTCACCGTCTACGCGCCATCCCACCCCGGCTTCGACGGGTCGTCTAGGCCGCCGTGGATAGATTCCATCGTGGCCGTCTCCCACTTCTACCTCGGCCTGGTTGACGAGATGGGCCTGGACCGGTTCTCCCTCATGGGCTTCTCTATGGGCGGGTGGATAGCCGCCGAGATGGCGGCCATGGCCCCGGCGCGTCTGGACCGCCTGGTCCTCGTCGCCGCGGTGGGCGTCAAGCCCGGTAACGGCCGCATAGCCGAACTCTTCAACGTGTCGAGGGATGACGTGAGCAAGCTGCGCTTCTTCGACACGGCTCAGGTTCCAAACTACGATGAGACCTACGGCAGGGAGATGACCCGGGCCGAGGCCGACGTGGAGCGGCGCAACCGGGAGACCGCGGCCCGTTGGTGCTGGCAGCCCTACATGCACAACCCAAACCTGCCCCACTACCTGACCAAGGTCCGCGCCCCCACCCTGGTTGTCTGGGGCAGGGAGGACGCCATCGCCCCCGTGGAGTGCGCCGAAGCCTACGGCCAGGCCATCCCCAACTCCCGGCTCCGCGTCATAGACCGCTGCGGCCACATTCCCCAGGTGGAGAAGCCGCGGGAGTTTCTAGACGCGGTCATTCCCTTCCTCTCAGACCCTCAGCCCGCCTAGCCCTCGCCACCCTCGCCAAAGGAGGCCCCCATGTCGGTACAGGTCTACTGGTTCACGGAGCAGCCCTACAGCCACACCTCCGAGGAGGAGCTCGCCGAGCATCAGAGGGAGTCTTACTTCACCCTCAGCAACAGGTTCTTCGACCCGGTGAAGGCCCACCGGCTCTACAGCCAATACCATGAGCAGTACGCCCGCGCCGACGAGGTGGGCTTCGACGGCATTATGACCAACGAGCACCATAACGCTTGGTGGTGCATGAAGCCATCGGCCAACATCGACGCCACGGCCATAGCAATGGTCACCAGCCGCTGCAAGATAGCCATCCTCGGCAACGTCATACCGGTCACCGACAACCCGGTGCGCATCGCCGAGGAGATAGCCATGGTGGACGTCATATCCGGCGGCAGGGTCATATCGGGGTTCGTCCGGGGCACCCCGGTGGAAAGCATCCAGGCCAACGTCAACCCCGCCGACAACATGGAGCGGTTCCAGGAGGCCCACGACCTCATCATCAAGACGTGGACGTCCGACGGCCCCTTCCGGTGGGAAGGCAAGCACTTCCACAACCGCATAGTCAACCCGTGGATGAAGCCCATCCAGAAGCCCCACCCGCCCATCTGGTATCCCGGCACCTCCAGCGTGGAGAGCGTCGTTTGGGCCGCCGAGCGCGGCTACGCCTACATGAGCTTGGGAAGCCTTCTCGACGTGGCCGTTAAGACCAACCAACTGTATCACGAGACGGCCCAAGCCGCCGGGTTCGACACGGGGCCGGAGCAGTACGGATACCTGGTGCGCGCCTTTGTGGCCGACACCGACGAGCGGGCCTACGAGATGGGCAAGCACTTCATGTGGAACGAGAAGTACCGCTTCAAGTCCATAGAGGAACACGCCGACCCGCCCGGCTACCGGAGCCGCGACGCCGCCAAGATAGCCTCGAACCGCGTCCAACCCGGCTTCGGCGGCTGGACCTACGACCAGCTTATCGAGATGGACAACCTCATCGTCGGGAACCCCGACACCGTCATCCGCAAGCTGAGGGGCATCCGGGACGAGCTGAAGGCCGGGCACATCCTGATTTACGGGCACGAAGGCCCCATGCCCCACGCCGACGTGATGCGCTCCATAGAGCTGTGGGGAACCAAGGTCATCCCCGCCCTCAAAGAGCCGTAACCCGGCCGCCGCCCCATCCGTCATTCCCGCCGCCCCTCCTTTCCGTCATTCCCGCGAAGGCGGGAATCCATCCCCCGCCACGTCGCAGGACCAACGCCATGGGCCGCGGCGCATCTCCCCACTCCGTCATTCCCGTGAAAACGGGAATCCAGGAAGGCCCCAACCCCTAACGGCCAATGTGTCGCTCTCACGCCTTCTGGCCCTCTCCCCGCCGTGGTTATCCGTAATGGTTGGGCGGTTCGCGTTCGTATAGTAGGAGGAGAGAAGATGGATTCCCGCCTACGCGGGAAGGGCACGCGCGCCCATTTTGGTTTTGCGGAGCGTCGGTCTTGGGATGAAGGGGGGATGGATTCCCGCCTGCGCGGGAAGGGCACGTGTGCCCATTTAAGTTTTGAAGAGGGTTGGTTCTGCGTTGGAAGCTCCGGCTTCCCGCCTGCGCGGGAATGACGGATAAGAGGGCGCCGGAATGCCGGTGGGTTGAGGCCGGAGTTCGGGGCGTTGGTTTTGCGATGGGACCTTCCTGGATTCCCGTTTTCACGGGAATGACGGATAAGAAAAGACGGGAATGACGGATAGGAGAGGGGAGGCGCAGCCAAGAGCCGCCAGCGCAGAATCAGCCCTCTTCAAAACAGAAGTGGGCGCACGCGCCCTTCCCGCCTGCGCGGGAATGACGGCATCCCCCCCGCTTGCCGCCGGGCCGTGGCCGCCATATAATGGCCAAGACCCTCACACATCCATAGGAGAACCCGACGCATGGGCGATAGATTAGCTGGAAAGGTGGCGATTTTGGCCGGCGGGGCCACCGGCATGGGCAGGACCACGGCCTTGCGGTTCGCCCAGGAGGGCGCCAAGGTGATGATTGCCGACCGCAACCGCGCCGCCTCCGACGAGACCCTCGCCATGGTCCGGGACATCACCCCGGACGCCGAGGTCGTGGCGGTGGACGTTTCCAAGTGGGGCCAGGTCCAAAACATGGTCGACGCCACCGTGGAACGGTTCGGCCGGGTGGACGTTCTCGTGAACCTGGCCGCCATTCTAATGCTCACCCCGCCCCTCATCGACGTGGAGGAGCGGCAGTGGGACCTGATTATGGACACCAACCTCAAGGGGACCTTCTTCTGCTGCAAGGCGGCCATTCCCGCCATGCTCAAGGGCGGCGGCGGCTCCATAGTCAACATCTCCTCCTCGGCGGGGCTTGACGCCTGGACCCGTTCCCTCCCCTACAACATAAGCAAGGCCGGAGTCATCCACCTGACCTCCGTCATCTCGGGGCAGTACACCCCCCAAGGCATCCGGGTTAACTGCATAGTCCCTGGCCCCGTAGACACGCCCCAGGCCAGGGGCAGCAGCCAGAGCGCCGACCTGCTGGCCGCCGTCGCCGCCGAGCATCCCATGGGGCGCATAGGCCGCCCGGAGGAGATATCCAACGCCATCCTATTCCTGGCCTCCGACGAGGCGTCCTTTGTGAGCGGAGCCACCTACGTGGTGGATGGCGGCGCCAGGACGTCGGGGCGCAGGAGCTAGTCCACAGTAAGGAAGGGCCATGAACAACTTGACGGAGATAGCCAAGCGGGCCGTGGAGGACTACGGCTTCCGCCAAATAGCCCTCTGGAGCCCCGACGACCTGGTGGAACAGTGGGGCCTTTCGCCGCGCGAGGCCGGTACGCTGAAGGGCGCGCTGAGGGACGAGTTGGAGCGTTTGCCCGTGCCCGTGGAGCCGCGGGACTACGCCGCCGTTACTGACCGCCTGAACAGCCTGATAAGCGGCTGCCTTGGCTGAGCGGCTGGCGGGCAAGGTCGCCCTGGTCACCGGCGGGGCCTCCGGGATAGGCCGCGCCGCCGTTTTGCGGTTCGCCCGGGAGGGCGCCAAGGTGATGATAGCCGACCGCAACGTCACGGCCTTGAAGGAGACGCTGGCCGAGGCCCTGGCGATAACGCCCGACGCCGCATCCGTGCAGGCTGACGTTTCCAAGACCCCCCAGGTCCAGGCCATGGTGGACGCCGCCGTGGCCCGGTTTCACCGGCTGGACGTTTTGGTCAACGCCGCCGGGGTCCTGGTCCTCGCGCCTCCCTTGGCGGAGATTGACGAGCGGGACTGGGACCTGATGATGAACACCAACCTACGCGGCCTGTTCCTCTGCTGCAAGGCGGCCATTCCCGCCATGATAAAGGGCGGCGGCGGCTCCATCATAAACATATCATCCATGGCCGGCCTCGCCGCCTACGCCCGCTCCCTGCCCTACGCCGTCAGCAAGGCGGGGGTGATACACCTAACCCTTGGCGCCGCCAGCCAGTACACCTCCAAGGGCGTTAGGGTCAACTGCATAGCCCCGGGCACCGTTGACACGCCCCAGGCCAGGGGCAGCAGCCAGAGCGCCAAGGGACTTGAGGAAATTGCCGCCGCTCATCCCATGGGGCGCGTCGGGAGTCCGGATGACATCGCCAACGCCATCCTCTACCTGGCCTCCGACGAGTCTGCCTACGTCAGCGGCTCAACGGTGATAGTGGACGGCGGCGGCCGCACCCTTCCACCCAAAATCTAGCCGCCGGGCTAGAGGCAGGCGTCCCGCGCGGCCTCCGACAAGGCCCTCATTCGCTCGATGTTGGACGCATCCCCCCGCACGCCGTTGGTGATGATGGCCACCGACAGGCGGCTATCCAGGTCCACCCAGCCGATGCTGCTGCCCAGGCCGCTGTGCCCGATGCTGTGGTTGTATCTGCCCGACCCCCTTTGAGTCCCCATCCGGGGGTCGTCGATGGCGAAACCCAGGCCCAGCTTCACCGCGTCGCCCGACAGGGCGTCCTCACCCTGTCGCTGGAGGGCGGCCAGGCTCTTGACCAGCCCCGAGCGCACGATTTCCCGACCGTCCAAACTTCCACCCATGGCCAGCATGGCGTAGAAGCGGGCCAGGTCGCGGGCAGAGCTTATGCCGTTGGCCGCCGGTATCACCGCCTGGTGCACGGCCGGCTGGTTGAAAAGCCCCACGGCCTCCGGGACTTCGCAGTCCTCCATGGCGTACAGCTTGGCCACCCGCCCCCCCTCTTTGGGAGGAAGGCCAAGGTAGAAGTCATCCATTCCCAAAGGCCCCGTCACCTCTTCGCGGAGGAACCGGCTGATGGGCCTGCCGTCCACCCGCCTGACCACCTCGCCCACGACCCAGCCGAAGTTCAGTGAGTGGTAGGCGATGACCTCTCCCGGCTGGAACCTCAACGGCGCTTCCTCAATGGCCCTGACCGCCCGTTCCCAGTTGAGCATCATCGGCGGCGTCAGCTCCGGCGGGGTGTCGGGGAACCCGCCGGTGTGGGTGAGGACGTGGCGCGCCGTCACCCCGCCCTTGCCCGACTGCGCGAACTCGGGCCAGTGGTCGGCTATCCGGTCGCCCAGTTCCAGGCGGCCGCTCTCCCAAAGGAGGTGCCAGCAGAAGGCGGCCAGGGGTTTGGTGGACGAGAATATGACGAAGAGGGTGTCGCCGGTCACCGGCCGCTTGGCCTCCGCGTCGGCCATGCCGCCGTAGATGTCCAGGACCAGCTTGTCCCTGCGATAGACGGCCATGGCCGCCCCGGGGTGCAGCCCCTGGTCGATCTGCTCCTGAAACAGGGCCTTCACCCGTTCCAGCCCTTTGGGGTCCATGCCGGTGGTGTCTGTTGGCGCGCCCATGTCGCTAACCCCCTTGGTGGATTCACGGAGTCCTTGTCCCGCCGCCGCCGGTAAAATATAATGGCCGTGGTTGCGCAGGGTCAACCTGCGGGGCTTCGAACAGTGATGACATCCCATGAGAGCGCCCGGTGATGAAAGCGTTGCACAGCCGGTATTCCCCCCTTTGGCGAATGCCCCATGAAAACTAGCGCGGAGGCGGTCATCATAGGCGGCGGCGTCATGGGATGCAGCGTCCTGCATCATCTGGCCGCCCTCGGAATGCGGGACACGGCCCTGCTGGAGCAGAACGTCCTTGGCTCCGGCTCCACCGGCCGCTCCCTGGCCATCCTGAGAATGCACTACTCCAACCCCATCACCTCCATCATGGCGTGGAGGAGCCTGCGGGCCTTCCGAGACTTCCCGGATGAAGTCGGCCACCCCTCCGGGTACGTGAACACCGGCTACTTCCTCATAGTCGACCCGTCGGACCGGGGGGCGATGGAGGAGAACCTGGCCATGCAGCGGGGCTTGGGCATAGACGCCCGCGCGGTGTCAAAGGATGAGGTGGGGGAGTTGGCCCCCATGCTGCGGGTGGACGAGTCGGAGGCCGTCGCCTACGAACCCCAGTCGGGCATGGCAGACCCGTACCTGGTCACCGTGGGGTACGCCCAGCGCGCCTGCGACGCGGGGGCGCGGCTGACCACGGGCGCCGAGGTCGTGAGCATAGGGGTCGGCGGCGGCAGGGTGCGGTCGGTGACCACCGCCGGCGGCGACGTGATACACACGCCACGGGTCCTGGTCGCGGCGGGGCCCTGGTCCCGGCGGCTGGTCAGTCCCCTGGGCGTCGACCTGCCCCTGGAGGCAGTCCGGCACCAGGCGGTCATGGTGCGCAGGCCGGACAGGCTGGTTCCAACCCATCCCATCGTGGGAGACATAACCCAGGGCATAATGATACGCCCCCACTCCGGCGACTTCACCGTGGTGGCCGCCGGCGAGGACCCCGCCGACGTGGGGGGGTACAACGAGGGGGTGGACCCCGACACCGTGGCCGACGTCATCCCCAAGCTGGCCCGCCGGATGCCCGACATGGCCGGCGGCTACTTCAGGGGCGGCTGGTCGGGCCTCTTCACCGTCACCCCCGACTGGCACCCCATCATGGACCGGGTGGAGGGCGTGGAGGGCCTCTACTGCGCCGTGGGGTTCAGCGGCCACGGCTTTAAGCTCTCCCCCATGATAGGCCTCTGCATGGCCGAGATGATGGCCCACGGCGAGAGCGCCTCCCTGGATGTTTCGCCCTTCAGGATGAGCCGCTTCCAAGAGGAGGACCTGCTCACCTCCAAGTACAGCTACAACGTCCTAGCCTAACGGCCCGGGGGGGGCCTCGCCGCGTTCAGCCCAAGGTCTCGTTTACCAGCGACAGACCGGCTTCCAACCCGCTGCGCCAGTCCTTTTGTGGGCGGCGAATTGTGTTAGTGCATATCCTGAACAGACAGACGGCTTCACGAAAGCGAAGTTCTTCTTCGCTCCATCGAAAACGGTCCAGGGCGGCGTTCCGAAATTGCTGGTAGAACGCGCCGCTTCCGTCGGCGCTTCTCTTGCGTCCAAAGAGGAACGCCCATCGCAGATGCGCTAGGAAGTTGCCAACGTCCAGCATCGGATCGCCTGGTCCAGCTTCCTCAAAGTCAACGAGCGCAATTCTGCCGTCTCTCAGGACTAACATCTGGTCGTCGTAGAAGTCGTTATGCGCGATGCAGGTGGGCCGCCAGGAGCGGACGAAGGGGTCAAGGGACTTCGTAGCGTCGTTGAGGTTGCGTAGAGCGGCGATGTTGTCGCGCGCGTTGTGCCGAAAGCTGCGTTTGGCCCTCTCATATGCCCCCGACAGGTTGAATGGCCGGCCTCCGGGCTGTTCGGGCGACGCGCTCCACAGGGTCTGGAGCCCATCAAGAAGCAGCGAGGGGTCCGGCGTTATGCCCCTGCGTATGTTCTGCCGCAGATTCTTGCCGGGTATTTCCGAGAACCATACGACGCCGCCCTCCGCCCAACAGCCGGCAAGCCGCGGCACAACGAAACCGGAATGTCCGATTAGCTCTTGGGCCTTCAGCAACGGGGGGACTGCATTGGGCCGCATGACTCTGGCGTAGAATCTAACTCTCCCAGATTTGTGACGCAGAACGGCGCGGCTGGTGGGTCTGTAGCGAATCAGTTCGACGCCCACGCGTCGGGGGCGAATAGCAAAGATATGCCTGTGCATGAGTTCAAGGGCGGTTTCCGGATGGGCTGCTCTGTTCAGTCCCGGCAGGCGGCTGTCTTCCGGGTATCGCAACAACTCGACAGGCTTGCCACGCTCGACCCTAATGGCTAAGGGCTGTGAGGGGATGTATTCGTCAGCCCGCCATTCCATCTCATAGCTGACGATGGCAGCCCTGCCCGGGCTGTGGGAGAATTGGCGAATGTGAATCCGACGAGGGTCAGCGGTTGGCCTTCCGAACCGTCTGCAATACGATTGCCATATCCACTCCGGCTCGAAGAGCTTCTGCAAGTCATCTAAGCCGGAGTCTTCAGGAAAGTCGACCTCCGGGTATAGAGATGGCGTCGTAAGCAGGAATTCATCACCGCTAGTCGCTATCGTCATCACTGTCGGACCCGTCGCTGTCGGCGGAAGCCGGCGTGTCAGCGCTGTCGGCGGAAGCCGGCGTGTCAGCGCTGTCGGTGGGAGCCGGGGTGTCAACGCTGTCGGTGGGAGCCGGGGTGTCAACGCTGTCTGCGGGAGCCGGGGTGTCAACGCTGTCTGCGGGAGCCGGGGTGTCAACGCTGTCGCTGTCCGTGGGAGTCGGCGTATCGAAGTCGTCGCCGTCGGTGGGCGGAGTGTTGAACCCGTCATAGTCCGTGTACGGAGTGTCAATACCATCGTTGTCGGTGGGAGTCGGCGTGTCGATGCCGTCCCCATCGGTGGGGGGAGTGTTGAACCCGTCGTAGTCCGTGTACGGAGTGTCAATGCCATCGTTGTCAGTGGGAGTCGGCGTGTCTATACCGTCGCCATCGGTGGGCGGAGTATTGAATCCGTCGTAGTCCGTGTACGGGGTGTCAATGCCATCGTTGTCCGTGGGAGTCGGCGTGTCGATGCCGTCCCCGTCGGTGGGGGGAGTGTTGAACCCGTCGTAATCCGTGTATGGGGTGTCAATGCCATCGTTGTCGGTGGGAGTCGGCGTGTCGATGCCGTCTCCGTCGGTGGGGGGAGTGTTGAACCCGTCATAGTCCGTGTATGGGGTGTCAATGCCATCGTCGTCGGTGGGAGTTGGCGTATCGTCGTCATCGTCGTCGCCATCCCCAGGGTCGTCGTCATTCAGGGCGGTGGGCACGCGAACAACCAGGGCCGCGTTCTCCGGGATATTGTCGCTGCTCCCGGCGATAGCCGCACTGCTTCCACCCACAAGGGCCAGAGCCAGCGTAAGCGAAAGTATAATCGCGCCGAATGAGATCATTTCTTCATCTACCCGCTCTAAGTGTTCTCGCCCTTATCGGAATTTACCACATCCCACGGGTATTTTACTACAAATTGCACGTGTCTATGTAGAGGGCGGCCCCGCTGCCCGCAGAGCTTGGGCGTTCGTCCATATGGTTGGAGGGGAAAGATGGATTCCCGCCTGCGCGGGAAGGGCACGTGTGCCCACTTAGTTTTGAAGAGCGTTGGTTCTGCTTTGTTGGGTTCCTGGATTCCCGTTTTCACGGGAATGACGGGAAAGAAAGGCGGTAATCTAGGGGCGGAGAGAGGGAGCCGGTGGCCGCCTACAAGGGATGCTCCTACACGGAGTGCGGTGCGGCGGCGGTTACGCTTAGGCGAGGTCTGACGCCCTGCCCAGGGCCGCGACGGTCCGCTCCCACGACGCCTCCGGGTTCGGCCCGGTTAGCACCGGGGAGGCGATTATCTCCGTCGCGCCGTAGGAAAAGAGCCGCCGCAGCTTCTCCCTGACCTGCTCCTCGGCGCCGTAGACGGCCACTGCGTCGATCATGGCGTCGCTCCATGTTCCTTGGGCGGCTTCGGGGAACCCCGCGTCGGCGAACATACGCGCGTAGAAGGGCATACGGACGTACATGCCCATCTGCTCCCGCACCCCTTGCCGCGCCTCATCCACGTCGTCGCACAGGGCCACCGGGGCGTGGGCGATGAGGGGCGGCGTGGGCCTGCCCGCCTCCGCGGCCCCCGACTCCATGGCCGGCAGGGCCGTGTCGCGGAGGTGCTTGGCCGGGCACACCCAGCTAATGGCCCCGTCGGCCTCGGCTCCGCACAGATGGTAGGAGCGCCGCCGCAGGGCCGCGGCCATCACCGGCACGGGCGACGGCTCCTCTATCTCCCCGCGGGCCGTGTAATGCCGCCCGGCCAGGTCAACCTTCCCCCGTTGCAGCAGGGCCTTCAGGACGCGGACGTACTCCCTCAGATGACCCAGGGGCGCGCGGAAGTCGGCGCCGAATCCGTGGACCATCCCCTCCTTGTGGCTAGGCCCGACTCCAAGGCGGAAGCGGCCGCCGCTCAGCCGAGCCACGACCTGCGCCTGCTGGGCCACGGCGATGGGGTGCCGGGGCCAGGTGGGAATGATGGACGTTCCCAGCAGAACGGCGCTGGTCTTCACCGCGGCGGCCGCGAACAGGGTCAACGCGTCCATGCGCGCCCCGCCCGTGGCCATCCAGACCGCCGCCACCCCCAACTCCTCCGCGCGCTGTATCCTGGCCAGGGCCTCCGCCGCGTCTGCCGCCGCTATGGCGACTCCCACCCGCTTCTGAGTCGTCATACGCTTTCCTTTCCTATGGTGGTCTTGCCCGCTCACCGCCGTCCGCGCGCTAGTCCGCCGCCACCGCCGTCCGGCCCGTGGCGGCCTTCAGCACGTCCTTTAGATACCGCCCGGTGTGGGACTCCTCCACCCGCGCCACCGACTCCGGCGTTCCCTTGGCCACCACCCGGCCGCCCTTGCCCGCCGGCCCCGGCCCCATGTCGATAATCCAGTCGGCGTTCTTAATCATGTCCAGGTGATGCTCTATCAGGATGATGGAGTTCCCGGAGTCCACCAGCCGGTGCAGCACCTTGAGCAGCGCGGCGCAGTCCTCAAAGGATAGTCCCGTCGTTGGTTCGTCCAGCAGATACAGGGTCTTGCCGGTGGCGCGGCGGGAAAGCTCGGTGGACAGCTTCACCCGTTGGGCCTCTCCCCCCGATAGGGTGGTGGCGGGTTGGCCCAGCTTGATATAGCCCAGGCCCACGTCTCGCATGGTCTGTAGCTTGTTCCTTATCTTGGGTATGTTTTGGAAGAAGTCCAAGGCCGTGTACACCGTCATGGCCAGCACGTCGGCGATGGTCATGTCCCGGTAACGTATCTCCAGGGCCTCGCGGTTGTAGCGCTGCCCCTTGCAGGTCTCGCAGGGGACGGTGACGTCGGGCAGGAACTGCATCTCAACGTGCATGTACCCCTCGCCCTGGCAGGCCTCGCACCTTCCCCCCTTGACGTTGAAGGAGAAGCGGCCCGGCTTGTAGCCCCGCGCCCGCGACTCCGGGAGGGTTGCGAACAGCTCCCGGATGGGCGTGAAGGTCCCCGTGTAGGTGGCGGGGTTGCTCCGGGGCGTGCGGCCGATGGGCGACTGGTCGATGTTCACCACCTTGTCCAGATGCTCCATGCCCAGCACCCTGTCGTGCCTGCCCGGCCTGTCCTTGGCCCTGTTCATGGCCTGGGCCAGCCGCTTGTACAGAATCTCGTACACCAGCGTGCTCTTCCCCGACCCGGATACCCCGGTCACGCAGACCAGCCGTCCCAGGGGGAACTTCACGTTGATGTTTTGGAGATTGTTCTCCTCGGCGCCCCGCACCTCCAAGGCCTTGCCGTTCCCCTTGCGCCGGGTTTCGGGGGCGGGAATGCGTTTCCTCCCGCTCAGGTACAGCCCCGTGAGAGACGCGTCGGATGACATGATGTCGCCGATGCTGCCGGCGGCCACCACGGAGCCGCCATGCTCTCCCGCGCCGGGTCCCAGGTCTATAATGTGGTTGGCCGCCCGCATGACGGCCTCGTCGTGCTCCACCACGATGACCGTGTTGCCCAAGTCCCTGAGGTGGTTCAGGGTCCCTATCAGGCGGTTGTCGTCGAAGGGGTGCAGGCCGATGGTCGGCTCGTCGCAGACGTAGAGGACCCCCGTCAGGCCGGAGCCTATCTGGGTGGCCAGCCGTATCCTCTGGGCCTCCCCGCCGGAGAGGGTGCGGGCGGAACGGTCCAGGGTGAGATACCCCAGGCCGATGTTCTCCAAGAACTGTAGGCGGGTGAATATCTCCTTGAGGATGGGTTGGGATATGGCCCGCTCCCGGGCCGACAGGGCCGCCGACGCGCCGTTGCTCGACGGGCCGCCGCTCAACCGGTTGGCCCAGTGGAGGGCCTGGGTCACCGGCATACCGCTAACCTCCATAATCCCCCGGTCGTCCACCTTCACCGCCAGGGCCTCGGCGCGGAGGCGGCGCCCCTGGCAGGACTGGCACGGCCTCGCGGCCATGTACCGCTCAATCTCGCTACGGATGTAGTCGGAGTCGGTGTTGCGGAACCGCCGCTCCAGGTTGGGAATCACCCCCTCGAAGTTGGTCTGCCAACTGTACACCCGCCCGCGGTGGGTGGTGTGCCGCATGGTCACGGACTTGCCGTCGTTGCCGTATAGGACGATGTTGATGGCCCAGCCGGGAAGCTCCCGTATGGGGGCCTTGGTGGAGAACTTGTAGCTGCGCGCCACCGATTCCAGCAGGCTGCCGTACACGGGGCTGGATGACCCGGCCCTGGACCAGGGCAGAATGGCCCCCTCGCTCAAGCTGATGTCTTTGTTGGCGAGGACCAGTTCCGGGTCCACCTCCAGCTTGTACCCCAACCCGGTGCAGGCGGCGCAGGCCCCGTGAGGGCTGTTGAAGCTGAAGGTGCGCGGCTCGATCTCCGGCAGCCCGGCGCCGCATCTCACGCAGGCGAACCGCTCCGAGAATTCTATATCCTCGCCGCCCTCAACCGCCGCCAGGACCACCCCGTCGCCCTCCCGCAGGGCCGTCTCCACCGAGTCGGTGACCCGCCCCATCTCCGTGTCCTCCTCAATGGACAGGCGGTCCACGGCCAGTTCGATATAGTGCCACTTGCGTTTGTCCAGGCTCAGGGCGTCCGTTTCCTCCATCCGCATCACCTGGCCGTTCACCCGCACCCGGGCGAACCCGGCCTTGCGCGCCTCGCTGAAGACCTTCCTGTGTTCCCCCTTGCGGCGGCGGATCTTGGGGGCCAGTATCATTACGCGGCTCCCGGTGGGGAGGCCGAGGATGGAGTCCACTATCTGTTGGACGGTCTGTCTGGCCACCGGCTCGCCGCACTTGGGGCAGTGGGGCCTGCCCGCGCGGGCGAACAGGAGCCGCAGGTAGTCGTAGATCTCCGTCACCGTTCCCACCGTGGAACGGGGGTTGTGGGACACGCCCTTCTGGTCTATGGATATGGCCGGCGAAAGGCCCTCGATGTACTCCACGTCGGGCTTGTCCATCCGCCCCAGGAACTGCCGCGCGTAGGCCGACAGCGACTCAACGTACCGGCGTTGTCCCTCGGCGTAGATGGTATCGAAGGCCAGGGAGCTTTTCCCCGAGCCGGAAACCCCGGTGATGACCACCAGCTTGTCCCTGGGTATGACCAGGTCTATGTGCTTCAGGTTGTGCTGGCTGGCCCCCCGTATGACAATGTTGTCCTGCGCCATTTACACCTTCTTAAACTTGTGGCCTTGGCCCTGTGCCAACCCCATTCTAGCGCCCCAACAGCCCTTTTTCAGCGCCTCGCCCGTAAAGAGGCCGCAAAGGAGCCTGGAGGGAGGGGCGGTGGAGGGCTGCCGGGCTGCCGGGCGCCGCCCCCCTTTCCGTCATTCCCGTGAAAACGGGAATCCATCTTTCCTCCCCCTCCTTTCCTCCTCGCATCAGATGAACATCCTCCAAACCCCTACGGGTAGAAGTCCGGAGGGCGCCCTTCACTGGCGACGCTGAGGTCGAAGCGTAGGTCTTGGGATGAAAGGTTCCTGGATTCCCGCCTGCGCGGGAATGACGGATGGGAGAGGGGAGGCGCCGCCAAGAGCCGCCAGCGCAGAATCACCGCTCTCCAAAACAAAAATGGGCACGCGTGCCCCCCCGCTCAAAAGGGGGGCCACCACCGCAGCCACACCCTGCCCACCAGCCACTCCCTTCGAACCGGGCCCAGCCGGCGGCTGTCCAAGCTGTCGCCGCGGCGGTCCCCCAGCACAAACCACTCGTCCGGCCCCAGCCCCCACTCCAGACCCTCCGCCGGGCCGACGCCGTCCGTGGCTTCAACTAGCGGCTCCGTCAGGGCCACCCCGTCTATGAACGTCCGGCCGCCGGCAATTTGGACCCTCTCGCCGGGCAGCCCGACCACCCGCTTCATCAGGGCCTTCCCATCAAGGCCGGGGTGGGTGAAGACCACCACCTCCCCCCGCGCCGGCCCCCTCCTCCGGTAGGTCAAGCGGTCCACCAGGAAGCAGTGGCCGGCGGGGTAGGCCGGCTCCATGCTGGAACCCTCAACCCTGTAGCGTCCGGACGTGAGGAGGGCGGCGGCCGTCCTGACCCCTGGAATTCGCGTCACTAGAGAGCCTGCCTTCATGCAATCATCCGACCCGTTGGCAGCCACGCCGTTTTGCAGTATACTCCTGCCCTGTCAACCAGTCTCACCGAGAGGAGAAAACATGTCTCTTTCACGACCCATAGCCGGCCTAGCCAGCAGGCTCCTGCCCGTCAAGACCGCCCACGCCCATTGCGACGTTCCCTGCGGGATATACGACCCCCATTTGGCGCAGATAGCGGCCCACACCGTGGTCAGGATGTCCGTCCTCATTAACGAGTTGGAGAAGCCGGGCCCCGACGCCACCCAAGACCAGTCCGCCATATACTCCCACAAGATAGCTCGGATGACCGCCGTCAAGGAGCATCACGCCGAGCTCGCCAAGCAGGAACTCCGCATCCTCTGGGGCGACTACTTCAAGCCAGAGCACTTGGAGCAGTTCCCCAACCTGCACGACACCTTTTGGAAGGCCATGAAAGCGGCCTCGGAGGCCCGCGTGCACCGCAACGTCGCCGCCGCCAACGGGCTGCTCACCGCCGTTCTTGAGGTTGCCGAAACCTTCTGGAAGAGCAAGGGCGTCTCGCCGGTGCGGCAGCCGTCGCGCCAGACCACCGGCGGGGAGTTGGTCTACCCCTCCTAGACGCCGCGGCCAACCCTCATCTCCGGTCCGACAGCCAGCGGGCCGCGTCCTTGGCGTGGTACGTAATGATAACGTCGGCCCCGGCCCTGCGTATTCCTGTCAGGACCTCCAGGGCCGCCTCCCGCTCGTTCACCCACCCGTTGGCCGCCGCCGCCTTGATGAGGGAATACTCGCCGCTCACGTTGTAGGCCGCTATGGGATGGTCGAACCGCTCCCTGGCCCGGGCGATAACGTCCAGGTAGGCGAGGGCGGGCTTCACCATCACGATGTCCGCGCCCTCCCGGATGTCGAGTTCGATTTCGCGCAGGGCCACGCGCCCGTTGGCGGGGTCCAACTGGTAGCTGCGGCGGTCCCCCTGCTGAGGAGCCGAGGCCGCCGCCACCCGGAAGGGGCCGTAGAAGGCGGAGGCGTGCTTGGCGGCGTAGGCCATGATGGGCACGCGTTGGAAGCCGCCGCCGTCCAGGGCCGTGCGGACACCCCTTACCTGGCCGTCCATCATCCCGGAGGGGGCCACCACGTCGGCCCCGGCCTCGGCGTGGGACAGGGCCGTGCGGGCGTACAGTTCCACCGTGGCGTCGTTCTGAACGCGTCCATCCTCCAGAACCCCGCAATGGCCGTGGCTCGTGTACTGGCAGAGGCAAACGTCGGTGATGACCAGGAGGTCGGGGATGGCCTGCTTGATAACCCGTATGGCCTCCTGAATAATCCCGTGGTCGTCGTAGGCCTCGGAGCCTAAGGGGTCCTTCTGCGCGGGCAGCCCAAAGAGCAGGACGCCGGGAATCCCCAGTCCCGCCACCTCCGTGACCTCGGCCAAGAGGTGGTCTAGGGACAGGTGATACGCGCCGGGCATAGGCCCCACCGGCTCGCGCAGGTCCCTGCCGTGGGTGACAAATATGGGGTAGATGAAGTCCGAGGCCGTCAGCCGCGTCTCCCTGAGGAGCCTCCGCAGGGGTTCCCCCTCTCGAAGTCTCCGCAGCCGGGTCGCCGGGAAGCCGGACATTCCTTCCTACCCCCCCTCGTGGGGCGCGAAGTGGGACTTTAGGGCCTCCACCAGCCCCTTGACGGTGTGATGGCGCGCCACCACGCCAACGCTGAGGCCCATCTCCCGCGCCGTCTGAGCCGTCACCGGGCCGATGCAGGCTATCAAGGGGCCGTCCAGCAGGCCCGTGTTTCCATCCAAGAGATTTACCAGATTTCGCACCGTTGATGAACTGGTGAATGTCACAACGTCTATCTTACCACGAGCCAGGGCCGCCTGAGCCTTTTCGCGGGACCCCTCGGGGGTTAGGGTGCGGTAGGCGATGGGCTGGTCCACCGCAAAACCCAGGCTCCGAAGCTCCGCCGCCGCGTTGTCGGGGGCGATGTCCGCGCGGGGCATTAGGACCGTGGAACCGTTGGAGCCGGCGTCCCTGAAGCCCTCCGTCAGGCCTCTGGACGTGTACTGGGAGGGAACGAAGTCTGGCCGTATGCCGCGGGACACCAGGGCCGACGCTGTGGCAGGGCCGATGGCGCACACGCGCGCCCCCGACAGGGCCCGGGCGTCCAGCCCCTTGGCCGCCATCCGTTGAAAGAATGCGTCCACCCCGTTGACGCTGGTGAAGGCCGCCCACCGGTAGCTCGCCAGCCTGTCGATGGCCTTGTCCAGGTCCGACCAATCCTCCGGCGGCGCGATTCTTATGGCCGGGACCTCCACTGGACAGGCCCCCTCCTCCGAAAGCAGGCGGCTGAGGGACGACGCCTGGGGTCTAGAGCGGGTCACCAGCGCCCGTTTGCCGAACAGTGGCGCGTCCTCAAACCAGCGGATCTCCCGGCGGAGCCGCGCCACCGGGCCTATGACCACCACCACCGGCGGCCCCAGGCCGGCTTCCAGGCACCGCTCGGCGATATTCGCCAAGGTACCCGTCACCGTTCGCTGCCGCGGCTCCGTGCCCCACTGCACCACGGCCGCGGGGGTGGACGGCCTCATTCCTTCCCGCGCGAGCCGCGCCGTCACCGTTGGCAGCGCGGCCCAGCCCATGAGGATGACCAGGGTCCCGCCCGTTCTCGCCAAGGCGTCCCAGCGCGTCGCCGGCGGCCCCTTATCCGGGTCCTCCACGGCGCTGACCACCGTGAAAGATGACGCAGCTTCGCGGTGGGTCAAGGGTATGCCGGCGTAGGCCGGGGCCGCCACCGCCGAGGTGACTCCGGGCACGACCTCGAAGGGTATCTCAGCCATGGCCAGCACCTGCGCCTCCTCTCCCCCGCGTCCAAACACAAAGGGGTCTCCCCCCTTCAGCCGCACCACCCGCTTACCCTCCCTGGCCGCGTCAATCATAAGGGTGTAGATGTTCCGCTGCCTCGTTTCGTTGGAACCGGGGTCCTTCCCGGCGTAAACCAGCTCCGCGCTCTGCTTAGATTCCTTGAGCAGCCGGCGGTCCACCAGCCTGTCGTATACGATGACGTCGGCTTCGCGGAGGCGTTCCAGCCCCTTGACGGTGATGAGCCCCGGCTCCCCCGGCCCCGCCCCCACCAGGTACACCCTGCCCACAGGCGCGATCATTCCTCCCGCCCGGTTGACATAATCGCGGCGGCCCCCCGTTCGATGAGACGCTGATGGGCCTCCATAGCCACCTCGTGAGGGTTGCCGGCCCTCCCATGGGCCTTGGCGACGTAGACCTGGCCCCCGTCCGGCGAGGCTACGAAGACCGTAATAACCATGGTGTCGCCGCTCACCCGGGCGTAGGCCGCCGCCGCGTCGCTGCACCCCCCGCCCAACCGCTCCAAAAAGGCCCTCTCCGCCGTGACCGCCCGGCGCGTGGGGCCGTGGTCTACGGACATCAGGATGGACGCCGCTTGGTAGTCGTCCACGCGTATCTCCACTGCCAGGGCGCCTTGGCCCGGGGCCGGGACGAACCGGTCCGTGGGCAGATACTCCGACACCCGGTCGGCCAGTCCCAGGCGAATGACCCCGGCGGCGGCCACGACAATCCCGTCGTAGTCCGGCCCGCCGGCCTTGGCCACCCTGGTATCCACGTTGCCGCGTATGGAGAGCGTCTGGGACCGGGGGGACCACCGGTTGAGTTGGGCCACGCGCCGGGGACTGCTGGCGCCTATCCTGGCCCCGGGCGGCAGGGCGTCCATGGCGAGGCCCCACCGGTTGATGAGGACGTCCCTGGCGTCCAGACGCTCGCCGACGGCGCCGATGGACAGTCCCTCAGGCAGGGCGGTGGTCAGGTCCTTCAGGCTGTGGACGGCCATGTCCACCTCGCCACGGAGGAGGGCCTCCTCTATCTCCTTGACGAATACGCCGAGGCCCAGGCTGCGGATGGGGGCCTCCGGGAACCTGTCGCCGCCCGTTCGAAGGGCCTTCACCCTGAACTCGAGGCCCGGATGCCGCTCCTTCAGCCGCTCCACCACCTCCTGGGTCTGAATGAGGGCCAGCCTGCTCCCCCGAGTCCCAACGACCAGAGGCTTCACGGCGCCTCCTTTCCCTCTGCCAGGCGCGACACGATAAGCTCCAGGGCCTCGGCTTCGCGGCCATCCCGCGCCATCTCCACAAGCTCCATGGTAATGTGCTCCTGCCACCGGTCCGGCGGGACTACCAGACCGCGCCGCTTCACCTCCCTGCGGGCCTTGGAAAGGACGCCGGCCAGGTCGGCGTACTGCACCAACTCGCTTCCCTCCAAGGTCTCCCTCAGCTTTCGCGCCAGGGCCGGGCTTGCCCCGCTTGTGGATATGGCGATGGTCACGGGGCCGCGCTCAACGATGGCGGGGGCGATGAAGGCGCAAAGGGGCGGGTAGTCGACCACGTTCAGGAGGGCCTTCTCCCGTTCGGCCTCCTCGGCGATGACGCGGTTAACCTCGTTGTCGTTGGTGGCGGCGATGGCGAGGAAGGCCCCCTTCAGGTCGCCCTCCCGGTATGGCCGTTGAAGCCAGGCTATCCGCCCTTGGGAGGCCCATCGGCCGATGGCGGGTGTCACCCGGGGGCTGACCACCGTTACGGAGCAGTCGTGCTTGGTTAGATTCCGCACCTTGCCCTCGGCCACCCGCCCGCCGCCGATGACGACGCAGGCCCGGCCCTTCAGGTTGAGGAAAACGGGGTAGTAGGAGGCCATGGGCGCTCCCCTCCAAACGGATTGCCGCCGTGGTTGACCCCTCAATTGTACCAAACGCGCCCCCCGCCCCCAACCGCCCGCCGCCGCGGCCCTTGACATCCCCGGCGCGCCCTCTCCCGCCCCCCTCCCGTCATTCCCGCCCCCCCGCTTTCCGTCACTCCCGCCTCTCCTCTCGTCATTCCCGCGTAGGCGGGAATCCATCCCCCTCCGTTACCCGAAGGGAACCGCGCAACGGCGCGAATGGCCGGTAAGAGCCGGTCGCGTTACGACCAGGCCGACCTAGGTCTCAATCCCTCGTTGGGAGGGAGAGACCGGGGTGTCCCTGGTAGACGTCTCGACCGGTGGCCCTGGGACTTGGCGTGTTGGTTTTGGGAGAGTAAGGGGATGGATTCCCGCCTGCGCGGGAAGGGCGCGTGCGCCCATTTTTGGTTTAGGGAGCGTTGGTTCTGCGCTGGGGGCTCCCCGCCCGGCGGCCCTTGCCTATCCGTGCGCGCTATACTAAAGTCAACGCTAGGAACAGCCGTCATGGGAAAGAGCTTAAGGGACGCAAAAGCCGCCCTCTTTCGTAAGCTGAGGCGTGAAGTCGGGAACGAAAGGGTCATGCGGGCTATGGAGCAGACGCATAGGGAGATGTTCGTGCCCCCCGACCACCGTTCCGCCGCCTATGAGGACGCGCCGCTTCCCATCGGCCAGGGCCAGACCATCTCTCAGCCCTTCATCGTCGCCCTCATGACCGCCGCCCTCCGGCTATCCCCCACGGACACCGTCCTCGAGGTGGGCACGGGCAGCGGATACCAGGCGGCCATCCTTTCCCACCTCGTCCCCCGGGGCCGGGTGGTGACCGTGGAACGGATTCATACCCTGGCCCGCCGCGCCGAGGGCCTATTGCGCTCCCTTCAAATCCACAACGTCCAGGTCCTCGCCGCCGGCCCCGACCTTGGCTGTCCTGAGCAGGCCCCCTACGACGCCATCATCGTCACCGCCGCGGCCCCCAAGCTGCCCCAGTCCCTCCTCGACCAGTTGGCCGTGGGCGGGCGCATAATTATACCCGTCGGCGGCGCGGAGGAGCAGGAGTTGGTGTGGGCCATGAGGACCGGCGAGGGCGTTTCCTTCAGCTTCGACAAGGGGCCTTGCCGCTTCGTCCCACTGATTGGACGGGAGGCTTGGCCCGGCCCTCCCGCCTAGCCGTATGGCCCTTCATTGATAGCGATGCTGAAGCGCTGATATACTTAACCCCGCACACCACACCGGCCTAAGGCCGTTCTAGGCGAGGAAGCTTGGCCCTTTCATCCCCCGGCGGCTTCGAGACCGTCATAGGTCTTGAGGTCCACGCGCAGTTGAAGACCAGGAGCAAGATGTTCTGCTCTTGCAGGGCCGACTACCAGTCCGCCCCGCCCAACTCCGCCGTCTGCCCCGTGTGCCTTGGGATGCCCGGCTCCCTCCCCGTGGTCAACAGGAAGGCCGTTGAGCACACCATCGCCACGGGGCTGGCCCTCAACTGCCGCATCGCCCATCTCACCAAGTTCGACCGCAAGAACTACCCCTACCCCGACCTGATGAAGGGCTACCAGATATCCCAGTACGACATGCCCATCGCCTCCGACGGCTCCTTGGAGATAGAGATTGACGGTGGGAAGCTGCCCGTCGGCGTCACGCGGGTGCATCTGGAGGAAGACGTGGCCAAGCTCCAGCACGTCCGCGAGCCTGACGGGGAGCTGTACAGCCTTGTGGACGTGAACCGCTCCGGCGTCCCCCTCATGGAGATAGTAAGCTGCCCCGACCTCCGCTCGCCTGAGCAGGCCCGCCGGTATCTAACCACCCTGCGGGCCATCCTCCAGTGCCTTGACGTGACCACGGGCAGCATGGAGGAGGGGAGCTTCCGCTGCGACGCCAACGTTAGCATCCGGCCCGCGGGCAGCCAAGACCTGATGACCCGCGCCGAGGTCAAGAACATGAACAGCTTCCGCTCCGTTTTCAATGCCCTGACCTACGAGGTTGAGCGCCAGAAGGCCCTAGTCTCCGACGGGGGCCGGGTGGTCCAGGAGACCCGCGGCTGGGTGGAGGAGCGCGGCGTCACCGTTTCCCAGCGCACCAAGGAGCACGCCCACGACTACCGGTACTTCCCGGAGCCGGACATCCCGGAGCTTGTTCTCAACGCCCCTTGGGTGGAGGAGATAAGGGCCGCGCTGCCGGAGCTCCCGGCCCGGCGCAGGGACAGGTTCGCGGCCCAGTACGGCCTGCCCGTCGCCGACGCCGGCCTCCTGACGGCCCGCAAGGCCACGGCGGACTTCTTTGAAGAGGCCCTGGCGTCTAAAGGCGCCGGCGATGCGCCCACTGACCGGCGCGCCAAGGCCTTGAGCAACTGGTTGTTGGGCGACGTGGCCCGCCTCCTGAACGTGGGCCGCCTCACCATTGAGGAGTCCAAGCTAAAGCCCCGCCACCTGTCGGAGCTGGTCGACCTCATAGAGTCGGGGACCCTGAGTTCCACCCTGGCCAAGACCGTCCTCCAAAACTCCTTTGAGACTGGCCGACCGCCGTCGCGGATAGCCCAGGACGACGGCTGGGCGCTGATAACCGATTCCAACCTGGTGGAGGAGTCGGTGCGGCAGGCCATCAGCCAGAACGCCAAGGCCGTGGATGACTACCTGCGGGGCAAGGAGACGGCCGCCAAGTTTCTGGTGGGGCAGGTGATGCGCATTACGAAGGGGAAGGCCAACCCGGCTGTGGTCATAGACCTGGTGGAGAGGCAGCTTGGCGCCCTCCAAAAGCATAACGGGAGAGTATAATTGGAAACCGTTCTCAACCTTATTCAGATAGTGGTGTCCGTTGTATTAGTTCTGGTGATACTTCTTCAGGTGCGGGAGTTGGGCAGCGGGCTCTTTGGCAGCGCCAGCGCCACCTTCCGGGTGCGGCGGGGGGTTGAGAAGACCCTGTTCCAGTTCACCATCATACTCGTCGTCGCCTTTGTCTTCATATCCATCCTCAGCGTGAGGTTGACATAACCAGGCCCTTGTGTCCGCCTCCCGCCCCATCATCACCCTAACCACCGACTTCGGCCACGCCGACCCCTACGTGGGCGTCGTGAAGGGCGTCATCCTCGGAATCAACCCCAACGCCCTTATCGTGGACGTCACCCACGAGATATCGCCCCAAAACATCAGGCAAGGGGCCTTTCTGTTGGAAAACAGCCGCCGGTTCTTCCCGCCCTCCGCCATACACGTTGCCGTTGTGGACCCGGGCGTTGGGTCAGACCGCCGCCCCGTGCTGTTGGACACGCCGTCCGGCCGCTTTGTCGGGCCGGATAACGGCATCTTCAGCTTCCTCCTCGACGACGGCTCAGGGACGGGGGCCGGAAGGGCGGGACGCGTCCCGACGCCTCCGGGATGCCGCGCCTACCACCTGAACAACCCCCGCTACTGGCTGAGTCCCCTGAGCGCTACCTTCCACGGCAGGGACCTGTTCGCCCCGGTGGCCGCCCACCTCTCTTTGGGAACGCCGCCCGCGTCTCTGGGCGAGGTGGTTGACAGCCTGATACGCCTGCCCGGTTCCACTCCAACGCGGGACGGGAACCGCGTTCATGGACGGACGCTTCACGTGGACCGGTTCGGCAATCTGATAACCGACCTTCCCGCCGGCCTCTTCCACGGCGCCGTGGAGACGCGGGTGGAGGTGGGAGGGGTCACCATCCACGGCCTCAGCGCCAGCTACGCCGAGGCCAATGGCTTGCTGGCCATCATCGGAAGCTGCGACACCTTGGAGATTGCCTTGAAGAACGGCAGCGCCGCCGCCCGCCTGGGCCTGTCCGTTGGCGACCCCGTCACCGTGACCATTTCCCCCACGCCCTCCTGACCGCGCTAGTCGTCCTGCTAGTGGCAATGGCGCCCTTTCACCGCTATCGGTGGTATACTTGCGCCATCCATGAGCGCCTTTCCCCAAAAACTGGAAAAAGCGTGCCAGGCCAACAGGAGCCTCCTATGCGTGGGGCTAGACCCTGACCCCGACCTCATGCCCGTCGACAGCGTCTACGGGTTCAACCGCTCCATCATCGACGCCACGGCGGACCTGGTGTGCGCCTACAAGCCCAACCTGGCCTTCTACGAGGCCCTGGGACTGAAGGGGCTGACGGACTTGGAGCGCACCGTTGACCACATCCGCGCGCAGAACCCCGCCGTCCTCATCATCGGCGACGCCAAGAGGGGGGACGTGGCCGGCTCCTCGGCGGCCTACGCCAACGCCATGTTCAGCCACTGGGACTTCGACGCTGTCACCGTCAACCCCTACGTGGGCCGCGACGGGCTGCAACCCTTCCTTGAGCGCCGCGAAAGGGGCGTATTCGTCCTGTGCCGCTCCTCAAACCCCGGCGCCGCCCAGTTCCAGGACGCGGCGGACGCCTCCGGGGCGCCCCTGTATCAGAGGGTGGCCCAGGCCTGTGAAATCTGGAACCGGAATCAAAACGTCGGCCTCGTCGCCGGCGCCACCTACCCCGGCGAACTCAAGACCCTGCGCGGGCTATGCCCGGACATGCCCTTCCTCATCCCCGGCGTCGGCGCCCAGTCGGGAGACCTGGAAAAGGCCGTCAAGTTTGGTGTAAACTCCAGGGGCAGAGGAGCCGTTATCAACTCCTCAAGAGGAATCCTCTACGGGTCCAAGGGCCCGGACTTCGCCAAGAAGGCCCGCGGCGCGGCCCAGGCCCTGAGGGCCGCCATCAACGAGACCCTGGACAAGGAGGGCGTCGGATGGCCCTCAAGCTGAAGATGGGCGACACCCTGCGATTGAAGAAGCCCCACCCCTGCGGCGGCCGCCTCTGGACGGTGGCGCGGCTGGGCGCGGACATCGGCATCCAGTGCGCCAAGTGCGGCCGCCACGCCCTCATCCCGCGCTCCCGCCTGGAACCACAGGTCAAGGAAGCGGCGCCGCAGGCCGCAGCGCTCCATGAGTCCTGACCGCCGCACAGCCGGGGAGCCGCGGCGCATCTCCGAGCGCAAAGATTCCTTCAAGACCCTCTCCGGCATACCCGTTGAGCGAGTGTACACCCCCCGGAGCGTGGAAGACGCCGGCGGCCAAAGCCATCCCGGGTTCCCCGGCGAGTTCCCCTACCTCCGCGGGATTCATCCCACCGGTCACCGGGGCCGGCTATGGACCATGCGGATGTTCGCGGGATTCGGGGGCGCCAAGGAGACCAACCAGCGCTTCAAGTACCTGCTGGACAGCGGCCAGACGGGTCTCAGCGTCGCCTTCGACATGCCCACCCTCTACGGCTACGACACCGACGACCCCGCCGCGGCCGGCGAGTTCGGCAAGTGCGGCGTGGCCGTCTCCTCCCTCGCCGACGTGGAGACCCTCTTTGACGGCATACCCTTGGACCGGATAACCACCTCCATGACCATCAACGCCCCCGCCGCCATCATCTGGGCCATGTACATCGTGGCGGCGCAGAAGCGGGGCGTCCCGCTAAGCTCTTTGGGCGGCACCATCCAAAACGACATTCTCAAGGAGTACACCGCCCAAAACGAGTACGTGTTCCCGCCGGAGCCGTCCATGCGGCTGGTCACCGACACCATTGAATTCGCCGCCCAACATCTGCCGCGGTGGAACCCCATCAGCATAAGCGGATACCACATCCGGGAGGCCGGCTCCACCGCCGTTCAGGAGATGGCCTTCACCCTCGCCGACGGCTTCGAGTACGTGCGCTGGTGCCTGGAGCGCGGTCTCGACATTGACGACTTCGCGCCGCGCCTGAGCTTCTTCTTCAACGTTCACAACGACTTCTTTGAAGAGGTGGCCAAGTTCAGGGCCGCCCGCAAGGTGTGGGCCCAGGAGATTAAGGAGAGGTTCGGGGCCAAGAACCCCAGGTCCCTCTGGATGAGGTTTCACGCCCAGACCGCCGGCTGCTCCCTCACCGCCCAGCAGCCCGAAAACAACATCGTCCGCGTCACCCTCCAGGCCATCGCGGCCGTCCTCGGCGGCTGCCAGTCGCTCCACACCAACTCAATGGACGAGGCCCTGGCCCTTCCCTCGGAAAAGGCGGTTCTCCTGGCCCTACGGACCCAGCAGATAATCGCCGAGGAGTCCGGCGTGGCTGGAACCGTCGACCCCTTGGGCGGCAGCTACTACCTGGAGTCTTTAACGGGCCGGCTTGAGGCCGGGGCCTACGACTACTTCCACCGCATTGAAGACCTGGGCGGGGTCATTCCATCCATAGAGTCAGGCTACCTACAGGGCGAGATAGCCAACGCGTCTTACGCCTACCAGAGGGAGCTTGACGGGGGGGAGCAGGTGATGGTGGGCGTGAACGCCTACGCCGGCGACGCGCCGGTGGACATCCCCCTGCTGAGGGTGGACATGGAGGGGGAACGCCGCCAGGTGCGGGGCCTTAACGAGGTGCGCCGCCGCCGGGACAACCGCCGAGTCAAAACGGCCCTCCAAGCCCTGGAAAGGGCCGCCGGGGAGCCGCGCAACCTCATGCCGCCCATCATCGACGCGGTGGAGGCCTACGCCACCCTTGGGGAAATCATGGCCGTCTTCCGCCACCGGTACGGCGAATACGTCCCTTCCTGGGGGTTGTAGACGATTATCGTATCTTTTTCGCCATCTTATACGAATCGCCCTTACATATAGCAAATAGAATGTCTAATGCGTATTCACGCTTGAAGCATCGGTTGACAAGGTATCCCCACTTTGCTAAAGTGACGGGGTGTCCGGTTCCAACCAAATGACAAACGCGCCCGGCCCTCAGAAGGCCGGATAGGAGGCCTAGATGAAACTCACCCTCTCCATTCTTAAGGCGGACGTTGGCTCCATTGGGGGGCACACGCGCCCCTCTCAGGAGATGATGGACGTGGTCAAGGAGGCCGCCGCCGCCGCCGTGGCCGACGGCCTTCTCATAGACGCCTTCGTCTCCCACACGGGGGACGACATCGCCATCCTAATGTCCCACCTCAGGGGGGTGGACAGCCCGGACGTGCACCAGTTCGCTTGGAACTCCTTCATCAAGGCCACCGGCGTGGCCAGCCGCCACGGGCTTTACGGCGCCGGGCAGGACCTGCTGGTGGACGCTCCTTCGGGGAACATCCGCGGCGCCGGGCCCGCTGTCGCCGAGTTGGAGTTCGACCACGAGCCCACCAACAACCCCAACCGTCCCGCCGAGTCCTTCATGATGTTCGCCGCCGACAAGTGCGGCCCCGGGGCCTACAACCTGCCCCTCTTCCTGGGCTTCGCCGACCCCATGTACTGCGCCGGCCTCATGCTCCCCAAGATGATTAAGGGCTTCACCTTCCGCATCATCGACATGAACAACACCCGCGGCGACAGCATTATCGAACTCAACGCCCCGGAGGACTACTACCACCTAACCTCCCTTCTCAGGGACAACGAGCGGTTCGGCATCGACACCATCGCCTCCCGCGCCACGGGGGACGAGGCCGCGGCCGTTTCCACCCAGAGACTTCACAACATAGCGGGGACCTACACCGGCAAGGACGACCCGGTGGCCCTCATTAGGAACCAGGGCATCTTCCCGGCGCCGGAGGAGCTTCTCTCCCCCTTCGCCAAGGCCCACTACGTTGGCGGCGACGCCCGAGGCTCCCACGTGATGCCCCTGATGCCCGTGGCCCTGAACACCCCCGTCACCGGCATCTACTGCCTGCCCCTCGTCTCCTGCGTGGGCTTCTCCGTGGACCCGGAGGGCCGCTTCTCCGACTCCCACGTGGACTTCTTCGAGAACGAGGCCTGGGACGAGGTGCGGGCCAAGGCCCAGCGCAAGGCCTTCGCCATGCGCGACCAGGGCTGGTCCGGCGCCGCCATGCTCCCCTACTCGGAGTTGGAGTACAGCGGGTTCCGCGACACGGTGGAGGGCCTGGAGCGGCGCTTCTCCTTCAGGGACAGCAACGGCAGATATCCCGTGGGGGAGGGCGCGCCCTCCGAAGCCAGGGCCTCATAGCCCGCCCCTCATAACCGCATAATGGCCCCTCCAGCCGGGTTCCCCGCGACTCCCCGTCAGGACCTGTTGCTGGCCACGGGGAACCCCGGCAAGGCGCGGGAGTTCTCGGACCTCTTGGCGGGACTGCCCCTCAACCTCGTCTCGCTGGAAGACGCGGGCATAACCGCAACAGTTGAGGAGACGGGGGAAACCTTCCAGGAAAACGCCATCCTCAAGGCCCGCGCCTACGCCTCTTTAAGCGGCCTGCTGACCCTGGCCGACGACTCGGGGCTGGAGGTGGACGCCCTCGGCGGCAGGCCGGGGGTCCTGTCCGCCCGGTACGGCTCCCCCGACTTCTCCGACTCCCAACGGGTGGAACTCCTGCTCCGCGAACTTGATGGCGTACCCTGGGAGAAGCGGACCGCGCGGTTCAAGTGCGTCATCGCCATCGCATGGCCCAACGGCGAGGTCAAAACGGTGGTGGGCGTGGTTGAGGGCGTTATACAATATAGGCCTGAGGGTTCCAACGGCTTTGGATACGACCCCGTCTTTCACCTCCCGGACAGGGTCTGTACCACCGCCCAACTCCCGACCGTGGAAAAGAACCGCATAAGCCACAGAGGGCAGGCGGCCAGGGCCGCCCTCGTCATCCTAAAGGAGGGCCTAAAGGAGGGCCTAGCCAGTCCTGCGGCCGCCGGCCCAAGGCCATGACAACCGCGATTACAACCCAGATGACGCCAATCAGAGACAAACTCGGCAGGCCCATGCGAGACCTGCGCGTCTCCGTCACCGACCGCTGCAACTTCCGTTGTCCCTACTGTATGCCCGCCGTCATCTACGGGCACAACTACAAGTTCCTCCCCCGGTCGGAGATACTCACTTTTGAGGAGATAGCCCGGCTCACGCGCCTCTTCGTCTCCTTTGGAGTCGCCAAGGTGCGTCTCACCGGCGGCGAGCCGCTGGCGCGCCGCGGCCTCGAGAAGCTGGTGGCTATGCTGGCGCCCATGGCCGGAATTCAGGACCTGGCCCTCACCACCAACGGAGTACTCCTGGCCGACAAGGCCGGAGACCTGCGGCGCGCCGGCCTCCGGCGCGTGACCGTGAGCCTTGACTCGCTGGACGACGGGGTGTTCAAGGCCATGAACGGCGTGGGCGTCTCCGTCGACCGCGTTTTGGAGGGCATCGAGGAGGCCGAGCGCGTGGGACTCAGCCCCATCAAGATTAACGCCGTGGTGCAGCGCGGCGTCAACGACCACACGATTCTTGACCTCGCCCGCCGCTTCAAAGGCTCCGGCCACGTCGTGCGGTTCATTGAGTACATGGATGTTGGAAACCTCAACGGCTGGAAGGCGGATCAGGTGGTTCCAGCCGCGGAAATAGTCCGGCGCGTCAACGCGGAGACGCCCATTGAGCCCCTTGAGGAGAACTACCCCGGAGAGGTGGCCCGGCGGTATCGATACCTCGACGGCGATGGCGAAATCGGCGTGATATCCTCCGTGTCGAACCCCTTCTGCGGCGCCTGCGCCCGCGCCCGCCTCTCCACCGAGGGGAAGCTGTACACGTGCCTGTTCGCGGCGACGGGGCGCGACCTGCGAGGCCCCATGAGGAGCGGGGCCACCGACGCCGACCTCCGCGACCTCATCGCGGGCGTCTGGGGCCGCCGCGCCGACCGGTACTCCGAGGAGCGGGCCGCCATCGCGTCCATCCCGCGCCAAAAGGTCGAAATGTATCAGATTGGCGGGTAGCGGGCCGCCGGCACATCCCCAAGGGAGAGCGACATTGATAAACGTATACACCGATGGTTCCTGCCTGGGAAACCCCGGCCCCGGCGGTTGGGCAGCCGTTATAGTGGAAGGAAGCGACCAGCGTTTCCTGTCGGGCCGCGAAAAGAACACCACCAACAACCGCATGGAGATGCTCGCCGCCATTGAGGGCCTCGACGCTGTTCCCGCCGGCTCTGCCGTCACGATTCATAGCGACAGCCAATACCTGGTGAAGACCATGACCCGCAACTGGAAGCGTAACAAAAACAACGACCTGTGGGACCGGTTGGACGCCTTGAGTTTGGAGCGGCGGGTGCGTTGGCGGTGGGTGCGGGGACACGCCGGCCACCAGAGAAACGAGCAGGCGAACTTCATCGCCCTCGAGGAGGCCAAGGGCCGCACCGTGGCCGAGTTGCCGGCCCATCTGAGCGCCGGCCCATCTAAACCGCGGGGGGAGGGCCGGTAATGACAACTCGCCGCGACCCGGAGGGCCTAACCCACCTGGACAGCCGAGGACGCGCTCGGATGGTGGACGTCGGCCATAAGCCCGCGACCCACCGGGAGGCTGTGGCCCGTGGCTCACTGGCCATGCGCCCGGAAACCTTGGCCCTCATCACCGGCGGCGAAATCCAAAAGGGTGACGTGTTCGCCACCGCGCGACTGGCGGGGATCCTGGCCGCGAAACAGACGCCCCAGCTCATTCCCCTATGTCATCCCCTGCCCCTCAACCGCATAACCGTCGATCTGCGACCCGACCCGGCGGGAAGCGCCCTGGAGATTACCGCATCCGTCGCCACCGACGCCAAGACCGGCGTTGAGATGGAGGCCCTGACCGCCGTGGCCGTGGCCGCCCTCACTGTGTACGACATGTGCAAGTCGGTGGACAGGGAGATGCGGGTCGAGTCCATACGGCTGGTGAGCAAGCGTGGCGGGCAAAGCGGGGACCTGACCCTGGAAAACTGATTGACACCGTTGGGAAGCCTTGGCTATATTACCCCAAGGAGAGTTCAGGCGGCTGGCCGGAGCCTCCCCGGGTGGCAACGTAGCTCAGGGGTTAGAGCGGGCGCTTCATAAGCGCTAGGTCATAGGTTCAAATCCTATCGTTGCCACCACCACTCCGCACCTCAGCGCGGCCGGGCGTTTCGTTTCCTCCCGCTTGTCATTCCCACTCCCTCCCCTCCGTCATTCCCGCGCAGGCGGGAAGGGCGCGTGCGCCCACTTAGTTTTGAAGAGGGTTGGTTCTGCGTTGGGGGCTTCCGAATTCCCGCCCTCCTTCCCGTCATTCCCGCCCCCTCCCCTCCGTCATTCCCGCAAAGGCGGGAATCCATCCCCTCTTACATCCCAAAACCAACGCCTCAAGGCCCGGCGGCATCCGTAGGAACGTATAAGGGACGCCTGCCGTCTGCCCCACGAGAGGAAGGAAGATGGATTCCCGCCTTTGCGGGAATGAAGAATAGAGGGATGGGAATGACGGGAAAAGGGCAGGCAGGGCCAACCCGACATCCCGCCAACGACTACAGAGACGCCGAAAACCCTATGAGCAACTCATAGATATCTTCTAACGACTTTTGCTAAAATTGAAGCATGTTCAAGGTAACCATCCCCTTATCAGTTCTTGGCCTCGTCAGCCTCGCCTTTGGCATCCTTCTACTGGTCACCGGCGCCCTTCTGCTGGGCGTTGTCCTCACCCCCGTGGCGTCCGTCCTGCTTCTGGCCGCGGCGTTCCTCGTCTTCAGGAGTAGGCGGAAGTCCGCCCCTGCGAAACAGGCGGCGCCCGCCGACGTTCCCCTCAGGTCCCGCACCGACCTCAGCGGCGCGGATAAGGCCGAGGTCTGGTTGGCCATTCAGACCATGCAGCGACACCACGGCCACTCCGACCTTAAGGGCCTCATCAAAAGCAAGCTGTTGGGCCACTCCCTGGACCGCGACGACTGCCAGGTTTGCGGCCTGCCCAGGTTCCAACGAAGCTATCGTTGGCTGGAAGAGGTGATGAACAGGTAGCCCTTCCCGCCATCGTCGAGAGCCAGCCATGCCCTTCCAACAACTCATCGCCGACCTGGCCCGCATAAACAGGATGCTTTTTGTTGTTGGAAGCGGCCCCTGCGTCAGCGAGATGTACTCCGACGGCAAAACCGCCCCGGAGTTTCAAGGCCAGTGGGCGATGGTGGAGTCCGAAAGCTGGCATCTGCACCTCGACGTGGCCCAGGTCGAGTCGGCCCAGTTCGTGGAGGCGGAGGACCACGGCGCGCCGCTGCTGTACTACGTCCGTTTCTCCAACCACGACGGGGAAACCCTGCTCCGGGCCTACTTCCCCAACCCCTACCTGGACGACAACGACAGGCCGGCGGGGTTCCAGCCCAAGAAGCTGGCGGCCTTTGAGGAGCTCCGGGACCGGCACGTGGGCCAGCCGGGGATAGTATTCGTCAAGAGGCCCAAGACGGCGTAGGCTCGCCGCCCGCGCCCCCCCTAAGCCGCGCGCCATCCGTGGAGCGTCCCTTGTGGGCGCCTCTCGCCCCCTCCCCCCGCAGGTGTTATCCGTAATGGTTGGATGGTCTGTTCATCTGATGGGGGGAGATGGATTCCTGCCCTACTTTCCGTCATTCCCGCGAAGGCGGGAAGGGCGCGTGCGCCCACTTAGTTTTGAAGAACGCTGGTTCTGCGTTGACGGCCTTTCTGGATTCCCGCCCTCCTTTGCGTCATTCCCGCGCAGGCGGGAAGGGCGTGTGCGCCCACTTAGTTTTGAAGAGCGCTGGTTCTGCGTTGACGGCCTTTCTGGATTCCCGCCCTCCTTTGCGTCATTCCCGCAAAGGCGGGAAGGGCGCGTGCGCCCACTTAGTTTTGAAGAGCGATGGTTCTGGGTTGTGGCGCCCCATCCGTCATTCCCGCGCAGGCGGGAAGGGCGCGTGCGCCCACTTAGTTTTGAAGAGCGATGGTTCTGGGTTGTGGCGCCCCATCCGTCATTCCCGCGCAGGCGGGAAGGGCGCGTGCGCCCACTTAGTTTTGAAGAGCGATGGTTCTGGGTTGACGGCGCCCCCCATCCGTCATTCCCGCGAAGGCGGGAATCCATCCCATCCCCCGCTGCGCCGGGGGGAGCCGCGCCCCAACACGCGCTCCCTCCCTCAGGCCCCCATCGCCGCAGGTGTTATCCGTAATGGGTGGATGGTCTGTTCATCTGATGGGATGAGGGAAGATGGATTCCCGCCTTCGCGGGAATGACGAGAGGGGGAGGCGTGGGAATGCCGGTGGGAGTGAGCGTGGGAATGACGGATGGGGGAGGCGCGGAATGGCGGTGGGAGTGAGCGCGGAATGCCGGTGGGGGGGGCGTGGGAATGCCGGTGGGAGTGAGCACCGGAATGCCGGGAAGGGAGAGTAGGGAATGACGGCGGCTGGCGGGCTGGAATCGGGAAGCGCCCAATGGAGAACCAACGCTCCGCAAAACTAAATGGGCGCACGCGCCCTTCCCGCCTTCGCGGGAATGCCGGTAGGGAGGCGCGCGGAATGCCGGTAGGGGCCGGTGGCTACCGGGGCTTGGGCACGTGAGAGGCCCCGCTTGCGATCGGCTCGTTGAAGTAGATGTCGCCGTTGCGAATCTTCAGGTTGAACCCGCAGCTTGGGTTAGTGCAGACCCAAGCCTTGTAGTGAACGGATGCCCCCTGGCTGCCGTAGTCCGACAGCGGGACCAACTGACCTACGTTGCACTTTAGACATTGTGGCAGCAGCGCATCTTCCACAACTCCACCTCCCGATCCAAATCAGGTTCAGTATAACGCCGGCCTCTCTGGGCCGCCAAGGGCGCGCAATGCGTGTATTGGCGTGTTTCCGTCTATGGAGGGAACAGGCCCCGCATCCCCGACCTTCTCCAACGCCGCCCGTTCCCGTGGTATAATTACCTCACAAACCGAAGCCAAGGGCGCGTTCCGGAGTGAGGCCAGCACAGCTATGAACACCTTCAAAACCGGGTTTCTGATGATGATTATGGGGGGACTTCTCCTCATCGTCGGGCAGATACTCGGAGGGTTTCAGGGCCTCATCTTCGCCCTCATCTTCGCCGTGGGGATGAACTTCTTCGCCTACTGGTTCAGCGACAAGCTGGCCCTCCGCATGGCCGGGGCCCACGAGGTAACGCCGGAGCAGGCCCCGCAACTCCACTCCATCGTCGACGAACAGGTCGCCCGGGCGAGCATCCCCAAGCCCAAGGTCTACATTATAGAGAACGACTCTCCCAACGCCTTCGCCACCGGGCGCAGCCCGAAGAAGGCCACCATAGCGGCCACGACGGGCATAATCAGCCTGCTTGACCGCCACGAACTGGGCGGCGTCATTGCCCACGAGTTGGCCCACGTCGGCAACAGGGACACCCTCATCATGACCATGGTGGCGACCATTGCCTCAGCCATCGCAATGGTGGCCTGGATAGCCAAGTTCTCCCTCATATTCGGGGGGTTCGGCGGGAGGGACCGGGGCGGCGGAGGCGGCTACGGGATGCTTATCGGCATCGGCGGCCTCATCCTTCTAGCCGTCGTCATGCCCCTGCTGGCCACCCTGGTCCGGCTCGCCATCTCGCGCACCAGGGAGTACCAGGCCGACGCCACCGGGGCCAAGACCTCCGGCGATCCGTACTCCCTGGCCAACGGCCTGGAGAAGCTGGACGCCTGGTCGAAGCGCATTCCCATGGAGGCCAACCAGGCCGTTTCCCACATGTACATCGTCGAACCCTTTCACGGCCAGACCATGAACTTCCTCAACGGCGAGGGGATGATGCGCCTCTTCTCGACCCACCCGCCCATCGCCGAAAGGGTGAAGCGACTCAGGAGCATGAGCGTAGGTTGGTAAGCCCGAAAACCGCTCTCGTAACGGGTGGAGCAGGGTTCATCGGCTCCCACCTCGTCGACCGGCTCATCGAGTCGAGCTACCGGGTTGTTGTGATGGACAACCTCAAGACGGGTCGGCTGCGGCGTTTGCCGCCGGAGGTCAACTTCCACCACGCCGACGTTAGCAGCGCGGCGGTAGACGAGATATTCATTAGGGAAAAGCCCAACGTGGTTTTTCACCTGGCGGCCCAGATAAGCGTGCGGGACTCGATAAGAAACCCCGTACCGGACGCCGAGGCCAACATCCTTGGGACCCTGCGGCTCATGCACGCCGCCCGGCGCCACGGGGTGGAAAAGCTGGTCTTCTCCTCCACCGGCGGCGCGCTATACGGCAACCCCGACACCCTGCCGTGCAGGGAAGATCACCCCATACGCCCCCTATCCCCCTACGGCCTCGGCAAGTCCGTTGGCGAGATGTACCTTGAGCTGTACCGCCAGACCTACCGCCTTAACTACGCCGCCCTGCGGTACGGAAACGTGTACGGCCCCCGCCAAGACCCCCAGGGAGAGGCCGGGGTCATCGCCATCTTTTGCATGGCCATCCTCGAGAACAAACAGCCGAGGATCTTTGGCGGCGGCGAGCAGCAGAGGGACTTTGTTTACGTGAAGGACGTGGTTGACGCGAACATCCTGGCCCTCAACGATGAGGTTGTCGGCCCCTACAACATAGGCTCCGGCGTCGGGACGTCCATCAACCAGATCTACGCGATGCTGGGCAAGGTTCTCAGATATCGCAAGAAGGCGGTCCACTCTCCCGCCCGGCTCGGCGACGTCCACCGCATCATCCTCGACTCCACAAAGGCCGGCCGCGACATGGGATGGCAGCCCAAGACCGGCCTAGCCGAGGGGCTGGAACTTACGGCGGCCTACTTCAGGGGAGCCTTGAGAAGGACCCCCGCTTAGTCACAAAAACACGCAGAGGACTGACATATGGAAGAGTTTGACGTTATCATTCTCGGCGGCGGCGCCGCGGCCCTCAGCGCGGGGCTATACTCCACCCGCGCCATGCAGAAGACCCTCATATTGGAACGACTGGGTTATGGCGGCCAAATCCTCGTCACCGACATGATTGAGAACTACCCCGGCTTCCCCGAAGGCATCCGGGGCCCGGAGCTTTCTACCCTCATGGAGCAGCAGACCCGCCGGTTCGGCGCCGACATGCGATACGAGGAGGTCCTATCGGTGGAGAAGCTGGACCAGCCCCTCAAGCTGGTCCACACCTCCGAGGCCTCCTACGCTGGCAAGACCGTTATCATCGCCACCGGAGGTTCCCACAAGAAGCTGGGCGTGCCGGGGGAAGACCAGCTCTCCGGCAAGGGCGTGTCCTACTGCGCGGTATGCGACGGCAACTTCTTTAGGGGCCAGGACGTTGTTGTCGTTGGCGGCGGCGACGCGGCCCTTGACGAGGGCGGCTACCTCACGGGGCTTGTGAACAAGGTCACCGTCATCCACCGCCGCGACCAGCTGCGCGCCAGCAGAATCCTCCAAGAGCGCTCCTTCAACAACCCTAAGATGGAGTTTCTGTGGAGCCACGTGGTGGAGGAGTTCCAGGGCGGCGTCGAGTTGGAGACGGCCCTGGTCCGGAACCTGAAGACCGCCGAGGTGTACAAGCTCCCCACGGCGGGGGCCTTCATCTACATCGGCTTCGAATCCAACAGCGGCTTTCTCAAGGGGCACGTGCCGATGGACGAGCTCGGCCACATAGAGACCAACATATCCATGGAGACGGCTATCCCCGGCGTCTACGCCTGCGGCGACATAAGGGTGAACTCGGACCGGCAGCTGGGCAACGCCGTGGGCGACGGCATCACCGCGGCCCTCTCCGCCTACAGGCACATAACCGAAGGCTCCTAAGCGCGGCTGGCGCCGGCGGGGTCTGGGCGGCATCCTCGCTCACCACCAAACGAGGGATGGCGGCCTCCCGTCATTCCCGCGCAGGCGGGAATCCATCTTTATCCATCTTCCCTCCTCCAATCACATGAACGGACGCTCACCCCACTGCGGGCAGCGGGACGGAGGGACATCCCTTGTGGCCGTCCACACGTGCGACGCTGAGGTTTAAACCTCGGTCTTGGGACAAGGCTTCCTGGATTCCCGCCTGCGCGGGAATGACGAAAAGAGGCGGGAAGACGGTTATGCGCGGGTATAGTCGGCGGCCACGCCGACCAAGGGGATGGACTCCCGCCTGAGCGGGAAGGGCGGATAAGAAGAGACAGAAAGGGACAGCTGATAGCCGTCCCTTTCCTCAACTCTGTTGTTTAGCTTGGCCTAGTGGCTGCCGCAGCCCCCGCTGCCGCATCCACAGCCACCCCCGCCGGCTCCACAGCCGCACCCGCCGCTGCCGCATCCCCCGGCGGCCGGATAGTCGGGGTTGGTGATGAGGAAACCCACCCGGGTGAAGTCCTCCACGAAATCTATGGTCGCCTTCTCCAAGAAGGGGGCGCTGTCCGAGTCCACCAAGAACTTGATGCCGCTCCTGTCCAGCGTGGTGTCATCCGGCTGGTCGTCGTTCTCCAGGGTCAGCATGTACTGGACGCCGCCATGCTCGTTGGGCAGGGCTATCACCCGCAAGGGCGTGTCCTCCTTCCCCTCCTCCACCAGAACCTCCTTGATCTTCTCCATCGCTATGTCGGTGACCTGCATCATTTTGATTCTCCTGACGTCGTATATGCGTGTTCCGCAGGGTTTCACGGTAGCAGGTATAAGGCCCAATTGTCAACGATTGAAGAGGTTGCGCCCGGTGAACGGCCATTTAATCGAGCCGTGTTTCCCTCCTTCCGACCCGTGGGCGCCAATTTCCCGGACTGCGACGCCAAAGCGCCCTAGACGGTAGCGGGGCGTGGTATAATTCGTGCCGTATAGCCATGCTCAAGCCCAACGGTCAACCAGCTTGAAGGCCCCAGCCCTCACGGCTTCCTACAACGCCGCCGCCCTCGACTCCATCATGGCCCAGGACTACGGCGGCCCCATGGAGGTCATAGTGGCCGACGGCTCGAACTCCCCGGCCACCTCCAAGCTCGTCCGGCGGCATTACCCCTACGTGCGGCTGGTTCCCAACCCAAATCACCCCCCCCCCCCCCCCCCCCCGACCTGCGCCGCTAATTTCCTGGACTGCGACGCCAAAGGGCCCTAGACGGTAGCGGGGCGTGGTATAATTCATGCCGTATCGTCATGCTCAAGCCCAACGGTCAATCAGCTTGAAGGCCCCAACCCTCACGGCTTCCTACAGCGCCGCTAACCACGCGGCCGGCAGAGGGGTTTCCGTCCTGTATAGATGGAATTCGTAAACCCCTCCACGGACGCTTCCCCAAAGACATCGGAACTGCCCTCTGTGTCGGTTATCATGCCCGCCCGGAACTCGGAGACCTCCATCGCCGCCGCCCTCGACTCCATTATGGCCCAGGACTACGGCGGCCCCATGGAGGTCATAGTGGCCGACGGCTCCAACTCCCCGGCCACCTCCAAGCTCGTCCGGCGACATTACCCCTACGTGCGGTTGGTTCCCAACCCGTACCGCACCGCGTCCAACGGGCTGAACGCGGCGGTCAAGGCTTCCACCGGTCAAATCATCGTGCGCTGCGACGCCCACGCGGTCCTGCCGCCGGACTACGTCCGCCTGGCCGTGCAGACCATGACCAGGACCGGGGCCGCCGTGGTGGGCGGGCGCCAGATACCCATCTGCTCTACCCCCTTTGAGCGCGCGGTGGGAATGGCCATCTCCACCCCTATGGGGGCAGGCGACGCCCGCTACCGGCTGAGCCGCTCCGAAGGCCCCGTCGACACCGTATACCTGGGAGTGTTCCGGCGCGGCGCCTTTGAGGCCGTTGGGGGATTTGACCCCTGCCTGGTGAAGAGCCAGGACTCGGACTTGAACTGGCGGCTGCGCAAGGGCGGCGACACCATATGGCTTAACCCGGCCATCTCCGTCTTCTACCGGCCCCGCGGCGCCATCTCGGCCTTGGCCCACCAGTACTTCGAATATGGCCGTTGGAAGCCCGTGGTCCTGAGGCGAAACCCCTCCAACCTCAAGGCGCGCCATCTCGCCCCGCCCCTTCTAGTGTTGGGACTAGTGGCCTCGGTCATCCTTGGCGTGTTCCTAACGCCGGCCGCCGCCGCGCTGCTGCCACTCCTCTACGCCGCCGCGGCCCTCCTCGGGGCCTTGGCCATCGGCCTGCGCCGGCGCGACCCCGCCGCCCTTCTGCTGCCCCTCGTGCTGGTGACCATGCATCTGAGTTGGGGCGTCGGGTTCCTCATCCCCGCCCGGCCGGCCATTCCACCCCCCACCTAGCGCTGCTTAGGTTCTCACCGGCCCGGCGGCTCCCGGCCGCCTGCCGCCCTTTCGCTTGGCATTCCCGCACTCACTCCCACCTGCATTCCCACGCCCCCCCTCGTCATTCCCGCGAAGGCGGGAATCCATCTTTCCCGATTCCCTGCTAACGCCATCGTTTTCCTTTGAGAGACCGTCGGGTTGAGGCGGCAGGCTGGCCGAAGGCGTGAGAGCGACACATTGGCCGTTAGGGGTTGGGGCCTTACTGGATTCCCGTTTTCACGGGAATGACGGAAAGGAGGCGGGAATGACGGAAAGGCGGGAAAGGGGCGGGCGCTGGCGGGTAGGATGATGCGGGGCGGGTGGATGTGTAGTAATATGGGGGGCACCAACAGATAAAGGAGAACTGAATGGCTGCGATTCGTCGTGCGGAGGTTACGTGGAACGGGGACCTGCTCGCCGGGAAGGGGGCGGTTACCGCCAGCGCCAGCAAGGCGTTCACCGGGATGCCCGTTACGTGGGCGGCTCGGACTAAGACGCCGGAGGGGCTCACCAGCCCCGAGGAGTTGGTGGCCGCGGCTCACGCCAGTTGCTACGCCATGGCCTTTTCCGCCGGCCTAGGCCAGGGTGGAACGCCGCCCGAAAAGCTGGAGGTGAGCGCCGAGGTCACCTTTGACAACGTGGACGGCGGTTGGCGGGTGGTGTCCAGCGCGCTGGAGGTCCGCGGGTGGGTGCCCAACATCAACATCGCGGCCTTCTCAAAGGCGGCGGAGGCGGCCAAGGACGGCTGTCCCATTTCTCAGGCATTGAAGGGGAACGTGGAACTGAGCGTCAAGGCCATCCTTATAGGATAGGCCGGCGCCGGGGCCCCGGCGTCTTCACCCGACCGGATTCCTTGGCTCCGTTATTCCCGTGCCCCGCTATGGAGGGCAGGGGGATGGCATCTCCCTCAAGGGAGGGGGGTAGCGCGATTAGGTGGGCCTTACGACCTTCTGGCCTCCCGCTTTCGGGGCATTGCGATTATGCGAAGGTCTACGAGAGGCGAGGGTGAAAAGAGGGGAGCGGCCATCGCCCTTGGCCCTTCCCGCCGGGAGGGTGGCGCTAAGGTAATAAGATTTGGTCTGAGGGACGCGCTAAGAGTTCCGGCAGAGGGGCAAGCGCAGGACCGTCCCAACGTGTCCATAGGCGCGGGCCTGCGTAACGCGCGGCGCGCCAACGGCAAGGAGGCGAGGTGGTGACAATGGAAGCTATCAACCCTCTGGTGAGCAGGCGGCTCCGGGAAGGGGCCGAGGATCCCGAGGGGTTTTGGGAGCGGGCCGCCGAGGCGCTGCCCTGGTTTCGCCGGTGGGACCAGACCTTCCAGCCTGAGTCCCCGTCCTTCCGGTGGTACGCCGGCGGCATAACCAACCTGGGGCACAACTGCGTCGACGTCCACGCCCTTGGCGGCCGTGGCGGGCAGGCGGCCCTTATCTACGTCAACGAGCGCGGGGAGCGGGCGGTTCTCACCTACGCCCAGCTATATCACCGGGTAAGGCAGGCGTCGGCGGCCCTGCGGGGCTTGGGCGTCGGCAAGGGAGACCGCGTCACCATCTACATGCCGCCCTGCCCCGAGTCCGTGGTCCTCATGCTCGCCGCCGTGCGCATTGGCGCCATCCACTCGGTGGTGTTCGCCGGGTTCGGGGCGGGGGCCTTGGGGGAACGTATAGCCGCCAGCGGCTCAAAGTTGACCTTCACTTGCGACGTGACCTACCGCAAGGGGGGAGAGATACCCTTGAAGGGAATAGTCGACGCGTCCCTGGAGGCGGCGGGCGTCCCCGGAGGGCGGGTCGTCGTGCTGGCCAGGAGCGGACGGGAGACGCCCATGACTCCCGGCCGGGACCTCACCTGGGACGAGTTCCTAGCCCGGTCGGAGGGCCAGCCTGACGGCCATGAGCCGGTCGAGTCCAACGAACCCGCCTTCATTCTTGCCACCTCCGGCACCACGGCCAAGCCCAAGCTGGTTGTGCACGCCCACGGCGGCTACCAGGTGGGGGTTCACGCCATGGGGGCCTGGTGCTTCGGCATGAAGCCCGAGGACGTTTGGTGGGCGACCTCCGACATCGGTTGGATTGTTGGGCACAGCTATATGGTGTACGGCCCCCTGCTGTACGGGTGCGCCACCGTTGTCTATGAGGGCGCGATGGACTATCCCACCCCCGACGCCCTCTGGCGCGTCGCCGAGGAGTTGGGTGTTACGGGAATTTTCACGTCGCCCACGGCGGTGCGGCTGCTGACTCGATACGGCGAGGCGGCCAAGCCATCCTCCAAGCTGCCGTTGCTGGAGCGGGTGTTCTGCGCCGGCGAGACCCTGAATCCGCCGGCCTGGGAGTGGTTCCAAAAGGAGGCTTTAGGCGACAGGGCGCCGGTGATAGACCACTACTGGCAGACGGAGACCGGCGGGCCGGTGATTGGCAACCCCTACGGCATAGCGATGCTGCCCATTAAGCCCGGCTCGGCGGGGATACCCCTGCCCGGCGTGGAGGTTGGGGTGATGACCCCGGATGGCGTGGAGTGTGGCCCCGGCGAGAGGGGGATACTGGTCATCAAGCGTCCCTTCCCCAGCCTGACGCCCGCATTGTGGGGGGAGCCGGAGCGGTACGGCGATGACTACTGGAAGCGCATTCCCGGCAAAGAGGTCTACTTCGCCGGCGACTCGGCCTACGTGGACGAGGACGGTTACGTGTGGTTTGCGGGCAGGGCCGACGAGGTTATCAAGATTGCGGCCCATCGCATTGGCGCCGTTGAGGTGGAGTCGGCCCTGCTGACCCATTCCGGCGTGGCGGAGGCCGGGGTGACGGGTCGGCCCGACGAGGTGAGGGGGGAGGTCATCTCTGCCTTTGTGGTCCTAAAGAACGAACGAAGCCCGTCGGAGGCCCTGCGGCGGGAGATTCTCCAGACCTTGCGGGAACGCCTTGGCCCCATTGCCGTGGTGGGTGAACTGAACTTTGTGGAGGCGCTGCCCAAGACTCGCAGCGGCAAGATTATGCGCCGGGTGTTGAAGGCGGTTGTTCTGGACCAGGACCCCGGCGACGTGACCACCATTGAGGAGGAGGGGTCCGTGGAGGAGGCGCGGCAGGCCTGGCGGCAGCTGCGGGGCGAGGGGTAGGGCGGGGCTAAGCCCGCGTCAGCTCGCCGCGCAGGTCCCTCGCCTGTTCCTGGATAGTCCGCCTTGGCGCGGCCATCTCCTGGGGCCGTTGGCCCGTGAGCCGGGGGTTGGGAACCAGCTTCACGCAGACCATTACGGGGCCTGTCTGATTCAAGACCTCCTCGGCGCGGCTGGCGAACTCCTCCAAGTCTTCGAACTCGTAGGTGGCCGGATAGCCCGCGTCCTTGGCCAGACCGGTGAAGGAGATGACGTCTTTGCCGGGGATGGGCTGCCCGCCGGTGGTGGCGTACATGCCGTTTTCCAAAACAAAGTGGTAGAGGTTGCGGGGCTGGCTTGCGCCTATGGTGGCCAGGGTTCCCAGGTTCATCAGCAGGCTGCCGTCGCCGTCTAGGACGATGACCTTGGCCTCGGGCTGAGCCAGGCACACGCCAAGGGCGAAGGATGACCCCTTGCCCATAACGGTGGGGGAAAGGTCTCGCTTGGGGTTGGCGCTGACCTTGGGCCAGGCGACGCCGGCCCGCTCTACGGGAACGACCACGGCGTCGCCGCGGTGTCGCTGGATTACCTGCATCATCTGGGTCTGTTCAATCATGGAGGACTCCTTGTGAGGCCCGGTTCGGGTGGGCCGGCGGGCTGGGTTGAGGCGAGTCTATAAGCGAGACGGGTTGCAGTCAAGGGCCGCCGGGCGCCGCTTCTCCGGTTCCGTCATTCCCGCGAAGGCGGGAATCCATCCCCTCCCGTCCCTCGCCAGTGTTGCGCCGGCACAACCCGCACCACAGCGCCACACCCCCCTCGCCACCCGTCCGCCCGGCAAGGGGGTCCAGGCTCGCTAAAGTCAGGGCCTGTCATAGCGATGTAGCCTTCCTGGATTCCCGTGCAGGCGGGACTCCATCCCCTCCCGTCCCTCGCCAGTGTTGCGCCGGCACAACCCGCACCACAGCGCCACCCCCCCCCCCCCCCCCCGCCACCCGTCCGCCCGGCAAGGGTCCAGTCTCGCTAAAGTCAGGGCCTGTCATAGCGATATAGCCTTCCTGGATTCCCGCCTACGCGGGAATGACGGAAAGGGGGGCGGGAATGACGGATGGGAAAGGCGGGAATGGCTGAAAGGGGGCGGGAATCCAGAAATCACCAACGCTCTTCAAAACTTAAGTGGGCGCGCGCGCCCTTCCCGCCTGCGCGGGAATGGCTGAAAGGGGGGCGGGAATCCAGAAATCCCCAACGCTCCCCAAAACAAAAATGGGCGCACGCGCCCTTCCCGCCTACGCGGGAATGACGGATGGGGGGGCGCTTTGACAGTCCCTAGCGGTTATGGTAGTATGTTGCTAGTGTAGAAGACGGTGCTAGAGAAACAACGCAGGAACCACGTCGGGGCGCTCACCAGGGTGTGTTGCGCCCTTTCTTTATACCGGGCTTGTCCACCAGTCCACTTTACCGGAGGCCCATCTCATTCTTCGCCCAGTAATTCGCAAGCTCACCGGGATACTGCCTAAAAGCAGCCCCAGCCCCACACCCTCGGCCACGGGGCCGGAGATTCGTAACCTAGCGCCCACGGAAACGGCAGAAAAGCCCCCTTCCCAGTCCACCCCTTCGCAATCTAACGCCGCCCGGACACAGGAGAAGCCGTCGATGAACGGCGCCGGCTCTGCGGAGCGGCGTCCCTCCCGCAGGCGGCGTCGCCGTCGTCGTGGAAGGACGGGCGGCCCCGTTGCAGCCCCGTCCTCCAACGGCAGAGAGCGGCAGCCCAACGAAGCCCAAGAATCTCGTGGAAGGACGGGCGGCCCCGTTGCGGCCCCGTCCTCCAACGGCAGCGAGCGGCAGCCGGACGAGTCCAAAGAACCTCGCGGAAGGACGGGCGGGCCCGTTGCGGCCCCGTCCTCCAACGGCAGGGAGTGGCAGCCCGACGCCGCCCAAGAACCCCAGGCCCAAGAACCCCAGGAAAGTTGGTTCGGCGGCATAAAGGTGTCAGGGCTGACGGCGAGGGCCTTGGAGTCCATGGGCTACCAGGAACCCACGTCCATACAGGGGGAGGTCATCCCCTTGGTCCAGTCTGGCCGCGACGTGGTGGGCCAGGCGCAAACGGGCACGGGCAAAACGGCGGCCTTCGGCATCCCCTTGGTTGAGATGCTGGACCCGTCCTCCAGGGAGATTCAGGCCCTGGTACTCACGCCCACCCGCGAGTTGGCCATGCAGGTGCGAGAGGACCTGTTCCGCATAGGCCAGTACCGGGGCGTCAGGACCGTCGCCATCTACGGCGGCCAGGCCATGAGCCGCCAGTTGACGGCCCTTGAGCAGACCGCCCACATTGTGGTTGGAACGCCGGGCCGCCTGATGGACCACATGGAGCGCGGCACGGTGCGGCTGGACCGGCTGAAAATCGCGGTTCTGGACGAGGCCGACCAGATGCTGGACATCGGCTTCGCGCCGGATATCGAGTACATCCTCAGGCGCACGCCCCGCTCCCGCCAGACGCTGTTGTTTTCGGCCACCATGCCGGTCCCGATAAAGCGGCTGGCCAGCCGGTATCTGAAGTCGCCGGCCTGGGTGCGGGTGGGGGGAGACGCGGAGCCGGTGGACGAGGTGCAGCAGGTCTATTACGAGGTGTCGGAGCGGGAACGCCCGAGTCTGCTGGATGAGTTGCTGCGCGACAAGAGCCGCATAACCCAGGCCCTGGTTTTCCGCAGGACTAGGATGGGAGTTGACCGGTTGGAGTCGTTCTTGAGACGCCGGGGCCACGATGCCCAGGCCATTCACGGCGACATGAGCCAGGCGCAGCGAAGCGCCGTGATGCGGCGCTTCCGGGCCAAGGAGCTTAGAACGCTGGTGGCCACCAACGTGGCGGCCCGGGGGCTGGACATTCCCGCCATATCTCACGTAATCAACTTCGACATGCCGGACAACCTGGAGGAGTACGTGCATCGCATCGGGCGCACGGCCCGCATGGGGAAGACGGGTACGGCCATAATCTTCGTGTCGGAGTGGGACTTCCCCACGCTGGACCTCATCCAGGCCCACGTGGGCGACCACTTGAGGCCGGCGGACCCGCTGTCCCTACGCAGATAGGCCCGGCGGCGGGCGGGCGGCCCAAGTTGAAGCCTGCAAGTCCCATGTGCTAGACTCCCCTACGGCCGTTCACCCTTCCCGCTATGGCGCCTTTGAACAGTCGTCATTCCCGCGAGAACCCGTGGAGTTTAGCTTTGTGGGACCGTATGCCCTCCTCTAAGTCGCCTGCCGCGTGGAACTTTGCGAAGGCTCGCCGCGGGGTTGACGGCGTGATATCTCCATGAACGCCATAAGGGTCGTAGGCGTCCTCTACAAGCCCCAGACCCCCAAGGCCCTGGCCTTAGCCCAGGCGATATCCGAAGCCGTGGGCCCCGGCCGGGAGTCTTGGATGGGGCCTGTCGATGGCGACGACTCCCACGCCAACGACCGCCTGCGGGAGACCGATCTGATTGTGACGGTGGGCGGCGATGGGACCATCCTGCGGGCGGCGCAGGCGGCCGTGGCCCACGACGTGCCCCTGCTGGGCGTCAACATGGGGCGCCTGGGCTTTATGACGGAGCTGCGCGCCGCCGAGGCCCTGGAGAGGCTGCCCCGCTTCTTGGAGGGGCGCGGTTGGGTGGAGGAACGCTCCATGCTGAAGGTCCAGGCCTTCAGCGCTGATGACGCCGCTCAGCCGGCCGGTTCCCCTTGGCGCAACGCCTTGAACGACGCCGTTCTGGGCAGGGGCGCGGCGCCGAGGCTCATCAGCGTTCGCGCCCTTATAGATGGCGCCCTCCTCACCTCCTACCGCGCCGACGCGGTCATAGTCAGCGCCGCGGCGGGCAGCACCGGCTACAACCTGTCGGCGGGCGGCCCCATCCTGGACCCCGGCGCTAGGGAGATGGTCCTCAAGCCGGTGGCCCCCCACGTGGGCTTGGCCACCGCCGTAGTCCTGCCCTCCTCAGCCAGCGTCGAGCTGGTGGTGGAGTCCCACGACGGGGCCGTTCTCAGCGTCGACGGCTTCCTGAACCAGCAGGTCCCCAAGGGTGACGGGGTTAGAATCCGGAGCGGCTGCAAGAAGGCCCGGTTCCTGAGAGAGGGCGACCGGCGAGACTTCTACGCCAACCTGACCCGGAGGCTGGGCTTTGAAGGCGGCATGGGCGCGGGCCGCGCCATCTTTTATTAGTGATGCGTAGCGCCGCGCAGGTAGGGATGGGCAAGTGACCGCCTCTAGGGAAGAGCCAACGGTTGAGAGCCGCCGCGTCTTCGAAGGCCGCCTCTTCCACGTGCGGGTGGACACTGTCCGCCTGTCCGGTGGCCGCCTCACGACCAGGGAGATAGTCGACGGCGGCCATAGCGTTTGCATCGTCCCCCTCGACGGCAGGGGCGGCGTGATTCTGGTTCGCCAGTATCGCAAGTCCGTCGAGCGGTTCCTGCTGGAGATCCCCGCAGGGGCCATCGACCCCGGCGAGGAGCCGGAGGCCGCCGCCGGGCGGGAACTGAGGGAGGAGACCGGCCGCCGGGCCGGCAGGCTGGAACCCCTTGGCTTCTTCTGGATGACCCCTGGGTTTTGCGCCGAGGGGATGCACTCCTTCCTGGCCACGGAGTTGGAGCCAGGCCCCGACAGCCCCGACGATGACGAGAGCATAGAGGTTGTGACGGCTCCTCTGAAGAACATCCCCTCCATGATAGCCGCGGGGGAGATTCAGGACGCCAAGAGTATCGCGTCGCTGATGCTGTGCCTGGCCAAGGGCGCCGGCCCTGTTTGAGGCGATAGGCGCATTGTCACCAATTCCCGCATCTGGTAGTATAACTCGTCACTAACGCATACATGGGAAGGTCGTTATTTGCTTGAACACGATGTATTGGTAGTCGGCGGGGGGCTGGCTGGAATGCGGGCCGCCATAGCCGCCCACCAGAGCGGGGCCACCGTAGCGATTATTAGCAAGGTCCACCCGGTGCGGAGCCACTCCAACGCCGCGCAGGGCGGCATCAACGCGGCCCTCACCGACCGCGGCGACACCTGGGAGGACCACGCCTTCGACACCATCAAGGGCAGCGACTACCTGGGCGACCAGGACGCCATCGAGTACATGTGCTCCGAGGCGGGCAGCGAACTCATCTCCCTGGAGCACATGGGCGTCATTTTCAACAGGGATGACGAAGGGCGTTTGGGAACCAGGGCCTTCGGCGGCCAGCAGCGGGCGCGGACCTTCTTTGTGGCCGACTTTACGGGACAGGCCATCCTCCACGTCCTCTACGAGCAGCTGATGAAGTCGGACATACGGGTGTATGAGGAGTGGTTTGTCCTTTCCCTCATCATTGAGGATGGCGCGTGCTGCGGCGTGACCGCCTTGGAGATTTCCACCGGCAGGGTGTACGTCATACGGGCCAAGACGGTGATTTTGTGCACCGGCGGCCTCGGGCGGCTCTTCGAACCCAGCACCAACGCCCTAATCGTGACCGGCGACGGCATCGCCTTGGCCTACCAGTCGGGCGCGCCTCTCATGGACATGGAGATGGTCCAGTACCACCCCACCACGCTGAAGGGCAGTGGCGTTCTCATCACCGAGGGCGCCCGTGGCGAGGGGGCGCATCTCCTCAACAGCGACGGCGAGCGGTTCATGGAGCGGTACGCCCCCAACATGATGGAGCTTGCCTCCCGCGACGTGGTTTCCCGCTCTGAGCAGACGGAGATAGCCGCGGGACGGGGCATCGACGGCTGTGTCCTCCTGGACTGCCGGCACTTGGGCGAACCGCTAATCCGTGAGCGGCTCTCCCAGATCTACGAGATTGGGTTGGACTTTGCCGGCGTTGACATAACCAGGGAGCCTATACCCATTCGCCCCGGTATGCACTACCTCATGGGCGGCATAAAGACTGATATGGATGGAAGCACGAACGTTCCCGGCCTGTACGCCGCCGGCGAGTGCGCCAACGTGAGCGTCCACGGCGGGAACCGGTTGGGGGCCAACTCCCTGCTGGACACCGTGGTCTTCGGCCACAGGTCCGGGAATCACGCCGCCGAGGTGGCCAGGAACATTCCATATAAGGATATTAACGTGGCGGCCTACGCCGCTCAGGAGGAGAACCGCTTCAAGGACCTGTTCTCCCGCGATGACGGGGAGCGTTGGTCCCAGATACGGTTGGACCTGGGCACGGAGATGGACAGGCGCTTCGGCGTTTACAGGGACGAGGCGGGCATGAAGGCCCTGCTGAAGGACCTGGAAGGCTTCAAGGAGCGGTACGAGCGGGTGTCCGTGCAGGACAAGGGCCGGGTCTTCAACACCGACCTGGTTTTCACCCTGGAGTTGGGCTTCATGCTGGACTGCGCCGAGGCCATCGTCCTGAGCGGACTGGACCGGAAGGAGAGCCGGGGCGCCCACTCGCGCACCGACTATCCCCGCCGCGATGATGAGAACTGGCTGAAACACGTTCTGGTCACCCGCGCGGAGGACGGCCCCCGGCTGTCCCACCTGCCCGTGACCATCACTAAGTGGCAGCCCGAGGAGAGAAAGTACTGATGCAAGTGGTCGTCTCAGTGCGGCGCTATAACCCGGAAGACAGGGGAACCCCCTCCTACTGGCAGGAGTACGGCCTTGAGGTGGAGGAGAACGCCAGCGTGCTGGACTCCCTCATCAAGATACGGGAGGAGGTGGACGGCAGCTTGGCCCTCCGTTGCTCATGTCGCAGCGCCATATGCGGCTCCTGCGCCATGCGAATCAACGGCCACGCCAAGCTGGCCTGCAACACCAAGCTGTCGGACGTCGCCGGCGAGGACGGCAAGGTGACGGTGGAACCCGCCGGCGTTATGCCTGTGGTCAAGGACCTGGTGGTGGACCAGACCATGTTTTGGGACAAGGTGCGGCAGGTGTCGCCCTGGCTCCAGCCGGAAGGCCCGGAGCCGGAGGCCGAATACCTGGCCCCCAACTCCGACATGACCCACTTGGCCGGCGTCATGGCCTGCATTATGTGCGGGGCCTGCGTGTCGGACTGCACCGTCCTTGAGATGGACGAGAATTTCATTGGCCCGGCGGCCCTGGCCAAGGCCTACCGTTTCGCCGCCGACCCCCGAGACGCCGAGGACCGCTCCCGGCTGGCGACCCTTAGCGAGTACAGCGGCATTTGGGACTGCACCCGCTGCTTCGAGTGCGTCGAGGTCTGCCCCAAGGGTGTGGCCCCCATGGACCGCATCATGTCCTTGAGGGACAGGGCCATGGAGCGCGGCTACGATAAGACTTACGGCGCCCGCCACACCGACGCCTTCGAGGAGTCGGTGACCCACAGCGGCCGGCTGGACGAGTTGCGCCTTCCCATCAAGACCTTTGGCTTTTTCAACCTTCCCGCCCTCATGAACATGGCCCCCGTGGGGCTGCGGGCCCTCTTGCGGGGCAAGATGCCGCCCATCTTCCACCGCTCCGTGCCCGGGGTCAAAAAGGTGCGCCAGTTGGTGAAGAGCGTTAAGGCTCAGCAGCGAGGGGAGTAGGGGCGGCGTCGGCTATTCTAGTTTAGGAGGCAAGGGGTGAAGTACGCCTTCTTCCCAGGTTGTGTATCCCGCGGGGGCTGCCCGGAGTTGTACCCGGCCACCCTGAAGGTCTGCCATAGGCTTGGCTTTGAGCTTGATGAGCTTCAGGAGCGGGGCGCCACCTGCACCGGGGCCGGGGTCCTTCAGGAAAAGAACCAGTTTCTGGGCGACGTCTTCAACGCTCGCACTTTCGCCATGGCCGAGCAGTTGGGCCTGCCGCTTATGAACATATGCAGCACCTGCCAAGGGGTGATGAGCCAGGCTAACAAGCGGCTGAAGGACGACCCGGACTACCTGGCCAAGGTCAACGGTCACCTGGCACAGGAGGGGTTGGAATATCGCGGGACTGCCCAGCCCAGGCATCTGCTGTGGACCCTGATAGAGGACGTGGGCATGGAGAAGCTGAAGACCTACGTTATCCAGCCCTTGACGAATTTGAGAGTGGCCCCCTTCTACGGCTGCTACATCGTCCGCCCCACCGACGCCTTGGAGTTCAAGCTCTACCCTGAGAGGGAGGACTCCTTGGAGCGGGTCATGGCGGCCCTCGGCGCTCAGGTGGTGGACTTCCCCGGCAAGACCCGGTGCTGCGGCTTTCCCATCCTCACCATCAACGAGAAGAACTCCGTTAGCATGGTGGCCCGCCACACCACTGACGCCAAGGACCTGGGCGCCGACGCTATGGTGACCCCCTGCCCCCTGTGCCACCTGAACCTGGACGGCTACCAGCCCAAGGCCATGCAGCAGTCCCAGCGGGATATCAACATGCCGATTATCCACCTGCCCCAGCTGCTTGGACTGGCCATGGGCTTCAGCCCCAAGGAGATGGGCCTTTCCCGCCACATCGTCTCAGCCAAGCGGGTGCTCAGCAAGATACGGGTCCCGGCCTAGAGAGCCGATTATACGCCTGAGTTTGGGGACGGCTTACTGTAGAGGAAAGGGCGGCTGGAGCCACTTCCCCGTGTCGTTCACCTCCAATGCCGTGACCCACTTGACCCACTCGTAGCCCCGCCTTCCCGGCGCCACCAGCCGGAGGGGGAAGCCGTGAGGGTGGGATAGGGTCTCGTCGCCGACCCGCGCGGCCAACAGCAGTTCGTCAACCTCGCTCATGGAGAACCGCCGGTTGTAGCCCGTCACCGACTTCACCGTGACGCTGGCGGCCCCGGGCAGCGGCCCCGCCTGGTCGAGAACCCTCCGCAGCGGCGTTCCCCGCCATACCTGGGTGGAACTCCAACCGCCGGTGCAGTCCAGGGTGGCGGTGACCTCATCCTGGCAGTCGCTAACCCGGTCGTAGGGTACGTCAAGCTCCTTGCTCACCTGTCCCGTCACCCGGAGCCTCCACGTGTCAGGGTCTACCGGCGCGGGGTTGTCGTTAATCCAGGAGGTGGCGGGAAAGGCGTTGCCGGAGAAGCTGGCGGCCTCGTATGAGCCGGTGAACCGCCTTTCGGACCCGCGCAGCCGGAGGGCGCCGGCGGTCGCTTCCGCCAACTGCCAGAGGAACAGGCCGGCCAGGGCCAACCCCCCGGCGCGGAGGAAGGAACGCCGCTCTGCCCAGAACTTTGGCCGCAGGCTCCACCGGTGGGCCTGGCTGTGCCAGATGAGCAGGGGCGCAAGGAGGGCTGAGACGTATACGTGCCAGGTCAGCCCGCTGAAGCCTTGAAACTTGAAGGGGCCGACGTGACTCCACGTTAAGCCCAGTCCCATCGATATAAGCAGCAGGGCCATGAGGATGATTGACCAGGTGGGAACGGCGGCGCGGCCCTTCCCGGCCCGGCCCCTTGCCTTGGCGGCGCGGCGCAGCCCTCTCAGCACGTTGCGTCCCTTCCATAAGAAGACGGCCAGAATGGCGAAGCCGCCGGCCCGGTGGACGTGCAGGTAGATGGCCCGGTCTGAAGACCCCGACATCATGCCCATTATCCCCGTCGCCAGCTCTACGGCCAGCAGAACCAGGAGAATAACGTTGGCCCAGGGGTAGGGCATGGGGATAGGCCTCGCTTATGGGGTGGTGGGCGCCTAGGACTGTTACGCCGGAGAGGAGGCCCCGTTTTTACCCTTGGAGCTTGCTCACCACCGACGCGAAGGCGTTAATGGTCTGCTCCACGTCGGCGGGGGTGTGGGCCAGGGAGGGGTAGAACTTCTGCGGCCCTTGAAAGACGCCCTCGTCTTGGAGCAGGTTGCGGAACCGGCCCTTCATGGCCTCGTCCGCGGGAAGGGTGGAGCGGTAGTCCGACAGGGGTTCGCCGGTGAAGATGATGTCGAAGACCGGGTCCTCTCCCGACGTTTGGGCCGGTATCTCCGCCTGGGCGCAAAGGTCTTCCAGGGCCTCCCGCAGCTTCCGGCCCGTGTCCCGGAGCCGGCGATAAGCGCCTTCTTTCCGGAGCTCGGCCAGGGTGGCCAGCCCGGCGGCGCAGGCCACCGGGTTCCCGTTGAGGGTTCCTATCTGACTGACGTGGGACCCCGGCTCCGCGATGGCCGGGTCGTAGAGGGCCATAATCTCCTCCCGCCCGCACACGGCCGCCAGGGGGAAGCCGCCGCCCATAATTTTGCCCACCGCGGCCAGGTCCGGCGTCACCCCGTAGTACTCCTGGGCGCCGCCGTAGGCCAGCCGGAACCCGGTTACCACCTCGTCGAAGATGAGGGGCACCTGGTAGTGAGCCGTGACCTCCCGCAAGGTCTCCAGGAATCCGGGCTTGGGGGCGAGGAGCCGCTGCATGGGTTCCACAATCACCGCGGCCAACTCGTCGTGCCGTTTCTCGATGATATCCACGGTCTTGGCGGCGTCGTTGAAGGGGGCTATCAGCATGGAGTCTTCAATGGCCTTGGGTATGCCGCCGGCGCTGGCCTCCGCCTGGGGAAAGTCCCTCAGCGCACGGGGCGGATTGCTCATAAGGGAGTAGTCGCTGGAGCCGTGGAATCCGCCCTCGAATTTCAGCGCCTTGTCCCGGCCGCGAAATGCCCGGGCTATACGCAGGGCTTGGAAGCAGGCGTCGGTGCCGCTGGTGGTGAACCGGGCCTGGTCGGCGCAGGGAATAGCCTTCACCAACTCCTCGGCCAGGAGCACGGCCTGCTCATTGGTGGCGAAGAAGGAACTGCCCATCTCCACCGCATCCTTGACGGCCTGGGTCACGGCGGGGTGAGCGTGGCCCAGGACCAGTGGGCCAGAACCCATCAGATAGTCGATGTACTCGTTGCCGCTCACGTCCCATATCCGGGAACCCCGGCCGCGTTTGACTATGAAGCGGTGGTCGGCGTCGAGGGCCACGTTGCCCAGGGTGCCGCCCGGCAGATACCGGGAGGCCTTGTTTAGGATGCGGGTCTCTTCACCGCTGCGATGGGGCATGGCGTCCTCCGTTGGTGGGTGGCGCTGGGCCTTCAGCCGGCCTTGGCGTCGCCGTCCTGGTTCTTGCGCATGACGTCCACCAACTCGCGGACGCTGGCGGCCGACCTGTCGAGCATGGCCTGCTCCTCCGGGGTGAGGGTGATTTCGATGACCTCCTCCACGCCGCCGCCGCCCAGCTTCACCGGCACGCCCATGCAGAGGCCGTCAATGCCGTACTGCCCCTCCAGGTAGACGCAGCAGGGGAGGATCCGCTTCTTGTCCAAAAGGATGGCCTCGGTCATCTGGGCGATGGCCGCCGAGGGCGCGTAGTAGGCGCTGCCGGCCTTGAGGAGGGCCACAATCTCCCCGCCGCCCTGGCGCGCTCTCGTCACCAGCCGGTCCACGGCCTCTTGGGGCATTAGCTCCGTGATGGGTATTCCCCCCGCGGTGGTGTAGCGCACCAGGGGCACCATGTCGTCCCCGTGCCCGCCCAAGACGTAGGCCTGAACGTCCTCCACAGACACATCCAACTCCTGGGCGATGAAGGTCCTGAAGCGGGCGGTGTCTAGTACGCCAGCCATGCCGAAGACCCGGTTCTTGGGGAACCCGCTGACCTCGTAGGCGTGGTGGCACATGGCGTCCAGCGGGTTGCTCACCACCATGATGAGGCAGTCCGGCGAGTATTTCACCACCTCCGCGGTCACGCTGCCGATAATTTTCATGTTGGTCAAGAGGAGGTCGTCGCGGCTCATGCCGGGCCTGCGGGCGATTCCCGCGGTTATAATCACCAGGTCGGAGTTGGCCGTTTCCTCGTAGCCGTTGGAGCCGGTGATAAGGGCGTCGGAGCCTATGACGGGGCCGGATTCCAGCATGTCGAGGGCCTTCCCCTGGGGCAGGTCCTGCACAATGTCCACCAGGACCACGTCGGCGTAGCCCAGTTCGTGAATGCGCTGGGCCGCCGTGGCTCCCACGTTGCCCGCGCCAACTACCGTGACCTTCTTTCTCATTCCCGGCTCTTCTCCTTTGGTGTTTTGGTTTGGCCTTTGGTTTGGATGGAACTTCCTAGCTGTTGACGTAGCCCTCCCAGCGCGAGTCCAGGTCGGCGGACTCCACCGTTTCCATGAGATAGTCGCCGAACTCCTTGCCGGAGGACCCGGTGTCGCGGCCGGTGATGGACAGCTTCCTTTCGTACTGGGTGCAGATGTCCAGGGCCTTGTTGAGGCGGGCCGACAACTGGGAGTAGCCTACGTGGTCCAACATCATGCTGCCGGCGCGGATTAGGGAGCTGGGGTCGGCGTACTGGGCGCGGCCCTCCTTGACCATGCGGGGCGCGCTCCCGTGGATGGCCTCGAACATGGCGGACGTCTTGCCGATGTTGGCGCTGCCGGCGGTGCCGACGCCGCCCTGTATCTGGGCGGCCTCGTCGGTGATGATGTCGCCGTAGAGGTTGGGGAGGGCGAATACCTGGAACTCGTTGCGGCGGGCCTCGTCGAGGAGCTTGGCGGTCATAATGTCGATATACCAGGCGTCCCAACTAATGCCGGGGTAGCTCTCGGCGACGCTTCGGGCGATGTCCAAGAACTTGCCGTCGGTGGTCTTGATAATGTTGGCCTTGGTCACGATGGTCACGCGGCTCTTGCCGTTGCGCTGGGCGTGGGCGAAGGCCGCCTCGATAATCCGGCGCGAGCCCTGGCTGGTGATTACGCGGAAGTCGATGGCCAGGTCCTCGGTGACGTTTATGCCCTGGCTGCCCACGGCGTACAGGTCCTCGGTGTTCTCGCGGAAGAAGGTCCAGTCGATGCCCTCTTGGGGTATCCGCACGGGGCGGACGTTGGCGAAGAGGTCCAAGGCCTTGCGCATGGAGACGTTGGCGCTCTCTATGTTGGGCCAGCCGTCCCCCTTCTCCGGGGTGTGGGTGGGACCCTTGAGGGTGACGTGGCAGTCCCTGATTTCGGCCAGCACGTCGTCGGGGATGGACTGCATGTGGCTGGCCCGGTTCTCTATGGTCAGCCCTTCAATGTCTCGGAAGACGACCTTGCCTGTCGACACGGCGTCCCGGAGCAGATACTCCAAGACTCGCCGGGCCTCGGCGGATATAAACGGGCCGATGCCGTCGCCGCCCAGTATGCCTATCTTGATGGGCTTCACTTGGCTGTAGTCCGTCCACTCCAGGTCCTGCTTCAGCCGCTCCACCCTGTCCAGCTGCTGCTCCAGTATGGCGGCGAAGTGGGTCTTGGCCGCGTCAATGGCCGTGGGGGTCTTGGGGTCTGTCAATGCTCCTCCTATGTGCCGCGCGGCTCTGTGATTGGAAAACGGCCGTTGCCGCGAAGTTGTGGGGCCATTATATGGGGCGCCTTGGCTTGAACGCAAATGAGCGCGCCCTCCCCTCCCGTCATTCCCGCGAAGGCGGGAAGGGCACGCGTGCCCATTTTTGTTTTGGGGAGCGGTGGTTCTGCGCTGGCGGCTTCTGGATTCTCGCCCCCTCTTTCCGTCACTCCTGCCCCTCTCACATTTGTCATTCCCGCCTGCCCTCCCTCCCGTCATTCCCGTGAAAACGGGAATCCAGGAAGCCTTCATCACAAAACGGCCTATGAGCCGCGCTCACGACTTCCGGCCCGGCCTGCCGCCTCAACCCGACGGTCTGTCAAAGGAAAACGATGGCGTTAGCAGGGAATAGGGAAAGATGGATTCCCGCCTGCGCGGGAATGACGGAAAGGGGAGGCCAGCAGCCCTCTTTTGGCGGTCAGCCCTTGAGGGTGGCGTTCAGCCTCGGGACGGCGGGCGGGGCTAGAGGGTGCGGAGCACGGCCACCACCTTGCCCCGGGTTTCCACGTTGGCGGCGTCGGTGTAGATGGGCTTCATCCGGCTGTTGGCGGGTTGCAGCCGGACCTTAGACCCCTCCCGGTAGACGCGTTTCAGGGTGGCCTCCTGCTCCAGCTTCAGCCAGGCCACGGTCATGTCTCCGTTGGACACGTCGTGGCTCGGGTCCACCAGCACCAGGTCGCCATCGTCTATGAAGGCGTCTATCATGGAGGTCCCCTTCACGCGGAGGGCGTAGAGGTCCTTCTTGGAGTCGGTCAGGTTGCGCGGCAACTCTATGGTGTCGATAGGCTCCTGGGTCCAGCCGTCGTTGGAGGGGCCGGGCAGGGGTTCGCCGGCGGCGATGTAGCCCAACACCGGCACTTGGGGCAGGAACCCGCCGGCCTTGCCGTTCTTGTCCAAAAGCTCAATGCCGCGGGCCACGTCGGGGCGGCGGCGAATGAGGCCGTCGCGTTGCAGCAGCCGCAGGTTGTAGTCCACCACCGAGGTGGAGCTTATGCCGCAGGCGTACTGAATATCCCTCACCGTGGGCGGCAGGCCGTTTTCGGCCATGAACTCGCGGATGAACTCCAGCATCCCCTTTTGTCTGTCGGATAAGCGGTTCTTTCTAGTTCTCATGTCCTGTTCACCACCATAGCGCCTATGTTCTTGGCGCAGGTTATCACTGCTGGGATTCCTTGTCAAGCTATGCCGGAGGGGGTTGGAAACGCCCCCTTGTTGGCGACGCGGCCCTACCGTATGGATAATAGGGTGTTGAGCCGCTTCATCAGTCGGGACTTGCGACGGGAGGCGTTGTTCCGGTGGATGACGCCGCGCTTGGCGGCCTTGTCTAGGTATCGGATGGCCTGCCTCACGGCGGACTCGCTTTTGGGAACGTCCTCCCTGCCTATGGCCTTGACGGCCGTGGACACGTAGGTCCTTGAGGCCGACCTAACGCTCTGGTTTCGGGCCTGCTTCCTCAGGGAAGAGCGCATGGACTTTTCCGACGGCACTGGCGCCTCCTAACGGCTGCTCCTGTCTTTAACCAGTGGATTATACCCGTTTCGCCCGCGCAATGAAAGGGCTATCTGCGGGCAGAGGCGTAGGTGTCTCCCATAATCCTGCCGGCGCTCACCACCCCCCGCACGCCGTCGAGCTTGGCGAAGATGCGCCCCAACTGGTCTAGGCCGGTGGTGTGGAGGGTTAGGGAGATGATGACGGCCCCGGTGGGGTTCTCTTTGGTTGTCACCTCGGCGATGTTCACCTTCTCCTCCGACACCCGCGCGGTGATGTCCCGCAGGAGGCCCACCCGGTCGCGGGCCTGGATTTCTAGGCGCACCGGGTACAGCTTCTTTTCCTTGCCCCACTCCACCTCTATCAGCCTCTCCCGCTCGTCTTCGCTGCGGACGCTGTGGCAGCTGGTCTTGTGGACGGTGACGCCCCTCGAGCGGGTTACGAAGCCGATTATCCGGTCGCCGGGCAACGGGTTGCAGCACTGGCCTATACGGGTCAGCAGGTCGCCCACGCCCAGGACCTTTATCCCTGAGCCGGGGCTTGATAGGGGGATGGAGCGGGACTTGTGCTCCTGCTCCTTCTGCTCGTCGGCGGTCAGGCGGTTGATGACCTGGTTGATGGTGGTCCCGCCGGAGGCCAGGGATATGAGGAATTCCTCAACATTGTCCATCCTGAAGGCCGATGCGATGGCCTGCTCGTCTATCTTCAGGTTGAGGCGCCGGGCCTCTTTCTTGAGGAGCTCCCTGCCCATCTGAATGTTGGCGCTGCGACGCTGGCGCCGGAACCAGTGCCGCACGCTGCCCCGGGCGCTGGCCGTGCGGATGTAGCCCAGGTTGGGGTTCAGCCAGTCAAGGCTGGGGCCGCGGGCCACCTTGGTGGTCAGGACCTCCACCGTGTCGCCGTTTTGAAGCTGGTAGTCCAGGGGCATGAGGCGACCGTTCACCTTGCCGCCGATGCACCGGTGGCCCAACTCCGTGTGGATGCGGTAGGCGAAGTCTATGGGCGTGGCCCCCGCGGGCAGTTCTATGATGTCGCCCTGGGGGGTGTACACGAATACCTGGTCTTGGAAGATGTCGGTCTTGACGGATTCGAGGAACTCCTCCGTCGCGGTGACGTCCCGCTGCCACTCCAGCAGTTGCCGCATCCAGGTCATCTTGTGCTCGAACTGGGGGTCGCTTACCCGGCCTTCCTTATAGCGCCAGTGGGCGGCGACGCCGTACTCGGCCAGCTGGTGCATGTCGTAGGTCCGTATCTGCACCTCCAAGGGGGTGGCCCCCTTGCACATAACGGTGGTGTGCAGCCCTTGGTAGAGGTTCTCTTTGGGATTGGCCACGTAGTCGTCGAACTGGCCCGGTATGGGACGCCACAGGTTGTGGGCCACGCCCAAGGCGTTGTAGCAGTCGGCCTTGGTCTTCACCAGGACGCGGAGGGCGTAGAGGTCGTAGATGTCGCTCATCTCCTTGCCCTGCTCGGCGTACTTCCTGCTTTTCTGGTAGATGCTGTAGATGTGCTTGGGCCTGCCCACCACCTGGGCGTTCAGCTTGATGCTCTTTAGCTCGGCGGCCAGGATCTTGGACTGTTCCTCTATGTACTCCTCCCGCGCCTCCCGCCGGATGGACAGCATGTCGGATATGCGGTGGTAGCTTTCGGGTTCCAGGCACTGGAAGGCCCTGTCTTCCAGCCGCCACTTTATCCCCCAAATGCCGAGGCGGTGGGCCAGGGGCGCGTAGATGTCCATGGTCTCTTGGGCCAAGGCCTTTTGCCGCGCCGGAGGCAGGGCCTCCAGGGTGTCCATGTTGTGGAGCCGGTCGGCCAGCTTGATGAGCACCACCCGGACGTCTTCCGCCATGGCCACGAGCATTTTGCGGAGGGTCTCCGCCTTCAGACGGTCTTCGGTGGGAAGGCCCCGGGAGTCGCTGTGGTCTCCCCCCTCCATGCGGGTTAGCTTGGTGACGCCGTCCACCAGCTTCGACACGTCGGCGCCGAATTCGCGGGTTATCTGCTCGCAGGTGACTTCGCAGTCCTCAACCACGTCGTGGAGGAGGGCGGCGGATAGGGTGGTGGCGTCTAGGTGCAGGTCGGCCAGGAATAGGGCAATGTTCAGCGGGTGCTCAATGTAGGGGCCGCCGGAGTTGCGGAACTGGCCGCTGTGGCACCGGGCGGCGTACTTGTAGGCCGCCTCCACCTGCCTGTTCTTATCCTTAGGCAGGTACTCCTTCGTGCGGCTTAGCAGGTCTTTTAGGTCGGGCGTTGTTGCTAGGTTGAGCATCAGATATCTATAATAGCCAATAGCCTGACTGTTGTCATTAGTCGAGACGGGGCCTTGGAGGGTTCATGGCCTCGATTCCCCCATCCACACGGTTGAGGAGAGAGGCGTGAAACGGTGTTGAGGGCGCCCCGTGGCGCTAGGGACATTCGTCCCGATGAGCAGAAGTACTGGCGGCACGTCGAGGGGAAGGCGGCGGACCTGGCCCGGCGCCACGGGTTCCGCCGGCTGGACACTCCGGTTTTTGAGGACTCGAGCCTGTTCGCCCGGTCGGTGGGCGCAGGCACCGACATCCTTGACAAGGAGACCTACTCCTTTCTCGACCGGGGCGGCGATTCCCTCACCCTGCGGCCCGAGGGGACGGCCCCGGTGTGCCGCGCCTATATGGAGGGCGGCATGGGCAGCCTCCCCCAGCCGGTGCGCCTCTACTACTTCTGCCCCGTGTTCCGGTACGACCGCCCCCAGGCCGGGCGCTACCGCCAGCACCACCAGTTCGGGGTGGAGGTGCTGGGCGACGGCAGCCCTCTTGTGGACGCTGAGGTCGTCCGCATGGCGTGGGCCCTGATGGCCGATTTGGGGCTGAAGGACGTGTCCCTCCTGGTGAACAGCATCGGCGACTCCCAGTGCAGGCCGGGCTACGTTAGGGAGCTGCGGGCCTACTATTCGGAACGCGCGGGCCGCCTCTGCGCCGACTGCAAGCAGCGCCTGGACAACAACCCGCTGCGCCTCTTGGACTGCAAGAAGGAGTCCTGCCGGCCCATGCAGGAAGACGCCCCGGCGTCTTCGGAGCATCTCTGCGCCGACTGCCGGGAGCATTGGGACTACCTGCGGCGCTACCTGGACGTTATGGAGATTCCCTACGCGGTCAATCATCGTCTGGTGAGAGGCCTTGACTACTATACCCACACGGTATTTGAAATCCTGCCGCCGGAGGAGGGCGCTCAGACCACCCTGTTGGGGGGAGGCCGCTACGATGGCCTGATGGAGCAGTTGGGGGGGCGTCCGACGCCGGGGGTGGGCTTCGCGACGGGGATGGAGCGGCTCATCCTCAACGTCCAGCGTCAGGGCGTGGCCGTTGCAGAGGAGGAGGCCCCCCGCTACTTTATCGCGGCCTTGGGTGACGAGGGCGTGGAGTTGGCCTTGGAGATAGCCGACGGGGTCAGGGCCACGGGCGCCGGGGTGACGATGGGTTCCCGCGGCCGGAGTCTGCGCGGCCAGATGCGTAACGCCGGCTCCCTTGGCATTCCCCAGGTGATAATCATAGGCAGGGACGAGGCGGCCGCCGGCTCCGTTACCCTGCGGGACATGACCACGGGCCGCCAGAGTACGGTCCCCAAGGGGGAGTTTCTTGGAGGGTTGCAGCCGCCCTCCGGCTGACGGCGGCCGTTTTTCGACGCGGGCGGCCCTCGTCTGCCTTGTGGCTCAGCCCCTATGGGGTTATGATGGTGGCGTATCGCCTGCCCAATTCCGGACTGGCGCGGCGCCGCCCCCAGGATAGACGCCAGCCCAGGGTTGCCAAGCCCAACTTTCAGCGCTGAGGGAACGCCCCTTGAGTCTTCTCTCCAACTACCGGGAGGTGCTGGACACCCCGGCAAGGCGTCAAACGCTGCTGGCCCTCAGCTCCACGTTCCTGCTGGTGCAGGTCGCCAGCTTCCCGGTGGCCCTGTCGCTGCCCAGCATAGCCAACGACTTCCTCATCGACGTTGAGACGGCGGCGTGGATACTGGTGGCCGAACTGCTGACCCTCGGCGCCACGGTGTTTCTGGCGGCCAAGCTGGGCGACCGGTATGGGCACAACCGCGTCTTCTTCCTTGGAATCGTGATAACGACCCTGGGCGCGGTGGCCGCGGGATTCTCCATGACCTTCACCCAGCTGCTCATCTTCCGCGGGATTCAGGGCATTGGGGCGGCCCTCGTCACGGGCAACGCCAACGTGATACTGGCGGCCACCTTTGCCCCGGCCGAGCGCGGCAGGGCCTTCGCGGTGCCCATCACCGCCGCCCGCGCCGGGACCTTCATCGGCCTGATAACCTTCGCCATCTTCCTACAGTTCATCGGCTGGCGGGCGATATTCTTCTCCTTCATCCCCCTTGGCATCATCGCCATCTGGTCGGGGCTGCCTATGCTCCGTCAAAAGGAGGAGCGGACTGCCGACGCGGACCTGCCGGTGGACTTCGGCGGCGCCTTCCTATTTATAGGAGCCATAGCCGCCCTCATCCTCTCCGGGCTGCATCTCCATTCGGGCGAGGAGTCCTTCACCAGCAGCGACGCCATATCCTACCACCTGCCCATGCACGCGATGTTCATCATCCTGCTGGTGGCCTTCATTCTGGTTGAGCGCAGGATGAAGCACCCCTTCGTGGACCTCAAGCAGTTCAAGAACCGGCACTTCTCGTTGGCCCTCTTCTCCAACACCACCTTCCACCTCTCCATGCTGGCCATAATGACCCTGGTGCCGATTCTGGTGGAGGAGGGGTTTGGCTACGGGCCCATCTACGTCATCTACGTCCTGCTGCCCCATCAGAGCATGGGGCTCGTTATCCCCGTGGTGGCCGGGTGGTACTACGACAAGTATCAATCCAGGCTTTTGAGGCCCATATCAATGTCGTTGATAGCCTTGGGCATCTTTTTGTTGGGAATGTTCTCGATGCAGGTGCCCTTCTGGTTGATACCCCTGCTGCTCTTTCCCGCCTCAATAGGAACATCCATATTCAACACCATAAACAACGCCGTCATTATGAACTCCGTCGCGCCGACCCACCGGGGATTCGCCTCCGGGATGATTGAGACGACGCGGCAGGTGGGGCATACGCTGGGGGCCACGGCGGCGGCCTCGGCCCTCGGCTTGGCCCTGCCGGCGGGCATTGCCCTGCTGAGCGAGGGGGAGGCGCAGGACTACTACTTCCGGGGTCTTCAGGCCGCGGCCCTCGTGGTGGTGTGGATAATCCTTGCCGGGGCCGTGGTCGCCTTCAACCACCAGACCTACAAGACGCCGGGCCGGGAGAAGGCCCCGGCTCCACAGGCCTCCGGCTCCGGCGACGCCGCGTGAGGCGCCGCGCTTCCAAAATTGTTACCTCAGTACGTTTCCTATAGAATATCTTCAGCTTTGGGCCGAGACAGGAGGCGATATGAAAGCGGGACAGTTGACGGGGCCGCGCCGCATGGAGTTGGTGGACGTTCCCGACCCCACCCTGGAGGACGGCCAGGCCCTGGTGCGTTTGGAGAAGGTGTCTATCTGCGGCAGCGACATCAGACCCTTCGCCGCCGTCCTTGATGAGGAGAAGTACCCGCTGCGCCCCGGCCGTCCCACCCACGAGTGCGCGGGGGTGGTGGTGGAGAGCCGGTGCGATGAGTTCAACCCCGGTCAGAGGGTGATAGCATTTCCCTACGCCCAGGGCGGGTTCCGTGAGTACCTGGCAGTTCCCCCCTCAGGCCTGGTGGCCCTCCCCGACGACGGCTCTCTCGACACCTGGATAATGTGCCAGCCCATGGGAACGGTCCTGTACTCAGTGAGTCGCATCGGCAACGTGATTGATAAGAACGTGGTGGTGCTGGGTCAGGGGGCCATCGGCCTCAGCTTCACCACCTTTCTCAGCGGGATGAGTTGCCGGTCGCTGATAGCCGTTGACCTGGAGGAGTACCGCCTGGACATTGCCCGCAGGCTGGGGGCCACTCACACCATCAACGCTTCCAAGGAAGACGCCTTGGCCGCCGTCCGCGACCTGACCGGCGGCGAGGGGCCGGAGGTTGTGGTGGAGGCGGCGGGGGAGCACGAGACGGTGCGCCAGTCGGTGACGATGGCCGGGAAGTACGGCACGGTGATATGGTTTGGCATGACCCACAACGAGTTTTTCGCCATCGACTTCCAGCAGGTGAGGGACAAGGACCTGACTATGATAGGCACCTCCAGCGCGCGGTCGGGAACCATGCCGCGCTACGTCACCCAGACGGTGCGCATGGTGGCTGAAGGGCGGCTGGACCCCTCCGGACTGGTGACCCACCGCATGAAGGCCGATGAGCTTCAACGGGCCTTCACCATGTACGAGGAGCGTTCGGACAGGGTTGTGAAGGTGGTTATGGACCTGTAGGCCGCGCCGGGGCCTCGCCAAGGAGGGACGGCGCGGGGAGTTGGCCTAGGCTCCGTCGGCGTAGGGCATGGCGGCCTCCATCATCATGCCCTGCTCGCCCAGGGAGCGGTGGACCCGCTGGGCCGGCTGGTACGCCGACGGGCGGGGCGGCATTTCAAACCCACGGCCTTCCAACAGATCTGCGATTGAGCGAATCTGTATCTTGGGGTAGTCGCGGTTCCACAGGACCGAATGAAACAGGCCGCCGCCGCTCGCCTCTCTCCGCATCTCCCGCGTTGGCTCCTCCAAGGTTATGAACAGCCCCAAGGCCGCCTTCTCCCGCTCCACCACGCCCCGCAGGTCGCGGACGTGGGGGGAGGAGACCCTTCCGCCCTTGACCTGGACCACCACCTTCTGAGGGCTGCGCCGCGGCCCGTCAATGAAGTAGAGCAGCCCGTCAATGCCCCGGTCGGCGCCGCGTTTCCGCCTCTCCCGAGGTTGTGCTTCCAGCAGGGAGATAGCCCAGAACTGGAACTGGTAGGGGTCCATCTCCCACAGGGCGCGGGCGCTGCCCACGTCCAGCGGCTCGCCGACCACCTGGTAATGGAGGCGCGGCTCCAGGCTGAAAGCGGTCTTCAGGCGGTTCTTAATCAGGGCCACCGCCAGGTGTGTGACGTCAATGCCGATCCACCGGCGGCCCAGCTTCTCGGCGGCGGCCACGGCGGAGCCGCAGCCACAGAAGGGGTCCAGCACCACGTCGCCCTCCTTGGATGACGCCTGAATGATGCGCTCCAGCAGGGCTTGGGGCTTCTGGGTGGGGTAGCCCAGCCGCTCTTTGGCCTGTGAGTTGATGGGCGGCAGGTCAGTCCATACGTCTTGAAGACGCATACCCGGCATTTCGTCAAGATAACGCACGTACTCCGCAATACCGTTGCGCGTGTAGTGTATTCGCCCCTCCCTCTGCCATCGTTCCATCGTACGGCGGGGCGCGCGCCATACACGCGTAACGCCGTTCCATTCGTACTCATACCCGCCGCCGCTCAGTCCCGTTGCCGTCAGGTTGTCGGTTCGATAGAGACGGCCTTTTTCGGTCTTGTGACGGTAATGGGACTTGATGTAGTCCTGGTCGTAGGGTTGATACTGTATATTCCAGGAGAATTTTGACCTGTCTTGGGCGTAGAGCAGGATGATGTCATGGGTGCGTCCGAGGGCCTTCGAGTCGCTGTGAGCCGACGTGCGTTTCCAGACAATCTCATTCTTGAAGTTCTTGACTCCAAACACCGAGTCCATGAGCAGCTTCAGGTAGTGGCTGGCCGTCGGGTCGCAGTGCAGGTAGATGGAGCCGGTGGGCTTGAGGACCCGGCGCAGCTCCACCAGCCGGGGGGCCATCATCACCAAGTAGGCCATCATGGCGTTCCGGCCGACGAACTGCCTGAAGGCCGCGACCATCTCCTTGACCTCCACGGGGGTACGCGGACTGGCGATGATGTCCAGTTCGTAGGCGCGTTCCGTCTCCTGAGTCCACTCCCAGGTGTCGGTGAAGGCCTTTATCTGCGCCGGCGACTCCTCGCCCGACCTCTCCCTGAACAGCACGTTGTAGTTGGCGTTGGAGTTGAAGGGCGGGTCCAGGTAAATCAGGTCCACCGACTCGTCGGCCACATGCTCCCGCATGACCGCCAGGTTGTCGCCGTAGTAGAGGGCGTTGGCGTGGGGACTGGGTTGAGTTTGTGTGGAAATTGGCCGGTTCCTTTACATCCGCGCGGGGGCGGTCATGCCCATGAGGCCGAGGGTCCGGGCCTATGTCACCGTGCGGAAGGCTTGGTTGATCATGTGCATAGCGGACGTAATGTCTTGTTGGTTAAAGGCGTCTATGAATACCCCGCAATCACGATATCTTACATTGGGCAAAAACTTATAGTCTTCGACATTCCGCGCTATCTCTTCAGGGTCATCCGCTTCGTCAAAGTGAATTGGCAGTAGAATTCTGACATAAGAGGCCATAGGCAACAATTCCGCGAAGAACTCAGGTGGGGAGTAGTAGCAAACGGATCTACCTTCAATGACCTCTATAACCTCCTTGTCGAATTGCTTAGTAGACTCTCTTACAGTATCTAGTAGTTGTCGGACATCGGCGCTCATCTGAAGATCATTCGAGTCTCGCTCCTTGGCTCGTTCCGTCAGTTCCCGGATATCGGTTTCTCGAACAAGTCTTTCGTCAGCCTCGTGAAATGGCCAAATTTCAAGGGCGCGATTCGCCAGAGTAGACCCCCTCTCTTTCATTTCATCCACAGTCCAGTCATGTTGAGTTCTGACGGATTCATTAAGACGCACCGCGCTCTGATTAAACCCGCCGGGAATTTCTTTCTTCTCATGGAATGGCTTGTTCGAGTAGTTGGAGTTGTAAGCCGTAAGCGTTAGGTTGCCTAACCGGTGTAGCCAGGTCTTGTGAACATCTTCCCAATCCGCTCCTAACATCTGCTGCCACTCTGTGACCTTGGCGATATCCTGCGGCATAATGTGCTCAATTGACAGTTCTTTTGTAGGACTTGGTTCCTTTTGTTCAGCGTTCTCCAAGCGTTCAAGTATGTGGGAACAGATGCGAAGTCTGTACAAATCGTTCTGCTGGATGGCTAGGCTGAACTCATCATTTGATGGAAATCTGTAGTTGTGACTCCGCCGAGCCAGGATAACTTGTAGTGACTTCAAGGGAGATTTACTCTCAATGGAATGAGACATGCTGGCAAAAACAGACCAGTAATCACGCGTTTGGAGACCTAAAACCGCGCGTCGCAGAAGATAGCTTTTGATGAGCTTCAAGGATTGAATAAAATCTTGTTCCGTAAGCGACTCCCGTTCTTCATGACATTCGTAGAGAGTCATAATTAGTATTGCATGAGTGTTTCCAAATCCCCCCGCCCGCACGTCTGTCATCGGGGCTACAAGAGATTCATTCTGAATTGTTGAGGGCTTCAGGAATGATGTGTAGTAGCGAGCGAATCTCACCAAATTCTTCAAGAGTTCATCCGTTGGTTCTGCGCCCGCCGATTGCCGAAACTTTTTGAACTCATCATAAATCCGGTCTGCGCGAGTCTGAGTTGTGGACTTTTGTTTGAGGGCCATATAGTCACGCAGAAATGAGTCGGGTGTACTGTCAGTATTACGAAACATACCCTCCAGCTTATACCAGTAGTCGTTGTATAGCTGAGTCTGACATTTTTCCGGCAATCCCATTAGAAGATAGTTGCGTATCAGGTCACTTTGAGTGAGTCGAACTCCTGTGGAGTTTAAGCTCTCGAAAACAAGCTGGGGATTGTCTTCAGATCTTTTGAGTGTAACGTCAACAAAGTTCAAACGCGCGATGCCTCGATAGACTTTATCGAGGTCAGCTTGAGGGGAGTTCAGCAGTTCTCTGAAGCGCTGGTAGGCGTTCATAATCATTTCTGATGGCTTTTCCACTTCGGCGCTCGGGTTTTTGTGGTAAACCAACGCTCGCAGGGTTGCGTCGTCGCGTCGTCTCAAGGCCAGTTTGCGGTTTCGATTTCCGGTCTCTTCATTGTTTCTTAGGAAGTACGTATCAATGCGACTGGCAGTGGGGCTGTCTTCAGTGTTTCCAGACCAGGACTTTTCACGGATGTGGTCGCGTAGGGCTATAAGGAGAAGGGTCAGGGTTGTTAGCCTTTGTTGGCCGTCAATCACCTGCCAACTACTGAAAGCCGCGCCGGTATCTCCTTCCACATACACGAATGAACCCATGAAGTGTCCGCTGTTGTCGCTGGCGCGCAAGATGTCGTCCCAGAGCTGACGGCATTCCTCTTCTGTCCAGCTGTAGTCTCGCTGAAAAACGGGGATCGTGAACTGTTTAGCTCCAGTGATTATCTGTGTGAATGCACGGTTTATCGCTTGCACTAAGCGGCTCCTGAAGATTGAGGGGTAGCTAAGCCGGAATTATAGGGCATCCCGTATTCTGCGACAATAACGGCGCAGTTGGGAGGCGATTGAATTGGCCTGTTCCTTTACATTCGCGCGGGGGCGGTCATGCCCATGAGGCCGAGGGTCCGGGCCAGGACGAGTTGGGCCGCCTCCAACAGTTTGAGGCGCGCCAGGGTCTGGCCCCGGTCGGCGGGGTCGCTGGAGAGGACGCGGCAGTTTTCGTAGAACCAGTGGAAGGCCGTGGCCAACTCCAAGGCGTAGTGGGGCAGGTGGTGGGGCTCCTGAGTGGCGGCTATCTTCTCCAGCAGTTCAGGCAGCTGCAACATCTTGCGGATGAGGTTCAGTTCGTGGGCGTCTACGAGGAGGGACACGTCCGCCTTGGCCCAGTCGATATCCTGCTCCTTGGCCTTTGCCAGCACGCCGGCTATGCGGGCGTGGGCGTACTGGATGTAGTAGACGGGGTTTTCCGACGACTCCTTGGCGGCCAGCTTCAGGTCGAAGTCCATCTGGGTCCCGGGCGCCCTGGCCAGGAAGAAGTAGCGGCAGGCGTCGGGCCCCACCTCGTCCACCAGTTCGCGCAGGGTCACGAAGTCGCCGCTCCGCTTGGATGCCTTCACCACCTCCCGACCCCTCTTCAGGGTGACCATTTGGGCGATGATTACGTCTAGGCGTTCCGGGTCCACGCCCATGGCTCCCACGGCGGCCTTCAGGCGGGACACGTGGCCCTGGTGGTCGGCGCCCCATATGTTAATGACCTTGTCGAAGCCGCGTTTCACGAACTTGTTGTGGTGATAGGCCATGTCGGAGGCGAAGTAGGTGGGCGCGCCGCTTGACCGCACTACCACGTTGTCGCGGTCGTCGCCCAGGGCCGCCGAGGTGAACCAGAGGGCGCCTTCCCGGTGGGCCAGATGGCCTCCTTCGCCCAGAAGGTCCAGGGTCTCCCGGTATTCGCCGCTCTCGTAGAGGAGGCTCTCTTGGAACCAGACGTGGAAGTCCACGCCCAAGCGGAGGAGGTCTTCCCGGATGAGATTCACCATCCGCTCCCGGGCCGTGTCGCCGAGGAGTTTCAGGGCCTCTTCCCGTTCCAGGGAGGCGTACCGCTCCCCCTCTTGGTCGAGGACTTGCCGGGCAAGCTCGATAACGTAGTCCCCCTGATACCCGCCCGCCGGCAGTTGGGCATCTCTGCCCAGGGCCTCCATGTAGCGGGCGTAAACGGAGGCGTAGAACAGGTCCATCTGGGTTCCCGCGTCGTTGAGGTAGTACTCCCGCGTCACCGAGTGGCCGGCGGCCTCCAGGATGGACGCTAGGACGCTGCCGAGGACCGCGCCGCGGGTATGTCCAACGTGGATTGGCCCCGTGGGGTTGACGCTGACGAACTCCACCATAATCTTTTGAGGGTTCTTGGCCTTGATGGCCCCGTAGCTCTCGCCGGCCTGTATGATTTCCAAGACCTGTCCTTGGAGCCATTCCTGCCGGAGGTTGAAGTTCACGAATCCGGGCGGGGCCGCCCAGACCCGTTCCACCACCTCATCAACGGGCATGAGTTCCGTCAGGGTCCTGGCTATCTCCATGGGGGCCACGCGGGTAGAGCGGGCCAGGCGCAGGGGCAGGCTGGTGGCGAAGTCCCCGTTTTCGGGCTTGGTGGGCCGTTCCACCTCCACCGCCGGCATGGTCTCAAGGGGCATCCTCTGCTGGGCCCGGGCGTCCTCCAGGGCCTTTTCCAGTTTGGCTATGATTAGGTCTCTTGCTAGGTTGGGCATTGGGGTTCGCGGCCTCGGTGGGGTAGGGGCTATGCTACCATAACTAGAGATTTTGAAGCTATGCGACAGGTCTCGCCGGCCAAGGTTTTAGCTCATCTCGGCGGTGGCCTTGCCATGAAAGCGGCTTAGCTGCCGGACAAGGGGTTGAAGGTCGGGGGACGATAGGTCCGGGCGCTTCTTTAGCAGACGAGCGGCCTCGTCCCTGGCCTGGGTCAGCAGGTCTCTATCGGAGAGGCGGGCCACCCGGAGGTCTGGCAAGCCGCTCTGCCGGGTGCCGAAGAGGTCGCCGGGACCTCGCAGTTCCAGGTCCACCTCGGCAAGTTGGAAGCCGTCGTGAATCCGCTCAATGGCGGTGAGGCGCTCGCGGGCGGTCTCGGAGGGGTCGTCGGCCAGGAGCAGGCAGTAGCTCTTGTGCTCTCCCCGCCCCACCCTTCCCCGGAATTGGTGGAGCTGGGCGAGGCCGAACCGGTCGGCGGACTCCACCATCATCACCGATGCGTTGGGCACGTCTATTCCCACCTCGACCACGGGGGTGGAGATGAGCACGTCTAGGTCGCCGTTGTGGAACTGCCCCATGACCCGCTCCTTTTCCCGCGCCGGCATCCTGCCGTGGAGCATACCGAGACGAAGGTCGGGGAACACGTCCTGGCTCAGGCGTTGGAGTTCCTGGGTGGCGGCCTTCACCTCTAGGGCCTCGGACTCTTCGATGAGGGGGAATATGATGAAGGCCTGCCTTCCGCTTCGCGCCTGTTTCCGCACGAATTCGTAAGCGGCGTCGCGGCGGTGGGGTTCCACCCACTTGGTGGTTATTTTCTGGCGGCCCGGCGGCATCTCGTCTATGGTGGAGATGTCAAGGTCGCCGTAGAGGGTGAGGGCCAGGGTGCGGGGGATGGGCGTGGCCGACATTACCAGCACGTGGGGGGTGACCGCGCCCTTGCCCCGGAGGGCGGCCCGCTGCATGACGCCGAACCGGTGCTGCTCGTCCACCACCGACAGGGCCAGGTTTGGAATCTCCATCTCATCCTGAATGAGGGTCTGGGTGCCGATGACGATGTCCAGGGTCCCGCCAGCGGCCTGCTGGTGGAGTTCCCGCCTCACGCTCTTCCTCAGGCTTCCCGTGATTAGCCCCACGGAGATGGGTTGGGGGTGGGGGTCTATGTATACGCTTAGCAGGTTCTTTTCCCGCGTCGGGTTGGCCAGGCCGCTCATCAGCTTGCAGACGGTGTTGAAGTGCTGCTCGGCCAACACCTCCGTTGGCGCCATTATGGACCCCTGATGGCCTTGAGCCGCCACGGCCAGGAGGGCGGCGAGGGCCACCACCGTCTTGCCGCTTCCCACCTCGCCTTGAAGGAGGCGTCGCATGGGCGGGGAGCCGCGGGTCATGTCTTGCAGGGCCTCGGCTAGGCGCTTGGTCTGGGCCCCCGTTAGCGAGAATGGAAGGCCATCCAGGAAGCTGTTGACGACCCTGTTGTCAGGCTTGATGGCCACCCCCTGGGCGTCCTCCTGCCAGTTCTTCCGGCGCAGCAGGGCCGCCATCTGGAGCAGGAAGAGTTCGTCGAAGGCCAGGCGCCGCCGGCCCTGCTCCCACGAGTCCTCATCTTTGGGGAAGTGCATCTGAAGCAGGGCCTCAGAGATGCCTAGCAGCCCCACCCGTTCCAGTACGTCACCGGGCATGAACTCTTCCAGGGAGGGCCCCCACCGCTCCAGGGTTCGCCACATGAGGCCGCGCATGGTCCGGGGGTACAGGTCCTTGGTGAGGGGGTACACGGGGGCCAGGCGCCCGGTGTGTATGAGGGGGGTTCTCGAATTGACGACCTCATACTCCGGCGACTCCATGACCGGGGTCCTGTTGAAGAAGTCCACCTTGCCGCTCAGGGCCACCCGCGCGCCGGTCTTGAACTGCCGCGCCAGGTAGGCCTGCCCGAACCATAGGACGCGCAGGTTTCCCGTCTCGTCGCCCACAATGACCTCGGCGGCCTGGGCGTTCCCGCCCTTGCCCATGCGCTTCTCGCGGGCCTCCCACACGGCGACGATAGCCGTTCCCGTTTGGCCCCGGTTCAGGTCGGCCAGCTTGCAGAAGCGCGAATAGTCGTTGTGGCGGCGGGGGAAGTGGTATAGGAGGTCGCGGATGGTGGACACGCCCAGCCGCTCCAGCTTCTTGGCGGTCTTGGCGTCAACGCCCTGTAGCTTGGTGACGGGCTGTTCCAGTGACCCGGTCTCAGCCGCCTTTGCCCGTCTGACGGGCTTGGCCTTTGGCGGCGGGGCCGGTCTCTTTGCGGGCGGCGTCGGGGGGGATTCGCCGCTCAGCAGGGCCAGGCATCGCTCCGCCCACCGGCCCCGCTCCTCGGCGGACATCCCTGAGTAGGACTGTTTGAGGATTTTGGCGGCCTCCGCTCCACCGCCCAAAGCGTCGGAAATCTGCGCCCGCCACCGCTTGGTGAAGCCGTCTATCCCTCCAAAGACGGAGGAGTTGTCGAAGGCCTTCTTCTGCTCACGCTTCAGGATGTGGCGGAAGGCGTCGGGTGAAAAGGTCTCTTGGCGCGTGGATGTCATAGGCACAGTTTACCACAGCGCCCATCCGGGACTAGGAGGCCGAGCGCGTGACCAGTCCCACCACCCCCGGGCCGGTATGGACGCCCACGCCGGCCCCCACCCTGGCGGTGATGACGCTGTCCGGAGGCAGTGATGCCCCAAGGCTCCTTCGCAGAGGCTCCAGGTCCTGGGGCGTGGTGTTGTAGATGACGCAGGCCTCGGAGATGGGGCCGGACTCTTCGGCGATGCGTGAAAGTCTTTGCAAGGCCTTGCGACGGGTCCGCACCCGTTCCAGGGGGCTTATCTCTCCGTTTGCGATGGTGAGGATGGGTTTGAGGGATAGCAGGGAGCCGACAAAGGCCTGCGCCTTTCCTATGCGTCCCCCCTTTTGCAGGTATTCCAAGGTGTCCACCATGAAATATATGCGCATCCGGGCGGCGGCCTCCCGTATCTCTTGGAGGGCTTCGTCCATGCCGGCCCCCGACGCGATGGCCCTTGCCCCGGCGAGGGCCGTCATCCCGGCGCCCATCGACGCTGAGGCCGAGTCCACCACCTCCACGGCGGCGGGATTTTTCAGGGCGGCTTTCGCCTGGGTCGCGGAGTTGTAGGTGCCGCTAAGCTTCGATGAGATGTGCACGGAGATGACCCGGTCTCCCTTTTGGATGATGTCCTGGTACACCTCAAGGAAGTCCTGGGCCGAGGGCTGGGAGGTGGTGGGGAGGGTAGGGCTTTCCACCAGCCGCTTGTAAAAGGCGTCGGTGTCTATTTCCACGCCGTCGCGCAGGGTCTCAACGCCCCCGCCCGCGCGGCTAAAGTTGACATAAGCGGGCACAATGGTAATGTTCCACCCATCCACCAATCCGGCGGGCAGGTCTGCTGTGCTGTCGGCAACTAGGCGTATGGCCACGGTTCCCCCCTACTCTATGGATGCTATGTAGTGGTAGAAGGGCTGGCCCCCGTGGACCGCCTCTACCTCTAGGGTTGGAAGGGCGGACTTCAGCCGTTCCAACGCCTCTAACGCTTGGGACTCCTGGGCGTCGCCCCCCCAATAGATGGTCACGAGCCCGTGGTCCGGCGGCTCCGACTTCAGAAGGCCCTCGTGGGCGACGTCGGCGACGGAGGCCCCCACGCTTATCAGCCTGCCTTCCAGGAGGGCTATCACCTGGCCCCGCTTCACCGCGACACCTTCCATCACCGTGTCCCTGGAGGCCGTTGTCACCTCCAGGGTCCTGACCTCTTTGGCGGCTGACTCCATGGCCCGCGCGGCCTCATCCGGCGGCAGTTCGGGGCTGTGGGCCAGCAGGGCCGCCACCCCCTGGGGCAGGGTGGAGGTGGGAATGAAGCGCAGCTTGCGGTCGGCGATGGCGCAGGCCTGCCGCGCCGTGAGGATGACGTTGGAGTTGTTGGGAAGGATGACCACGTCCTCCGCGCCGGCCCTCTCAGCCGCCTCCAATAGCTCCTGCGCGCTGGGGTTCATGGTGCGATGGCAGGGAACCACGGCATGGCAGCCCAGGTCGTTGAACAGGTTGATGAAGCCATCGCCCCAGGCCACGGACACCACGGCCAGCCCCGCCGCGGGCCGCCGGCTGTGAAGGGCGACAAAGCCCTCGTGCCCCTGGTTGATGTCGTCCACCTTGACGCCGCCGGTCTTCCCAAGGCTCGCGCCGTAGGCCAGCACCCCGTCGGGGTCAAAGGTGTGGATGTGAACCTTGACCAGGGACGGGTCGCCCACCACTATCATGGAGTCGCCCATGGCTGAAAGGCGGCTCCGTGCCTGGGCGAGGTCGATGCCCGACCCCTCAACGATGAACTCGGTGCAGAAGCCGTACTGCTCCGATTGGGCGGCCTCCAGGAATTCCCTGGTGACGGCGGGAAGGGGCGCCCCGGCCGTTGTGGCCGGGCCTGCTGATATCTCTATGTCAAGGAGGTCCGGGTCGCCGCCCTGGAAGGAGCATAGAAAGCCCTCCATGATGACCAGAACCCCCTGGCCCCCGGAGTCGACGACGCCGGCGTCCTTGAGGACGGGCAGGAGGGACGGGGTGTTCTCCAAGGCGACGCGGCCTCCCCTCAGACCTTCCGTCCACAGGGCTATAACGTCGGTCTCCTCGCGGGTGGATAGGCCCTTGGCCGATTCGGAGAACTCGCGCATGACCGTTAGCATGGTGCCTTCCACGGGCTGGGACACCGCCGAGTAGCTGGCCTCGGCGCCGGAGGCCAAGGCCTCGGCGAGGGACGCCGGCCCGCCGGCATCCGTATCGTTCAGGGCTTGGGCGAAACCCGCCAGGAACTGGGAGAAGATGACGCCGCTGTTGCCCCGGGCTCCGAAGAGGGCGCCGCGGGCCGCTTCCTGAGCCACCTTGGAGAGGGAATCGGTGTCCACGGACTGGAGCCGCTCATCCACCGACTGCATGGTTAGGAGCATGTTGGTGCCCGTGTCGCCGTCGGGAACGGGGAACACGTTGAGGGCGTTCACGGCCTCGCTGCAACGCTGAAGGCATCGCGCGCCGGCGCTGATGGCGTCCTTCAGGTCGGAACCGTTAATCTCCTCCAGCCTTTTGACGCGAGCCTGCGTGGTTCCCCTCCTTGTACAGGAAGCTGCAAATGTGCTATCGTGGCGGCTGTGATTGTAATTTCCCTCAGTATAGAAGTCAATTTAGGGGTTCGCCCGTGAAGTGTGAAATTTGTGACAAGATTGGCGTTGCGGGGAACAACGTAAGCCACTCGAAGCGGCACACCAAGACCCGGTTCATGCCCAACGTGCAGAAGCTGACCCTGCCCATTAAGGGGGTGAGGCGGCGGGTTAAGATATGCACCCGTTGCCTTAGGACCATGCACAAGACGCAGAAGGTCAGGGCCTAGGCCGCCAGGCTGCCCCTCAGCTTGGCCATGGCCTCGGCCACGGTTTCCCGGCTGTTGAACACGGCTGACCCGGCCACCAGCGTATCGGCCCCGGCGCGGACGGCCGCCGGCGCGGTGAGGGCGTTTATGCCGCCGTCCACCTCTATCTCAGTGGCCAAGCCCCGTTCCGCCGTCAACGCTCTCAGTCTCCTCGCCTTGTCCAGGACCTCGGGGATGTGGGCCTGGCCGCCGAACCCCGGGTTCACCGTCAGAATCAACACGATGTCTAGGAAGGGCAGGGCCTCTTCGATGGCGGAGATGGGCGTGGTGGGGTTCAGGGCCACCCCGGCGCGGCAGCCACCCTCCCGTATCTGACTCAGGACGCTGTGCAGGTGGGCGCACGCCTCGGCGTGGACGGTTATGTGGTCGACGCCGGCGTCTATGAAATCCTGAATGCGGCGCTCAGGCTCCACTATCATCAGGTGGGCGTCAAGGGGCAGGTGGGTGTAGGACTTGAGGCCGCTAATGACCACGGGGCCAAAGGTCAGGTTGGGCACGAACCGCCCGTCCATGACGTCGAGGTGGATATAGTCGGCTCCGGCCTCCGTCGCCTCGGCGACCTGCTCCCCCAGGCGGGAGAAGTCGGCTGACAGGATGGACGGGGCCAGCTTAACATTTGATATGGGGGACCCGGGGGATGCGGGGTGGTCAGGTGTCAAAGCTCTCCTCCAATCGCGCTTTTGCGGCGGCGATGGCTTCTTGGACCCGCCGGGGCGCGGCCCCTCCGGGAACGTCGCGGCCCTCCACCGACCCCTTGAGGGATATCTCCAGCGCGTCGCTGTCAAATAGGTCTGAAAACCGGCGGTACTCCTCCAAGGTGAGTTGGTGGACCTCCTTGCCGAGGCTGCGGGCGTGCTCCGAGGCGCGGCGCACGACTCCGTGGGCCTCTCGGAAGGGCATTCCCCGGCCCACCAGGTAGTCGGCCAGGTCCGTGGCCAACATGTTGCCGCGCTGGGCCGCGTCCTCCATGCGTGAGGCGTTAACCGTCATGGCGCCTATCATGTCGGAGAAGATCTCTAGGGTGGATAGGAGGGTTTCCTCCGTGTCGAAGAAACCCTCCTTGTCCTCCTGAAGGTCTCGGTTGTAGGTCAGCGGCAGGCCCTTTAGAGTGGTGAGGATGGCCATGAGGTGGCCGTAGACGCGCCCGGTCTTGCCCCGGCCCAGTTCGGCGAAGTCGGGGTTGCGCTTTTGGGGCATGATGCTGCTGCCGGTGGTGTGCCGCGGGGCCAGGGATATGAAGCCGAACTCCTGGGAGGACCAGAGGACAAGCTCCTCGGCCAGGCGGGACAGGTGCATCATGCAGATGGCGGCGGCGGAGTGGTACTCGGCCAGGAAGTCGCGGTCGGACACGGCGTCCATGCTGTTGGCGCTGAGCCGGCTGAAGCCGAGTTCCGACGCCACGAACCGGCGGTCCAAGGGGTATGGCGCCCCCGCCAACGCGCCGCTGCCCAGGGGCAAAAGGTCGGCGGCGTCGCGGCAATGGGCGAAGCGCGCCCGGTCTCGATGCAGCATCTCAAAGTAGGCCATCAGGTGATGGGCGAAGAGGACGGGTTGGGCCCGTTGCAGGTGGGTGTAGCCCGGCATAATGACGCCGGAATGCTCCCCGGCGCGGGCCAACAGGGCCTTTTGGAGGCCGGCGATGGCCTCGTCAACCCGTTGGCGCGACCTCATGGCGTACAGCCTCAGGTCGGTGGCCACCTGGTCGTTGCGGGAGCGGGCGGTGTGGAGCTTTCCCGCCGTGGGGCCAATCCGCTCCCTCAGCCGCGTCTCAATGTTCATGTGGATGTCTTCAAGCTCCGGCCGCCAGGGAAACTCCCCGGCCTCTATCTCGGCGCGTATGGCCAGCAGGCCGTCGCATATGGCCGCGGCCTCTTCCTCCGTGATGATTTCCTGCTTGGCCAGCATACGGGCGTGGGCCACGGAGCCGGCGATGTCCTCGCGGTACAGGCGGCGGTCGTACTGTATAGAGACGGCGTATTGGGATGCGTCCGGGTTCATTGGGCAGACCGCGAAGAACGGTTGATGGCTGGAGCGGCGCTAGTTTCCAATGTGGTCTCGTGTAGCTGAGGCGGCCAGCCTGCCCTACTCGCCCTGCTCCCGGGCTTGGGTGCGCACCGGCAGTCCGTAGATGGCGATGAACCCCTCGGAGGCTCGGTGGTCGAAGGCGTCTCCCCGGTCGTAGGTGGCCAGTTGGTGGCTGTACAGCCCCTTGGCGGCCTTGCGCCCCACCACTACGCAGTTGCCTTTGTGGAGGCGCAACCGGACGGAGCCGGTGACGTGGCGTTGGGCGCTTTCCACGTAGGCCGTCAGGTCGCGGCGATGGGCGGTGAACCACAGCCCGTTGTACACCACGTCGGAGTACTCCCCGGCCACGTGCCGCTTCATCCGCGCCTGCTCTTTGCTCAGGGTCATGGATTCGAGGGCCTTGTGGGCCGCGTGGAGGACCACACCCGCTGGCGACTCGTACACCTCCCTGGACTTTATACCCACCAGCCTGTTCTCTATGTGGTCGATTCGCCCGACGCCGTTGCGACCCGCCAGGGCGTTGAGATGCTGCACCAGGTCCACGGGCCGCATCTCCTCGCCGTTAAGGGAGAAGGGGAGGCCGCCCTCGAAGGCTATTTCCAGATATGTAGGTTCCTCGGGCGTCTTGGAGATGGGGTTGGTCCAGGCGAAGGCGTCCTCCGGCGGCTCCAACCAGGGGTCCTCCAACTCCCCCGCCTCAATGCTGCGACCCCACAGGTTCTCGTCGGTTGAGAAGCGGCTCTTGCGCTCCTCAACGGGGATGCCGTGGCTCCGGGCGTATTCCATCTCCTCCTCGCGGTTCCATCCCCACTCCCGCACCGGGGCGATGACCTTGAGCCGTGGGTCGAGGGCGCCGACGCTAACATCCATGCGGACCTGGTCGTTGCCCTTGCCGGTGCAGCCGTGGGCGATGGCCCCGGCCCCCACCCGCCGCGCCGCCTCAACCATGTACTTGGCGATGAGGGGCCGCCCCAAGGCGGTGGCCAAGGGGTACTGCTCCTCGTAAATGGCCCCCGCTTGCAGGGCCGGGAAGACGTACTCGTTAACGAAGTCCTCCCTGCCGTCAACGGTGAGGGCGTCGGCGGCGCCGGTCTGCAAGGCCCGGCTGCGAATATCCTCCAGGTCCACCATTCCCAGGTCCACGGTGAGGGTGACGACCCGGGCGTCGTGCTTCTCCTGGAGCCACTTCACGCATACGGAGGTGTCCAAGCCGCCGCTGTAGGCCAAAAGTATGGTGTCTTGAGGCATGGGTCTTCCTTATTAGAGTTTCGCTATTTGAGTTTGGCTGAAGTTGGGCTAGAGTTTGGACAGGGCCTGTTCCAGCCTTCCAACGCCCTCGTCCACCTCCTCCGCGGAGATGGTCAGGGGGGGCATTAGGCGCAGGGTATTGGGCTTGACCATGTTGAACAGGACCCCGGCCTCGTTGGACAGGGACAGGGCCTTGGCGGCCACGTCGTCGTCGAACTCCAAGGCAATGAGCAGCCCCCTGCCGCGCACCTCGCTGATGAAGGAGAACCGCGACTTCAACTCCTCAAGGCGTTGGGTCAGTCTAAGCCCCATGGCCTTGGCCTGGCCGGGAAGGTCGTTGTCGATGATGTGCTTGGTGGAGGCGTAGGCCGCGGCGGTGGTGAGGGCGTTGCCTCCGAAGGTGGAGCCGTGGTCTCCCGGCTCCAAGGCCATGCAATGCTCCTTGGATAGAAAGGCGCCGATGGGCACGCCGCCGCCCAGCCCCTTGGCCAGGGTCATCACGTCGGGCTCCACGCCGTACTCCTGGTATCCGAAGAGGCTGCCCAGCCTGCCAAGCCCCGTTTGCACCTCGTCGAGAATCAGAAGGAGGCCCTGCTTGTCGCACCAGTCCCGGACCCGGCGCAGGTAGTCGTCCGCCGGGATATTGACGCCGCCCTCGCCCTGGATGGGTTCCAGCATCACGGCGGCGGTCTCGTCGTTGGTGGCCGCGATGATGGCCTCCACGCTGTCGTATTCCACGTGAACGAACCCCGGGGTGAGGGGTTGGAAGGCCTCCTGGTAGTGGGGCTGGCCCGTGGCTGCTATCGTGCTCATGGTGCGGCCGTGAAAGGAGTTGTAGGCGGTTATGACCTGGTAGGCGCCGTCCCGGTTCTTCTTCCCGTATTTGCGGGCCAGCTTCAAGGCCCCCTCAACGGCCTCGGCGCCGCTGTTGCCGAAGAACACCCGGTCGAGGCAGCTGTTGTCTATGAGGGCCTGGGCCAGCTTCAACTGGGGCACGGTGTAGAACTGGTTGGAGGTCTGAATGAGCAGGGCGGCCTGCTCCTGTATGGCCTGCACCATGACGGGGTGGCAGTGGCCCAAGTTGGTCACCGCCCAGCCCGCCGTGAAGTCCAGGTACTCCTTGCCCTCCACGTCCCAAACGCGGGTCCCCTGTCCCCGCACCAGGACCACTGGCTGACGCCTCACCGTTTGGGCGTAATAACGTTCTTCCAAGGCTATCCAATCGGTAGTCACCTAAAGCGGCCTCCTGTGGTTTAGTAGTGGCTTAACGTATAAGTTCAGCGTTGACTATAGTGGCTTGGATGGCCTTTGTCCATCGGCCGCGGTTGGCCTCTTCACACGGCCTGGACCCGCGTTCCCGCGGCCTGACCGGAGACGCACTGGCGCAGGGCGCCGGGCCTTCTGCCGTCCACGATGTCGGCCACCGGGACCCGGGGCAGGGCCTTCAGACAGGCCTCCAGCTTGGGAATCATCCCCCCCTTTACGATGTTGGCGCGGATAAACATTTTGGCCTGGCGCGGGTTCATCATGGGAACGCGGCGGCCGGACGAGTCTAGCACCCCGTCCACGTCGGTTAGGAATATGAGCCTAGACGCGCCCAGGCCCAGGGCCACGTCTCCCGTGACTGTGTCGCCGTTGATGTTGAGCATCTGGCCGTCGCCGTCGTGGAGGCCCACCGGGGCCACCAGTGGAATGTAGCCGCCCCTCATGGCCTGCTCCAACGGGTCGGGGTTGACCTGGGTGACCTCGCCCACGAAGCCCAACTCCGGGCTGGCGACGCGGCACCGCAGCAGCCCCCCGTCGACGCCGCTCATACCCAAGGCCCTGCCCCCCAAGGCCGTGAGGGCGGCCACCAGCTGCTTGTTGACAAGTCCCGTCAGCACGGCGGTGACAATCTCCAGGCTGGGGCCGTCGGTGACGCGGAGGCCCCGGACGAACCGCGGGGCGGCGCCGTGGCGTTTCATCCACTCCGAAATGACCTTCCCGCCCCCGTGAACCACCGCTATCCGGTGGCCCTCGCGCTGGAGGCCGACCAGGTCCTCCAAAGTGGTGTCGTGGCTGCCCAGGGTGCTGCCGCCAATCTTTACGACAATGGGCGCCGGCTCCTTGCCCTCCTCTGCTGGTGAAGGTCTGTTCATGGCGAAGGGCTAGGTGGTGTAGGCGCTGTTGAAGGTGACGTACTCCTCGCTGAGGTTGCAGCCCCAGGCCGTGGCCCGGCTGTTCCCCACGTTGAGGTTCACGCGAAAGGACACCTCTTCGCCCGACATGATGGCGATGATTGAGTCCTTGTGGAAGGGAATGGGCACGCCCTCCTCCACGATGCAGACGTCGTTGATGTAGAGGGCCAGCTTGTTTTCCACCACCTCGGCCTCGCTGCGGCCCAGGGCCACGACAATCCTTCCCCAGTTGGGGTCGCTGCCGTGGACGGCGGTCTTCACCAGAGTGGAGCCGGCGATGGTGCGGGCGGCGCTGCGGGCCTGTTGGAGGGACTTGGCCCCTTCCACCGTAATCTCCATTAGCTTGGTGACGCCCTCACCCTCGCGGGCGATGGCCTTGGCCAGATACTCGCAGACCTGGTTAAGGGCGGCGCTGAAGAGGCGCGCGCCCTCGGAGCCCGGCGTGATGGGGCCGGCGTTGGCCGCGCCGTTGGCCAGGACCAGAACGGTGTCGTTGGTGCTGGTGTCGCCGTCTATGGTCATCATGTTGAAGGAGTCGTCGGCGGCCTCTTTCAGCATCGCGTTCAGAAAGTCGGGGGCCACCTCCGCGTCGGTGGCTATGAAGCACAGCATGGTGGCCATGTTGGGGTGAATCATGCCGGCGCCCTTGGCGATGCCGCCCAGGGTCACCGTCTCGCCGTTGAGGTCGAAGGCCACGGCTATCTCCTTGGGCCTGGGGTCGGTGGTGAGAATGGCCCTGGCCATCAGTCGTCCCCCGTCCTCCGTGGTCCGGATGCGGTCGATGCCGGTCTCGATGAGGGACATGGGAAGCTCCACGCCCACCAGCCCGGTGCTGCAAACCAGAACGTCCTCCGGCTGAAGGCCCAGGTGACTGGCGGTCTTCTCGGCCATGCGCCGGGCGTCCTTGTACCCCGGCTCCCCGACGCAGGCGTTGGCGATGCCGCTGTCCACCACCACGGCGTGGGCCTTGCCGTCGGCGATGTGTTCCTGAGTGACGACCACCGACGGCGACTTGAACCGGTTGGTTGTGAACACCCCGGCGGCGGTGGTGGCCCCCCGGGACAACAGTATCGCCAGGTCCAGCTTGTCCTCCGCGTAGGTCTTGAGCCCCGCGAAGGTGGCGCCGGCCTCAAAGCCCTTGGCCGAGGTGACGGTGCCCCCGTTGATGACCCGTATGCCGCCTGCCATAGTGGTGACCTCCTCCGTTGACGTTGATTGGGATGCGCCCTCAGCCCGGCCAAGGGGCCAAGCCCGTTGACACTTGCCGCACTTCTTGGGGTTCTCCACCCGCGGGATGAACCGGTAGCCGCAGTGGACGCATTGGCGTTTCTGTTGTGCCATGGGCTAAATACTACAACAAGATGTTGTGGTAGTCAAGGGGGGCGTCGCCCGCCACCCCTGCTGTCCCCCGTCACCTCTCGCCGCCCATCCGTCATTCCCGTCCTCTCATCCCTTCCGTCATTCCCGCGAAGGCGGGAATCCATCTTTCCCTCTTTTATCCCAAAGGCAATCGCAATATGGCGCAAGCGCCAGTAAGAGCTAGTCTTGTTACGGCCAGACCGGCTTAAGGTCTCCATCCCTCGTTGAGGAGAGAGATTGGAGTGTTCTGGGTATTGGGCCGTGGCGGCGCTGTAAGGTGGGGGATGGATTCCCGCCTGCGCGGGAAGGGCGCGTGCGCCCATTTTTGTTTTTGGGGAGCGTTGGTTCTGCGTTGGGGGCTTCCTGGATTCCCGCCTGCGCGGGAACGATGGTGGCGGGTGGGGGAAGGCCCTTCCCGGTTTGCTTAGGGCTGGGGCGGCGTATACACTGGCGGGCCTAACGCCCTTCGATTGAGGTTGAAATGCCGGGGAGGTGTATATGCTGGCCTTTTTAGGCGGCACGGGGCCGGAGGGCCGGGGCCTGGCCCTCCGGTTCGCATTGGCCGGCCGCGACGTGATCATCGGCTCCAGGGACCCGGAGCGGGCCGCTCAGGCCGCCCTGGAGCTCCGGGCCGCGGCTCCTGGCGCCGTGATACGCGGCGAGGAGAACCGCGCGGCGGCGCGCCTCGCCGGCACGGCCTTTATCACCGTGCCCTACGAGGCCCAGAGGCCCCTGCTCCTGAGTCTCGCCGGCGAGTTGGCCGGCAAGCCGGTGATCAACGTCGTCGCTCCCCTGGTCTTTGAGAAGGGACGCGTTAGGGCGGCTCACGTGGAGGAGGGGTCGGCGGCGAGGCAGTCCCAACTCCTCCTGCCGCGCTCACGGGTGGCCGCCGCCTTCCAGAACCTCAGCGCCTCCAAGCTCCTTGACGTCCAGCGCCCCATGAAGGGCGACGTGGTGGTCTGCTCCGACCACCGGGAGGCCAAGGATGAGACGCTGGCCCTGGTGGACCTCATCAAGGACCTGCGGGGCATTGACGGCGGCGGCCTGGATAACGCCCGGTGCGTGGAGCAGTTCACCGCCCTGCTCATTACCGTCAACCGCATTTACAAGGCCGAGACCTCCTTTAGGCTGGTGGGGCTGTAGAGTTGGGTTGTTCTGCCGGCGGCGGACGTCCCGCGCCCCCGGCGGGTGGCCCCGAGCATCGCCCCAAGCATCGCATAGTCGTTACCGGGGTGACGGGTTCGGGAAAGAGCGTCCTGGCCCGGCGTCTGGCCGCCGCGCGCCGTATTCCCCACGTTGAGTTGGACGCCCTGTTTTGGGAGCCGGACTGGACACCCGCGCCTCTCGAGGAGTTCCGGCGCCGGGTCTCCGAGGCCACCGCCCGCGGTCCCTGGGTGGTCGACGGGAACTACAGCTCGGTTCAGGACATCACCTGGGCAAGGGCCGGGATTCTCGTTTGGCTTGACTACACCCTGCCCGTCATCCTGTGGCGGCTCTGGTGGCGCACCCTGCGGCGCGGCGTCACCCGGCAGACACTTTGGAAGGGCAACCGGGAGCGTTTGAGGACTCAGTTCTTCAGCCGGGACTCCCTCTTTCTCTGGGCGTTGAAGAGCCGCAAACGCCACAAGGCCCGTTACCCGGTGGAGCTGCGCCGGCCTCAGAATTCCCACCTTCAGGTCGTTCATCTGAGGTATCCATCCGAGGCGCGGAGGTGGCTGGGCGGTCTTGACGCTATCTGAGTGGGGCGCATATACTCGGAGGCCTAGCGACTGAAAGTCCGTAGGGGAGCCGGGTGAGCCTGGCTGAGAGGGCGACCCCCGAATGTCGCCGACCCTTACGACCTGATCTGGGTAATGCCAGCGGAGGGAGCGCGGCGCGCGTTAGGTTCGCGTATCCGACAGGCCGCTCCATCGCCCGGAGCGGTCTTTCGCCGTGGGACGCCCGCCGCGGCTCCGGGGTTGGGCGTCATCTCAGGCCAAGTCTATGTAACGGAGGTCGGGTTTGCAGGAAGGACAGGACGGTTCCGCCCAATCCCTCATTAGCTTCTTGACTTCAGCCGGCGTCGGGTCGAGGCGGCAGTGTTTCCACCTGCTCGTCATGGGAGAGGTGACGGTCAATGACAGGGTGGAGACCAGTACCGCGTTCCCCGTCGACCCCGGCCGGGACCTGGTCGTCGTGGAGGGCCGGGTGGTGGCGGCCGCCGGCGCAAGGGTGTACCTGAAGATGCACAAGCCCTTTGGCGTCCTGTCGACGACCCGTGACGCGCGGGGCAGGACCACTGTTTTGGACTTGGCGCCACGGTCTTTCAAGGCCAGCCGCCTCTTTCCCGTGGGACGCCTCGACGCGGACACCACGGGGTTGTTGCTGCTCACCAACGACGGCGCCCTCGCCAACCGCCTGACCCACCCCCGCTACCGGGTGGAGAAGGAGTACCACGTGGACTTGGACGCCGCCTTGACCCCGGCCCAGGAGAAGGCCTTCAGGGAAGGGGTGTCTATAAACGGCGAACGCACCGCCCCGGCCCGGCTGCGCCGCCTCGCCACTCAGGACGGGGCAAGGTACAGCGTTACCCTGCGACAGGGCAGAAAGCGTCAAATTAGGCTCATGTGCCTGGCCGTTGGACGGTCGGTGCGCGCCCTGAAGCGGGTCAGGATTCATAATCTGCGCCTGGGTTCCCTTCCCGTTGGGGCGTCGAAGGCCCTTTCCGGTGAAGAGACGCAGGGGTTGAAGACCCTTTTCCATGCCGAGCCGGGGCGCGGCGGCGGGCAAGGAGGCGCATCGTGAGCTTTACGGAGGAGCTTCGCAATGGCGCGTTCCCGCTCTGGGAAAGGGTCGTGACCCATCCCTTTGTCCAGGAGTTGGGGGACGATTCCCTGCCGTGGGAGAAGTTTCAGGTCTACTTCCAGCAGGACTATCTGTTCCTCAAGTCGTGGATTAGCCTTCCCTGCCTGGCCATCGCCAAGGCGCCGGACTTCGACGCCTCGAGGAAGCTGTCGGCCTTTATGAACTCGGTTCTCGGCGGTGAGGAGGGCCTGTTTCAGGACGCTTTCCGAGAGATGGGGCTGTCGAAGGGGCAGGTGTCGGACCTGAGGCCCCTGCCCACGGCCTACGCCTTTTTTAGCTGGCTGAGGAATGTCGCCTATGAGGGTGGTTTCCAAGAGATAATCACCGCCCTTCTGTGCGTGGAGTGGGCCTATCTGGAGTGGGCGCAGCGGCTGGCGGCGGCGGGGAAGCGGCCGGCCAACCGCTTTTACCGGGAGTGGATAGATATCCACGCGGGGCAGGAGCTTGAGGACTTGGTCGTTTGGATGCGCCAGGTCTTGGATGACGGGCCTGTTTTGGACCGTCCCAGGCTTGAGCGGATTTTCATGGAGTGCCTGCGCTACGAGTTCCTGTTCTGGGAGATGGCTTATCGCGGCGAGGAGTGGCCGGGGTGACCGCGGTTTACAAGGCCCTGACCATCGCAGGCTCCGACTCCGGCGGGGGCGCCGGCGTTCAGGCCGACCTTAAGACCTTCGCCGCCCATGGGGTGTACGGCGCATCCGTCATCACCGCCGTCACCGCTCAGAACACCCAGGCCGTCACTGCCGTCCACGAGATTCCCCCGGAGATTGTCGCCGCCCAGATTGACGCCGTTCTAACGGATATAGGCGCCGACGCGGTTAAGACGGGTATGCTCAGCTCCTCCCCCGTCATCAAGGCCGTGGCGGAGGGACTGGGGCGTCACGGCGCCGCCCGTCTGGTGGTGGACCCTGTGATGGTGGCCAAAAGCGGCGACCGGCTCTTGAGGGAGGACGCCGTTGGTTCCCTACGGAACCTGCTGCTGCCCTTGGCGTCGGTGGTCACCCCCAACGCGCCGGAGGCGGAGGCCCTGGCTGAGATGACCATTGAGACGGCTGAGGATGCCCGCGCCGCGGCCCGGCGCATCCGGGAGCAGGGGGCCGCCGCCGTGGTGGTGAAGGGGGGACACCTCCCCGGCGCCGCCGTGGACTGGCTGTACGACGGCGTCAGCTTCCGGCGGTTCGAGGCCGAGCGGGTGGACACCGGCAACACCCACGGGACCGGCTGCACTTTCGCATCGGCCATCGCGGCGAATCTGGCCAAGGGCTTGGAGTTGGCGGCGGCGGTGGAGCGGGCCAAGGAGTTTGTCACCCAGGCCCTACGGCATTCCTATCCGGTGGGCCGCGGCCACGGGCCGCTTAACCACTTCTTCAAGGGGCCGTAACCGCCCGGTTATAGGCTGGAACCCCGGTACACCTGGGGATTGGCGCATTGTGGCAGCCTTTGCCTCTTGATTCCGGCCATCAGATTCCGGGCCGCCAGGACCGCCATGCCGGAGCGGGTCGCCACGGTGGAGCTTCCCAGGTGGGGCGTAACCACCAGGTTGTCCAGGCTCAGCAGCGGGTCGTTGGGGGAGATGGGTTCCGGGGTGGTCACGTCCAGGGCCGCCCCGCCGATTCCCCCATCCTTCAAGGCGTCGTACAGGGCTTGCGAGTCCACCACGGGGCCGCGGGCGGCGTTGACCAGTATGGCGGTGGGCTTCATCATCGCCAACTCCTCCCTGCCGATGAGGCCCTGGGTCTCCGGGGTCAGGGGCATGTGGAGGCTTACGTAGTCCGACTCCCTCAGCAGGGTATGGAGGTCAACGCGCCGGGCGTCGTAGAGGGCCTCGGCCTCCGGCTTCGGGCTGCGGCTGTGATATACGACCTGCATGTCGAACCCGCGGCCCCGTTTGGCCATCTCCATTCCTATCTTGCCCATGCCGACGATTCCCAGGGTCGCGTGATGGACCTCGGCGCCGAGCCAGTAGAGGGGGTGGAAGGCAATCTTCCAGCCGCCCCTTCGCACCCACCGCTCCGTCTCCCCCACCCGCCGGGCCGCCGACAGCATGAGGGCGAAGGCCTGGTCGGCGGTGGCCTCCGACACCACCCCCGGCGTGTAGCCGACGGGGACGCGGCGCCGGGTGGCCTCCTCCACGTCCACGTTATCCAGCCCAACGGCCATCTGGCTGATTACCTTCAGGCCGGGGGCCGCCGTTAGGAGTTGGGCGTCCACCCTGTCCATGATATTGGTCAGAAGGCCATCCACCGCCGCGGCCTTCGCCCTCAGCAGGGCCGGTTCCGGGGGTTCCGCTTGAGGCCAGACCTCCATGTCCGCTTCTGAGGCTATCAGGTCCAGGGCGGCTTGGGGAATGGCGCGGGTTACGAAGACCCTTGGCCTGGGCATCAGGGGACCCGCGGCTCCGGGCGGCTGCCGGAGGCATTCCAAGAGGTCGTCTTCATGGTCGCTACGCCTCGTAGACCTCCGGGTTGACGCAGTTGGCCATCCGCTCGCCCCTCAGCCCGGCGATGAGGTTCTCAGCCGCCATGATGGACATGAGCCGGCGGGTGGCGACGCTGGCGCTGGCGACGTGGGGCGCCACGATGCAGTTGTCCAGGGTGAGGAGGGGGTGGTCGGCGGGAAGGGGCTCGGGCTCGGTGACGTCGAGGGCCGCCGCGCCGATTTCCCCATCCTTCAAGGCGTCGTACAGGGCGTCGTGGTCTATGACGGGGCCTCTGGCGGCGTTGACCAGCACGGCGGTGGGCTTCATCATCTCCAACTCGGCCCTGCCGATGAGGTGGCGGGTGTCAGGGGTCAGGTTCACGTGAAGGCTGATGAAGTCCGACTCCCTGAGCACGTCGCTGAAGGGGGCGTAGCGGATGGATAGCCGCTCCTCGTCCTCTGCCGGGCGTCTTACCACGTCGTGGTAGACCACCGGCATGTCAAACCCCTGGGCGCGCTTGGCCATCTCCAAGCCGATGCGCCCCATGCCGAGGATTCCGAGGGTGGCGCCGTGAACGTCCTGGCCCAGGTAGTGAAGGGGATGCCACGTCTTCCACCTGCCGGCCTTCACGGCCTCCGCGGTCTCCACCAGCCGCCGGGCCGCGGCCATGAGGAGGAGGAAGGCCATGTCTGCGGTGGTCTTGGTGAGGGCGTTGGGGGTGTATCCCACCGGGAGGCCCCGGCGGGTGGCCTCGGCCACGTCGATATTCTCGTATCCCACGGCTATCTGGCTAATGGCCCGGAGGTTGGGGGCGGCGTCCATAAGCTCCCCGTCCACCGCGTCGGTGAGGAGGGACAGGATACCGTCCACGCCGGCGGTCTTCCGGAGCAGCGCGTCCCGGGGCGGTGGGAGCTCGTCGGGCCACACCTCAACGTCGGCCTCCTTGGACAGCATGTCCAGGGCCTCTTGAAAGATTTGGCGCGTTACAAAAACCTTGGGCTTGGTCATGGCGTCTCCTGCCCTATAGAGTGGGGCAATTATAGTCTAATGCGCGTTGGGTTCCAAATCGCCTCTTGGGGCCTTCGTTGTGCGCTATGGCAATCCTGCCTATAATGGCTTCAACACATAGCGTTAGGAGACTTGAATGACCGCCGACACTCAGCTACGGATGAGGCCCCACAGCAGCGTTATCATGGACGGCCCCGACCGCGCCCCGGCGCGGGCCATGCTCCGGGCCACCGGCCTGGGCGATAGGGAGCTGCACCAGCCCTTTGTGGGCGTGTCGAACCTGGCCAGCGACGTTACGCCCTGCAACGTTCACCTCTACGGCCTTGTGCGGGCCGTCAAAGAGGGGGTGCGGTTGGCCCAAGGCACGCCCTTTGAGTTTGGAACGCTCACGGTCAGCGACGCCGTTTCCATGGGAACCCAGGGGATGAAGGCCTCCCTCGTGAGCCGCGAGGTTATCGCCGACTCCATCGAGTTGGTGTCCTTCGCCGAGGGGTTCGACGGCCTAGTCACCGTGGCGGGCTGCGATAAGAATATGCCGGGAACGGTGATGGCCGCCGCCCGGCTCAACATCCCCGCTATCTTCGTCTACGGCGGGACCATTTTGCCGGGACGGTACAGGGGCAGGGACGTGAACATTCAGGACGTCTTTGAGGCCGTGGGCGCCCACTCCAAGGGCAGCATATCCGATGAGGAGTTGAAGGAGGTGGAGCGGGCCGCCTGCCCCGGCGCCGGCTCCTGCGCGGGCCTCTTTACGGCCAACACCATGTCGTCGGCCATCGAAGCGTTGGGCCTCAGCCTGCCGGGCGACGCGTCGATACCGGCCGTGGAGGAGGACAAGCTGGCGGCGGCGCGGCGGGCCGGCCAAGCCGTTCTGAGTCTCATGGAGAAGGGCATAAGGCCGAGGGACATCCTGACCCGCGAGGCCTTTGAAAACGCCATAACCGTTGTGACGGCCATGGGCGGCTCCACCAACGCCGTCCTCCACCTGCTGGCCATCGCGCGGGAGGCCGGGGTGCCCCTTTCCATTGACGACTTTGACGTCATCAGCGACAGGACGCCCTATATCGCGGACATGAAGCCGAGCGGGCGGCACGTAATGGCCGATCTGCACCGGGTGGGCGGTGTTCCCCTGGTGATGAAGCGGCTCCTCGACGCGGGCCTTCTCCACGGCGGCGTTATGACCGTGACGGGAGAGACCGTTGAGCAAAACCTGGCATCGGTGGACGCCTCACTGGACCAGCCGGTGGTTTCCACCATTGAGGCTCCACTTGGGGCCACCGGCGGCCTCGCCATCCTCAAGGGCAACCTGGCCCCGGAGGGCTGCGTCGTTAAGATAGCCGGCAAGGAGCATCTCTATCAGAGGGGGCCGGCCAGGGTGTTCGACCGGGAGGAGGACGCCTTCACCGCCATACAAGCTCAGGAGATACGGGCGGGGGACGTGGTGGTGATACGCTACGAAGGGCCGAAGGGCGGCCCCGGTATGCGGGAGATGCTTACGGTGACGGGGGCCTTGGTGGGGCAGGGGTTGGGGGAGAGCGTGGCCCTTATGACCGACGGCAGGTTTTCCGGGGCCACCCACGGGCTCATGGTGGGCCACGTTGCCCCGGAAGCGGCGGTGGGCGGCCCCCTAGCCCTCCTGCGGGACGGCGATACGGTGGTGGTGGACGTTCCGGGCCGCAGGCTTCAGGTGGAACTGCCCGAAGAAGAGATGCGGCGTCGGGCCGGGGAGTGGTCGCCGCGTCCCACCGATTACCCAACTGGCGCCCTGGCCAAGTACGCCAAGCTGGTGTCCTCCGCCTCCCAGGGCGCGGTGACCGGCTAGGCGGCCCAAGAACCGGTGGGATGGGATGGCTTGCGCCCCGCCACGCATCCGGCATTACCGGGTCCTTCCTCCGTCATACCCGCTTTTCTTCTCTCGTCATTCCCGCGCAGGCGGGAATCCATCCGGGAACGGCGGCGGGTTCAGGAGGGGGGCTGGCGGGTTCACGGGTCTAGTCTGTGGCGGTAGATAGGTCATAAGGAGCGATGATGGAAATTCTGGTTGGCACTCTGATTGTGGTTCTATTTATAGTGATAGTCGCGTTGGCGGCGGCGCTGGTCCTGCGTTCCCGCGGCGAGCAGGCCAAGCCTTCCGGCGACGCGCTGAGGGCGGAGTTCCAAGCCCTGTCTCAGGCCGCCCTGAGAGAGGCCAACGAGCAGTTTCTCGCCCTTGCGGAGCAGCGTTTCGCCCGGCTTACGGAGGCGGGATCCCACGACCTCCAGGGCAAGAAGACCCTTATCGACCAGCAGCTTGAGAATATGAAAAAGGAGTTGGGCAAGGTTACAGACCTGGTCCAGAGGGTTGAGAGGGACAGGGAGGCCAAGTTCGGGCAGCTAACCACCGAAATCAAGAACATCGGCCAGCAGGCCAACGCCCTCACCGCCTCCACGACCACCCTTAGAGAGGCCCTGGCCAGTTCCCGTTCCAGGGGCCAGTGGGGGGAGCGGATGGCCGAGGACATTCTCAGGATGATGGGGTTTGTCGAAGGGGTCAACTACGAAAGGCAGAAGAGCGTTGACGGCGGCCGTTCCCGTCCCGACTTCACCTTCCTGCTGCCCAAGAGGTTGAAGATAAACATGGACGTGAAGTTCCCCCTGGAAAACTACCTCAACTATCTTGACGCCGGTTCCGACTCCGACAGGTCAAGCTATCAGAAGGCCTTCTTGGGAGACGTTAAAGCGAGGGTTAACGAGGTTAGCGGCCGGGACTACATCGACCCGGGGCAGGGCACCGTGGACTACGTTCTCCTCTTCATTCCCAACGAAAGCGTCTACGCCTTCATACATGAGAATGACCGCAACGCCATGGATTCGGCCCTTGAGAAGAAGGTCATATGGTGCTCTCCCCTAACCCTCTACTGCGTGCTGGCCGTGGTGCGCAAGGCCGTGGAGAACTTCGCCATGGACCAGCGTTCCGACGAGATAATTTCGCTGGTGGGGACCTTTGAAGACCAGTGGAGGAAGTTCTCAGACAGCATGGATACGCTGGGGAAGCGGTTGTCTTCCACCCAAACCGCCTTTGACACGCTTACCGGGGTCAGGAGCCGGGGGCTTGAGCGTTCCATAAACAGGATAGAGCAACTGCGTCAGAATCGGGGTCTCTCGGCGGCTGACCTCGGCGACGACCTGGGCGATCTGTTCAAGCTGCCGCCGGGCCATGAGGAGGCCGGCGCGGTGGATGGCGACGGAGCCTTCCTAGACGGGGATGAGCCGAGGAGGACTGCCAACGCGCCTTGACGGGCCGATTCCCCGGCGCGGTGGATAGCGACGGAGCCTTCCTAGACGGGGATGAGCCGAGGAGGACTGCCAACGCGCCTTGACGGGCCGATTCCCCGGCGCGGTGGATAGCGACGGAGCCTTCCTAGACGGGGATGAGCGGCAGAAGACTGCCGGCGCGCCTTGACGGGCCGGTTCCCCGGCGCGGTGGATGGCGATGGAGCCTTCCTAGACGGGGATGAGCCGAGGAGGACTGCCAACGCGCCTTGACGGGCTGGTTCCCCGGCGCGGCGTTTGGGGCTAGATGATGCCTGCCAAGGCGCCGCCGTCCAGGCTCACGCTCTGCCCCGTGATGTAGCCGGCCCGCTCAGACGCGAGAAAGGCTATCAGGTCGCCCATCTCCTCGGGCCGTCCCAGCCGCCGCATGGGTATCCGGTGGGCGGCCTCCTTCATAAGCTGCTCGGCGTCGCCGCCCTGCTCCCTGGCCATGGCCCCGTAGAGGCTCGTCATCCTGTCCGTCATCACCTGTCCCGGCAAAACGTTGTTGACGGTTATGTTGAAGCGCGCCAACTCGTTGGACAGCATTTTGGCGTATCCCACCACCGCCAGGCGGCTGGAGGTGGATAGGACCAGGTTCAGCACCGGCTCCTTCACGGCGTTGGAGAGGAGGTTGATTATCCTGCCCCAGCGCTGCTGTTTCATGTAGGGAATAACCTCCCGGCTCATCCTCATCGCGCTCATGAAGTTCTGCTCCATGGCGTCGTACCATCGCTGGTCTGCCAGGTCGGATGGCCTTCCGGGAGGAGGCCCGCCGATGTTGTTGACCACTATGTCGATGCGCTCGAACCGGTTGAAGGTGTCGCGGGCCACGAGCCGGATGCTCTCCGGCTTGGACAGGTCCGCGGGTATTGCGAGGACGTGTTGCTGAGAGGCGACCCGTATTATCTCGATCTCCGCCTTGCGCAGGTCCGCCTCGGTGCGGGCGCAGATGGTCACGAATGCGCCCTCTCGGACTAGGGCCATGGCCGCGGCCTTTCCCATGCCCTTGCTGGCCCCGCCCACAATGGCCACCCGGTCCTTAAGCCCTAGGTTCATCTGCCCAGCCTCTACAGGGTGAAGTGTGGTCAAATGATAACCAAAGCGGGACGCCAAGGCAAGAGCGGCGCCCGCCCCCCTATTCGTCATTCCCGCTTCTCCCCTCCGTCATTCCCGCGCAGGCGGGAATCCATCTTCCTTACCGCCGCTGCGATAGGGCAAGAACGCCTTGGCGCGACCTAGCCCCGTTGGGGTCAAACTCGCGTGAGGGGACTACGGGTGATGCCGGGGTTTGGGGCGTTGGTTCTGCTGTGCAGGGTTCCTGGATTCCCGCCTTCGCGGGAATGAGGGGCAGAGTGTGCGGAGAATGACGGTTTGCCTGGCGCGCCGGGGGGCGTGACCCGGCGCAACGAGGGGGATGGATTCCCGCCTGCGCGGGAATGACGGATAGGGGGTGGGCAGAAGCCCCCAACGCAGAGCCGGCGCTCTTCAAAACATAAGTGGGCGCACGCGCCCTTCCCGCCTGCGCGGGAATGACGGATAGGTGAGAGGGCGGGGAATGGGGGAGGGGGCAAACCCGGGCGGCTTATATCACCCCTTCCCGCCGCAACTCCTCAACCTCGGCCCCGGTGAGGCCCAACTCCCGCAATATCTCCGCTGAGTGCTGGCCCAGGGTCGGGGGCGGGCGGTCCACGGAGCCGGGCGAGTCCGCAAACTTGATGGGGATGCCGGTCTGCTTTATCCTGCCCGCCGACGGGTGGTCGACCTCCAGCAGCATGTCCCGCTCTAGGACCTGGGCGTCGGAGAACACGTCGGCCAGGTCGTTGATGGGGCCGCAGGGCACCCCCGCGTCCTCCAGGACCCGGAGCCAGTGGCTGGCGGGCGACTTGTTGAACTCGTCCTGAAGCAGGGCCGCCAATTGGCCGCGGTTCCTCACCCGGTCGCTGTTCCGCGCGTACTGAGGCGCGGCCAACAGGTCCTCCCGCCCGATGGCCTTGCAGAACCGTTCCCAGAACCGCTCATTGCCCACGGCCACGTTAAAGCGCTTCCCGCCGGCGCCCCGGAAGGCCTGGTAGGGGGCCAGGTTCGGATGAGCGGTTCCCACCCTGGGCGGCGGAGCGCCGGTGGCGAAGTAGGTCCCCGCCTGGTAGGTGAGCCAGGCCACCTGGAGGTCCAACATTGACACGTCGATATTCTGGCCCGTCCCGGCGCGCTCCCTGTGAAATAGGGCCGTCATAATCCCGTAGGCCGCCATCATGCCCGCGCCGATGTCGGCCAGGGCGACCCCCATCTTCTGCGGCTCGCCGTCGGGGTCTCCCGTGAGGCTCATTATGCCGCCCAGTCCCTGCATCATCTGGTCGTAGGCCGGCTTTTCCCGGTAGGGTCCCGTCTGGCCGAAGCCGGAGATGGAGCAGTAGACTACGCGGGGGTTCACCTTCTTCACCGACTCGTAGTCTATGCCCAGCCTGTCAACCACGCCGGGGGTGAAGTTCTCCACCACCACGTCGGCGTTCTTGGCGAGTCCCATAAAGATCTCTTTGCCCCGCGGGCTCTTCAGATTCAGGGTTAGGCTGCGCTTGTTGCGGTTGATGGAGAGGAAGTAGGCGCTTTCGTCGCCAACGTAGGGCGGCCCCCAACCGCGGGTGTCGTCGCCGCGGCCGGGCATCTCAATCTTGATGACGTCGGCCCCGTAGTCCCCCAGCATTAGGGAGCAGTAGGGACCGGCCAAGGCCCTGGTCAAGTCCAGCGCGCGGATTCCGCTAAGGGCTTTCATGGATGGCTCCTTTTGATTGATTGGCTTGGTGGATAGGCGCGGCGGCCATGTTATCACGTTCACGCCGCCGGGACGGGGTTCTTGGGCTAAGCCTCCCCGAATCTCGCGAACCCCCGCAGGTACTCCTCCTTGGAGTTCAGGTCGAGGAGGGCCTCGTCGTCCTCCATCTCCACCCAATGGGTCTCCCCGCGATGCCGGCGGGTGACGGCCTTCAGCCCCTGCTCCTCTTCCGATATCGCCATCAACTCCCCCATCAGCTGGCAGGACAGGATGATGGGATGTCCGCCTCTGCCCCGGTGGGCGGGGGCGGTGATGAGGGGCCGGAGCCGTTGGCGTTCCTTTATGACGCGCTCCACCGTTCCGGCCCTGCGCGGCTGGTCCACGCCAAGGACTAGAAGGGCTTCCGCTTCGCAGGGCTTGAGGGCGCTGAGGCCGGCCTTTATGGAGCCGCTTCTCCCCTGGGCGTAGTTGGCGTTTACGACGGGCTTCACCCCGGGGATGCCGGCAAGCTGCCCCTCCAACTCCTTAGCGCGGTGGCCGAGAACCACCACAAGGGGGCTTAGGCCGGCCCTTTGCAGCGTTGACGCCTGGTATCGAAGGAGGGTGGTCCCTTGCCACGGGAGCAGGGCCTTCATCTCGCCCATGCGCCTCGACTCCCCGGCGGCTAGGAGGAGGGCGCCGGTGGAGCACACTCTTCCACCCCCGCCTGCTCCAAGACGCGGTTGAAGTATCTATCCTCCATCTGCATCGGGCCGCCGCTGCCGCCCCGCCGGGCCATGATTATCTCCGACATTATGCTGATGGCTATCTCCTCCGGCGTCAGGGCGGCGATGTCCAGACCGATGGGGGCCCGGACGCGCCGCAGCGTCTCGGGGGAGTGTCCCCTCTCCAGGAGGTCCTTGTAGATGAGCAGGGTCTTCCTTTTGCTGCCCAGCAGTCCAACGTAGGTCGCGGGCGTTCCAATAGCCGCTTCCAGGGCGTAGTCATCCTCGCGATGGCCCCGGGTGGCCACCACTATGTAGGTGTTGACGTTGATGGGAATATGGGCCAGCCCCTCGGCGTAGGGCGCGGTCACCGTGCCGTCGGCCTCGGGGAACCGCGCCGGGTTGGAGAACTCCGGCCTGTCGTCCACGACGTAGACGCGGAACCCCAGAGTCTTGGCGACGGCCGCCGTGGCCTTGCCAATATGCCCGCCGCCCATGAGCACGAGGGTGGGGGGCGTGGTGAAGCCCTCAATGAATAGCTCGGAGCCGTCGGCGGTGAGAACGCTGTCGCTGTTTCCCAGACTGGCGACCCGCTTGATGGACTCGGCGGCGAGCCTCTCCAACTCCGGGCTGCCCAGGTCCCCGCGGGTTGAGCCGTCTTCTCGCAGCATGAGGCGCGAGCCCAGGCGGCCCGGCTCCGGGCTTCGAACGGTGGTGGCTATGCCGATAACGGGGCCGCCGTCGTAGGCGCGGAGGGCCTCCCTGCCGTAGGACAGGAAGTCGGAGCCGTCCGACAGGGGGTCAAGGAAGAAGTGCATCGTGCCGCCGCAGACCAGGCCGTCGCGGGCGGCGATATCCTCGTTCAGGTAGTAGTCCTTGAATTCGGGGCCGCCGCCGCGCCGCATAATCTCCTTGGCGGCGAACCAGATGTCACCCTCCACGCAGCCGCCGCCAAGGGTGCCGATGCCGCTGCCGTCCCGTCGCACCAGGAGCTTGGCCCCGGGCTTCTGGGGCGTGGACCCGCGAGTGCGCACCACGGTCGCCAGCACGCACGGGTCGCCCCTTTCCAGCTGCTTGACGGCTTCCTCAACGACCTCTTTCATCCCTGTTCTCCGGCGACGGTTCCTACTCCTAGACTAGCACGGGGCAGAGGCTTTAATCAAACTAAGACCCTGAGGCCGGCGACCCTGAGGCTGGCGCCCTGAAGCGGGGCCGCGGGACGGTCTAGACGATGGCCAGTTCCACCTCCGACACCTGGCCGTCCACGATGCGGAAGGCGCGGACCACGGGGCTGTCCTTGTCCTCCAGGGACACGATGACGTAGTGGGCTTCAGGCCATCCCGCCAGCCGCACGTCCGTGTCCGAGGGGTAGGCGGGACTGTGGGTGTGGGAGTGGTAGACGGCCCGTTCCTCCCAGTCGTTATCCTCCATCTCGCGCCACACCTTGAACAACTCCTTGGGGTCCCAGCTGAAGCGGTAGGGGCTGGCGTCCACGTTGGTCATGCGGAACAGCTTTAGAAACTTGCCCTTGGAGCCTGCCAAGACGCCGCAGCACTCCTTGGGGTCCTCCTCCCTGGCGTGGCCTATCATCTCGGTGGCAAAGGCCTTCGGTATGCGTATCAAGGGGGCGCCTCCTATGGTTCTGCCACTAGGCTAAGACCTGAAGCCGCCGTTGGCAACAGGCGGGAGCAAACGCCTTGGGCTAAGCTGTCGTATAATAGTTGAAAACGCGCCCCGTAGGCGGTTGGTCCGTCCAAGGGGACGCCCTCTAAATAGTATGCCTCTAAATTGTATGAAGGAAGGGAGGCGGTTCTTGCTCAACCCCCTCCGGCTTCTGCCGGCCACGCTCCTTTTGGCCCTCCTGCTCCTTGGCGCGGTTTCACCAGCAGGAGCCGCCGGGGGAGACGTGGAGGTGGTCTCCGACGACGCCCGGACCCGGTTCCCGGAGGGTGTGAGTTTCAGCGTGGCCGCGGAGGGCAGTTCGGATATCGTGGAGGTGAAGCTCAACTTCCGCAACGCCCACGGCGGCCCCTGGAGCTACGCGTATCTGGACGTGGCGCCATCCCCCAGCGTGGAGACGGCCTTCACCCTGGGCAGCGGAGGCGATGTTTATATCCCACCCGAGGCGGAGATTGAGTACTTTTACACGATTCGTGACGCTGACGGCGCCGCGACGAGGACGCCCCGCCGCACCGTGTTCTACAGTGACAACCGCTTCCGGTGGGAGTCGATCACCGTGGGCCCGCTGGTTCTCTTGCACCACGACCAGCCCCGAGGCAGGGCGCGCGCCCTCGAAGAGGGGCTGCGGCGTTCCATTCCACGGGTCCAGGATCTGCTCGGCGTCAGTCCAGAGCGGCCCATGCGCGGCGTCATCTACAACTCCGGCGCCGAGGCGGCCCAGGCCTTCCCCCATCTCAGCGACACCATCGACGCATCCGGCGTTTTCCAAGGGTTCGCCTTCTCCGAGTGGAACCTGTTCACCGGCATCGGCTTGAGCGAGGACCTGATAGTTCACGAGGCGGCCCACCTGCTGCTTCACGAGGCCACCAAGGACTCCCTGCGCGGTGTTCCCACCTGGTTCAACGAGGGGTTCGCCGGCTACGTGGAGCCGGGGTCCCGGCCCTATCCTGCCCTGTTTTTGGAGAGAAGCCGGCCCTCGGCGATGCCCCTGCGGGCCATGGGATCCGTGCCGGGCCGCCGCGAGGAGATAGGGTTCTTCTATCGCAAGTCGGAGAGCGTGGTGGGCCACCTGATTGAGACCCACGGAGAGGATAGATTCAGAGGTCTTTTGGCTCGCGTGAACGCCCGGCAGCCCTTTGACGACGCCCTCTACGAGACCTACGGGTTCGACCTGGACGGCTTGGAGCGGGAGTGGCTTGGCCTCCCCCCTGGGAGCCGGGAGAACGTCCAGGCCCCGGCGCCTCAACCACCGGCGGGGGAATCGGACAGCCCCGGCTCAGAGGCTCCCCGGCCTACTCCGCTTGCATTGACGCCGGAGGCCGGTGGCTCCGGGGAGGGGCAGAGGGGCGCGGGGGCCCCGGACGCCGACGCGGTCCTGTTCCCACGGTTCGAGAGCCTAATTCTTGGCGGCGCGGTCCTTGCCTTCGTTGTCGCGGTTGGAATCCGGTTCCTCTACCGTGGTCTGGCGCGGCGGCCTCCTCAAGGCCCCTTTGACGATGACCCCGGCGGCGCGGCGTCCTACTAGTTGGAGGCCGGCTCCTCTAGGACGCGGCGGTCCAGTTTCAGCAGACCCAAGATGTTGGCGGTGGTCTGCCGCTCCACCTCCTCCACCGTGACCCCCTTCAACTCCGCCAGCTTCCCCGCTATCTGTGGCAGGTGGTGGGGTTCCGTCCAGTTGCGCCGGTACTTCTTCCACGGCTGGGGCGCGGCGTCCGTTTCCAAGACTATCCGTTCCAGTGGCAGCTTTCTAGCCACCTCCTGGAGTTCGGGCAGTCTGAGCAGCGGCTTGGCCAGCGAGATGAGGAACCCCAGGTCGATGGCCTTCGCGGCGGTCTCCTCATCCCCCTGAAAATAGTGCATCACGCCGCCCACCTCGCCGGCCCCCTCCTCGCGCAGGGTCCGCAGCGTCACCGGATGGGCCTCCCGCGAGTGGACGATGAGGGGTTTGCCCAGTTCCAGCCCCAAGGCTATCTGCCGTCGGAAGGCCTGGGTCTGCGTCGCCCGGTCGGGAGAGGTGGGGAGGAAGTCGAGGCCTATCTCGCTGACGCACACCACCTTGGGGTTTCCCTGGGCCAGCTCCTTCAGGGCGTCGTAGGCGTAGTCGTCCACGGGGCCTTGAAGCTCCGTGGGATGCAGGCCCACCCCGGCGTAGAGGGGTCTGTGCCGGCCGGCCAGCCTGACGCAGGCGCGGGAGGAGTCGAGGGTGGTCCCGGCGGCGATTACCAGCGACACCCCCGCGGCGGCGGCCCGGCTGAGGACCTCCGGCATCTCGCCCGGCGGGAAGTGGTCTAAGTGGGTGTGGGAATCGACTAGCGGCGACATCGGCCCGTCCTATGCGCTTCTTATCCGCTTGAATTATACTACCTTCCCGGCTCAGGGGCTAAGGGAGCCTGGCCTGTAGGGGGCTGGATTCTGCTGGCGCGGGAAGGGCACGTGTGCCCACTTAGTTTTGAGAAGGGTTGGTTCGGAGGTGTGGGATTTCTGGTTGCCGCGGGATGCAGTGAGGAGGGGATGGATTCCCGCCTGCGCGGGAAGGGCACGTGTGCCCACTTAGTTTTGAGGGGCGTTGATTTTGAGGTGTGGGATTTCTGGGTTGCCTCGGTATGCAGTGAGGAGGGGATGGATTCCCGCCTGCGCGGGAATGACGGGATAAGGGGGCGGCAATGGCGATAAAGGAGGTGGGAGTGACGAAAGGGGGGCGGGAGTGACTAGAGGGGAGGATGGAATGGTGAATAGCGCGGGGCCGCGTCTTCCTGAAGCCGGGGGGCTTGCAGATGTATCCAAAGCGGGGTGGGAGTAGCCTATGAGCCTCCTGAAAACCGGCGCCGCGACGCTGCTTTTCTCCTTGGCGCTGTGGGCCTGCTCACCGCCGGCCCCGGAGCCAACTCGCCACGTTCCCACCGCCAGCCCCACTCCCTCCCCCACCGCGACGGTGGCCACGGCCACACCCACGGCTTCCCCCACTCCGATGGCGGTCACGCCCATTCCCACCGCCACCCCCACCGCCACGGCCTCCCCCACCCCGACGCCCACCCTGGCTGTCGTGGGCGAGCATGGCGGCGCGCTGGCGGCCGTAGCCTCCGCCGACGTCTCACATCGGGACGTGCACCGCAGCCTCTCCCCCACCCTGGCCGCCCGCGGCCCCGGCGTCGCCTACAGCCGCCTGCTCCGGCTGAGGACGGGGGTTGACATAACGCAGCCCAGCCTCCTCTTGGAGTGCGACCTGTGCAGGGGTTGGGACATGGAGAACCCGTCGGTTTACAGGCTGCGTCTGAGGGACGACGCGCGTTGGCAGGACCTGCCCCCCGTCAACGGGCGGAGGTTGACGGCTGAGGACGTGGCCTTCAGCCTGGAGCGGCAGAGGGAGGAGGACTCGCCCATCGCTCCCCTCCTCCGGGCTTTGGACGCCGTTTCCGTCGAGGATGACCTGACTTTGAAGCTGACGCTCAACTTCCCCGACGCCGACTTCCTGCTGGCCCTCGCCGACGGGCGCGCCAAGGTGGTGGCCAGGGAGGCCGTAGAGTCGGAGGGCGGTCTTAGGGATGGCCCCGTGGTGGGAACGGGCCCCTGGATTTGGCTTGGCACGGAACGGGGCGCAGGCTCTGAGTTCGAGGCCAACCCCGGCTACTTTGAGGAGGGCCTGCCCTTTGCCAGCCGGCTATCCTTCAAGGTGATTAAGGACCCCGACATCCGCATCGCCGCCTTCCTCACCGGTTCCATCGACGTCTACGACCCGTCGCCCCAGGAGTGGGCGAAGCTCCGGGCCAGCAGCGCGACCAACGGGGCCTTCCTATCTAAGGAGGGTGGAGTTGGGATGGTTCTGGCCATGAACGCTGGCCGGCCTCCCTTTGACGACGCCTCTGTCAGGCGGGCGGTTTTCGGCTCCCTCAATCCCTGGGACTACCTGGATGAAGTCTGGGGTGGACAGGGGTTCATCACCGCGGGGGCGCCGGTGGTGGAGGCCTCGTGGCTCCTGGGCCGCGACGAGCTAGGAGCCTTCCTTCAACCCGGCGAGGAGGCGCCGGAGGTGGGATTTGAGATGCTGGTGGCCGACTTTGGCGACCCCTCCTTGGAGTTGGGCAGAAGGATTGAGGGGGAGCTGCGGGAGGCCGGGTTCGCGCCTGACTTGAAGGTCTTGACGCCCGTTGAGTACTCGGAACGGGTGTGGCAGGAGAGGGACTACCAGCTTTTCATAGGCCCCGTTCCGCCCGCCTCAGGCCCCAACAGCTACCTCTTTTCCGTGCTTCACAGCGGCGGCCAGTGGAACATCCTGTCCCACGGAGACGCCGCCCTGGACCGGCTTATCGAGTCCCAGCAGGCCCTCCCCTTCGATGCGCCGGAAAGGGGGGATGCCCTGCGCGCCATCCAAAACCGGCTCATGGAACAGGCCTACATGCTGGGTCTTGGGGCCAACGGGACTAGGTGGCTCACGCAGGACGGGGTGAGGGGGTTTTATCCCAACGCCGCCCTCGCCGAAGGCTTCTTCTGGGCGAAGACGTGGCTTGACCGTTAGGCCGGCGCCCCGGGGCTACTGGCCGCCTTCGTACTCCTCAATGCCGTCGTCGAGGGTGGCCCAGGCCAGGAGGGCGCACTTGACGCGAATGGGAAACCGCCGCACCCCGCGCAAGGCCTCCATCTCCCCCATAAGGTCCAACTCCTCGTCGGTAAGCTCATCGCCGTGGATGAGGCTCCGCAGCAGTTGGGAGAGCCGCCGGGTCTCCGCCAGGCTCTTTCCCTTGACCAGTTCGGTGAGTATGGAAGCCGAGGCCTGGCTTATGGAGCAGCCTTGGCCCGAGAAGGCCACGGCATCGACCCGCCGGCCGTCGTCCAGGTTGAGGGCCAGGATCACCTCGTCGCCGCAGTAGGGGTTGAAGCCGCGGGCGGACACGTGGGGGCTTGGTATCTCGCCGCGGTTCCGGGGATTCCGGTAGTGGTCAAGTATCACCTCCTGGTACAGGTCGTCAAGCTGGTCAAAGGAGGTGTCGCGCATGGGTGAAATTCCCAAGGGCCGGGGGCTACTTGGGGGCTAGGGTCTTGCTGAAGTACCGCAGGGCGTCCTTTAGGGCGGCTTTCAGCAGGTCCACCTCATCCTTGGTGTTGTAGATGTAGAAGCTGGCCCTGGCCGTCGCCGCCACGCCCAGCCGGTCGCGGATTAGGGGCATGGCGCAGTGGTGGCCGGCGCGGATGGCGATGCCGCCCTGGTCCAGCATCGTTCCCAGGTCGTGGGGGTGGATGTCCGGCGAGTTGAAGGAGACGATCGCTCCCCGCGCGTTCAGGTCCGTGGGGCCGTAGAAGTTGAACTCCTCGCTCAACTCCTTCAGCGTGTCCAGGGCGTACGCGGTGAGTTCCCGCTCGCGCCGGTGCACCTGCTCCATTCCCAGGGATTCCAGGTAGTCGACGGCGGCTCCCAGGCCGATGCTGCCGGCGATGTTGGGGGTTCCCGCCTCAAAGCGCATGGGCAGGTCGTTCCAGGTGGCGTAGTCGTAGGTCACCTCCAGCACCATCTCGCCGCCGGTGAGGAACGGCTCCATCTTCTCCAAGGTCTCCGACCTGACGTAGAGGCCGCCGATGCCCGTGGGGCCGAGCATCTTATGGCTGGAAAAGGCCAGGAAGTCGCAGTCCAGGTCCTGCACGTTCACCGGCATGTGGGGCACGCTCTGAGCGGCGTCGATAAGGATGCGCGCTCCGACGGCGTGGGCCTTCGCGCCAATATCCTTCACCGGGTTGATGGCGCCGAGCACGTTGGACATGTGGGTCATGGCCACCAGCTTGGTGCGGTGGTTCAGGAGTGTGTCCAGGTCGGAGAGGTCAAGGGTCCCCTCCTCGGTGACGGGGATGAACCGCATCCGGGCGCCCTTGGCCTTGGCGAGCCTCTGCCAGGGGACGAGGTTGCTGTGGTGCTCCATCTCCGTGACCAGTATCTCGTCGCCGGGGCCGATGTTGGCGGCGCCCCAGGAGGAGGCGGCCAGGTTTATTCCCTCAGTTGTGTTTCGCACGAAAATCAGGTTCTCGGGACTTGGCGCCCCGATGAAGCCGGCCACCTTGCGGCGGGCCTCCTCGTACCGCTCGGTGGACTCCATGCTGAGGGCGTGAACGCCGCGATGCACGTTGGCGTTGTACCCCTCGTAGTAGTCCACCAGGGCCTGAATCACCTGCCGGGGCTTCTGGGAGGTGGCGGCGTTGTCGAGGTACACCAGCGGCTTGCCGTAAACCAGCTTGGAAAGGATCGGAAAGTCCCGCCTAATCTTCTCTACGTCCAGGGTCATGTCATGCCTCTCCAAGTGGTTCTAAAGCTCCTTCAGCCGCGCCTTCACAAGCTCAGCGACGTGGGACCTTACGGATGGCCGCTTCACCTTATCGATAACCTCGTTGACGAAGCCCTGGACCAGGAGGTTTCGCGCCTCCTCCTCGCCCAGGCCGCGGCTTTGCAGATAAAACAGACTCCCCTCGTCGATGCGGCCGCTGGCGGCCCCGTGGCCGCACTTCACGTCGTCGGCGTAAATCCAGAAGGCGGGCTTCACGTTGGCCTCGGCCCGGTCGGAGAGAAGGAGGTTCTTGTCCTCCTGCCTCGCGTCCACCTTCTGGGCGTCCTTGCGCACGATTATGCTCCCGTGGAAGGCGGCCTTGGCCCGGCCGCTCAGGACGCCCTTGTATAGCTCGCGGCTGGTCCCGCGCTCCTTGGCGTGGTCTATGGTCACCTGGTTGTCCACCCTCTGGGAGCGGGTCGCCAGGTAGACGCCGTTGAGGGCGCAGGAGCCGTCGGGGGCGTCGATAAGCGCGTTCAGGTTGTTTCTGACCAGGGCGCCGCCGAGGTCTAAGGTGAAGGAATCGAGGCGCGCGTCCCTTCCCAAGGCCGCCTGGGTCGTTCCCACGTGGTAGGCCTCCTCGCTGTGCCGCTGAATTCGATAGTACTCAACGGACGCGCCGGGGCCCGCCGCCACCTCCGACACGGCGTTGCACAGGTAGGGGGCGCCGGTCAGGCTGCCGTAGGTCTCGATGACGGCGGCCTTGCTGCCTGCGCCGGCCACGACCAGGACGCGGGGCTGGGATACGGTGTGGCCTTCCCGCGAGGCCGTAAGAAATATGAGGTGCGCCGGTTTCTCAAGGGTCAGGCCGTCGGGAATGTGAACGAAGGCCCCCTCGTGAGCGAAGGCGGTGTTCAGCGCGGTGAAGCCGTGGCTGGCGTATGGGGCCAGGCGGCCCAGGCTCTCACGCGCCGTGGCGGAACGGCTATGGAGCGCGCCGGCTAGGCTCAGGACCGACGCGTCCTCCTGCCCTCCCAGGGGTGTGGAGAGGCCCCGGTTGAAGAAGCCGTCTATGAACACCAGCCGAGGCCAGGAGCCGTCCCCCAGGAGAAAAGGAGCGATATCCGAGGCCGTTGGCTCCGGGGCTTCGCCGGCCCTGGCGAGCCGCAGAGGCGCTTGGGCGATGGGCCTTACGTCGGTGTACTTCCACTCCTCGTTGCCGCGCCGCGCCGTGGGAAACCCAAGGCTGTTGAAGCGCGACATGGCGTCTTTCCTCAATGCGCGGATCCACTGGGGGTCCTGACTGAAGCCGTCCCTCTCCAAGGAGTCGAGGTCGGCGGCGAAGGGCGTCACTCCGGCGGTGGCTATAGAGGTCATCGGGAGGTCATCCTTCAGGCGGGGGAAGGGAGGGCCTCTCCGCGGGGCTGCTCGTACTTGTCGTACCCCTCGGACTCGATCTCCAAGGCCAACTCTTTTCCTCCCGACTTGACTATGCGGCCGTTAACCAGCACGTGCACGAAGTCCGGGACCACGTGGTTCAGGATTCGCTGGTAGTGGGTGACCAGAAGGAGGGCGTTTTCCGTCGTTCTGAGGCCGTTGATGCCCTGGGCCACCGTTCTGAGGGCGTCCACGTCGAGGCCGGAGTCAGGCTCGTCCAGAATGGCCAGCTTGGGCTCCAGAACGGCCATTTGCAGCATTTCGTTGCGCTTCTTCTCGCCGCCGGAGAACCCCTCGTTGACGGCCCGCTTGGTCATGGCCGGGTCTACGTTCACCGTCTTGACCCGCTGCCGGAGCAGCCTGTCGAACTTGAGGGGGTCCAACTCCGCGGCGCCGCGGCTCTTTTGCAACGCGTTGAATCCGGCGCGGAGGAACTGGTCCAGGCGCACGCCGGGCACCTCCACCGGGTGTTGAAAGGAGAGGAAGACGCCGGCCCGCGCCCGCTCCTCCGGGGCCAGGCCCAGCAGGTCGACGCCGTCGTAAGTCACCTGCCCGGAGGTGACCGCGTAGCCGGGCTTTCCCGCCAGCACGAAGGCCAGGGTGCTCTTGCCCGACCCGTTAGGCCCCATGACGGCGTGGGTCTCGCCGGCGTTAATCCGCAAGTTGACGCCTTTCAGGATGTTCACCCCGTCTATGGAGGCGTGGAGGTCGCGAATCTCAAGCATGTGGCGTTCCTATCCTACGATGTCTAACCGGATGGCCTTGGCGCAGGCGCAGCCGGTCGCGAATCTTAAGCATTTAGTCTTCCTATCCTACGGTGTCCATCCTGATGGCCTTGGCGCGGGCGTAACCGGTCGCGAATCTTAAGCATATAGCCTTCCTATCCTACGGTTCCTTCTAGGTTTAGGTCCAGAAGCCTGGTCGCCTCCACGGCGAACTCGAAGGGCAGCTTCCGGAACACCTCTTTGCAGAACCCGTTGATTATCAAGGATTGGGCGTCCTCGGTGGAGAGGCCCCGCTGGTTGCAGTAGAAAAGCATATCCTCATCCACCCGGGAGGTGTAGGCCTCGTGCTCCAGGTGGGCGGTGTTGTTCCGCACCTCAACGTAGGGGGTGGTGTGGGCGCCGCACTGGTCGCCTATGAGGAGCGAGTCGCATTGGGTGAAGTTGCGGGCGTTGTCGGCCTTGGGCATCACCCGCACCAGCCCGCGATAGGTGTTGTTCCCCCTGCCCCCCGATATGCCCTTGGAGATTATCCTGCTGCGGGTGTTCCTGCCCACGTGTATCATCTTGGTGCCGGTGTCGGCCTGCTGGCGGCCCTTGGTGAGGGCCACGGAGTAGAACTCCCCTATGGAGTCGTCGCCCTGGAGGATAACGCTGGGGTACTTCCAGGTTATGGCCGAGCCGGTTTCCACCTGGGTCCAGGATATTTTGGAGTTTTTGCCCTGGCACTTGCCCCGCTTGGTCACGAAGTTGTAGATCCCGCCCCGGCCGTCCCGGTCGCCGGGATACCAGTTTTGAATGGTGGAGTACTTTATCTCGGCGTTGTCGTGGGCGATGAGCTCCACCACGGCGGCGTGCAGCTGGTTCTCGTCGCGCATGGGGGCGCTGCATCCCTCCAGGTAGCTCACGTAGCTCCCCTCCTCCGCGATGATGAGGGTGCGCTCGAACTGCCCCGTTTCGGCGGTGTTGATGCGGAAGTAGGTGGTGAGTTCCAGGGGACACCGGACCCCCTTGGGTATGTAGCAGAAGGAGCCGTCGGAGAAGACGGCGGCGTTGAGGGCGGCGTAGAAGTTGTCGCTATAGGGAACCACGGAGCCCAGGTGCTTGCGTATGAGGTCCGGGCGCTCCTGGAGGGCCTCGGAGAAGGAGCAGAAGATTATGCCGTGCTTGGAAAGCTCCTCCCTGAAGGTGGTGGCGATGGACACGCTGTCGAATATGGCGTCCACGGCCACCCCGGCCAACCGCTTCTGCTCATCCAAGGGGATGCCCAGCTTCTCATAGGTCCTGAGAAGCTCCGGGTCGACCTCGTCCAGGCTCTCCAGCTTCTCCTTGGCTTTGGGGGCCGAGTAGTAGATGATGTCCTGGTAGTCGATGGGGGGATAGCTCACGTTGGCCCAAGTGGGCGTACTGTCCGCTTCAACCAGCGTCTCCCAGTGGCGGAAGGCCTTTAGCCGCCAGTCCAGCATGAACTGCGGCTCGTTCTTCTTGGCCGATATCCAGCGTATGGTGTCTTCGTTCAGGCCCTTGGGGGCCACATCCGCTTCGATGTCGGTGACGAAGCCGTACCGGTACTCCTGGGCGGCTATGCTGTTAAGTTCCGTGTTGGTGGTGGTCATCTTGCGATTCCTTGAGGCCGGGATCCCGTTGACGCGGGGCGTTGGGGGGAGGCCGCGGCTGGGGGGCGGCGGCCCGGTGGGATGGGAGGGGTTGCTCTCTTCTTCAATTAGCTGTGTCGCGAGGAATTGTCTACTCATTGGGTAGACAATTCAATCAGGGCAATCATTGCACACTTTGGGGGGCTAGTCAAGGGCGCGCGGGAATGGTGGAGAGCACATAGCGCATATATAGATGGAAGGCCGGTTCCGAGGGCTTTCGCCGCCGCCCCTTCCGTCATTCCCGCTCCCCCCTCCCGTCATTCCCGCGCAGGCGGGAATCCAGGAAGGCCCCATCGCAAAACCAGCGCCCCCCAATTCCCCCTCAACCAAAAGGGGCGTTCCTGACGCAGCCCCTGTGGGCGGTGGCGCCGTCCTGACCCTTGGCGAGGGTGGGGAGCCGGCGTCCAAGGCCGCCTCCCTCCCCTCCCGTCATTCCCGCCTTCTTATCCGTCATTCCCGTGAAGACGGGAATCCATCCCTTCCCCTCCGTTGCGCCGGAGTTGCGACGCCTTGGAGTCCCGCGCCGGCAAGGGCCAGTCCCGTTATGGCGACACCCGCGCGAAGGGCGTCTCTACAGGTGGCGCTGGGGCTTGAAGCGTTGGTATTGGGATGAAGGCGGGAAAATGGATTCCCGCCTGCGCGGGAAGGGCACGTGTGCCCACTTAATGTTTTTAACAGTGCTGGTCTACGCTGTGGACTTCCTGGATTCCCGCCTGCGCGGGAAGGGCACGTGTGCCCACTTATGTTTTTTAGAGCGTTGGTCTGCGTTGTGGGCTTCCTGGATTCCCGTTTTCGCGGGAATGACGGAAAGAGGAGGGATGGCGTGTGACGGGATGATGGCAGGAACGGCGGGTGGGGGCTTGGGGCGACTCCGCGTTTAGCAGGCGGCGCCTAAGGCTGGTATAATGGCCCCATCCCGCTTATTGAGGATGCCCATGAGCGAAACCGGTTCCCACCCCTCCTCCTTGATGGAAAGGGCAAGGTTGTTGCACCGACGCGTCCCCCTTATAGACGGTCACAACGACCTGCCGTGGCAGTACAGGACCCGCGCCCGTCGCGCCCTTTCCCAAATCGACATCGGCGTTTCCCAGCCCCAGCTTCACACCGACGTGCCGCGGCTGCGGGAGGGCGGCGTTGGCGGCCAGTTCTGGTCCGTTTACGTCTCCACCGACATCACTGGCGCGGCGGCCGTTCAGGCCGCCATGGAGCAGATTGACGTGGTCTACAACATGGTCCGCGCCTATCCGGAGACCTTCCGGCTGGCCCTGACGGCCGCAGAGGTGGAGCAGGCCTTCAGCGACGGCAGGATAGCATCTCTCATTGGGTTGGAAGGCGGCCACTCCATCGGCGGCTCCCTGGCCGCTCTCCGCATGTTTCACCGGCTGGGCGCGCGGTACATGACCCTTACTCACAACAGGAACACGCCCTGGGCCGACTCCTGCACCGACGAGCCGGTGTCCAACGGCCTCTCCGCCTTCGGCAAGGAGGTGGTGCGTGAAATGAACAGACTCGGCATGATGGTTGACCTCTCCCACGTATCCGCCGACGTCATGGGGGACGCCCTGGACGCGTCGGAGGCCCCGGTCATTTTCAGCCACTCCTCGGCGCGGGCCTTGGCCTCCCATGTCCGCAACGTCCCCGATGACGTTCTCGCCCGGATGCCGGGAAACGGCGGCGTGGTCATGGTCACCTTCGTTCCCGCCTTCGTGTCCCAGCGGGTCTACGACTACGAGTTGGCGCGAGAGGCCGCTGGGGATTCCCTCGCCGCCTGGGAGAAGTCCAACCCCCGTCCCGCCGCGACCCTTTCCCACGTGGCCGACCATATTGATCACCTGCGAGCCGTGGCCGGCATCGACCACGTGGGCATAGGCGGCGACTTCGACGGCGTGGCCCACGTTCCCGAGGGCCTTGAGGACGTGTCTAAGTACCACGCGCTGACGGCGGAGTTGCTGCGGCGCGGCTACCGGGACGAGGAGGTTGAGAAGATACTCGGCCGCAACGTTTTGAGGGTGATGAGGGACGTGGAGGCCGTCGCCGACGGCTCGTCGCGGGGGCCGTCGGAGGCCCTCATGGAAGGCTCCGGCGGGAACCCGTTGGGCGACGCCGTGATTCGCTCATGATTACCCTTCAAGACGTGCGGGACGCCGCCAATGTCATAGAGGGCCACGTTCACAGGACGCCGTTGATAGGCTCCGACTACCTCAGCCGGCGCGTCGGGGTCAGGATGCTGTTGAAGCTGGAGTCCTTCCAGAAAACCGGGTCCTTCAAGCCGCGCGGGGCCTATAACAAGCTCCACTCCCTCACCGCCGGGGAGAGGGAGCGCGGGGTCATAACCCTGTCCGCCGGCAATCACGGCCAGTCGCTGGCGTGGGCCGCGGCCCAGTGGGGCGTCCCGGCGACGGTGGTCATGCCCTCCCGCGCGCTGCGTTCCAAGATTGTGTCCACCGAGAGTTACGGCGGGACTGTCCACCTCACCGGCGGGGACATGCTGGAGGCCACCCGCGCCATACAGGAGGAGCAGGGGCAGACCCTAGTCCACCCCTTTGACGATCTCAAGATAATCGCCGGCGCCGGGACTGTCGCCCTGGAGGCGCTGGAGGACGCGCCGGAGGCCGACGCGATAATCGCCGGGGTGGGCGGCGGCGGGCTGGTGTCCGGCGTGGCGGCGGCGGCCAAGCTGCTGAACCCGCGTATAAGGGTGATAGGCGTTGAGCCGGAGGGCGCGGCGGCCATGTCGATTAGCATTGCCCAGGGCAGGCCGGCCCGCCTCGACAGGCTGGACACCGTGGCCGACGGCCTGGCGGCTCCCTTTGCCGGCGAGCACACCCTCTCCCACGTTCAGAGGTTTGTGGATGAGGTTATAACGGTGTCGGACGAGGAGATACTGCACGCCATGACGCTGGTCATGGAGCGGTGCAAGCTGGTGGTGGAGCCGGCGGGGGTGGCAGGCGTGGCGGCCCTCTTGTCGGGAAAGGCGGCCGTTAAGCCCGGCTCAACGGTGGTGTGCGTCATAAGCGGCGGGAACGTGGGCGCGGCGGACCTCAAGCGTCTCTTGTAGCCGGGCGCGCGCGGGACACCGGCCGGGGGGCTGTTCCTGGGGTCCCAACGCCTTCATGCCGAGTGGATAGCCACAAGACGCGCTCCCGGATAAGCCAAGCGAGGGATGCCGCCGCTACGCTCTAGGGCGCCAGGCTATGGGGGGAGTTCCACCGCGGCGACCCACAACGGATAGGGTTTCGTACCCCCACCAGGCGCGGGATGCCGTCGGCCGCTCTAGGGCGCCAAGCTATGGCGGGAGTTCCACCGGGGCGACCCGCAACGGATAGGGTTTCGTTCCTCCGGCGGCCAAGGGTAGGAAAGGGAGCCGCTGGGCGCGCGTATCGTCTGAGGGCGTCTTGACGCGCCGAACTCGCACAACTCGCCGCGTTCCCAGGCGGGGGTAACGCGTTGGGCTATCCTGCGGCGTCTTCCCGCCTATGGCTCGAAGTGGTAGACCACCGGCAACTGGGCGGGGTCCGTTACGCTGGTGTCCGTGTGTTGGTAGATGTTAAGCCGCCCCGTGCCGCAGTCTCCGAAGGTGTCGCAACTGGTTCTGCCAATGAGGCCGCTGAAGTCTTGTGACACCTCCGGGATATCCCGGCGGAGAGTGGCCCGGTCTATGCTCAACTTCTTACTCGCCAGCCCCACGGACCGCGTAAAGAAGTTCCCTTCCTCCTTAATCGCGGCCCTCTGAATGGCGGCCAGCAGAAGGGTTGTGGCGTCGTAGGCGTGGGCCCAGTAGGGGGAGCCGGGAGCCTCGCCGTAAGTCGCCTTATACACAGCCAGCGTCTGGCTCGCCTCCTTGCCCGTTATGGAGTTCACGTTTCCGCTAAAGTCCGCCTCAGGCCCGGTGAAGTAGAAGCCCTCCGACTCCGGGGCCTCGAGGAACTCAGCCACCAGCAGGGCCGCGCCGCCGATGATGGTAATGTCCTCCAGCCCGTCGTACTCCCGCGCCTGCTGGGCGAAGGCCGCGCCCTCCCCTCGAAAGATTGGGAGGAATACGCCGTCCGGGTCCGCCTCTGCGATATGCCTGAGGGCGAGGCTCATGTCCCTCTGGTCCTTCTCGATGACTTCCAGGGTGACGTGGCCGCCCTCGGCCTGGAACGCGTCTCTGAAGGCCATGGCGAGGGCGCTGGTGTAGGGGTCGCCGTCGTGAACGACGGCCATGCGCCTCAGCCCACGTTCGTTGTAGGCGAAGTCGGCCACCGCTTTGCCTTGGAACAGGTCGTTGTTGGAGGTGCGGAAGTAGCCCTCGCTGTGGTTGGACCCCGCTCTGCCTGCCAGGTCCGACGTGAGGGTTGGAGAGGTGTTGGACGGGGATATCATGGAGAGCCCGGCGGCTCCCAACACCCGCGACGCCGACGTGCCGGCGACTGAGCATGACGTGCCGATAACGCCCAGGATCTGCTCATTCGAAATCACCTTCTGAGCGGCGTCGTAGCCGCCGTCGGCGGAGCACATGCTGTCTAACGGCTCGCCCAACTCTATCTCGTAGCCGTGGACTCTGTGGAAGTCCTGAACGGCCAACTCTATGGCGTTATTGAGGGGGCCGGCCAGCCCGGATGCCCCAGTGAAGGAGAGCATGGCGCGAATTTGCACCGCGTCGCCCTCCGGGACCTCCACGACGATAGCCGTGTTGGGGCTGCTTCCTCCACACCCCGCGACGATGGCGGCCAGGAGGGTCACAAAGAGGGCTGCTAGTAGTCTACGGCTAGTCCTTTTCATCCATAGCCTCCTGAAGTTGCGCGAGATGGCCGGGGACCCCTGCGCCTTAACGTGCCTCAACATGTCTGAACGCCCACAATAATAAAAGAACAGTTTGGCGTTGACAAGAGTAGCGGCGGCCTGAGCGGGGTTATTCGCCATCCGGCCCTTCCACGCAAGGGGGAATCCGGCGGCCGCGAGACGCCGGCGCGGGTTGGCGATAGCCGACGTGCGCCCCGGTTGTCAGTCCCCTTGGAAGTTTTGCCAAGGTCCCAGGCTGTGGCGCCGGTTCTAGACGCCTGGGGGCCGCCTAGAGGTTTCCAAAAAGAAATAGACATAACTGGCGCTATGTTGTAGTATTCTTGAACGGTGCGGCTGTTGTATACTTTGCGCGACGTGAATATAGGCGCCCTTACTCGCCTTCAGGAGGGGGCCTAAGCGAGTATGGCGACAGGGGTGGACATGTTGAATGAGGCGACGGCCTTTGTCTCGGGCATCCTTAACCCATGTTTCCCGCCCTCTGAGGCATCCGAAAAGCCCTGCGGGGCGCGATGAAGATATCCATCGTCACCCCCGTCTACAACGACGTTCGCGTTGGCCGCGCCTTGGACTCCATTCTGGCCCAGCGCCTAGACCACGAGGTGGAGACCGTTGTGGTGGATGGCGGCTCCACCGACGGCACTATCAAGACCCTGGAGCGGTACAGAGACAGGATCAGCGTGCTCATCTGCGAACGGGACCGGGGCATTTTCGACGCTATGAATAAGGGCGTTAAGCGCGCCACGGGTGATATAATAGGAATACTTAACGCCGACGACCGGTACAGCGACGAGAACGTCCTCTACGACGTGATGGAGGCGTTTCACCGGCAGGATACCGGGGCATGTTACGGAAACTTGGTCTACGTAAACGGAAAAAAGAGCAGGGTACGGTACTCCAAACCGGGTGAAAACCGCAGGTTCAAGTGGTATCTTGGCTGGATGCCGCCCCATCCCACCTTCTTCGCGAGAAGGGGAGTTTATGAGCGGCACGGGTTTTTCGACACGGAGTTTAGGATAGCCGGTGACTACGAGTTGATGCTGCGCTTCTTATTTAAGGGCCGGGTCAAGTCGGCTTACATAGATAGGCCGCTGGTGTACATGGCCACGGGCGGCGCGGCGAACCGGTCCTTCCGCAGCGTGGTGAAGGCGAACCTGGAGGTGAGCCGGGCGTGGCGCAAGAACCGGCTCCACGGCGGGGCCTTGGCCCCCTTCGCAAAGCCCGCGAGCAAGGTGATGCAGTACGCGCGGGCCAAGTTCATCCCCGCCAGCGGGTCGCTCATGTTGAGGAGTTCTGAATGAGAGTTGTGGTGACCGGGGCCGGGGGGTTTATAGGACATCATCTCGTGAACCGGCTCAAGGCCGAGGGTCACTGGGTCAGGGGGGTGGACTTGAAGCGGCCTGAGTTCTCGCCTAGCTCTGCCGACGAATTCCTGATATCCGACCTGCGCCTTCCTGAAAACTGCCTCCGGGCCGCCGAGGGCATGGATGACGTGTACCAGTTGGCCGCCGACATGGGGGGAATCGGATACATCACCACCAACCACGCCCTCCTCACCCGCAACAACGTGCTCATCAACGCCCACATGCTGGAGGCGGCCCGGCTCTCCCGCGCCCGCCGCTACCTCTACCCCAGTTCCGCCTGCGTCTACCCCAGCTTCCACCAGAAGTCCGAGGACGTCACGCCTCTGAAGGAGGCCGACGCCATCCCGGCGGACCCGGAGAAGGGCTACGGCTGGGAGAAGCTCTTCTCGGAGCAGCTCACCGGCTACTATCGCGAGGAGTGCGGGCTGGACGTGCGGATAGTCCGGTTTCACAACATATACGGGCCGATGGGCGTCTACGACGGCGGCAGAGAGAAGGCCCCCGCCGCTATCTGTAGGAAGGCGGCCCTGGCCTCGAACGGCGACGCCATTGAGGTCTGGGGCGACGGGGAGCAGACCCGCAGCTTCTGTTATATCGACGACTGTATCGAAGGGATGCGCCGCATCATGGAGTCCGGCTGCGCCGAACCCATCAACCTGGGCTCCGATAACCTGGTCACCGTGAACCGGCTGGTGGACGCCGTGTTCCGGGCCTCGGGCAAGTCCTTGAAGCGGGCTCACGACCTGACCAAGCCCCAGGGCGTTCGCGGGCGGAACAGCGACAACACCCTGCTGAAGAAGACCACCGGTTGGCAGCCTGAGACAAGCCTTGAAGAGGGCATTGAGGCCACCTACCGGTGGATCGCCTCCGAAATCGCCAAGTCCGCCCCCCGCACTATCCTCGCAGAAGTCAACTAACGCCGTTAAGCCCGGCCTGCTAGACTAGCGGCCACCCACCGCGCCGGCCCGGAACCCAGACGCCCTAAGCCCCCCACCGAGTGCGCGCGTGGCCAGCGTTGGCTCGTTATCCGCTCCCCGTCCTCGGTGCAGAGAACTCACCCCCAGCGCCCAGTTGTTGTGACGGTGGTTGGAGTAGGGCGATTGCTGGAAAAGCGGTTGAAGGAGGAACGCGACAGGGCGATCGCTAGCCGCGCAAAGCATGTCATATCAAGAAACAAGGAGCGTTAGTCATCTGAGCGGGTTATCCACTCGTAACGCGATTTCAGAGACGCAAGCTGGTTGTAGCCAACCCTCTTTTCCTTCTGTAGCCTTCCTACCGCTATGAATGGAGCGATTCCGACCGATTGCGCGAACTCCTCAACGGATCCTGGCGTGAAGCAGCCCTTATTGCAGAAGTCGCTCCACGCCGCAGGAGGGATAAGAAAGTCTCTTGCGAACCGGTCGGCCTCTGCTTCGATTTCTGCCATGTCCGGGTCTGCGCCGAGACCATCTATCACTATCCGGCGTTGAGTCCGGCGCTTTAGCAGATGACATGCCTCGTGGAAGAAGGTGAACCAAAAGATGTCGGCCCACTTATTCCGAATGCTCATCTGTATCAACGCCTTCCGGTCGGTTAGCCAGCGGGTAACGCCATTGGCGCCACTCTTGGGTAGCTCTTGCACCATGCAGAAGGCTACCCCCGCTTCAGCGCAGAGGGCAGAGAGGGCTGGCATGAATTCTTTAGGTGACTGAGAAGTCATCTTCCTGATTTGAGAGAGCGCTGCGGTGAAGACTTTCTCATCGTAGTCGGACGTGGAGATCTTTTGCGCGTCAAGCTCTCCCTTGCGGAGCCAAACAGCCAATGCTCCGAGTGAGACTTCGCGCTTGGCGGCCTCGGTAACTCGAAATCCTATGGCATTATGAAAGGCCTTTGGCTCTGCCACAGCCACCCCTAGGAAACTCATCACCGCGTTCATCCTGCTCAGCCTATCCCGCCCGGCCTCTATCCATCCCCGCTTCAGCATATCCTTGATAGGGTAGTCGTCCAGCCATTGCGCGTTGGCTGCGAGCATGTCCTGTTCCTGTCTCTGTGCCAGGGTCAAGCGATAGTCAGCTTCAAGGTTCGTCCAGAACTGCGCGTCAATTCCAAGGGCCTTCCCCAGCCCTATTGCAGTCTCCGGCGTGATGGCCTTCTTTGTCCTGATTATCTCGTTGATGGTCTGCGCGGGCCTGCCGAGCCTTGCCGCAAGCTCCTTTTGGGTCATACCACGAGCTTCTAGCTCCTCCTCCAAGACTTCGCCCGGGGGAATCGGCAGGTCCGAATATACCCGCGGATTGCTAGTCGTCATAATGGTTGCTCACCCCCTTTATGATTACCTGTTCCTCAGTGTCGCCCTTCATCACTATGAGGCGCCACCTGCCTGTTAGATAAATCGACAGTTCTCCTCTTTTTGCTCCCTTTAGGGGATGTAGTCGCATCGACTATATATTGTAGGCCTCTTGGAAATTCTTGACTGCATACAGCGAGTTTATGCGAGTGACGAACTTGCGCGCGATGCCTGACCCCCACTCCCGGGTTGCTCTAGCTGACTCTTCATAGTTTCGCCGAAGTTGGTTGGTTCTGAAGACTACTTCCACGATTCACCCTATAGGTGAATTTATATGGGACGACAGAATTTGTCAATGGTAGTGGCTCTCCCGAGAACTCGGTTCCGTAGTCGCGAAGCGATTTCCTTGGAAACCGAGGCCCCGTGGACATAAACCCCGCGCGCCCAGTTGTTGTGACGGATGTTTGGGGTCGGGTCTCAGGGCCTACTCAGTAATCCAAGAACTGTTGCGGCGAAGCGATGGAGAGGTGGCGTCGGGGAGGTGGTCCGGGTCAGCGTGGCAAAGGACCCAAAGCGGATTGTCACAGGGGAAGGGTTGGCCCGGCCTCACGGAGGAGTTGGCGGCTGCGCTGCGAGTGGGGCAGCGCCGCGGCCACCAGATCCCAGAAATCCGTCGAGTGATTCCGATGGGTCAAGTGGGCCAACTCGTGAACGACTATGTACTCAATGAGGGCGGCCCCCAGCATCATGGCGCGCCAGTTGAAGCGCAGCGTGCCGTCGGGCGCGCAGCTTCCCCAGCGTTGACGCTGGTCGCGGATGAGTATCCGAGACCTCTCTCCCCGGCCGAGGCGGGGCCACCAGCGGTCGACGCACGCGGCCAACCGCTCGGCGGATCGTCGGACGCGAAACTGGGTGGTGACCACGAACTCGTTGAGGCCGCTCTCCGGGTGGTCGAAGTCGAAGAAGCGGGCGACGCGCGAGTCCCGGCCCTTGGATCCGTGCACCGTCAAGGGCATCCCGTAGGTCAGGTACTCGTGGACGGCCCGGTTGCGGGCCATGCCCGTGGCGTCGATATGCTCCAGTTCGAAGATGACGCGCTTGGCCTGCTCCTCCGTCATCCACTCGTTCAGCCGCAGCAGGGCGCGGCGCAGCCGACCCTTCAGCAGGACATCCCGCTGGTCTCCGCGCTCCGCCTCCAGCGCCTCCCGGGGCGCGTAGGTCCAGCCCAGCCGCTCCAACAGCCGGCGGGCCGGCTCCTCGGCGTGGTTGTATTCGTTGAGCTTGGCGGGCGGGGTCATGGGCGCGGTGCCCTCTTCAAATTGGGACTTCCCTGGCCTCTCCGGGGTTTGCTTCATGGTCTAGCACAGCCTTCACCTTCCATTCGTCGACGGCGGGGAACCACTCAAGGAATTGCGCCACCGATGCGCCGTCTTTGAGGTTCTCCAAGAGGGCCGAAACGGGCACTCGCGTTTCACGAAACACCCAGGCGCCGCTGACCTTGTCTGGGTGGCGCTCGACCGCATCGCACGTCTTCCAGTTCGCCATGCGCTCACCTTCCCCTGATTTCTATAGATATACTCAATCGTACTTCTCCCAGCGCCCGGCACGCAATCCTGACAGAGCGTCTGGGAACAGGCGGGCCGGCTCCTCGGCGTGGTTGAATTCGTTGAGCTTGCCGGGCGGGGTCATGGGCGCGGCGCCCTTATGATTTGTAGGTGAGGAATGCCTTCAAAATCATCGTCGTCGCAGGCAAGAGGACATTTTAAGAAGAGCGCGGTAGCGGCGATCCAGGCGTCGGCTCTGCTCAATCTGCACCCCGCCTTCTGTCGTTCGCTGCGAAGATTTGCAGAGATCTCCACCATCTCAGGGGTCGGCCACACCACTTCGAACTGCTGATCGAGGTATCGTCTTAAGCGGTCACTGCGTGTTTTACCCCAATTTCCCCATGCAACTCCAAAGAGATGCTCTTCAAACGTCTGAAATGAAATCAGAAGCTGGCGCCCAATAATCTGTTCACTATAGTATTCAAATGCTCCCCTTCTGCTGAATAGGAGCGATGTTACGGAGGTGTCTACTACAACGGGTGAGGGGCGTTCAGCCATCAGAGTCCCTGCCCTCACGGATAGCGCGGTTGAACGACTCCCATTCTTCGTCGGATAGCTCAATGGTAACCATCTTGTCCGGGTCGAATATCTTTGGGTTGGGATTGTTTAGGAACCTCTCCATATCGAACGGCTCTCGCCAGGAACGCGTCCCCTCGATTTGGTACACGAGAACCGTCGTCCAGTCGCCGTACTTGTTGAACCCTCCGTGTCCTCTAACCTCAACGAACTGCGTTGCCAGATGTCGCATTTCATCTTCAAGGCTGGGGTTGAAGCTCAACTTCACGTATCCCTCACCGGAGCGATGGAGTTGCGCCGTGTGTTTGTCCCAGTTCACGGCATTGAGCCAACCGTAGAGCAGGGCTTCTTCCCTCCCGGGGCCGCGCTGTGTGGGGCGTTCTCGGCGTTTGATCTCTACCTTGCGGGGTTCGTCCATGGCGCCTATCCAAAGCCTCATGCCTTCGGGGAGCGCGCGTGGAATCGCCTCAAGTTTGGCCCTCACCTCGTTGGGCAGCGTGGACTCCCCGCTTCCATTCTGGTTCAGTAACGCGTTCAGGGCCTGTTCTCCATAGTTTTCCAGAGGGGCCTGGCCGTCATGCGTCTTATCCAAGGCCAACTCGGCGACTAAGGAGCCTGGGCGCGTGGCGGTCAGCCGCAGGGCGCTCTGGCGCAACGCCCAGTTGGGAGGTTTGCCGCGTCGATGGGGACGCTCTCCTAGGCGCTCGACCATGACTCGCAAGGCGCCCTGTATACCCTTCAGAGTGGTGAGGAAGGCATCCACCGGGACGCCATCGGCTTCGATTTGCGGTCCTTCAAAGGTGACAATAAGCTGCTTGGTCATTATGTCCTCCCTCCGGCGCCGTCAGACCTTGCGCCTGAGCGTCTTTGCCGGCCCTACCCGCACGCGGCCGGTTAGCAGCGCGTCTGCAACGGATGTTTTCAGTTGTTTTAGCTTATCACATTCGGCCCGCGACCGCTCCACCGCCCGGTCCACGCCATCCAGGGCGGCGGCTATGGCCCGCTGCTCGGCCAGGGGCGGCAGGGGGAACCTGTATGCGATAACGTCGCCGGGACGGACTGCTGGGTACGCCTGCCCGGTCATGGCTCCTTCAAGGTGGCGGGCGAATCTCGACGTCATAATCTGATGGTAGATGTAAGAATTGTTGACATCTGATGATGGAGTGAGCACAGAAAACCCAGTTGAAGCAATCAGATTATCTGGAGCATGGCTAATGCGCGCAAAACCTCTGAGATAGGGCCTAACCGTACTGACAAGAATATCTCCAGAACGCACCTGACGGCGGGCGCGGCTAGGGGCATCCTTTACGGCAATCTCTTTTGGATTATCTAGACGTCCAGGGGCAACAACTGAGGTTAAGTCCAAATATAGGATTGGTGGACCTTCCGTCGGCTCCCAATTGCAGCGGTTGACCTGCGCCACGTCCCCCAGGCGGACGACCTTCCAGCGCGCGGGGATGGGGCCGAGGCCTGGGGCATCCTTCCACTTGGCGTGGCGCCCCGGGAGGCCGCGGGTGAGCAGCCGGTGGAGCAGGGCGCCGCGCAGGCGTTCCGTGGCGGAGGTCACCGCCTCAACCCCCTCAATGGCCGCGTCTATGGAGTCCAGCGTGGCGGCGATGGCCCGCTGCTCGGCCAGGGGCGGCAGGGGGATAGGGAGATTCCGTGTTGCATCTAACGTTAGCCCAAAACGAGTTACGCCGTTTGCAATTCTGGCAAACTGTTTTCCTGCCGCGGGAGACCTCAGCATTTCCGCCAAGAACGCGCCATCAGCGAAATTTGTCTTGGGACGCGCCAAGCCCAGATGGTAGCCACATAAGACGTTGGGCATGTCCTCTGTTACATACGTCGGGATACCGATTTCTTTAGGCGTTTCGGAGTCCTTCGTGAAAAGAACGTCGCCTCGCTTCAGTTCCCATCTTTCGCATTCGTTTAGAGTAGCTGTGGCCTGCATGAAAGCCATTCCCGGTCTGATGCGGTGATTGTAGAAAACGTCTGTATAATTGCAGAGCTTGACAGGAATTTCGCCTTCTATAATCTTCTTGTCGACGCTGCTGAAAGCAACCTCAGCCACCTCACTGAGCCGGACGACTCGCCATCCTTTGGGCGCTCGTGGGCTGTTCGCCATCAACCCCTCTTGGCTGCTGCGATTAGCATCAACGCTCCCACGACCGCTACGAAGATCCCGATTGGGACTTGAACCAGTGATACTGTGCCCGATGCCCCTATCGCAAGCGTTATTAGTCCCGCGACAAGAAGCGCTACCCCAACCATCAGCGCGGGCATATGTTGTTCTCCCTCAGTCTGGCATACACCGTCCGTCACCCATCTCCGCGCTTGTTCTTGTTCGCCATCAACCCGGCCGGCCCTCCCCACAAGCAGGCGTAGGCGCCTCCCTAACCTTTGGCGTCAGCCGTGCGTTGGCGCTCCTTTTCGTAGGCCCTGAGCTCGTACAGCGTCAGGCCGCGCCCCTCCCTTTTCGCTTCAAGCCACTGCTTGAAGGACCGTTGGCTCTCTCCCGACTTCCGGCCCGCCACAGCTTGGACTCAAGCTCATGTCTGGATAGCAGCGCCGGTCCCTCCTTGCTGCTGCTGCGCGCTGGATTTGAGGCTGATGTCGCCTATTATCGCATCCCGGAGGGTTAAACGGCGAATCCGTGCGGCCTCTAGGGCGGCGGCCCGCAACGGTTTACTCTTACTGATGTCGGAGCGGAATCCTACAAGTCCGGCATATCAATTCGGATAGGAATAAGGCAGGTCACATTGAGCTATCCACCGAGGGGTCCACGCGACTCTGAACGGTTTTGATTCCCTTGTGGCGTTGACAAAAGGCTGTCTGCCATACACCATAGAATAGTAAAGGCAATACTTGTTGGAGGGACATCTATGAAGATGAAGACATACAATCTGTTCATTAGCCATTCGTGGAACTATGTTGACCAATACAACCGCATCGTCAATCTATTGAGAAGAAGGGGGCGCTTCGCATTCAGAAACTACTCTGTCCCTCCCGCCCACCCAATTCATTATGCGGGCACTGACGCGCAGTTGCGCCAAGCCATACGAAACAAAATGGCGCCGTGTCATGTCGTGATCATTCTGGCAGGAGTCTATGCCACTTACAGCAAATGGATAAACATAGAGATTGATTTGGCGAAGAACGGCTTCTCTAAAGCAAAGCCCATCCTTGCGGTAAGCGCCTGGGGTAACAAGCGAATCTCTACTCCTGTAAAGTGGGCCGCCGATGAAATTGTTGGATGGAACACCGAGAGCGTAGTGGAAGCGATCCAGGGTATAGTAGGTGACTAATTCAGAACAGGGCCAACTTCTAGAGATATACAAGCTCCAAGCTGAACTCGCCGACCGTGTGAGTCAGAGACGGGAAGGGGCCAACCGCCTGTACGTCAGCATGCACGTAGGGCTTGTAGCGCTTATTGCAGCCCTTTTCAGGTTCGGATTCGGAGATGTGTCTAAATGTCTGGTTCTCGGCGCGATTGGCGTTGTTGGAGTGTTGATGTCGGTTTCTTGGTTTGTTGTAATCCGCTCTTACCGGCAACTCAATTATGAGAAATTTCGCGTGTTGATGGACTTGGAAAAACGGTTGCCCTATCGGTTTTTTACCCTCGAATGGGACCCATCGTCGGAAGGGAACAAAAGCAATCGCTACTGGAAGTTGACGTACGTTGAAGTGACCCTGCCAGTCATCTTTTGCGTGCTGTTCCTGGGACTCATCACGTATTCACTTTTCTTTAGCTAGCCCCGCGCGCCTCTACCCGCGCTGTTTTCGAGGCGATATCTTATCTAGACATTTGTTGATGCGCTTCCATTTCCAACGGATTGAATCCTTAAGACTCGGCACGCCGGAGTAGGGCCAGCTCTGAGGCACGATCTGAACGATAGGCTTGTTTAATTCCCGGGCTATGTCAATCTCAGTCTTAACGCCTTGGGCGTTGTGAGTGTCCGGGCCTACCAAGACTATAACCGCGTCGCATTTGCAAATCTCGGCTCTAGCCTTAGCTTTCCATGTTCCGGTTGGGTAGGCTTCGTTGAGGGAAGAGTTCTTGATGTGGTGTTTCGTGTGGCGTTTAGCCTGCTCAAAAAAGTTGCCTTTGAGGTCGCCGTCCTTATCGAACTCGAAACTCACGAATATCTTGAGACTGGCCATAGCATTCACCTTTCGCTAGAGGGCTTGGCGGCTTCTGCCCCGCCAAATTGAGGCCGTTGGGCTGTAGAGTGGTCCTGTAAGACATGAAAGCCGGTCGCGCCGGGATTCCCCCCATGAGTGTCACCGCCTGTGTGTTAAACTAGGTTACCATTCCGAGGACTGCCTAGTGAATCCCTAATAGTCCGCGGTAGGGTTGCCATGCCGCCTGGGCCGTCTATCAGGGCTAGGGCGTCCGGATGGGGCCTGCGTCTTTTAGGACCGAGGTTTGCGATGGAGACTACAAGCTAAGTGGCCCTCAAGAACAAATGGGACCCCGGGCGGCTGGTTAGCGCCCGTGGTCGGGACTGGGTGGTTCTGCCGCCGGATGAGCCGGACGTGGTGCGGCTCAGGCCTGTTGACGGCTCCGATGCTGACGCTGTGGGAATATATCTCCCCCTGGAGCCCAAAGCCCTCAAGCCGGCGCAGTACCGGAGGCCCAATGCTGACATGGCCGGGGACTTCACCGGCGCGCTCCTGATCCGGGACGCCGTGCGCCTCGGTTTGAGGAGCGGCGCCGGCCCCTTCCGGTCGATGGGGCGGCTGTCCGTTGCGCCGCGCCCATATCAGTTCGTTCCGCTCATCATGGCCCTCAAGCTCAACCCGGTGCGTCTGCTTATTGCGGATGACGTTGGCGTAGGCAAGACTATCGAGGCGGCCATGATAGCCCGCGAGCTATTGGACCGGGGAATCGCGCGGCGTATCTGCGTCCTCTGCGCCCCTCATCTCTGCGACCAGTGGGAAGAGGAGTTGAGGACAAAGTTCAACATCGAAGCGGCCGTGGTCCAATCTTCGCGCATCGGGCGATTGGAGCGCGGGCTTCCGCGAGGCAATCTTTCCCTGTACCAGCACTATCGCCACCTCGTCGCCAGCATCGACTTCGTCAAGTCGGAGCACAACCGGCGGTCCTTCCTGGATAACGCTCCCGATTTCATCATTGTGGACGAGGCGCACACGGCAGAGAGACCACGGGGCGCCCGGAGCGGCTCCCGGCACCAGCGGTTCGAACTGATTCGAGACCTCGCCTCCGACCCCAAAAGGCACCTGGTCTTGGCGACTGCGACGCCCCACAGCGGCATTGAGGAGAGCTTCAGGTCCCTGCTCGGACTCTTGGACCCGTCCTTCGACAGTTCGGATGGGTCGGAGACGCCCCCCGCCAGGTTGGCGCCCCATTTCATTCAGCGGAAGCGGTCCGACCTAAAGAGTTGGCTTGGGGCGGAAACGCCGTTCCCTGAGCGACAGGCCGTTGAACGAAGCTATCTGATGTCTCCTGACTACCACCGGCTCTACCAAGATGTTCTGGCTTACTGTAGGGAGTACGTGTCGGGCGATGGAATGGCCGAGCAGCGTCAGCGCGTGCGTTACTGGGCGGCGCTATCCATTCTGCGATGCGTGCTTTCCAGCCCCAGGGCGGCGAGGGCGGTTCTGGAAAATCGCAGGCAGTCATCCAAATCGGAGTTGACCAAATCGGAGTTGAATGGAAGCGCGCCCGGCGACGTGTTCAGTCAATGGGTCATGGACTCCGACGACGAGGAGCAAGCCACCGACTACGTGCCCACGGTCTCACTTGGCGACCCTGATTTGGGTCTGGACGCGAGGGAAGAGCGGCGGTTGAAGGCGTTCCTAAGACGGGCCGACGCCCTTGCTTCCCTTGACGCGGACTTCAAGATTCGAGAGGCCGCTCGCGCCGTTTCAGACCTGCTGGCCGAGGGCTACAGACCCATCGTCTACTGCCACTACATCGCAACCGCCTATTACGTCGCAGAGCATATCCGGAGCGCGCTACAACAGCAACGCCCGGGGTTGCAGGTCAAGGCGGTGACCGGGAACGAGGGCGACAGCGAGCAGCGCAAGGAGATAGTTCTGGCTCTGGCAAAGGAGCCGGACCGCGTTCTCGTCGCAACGGACTGCCTGAGCGAAGGGGTGAACCTCCAAGACCACTACGACGCCGTGGTGCACTACGACCTCCCTTGGAATCCCAATCGATTGGAGCAGCGGGAGGGCCGCGTGGACCGCTTCGGCCAGAGCAGGGCCGTGGTGAAGACCACGCTTCTGTACGGGGCCGACAACGAGGTGGATCTCGTCGTCCTTGACGTCCTCCTTCGCAAGGCTCAGACCATACGGCGGCGCCTGGGCATCTCCGTGCCCGTGCCGGTGGAGTCTGAGCAGGTTGTGGACGCCTTGGTCAACAGCGTCTTGTTGCGGGGGCGCGGGCAGGGGAGGCAGTCCAGACTCGCCCTTCAGGATGACTCTGTGAGCCGTTTGCATGAGGCTTGGGAACAGATGGCGAGAAGGGAGGAAGACTCGCGGTCGCGCTTTGCCCAGCTTGGCATCAAGCCCGACGAGGTGGCCCGCGAACTGGATGAGATGGAGCCCGTCTTGGGGAGCGCGGAGGACGTGCGGCGGTTCTTAGGCAACGCGTTGCAGCGTTTTAATGGCGAGCTTCGCGGAACGAAGACAAGGGGCGTTTTCGAACTGCTGCCCGGAGACCTTCAAGGCCCCATCAAGGCCCGCGACGAACGATTGGCGTTCCCCATGCGCGTTTCATTTGAGGGTGTGCCGAAGCCCGGCGTAACCCTGTTGGGGCGCAACCATCCGGTGGTCTCCACCACCGCGGAAGTGGCCCTTGCGCGGGCCTTGGAGGGTAGCGACCGGCGCTTTGCCAGGGCCAGCGCCATCTTCACCAACGCGGTGGACCGCCGCAAAGTCGTTCTCATACTGCGCCTTCGCTACCTTATCGTATCCGAAGGCCAGCAGTTCGCCGAGGAGGTCGTGGCCGCCGCGTTCGGCAGCGACGCCGGCAAACTTCGCTGGTCGCCCCAATCGCAAGAGGAGGCTCTAGGACTGCTGGGGGCGGAGGTGGCCGCCAACATGCCGCCTGTCGAGCGTAAAGAACACGTCCGGTGGGCGTTGGGGGCCTTGGATGCGGGCTGGGCCGACGGCATCGTAGCTGAGCGTGTTTCCGCCCTTCAGGCCTCCCACAAAAGGCTCAGGCTCGCGGTGAAGGGCGCCGAGGCGACGGTAGAGCCTCACCTGCCCCCCGATATCATCGGCTGCTACGTGCTGGTTCCTGCGGGCGGTGTCCGGTGAGCTACGCGACCATCAACATCGAGGGCGGTCTCTTTTCCCCCGACCTGTTAGACCGGGTGGCGGCCGGGGATGGCGACGTCGGGGGGCAGAAGGGGTCGGACTTCAAGCTCTCCTCCGACGGGCGCCTCCTCGACGAGATACAGGGGAGCTTCTCGGACGCCCGCGCTCATTGGGAATCCTTCAATCGGAGGCTGCTGCGGTCCAAGCAAAACCGGACCCGTCTAACCCGTCAGGACTGGATGCCCAAGCTCGTTGAGCTTCTCGGATTCTCTCCCTTGGACCGGCTGCGGGCGTCCGTTGACGCGGGGGGCGCGTCCTTTCCCATCTCCCACCGCACTCACGGCTCCGAAAACGCCCCGCCGGTCCACATCGTGGGCACGGACCAGGAACTCGACCGGCGGGGGCCGAACAACCGGCGCAGCCCCCACTCCCTCGTCCAAGACTTTCTCAACCGCTCCGAGGCCCTTTGGGGCCTGGTCACAAACGGGGCCAAGCTCCGGCTGCTGCGGGACAGCGCGCGCCTGTCCAAGCCCACCTATCTTGAGTTCGACCTGAAGGCCATGATAGAGGGGAACGCCTACAGCGAATTCGTAGTCCTGTATCGTCTTCTTCACGCCACGCGTTTCCCGCGCGCCGGCGTTGAGCCTCACGAGTGCCTGTTGGAGGACTACTATAACCAGGGTATTGAGGAAGGCGGCCGCGTTAGGGATAGGCTCCGGGTTGGGGTGAAGAGCGCCCTCGAAACCCTGGGAACCGCCTTGGTCAAGCATCCGCGCAACAAGTCCCTGCGCGACCTGCTCGACAGCGGGCGGCTGACCGGCGCGGAGTACTACCGCCAACTCCTCAACTTCGTTTATCGGATGCTCTTTCTGATGGTCACTGAGGAGAGGAAACTCCTCTCCACGGGAGGTGACGCCGCGCGCCAGGCCATCTACCACCGCTACTACAGCGTGGCGAGGCTCAGGGATAGGGCGGAGCGGTACTATGCGGGCGACGCCCACGGCGATTTGTGGGAGGGCCTCACCCAGACCTTCCACCTGTTCCGCAATGAGAAGGCCGCCGCGAAGTTGAGCCTTTCGCCTCTGAACGGCGAGCTATTCGGCCGGTCCGCCTGTGAGGACATTGAAGAGGCCTTTTGCCCCAACGAGTCGTTTCTCGCGGCCATGAGAGACCTATCGACCTTTGACGACAATGGCGTCCGCCGGCGGGTCAACTACGCCCACCTGGACGTTGAGGAGTTCGGCTCCGTCTACGAGAGTCTGCTGGACTATCGTCCCGTTGTGGACCTCGGCGACGCGTCCGGCTCCTCACCGGGCTTCCGGTTGGCCGCCGGGGCTGAGCGCAAGCAAACGGGCTCCTACTACACGCCGCCGGAACTGGTGCGCGAGCTTATAGACAGCGCCCTGGTTCCCGTTATGGAGGAACGACTGGCCGCGGCCAAGACGCCGGCGCGTAAAGAGAAGGCCCTTCTGGGATTGCGGGTGTGCGATCCCGCCTCCGGCTCCGGCCACTTCCTGCTGGCGGCGGCGCGGCGCATTGCCCGCGAACTGGCCAAGGTCCGCGCGAGGGAGGAGGAACCCGCCCCCGCCGAGTATCGCGCCGCCATACGCGACGTGGTCCGCAACTGCATCTACGGGGTGGACAAGAACCCGCTGGCCGTGGACCTGTGCAAGGTGGCCCTTTGGATAGAGGGTCACGCCGCGGGGCTGCCTCTCGGCTTTCTCGACCACCACGTCAAGTGCGGCGACAGCTTGGTGGGTGTGAGCGACCTGTCCGTCTTGACCAAGGGCATTCCCGATAGCGCGTACAAGCCCGTGACCGGCGACGACAAGGACGCGGCGAAGCGATATCGTCAGTACAACAAAGAGGAACGCGCGGGCCAGCGGAGGATGGCCCTTGGGCCGGCCCAAGGGCTGCCGGCGAAGTTGGCCGAGGAGTTCGAGACCTTTGGGGAGTTGGAGGAGCGCAATTCGGCTGAGGTGCGGGCAAAGGAGGAGCTATACAGACAGATGCGTGGTTCTGGGACCAGGTGGTGGGAAATAAAGACGGCCTGCGACCTTTGGACCTACGCCTTCTTCGCTCCCCTCCGGGACCAGGGCGCCGACCGCCTGCGCCTGACGCCTACCACCGACAACGTGCGGATGGCGTTGACCGGCCCCCGGCGGAACCCTCGGCTGGATGGCGAGGCCGTTGCCGCCTCGCAAGAGCGGTCCTTCTTCCACTGGCCGTTGGAGTTCCCAGACGTGTTCAAGAACGGCGGCTTCGACGTGGTCTTGGGCAACCCGCCGTGGGAACAAGTGCAACCTGAAGAATTGAAGTTCTTCCGTATTCACCAGCCCTACATTGCTGATTTGGCTGGCGCTCGCCGCAAAGCTGCCATCAGTAGACTGCCAGAGACCGATCCTCAACTGGGCACGTTATGGGAATCGCATAAGCGCTCAATAGAAGGATTGAGTAAGTTTTCACGATATAGCGGACGGTTTAACCTGACCGCTTTAGGAAAGATTAACACTTACTCCATCTTTGCGGAGACGGCGCGGACCATATGCGGCCCGACGGGAAGGATGGGAATGATAGTCCCTTCCGGCATCGCCACCGACAACACGACCAAGGTCTTCTTCGCCGACCTGGTTGACAGCCGCTCTCTGGTAAGCCTCTATGACTTTGTAAACAGCGAAGGAGTGTTCCCAGGAGTTCATCGCTCCTACAGATTCTGCCTGTTCACCGTGAGTGGCCCCAAACGCCCCAGCCAACGGGCGAAGTTCGCCTGCTTCCTTCACCGGTCCGAGCAGTTGCAAGAGGATGCCCGGCGGTTTGAACTGTCGCCGGAAGACTTCGCCCTGTTCAACCCCAACACCCGCACCTGCCCCACATTCCGCACCCAGAAGGACGCCGAAATCGCTGCAAAGATGTACCGCCGCGCCGGGGTGTTCTGGCGGGAGGCTCGCACAGGCCAAACGGAATCAAATCCCTGGGGAGTCAGTTTCTCGCAGGTGTTCAACATGACCAGCGACTCCGGCCTGTTCCGCACGCGGGAGCAGTTGGTGGAAGCTGGCTGGCGGCTGGAGGATAGCGTGTTCGCGCGGGGCAGAAAGCGGTATCTGCCCCTCTACGAAGCCAAGCTTTTCAACCAGTACGACCATAGATTCGCCACCTTCGACGGAGTGGATGTAGAGGCCCTGCGACGTGGAAACGCCCGTGTGATGACCCCGGCGGAGAAGGGCGACCCCAAATCGGTTGTTATCCCTCGGTACTGGGTTCCCGAAGAGGAGGTAGAGAAAAGGCTTGACAAATACAAGATGACCAACACAATTCAGACAGACAGACAGACAGACAGACAGACAGACAGACAGACAGACAGACAGACAGACAGACAGACAGACAGACAGACAGACAGACAGACAGACAGACAGACAGACAGACAGACAGACAGACCTTGGCGTGTCTCGCAAAATTGGCGCGCAGATCGCTCTCAGAAGGTTCTCGAGGGCGACAGATCAACGGACGGGGATCTGCGCCATGATTCCCGCCTTCGGCCAAAGCGATTCCCTCATAAGGGTCAGCATTGGGTTGCCGCCTTCCGGGACATCACCGGCCCAAAGAACCACCGAACATCCATCTTCTCGCTTGTTAGAGCAGTCGCAATGAATCATAAGGCCCCCCTTATTCACATTGACGGCTCGCAGTGGCTCCATGTTCTTCGGGGCATCACAAGGGCTACGGACGAGCGAACCGTAATATCCGATAACGTTCCAAGAGTTGGGATGGGGCACAGCGCCCCGGTGATGACATACGAGGGCTCAAGGGCAATCGCGTCGGCCCTCGTTCTTGCCAACCTCAACAGCCTGCCCTTAGACTGGGCGGCGCGCCTTTCGGTGGTAGGCGTCAACATGAGCTTCTTTATCGTCAAGCAGCTGCCTGTGCTGCCGCCGGAGGCCTACTTGCAAGAGGCCTGTAAGGGTATGCGGTACGTGGAGATGGTGGTCCCCAAGGTCTTGGAGTTGACCTATACGGCCCACGACCTGGAGGCCTTCGCGCGAGACCTGGGCTACGACGGCCAGCCCTTTCCTTGGGATGAGGAGCGGCGGCGGCGGCTGAAGTGTGAGCTTGACGCCATCTTCGCCCACATGTATGGCCTGGACCGCTCAGAATTGGAGTGGATTCTGGATGCCCCGGAGCCGAGCGCCTCCTTTCCCGGCCTGAAGCGCGGCGAGACGCGGGAGTTCGGCGAGTACCGCACCCAACGCTACGCCCTCCAGGCCTACGACCAGTTGGCCCGCGGCGAGCCACCCGACATCAAATGAAAACTATAGAGGCGGCTTAATATCTGGAAGAAGGTGGACTGAGAATGGCGGATGCAAGCAACAGGTCGAATCGCCCTAAACTAGGACGAAAGAGCATAACTGCATTGATAGAATATCTTGAGTTCAATAGAACCAACTCTGAGCTGAGACAGCTTATGTTTGAACTAGAACTCGACAAGCGTTACTCAGGCCCTAACATATTGAGTCGCCTTGGCAATGTGTTTCACCCATTGGCCGACGAGTATCCTGATGCCAACGAAGTCAGAAAAGCTGTCGAGCTCATCGAGACCATCGCAATAGCTGCGTTGAACGACATGAACTCTACCGACGGATTTTGGAACGACCCCCAGAAATCCAAGCGAGGCAGAACAACTTATACGTCATTCCAACAGGCTCTTAGGGCTGACGGCTTGGATCTTGTAGAGGGCCGGGTAGCCCCCTTTCTTTCACCCGCGGTCGATCCGGCCAAAGAGGAAGGATTGTTGGAATCGCGGCTAAAGAATTATGGATTTGACGTCGCCTTGAATCATTTAGAGCAAGCGACTGACAATGCCGCAAGGGAACAATGGGAGGCTGCCAACGGTCAGATACGAAGTTTTCTTGAGGCGTTGTGTAACTCTATAGCGAGCCGGATTTATCAGGGCAATGAAAGCCCTCCGACGCAAGGGCAAGCTCGCAAGTATCTGGCTGACTCTGGCTTCCTCAACTCTAAAGAGTCTGACCTGCTCAAGGCCCTATTCCAAGTTCTTCACGGTGAAGGCGGCCATGCAGGGAAATCCTCATCAGATGACTGCCGCCGCCGCCTTTTGATGGCGGAGGCTATGAGTAACTACTATCTTGAGCGACTTAATGGCTGGAAGAAGGTGGGCTAAGAATGGCGTTAGACGTATTTCAACTCCGCGAGAGGGTCGTCGACGAATACCGGGGCTATGTCAGCAGCTTTGTGCAGATCTTAGATGGTCGCATCCGCGACTTCGTGAATCTCCGGCTGGATGAGGGGGAACTCTGGCCCGAGGCGGCCCTCCAACTCAACCCGGCCTTTGAGATGGACCGCTCTCTGGGCGAGCTGTCTTCCAACGGGGTCATTAGGCCTGAAACGGCGCGGTTCTTCGGTGAAGACCTGAAGCTCTTCCGGCACCAGCGCGAGGCCATTGACATCGCCCTGCGGGGCGAGTCCTACGTGGTCACCACGGGGACGGGTTCGGGGAAGAGCCTCACCTACCTGGCGCCGATATTCGACTCTATCATGGGCGCCGGCCCTGAGCGGCATTCGGTGCGGGCGCTGCTGATCTACCCGATGAACGCGCTCATCAACAGCCAGCTTGAGGCCCTGCGAGATTTCCAGAAGAAGAACTTCCCGGACTCGCCGGTGCGGTTTGACCGCTACACGGGCCAAGACCGGAATGAGGACCGGGAGCGCATCCTCAACGACCCGCCACACATCCTCTTGACCAACTACGTCATGGCAGAATATATCCTGGTGCGCCCCAGCGAGCGGTCTTTCCTAGCCACGGCGACCCGCGACCTGAAGACGTTGGTTATGGACGAGTTGCACTTCTACCGGGGCCGCCAGGGCGCGGACGTGGCCATGCTCATGCGCAGGCTCCAAGAGAGCGCCGGGCATAGTCTCCAAGCCGTGGCCACCAGCGCCACAATGGCCACGGGAGGGTCCAGGGAGGAGCGCAAGGAGGCCGTCGCCAAGCTGGCGTCGCGCTTCTTTGGACTGAGCATACCCGCCTCTAACGTGGTCGACGAGACCCTCAGCAGGGTGGCCCTTGTCCCGGCTCCCCCGGGGGCTGCGGAGGTCCGGGCCGCCGTCGAGGCGCGACCGCCTGCCGCCAACGCAGAGGCCGTGCGCAGCCACCCTCTGACCGCCTGGATTGAAGAGGCCTTTGGCGTTGTTAGTGAGGAAGGGCGGCTCATCCGGCGCCCCCCGGAGACCTTCGAGGCCGCGGCGCGCCGGCTGGCGAAGGAGAGCGGGATGCCTCTTGAGCAGTGCAGGAGCCGGCTTCGTAGAGCCCTTGAGGCCGGTAACGAGGCGAAGCTAGAGGATGGACATCCGGTGTTCGCCTTTCGACTCCACCAGTGGCTGTCGTCCGGCAACAGCGTATATTCCACCCTGGAATCACCGGATGACCGCGAGTTCAGAATGGAGGGGCAGTACAGGGCCGACGAAGAGCGGGTCCTGTTTCCCCTCGCCTTCTGCCGGGAGTGCGGGCAGGAATACTACCTGGTGTCTCGAATCGAAGAACAGGGCGGCGAACTCCTGATTCCCCGCTCGCCGATGGTCGGCGTCTATGAGGAGGACGACGCGAGTCGCGCGGGCTTCTTCGCCGTGGAGGATGGGGACCTGTGGACGGGAGATGAGGATGACCTGCCCGAGCACTGGTTCAATGAGCGGCGCTCCGGGCGGACCATCAAGCCCGAATTCGCGAAACATCGTCCAAGGGCGAACGCCGTAACTCCCGGCGGAAGACTCAATGCGCTGGGCGACGCCGGCGTAAACGGGTGGTTCCAGCCGACCAGTTTCCTGATTTGCCTGCGCTGCCGGGTCGTTTACAACCGTGGACAAAACGACTACCGCAAGCTGTCCTCCTTGAGTCAAACGGGCAGGTCGACGGCGACGACGGTGGGGATAAACGCGGTGGTGGCAGGGCTTGCGACCCAGGGTTTGCCTCAAGAAGAGGCCAAGTCCCTGAGCTTCACGGACAACCGGCAGGACGCGTCGCTCCAGGCCGGCCATCTGAACGATTTTGCGCAGGTGGCTATGCTCCGCGCCGGTATTTTGAAGGCTATACGGCATAACGGGTCATTGACTTACGACAGGTTGGGGCCGGCGGTCTTCGAAGCCCTTGAGCTCCGCCCCAGCGACTTTCTAAGAGAGCCTGTGGACAGGGGGCCGGGTTATGAGCGTGGTAAGGAGGCTATGACGGACTTGCTCGAATACAGCGCGCTGGAGGACCTGAGCCGGGCATGGAGGGTCACTCAGCCTAACTTGGAGCAGACGGGGCTTCTTCGCATTGAGTACGAGGGGCTTTCGGAACTTGCTTCGGACGATGGGCTGTGGAAGGCCCTGCCCGGCATCGGCCACGCCTCTGCGGCCAAGCGGGAGGCGGTCCTTCGCGCAATTCTTGACCACCTGCGTATGCGATTGGCTATCGATGCGGCGCAGCTGACTGCCGACGCAACCCGCCAACTGACCCGCAACGCCAGCCAGTGGTTGAAGGACCCTTGGCGGCTTGATGAGCAAGACTCGCTGCGGACCCATAGTCTGGCCCTGCTGCCCGGGGTCCCGGCAACTAAGGGTAAGCCTTGGCAGCGTGGCGAGGCGCTGAGTTTGGGAGCTCGTTCCGCGGTTGGCCGGTACTTACGCTCGCCATCCACCTGGGACGCCAACCGGAGGCTGTCGGCAGACGAGGTCGAGGAGTTGGTTAGGGGACTTGTTGGGGTCTTGAAGGGGCATCTTCTTGTCGCGGTGAATGGAAAAGGCGGCGAGGTTAGGGGCGTTCGCGTCCTGGCGGGGGCGATGCGCTGGTCTAGGGGTGACGGAAATCCGGCTCCCCCGGATCCTGTGCGGAGCCGGTCGCTTCACCTGAGACGCGATATTCCCAACACGCGGCAGGCCAACAAGTACTTCTCCGACCTCTATGGAGATCATGCGCTTCATCTGCGGGGGATGGTCGCCGCAGAGCATACGGGGCAGGTTCCGGCTGAAGCTAGGGAAGAACGGGAGGAGAGGTTCAGAGAGGGCAAGCTGCCTGCGCTATTCTGCTCGCCTACCATGGAGCTTGGAGTGGACATTCGCGACCTCAATACGGTCCACATGCGCAACATCCCCCCGACCCCGGCCAACTACGCCCAGCGAAGCGGCAGGGCGGGCAGGGGAGGCCGGCCCGCCCTCATAGTCGCTTTTGCGGCGCAAGGCAACGCCCACGACCAGTACTTCTTCGGGAGACGGGGCGAGATGATAGCCGGCGCCGTCGCTCCGGCCCGGATGGACCTGAAGAACGAAGAGTTGATAAAGGCCCACCTATATTCCACCTGGCTGTCTTTGGCCGGGCTGTCTTTGGGCAACGGAATGACGGACGTGCTTGATCTGAGGGATCCCGCCTATCCTATCGTTGCCGACAAGCGCGCCGTTATTGAGGGACAAAGCCTGAAGCGCATATTCGACAAGGCCCTTGCGTTCAGCAAGGGAATTGAGGGGAGAACCCAGGATATTCGCAACGCGAGTTGGTTTTCGAAGGACTGGATAGAGGATACGCTGCGTTCCGCCCCGAAACGGCTGCACAATGCTTTCGAAACCTGGCGCGAGCTCTACCGGTCGGCGTGCGAATTACGAGACCGGGCGCGATGCATAACCGACGACCCCTACGCCAGTAAGGAAAAACGTGAGGAAGCGCAGAAGCGATATGCGGAGGCTGGGCGTGAGATAGACGTGCTGCTCAACCGGACAAACCGGCGAGAGGAGTCCGACTTCTACCCTTACCGGTATCTCGCCGGAGAAGGGTTCCTCCCAGGGTATAACTTCCCGCGCCTGCCGGTCCGGACCTCTGTCAACGTGCGCGATGCGGCTCATTTCATAGACCGTCCGCGGTTCCTCGGCCTCTCGGAGTTTGGGCCGGGAAATCAGGTCTACCATGAGGGCCGCAAGCATATCATCCATTCCGCCGTGCTGCCTCCGGCCGGAATTGAAGAGAAGCTTACCAGGGCGCGGCTTTGCAGGGTTTGCGGTTACGCTCACGATGGCGCGGCCGCTGAACAGGACCTATGTGAACATTGCGGGACCCGGCTAGAGACTGACTCCACCCACTATCCACAGCGTTTGCTGAGCCAGCCGACGATGCGGGCGCGTAGGCGCGAGCGCATATCTTCCGAAGAGGAAGAACGAACGCGGAGAGGTTACTGGATCACAACGCACTTCAGCCTTCCGGGAAGTAGCGTTCAGCGCGCCAAGGTTAGGGCCTCGGGAGGCGGTGACGTATTGGACATATTCTATGCGCCGGCGGCCCGCCTCTGGCGGATAAACCATGGCTGGCGTCGCGGCGACCCGAGCGGCTTTACTATAGACCCGCAGACCGGCCGGTGGGAGCCGCGCAATTCCAAAGACGGCTTTGGGGATGGTGGCCCAGGCGTTCTCAAGCCGATCACCGGCGTAAAACCGTACGTTAATGACGGACGAAACATCCTCATGCTACAGCCTTGCTGGGATGACCGGTCAGGTGGGTTCCAACTATCCCTTCTCTATGCCCTCGAGCGAGCGATTCAATCTGTGTATCAGATAGAGGAACAGGAGGTGGGCGCGGAGCTCATAGGTGCGGGGAAGTATCTCAGGCTGTTGTTTTGGGAAGAAGCTGAAGGCGGTATGGGGGTATGGGAGCGTCTGGCCGGAGAACGCGACGCGCTAGCCAAGGTCGCTAGACAAGCCTTGGAACTCTGCCACTTCAACCCGGAGACCGGCGATGACCGCGTGGAGGGCCATTCTGCGAAGTGCGCCATTGCCTGCTATGAGTGCCTCCTTACGTATTCGAACCAGTTACACCACCGGTATATCGACCGGCGACTTCTCCCGGATTTTCTCCGCCTACTGGCTTCCGGAGCTACTGAACAGGAAAGCGAGCGGGACCGGGACGAGCAACTCCAAAGGCTGGAGAGCATGGTTGACCCCAACTCGTCACTGGAGAGGGAGTTCCTGCGCTTCCTGTACGACAACGGTTTTCAGCTTCCGGACAATGCCCAGAATCGACCAGTCTCGGATGTTCATGTCCAGCCCGACTTCTACTATGACCGGCAAAATCGCCCCGGCGTTTGTGTGTTCCTGGATGGGCCTCTCCACGACGCCCCAGCCCGGCGAGACGCCGATACGCGGGCACGCGCTGAGTTGCAGGACCGCGGCTTTCGGGTCATCGTTATCAGATACGACAGTTCATTTTGCGAGCAGACGCAACAGCATCCCGATGTGTTCGCCAAGGAAGCGTGAACCGGGGATTTAGGCGACTCTACGAACGCGGCGGTCCCGGCAGGCTGAGGGCCGCCCAGTTAGACCGGATTACGCTTGCCCTGGCAGGCATTGATTTGCCGGGGCGTTGACTGCATTCTCTCACGGGTGACCTCAAGGGATAGTGCAGCATTCTTTCGCGGCGCTGCGGCCACACGGTGATTTCGATCGACGTGGCCATTCGCCTTGAGAGGGCCGGGTGGTCCAACGCGGAGTTCCGGCTGCGCTGGCAGACTTCCTACAACCCGGTCCAGGCGCGCAAGGGCCAAGACCGGATACGGGCCGAGCGCTATCAGCCGCAGTCCATGGTGTAGGAAACCGAATAGGCCGTGTGTCGGCAGAGGCACCTTAGAGGAAAGACTTCCCTAAGATGCTGCATGAGTTGGTATGCGAGAAATGACGCAGGGGAGCAGCGATGGCATTGGGATCTACCACTCGGAGGGTGGCCTCGTGCATGAGGGGGGAGGCTATCCTAACGGGTGCGGGAGACGTTGGAGGAGGTCTTAAGTCGGGTGCAGGGTCGGCGGCTTTCCGACGTCGGGAATGCTACAACGCCCTGGAGCAGCGGTTTATGGAGTTGGAAGGACATGGCGGAGGGCTGGCTTGGCGGATGCGTCAGGTAACAGTCTTGCGCCTATCCCATGGGGAAAACAAATGGCATCAGAGGTATGAATCTATGGAGCTTCCGGCCCATTTTGAACGGTTTCTCAGGAAGATGAGCGTCGACCAACCCAAGCTGAACCGGGTCAAGTCGGCGCATACCTCCCTGCGCCGAGCCTGGGAAGCGACCAATCCGAAAGGCTTGGAGCAATGGTATCGCCAGAAGAATGCGGAAGCGAACTGCAGATTTGTGCGGGTTTTCAGGATTCTGAAGCGCTGGTGTAATCAGACGTTCCCAAGTCTGCCCGCCCGCCATCGGTCGGCTGGATGTTGGTAGCCGGAGCCTGGCCGATCTTTCCGACAAACTCCGATGCCGATGCGGTGACTGGCGTTCTCCGACAGCTTGCCAAGAGGTTCAGATATTCGTCGTCGATGCCTAAGGTGATGAATTCGTCCCTTCCGAATGAGAACCTTCTCAGGGACTGGAACCCTGGTCATTTCGAGACCTTCAAGACTGAGTTCGAGGGAGCGGCCATATAGCACAGACGACGGACCGCGAGCAGTCTGAGAGTCGTTCAATCGGTTTGTGGCAACGCCTGCTCAAGACGAGGTTCCCACATCGAGCCGATTGACTCATCAGGGTCAATCCCTACCGAAGGCGGATGCTGAGGATTGGAATGGTGGGACGCTGGATTCCGAAGTACTACTGCCCATGGGGTGGCGAGTTAAGGTTATGCTGATTCAGTCACATGGTTGGAGGCTCGGTCCTAGCTCTCCTAACACTTCCCCAAGCAGTTCCTTCGAGTCCGACTCGCTCAGCTGCACTCCGCTGGCCAAAGCATCCACAATGTTGGCGAACGCCGCACTCTTCCGGTTGAGAATTTGGTCGAGAGTCTCCTCAATAGTTCCCTGGCACCTGAATCGGTGAACTTGGACTATTCTTTCTTGTCCTATCCGAACGACTCTATCTCTAGCTTGAGCGTTGGCGGAAGGATTCCACCACTCATTGATAAAGACCACATGGTTTGCTTCTGTCAGTGTTAACCCCTCGCCCCCAACCCTGCTCGAGCACAGGAGAGCGACAACCTTTTCATTAGTTTTGAAATCTTGAAGCACACGTCCTCTCTCAGCAGTTGTGAGTTCACCTGTCAGAGTAACTACCCCGAGAAGCGGATGTTCCCTAGTAAGGCGTCGTGCCAGGACATTGAGTGGCTGCAATAGATAAGAAAACACAACGGCTTTCTCTCCAGCTTCCTGCACACCCTGTAATATATCCACAATACGATTGAGCTTGGCGCTTGCTCCATTCCTTGGAGCTACATCACAAATAGATCGCAGTAGAGTTAATCTCTTCAGGGCTTCACCGGCATCTTTAGGAAGAGGCTGTGAGCGGGCCGCAGAATAGGCCCGTTGTTGTTGGGGAGTCAGTTCTACGAGTTCTTTCGTATCAATCACATGCGGCAACTCGCTTAGCACGTCCTTTTTTAGCCGTCGGAGCAAGTACGGGCGTGCTTGGGATCTCAGGCCTGTGAAATCCGAAGCTGTCGATTTCGTCGAGAATCTAGTGGGTTCTAGCAGGGATAATAGTGTGGCTAGATCCACTTCATGACTTTCAATAGGGGTGCCTGTCAGCGCCCATATGCGCTCGGTATTCATCAACCTGAAAGCCTTAACAAGCTTGGATTGGGACCGTCTGAGCCGATGTGCTTCGTCAGCGATTACTAATTCAAGGCGTGCGGTAGTGAGAGATTTTGGAAGAGGACGCAGTTGCTCGTAACTCGTAACGATTATATGAGACCTACCAAGTATTGCGGACCATACCTCGTCAGACTCTTTTTTCAATGGAATGGAGCGTAATACCGTTAGCCTAGGGACCCATCGCTCGCATTCAGCCTCCCAGTTAGCAAGAAGCGACTTTGGACACACTATTAGGGCACTTCTGATGATGCCTTGCTCTATGAGTTGGCCCGCTGCTCGCAGAGCTTGAGCAGTCTTACCAAGACCCATGTCATCAGCTAGAATCCCGGCTTGATGCTCTACAAGCCATCGGACTCCGAACTCTTGAAATGCTCTTAAGGGAGTCTGCGAAGTCGAATCAAATACAAGGGGGGCTACTAGTTCTTCAATCTGAGGACGCAGTACGGTAGCCTCGTACGCCCTTTGCAGTCTGAATGGAAGTCTAGGTCGTGAACGCTTTATTTCAAGACGGGCGACTTTTCCCTGCTGCATCAATCTCGCAAGGCTGGAATTAAGCTCGAGTACTATACGTGCTGCGCACCGAAGGCGTTGTGCTTGAGAGTCGTCTGGACCAAACTCAGATGCCCTCCCGTCTCCGTTGAGAGGGGCGATTTCAAGCAACCGAGAACCATCATCGGTAGATAGCTTGATGCGAATAGACTGTCCTTGCCACTGATCCAGCGTAATACGATCTGTCACTTGCTAACTGAACGCCCAACTATGTGGACACAATGTCGCGTGCCTCTCTAACCTTCTCCCATAGCTCGGTAGGGTCTTCGTTGGGAGGAAGGATTAGCAGGTCTCGCCATGTGTTCATCAGTCTGTCTTCTTCTTTATCGTTGGCTTGATAATGTCCAACTATCCACATCAACACCGACTTCGCGGTTGCTACAGCCTGTTTTCGACTCTCGCTTCTCATAGACCACCTCCGGTTGGTGCTTCTAGCATCAAGAACAGACACAAGCAACAGCCCGCGCCATGGAGATTTATGAAGCCCCCAATCAATCTTTCCCAGCGGACTCAAGGCTGCCACAGCCTGTTCTAGCGTGGGTTTCTCAGGGTGGCTTAACTTCCGGTCTAGCAGCCCGCGCGCCACGCTTACCATGACCTCTTGTCCTATGGGCCAGAAGAGAGTGTTGTCTGCTACTGCGCTGTCAGAACCGTCAGATTGGTGGTTCCTGGCGTCACTAGGCTTTAATTTCAAGTCCGGTATTGCCGCAATGAGCGCATTCCAATAGAGTTTGAGTTCCTCAAACAATTCTTCAATGTAGTTCTCCGATGGTCGGAACCGGATAAAGCGTTTTACGTCGTCCACTCGTTCCGCTTCCGGACCGGGACCCCAACCCATGTTTGCCCTGAGATGGGTTGTGAGTAGCACCTTGTTAAGGTCATACAACTGTTGAAGGCTCGTGAAATATGAGGTGCCCTCCTTAAGCGGTCGTCCTTTGGTTTGGACCCTCAGAGACTCGAGATGTCGCCCAGGTGCCTTGAAGAAGTCGTGATCCGCAATGAGGCGTCTGGTCAATATCGCGAATATGTCATCTTCGTCCATAATGATGTTGGTGTCTTTATCCGTGGGTTTGGCATATCTGTTTAGACTTGAGAAGAGACGACGGTATGACGAAAGCCAAGCGTCTTCTGGCGACTTAGGGGGGCGAATGACCATCAGCACCGAGACCTCTTCGTTCTCGAAGCCAAGAGGCGGGTCTACCCTCTCCGACTCATTCTCGGGCTGCAACAGGGTCTTGATTGCCTTCAACCTGTGCTGACCGTCCAAGGCGTAATAGTCCTGGTCTCCCGAAAACCGGAGCACTCCGAAGGACTGCTCAATACTCTCCTCATCTGCGAGGATTTGGAACTGAGGATCATCGGCCATACTCACCGGGTAAAACTTCGGCGACCCTCCAATCGCAGCGACGACGAGAGATGCGAAGAAGCGGTCCGGACGTCCAGTCAGATAAGTGACAATTTCCTTCTTCACGCGACTCTCTTTGATTGTTCGCTGAATAGCCTCGTCAAGAGTGTAGTCGTTGTGAACCTGCGAGCCAAACTTGACCTCAGATGCTACCTCTCGCATTCGCATTTTGACGATGTAGTATGTCCAATCTCCCATATTCGCTCTAAGAGCCGGATACAGTTGCATTACGCAAGTCTCTCCTTCAGGCTTCTACCGGCGCCTTTAAAGTTCCGGTGATTGTGCCTGCACGCTTGTTCACTGGCGGGCCGAAGCACTTGATTAAGCAAGCCTCCGCATTCCTGATGGCGCCAACTGGCAATTCAACGAACCAGAAACTCAGTTGCACCTTGTGGTAACAGTACTTGGCTCTGCGCAGTTGAGGTTCTTTAGTTCGGCAGTGGGCGAGAAACCTTGACTTGATGTTGGATTCCGATCTGCCGACATAGAGGGGGCTTGCCAATCTGTGAAATATCGTATCCTGGTCAAGGTCGGTGGCGTTCGGAGGTGGTGCGCAGATTGCGTAGACACCAGGTCTCTCTGGAACCATCGTTTTGTCATTTGGCGTGAGCAGGACAGATTTCCAAGTCTCTGACTGGCTCAGAGCTTCCTCAAGAGCTTTCCAGTCCTCATGATCCAGTGACCATCCCCTATTCATCGGCGCCTGGTTCCATGGACGGGATTGCTCGTGTGGGATTCATGATTATTTGTGGCACGCCAGACATACTTTAGTCTGTCCGTACAGGTCGTCGATGTCAATGGGCTCTGCGTTAGGGCGGAGGGGGTTGGGTAGCCTTTTGCTCCGGGCCCGCTCCAGCCGACGCCGATGCTCCGCCCTAATCTGGTCCACCCGCTCCGGTTTCGCGAGGTCATCTAGTGACTCGCCCCGGCTCCACGTGAAGGGAGAGCCATGCTCGACGGCAGTCTTCTCGTACCGCTTCGCTTCCTCGAAGTAGTCGGGGTGGCGCTCCATCAGTCGCACCCATTCGATCTTCTGCTGGAAGAAGCAGAACGTGCACCCGCTCCTGGTGCGCCACTCATAGTATTGCGGCAATCCCAACCCCGCGCCTTCGAGTACATCCAGCACTCCTGGCTTGTCTATCCCGGCGTCCTTGAGAGGCAGCCGGACAATCAGGTTGTCGTGCTTGGACGTGTACCCTTCCCGGTACTCCTCGTCAGCGCGGATGGCTACGTAGCTGTAGACCGTGGTTCCGCTTTCCAGCATAGGTCGTACCCATTGCTCAAAGGGCCGCAGCTTCAATTGTCGGGTGCACCAGCGGGTCTGAGGCGAGGGTAAGAAGTTATTGAACTGCTTTAGCCAGAAATCGAAGTCCCTATCCGGGTTCAGACGCAGGATGGGCTTGCCCAGGAAACCTTCCAGCTTGACAAGGAACTCATACACCTCCGGCAACTCTTTGCCGGTGTCGGTGAAGAAGTAGTCAATGTCGAGTTCGGGGTGATGCTCGCGCATGAAGACCGCGAGGGCAGCGCTATCGCGTCCACCGGACAATCCCAGCACGTGACGTTTCGTTTCAAGCGCGCTCATGGCGCCGCCTCATAATCTTCCTGCCCGCCCATCGGTTTGGACTGCTCTCACGCCATTGATTTGCCGGGCGCTCAATTCTGCAAGTGCGGCCATGATGATGTTGCTACGCTCTTCACCAATGTGTTCCAACATCGCCTCCATTCGTTCGATAAGTTTGTCCACGTCGTGGCGGTCCAGGTCGCCCACGTCGAACTCGCCCTGCACGGGTGTTGTCTGTCCGCCCGTTCCTACTATCACAGTTATGGCGTGGCGCTTGTCTGGACGTCCCTTGACGTGAGCGAAGGCCTCCACGCGGATAAACCTTTGAGCCATCTCCGCAAGCTCTACCATCGCACGGTCGATATCCGAGTCCACCCAGTTGCGCGGCGGCTTGTTGGTGGCCATGCTGACTAGACTTTCCATGTCGGCGTCGCTGCCCTGAAATTGCACAAGGCGAATTATGAAAGCCTCCAATCGATGGTCTCCGGCCAGTTGGCGTATGTTATTAGCGCGCGCCCGCAACTCTGCAAGTATGGGCTGTGAGGCGTTGGGCGCTTGCAGTTTGGCCAGCATCGCCTCTCTCATACGATGCAACATAGACGGATAAGCTTGCCGAAGTTCATTCAACCCTTCTCGTACTCTGTCCGCTATCCCGCGCAAGATTTCATCTTCACCCGGTTGTGTTCCTCCCGACAATGAACGAGGGATGTCATCGAATATGAGGCTGTTTGGGTCGTTAGCCTGTTTGAACAGATGCCGAACGCGCTTGGCATTGGCCGAAAGGCGCTGGGTACGGTCCACCCAAGGCGGCAATCGGTCGTATATCGCTACGAGTCCCCTAGCTACGTCTATGGGTTCCAGATACGTGAGCCTGTTCTCTTCGTCCATGTCCCTAACGACGTTGGCCATATCCGAGAGAAACCGACGGGATTTGTTCGAGAGGTCCATCCACCTAATCTGAACGTCATTCGGATCCCTGGCCAAGTAGTCCATGTCCAGATCGGTCAAACGCGCCTGGAAGATGCCTTGCCGGTAGAAGGCAAGAGCATGGCGGTTGGATAGTATGAACGCCACCGCCAGAATCGGCAGGAGTCCGTCCTTGATGCCGAACGGGGGTTCACGCCAGACACCGTAGATCTCTGCGACTGACACCGTTCGATGGGCCGCTCCCTTCAGTATTTTAAGCGCCGCCAGCCAAGTTGGCGCGAGGTTGCAGGGGTCCCCATCACCAGGAGTGGGAGAGACGAAGCGCCAGCCAGTTAGAGTCTTACGGTATAGCCGAGCCCCTTCCAGAAGCGATGCGAACAGGCCTCCTTCGGCCGGGAATCCCCTGATGCCAAGGCGCTCTTCGCCCTCGTTGAGCGCCATGCGCCGCAACAAAGCATTCTGCGCGGCGATGGCGTTGCTTGAAGGTTTGCCCCGGTTCAGGAGTTCATTGTGCAGGCGCGGCGCTTTCTCGAACCGTCCGTCTGCCAGGTCGGAGGCCAGGCTGTTGAGCTTGGCGTGTGGAAGTCGGCTCGCCTCTCGCCCCTTGCTAAACCATAGCGCGTTGTCGAACGCCCTACCTAGCTCACCCTCAATGTGTCCTTGCAAGGCTGTGACGCGTGCTAGGATCTCGCTCCGCGCAACCCTATCCCCCTGTAATTCGGGTGTTTCGTCACGCACCCGCTCCAGGGCCAAGAGCTCCCGAGCGAGAGACGTTATGTCCCACGCTATCTGCGGCAAGCCGACCACTATGTCCCAATCCACGGTGTTGTCCGTAACGCGCTGAGCAATCTTCCTCGCGGTCTCCGGGGATTCGCCCTGGGTCGGTATTGCCAGGTATAAAGCTCCAACGGCGCTATTTCGAGGAACGGACTCTTCAATCTCACTCAGGGGCACGATAGCCATGTCGAACCAACGAAGCGAGCCTGTGTCGTGATAGTGGCGTTTAGCGACTATCGGCTGAAGGCCGGCGATAGCATTGAGTCTGCCGAAGTCTATGACGTCCGCCGCGCCCATGACTCGATCCAACGACTCGTCAATGTCGAAGTCGCTTCCCTCGAAGACGCTGTAGGAACCACTAAACTTCCTGTAGATGATCAGCGACCAGCCTTGCAGATCTGCTAGAGCGTCCGTGGTTCTCTTGGAATCGAAGTCAGACAAGGCCAGTTCGAGCAACTCGGCGCCGGCCACCAAGCCGGAGCGTTCCTTGAACAGGTCCACCAGCGCGATGGTCTTAAGTAGACGCAGGTGCAACTCATCACCGCCCATTGCCAGACATCTCTCCAGAGCTTCTACAGCCAGGGCCCATCGGTGGCCGTCGGGAGAAGCCATGATTGAAGGCTCTAGGTTGACGCGCAGGTAGTCCCAAAGGCGATGGGGCGCGTATAGGTCGCCCTCGTGGGCATAGCGCAGGAAGTCTTGGAAGCCTTGCGGCTCGGCCGAGTTCAGGAACCCGAAAATGCTGCGTTGGTTTTGACCGAACCGCCGTCGCGAGATGGGGCCGAGCAGGCAGGCTACGACGGGATGAAGCGGCCAGCAGTTCTCTAGCATCTGCGCCAGGTGCGCGGAGGTGTGTCTGCGCATTTGCGAGGCGACGCCTTGGGCCAGAGCGCCTGGATCTTTAGCCCGGTGATTCTCTATAGCGCGGGCCAACAGGTCAATCTGCTCGTCGCCGCTGGCATTTACGGCAAGGTCCACGAACCGACCTTGTACTTTAGACCATTCGTCGTGCATCTCTCGAGATAGGCGATGCGCGTACTCCGCGAAGGCTTGATGGAGGATCCCAACGACAATCAACCGTCCCCTGCTACGCGAAGCTACCTCGGCGAGTTGTTGGAAGAAATAGATGTCCGTTCCGCCGTAGACGGCCCCCTCCAGAAACTTTCCCATCTCATCAATAAACACCATCAGGCCGCCACCTGCGCGTGGGCGCTGTGAAGCGATCTCTTGTAGAGTCGCAAGGACGCTATTATCGCTCCACGTAGTTGGGCGATTGCCGTTCAGAAGGCCGGCCGCTTCGATTGCCTCACCGATTACACTGACCGGCCGGCCGCGTCGCCCCACGACGGGAAGGATGCGCCAGCCCCTCTTGCGAGGCGGCAGGGAGTCCCAAATGATGGCCGTTGTCTTCTCGCCGAGAGCCGAGGCTGCATAGCTCCTGAGTGAACTATTGCCGTTCAAGGCTGCGCTGAGAGCCACTGCCAAGCTCGACTTGCCGCTCCCATAAGGACCTGTCCACGTAAAGGCCCCCTGACCGCTCTCGGCGACGTGGCGGGCCATGGTTTCAAGGACGTCGGCGGATGACCTAGGACAGATGAACCCTTCCAGAGACAACGGGTCGGCAAGGTCCGTGTCGATGCGAACCGCGCGCTGGAAGCGTCGTGAGACGTTGACCCGTTCAGTCAGAGAAGTCATGCTATACGCCGTGTATAGCTGTCCTCGTAGTCCACTCGAATGAAGGAGAGCATGTCATCCTCAGTTAGGGCGCGGGTGCGGATGAGCTGCTTGAGGCCGGCGGTTTCCGACCATCTGTAGAGGCCGTTGCTCACATCTTCTAGGTTAGCAAGCATGTCTACCAAGTCATTCTCTTCCAGCAGGAAGACACGTCCGGGTGAACCGGGTTCGTGAGCTAGCGCCTCAAATGAGAGGACGCTAGCGTTGGTGAATGTGTGATTCCAGAAGTCAGTTACCGCATAGCAGAACGCACCGGCGCCGAGAGACGGTTTCGGGCCACGAACGAACCTGAAGGCGTCGCGCTTGCCGGTGGGCTTGATCAGGCCAAGCTCGGTCAGAGGAGATTCCAAGGCATCCTCATGGCTCGCTTGCCCTGAAGAAAACTGTGCCAGATAGGTGCGCACGAAGCACGCCACATCTCTCCGGATGGTGGCGGTGGACGCACGAAGCCAACCGCGCTCCTCGGCCAGTTTACCCAATGCCCCGACCAAGGTCTCACGCTTGAAGGTTGCCGCCGGATAGTGGCTGAAAGCCCAAAACCACGTGGTCTTGTCAGATCGACAACACAAGCGCCAATGGACCAGCCATGACGTCGACGGGTTCTCCATGTAGGGGTCAAGCCCGTCAACGTCAAACAGGCACTTGCCAAGCGCCGTCGAGACGTTCTTTGTGCCGGATACGTTCTCGATGATGCCTGATGCTTTGGCCCAATGGCGCATCGACGCGACCATATTCTTGCCCACGCCGAATCGGGCGATGGCGTCCTCTCCGGCGAAGACCGACCTATTATCGTCTTGGTCCTCGGTCGCCCGCACCGCGTCGATCGCTTTCTTCAACCACCCGTACCGTAGGGGAAAAGTTTCATGCCCCGACAGCTGCGGGCTGTAGTTCTCTTGATAGAGGGGGCCTCGAAGCATTCTTTTACCGTCTGGATGATTCGTCCAAGTAGACGGTATCATATATCTGAATGTAATGTATTGTACAGATGACGCGATGATGACTGGCATTCGCACTATCTACGCTGACTATCAGGCCACCACGCCCGTGGATCCACGTGTAGTGGAGGCGATGTCTCCCTATTGGAGCGATTCCTTTGGCAACCCACACTCTAGCGACCACGCCATAGGCTGGCGTGCGGCCGAAGCCGTCCACAAAGCGTCGGCGTCCGTCGCGGCGCTGATAGGCGCCGACCCCGACGAGGTGGCATTCACCTCCGGGGCCACGGAATCCAACAACCTTGCGTTGCTCGGCTTGGCGCGCCGCGCCCCGCCGGTCCGGCGGCGCGTCTTGGTTAGCGCTGTCGAGCACAAGTGCGTGCTCGCCGCTGCCCGGGCGCTCGCCGAGCGCGAGGGATTCGCAGTGGCGACCATCCCGGTGGATAGGGAGGGTTCCATCGACATGGATGCCCTCGCACGTCAGATCGACGAGACTGTGCTCGCTGTATCCATCATGGCCGTTAACAATGAAGTGGGCGCCATTCAGGAGGTTTCTCACATTTCAGGGCTGCTCAGACCGCATGGGATCATATTCCACTGCGACGCCGCCCAAGCTCCCTGCGCGATGGATATGGGCAGTCTCGCCAACTATGCCGACCTAATAAGCTTGTCAGGGCACAAGATATACGGTCCCCAGGGAATTGGAGCCTTGTACATTCGTCGTGACTTGCAGGCACGCGTCGAGCCGATCATTTACGGCGGAGGACAGCAAAGCGGTCTGCGCTCCGGCACTGTCCCTGTGCCTCTATGCGTTGGCATGGCGGCTGCGGTCGATATCGTCCGCTCGCCAGAAGGCGCTGACGAGCGCAAACGGCTGGCACGGCAGCGCGATTCGTTCATCAGGCTGCTACGAGACGGTCGGTTCCCTGTGGCCGTCAACGGGCCCGTTCGTGACCGGCGTCACCCTGGCAATGCCAACGTGCGGTTCGATGGCTTCAGCGCCTACGATGTGCTTGGCTCGCTCCAACCGCGTCTTGCGGCTTCAACGGGGGCGGCCTGCGCGTCGGGAGTGCCTGAACCGTCCCACGTGCTCCGCGCCATGGGTTTGAGTGAGGCGCAAGCCGATTCTTCCATCCGCTTCAGCTTCGGACGCTTCACCACCGACGATGATATCGAAGAGGCCGCATATCTCGTGGTCGAGGCTCTTGAGTCCTTGGCGCCGTGATCTCGCAGTAAACTAAAGTCTCCGTTTTGCCGGGGCGTTGACTGCATTCTCTCACGGGTGACCTCAAGGGACAGTGGAGCATTTTGATTTCCGGCAACCGGCGGGCCGCCTTCCGATTCTTTGAAGCGGCAGACGGCCTACCACGTTAGTCCATTTGACTATCGCTAGTGAGAAGAAGGAAACTATGGCTATGAAGAACCCACCCCATCCCGGCCACAGCGTCAAAGAAAACCGTCTAGAACCCCTTAGCCTGAGCGTCACCGCGGCGGCTGCGGGGCCGGGTGTGGCCCGTCACACCCTTTCGCGTCCGCTGAACGGCCACGCGGTGATTTCGCCCGACGTGGCCGCGCCCTTTGAGTCGGATAGTCCATGAACGAAGCTACTGCACGGATTAAGATCAATAAGCTCCTGGAGAAAGCGGGCTGGCGCTTCTTCCCCGACGCCACCAACCGGGTATTCTGCAAGACCTTCCTTAGATACTGAAGGGTATCCCTCAACGGCGAAACAGTCGGTATGGCGAGCTTGGTGAGCGGCAGGATGAGGTCGCCGACGAGCAAACGCGGTAGAATCGCGCCACGTTTGCCTTCAGAGTCCTGCGTAGGCCGCATCTGCTCCCGGGCCTGACTGAAGACGGCCCGGTGGACGGTCCCCTGCCGGGTCATCAGCCAGCTACAAATGCCGTATCCGTCGAACGCAATGTGCCGGCTAGGACAGCCCGGTCGAGATAGTTATTCCCTACCTCGCATGAAGTTTCGGATTCGAGCAGACAGGCGTGACAGGCCGCGCCGTTTAGCTGTGTTCCGGTTGCGCTCACTGCCCTATCGGCGCAAAGCGGATCGTTCGCGCAGAGCTTCGACAACTCCAAGGCTCGCCGCAACATTGGCCCAAGGCGCTCGGAGCGTGACATTTCTACGAGTCCGCCGAGCGAACCTTCGGAGTCAGGGCTCGCGGTATAGATCAGAATGCCTGCCATAGCGTCTGAACCTCTGCTGCAATAGATGCGCTCGCGGAGGGACGACGACGCGTAGCCGCATTCGAGACCGAGTTGGCGAATCAGGAGATGCGCTAGGGCGTGCAGGAGGAGATAACGCGCCGGCCTCGTCCTTGGTTCTCTCATGTCTCGTGCGGCGTACCAGTCACGTTGCGCCGCCGCGTGGCGGTCGTGCAAGTCCGCGACTGAGGCGCGTTCCTCCCATTGTCGAACGGCGTCCTCAGAGAGCCTGAGAAACATGCCTTCGCCCCGCTGGTCAATGCCGGGAAGCCAACTAAGGCGCTTCGTTGCCAAGGACATCAGGCCGGCGTTGATCGCCTCGACCTCGCCGAGGTCACCAACATCGGGGATAGGGTCGATGCGAGTGAATCCTCTCAATGCGCGAACCTCCCGCAGTCGGACGACCTGCGTCACGCTGGCGATGGATATCCCGACCTCCTGTGGAACCGCCGTGGGCCGAATTTGGAACTCGGCGCTCGGGTCTACATGGGGTTTGCTACCGGTAAACGAAGCCCATTCCTCCCGCCGCAAGTCCTCGGGGTCGATGTCATCGGACCGTCTCCTTTGGATGCCTTCCCAAACTAGCTCCGGATTGAATTCTTCCAGGGCCGGCGCGTTAGCGAACTTGAGAAACATTCGCAGATCGTCGAGAGATCTCACTTTGGCGAGTTCATCGATGTACTCACCTATCGCGAGCTGGATCGGGTCGGACCAGGGCGGCACTGAGATTGCGGATTCGACGACTGGGAAGTAGGCGTTGGAGGCGCCACGGAGGATCACATGTATGTCCTCTCCGCAGTAATCGAGGGATTCGGCCTCCAACCAAGGACGGGAGCCGCTGCATTTCGGGAGCCGTTTGCGGGCAGTGGCGCCTATTGCTTGGCCGATGTTCCGAGACTTGTCGTGGACTGGACAGCGAACCCATAAGTCCGTGATCCCTCCCGTGCGCCCGGAATCCCGAAGACTCAACTCGGCGTGGCATTCGACAGTGTCGCCATGGACGTAGCGATGCCAGGGGAAATCGTCTAGATGGCCACGTCTACACGCAACCATGAATCGAGCCGGATACACCGGTTGGTCGCTGCCGTCACGATGCGCCGCCGTGCAGGTGTACTCCGGATTGCGTCGCTCGTTGAACTTGAACGCTGTATGACGCGCAAGACGATTGCACCGGGGACAGACCATAAATCGCGGAAAGACTCGAGCAGGTAGTCCCCCATTCATCCGCCGACGGTAGAAGGGAGGTCGTCGGAAGAAACTGACTCCCAGCTTCCTGGCCAAACGAGGCTCGTCGACCCGCCGCGCGGTCGAGGTGTCCCAATCTTCGATTCCGGTCACCACCATCGACAACGTCGGCAGATCTATCAGCGCGCCCGGTCCGAACTGGGTGACTATCTGGCTAGGGCGCATCTTGCTGGCGCGTACTACCACGTCAGCCCTCCTGACCCTGGAGCAGCACGACGTCAACTTCCTCTTCTACTTCGCGGAGAGATCCGGCTACCGGCCACACCCCTCCAGCAGCCGTCTGTTCCATCGGCCTGATTAGGACAGCAGGTTTGGGCGTGTCAGTATTCCCAGGCAGCTCTAAAGCCGAATAGATGAGCCCGTGGCCGGAATGAGCCCGCTTGTGCCATTCGCCCGTCAGATTGTCAAGCGACAGCTTTGTTTCTGCGGCGATGTCCCGGCTGCCGGTGATGCCGTATGCGCGGGCGCTTAGGAGTTCAACTATCTCATTGACCCGGTCCAGCGACCGGTCGAAATGAGCCGCCGCCTTGCCCGGGAGGGCCATCCCAGGGACATCCTGACGAACGAACGACGCCAGCACCCCGCGCAGCGCCCGGTCCCGCGCTCGCTCGGAGAATGGCGTCACACTGGTGGCCTCTACGTGCCGGTAGAACGTGTCGTGGTAGTGCGCAAAGCGTTCGTAGTGCGAGATGTCTCGGGGGCGAACCCAGTTGTAGACCTCAAGAATCAGCCCGGGATGTGTTCGCCCGATGCGGCTCGTCGCCTGAATGTATTCGGCGCTTGTTTTCGGTTGCGCGCTGACGACCATCAATCCGAGTCGATCTATGTCGATTCCGACTGAAATCATGTTAGACGCCAAGAGCACATCAATTGGGTACGATCCGGACTCGATTGCCTTGAAAGTCCGGTCTAGCGCCTCAAGGGCGCTGGCAATCTCAAAACTCGCCCGACGACTGGTGAGTTCCCTGTTTTTCTCGTACAGGATCCGGTTCGGGCCGAACTTGCGATTGGAGAGCACGCGGAGACGCGCCGGCACTTCATCGTCAAGGAGTCGAATCACGCCCCCGAGTTCACGGAGAGAATTAAAGTAACCAACCAGGGTCATGTAGGCGTCCGCCACATCGACCTCTTTGCTATTTGGATCTGTGGCGATGGCCGTTTTGAACTCGAACTGCGCTCTGCTTAGTAGCGCGCTGTAAGTCCTCACTAGCGTCGTTTTGATCGATTTGCCCGGTCCGAACACGCCGACGTATAGGCGCCCGGGTTTCTTCTCCTCTTCTACGGCGAAGAACGAGTCGGACGCGTCGATACCCATGGGAGGGAAGACGGCGGCATCGCGATTGAAGAGCGCCCGGATTTGAGTCTTAGCGCGCCTAACAGTGGCGGTCGAGGCAACAATCTTCGGCGGAATATGCCCGTCTTCGGACCTTCTCGTCGACATCCCATCAATCACCGACTCGTAGATGCCGACAAGACTGCCCATCGGCCCAGCAATCAGATGGAGCTCGTCCTGAATTATGAGGTCCGGAGGGGCAAGGGGGGCCTTGAGTTTCTGAACTACGGCAGCGCGTAATCCACGGGTTTCATGGTGCTTAGATGGGTGGTCCTCCCCCTGTCCGATATAGCCATGGCGCGGGCATCGCCGGTCAACGCGGCCGAACAGCGCTCGGATACGACCGTTCCAAGCCATCTGCGCGAATTTGTCGACGGTAGCTAATAGTAGCGATGGCGGCTCGCGATAAATCTCCCGGTCGACCACAAGAGCCGGAAGACCGAACTCTGAGTTCCGGGCGCCAAAGGGGCATTCACTAGCCCAACATTTGATCAGTGTGCGTTGGAGCTCGTCGTCGGCCACGTAGTTCGCCGGGGCGATGTCGGCGCCACACCAGGGGCAGTGGAGAACCTGATACGGTGACCGAACATAGACCGGCTGCTTTCCCTTTAGTCTTTTGAGAGCGTCCTTAGAGTCCTCATAAGTGTTCGGCGTAACGGACTGCCCGACCCAGAGACCGATAGTAAAGCGTTCCTTACCCCACTTCTCCACATCCTCCAACCGCAGCAACTCACAGGCGCACACTAAGGTCAACGCACGCTGAAACTGCTGAATAGTGAAAAGCCTAAGCGTGTATCGCATCAGCACTGCCGTGCCCCCGCTACAGTCGTACCTTTCGTCGTCGGTTTGTAGACGCCTCAGTCCGAATGTGAGCGCGGCGAGTCCCAGATACGCTTCAGTCTTACCGCCAGCGGTCGGATACCAGAGGAGATCAGCCACCTCCCGGTCGGGGTGTGAGGGATGGACCAGTGAAGTGAGAGCCTGAAGAATGAAGCCGATCTGGAACGGACGCCATGAAGCAGGTATCTGATCGTCTGTCAGCACGGCGTCCCCTCGACGTCGACGTAGGACCCGTGTGGTAGTGCGCCGCTGCATCGCCATAGCGCGATTCGCAAAGCGGAAGGCTTCGAATGCGCGCGGCTCGGTCAGACATTCCAGGCCTAATCGCATTCGCTCAAGGCTTTGCATCTGGGCCGCGATGTGATGGCGAGCCACCACATCATCAGGAGGCGGGATATCGTCAACTTCCGCTTTCCGTTGATCTATCCATCCCCCGTATGCCTCAAGCAGAGGCGCGAGTTGAGACATCATCTGTTCCGGCGATTCGGCTCGACCCAGTTGGTCCATCGACAGCGGGGGCACATTAGTCGGGCCGCGCACGGTATGGACTTCCCGACTGGGAATGATCGTTGTATAAACTCGAGTGGCTCGGGTCGCGTCTTGTGATTCCGTGTCCCAGCCAACGGCCACTCCGTGACCGGCGGCGAATTCTCTACGACGACGGTAGATCAGGTCGGCTGACGCCATATCCGGATCGGTGTCAGGGATGCTACGGGGCAACCTCCGTGACATGAAGGTTGGGCCGTTGCCGGTTACCGAGAGCTCGGGTTGATAAATCCAGTCTTCATCGGGCGGTCGCTTGTCTTGAGGAGCGGTGCGGGCGTTCACGAGAAAAACCGATACCACCCGGCGACTGTCAAGGCTCTCTGCAACCCACTCTATCGAGGCGCCAGGCGAGATTTCCTTGTGACCGGTTCGCTCGGAGAGTGAAACCGTTGTCGTCATGTCGAACGGAGTGCGAACCCACTGGTATTCCTTGCGCTTCGTTGTTGCAGTTGTCTCCGGATCGCCATCGGGATCAATGTCCGAAGCTTCTTCCGGGTTGATGTTAGGGCCGTCGACCGGTTCAACCTTTTCATACTCTCCCCAACCGGCGCGGACGCTGACTGCCTCGCAGTGTGAGTCCAAGATGAACGACAAACCGATGGACGCCGGCGCCAGTTGCTGTGTAACTCGTGGCCCGGACTCTTGTTCCTCGTCCTCTTCAACCGTTGAGGCCGCGCCTTCGTCCTCTGAAGGGGAAAGCCTCGTGCCCCGTGGCGCCAACATGCCTATCAGGTAGCGGGTTGACGGAGATTGCGCGAGAACCTCTTCCGGCGCTTCGGGTCCGAGGAGGTCGGCTTTCAGAGCGTTGAGCAGTCGCTCCCGTACAGTGTCTCCTTGAGCCTCAAAGTAGATGGGCGCCGGGCCCGCCGATTGTTGGCTCATGACAACTCACCCGTGCTTCCCAATCGGGGCGTAACTTCAATGCGTGCAGCGGCCAGGAGACGATACTCGGCCTGGGGCGTCCGGGCTGCGCTGAGTTCCTGCAATGAACGCTCTCTGTCTTGACCGAGTGACTCTAGCTCCCGCTGAGCACGCCCGAGATTAGCCTCCCAGAGGGGGATTGCCTGTCGCTGCGACTGTTGGTCGGAAGCCTTGAGGCGCTCCAACGTATCCGAGCATGACCGGATCCGATCCCCGGCCGCCTGGGCGCGATTATCATAAAGACGCTTGATTCGCTCCTGCTCCACTTCAAAGCGGACCTGAGTTTCCTCGCGGAGGTTGACTAGTAGTTTGTCTCTAAGCGCACTAATCTCTTTGTGAGCGCGATCGTAGGCAACGTCCAGCGTAGTAATGTCGAGGACTCCGAGCGAGTCCTCGCATTCGAATCCGCGGGAATGCTTAAGCAAACTGGCGCCGATTATCGGATCCGCCTGTCCGGAATCATCTACAAAAATAGAATGCACACCTTCACGTGGCCTCAGACCACCCACCTTGAGCAGCCAATTGAACTGCCAACCCGGCCGCAAACCATTGATGGCGCCCTCCGGGAGTTGTCTTATGGCCGTGGCGCCGTCATGACGCTCCTCAATAGTGCGCCTTACCACCGCATCAATAATGGGGTGTCCAAAACCGAAGTACTCTATAAGCTCGCTATCGGTGAAAGCACTCGGATCGAAGCAAATTTTTCGCTTCTCCTCTCCCTCAATCAGTTCTTTGTGTTCCTCCGTGAAAGGAGGATGGAATTGTATGAGACGTTCAGTTCTATCCTTGTCAGCCTCGACCCAAGTGTTCACCGATCGTAAAAGCGCTATCATCAGTCGCTCGAAGTCGGCTTGGCTGACTGATCGCTTCTCTTTCTCTATGGTCACTATCCGAACGATCTCAGCCGAATAGCTTTTTGTGTCCAGGATGAAGTCTTTGAGCTGGGTCTGAGCTATTTCAGCTTCACGCCTGCGCTCTTCGAGTCTTTCCCCGACCCGCTCCAACTCCTTGTCACGTTCGTCCGCGGTCTTCCGAAGTGCCGCCCTGATGTCGGCCTCGGCCTCGCCGAGAATCGGATCGAGACCGCCGATTGACTCCTCAAATAGTCGGATGCGCCGCTCTAGAACATCTAGGATTCGCCCCTCAATGGTTCCTTGAACGTGGAAGTTGAAGATAGTAACCTCATGCTCTTGACCGATTCGGTCTACACGGCCGATTCGCTGTTCGACGCGCATTGGATTCCAAGGGAGGTCATAGTTCACCAGAATGTGAGCGAATTGGAAGTTGCGCCCCTCTCCACCGGCTTCAGTCGATACTAGGACCTGCGGCCCCGTACCAACTCGGAATGAGTTGACCGCGTTGTCCTTCTCTAGCGGGTTCAACTGACCGTGGAAGCGATGCGCCGACCACTTTTTTGCCACACAGAGTTCGACGAGCATGTCCTGGGTCTCACGGAACTCAGTGAACACGATCACCTTGCCTTCCGGATTCTCTTGGAATAGCTCGTGCAACTTCTCGATGAACGTATGCGCCTTCGAGTCGGTCTCTATAAGCTTCAGTAGCTCAATGACGCGTTCGATTCGCGATATCTCGTGTATTGATGACGTGGGTAGTTCTCTGGTGATGTCGGATGCCTCGTAATCAGCGGACAAGTTCTCTTCGGCGTCTTCCGCAGAAAGGGCCCCCGTGATTTCGCCTTGTTGTAACCGCTCGCGACGTCCTTCCAACGATTTCAGCAGCGCACGAGATGAACTCGCTGCCAGTTTCTGCCAGATAACCATAAGGAAGCCCACGGAGGTCCGCTTGGTTCTCTCCGCCTCCCTATACCCGTCAGCGATGATTGAGTCCATCGCGGATTGTACTGCCCGTTCATTTTCTGAAGGCTCAACTTCCCACCGAAATGCTTTCCGAGGTTTAAATCCGCCGATCACGGCGCGACGATTCCGGATGAGGGCCTCGCTCAGTCGATGCCGCGCTTGCAAACGGTCAATCAACTCGCCGACCTCTAGGTCCTGCAAATCGGCCGGTTGTTCACCGAGTAAGGTTCTCGCCTGTTCGGTTAGCTCGCTAGTAGAACCGTGGCGTTTTAGCTCTTCCACGAGTTTGTTCAGCCCGCTTAGATCCCGCACGTGACCAACGAAATCATCTTCTGAGGCGAACAAGATCGGGTTAAGCATTTCGACGAGGGAGAATAGTTCGTGGTACTGGAGCTGAAGCGGCGTTGCGGTTAGGAATAGCGCCCCTCGTCGCGTGAATTCAGGACGGGAGGTCAGTTCCGAGACAAGTCGGTAGAGGTTTGTCATCGTAACGCGATTTCCCGTCCTCTGGCGACGAGCGTGATGCGCTTCGTCGACGATGACCAAATCCCAGTCTACTGAAGCTATTTCGTCGTGACGCTCCTTACTCCAGGAGGCCCAAGTATGCGAGGTGATTACCGAATTGTGGTGCGTCCAGGGATTCCCGATACCCTGTGATTTGAGGTATTGAAGCGTGTTTTTATTGAAGATTGAGAAGGCCTCGTTGAACTTCGTCTTCAACTCGAACTGCCACTGACGCATCAGGCCGGAAGGGGTCAGAATTAACACTCGTCTGGCCAGCCCTCGCGCGCGAAGCTCCTTGACTATCATCGCCGCTTCAATGGTCTTACCGAGACCGACTTCATCACTAAGGAGGAAACGATGCGGATAAGACGAGATGACCCGATGGACCACCGATACCTGGTGCGGCTTGAGATCGACTCGGGCATGGGAGAGTGAGACAAGCGGATCGTGTAGGTGTCTTGTCCAGAGATCGGCCGCCACGGAGCGAAGATTAAACTGCTCGGCGGTCCCCACCTGATTAGCGTGGAAGCGCGCGATGGGATCATCCAGAGTTGCGGGACGAAGGCTCATTTCCACGACGTTGCTGGTCGTCCCATCAGTGAAAGCAACTTTCACAGTCGGGTACGTTTGGTTGGGCACGATAGCAAGCACTACACCAGTAACGCCATCACCACGCATGACCAGATCTCCAACGGCAAAAGGCATCGCCTCAATCACACCGGAACTGAGGCTGAAAACCTTTTCTGATCCATTATAGAATATGACGTGGACCTTCTGCCCATCGATCCCATTGACATAGCCATCCATGCCTCCGGCTGCCCAGCGAACTCGTCCACCCGTTCGTATCATTCGGCGCTCCCAGAGCGTGATATTCAGACCATGACCACGCAAATCCCCGTATTCCGAGGTTATCGGTTAGTATACACACCGCCTATGGGTATTGTCATACAACTCCTCGTATCCCAGGGGCCACCCTTCGCATAACGGCCCACGGCTGCCCGCCGGTTCCGGGGCATCGGCTCGGTAGAGCCGTTTCTTAAGTAGGCGCTATTCTATGATGCTCGCGCGTAAGAGTCGCAAGTGGCTCAACAAGGAGAACGCGCCTGGCGCGTAACGGTCAACGTCATAGGCCGACCAACTCCTTCCACCTCCCGCTCCATGCTGAGCGCGCATACGAGCAGGACGCCGTGGCGGGTTTCAGCTTGTGGCGCTGGCTACGCCGCCTGTCCTCCGGCGGTGGCGGCTCCTGACGCCGCGACTTCACCGCCGTGGGGTGAACTCCGCCTCCCAGAGTCTGCCCTCGCCGGGCACGTACTGGCCGGTGCGGATTCGTTTGATGGGATAGGCCGGCAGCTGGCGCACGGCGATGCATTTCCCGCCGCCAATGGCGCCATAAGTCGCAAAGTCGAAGTCCAAGTTGTTGAAGCCGTGCTGCGACCAGCTGGAGAGGTCCTTCTCGTCGTCGGGAATCAGGTGCAGGAAGACGGTCGCCTCCGCGTCGGCCGGGGCGCAGGGATCCTTGACATAGTACAAGGCGCGCTCGTCTAGGTACACGACGAAATGGTCGTGCGCCGCCGGCTCTCCCGCCTCCTCAATGCGCGCCAGCACGTCGACGCCGTTCCGTCGGAATTGGGTGAGGTCGTGGTTGTAGACGTGCCAGATTGGCATGTGGACGCCAGTGTCCTTTACCCGGTACGGGTTCCCCCCTTGAAGGACTCCCGCCACCGTCTCGGCATACGACAATAAACGGTACTCATTGGGCAGGTCGTCTTGTTCTCTGACAAGTTTGACGGTGTAGTAGGGCCGACCGGCTTCCTCCGGCGGGGTGTAATGCGCCTCGTATTCTCGGCCGTAAAACCGTGAGAGAAAGCCGCTATAGCCATAGTAACGGACCAGGTAAAGCGTCGGTTCGACGGCGCCTTCATAGTGGACGTGGACGTAGTGGCCCTGGTCGTAGAGGGAGGTGACGTCGGCCAGAAGGTCGGCTTCGGTGTGGCGGATGCTGTGCTGGGCGACGGTCTGAAACAGGAAGTTGTAGTAGTTGACCGCGATAAAGAAGGTTATGAAGGAAGCTAACCCAATGGCCGCTAAGGGTCGTGGGCGCCAACGCCCAAGGCGCCACTGGGTCAGCCGCTCCTCCCCGGCGAACTCCAAGGCGAACTTGGCGGAGAAGGCCAACAGCGTAGTGAAGACCGGTATGAGCATGTACCAGTAGCGTAGAACCTGAAGCCAGGAGAAGGAGATGGTGAGGCACATGCTCGCAAACAGGCCGAGGAGGAACAGCGCGAAGATAAACTCATTGCTGAACCGGCCCTTGACCGCTTTGCGAACGATGAAGAGCAGCAGAGACGCCGAGAGGAGGACAAGGCCGGCAGTGATGAGAAGGGACGTCTCAACCTGGAAGAGCTGACCGGAAATCCATCTCGCGTTCTCCCAGATTAGCCCGGGCGTTACGTCGGGGACGTAGTAGCTGCCCCCGTTATCCGATGCGACTCTCAGTCTGTAGAGGGTGTGGAGAAAGACCAGGACCAGCAGCAGACCGCCCAGGAACTTCCACCGGTCGACCCTTTTCAGGATATGGGCTGCGCCCACGAAGGAGCGTTTCTGCCCCTGATTCCCGTGTCCTTCTCGCCGCGCCGCCTCTATCAGGAGCAGGGCAAAATAGGAGACTAGGAGCCATAGCGCGACGGCGACGTTCACTTCCTTGGACCAGACAAGGCCTATGAATCCTGCGTAAAACGCGCCGTATATGAGCATTGCGCTCCAGAGGTCATCCTTCCTGCCCGTTCTCAGGAGCATCAGGGCCATCATCCAGGTGGACAGGCCCAGGAAGAAGACGGTGTAGAGTTCCACCGGCGAGAGCCGGGCGGCCGGTTGATTGGGGAAGAACAGCCACAGGTATACCAATACCGCCAAGGGCAGGAGGTAAACTAGCCGGTTCCTCAAGCCGCTCCAAGACGTCGTTTCCGTGGATGAGGAATCCCCGTTTGGGCGGGAATGACGTTGGCGCGAGTCGCGGGAGATGCAGACGAAGGCGGCGGCGAAAGCGAAGACGGAACCGAAATGCACAACCCACCGGGCCAGGTGATGCAGCCACGGAGTGGGGCCAAAGGTCCTCCAGGCGACTGCGTTGTAGAACTCCCAGAAGGGCTTATACCTCTCGAGGTCAAAATTGAGGAACTGTTCGTTGACCCATCCGAAGAACGCCCCCGGGCTGTCGAAGATGCGAACAGTCCACAAGTCGCCATAGTCGTCCACCAGGGCGAAGGGCGTGTTCAGGGAGTAGTAGAACACGGGGATGAACAGCAGGCACGGGATAGCCGCGAAGATAACGGCCTCCGGCATGGGGCTGCGCCAGGGCTGCTTGAGGCGGCTGATTAGGCCTCGCAACCGGTGAATTCGCAGGCGGCGCTTGGCGATGTTACGCCCCGGCTTTGCGGGGGTCCCAGCCGGGCAGGGCTGCCGCCTGCCGGACCCACGCCGACATGAGGTTGATGGGGGCTTGGCCCGCATCGCGTCAGGCACTGAGTTTGGCTGCCCCCGGCGGCAGGTCGCGGCTCGCCATAGCAGTTCTGCGGGGCCGAAGCGAAATCGGGCGATCCACCACCACAGCTACACCTTCAAGTACCAGGATGACGTGTATATCTTCTTATTCCCTATCTCTGGGGCCTTCGTTAATTTCCATATCTTCTGCTCGTTGGAACCGATCTTCAAACCCTGATTTAGCCGCTGGTAGACTTTGTCTGTGATCTGTGTAGCCGGCCCGGGCCGCGCAGATAGTTTGGCCGCATAGTTGGCTGCGCGGCCTACCCAGACGCGTTCGTTGGCCCCCCGGATGCCTGTCCGCGCCACGAAGAGAGGGCTAGTATCGATACCTACCGTGTGCTTTATCGGATATCTATCACCGGGATACTCGTCCCGTATCGCAGGATTGATGATCTTCTTCACGGCGAAGTTGATTTTGAGAGCTGACCTGGCCGCACTGCGATCCTTTGCGTTGCCGATGAACACCGCCATGATGCGGTCGCCGTCATATGAGGTGATTTCTCCACCTTCATCGCGGATAATCCTGGCAGCGCACGCCAGATAACACTTGTAGACCTCTGCCGCGAACCAGGGCTCCTCCGTGTCTACCAATTTGGTCGAGTCATCTAGGTCTGCATAGAGAACTGTGCCCTCCAGAGCGACTGCGTGATTGCCGAGTTGCAGGTCGTCTGACTCTGGCACAACTCGACCGTCGCGTCGAGTCCACTTCTCTTGGAGTATCTTCCGCACTTCTGAGTTGAGGTTGTCTCCGAGTCCCATATCAAACGCCTCCTCGACTGGTTTTAACGACTGAGCCCTAGCCCATGGTTCCCCAGGCCAACAGCACGACCCATAACACGCTTGCGGGAGCGCTTAGTATGAATGCCCAGCGGACCCGGCGCATCTTGAGGCTAGCTATCTTCGACACCCTGTGAATCTGGTCTAGGAGGTTGCTCTCAATCGTCGCCGCGCTCATGTCCTTGGCCTGGGATTCAAAATCCTTGTAATCCATGGCTCCTATATCTTCAAAGTATATGAGGGACTTCCCGGTTCTTGGATTGACCGGGACGTATACCAAAGCTGCTAACGTGACCACCGCCACCAGAAAGAGGATGTAGAGCGCTATCAGGGTGACAAGTATCATGCTCTCTACGCGCCATGACTCCCCGACAATGTTCAGCAGCCTATCGGACCTGGCTGCCAGCGTGCCCACGAGAGCGATCTGAAGACCGAGGACGGGGGCCGCCTTGGTGTCTGCCATCCTCACAAACCTAATCGCGCGGGTCAGAGACTCGTAATGGGATTTGATACGTTCTTCTGTCATAGGCCTCGCAGCCGGTGAATTCGCAGGCGGCGCTTGGCGATGTTACGCTCCGGCTTTGCGGGGGTCCCAGCCGGGCAGGGCTGCCGCCTGCCGGACCCACGCCGCCATCTGCGCCGCGTCAAGCTCCCCTTCGTGGATGTCTATCCAGCGCGCGTCTTTGTCCTTGCCTGAGCCTGGCGGGACGGGTTGAAGCGACGCGCCCCGGAAGAAGGTCACCTTGACGTAGCGGGTGAAGACGTGAAACGACACGAACCACCCCTTGCCCTCGACGCCGTAGAAGGGTGAGTTCCACCTCACGGCCTTGAGCGCGTCGGGCGCGTTTTGCATGATGAGGTCGTCTAGGCAACGGCCGAGGTCGCTCTTCCAGCCGGGCATAGCCGCGATGTAGGCCTGCACGGGCGCGTCGCCGTCGCCCTTCGCAATCTGCGGGTTGCCGCCTGAGAGGAGCCGCGGCCCTGGGCTGGGCTGTCTGGCGGCGGTCTTCTTCGCGGCCTTCGTTGGTTTCTGCGCGTCTTTGCCGGATTTTGCGTTCAAGCCAACCTCGCGCTTGGCGCGGACGGGGCCGTTGTCACGCTGGCTCCCAATCCACCTTCCCGGCTGTCCTTGGCCCTCCTCTGTGAGGAGGGCATTAGAACTTCAATAGACAAAATCTGGTGGGCCCGGATAGACTCGAACTATCGACCTCGGTCTTATCAGGACCGCGCTCTAACCACCTGAGCTACGGGCCCCACGCCACGATTATACCCCCGCGCAAATGGGGACACAAGCAGGCATAAGCAATCGCCCCGCCCGCGCCTTCCCCAAAGCCTGCGGTTGACTTGAAAAGGCCGGCCCTCTTGAGGTATCTTATAAGTAGTCCCACTAGCCGCGACTAACAGAGGGAAACAATGGTAACTGCAACTCACCACAAGTCCATAGGCATTCAGGTGACTGACAAGGCGTCTAAGGCCGTGCGCCGCATCGCCGTTAAGGAGGGCCGTCCGGAGGACGATTTTGGACTGCGCGTTGGCGTCAAGGGCGGCGGATGCTCCGGCCTTCTCTACGTGCTATCCATTGAGGAGAACCTGCCCCTCGGCACGGACCGGGTGGTGGACGACAACGGCCTGCGCATCTTCATCGACAAGAAGAGCTACGTCTATCTGGCCGGGACGGAACTCGACTTCTCCGACGGTTTGAACGGCAAGGGCTTCGTCTTCCAGAACCCCAACGCCACGAGGGCCTGCGGCTGTGGAAACTCCTTCGGCGTTTAGCGGCCCTCGCCCCGGCTCTTTGGCGCCGCCCGCCGAACCCACCGGGCGGCGTTTCGCTTTTCCCGACGCAGGAGCCCAGTTCCGCGCGGCGAGAGAGGCCACGGCCATATACGACGCCTCCAGCCTGGGCAGGATCAGGGCCACCGGCGCCGACGTTCTGGACCTCCTCAACCGCCTCTCGACCAACAAGGTGGACCACCTGGCCCCGGGCCAGGGCGCGCCCACTATCCTGACCAACGAGAAGGGGCGCGTCATCGACCTGGTCCGCGTGTTCAACTGCGGCGGCTACGTCCTCATGCTCACCAGCGCGGGGGCTGAGGCCAAGGTCGCTGAGTGGGTGGACAAGTACACCATCATGGAAGACTCGGTTCTGGAGAGTCTGGCTTCCTCCACGGCCCTGATTACCGTTGCCGGGCCGGAGGCGCGGGGCAGCCTTGAAGCCCTGTCAGGCGCCAGTCTGAAGGACGTGGGAACCTGCCAATGCGAGCGGCTTTCTATTGACGGGTTGGACGTCCTGGTAATGCGTATGGACCTGGGCGATCTTCCAAGCTGGCAACTGATGCTCCCGTCGGAAGGAGCGGAGCAGACTTGGGATGCCCTGGTCGAAGCCGGCGTCGTTCCCGTGGACGCCGGGGCGCAGGAAGCCCTGCGAATCGACGCCGGGATACCCCTCTACGGCCGCGAGATGGGCGATGGGGTAAATCCGCTAGAGGCGGGGCTTATTGGGGCCATCGATTTTGCCAAGGGCTGCTACATCGGCCAGGAGGTTATCGCCCGGCTGGACACCTACGACAAGGTGCAGCGGGCGTTGGCGCGCCTTGAGCTTTTTGTTGATGGCCAGTGGCAAGAAGGTGATGGCCGGTGGCAAGAGGGCGTTGAGCTTGTCTGGGACGGCCGGGCCGTGGGGCGCCTCACGTCTTTTGCGCGGCTGCCCGGCTCCGACCGGTCCGTGGGGCTGGCCCTCATCCGGACCAGCGCCGCCGAGGTGGGAAACCGGCTCACCCTGGCGGGAAGCGGCCAGGCCTACGCAGAGGTCACGGCCATTCCCCGGCTCTTCGGCCCTTAGATAGCCAGCCCGCCGTCGATTCTGAAGACCTGCCCCGTGATGTAGGCGGCCTCGTCGCTGCACAGAAACGCGGTCATTCCCGCAACGTCCTCCGGGACGCCCAGGCGGTTCATGGGAATCCGGGACAGGACCTGTTGCTTCAGGTCCTCCGAAAGCTCCTCGACCATTCCTGTCACGATATATCCAGGCGCGAGGGCGTTGACGGTTATGTTGCGCCGGGCGACCTCCTTGGCGACGCTCTTGGTCAGGCCGACAAGCCCGGCCTTGGATGCCGCGTAGTTGGCCTGCCCCGGATTTCCCGCCAGCCCCACCACCGATGACATGTTGATGATGCGGCCCCGGCGCTGCCGGACCATCTGGGGCAGGACGGCCTTGGCGCACAGGTAGGCCCCCTTTAGATTGACGCTGACGACGGATTCCCACTCCTCGGCCGTCATGCGCATGGCGAGGCGGTCTTGGCGGACGCCGGCGTTGTTCACGAGGATGTCCACCCGCCGCCACTCCTCAATGAGCCGGGCTGTCATGGCCGTCACCTGGGCCTCGTCGGAAACATCCGCTTGAAGGGCGATAGCCTCGCCGCCCAAGGAGCGGATCTCCTCCACCACCCGCTCAGCGCTGGCGGCCCCGGCGTTATAATTCACGGCAACCCTGACCCCCTCCCTCGCCAGCCTGAGGGCGATGGCCCGCCCGATGCCCCTGCTGGCCCCGGTGACCAGGGCCGCGTGTCCCTCAAGATTCAGCGACATTTTGCCCCGTTGCGATGGCCTCCTCAAAGAGGACCAACTCCTCCTTTATGCTGTTGGCGAAGTCAAGCTCAACGCACAGCTTGGCGGTCTCAATGGCCCCGGCGACCTCCTCGCTCTTCGACGCCCCGTGGCCCACAATGACGTTGCCCTTCACGCCAAAGAGGGGGCCGCTGGTCTTGCGCGACGTGTTGGTGAGCCCCCAAATGCTTTGGGCCAAGGCGTCAACCTCCTCGTCAGGAAGCCTGCCGCGCAGCTGCTCCTTCACGAACTTGGCGGTGGCGTCTCCCATGCCCTCGGCGAACTTCAGCAGGGCGTTGCCCACAAAGCCGTCGCAGACAATCACGTTAACGGCCCCCGTGAGGAGGTCCATTCCCTCCACGTTGCCCACAAAGTTGAGGTTGCTCTCCTTGAGCAGAGGATAGGTCTCTCTGACGAGACGGTTTCCCTTCCCCTCCTCGCCCCCGACGCTTAGGAGGCCCACGGTGGGGTTCTCGGCGCCGAGGAACTTGCGCGCGAAGACGCATCCCATGATGGCGAAGCTGATAAGCTGGTGGGGTCGGCAATCGATGTTGCTGCCCAGGTCTAGGATGGCCGTTTGAGGCGCGAAGCCCAGGAAAGGGCCACCGACGCAGGGCCTCTCCAGCCCCTTGAAAAGCCCCAAGCCCAGGGCCGCGCTGGCCATGGCCCCGCCGGTGGACCCCATGGACACCATCGCGTCGGCCTTGCCGCCCTTCAGAAGCCCCGTGGCCACCGACACCGAGGCCTTGGGGTTCTTTCGCAATGCCATGGCCGGGTGCTGCCCCTCGGTGATGCGACCCTCCGACGGGACGACCACCACGCCGTCGCCACCGGCTCCCAGCCGCCGCAGTTCGGCATCGATGACCGGTTTGTCGCCGACCAGGATGGCCTGGACTCCGTGCCGTTGAGCGCCCTCCACGGCGCCCTTCACGACTTCAGAGGGGGCGAAGTCGCCACCCATGGCGTCCACGGCCACCCGGCAAAGGCCATCCCGCCTCACGCTGTCGGAACCGGTCATCGCTTCTCCCACTCTCTAGGCAGCCGGACCGTCGCGGCGCCGGCGATTACCTCCTCGTTGTTCTTGGCGTCGAGCAGGGCTACCGAGCAGTTGACCACCACGAGCCCTTGAGCCGCCTCCTCGCTGGTAATCTTCCCCCAGGTGCGCAGCACGTCGCCGGGATAGGCGGGCCTCTTGAACCGCGCCTTGAGGTGGCCCGTTTCAAGCCAACTGGTCCCGAAGGCCGCGGCGAGCATCTCCGACAGAAAGGCCAGCGTCAACATGCCGTGGGCCACCAGCCGGCCAAAAGAACTGCCGGCGGCGAACTCCTCGTCCAGGTGAACCGGGTTGAAGTCGCCGGAGGCTTGGCTGTACCGCTTAATCTGTTCGCGGGTAAGCGCCTTTTCGATGACCGGCAGGGTTTTGTTGGAATCGGAACCGGGCACCCGTCTACCCTTCCACCGGGCTCATAACCGTGGTCTTGCCCGTAAGGGCCTCTTCCCCGTCGCATCGCAGGGCGAAGCTGACGGAAAGGAACTGCCACTGGCCCTTCGTGAAGGGACGCGACGTTTTCGCCCACCCGCTCACCTCCTGACCCAGGGCCACGGCCTTCTGAGAACGGGTCTCTTGGGAGGTGTGCACCGTGCCCGGGGGCAGTTCCAGCTTCTCTATAAGCAGGCCCAGGGTCCGGGCCGCCAGGGCCATGGGCGGGGCCAGCCCCTTCTCGCGGTACAAGCCGCCGCCGTCCTCCACCGCCGCCAGGTAGTCGTTGACGAACTCCGGCGTAACAGTCCACCTTCCCAGGTCCACCTCTTGGGCGGCCTTCAATGGCATAGGTTCCCCTTCCTTGTCGCGGGTAAACTGCATTATAGGAACCGCCGCCTTCGGAATCAATAAGCTGCGATGCGCAAGTGGCCCTATCCCGACTCCCCTTCCCGCGCGGAGGGAATCAGGAGTCCTTCACGCCAACCCTGCCGCTACTGGGCTACCCACCCGCCGTCGATGACCAACTCCGCCCCGGTCACGTAGGAGGACTCGTCGGAGGCCAGGTACAGCGATCCCGCCGCCACCTCCTCCGGGTTCCCTCGCCTGCCCAAGGGGACCATGGAATGCACCCATTCCAGCTTCTTGGGGTCGTGGTAGATGGCGTCGGCCATGGGCGTGTCGATGGGGCCGGGGTGAACCGAGTTGCACCGTATCCCCTGCCTGGCGTACTGCATGGCGACGGCCTTGGTGAGGCTTCTCACCGCTCCCTTGGACGCGTTGTAGGCGGGATGGGTCGCTCCTGAGCCGACGATTCCCATCTGCGACGATATGTTTATGATGGAACCGCCGCCGGCCTTTAGCATCTCCCCGACCGCCGCCCGCGTCCCCAGGAACACCCCGGTGACGTTCACCTCCATAATGGCGTCCCACGCCTCCGGGGTCAGACTGTCGCCCCACTGGGAACCGCTTATCCCGGCGTTGTTCACCAGCACGTTCAGCCTTCCGGGGCCGACGGCCTCCGCTATGGCGCGGCGCCAGTCATCCTCATTGGAAACGTCCAGCCTAACGAACCGGGCCTTCCCGCCGGCCTGCTGGATCTCTGCGGCGACCATGTTTCCCTCATCCAAAAGGTCGCCGATAACCACCTCGGCCCCCTCTTTGGCGAAGAGCCGGGCGTGAGCGGCGCCAATTCCCCTGGCCCCGCCGCTAATGAGCGCAACCTTGCCTTGCAGTCTCATAGGCCGCTACTGGGCTACCCACCCGCCGTCGATGACCAACTCCGCCCCGGTCACGTAGGAGGACTCGTCGGAGGCAAGGTAGAGAACGCCAGTGGCCACCTCCTCAGGCCGCCCGATGCGTCCCATGGGAATTTTGGAAAGCATCCTCTCGTTAAACTCCGCGTCGTCGCGCTTAGGCGCCGTCATGGGTGTGTCGATGGGCCCGGGATGAACCGAGTTGCACCGTATGCCGTCCTTGGCGTGCTGGATGGCGATGGCCTTGGTGAGGATGCGCACCGACCCCTTGGAAGCCTGGTAGGCCGGGTGGCTCGTGTCGGCCCCAACTATTCCAAGCTGGGAGGATATGTTTATGATGGAACCGCCGCCGGCCCTCTGCATGGCTGGCACGACGGCCACGGTTCCCAGGTACACCCCGGTGGAGTTCACATCCATTATGCGCTCCCAAGCGGCCCGCGACGTGTCGCCCAGATGTCCGGAGCCGCCTATCCCGGCGTTGTTCACCAGCACGTCGAGTTTGCCGAAGCGGGCCAAGGCCGTCTCCACGACGCGGCGCCAGTCATCTTCACTGGTGACGTCCAGCTTCAGGAAGATGGCCTCGCCGCCGGCCGCGGCGATGTCGGCCTCCACGGCGCGCCCCTCCTCCTCCAGCACGTCCCCGAAGACCACCTTGGCGCCCTCCTGGGCGAACAGCTTGGCCTCCACGGCCCCCATGCCTCGCGCCCCGCCGCTAATCAGAGCAACCTTGCCTTCTAATCTCATAACCCGCTCCTACCGTTTATTTGAGGAATTATAGCAAACTAATCTGCTTCCCGTTTACCGTTCCGTCATTCCCTCCTTTCATGTCCGTCATTCCCAACTCTCCATATCCGTCATTCCCGCGAAGGCGGGAATCCATCTTCTCCCCGTTGAGCCGGGTGGGGAGGCGCCGCCCATAACGGACGCCTCCACAGTGGGATGAATGGAGGGCCGGCGCGCTCCGCGCCGCGGATTGCTTTGGCGCAACGGGGGCGGGAGGGGATGGATTCCCGCCTGCGCGGGAAGGGCACGCGTGCCCACTTAAGTTTTTAGGAGCGTTGGTTCCATGTTGATGGCTTTCTGGATTCCCGCCTGCGCGGGAAGGGCACGCGTGCCCACTTAAGTTTTTGGGAGCGTTGGTTCCATGTTGATGGCTTCCTGGATTCCCGCCTACGCGGGAAGGGCGAATGGAAGGCGTAGAATGATGGGAGGGGTGGCGGTAACGACGGTTATTCAGGGGTATCGATATGGGGGAGGAAACCGTTCTGCTTTCCATAATATACCCGTAATCTGCGTCTTGATATAGCGTTTTTTTAGTGTATACTTAGCAACTAGCGCGTCAAGGGACGTGAGATTATATATTGGCCACCGGCCTAAATTAGAGGTTGCACCCTGTGGAACTAGCGGACAAGACCCTAACCTGTGTGGACTGTGGCGCCCCATTCGCCTTTACTGCCGGAGAGCAGGAATTCTTCGCCTCACGAGGCTTCACCAACGAGCCCAAGCGCTGCGCCGGCTGTCGCTCCGCTCGCCGCTCCCAGCGCGGCGATGGCGGTGGCGGTGGTGGTGGCGGCGGCTTCCAGCGGGAGCGTTATCAGGCTATCTGCGCCGAGTGCGGAATTGAGACGACTGTCCCCTTCCAGCCGCGGGGGATTCGTCCCGTCTACTGCCAGGACTGCTTTAGCCGCCAGCGCTCCTCCGGCTTCTAGTCTCCACGCCTCCCGTGGTCAACTCTATGGCGCCGTAGTGTGCCTGCGTCTGCTGGCCGCTCCGCCTTGAGGCCAATCTATGTCACGCGGCCCGCCTTGCGGTATAATGTCAACGTCATATCTTATGACGCGTATGCGCCATGAAGTATAAAGACCTGCGCGACTTCATATCCTTCCTTGAGAGCAGGGGCGAGTTGCGCCGCGTCACCGAGCCCGTCACTTGGGACTTGGAGATAACCGAGATCTGCGACCGGGTCGTCAAGAGCGGCGGCCCGGCCCTCCTGTTCGAGAACGTTGAAGGTTCCAACATCCCCGTTCTCATCAACATGTACGGCTCCGAGCGGCGGATGGCCTGGGCCTTGGGTTCCGAGAGCTTGGACGACCTGGTCGGGCGGGTTAAAGACCTCCTTGGCCTCATGCAAGGGCCTCCCCAGGGCATTATGGATAAGCTGCGCTCCCTCGGCCAACTGATGAAGATGGCCTCCTACCAGCCCAAGGTCGTGAAGAACGCGCCCTGCCAAGAGGTCGTCGTAGAGGGCGCCGGCGTGGACTTGAACCGCTTCCCCATCCTGAAGTGTTGGCCGGAGGACGCCGGCCGCTACATTACGCTTCCCCTGGTAATCACCAAGGATCCCGTGACGGGCGTCCGGAACGTGGGCACCTACAGGATTCAGGTCTTTGACGGCCGCACCTGCGGTATGCACTGGCAGACTCATAAGGTGGGAACCCAGCACTACCGCGCCAGCCAAGAGGGGGGCTTGGGGCGTTTGGACGTGGCCGTGGCCCTGGGCGGCGACCCGGCCTCCATCTGGACGGGCTCCGCGCCTCTGCCCCCCAACATGGACGAGATGATGGCGGCGGGCTTCCTGAGGGGCGAGGCTGTTGAGATGGTGAAGGCCAAGACGGTGGACTTGGAGGTCCCCGCCCACGCCGAGATAGTCTTGGAGGGTTACGTCACCCCGGGAGACGAGAGGGTGGAGGGGCCTTTCGGCGACCACACCGGCTACTACTCCATGGCCGACGTCTACCCCGTCTTTCACGTCACCTGCGTCACCCACCGGCGGGACCCCATCTACCCCACCACCATCGTGGGCCGGCCGCCCATGGAGGACTACTACATGGGCAAGGTCACCGAGCGGATATTCCTGCCCATCATTCAGATGGTCCTCCCCGAAGTGGTCGACATGAACATGCCCGCCGAAGGGGTGTTTCACAACCTGGTCATCGTGTCGGTGAAAAAGGAGTACCCCGGCCAGGCTCGCAAGGTTATTCACGGGCTGTGGGGTCTGGGGCTAATGACCCTGGCCAAGGCCATCATCGCCGTTGACCACTCGGTGAACGTCCACGACCTGTCGGAGGTGGCTTGGCGGGTGACCAACAACCTGGACGCTTCCCGCGACATATTCTTCGCAACCGGCCCCGTGGACGATCTGGACCACGCTTCCCCCACCCCCAAATTCGGCAGCAAGGTTGGGATTGACGCCACGGCCAAGGGGCCGGGGGAGGGCTACCACCGGGGTTGGCCGCCGGACATTGTGATGAGCGGTGAGATGAAGGCCTTGGTGGACGCCAAGTGGAGCCGGTACGGCCTTTGACCCGGCCCCCATGCGCCTTTTCTCCGGGCCGGTAGCGGGGCCATAGCCTTGAATCTCCTCGCCAAGCTGCGCCTGTTCTCGGCGGCCATACGGCTGGAGCACACCCTCTTTGCCCTGCCCTTCGCCTACGTGGGCATGTTTCTGGGGGCCGGCGGGCTGCCCACCCTGAGCCAGTTCATCTGGATATCGGTGGCCATGGTGGGAGCCCGCACCGTGGCGATGACGGCCAACCGGCTGGTCCACGCCAAGGAGGACGCCTCCAATCCCCGCACCGCCGCCCGCCACCTGCCTGCCGGCCTGCTCCGGCGCAGGGACATGCTTGCGGCGATGCTTATATCCATGGGCGTCTTCGTCTTTGCCGCCTCCCAACTCAACACCCTGGCCCTTATCCTATCGCCCCTTGTGGTGGCGGTCCTTTTCCTTTATACCTATGCCAAATACTTCACTTGGGGCAGCCACTTCGTTCTGGGGTGGGCCGACGCCATCGCCCCGGCGGGGGCTTGGATAGGCGTGACGGGAACCCTCGACCCCCAGGCGGTGGTCCTATCCCTGGCGGTGGCCTCCTGGGTGGCGGGGTTTGACATAATCTACGCCTGCATGGACTACGACTTCGACAAGGGTTACGGCATTCGCTCCGTGCCGCAAAGGTTCGGGATAGCCGCGGCCCTGCGTTGGGCCAAGGTTATGCACCTCATAACCTCGGCGTCCCTGTTGGCGGTGGGAATATGGATGGACCTGGGCCTCTTCTACTATGTGGGATGGGCCATCGCCTCGGCGGCCATGATCTATCAGAACTCCCTGGTCAAGCCCGGCGACCTGTCGAAGGCGCAGAAGGCCGCCCTGCAACTGAACCCCTACGTGGCCGTTCTTCTGCTAGTCACGACTTCCCTGGCCGTGTTCACGTGAAGCCGGTCATAGTCGGCATCTCCGGGGCCAGCGGCTCGCTCATCGCCCGCCAAACGGTGGACGCCCTCCTCGACCGGCGGATTCCCACCATAGTGGTCTGCTCCAACTACGCCAAGCTGGTGTGGCAGGAGGAGATGGACGAGACCTTTTCCGCCCGCCTCTCCGTCTGGCGGGAGACCCCTCACTTCACCTACCACGGCGCCCAGGAGATGGCGGCCCCCATAGCCAGCGGCACCTTCCCAACTTCGGGCATGGTCATCGCGCCTTGCAGCATGAGCAGCGCCGCGTCCCTGGCCCACGGCGTCGCCAACAACCTGCTCCTGAGAGCCGCCGACGTGTGTCTGAAGGAGCGGCGGAACCTGGTCCTGGTTCCCCGCGAGACGCCCCTCCACGCCATCCATCTGGAAAATCTGGCGCGGCTGGCCCGCATGGGGGCCGTGATTATGCCTCCCGACCCGCCCTTCTACCTCAAACCGGAGGGCATTGAGGATATCGTCGCCTTCTTCGTTGACCGCATTCTCGTGTCCCTGGGCGTGGAGGAGTCTCTGCCCGAAAGGAGCCAATACGGGGGCCGGCCTCCCACCTAGTCATGGTTGAGTTGAAGGGGGAGGAGAAGCGCCGCTACGTGGGCGACATGTTCTCGCGCATAGCGGGCCGCTACGACCTGATGAACGCCCTTATGACCTTTGGAATGGACCGGCGTTGGCGCAGACAGGCGGCCCGCCGTGCCACGGAGGGACTGCGAGGCCCTGTCTTGGACGTGGCCACGGGCACCGGGGACCTGGCCTTGGAGCTTGAACGAATGGCGGCCCCGGCGGAGGTGGTGGGCGTGGACCTCCTGGACCCGATGATATCTAGGGCGGCCCGCAAGGGGGCGCGTGGTTCCCGGCCCCGCCGCCTCACCTTCATGGTTGGCGACGCCCTCTCCCTTCCCTTTCCTGACGGCAGCTTCGGATGCGTCACCTCCGCCTTCAGCCTGAGGAACATGCCCGACCTTGAGCTTGCGCTCAGGGAGATGGTGAGGGTTACGAGGCCGGGGGGCCGGGTCCTGTCGCTGGAGACTATGCCCGGGACCAAGGGCGTTCTGCGTCCCCTGGCGGGGTTCTACTTCCGGCGGATTGTGCCCATCGTTGGGGCCGTTGTCACCCTTGACGTAGCCGCCTACTCCTATCTGCCCAGGTCCGTTGACCGGTTCCTGTCGCCCGACGCCCTGTCCCGCCTGTTCACGGCGGTGGGTCTTGAGGAGACGCGCCACCAGCCCATGGCCCTGGGCGCCGTTCATCTCCACTGGGGAGACAAGCCCCTTTAGACCGCCGCGTCCTATTGGGAAACGAAGCCGGGCCCGGTCTGAGCCGGCGCGTGAAGGGCTTATCCCATTTGACAAGGGCCAACGCCGCAATGCGTGGGGCGTTAAGCGTTTGGCGTGCGCCTAGGGGCGGCGGTATTGCCGGTAAGAACCTGGCGCTGGACTGACCGCGCCGCCGCTCTCAGACGTCTCGTGAACCCCCGCTAGGAGTAGACTAAAGTTGCGCTAATAGTGAGTCGGGTTGCCGCGGGGAGGTTCCTACGAGCTCTTGCCTATGCGGAACATCTTGGTGCCGCAAACGGGGCAGGTTCCTCGAGTCGCCGGTCGACCGTTCTTCATCGTTATCGGCTCAGGGTCGTTCATCTCCTGAGACACTCGGCACTTGACGCAATAGGCTTTCATGGCTCCTCCCACCTGATAGTTTGAGATACCATGTTACCTTACGCAGTCCCGTTAGTCACCGTAATACGCTACGGATAAGCATGGATTTTCGCCTTTTTACGCACAAACCGCCCTTTTCACCGCCTAGCCGCCCCCGACGCCATCGCCAACCTCGCGTTCCCGCGCCGCACAGGCCCTTTCTGGGCTTCAGCCGCGCCGGTGGACAGTCTCCCCGCCGACGATGGTGAGCTCAACGGGTATGTCCTCTATCTCGCGGGGGTCAACCCTCGTCGGGTCTTCCCCAAGGACCACCAGGTCGGCCAGCTTCCCAACCTCAATGGACCCCTTGATACCCTCCTCAAAGGAGGCGTAAGCCCCGTTGATGGTGTAAACCCGCAAGGCCTCCTCAACGGAAATCCGTTGGTTCACGCCCAAGGGACGCCTGCTCCCGTCCTCGCGGGTCACGCAGCTCTGTATCCCCATGAGGGGCGAAAGGGGGCTGCACGGGTAGTCCGCGGCCCCCGTGGAATTTATCCCGTAGTCGATGAAGGACCTCTGGGCGAACATCCACTTCACGCGCTCCTCGCCGTAGAACCGCATCTTCTCCCCGTGATGTCTGATGTAGGAACAGAAGGGCGTCACCACGCAGCCCAGGGCCTTAATCCGCTTGAGCAGTCCGGGGTTGACCACGCTGCAATGCTCAATCCTGTGCCTGGGGTCCTTCCTGGGATAGGCGCGCTGGGCCTTCTCGTAGGCGGTCAGCACCATGTCGATGGCCCGGTCTCCGTTGGAGTGGATGCACACCTGGAACCCGGCGCGGTGCATCTCGGCCACCTTGCTTTCCGTCTCCGCGGCGTCCATCACCGCCAACCCGTGGTCGCAGGGGCTGCCCACGTAAGGCTCCGACAGGTAGGCGGTGCGGGTGGCGATGGCCCCGTCGGCGACCATCTTGATGCCGCCAATCCTCAGCCGTTCGTCCCCCAAACCGCTCCGCACGCCCGCGTCCCGGAGGGCGGGGAAGTGGTCGCGGTACATCAGCAGATACACCCGCAGCGGCAGGTCGCCCTCCTCCTTCGCCTGCTGGTACACCCGCAGGTCCTCATTGGAGACCATGGCGTCGTGGACGCTGGTCAACCCCGCCTCGGCGAACATGCGGCATATCAGGCGCAGGCCGCGCCGCCGCTCATCAGCCGTAGGCCCCGGCAGGGCCTCCTCGAAGGCCCCGTCGATGGCCCTGCCGTAGACTCGCCCGTTCAACTCCCCGGTTCCCGGCTCCCGGCCCAACCTCCCGCCCTGGGGGTCCTCCACGTCCCTGTGGAACCCGGCGGCCTCCAGCCCCGCCGAGTTGAAGAAGTAGACGTGGCCCGCCTGGTGAGCGACCATTAGCGGATGCTCCGTGGTCACCGCGTCTAGGTCGGCGCGGTGAAGGAACCGCTCCTCGCGGGTCTTCGTGTCGTCGTACTTGAACCCTAGGACCCACTCCCCGGGCGCCTTGCCCGCCGCCCGCCGTCTGAGGGCCTGTTGGACGTCGCCTATGGACCTGAGGTCGCAGTCCTCCTGATTCACGTGACGGACGCCGCTGCTCATGACGTGGGTATGAGCGTCGATGAAGCCTGGCAGTACGGTTTTGCCCCTGAGGTCCAGGGCCTCGGCTCCGTTGCCCAGCATCTCGGACGCCTCGCTTCTAGACCCCACCGCAACGAACCGGCCGTCCCTTATCGCCAGGGCCTCCGCTCTTGGACGCCGCCGGTCCATCGTTATAATGTTGGCGTTTAGAATAACCGTGTCTGCGCTAACCCCTAGCCCGGCCATGTTCACCTCCATGATTGCCCTCGCGGAATGGCCATATCCCCTCACGACTCATAGGCGCCAAGGCCCCGCTGCGTTTGACCGTGTCCACACCGGCGAATATACTCCAAATCCAGCCTCTAAAGGGAGTCTCCAATCATGCCAGACTCGCCGGTAAATCTCTACGACTACGAACGGCTGGCCAAAGACCGCCTCTCCCACAGCCAGTACGACTTCATAGCCGGCGGCGCGACGGACGAGATAACCCTGCGCCGGACACGCCACATCCTCGACTCCATAATGCTGCGGCCCCTGGTGATGACGGACGTTAGCCGCATCGACACCGCGACCACGGCGTTGGGCAGCCGGATAAGCCTTCCCGTCATGCTGGCCCCCTCCGGCGCCCACGGGCGGGCGCATCCCGACGCTGAGTTGGCCACCGTCCGAGCGGCGGCGGCCGCCGGGACCCTCACGGCCCTGAGTTCAGGGTCAAGCTACACGCTGGAGGAGGTGGCCCAGGCCGCTTCCGGCCCCATCTGGTTCCAGCAGTACTTCTACCAGGACCGCGGCCTGACCCTTGAGATGGCCCGCCGCGCTGAGGAGGCGGGCTACAGCGCCATCTGCCTGACCCTTGACGTGAAGGCGAACTCCAAGCGCGAGAGGAACATCCGGAACGGCTACAGATCCCTCCAGTCGGCCAACCACCGGTGGGCCAGCAGCCTGCCGCGGGACACCGCCGCCACCTTTGAATACCTCGAGTGGGTCGCCTCCCGCGTCCCTCTGCCCCTAGCCCTCAAGGGGATAATGACCGGCGAGGAGGCGGGGCAAGCGGCGCGGTCCGGGGCCAAGGCCGTCATAGTATCCAACCACGGAGCCAGGCAGCTAGACACGACATTTTCCACCATCGAAGTCCTGCCCGAAGTGGTGGACGCGGTGGAGGGGCGCGCCGAGGTCTATATGGATGGCGGCATCCGCCGCGGCGCCGACGTGGTCAAGGCCATCGCCCTGGGCGCCCGGGCCGTTTTCATTGGCAGACCCCTCTTTTGGGGCCTCGCCGTCAACGGCCGGGATGGACTGCTGAACGTGTTGGACATCCTCCGCGAGGAGTTGGAAATGACCATGGCCCTATGCGGCCGGCCCACCCTCGACAGCCTGGACCGCGGCATGTTGGGCTTCGCCTCCCCCCTTCTTTCCATCCTTTCGCCCTCAGCCCAGACCTCAAGGGTTCCCCCGTTTGACTAGGACCCATCGTCCAACTATAATCCCGTTCGTTGCGTGTGGCCCTGGCCGCTTCACCCAGCCCCAGTTTCCCAGCGCGTCCGGGGCGCCGCAGAGCCAACTCCCTTGCAGGAGCGCCTCGGCCCCAGTGGACCCTACGAAAATCGGAATCTACCTCAAGGCCGCAGAGGGCAAGCTGGCGCGGGTCACCTCGCCCTACTGGCTGCCCCCGGCGCCGGAGTGGGCCTTGGTCACCAACGACCCCAACGTCACCCTCACAGAGGCGAGGGACATCATCGCAAGCAGGGGACTGATGAAGGACCCTGCCAACGTCTGCTGGACGGCCTTGCCATTGTTGGAGGAGGGCGGCTCTACTGGAGAGGACCGGTGACAGCCATGAATGAGAGGATCGCGGAGTTCATTGAGTACTCCAAGGAGTACGTGGGATACGGCGCGTCGGACGTTCCGGAGGGCGCGCCCCTCGCCGACTGGTTGACCATAAGGCGGTTCTGCGCCGCCCTAGGAGACGCCAACCCCCTCTACAAAGACCCGGCCGGCGGCGTCTCCACCAAGTACCACAGCATGATAGCCCCGCCCACCTTCATCGCCGCCATCCGGACCCCGACCGCCGCCGGGGCCTACGAGTTCAGGGACTTCGGCGTCACCAAGATGACCCGGCGGGTGTCCATGGAGTGGGTGGACGTCATCCGCGTTGGCGACCGGCTCAGGAGCAGTCTTGATACCGAGGGCGTGGGGCCCGGCCCGAACCGGTGGGGCCGTCCCACCGCCGAGGTGGACTGCTCCGCGGCCTATTTCAACTCCTACGGCGGCCTCATCGCCACCGCCGAGGCCACCACCGCCCTCGTCCCCTACCGCCAAGGCGAGGAGATGATTTGCGATAGGGAGATTTACGCCTACTCCGATGACGAGATAGCCCGCATCGAAAGGGGCATAGAGGATGAGGCCCCGCCCCGGGGCAGGCTCCTCCGGTACCAGGGGGACGTTTCCCTTGGCGAGCGGCTTCCCACCCTCGTCAAAGGCCCTCTGAACCTCTCCGACATGATGGCCTGGACCGTCGCGGAGCAGAAGACCATGCCCTTGGGCAAACCGGTCTACGAAGACCTGAAGCGGATGCCGGGACGCAAGCGCGTCAACCCCTCCACCAACTGGCCTTTCTGGGACGCCGACCAGGAGTATGAAGACATCCTTTCGTGCAGGGACGCCGGTTTCTCCGCGCCCTTCAGCCGGGGGATGCACGTTGTCTGCCTGGCGGGTCAGGTGGTGACCCACTGGATGGGGGACGACGGCTTCCTCCGCTCCCTCGACGTTGAGCTTTTCAACCCCTTCCTGTACGGGGACACCCTGTGGCTGACGGGGGAGGTGAGCGACAAGTTCAGGGAGCGGGTGGGCGGTGAGACCTACTTTGCGGTGAAGGTCCGCGTCAACGGAGTCAACCAGCTGGGGGAGACGGTGGCGGCAGGCGACGCCGTGGCCTATCTGCCGGCGCCCGGACGCCCGCCGCGCCTACCCATCCCCCACAGAAGGAGACGCCAAAAGTGACTACGCAACAGGGCTTTGAAGAGGCCGTAGCCGAGTACCTGGAGCGCACCAGGGGGATGATTGGCGAGGAGGTGATGGAGAACCTGCCTCCCACCCCGCCATCGCCCATCGACAACTCCGGGCCGCCCTTTGAGGCCACCCTGCGCCTGGACGAGCGCACCGTTAGAAACTACGCCTTGAGCATCGGCGACGACAACCCCTTGTTCATTAACCCGGAGTACGGCCAGCGCTCCCGCTACGGCTGCCAGTTGGCCCCCGGCCCCATTCTGGCCCTCATCCGCTACCCCTCAGCCCACGGCGCCAAGCGGCCCCAGGGCTACCCCTTCGCCAACTTCATCTCAGGCACGGCCTGGGAGTTCTACGACGTTATCCGCGCAGGCTCCAAGTTCCGCTCCTCCAAGGTGACGAAAGAGGTCATAGAGCGGGAGGGTTCACAGGGGAAGCTGGTCTTCCTCATATCCGAGGTCAACTACTGGGACTTCCACGGCGACCTGCCCGCCAAGTGCTACGGCACCCAGATAATGGTTCCACAGAAGAGCATGGAGTCCTCCCGCGCCGTGCCGCCGGAGAGGCTGGGCCGGCACATGATGTACGAGCGCAAGGCCTCCCTCTACACCCCGGAGCAGATAGAGGAGTACGTTGGCCTTATGGAGGGGTTCCAGCGACGGGGCGCCGAGCCTCTCTACTGGGAGGACGTGCAGGTCGGCGACAAGATAGGCCCCATGGTCCTGCCGCCCTGGTCCCTCCAAGACCAGGTCTCGCGCCACTTTATGGACTACTGCACCAAGGCGGCTGAGAACCTGCCCGGCGACGAACTGGCCTTCGAGCCTTCCTACCACCACTCGCGCAAGACGGGGGAATGGGTGCGGGTGCATCCCATCACCCGGTGGCCCTGGACCCCCGGCTCCGAGCACGAGGACGCCCTGCTGGCCATATACCGCGGCCTCCCCGGCCCCTTCGACTTTGGCGTCCAGCGTGTCCAGATACCCGCCCAACTCCTCACCAACTGGATGGGCGACGAGGGGTTCATTCGCCGGCTCTACATCGCCCTGAGAAAGCCCGTGTTCTACGGCGACGTGACCATCTACACGGGTACTGTTGTGAAGAAGTTCAAGGAGACGCAGACGGGCGAGGACGGCCCCGGGGCCGCGCCCGGCCAGGCGGAATACAACGCCGTGGGCATAAGCATTGAAGGCGAGAACCAGGTTGGCGAGGCCCAAGCCCCCGGCTCCGCCACCGTCTACCTGCCCTCCAGGGAGACCGGGCCGGTGAAGCTGCCCGTGCCCCATCCGGCGAGGCCCCCCTTCGTCAGCTACAGCGAATATCGTAAAGACTGGTACTAGCCGGTGGCCCTGCTTCTAGGCGATAACGAAACGCGGCAGGTCATGTCCATGAAGGACTGCGTTCAGGTCATGGACGACGCCTTTCGCCAGGTTGGAAGGGGAGACACCTGGAACCGCCCCCGCTCCCGCATTCGCCTGCCCAAAGGCTTCCATCACCTGATGGCGGCCTCCGTTTTGGGGAGCGGAGTTTTCGGTCTGAAGACCTACACCAGCTTCCGCGCCGGGACACGGTTCCTCACCCTCCTCTACGACAGCGACACCGGCGACCTCCTGGCGATGGTTCAGGGTTCCCACTGCTCCCTCCTCCGCACCGGGGCCGTCAGCGCCGTGGCCGCCGACCACATGGCCCGCCGCGACGCCTCCACCGTGGGCGTCATCGGCGCCGGGTTCCAGGGCCGGGGGCAGTTGGAAGGCCTGTGCGCCGTCCGAGGCGTCAAGTCCGTCAAGGCCTTCGACCTGAACGCCGAGATATGCAGGGACTTCTGCGCCGAGATGTCACGCTCCCTGAACGTGGAGGTGTCCCAGGCCGCCAGCGCGGAGGAGTGCGTCCGCGGGGCCGACGTCGTTATAACAATGACCACCTCCCGCCGGCCCGTCCTCCTGGGCGAGTGGCTGGAACCCGGCGTCCACGTCAACGCCGCCGGCAGCAACCATTGGATGCGCCAAGAGGTGGACTCCAACGTCCTGCGCCGCGCCGACAACATTATCGTGGACAGCCTGGAGGACGCCCGCGTGGAGGCTGGCGATCTCCTGTACGCCATCGAGCGGGGAGTCATCCGGTGGGACCAGGTCCACGACCTGGCCTCCGTGGTCGTCGGACGCGTTCCGGGCCGCGCGTCGGACCAGGATATAACCCTGTTCGAGTCCCAAGGCATCGCGGTCAGCGACGTGGCCGCCGCCACCTACGTCTATCAGAAAGCCAAGGAGCAGGGGCTGGGCGTCCACGTGCCCCTGGACCTGTAGCCGGTGGACGCGCGACCCACCGGCAAGCGCGGCCCCCTGGCCGGCCTGCGAATCATAGACTCCACCACTATGGTGGCCATGCCGACGGGACTTCACATAATGGCCGACATGGGGGCTGAGGTCATAAAGGTGGAGACCCATACCCTGTTCCGCACCGAGGCCGCCCGCCTCATGTACGCCGACAACGACCCCGGCGACCAGCCTTGGAACCGGGACGGCTCCTTCAACACCCTCCAGCGCGGCAAGCTGGGCGTGACCCTCAACCTCAAGCTGCCGGAGGGCGTCCAGGCCTTCAAAGAGTTGACCCGGATAAGCGACGTTGTCGTTGAAAACAACCGCGCCGGGACCATGGACCGTTTGGGCCTCTCCTACGAAGCCCTTCGCAGGGAAAAGCCTGACCTCATCTACGTTTCAAACACCGGTTTCGGGCACACCGGCCCCTGGCGGACCTACGCCGGAATCGGCAGGATGTTTGAGCTCACCTGCGGCCTCAGCCAGTTCACCGGCTACCCCGACGAAGGCCCCCGCAGGGTGGGCAAGGCCTTCTTCGACCTCCACGTGGGATGGACTGCCGTGTTCGCCATCCTTGCGGCCCTTCACTACCGCCAGAAAACGGGCAAGGGCCAGTGGATTGACCTGGCCATGTACCAGATAGGCGTGTCCACCATGGGAGACGCCATCCTGGATTACGAGGTCAACGGGCGCAACGGCCGCCTCATGGGGAACCGCCACCCGTCCCACGCCCCCCACGGCGTCTACCCCTGCCGCGGCGACGACAAGTGGATAGCCATAGCCGTGGAGAACGACGGCCAGTGGGACGCCCTCTGCCGAATCATGGGCGAACCGGCGTGGACCCGGGAGGAGCGGTTCGCCGACCCCCTTTCGCGATGGCGCGGCCAGGATGAGTTGGACGGTCTTATCGGCCAATGGACCGCGGGCCACGACCATCTGGAGCTTATGGCCCGGCTGCAACAGGCCGGGGTCCCGGCCGCCGCGGTGATGAACAGCAAGGAGATTGTCACCGACCCTCACGTCAAGGCCCGCAAGTTCTACGAGCGCGTGTCCCACCCCTCAAGCGCGGGCATCGGCGACAAGACCTACTTTGGGCGCCCGTGGAAGATGTCCAAGACGCCCAGCTTCATCCGGCGGCCCGCCCCCAGTCTGGGGGAGCACAACGAACTGGTAATGGAGGACCTCCTCGGCCGCAGCGCGGAGGAGGTCCAGGGCCTCTACCGCGCCGGCGTCCTGGGCAAGACCCCCACCGACCCGCCCGACTTCAAGCCGCCTTCCTACCAAAAGCAGTTGGAGGACGGCTCCCTGGCGGGCTACGACCCCGACTACGCCGAGATTGTGGGGACGGAGTAGGATGTTCGGCGCCGCTCTGGACCAGTTCAAGGTCGTAGACCTCAGCGGCCACATCGCAGGCCCCCTCTGCGCCAAGCTGTTCGCCGACTACGGAGCCGAGGTCATAAAGGTGGAGCCGCCTGGCGCCGGGGACCCTTCCCGCAGCATCGGCCCCTTCTTCAAAGACGACCCACACCCCGAAAAGAGCCTCCTGTTTTTCTACCTCAACTGCAACAAGCAGGGCGTGACCCTGAACCTGGATACGGTTTTGGGAAGGGACACGCTGCTCGCCATCGTAAAAGACGCCGACGTGCTCATAGAGAGCTTCCCGCCGGGACACATGGACCGCCTGGGCCTGGGCTACTCAACGCTGGAGCGGCTGAATCCGGGGCTGGTGGTCACCTCCATAACCCCCTTTGGGCAGAACGGCCCCTACAGGGACTACCTGGGGAACGACCTCATCTACTACGCCATGAGCGGCATGATGTACGCCAGCGGGGCCTACCACCGGGAGCCGCTGAAGCACGGCCACCCCCAGAGCTACTACATGGGGGGAATGATAGCGGCCTACGCCACATCCGCGGCCCTGTTTTCCAGGGCTTTGACGGGCCAGGGCCAGCACATAGACCTCTCCCTTCAGGAGTCGGTGGCCGCTCACCACTACGACAGCGCCACCCGCTACTCTTACACGGGAACGATAGAACGCCGCGCGCCCAAGGTGGAGAGCGGCTCCTTCAAGGGCGTCCGGTTTGAAGGCATCGTTCCGGGAAAAGACGGCTTCATCTCTCCCACCATGCAGCGCGGCCGGCCCACGGCCCCCTTCAGCGAATACGTGACCTTCCTCGGCCACCCGGAACTGGACGACGAGCGGTTCGCCGACCGCCAACTCATCGCGGAACACCGGCAGGAGCTCGACGACGTTCTCCTGCCCCTCATCCGGGAGTGGAAGAAGGCCGACTACTTCAACACCTTCATGTCCTCGGGGTTCGTCGCCGGCGTGGTGCAGACGTCGGAGGACCTGGCCAACTGCCCACAGCTTGAGGAGCGCGGCTACTTCACCGAAGTGGAGCACCCCGTTATCGGGCGCGTCAAGGTTCCCGGCGAGATATTCCGGCTGCCGGAGTGCCCCTGGTCCCTCCGCTCTCCCGCCCCGCTCCTGGGCCAGCACAACGAGGATGTTTACTGCGGGAAGCTGGGCTACGCCAAGGAGCGGCTGGTCGCCCTCCGGCAACTGGGCGTCATCTGAACCTCCGGCCCTCGCCCGCCTCGTGACTCGCCTCCACCCGTAGAACGGCTTGACGAAGCGATTCCCGCCGGCCCTAGCCCGCCACGTGACTCGCGTCCTCGCTGTCCTAGTTAGTGGTGATGCACGTCACCGTGTCTCTCACCCCCACAATGCCCCGTATCTCCTCCTGCAAGATGCGAAGAATCGACTCTATGTCCACCGCCTGAACCTCAGCCACAATGTCGTAGGGTCCCAGCACCTCGTGAGCCTCCGATAGGCCGCTCACCTCCCGCAGCTGCTCCACCACCTGTTTCGTGTAGGCTATCTCGGAGTTTATCAGCACGTAAGCCTTGGTCATCATCTTCACCTCCGTATGGGGGAAAAGGCGGCGCCCCGCTTCAAGCCTCGGCAAGCGTCCTGAGCCGCCGCGCCGCCGGCCTTCAGCCTCTCCCCGTTCCATGCAATTTAGCATTACATAACCGACAATGCCATTGACGCCCAAATCCGCGGCGCTACAGAATAGCCCTTCCTACGACCACGCCGTCCCACCCATAGACTACCGACCCTTGGAGCGCGCCGGTGCCGACTCCCCCTTCAGACAACGCCACACCCGACGCAGGGGCAAGCAAGGGTATATTCTATGGCTGGTGGATAGTCGTCATAAGCGTTCTCGTGAACATGGTCCCCGCCGGCCTCTACTTCATCGGGTTCTCGGTCCTGTTCCTCCCCATAAGCCGGGAACTGGGCATCAGCAGGGCCGCCGCCTCCCTGCCCTTCTCCCTCACCAGGGGCATCTCCGCCATCCAAAGCCCCATAATCGGCATCGTCATCGACCGCCTGGGCCCCAAGCGGGTGCTGTTCTTCTGCTCGCTGATGGCGGGGTTGGGATACACCCTGCTCAGCTTCACCAACGGCTACCTCATGTTCCTGCTGGTAGTCCTGCTGGTCCTGTCCCCGCCCATCATCGGCGGTTACGACTCCACGTCCATCGCCGCCACGTGCCAGTGGTTCGTTCGCAAGCGGGGCACGGCCCTTTCGATAATAGTCATGGGATTCGCCCTCGGCGGCGCGGTCCTGCCCCCTCTGCTGGCCGCGTCCAGCGACGCCTTCGGCTGGAGGAACACGGTTCTAGGGGTTGGACTGCTCCTGTGGGCCATCTACCTGCCCCTTAGCGCCTTCCTTCACCGCTCACCGGAGGAACGGGGACTGCTGCCCGACGGCGACCCGGCGCCTCCCGAAGTCGAAGGCGGCCCCAGGCCGGGGGGCAGAATCGTGGTTCCTCCCCCACCCGGCATGTCTCCCGGCGAGGCCTTCAGGACCCCCGCCTACTGGATTCTGTCCTTCAGCCTAGCGATGAGGGGGATGGTCTTCACCGCCGTGTCGGTTCACCTGGTGGCCATGATGGTGTCGAAGGGGTTGGATGAAGGAACCGCCGGGCTTCTGATAGGCGCATTCGCCCTGCCCTGGATACCCATTTCGCTGTTCATGGGCTGGTGGGGCGACCGGTGGGACAAGGAGCGCGTGTCATGCGTGGGGGGACTCGTGAGCGGCCTGGGGATGTTCACCCTGGCCCTCTTAGACCAGGTGGCGATATGGCAGATGATAGGCGTCTTCGTCCTCTGGGCCTTCAGCGAGGGGAGCCTGCCCCTGGGCTGGGCCATGCTGGCCGACCGGTTCGGGCGCAGAAACTTCGGAGTGCTGCGCGGCGGCATCATGGCCCTATTCAGCGTTCTGAGCCTGGGCACCCCTCTATACGCGGGATGGGTCTTCGACGCCTTCCAGAGCTACCAGTGGCTGATAATCCCCGCGGGAGTCATCCTGACCTCCGCCGGGCTCCTCAGCCTCATAATGCCCCGAGCAAAGGCGGCGCCTGCGCCCGGCGCCTAGAGTTCTTCTAGCTTCTCCTGCTGTTCGATTGCCCTCGTGACGAAGCGCGCGTTGGGGGCCAGGGCCTGGGCCGCGTCCAGGTGCCGCCGGGCGTCCTTCAGATACTCCCTGTCCCGGCTCCCGGCGATGTGGTAAAACTCCACCAAGGCTATGTGCACACGCCAATTCTGCGGTTCGCTCTCCAAGGCCTTGGCTCCCTCTGTGGCGACCAGTTCCACCGCGTCGAGAAACTCCGAGTCCTCCATAGTGGGAACACCGCGGCCGGCCTGCACCATCAGGTAGCGTCTGGGGATTAGGGCCAGCGCGGGGAAGCCCTCGATGGCTTCCTCGATATGCGCCCTCCTTTCCTGCCACGGCAGCGAGGAATCCACGCCGGTTATCATGGCTTGGGCCGCGCTATAGGGCCTGTAGCCGAAGAGATAGACCAAGCTGCCGGTCAGGACTGCCAGAATCACTAAAGCCAAGGCGCCCACCCAGGCCTTATGCAAGGAGCGAGACGCCCATCGCGCGGCGGGCTCCAGCCGCTTTCCCCATGTCTCTAACGCCGAGGCAAGGGATGCGAGGCTTGTTCTTATTTTCTGTGCCGGCCCCTTGCAAGCGGCGGCGAAGGCTGTTACGGCGGCTAACGACGCGAGGCGCGTTCTGATTCTCTGTACTGTCCCCTGCGCCGGCGCGGGGTCAAGGGCGCGGCCCCGCCACTCCTCCGACACCGCGAATCCGACCAGGAGCGCAAACAGGATGGTCGTGGCCGCCGTGTCGAACAGAAACAGGTTCTGGGTGAAGTAGGCCACCATGGCGGCTCCAACCACCAGGAAAAGCATCTGCTCAATGCCCTCCCGCCGTCTAACGGCTCGGACGAGGACCGCGGCCATTCCCAGCCATATGAGCATGTAGCTAACCAAGCCGAGGGTTCCCGACGCCGTTAACTCTTCAATGGGCTTGCTGTGGGCTAGGTCGAACTGCTCTCTGATGCCGGCTTCCCCGTCGAAATGCTTGCCCCAGGCGACCATGAAGTTCTGAGGCCCCCATCCCAGCAGCGGCTTATCAAGATACGCCCTTACGCCCACGCGCACGGTTGATAGGCGCCCCTGAAAGCTTCTGTCATCAACGCCCAGCGAGGTTAGACGCTCCAGCGTTTCGCTGGACTCTATCACCGGGTCGTAGAAGTCGGTTGACCTTGCAGCCATAATGAACGAGACGGAGAGGAAGGCTGCGGCCAGAATCCCAAATGCGGCCCACTGCACCCGAGGGAAGGTTCCCCAAAGCATGTACACGGCGGAGAACACGACCACCCCGGCCCAAAGGCCGACAATCGAGCCGCGAGTCCCCGTGAGCCAGAGGGCCACCAGACAGGTCAGAATCATGGCCGCCCAGAAAGCCCTGAGCCAGGGCAGGAGGTCTAACTGCTGGCCCCCTTGCCTGCGCCGCCGCCGCCGTTCCGCCCTTCTCATCCTTCCTTGCCGCCGCTCCTCCCGCGCCCTTGGGCTGAAGGAGTGAACTAGGAGGGCCGCTCCAATCACGGCGCTTATCGTGGCGTAAGCGGCCAGATAGGTGCTGTTGCCCAGGGTGGAGCTTATCCTATCCTCGCCCCCTACAATGACTAGGCCCAAGACTTCGAAGCGCTGCAAAATCCCCAGGGCCGACACCAGCCCGGCCACCCCCAGGTTAACGCTGAACAGCAGACGCCAGTCCGCGAGGCTTCGGAACACGGAGACCGTTACCAGCGTGAAGACAAGCCAATGGGCGCGGTCAATAACCCCCTGCATCCTCTCGAAGTTCGACCAGAGACTCCTCTCCAAGCTCGCGCCCGTGAAGCTGGTGACCAGTGAAACGAGGAGCCACAGCCCGAAGGCCAGGAGTATCCAGGACTTGGATAGCCGGTACTGCGGGTAAAGGAATATCAGGGCCAGCCACAGGGCGAAGGTGGCCGTTATGACCGACCGGGAGAATAGGGCCTTGCCAACCACAAAGGGGAACAGCGCGTCGGCCGTCACGATTAGGGGCGTCACCAGAACCAGGAAGACGCCGCCCCTGACCGCCCAAAGCAGAAGCGGGTTGGGGTCCCCTTGCCGGTGAGGGCCGGTCGGCCGCTCGACTGCCGGGGTCGCTGCCTTTGATGATTGCCTGGTCACTTGCCCATCCTGGATGCCGATTATAGGAACGGCCTTGTTCTCTAGTCAACCGCGCCACGCTGGGAAGGGCGCCGGGAGGCAACCAACGCTCTTCAAACCTAAGCGGGCACGCGTGCCCTTCCCGCCCCCCTCCGTCATTCCCGCGAAGGCGGGAATCCATCCCCCTTCCCTCGCCGCGCCAACCGCGCCACAGCCCGCGCTTCCATCCAGTCCCTACCGCCGCCAACCTCCCGTCACCCCCACCTCTCTCCTGTCCGTCATTCCCGCGCAGGCGGGAATCCATGAAGGCCACAACCCGGAACAGCGAATGTGTCGCTTTAATGCCTTCCTATCAATTTGCTGCGCTGTCAGAGTGGTACGATGGCGTTAGGAGGGAACCGGGAAAGATGGATTCCCGCCTACGCGGGAATGACGGATGGTAGGACGCGGGAATGACGGACAGGGGGGAAGGGCGCCGGCTTCCGGATTCCCCGCAAAAGCCCCTCACTTGCGCCCGGTGTATACTTGACAGTAAACGGGCCTATCCTGGAAAAATGACCCATGCCCAGGACGCCGATACTGAAGGAGGCCTTTCCTTGATGCCTGACCCCCTCCGAGTCACCCTGGTTGTGGATGAACTGAACACCGGCGAGGCCCATCGACACCTGTTGCTGCTTGCCGTGGGACTCAAGGAACGAGGCTGCCACGTCGAGACCCTGCTTCACCGCAACGAGCGGTACTCCCTCGGCGTCCTGGAGCAGGAGGGTATTCCCGTCGTCCGCGTGGGCTCCATAAACAGGCTCCACCGCATCGCGGCCATGCGCGGGGCCATCCGCCGGAGCAGGCCCAACGTTGTAATCTCCCTACAGCCCGGGGCCAACATACCGGCGGAGATGTCGGGCCTGCCCACCCGCGATTTCGTGGTCATCGCTTCGGAGCGCAACCTGGATTACGCGTCCAAGAGCCTTCGGGGAAGCGCCCGCCGCGGCCTCCACCGGTTCGCCGACGCCGTGGTCACCAACTCCCACTCCCAGCGCCAGCACATCCTGGAGCTGGCCCCCCATCTCAAAGACCGGGTTCACGTTATCGTCAACGCCGTCGACTTGGGAAAGTTCGCGCCCCAGCCCCGTCCTGCGCCGGGACCCTACGGCCAGCTTCAAATCCTAGTTCTGGGCCAACTGCGGCCTGAGAAGAACCCCTTCGGACTCCTCGAGGCCCTCCAGTCCGTGCGGCAGAGGCGCCCCGACCTTGACGTCGTGGTGGACTGGTACGGAGACCCGGTCGGCGCGCCGGGACGCCCCGTTTCCCAGTGGCCCCGCTACTACCGGCGGCTCCAAGACGCCATCTCCCAAATGGCGATGGGCGACCGGTTCAGGCTTCACAGGGCGGTGCAGGACGTGGTTCCCCTCTACCAGGCGGCCCACGGGGTCTGCCTCCCGGCTTTCTATGAGGACTCCTCCAACGTCATATGCGAAGCCATGGCCTGCGGCGCGCCGGTCCTGGCCAGCCGCACCGGGGACAACCCGCGGCTGGTGAGGCAGGCGTGGAACGGCCTTCTCTTTGACCCCCTCTCCCTTCAGGACATGGCCGGCGTCATTACCCGCTTCGCGTCGCTGCCCGATGGCGAGCGGCGCGAGATGGGACAGGCGGCCCGCGAGACAGCTGAGGAGCTTCTCGCCCCCGGCCTGCTCATCGACAGCTACCGGGACATGATAAGCCGCCTTCTGTTCGACCGGGCCAGGAGCCGCCGCGGGTAGACACCGGTTTGCGGCCGGCCCTGGGGGGATGGATTCCCGCCTGCGCGGGAATGACGGATTAAGAGGGCGGGAATGACGGACAGGCGCGCGCCCTTCCCCCCCCGTCCTAGCTCCTGACGAAGAGGCGGCTAAGGGCCACCCAGGTCGATAGGAAGACCAGCTTGAAGTCCATCCACGGGCTCATCCTCCTGATATACAGGAGGTCGTACCTCAGCTTGTTGCGAGGGTTGGTCGAGTACTTGCCCCGGACCTGGGCCAACCCGGCGATGCCGGGCTTCACCGAGAGGCGCCGCGGGAAATCGGGTATCTTGGCGCTGAACCGCTCAGCCAGAACCGGGCGCTCCGGCCTAGGCCCCACCAGGCTGATATCCCCTTTCAGGATGTTTATCACCTGCGGCATTTCGTCCAGGCCCGCCCGCCGCAGGACCCTGCCTACCGCCGTCACCCGCGCGTCGCCTTTCGACGCCCAAACCGGCCCCACCTCCGACTCGGCGTCCTCTATCATGGTGCGGAACTTTATGATGTTGAAGGGCTTCCCGTTGAGGCCGAGCCGCGTTTGCGTATAGAAGACGGGGCCTCCGTCTCCCAACTTTATGGCCAGGGGAATCAGCGCCCAGAGGGCCGCCCATATGGGCAGCAGCAGGAGGTGGGACAGGACTAGGAATGCCAGGTCAAAGGGCCGCTTGTATCTGCGGCGCACCACTGGAACTCCGGCGGGTTCAGCCACTCCCAACGCCCCAGGCCCCGGCCCTTGGCGGCAGGGCCGGCGCCAACCCGTTAGACAACCGGGGTCTGGCTGACGCCGGCCCCCTTGACCTGCCGACCATGCTATTGACGACGCCTATAACCTTCAATCCTCTGCCCGCCGGAGTTCGGATGTTATCCCAAGGGGCGGCTTCTTTCAACGTTGAGCGCCAAGCCGTCTCCTACGCCGCCGCCTTCACAAATCCCTTTCTCCGCAGCTCCTCCAGTATCAGGCGGGCGTTGGACTCGCGGCTGTGGCTAACGGTTTCGATCTCCAGGTCCGGACTCGTTGGGGCCTCGTAGGGGTCGTCAATGCCGGTGAAGCCCTTAATCTCACCCCGCCGCGCCTTGGCGTAGGCCCCCTTCGTGTCGCGCTCCTCGCACACCTCAAGAGGCGTGTTGACGTACACCTCCACAAACCGCTCGGCCCCCACCATGCTTCGCACGGCTTCGCGGGTGGCGGCGTAGGGACTTATTGCGGCGCAGACCACAATCCCGCCTGCCCGCGCCACCTCCGACGCCACAAACCCTATGCGGAGGATGTTGGTGTCCCTGTCCTCCTTACTGAACCCCAGCCCTTTGGACAGATGGGTGCGCACAACGTCGCCGTCCAGGGCCGTGACAGTCCGGCCGTGTTCCACCAGAAGCTCCGTCAGGGTCTCCGCCGTCGCCGACTTGCCGGCCCCGCTCAGACCCGTAAACCAGACGCAGGCCCCCTGGCGGTGACGCGGCGGGTAACTCTCCGCCAGGATATCCGCCACCTCGGGCCGGGTGAACCACTCCGGCAATTTGATTCCCTTGTTCAGGTACTCCTCGCGCACCTGGGTTCCGGATATAGCCGTCGTCTCCGTGCCGGGGGCCACCTTGCTCGACTCCTCGTAGCGGCCCTCCTTCGTCAGGTAGACCATCTCCGAGAAGGACACGACCTTGACGCCCGTTTCGGCGCTGTGCTTCTCCACAAGTTCCTGGGCGTCGTAGGGGCCGTAGAAGGGCTTCCCGGAGGAGTCCATCCCGGGCCCGGCGTGGTCTCGCCCCACGATGAGGTGGTTGGCGCCGTGGTTCCGGCGAATTATCGCGTGCCAAAGGGCCTCTCTGGGCCCGCCCATCCGCATGGCCAGCGACAGAAGGGCCAGGACCACCTCTGTTGACTTGTACCGCTTTTCCGTGAGGACGCGGTAGGTCCTCACCCTCGTGTAGTGGTCCACGTCGCCGGCCTTGGTCAGCCCCACCACGGGATGCAGGAGCAGGGGGCCGCGCACCCGCTCGGCGGCCCGTTTGGTCAACTCCTCGTGGGCGCGGTGCAGGGGATTTCGGGTCTGGAAGGCGACCACGTTCGCGGCGCCTATCTCCTTTAGCCGGGCGCGGCACTGGGCGGGGGTGAGGCGCAGGTCCTTGAAATCGAAGCGGTTAGGAAGCTCTATCACCCTGATACGACCGGAAAGGTTGACGCCTCCCCACTGCTCCATCTCCGCGATTATGGGATGCCGTTGGTCCGTCGTGCCGAAGACCGCCTGCCCAACCTCCCGCCTGTCCCACTCGTAGGCCTCCTCCACCCGCATGATTGCCAGCAGTTCGTTGCGGGGGTCTCGCAGGGCGACCTCACTGTCCAAGCGCGCGTCGCCGGGGAGCGCGGGCAGGGTGATGGGAATGGGCGACAGGCTGCCGTCGGACAGCCGCATCTCCTCCACCACCCGCCGGTGGTCCTCCTTGTCCATGAACCTGTCCAGAGGGGAGAAGGCCCCCGTGGCCAGCAGTTCAAGGTCGCATACCGCCCGGTCCGAAAGCTGTATGGACGGCAGCGTCCAGGCGCGCCGCTTCAACTCCTCCCGCTCTTCCGGCGCCGCCACCAGGTCCACCAGCTTCCCGCCGTACGGCTCAATAATTGTTTCCTGCTTCATTTTACGTCCTCCTTAGCGCTCATGTTATTTGATGATTAGTTTCCCGTTATGCCGACGCCCCCGCGCCTGCGATAAACAACCCGCCGTCCTCCTCATCCCCCGGCTCCTCCTCAACGAGGTCCTCCAGCGACGGGGCGCCGCTCTTGGGAAGGGCCACGTCGTCCATGTCGAGGATCCCTTCAATGACGTTGACCAGGAACCAGGCGTTGGAGGCGCCCATCCCGAAGGCCTCCGGCTTTGCCCTCGCGGTGTCCCGCATAATGCCGACGCCGTCCTTGTAGGGGTCGAAGGACACTATCTTTTCCAGCCTAACCCTGAAGCCCTTGACGGCGCCCTTGAAGTAGATGTGCTTGGTGGTGACGCCCAGCAGCCCGGTGTCGGTGTGCTCCATGGAGGTGGAATCCACCGCTCGGCCCTTGAAGGTTCCCGGGCGCACGTACACGCCCTTGGCGACCTTGAAACTCATGCCCATGGAACTGCCCTGGTACTCGCGCCGCGTCACCTGCTCCCGGTACTCGACGTCTGGGAAGACCCACATCAACTCCTCGCTCTTCATCAGGTTGAAGGGCAGGCGTCCGAACTTGGCCCTCGCCGCCTTCCGGTCATACCGGGGGATGACGCCCTCGTCGACCAGGGACCTGAGCAGCGTCATCATCCTGAATAGCTCGAAGTGGCCGCTCTCGTCCAGTTCCCGCTCCCCCAGTCCGAACCGCCTGCGATACAGGTTCAGCCCCCGCTTCTCATCCGTGGATAGCGAGTGATCCTCCATGGCGGCCTCGACGGCCCCGCGCCACCCCTCCGCCAGCGTTCTGGACATCTCCGCGTCAGACAACACGATGCCGGCCGTCGCCGCGGCGTCCCTGACCCGGTCGGGGAGCGCGTCTAACCCGGCGCCGCGCAGGGCGGCGTCCACGCACAACTCCCGCATAGAGCCCAAGGCCCGCTCGTGCCTATCCGCGCACTCCTTGTGCTGCCTGCGCAGGAAGCCGGCCGACTTCCCGCAGTACCTGCAATCTCCCACTACTCAAAGCCTCCTAACGTGTTCAGCGCGCGCCCGGCTCCCCGCTACCTGCGCAGCAACCGGAGGGCGGCGGGCACAAGCAGGATTGGGAACAGGGTGTTGAGGAGTATCCAGAGGGGGCCGTAGTCCTTTTCGGGAGTGGCCCACGCGTCGCCCACCCAATTGTACACGAGGGCTATCAGGAAGGCCGACCCGAAGTAGAAGATGCAGTTCGCCTCCAGATACTCCTTGCCAACGGGGCCGATGGACCCATTCAGCTTCAGCTTTCTTTCGAATGCCACCGCTAGGGCCATGACCACGCCCACCACCATCATCGGGTTCAGGATGGCCCATATGGTTGGCGACATTCCCGTCGACTCCGGGTCGTATATCGGGTCGGCGATGAAATGCGCCGTGACCGCCGCCGCAAGGCAGAGCATATACACCGCAGAAAGCTTCTTCAACGCATCCACAAGTCACCTCCGCGTTCTAAGATACCCCCGCCAATTCTATACCAATCGCCAACCTTCTTGCATGGTCTACAGTGAAGCCTTGCGGTCAGTGCGGAAATGGGAACCCGCCCCGTCTGCTCTGGGCGACGAATGAGCCGGGCCACGGCTCCAGCGCCCGCCGCGCCAATCGCCAGCCTTCTTGCATAGTCTATAATGAAGCCGTATATTCACTGTGAGGAGTGAACCATGACCACCTTTGAACGGGCTTTCAATGATGCGGAACAGGCCGCGGCCTCGACCATAAAGTCGGCGGCGGCCCTGACCTCCCTTGCCAAGCAGATGGAGAAGGCGGCCAAAACCGGTAACATCGCCCACATTAAGCGCGCCCAGACCAGCCTCAACGAAGCCTTGAGCTCCCTTGGTCAGGAGGTGTCCAACGCCGTCCATGTCTGGCCCTTCCGTGACGATGAGGAGGAGCAGCGCCTCCGTGACGACTACGCCGCCGAACTGACCGGCGTGGCCGCTTCAAAGGGCCTCAAAATTTACGAGCAGGACTCCCGGCTCATATCCCACCCCTCCATCGTGCGAATCATGCCGGGCGAAAGGGCCGTGAGAGTCGACAAAAAGAAAGTCCCCACCATCAGACCCTCCCACTTGACAAAGCTTCTTATAGAGAATCAGGAGAAGCCCGGTCGCTACCGTTCCAACGCCTTTCTCGAGTCCCTTTACTCCGTCTACTCAGACATCGTGACCAGAGACTCCGACAATCGTCTTATCAGAGGCGGTGAGCGCGTCGTGCCCCTTAAAAGGATATACGAGCTTTTGACCGCTCTTCCTGGCGCCAGACGTGACTATAGCGCCATGGACTTCGCTAGGGACCTGTACGTCTTGGATGACAACGGCCCTAGGTGCACGAGAAAAGGCGCCGTCGTATCATTCTCGGCCTCCACCGCCACGCGGGGTTCCAGCGGCCGATTCTCCTTCGTCGGGCCCGACGGCCAGAGCGTTGATTATTACGGCATCAAGTTTACGGCAGGCGGATAATGTCGGACACCATACCTATTCAAGACTGGTTGCAAATCATTGACAGGGAATACCTGTCCACCTTCATCAAGGATGGCGGCGCGTCGGTAAAGTTTGCCGTCACCCCTGATCCGCTGAAATCCAACTTGGACGCGGAAGTGAGCGGCTATTGCCAGAGGATGGACTACCGCTTCGTGAAGCTGGATGCCGTGACAATCAGGGTCCACATGCCCCAGGATATCTTCTTCGGCCTAGCCCGGCAGATTGACTGGCGGTTGCTCGCCCGCCGTATGATAATGAAGCTGGCTGCCCGTGGAAGTTATACGTTGGAAGGTGTGGATCCAGCCGCTTGTGGCAATATCTTCGACGCTATCGCTAAAGCCAACGACCTGGAACCGGATTCGGTTCTCAGGGAAATCCGACCTAACATAGAAAATGCTATCCTCAAAGACACCCAGATGGCCAGGGACTTCCGAGTAGCCATGAGTCACCTCTGTTGGCTGGAGAATACCCATGAAGACGGCCATTATCAAGGGGAACCCATTCTCGACTGGCTTACCGGCGTCAACACCCGGATAAGCAACGTCAGATCCTTCTCCATCTATACGCCCATCAACCGCGCCACCGCGAGATACTTCATTGAGTCGGCCCTGTACTGGGTCCGCCACGCGGGATACCCTGGAACGGTTATACTTCTAGATAACTCCCGCGTCACCGTTGCCCGTAACCCCAAGGACGGGCTGAGATTTTACACAAGACCCACGGCCATGGACCACTATGAGTTGTTGCGTGAATTTATAGACGACCTGGACCGGCTGGCGGGAATGCTGCTTGTGGTGGTTACAAATCAGGATTTCGCTGAGGAAAACAAACCCAGGAGCTATAGGATCTACCAAGCCCTTCGCTACAGGATAATGAACGACGTTAGAGATAGGAACCGGGTCAATCCCATCGCATCGCTGGTTGGGCTGGAGTAAGGAGGGACTTGTTTGATGGGGCCTCACACTGATATAGACCTGGTCTCCCGTCGCGCCATAGAAGCCCTGCGCAGTGGCGTGCCCAACAGGGATGCGGTCAAGATTCTTGGTTGCAACCAGCCCCAGGCGGAAGAACGGTTCGATAAGATGTTGGCTCTGGCAACGGACGTGGACAACCCGCCGGGCGACGCTCTGGGGATGCTGGTCACTGGCGGCTTCGGGACTGGCAAGTCCCATCTGCTCACCTATTTGGAAGACAAAGCCCTCTCTGAAGGGTTCGTTTGCAGCAGGGTGACCATCAGCAAGGAAACGCCTCTCTACGACCTAGGCAAGGTCTTCAAGTCGGCGGTGGAGAACGGGCAGGTCCCTGGCCGCAGAGGCCAGATGATGGAAGAGCTTGGACAGGTTATGGAAAAGTCCCAGCGTTACCCCGGGTTCTTCGCGTGGGCCAACGGAGCGGCTTCCGATGGCCTGCTCAACCAGATATTTCCCGCCACCTTGAGCGTCCATGAATACTCGAGGGACCTTGAACTCAATACTGAGTTGGAGCGCTTTTGGGGTGGAGATAGGATAAAGGTCAAGACAGTCAAGGATGGCCTCAGACAGATAGGGCAGCTCCTGAACTACACCTTTCGCGCCCCCAAGGCCGCGGACCTGCCTCCCCAGCGCCTGCGGTTCGTCACCGAACTTATCAAGGGCGCCGGCTATAACGGTTGGGTTGTGCTTCTCGACGAGATAGAGTTGGTCAGCCACTACACGCTGTTGCAGCGCGGCAGGTCTTACGCGGAGTTGGCCCGGTGGATGGGCCAGACTTTTAGCGAAGTCTATCCGGGCCTCGTTGTCGTTGGCGCCGTTACCGATGACTTCGCTTCAGCCGTCATTAGCCCGGACGGTCAGAAGAAGGACGAGGATAACATCGTGCACAAAATGGTGAGTACCGCGAGGTACCGTGCTATAGCCCCGCAAGCCAAGACGGGAATGCAGCTTCTGGTGGGGGAATGCCAACCCTTGGGCGCTCCCAGCGACGACGACGTGAGGGATGTCTTGGAAATGCTGCGCCAGATTTATACTGAAGCCTATTCATGGCCGGCCCAATCCACTCAAATCAAGACCAGCGGCGTAGGTTATGAGAGAACGATGCGTTACAAGGTGCGCGCCGCCGTCAACGAGTGGGACCTGCTGCGACTATACCCCGGATTCCGCCCCGAGCCCGTCAGCACCGAATTTCTCCATAATTATGAAGAAGATTCTGCCTTGGAGGGAGATCCCAAGGATGATGACGCCTCCACCGACGCCCGGTAGCCGCCGTCGCCTCAAGGACTTGTGAATGCCCATTCCCTTCCAGGACCTGTCTGAGAACGACCATGCCGACGCCGTTGCATGGCTGCGCCTCATCAGAGAGGAAGGCGGCGGCGGGGTCAGGGCGGCCCTCTTTCACACCTCCATCCAAGGTCAACCCCTGGCCTTCTCTTTCACCCGAGCAGAGACCCCACGCCCTTATTCCACCCAGCCGGATAACGCCGACGCCTTCCGGACAACCCTAGCCAAGTCCCTGTTTCAAGCGGCCGCCCTGTCGCCGGCCCTCATCCTCTCCCTAGCCGAAGAAATGCCCCATCCAGCGTTCGCCGGACATCTGCGGCTGGGCATACCTCTGTGTCGCGTCAAGGGGGCAAGTCCCCCATTCGGAAACGGGAACCCGCCACGTCTGCTCTGGGCGACGAATGAGCCGGGCTACGGCTCCAGCGCCCGCCGCGCCCTTGACCGGATAATGGAAGGCGTCAGTCCCTTCGAGCCCTTTGAGCGCGTCGCGAAAGCCCTATCCGAAGCCTTCGCCGACCAGAGAGCACTGGCCTTGACCTCCGTTCCCGGCATGACCACCGTGGTCAGCCTAGACTCGCCCGGTGAACGCGCCGAGCATCCGGCGGACTCTACTATGGAGGCCGGCGGAGGGCCAGGAGCGTCAACGCGGGAGGAACGCCTTCCTCCCGGACTGGCAAACCGCTTGTGGGCGGCGCTGTCGGCTCCCGGCCACGCCGGAGCCAGGAGGCGGGACTTCCAACTGGAGTGGCCCGGCACCCTGATGCCCTTCCAACTGGACGGCGTCCAAGCCCTCCTTGAAAGGGATAGGCTGCTTCTGGCCGATGACATGGGCTTGGGGAAAACCCTTCAAGCCATTGCCGCCCTGCGGATTCTGCGGAAGCGGCGCGCCATCAGGTCGTGCCTGGTGGTGGCCCCGGCCAGCCTCTTGGACCAGTGGCGGCGGGAAATCGCCAAGTGGGGGCCGGAACTATCCGCCATCATCATCCGAGGGTCGAGCTCCGACCGGGCATGGCAGTGGGCCGCGGCGGTTGACATAACCCTTGTCAGCTACGACACCCTCCGCTCCGACTTCGGCGCCAACGCCCAGTCACCGGTGCGGCGGAAGATCTGGGACGTGGTTGTCGCCGACGAAGCCCAGCGGGTTAAGAACCGCAACGACACCAGCCAATCCCTCAAAGGTCTGCAACGGCTCCGCTCGTGGGCCCTGACCGGCACGCCCATTGAGAACCGCGAAGAGGAGTTGGCCTCAATTCTGGAGTTCGTCGACCATAACGGGCAGGGGCCACGCAAAGGCTTCTCCTCAATCCCGGCCCTTTTGGAGCGACACCGGGAGTTGCAACTCCGGCGCAAGAAGGGCGACGTGCTGGCAGACCTTCCACCCAAGCAAACAACCAAGCTCACCCTTGAGCTACACGCCAATCAGCGCAGCAGCTACGATAAGGCCGAGAATGATGGCGTTGTCTATCTGAAGTCACTTGGGGCCGAGGTTAAGGTCCGGCACATCCTTGAGCTAATCTCCCGGCTGAAGCAGATATGCAACGCGGACCCCAAGACGGGCGAGTCCAGCAAGCTGGCCGACATTAGGGAGCGGCTTGAGCGCCTGATAGCCCAGGGGCACAGGGCGCTGGTATTTTCCCAGTACGTCCGCGACACCTCAGGCGTGGCCGCCGCCGCCAACTACCTGCGGGAATTCAACCCGCTCACCATTACGGGAGAGACCCCGCTAGAAGAGCGGGCCGCCGTTATCGACCGGTTCAAGACTCGGAAGGAACACGGGGCGCTGGTGCTGTCCCTGCGCGCCGGCGGCCTCGGGCTGAACCTGCAAGAGGCCTCATACGTCTTTCACCTTGACCGTTGGTGGAACCCCGCCGTGGAGCGGCAGGCGGAAGACAGGACCCACCGGATTGGCCAAACGGTGAAGGTCAACGTTATTAAGTACGCCTGCGCCGATACCATTGAGGAGCGGATAGACCGGGCGTTGGAGCGCAAGCAGGGCATCTTTGACCGGCTGATAGACGACGTGTCGTTGGACCTGTCGACTCAGCTGGACCGGCAGGAGTTGCTGAGCCTCTTTGGCCTCGGCGATGACGGGGTGGCGTAGCGGCAAGGGGATTCCTTGGCGTGGCGGCAAGGCGCAGACGCCTCGGAGGACGGCGGCTGGAGAGCCACGGATACTTGGGCGTTGATGTTCCACGGGTTGGACGTCCGCTTCAATGGGGCCGTGACTCTTCAGCCACGGATACTCGCAACAGCCGTAGGCAACTTCATGCAGACCAATAGGCTTCAATGGGGCCGTGACTCTTCAGCCACGGATACGCGACCCTCAGGCCGCCGGCCTGTGGGCCTATGGTATGTCGCTTCAATGGGGCCGTGACTCTTCAGCCACGGATACTGGCGGCGGACATAATGGCGGAGAACCCGCGCATGGGGCTTCAATGGGGCCGTGACCCTTCAGCCACGGATACAAGTTGCACCTACCGCCCTGACGAGGCCGGGTGGCTCCTGGCCGGCTTCAATGGGGCCGTGACTCTTCAGCCACGGATACGAGGGTCGTGGTAGCCGAGTATGACACGGCGAACCTCCAACTTCAATGAGGCCGTAGCCTCTTCAGCCAAGGATACGCAGCCGGCAACATAGCCGGAGTAAGCAAGAAAACAATGCTTCAATGGGGCCGTGGGTTTTAAGCCACGGATACGATGATAATATCCTCAACAGTCTCTCCTGGAACTAGTAAGCTTCAATGGGGCCGTGACTCCTCAGCCACGGATACGCCGCCAGACAAAGAGGGCGCGGCAATCCACAGTCAGGCTTCAATGGGGCCGTGACTCTTCAGCCACGGATACTGCATGAAGAGCCTAGGCAACTTGAAGCCCCCAATCTGCTTCAATGAGGCCGTAGCCTCTTCAACCACGGAGACGCGGGCAACGGCGTCAACACCGGCCGAATCCTCTGCGTGCTTCAATGGGGCCGTGACTCTTCAGCCACGGATACGCGGGTCGTGGTGGCCGAGTATGACACGGCGAACCTCCAACTTCAATGGGGCCGTGGCTCTTCAGCCACGGATACCTCGCGACTGTGGCCGGCTTCCTCGCCGCCGAGCAGGGGCTTCAATGGGGCCGTGACTTCTCAGCCACGGATACTCGCTGGGTACTGGTCTCTCTTACTGGCATGGTCTAGTGCTTCAATGGGGCCGTAACTTTTCAGCCACGGATACGCGGGTCGTGGTAGCCGAGTATGACACGGCGAACCTCCAACTTCAATGAGTCCGTAGCCTCTTCAGCCACGGATACTGGGCAGCGTGATGGACGCCCTCCAGGGGGTAGTCTGGCTTCAATGGGGCCGTGACTCTTCAGCCACGGATACGTGTCAACTCCAACAACACGTTTACCGTGCACGGCTAGCTTCAATGGGGCCGTGACTCTTCAGCCACGGATACGAGGACTCGCGCATGAAACTCGAGCTGAACCTTTACGCGCTTCAATGGGGCCTTGGCTCTTCAGCCACGGATACATCAGGCTTGGAATGAGGATGATACTGTCTTTATGGTGCTTCAATGGGGCCGTGACTCTTCAGCCACGGATACCCTTAATCAAGGAACATAAGCAACGCAACGATACCCTATGCTTCAATGGGGCCGTGACCCTTCAGCCACGGATACTCGCTAGATGACGCGACACTCTCAAGCCAAGTAGGGGCACTTCAATGGGGCCGTGACTCTTCAGCCACGGATACATCATACAGGGCTTCACCCACAACTTCGAGGCCACGCTTCAATGGGGCCGTGACTCTTCAGCCACGGATACTGACGGAACGAGTCTGATTTTCCTGGACGGCTTGACGCTTCAATGGGGCCGTGACTCTTCAGCCACGGATACGGCGCACACGGCTATCGCCTGGATTCTTGAGCAGCTGATGCTTCAATGGGGCCGTGGGTTTTAAGCCACGGATACCAGCAAAGGGAGAAAGATACGGAGGGTTTTAAATGAGCTTCAATGGGGCCGTGACTCTTCAGCCACGGATACAGATATTTTAACACAGCTACAGTATCCGATGGACTAGCAAGTTGGTTGTGGAGCTTCATTGGGTTTCCTCCCTTCACGCCGGCCCCGCAGGAACGAAGAGGCCCAGCCCGTAGTGGCATCCAAACCCCAGGACCACAGGACCGGAGACCTCCTCGTCAAACTCCAGCGTGAAGTTGAAGACCCCGCCGCCGGAGGAGCCGCCCCCGCTCTTTTTGTGGGTGTGGAAGTCGAAGGGCCTGAACCCGTTTGAGGCCCCCGTTATGGGTGGAATCTTTATCCTTGGGTCTTTTTCAAACTGAGCGCTGATTCGGCTCTGGCCCTGCGAAAAGCGCAGCGACGCCTCCCGCTTTATCTGCTCCTGAGGACTGTCCACCATGCGCTTGGAACCGTTCCCGTCCCGCGGGCCGCGGAACTTTACGTGGCGCGGCAGGACGTAGGGCGTCAACGAACGCCATCGATTCGACCGGCAGAACAGTGGCGAAACGCCAACGAAATCTTCCGCGCGGCCGTGCCCTTGGTACACCAACTGGAGTGGCTCCCGTCCCCTTCTTGGGTTCAAGGCGTCCACCGAAACCACGGCCCTAAACTCCGATGCGTCCAGCCTTCCCGGCGCCCATACCGTTAGGTGGTCCAACCGCCCGTCGCCATCCTCGTCGGTGGGCAGGTAGAAGGCGTGTCGATGCCCTTCCAACGGGTTCCCCGACTCGCCGTCCCTGCCCGAAAGGGTCGCAGACTTGCCCTTCTTGTTCTGCCTGCCATACATGGACATTGCGGACCATCGCGCCAGTTCGCCCCACCGCAGCGTGTCGAGGGCCATCGGCAATACCCTGCCCGCCAGCGCGAACCTGACCACCGTGGCCCCCTCTCCCCGCGCCTCCGGTTCCTTATCCTTAGGCTTATCGCGGAACCGGGTGAAGCAGTCCCGTTTGCGAAGGTAGGGCCACCACTGGGCCCCCACCGGTTCCATGCTTCCTCCACCCCGCATTTCGTCAATCTCCACCATCAGGTCTTTTAGCTTGATGGGATGGCGCGGGACCAGGGCGTTGACTATATCCCACTTGCCCTCCGGCAAAACCCTCGGTTCCAGGGCAAAGGAGTTCTCCTCGGGGGGATTCGACGCTATCTCTGCGTCCACCCAGGACTCCGCCCGCCCCAGATAGGGCATGTTGCGCAGAATGTTATTCAAGTCGGCCTGCTGCGACGGGTCCAGCTCCACCTCCGGCCACGTGGCGAACAGAGGGGCGTTGGGCTTTACGGCCACGAAGGAGTCAAACACCAACGTGGTCTTTTCCCTTCCGCTCTCAATAATTGGCATGTAGTGTCGCGTGTGCCCGGTTGACGCCGGCGGCAGGTGGTACTTGGGCATCCCCGACGCCAGGGCATCCAGTATGGGAACCACGCGGTCCGGGGCCAACTCCGGCAGGGTGCGCTTCCACGTGGCCACAAGGCCTCTGAGTATGCGCCACGGCGACGGCGGCCACTCCGGGACTCCCTCGTTCACTTGCCGGCCCCACTGGGTGGCGTGATACCGGTTGGCGGTGAACCTGAACTTGATTGTAAGCATCTGCGCGCCTACTTCCTCTGAAACTTCAGCTTGGTGATGGGCGGGTCGGCGAAAAGGCCCGCCTTGGCGCACTCGCCAATGATCCCCGGTAGGTCTGCTTCCAACTCCGGCGTCGCAGGGATGCTGAACCCTTTGGGCCGCGTCGCTTTGACGCGCACCAGGTCGAGGTCGCAGGCAGTCCGGAGTCGCAGCCCCGTGTCCAAAAACCGCCTGACCTTCCACAAGGCCAGAGTGACCAGGAACCGCTCGGCGCTTTCGCCCAAGCGGTAGGCCCGTATCTGGGCCAGGTCCAGGTTGAAGTAGGCGACAATCCGCTCCGCCGTGTACTCCGTGCGATGGAAGGGCACGTTGCCGAATCCTTTGCTAGTGTCTCCGCTGGGGTTCACAGGGTCATTCTTGACACCGCCGCTATCTACGGTTCGGACGTCTATCGCTTCTATAAACGCGGACAGAGCTCGTGGCAGGCGGTATCTTCCTCCCGCTAGCTCCCTCTTTGCGAGGAAGACCCCGTGCAGAAGCGAATTCGCGTCTATCTCCGCCAAGACGCCAGCGAGCTTGCGGAGGTCCACCTGGCCTTGAGTAGGCAAGCGATTGGTGAGTATATTCAATACTGTCTTGTCAGCGCCCTCAAGTATGTAGGGTGAGTTGAGCCTGTGTGGCTCTATTATCGAATTGGTGGTCTGGTCTTCTTCCGTCAACTTAACGTGAACGTACGGCATACCCGTCAACGCGGGGTGCAGATTGTCGTTTGCCTCGTCCCAGCATACGGCCTCCATGCGGTTGGCCACCGACTGGGCCGACTCCACCAGAACCATTTGCGTTCTGCCGCCGTTCTCGCCGGGGGCCTCATAGCTTGCGGCGCCCAAGTCTGGGAAGCCGGTGGGCTGGAACCGCTTGCCCTGGGCCGGTTGAAGTTCAGCCTCCATTAGAAGCCGCGGCTCCTTGGCCAGTCTCTGCCAATCAATCGTCATATCAAGTCCTCCTAACGTTTCGGTGTTTATGGGTTGTCCGAAATCGCTTCTGCGGACTGCGGTTGAGCCTCTAGCCTCTCCGGCTTGCGCAAAGCCCTTTGGGCAAGGGCGCAGTGCAGCGCCTCATCCACTGGAAACAGCAGGGCCGCCGCCAGCCGCCGCCCCTGTTCTGACCCGTCCGGTATGCCGGGGTCATCCGACAACGGCTGGAACCCGGACGCTATCAGCCGGCGGCGCGCCACCTTGTAGGCGTCCTTTACCCTGCCGGCCCGCAGAAGCGCCAGCATAGACGGCTCCATCGCAATGTCGACGTCGTCGGCTGCGAACTCCCGGCATTTGAACTTGCCGGGAAGCAGCGTCAGCTTCATCACCGCGTAAGCCATCGGCAAGTCACGGGGAGCCGTGAACCTTCGCGGGTTCTCCTCATCCTTGCGAGGCGAGAACCGCACAAAGGATAGCCCCAGGGCCAAGTCTGCCATCCTTTGAACATCCACCCTGCCGTTCAAGAAATCCACAACGTCATTCAAACGCGTCGAATAGGCCCCCTTGAGGGGTGGATGGCTCAGGTCCCGCATCCGTCCGTCAAGGCTGCGCCGCTCAAGGACCGCAAGCATGTTGGCGAGGGTGCCCCCCGCTCGCCAAACAAAGGACCTGCTCTCCTCGCTCCATTTCACGGGCCTCTGTTGAGCGTCCACCGGCTCCAGGTTCTCGCGAACCGGCCCAACTTTCCCTTCACCAAGTATTGACGCCATGGCCCGGGCCAGCCTGAACTCGGCGGAGACGTCAGCGGCGTGAGTGGCCCACTCCCACGACAGGTTGCCCAGTGGCCGCACGTCTTTTCTAAGGCCGGACCTTGACAGCCATCGTTGGGCCCGGCCAACGGCGATTACGACATCCTGAAGGTCCTGTTCCCGCCCCTGCTGGCAGAACTCCATGATGGCGCCCTCCAGCTGCCGCAGCGCGCCGCGCAGTCCCGCCCGGGCGTTGTTTCTTGATGCTTCACTCCGCAGCCTATTTAGCCACGCGTCCAGGTCGAACAGGACGTTGGCCTTTGGCTGAAGCTTAACCGCGAATCTGCCGATAGGCGTTGCAAATACCCCGTCATTCCCCGTGCGTTGTAAGAACCCGAATCGTTGAAAAGATGATATCCCTTTCTCAACCCCAAGGCCGACAATTGCCCGAGAAAACTCTGCGCCATTAGATGCCTGCCGTCTGCCAAGTTGCGCTCTCCCCTCCATTGCAGTGTGGCTCACCTCTGCGAGAGTTGATGGCAGTTCCCACAACGGCGCCCAGAACTCCGCTCTTCTACTACTATGTTCGGAAGATGCAGCCGTGCCGTATCCAGCAGCTGAGGGGTCGACTGTGAATGGAAACGCTGCCTTTCCGCGACTTTCCGGCGACAGTCTGCGAACCGATGCTCCCGCAAAGACCAGGGCTCCCTCTATGGCAAACAGGAAGTCCCAAGGGTTGACCATAGGGCCTGAATCAAAGCCTACGGATGAGTTTGGCCCCCACGCTCCAGGGCCCCACTGACCACTTGGACTCCTATCCAACTGTGGATTCGTATCACCAAATATCGCTGCGCTTAGCAAATCGCGGGACCTATTCTCCTTCTTATTACGACGCTTGTTGTGACCAAGCGCGCTCACAAGGTTCTTGGCAAAGTTCATCGAAACGTCCCCGCTAGACGATGTTCCTAAAGTTCCTCCATTGCTTGTTAGAGGAGGATATTGAGGTTTCTCGCTGGTCAGTATGTATACGGCGTCAATCCAGTCCAGGGCTATGTCTGGGAAGAACGCACGACACTTTTGCAAGATGCGATTCTTGTCCTTTTCTTGCTTGAGTATCTCGGCACTTTGCTTAATGACGTGGCGATAATCCGAGAAGCGTTCCTGAGATGACGACAAGATTGCATCTAACCCGTGCTTGTCACCCTTCGTTACGCCTGTTTTGAATCTGCCGTTCCACGGCGACACGATTGGCGTTGGCCGGTACTCATCCAGGAAGAACCGCTCAATAGCCTCCCTGTCCAGCGTCGAACGCAGGAGGAACGCGTCGTTTCGCCACCGTGCGCGGGCGTCGGGGTCCTTCTGCTCCGACACCAGGCGAAACACGCCCAAGGCCTTCAGATACGCCATCAGCGGCTCCGGCGCGCAACCCATTAGCTCAAGTTCAAAGACTTTAGTCACAGCTCCCCTCCTCTTTTGCGCTTGCCCTCCAGTCGGCGGCGCGCACTATCGCCTCCAGATAGGCCAACCTGAAGGGCCCCAGCCATTTCAGCAGGCCCAAGCTCCGGTCCATCCATGACCGCCGCTCCCCGTCTCCAAGCCCAACGTGGGAAATGGTCATGTCCAGCTCCGTTTCAGGTATCAGCAGTCCATTGCCCAGGTCCACCGGCGGGAGTACCTCCGGCTCCAAAACCCGGTATCCGAGCAGCAGGTCGGGGTCCGGGTTGCTGTCCTTCCCTCCGGCGCGCCTTCCCGGCAAAGACCTGACGCTCAGCCTAACCCTGCCGTGATGGGCCATTGCCAGATACGCGGCCAAATCGCGAACTCTGCCCTCCGGCAGCGTTGAGTGTTTCAGCACGGCCAGGGCGCTGCCTAGCTCGTGGCGGAAGTGGCGGCGGTCCGGGCCGTATCCTCCACCGGACCGCTCTCTGAGTGGACTCTTCGCCATTAGTTCATCTTTGCCAGGCGCCTTCCCGCTGCCTCCCTCTCCCTTTCGCAGCATCTCCTGAAAGGCGGAGTGGGCCTTGCCCGCGTCGTGGCGCTGAGCGGCCTGTTTCACGGCCTCTCTGATGTCAGGATCGCTAATCGACTCAGACAGCGCGTCCAGAATGTCCTTCGTTTCCGACTCCACGTGGCGAGAATGGTCTGCCAGAGTCACCCATCCCTTCCGGCCCGTGTTGGTGTCTTCCGATTCGTAGCCTTCCTCCGGCTCACTCGGTTCACTCCGCTTTTCCGGAATCGATACAGTGTCCTTGCTGGAGGGGTCCCATCCGGTATCCGGTGAATACCAGCCTTGCTCAGCGTCCAGCAGCAGCGTCATGCCTGGGTGGATGTCGCTTGCCTGGACTCTTCGCCACTCCCTATCCAGAAAATCCCATCTCCAGGCCTTCCGCTTGTCGTCTCCAAGATAACCCTTTCTGCCCTTGGAGGACCCTTTGAAATCGCCAAGAGGGACTCTAACGGTTTCCCGGTGGCGAGGCTTCGGCGTATCTTTGTTGGGACCCTCTGGGGCAACATCGCGCCAAAACGCCAAAACGTCATTCTCGTCCGTTCCCCTCACGTACTGCGACACGTCGAGGTAGCTCCCCGACAGGTCAGGCGTCGTGTCGAACAGCCCCACCACGTCGCGCCTCCGAATCACTGTGAGATGGTCCGCGTCGCCCACCGCGTCACTCAACGCCTCCAGGTCCGACGGCCCCACGGAATGGCCTTCCCGTCCCCTCATAATCTCACGAGCGCGCTTCATGTCTTCCGCTTCATAGGGCGCCGCGTCCTTCTCCCCGACGTCAATCCAAAGGACGTCGCCCTTCTTGTATTCGCCTTTGCGGTTGCACCGGCCGAACCGCTGCACGAGGGACGCCCAAGGCGCAAGCTCCGTGATAAGCGTGCGAGCTGATATGTCCACCCCCGCTTCCACTGCCTGGGTAGCCACCACAATCAGGCCGGAAGGGTTTGGAGCCTTGGATATCCGGTTGTTCTTTTCCCTCCGGTCGCATTCCCTGAACCGGGAGTGCACGAGAACGGCCTCCGCGTCCGGCGAGGCCTTTTTCACCTCCGCGTAGACCTTTTGCGCCCGGTCGACGGTATTGACTATCGCCAGAGTCAGGGCGCCGGGCTGGTGGCGGCTGGCAATCAGCTTGGCCATTTCCTTGGGTTTCTTGACGTCTACCGATTCCTCGCGCGCGATCTTTTGCGCCCTGTGACGCTTGCTGAGGCGCGGGTCGGCCAAGTCGTCGTCTCCAAGCTCAAGTACCCGGTCGCCGGTGGGGGCGGGATGGTCAAAGGCGCCAAGCCAGTCGGGGCGCGCCGTGGCCGACATCCATACGCTGCCGGCAGGGCCATAGGTTGACAGCTTCTCCCGGAGCCCGGCCAACTGGGTCGACGTGGGCAACCCGTTGGCCATCAACTGCGCCTCGTCCATCACCCACAGGCAGTCGTTGTTCAGCAAACCGTACTCCACCGGCCACGCGAAGGGGCTGTTTCCGTACCCTCGGTTGAGGGCGCGTGACAGCAGCATGTCCTGGACGCCTATGATGACGCACGGCCTTTCGGGCTTCAGGCTCCACCGGTCGCGCGGCTCCCCGCCCATCAGGGTGACCACGCCAACGCCGCCTTTCAGATTCAACCGCTCAAGCCAGCCCTCAACCCGCTTCACCGTCTGCTCCACCAACGACCGCGTCGGCAGGCAGTAGACCAGACGCCGGGGCGTGGCGGCGCGCACGGCCGGGTCAGGATGTTGGAACCGCCTGTACAGCCATCCCAGGGCCGCGGCCTCCGTCTTCCCGGCCCCCGTCGGTATCCTCAGCAGGGTTCTAAGCTCCGGCTCCTCGGCAAACGACGCTTGGTACGGGTAGGGATGGAATCCCGTCGCCTTCTTGAAAAAGGCTTTGTAGCTCATGTGCGTCAGACCTCGTGGGCAATTCTAGAATATAAGTTTTAGACATGTCAACGTCTATCGCAATGATAGGCGGGGAGGTTCGTCGAGTCTGTGTGGGAACCGGCCAGTCCCGGCGGCGGACGACACATTTCTGCGACATTTCATCGCTATTGTGAGTAGAGTTATAGATACTCCACGGAGGAGGCGAGAGGATGATTCACAAGGGACTGACGGCAAGGAAAATCCTGGTTTGGTCGTTCCTGTTGTCTATACTCTCCGCGATGGTAATCACCGGCTGCGCGGGCGACGACGGACACGAAGACAGCGGAGATTCTGACCGCGCCACGGTAAATCAGGGCGTCGCGGAGCCGGAAAGCGGAGGCTCCGAAGGTGGACGCGAGGGCTCCGAATCTGGTGGAGAGTGGAGCGGCGACGGGGGTGGTGAGAGCAGTGAAGCCGCGATGTCGAGCCCGGTCATTCCTCTCGGACGGTCGTGGAACGGCGTTCTCGGCGGACTAGCCGTTTCTATGCAGTACGACGTAATGCCCCAAGCTATCCACGGAACTGTGCGAAACACGCTCTCACGGAAACTTTGCTACGTACAGGCCGAACCTCACCTAAAGTCGGGAACGACGACGGTGGGGGAGTTGGGTCCCGACAAGCTGGGAGACCTGAACCCTGGACAGGAAGCGACGACAAGCCTTACCGTGGCCAGCGAACCGGGACTTGCCGGGGTTTCTTACGATGGATACGTCGTCCACGTGGAGGTCTTCGACTGCGGCGGTCCCGGCCCGGCGCCTCACACGGGAGGGGAAAGCGCTGAAGGGAGCGGGGAGCATGGCCGCGGCGCGGAATTCGGTAGTGAGTCCGGCGGCGGTGGTGGCGAAGAGGGAAGCGGCGCTAATACCTTAGGCCTGGATGAGACCTTTGATACAGTTCGCAGCGGGGCCCGGCTGGTCCTGAAATACGACGCTGCAAGCAACTCCTTCAAGGGCGCTGTGGAGAACACGACCAACGGCGTCCTGTACCGGGTCAGGGTCGAAGTGCACCTTTCCAATGGAGCGGAGCTAGGGCCGACGACTCCGACGGACATGGCGCCGGGCGAGGTGGCGCTTATCAACCTGCCTGCGACGCCGGCATCGTTCACCGGATGGACGGCCCACGCCGAGGTCGGCGGCGGAGGGGAGGGGAGCGAACATGAGGGCGGTGGAGAATCCGGCGGGGAGTCCAGTGGGGAACACGGCTCTAATAGTGAAAGCGGCGGCGAGTCGGGCGGGGAGCACGGCAGCAGTGGCGAGAGGCGAGGTGACGGCTAGGGCCAATGGGATTCCGACCGGGGGAAGACGCCATAGCTTCAAGTAAGATAATCTCAGCTTGGACGTATCCGCAGCTAGACGCGGCGTCTATATGAGGCGTCGCGTCTAAGATGGCTTCTTAGAGGAGTGGCGATGAGCGGCGCCGTGCTAATAATCGAAGACGACGCGAGGATAGCGAACTGGGTCAAGGTGTACTTCGAGCGTGCCGGATTCTCTGCTGAGGTTGCTCATGGCGGTGAGTCCGGTCTGGCCCTGGCCCGCAATCTGGCTCCAGACCTGATAATCCTCGATCTGACCCTTCCTCGCATTGATGGGGTGGACCTGTGCAGAATCCTGCGTCGAGAGTCGGACGTTCCGATAATTATGCTGACGGCAAGGGAGGCCCACGCCGAGCGAATCATGGGACTCGATAGCGGGGCCGACGACTACATCGTCAAGCCCTTCGACCCGGAGGAGGTCATCGCGCGCGCCGAGGCCGTCCTCCGGCGCGTCAAGGGCAAGGTCCAGCGGGTCCTGACGCGGGGCGACATCACACTGAACGAGACCACCAGGAGCGTGACCGTCAATGAAGAACCCGTAGACCTGAGCCAGTCGCAAATCGATCTGCTGTCTACGTTCATGCGTCATCCCAACCAGGCCCTCACCCGCGAGCAGCTAATCTCGCTGACCTTCAGCCACGAATTCGACGGGTTCGACCGCGCCATCGACAGCCAGGTGGCCCGGCTGCGAAGGCAGATCAGCCGCACCGGCAGACAGCCCATTCAGACGGTATACGGCGTTGGCTACAAATTCGTGGTGGAGGGCGAATGATGTCGCTGCGCTGGCGAATCATGGTCTCGATTGTCTTTGTCATCCTTCTTACCGTCTTTATCACCGTTGGCCTGGGCTACTACGCCACCCAGTCCCGCCTGGGCGTGTTCGTAAACGAGATAGGTGGTGATGAGGCCAGCCGGTTGGCCCAGAACCTGAGCCGGGAGCACACCGCCGCCGGCGGTTGGGAAACGGTGGACAGACCGCTGTCTGAGGCGGGATATCTCTACGATGGGGTTCCCTTGGCGGAGCGGCATGAAGAAGGTGAGGGCGAATCCCGGGATAGGTTCCACAAAGACCCGGTGCGAGTCGTCATCACCGGCGTCGATGGGCGTGTGGTGAGGGACAACCTATCCCAGTTGCTGCCCGGGACCATCGCGCGCGACCTGGACGGGCATAGAGAGACGGTGTTCGATTTGACCACGGACCAGCCCGTCGGCCACGTCTACGTGGACGTGAACCATGAGCTTCTATCGGCTGAGTCCAACGGGTTCCTCAACACGCTCCTGTACATCACGGCCATTGGCGGGGCGCTGACGGCCGGCGTCGCCATGCTGCTGGCCCTCTGGTTATCCAAACGCGTGACGGCCCCGGTGACGGCCTTGACGGAGGCGACTCAGGCGATTGTTCAGGGGGAAACGGCCCGGCTGCCCGTCACGTCCTCCGATGAGTTGGGACGGATGAGCGCGGCCTTCAACCGGATGACCGCCGCCTTGGAAACCCAGCGCGGCCTCCGCAGGCGGCTGATAAACGACGTGTCCCACGAGTTGAATACTCCCCTGACCGTCATACAGCTGGAGGCGAAGGGGCTGCGCGATGGACTTCAGACGCCTGAGAGCGCGTCGGAGCACATCGTTCAGGAGGTGGACAGGCTGCGCGGTCTCGTAACCGATCTTGACTGGCTCGCGGAGACCGACCACGGTGAGTTGCGGCTCGCCCTTGAGGCGAGTTCGATTCACGAACTGCTTACCACGGAGGCGGAACGGTGGCAGCCACAATCGCAGAGCCGGCAGGTCGAACTGTCTGTGGAGGCGCCCGCCGGCCTGCCGGACGTGGATATCGACCGGATGCGCATGAGCCAGGCGTTGGGAAACGTCCTGAGCAACGCCATTCATAGCGCCGAGGCCGGCGGGAGCGTCGCGGTCAGGGCGGAGTTAGACGCCGAGGCGTTGGCCATCTCGGTTATAGACGACGGGGTAGGCATCCATGCGGCAGACCTTCCCCACGTCTTCGAGCGGTTCTACCGCGCCGGCCAGTCCCGCAGTCGTGGGACAGGCGGCAAGGGTCTGGGGCTGGCCATCACGCGGGCGATAGTCGAGGCCCACGGCGGCACAGTCACTGTAAGGAGCGACGGGCTTGGACGGGGCGCGGTGGCGACCTTGCGCCTTCCTCTAAAAAAGTGAGGAACATCGTTGGCGGTGAACTCACCCGGGAGGACGGCGACCGCCGCGGCCGGGAATGGTGGGCGATACAGGACTCGAACCTGTGACCCCCTGCGTGTAAAGCAGGCGCTCTAACCAGCTGAGCTAACCGCCCGACGGCCCTATTTTACACCATGGGGCAACGGGGGTAGCCTTCCCGCCGTCAAAGGCGTAAAATAAATCAATTAGGCGATAAAATAGCGGGAGGACTTACGGTGGCCAACTACAAAGTTATCTCTTCTGACTCCCACGTGGTCGAACCCCCGGACGTTTGGACCGACAGGATGGACCGCGCCAAGTTCGGCGACAGGATCCCCCACCTGGTGAAGGGCCAGCCCATCGACACCTGGTACGTGGACAACAAGCCCACCGGCGGCGTCGGGGCCATAGCCCAGGCGGGACTGCGATTCGACAGGCCTGAAGACATCGTTCAGGAGGGCAGCTTCGGCGACGTGCGCCCGGGAGGCTACATCCCCAGCGAACACGTCAAGGACATGGACGTCGACGGCGTCTACGGCGGCCTCGTCTACCCGTCTATCGGCCTCGCCCTCTACCGGGACGTTGAGGACTTGGAACTGACCAGGGCCATATTCGCCGCCTACAACGACTGGCTCGCCGAGTTCTGCTCTCCCTACCCCAGCCGGCTCAAGGGGGCCGCCATGTTGGTGATAGAGGAGGACGTTCAGCCGGCCATCGACGAGCTCAAGCGGGTCGCCGCCATGGGCCTCAACAGCGTCATGTTGAGCAGCTACCCCAGGGCGGACCTCACCTACGACAACCCGATGTACGAGCCTTTTTGGGCCGCGGCTGAGGAGAACGACGTCACCCTTAACCTCCACGTCACCACCAACCGCCCCGGGGCCGACCCAATTCCCAGGGGGATGGAGACGTCTAAGACCGCCTCCTACGTGCAGCATGACTACTGGGTGCGGATGTCGCTGTGCCACATCATCTTCTCAGGCGTCCTGGAACGTTACCCCCGGCTCAGGTTCGCTAACGTTGAGCACGAGCTCGGATGGCTGCCCTACTTCATCGGCCGCATCGACATCGCCTACAAGGAGAAGCAGGAGTCCCTCGGCTACCGCTTCAAGAACGACGCCATGCCCAGCGACTTCATGTACAGCAGCGTCTACCACAGCTTCCAGGAGGACGCTCTCGGCATAGAGTTGCGGCGGCTCATCGGCATTGAAAACCTCATGTGGGGGTCCGACTATCCCCACTCCGAGTCCACCTTCCCCAAGTCCCTGGAGATCTTGGACAGCATTTTGGAGGGAGTGCCTGAGGAGGAAAAGGCCCTGATAGTGGGTGGAAACGCGGCCAGGGTCTATGACTTCGACTAACCCGGCCGCCCCTCGCCAAGCCTAGGCGCGCACGCCGGGGCGTCCGGCGCGGCGGGCCTGTTTAACGCTATGAAGTTCACCGTTATTCTGGCTGCCCTGGCCCTGTTGCTTGGCGCGGCGGCGTGCGGCGGGAGCTTCGACCCTGAGCCCACGGCCTTTCCCTCTGCAACGCCTACCGCGGCGGTTCCGGACATCCCCCTGCTCACCGCCATAAGCTACGACAACTTGGAAATGGTGCGGACCCACATGAAGTTTGGGACGGACCCCAACGAGGCGTTTATACCCGCCGAACTCCCCTTCGAGGGGGCCTCGGCCCTCCACCTGGCCGTGCTGAAGAACAACCGTCAAATTGCGCAGACGCTTTTGGACAACGGCGCAGACATCGACATCCCGTCGAAGGACGCCTACAAGTCCACGCCGCTAATCTGGGCGGCCTTCTGGGGCATACCGGACATGGCGCGGCTGCTCCTCGACGCCGGGGCCGACGTCAACGCCAAGGACGCCTTCGGCTCCACTCCCTTGGACGCGGCCAACGCGGAGAACCCCTTTATCGGCCAGGACGACGTCGACTCCTTTGTCGAGAACCGGGCCGCCGTCAGGAGCCTGCTAACCAGCCGGGGCGGTCAGTCCGGCAGGTAGCGGCTCCTCCCCGCCCCGGTTTCCCTGAGCGAAGGTGAACTCCCGCCGCAAGCCGACGCTAAAGATACGCCCACCCCTGCGGCAGACGCCGGAACCGTGGGGACACGGCGTCCCAAAGGCGCAGTCGCGCCGGGCCGGGGTTCTAACACGGCCAGAGCGTAGGCAGTCGAGCTAGACTCGCGCAGCCCCGCCGGGCCGGGGTCCTACCCTTGGCTGTTCGCCTGGACCATGGCCATGGCCCTGTCCTCGATATGCGGCAGGGTGGCGTCAATGAGGTCGAGGTCCAGTTCAGCCACCACACCCGGATATCCGGCCCTCTCCAGCATCGCCGGCAGCCTCCTGCTGTTGAACTGGTCGAGGGTCCACCGCAGCGTGTCGGGGACTATGGTCTGGTCCCAGTACAGTCGGATGTTCTTGTTGCGCGGGCCGTAGTGGTAGTGGGGGTTGTTGTCGAAGCAGTCGAAGGCCAGCAGTTCAACCTCTTGGCCCGCCACGTCGCCCAGAACGTGGATAGCAAGCCCCTGGCCTATGGACAGTTGGCGGAACTCCAACCCGAACCGGATGTTTCCGGTCTCGATTATCTCCGTTCCCCTGTTGTGAGTGACGGTGCTCCTCTGGCTTGCCGCCATCTCCCTGGCCGTGGCCTCGACCTCATCCAGACGCTCCTTCATCTCCCGCGACAGCCGGAGCTCCAAGCTCGTGGCGCGCAGCCACTTGTAGTCCCTGTCGCTTCCCCCCAAGAGGGCCACCTTGTAGTCCAGATCGTCCAATCGGGTGTCCGTCACCTCACCGTAGCGGCCGTGCCAGTCCTCACCGCGGGCCGATGGGGTGATCTGCACCGTGGCGCCGACCCCGAGCTCGCCGGCCTCCACATGCTCCGCTAGCTCACCGGCCCCCGCGCGCTTAAGCATGGCGCCGAAGTTCCGGCGAAGCTGGCTCATCGTCCAGCCAATGGGGTTGCCCGCCGTGGTCTTGTCCAGGTCGTGCCTCTCGTTTCGACCGCTGGGCGCGTAGTGGTAGTGGGGGGTCTGGTCGAAGCAGTCAAACCTGAGCAGCTCCGTGTCCTTCCCGTCCACCTCACCCATCACCTGAACGCAAACCCCCTGGTCGTGCATGAGGTCGCGATGCCGGAGTTCAAACCTAACGGGACCCGCTTGAATGGATGCCCTGTTCCTCCTGCCGCCGCCGCCATCCATGGCGTTAGTCTTCTGCATATCGTCCATCTGCGCCATTGCTCACCCTCCCTTTAGCGTTGTTCTCGCTTCACCTAGGGGCCATTCGGGAATTAACCCCTCCGCTAAGCCCCCGAGAGCGGCCTTTACCGTTGGGCACATTATACCCTACGGCCTGATACTGGTAAACATAACTATTAAGCGAAATCGGAGGAAAAAGGCGCGGCTAACCCGTGGTTTCGCAGTAAGTTCCGTAGTGAAAAGTGGCGCGCTTGGCGGGACTCGAACCCACGGCCTCAGCCTCCGCAGGGCTGCGCTCTATCCGTCTGAGCTACAAGCGCTTGCTATCCGTATAGTGGTGCCGAGGGTGGGATTTGAACCCACACGCCCATAAGGACACTACGCCCTGAACGTAGCGCGTCTGCCGTTCCGCCACCTCGGCCCGTCTGTTTCCTAATGGTGGGCGGTGATGGATTTGAACCAACGACCTCCTCGGTGTGAACGAGGCGCTCTAACCACTGAGCCAACCGCCCCCAATCCGGAGAGCCGCAAGGCATCGACTCCGGACACCCACCAATTATATCAGCCAACTCACTTCATGCAAGGAGGGAACCTAAGGCTCGCTGCGGTCCCACGTGTCCAGCGTCCAATAGCCTATGGGGGGAAGCTCCACCTTGGCCGCCAGCCCCTGGGCCCGCTTCAAACGCTGCACGTTGTACAAGTGGGTGACCAACTCCCCCTCGCTGTGATGGAAACATCCCTCCAGGGTCATTGTCTGAATGGATGGATTATCCGGGTCCAGCGTCAGCGTGCCCGGATACCTATCGGATATCTGGTCGTAGAAGCTGGAACCCTCCGTGGTCAGTGTCTTGGCGTTCAGCGACCCGACGGTTTCTTTGGAGAGGATGTCGCGCGTCATCTGAAGGGCCTCCCCCAGCTTGCCCAACACCACGTCAATCTCCCACCACTGCTCCTTGTCCAACTGCCTGTGGGGTAGGGCGGCCAGGTAGTCCACCTCGTCCCTGAAGGGGATTCCTTCCGGAAAGATCTGGTCGCCCCAACGCAGGATGTACCACCGGAACAGGTGGGAGGCCACGTGGCTGATGTTGTTGCGGATGCTCCACTCCGACCAACCCCACCGTGGGCTGGTCCAGTCCAGTTGGGCGTCGGTAAGCCCTTCAACCTCCCTGGCGACCATCCCCTCGTAGCTGCTGAACAGGGGGAAGAGGGGCAGGGCCGGGTCGCCGGGATTCCCTATCTTTTCGACCATGAAGCGCGCTCCTTGCGTTCCCGTTGTTCCGACAGAGTACCACCGCCCCAAGCGGCTGTCGAGTTGACCTCCCGTCCGCCCCTCGTGGGAGGAGGCTAGGCGGGTCGCCGGTTCCCCCTCTTGGCGAAAAGGGCCACCGCCGCCGCAACCCCCACCGCGCCAAGGGCCGTCACCACGATGGCCGGGGCTATTATGTCGCCTGAGACCCGCGACGCCATCACCCCCAAGACCTCCCCCACCAGGTCGCAGGCCTCACCGGGCAGATTCCCGCACTCCGTTAAGATTCTGCCGCTCACCTGGGACCTGACCGCCATTCCTGCCGCCAGCGCAAAGACCCCGATGACGAGCAGGGTCAGCGAGGGCCAGAGTATCGAGAACCGCCAGTAGGGCAGGTACAACAGGCCCATGGCCGCCGCCGCAATCCCCATGACGACCAGCGACACCCAAGGCCCCACTCCCTGGGCCGCGTCAACCTGTCGCCTAACCGCGCCGGCGCCGTCCTGGAACTCCATTTCGCTCAGATCGAGGCCATCACTTATGGCCGCCGTCACGTCCCACCTGTCGCCAGAGTCCAAGCCGCTCCGCAGTTCGGCGATGGACACGTCTATCTGTGGGCCGACCACCGCGCGGGACGCCAGCTTGAATCCCTCCTTCTCGTCGCCCCGCATGACCGCCGCCTCTATGGAACCCCACCGCTCCTCCAGGCCCGACACCGCCGCAGACGACAGGGTTGACGACCTCTTCAGCCCGTCCAGCGTCTCTCTTAGGGCTTCAGCCCGGTACTGCGATGGAACGTTTTCGAAGGATGGCGTCCTGTCGGGGAACCGCCCTGCCTGGAGCGTTCCCAGAAGGGCCTCTAGCTCCCTCACCATGTCCTCGTAGGAGCTAACGGACACGACCTCCGCGTCATCAATCTGCTTATCCACGAAGTCCAGGACCGCCGGCCTTATCCTATCGATGGGCTGGCTCAGGTCGAGAAAGAGTTCCAACTCCTCAGTATCCCCCTTCAGAAACGACACAACATCCCCAATGGCCGTCTCCGTCTGCGACTGGGCGTACTCCGGGGGCACAACCTCTCGGATAAGCGTCACCGCGTCATCCCTAGGGACGTCGATATCCGCCACCAGCGGCTGGATATCGTCCCAGATTCCGGGGTCCCGTAAGACCTCATCGTAGATACGGTTGTACACGTCGAGGGACGCCAGGGTCTCGGTGTAGAAACCGGCGTCCAAAAGGGCGCTCCGGACCTGGCCGCTCAGCAGGAAGGCCACGAAGCCGGCGAACATCACGGCGGCCAGGAACAGAGAGCCTACGACGCGCAGCACGATCATTTTAGGCGACACCTTGTCATCTCCTTTCAACGTCAACGTTAAGAGCGGCGCCCCGCTCGCCGCTTCCCCCCCGCGCCCCCGGGTAGGCGGGAATCACGGTGGCGACAGTCCCAGCGCGGGCGCCCCGCCAAGGGGGATCTCCGGCGCGTTTCCCGCGCAACTGGCAATATACAGGGTTGAGAGATTAAAATCGCCCCATGCGCGCGGATATTATCAGATATGTTGGGCCAAACATGACGGGCCCAACATGATAGGCCAACCGGAGGCGTATCGCTCCTTCGTATCCAGATTTATCACTGCCCTCTACTACCCCGACTTCCGGCGCCTCTGGTTCGCCACCGCCTTCTCCCAGTCCTCAGCCTGGGCCCTCATCGTGGCCCGGGCCGCCTTGGCCCTGAACGAGACCGGCAGTTCCGGCGCCGCGGGAATGGTCACCTTCGCAGCCATGATACCCTCCGTGGCCATATCCCCCGTGGCCGGTTTCCTCGCCGACCGGTTCGACCGCCGGAGGGTTCTCGCCGCGGCCTACTCGGTGAACGTGGCGCAAAACCTCATCCTAGCCCTGCTCGTCGTGACCGGCAACATCGAGGTCTGGCACCTGGTCCTCCTGTCCCTCCTCAGCGGCTCTGCCCGCGCCACCCAGATGCCGGCGTCCCAGGCCCTCCTTCCCAACCTTGTCCCCCGGAAGAACCTGCTCAACGCCGTGGCCCTTCACCAGGCCATGCAGCAGAGCGGGAAGCTCATGGGGCCGCTCCTGATACTGCCCGTCGTAATCACCGGATACAGCCAGTGGGCCTTTGTGGTTTCCCTCGGCCTCTACCTTGTCGGGCTCATCCTGGTTCTCAGGATTCGCACCGTTTCCAGAGGCGTCGTCGACGCCGAAAGAAGCCCCCTGAGCAACCTGATACAGGGACTATCCTTTGTGTATCATCACGGGACGCTCCTGCCCCTCTTTGTCCTGGTGGTGGCCCACTGCGCCCTAACCATGTCCTACGAGACCCTATTCCCCGTCCTCTCCCGCGACCGCCTGGGTCTGGAACTGGGCGCGGATATCTACCGGGGCGGGAACCTGCTGATGATAAGCGTTGGCGCCGGGTCCCTCATCTCCTCCTTTGGGCTGGCCGGCATTGACAGCGACAGGATACGAGGCCGCGCCTTCTTTGCGCTGGGCATCCTCAGCGGCGTGGGGCCACTGCTCCTGGGCCTCGCCACCGGACTACCCGCCGCCATGGCCGCCGCCTTTGCCGTGGGTTTTTCCCAGGCCGGATTCATGACCCTCAGCAGCGCCATGGTGCAGCGCATGGTCCCCGACCATGTGCGAGGCCGGGTCATGGCCGTCTACGCCTGGCACATCCAGGGGGCCATGGCCAGCTTCAACCTGGTCAACGGCATCCTGGCCGACACCGCTTGGCTGAACGCCACCCGTGTTCTTGGCGGCCTGGGCAGCCTCTTTGGCGGCATGATGACCCTCAGCCTCCTCAAACGGCCGCTGCGGGACATCTACGGGAAGGGCGTGGCCGCCGCCGACACGAATTCCTCCGTTAGCCCCTAGGGCGCGCGCGCCCACTTTGTTTTGAAGAGCGCTGGTTCTGCATTGACGGCGCCCCTGTCCGTCATTCCCGCGCGCCCCTAATCCCTTCCTGCCGTGACAGCCCATTCCATTTCGGCTATCATTAACCCTTGGGCCTCTGCGCCCGCCAAACCGGACAGGGAGAAGCATATGAAGTTTGGAATGAACCACATCCACGTCAAGTCTGAGGACCCCAGGCAGGCGGCCCGGTGGTACGTTGAAAACCTTGGAGCTGAAATAGAGGGCGAAGCCGCTATCAACGACTCCCTCACCGTCCGCGCCAACCTGGGCGGCGTTAGAGTGAACATAACCCAGGCTCCTCCGGAGGGCCTCCCCGCCGGGACGTCGGAGCCGCGCATGGGCCTTGAGCACTTCGGCCTGGAAACCGGCGACCTCGACGAGGCCATGACCACCCTTCAGGCCAAGGGCGTTAAGGTGATAGAACCCATCCGCTCCCTCCCCAACGGGATGCGGATAGCCTTCATCGAGGCCCCGGACAACGTCCGGCTGGAGCTAATGCAGCTGCCCTGAACCCAACCCTAGAGGTGACGCTTATGACCACCGTTCTCGACCACACCATAGTCCCCGCCCACGACCAGGACGCCGCGGCCGAGTGGTATTGCCGCATCCTCGGCTTCGACAACCTTGGCAGGATGGGTCCCTTCTCAGCCGCCCGGGTCAACGACACCCTCGTCTTTGACTTCCGCGCCTCCGAAGACTTCCAGTCGGCCCACTACGCCTTCGCCATGGAGCCGGAGGAGTTTGAGGCCGCCTTCCGGCGCATTAAGGACGAGGCCATAACCTACGGAGACAGCCCCTTCGACATGGAAAACATGAAGGGGCCGGGAATGACCACCGGCGCCAAGGGCAAGGGAAAGGCCGTCTACTTCAGAGACCCCAGCGGTCACGTGCTGGAGATAAAGACCTATTAGGAGAACATCGCCTTCCTTGCCCGGCTCCTCAACGCGCTTAGAAGAGACCCCGGTTAAACCCCCTCGCCGCGCCCCGGCGGAAGGGGGCGTCCCGGCGCGCCGCGAGCATCCCCAAGCCGGGCAGATAGGCCGGCGTTGGTATGGGGGCGCCCCGCCGCGCCGCGAGCATCCTTGGCCTGAGCCAATGTCGCGTCGTCTAGCGCGGGGCGTACCGTTGCGCCGCGAACATCCCGCCCTCTCCTCTAGCCGCGCCGCAACCCCCCTTGGCAGGCCCTCTCTGCCTTGTTAGCCGCCTGGGCCCTGTCCCGCGCGCGCCGCGTCTTCTACGGATGGTGGGTAGTTCTGGCCGGCACCGTAAGCGTCGCCATCAGCGGCGGGATGTTCATGCACGGTTTCCAGTTCTACTTCGAGCCGATGCGCCAGCAGTTCGGTTGGAGCCGCACCCTCCTATCCGGCGCCTACTCCCTGTCCAGGGTGGAGAGCGGGTTCCTTGGCCCCCTGGGTGGATACCTTGTCGAGCGGTTCGGCTCCAGAATCGTAATGGCCGCGGGATTCATCATACTGGCCCTCGGCCTCGTCATCCTCAGCCGGACCGGGTCCGTTCCCACCTTCTACATCGCCTTCCTGATACTCTCCGTCGGCTCAGGCCTTGCCGCCTGGACCCCGGTGGTCCCGGCCATCAACAACTGGTTCCGGCGCAAACGCGCCCGCGCCCTTAGCATTATGATGGTGGGCATGGGGCTTGGCGGCGTTGTCGTGGCCCCCGGGGTGGCCTTCTTCATCACCGCCTTCGGTTGGGAAAAGACCGCCCTGGGCTGTGGGATATTCGCCGCCGCCGTCGGAATCCCCCTCTCCATAGTCATGCGATACAGCCCCGAACCTTACGGATACCTACCCGACGGGGCCCAGCCCGCCACCGACCCGTCCCAAGGAGGCCCATCCAGGAGGGTCCCCCGGCCGTACTCGAGCCAGGAGGTCGACTTCACCGTTGGGGAGGCCCTCCGCACGCCGGCCTTCTGGCTCCTGTCCATCGGCCACTCCATATCCCTGCTGGTCATATCCTCCCTTGGACTCCACCTGGTGCCCTTCCTCGAAACCGACCTCAACTTCTCCGGCGTCTCGGCGGCCCAGGCCGTCATGGTGGTCAGCGGCTCCACCATGCTGGCCCAGCCCCTTGGCGGCTTGCTGGGAGACCGCTTCCCCAAGCAGTACATAGCGGCGGGAACCATCATCGGCCACGCCCTGGCCCTGTTCCTGCTGGCCACCGCCGACGGCTTCCCCCAGGTGATGCTCGCCTCCGCCCTCCAGGGGATTTCCTGGGGAGTCCGGGGCCCCGTCCTCTCGGCCATGCGAGGCGACTATTTCGGCAGGAAGCATTTCCCAGTCATCCAAGGCTACTCCCACGTAGTGCTCATGGGCGGGCAGATAGTGGGGCCTCTCCTCATGGGCTACATGGCGGACAACTACAGCTACAGCGCGGGGTTCAAGATTATCGCCGCCATCACCACCGTGGGATTCTTCCTATTCCTGTTCCTGAGGAGCCCCCAACCCCCCGTGCGAGGCGCCGCGGCCGTTGGCGGCTGAACTACCTAATCCACTACAATGAATCGAAGAAAGCGGGTGAAGAATGACCGGTAGGAAGTCCTATGAGCGAGGGATGGTGGTGGTGGCTCACGCCGACGACGCCGAGTTCGGCTGCTCCGGCACGGTGGCGTCCTGGTGCCGCCAGGGTATGGAGGTGGTGTACGTGATTTGCACCGACGGCAGCAAGGGGACGAGCGACCCTTCCATCACCTCCCAGGAGCTTGTTCAGATACGCAAACGGGAGCAGGAAGCGGCGGCCCGGGTCCTTGGCGTTAAGACCGTCGTGTTCCTCGGATACGAAGACTCCATGCTTGAGCCCACCCTGGCCCTGCGAAGGGATATTGCCAGGGAGATACGCCGCCACCGGCCCGACGTTGTTATCTGCCCCTCTCCCACGAGGAACCTCTCCCACCAGGGTTATATCGGACACCCCGACCACATAGCCGCCGGGGAGGCGGCGCTGTCAGCCGTCTTTCCCGCCGCCCGCGACCGCCTGACCTTCCCGGAACTGCTGGCGGAGGGGCTGGAACCCCACAAGGTCAGGGAGGTCCTGATTTCCGACCGCGACAACGCCGACACCTGGATAGACGTTTCCGACACCATCGAGACGGCCATAGAGGCCCTGCAACAGCACGTAAGCCAGGTGGGCGGCTGGGACGTGGCCAAGGGAATGCGGCAGTGGCGCGCCAACACGGGAAAGCCCAAGAACATCCCCTACGCCGAGGCCTTCAAGTCCTTCCAATTCTGGGTGGACTAGCCCTCGCCCCCTTCAGGATGGACTAGCCGCCTCGTCGGATGCCCGCCCCCACGCGGGATACCCACCCTCTAGTCGGATTGCCTGGCCCGTTTAGTCATGGCCGCTCTTTTTCCGTCATTCCCGCGCAGGCGGGAATCCATCCCCGTCCCCATTGCGCCGGGCCAACCGCGCAGGCGGGAATCCATCCCCTAACTTCTTTCCTAAAACCAGCCTAAACTAAAGACACGTATAAAGCACTCAGAAGTGGAGCCTCCAAAGAGGGCCTTCTCTAGCTTACACACGGTATACGCGTCATCCCCTCCAAGGAAGAAGAAATAGACCCCAACAGTGATGAGGTATATTACGAACGTCCCTGTTAAGGAACCTTTCAAGTCCATTATGCAGTCCTCCTAGCCATAGAAAGAAAGTCGCCAAAACCGGTTACTGAGTCGCCCTCTAATCTAAGAGTCATCTTCAAGATTAGAACGCAACTCCCTTAACTCTTTCTCCTTCTCCTTTATCTCCACTTCCCCCGGGGTGAGCCAACGAGAATCATCTATTTCCCATGCCCAAGGACTCCCTGAGGAAACCGACAAATTAGCCCCTCTATACATAACAAATTGATAATTTGAAAACAGGGGGCTACTAGGGTCAGCGTCTTTCTTAGAAAACCCACACCTGGAAGATTCTTCAGCCTGTGCCTTAGCTTCTTTCGCGCTCTGATTGAAGACATCTTCAGGAGAAAAACTCGACAAAGGTCCTAGGGAGACGGTAGTAGTTCCTCCAAGTAAACTGTCAATTAGGGCCTCTACTTTATCCACCCTAACGTCGTCTACGTAACAAGCTCCATTGTTACGTGAAAAGGCAAAGTCAGAGCAACCGCCCAACAGGAAAAGCAAAACGGCTGCGATGAGAAACGGCTTGCTGCGCATGTAAGAACCCCCTTGCGGCTTGGATGGGCGCCTACCACAGCAACCGTCCAGGCGATAGACCGGCAAGGGGGTCGAAACCCATCCCATAGGTCTATCCCAGACTGGTGGGAAAGCCAGACTGTTGCTGTGGTAGCGTGGACATGATAAACGATGGCGTCGGTTTGCACAAGAAGAGGGCGTAAAGAGGGCAGGCGGGAAGGGCGCCGACGCCCTTCCACCGAAAAATGCGCCTGTTCCCGCAAACTAAAGTAATCCATCAACAATCGTGTTGACACTGCCTATAACCGGTAGTATTCTTTGAAACGATAGCCACAATCTCTCTTAGGGGGCGGGCGATGATAGCCAAAAAGGTAAGCCACGTGCTCAAGCGGCCAGGTCTGCGGAAGGACGACCCAACCTACGAGATACCCGTCGCGGAGGACCTTGTAACCGAACCCGGCATCCCTCAAAACCCCACCGACGTCGACTTCTACTCCCGGCAGTATCCCTTGGAGAGCCAGAACATAGCCTACACTGCTGACCGCGCCTGGGTCTGGACCGTCTACAGCCCGGAGGAGGAGGAGTCCCACCTGGAGCATGAGCGGCTCCAGGCCCCCCTCGTCAACGCCGCCAGCGTGTCCGGAGACATCCAGCCCACCGTCAAGCCAACGCCCGGCAAGAACGTGACCGAGGAGATTAAGACCATGGCCCGGGAGTTGGGCTTTGGCGAGGTGGGCGTCACCAGATACGACAAGCGCTACACCTTCCAGTACAAGAAGAAGTGGGTCCACTACGAGCACGCCGTTTGCCTCGCCTTTGAGCAGGACTACGAGAGGACCCAGGCCATCCCCAGCAGCTTCGCCGAGTACACCCACTTCGGCACCTACAGGACCATGAGCCAGCTTGCCCTCATCCTGGCCGACTACATCCGCAGCCTCGGCTATCACGCCCAGATCCACAGCCCCAACGACAACAGCGCCCCCTACATACCCATGTTCGTGGCGGCGGGACTGGGCCAGCTTGGCGCCAACGGCCAGCTTCTCTCCCCCCACTTCGGCTCCCGGGCGCGGCTGATGATAATCACCACCGACGCCCTTCTCACCTACGACAAGCCCGTCGACTACGGCATCCACAAGTTTTGCCAGGTGTGCCAGGTCTGCGTAAACCGATGTCCGGGCAGGGCCCTCATGCGGGACAAGGTGTGGTGGAGGGGTGTGGAAAAGAACAAGCTGGTCTACGAACGCTGCCGCCCCGTCATGGCCCGCTACTCAGGCTGCGGCGTTTGCATGAAGGTGTGCCCCGTTCAGAAGTACGGGATGAAGCCCGTCATGGAGCACTATGTGGAGACCGGCGCCGTCCTCGGCAAGGGCACCCACGAGTTGGAGGGCTACAACATTGAGGGGAAGGGCTACTTCGGCCCCGGCGAGCTTCCCCACTTCAACCACGACTTCTTTGAGATACCTCACGGCCGCTCTGAAGACGTGCTGTTCGAGGAGTTCAAGCAGAAGCTCCAGAACGCCGAGATACCCGACGGCCCGGCGGGAGACCAGGCCCTGCGCGACTTCAAGAAGGGCGTTGAGGACATCCTGGCCCGGCCCGACAGCGACTCCATGTTCGCCGTTATGCCGGAAGAGGCCTAAGGGCCACTAGCCCTCGCTCTGACACAAAAAGGCCCTCGGCGTTCAATGCGCCGGGGGCCTTTAACTATTCGTAACCTAAGCCGATCGCCACTTCTCAAAGCGAAGACGCGTCGGACCGGTGAAAGAACCTTGTATTAACTACTCGGGTGCTAGGCCGCCCGCCACTTCTCAGGTTCCTCCGACAGGTCCCGGAGCCAGGCCCAGGCGTTGTCCTCCCTGATGGACCGCCGCTCCTCCTCGTCCAGGTCCCAACCCGCCAGCGTCTCCGCCGGATTCGCCGCCACGTCCGCCCGGAAGACCTCGTCGTTGGTCACCTTCACGATAAACGCCCGCATCGCCTCCTTAGACACCGCGCCGCCTCCTTAAAAAGGGGGATTCCTTGTGCCGCTCAGCCATCCAGCGCCCAAGGGCTACCGGAAGGGCAGGCCCTTCTCCTTCATGGCCTCCTCAAAGGCCCGCAACCCCGACGCCGTGGCGGATGCTATCGTGCGCACGTCGCTGGCTATCTGGCACATCATAAACCCCATCTCCATGAGCTTGGCCGACTCGGCCGGCCCGGCTCCGTGGTGGCACGGGGCCACCCCAGCCTTTCGTCCCGCCTCAACAATCCGCCGGCACGCCGCCAGGTGCCGTTCGTCCTCCGCCCACCCCGACAGGCTCATCCCCATGTCCAGGGACAGGTCGCTGGGCCCGACGTAAAGGCCGTCGATGCCCGGGGCCTTGGCTATCTCCTCAACGCTTTCCAGGGCCGCCACCGTCTCTATCATCACGAGGCAAAGCATCTCTTCGTTGGCGTGCTTGACATAATCTTCCATTCCCGACGCCAACGCGGCCCGGCTGCCGCCGACGCTGCGGTTTCCCACCGGCGCGTACCTGCACGCCAACCCCGCGGCCTCAGCCTCCTCCTTGGAGTTCACCATGGGAACAATCACCCCGTAGGCCCCCGCGTCCAGGGCGTAGGATATGTAGTCAGGCTCGTTCTTGGGAACCCTAACCAGCGGAGCCGCGCCGGTGTTTCCGATGGCCTGTATGCAGCTGACTATGGAGCTGTGGGACACCCCGATTCCGTGCTGCCAATCGAGGGTCAAGGCGTCGTAACCGGCGTGGCCCATCACCTCGGCAATGTAGGGGTTTCCTGAAGAACACCAGCCCATCACCGCGGGCTTGCCCTGCCGCCACAACTCTTTAACCCTATTCGGCTTCACCGCAGCCTCCTCCCACGACTTTTTGACCGCCCTTCACGGCGTTCCCGCGAAAGCGGGGCACGTCCCTAAGACCTTATCCCTGTCTGGCCAGCTTCACTATCCTCCGCACCTCACCCGACCCGCGGCTCCTCTGAGCCTCCTCCATCCACTCCGACCCCATGTTGAACCTTGGCATTTCGCAGACGTACAGGTCGCCGTGAGAGTCCACCGCTATCCCGTGGGGCGCGCTGAAGCTCCCCGGCCCCTGGCCCGGCGTCGGGGCGCCGAACCGCGTCTGCAAATTTCCCTGCTTGTCATAAACGCTCACGGCGTGGCCCACGTTGGGGGCGTCCAGCAGATACAGGGGCGGGGGCATCTCGGCGACGTACACGTTGCCGGCTCTGTCCATATCCAAGCCCGCCGCCCTCCAAATGCCGGGCCACGCGGCCAAAAACTCGCCCTTGGCCGTGAAGACCTGCACCCTGTGGTTCTCGCGGTCGGCCACGAACACGTTCTCATCCTCATCCACCACTATATTATGAGGAACCACAAACTGCCCCCTGCCGGTCCCGGCCTCTCCCCACGAGTAGAGGAGCCGCCCGTCGGGACTGAACCGGTGGATTCTGGCGTTGCCGTAGCCGTCGGCCACGAACAGGTCCCCCGACACCGGGGACACGGCCAGGTGAGCGGGACGGTTGAAGGGCTGACCGCTGAACCTGTCCGCCGGCCCTCCGATGGTCTGGAGGAGCTTGCCCTCAGGCGTGAACTTTCTGATGACGTGATGCTGGGTGTCGGTGCAGTAGATGGAGTCGTCGGGGCCGATGGCTATGCCGTGGGTGCCGCCAAATACCCCGTGGCCCCAGGAGGTCTGATAGCTGCCCTCGCGGTCGAAGGCCACCACCGGATGCTCTCCCCTGGTGTAGACGTAGACGCGGCCCTTGGAGTCCACCACCGCCCCGGCGCAGTCGTCAAGCAGGACTCCCTCCGGCAGCTTGGGCCACCCCTCAACCACCTGATAAGTCAAATCGCCGCCGCCCATAATCGCGCTCATATAAGACCCGCCTTCCTGCTCGTACTCAAGCCAGCCTATCCTACGGCCCCACGGAACCCGTGTCAATTTTCCGGCGCCGCCCTGCCGCCTCTCCTATCCGTCATTCCCCACCTCCCTCTCGTCATTCCCGCGTAGGCGGGAATCCATCCTTTCCTCGGGGTTGGGCCGTGGCAACGGCGGCAAGGCGCCCGCCTCCCCCCCATCACTCCCGCCAAAGCGGGAATCCATCCTTTCCCCGGGGTTGGGCCGTGGGAACGGCGGCAAGGCGCGTGCCTCCCCCTCCCGTCACTCCCGCCCCCACCTGTCCGTCATTCCCGCGCCCCCCACTCGTCATTCCCGCGCAGGCGGGAATCCAGGAAACCTACATCCCCAAGACCATCGCCCAAACTCCTGCGCCAACCCCGTAGGGGGGCCTACCCCCCCTGAACAGGTGGGAAGCCTGAAGGGGGGCCTTGGCCGTAAGAGGGCTGACTCTTACGGACGCAATGGCCGTGTGCGCCGTGGCGCGGTTGTCCTGGCACAGTGGGGAGGGGATGGATTCCCGCCTTCGCGGGAATGACGGAATAGAGGGCGGGAAGGGCGAAACGGAGGGCGGGAATGACGAGCGCGGGGGCGCCGGGGAGTGACAGCGGGGCATCGGAGATGGCCGTGGCGAGGGTGAACAGATGCCGCCCTCCGCTCCCCAAAACTTAAGTGGGCGCTCGCGCCCCCCCCTCCCCGTGTTTCCTCCACCGCCCAATGATGCTAAAATCCCGCCATGTCCACCGCCCCTACTCAGCCCTTCACGTCCGACGTGACCCTCACCGTCAACGGACGCAAGCGGACACTGACCGCGGCCCACCACTGGACCCTTCTCCACCTCCTCCGGGAGGCGCTGGACCTCACCGGGACTAAGTCCGGCTGCGACCGTGGCGAGTGCGGCTCCTGCACCGTCCTGCTGGACGCGCTCCCCGTCTACTCCTGCCAGGTACTGGCATTGCAGGCCGGCGGCAAGGAGGTCGTGACCATTGAAGGCGTCGCCTCCGGCCCCGGCCTCCACCCCATACAGGAGGCCTTCATCAATGAGGACGCCGCCCAGTGCGGCTTCTGCACCCCTGGCTTCATCATGTCGGCCTACGCCCTTCTGCGGCGGGAACCCTCGCCCACGGAGGCAGACGTTCGCGCCGCTCTCAGTGGGAACCTCTGCCGCTGCAACGCCTACGGCCGCATAATCCAGGGGGTCCTGGCAGCCGCCAAAGCCATGAGGGAAGGGGCCTCGTGAAGGAAGCCCTGACCGCCGTCGGGAGGTCGCTGCCGCGCGCCGGCCTCGCCGCCAAGGTGACCGGCGAGGCCCGGTACACCGCCGACGTCAAGCTCCCTGGGATGCTTCACGCCCGGCTCCTTCGCAGTCCTCATCCCCACGCGGAAATCATATCCGTGGACACCGCCGCCGCTCTGGCCCTGCCCGGCGTCCACGCCGTCCTCACCCCCTTTGACCCGGAGGCCGCCGGCCGCCTGGCCCCGGACATGACCATCCTCTCCAAAAGGGCGCGCTTTGTAGGCGATGAGGTTGCCGCCGTCGCCGCTGACGACGACAGCCTAGCCGAGCACGCTCTCCAACTATTGAGGGTCCAGTACCGGCCGCTGCCCTTTGAGACCGACCCCCAAGAGGCCCTACGGCCTGAGGCCGCGCGTATCCACCCCGGCGGGAACCTCTGCGGCGGCGCGCCCATGCTCCTCGAGCGCGGCAGCGTTGAGCGCGGCTTCGCGGAGGCCGACCTGGTTCTGGAGGAGACCTACAAGGTTCCCTGCCACTCGGCCGCCGCCCTCGAGCCACGGGCCGCCCTGGCCCGTTGGGACGGCGACGGCCTCACCCTTTGGAAGACCAGCCGCGGTGTCCACCAGGACCGTTCCACCCTTGCCCATGCCTTGGGCCTGCCCATCGACAGCGTTAGAGTGGTGGCGCCGCCCCTTGGCGCCGGTTTTGGCAACAAGGACGAGAGCCGGGGCGCCGCCATCGCAGCCCTCCTCTCCCGCAAGGCCCAAAGACCCGTCCGCTTGGACTACTCCCGCCACGAGGAGTTTGTGGCCGGGCGTGTCCGCCACAGCGCCGTTATCAGGCTGGCCATGGGCGTGAAGAACGACGGGGCCATCACCGCCATCGATAACTCCACGCTAATGAACACCGGCGCCTATCTGGCCTCTGGCCCCGGGGTCCTGCGGCGGGCCGCCCAGGGGTCCCTCTACCTGTACCGGTGCCCCAACGTCCGGTATCAGGGCCTCCTCGTCTACACCAACGCGCCCGTGGCAGGCTCCTACCGCGGTTTGGGGGCGCCCCAGGGCCATTTTGCGTTGGAAGTTCACGTCGACCGCGTCGCCGAGGCCTTGGGCATAGACCCTCTCGAGTTTCGCCTAATGAACCACGTTGGGCCTGAGGGTCAGGAGGGAAGGCGCCGCTCCCCACGCCACGAAATCGTCGACACCCAGCCGGTGGAGGGCGGCATCCCCTTCTCCAGCAACGGCCTCCGCGAGTGCCTTGAACGCGGAGCCGAGGCCATCCAGTGGAGGGGCAGGCCCGCTTCCAACCCCCTCCGACCCCCGGCCCTCAGGCGTGGGACGGGCGTGGCCGCGTGCATATACCGGGGCGGCCCCGGCAGGGAGTCCACCGCGAGGGTTGCGATTCACCGGAGCGGCCGCGTCACCCTGGCCACCGGGGTAATCGAAGTGGGCCAAGGCGCCCATACCGTGTTGACGCAGATGACCGCCGACGCCCTGGGATGCCGCTATGAGGATGTTGACGTGGTTAGCGGCGACACCGCCACGGCGCCCGAAGCCCCCATCACCGCCGGCTCCACCGCCACCTTCTCATCGGGTCTAGCGACGGTGAAGGCCGCCGCCAAACTCCGCGGCTCCCTTCTAGACGTCGCATCCACCCTGTTTGAGCTTCCCAGAGACCGTATCTACTTCAACCGGGGCCTCGTCTTCTCCAAAGACCGCCCCACGGAATTGGCCGCCCTCAGCGACGTGGCCGCTCAAATGCCCCGCGGCTCCCTGGAGGCTGAGGCGACGGTGACGCCCGGCAGCCCCGACTACATAGTGAACTCCTTTGCCGCCCATTTCGCTGAGGTGGAGGTCAACCTCAACACGGGAGGCGTGCGAGTCTTGCGCTACGTCGCCGCCCACGACTCTGGCAAAATCATCAACCCCGCCACCGCCGTCAACCAGGTCGAGGGCGGCGTTTCGCAGGCCCTGGGCCTCGCCCTCACCGAGGAGCTTGTCACCGACCCCGGCTCAGGGGTCACCCTCAACGGCAGCTTCCTTGAGCACAAAAGCCCCGGCATAGCCGCGTACCCCCACTTGCAGACCATATTCGTAGAAACCGAGGATCCGTTGGGACCCTTCGGGGCCAAGGCCCTGGGGGAACCTCCCACCGTTCCCGTGGCCGCCGCCGTGGTCAACGCCCTGTACGACGCCATCGGAATCCGCTTCGCCCAACTCCCCGTAACCCCCGATAAGGTTCTCGACGCCCTGGCCGAGGCGTCTCCCCGGCCACGGAGGGATCCATGATTCCCTTTGAATACGTGCGGCCGGACTCCATCAGCGGGGCCGTGTCCCTCCTTCTAGAAGACCCGGAGGGAACCAGCCTCATCGCTGGGGGAACCGATATCCTGTCCGAGGTTAAGGACGGCCTTAAGAGACCGCGCCGCCTCGTGGCTCTGGACGGCCTCGCGGAGCTTCGGTCCCTAGACGTGGGGAACGGCTCCACGCGCTTGGGGGCGGGCCTCACCCTCGCCGAGCTTTCCACCAACCCGCGCCTTGAGCGCGGCTACCCGATTCTGACGCAGGCCGCGCGGTCCGTGGCCACGCCTCAGGTCCGCAACGTGGCCACCTTGGGCGGCAACCTGTGCCAGAGGCCCCGTTGCTGGTACTACCGGGACAGGCTGTTTCCCTGCTACAAAAAGGGCGGCTCCGTGTGCTACGGGGCCACCGGCCACAACCGCTACCTCGCCATACTGGGCGGCGGCCCCTCCTTCATGGTCCACCCCTCCGACATGGCCCCCGCCCTCATCGCCGTTGACGCGCGGCTGGAGGCCTTTGGCCCCAACGGGTTCAGGACCATGCCCTTGGAGGACTTCTTCGACCATGGGCAAAGCAGGCCCTTGCAGGAGCACGTCTTAGGAAGCGGCGAGCTGGTGACCGCCATTTTCCTCCCGTCACCCCCTCCGGACACCCGGAGCGTTTACCTCAAGGCGCGGGAACGCGCCGACCACGACTTTGCGCTGGCCAGCGTTGCCGCTTCCATCACCCTTGCCGGTGGCGTAGTAGCCAAGGCTAACGTCATACTGGGTGGCGTGGCCCCCACCCCCTACCGGGCGCGCCTGGCCGAAGCCGCCATAGTAGGCAGGCCCGTTGACAAGCTGGACCTTCAGGAAGCCGCGCGCCTGGCGGTTTCGGAGGCCCGGCCCCTTGAGTTCAACCGGTACAAGGTCTCCCTGACCGCGAACCTGGTCGGGCAGGCCCTTCAGAGTCTTCTAACCCAATTAAAAGGAGGAACATCCCATGCCGATAGACTCTAACTACCTTTTCATAGCCAGTATGGACGTGGACGCCGGCAAGGAGGACCTTTTCAACGAGGTCTACGACCAGGAGCACGTGCCGAACCTGTTGGAGGTCCCCGGCGTCATTTCCGTGGCCCGCTTCAAAATGAGGGAGCTAACGATGCTCATCGGCGGCGAAAAGAAGCGTATGCGCTTCGAGAACGAGCCGGCCTACCATGCCCTATACGAGATCGAAAGCCCCGACGTCCTCCTGTCCGACGGGTGGGGGAAGGCCGTGGAGTTGGGACGGTGGCCCGAGCAGGTGAGGCCCTACACCAAAAACCGGCGCCACATCCTCACGCGCCGCACAGACTAGCCCCCCACCCCAATCCAATGCGGTCGCGGGGCTGCCGCGTTCCCTTGGCGCGGGGCGGTTGCCGGCGCCACTATCCCGTCATTCCCGTGAAAACGGGAATCCAGGAAGCCCTCAACGCAGGCCCAACGCCTCAAGTCCTAGCGCCACCCGTAGGGACGCCTAGGGTGCGGGTGTCGCCATAGCGGGACTAGCCCTTACCGACGCAAGGCTCCAAGGCGTCGTAGCCCTGGGGATTCGGAGCGTTGCTCTTAGACGAGTGTTCCTGGATTCCCGTTTTCACGGGAATGACGGAAAGGGATAAGCGGGAATGACGGGAGGTGGTGTCGTGGGGCTGACGTGGCCCCTTGGCGCGGGGCGGTCGCCGGCGGTTGGCCTCTCAAGAGGGATGGATTCCCGCCTTCGCGGGAATGACGGGAGGTGGTGTCGCGGGGCTGGAATGGCCCCTTGGCGCGGGGCGGTCGCCGGCGGTTGGCGTCTTAAAGAGGGGATGGATTCCCGCCTTCGCGGGAATGACGGGTAGGCGGGGAGGCGTGGGAATCGCGGTAGGGGGGTGAGCGTGGAGTGACGGCAGAAGCGCGCCGGAGTGAGGGGGTGAAGGGGCGCGGGCCGTTGACCCGTGGAGATGGCGGGTATAAACTGACGGGGCGGCGCTTGGCGGCCCTTGGCAGATAGATGAGTGTCGCGCCGCCGGTAAAGACAAAGACGGAGGTTCAAAATGGGCTATCCCCAAGTTGACCCCAGCTTCCTGAGCGCCCTGGAATGGCGGTGCATCGGCCCCCATCGCGGCGGCCGCGTGGTGGCCGTGGCCGGGGACGTTTCCAACCCCGGCGTCTTCTACTTTGGCGCCTGTGCGGGCGGCGTGTGGAAGACCACCGATGGCGGCGTCTTCTGGGAGAACGTGTCCGACGGCTTCTTTAACACGGCGGCCGTCGGCGCCCTGGCCGTCGCTGAGTCCGACCCCAACGTAATCTACGCCGGCATGGGCGAGTCCTGCATTAGAGGCAACGTCTGCCACGGCGACGGCGTCTACGGCTCCACCGACGCCGGGAAGACCTGGACTCATCTTGGGCTGGCGGACACCCGTCACGTCTCCCGCGTCAGGGTTCATCCCAATGACCCTAATCTGGTTTACGTGGCGGCCCTCGGCGACCCCTTTTCCCCCAACCCGCAGCGGGGAATCTTCCGCTCCAAGGATGGCGGGGGCAGTTGGGAGCGGGTCCTGTTCCAGGGCGACCGGACCGGCGCCGCCGACCTGGCCCTGGACAGCCGCAACCCCAGGAACCTCTACGCAGCCCTGTGGGAGACCAAGCGGACGCCTTGGAGCCTGGTCAGCGGCGGCCCGGGCAGCGGCCTCTTCAAGTCCACCGACGGCGGCGACTCCTGGACGGACCTGAGCCAGGCCCCGGGCATGCCCAAGGGCATGAAGGGCCGCATCGGGGTGGCCGTGTCCCCCGCCCAACCCCACCGCGTTTGGGCCGTCATAGAGGCGGAGGACGCCGGTCTCTACCGCTCTGACGACGCCGGCGAGACCTGGCAGCGGGTGAGTGAAGACCGCAACCTGCTCACCCGGCCCTGGTACTACAACCACGTCTTCGCCGACACCCACGACCCCAACACCGTCTACATCCTGAACCTCAGCGCCTGGCGCTCCGTGGACGGCGGCGCCACGTTCACCCAACTCACCACTCCCCACGGCGATAACCACGACCTTTGGATTGACCCCAACAACCCCCAGAGGATGATTGAGGGGAACGACGGCGGCGCCTGCGTGTCCTTCAACGGCGGCGACACTTGGTCGAGCATATACAACCAGCCCACCGCCCAGTTCTACCACCTAGACGTGGACAGCCAGTTCCCCTATCGCGTCTACGGCACCCAGCAGGACAACACCGCCATGAGCGTCCCCAGCCGCTCCCACAAGGGGGCCATCCCCTACAGCGACTGCTACCAGTGCGGCACGTCGGAAAGCGGCCACATCGTCGTCCATCCAAACGATTCCAACATCGTCTACTCCGGGGCCATCGGCAGCTCGCCGGGCGGCGGCGGCTCCCTCCTGCGCTACGACCACCGCAGCGGCCAGGTCCGCAGCGTCACCGTGTGGCCGGAGGTGACCAGCGGCCACGGCGCCAAGGCCGCCAAGTACCGCTTCCAGTGGACCTTTCCCATTGCCATCTCCCCCCACGACACCAATATCCTGTACACGGCGGGCAACCACCTATTCAAGTCTACCGACGAGGGAACCAGTTGGGAGGCCCTTAGTCCCGACCTGACCCGTAACGACGTGACGAAGATGGAGCCTTCCGGCGGCCCCTTGACCCTGGACGACACCGGCGCGGAGCATTACGGGACCATTTTTGCCTTTGCCGAGTCGCCCCACGAGCCGGGCGTATTCTGGACAGGCAGCGACGACGGCCTTGTTCACGTGTCCAGGAACGGCGGCGAGACCTGGGACGACGTGACCCCGCCGGACCTGCCGGAGTGGGCCCTTATCTGCGCCATAGAGGTCTCTCCCCACGACGCCGGCGCCGCCTATCTGGCCGCCACCCGGTACAAGTGGGGAGACCAGCGCCCATACCTCTACAAGACCCAGGACTACGGCGAGACCTGGCAGAGCGTTGTGGATGGCCTACCCTCGGGGGCCTTCACGCGGTCGGTGAGGGAGGACCCATCCCGCCGCGGCCTTCTCTACGCCGGCGCCGAGACCGGCGTCTACGTCTCCTTCAACGATGGCGACTCCTGGCAGGCCCTGCAACTGAACCTCCCCGTGACCCCCGTCCACGACCTGGTCGTTAAGGAGAAGGACCTGGTGGCCGCGACCCACGGCCGTTCCTTCTGGATACTCGACGACCTCACGCCCCTTCACCAGCTGATGGACGGCGCGGACGCGGGCGAAAACCGCCTCTTCAAGCCGCGCCCGGCCTACCGGTATCTGACCTCCACGGGGGCCGAGCGGCCCGGCGGCCCCGGCAAGAACTACACCCTGGCCTCCGGGGTAATCGTCACCTACTACGACACCAAGACCGCCGGTGGCGGCTCCGAGAGGACATTCTTGGACGCCGGGGAGAACCCGCCCGCCGGCGTGGTCGTCAACTACTACCTCAAGGAGAGGCCGGACGACGGCGTGACCCTGACCTTCCTCGACTCATCGGATTACGAGATAGCGTCCTTCTCCAGCGCCGGCGACGGGGATGACCCCAAGGCCCCGGCTGAGCCGGGGGCCAACCGCTTTGTTTGGAACATGCGCTACCCCAGCGCCCGCAAGGCGACGGGCGACTCCTCCACCGAGAAGAACCTGGATGGGCCGGTGGCCTCGCCGGGCGTCTACAAGGCGCGGCTTGCCGTGGGCGGCGACCTGCAAACCCAGGAGTTTGAGATACGCAAAGACCCCCGCGTCCCGGCCACGCAGGAGGACCTGGACGCCCAGTTCGACCTCCTCATCAAGATTCGCGACAAGCTGTCTGAGACCCATGACGCCATCAACGCCATCCGCTCCATCAAGGGGCAGGCGGAGGAGTGGAAGCGGCGCTCCGACTCCGAGACCGTCACCAGCGCGGCGGCCGGCCTATCGGATAAGCTCACCGCCATTGAGGAGGAGCTTGTCCAATCGCGGGGCTCCGCTCCCCTGGACAGGGTGAACTACCCCGCCCGGCTGAACCTCAAGATGGCGTCGCTGACCAGCGTCGTAGCCAGCGCCGACGCCGCGCCCACCCGCCAGTCCTACGATGTGTTTGAGGACCTGTCCGCCCGCATAGACCTACAGTTGGAAGCGCTCAACGGCGTCGCCTCCACCGACGTTCCGGCCTTCAACAGCCTGATACAGGACTTGGGACTGCCCGCCCTCGCGCCCTAGACCCGCGGGGCGCAGGCAGACCTTAATAGCCTTCCCTCAGGCCGGTAGTCGCTGAGCCCGTCCTTCCCTCCATGAGCGCCTCCTCGCCTCGCCCGCCTGATCCCGAGCGTCCCCCCGCCACCATGCTGGGGCGGCTCTTCGTCTCCTTTTCCAGCCCCGACTACCGCCTTGTTTGGAGCTACTTCGTGCTCAACTTCATGGGCATGAGCATGGAGATGCTGGCCCAAGGCTGGCTCGTGCTGGTGGTGACCGACTCACCCTTCTGGGTTGGCGGCGTGGCGGGGCTGTGGGGCGCCGGGCAGGTGGCCTTCGGGGTTATCGGCGGCGTGATAGTGGACCGCTTCAACCGCCGTATCATCATCGCCGTGGTGCAGGTCCTGAGGGCGGCCATCTTCCTCACCCTTGGGCTGCTTCTCATAGCAGACTCCATACAGCTTTGGCACCTGCTGGTGGCCGCGCTGGTACAGGGTATGCTCATGTCCACCGGGCTGCCGGCCGGAGAGGCCCTAATCTACGACACCGTTGGACCCAAACGGCTGCTCAACGCCATAGCCGTCAAACAGGGGGCCTTCAGTCTGGCCCGCATACCCGGCTCTATCCTGGCGGGAACCCTCATCGACGCCACGGGATTCGGCCCCTGCTACATGGTCATAACGGGCGTCCTCCTGTTCAGCCCCCTCCCCGTTCTGCTGATAAAGACGCGATATCGCAGACCCCCGGCCGTAGAGTCCCTATGGCGGAACATAACCTCGGGGCTGAGCTACGCCTCCCGCACCAGCTCCCTCAGGTCCCTGCTCCTCTTCAGCACGGTGGTTGAGCTATTCGGCTTCTCCTACTTCGTCATGCTTCCCGTCGTCGCCAGAGACGTGCTTCACGTAGAGGCGTCGGGTCTGGGCTACCTGTCCGCCGCCGGCAGCGTTGGCGGGCTTGGGGCCACCGTCATCCTGGCCGCCCTTGCGAATTCGCGGTCGAAGCATCTCATGCTGGCGGTGACGAGCGCCTGTGTGGGAACTTTCCTGCTTCTATTCGGCATCTCCTCCTGGTACGCCGTGTCCCTGGTCCTCCCGGCCTGGTGGGAGGGGCCTTGGCCGCTTACGACGCCACCATGGGCGCGAATCTGCAACTCATCTCCTCCGACGCCATGCGGGGGCGCATCCTGGGCCTCTACGGCCTCACCTTCGGGTTCACCCCTCTCGGCGGCTTCCTAAGCGGCGTCATCGCCACGGCGGTTACCGCTTCCTTCGCCGTTGGAATGGGCGGCGTTGTGATACTGGGCGCCGTATCTGTTATGCTTGTCGCCAACCGGAGTTTCCGGGAGCCAACTAAAGGGGGATAGCGGCGTATGGCCACCTTAGCCGACCCGACTTGGGTCAAGTACTGGATAGAGCTTGGCGACGTTCACATCCTCGACCCGCGCCCGCCCGCTCAGTACGCGGAGGGACACCTCCCGGGGGCCGTTAACCTGCCCTTGGAGCGAATCCTGAACGCCGGCGGGTTCCTCCTGCCCGTTTCCCGCATGGCTCAGGCCTTTGGTGAGGCCGGGCTGGACGAATCCAAGCGGTCCCTCGTTTATGATGCCGCCGACGGGAGGCGGGGCGCCATGATGGCCTGGGTCCTTGAGTACCTGGGCCGCGGTGAAGTGGCCCTCTGTGCCCTGCTTTACGAGGGCTGGGCCCGCCAGGGTTTCGTCGTATCCACCGAGCCTGTGACCCCTCAGCCGCGCCAATTTCAAGCCGCGGTGAGCCCGGGGAAGCGTATAACCCTTGAGGAGCTTCGCGCCGGTGAGGACGTCAAGCTCCTGGACCTGCGAAGCCCTGAAGAGCGCCGCGACGCCGGGGGAAGTCTGCCCGGCTCCATCAATCTGCCGTGGACGGAGCTCCTGGGCAGCGACGACTACCTCTTGGGCTCGGACACCGACCTGTGGCTGCGAATGAAGGCCCTGGGCATGAGTCGCATGGACACGGTCGCCGCCTATAGCGCCACCGGCCTAAGCGCCTCCATCGGCTACCAGGCCCTCAAGCGGGCCGGCTGCGGCGCGCGACTCCTCGACCTAGGCCCCGGTTCCTAACCCACGCTTCCGCCTACCGTTATTATGGATGATGGGGGGAATCGGGAAGTCCGCCCTGCAAAGGCCGGCGCCTGAAGGCCCGTGGCCGCGCGCCGCGTTGCCCCGCCCCCGTTCCCCCGCTATAATCTGAAAATCCCGCAGTCCGCGTCCATGACCGACCTAAAGAAGCCCAAATGCGAATCCGATTCACCAAAGAGCAGCAGGAGTTCCGGCAAGAGGTCTCCGCCTTCCTGGAGGCTGAAACGCCCCCCGAGCGCCGCACTATATACGGCGAGTTCTCCGAGGAGAAGTACTGGTTTGGCCGCGCCCTCGCCCGGAAGCTGGCCGGCAAGGGGTGGCTCACCGTCGGGTGGCCCAAGGAGTACGGCGGCGGCGGCAAGACCTTCATAGAGCAGTCCATCCTGGACGAGCAGATAGGCTATCACCGCGTCCAACGGGTCGGCCTAACCGGTCTGAACTTCGCCGGGCCGGCCATTATGAAGTTCGGCTCCGAGGAGCAGAAGAGCCGGTTCCTTCCCCCCATCGCCCGGGGCGAGGTGGAGTACTGCCAGGGATTCACGGAGCCCAACGCCGGCTCCGACCTGGCCTCCCTGGAGATGCAGGCCAGGCGGGATGGCGACTCCTACGTCCTCAACGGCTCCAAGATGTTCACCAGCTACTACGCCCACGCCGACTACATATACCTGCTGGCCAGGACCGACCCCCACGCCCCCAAGCACCGGGGCATTAGCCTTTTCATAGTTGAGATGAGCGCCCCGGGCGTGTCCACGCGCCCCCTTCCCTACATCAACGGGGAGGTTGCGGCCCAGACCTTCTTCGACGACGTGCGCGCGCCTGCGTCCGCTCTGGTGGGGGAGGAGAACCGCGGCTGGTATCACGCCATGACTACTTTGGACTACGAACGCGCCGGCCTTGAGCGGTACGCCCGCGTGCGCCGCGCCTTCGACGACTTCGTGGACTTCTGCCGCGGCTCCCACTACGACGGAAAGCCGCTCAGCCATGACCCCGTGGTACGGCGCAAACTCGCCATCCTCAAGGTGGGGTATGGAGGCTTGGGCCTTGCTCTGTTGGAAGGTGGCGTGGATGCAGAGCCGCGGCCAGGTTCCCAACGCGGAGGCGTCCATAGCCTTTCTCTACGGCACACAGCAGAGGTTGAGATTCGCCCAAGAGGCCATGGAGATACTCGGCCCACTGGGGACCCTCACCCACCCGTCCGAGCTTGCCCCCCTCCAGGGAGCCATCGAAGGTCTCAGCAGGGAGAGCCTGCACCTGCACGGCGCGGGCACCATGGAGATACACCGCAACATCATCGCCCAGCGGGGCTTGGGACTCCCCCGGTAGCCGCCTATGGACTTCGCCTTCACCCAAGCCCAGGAGATGCTGAGACGCTCGGCCCGTGACTTCCTGGAATCCAACTGCCCCACCGCCGTGGTCCGGGAGCTGGAGGCGAAGGGCGTTCCCTACTCCGCCGACCTGTGGCGCCGCGTGGCGGACATGGGCTGGCTCGGCGTCGCCCTCCCGGAGGAGCACGGCGGCTCCGGGGACATCATGGACCAGATGGTCCTTGCCGAGGAGATAGGGCGGGCCCTGCTGCCGTCCCCCCTGCTGACCTCCGCCGTGACCTGCGGCCGTCTGCTGCTGCTCGCGGGGGACCCGTCCCAGCGCGCCGCATTGCTGCCTCCCCTGATACGGGGCCAATCCGTTATGAGCCTGGCCCTTGAGGAGCCTGGCGCTCGTTCGCCTCTCAAGCACCCCTCCACCACGGCCCTGCGCCACGGCGAAGGATACCTAATCAACGGCGTCAAGGCCTTCGTCCCCTACGCGTCGTCGGCGGACGTGTTCATCTGCGCCGTCAGGTCGGAAGACCCTCAAGGGATTACCCTGGCCCTCGTTGAGTCCAACAGCCCGGGGGTTGCCGTCACGCCGGTGAAGTCCATCGCCAACTTTCCCCAAGCCCTCGTCAAGTTCGACAACGTGGCGGTGGGTGAGGAGAAGGTCCTCGGTGGGGCCGGAAAGGGCCGCGCTCCCCTGGTCGAGGCCCTGGAGTGGGCAACCATCGTCCAGTGCGGCGAGATGGTGGGACGCGGGCAGAAGATTCTTGAGATGGTGGTGGACTACTCCAAGTCCCGCGTCCAGTTTGGCCGTCCCATAGGCGCCTTCCAGGCCATCCAACACCAGTGCGCGGACCTGCAAGTGGCTGTGGACGCGGCGCGGCTGTTGACCTATAGGGCCGCCTCGAATCTGAGGGACGGCCTGCCTTCCTCCCAAGAGATAGCCATGGCCAAGGCGGCCGCCAACGAGATGAGCCGCCTCTCAACGGTGGCCGGCCACGGGATATACGCCGGCGTTTCTTACACCCTTGAGCACGACATGCGGCTTTACAGCGCCCGCAACATGTTGGCCGAGGCCGGCATGGGAGCCGCCGCCCGTCACGTGGACGCCATCGCCGGGATGATGGGCCTCTAGCGCGGCGGCCCGTGAACTGACGTGACCGAGCAGGCGCTATCCGACGTTAGGGTCCTGGACCTCAGCGACAACGTCGCCGGCGCCTACTGCGCCCGGATGCTGGCCGACTACGGGGCGGAGGTCGTCAAGGTTGAGCCGCCTCTCCACGGCGACCCCGCCCGGCGGGTTGGCCCCTTCCCGGCTGACCTCCCCGATCCGGAGAAGAGCGGCCTGTTCATCCACCTTAACGGCAACAAGAGGGGCGTCACCCTGAACGTGGCGTCTAAGGCCGGCCGCCGCATTCTGAAGGAACTCGCGGCTGGCGCGGACGTTATCGTAGAGACCTTCAGCCCCGGTTATCTGCCCTCTCTTGGCCTGGGCTTTGCAGACCTGCGACCCCTTAACCCCGCCCTGGTGATGACCTCCATAACCCCCTTCGGACAAAGCGGCCCTTACAGAGGCTACAAGGCCTCCGAGGCGGGAGTGTTCGCCATGAGCGGCAGGATGCATCCCCACGGCCTGGCCGAACGCGCGCCCCTTCCCTACGCCCCCGACGTGGTATGGCGGCAGGTGGGCGTCACCGCGGCGGCGGCCACCGTGGGCGCGCTGTTCGGCGCTAGGCTCCAAGGTATAGGCCGCCAGGTGGACGCGTCGTCCCTTGAAGCCCTGGCAGGCAACGTGGATAACCGGCCCCTGTTCTACGCCTATACCGGCGTGAAGACCCCGCGGGAGCGGTGGCCCGGCGGCATACCCCAAGGCGCCTATCCCTGCGCCGACGGCTACGTGGTCTTCGGCGTGGGATACGACGTCTACTTTCGCCGCCTCTGCGACGCCATGGGCCGCCCCGACATATTCCGAGACCCCCGGTGGGCCTCCATTCAGGCCCGGACGCGAAACGCCGAGGAGTTCGAAGCCATCTTCATTGAGTGGCTGATGCAGCGCTCCAAACGGGAGGTCTTTGAACTATGCCAAGCCCACCGGGTCATGTGCGCCCCCGTCCTCTCCTTTGAGGAGATGCTTCAGGACCCGCAGTTGAAGGCCAGGTCCTTCTTCACCACCTTGGACCACCCCGGCGTTGGGCCGCTCCCCGCTCCCGGATTTCCCTTTAAGATGACCCGGACGCCCGCCCGGGAACGCCTTCCCGCCCCGCTGCTTGGACAGCACAACGTCGACGTTTTCTGCAAGGGGTTGGGCTACAGCCGCGCGGAGATGGCGCGACTCAGGGAAGGCGGCGTGATATGAGCGGCGCCGCGTTGGCTTTGGGATGTGAGGGGGGATGGATTCCCGCCTGCGCGGGAAGGGCGCGCGCGCCCGTTTTGGTTTTGAAGACCGTTGGTCCTGGGTTGCGGGCTTCCTGGATTCCCGCCTGCGCGGGAAGGGCGCGTGCGCCCGTTTTAATTTTGAAGACCGTTGGTCCTGGGTTGCGGGCTTCCTGGATTCCCGCCTGCGCGGGAATGACGGAGGGGAAGGAGCAGGAACGCCTTCCCGCCCCGCTGCTTGGACAGCACAACGTCGACGTTTTCTGCGAGGGGTTGGGCTACAGCCGCGCGGAGATGGCGCGACTCAGGGAAGGCGGCGTGATATGAGCGGCGCCGCGGTGGCTCATCCCCTGCAAGGCGTGCGGGTCCTCGACATGACCGAGGTTTGGGCCGGCCCCATGGCCGCGTCGCTCCTTGGGGACCTGGGCGCGACGGTCATCAAGTTGGAGTCCTTCCCCAGGCCGTCCCTCACCAGGCTGAAGGGCCTATCCATTGGCTACAGCGACAACGACCCCAACGCCCCCCGCCCTTGGGACCGCGCGGCCCTGCACAACATGGCCAACCGCAACAAGCGCGGCGTGACCCTAAACCTGCGCCACCCGAAGGGCATGGACGTTTTCAGGAGGCTGGCCGGCAAGGTCGACGTCCTGCTGACCTCATTCGCCGCCGGCGCCGCCGCCCGCTTGGGGGTCGACTACCCCGCCGTTAGCAGGATGAACCCCGATATCGTCATGCTGTCCATGTCCGGCTGGGGTGAGGAGGGGCCTTATAAGGGATACAGCGCCTTGGGCAGCGCTTTGGACGGCTTCACCGGGCATCACGCCATGCGCGGCTACCCCGACACCGACGACTCCACGACCCCCATAATCCAGCACGCCGACGCCGTGGCCTGCGTGACCGCCGCCTTCGCCGTCCTCACGGCCCTCCACCACAGAAACCGCACGGGAGAGGGCCAGTGGATAGACATGTCGCAGGTGGAGTCCTTCCTGCCTCACCTGGGCGGCGTCTTCATGGACTACGCGATGAACGGCCGCTCCCCCACGCGTCTGGGCAGCCGCCATCGATACCTGGCCCCCCACGGCTGCTACCGGTGCCGCGGCGACGACAATTGGCTTGTGATAAACGTCTCCTCTGAGGAGGAGTGGCTGAGCCTGTGCAGGGTCACTGGGCACGACGAGTGGGCGCGGGACCCACGCTACACCGACCCCATCAGCCGCCTTGAAAATCAGGACAGCCTGGACGAGGCCATTCAAGGCTGGACCCTTGGGAAGGACAAGCTGGAGGCCATGGGCCTGCTCCAGGAGGCCGGCGTCCCGGCCCATGCCGTTCTAGATGACGCCGACCTCTATAACGACCCTCACCTGAAGGCGAGGGGGTTCTTCAAGAAGCTGAATCATCCCGTGGTGGGGGAGCGCGACTATCCGGGCTTCTTGTGGGACCTTGGCGATGGGCCTCAGGAGCCGCTTCCTCCCAGCGCGTTGGGAGAGCACAACGACTATGTCTACGGCAAGTTTCTGGGACTGAGCACGGAAGATATCCAAGCCCTCTGGGATGAGGGCGTCATCGGCGAGGAGTTCCCGCCGGAGACCTACGACGTGGCTTAGCCTAACGCGCCGGCGAGACCCGTCACCCGAAGGCGTTGTGCCCCGTTATCTCCCGGCCAAGGGCCAGCGTGTGAATGTCGTAGGTCCCCTCGTAGGTGTCCACCGTCTCCAGATTCAGCATGTGGCGTATGGAGTCGTGCTCCAAGGTGATGCCGCTGGCCCCCAGAATCTCGCGGGCGGTCCTGGCCCCCTCCAAGGCGGCGCGCACGTTCTCGCGCTTGGCCAGGGATACCTGGTTGTAGTCCATCCTGCCCTGGTCCTTCAGCCGGGCCAACCGCCAGGCCAGGGTCAGGCCCTGGGTGTGCCGGGCCAGCATCCCCGCAAGTTTGGCCTGGACAAGCTGCCGCGCGGCTATGGGCTTTTGGAAGGTGACGCGGCTCAGGGCAAACCTCAGCGCCTCCGAATAGACCGCCTCCAGGCAGCCCAGGGCGCCCCATGCGATGCCGTAGCGCGCCTGCGTTAGGCAGGAGAGGGGGCCGCGCATCCCCTTGACGTTGGGCAGGACCTGGGACTCGTGGACCCGCACTTCGTCCAGGACCAGTTCGCTGGTCACCGACAGGCGGAGGCTCATCTTGCGCTTGATGACGTTGGCCCTGAAGCCGGGGCTGTCGGTGGGAACCAGGAACCCGCGCACCGCGTCCTCCTCGTCCTTGGCCCAAATCAGGGCGACGTCGGCGATGCTGCCGTTGGAAATCCACATCTTGGCGCCGTTCAGCACGTGGCAGCCGCCGTCCCTGTGGGAGCGGGTCGTCATGGCTCCGGGGTCGGAGCCGCCCTCGTGCTCCGTGAGGCCGAAGCACCCCACAAGCTCCCCCTTGGCCATCTTGGGCAGGTAACGGGACTTCTGCTCCTCGGAGCCGTAGGCGTAAATGGGGTGCATCACCAGCGCGCTCTGAACGCTGGCGAAGCTGCGAAGCCCCGAATCCGCCCGCTCAAGCTCGTACATGAGGAGCCCGTAGGCCGCGCTGGAAATCCCGGCTCCCCCGTGCTCCGGCGGGAGGGTCGCGCCCAGAAATCCTTGTCTTCCCAGTTCCACTGCCAGCCCTTCGGGAAAGGTCTCCTCCTCCCACCACCCGCTCACGTTGGGCATAACCCGCCCCTCCAGGAACTCGCGAGCCGCGGCCTGCACCTGACGCTCCTCCGGCGATAGCTCATCCAGTATTCGATAGTAGTCCAGCATATCCGCTACTCCAGGACGGCCCACGCCTCCATTCCGAAGTTCGCCCCCGTTGGAAGGACCTGGTTGGCCGTTATCGTGGTTACGGCGGGCAGGGAGTCGCCGAAGGCCCGGCGCCGTGCCTCGCTGAGGATGTCTTGGCGGTAGGCGTTCTGCGGGTCGGTGAACTCCAAGGTTCTCACCACGTCCCCCGCCCCGGCTCCCGCCGCTTGAAGGACTTGGAACAAATTCTCGTAGGTCTGACACATCTGGGCCTCAAAGTCACCCCGTCCCACCAGGTCGCCGGTGGCATGGTCCACGGGGCCTTGGCCTGAGCAGAACAGGAGCTTGCCGCAGCGCACGGCGGCGGGCGGCGTTGGGGTTCCCCTCGCCCGTTCCCGCCAGCCCGGCACCCTGATGACCTCCCTGTCCTCGCCGAGGTAGCAAAGGGCGTCGGTTTCCAGCATGGCCTCCCTGTGCAAGAGGCGCGAGATCACCAGACTGGTGGAGGCGGTCTCCCCTCCGCGAGTCCAAGACCCCCGGACCGCCTGAGCGCCGGCGTACTCCTCAAGACCGGCGGGGTGGATATAGTCGAAGGTCTTGGCCGTTCGCGCCGCGTCCACCGATGCGTCCCTCATCACCTGGCCCAGCGCGCCGCGCCAGATGGCCTGCGCCTGGCTGATTATTCCTGGGGGGTAGGCCTCTTGGCCGGTTGCCTCGTCGTAGGTCTTGCCCGTGGAGCCTGAGAGCCAGAACCAGTCGTCGCCCACGAAGAATCCCGGCCAGAAGGTCCGCGACCGGTATCGCTCCCACGTGGGCGTTCCCTCAGGAAAGACGCCACGCTTTTCCCTGCCGCCGCGCATGGCCGTTGCGCTGACGGTGAGGAGGGAGGATGAGTTGGGAATCCCGTCTACGATTACCCCCACCGACGCCGGCATACTGGGGCCAAAGCTGCGCCGCCGCACCGCGCCGCTGGCGCGATAGCCGGGCATGGCCGCCTCCAAGGCGTAGTCGACGGTGTAGACCACGTCTTCAAAGCTGTATCCGGCGGCGTTGAGAATGGCCCCCATCTTTTGGAATATAACCTCCGTCTGCTCAACCAAGTCCGTGCTGTTGACGACGCGCCTGCCGCGAGCGGGGTCGTGGGTTTCCGCCGTCAGACCGGAGACGCACAGCAGGCCGTTGCGCTCCACCGCCAGAGAGTAGGGTTGGAAGTCGAAACCGGGGTCCCAAGGGTAGTCCAGGGGGCGTATTACTCGCTTCGTAGTCATGCCTCCTCCCGTCTGGATGGCATTAGGAGGGTGGCGCTGGCCGGCCTCACCACGGTGACGCCCTGCTGGTTGTCGATCCAAAGGTCGCACTCCACCAGATTGCGCCCCTCCACGCGCCGGGCGGCCCTGACCGCGCCGCGACAGATAACGGAATCCCCCTCAAAGACGGCGGCCCGGTTTTGAAAGCTGAGCTTCCATAGGCGGCTCCTTGGGCCGGCCCAGTCCTGGACCAACTGGGCCAGAAAGGCGCCAAGCATCTGCCCCATCAACCGGCGGCGCCGGGAATCCGAGTCTCTGAGCGTAGGCGGCGTCGTAGTGGAGACGTACGAAGTCCCAAGTGGCCGCGCCGTAGGCCACCATGTTGACCAGGCTGACGCGCTTCTCCACCGGGGGCAGGGGTTCGCCAACCCGCACGTCCTCAAACCATTTAGCTCCGGCCGCTGCGGTCGTCAAGGGGTCTCGCGTCCGGTGGGCGATTGGGCGGGCGCGTAGTAAAGGAGTTCGTTGTTCCTGGCCAGAGCCTCCCTTCGCTGGTTGTAGTAGGTGTTCTCGACCTGCTGGAATATGAGGGCGCCGGAACGTCCCTCCTTCTCCCACACCCGCTTAACCTTGCGTCGCAGGGTGATGACGTCGCCGGGATGGACGGGTTGGAAGAACTCGTACTCATTTCCGGCCCGCAGCGGCGCGATGGCCCCCTCCGGGGCAAGGGCGACCGGATGGCCGGTCTCGTCGACGCCGGGGCCAAGGGCTTGAAAGGAGTCGCATATCAGCGTGGGGCGGGGCCATGACCTCCTTCAGGCCCACCGCGCGGGCGGACTCGTCGTTCGTGTAGAGGGGGTTAGGGGTCTTGGATGGCCTGGGAGTACATGCGGATGGCGGCGCGCCCCACCTCTTCGGGGGCGGTGAAGACCGATTCGCGGCCGACGGTGGCCTTGAGCCTCAGCAGCAGGTCGTTATGGGGGGAACTCAAGACCGCTCAACCGGTTCTCTATGGACTGACGCCGGGTCCCCAGGTCTTGCCGAAGCCGTCGGACGTGAACGTATTGACCCCGTCATCGTTCCGGCGTTCACGCAGGCCAGATAGACGGCGCAGGGGCCGTTGTCGGCGGTTCGATGCGCGCGTCCCAGTTGGCGCGGTTCCAGGGTATGGCCCACGACCCCTCGCTTCGGAGGCTTCGGGGCTAAGCACGTTGACGGCGACGTTGTGCCCCCGCACCTCCTCGGCCAGGGCGTGGCTGAACATGTGAAGGGCGGCCTTGCTGGCGCTTGTAGGCCGTCCCCGCCGCCGCGCATGACCTCCAACCCCATCCTGGAGCCGATGTTGATTACGCTTCCTTTGCGCTGCTTCATCATTACGGGGAGAACGTGCCGGCAGCACAGGTAGGGGCCGGTGACGTTGACGGACATCAGCCTGTCCCACCTGTGGGGGTCGATTTCGAGGAACGGCTCGCCGATTATCATCAGCCCGGCGTTGTTCACCAGGGCGTCGATGCGCCCGTAGCGTTCCACCACCAACTCCACAGCCGCCTTCACCTGGGCTTCTTGGGTGACGTCGCAGGCAATGCCAAGGGCCTCGCCGCCCATGGCCTGTATCTCGGCGCGGTTTCCGAAGCCGTCCCCGGCAGGCCGGCTGTGGAGTTGGGCCTGGAGCAGGCGGGCCACTATCGCCCCCTCGGACGCGTAGGCCAAGGCGATGGCCTTCCCAAGCCCCGGCTTGCGCCGGTGACCATGGCCACCATTCCCTTCATCCGCATGCAGGACCTCTGGCTTCGCCCGACGCCTTCCGCGTCTAGGGGCCTCTCCTGAGGCTGGCACGGGGCCATTCTAACCTCTAGGCAGGACGCAAACAAGGGCGCGCGGTTCCCAACGCTATTCAGGGGTTGCTTGCGCCGCTATTGACAGGGCATGATGGGGGCAATAACTTTGGTGAGTCGCAAGGGAGGGTGTCTAGTGGCCGGGTTGGACCTGAGCGTCGCGTCTATCATGGATATGAGCCGCCTCATCGGGGATGGCCGGCTGTCTCCGGTGGAGCTTGTTCAGGCCACCTTGGAGCGCGTTGAGCGGTTGGACCCAACGCTGAAGGCCTTCATAACGGTGAGCGGTGACCACGCCCTGAAGGAGGCACGCAGGTTGGAACAGGAGGCCGCGGCGGGCCGGCTCCGAGGCCCCCTCCACGGCATCCCCTTTACGCTGAAGGACGTGATAGCCACCAAGGGCATCCGCACCACCTACGGGCATCCGCGGCTGTTGGACTTTGAACCGCAGGAGGAGCGCGACGGTCCGCAGGCTTCTGGAGGACGCGGGGGCCGTTCTGATAGGCAAGGTGTACTCGCAGATAGGCCGCGGCGACGGGCTTATCGACTGCCGCAATCCGTGGGACATCAGCAGGAGCCCGGGGCACCTCCAGCAGCGGCTCCGGGGCGGCGGTGGCCGCCTCGCTGGGGCTGCTGTCCATAGGCACCGACACCGGCGGCTCCGTGCGCCATCCCGCCGCCAACTGCAACCTGGTGGGGCTGCGGGCCACCTTCGGGCGCGTCAGCCGCCACGGTGTCCTGGCCCCCGCGTGGAGCTACGACCAGGCGGGGCCTCTGACCAAGACGGTGGAGGACAACGCCTTGGCGGCCCAGACCCTGTCGGCCTTTGACCCCAAGGACCCGGTAAGCGTCAACGCGCCGGCGCCGGACTACCTTTCCGGTCTGCGGAGCGGGGCGCGAGGTGTGCGGGTGGGTGTCCCGTCGGACCGGTGGATTTGGGAGCGCGAGACGGAGGAGGTGGAGGAGCTGGTCAGAGAGGCGATAGGTGTCCTGGAGGGGTTGGGATGCCGGGTTAGCCGGGTGTCGCTGCCCTTGGCCGCCGAGACGCGGGCGGCCCACTTCAAGATCAGCCTTCCGGAGTCCTGCGTCTACTGGACGCGGAACTTCAGCGCGGAGACCATTGAGGGCTGGCCCGAAGTCCGGCAGGGCATAGAGCAGGGGAGGGAGCAGCCATTCGCCGAGTATCTCGCTGGGCTTGAGCAGTCGGCTGTCATCGGGCAGGAGCTTGCCGCCGCGTTTAGGGAGGTGGACGTCATAGCCCTGCCCACGGGCGGCACCCTCAACGACCGCTGCGACGCAGACACGGCGGTCATCAGGGGCAGGGAGGTCCCCGCCCGCTCCCGCGCGGTTTACATAAACGGCATGGCCAGCCTCGCGGGAACCCCGGCGATTTCCGTTCCCTGCGGCTTCGCTGTGGACAACCGGCTGCCCGTGGGTCTACAGTTGATGGGCCGCAGGATGGAGGAGGGCCTGCTCTTCCGGACTGCCTACGCTTATGAGCAGGCGACGGGTTGGTATCTTAGGCGCCCTCCCATTGAGGAGACTGTTGGAAGGCTGCCGGAGTAGGCCGGCGCCTTGGTCATGGCAGACCGGGATGCCGGGGGATGGATTCCCGCCTTCGCGGGAATGACGAAAAAGAGGGGCGGGATGATTACTTGAAGGCGTTATTGATGGGTGACGAGGAAAGGAGAGTCCAATGAGACTAAAGGACAAGGTTGCGCTCATAAGCGGGGGCGCTCGGGGGATGGGGGCGGAGGAGGGGCGGCTCTTCGCCAAGGAAGGGGCCAAGGTTGTGCTGGGGGACCTGCGCGAGGAGTTGGGCCGCGCGGTGGCCGAGGAGATAGCGGCCAATGGCGGCGAGGCGCTGTTCGTGACCCTTGACGTGGCCAGCGAGGAGTCGTGGCGCCAAGCCGTCGCCGCGACGGTGGGCAGGTTCGGCAAGCTGGATATCCTGGTGAACAACGCCGGCGTCTCGGCAAGCGGAGGTGTCCTTGACACCACGGCCGCCGAGTGGGACCGGGTGATGGCGGTCAACGCCAAGGGGGTCTTCCTGGGGACCAAGGCGGCAATCCCGGAGATGCAGAGGAACGGCGGCGGTTCCATCATAAATATATCGTCTCAGATGGGGCTGGTGGGCAGCGACACCGGCAATCCCGCCTATAACGCCTCCAAGGGGGCGGTGCACATATTCACCATGTCCGCCGCCCTGCGCCACGCCAAAGACGGGATACGCGTCAACTCGGTGCACCCGGGGCCTATCAACACGCCCATGCTCAGCGATGGGTTCGCGGACCCGGAGCGGGGAAGGCGAGTCCTGGCCCTGACTCCCATGGGACGGCTTGGGGAGCCGGCGGAGGTGGCCTACGGGGTCCTCTACCTCGCCTCCGACGAGTCGTCCTACGTCACCGGGTCGGCCCTCGTCATAGACGGAGGCTACATCGCTCAGTAGCGGCTAACAGCATCGTAATAAGGAGGCTTTCGTGCCTACGTACATAGGAATGGTCAGTTTCAGAGATGGCGGGAAGTCCGGCGGCGACGCGCTGGCCGTCGGCAGGGCGGCCCGTGCCCTCATAGAGACCCACGGCGGCCGGATTCTCAGCATTTACTGGACTGAGGATACCCCCGACATGGTGATAGCCTTTGAGGGAAGGGACAGGGCCCAGGCCGCCGCGGTCTATGACGACTTGGCGTCGCAGCAGGGCGTGGATATCCGTATGGCCCGTGCCCTCACTGAAGGCGAGAAGGAACGGCAGTTAAGCGGACAGGATGTCTGACAACACGGGAGTGGGGGAGATAGGCTTATGACGATGACCATAGTTGGCTACGACCCTCGAACCGGGCAGTTCGGCGGCGCGGTGGCGACCAAGAACATAGGCGTTGGCTCCCGGGTGCTGCGGGGCCTGGGGGAGGTGGGCATGGTGGGTTTCAGCAGCCACGAAATCCAGAGGCGACGCGGCATTGCCCTGCTGGAACTCGGATTCCCCGCCCCGGTGGCCCTTGAGGCCCTGATAAAGGTGAGCGACGGCAAGGGGCAGTACAGCCTCATCGACCGCGCCGGGACGCCGGCGGCCTACAGCAGCCCGGCGGCCATGCCCTGGTTTGGCAGCCGCACCGGGGTCAACTACGCCTGCGGGGCCAACACCATGGTGGGTCCCGCCGTGGTCCAGGCCCTGGGCGACGAATTCGAGGCCACTGAGGAGAGCGGCCTCCCGCTGGAGGAGCGTCTCCTGCGCTGCCTGGAGGCCGCCCAAGCCACCGGCGGAGACAACCGGGGGCGGCAGTCTGCGGCCATCCAGGTTCACTGGAAGCGCATTGACGCCAACCCCCATCTGGACCTGCGAGTTGACGACCACCCGAACCCCATCCCGGAGCTTAGGGCCATCGTGCACGTGTACCGGCAGACCTACCCGGTGTACGCGTCCAGGACCTGGCCCAAGCTGGAGGACACGGGCGGGTATCCCATTCTCTACCCTTAAAACAGAGGAGCAGCCATTATGAAGAAGGTTCTTGTCACCGGCATGAGCGGGAAGATTGGGCGGGCGGCCCTGAAGCGTTTGGGCCACAAGTACGACTTCACGGCCCTTAACCGGAACCCCATGGAAGGCGTCCGGTGCGTGGCCGCGGACATAACGGACTTCGAGTCCATCCGTCCCAGCTTTGAGGGTCAGGAGACGGTGGTGCACCTGGCCGCGGCCTTGAGCGAGGGCGAGAACGCAAGGGACATTATAGACCGCAACGTTTTGGGGACCTACAACGTCTTCGAGGCGGCTAGGCAGGCCGGCGTCAAGCGGGTCATCTTCGCCAGCAGCGGCTCGGTGATTCTGGGCTATACCCAGGAGTCGCCTTGGAGGGAGCTTGAGAACGGTGAGTACGACAAGCTGCCTCCTTCCTGGCCCATGCTGACTCACGAAACGCCCCATCGTCCCAACTCCATCTACGGGTGCAGCAAGATTTGGGGGGAAGCCCTAGCGCGGCACTACTCCGACGCCTACGGGATTTCGGCCCTATGCGTGCGCTTCGGATGGATACCCGAGACGGACCGGCCGGGGCCCAGCCGCACCTTTGCGGTGTGGTGCAGCCACGACGACGCGGCGCAGATGATTGAGCGGTGCATAGAGGCCGGCGAGGACGTGCGCTTTGACGTGTTTTACGCCGTGTCGGATAACAGGTACGGCTACCGGGACTTGGGGCGCGCCAAAGAGGTGATTGGGTTTGAGCCGCGAAGCCGGGCCGAGGACTACCGGTAGCTTGGCCCTTGGCCGGGCCATCGCGCCACGCCGCAAGCCGTGAACCAGCCCAACGGCGGGCGTGAGGAGACCCGGCCCCAGACTCCGGAACAGGCGGGCGACCCGGCGTCGCAGGCCGGCGGCGGCGCGCCAAGGTTTCATGACCTAGACGCCCTACGCGCGGTGGCGATGCTGTTGGGCATAGTTCTCCACGCCGCCATCTTCTTCATCCCGGAGTTGTGGCCGGTCTACGAGGAGGAGGACGCCCAGGCCGCGGACGGCGGCGACTTTTACGCCATACTGCTGCTTGGCATCCACGGCTTCCGTATGCCGGTGTTCTTCCTGCTGAGCGGGTTCTTCACCGCCATGCTGTGGCAGAGGCGCGGGCTGCGCTCCCTGGGAGTCCACCGGCTCAAGCGCATCGGCCTGCCCCTCCTCATTGGCTGCTTCACCATCCTGCCCCTGGACGCCTGGCTGTTCCGCGAGGGTGAGCCGCCCCTTACTGACCTGCTGCTGGCGTGGACCCAGAGCTTTGACCACCTGTGGTTCCTATGGATTCTGCTGTGGCTGGCGGCCCTGTTCATAGTGGCGGCCCGCTTGGGCGTCGGGTTCACCCACAAGCTGTGGTGGCTGGCCGTCCCGTTGGTCCTTGTTCCCCAACTGCTCATGTCGGAGGATGTGTTCGGCCCCGACACGTCGGAAGGGTTGCTGGTGGACCCGGTGGTGCTGGGCTACTACGCCCTCTTCTTTGCCTTCGGGGCCTTCGCTTACCGGCGGAATATCGAGATGCCCAACTGGTGGGTGGTCGCCATGCTTCCCGCCATGTTCCTATTCCTGGTTGGACTGGGCCTGTACGAGGCGGAGGGCGAGTGGGTGTGGGCCGTGAGCGCCGTGATACAGGCCGCCTACGCCTGGATGATGTCCCTGGGCATGATTGGGTTGTTCCGGTGGATAGCCATGCGGGAGCGGCCTTGGGTGCGATACCTGTCGGACTCGTCCTACTGGCTGTATCTGTGGCACCTGCCGCTTATATTCGTGGGCGTCTTGCTCTTGCAGGACTGGCCCGTCAGCGTCCACCTCAAGTTCTTGCTATTATGCGTGACGGCCCCGGCCCTGCTGCTGGTGACGTACCAGTACGGCGTCCGCTACACCCTGATAGGAACGATGCTAAACGGCAAGCGGACGCGGCCCCGCCGCAACACTAGGGTCTAGCCGAGCGGCGGGCCTAAAGGTTGAACTGGGCCTCCTGAAAGTTCGGCTCCTTTTCGTACACCTGCACCCGCATGTGCTGGGCCTCGCCTATCAGTATCTTGTAGTCGGCGCCCACGTGGAGGGCCGCCGGCCTTCTCAGCCGCCATTCGGGTTCCAGGTCGACCCGGTCCCGCGCCTTCTTCAGGTCGGGGTTGGCGTCGACGGCGTCCTGCGCCCACCGCGACAGGTTGATGGCGTCGCCGATGATGCTGGCCAGGAAGGTCCCGTCGGGCTCATAGACCACCACCCGCTCGTTGCCCCAGTCGGCCACGTACACGTCGCCGTCGGCGTCCACGGCCACCGCGCTGGGGTGGTCCACGTTGGCCTCCCGGTGGGCTGACTGGCCGAAGGTGGCCAGATGCTCGCCCTCGGGGGAGAGCTTTTGGACCCGGTTGTTGCCCCAGTCGGCCACGTATACGCTGCCCTCGGAGTCGACGGCCACGCCCCAGGGCTGGTCGAAGCAGCCCTCGCAGGAGCCGCCTTGCCCGAACTGCCCCAGGAACTGCCCGTCCCTGGTGTATCGCTGGACGCGGTGGTTGCGGCTGTCCACGACCCAGAGGTTCCCGTCCGGGTCAAGGGCGATGCCGGTGGGCATGTGGAACTGGCCCTCGCCGCAGCCCTTAACGCCCCACTTCCCCAGGAAGTCGCCATCCTTGGTGAACATAACCACCTTGCTGGCCGCCTGGTCGGTGACGTAGAGGTTCTCCTGCGAGTCGACGGCCAGGCCGCCGGGCCAGAGGAATTCGCCGTCACCGTCGCCTGTGGTTCCGATGTCTCTGATGAATTCCTGTGTGGTTAGCGTGCACTTGGTGATGCGCGTGCTGCTGCTGAACTCGTTGCCCCAGTTGAGCACGTACAGCGCGTCATCCTGGCCCCGACCCAGCCCCACGGGGTGCCAGAAGGTGGTGCCGGATACGCCGATTCGGCCGAGATTGTCCAGGTAAGTGAAGGCCCGTCCCTTGGCTACTTGAGTTTGTGGCATGTCGTCGCTGCTCCTAAATAGCGTTGACCTCTATAGTATCGGTAACGGGCGCGGGAATCAACTTGGCGTCGGGCCTTTCTTGGGGGGAGGGAGTGGGGAATGCCGTCAGCCCGCGCCCCCCTCCCGTCCATTCCCGCCCCCCCTTTCCGTCACTTCCGGCGCGCGGCCTCGGGTCTCTAAGAGCGGGGGGTGTAGGCGTGGACCAGGTTAGCCGTTGTTGTGTGGAACTCCTCCTCGTTGAAGACCAGGCGAAAGGTCCCCTTGGCGGGGCCGTCCCGGACGGTCATGGTCCCGCAGTTGAAGGCCTTTTCCAGGGTGTCCAGCACGCTGCGCTTGTAATCGGTGTCGTCGTTGCCGCGTAGGTGCTCGCCCTTGGTCTCAAAGACCAAGACGTGGGGCTTTCCGTTGGTCTCGCCGGCCATGGCCACGAAATCGGGCCAGATGCGTTCCTGCTTCCACCCGCGCAGGTAGTACTCACCGCGCTGCCGCACGGCTACCCGGTGCCACCAGCTTAGGGCCTTTTGCTCGTCGAGGTAGCGGGCGAACTTGCGCTCCAGATCCGAGTCGAACTGCCCCGTATAGATGGGTTCGAACAGGCTGATTTGAATGGGTTCGTGGCCGTTTCTGCGGGCCAGCAGCCCCGAGTGCTGGGAGGCGGGCATTTCGTACCGTTCGACCATGCGGAAGCTGGGGCGGCCCGTTTCCAGGTCGAACCGTATCAGGCCCTCTTGCAGCTTGCGGCGGAAGACCAGTTCCGCCTGCTTCTCCACCTCGGCGGCCACGTGTTTCCGCAGCTCGTGGGCGAGGTAGGAGCGGTTGTCGTAGATGTCGTCGCCGGTATGGCCGCCCTTTCGCAGCCCGGCCAGCAACTCTTGGGCCATGCGCGCGGCCTGCCAGGGGTTGGGCACAAGGTCGGAAAGGCGGCGGGCGTGCCAGCCGATGCTCACCGACTTGTCGACTATCAACTCGCGGTCGGGGTGGAAGGTGGGGGCGTCGCCGCCCACGTCAACGATGGCCGATTGCCAGGCGGGTCTGTTCCAGCCGGTGAGAACGCTTTGGGAATCCGGGGCCTTTATGGCGTCCCAGTCTATGGCGGCCTGGATGTGCCGGTGGTAGTCCAACTCCACCCACTCATTGCCCTTGGCGTGGAGCACCAGGGGCAGGAAGATGTCCTTGCCTTGGAACTGCTTGCGCCGGTGGGCGGTGACGCGCTGGAGGTCGCCGGAGGCCGCCGTGACCATGTCGCCGAGGCCCGTAAGCCCCTCGCGCTCCAGGCCGTTCTTGACCTGCTGGACAGCCGTTCCCACGTCGGCGCTGGAGCAGTAGACGTAGCACTGGTCCAGGGCCTCCCGCTTGGAGCGGCGGGCGTAGGGCTGCCTTAAGACGCGCCCCACCAGCTGGGTGATGGCCCGCTGGGCCTTGGTGTTGTCCAGCATGACCAGCATATAGGCGAAGGGGCAGTCCCACCCCTCCATGAGGGCCGACTTGGTGATAACCCACCGCACCGGCGAGAGCTCCGACAGCAGGTCGGCGCCGCCCAGTTCGTCCAGTTCCGATGACTTGACGGCCACGGCTCCGGCGGGAACGCCCAGGTCCTGGACCAGGCATTCCCGCACGTCCTCGGCGTGGACCCGCTCGCCGTCGCGCTGGTCTTTGCCGGTTCGCTCCACCCTCACCACGGCCAGGGGTCGGATGTAGCGGTTCTCGCTGTGCTGGAGGGACTGGGCCTCTGCGTCCAGCCCCTCCAACTGGTCGTAGGCCTGGGCGAGGGTGTGGCGCCAGTCGTTGTTGGTGAAGGAGTTCACCTGCACCGGCAACTTTATCATCTCCTCCTGCTTCAACTCCACGCCGGTGACGTCCACCAGCAGGTTGCTGACGCCGCGGTTGGGGGTGGCGGAAAGCTCGATGACCAGGCTGGGGTCCAGGCGGTTGACGGAGCGGACGAACTCCTGGTTGGCCTCCCCCTTGGCGGCGCCGTAGGCCTTGTGGGCCTCGTCGAGGATCACCACGGGCCGCAGCGTCTTGAATACGTTGAAGAGGCTGTGCTTGACAGGCCCGTTCTCGCCGGCGCGCTCCAGGTCGGGATGCCGTTCCAAGAGCCGTCCGTCGGAGAGGGCGTCGTCGCTGTCCGGGAACAGCGTAGGATACCGCCCGGAGTCGCGGAACATGCGCAGGAACTCCCGTCCCTTCTGCCGGTTGGCGGCGGGCAGCATCAGCAGCATGACGCACAGGTAGCTGACGACGTCGTCCCTCGTGAAGGGGTCGTCCTTTTCCAAGAGCTTCACCCTGCCGCCGCTGGCCCGCTCCAGCATCTGCCGGTAGGGGGACTCCCGGTTCTTCAGGGCGATCATGGTCTGCTGGTATATGGCCTTGGTTGGGGTTATCCACAGGGTCAAGCCCGTCTGCCGGCCCAGGCGCTCCAGGGCGGCGGCGGCCAACAGCGTCTTCCCGCCGCCGGTGGGAACCTTGAAGCAGACGTGGGGGATGGGCCGCCCGGCGTCATCGGCGCGGCTCACGTACTCCCCGGCGGTCTTGGCCGCGCCGCCGGCTCCGGTCAGCTGCCGCCAGGCCGTCCTGGGGTAGTTGCGAGTCTCGCTAGGGACGTCGAGACCCTCCTTTTCGAGGATGGCGATGGTCTTCTCCGACTGGGCTTGGGCCTCCTTCAGGGCGTCCAGCCACCGGCCAAAGGAGTCGAGGGCGGCGGACTGGTACTGCTTCAGTTCCACCCGTGGCCGCCTACTGGCCGGCCCGGTGCATTTCGTAGGGCAGTTGGCAGAAGACTATGCCCATGCCGGAAAGCTGCCGCTGGCCGATATACTTGCCTGGCCCGAAGACAACGGCCTTCCTGCCCCTCTTTTTGGCGGCGGCGGAAATGCGCTTGGCCCGCTCCTCGTTGAGCATGGCGTCGGGGCTGGAGAGCCAGCCGGCGCGGGGCTCGTAGAGGAGGTGGTAGTCGACGTTGGCGCTGCTGTAGAAGAGGCCGTCCCGGCCCCGGCGTTCCAGGGCCTCGGCCCCGGCGGAGACGCCGGAGGCGGTGTGGAGCAGGTGGGCGGCGAGGGTGGAGAAGGTGGGAAGGGCCTCGCCGTTGAGCATCCCGTCCACCTGAATGGGTTGGCCCAACTCGCAGTAGGTGAAGGAGCCGCCCAGCCCCTCCTTGAGGGCCGGGTCGCGGGCGGCGGGGACGCCCCGGATGACGCGGCGGACCCGCTCGGCGGTGATGGCGTCGGCGTACTCCTCGCACTCGACTAGGATGAATCGGCGGCTGCCGCCGTCGGCCTTGTTGAGGGCCAGGACGGCGTGGGCGGTTGTCCCGGAACCCGCGAAGGAGTCTAGGACGAGGGCGTCTTTGTCAGTGGCCATTCTGAGCAAATGTGCAATTAGCTCAACAGGTTTCGGAGTTTCAAACCCAATGTCATTTAGAATCCTAATTAGTGACTTGTTTGCACTGTCACTACTCCCGCAACTCTCAGGAAGTAGAGAAGGATTCGCCGATCTAGTGTCTTTATCTTCAAAGTCATAAATTTTGAGCTTTACTACCCCGTTATCACTGACGAACCGATTCCTTTGCTCTAATTTCCTTGCGGTATTCTGTCCAATTTGCCATCTACGGCCTTCACGAGGGTAATGTCCAAGTATCTGAAATTGCATAGTCCCACGTGCATATGACCCGATATTCTTTTTCTCTATAATCGTAGTTCTATAACATCCCTCTGCGTCGCTATTTGGATACTTGCGCGTTTCTTTCCGAGTTACACGCTGGTTAAGAGACGCAGAAGCTGATTTTCTGTAGCAGATTTGATAGTCGGTCACAGAACTAACATCTGCCCCCCTAACATTAGTAGAGGTGCCCTTTTTCCTCCAATGAAACGCTGAGAGAAAATTCTCCTCGCCAAACACCTCGTCCATGAGCATACGGAGGTGATGCTGCTCGTTGTCGTCAATGGATACGAAGATAACGCCGTCGTCGGACAGCAGTTCGCGGAGGAGTTGGAGGCGGGGCCACATCATGCAGAGCCACTTGTCGTGGCGCTCCAGGTCCTCCCCGTCCACGGGGCCGTTCTCCTTCAGCCACGCCTTCATCAGGGGGCTGTTCACCCGGTCGTTGTACGCCCACCCCTCGTTGCCCGTGTTGTAGGGCGGGTCAATGTACACGCAGTTGACGCGGCCGGCGTAGCGGGGCAGCAGGGCCTTGAGGGCGTGGAGGTTGTCGCCGTGGATTATTAGGTTGTCGTCGGGGGAGCCGGCCGTTGGGGTTTGCGAATCGTTAGAACTCTTGTTCGGGGGGGGGGGGGCGAACGGACTTAGAAGCGTCGGGAACTAGGGGGCGGTATGGCACGCTGAGGTGGTGGGCGTATACGTGGTGCTTGCCTTTCCAGTCGAGGGTGGGCATTGACAGTCCTGTTGGTGTTTGTGAGGGTGAGCCTATCATAACAAGGGGCGCTTGTTAAGAGCCGGTGGGGATTGGGATGGATTCCCGCCTTCGCGGGAATGACGGACGGGGGAGGGGATGGCGGCGCGCCACGGGCGGGAGATATGCCGCCTATGGTAGGCGTCCACCCCAGAGGGGGGAGGGGGCGGATTCCTGTTTTCACGGGAATGATGGAAAAGAGGCGCGGTGGCCTAGAACAGGCGGCGCTTGCTACTTCATCGTTGGGGCGGGTATGATTCCGTTGGTGGCATTTGTATCTGCGCGAGGGCCGCAGGCGGAAGGGGGAGTCCAACCAGGGTGACTCGGCTTAGGGGAGTTTTCACGTGAGGGTTAAGCAGGCAGCCTACGGGTTGGCCACTATGGCGCCGGTCCTGGGGCCTTTGCTGGTCCGCTTGCGGCGCGGCGTTAGGGGTGGAGAGGGCGGCGGGTCTAATTCGGCCCGGTACTGCTACTCCGTTTGGCTGCGCCACCTAGTCCACGCCGATAAGAGCGGACTTAACACCCGGCCCGCGACCGTCGTAGAGATGGGGCCGGGCGACTCGCTGGGGATGGGTCTGGCCGCCCTGCTGTCGGGTTCCGAAAGGTACTACGCCCTTGACCTAGTGGAGTTCGCCAATCCTACGAAGAACCTTCAGATATTCGACGAGTTGGTGGGTCTGTTTCGTCGCCGGGAGCCGATTCCCGACAACGATGAGTTTCCTAAGGTAAGACCGCCGGTTGAGACCTACGACTTTCCCGCCCAAATTCTGGATGAGGCCCGCCTGAGCACCGCTTTGGCCGAGGACAGGCTGAAGCTTATCAGGGAGTCTATCCTCAATATGGGAGGGCGGGACTCGATGATTAGCTACAAGACCCCCTGGTCGGACGCGGGCGTTATGGAGGCGGGGAGCGTGGACGTGGTGTGCTCGCAGGCGGTGATGGAGCACGTGGATGACCTGTCCACCGCCTACGGAGCCATGAAGCTGTGGCTGAAGCCGGGTGGTTACGTCTCCCATGAAATAGACTTTAAGTCTCACGGTCTGGCCATCGGGTGGAACGGCCACTGGGCCTACCGGGACGCTACGTGGAAGCTGATTTGCGGACGCAGGCCCTACCTGTTGAACCGGGAGCCTTTGTCGACCCACGTGGGCCTGCTGGAGAAGCGCGGTTTCGAGATTAGGAGCCTGGTTAGGGCCAAGGCTGAGCCTGCCGTCCCCCGGGAGAGGCCGTCCCCCAGATTTCGGGGCGTGTCTGAGGACGACTTGACCACGCCCAGCGCGTTCATACAGGCGTCAACGGGGTAGGGTCTCCGGGCGTGGAGGGGATGGCGGCGCGCCACGGGCGGCGGATATGCCGAAAAGGGCGAAGGGGAAAGGCGGATAAGCGGGAGGGCTGCTGGCTACAGCAGTTGGCGCAGGCCCTGTTCCAGCGGGACCAGCGGCTCCCAGCCGATGGCCGCCTTGGCCTTGGAGTAGTCGGCGGACTTGCGCATCTCTTCGAACATGGCCCTGGGGTTGGGGACTATGCGCTCCACCACGCCGCCCGTAATCGCCGCTATGTCGTTCACCGAAGTCTCCTCCCCGGGGCCGATGTTGAGGACCAGGTGGGACGCCGGGGGGAGGTCGGCGCGGGCCGCCAACAGATTGGCCCGCGTCACGTCGGACACGTGGGTGTAGCCGCGGGTCTGGGAGCCGTTCCCGTAGATGGTGAGGGGCTTCCCCTGGTCGCGTAGGCGCAGGAACCGGGGGATGACCAGGGCGTAGTCCCCCTCTGCCGGCTGCCGCGGCCCGTAGACGTTGAAGTACCTGAGCGAGACTATCCGCAGTCCGAACAGTCCCGCGAACATGGAGGCGTACAGCTCGCCGGCGAGCTTCTGTAGGGCGTAGGGCGACTTCGGGTTGGGGGCCATGTCCTCGTTCACCGGGTTGGAGGGCTGGTCGCCGTACACGCTGGATGATGAGGAGTTGATGACCCTGGCGACGCCCCTCTCACGGGCCGCCTGCAACACGTTGAGGGTTCCCGTAACGTTTACGAGGTGAGTTCCGATGGGGTCGTCGACGGACCTGGCTATCCGCGGCAGGGCGGCGGCGTGGAACAACCAGTCGACGCCTTGAGCCGCCGAACTGACCAGGTTGGCGTCGGTTATGGACCCCTCTATTAGAGACGCGGCGGGGTTTAGGAAGGACTTGTCGCCGGTGGAGATGTCGTCTAGGACCGCCACTTGGTGCCCGGCCTCTATCAGCCCGTCAACCAGGTGGGAGCCGATGAAGCCGCAGCCCCCGGTGACGAGGCATCTCATCATGCCGGCCTGTGGCCCTGCGCCGGCGGGACGACGGGGCTGGCGCGGCCCTTCACCGTGATTTGGCCTTTTCGACGGGCTTTTGGGCGTGGGTAGGGGATTTATTCAGCGACTTAGCTTATAATAGCCTTTGGTCTGCTACGATCCCTCTCCCGAGGGGCGCAAGGGGTACGAGTTTGGATGAGTTGAAGGACTTGACCATTGGCGTAATCGGCCTTGGCCACGTGGGTCTCCCAACGGCCTTGGGGCTGGCCGACCTGGGGTGGAGCGTCGTTGGGGCCGATGACGACGACGCCAAGGCTAGGGGAATCGCCGAGGGCCGCGCCCCCTTCTACGAGCCGGGCCTGGACCTGCTGCTCCGCAAGGGATTGGACACCGGCAAGTTTCAGGTCGCGCCGAACGGGGCCGCCGCCGCGCGCCGCTCCACCGTTCTGATGGTGTGCGTGGGCACGCCCCAGCGGGAGAACGGCAGCGCGGACCTCTCGCGCATCGAGTCGGCGGGCAGGACCATCGCCGCCAATTTAGATGGCTACAAGCTGATTGTTGAGAAGAGCACCACCCCCGTCCAAACGGCGGATAGGCTGAGACAGAGCATCATCAGATACTCCAGGAGAAGGAGTCCGGACACGGGCAACGGGGCTGCGCCGGAGTTCGACGTGGCGGCGAACCCTGAGTTTCTCCGCGAGGGGACTGCCTTGGACGATTTCTTCAACCCGGATAGGATAGTTATAGGCACGGCCAGTCAACGCGCCGCTGATCTGCTGAGCAGAATTTACCAGCCCCTTTTTGACAGGGCAGGCAGGAAAGCTGAAGAGGCTTTAGTGGTCACGAGCGTGAACACCGCCGAGATAATCAAGCACGCCTCAAACGCCTTTCTGGCCTCCAAGGTGTCATTCATCAACATGGTGGCGGACCTGTGCGAAGCCACCGGCGCCGACGTCACCGACGTCGCCCACGGCCTTGGGCTAGACCCGCGCATCGGCCCCCACTTCTTGGAGGCGGGCATAGGCTTCGGCGGCTACTGTCTGCCCAAGGACATCCGGGCCTTTCAGAAGGTGGCTCAGGACCACGGGGTGGACTTTTCCCTTATGAATGAGGTGGACAGCATCAACCGACGCAGGATAGACGCCTTCATTGAGAAGATAAGGAAGGCGCTGTGGGTCATCAGAGGCAAGTCCATTGCCCTTTGGGGCCTGTCTTTCAAGCCGGGAACCAACGACATTCGCGACGCGCCCAGCGTGTCGGTGGTGGAGCGGCTCATGGCGGAGGGGGCGTTGTTGCGCCTCCACGACCCCCAGGCCATGGGCGAGTTCCAGACCAGGTTCCCCGCCAGTCCGCCCCAGCTGGTCTACGCAGACACCGCGGAATCGGCGGCGGAGGGGGTGGACGCCGTGGCCCTGGTGACGGAGTGGCCGGAGTATGGCGAGGTCGACCTGCGGCGGCTGCGGGGCCGGATGTCGATTCCCCTGATAATAGACGGGCGGAATATGATGGACCCGGAGGCCGTCCGCTCCCTGGGGTTCGAGTACTATGGCGTTGGCAGGCCCTAGGCGCCGCCTTGGAGGGGAGGCCCTGTGTGTGTGCCGGAACTGTTGAACGATGAAATGTGATAAGGGTATATGACGGTCCCGGCGGATAGCCTGCACGTGGGGTTTGTGCTGTCTAGCCTGACGGGAGGGGGGGCGGAGCGGGCCGTTCTTACCTTGGCCCAGTCGCTCATTGAGGGCGGCCATAAAGTGGATCTGGCCTTGGGGCGGCTGATTGGGAGCTACCGGAGCGTCATTCCCAAGGGGATACGGTTGTATCACACGCGGCTCTGGAATTCGGACGGGGAGCTTGCGCGTCACTGCCGTGAGCAGGGCATCCCGGTGAACGGGATAGCCATTAACCCCTTGGGGGCGGCCCGGGCCTGGCTTTCCATCAGGCGAAGGAGCGGCGGGGCCCACGTGCCTTGGAAGACGGCCGTCTTCGCCTGGGTAATCGCCCAGTACATTCGCCGGGCGCGTCCCAGGATTCTGGCCCCGGCCTCCGCGATCATTCCCGCCGTCTACGGGGCGGAGTTGGCGGGACGCTCCGTTCCCGTGGTCGCCGCGGAGCACAGCAACGTCAGCCTGCGTCTCACCAGAGACCAGCTATCGGAGGCGAGGGCCGTCTATCCCAGGGCCGAAGCCGTGGTCGCGGTCTCCAAGGGCGCGGCGGCCGAGGCGCGGCGGTCTCTTGGATTGAAGGCTGAGCGCGTGCGCGCCATCTACAATCCCGTGCCGGCCGGCGAGATATGGCGGTTGGCTCATGAGGAGGCGTCCCATCCCTGGTTCAAGGACGGGGGGCCGCCTATAATTATCAGCGTGGGCAGAGAGGCGCCTGTGGGAGAGACGGCCAGCAAGGACTACCACACCTTGATAGAGGCCTTCGCTCTGGCCCGCCAACGGCTGACCGCTCGGCTGGTTATCATTGGGAACCTTTCTGAATCGTACCGGATGAGGCTGACGGTTCAGGCTAGGACTCTGGGCGTTGAAGGGGACTTGGGGTTTATCGGGTTTGATGAGAATCCTTACCGCTTCATGCGCCGCGCCGGTCTCCTCGTCCTTTCATCGGTCCGCGAAGGGCTGCCGACGGTCCTCATTGAGGCCTTGGCCTGCGGAACGCCGGTGGTCAGTTCCGACGCGCCCTACGGCCCCCGCGAGATACTGGAGCGGGGCAGATGGGGCAGGCTGACGCCGGTGGGCGACGCCTCGGCCCTCGCCGAGGCTATGGTGGAGACGCTGGAGGGCGACAGGCCGCCGGAGGAGGCCCTGCGCCGCCGCGCCGCCGACTTCTCTTGCGAGCGGGCCGCCGGCGAGTACCTGCGACTGTTCCGGAAGGTGGCAAGACGGACGTGACCGGGCTTAGGCTGAAAACGGCAACGGGGTCGGTATTCATCCTGGCCTTGGCCGCCGTGTTCGCCAACCTCTGGTTAGCCAGCTCTCCCCTGCCCCTGGGAGGGCCTAACGTAGTCCTCGCAGGCGCCGCCATAGTTCTGGCGGTGGCCCTTTTCCTGGTGAGTCTCCTGTCTTGGAAGAGGGGAGAGGGGAAACGGTTCGCCGTTAACGCCGGGTTCCTCCGGGAGTTCCGCCCGGTGATTCCCGCCCTTGTGGTGTCGGCCCTCATAATGGCGTGGGCCCTGGCGGTTTATCTGCTCAACGACAGCTTCGACGCCACCCGGTTCCTCCAGATGTTCCTTGGCGTCGGACTCCTGTTCGCCGTCTACCTGTCGGTGGACAGCGCGCAGAGGGCGCGGCTGATGGTGATGGCGATAGTTGTCGCGACCTTTGTCTCTGCGCTCTTCGGCATTGCCGTGGCCCTCTTTGGAGACCCCTTTCTGACCGTCTGGCTGCAAATCGCAAGCGTGCGGGATAAAGACCTGGAACTCATTTTGACCGGGGGCAGGATAGCCGGGCTTGCCGCGCACACGGGCGTGTTCGGCTACCAGTTGGCGGCCGCCGTGCCCTTGGCCTTTGCCGCTCTTCTGCTCAACCCCTTTGGACGGGACGAGGCGTCCCGCAGGATGTACGACGCGGGGCTGTTCGTGATGCTGATGACCCTGTTGACGGCCCTGGTTATGAACGCCACCCGCTCCGCCATCCTTGGCGTCGTGCTGAGCGCAGTGGTCATAGCCTTCGTCTTTCTGCGAGGTTCCCAGCATCGACGGCGCATTCTGGTCACCGTTCCCCTGGGCGCGGTCTGGCTGTTTGCGTTCTTCAATCCGGTTTACGGCTTTGACGACCTGAGAGAGGCCCTCTTCGACAGAGGGGAGGCTGCGGTCTCTGAGGATGGCGGCGACACCGGGGACCGCCTAGTCGCCGTGGATAGCGTTCCAACGCCCGTCCCCACGCCCGTGGTTCCCGGTGGTCAGGCGACGCCGGTGGTTCCGGGTGGTCAGGCGACGCCGGTGGTTCCCGGTGGTCAGACAACGCCCGTGGCCCCTGGTGGTCTGGCGACGCCGGCCGCCACGCCCGTGGCTCCCGGGAGTCTGGCGACGCCCGTGGCTCCCGGTGGTCAGGCGACGCCCGTGGCTCCGCCTGTTTCCGTCGCCATAGATAAAGGCGTCTTCGATGGTCTCTCCGCCGGCCCCTGGGGACTGAGGGCCGACCGCGGGGCCACGGTTATAGGACACACCTTCATGGGCATGGCGGCCAATAGAGAATACGCGGTGCAGCTGCGCGCCCGGATGGGAGATGGGTACGGGGCTCCGAGCGCGGAGATCACCAACAGGCCCAATGAGGAGGGCGGCATAGTGTTGACGTGGCGCGAACCGGAGGACGCCGCGGCCATTATCGCCTACCAGTTTCGACTGCGGCCCGTTGAAGAAAGCCGGTGGCTGTCCTGGCGTGACTTCACGCCTACCATGAGCAGCCTCGGCCCGTCCATCGACCTCCTCTCCATCGCGGAGGCCGCCTCATCCGAGAGCGGCGGCCTCCCGGTCATCCGTCACAGTCTTGTGGGCCTTGTCCCCGGGTTGGAGTACAGGGCGCAGATGCGCGCGCGGAACCGGCACGGTTTCGGGGCCACCAGCCGCGAGACCGCCGCCCCGGCGGACGAGAACGGCGACCTGGCTTTGGCCTGGCGCGAACCGGAGAGCCCCGAGGCCGTTACCGCCTACGAGTTCCGGTTGTGGTCGCCCCACTTTGGGAAATGGTTGCAGTGGCAGGGCCTGGCCCCTTCTTCGGTGGCCACCCGCGTGACCGGGTTGGGGGACATCAAAGAGAGGATAGCCATGGCTCGCACGGCCCTTGAGGTTTCCGCGGGCGAGACGGGAGAGGTTGACGAACGCGGCTTCAACATCTTCGGATGGTCCGCCGGAAGCCGTATACATCAGATGACCACGGCTTTGCGATACCATTTGGACTATCCCCTTGGGACCGGCGTATACGCCCCAAGTGAGTCACACACCGCGAAGGGACTGAGCGACTCAGAGAGGGAGGCCTTGTTGCTGTTTTGGCCCCATAACCAGTTTTTGCACTTTCTGACGCTGTATGGACTTCCCGGTCTGATTTTGCTCATCCTCTTCTACGGGCTGGTCATCCGGTCCGTTGTCCGGTCGGGAAGGTTGGTCCTGCTCTCCAAGGACGCTGCTTTGCGGCTCCTAATGGCCGCCGTCGCCGGGGCGCTGATGGGCTATACGATAACCAGCCTGTTCACCCCCTCGGGACCCTTCATAGTGGACTGGAACCACTTCTTCATTCTTGGGCTGGCCTTCGCCATCCACAGGATCGCGGTCGCGCGAAAGGGAAGTGAGGAGCCGTCGCAGGAACAGGAATGACGGCCCGCCGGCTCCTTGACTCCTTAGGCGTGAACCGGCGCGTGGGTGTCTTGGCCTTTATGCTCGCGGCGGCCCTCCTTGCGCTGAACCTGTACGCCCCCGCGAGTCCCACCGCGTGGCAGCGGTTCTTGGCGGGACTGCTCATCGTCCTGTGCTCCCTGCCAACCCTCATGTGGGCCTCCAACCGGGAGTGGCGCCATTCCATCATGCCCTTCGTCGGCGGCGCCTACGCCCTCTACTTCGCCTCACCGGTCTTTCTGCGGAACGGGTTTTGGGGGTACTGGCTCTTTGAACCGCTCATTGAGGATTCCCTTATAAACACGGCGCTCCTCTTGGCTCTGGGCGGATGGGTCCTCCTGATGGTTGGATACTTCGCGGTCTTCCGCGGGCGGTTGGCCCGTAAACTCCCGCGCGTCAACGTCCTTCCGGAGGATGGCCGGCGGCCTGCGCTGGTCTTGGCCGTGGCCCTGGGGCTAGTCGCCGCGCCGTTCCTCTACCTCGACAATTCCGCCGTGGCGGCCTTTTACAGCGGGCGGGAATTTCTGCCGTCGGCCGTGGCCTTTCCCGTTCATCTGGTGGGGCAGCTCACCGTTCTATCCATCCTCATACTCTTCTATCTACAGAGGCGGGGCGAGCTTGGGCCGGCCGGCAGGGCGTTTATGTGGGGGCTGGTCGCCTACTACGTCCTCAGTGGTCTGAGCACAGGCCTTCTCCTTACGGGCATAACCGCCGTCATTGCCCTGTTTGTGGCCTATGCGGTAGCCGCTCCCGCGCCGACTTGGCGGATGGCGGGTTACGCCGCGCTGGCGGCGGCGGTCTTTCTGCTGGTCCTGGCGCCGGTGCGAGACCAGTTCCGCTTTCTAACGTGGACTCACGGGGTTGAAGCGAACGCACAGGGGATCTACCGCGTCTCAAGTCACGAAATCATACCGGGGAGCGAGGAGGCGTCTATCAGGACTTCCGACTATGACGTGTCCCTCTCCGACAACGTCCTCACCTACTCACACCGGACCCCCGACGTGTGCTACCCGGGGCCGGAGGGGGAGGCCTACCTGGTGTTCTTCCTGCACCTGTATCCCGTTGACGCCGGCAGTCTTTCGGGCGAGAGGCACGATTACGGCTACGACGCGCTGGACTTCAGGCTATCGGAAGGTGGGCGTGACGTTGGGGGGCGGTGCGTTCACCAAGTGAGGCTGCCCGATTACGATATTGAGCGCATCACCACGGGTCTGTTCTGGCTGCTCCCTCAGGACGCGCCGGACTCAGGCGCGGATGAGCCGGAAGCCTCCCTTGCCGTTGAGCGGCGGGTCACTGAGGAGGATTCTCCCCTTAGCAAGGAGTTGCTCCACTTAATAGATCGCGGCAGTTACACCGACATTGACGAGGACGGCGAGTGGCAGCTGCGCACCGCCGACGAGACCACCTGGGAGATCGACACGTCTGCCTTAAATAAAAGCAGGCTGTTGATAGCGGCGGCCGATGAGACGGAGCGGGCGGCGTTGGCAGCCGTGGAGCCGGGAGACACGGTTTTGGTGGTGGCTGACTCGGACAACTGGAGCGAGTACCTGGTGGGGAGGGCCCTTGAAAGAGGCGTGCGGGTGCACTTCTGGTTAGATGAAAGGGTGGACTCGGCCGGCGACAGGTCCTCGCTGGTGGTTGGCGCCTCCGCGACCCTGTACTACCTGGCCCCGGAGCCGGAGGTTGTAACGGCCCGGGACGTCCTGAGAGGGGCCGGTAATCCTGAGGCTGAGAGGGGAAGTCTGTCCCTGGCGGGCAGGGTCGGCGCCTTCATGGAGACCGTACAGGGATTTGTCAATCCTTGGGACGACTCCTCGGATTCCCCCCAGTCTTCACCGGCCTTCTTGGCCAGGCGCCTGGATATGCTGACCCCCCTGGCCTGGCTCACCGGCCGGGGGCCGGAGGACGCCCCCCGTTTGGGTGGAGAGACCTACCTGCCGATTCTGTTCAAGCCCGTTCCCAGGTTTATTTACGGGGACAAGCCGGCGGACGTGGTTGATATTGGACAGCGTTACGGGTTTCTGCCCAGAGAAAATACGGTCAACGCCTTTAAGATACATCAGGTTGGGGAGCTGTACGTAAACTTCAGCGTGACAGGCGTTTTACTAGGGATGCTGGTTCTAGGAATCATGTACGGCGCTGTGCGCGGGTTGTTCTTTCACTCCGGAGCCTCGGTGGTGACCATGGCCGCGGGGGCTCACGCGCTGACTGAGTTGTTGGTGGGGATGGAGGACTTGGCCTCCGTTTCCTGGGGTTTCCTTCTCTGGTACGGGGTCCTTCTGGCGGTCCTGGGAGTGGGGGTCCGGGTTGTCCTGCGCGCGAGGCGGCGCCGCGCCGTCAGTTCCCCTAGCCCCGGCGAATAGTCACGCCTTCTTTGCCCGACCTGTCCTCCATAATCCTGCGGTAGTGGCCCAGCATGGACCCGGCTACTGAGGCCCAGGTGTACCGGTGGGCCACCAGTTCCCGCCCGTTTTCGCCCATGCGACGCCGCATGGTTTCGTCGGACAGGAGCGCGCTCATGGCCTCGGCCACGGCCGCGCCGGTGTTCTCTATGACGAGGCCCGCGGAGCTTTGGGCCGCTTCCGGGAAGTTGCACTGTTCGGATATGACCACGGGCGTCCCGGCGGCCATGGCCTCGAGAATCGCGTTGCTGAATCCCTCAGAGTGGGAGGGCAGGACGAATAGGTCGGCGCGCTTCAGGGCGGCCAGCTTGTCGTCGCCGGTCAGCGCGCCGGTGAAGGTGACGCGGCCGCGCAGCCCGGCGGACTCCAGGGCTGATTCCATCGTTGCGCGAGAATCGTCCTGCTCGGGGCCGGCCACAACCAGTGCGGCGTCGGGGAACCGGCCCGCTATCATGGCGAAGCCCCGCGCCAGGGCTTCCAGTCCCTTCATGGCGTGTATCCGACCCATGAACAGGATAACCCGCTTGTCCCTGAGTTCGGGGCGGCTCTTGATGAACGCCGAGGCTTCAAGGGGGCGGGTTGGCGTAATGAGGTCTGCCCCGTTGGGCGACACGAACACCCGGCCCCGGAAGCCCAGCTTGCGAATGCGCGCCCTTTCCTGTTGGGTCAGCGCGTGAAGGGCGTCGGCAGACCTTATAACGCGGCCCTGTATCATCCGCATGTAGAGGCCCTTCTTGAGGCCCTTGGTTCGAAGCCGCCACTCATCCAAGGCCCCTAGAAAGCTGAGCACGTAGGGAACCCGCCGTCGGCGGGCGGCGCGGTAGGCCGCGTAACACGGATAGTGCCAGATCTCCTTGATGTGGACTAGGTCGAAGGCGCCGGCCAGCCGTTCATCCAGGAAGCGGGAAAGCTGGCGCGAGTAGGCGGGCCAGAAGCGGGCCAGGAACCCCGTATCGAAGTGGTGTACCGTGGTTCCCAAGAAGGAGGACAGGTCCCCGCCGCCGTCCTTCTGCCCGGTCACCGCCGCCACCTCGCAGTGGACCCCCAGTTTCGTTAGGGCGGAGGTGAGGCCGCGCAGGGCCACCATGGGGCCGTTCACTTCCGGGGCCACGCTGGGGATGGTGTGAACGACGAATAGGACTCTCAAGGCGTGTCCGTTGGGCGAACCGGATTGGGGCTCTACTGCTGGACGGGTCCGAAGAAGAACATCCAGTTGACGCCGAACTTGTCGGTGCAGGAGCCGAAGTAGTCGCCCCAGAACATGTCCGCCGCGGGCATGGTGACGGTTCCTCCCTCAGACATCTTGGCCATGAGTTCGTCCGTCTGCTCCCTGCTCTCGGTGGAGAAGCTGATGGAGAAGTTGCTGCCCGTGACGGGTGGCGGGCCGAACTGGGACGGCATGTCGCTGCCCATGAGCACGGTGGGGCCGACGGGAAGGGAGACGTGCATGATGTTGTCGCGCTCCTCCTCAGGAAGGGTCATGCCCGCGCTCGGGGGTATGCCGCCAAAGGTCGCGAAGCTGGTGAACTCGCCGCCAAAGACCGACCGGTAGAACTCAAAGGCCTCCCGGCAGTCGCCGTTGAAGTGAAGATAGGGATTCAGCAATATACAACCTCCTTAATAATGCTTTACGCTTTGCTCCCGGCCGTCGCCTGAGCCAGGTTATTATACTGGATGGAGCGCTAAGCCAACTAGCGGGATGGGGCGTTCTTGCCTGAATAACGCCGGCTTAAGGCGGCCCTAGTTCTCCCTGGGCCTGGGCGGGAGGACCCAAGGCTTGGGTCTTATTCCGGCGCCGACGCGCGCAAGGTCGACATGCGGGTCTATCAGACGGGCCGCCCCTCTTTCCGTCATTCCCGCGAAGGCGGGAATCCAGAAACCCTTCATTGCAAGACCGGCGTTCCTCAAAACAAGGTAGACGCCCCCGCGCAGTTAGGCCACCCTTCCCTTCAAGGGGGAGAGCTGGTGAGGGCGAAAGCCGTTGGTGACAACTGACCTTATCCTTGGCCTCCCTCCGCCAGGGCGGAAGCCACTTTGTAAAGCCGTTGGCCCCCTCCCCTGGATTGCCGTTTTCACGGGAATGTCAGAGCGAGGCGCGGAAAGGAGCGCGGGGTTGGGCGATAAGCCAAGGCGGCCGCGGAGGCGGGGGACGCGGGCTGGCCGCCGGCGCGCGTGGCCCGGCCCAAAAGGCCCAAGAGACTGAAGAGGCCGAAGGCCTCCGACGTGACGCGGCCGGCCCCGCGTCGCAGCCTTGAGAAAGGGGAAGGCGGCATTACGGCGCCGCGCTAACGCATACTGTCGCCGTCGGTGTCCGAGAACCCTACGGACACGCCCAGGAGGCTGACCACCTCGGTGGCCAGCGTGCGCTGCACGTCTAGGAGCCGCTCATAGACGCCGCGGGCCTGGTGGGGCCGCTCGACTATGGCCGCGCGCAGGGGGCCTTCAACGGAGTCGATGGCTAGGATGGCGGCCGCGAACTGGTCGCGAAGACGGCGGTCGGTTTCTTCCGACAGTGGAAGCACGAGGCCGGAAAGCCCAAGGCCGTCTTCCCCGGGGCCTTCGTAGACGGCCCGCATACCCAGCAATTCGTTGCGGATGTCTTGTAGGCCGTTGCCCGCGTCCGTTCCCGGAATGGCCGTCAGGTCGGGCGCGTCGCCTCTGAGGCCCAGGGCCGACGCCAGTCGCAGGTCGGCCATGTTCCGGATGAGGAAGACCTGGGCCCGCACGAGTTCCGCCACGGCTGCGCTGGATAACATGGCGGAGCTCGCCCGGTCCGTGAAGTAGTCCTGGTATGGTGGGCGGCCATCCGACCCTGCGGTCCATTCGGACAGGATGGCGCCCGTCTCCTCCTCGGCCACCTCAGCCAACGCGGTCAGGTAGGAGCAGCGCAGGGCGGAGGCGCTGAGGTTGGCGAGGGCGTCGTCGCCGAACAGGAACCACTCCATGGCGCCGAAGCCGCGGCGGTTGGCCGCCAGCGTATTCCGCACGTCGCCGGCTGTTACGGGGCGGCCCCGGGCCAGCGTCTCCTCGATGCCGCCGGTGTCCACAGGGGACCAGTCCAGGAGGCTGAGGGACCGCCTGTCCATCACCGGGCCGGACCACACGGCCGCCGAACGCATCCAGGAGGCGCGGGCGTCGCGCCACGACAGCCGCGCGGCGTCCAGCGAGCCTTGGCTGGGGGCTTGACATAACGCGGTTGCGTCGCGTCGCAGCTTCGCCGCGTCATCCGCGGCGGCCCGGTAGGCGGGAACTATCACCCCGTCGGTGAGGCTTATCAGGACGTCCCTGTCCGAGGGGCGTTGGAGCCGCAGGCCGCTAACAAGAGGGCAAGCAGGCCCAAGGCGGGGGCCGGTGATTTGATGACGCTGATGACGCGGTTCATGTTAGAGGGACTCCAGGAACCGGATTAGGGCCTGCCGCTCCCCGGCGGTTAGGCTGGTGAAGCGGCGCCGCGACTCCGCGGCCTCGCCGCCGTGCCACAGAATGGCCTCCTCTATGCTGCGGGCGCGGCCGTCGTGCAGAAACATGGTGTGGCCGTTCACCGTTTCCACAAGGCCGATGCCCCACAGGGGCGGGGTGCGCCACTCAGAGCCTGACGCCTGGCCGTCGGGCCGGTGGTCGGCCAGGCCGGGCCCCATGTCGTGAAGCAGCAGGTCGGTGTAGGGGAAGATGACCTGGTTCCGCAGCGGCTCAATAGGGTGGTCGTCCCCCGTCACGTGCCGGGGCGTGTGGCACGCCGAGCACTGGGACTGGACGAACAGCCGCGCTCCGCGTTTCACCTCCTCATCCCCGGCGTCGCGCATGGCGGGGACCGCCAAGGTCTGAATGTAGACGGTCACCTTCTCTAACCGGCTGTCGGGAATCTCCGGGGAGCCTCCGCTGGCGGCGCGGCGGCATTCCTGTTGGCTGGACGGGCAGTTCTCGTTGGGGAACAGGCTGGAGGTGATGCCGATGTCTCCGAGAAAGGCGCTGGCCGCCTGCTGCTCAACGGTGGGTTGGCTGGCCTTCCAACCGAACCGGCCAAGGGCGGTCTGGCCGCTCCGGATGTCCCACACAAAGTTGGGGCGTCCGGAGCGGCCGTCGTCGTCGTCGGGGTCGGCCAAGGAGAGGACGCGGGACTCCGGCACGGCTTCCAGCAACCCTAGGCCGATGGTGGCGGGGGCCACCCGCGGCGATATCCGGACATCCGGGCGCGCGGGGCCGAAGGCGAGGTCTCCGAGGCTATAGGTTGGTTGGCGCAGGCTGAACTCAACTCCGTCGGGATACCGGCCCGGCGCCTCCCGGTAGGATAGCGCTATGCGGCCTTCGGCGGGCACGTTTAGGATGGAGCGGTCTTGCAGCTGTCCCCCGTAGGTGGGTTCGTCCATGGGGCCATCCGCGCCGGGGATGCTGAGGCGAAGGAGCAGGCCGCGCTCCGGGTCGCCGGGGTGGTCGGGGGGCTTTCCCCGGCCGTCGTGGCTGTGGCAGGAAGAGCAGGAGAGGGCGTTGTGGGTGGGGCGATAGGCCAAGGCGGCCGCCCCTCTTTCCGTCATTCCCGCGAAGGCGGGAATCCAGAAACCCTTCATTGCAAGACCGGCGTTCCTCAAAACAAGGTGGACGCCTCCGCGCAATCAGGCCCAAGGCGAGGCTTCTGATTTGATGACGCTGATGACGCGGTTCATGTCAGAGGGACTCCAGGAACCGGATTAGGGCCACTGGCGGCCGCGCCCTGAGCTTACCGGAAAGGCTGCGGGGTCGCATATGTTTATTGTTTTGCTTGGTTAGCTGACGCTAATGGCGATTCCCACTTCTTGAGCGGCCCTGACTATGGTGTCCGTCTGGTTCTCAAGGGCGACTATGGCGTCGAGGACGGCGCGCCGGCCGTGGTTGCTGTCCGGCAGCCCCTGGGTCAGCAGCCTGTCGAAGGGGGCTGGAATCGCCCTGGCCAGGACCACCGAGCGGTTTATCTCGTCGGCCAGGCTGTCCGCTAGGAAGGGGTCCTTCGCCGCGACTAGGTCCATTACGCCTGGGCCGGAGACGTCTCCATAGTGGCCAAGGTATACGCGCTGGACGCCCAGGGCGTTGGCGATAATGTCCGCCGTCGTGTTGTCGGAGAAGGAGGACTGCTCGTACTCCTGGGAGCGCTGCTCGTAGGCGACGGTCATCCGCTCACCCGCCAGTTCGCCCCGGCTCATTTCGCCGATGCCGGTGAAGATGTTGTTGAGGGCCTCGTTGGAGTTCTTGGCGACGAAGCGGGAGCGGTAGTTGTCGGCGCCGGGGGCCCAGGCGTCCGCCATCTGCTGGAGGTGTGTCACCAGGAGATCGGAGGCCACGGCCAGATATGTCCCGCGGCGGCCGGCGTTGTCATTGACGGTGTAGTCCTCTACGGGCCGGTAGCCGGGCCCGTCGGCGTTCAGGTCCTGTCCCCAGAGCAGGAATTCGATGGCGTGCCATCCGGTGGAGACGTTCTCTTCGCCGCCCTCTTCGTTGAGGGAGACCAGCAGGGCCGCGTCTATGACGGGGAACTCCCCGGGCTTGTTGATGACGCCGGCGTTGGGGTCGCCGTCAACGTAGTCTATGTAGGCTTCGTCAAGGGGCCAGGCGTTGATGAGACCCTCCGGGCCGTCGGCTTCGTTGTCGATGGGGCCATCGTAGAAGCGGTATATCTCGGTGACGCCGTAATCGTCGCGGGCGCGGAGCCACGCGTGTTTGGCGGCGTCAAGGCGGGGCTGGGACGGAGCCGCTAGGAACCTGTCGATGGCGTCGTCCAAGGCCCAGGCGGACGCCAGACTTCGGGCGTAGGAGGAGTGGGCGCCGGCCGCGTAGTTTTCCACCACCGCCGACTTGAGAGGGTCATTTCCGCCCACGCCGTCGCAGGCCGCGAGGGCCAGGGCTAGAAGGGGTAAAACCAGCAGCGAAGCCGTCTTTTTAAGCATCCTTTCTCCCTGCCTTTCTGTGCCCCGTCGCCCAGACCGGGATGGCCGTCCCTCGGCCTTGTCCGTTGGGCTTGAAGCGGATATCCGCATACATACTAATACATTTTATTTAGTAGAGACTAATTCGGTTGACACGGTACACTAACAGAGTCTGCGCGTCTGTCCACCCGCCCTCCAGCATCACGGCGGGACCACACCGTCATGGCTATAGCCCGCGCGCGGTGGCGCGGTTGCCTGTCGCGGTGGAGGCAAGGGAGATGGATTCCCGCCTGCGCGGGAATGACGAGAGGGGGTGCGGGAATTCGGAAGCCCCCAACGCTCTTCAAAACTAAGTGGGCGCACGCGCCCTTCCCGCCTGCGCGGGAATGACGAGATGGGGGTGCGGGAATTCGGAAGCCCCCAACGCTCTTCAAAACTAAGTGGGCGCACGCGCCCTTCCCGCCTGCGCGGGAATGACGAGATGGGGGTGCGGGAATTCGGAAGCCCCCAACGCTCTTCAAAACTAAGTGGGCGCACGCGCCCTTCCCGCCTGCGCGGGAATGACGGGCGGGGTGGCGCGGTTGCCTGTCGCGGTGGAGGCAAGAGGGATGGATTCCCGCCTGCGCGGGAATGACGAGAGGGATGCGGCGGCGGCGGCGGCGGCGTTCGTCCATCCATCCTACTTGTAGTAGACGGCGATGTAGGCGTGGAAGAGGCCGAGAATTATGGTCAGGGCCGCGAGGAGCACGTGCATCACGACCCAGAAGGCTGTGTAGGCCCGGTTGTGAATCCTGATTCCCACCGGGCTGGCGACCCCCACGATGACGTTGGTCAGGAGAACCCAACTCAGCACGGCCAGGTAGCCGTAGCCTATCTGCACGCTGTGGAGGTAGAAGAGGACGGGGGCGACAACGCCGCTGCGCTGGTGCAGGGCCATTAGACGGTGAACCCTCATGCCCCGCTGCCGCGCCAGAAAGAGGCACCACTGCCAGCAGACGTAGGCCAGCAGGCAGGAGCCGGTGACGTACTTGTACAGGTCGACGGTCTGGAGTTGGGCCAGCCACTCCCAGCGCAGCCCGGCGGCGTCTTGGACAAGGTAGGCCAGCAGCAGAAGGACCCCTGCCAGCCGCCACCGCCATTCCGACAGCCGCGACGAGGTTATCCTCTTGACGGGGAACCGCAGCCTGAAGCCGGCGGGTCTCTCGGCGCGCCCGGCCGCGCTCACTCTTGGGCCTGTTCTAACTCGAGGATGGCGCGCATGGTTCCGGCGGATATCCTCCCCTCAGCCTCCCCCATGAAGACGTCGGCGGAGGGCACGTAGTAGCCGTCGGATGGCCAGTTCTCGCCCACGGCGGGCGGATTGGCGAAGGTTGCCGCCTTGTCCAGGTACTGCCGGTAGGCGTCGCGGAATCCCTGACGCAGCGCGCCCACCAGCGATAAGGCCTCCTCCATGCTCACCTCCGGCTTGGGGTATGACCAGGTCGTCGCGCCCATGATATCGCCCAACTTCCAATCGGTCTTGGGGGTCTCCGGGTCGTTGTTGTGGCAGGTGACGCAGGGTTGAGCCACGGCGAGGTCGGGGAACATGGCGCTGTGCAGGTTGACGTCCTCATCCAGAAAGCGCTGGGGCTGGCCGGTCCGCTTGATTTCTGCGAAGTGGGCCTGCTGCGCGCCGGTGAACCGGTTGGCGTCGTTCACGGGGAAGTCGGATCCCAGGAAGAGGTAGAGGGGGGCCGGGCTGCGGCGCAGGCTCTCGGCCGTCTCCCGGAGGAACAGGGCGGGCAGTGGGCCGGCGTCTACGCCGGGCTGCCGCCAGTCCTTGTCGAACATCAGGCCCTGTTCGGAGCCTGCGCCGACAATCTCCTTGGTCCACAGCTCGCGCACCGCGTCGTTCTCCGCTTCTAGAAGGGCGAACACGGCGGCTATGGGAATGGGCGTCCCGCCGGAGACCTCCGCGTCGGGCGGCGGGGCGTTGACGATGATGAGGGCGACCAGGGCCGCCGCGACCACAAAGGCACCCGCGGCCCACTTCACGGCCGGTCTCCCCGCGTCTCGGAGGGTTCGGCGAACTTCTCCGACGAGTAGGGCGACGGGCCGCCGTCAAAGTACCGCCACACCTCCTCTTCCGACACGCCGTCTTCCAAGCGGGTGGGCGTGGTCATCTTGTGGTTCCCGTGGAAGTCGTGGCACTGTAGGCACGTGTTCCACGACTGGCTCCGGATGATGTCCGCGTGGGTGGGAAGGATGGGGTCGTCCTTCAACTCCGTGTCCTCGTGGCAGTTGGAGCAGTAGCCCATGGTGGAAAGGGTCACCCGCTTCCCCTGGTGTTCCGTGTGACAGGTCACGCAGTCGTAGGCCTTGATGTTCTGGCGGGCCTCGGCGAAGCGGGGTTCCAGGAAGCGGGAGATGGGGTGCCTGTCGTCGGGGCGTTCGTGGCAGGCGAGGCAGTCGCCGCTATCCACGTCCTTGGACCCGAAGCCCATGGACCTCTCGCGCAGGCCAAGCCACCGGTACACGTTGGCGCTCACCTGCTGGGCCGCGGTCCCGTCGAGGGGGACGTGGCACTGCTCGCAGCCGACGCCTTCGTGCCCGGCGTTCATCGGGCCTTTGGCGACCAGGCGGTTCCTCTCCGGGTAGGTGAAAAACATCAGGAGGAGCAGTCCCAGGATGACGCCGGCGAGCAGGCCAACGTTCCTCCACTGTGTCAGAATTTTTTTGAATGAGGCCATCTTGACGGGGGCATGTATGCGATGGGGTGAGGGAAGCGCGCCGGCTCGCGGGGGCTTGGGGCCGCCTGCGCGCCGCGTTGGCAGGCCCGGTTGTGGGGGCCAGAACTTTCCGATGGAAGGTCAAGCCGCGCCAGCCGTGAGGTCTCCCTCTGCGCCGCAAGTATACCCTATGGAGCGCGCGCGTGTCCTGACGCCGGGGCTAGCCGGGCGTTACGCCGGGGGTGGGCGGGCGGGGGCAGGAGGGATTCATGCCTGGCGCTTTCTTGGGTAAACTGAACCAAGAATCCAAACAAACTATTGACATGATGAGCCTACTCTGCCTAAGCTGTGAGTGCGGCGCCACAATTTGCCGCACATGTGACTATCCCATCATGGGAGGCTGGGGGCCGAATAGGCCCCCATCTTTTTAGGAAGAACGCTTACCATGCCCCTTAGAACAGCGATATTCGTTGACGGAGCAAATTTTCGAGGCAATCTCCGTAACTTCTCATTTGCATCAGTGTCGCCTCCCAGCGGGCGCAGGTACAGGCTAGAAGAACGACACTTCGATTGGAAGCGATTCTTTGACGGAGTGCTTGCGAAGTTCAAGCAGGCGACCGGTTGGGAGCATCAACTGCTCCGCATTCACTGGTATTATGCTGAGAGCATATCCCCCTGGATCTCATCAGATACTATGAGGCTCCGTCTGGCGCGACGAGTGGTGGACAGGCATCCTGAGATAAACGGGCTTACACCCCAGAAGGTAATCGACATGGCTCATAGCTGGTACACGCATGAGCGAGATTACTTCGAGCGGTTGAGAGAAGATATCTTCGAGAATATCCAAAGACAAACGGATTTCCTGGAATTCCGGTACGTGGGTCAATACCAGGTTAACCCATTCCGTGTCCATCGTATCGAACAGAACGAGAATGGAGAGATTATCTATAAGGGTGTTCAGATAGGTGAAAAAGGGGTGGATACAGGCATCGCCGTGGACATGATTGCTAAGATGCCCCACTACGATGTTGCTATCCTCGTCAGCGGGGACGCTGATTTCCTTCCAGTGGTCGGATACCTAAAGGACCACCTTAAGTACGTCTATCAGTTCTCCGTGGCGCAGGGAGTCCCTCCTTCAATCCGATACCTCTCCCCATATCTCAAAGGAAAAGTCGATTGCTTTGCATCATTCGACGAGGCGGAGCTTTTGAGTCAGTATCTGATAAGGCACAGTGGGATTCCACCGGCTATACTTGCCGCTATTGACGCCAGAATCCTGAAGCTTTCGGCATAGGATTCGAGTGGCCTGATACTCGGCTACCGTTAGGCGGTGCGCCGTTGGGAGGAAGTGTAGGTTTATTGTGGGAGCGCGCGTCACCGGGGCTTGCCGACCCGAGCCCCCTCGTGCTTCCCTAGTATGTCTTTCACGTCCGAAGGGTTGTAGGAAACGGCGGATGACCAGCGCCCGAAGCCTCCGTGCTGGTTGACGGCCTCGGCCCACTGTTCCAAGGCGCGACGCTTGGCGTGGCTTTCTTGGTCCGGTTGCCCCTTCGTCTCCAGAACCAGCATGTCCCCTGACTTCAGACGGATTATGAAGTCGGGGCGATATTTCCGCACCACGCCCCGGTACACGTAGAGGATCTCAAAGCCCAGGTGGTCGTTCTTCACCCAGGCGTCGACCAAGGGGCTACGGTCTAGTTGGAAGGCCTCCGAAGCTTCCCACGTGCTATCGTATACACACATGTTGACGTGGCTGCGGGCGGTGAAGTGGCACGGTTTGCCCGTGTGCCAGGTCGCCATGTTGGCGGTGGAGCGTATCGGGTGGTCCCGGTCGAACACGGGCTCAAGACGCTCTGTGTTCTCGACGCGTATGGATTCCCATAGGTGCTGAACAACCTTCGTCATGTTGAGGGTGATGATGAGCCGCCGAGGGGGGCCTTCCTGATAGAACATGGGCGGCGTTACGCTAAGCCTGTTTGACATAAGAAAATGCTCGACGAGCTTCACCAACTGGGCGATGAGCGACTCCCGGCTCCCCGACCAGGACGTTTCCATCTGGTCGTAGACGTCCCGCGCCGTCTCAAAGATGATCTTCTGAGTCCGGTACTCTTTGGCGAGGGCCTCCAGGTCGATTTTACTCAACTTGGTCACGTCCGGCTTGCCGTCCACTATGGGGGCGAGTTCGGCCAACTGCGGTGTTTTGCCGGCGTCGAGTTCTAGACCCTCCACCCGTTCCCAGTCGAGAGAGAGGCGGGGCCTGTAGACGTGTTCAACGCGTATGACGTTGGGCCACCTGATTTCGAAGTCGGCCTTTTTCGCCACCGGCTCAATGGCGGTCTTAGGCGTTGGCGGTCTCGGCGCCACGCCGTCGCCGGACTCGTGGGGCAGGAAGGTGAACGGCACGCCGAATATGTTGACGTACTCAGGTTCGAACATGCCGGTCTTCGCATTCACTTCGTAGGAGGTGCGACGAAGGCCCCGCCCCACCACCTGCTCGCACAGCAATTGACTGGTGAACGCCCGGAGTCCCATGATGTGCGTCACCGTCTTGGCGTCCCAGCCCTCTGACAGCATCCCTACGGAGATGACGTTCTGTATCCCCTCGCCGGGCTGTCCCGGCTGGCCTACGGTGTCCACCATCCGCCTGAGCCGCTCGGCCCGCTGGTCTGCCGTGAGCTTCGGGCCGGACGCCTCTTTGGGAGGAACCCCCTTGTCCCGCGGCGCGACCTCTGCTATGGGTTCCTCGGACTCCTCGGCGCGTTTCAGGGCTCCCGAGTCGATATGCAGGGTCCGTTCGGCGTCGCAGAGCTCTTCGATGCGGATTTGCCTGCGGTCGAAGGCCCGTTTGACGCGAGCCGCCGTTTCGGTGCGGTTAGCGACGGTTATCATAACCGGTGGAGCGCTTAATCCGCAGTTCTTCCACTTTCTCGCGGTCTCCCGCCAGTCGTAGCCCAGCAGGTAGTAACCGTTGGTCACCAGGTCCGGAAGCGGCGCGGTGGGCGGCGCGCGGCGATTCAGGTCGTCCTTCACCTCCGGGTCGTTGTATATGTGGTACAGGCGCGACTTATACGTCTTAACGTCGGGCGCCGCGTCATCGCGGACCACCACCCGCGGCGTCTTCACCAGGCCCGACTCTATGGCGTCGTTCAGTCCAAAATCGCTCACAATCCAGTTGAACAGGGCCTCATCCGAGCTTTTCTTGCCCGACGGGGCGAAGGGCGTGGCCGAGAAGTCGTAGCAGGTGAGGATGCCCCGTGTCTGGTGGATCCTGTCCAGGCCGCCCAGCCACTTGGTCGCTTCCTCAATGTCGGCCTTGGCGACGCCCCTCACCTTGGATTCGGCTGGAACGCGCCAAGCGTGGTGCGCCTCGTCGTTGATGACCAGCAGGTTCCGGCAGCCGGCCATATCGTCGCCCAACGCTTGGCGGACATAGGCTTCGTCGCTCTTGACCCCGCGCTTGTCCACGCTACGCTTCCTCGAAATCTGTTCCTCCGTCTCCCAGTTGAGGGCGTGCCAGTTGCGGACAAGCGCCTTCCCGCTGCGGAGCCTGTCCATCATGGGTGAAGGGACTATGTTGAAGGCCTTGTAGTAGTTTTGGGGATGGGACGGTTCGAGGACGGCGAGGCGGCTCTTGACCGTGAGGCCGGGGGCTATGACCAGCGCGTTCTTGGCGAAGCGGGTGTCCTGGGGATTGGCGACCTTGTTCAGGATTTGCCAGGCGATAACCATGGCCATGACCACGGTCTTGCCCGTGCCCGTGGCCATCTTGGCGCACAGACGCCGGAACTGCCCGCCGTCACCCGGCACGTCTATCCCCACCCTCTCGCTATCGTGGGCTTCGGTCAGCCAAATCAGCGTCTCGGCGGCCTCGAGTTGGCAGAAGAAGAACCGGCGGTTCTCGAACTCCTCCGGGTCGTTCCAGTGTTCCAGCAGGCGCTTGGTAATTGCGGTCACGCCGGGGTAGCTGGCCTCCCGCCACGCCTTCACCCGCGGCCGGATCCGGTTGACCAGAGGGATTTCGACGAAGACGCCCGGGTCGTCAAAGGTCTTGGAATCCCCCGACGCTATGAGGTAGCCCGCGGGCCGACGGCCGGCCGCGCGCGAGAAGGTCCGCCTCTCCCGGCTGTAGCTCCAGTGCTCGGCAGGCTCCTCGTAGGGCCTGTTGATGATGAGCCGGTCAATTGATGACTGTTCCATTGTCCGGCCTATTGGTCGCCCTCCCGCGTAATCGCAATCAGGCGCGCAGTATCGACGAAGGCTTTGCTCACTAGCGACGGTCCGCTCCTGAAGTATAGTGGTCCAGATTATCTATCAGGTCGTCGGGCAAGTTGGCCCATTCCTCTTGGGGCACCCTGCTGGCATGTTTTGCGAGTATCTCTTCCACTGTGGGCCGCTTCTGGCCCTTGGCGGCTTCCAACCCTATAACCTTCAGGCTCTCGATGCCCCGGTCGTCCACTATCTTCACCGCGACGCGGCGATGCTCGCCGGGCTCGAAGGGCAGGGAGGTGGTTCCCCTATACGCTTCGATAAGCTCCTCGTCAATCTCCGCCCTTAGGTTGCGCGCCAGACGCGCCCACCCGTCTTTGGAGCCGGCCATGGGGAAGAACACCTGCCGCGGGTACAGGCTGCGGCCGTCGTAGTCCGTATCCAGCATCCACATGGCTATCCTGTCCCGGCCGCCCGACTCCACCCCGCCGCTCTTGGTGTTGTAGTAGTCGAACCCCTGAACGGATACCCGCGCTTTGCCTGAGTCGGGCCCGTCGACAATCGTCTCCACCTCCACGTCAGGCTGCCCAATTAGCCAAAAACTCTCGTTGCTGGCCCGCTTGCGCTTCAGGTCCCCGGTGAGCAGGTCGGCGTTCATCTGCGCCTTGAGCAGGCTAATGCCCGGCCAGTTGGTCTCGTCAATGTCCTTGGCCGCCTCGGGGTCGAACTGAAAGGCCGCAAAGACTATCACTCGCGGCCTTGGCATCAGGGTCTGGGCTTCCTGAAGGGCTAGGTTCACCTGCTGCTGCTCCAAGGGGGCGTGTTCCGGCCCGAAGGACACGACAACGCGTTGGGATGCCCGGGCCGCGCCCTCGCCAATAGACTCGGCGCCGTCTTTGTTGGGAAGGGACTCGCCGTCGGCGTGGAGATAGGGATAGTGTGGTAGCGGCTCCAGGCGGGCGAAGCGGATGAACTGCCCCGCCTTGCCCCGGATGCCGGTTCTCAACAGTTCGTCCCGCCAGTCCGACTGGCGCAGCGTTTCGCCGGAGCGGGACACCGTGTCATCGGCGAGGGCCGGCTCCGCGTCTTCAACGTCGTCAATGGGCTTCACCGCCGGGGCGGGGACGGCCTCAACGCTGAAGGGGCCGGTGACCCGCTTCTTGCCCGTGTCCACCAGTGGCTGGTCGTACAGCGTCTCCCGGGGCGCGTGGCGGGCTATGGCCGCGTCTATCTCGGCCTGGGTCATGCCCTCCCGGATGTCGGGGTTGTTGGCGATGGAGCCCAGGGTGACGTGGGGCACAGTTTTGTAGTTGAAGCCGCTGCCCACGCCCTCATCCGGCTGGGCCAACTCGTAATAGTCGAATAGGGCGGTCATCAGGCGCTGCTTGGCGAGAGACACGGCCACGCGGGAGGTGTCGCAGGTAATCCAGCGCCGGCCCCACTGCTCGGCGACGTAGGCCGTGGAGCCGGAGCCGCAGGTGGGGTCGAACACCAGGTCGCCGGGGTCGGTGGTCATCAGGATGCAGCGCTCGATGATTTCGGTCGAACTCTGGACTACATACACCTTCGGGTCTGACCTGCTTTGTACGGCTCCACTGATATCGTTCCACAGATTGCCAATTGCCGCAATCGGGAAGTCTGACTTGAACCTCCGGTAGTTTAATGTGTCTCCTGCCGTGTCGTGCAACCGTCCTGCGTTAGCCAACCGCATTAAGCCGACGAGATTGGTCTTGAAGGTGCCTCTGCCCGGGATGTATTTGCGACCGCGAAATTCGAACTCCCTTACGTCGCCATCCCCGGCAGGACGTGAACTCGTCAGATTGTCGACACGGAATACCTTCGCATGATTGGTTTGCTTGTCGTCCAGTGTTTTGGTCGGAACAAAAGAACCGTCCGCGAGCAATGCTTGATCATATCGTTCATCTGCTGTATCACTGCGAGAAATGAAGATCTGTCGGTACTTGGCGACATTCCGGTCACGGGCATACCAAATTATGAAATCCGTCGTTGTACCTAGAAGTACAGCAGTGCCTTGGCTAGTTGTTTTCCGGATGGAAATTATGGAGACAAAATTACGCTGACCAAACACCTCGTCCATCAACTCACGAACGTGATGCACATTCTCATCGCTAATCTGCACAAAGCAGGAGCCGCTCTCGGTCAGCAACTCCCGGGCCAGCATCAGGCGGTCGCGTAGGTAGCTCAGGTATGAGTGGATGCCCAACTCCCAGGTGTCGCGGAAGGCCTTGATGGTCTCCGGCTCCTGGGTCAGGTCCTCGTCCCGGCCGTCCCGCACGTCGCGCCGGTTGACGAAGGGCTGGAAGTTGGAGCCGTAGCGGATGCCGTAGGGCGGGTCCATGTACACCATCTGCGTCTTCCCCGCCATGCCCTCCTTCTCCAGCAGGCTGTTCATCACCAGCAGACTGTCGCCGGCCACCAGGCGGTTGGTCCAGTTGAGGCGGTGCCGGTAGAACTTGATGGCGCTGCGGATGGGCGGGTTCTCCTCGGGCAGTTCGAACAGGCTGGGTTGCTGGATGGCGCCGTTGCCGTTGCGCTTCCGGGCGGCCTCAATGATGGCGCGCGGGTCTATGCGCTCGTGAACGTGGAGCGACACGGTGGGGACCTCGAAGGAGCCGCGCTCCGTCTTCCCCGCCCATTGCAACTGCGGGTCCAGGTGGGGGTCGTAGGCGTAAGTCTTCCGGCCCGCGTCGGGGTCGGTCTCAGACGTGACCAGGCCCACCGGCGGGTTGTTCAGCCTATCCTTATCCCGGTGGTCATAAGACCTGATGGGTCGCTTGGCTCCCTTAGTCCTTCTTCTTGGCGGCATAGCAACCTCCCAAAGCCTATTCTACCACCCGCCGCCAACCCTCGGAATACGCCGGCAGGAGGGAGGCATGGATTCATGCCGGCGCCGGGGTTAGTACTGGGGTTTGCGGTAGAATTTGAGGTAGAAGAAGGCGCCGCCGGCTGCGATGGCCATGGCCGCGAGGACTCCGCCGATGACCAGCCACAGTGAGCCGCCCACGACTCCGTCGTCTTCAGGCTGGACGGGTGGCGTTGGCGTCACGGGCGCCGGGGTCTCGGCGGGGGTCGGGGCCGGCGTTGCGGTCGGCTCCGGCGTTAGGGCCGCAACTAGCGTGGGCGTGGGGGTCTCAGCCGGCGCGGGAACGGGGGGCGCGGTTGGCGATGGCGCAGGCGTTGCGGTTGGCGAGGGCCTGGGAGTTGCGGTGGGCGCTGGCGTAGGCGTCGCAGCCGGCGTGGGTCTGGGCGTCGCGGTGGGCCCTGGCGTAGGAGTCGCAGTCGGAGCCGGGGTGGGCCCTGGCGTTGGAGTTGGCGCGGGGGGCGCTGGCGTCGGAGCCGGGGTGGGCATTGGCGGCGGTGGTGGCGCCGGGGCGCCGCTTATGGTCAGCGCGTACCGGCTGAAGTTCGAGAGCTCGGCGACAGCCCACACGCGGCCCGAATCGTCCGTCTCGCAGGTGTGGGTGAGAAGGGTCCAGACATCTCCGTCCGTCACGCGGTACACCCGCGCCCGGCCCTCTCCGCAGGCCGCCTCGTCGTCTTCGGGAAGGCGCAGGCGCAGGGTTACGGGAGCCGAGTACTCCGTGGGCTTCAGCGCGCCGGTGTTGGCGTCGTAGGTGTCGATCTCCACGGCCAGGGCCACGTTTCCGCTCTCGGCGGGCGGCGCGGCCAGCATCGAGACATCCAACCGCGTCAGCCGGATCTCGACCCCTGCCGGGGCCGCTCCCGCCGGGGCTTCCACCTGGGCGGAGCCGTCGGGCGTTTCTATCTGCGCGCTCTGGCCGGGCGAGGCGCCGCCCCAGGCCGTTTCGGGGGCGAGGACGGTCAGCGTCACCGTCACGTGCTGGGGCCAGTTTCCGGCGGTGTAGGCCACTATCCGCACGAACCCCGTGTAGGTTCCTGCTTGCAGGCCGACCGGGTTCACGAACACGGACACCTGGGCACGGTCGTTGGGGCCGCTGGAACTGCCCTGGGAGGGCGTCGCGTTGAGCCAGAGGGCGTCGTCGGAGGCGCTGAAGGCCATGTCTGCGGACTTGGTGTTCCACACGGCAAAGGTCTTGGGCGGCGGGCTGCCGGCGCCCTGGCGGACGGTGAAGGACAGCGAGGTCGTCCCTAGGGCTATCACGTTCGCCTCGGCAGGGGAGGTGGGAGCGGCGCCTCCTCCCCCACCGCCGCCGGATGAGGGCGGAGGGGTGACGGGGGGTGGGGGCGCGGCGTCGCCTGCGGTTGTGGCGGTGGCCGTGTTGGACCACGCGGCGGTTCCTGCGGAGTTGGAGGCCTGGATGCGGTAGGTGTACGTTGTCCCGGGCGATAGGCCGGTGTCGATGTAGCTGGGTGTGCTGGTGGCCACGGACGACGACACCAGCGTGTAGGAGGCTCCCGCTCTCCTGCGCTCCAAGCGGTAGCCGGTGATGGCGGCGCCGTTGGAATCGGGCTCCGACCAGGCCAGGTCTATCGCCGTATCGCCGTTGGCCGCGTTCCTGGCTGCGGTGAGGTCTGTTATGGCGTCGGGAGGGGAGGGGTTCGCCGTCGTCGCGACGGGTTCGTTGGACCAGGCCCCGCCGCCTTGGGAGTTCGTAGCCCGCAGGCGGTAGGTGTAGGTCGTGGTGGGGGTGAGGCCGGTGTCGGAGTAGCCGGTTGCGCTGGCCGGTATGCTAGTCGACACGTCGGCGTAGGTCCCGGAGCCGGCCTTGCGTTGGAGGGTGTAGCCGGTGATGGCGGCTCCGCCGCTGCCGGGCGCGGTCCATGAGAGGTCGATTTCCGTTGCGCCGTTGGCCGCGTCCCTGGTTGCGGTGAGATCCGTAATGGCGTCGGGCGCGTTGAGGGCCGTCGTGGCCACGGTCACTTCGGAGGACCACGCGCCGTTGCCCTCGCTGTTCGTGGCCCGTATGCGGTAGGCGTAGGTGGTTCCCGGCGTGAGGCCGGTGTCGGCGTAGGTGGTCGCGCCGGAGGTTACGTCTATGGGGGTGATAGCGGCTGAGGTTCCGACGAAGCTCCCGGCGCCGACCTTGCGCTGGAGCCTGTAGCCGAGGATGGCGGAGCCGTGGGCGGCGGGCGCGTTCCACGATATGTCGACCGCCGTGGCGCCGTTGACCGCGTCGATGGTTGCGGATAAGCCTGCCGGCACGGCGGGCGGGGCGTTGTCCGTCGTGTCGCTGGGCGTGTTGGACCAGGCCGCGTCGCCCGCGGAGTTGGTGGCCCTCAGCCGGTAGGTGTAGGTCGTCGCCGGCGTTAGGCCGGTGTCGGTGTAGGTGGTCGCGCTGGTGGCGATGGACGACGACAGCAGCCCCCAGGCGCCGGAACCTGTCCTGCGCTCCAGCCGGTAGGCGGATATGGCGGCGCCGTTGGCGGCGGGCGTCGTCCAGGCCAGGTCGATTTCCGTGGCGCTGTTGGTCGCGTCCTTGGTGGCGGTCATGCCCGTTATGGCGGCGGGCGGGGCGGCGTCCGTCGTGTCGCTGGGCGTGTTGGACCAGCCCGCGTCTCCCACGGAGTTGGTGGCCCTCAGCCGGTAGGTGTACAGCGTTCCCGGCGTTAGGCCGGTGTCGGAGTAGCTGGTTGCGCTGGTGGATATGGACGACGACAGCAGCCCCCAGGCGCCGGAGCCGACCTTGCGCTCCAAGCGGTAGGCGGAGATGGCGGCGCCGTTGGCGGCGGGCGTCGTCCAGGCCAGGTTTATTCGCGTGGCGCCGTTGGCCGTGTCCTTCGTTGCGGTCATGCCCGTTATGGCGCTGGGCGCGGTGGAGTCCGTCGTATCGCTCGCCTCGTTGGACCAACCGCCTGCGCCCTCGGAGTTCCAAGCCCTCAGCCGGTAGGTGTACGTTTTTCCGGGCGTGACGCTGAAGTCCGTGTAGCTGGTTGCGGTTACGCTGGGCGCAGATGATAGCGCCGCGAAGTTCCCGGAACCGGTCTTGCGCTCGACAGAGTACTGGGTGAGTGTAGCGCCGTTGGCGGCGGGGGTCGTCCAGGCCAGGTCTATCTCCGTCGAACTGTTGGTGGCGTCCTTGGTTGCGGAGAGGTCCGTTATGGCGCTGGGCGCGGTGGCGTCCGTCGTCGCGGAGGGTTCGTTGGACCATGCGGCGTCGCCCACGGAGTTGGTGGCCCTCAGCCGGTAGGTGTACAGCGTTCCCGGCGTTAGGCCGGTGTCGGAATAGGTGGTTGCGCTGACCGCGATGGACGACGACAGCAGCCCGTAGCTCCCGGAGCCGGCCTTGCGTTCCAACCGGTAGGCGGATATGGCCTCTCCGTTGGCGTTGGGCGTCGTCCAGGCCAGGTCGATTTCCGTTGAGCCGTTGGCCGCGTCCTTGGTTGCCGTCATGCCCGTTATGGCGCTGGGGACGGCGGTGCTCGTCATAGTTACGGCGTCTTCGTTGGACCAGTCCGCGTTTCCAACGGAGTTCACCGCCCGGATGCGGTAGGTGTAGGTTGACCCGGGCGTCAGGCCGCTGTCGGCGTAGCTGGTTGCGCTGGCCGCGATGGACGCCGACACCAGCCCGTAGGAACCGGCGCCTAGCTTGCGCTCCAACCGGTAGCCGCTTATGGCTGCCCCGTTGGCGGCGGGGGCCGTCCACGTCAGGGACGCGGTGCGGTAGGGGTCGGAGGAGCCGGCCGACGCGGACAGGTCGGCAACGGCGGAGGGCGCCGTGGAGTCCGTCGTGGCGCTGGCTTCGTTGGACCAGGGCGCGGGGCCTCCCGAGTTCACGGCCCGGATGCGGTAGGTGTAGAGCGTTCCCGGCGTTAGGCCGCTGTCGGAGTAGCTGGTCGCGCTGGCGGCTATGCTCGTCGATATGCTGGCGAAGTTCCCGGAACCGGCCTTGCGCTGGAGGGTGTAGCTCGTCAGGGCGAAGCCGTTGTTAGCCGGCGTCGTCCAGGCCAGGTCTATCTCCGTCGAGCCGTTGGTCGCGTCCTTGGTGGCGGTCATGCCCGACACGGCGTCGGGCTTGGTGGCCCCCGTCGTGGCGCTGGCTTCGTTGGACCAGCCCGCGTTTCCAATGGAGTTCACGGCCCGGATGCGGTAGGCGTAGGCCGTTCCCGGCGTTAGGCCGGTGTCGGAGTAGCTGGTCGCGCTGGCCCCGATGGTCGTCGATAGGTTGGCGTAGTTCCCGGCGCCGGCCTTGCGCTGGAGGGTGTAGCTGGATATCGCCGCGCCGTTGGCGGCGGGGGTCGTCCAGGTCAGGTCGATCTCCGTCGTGCCGTTGACCGCGTCGGTGGCTGCGCTGAGGTCCGACACGGCGGCGGGGGCCGCGGCGTCCGTCGTCGCGCTGTCTGTGTTGGACCACCCGGCGTTGCCCACGGAGTTGCTGGCCCGGATGCGGTAGGTGTACGTCGTCGCCGGCGTTAGGCCCGTGTCTGAGTGGCTGGTCGCGCCGGCCGCTATGCTCGTAGATATGTCGGCGAAGTTCCCGGAACCGGCCTTGCGCTGGAGGGTGTAGCTAGATATCGCCGCGCCGTTGGCGGCGGGGGCCGTCCACGCCAGGTCTATCTCCGTATCGCCGTTGGTCGAGTCCTTGGTCGCCGACAGGTCCGTCACGGCGGAGGGCGCGGTGGAGTCCGTCGTCGCGCTGGGTTCGTTGGACCAGGCCCCGCTGCCTCTGGCGTTGGAGGCCTGGATGCGGTAGGTGTAGGCCGTTCCCGGCGTTAGGCCGGTGTCGGAGTACCTGATAGCGGTGGCGCCTCTCGTCGATATGGTCGCGTAGTTCGCGGAGCCGCTCTTGCGCTGGATGGTGAAGTTGATGATGGCGGCGCCGTTGGCGGCGGGCGCGCTCCAGGCCAGATTTATCTGCGACGAGCCGTTGGTCGCGTCCTTGGTGGCGGTGAAGTTCGTTATGCGCGCGGGCGGCGCCGCGTTCGTCGTGGCGCTGTCTGTGTTGGACCAGGGCGCGTCGCCCAGGGAGTTCGTGGCCCTCAGCCGGTAGCTGTACGTCGTCGCCGGGTTTAGGCCGGTGTCGGCGTAGGTGGTTGCGCTGACGGCTATGGACGACGACACCAGCCCCCAGGCGCCGGAGCCGGCCTTGCGTTCCAGCCGGTAGGCGGATAGGGCGGCGCCGTGGTTGGCGGGCGTCGTCCAGGTCAGGTCTATGTCCCTCGAGCCGAAGACCGGGTCCTTGACTGCGGAGAGGTCCGTTATCTTGGCGGGAACGTCGTTGTCCGTCGTCGCGCTGGGCTCGTTGGACCAGGCCGCGGCGCCGCCGGAGTTGGCGGCCCGGATCCGGTAGGTGTACATCGTCGCCGGCGTCAGGCCGGTGTCGGAGTAGCTGGTGGCGCTGGCCCCGATGGACGCCGACACCAGCCCGTAGTTCCCGGAGCCGGCCTTGCGTTCCAGCCGGTAGCCGGTGAGGGCGGCGCCGTTGGTGGCGGGAGTCGTCCAGGCCAGGTCGATTTCCGTCGAGCCGTTGGTCGCGTCCTTGGTCGCGGTCATGCCCGACACGGCGTCGGGCTTGGCGATGTCCGTCGTCGCGGCGGGCGCGTTGGACCACCCGGCGTCGCCTAAGGAGTTGGTGGCCCGCAGCCGGTAGGTGTAGGTCGTCGCCGGCGTGAGGCCCGTGTCGGAGTAGCTGGTCGTGGTGACGGTTATGGACGACGACAGCAGCGCGTAGGAACCGGAACCTACCTTGCGTTCCAGCCGGTAGGCCGATAGGGCGGCGCCGTGGTTGTTGGGCGTAGACCAGGCCAGGTTTATCTGCGTGTCGCCGTTGGTCGCGTCTACGGTGGCCGACAGGTCCGATATGGTGGCGGGAACGTCGTTGTCCGTCGTCGCCGACGGCTCGTTGGACCATTCCCCGGAGCCTAAGGAGTTGGTGGCCCGTATCCGGTAGGTGTAGGCCGTTCCCGGCGTGAGGCCCGTGTCGGCGTGCGCAATTTGGATGGAGGTTGCCGACCATATAGTCGCGTAGTCCCCGGAGCCGGCCTTGCGCTGGATGGTGAAGCCGGTGATGGTGGCGCCGTTGTTGGCGGGGGCGCTCCACCCCAGGTTTATCTGCGTCTTGCCGTTGGTCAAGTCCTTGGTCGCGGTGAAGCCCGACATGGTGGCGGGGGCGGCGGTGTCCGTCGTCGCGGCGGGCGTGTTGGACCAGGCCGCGTCGCCTATGGAGTTGGTGGCCCGCAGCCGGTAGCTGTAGCTCTTTCCCCCCTCCAGGCCCGTGTCGGAGTAGCTGGTTGCGGTGACCCCGACGGTCGACGACAGCAGCCCCCAGGAACCGGAACCTACCTTGCGTTCCAGCCGGTAGGCGGATATGGCCTGCCCGTGGTTGTGGGGCGTCGTCCAGGCCAGGTCTATCTCACTAGCCCCGTTGGTGGCGTCCTTGGTCGCCGTCATGCCCGTTATGGTGGCGGGAACGTCGTCTTCCGTCCTCGCAGAGCTGTCGTCGGACCAGGGCCCGTCGCCTATGGTGTTGGTGGCCCGGATGCGGTAGGTGTAGGTCGTTCCCGGCGTCAGGCCCCTGTCGGCGTAGATGTCGAGGCCGGCCGCTATGGACGTCGATACGTTGGCGTAGTTCCCGGAGCCGGTCTTGCGCTGGAGGGTGTAGCTCGTTATCGGCGAGCCGTTGGAGGCGGGGGCCGTCCAAGCCGGGTTTATCTGCGTCTTGCCGTTGGTCCCGTCCTTAGCCACGCGGAAGCTCGTTATCTTGGCGGGGGCGGCGGTGTCCGTCGTCGCGCTGGGTTCGTTGGACCACCCGGCGTTCCCCAAGGAGTTGACCGCCCGGATGCGGTAGGTGTAGAGCGTTCCCCCCACCAGGCCCGTGTCGGAGTAGCTGGTGGCGCTGGCCCCGATGGTCGTCGATATGTTGGCGAAGCTCCCGGAGTCGGGCTTGCGCTGTAGGGTGTAGCTGGTTATCGCCGAGCCGTGGGCGTTGGGGGCCGTCCACGCCAGGTCTATCTCACTGGCCCCGTTGGTGGCGTCCTTGGTGGCGGTGAAGACCGTTATGGAGGCGGGAACGTCGTTGTCCGTCGTCGCGCTGGGCGTGTTAGACCAGGCCCCGTCTCCAATGGCGTTGCTGGCCCGTATGCGGTAGGTGTACATAGTCGCCGGCGTCAGGCCCGTGTGGGAGTAGACGGTTGCGGCTATGTCTACGGACGTCGATACGTCCTTCCACATCCCCGAACCGACCTTGACCTGGAGGGTGTAGGCGTTGGTGTTTCTGCCGTTGAAGAGGGGCGTGTTCCAGGCCAGGTCTATCTCCGTCGAGCCGTTGGTCGCGTCCTTGGTCGCCCTCAGGTTCGATACGGCGGAGGGAACGGTCTGGTCCGTCTCTACGGCGGGCGTGTTGGACCAGGCCGCGTCGCCCACCGAGTTCGCGGCCCGGATGCGGTAGCTGTAGTTTGTCCACGGCGAGAGGCCCGTGTCGGAGTAGGTGGTGGCGCCGGCCGCGATGGAGGACGACACCAGCCCCCAACTCCCGGAGCCGGCCTTGCGTTCCAGCCGGTAGCCGGTGATGGCTTGTCCGTTGTTGGCGGGGGCCGTCCACGCCAGGTCGACTTCAGTCGCGCCGTTGGTGGCGTCCTTGGTCGCGGTCAGGTCCGACACGGCGTCGGGCACGCCGTCGGTAGTCGCGCTGGCCTCGTTGGACCACACCGCGTTGCCTTCGGAGTTCACGGCGCGGATCTGGTAGGTGTAGGTCGTTCCCGCCGTGAGGCCCGTGTTCGCGTAGCTGGTGGCGGTGGCCCCCAAGGTCGTCGCTGCCACCGTGTAGCTCCCGGAGCCGGCCTTGCGCTGGAAGGTGTAGCCGGTGATGTTGGCCCCGTGGTTGTTCGGGGCCGTCCACGCCAGGTTTATCTGCGAAGAGCCGTTGGTCCCGTCCTTGGTCGCCGTGAGGTCCGTTATCTTGGCGGGAACGTCGTCGTCCGTCGTCGCGGAGGGTTCGTTGGACCAGGCCGCGTCGCCCACGGAGTTGGTGGCCCGGATGCGGTAGGTGTAGGCCGTCCCCGGCGTGAGGCCGGTGTCGGAGTAGCTGGTGTCGCTGGCCCCGATGGACGACGACACCAGCCCGTAGTTCCCGGAGCCGGCCTTGCGTTCCAACCGGTAGCCGGTTATCGCCGCCCCGTTGTTGACGGGGGCTGTCCAGGCCAGGTCTATCTCCGTCTTGCCGTTGGTCGCGTCCTTGGTCGCGGTCATGCCCGACACGGCGGCGGGCACGTTGTCCGTAGTCGCGGAGGGTTCGTTGGACCACCCGCCGTTTCCTATGGAGTTCACGGCCCTGATGCGGTAGGTGTAGGCCGTTCCCGCCGTTAGGCCGGTGTCGGAGTAGCTGGTGGCGCTGGCCCCGATGGAGGACGACACCAGGGCAAAGTTCCCGGAACCGGTCTTGCGTTCCAACCGGTAGCCGGTGATGGCCTTCCCGTTGTTGGCGGGGGTGGACCAGGCCAGGTCTATCTCCGTCGAGCCGCTGGTCGCGTCGGTGGTCGCGGTGAGGTCGGATATGGTGGCGGGCACGTTGTCCGTAGTCTCGGTGGCCTCGTTGGACCACTCCGCGTTCCCCACGCTGCTCACGGCCCGGATGCGGTAGGTGTAGGTCGTTCCCGGCGTGAGGCCCGTGTTCCAGTAGCTGGTGGCGGTGGCCGAGATGGTCGTCGACACGTTGGCGTAGTTCCCGGAGCCGGCCTTGCGCTGGAGGATGAAGCCGGTGATTGACGCCCCGTTGTCGGCGGGGATAGTCCAGTCCACGTCGATTTCCGTGGAGCTGTTGGTCGTGTCCTTGACCGCGGTGAGGTCCGTTATCTTGGAGGGAACGTTGTCGGTGGTCGCCGAGGGTTCGTTGGACCAGGGGGCGTCGCCTATGGAGTTGGTGGCCCGTATGCGGTAGGTGTAGGCCGTGCCCGGCGTGAGGCCCGTGTCGGCGTAGGTGGTGGCGCTGGCCCCGATGGTGGTCGACACGTTGGCGTAGTTCCCGGAGCCGGTCTTGCGCTGGAGGGTGTAGCTCGTGATGGCCGAGCCGTGGTTGTTGGGGGCCGTCCAGGCCAGGTCTATCTCCGAGGAACTGTTGGTGGCGTCCTTGGTGGCCGTCAGGCCCGACACGGCGGCGGGGGCGGTGGAGTCCGTAGTCGCGCTGGCCGCGCTGGACCAGGCGCCGCTTCCCACGGAGTTCGTGGCGCGCACCTGGTAGGCGTAGGTCGCTCCCGGCGTTAGGCCGGTGTGCGAGAAGGAGGTGGTTGTAATGGTGTCCGGCAGCGCCATAAAACCTAGTCCCCCAGGCCCGATGGCCTGGACGGTGTAGCTGGTGATGGCCGCGCCGTTGTTGGCGGGGGCCGTCCACGCCAGGTCGATTTCAGTCGAGCCGTTGGTGGCGTCCTTGGTCGCGGTGAAGACCGTTATCTGCGCGGGGACGGCGGCGTCCGTCGTTTCAGACGGCGCGTTGGACCACCCGCCGGCGCCTATGCTGTTCACGGCCCGGATCTGGTAGGTGTAGGTCGTCGCCGGGGTGAGGCCGGTGTCGGAGTAGCTGGTCGCGCTGGCCGCTATGGACGTCGACACGGTGGCGTAGCTCCCGGTTCCGGTCTTGCGCTGGAGGGTGTAGCTGGTTATCGCCGAGCCGCCGGTGGCGGGGGCCGTCCACGCCAGGTCGATTTCAGTCGCGCTGTTGGTTGCGTCCTTGGTGGCCGTCATGCCCGACACGGCGGAGGGGGCGATGGCGTCCGTCGTCGCGGACGGCTCGTTGGACCACTCCCCGTTCCCCACGGAGTTCCTGGCGCGGATGCGGTAGGTGTAGGCCGTTCCCGGCGTTAGGCCCGTGTCGGAGTACCTGATACCGGCGGCGTTTCTCGTCGCTATGGTCGCGTAGCTCGCGGAACCGTGCTTGCGCTGGATGGTGTAGTCGATGATGGCCGCGCCGTTGGCGGCGGGGGCCGACCAGACCAGGTTTATCTGCGACGAGCCGTTGGTCCCGTCCTTGGTGGCGGTGAAGCCCGACATGGTGGCGGGAACGTCGGCGTTCGTCGTCGCGAAGGGTTCGTTGGACCAGGGCGCGTCGCCCAGGGCGTTCGTCGCCCGCAGCCGGTAGGTGTACTTCGTCGCCGGCGAGAGGCCCGTGTCGGAGTAGCTGGTGTCGGTTATCCCGATGGTCGACGACAGCAGGGTAAAGCTCCCGGAGCCGACCTTGCGCTCCAGCCGGTAGGCGGATATGGCCCGCCCGTGGTTGCCGGGCGTCGTCCACGCCAGGTCTATCTCCGTTGAGCCGTTGGTCGAGTCCTTGGTGGCGGTGAGGCCCGTTATCTTGGCGGGCACGTCGTCGTCCGTCGCCACCAGGGCCAAGTTGGACCAGTCGGCGTCGCCCACGGAGTTCGTGGCGCGTATCTGGTAGGCGTAGGCCTCGGAGGGGGTGAGGCCGGTGTCGGAGTAGCTGGTGGCGCTGGCGGCGATGGACGACGACACCGTCACCCAGACGGTTGTCCCTCCCAGACGCCGCTGGAGGGTGTAGCCGGATATGGCCGCGCCGTTGGCGTCGGCGGCCGTCCACGCCAAGTCCACCTCCGTTGAACTGTTGGTCGCGTCCTTGGTCGCCGTCAGGTCTGTTATCTTCGAGGGCTTGGTGGCGTCCGTCGTTTCGGAGACCTCGTTGGACCAGTCGGCGTCGCCCTTGGAGTTCTTGGCCCGCAGCCGGTAGGTGTATTCAACGCCCGGCGAGAGGCCCGTGTCGGAGTAGCTGGTGTCGGTGGCCCCGATGGTCGTCGACACGTCGGTGAAGGTCCCGGAGCCGCTCTTGCGCTGGAGGGTTAAGGCGCTGATGGTCTCTCCGTTGGCGGCGGGGGCCGTCCACGCCAGGTCTATCTCCGACGAGCCGTTGGTCGCGTCCTTGGTCGCGGTGAGGTCCGTAATGGCGTCGGGCTTGGCGGTCTGCCGCGTCGTTATGGTCACCGCGTTGGACCCCGCGCCGTTGCCGACGGAGTTCCTAACAATGATGTCGAAAGTATGCTCCGTTCCGGGGGAAAGGCCGGTTGCGGTGTAGCTGGTTGTGCCCCCGTCCACCGTCACGTCCGAGGGGCTTACCAGAATCCACTGGGTGGTCGCTCCATAGACCTTCCGGACCGAGTACCGGTCTATATTGGCCCCGTTGTGCGCCGGCGTTGTCCACTTAAGCAACACGGAGCGGTGGGGGTCGGAGGCCGGGAGCTCCGCCGTCAGGTCCGTTATGGCGTCGGGCACGGCGGTGTCCGTCGTCGCGAAGGGCTCGTTGGACCAGCCCGCGTCTCCCACGGAGTTGGTGGCCCGCAGGCGGTAGGTGTACTTTGTCGCCGGGGTGAGGCCCGTGTCGGAGTAGGTGGTGGCGGTGACCCCGATGGCCGACGTCACCAGGGCGTAGTTCCCCGTGCCGGCCTTGCGCTCCAGCCGGTAGCCGGTGAGGGTTTGCCCGTGGTTGGCGGGGGTCGTCCACGCCAGGTTCACCTGCCGCGCGCCGCTCTTGGTGGCCGTCATGCCCGTTATGGCGGCGGGAACGTCGTTGTCCGTAGTCGCGGTGGGTTCGTTGGACCACGGCGCGTTCCCCACGCCGTTCACGGCCCGGATCTGGTAGGTGTACAGCGTTCCCGGCGTCAGGCCCGTGTCGGAGTAGCTGGTGTCGCCGGCCCCGATGGTCGTGGACACGTTGGCGTAGCTCCCGGAACCGGCCTTGCGCTGTAGGGTGTAGCTCGTTATGGCCGACCCGTGGGCGGCGGGGGCCGTCCACGCCAAGTCTATCTCCGTCTTGCCGTTGGTCGCGTCCTTGGTCGCGGTGAGGCCCGTTATCTTGGCGGGGGCGTCGTTGTCCGTCGTCGCGCTGGGCGTGTTAGACCAGGGCGCGTTTCCAACGGCGTTCCTGGCCCGTATGCGGTAGGTGTACGACGTTCCCGGCGTCAGGCCCGTGTCGGAGTAGACGGTTGCGGCTATGTCTACGGACGTCGACACGTCCTCCCAGTCCCCGGAGCCGGCCTTGCGCTGGAGGGTGTAGTAGTTGGTGTTTCTGCCGTTGAAGACGGGCGTGTTCCATGCCAGGTCTATCTCCGTCTTGCCGTTGGTCGCGTCCTTGGTCGCCATCAGGTTCGATACGGCGTCGGGAACGCCCTGGTCCGTCTCTAGGGAGGGCGTGTTGGACCAGCCCGCGTCGCCGGCGGTGTTGCTGGCCCGGATGCGGTAGGTGTAGGTTGTCCACGGCGTCAGGCCCGTGTCGGAGTAGGTGGTGGCGCCGGCCGCGATGGAGGACGACGCCAGGACAAAGTTCCCCGTGCCTTTCTTGCGTTCCAGCCGGTAGCCGGTGATGGCCGAGCCGCCGGATGCGGGGGCCGTCCACGCCAAGTCGACTTCCGTCGCGCCGTTGGTGGCGTCCTTGGTCGCCGACAGGTCCGACACGGCCTCGGGGGGGCTGGCGGTAGTCTCGCTGGCGTCGTTGGACCACGGCGCGTTTCCTTCGGAGTTCACGGCCCGGATCTGGTAGGTGTAGGTCGTTCCCGCCGTCAGGCCCGTGTCGGAGTAGCTGGTGGCGCCGGCCGCGATGGTCGTCGACACGTTGGAGTAGCTCCCGGAGCCGGTCTTGCGCTGGAGGGTGTAGCTAGATATCGCCGCCCCGTGGTTGACGGGGGCCGTCCACGCCAGGTCTATCTCCGTCCCACTGTTGGTCGAGTCCTTGGTCGCCGTCAGGTCCGTTATCTTGGCGGGGGCGGCGTTGTCCGTCGTCGCGAAGGGCTCGTTGGACCAGGCCGCGTCTCCCAGGGAGTTGGTGGCCCGCAGGCGGTAGGTGTACTTTGTCGCCGGGGTGAGGCCCGTGTCGGAGTAGGTGGTGGCGGTGACCCCGATGGCCGACGTCACCAGGGCGTAGTTCCCCGTGCCGGCCTTGCGCTCCAGCCGGTAGCCGCTGAGGGCGGCCCCGTGGGATGCGGGGGTCGTCCACGCCAGGTTCACCTGCCGCGCGCCGCTCTTGGTGGCCGTCATGCCCGTTATGGCGGCGGGAACGTCGTTGTCCGTAGTCGCGCTGGGTTCGTTGGACCACGGCGCGTTCCCCACGCCGTTCACCGCCCGGATCTGGTAGGTGTACAGCGTTCCCGGCGTGAGGCCCGTGTCGGAGTAGCTGGTGTCGCCGGCCCCGATGCTGGTCGACACGTTAGTGTAGCTCCCGGAACCGGCCTTGCGCTGTAGGGTGTAGCTCGTTATGGCCGACCCGTGGGCGGCGGGGGTCGTCCACGCCAAGTCTATCTCCGTCTTGCCGTTGGCCGCGTCCTTGGTGGCGGTGAGGCCCGTTATCTTGGCGGGAACGTCGTTGTCCGTCGTCGCGCTGGGTTCGTTAGACCAGGGGCCGTTTCCAATGGCGTTGACGGCCCGGATCTGGTAGGTGTACATCGTGCCCGGCGTGAGGCCCGTGTCGGAGTAGCTGGTGTCGCTGGCCCCGATGCTGGTCGACACGTTGGTGTAGCTCCCGGAACCGGCCTTGCGCTGTAGGGTGTAGCTCGTTATGGCCGACCCGTGGTTGTTGGGGGCCGTCCACGCCAAGTCTATCTCCGTCTTGCCGTTGGTCGCGTCCTTGGTGGCGGTGAGGCCCGTTATCTTGGCGGGAACGTCGTTGTCCGTCGTCGCGCTGGGCGTGTTGGACCAGGCCGCGTTGCCCACGTTGTTCACGGCCCGGATCTGGTAGGTGTACATCGTTCCCGGCGTCAGGCCCGTGTCGGAGTAGCTAGTGTCGCCGGCCCCGATGCTAGTCGATACGTTCTCCCAGTCCCCGGAGCCGGCCTTGCGCTGTAGGGTGTAGCTAGATATCGCCGCGCCGTTGGCGGCGGGGGCCGTCCACGCCAAGTCTATCTCCGTCTTGCCGTTGGTCGCGTCCTTGGTCGCGGTGAGGTCCGACACGGCGTCGGGCACGTTGTCCGTAGTCGCGCTGGCCTCGTTGGACCAGACCGCGTTCCCCGCGCTGTTCACCGCCCGGATCTGGTAGGTGTAGGCCGTTCCCCCCGTTAGGCCCGTGTCGGAGTAGCTGGTGGCCCCGGCCGCTATGGACGTGGACACGTTGGCGTAGCTCCCGGAACCGGCCTTGCGCTGGAGGGTGTAGCCGGATATCGCCGCCCCGCCGGTGGCGGGGGCCGTCCACGCCAGGTCTATCTCCGTCCCACTGTTGGTCGAGTCCTTGGTCGCCGTCAGGTCCGTTATCTTGGCGGGGGCGATGGCGTCCGTCGTCTCGCTGGGCTCGTTGGACCAGGCCCCGTCTCCTTCGGAGTTCTTGGCCCGGATCTGGTAGGTGTAGGTCGTGCCCGGCGAGAGGCCGGTGTCGGAGTAGGTGGTGGCGCTGGCCCCGATGGTCGTGGACACGTTGGCGTAGTCGCCGGAACCGGCCTTGCGCTGGAGGGTGTAGCCGGTTATGGCCGAGCCGCCGGATGCGGGGGCCGTCCACGCCAGGTCTATCTCCGTAGAGCCGTTGGTGGCGTCCTTGGTCGCGGTCAGGTCGGACACGGCGGAGGGGACGGCGTTGCCCGTCGTTTCGCTCTCCTCGTTCGACCACCCGCCGCCGCCGAAGGAGTTCATAGCCCGAATCCGGTACGTGTACGCGGTGTTGGCCGCGAGGCCCGTGTCCGAATAACTCGTCGCGCCTGCCCCTATGCCCGAAGATACGTCCGCGTAACTCCCAGACCCGCTCTTGCGCTGCAGCGTGTAGCCCGTTATAGATGCCCCCCCGTTGGAGGCGGGCGCGCTCCACGTCAAGTCCACAGCCGACCACCCGGAAGCGGTCGCGCTCAGCCCCGTCGGTGCGCCCGGACGCCCAGCCCCCAACGTCGCGCTCTGCTGCCGCGTCGCGTCCCCGACACCCACCGAGTTCACCGCGCGTATGCGGTACCGGTACGTCGTGTTGCCCGCCACCGTGCTGTCCGTATACGTAAGGGTCGTGGAAGCCGTGGTCGTAATCAGGTCCCACGGCCCGGTGTGGCCTATCCTCCGCTCCACCCGGAACCCCGTGATGGGGTTGCCGAAAACCCTGGTTGACGCCGTCCAGCTCAAAACCACCGAAGCGTTGCTAACGGTGGGAGCGCCGAGCGTTCCAGCGGCCGGAGCGCCCACCGTAATGTCGGCGAATCCAAACGGCCCGTCGCGGGTTTGCCAGCTGAACGCGCGCACGCCGTACCTGTACGTCGTGCCGTGATTGAGATTCGTGCGATGAAGATCGTATGTGTCAAGAGAGAAGGGTGGGTTGACAGAAGCTATCCGGGCCGAGTTCGGACAGGGCGCACGACTACAAAGGGAGGCGTTATAGATATGATAAAAATCATCGTCGCCGGTAGATCTCTCCCATCTCAGTCGGGTCCCGGTCGGCCCCTCCGTGGCGCTCCCGCCAAGCTGTTCGCCCCGCACGTCGAACGGCACGCTCGGCCTCTCCGTTCGGACCGTCGTTGCGGAGGCGGCAGTCGACCACGCCGCGTTGCCGACGCTGTTCACGGCGCGAATCTGGTACGTGTACGTCACCTCGGGCGTGAGGCCCGTGTCCGAGTAGCTCGTCTCGCTGGCCGCTATGGTCGACGATACCTCCGTGTAGCTCCCGGAGCCGACCTTGCGCTGCAATGTGTAGCTCGTGATGGCTGCGCCGTTGGCGGCGGGCGCGGTCCACGTAAGGTTGACCTGGGTCGAGCTTGGGGAGGTTGCGGACAGGTCGGTTATGGCCGCCGGAACCTGGGCGGCCTGCGTCGTTGCGCTGGCCTCGTTGGACCACTCGGCGTTCCCCACGCTGTTCACGGCCCGGATCTGGTAGGTGTAGGTCGTTCCCACCGTTAGGCCCGTGTCGGAGTAGCTGGTGGCCCCGGCCGCTATGGACGTGGACACGTTGGCGTAGCTCCCGGAACCGGCCTTGCGCTGGAGGGTGTAGCCGGATATCGCCGCCCCGCCGGTGGCCGGCGCCGTCCACGCCAGGTCTATCTCCGTCTCACTGTTGGCCGAGCCCTTGGTCGCCGTCAGGTCCGTTATCTTGGCGGGGGCGATGGCGTCCGTAGTCTCGCTGGGCTCGTTGGACCACGGCGCGTCGCCTTCGGAGTTCTTGGCCCGGATCTGGTAGGTGTAGGTCGTGCCCGGCGAGAGGCCGGTGTCGGAGTAGCTGGTGGCGCTGGCCCCGATGGTCGTCGACACGTTGGCGTAGTCGCCGGAGCCGGCCTTGCGCTGGAGGGTGTAGCCGGTTATCGCCGAGCCGCTGGATGCGGGGGCCGTCCACGCCAGGTCTATCTCCGACGAGCCGTTGGTCGCGTCCTTCGTCGCGGTGAGGTCCGACACGGCGTCGGGCACGTTGTCCGTCGTCGCGCTGGCCTCGTTGGACCAGGGGGCGTTTCCAATGGCGTTGACGGCCCGGATCTGGTAGGTGTACGACGTTCCCGGCGTCAGGCCCGTGTCGGAGTAGGTGGTGTCGCTGGCCCCGATGGTCGTGGACACGTTGGTGTAGCTCCCGGAACCGGCCTTGCGCTGTAGGGTGTAGCTCGTTATGGCCGACCCGTGGGCGTCGGGGGCCGTCCACGCCAAGTCTATCTCCGTCTTGCCGTTGGTCGCGTCCTTGGTGGCGGTGAGGCCCGTTATCTTGGCGGGAACGTCGTTGTCCGTCGTCGCGCTGGGCGTGTTGGACCAGGCCGCGTTCCCCACGCTGTTCACGGCCCGGATCTGGTAGGTGTACGACGTTCCCGGCGTCAGGCCCGTGTCGGAGTAGCTGGTGTCGCTGGCCCCGATGCTGGTCGACACGTTGGCGTAGTCCCCGGAGCCGGCCTTGCGCTGTAGGGTGTAGCTCGTTATGGCCGCGTCGTCGGAGGCGGGGGCCGTCCACGCCAAGTCTATCTCCGTCTTGCCGTTGGTGGCGTCCTTGGTCGCGGTCAGGTCCGACACGGCGTCGGGCACGTTGTCCGTAGTCTCGCTGGCCGCGTCGGACCACTCGGCGTTCCCCACGCTGTTCACGGCCCGGATCTGGTAGGTGTAGGTCGTTCCCACCGTTAGGCCCGTGTCGGAGTAGCTGGTGGCCCCGGCCGCGATGGTCGTGGACACGTTGGCGTAGCTCCCGGAACCGGCCTTGCGCTGGAGGGTGTAGCTGGATATCGCCGCCCCGCCGGTGGCCGGCGCCGTCCACGCCAGGTCTATCTCCGTCCCACTGTTGGTCGAGTCCTTGGTCGCCGTCAGGTCCGTTATCTTGGCGGGCGGGATGGCGTCGGTAGTCTCGCTGGGCTGGTTGGACCAGGACGCGTCTCCTTCGGAGTTCGTGGCCCGGATCTGGTAGGTGTAGGTCGTGCCCGGCGAGAGGCCGGTGTCGGAGTAGGTGGTGGCGCTGGCCCCGATGGTCGTCGACACGTTGGCGTAGTCGCCGGAGCCGGCCTTGCGCTGGAGGGTGTAGCCGGTTATGGCCGAGCCGTTGGATGCGGGGGCCGTCCACGCCAGGTCTATCTCCGACGAGCCGTTGGTCGCGTCCTTCGTCGCGGTCAGGTCGGACACGGCGGAGGGAACGGCGCCGCTCGTCGATGCGGTTGCCCGCGCCCACGGGCCGCTGCCGGCGGCGTTTAGGGCGCGGAGGGAGTAGGTATAGGAAGTTCCGGCGGTGAGGCCGGTGTCGGTGTAGCTGGTCGCGGTGGCCGCGATGTTCGACGCTATCCGCACCCAGCTTCCCCCGGATGGCTGGCGCTCCAGATGGTAGCGGGTGATGGCGGCCCCGCCGGTGGCCGGCGTCGTCCACGTCAGGTTGATAGACGTAGAGCCGTTGGTCGGGTGTGGGGTTCCCGAAAAACTCGACGGGGCGTCGGGCAGTGAGCGGCTCGTTGTGCTTGCCGAGGGCGTGTTGGACCAGGCCCCGTAGCCGTCGGCGCTGTTGGCCCGGATGCGGTAGGTGTAGCTCGTTGAGGCCGAGAGGCCGGTGTCGGAGTAGCTGGTGGCGCCGGCCGCTATGGACGTCGATACGTCGGCGTAGGAGCCGGAGCCGCTCTTGCGCTGGAGGTTGTAGCCGGTGATGGCCGACCCGTTGGTGGTGGGGGCCGTCCACGACAGGTCTATCTCCGACGCGCCGTTGGCCGAATCCGCGGTTCCCGCCAGGTCCGACACGGCCGACGGGACCTGGTTGGATGCGGTGGTCGCGGAGGGTTCGTTGGACCAGTCCGCGGTTCCTTCGGAGTTCTGGGCTTGAATGCGGTAGGTGTAGGTAGTCGAGGCCGTGAGGCCGGTGTCGGTGTAGCTGGTCGCGCCGGCCGATATGGTACCCGTTACCTCCGCGTAGCTCCCGGAACCGGCCTTGCGGTCCAGTTTGTAGCCGGTGATAGCCTTTCCGCGGGGGTTGGGCGCGGTCCACGTTAGGTATATCCCGGTCGCGCCATCGGCCGCCGCGCTCAGGTCGCTCACGGCGGTCGGCACGTCGCTATTCGTCTCCACGGTCAAGCTGTCCGACCACTTGGCCTCGCCTATGGCGTTTACGGCGCGGATCTGGTATTGATAGGACGTTCCCGGGCTGAGGCCGGTGTCGGTGTAGGTGGTTACGCTGGCCCCGATGGTCTTCGATAGCTCCGTCCAGGAGCCGGAGCCGGTCTTGCGCTGTAACTCGAAGTTGCCGATGGGGGAGCCGCCGTCGGCCGGCGCCGTCCACGTTAGGACGATGGACGTCGTGCCGTTGGTTGCGTGCGGCGCTCCGGACAGATCCTTTATTTCGGAGGGCTCGGTGGCCTGCGCGCTCACCCCGCCCACCGACGCCAAGGCCAACACAGCCGCCAGCAGAACGGCCGCCGCCGCAACCCACAAAGCCGTTAGCCGGCCCTCTAACCTCAAGACGCCCCCTCCGCCCTTTCCGTCATTCCCGCGAAAGCGGGAATCCAGGAAGCCAGCATGGCAGGACGCGCCTTGGTCCTCGCGGGTGATGCCATCGGAGATTTCAACATTTCAATGCCATAAGGCCACGCTCCAACGGCCTGAGAACGCCATTGCTGCCGATGCCATAAGTGACTCCAACCCTCCAACGCCATAGCGTTAACGCGATACGTCGCTCCCGTTAAAAGTCCGCGCCCCTCCCCCCTCGGCCGGTTGCCGCCCTTGCCCGGAATGCGCGCGGCGCCATCGCGGGCTAGGGCCAAGTCACCCCCCCCCCCCCCCCGATTTTCGGGGCAGGCGGGAGTCCATCCCCCATTCCTTACAGGGCGGCCCTTGTCCCACACAGGTGACGCCATAAGCGAAATCAACATTTCAATGCCATAAGGCCACGCTCCAACGGCCTGAGAACGCCATTGCTGCCGATGCCATAAGTGACTCCAACCCTTCAATGCCATAGCGTTATCGCGGTACATCGCTCCCGTCAAAAGTCCGCGCCCCTCCCCCCTCGGCCGGTTGCCGGGTGGCAATTCCCCCCAAAGAGTAACCAGCGCCAAGGGTCCTGTCAAGGAGTCGCGGCGCCTGGCCCCCGACCCCCTCTCCCCGCCCTCTCCCCGTAGGCGGGAATCCAGGAACCCTACGCCGTGGGCGGCGATGGCCTTGCGCCACGGGCCACGCGCCGGTGGCCGGGCAAGTGCGCCGACATGAGGGCCTTGAAGAGCTTGCCGTGGTTCGGCGCCCGGAAGTGAAGCAGTTCGTGGACGATTACGAAGTCTTGGAACCCCGCGTCGCGCTCAACAAGGTCAGAGCCTCGCAGATGAGGCGTTCCAGCCTCCCTTCGCTGGCGCCGGTGGTCACAAGAGCGGATCCTTCCAATTGAATTTCGCCCCCAATTCTCGGAGCATGTCATAAGTATTTCTATAAACGACTTCGAACTGCTGGCAGACATTGGGCAGCTTCACTTTTCTTTTAACGCTGTGGTCCAGCACTTCGTTGGTAACGATATCCATGTCATGTACTTTAGCATAGGCGACAAGCCATCCATCGGCTCCACGGGCAAACTCATCTTTTGCCGCGTCCGAAAATTGGGTATTATTTCTCACCCAATCCATAATCTGCCTATAGACTTGGCCAACGGATGACGTCTTCGTTGTTACAAACGCGCCTTTTGGAACTCTCCTCAGCCATTGGACCAGCATCGGCGGATCTATAATTTCGTCACGCACACGGTCGATTACCAAGAGCCGGCCGCTCTTGAGATGATAGTCAATGGAGTCCCAGAAACCGGGGCATATGTCCGGCGCGTAATAGTTCCGGTGCGCGGCTATTATGACATCGGCGTCCGGAAGCATGATACGGCTCTGGCTTGTCATAACGGGATATCCATCTTGCCGGCCAGTTGGTCAAATAACCGGCTCTTCAACCCGGTAAGAGACCAGGCTTCCCGGTAAGTTAAACGTCCTTCCTTTGTGGCTCTGACAACCGCGCCTGCGAAGCGGCGGCCTATGCGCCATCTCTGATTGGGCCAGAAGCTGCCTCCTTTGCTTGTTGGTTTCCTACTTTCCTCTTGTTGACGCTTCTGGTTTTTATAAAAGTCAAAAAAAGTGTCTTGGGTAATCAGTTCCGAATCAAGGGCCCGCCGCGCGGCCACAAGCGAACTAACCTTGAAATGATGGGCGATGGACTGATAACGTTCCTCTAATGGCATTTCGGCTCGGCGCCAGAACGCGCGCAGTTCGCCTTCGGGGACTAAAAATTCCGCTGCCACCCTGTTGCAGAATAGCTCTGTATCATCTTGTGCCGGTTGCAACTCCTCAAAGCGGGACACGCCTGCCTCGCCTATATACACGTGCGCCAGTTCGTGGGACATTGTAAAAATCTTGGCCGCTACGAAGTCTGCATTGTTCACGAAGATCAATGGAGCGTAATCATCCACCAATGCAAAGCCTTGGAACTCATCCGGGTCGAGTCGTCTATTAGTGCTGTTGTTCACGATGCCGTTGGCGACTATAAGCACACCGGCAGTCTCCAGCCGGTCCCGGAGGGTTCTTAGAGCGTGGGACCAGGTGCGTTCTCTCTCCGCCCATCCGTGTGCGATTCGCAGGGTCTCTCGCATTGCGCCGGCAACTTCGACATGACTGTGATTAAGGCTGTAGGAGCCAACGAAGCTGAGGGGTTCTGCGCCGTTCTCAATGAGGTCTTCACGCATCCAGGCTTGGCGCCGTTGCATGAGATAGACCGTCTCTAATAGGTTAGGGCTTGGACGGCGCTCCAAGTATTCGTTCCGAGTACGAAAATCGCGTATCGGCAACCGGTCTTCGGGCGGTTCAGAGAGGTAGAGGAAGCCCCGGGGAGTGTAGGTGCGCTTAGCGAGCAGGTCCACCTCTTCAACGCTAATGTCGCCGGTTTCCTCCCACTCTGCAACGCGGCTCGTCTCCACCTTAATCTTATTGGCCAGAGCGCCACGGGTGAGACTGGCGCGCTCCCGCGCCCATCGCAGCACTTTTGGTTGAAGTGCTATACGCCCGTGTTGGCTAGTCATGGCTTACGCTGCGGCGCCGCAGATGTCCAGCTTGTCGGTGACGATGAGGATCTTCGGGTCCTTGTCGGCCTGCTTGAAGGCAAGCCGCACGTCCTCCTCCTGCTTCTCGGAAAGCTGGAGCCCGGCGACGAGGGGCCTTTCCACAACGTCATTGGCATTCTCCGAGTAGACGGGCGCGGTCCACTCCGGCGGCAGCAGCTTGTCGAGGGCCTGTTTGTACTTGGCGCAGGCTTCGCGGTTGACCGCCACCAGAAAGGCCTTGTATCCGAGGGGCAGCACGTTATCCTGAAAATGTTGGGCCGTGAATGCCGCGACCTTTTCCACCCTGTCGTCGGCGGTGAGAAAGGCGCGCAGCCCCACGGCCCGGTCAAGGGCCCGGTTCAGTTCCCCCACGTCGGTGACGCCTTCCATCTCAGCGAGGGCGAAGAACTCCCTGTCGAGTTGATTGGCGGGAACGGTCATCTCGCTCGGGGCCATCATGTGGCGGATGGGCAGCGTCGTCTCGTCCTCAATGGACTCGGCTATCGAGTACTTGTCTATGTAGCCCCGATTGTCGTCGGCGCCGAATATCTTGAAGGTCCCTTCGCCGTAGGCCGTCCGCGCGATGGGCGTGCCGGTGAACCCGATGATGGTGGAGTTCGGCAGCGCGGCCATGAGGTAGGTTCCCAACTCCCTGGCCACCGAGCGGTGGGCCTCGTCGATGAATACGTAGATGTTGTCGCGGGCGCTGGCGTCCTTCTCGATGCCCTCGAACTTGTGAATCATGGAGATTATCAGGCCTCTCCTACCGGCGGTGAGCAGGTCCCGCAGCTCGCCCCTAGAGTTGGCGCGCCAAACGGCGATGTCCCCCTGCTGCAACTCGCCCAGCAGCCGCTCGACCCACCCCGCAAGCTGGCCCTCCAACTCCGTGCGGTCAACCACGACGACCACCGTGGGGTTTTGGAACCTGTCCTTGTCCTCCAGTACCAGGCGCGCGGCGGTGAGCAGCGTGAAGGTTTTGCCGGACCCTTGGGTATGCCAGACCAGGCCCCGGCGTTTCACCCCCTCGGCGCACCGTTCGACGATAAGGTCCACGGCGCGGCGCTGGTGCTGGCGAAGGACCGTCTTCCGCGTCTCGCCGTCCTCTACGTAGAAGAGGATCCAGTCGCGCAGCGCGCGCAGGAACCGGGCCGGCTCGAAGAAGGACTGAACGGCGACCCGGTAGCTCTCTCCCGTGGACTCCTTCCACCGCGCCATGTAGCGCCGCGACAGGTTCCACGTGACGCCGTACCAGTAGTCCAGCAGGTGGGTCACGTTGAACAGCTGCGCGGCGACCATTAGCTCCGGCGTCTCAAGCTCGTAGCGGCGCAACTGGGTTAGGCCCCGCTCGATGGCGTCGGCGTCGGTGGGGTTCTTGTGCTCGACGATGGCGACGGGAACGCCGTTGGCCACGAACATCACGTCGGCGCGGACGCCCTTGCGGGCCGGGGGCTTGAGCCGCCACTCCCAGGATACGTGCAGGACGTTGGCCTGTGGGTTCTCGAAGTCAAGGAGCCGCGCCTGGCGGGAACGCTGCTCGGCCTCGTCGTACACTTGGCGCTGGCCGCGCAGCCATTCCAGCGTCTGGCGGTTGCCGTCTATGGTCGGCGGGAGGGCCTGGAGGTTTTCGACCACCGAGCGGATGGCGTCGCCGGTCATCCAGGGGTTGAACCGGCGCAGGGCGTCTTCCAGGACGCCGCGAAACAGCAGTCCGGCCTCGCTGCCGCGCATGGCGAGGGCCTCCCGCGGCGGCAGCGGCGTCCAGCCTACCTCTGCCGCGTGCCGGACCATCGGGAACTGGACGGAGCCGGCTTCCGTGATGCGTAGCTCAGTCATGGCTTGACCCCGGCGACATCCATAGCCTCCTTATCATATCCCAGCCCCCGCCTCCAGCGTCTCGGACTCGCCGGCCGTGGTGAAGGATGTGGGCTGGGCAGGTGTCATAAACGAACTACTTGGCGTGGTCCGCAAGCAGCGCCCGCACGGTAGGAACCAACTCGTTGGGAATCTCCATCACCGTCTGCGTGGAGTCCTCAAAGGCAGCCTCATCTTCGGCAACCTCCTCATCTTCGCTCAGCGAATCGTAGTGACTGAGGATACGTTGAACTCGCTCTTCATTCCATCCCGGCGGGAAATTGGTTGTGTTCACCATAGTCCTCTCCTTCTCATGCGTCGCCGAAAGGCGACGAGGGGTTTGCCTCTCAACTCGTATGCCGTGATGACGAAAGCCTGGTCAGGTTCGGGGTCTGGCGCGTATATGACCCGAAGGTAGCGCCCGCCAAGAGTCCGCCCAATAGCAATGCCCGCACCCTCTCGTCCAGGTCTGTCTTCGCCGGGTGACGCCAAGACCTCCTCGACTTCACCCTCTACGATTCCGTGACTGAAAATGTGAGGATCACCGGTTTCTCGGTCAATATAAAATCTGAGACGCACGGCTTCGACCTTTTATCTCTTCTATTTTAACTCCGAACGGCGCTGGCCCGGCGAGGGATGCGGGCTGCTCAGGTGTCATGGGTTATCCTAGTATCTAGCAAATCAGATAGCGGTTTGATACGTAGCCTGAGTTTACTGGAAAGGTCCTTGTCTTTGCGAATCCGAGCTATCACCATACGCTGATAGTTCTCTTTGTTGCCACACTCAAGGGCTTGTGCGATTTTGTCAAAAACATCGCTCTTCTTAAGAGGATAACGGGCAATCAGCTCATCCATGTCGTTAGCGTTTGCCAATTTCCTGAATTGGCTGAGTTCACCGGTGTATGGAGATTTGATAGCAGGTGGGAGTTGGATTTCCTCCCCGGATTTCTGGATCTTTCGCCAATCCGGAGCAAGGGCTTCGATTTGATTCCGCACTCGTCTTTCGCACTGCATGGCAGCCATTTTTTCTGGAAGACATTTTTTATTCAGAGCCTTCAAGCCGGATTGCGTAGCTTTGTTAATCAATGTGTTGGGTTCGTAGTCAAGAGATTCCTCCTGCCTGCGTCCAATGGCTTCAATGGCGTACCAACAATAGTAAAGAGCTTCAGCCGAGCATACGTCTAAAGCAAACACATTTCCTTTGGCGAGTTCTTCTATTTCATCCTGGGCGCGGTCGTCTCTGTCGATTAGTCCGAACGCCTCAACGCGGTGATGCCCCTGCGAGCTACGCAGGCCCTTCACGGCTCTAATTACCTCGTCGCAACTCCCCTTAGGAATCACCGACAGTTCTGGAAACAAGGCGCTATACAACGGCAGGTCAAGGCTGTTGGCCGTGCCCTCCACGAATAGAATTCTTCGCCGTGACCCCAAAATGTCTCGCTTGAGGTCTTCCGGCAAATGCTCGCCTGACTCCAGAAGCTCGGTATCCCATGATACCGGCTTGTTGTCTTGCCACCCGCATGAACGCAGCATGATGATCCGGGCCGTTGGATTTGCCATTGGCAGCGTAATCTCATGGGTTGATATCACGAAGGCGCAATCTAGACGTTGTCCGAATAAGGCGGATAGAAATGGTTCAATAATAGAACGATGAAGATGACGCTCCGGCTCATCAATCAAGAATATGGTCCCCGGGTCGGCCACGAGAACAGTAGCTGCCAAGATTGTAGCCGCTCTCTCGCCGTCTGACATTTGAGCCATGCTGTAGCTTAGATGGTTATCCTTATGCTGAGCTAGAATCTCTTCACCATCAGAGTTCTTGAGCGAAATCTTAAGTGTTCCCAAGTCGAGTAAGTCATTGAGTTGCCTGAAAGGAGACGTAGACTTTGCGGCGAATGCAGTCGCTTCTTCCGGGTTATTGTTGTCGATGTATTGTCCAATAGCACGATTACGGGAATTGTCTTTGGCCAACAAATCAAAGAGGAGGGCTGACTGCCGTTCGATAGACCTTTGTTCCATCCACCGAGCATCCTCTTGGCTGTCAAGGCTCATCCTGATTCGTTCGAATTGTTTTCTGCTTTGCGTTGAAAAGTCCGGGCTGCCCGATGTAAGCCATGTTTGTCTGTGGGCAACGATACGTTTGAAAGTAGGAACACGCATTGATGAAACCCAGTACTGGAATAACGCAGATTTTCCAGCGCCGTTGGGGCCAACTACATATAGTTGCTGGCCGTGTTCAACGGGTATAGTCAGCGTATCTCCTGAGATTCTAGGAATAGTCAGATTCATTCGTTCCTCCATGAAGTATTGGCAAGTCAAGCTCGCCCACCTGGACCTCGCCGGTCATCAGCTTGTGGAGCAGGGCCTTGAACAACTCGTCAAGCACGGCCCGCTTCCGCCGGTGCAGGTCTATCTTGCGGTCGATGGCGTCTAGGATGGCCACGATTTCGCGTTGCTCATCAATGTCTGTAGTGGTCACAACTTCAATCTGTTCAAACACGCCCTTGCTTAGAATCGGAACTGGGCTCGGGGAAGCTTGTTTCCGGACATGTTCTGCCCAATATACCATGAGGTAGAAGGTGAACATCGAGTCAAAGTCTTTGGACGGCAGAATTGAATTGATCTGCTGGTTTGTCGAAAAGACTTCAAACTTTGCATACCCGACTTTTCCGATACTGGACCCGATACATACAAAGCAGGTAGCCTCCGAGGATATTGGCCTTGACTTCTTTAAGCCCTGTTCCGTGATGAGTTTCTGGGTGCTCTCGATTCTCAAACCATGCTCAATGTCGCCGGGCGCAACGAATGGGACTCTACCATCGGCATAGTTTGCCGGTTTCTTAGTAGAGGGAGTGTTGCCAGTCACGATATGTCCTAGCGCCAAAATGGGTAGCCGTTCCCAACTCTCCGGCATCGGCCCGATTTCGGTCTCCTTCTGGGCCTCGCCACGCAGACCGCGGGTGAACAGCCTCCGCATTGCCGCGCGTTTGAGGTCTTGCGTGATGGCAACGCTTTTGTCCTGCGTTCTGATTGCGTCGCGTATTCGACCGAGCGCCATGCTGATAGCCTGTTGCTCGCAGAGCGGCGGCTGAGGCGCTTCAAGCGCGGCCAGTCGGTTGCGCGACAAATTCGGTATTGTTGTCTTGTTGCCGGCCCCCTCAAAGATCCCGAGTTGTGTGAAGGCTGATTGTAGGAAGTACACGTAGAAGCGCGGAATAATGTCATCGACAGAAGGCCGTAGCCGGTGCAGGTGGTTCTGAAATGACATCGTTTCAACTTCGCCGGTCCATATCGCCGCGCGCCCGATATCGCCACCCTCGCAAACGAGCAAGTCGCCTCTCTTCAGCAGCTTGGCAGGCAGTTCACGCTCCGGAATGGACATCTCGTCAACCGACGACAGGTCAATCTCATCCCAGAGGACGTTTGATGTCCGTAGGAATGGCGTCTTGTCGGCTCCATTTCGTGCGGCGGCAGACATCGTTTTGCCCGCGCCTATCTCGAACAGATCTCCAATTGGACGCCAAGTCCAGGCTTCGTTCATTGCAGACGCGCCAACATTTTTCCTAAATATGCGTCAATCTCACGGGCCTCGTCGTCGAGACGCTGCATTTCGGCAATGGTCTCCGAGATTGGGCGATTTACTATGGCGTCGGCCTGCCCCACCCAGCGGCGGGGCTGAGGTTGTAGTCGGCCTCCATCGCCTGCTCCCGGGTGATGACGGCCACCTCGCCCTCCACCGGCTCGCCCTTGATAAACATGTCGGCCAGGGCTCGGATGTCTTCCTCCGGAATGAAATTCTTGGGGCGGCCCTTGCCCACCCGCCGGCTGGCGTTGAGCAGGACTATCTTGCCCTGCCGGTCCTCCGCCTTGCGCTTCGACAGCGCGACGATGATTCCCGCGGCGCTGGTGTTGTAGAAGAGGTTGTCGGGCAGCAGGACCACGCCATCTATCAGGTCGCGTTCCACGAACCACTTGCGGATGTTGCGCTCCCGGTCCTCGTTCTTGCTGCCGGAACCGCGAGTCACCGCGCCGGTGTCTAGGACCACCGCCGCCCGCCCGCGCTCGTTCAGGCAGGCCAGGGTGTGCTGGAGCCAGGCCCAATCCCCCTTGCCGGTGGTGACGCCGCCGGCGGCGCGGAAGCGGTCGAAGGGGTCGTTCTCGAAGATGTTCGGGTTGAAGTCCTGGTTCCACATGGGATTGGCGACCACCACGTCGTGGGCGGCGATGCGGCCTGTTGCGGTCCTGAACTTGGGGTTGATAATGGTGTCGCCGCGCTCGATGCGCGCTTCCATGTCGTGGATGATGGCGTTCATCTTGGCCACGGCGTAGCTGTCGGATTGAAGCTCCTGCCCGAAGAGCTTGAGGGGCGCTCGGCTGGTGGGGTCCAGCTCGCGGGCGACCAGTTGGAGCTTGACCAGCAGCCCGGCGGAGCCGCAGGCGTAGTCGTGGCACGTTTCGCCGGGCCTCGGCCGCATGAGGTGCGCCATGAGGAAGCCGACCTCGGTGGGGGTGAAGAACTCGCCCGCGCTTTGGCCGGAGCCTTCGGCGAACTTGCGGAGCAGGTATTCGTAGGCGCGGCCCAGGAAGTCGGGCTGCACGTCGGAGAGTCCGAGCCGGTAGCGGGGGTCGGAGAAGGTCTCGACGACGGCGGCGAGCCGGGCGGGGTTGACGTCGCGTTCGCCGTTTCGCTCGGAGGCGAAGTCCACCAGGTCTATGACGCCGGAGAGGGTGGGATTGTGGCGGACTACCGCCCGCGCCGCCAGGGTCAGATGCTCGCCCACGTCGTGAGGGCGGGAGCTGCGGCCCTGGTCGTCGAGGGGCCACTCGTAGGTCTCGCGGCCGCTGACGACTCCCCACCGGGCCTCCGGCGGCAGGTAAAATCGCAGCAGCTTGGGGTCATTCTTGGCAATCTCCTGCGCGAGCGCCGGGTCTCCGAACTCCTCAGTCATCCGGTTGATCTCATCGTCGAACACGTCGGAGAGGCGCTTGAGGAACAGGAGGGGCAGCAGGTAGTCCTTAGAACTTGGCCGCGTCCTTCTCGCCTCGGATGGAGCAGGCGGCGTCCCACAGCATCTGCTCCATGGGCTTGGTGGAGGGAACGGGGGCCGGGCGGCGGCGGGAGCGGCGCCGGGTGACGCCGGCGGCGGACTCGGCCTCACCGGCTCCCGGCTCGGCGGCGTCAACGCCTGCCTCGGCGGCCAGGGCGGCGATGGCCGTGCGCGCCGCCTTTTTGGGCGTGCCGCCGCCGACCTCCCATCGGTTCACTGTGGCGAACGACGCGCCAAGGCGCTCGGCAAGCTGCTTCTGAGTCAGGTCCAGCCTTGCGCGGATGGCTTGAAGGGTTTGGGGAATGGTTTTGCGGTCTGCTATGTCTGCCACGTGCGCAGTGTAGCAAGCAGCGATTTAATGGTCAAAAGGTAAGGCGCGCTGGTTCAGTCCCGTGCGCCCCGCGCACCGTTCCGCGTTCCGCCCCTCCCGCGCAGGCGGGAATCCAGGAACCCTACACCAATCGGCCTTCGGCTACTGGATGCCTAACTGCAGGTGTCCTTCTGTAAGACATTGATATGTGGTGTGCCCACTCCCCACATCTTGACAGGATGATCACCTGACGGTAAGATATACTTACCATATGTAAGAGTGGTGATCATGGAGAAGCAAGAAACTATCACCAAAGTAGTAGAAGCCGTAACCCAGGTGCAAGAGGTGAGTGGGCGGTCATGTGGAGGCATAGGTGCGTCCACTCGCCCGGTGCAGGACGTAGAGGGGTTCGACAGTCTGAGTGGCATAGAGGCCACCGTTATGCTCTCGGAGTCCCTCGGGGTTGAACTTCCTGAAGACTGCAACCCCTTCATCTCCGAAGATGGGAAGCGGGCGTTGTCGGTGGGCGAGATAGCAGACACTCTGTGTGCCTACATGGAGGCAGAGGCCATATTATAATGAGTGAACACGAAGAGAAACGACGGGCAATCGCATCGCGCCTCCGCCTCTCCAGAGAGATGGCCGGCCTCAGCCAGGGTCAGGTAGCCAAGGCCCTGGGCTGGCACCGTCCGACGGTGTCCGAGATCGAGGCAGGTCGTCGGAGGGTGTCCGTAGAGGAGCTAGCAACCCTAACTGAAATGTACGGTGTCAACATCCTTTGGGTCGTGGGCGAGAAGGACGAGGAATCAAACCTAGCTGCCGACCGGGTGCAACTTGCTGCAAGGGAGTTGAGCAAGTTGCGGGATGAGGACCTTGAGCGAGTCCTCCAGCTTATCCAGGCTCTTCGCGCCTCAGGAGCCGTCAACGAATGACGGATCGGCGAACGATTGCCCGGCAGGCGATAGCGACTGCCCTGCGTACGCGACGCGCGGCAGGCTATGGGCTTTCCCATGCCGTTTGTGTATATGATCTCGCCGAGAAACTGGGGGGTAGAGGTCCGGTTTCTAGATCTCCCCAGCATGGAAGGGATGTATTCCTCCGCTTCCAGTCCCACGATCATCATCTCTTCGCTGCGCCCTCCCGGCCGTCAGGCATTCACCTGCGCCCACGAGCTGGGTCACCACAACCGGAGTGACGGAGCGGAGATTGACGAGCTTGTTGAGCAATGGGCCCAGCCGCGCTTCGACTCCAAGGAGTTCATGGCAGACTGCTATGCGGGCGCCCTTCTCATGCCCAATATGGCCGTTTCCAGGGCATTTTCAGTCCGGGGATGGCGCATGGAAGAATGCACGCCTGCGCAGGCGTTCTTAGTTGCCGGCTACTTCGGCGTCGGGTACACGACTCTGATCCACCATATGCGAAGTGCGCTCCATATCTTGCCTGACACACAGGCGCGGGCGTTGCTGAAAGTCAAGCCCCGCAAAGCCCAGTCATTACTGTTGGGATGGGAGACGCCTAATCCTGTCGTGGTAGTGGACGATCACTGGACGGGGAGAGCCATAGACGTGGAGGTAGGTGATTCCATCTTTATTCGTCGTGACGCGCAGTATGAGGGCGCGTGCATTGAACCACTGTCAGGCGTAAAGCACGGACGGCTCTTCCGGGCGGCGAAGCCGGGCATCGGACGACTGGAAGCAGGCGCCACATGGTCTGCGTTTGTCCGGGTCTCGCGTCGAGGGTATGTGGGCCGCAGCCTGTATCGGCACTGGGAAGAAGTAGACGATGAGTAGGTCACTGACCATAGAAGAAAACAACCTCTCAGTCGCCTGGGCTAGGGCATTCCTTCACGTAGTGGCCGCTTGCGAGATTGCGCCTCTGACAGTCATAATATGCGGATTCGACAGAGGAGAGCCTGTGGAGGTGGCGCGGATACGCCAGTTACTTGATGACGCTCTGGGTGCGGGGCCAAAGGCGCTTTCTTGCCACGAAGTCGCCAACACTATTTTCCCCCACTCACTGTGGAACCCGCAGGCAGATCGCCAGCAACTCTACCAGCGCTACCGGCGAATCATGCCGCGTGTACTGCGGGACCGGCGAAACAGGTACGGCGTCTACTTCCAGCGTCTCATCGCGTTCGGCCAGGATGCAGCCTACGAGGGTGGCGTGAACCAACTGGAGCACATCATCCAGACTTGGCGTCTAGGTAACCATCGGAGGACTGCCTTGCAGGCGGGGATATTTAACCCAAGGAAGGACCACACCAACCAGCGTCAACGGGGTTTTCCATGCCTCCAGCAGGTCACATTCGCACCGCAAGGCGCCGACGGGCTGGCAGTGACCGGGTTCTACGCTACGCAGCACATCTTCGAGCGAGCGTACGGCAACTACCTGGGCTTGTGTCGTCTGGGTCGTTTCATGGCCCAGGAAATGGATAGGGAGCTGACTCAGGTGACCTGCGTGGCGAGTCCGGCAAAGCGCGACAGGACGAAGAGTTCCCTGCAGGAACTCGCATTGGAGATTGAGAGAATCTTGAACCAGTTGTAGGGGGTCAAATGACAGAGCAACCATCGCTGGGCAAACTCATCGTATTCGAGGGTCTTGACGACGTCGGTAAAAGCACCCTCGCTAAGCGGCTCACAAGCCGACTCTGTGAGACAGGTGTTCCCTGCAAATGCCTCTCTTTTCCTGGGAAACAGCCAGGTTCTCTGGGCCGCCTGGTCTACGACCTTCACCACAACCCATCCCGATTCGGACTGAGTGAGGTCAACCAGACGAGCATGCAGACGCTGCATATCGCGGCTCACATTGACGCCGTAGAAGGACAGATTCTGCCTGCCCTCAACGCAGGGACCTGGGTAGTCCTCGACCGGTTCTGGTGGTCCACGTGGGTCTATGGCGTCACCTTGGGAGTTCCTGAGAACTCCTTGAAGATGATGATCAGTCTGGAGCAACTCCACTGGGGGCAAGTAAAGCCGGATGCGCTATTCTTGGTAGAGCGCGAAAGTGGCTCGCCTGATGGTGGTGGGGGACAGCGGGAGCAGATACTTGAAGGGTATCGCGAATTGGCAAGCCGGGAGCAGACCCACTCGCGGGTGACTAAAATACGCAACGATTCTTCCGTCGAGGACGCACTTGCCTCCGTGTGGAAAATAATCATGCCTATCGCCCGGTGACTCACCCAAGGGAGGGATTTCGCATCAGACGATCAGACAGGGGAGGGGGCCAACTGACACGGCTTGAGGAAAGAGTCGTCAAGCCGTCGAGCGGGTCCAGCCTCTCACCGGCGAAGCCGACCATCGTCTATGACACCTATTGGCGGTTCGCGATGGAGCGGCAAGAGGTGTTCTTTCGCCGGCTTGAGGGCTGCTCGCCGCCGTGGACGCACGACCCGATACTGGCCGGGTTCAAGTTCACGAACGCGTACCGCGCCTCTGACCGAGTAAGTCAGTACCTCATTCGCCACGTCATTTACGAAGGCTCGCAATCTTCTGAGGAAGTCTTCTTCCGCACGCTCTTATTTAAGATATTCAACAAGATTGAGACTTGGGAGATCCTCAAGGCTGCGACTGGAGAGATAGAGTACTCTTCATATTCGTTCGACGCATACGACAACGTCCTGACGCAGGCGCTCGCAGCTGGTCGCACAATATACTCTGCAGCCTACATTATGCCCTCAGCCGGCCGCGTCTTTGGGTATTCACGAAAGCACCGTAACCACCTCAGGCTGATTGAGCGGATGATGGAAGATGACGTGCCGCAGAGGATCTCCGGGGCACGCACGATGCGAGACGCCTTCGGCATACTGCGGTCCTACCCGACCATAGGTGATTTCCTTGCCTACCAGTTCGTGACCGACCTGAACTACAGTGAGGTCACCGGCTTCTCGGAGATGGAGTTCGTCGTCCCCGGCCCCGGGGCCTTGGACGGCATCCGCAAGTGCTTCACTGAGCTTGGGGGCCTGACTGAAGCAGACCTCATCAGGGTGGTCACCGAACGCCAGGAAGACGAATTCGAGCGTCTCGGCCTTAGGTTCCGTGACCTCTGGGGCCGAAGGCTTCAGCTCATTGACTGCCAGAACCTTTTCTGCGAGGTGTCGAAGTATGCTCGTCTTAAGCACCCTGACTTCAAAGGGGTGGGCAATCGTTCCCGCATCAAGCAGATCTACCGCCCTACTCCGGAGCCAGTGGAGTATTGGTACCCACCCAAGTGGGGCATCAACAGCCTGATACGTCCTCTGGGAGCCTCTGATGTTTAGGTCGTTTGAGGGCCCCACAGCTGATGGCGTCTGGCAACAGGTCGCGGAGGCGTTCCGAGCGGGCGAGGGTGTCCTCGCGCAGCCAAGCAGAGGAGGCGCAACGAAGGAGATCCTCCACGCTGCCATTACCATCAGCGATCCGAGACAGCGATGGGTCGCTTCCCGTCAGCCTCCTCTGAACGTCGCGTTTGCCATTGCTGAGATTGTCTGGATCATAACGGGCCGAAACGATCTGGCCTTCCTAGAGGCATGGAACAGGAGATTTCGCGAATATGTCGGGGCTGGACCGAAACTTCACGGAGCTTATGGGTACCGGCTCCGCCACCACGTGGGCCTGGACCAACTTACGCGGGTATACCAGGCGCTGAGTAGAGACCCGAACACACGGCAGGCCGTTTTGCAAATCTGGGACTCGTCAGTTGACCTTCCGCAACAAGATGGATCTCCTGCTGATCAGGATATCCCCTGCAACCTACTCTCGCTCATAAAGGTCCGTGCGGGCAAGCTTGAATGGCTTCAGGTTATACGTAGCAATGACCTTTTCCTCGGGGTCCCCCACAATTTCGTCCAGTTCACGTGTCTTCAAGAGATCATGGCCGGGTGGCTTGGCATCGACTGTGGAGGCTATCACCAGGTGAGCGATAGCCTCCACATGTACGACTATGACGAGGGCAGCGTACTCGCCTCAGCGCCGCTCCCTGAACTGCCGTCAAGTAACGGATTCGCTCGCGCTGCCTAAGAAGGCGTCGGAGGCAGCATTCGTGGAGCTAGGCCGAAGGATAGAGCAAATGATTGCGCCTAGCCTTCAGAGGGACCAGCTTAAACGGATTGCCGTGTGGGATGAAGCCCCAGAGCCATTCCAGAACATTTTGGCTGTTCTTGTCGGCGAAGGGGCGCGAAGGCATGGGTGGCCTGATATTTCTGACCAGGCTATGGCCGGCTGCACCAACCCATTATACAAGGAGTTGTGGCGTCGGTGGTTGGAGAGGATTGCCACATAGTCCTCGGAAGAGGGGAGTTAAGAAGATATCTGATCCGAACACTACGCCTTATAGGATTAGCTCCATTGCTATAATTCTATTGCGCGCGCTGTGTGCGAGTCGCCAGGCCTTGATTCATGCTTGAGAACTACATTGACGTCATTGAGGCTTCGAAGATTCTTGATGTTCACTCCGATACGGTGAAGCGGTTATGCGAGAATGCAGGCTCGCCGCCACCAAAGTTCGGCAACAAGTGGATCATGGAGTTCGACCCGCTCCGAGTGTTTGGCAACACTTCTGATGGAAGGCGCGTAAGGGCGATGAGACTGTTGTGATCTCGTTTAGGAGAATAGAGAGGAAGGGTGGCTAACAGGCTGGACTTCACGAAGCACAGCAAGCTGCTTGGGGCAACGTCCTTGATAGGATATCTGATGCCGAGGCTGTGCGATATCAACTAAAGAGGGGTTCGGGCTGCTGAGATAGGATTAAGCTTTGAGCCCCACCTCAAACCGCCGTTCGCCACACGGCTAGCACTCAGGGAAAGCAGATGCAACAGAACTATCGCCCAATCATCGGAATACATAAGTGGTTTGCCCGCCGTCCATGTCCGGTATTTCTAAGCCCCTTTTCTTGCGGAAGCTGACAGGAGTGATAGCAGACCCGTTCATGGGAGGAGCCCCCGATCTTTCAGGCTAACTGTCTTGGATTCAGTCAGACCCTGGGACGCCTCGACACTCAGGCGTTCATGTAGCAGCAGAGGAAGCATTTCATTTGGGTGAAGCCTGAGCGGAACCTTTACGTCAGACCGTGAACGACCTTTTCCCGGATACCTGCTGGCCCAAGACGGCAGACACACATACACGTGGTGGAGTGAAGTGAATGCGTATGTCTAAACGAGGACAAGAAGAACCGTGAAAGAACACGCGGATACCATGACTCGGAGAGGTAGTATGCGAACATGGCGAGGGCCGGCTCTAAGGTGCTCAATCCCTCGGCGAGAAGCGTCGGCGGTGGGCACCACAGCGGGCAAGTCCGCCTTCATGCCCGTATCGTCGTCCACAAGATGAAGGAGAAGGCCGAGCGCAGGAACGGTGAAGCCATCCTAGTCGTGGACTCTCACGCCGATTTGGTGGGCGGCCTTCTCGAGCAGATAGAGAGTCCCTCATCGACAGGTGCGCCTCATAGACGTGGCCCATGAGCGGGACTCTTCCGGCATCAACCTGCTGGACGCGGGCATCTTCGCAGACTGCGATTGCACCACCGATTCGGTGGTAAGGGTGTCCAAGGGCTTGTGGGAGCAGTGGAGGTCGAGGATGCAGTTCATCTTGATGGGTTGCGGCTGCTCTCCCCCCACAAGTTCCATAGCGGCGTTTTGCGAAGGTCACCGGATCTTGCCTTCTCGAGTGATGGGCCAGGGACTTCGTCGTCTGGCGCCCAGACTACCAGGGCGATGTTCTCGCCCCGGTCCAGACCAGGCTGTCACACTAGGACGTTTCCAAGAAGGCATGGGGCACCTGAGTCAGTCCCGCTGCACTATCGCCTGCGGGAGGCCATTCTAGAGGACGAATCCTGTTGGTATCCACCTCCTAGGGGAACGTCGGCCGGAACGTGGCCGCCGTGGTGGGCGCGCCCCGACTCAACATTGTGGACCCGTGATCTCGGAGCAGGTCAGCCTGCCGCTTGAGATGCGTCAGAGTGCCTTGGTGGTGGACGAGATGAAGTCGATGTCCGGCGTGGACTACGAGTCCATGCTCTCGGAGATCGGCAAGTTCGGGGCCAGCTTCGTGCTGGCGACATAGAGCCTCGCCAAGCGGGACGACCTCTCTCCCCCACCATGCGCGACACCATCTTAGCCAACGTGAGTTGTCCGGTCGTCTTCCAGGTGACCGGCAACGACGCCAGTAGCTAGTCTGGGAGCTGGGTAAGAACCGAATGACCGAGGGCGACATCGTGTCTATGCCCGTGCGCCACCCTACCTCCGCGCCACCGTGGGAACCGAGCGGACGCCCGCCTTTTCCATGATGGTCAGGAAACCGAAGCGGGGAGATCGGGAGAGGTCCGCCTGCATACGCGCCACCACCAATAGCTACCTCATGACGACCGGGAGATTGCCGCCCAGCAGGCCGAGGGCTGAGGACGGGCCGAGGACATCAGGAATGGACGGAATCCCTCGTCGGATCGGAAGAGCAAGCCGCCGAAGATTCGCAGCGTAGAAACCATCGGAGCAAGCGCTACTAGCCGCCCGCTGGGGCCGCCGAACAGGGCGTGACCGGTGCAGAGCAGGACGGAGACGCGGCTGATGAGGAGTGGGTGAAATGAGCCCCAATGGATGTGAGGCGGAGCTTGTGAGACGTCTGGTTGCGATGCCTCCCCGAGACAGGCTGGAGACATCAGCCATCTCTAGCCGATCCAAGGGGCTGGTCTACGAGGCCGTTGAGAAGCTGAAGAACTAGAGGTTGGTTGGTTTCGTCTCTTCAAGCATCGGACCTCATCCCGCGACGCCAAGGTTCCACCTCATCGCAGCCGGGCTGCACCGGATGGCCTGGGATGAGGGCATGACCGTGGACGAGCTACTTCTTAGGTGTCCCGTCTCCGGCCAAAGGCGGCGCGTCCCGATGGAGCGTCTCGACGCCGAGGCCTTCATATGCCTTCCTGCCTTTACAATCTCCAACGTCGCACATCCTTATGCTTCCCATGGTACAAGGCCATGACTATAGACGCAGGTATATTGCGTCCACGACGGGAGGGTGACCGCTGTCGTCGGGATGGACTCACGACCGACACTGCGGCCTTTTCCAAGCGTATGTGGAGCCTTATGGGTGGGAACCCCGCTCCCCAACGCTGTCCTCATGCTCATGCCCGACTGGGCGCTGCTCAGACACGCCGCAGGGTGATAGCATAAGATCCCGCTATCGCCTTCTTAGCCCTAGAGATAGGGGTAGCCTCTGCGGGCTTCGCGCCGGGAGCCACGCGCCCCCTCTCGTCATTCCCGCGCAGGCGGGAATCCATCCCCCATGCGCCGTGGGCGGCGATGGCTTCCGCCACGCGCCGGTGGCCCCGCGCCGGGGGAATCCAGGAACCCTACGCCATGGGCGGCGATGGTGTTCAGCCCAGGGCCGGTGGGGAGCCGGAACACCCCATTCTGTCATTCCCGCCTGCGCGGGAATCCAGGAACCCTACGCAGTGGGCGGCGATGGCTTCCGCCCAAGCCCGCGCCGGTGGCCAGCATATCGAGCAGGAAGGCGCCGTCACGTTCCATAGACTACCTCTGCCGATTCAAGGATAGCCCTGCGACGAATGTAATTCCGGCTTCTCTGCACGGCCGCGCGGGTTACCATGTCCACGTCTCTGCCAAGGACCTCGGACAGTTCCTGCTCCATGCCGGCAATGTCCAACAACCCAGGAATTCGGTCCGGCTCGAAATCGACGAGCACATCCACGTCGCTATTTGGCCCAAAGTCCTCACGCAGCGCCGAGCCAAAAATGGCGAGCCGCTTGATGCCGTGTTCTTGGCAGAAGGCGGCGATAGCGTCACCGGGGATAGATGCCTGTGGGTTCATTGCTCTACTCCTCCACTCCGGCGCTCAACTCCTCAATGGCGCGGGAATGACCGGTTGTCCAATCACGCCCCCGCCTCCAGCGTCTTGGACTTGCCGGGGGGTGTGGGTTGGGCATGGGACATGCCGGTTCCCGCTATAGGAGTTGGTTCAGCGCGTCGAATGCGCGCTGGAACCGGTCAAGCGTCTCATTGTCCAGTTTCTCTTGGAGTGAGCCGATGTTCTCGCTGAAGAAACGAGCAGGCCGATAGTGATTGAAAGTCACGTTGCCTTGGAATGGATTTGCCTTCAGGCTCTCCTCAAGTCTTCGGAGAATCCGAGGATTGCCCTTAGCCAAGGCATCCGTAGATAGGGCTACATCAAATTCTGAGTTTACTAGCTCAATGTAGAACTCCGGAGTGAACATGTCTTCTATATCGGCTTCGGCACCGCCGGCGAAGTCTGCGAATGTCAAAACCTGTTGTTTCTTGAGCAATTTACTTTTGTAGAGATTTTTTACACTTTGGCTACTCTTCTTCTGAAAGTCGATGAGAACCGCGACGTTCAGATTTGTCTGCGCGCCAATCAGCGCCACGAACGTTGGAACATTGCCGGCGCCTCCGACGGGGGTGATAGTCCAATCGGGGCTCAAGCCGCGCCGGCCTCGCTTCTGAAGGAGCGCAGAGATGGTTTGTATGTACAGCAGATCAGAAACGCCTTCAACGACCAAGCAGTTTGGACCTATGAACAGCGATTGATGAATCTCGTAGCCAAGGGCGCCTTGAAGCGGGAAGAGGCTATCCGATGTTGCCTCAAGCACCTCCGTAATGACTTTAGTACCCTGTTGCTCTTCAGGTAGGTCCTCTGAGTCAGCATCGATGCTCAGGTCCTGAACAATACGCACACGGTCAAAGCGTCCCGAATCCACCATAAATGGTGAGTGAGTCGTGTAGATAAGTTGATGATGGGGCTTTAGTTCTTCCTCGAAATAGCGTAGGAGGTCTTCCTGTGCCTTTGCGTGGAGAGATAAACCTGGTTCGTCAAGAAGTAGGATAAGGTTCTTATACTGTTTTCGAAGTTTGGAATACCATGCGAGAAAGGAAAAGAACCAGATGAAGCCTCTAGACCTCGTTTTAAGTGGCGTTGTCACCGCGTGCTTTGTGTCTTCGACGCGCCCCCAGATATTGGTGCCACTATTTAGTCCAGGACCGTCTTGGGGTAGAGCTTGGCGGATGTCGAACTTCATACGAAGATGGCGGTTCTGTGACCAATATCTTAAGACACTCTGAGTAAGCTGAATCCCAGCAGCTTCGAGCCGCGCTATTAGGGTTTCAGTATTGTCTGGATTGACGAGTTGCTCCAGCTTTAGTCCCGCTAGATCTATCAAGCCTAGGAGCGGATGATCAGGTTCTTTGAGAGCATTTCTATTTACACGTGTCAAAAGTGCGTTGAGGTTGTCTTGACCTTTCATTTGATAGTATTCGTCAAAATAGAGGAAGCTGGGGAATTTTTCCTCAAGTATTTCGTTAAAAATGTAACGGGAGTAACCCTCCCCAGCGATTCGCTGTAACATCGGCGTCAGACTTTGCACTGCTTCAGTCTGCTCAGCATTGTGGAGAATTTGAATCATGTCTTCGGGCAAACTTAAACTCTTTAGCGCCTCAGCGACCTGCTGTGGGAGATTGGCGGCTTTTACAAGGTATGTCAGAGCAGCCCGACAATCGATTTCAATTCCACCAACTTCAAGCTTATTTTCATATCCTTTGCTAAGGGTCACCGATGGTCTATCGTTTGAAAGGCATAAGGGGCCAAAGATATTCTTGATGGCGCCAACATTTTCGGGGTCAAGTTCATATGTGGCTTGCACGACTGTGGCCGGCGTGCGCTCTCCCGCCTCAACTTGCCTTTCATAGTCAATGGACGAATTGCGAGGGTAGTCATACGTGGCATTATAGTCCCCATCGGTCTCGTTGGCAGGGCGCAAGCGATACAGAGCCTTGAGCAGTGCGGTCTTGCCCGCCTCGTTCTTTCCAACGAGGCATGTTATATCCCCGATACCGAACTCCGTTGAATCCTGAATGCTCTGGAAATCAGTAATTCGGACTCTCGTTAGCTTCATGCCTCCATCCTTATGAGAACAGGATTGAAGTTGTCTGACCCTGTGTCGTAACTATCGTCCGCCAGCGCCGGCAAGTCAAGCTCCCCCACACGGACCTCACCGGTCATCAGCTTGTGAAGCAGGGCCTTGAACAGTTCCTCGAGCACAGAGCGTTTCCTCTCTGCTTGGCTGATTCCCGCATATACGAGCCAAAGGAGATTGGCAATCTGCCGTTGTTCATCGAATGTGGCTGCTGGAGCTTCAAATTCGCGTATGGGCGGCGATGGCGTTGAGCCACGCGCCGGGGCGTCCGGCAACTGCGCCCCCCCCGGCTGGCTACTGGCTGCCGAATTCCTGGGAGGTTGGCGTTCCGTCGCCGTTGAAGTCGGCTTTGAGGGCCGGGTACCGGTTGGGGCCTCCGAAGTCCCAGAAGTCCCCGTTCTGGTCCCAGGCGGCGTATATGCCGGTGTATCCCGCGGGTGACTGGAGTTCGGACGTGGTTCTGCCTTCGGCGCCGCCGGACGGCCCGTAGCCCACCGCGTCGGGCTGTCCCGTGGCCTGGGTGTCCCAGTAGGCCGCGTTGATAGCGTGGGCGTTCTCGTTCTCGCCTATCAGCCCGCCGGCGACGCTCTCGCCGGAGACGCCGCCCGAGGCGTAGCTGGCGCTGATGGGGCCGTTGTTCCAACCGACGAGGCCGCCAATCCTGATTATGCCGCTCACGTCGCCTGCGGCGTAACTTGACATAATCGCCCCGGCGCCCTGGTCCAGCAGGTTCTCGCCCACCAGCCCGCCGGTGTCCCTCTCGCCGGCCACGTCGCCCGTGGCGTAACTTGCGCTGATAATGCCCTGGTTCTCGCCCACCAGCCCGCCGCTGTCGTCGTTGCCGCTCACGGCCCCTGAGGAGTAGCTTGCGCTGATGGTTCCGTGCCTGTCGTTGTTGCCCACCAGCCCGCCGACGCGATGGTTGGCGTGGACCTCGCCCAGGGCGTAGCTCGCGGTAATGACGCCGTTGTTTCTTCCGACCAGGCCGCCGCTGTTGTCGATGCCCAGCATGTTTCCGGTGGCGTAGCTTGAGGATATGGTCCCGTCGTTCCATCCGGCCAGGCCGCCGGCCCCGATGTCGCCGGACACCTCGCCGGTGGCGTAGCTTGCGCTAATCGCGCCGCTGCTGCGGTTGATTCCAATCAGTCCTCCGATGCGATGCCTGCCGGAGACTTTGGCCGCGCTGTAGCTGCCGCTAACATGGTCGTAGTTGACGCCGGTCAGCCCGCCGATGTCGTCGCCCGGCCCCGACACCACGCCGCTGGAGTAGCTGCCGCTGATGGGCCCCTGGTTGAGGCCGACCAGTCCACCGACAAGGTCGCTGCCCGTGACCTCGGCCTCGGCGTAGCTGTCGCTGATATCACCGAAGTTGAGGGCGGCCAGTCCGCCGGCGACCCTGGCGCCCCCGATGGACACCTTGCCGGCGAAGTTGCTGCCGCGTATGGAGCCGTAGTTGACTGAAACCAGACCTCCTCCGACGTTGGCCTTGCCGGACACCTCACCTTGGGCGTAACTCCGGCTAATGGAGCCCCGGTTAGTCCCGACAAGGCCTCCGGAATCTCTGAATCCGGACACGGCGCCTGTCACGTAGCTCTCGCTGATTGCGCCAAAGTTGAATCCAACCAGGCCGCCCACGTTACTTCCAGCCTTTATCCGGACGTTCACCACGCCAAGGCTGTGGGCCTCGCCTGATATCCCCCCGAACAGGCCGGCGTCGTTCCGGTTTGGATGGTCGATGAACAGGTTGGATATGGCGTTGCCGCCGCCGCCGAACACGGCTGAGAAGGGGGAGTCGGCGCCGCCGAGGGGCAGCCAGCCGCTTCCCTGAGTCCACGTGGGGTTGACCGCGCCGGACGCGTAGCTGGCGGGGTTGTTGAAGTCGAGACCGCGCGCCAGTTCGTAGCCCAAGCAGACGCTGCCGGGGCAGCCCATGCCGTCGGCGGCGTCCGGGAAGGCGGACTCGTAGGCGCCGGCGTTATCGGAATTGTCCACCTCGCCGTCGCCATCCAAGTCCCACCGGATGGCGTTCAACTGCTCCAGGTTGGACACCTCGATAAGCGCGTCGTCGTCAAGGTCGTAGTCGCTCGACCCGGCGCCGGCGCAGCCGACGACCGTCAAGGATGCCAGCATCGCCAGCGCAACGACTGAGAGTGCGAGTCTACTTGGCTTCATGTCAGGCTCCTTTTTTGTTGCCGCGCAGGGCCGGCTGGCTGGGAGCGGTTCCCCCCGATTTCGCGGTTGATTATAAACCGTGGGTTGAGGGTCGTAAAGCGTGGGCCTTCCCCGCGTGGCGGTCCGGTCAGTAAACTATCGCGGCGATGATGGCCGCCGCAGCCATTACGCCCAGGGCCGCCGCCGTCAGGACGGCGCTTTCGATTCCCACGGCTGCGACGTACAGAAGCGGGAAGTCAACGGCCATGACCGCCGGCGCCGCATGGCGCAGAACGGCCCTGCTGACGAGCTTCATCTCGCCTCCCAAGGCCGGGTCAGGAGCAGGGCCTGTAGTCCCACCAGCAGCGCGATGCCCAGGCAGTAGGGGACGGTGCGCCGCAAAACGCGGCCCTCCTGGCCGGACAGCCCGACGACGGCCGTTCCCACCAGGACCTTGGCGGGGGCGATGGACGACCCCAGGGAGCCGCCGATGGATTGCACGCTGGCCACGGTGACGGCGTTGACCCCCAGGGCCGAGGCCGCCTGGATCTGGAGGGCGCCGAACATGACGTTGGAGTTGGTGTTGCTGCCCGTCATGAAGGAGCCGAGGACGCCGATGTAGGGCGAGAACAGGGGGAAGCTCCAGCCTGCGCCGGTGGCTATGGCGCTGCCCAGGAGGGCGGTCATGCCCGTGTCTGTCATTACGAGGGCCATCATTAGCATCATGGGGATTGCCACGCTTGCGCGGACGCATCTTTTTAGGGTGCCCCTGGCGGCCCGCACTCCGGTTCCGGGCCTCCACCGGCCCATAAGCAGGTAGACCAGATAGGTGGCTATCAGGGAGATGAGGATGAGCGGGGCCGGGTGCCTCAGAAGGGTTATCCTGGCGTAGTCCTCGCGTCCTTCGACCTGGAAGCCCAGGGCCGTTTGCGCGGCGGGGTAGTCCAAGCCCCATTGCAGGCCGGCGCCGAGTTCCCTTATGGCCGGTATCTGCGTCAGCACGCTGAGGAGCAGAATCAGGTAGTAGGGGAGGAAGGCTAGATGGAAGCCGGGGCCTTTGCCCGCTTGCTCCGGCTCCGGCTGTTGTTCCGCCGTGGGGATTCCGGCCTCCTCTGGGGCCATGACCGGGGCCGCTTCCGGCTCCGCCTCCGGCTCCGGATGTCCCGCGCCTCGGTAAAAGGGAAGGGTCCGGCTGAGCAGCCACACGGCGGCGCATCCCACAAGTCCCGACACGATGGAGGCTATCTGGGGCGCGCCGATGGTCGCCATTAGCCACATGCTGAATCCCATGACTGCGCCGGCCATTAGAATGAGGGGCGCGCCGCGCCGCGCCGAGGCCATTCCTCCCTGAATGTGGGCCACGGCGAAGCCGGAGGCCAGGATGGGCAGGATGAAGAGCAGGGCCATGCGCGGGCCTATCTCTTCGCCGGGGATGCCGGTGACCAGTTGGATGGTGTAGAAAGATGACCCCAGGGAGCCGAAGGACACGGCCCAGGCGTGGCCGACCAGAACGATGGCGGCGGCCCGGGCCGGCGTGAAGCCCGCGAAGACTAGGAGGGGGGCGGCCACGGCCACGGGAACGCCGAAGCCCGTCATCCCCTGCATGAAGCCGGGGAAGGCCCAGCCCACCAGCAGCGCGAGGGCCAGCGGCTCCCGCGCGAGGCGCGTCATGGTGGAGCCGATGACCGTGATGCCGCCGAGCTGGTCGATGACGTTGTACAGCAGCACGGCCATCCAGATGATGGATAGGACGAACAGGCTGAGGCTCAGGCCCTTGGCGCTTCCCATTCCCAGCAGGACCACGTCGGCGCCAAAGAAGAAGAAGCCCGCCGACGCGGCTATCAGCCATGCCACCGCCCCGGCCTTGGGCGCGCTCCACCGGAGGGCCAGGATGGCGGCCATCAACGCCAGGATGGGCAGGAAGGCCAGCGCTACGTTGGCCGGGCTGAGTTCCGGGCCGCCTGTCACAGCGGGTTCTCCCAGGACGCCGCGCGCCGGGCGGCGCAGGGAGCCGCGGCATCGTCTAGGCAGGTGGCCCTATGCCAAAGGAAAGGTGACATTTCGCGATATCACAACTCCAGGGCAGACTTTGAGAACTATGGCATACCCCAGGGTGGATTCTACTATACTCAGGCCCCGAACATCGCTCAAGCCGGACCTTGGCGACCTTCACCGGCAGGCCGGCAACCCTATGCAGGCATCATATAAACCGTATAAGCCCCAGCTTCCAGGCAAAAACCGCTCCGGCCGTCAGCGCCGCCGTTCCCGCCACCCCTAATGTCACAACCGTCGCCAAGAACAGTGGGGAGAAGCCGTCCGGCTCCTCCGGGGCGGGTGATATTGTTGGCGTGGCTGTCGGGGTTGGAGTTGGCGCGGCCGTAGGTGTGGGGGATGGCGTGGCTGTGGGGGTTGGAGTTGGCGTGGCCGTAGGCGTGGGGGATGGCGCGGCCGTTGGTGTGGGAGTTGGCGTGGCGGTAGGCGTGGGGGACGGCGTAGGCGTTGGTGTAGGAGTTGGCGTGGCCGTGGGCGTGGGGGATGGCGTGGGCGTGGGCGCAGGAGTTGGAGTGGGCGCAGGTGTGGGGGATGGCGTTGGCGCAGGCGTGGGTGTAGGAGTTGGCGTTGGCGCAGGCTGGGCGTCGGTGAGGGTGATGGTGGCGGCGGTGACGGAGAAGCCGGCGCTGGATCCCTCAACCAGGATGGTCTCGGTCCCCTCGCTGATGGCGTCGTCTATGGGCGTGACCATTAGGATGGCCGCGCCGCTGGACTCGGTGGCTCCGATGGTGACGTTGGCGGCGGCCCCGAAGTAGTCGGCGCCGGGGGTGGCGGTTCCGGAGAAGCTGATGGTGACGAGGGTGTCCTCATCGCGGGTTGTTTCTCCGTCGAGGGTCGCGGTGACGGTGACGTCTGTCGCGCCGTCGGACTCGAACAGGGCGGCGGGGTCCACCGAGAGGGTGATGACGGGGTCGTCGTCGTCGGCGATGGTGGTGGTCACCGACCTCACGTCGCCGAGGGCCGGGGGCGCTCCTCCTCCGCCCCTGGGAATGGAAATGGCGAAGGTGAAGTCCTCGCCGGTTCCCTCATCTATCTCGTCATCTGTGGTCTGGACTTCAACGGTCTTGGGGCCGGCGGCGGCGCTGGTGAAGGTGAGGGTTCCGGCTGCTGTTGTGTAGTCATCGCCGGCGGTGGCCGTTCCGTCGGCGGTGGCGTAGCTGACGGTGAGGTCGGCGGTGGGGATGACCCCGGCGGGCGAGAGGGAGACGGTGTAGATGGCGACGTTCCCCTCGTCCACCGACTCGGAGCCAGACACCCTTAGGGTGACGGGGTCGCTCGGGCCAATGGTCACCGTCACGGGGTTGGTGAAGACGGCGATGTCTTCCGACGACGCGTTTGTGACCTTGCCTAGAGCCACGGTGAACCTCTCCACCGGCTCCGACAGGTTGTCGTCGGTGATGGAGATCGAGAAGGACTTTGTGGCGCTTTGGCGAGAGTTGGCGGCAAAGGTCACGGAGCCGGAGGCCGCGCCGTAGTCGCTCGCCGAGGCCGTTCCCGCCGTCGCAGACCACGCCACAGTGACCTTGCCGTCGACCTTGTGGGACAGGGTGATGGTGAAGGACGCAGCTTGGCCCTCGGCCACGCTCTGCCTCCCGGGGGAGAGGGTCAGCCCGGGCAGGTAGCCGTCGGACAGGTGGGGTATCTCGGGAGGTCTGGGTCTAGGCGGGTCGGGGGGGTCGTCCGGGGCGTCGTTGTCGGTTAGGATGATGATGGCGGGACTTATAGTCAAGCCCGCGTCCGGGGTGGTGTAGCCGCCGATGACGATGGTCTCGGTTCCCTCCGCCTCATCGTCGTCTATGGGTATGAATGTGAGGGTGGAGGTTGCGCTGGACGTCCCGGCGCTGATGATGATGGCGGTGGTCGTCGCGTTATAGTCTGCGCCAAGGGTGGCGGTTCCCGAATAGGTAATAGTGATGGCGGTGGTCGTCGCGGCGTAGTCGGCGCCTGAGAGGGTGGCAATGACGGTGACGGTGGTGGCGCCGTCGGACTCGTTGATGGAGGTGGGGTGCGCCGAGAGGGTTATGCCCGTGGGGGTGGCGTCACCGTCGTTGTCGTTGAGGGTGACGGTGGCTGAGGACACCGCCAAGCCTGAGGCGGTGGACCCCTCGACCACGATGGTCTCGTTCCCCTCGACGAGGGAGTCGTCTATGGGCGTGATGGTGAAGGCGCCCGAGCCGCTGGACGCTCCCGCGCTGATGGTGATGGCGGTGGTCGTCGCTGTGTAGTCGTCGCCGAGGGTGGCGGTTCCCCCCAGGGAGATGGTGACGGGGATGCTCGTCGCTGTGTAGTCGGCGCCGCCGAGGGTGGCGGTGACGGTGACGTTGGTGGCGGCGTCGGACTCGCCGATGGAAGTGGGGTTCACCGAGAGGGTTATGCCCGTGGGGGTGGCGTCGCCGTCGTTGTCGGAGAGGGTGATGGTGGCGGAGCTTACCGTCAAGCCGGCGCCCGCCGGGGTGGACCCGTCGACCACGATGGTCTCGTTGCCCTCTACCGTGGCGTCGTCTATGGGCGTGATGGCGAAGGTGGCGGAGCCGCTGGACATTCCCGCGCTGATGGTGATGTCTGTGGGCGTCGCGGTGTAGTCGTCGCCGAGGGTGGCGGTTCCCGAGAGGGAGATGGAAACAGAGGTGTCGGTGGCGCGGGTGGTGTCGCCGCCCAGAGTGGCGGTCACGGTGACGTTCGTGGCGGCGTCCCCCTCGGCGAGGGTGGCGGTGTCCACCGAGAGGGTGACGTCCGTGGGGGCCGCGTCGTCGTCGGTGATGGTGACCGAGGCGCTGCCTGTGGACGCCGACACGGAGACGCGGGCGGAGAGGGTGGAGGTGATGGAGCCCAAGGCCACGCTGAAGCTTTCCGATGCCTCCGAAAGGCTGTCGTCGGTGATAGAGATGGTGAAGGTCTTGGTGGCCCCGGCGGCTGAGTTGGCGGTGAAGGAGACGGAGCCTGAACCCGTGCCGTAGTCGGCGGCCACGGCGGTTCCCGCGGAGGCCGACCAGGCGACGGATACGGCGGCGTCGACGGCGTGAGAGAGGGTGACGGTGAAAGAGGCGCTGGCCCCCTCGGCGACGTTGGCGGCGGGGCCTGAGATGGAGAGGGTGGCGTTGTCGTCGTCGGTGAGAGAGAGGGTGGCGGAGGAGACGGAGAGTCCTACGCCCGACGCGGTGGATCCCTCGACGATGATAGACTCGTTGCCCTCGACTACGGCGTCGGAGGTGGGGGTGACGGCTAGGGTGGCGGTTCCCGAAGCCGAGCCTGCGGAGATAGTGACGTTGGCGGGGGTGGCCGAATAGTCGTCGGTTCCCGAGGCGGTTCCTGCGAGAGTGATAGTGACGAGGGTGTCCGTGGCGCGAGTTGTGGAGCCGTCGAGGGTGGCGGTGACGGTGAGGTTGGTTGCGGAGTCCGACTCGCCGATGGAGGCGTGGCTGAGGGATAGGGACACGTCTGAGGGGGCCGAGTCGTCGTCGGTGATGGTGGTGGAGACCGACGTGACTGAGCCCAGGGAAGGTGAAGGCCCGCCGCCGCCTGAGGGGCCGGAGATAGAGAAGGTGAAGCCCTCGCCGGCGCCCTCGTCAATGACGTCATCGGTCGTCTGGACCTCCACGGTCTGGGAGCCGGCGGCACTGCTGGTGAAAGTCAACGTGCCTGAAGCTGCCGTGTAGTCGCTGGCGTAAGCGGTCCCGTGGGCGGTGGCGTAGGAGACGGTGAGGTCCGAGGTGGGTGTGACGCCTGAGGGGGAGAGGGACACGGTGTAAGTGGCCTTGGCCCCCTCGTTGACCGATGAGGGTCCAGAGAGGTTGACGGTGATGGGGTCGGAGGCCGAGATGGTGACGTCGCTGGAGGCGGCCGTGGCCGACAGGGACACCCTTGCCGAGAGCGTGGAGGTGATGGCGCCAAGGGCGACGGAAAAGGCCTCGGAGGTCTCCGAGAGGTCGTCGTTGACGATGGCGACGGTGAAGGTCTTGGTGGAGTTGGCGGCTGAGTTGGCGGTGAAGGAGACGGAGCCTGAGGAGGTTGAATCGTAGTCGGCGGCGACGGCGGTGTCTGCGGAAGCTGCCCAGGCTACGGAGACGGCGGCGTCGACGGCGTGAGAGAGGGTGACGGTGAAGGACGCGTTGTTACCCTCGGCGACGTTGGCTGAGGGACCTGAGATGGAGAGAGTTGCGTTGTCGTCGTCGGTGATGGTGAGGGTGGCTGAGGAGACCGTCAATCCGACCCCCGAAGTCGTCGTGCCCTGCACGATGATAGTCTCGTTGCCCTCGACTATGGCGTCGGAGGTGGGGGTGACGGCGAAGGTGGCGGTTCCCGAGGCGTCGCCTGCGGAGATGGTGACGTTGGCGGGGGTGGCGGCGTAGTCGTCGGTTCCCGATGCGGTTCCCCCGAGAGTGACGGTCACCAGGGTGTCGGTGGCGCGGGTAGTGGAGCCGTCGAGGGTGGCGGTGACGGTGACGTTGGTTGCGGAGTCCGACTCGCCGATGGAGGTGGAACTGAGGGATAGGGACACGTCAGTGGGGGCCGAGTCGTCGTCGGTGATGGTGGTGGACACCGACGTGACGGTTCCCAGGGTTGGGGTAGGCCCGCCTCCGCCCGAGGGTGAGGAGATAGAGAAGGAGAAGCCCTCGCCTGCTCCTTCGTCGATGACGTCCTGTGTGGTCTGGACCTCCACGGTCTGGGAGCCTGAGGCGGCGTTGGTGAAGGTGAGGGTGCCTGATTTGGCGGTGTAGTCACCGGCGCCGGCCGTGCCGTGGGCGGTGGCGTAGTTGACGGTGAGGTCCGAGGTGGGGGTGACGCCCGAGGGAGATAGGGATACGGTGTAAGTGGCCTTGGCCCCCTCGTTGACCGATGAGGGTCCCGAGAGGTTGACGGTGATGGGGTCTGAGGCGGAGATGGTGACGTCGCTGGAGGCCGCCGTGGCCGACAGGGAGACGCGAGCGGAGAGGGTGCTGGTGATGGCGCCGAGGGCCACGCTGAAGGCCTCGGAGGTCTCCGACAGGTCGTCGTTGACGATGGCGACGGTGAAGGTCTTGGTGGAGTTGGCGGCGGAATTGGCGGTGAAGGAGACGGAGCCTGAGGAGGTGGAATCGTAGTCGGCGGCGACGGCGGTGTCTGCGGAGGCCGCCCAGGCTACGGAGACGGCGGCGTCTACGGCGTGGGAAAGAGTGACGGTGAAAGAGGCGTTGTTTCCCTCGGCGACGTTGGCGGATGGGCCAGAGATGGAGAGAGTGGCGTTGTCGTCGTCGGTGATGGTGAGGGTGGCGGAGGAGACGGAGAGTCCCACGCCCGAAGTCGTCGTGCCCTGGACGATGATAGTCTCGTTGCCCTCTACGACGGCGTCGCTTGTGGGGGTGACGGCGAAGGTGGCGGTTCCCGAGGCGTCGCCTGCGGAGATAGTGACGTTGGCTGGGGTGGCCGAGTAGTCGGCGGTTCCCGAGGCGGTTCCCCCGAGAGTGACGGTGACCAGGGTGTCCGTGGCGCGGGTGGTGGAGCCGTCGAGGGTGGCGGTGACGGTGAGGTTGGTTGCCGAGTCCGACTCACCGATGGAGGTGGAACTGAGAGAGAGGGACACGTCGGTGGGGGCCGAATCGTCGTCGGTGATAGTGGTGGAGACGGACGTGACCGTTCCCAGGGTTGGGGTAGGCCCGCCGCCGCCCGAGGGTCCTGAGATAGAGAAGGTGAATGCCTCGCCCGCGCCCTCGTCAATGACGTCATCAGTGGTCTGGACCTCGACGGTCTGGGAGCCTGGGGCGGCGTTGGTGAAAGTGAGGGTGCCTGATTTGGCGGTGTAGTCGTCGGCGCCGGCTGTGCCGTGGGCGGTGGCGTAGTTGACGGTGAGGTCTGATGTGGGGGTGACGCCCGAGGGGGAGAGAGAGACGGTGTAAGTGGCCTTGGCCCCCTCGTTGACGTCGGAGGGGCCTGAGAGGTTGATAGTGATGGGGTCGCTGGCTGCAATGGTGACGTCGCTGGAGGCCGCCGTGGCCGATAGGGACACCCTTGCCGACAGCGTGGAAGTGATGGCGCCAAGAGCCACGCTGAAGTCCTCTGAAGTCTCGGATAGGTCGTCGTTGATGATGGCGACGGTGAAGGTCTTGGTGGAGTTGGCCGCGGAATTGGCGGTGAAGCTGACCGACCCGGAAGCGGTTGAATCGTAGTCGGCGGCGACGGCGGTGTCGGCGGAAGCTGCCCAGGCGACGGATACGGCGGCGTCGACGGCGTGGGAGAGAGTGACGGTGAAAGAGGCGTTGTTTCCCTCTGCGACGTTGGCGGCGGGGCCGCTGATGGAGAGGGTGGCGTTGTCGTCATCGGTGATGGTGAGGGTGGCTGAGGAGACGGAGAGTCCCACGCCCGAAGCCGTCGTGCCCTGGACGATGATGGTCTCGTTGCCCTCGACTATGGCGTCGGAGGTGGGGGTGACGGCGAAGGTGGCGGTTCCCGATGCGTCGCCTGCGGAGATGGTGACGTTGGCGGGGGTGGCGGCGTAGTCGTCGGTTCCACTGGCCGTGCCTCCGAGGGTGACGGTGACCAGGGTGTCCGTGGCGCGTGTTGTGGAGCCGTCGAGGGTGGCGGTGACGGTGAGGTTGGTGGCGGCGTCCGACTCGCCGATGGAGGTGTCGCTGAGGGATAGGGATATGTCGGTGGGGGCGTCGTCGTCGTCGGTGATAGTGGTGGAGACGGAGGTGACCGTTCCCAGGGTTGGGGTAGGGCCTCCGCCGCCTGAGGGTCCTGAGATAGAGAAGGAGAAGCCCTCGCCCGCGCCCTCGTCGATGACGTCCTGGGTTGTCTGGACCTCGACGGTCTGGGAGCCGGCGGCGGCGTTGGTGAAAGTCAACGTCCCCGAGGCGGCGGTGTAGTCGTTGGAGCCGGCGGTTCCGTGGGCGGTGGCGTAGCTGACGGTGAGGTTGGAGGTGGGGGTGACGCCTGAGGGAGAGAGGGAGACGGTGTAGGTTGCCTTGGCCCCCTCGTTGACGTCGGAGGGGCCCGAGAGGTTGACGGTGATGGGGTCTGAGGCGGAGATGGTGACGTCGCTGGAGGCCGCCATCCCTGATAGGGAGACCCGTGCCGACAGCGTGGAGGTGATGGCGCCGAGGGCGACGCTGAAGTCCTCTGAAGTCTCGGATAGGTCGTCGTTGACGATGGCGACGGTGAAGGTCTTGGTGGAGTTGGCGGCGGAATTGGCGGTGAAGGAGACCGACCCGGAGGAGGTGGAATCGTAGTCTGCGGCGACGGCGGTGTCGGCGGATGCCGCCCAGGCGACGGAGACGGCGGCGTCTACTGCGTGAGAGAGGGTGACGGTGAAAGAGGCGTTGTTTCCCTCTGCGACGTTGGCCGCGGGGCCTGAGATAGAGAGGGTGGCGTTGTCGTCGTCGGTGATGGTGAGGGTGGCTGAGGAGACGGAGAGTCCCACGGAAGAAGCCGTCGTGCCCTGGACGATGATAGTCTCGTTGCCCTCGACTATGGCGTCGCTTGTGGGGGTGACGGCGAAGGTGACGGTGCCCGAAGCCGAGCCTGCGGAGATAGTGACGTTGGCGGGTGTGGCGGCGTAGTCGTCGGTTCCCGAGGCCGTGCCTGCCAGGGTGATAGTGACGAGGGTGTCCGTGGCGCGAGTTGTGGAGCCGTCGAGGGTGGCGGTGACGGTGAGGTTGGTGGCCGAGTCCGACTCTCCGATGGCGGTGTGGCTGAGGGATAGGGAGATGTCGGTGGGAGCGTCGTCGTCGTCGGTGATGGTGGTGGAGACGGAGGTGACGGTTCCCAGGGTTGGGGTTGGCCCGCCGCCGCCTGAGGGTCCTGAGATAGAGAAGGTGAAGCCCTCGCCTGCGCCTTCGTCGATGACGTCCTGGGTGGTCTGGACCTCGACGGTCTGAGAGCCTGGAGCGGCGTTGGTGAAAGTGAGGGTCCCCGAGGCGGCGGTGTAGTCGCCGGCGCCGGCCGTGCCGTGGGCGGTGGCGTAGTTGACGGTGAGGTCCGAGGTGGGGGTGACGCCCGAGGGAGAGAGGGAGACGGTGTAGGTGGCCTTGGCCCCCTCGTTGACGTCGGAGGGGCCTGAGAGATTGACGGTGATGGGGTCTGAGGCCGAGATGGTGACGTCGCTGGAGGCCGCCGTGGCCGACAGGGACACCCGGGCGGACAACGTGCTGGTGATGGCGCCGAGAGCGACGCTGAAGGCCTCCGCCGTCTCCGACAGACTGTCGTTGACGATGGCGACGGTGAAGGTCTTGGTGGAGTTGGCTGAAGAGTTGGCGGTGAAGCTGACCGACCCGGAAGCGGTTGAACTGTAGTCGGCGGCTACGGCGGTGTCGGCGGAGGCCGCCCAGGCAACGGAGACGGCGGCGTCTACTGCGTGAGAGAGAGTGACGGTGAAGGATGCGTTGTTTCCTTCGGCGACGTTGGCGGCGGGGCCAGAGATAGAGAGGGTGGCGTTGTCGTCGTCGGTGATGGTGAGGGTGGCTGAAGACACCGTCAAGCCCACTGATGAAGCCGTCGTGCCCTGGACGATGATAGTCTCGTTGCCCTCGACTACGGCGTCGCTTGTGGGGGTGACGGCGAAGGTGGCGGTTCCCGAGGCTGAGCCTGCGGAGATAGTGACGTTGGCGGGGGTGGCCGAGTAGTCGTCGGTTCCCGAGGCCGTGCCTGCCAGAGTGACGGTGACCAGGGTGTCCGTGGCGCGGGTAGTGGAGCCGTCGAGGGTGGCGGTGACGGTGAGGTTGGTGGCGGCGTCGGACTCGCCGATGGAGGTGGAACTGAGGGATAGGGAGATGTCGGTGGGGGCGTCGTCGTCGTCGGTGATGGTGGTGGAGACGGACGTGACCGTTCCCAGGGTTGGGGTAGGGCCTCCTCCTCCTGAGGGTCCGGAGATAGAGAAGGTGAAGGCCTCGCCTGCGCCCTCGTCGATGACGTCCTGGGTGGTCTGGACCTCAACGGTCTGGGAGCCTGGGGCGGCGTTGGTGAAGGTGAGGGTTCCCGAGGCGGCGGTGTAGTCATCGGCGCCGGCTGTGCCGTGGGCGGTGGCGTAGTTGACGGTGAGGTTGGAGGTGGGGGTGACGCCTGAGGGAGAGAGAGAGACGGTGTAAGTGGCCTTGGCGCCCTCGTTGACGTCGGAGGGCCCCGAGAGATTGATAGTGATGGGGTCGCTGGCTGCAATGGTGACGTCGCTGGAGGCCGCCGTGGCCGACAGGGAGACGCGAGCGGAGAGGGTGGAGGTGATGGCGCCGAGGGCGACGGAGAAGTCCTCTGAAGTCTCGGATAGGTCGTCGTTGACGATGGCGACGGTGAAGGTCTTGGTGGCCCCGGCGGCGGAGTTGGCCGTGAAGCTGACGGAGCCTGAAGCGGTGGAATCGTAGTCGGCGGCGACGGCGGTGTCGGCGGATGCTGCCCAGGCGACGGACACGGCGGCGTCCACGGCGTGGGAGAGGGTGACGGTGAAAGAGGCGTTGGCCCCCTCGGCGACGTTGGCGGATGGGCCAGAGATGGAGAGGGTTGCGTTGTCGTCGTCGGTGATGGAGAGGGTGGCTGAGGAGACCGTCAGGCCGACCCCTGAAGTCGTGGAGCCGTTGACGATGATAGTCTCGTCGGCCTCGACGATGGCGTCGGAGGTGGGGGTGACGGCGAGGGTGACTGTGCCGGAGGCCGAGCCTGCGGAGATAGTGACATTGGCGGGGGTGGCCGAGTAGTCGTCGGTGGCTGACGCGGTTCCCCCGAGGGTGACGGTGACGAGGGTGTCGGTGGCGCGGGTGGTGGAGCCGTCGAGGGTGGCGGTGACCGTGACGTTGGTTGCGGCGGCGGCTTCGCCGATGGAGGTGGAGCTGAGGGATAGGGATACGTCGGTGGGGGCTGAGTCGTCGTCGGTGATGGTGGTGGAGACGGAGGTGATCGTTCCCAGGGTTGGGGTAGGGCCTCCTCCTCCCGAGGGTGAGGAGATAGAGAAGGTGAATCCCTCGCCGGCCCCCTCGTCGATGACGTCCTGGGTGGTCTGGACGTCTACGGTCTGAGAGCCTGGGGCGGCGTTGGTGAAAGTCAACGTCCCCGAGGCGGCGGTGTAGTCACCGGCGCCGGCTGTTCCGTGGGCGGTGGCGTAGGAGACGGTGAGGTCTGATGTGGGTGTGACGCCCGAGGGGGAGAGGGAGACGGTGTAGGTGGCCTTGGCCCCCTCGTTGACGTCGGAGGGACCCGAGAGGTTGATAGTGATGGGGTCTGAGGCCGAGATGGTGACGTCGCTGGAGGCCGCCGTCCCCGACAGGGAGACCCGTGCCGACAGCGTGGAGGTGATGGCGCCGAGGGCGACGGAAAAGGCCTCGGAGGTCTCCGACAGGCTGTCGTTGACGATGGCGACGGTGAAAGTTTTCGTAGCCCCGGCCGCTGAGTTGGCGGTGAAGGAGACGGAGCCTGAGGAGGTGGAATCGTAGTCGGCGGCGACGGCGGTGTCGGCGGAAGCTGACCAGGCGACGGAGACGGATGCGTCTACGGCGTGAGAGAGGGTGACGGTGAAAGAGGCGTTGTTTCCCTCGGCGACGTTGGCGGCGGGGCCAGAGATAGAGAGAGTGGCGTTGTCGTCGTCGGTGATGGTGAGGGTGGCGGAGGAGACGGAGAGTCCCACGGAAGAATCCGTCGTGCCCTGGACGATGATAGTCTCGTTGCCCTCGACAATGGCGTCGGAGGTGGGGGTGACGGCGAAGGTGGCGGTTCCCGAGGCGTCGCCTGCGGAGATAGTGACGTTGGCGGGGGTGGCTGAATAGTCGTCTGTGCCTGATGCGGTTCCCCCGAGGGTGACGGTGACCAGGGTGTCCGTGGCGCGGGTGGTGGAGCCGTCGAGAGTGGCGGTGACGGTGACGTTGGTTGCGGAGTCCGACTCTCCGATGGAGGTGTGGCTGAGGGATAGGGAGATGTCTGTGGGGGCGTCGTCGTCGTCGGTGATGGTGGTGGACACGGACGTGACCGTTCCCAGGGTTGGGGAAGGCCCTCCTCCGCCTGAGGGCCCTGAGATAGAGAAGGAGAAGCCCTCGCCGGCGCCCTCGTCGATGACGTCCTGGGTGGTCTGGACCTCCACGGTCTGGGAGCCTGGGGCGGCGTTGGTGAAAGTGAGGGTCCCCGAGGCGGCGGTGTAGTCGTCGGCGCCGGCCGTGCCGTGGGCGGTGGCGTAGTTGACGGTGAGGTCGGAGGTGGGGGTGACGCCCGAGGGAGAGAGGGAGACGGTGTAAGTGGCCTTCGCCCCCTCGTTGACGTCGGAGGGGCCTGAGAGGTTGATAGTGATGGGGTCTGAGGCGGAGATGGTGACGTCGCTGGAGGCCGCCGTGACCGACAGGGACACCCGGGCCGACAACGTGGAAGTGATGGCGCCGAGGGCCACGCTGAAGGCTTCGGAGGTCTCCGACAGACTGTCGTTGACGATGGCGACGGTGAACGTCTTGGTGGAGTTGGCGGCTGAGTTGGCGGTGAAGGACACGGAGCCTGAGGAGGTGGAATCGTAGTCGGCGGCGACGGCGGTGTCTGCTGAGGCTGCCCAGGCGACGGATACGGCTGCGTCCACGGCGTGAGAGAGAGTGACGGTGAAAGAGGCGTTGGAGCCTTCGGCGACGTTCGCGGCGGGGCCTGAGATAGAGAGAGTGGCGTTGTCGTCGTCGGTGATGGTGAGGGTGGCTGAGGAGACGGAGAGTCCCACGCCCGACGCGGTGGATCCCTCGACGATGATAGACTCGTTGCCCTCTACGATGGCGTCGGAGGTGGGAGTGACGGCGAAGGTGGCGGTTCCCGAGGCCGAGCCTGCGGAGATAGTGACGTTGGCGGGGGTGGCGGAGTAGTCCGTGGTTCCCGAGGCGGTTCCCGCGAGAGTGATAGTGACGAGGGTGTCGGTGGCGCGAGTAGTGGAGCCGTCGAGGGTGGCGGTGACGGTGAGGTTGGTTGCGGAGTCCGACTCGCCGATGGAGGTGGAACTGAGGGATAGGGAGATGTCTGTGGGGGCGTCGTCGTCGTCGGTGATGGTGGTGGAGACCGACGTGACCGTTCCCAGGGTGGGGGTTGGGCCTCCTCCGCCCGAGGGGGAGGAGATAGAGAAGGAGAAGCCCTCGCCTGCGCCTTCGTCGATGACGTCCTGGGTGGTCTGGACCTCGACGGTCTGAGAGCCTGGGGCGGCGTTGGTGAAAGTCAACGTCCCTGAGGCGGCGGTGTAGTCACCGGCGCCGGCCGTGCCGTGGGCGGTGGCGTAGTTGACGGTGAGGTCTGAGGTGGGGGTGACGCCCGAGGGAGAGAGGGAGACGGTGTAAGTGGCCTTGGCCCCCTCGTTGACCGATGAGGGTCCTGAGAGGTTGACGGTGATGGGGTCTGAGGCCGAGATGGTGACGTCGCTGGAGGCCGCCGTGGCTGACAGGGAGACCCTTGCCGACAGCGTGGAGGTGATGGCGCCGAGAGCCACGCTGAAGGCCTCCGCCGTCTCCGACAGACTGTCGTTGACGATGGCGACGGTGAAAGTTTTGGTGGAGTTGGCCGCGGAATTGGCGGTGAAGCTGATCGACCCTGAAGCGGTTGAACCGTAGTCGGCGGCGACGGCGGTGTCGGCGGAAGCCGCCCAGGCGACGGAGACGGCGGCGTCCACGGCGTGAGAGAGGGTGACGGTGAAGGACGCGTTGTTTCCCTCGGCGACGTTGGCGGATGGGCCTGAGATAGAGAGAGTGGCGTTGTCGTCGTCGGTGAGGGTGAGGGTGGCTGAGGATACGGAGAGTCCCACGCCCGACGCGGTGGATCCCTCGACGATGATGGTCTCGTTGCCCTCGACGATGGCGTCGGAGGTGGGGGTGACGGCGAAGGTGGCGGTTCCCGAAGCGTCGCCTGCGGAGATAGTGACGTTGGCGGGGGTGGCCGAATAGTCGTCGGTTCCACTGGCCGTTCCCGCCAGGGTGACGGTGACCAGGGTGTCGGTGGCCCGGGTGGTGGCGCCGTTGAGGGTGGCGGTGACGGTGACGTTGGTTGCGGAGTCCGACTCGCCGATGGAGGTTGCGCTGAGGGAGAGGGAGATGTCGGTGGGGGCGTCGTCGTCGTCGGTGATGGTGGTGGAGACGGAGGTGACCGTTCCCAGGGTGGGGGTTGGGCCTCCTCCTCCTGAGGGTGAAGAGGTAGAGAAGGTGAAGCCCTCGCCTGCGCCCTCGTCGATGACGTCCTGGGTGGTCTGGACCTCGACGGTCTGGGAGCCGGCGGCGGAACTGGTGAAAGTCAACGTGCCTGAAGCGGCGGTGTAGTCGCCGGCGCCGGCGGTTCCGTGGGCGGTGGCGTAGTTGACGGTGAGGTCTGATGTGGGGGTGACGCCGGAGGGGGAGAGGGAGACGGTGTAGGTGGCCTTGGCCCCCTCGTTGACGTCGGAGGGTCCCGAGAGATTGACGGTGATGGGGTCTGAGGCTGAGATGGTGACGTCGCTGGAGGCCGCCGTGGCCGACAGGGAGACGCGGGCGGAGAGGGTGGAGGTGATGGCGCCGATGGCGACGGAAAAGGCCTCTGAAGTCTCCGACAAGTCGTCGTTGATGATGGCGACGGTGAACGTCTTGGTGGAGTTGGCTGAGGAATTGGCCGTGAAGCTGACCGACCCGGAAGCGGTTGAACCGTAGTCGGCGGCGACGGCGGTGTCGGCGGAGGCTGCCCAGGCGACGGAGACGGCGGCGTCCACGGCGTGGGATAGGGTGACGGTGAAGGACGCGTTGTTTCCCTCGGCGACGCTTGAGGATGGTCCGCTGATGGAGAGGGTGGCGTTGTCGTCGTCGGTGATGGTGAGGGTGGCTGAAGACACCGTCAAGCCGACCCCTGAAGTGGTTGTGCCCTGGACTATGATAGTCTCGTTGCCTTCGACTACGGCGTCGGAGGTGGGGGTGACGGCGAAGGTGACGGTTCCCGAGGCGGAGCCTGCGGAGATAGTGACGTTGGCGGGGGTGGCCGAGTAGTCGTCGGTTCCCGAGGCGGTTCCCCCGAGGGTGACGGTGACCAGGGTGTCCGTGGCGCGGGTGGTGGAGCCGTCGAGAGTGGCGGTGACGGTGACGTCGGTGGCCGAGTCCGACTCGCCGATGGAGGTGGAACTGAGGGATAGGGACACGTCGGTGGGGGCGTCGTCGTCGTCGGTGATGGTGGTGGAGACGGACGTGACCGTTCCCAGGGTTGGGGAAGGGCCTCCTCCGCCTGAGGGTCCTGAGATAGAGAAGGAGAATCCCTCGCCGGCGCCCTCGTCGATGACGTCCTGGGTGGTCTGGACCTCGACGGTCTGGGAGCCCGGGGCGGCGTTGGTGAAGGTCAACGTCCCCGATGCGGCGGTGTAGTCGCCGGCGCCGGCCGTGCCGTGGGCGGTGGCGTAGTTGACGGTGAGGTCTGAGGTGGGGGTGACGCCCGAGGGAGATAGGGATACGGTGTAGGTGGCCTTGGCCCCCTCGTTGACGTCGGAGGGCCCCGAGAGATTGATGGTGATGGGGTCTGAGGCCGAGATGGTGACGTCGCTGGAGGCCGCCGTGGCCGACAGGGAGACGCGGGCCGACAGGGTGGAGGTGATGGCGCCAAGGGCGACACTGAAGGCCTCTGAAGTCTCCGAGAGGTCGTCGTTGACGATGGCGACGGTGAAAGTTTTCGTAACCCCGGCGGCTGAGTTGGCCGTGAAGCTGACGGAGCCTGAGGCGGTTGAACTGTAGTCTGAGGTGGCCGCCGTGTCTGCGGATGCTGCCCAGGCGACGGAGACGGCTGCGTCTACGGCGTGGGAGAGGGTGACGGTGAAAGAGGCGTTGTTTCCCTCTGCGACGTTGGCGGCGGGGCCTGAGATAGAGAGAGTGGCGTTGTCGTCGTCGGTGATAGTGAGGGTGGCTGAGGACACCGTCAGGCCGACCCCTGAAGTCGTCGTGCCCTGCACAATGATGGTCTCGTTGCCCTCTACGACAGCGTCGCTTGTGGGTGTGACGGCGAAGGTGGCGGTTCCCGAGGCGTCGCCTGCGGAGATAGTGACGTTGGCGGGGGTGGCGGCGTAGTCGTCGGTTCCACTGGCCGTGCCTGCCAGGGTGACGGTGACCAGAGTGTCCGTGGCGCGTGTAGTGGAGCCGTCGAGGGTGGCGGTGACGGTGAGGTTGGTGGCGGAGTCCGACTCGCCGATGGAAGTGGAACTGAGGGATAGGGACACGTCGGTGGGGGCCGAGTCGTCGTCGGTGATGGTGGTGGAGACCGACGTGACCGTTCCCAGGGTTGGGGAAGGGCCGCCTCCTCCTGAAGGGCCGGAGATAGAGAAGGAGAAGGCCTCGCCGGCCCCCTCGTCGATGACGTCCTGGGTGGTCTGGACCTCTACTGTTTGAGAGCCGGCGGCGCTGCTGGTGAAAGTGAGGGTTCCCGAGGCGGCGGTGTAGTCGTCGGCGCCGGCTGTGCCGTGGGCGGTGGCGTAGTTGACGGTGAGGTCCGAGGTGGGGGTGACGCCCGAGGGTGAGAGGGAGACGGTGTAGGTGGCCTTGGCCCCCTCGTTGACGTCAGCGGGTCCCGAGAGATTGACGGTGATGGGGTCTGAGGCCGAGATGGTGACGTCGCTGGAGGCCGCCGTCCCCGACAGGGAGACCCGTGCCGACAACGTGGAAGTGATGGCGCCGAGAGCGACGGAAAAGGCCTCTGAAGTCTCCGACAAGTCGTCGTTGATGATGGCGACGGTGAACGTCTTGGTGGAGTTGGCTGAGGAATTGGCCGTGAAGCTGACCGACCCGGAAGCGGTTGAATCGTAGTCTGCGGCGACGGCGGTGTCTGCGGATGCTGACCAGGCGACGGCTACGGCGGCGTCGACGGCGTGAGAGAGGGTGACGGTGAAAGAGGCGTTGTTTCCCTCTGCGACGTTGGCTGAGGGGCCTGAGATGGAGAGGGTTGCGTTGTCGTCGTCGGTGATGGTGAGGGTGGCTGAAGACACCGTCAAGCCGACCCCTGAAGTGGTTGTGCCCTGGACGATGATAGTCTCGTTGCCCTCAACCACGGCGTCGCTTGTGGGGGTGACGGCGAAGGTGACGGTGCCCGAAGCCGAGCCTGCGGAGATAGTGACGTTGGCGGGGGTGGCGGCGTAGTCGGCGGTTCCCGAGGCGGTTCCTCCGAGGGTGATGGTGACGAGGGTGTCCGTGGCGCGAGTTGTGGAGCCGTCTAAGGTGGCGGTGACGGTGACGTCGGTGGCCGAGTCCGACTCTCCGATGGAGGTGTGGCTGAGGGATAGGGAGATGTCTGTGGGGGCGTCGTCGTCGTCGGTGATAGTGGTGGAGACCGACGTGACCGTTCCCAGGGAAGGTGAAGGCCCGCCGCCGCCCGAGGGTCCTGAGATAGAGAAGGTGAAGCCCTCGCCTGCGCCCTCGTCAATGACGTCCTGGGTGGTCTGGACCTCGACGGTCTGGGAGCCTGGGGCGGCGTTGGTGAAAGTCAACGTCCCCGAGGCGGCGGTGTAGTCGCCGGCGCCGGCTGTGCCGTGGGCGGTGGCGTAGTTGACGGTGAGGTCTGACGTGGGGGTGACGCCCGAGGGGGAGAGGGACACGGTGTAAGTGGCCTTGGCCCCCTCGTTGACGTCGGAGGGTCCTGAGAGATTGATAGTGATGGGGTCGCTGGCCGAGATGGTGACGTCGCTGGAGGCCGCCGTCCCCGACAGGGAGACGCGAGCCGACAACGTGGAAGTGATGGCGCCGAGGGCGACGCTGAAGGCTTCGGAGGTCTCCGAGAGGTCGTCGTTGACGATGGCGACGGTGAAAGTTTTCGTAGCCCCGGCCGCGGAATTGGCGGTGAAGGAGACGGAGCCTGAGGAGGTGGAATCGTAGTCGGCGGCGACGGCGGTGTCTGCGGATGCTGCCCAGGCTACGGATACGGCGGCGTCTACGGCGTGGGAGAGGGTGACGGTGAAAGAGGCGTTGTTTCCCTCTGCGACGTTGGCGGCGGGGCCAGAGATAGAGAGGGTGGCGTTGTCGTCGTCGGTGATGGTGAGGGTGGCTGAGGACACCGTCAAGCCGACCCCTGAAGTCGTCGTGCCCTGGACGATGATAGTCTCGTTGCCCTCGACTATGGCGTCGGAGGTGGGGGTGACGGCGAAGGTGGCGGTTCCCGAGGCGTCGCCTGCGGAGATAGTGACGTTGGCGGGGGTGGCGGCGTAGTCGTCGGTTCCCGAGGCGGTTCCCCCGAGAGTGATGGTGACCAGAGTGTCCGTGGCGCGGGTTGTGGAGCCGTCAAGGGTGGCGGTGACGGTGACGTTGGTTGCGGAGTCGGCCTCGCCGATGGAGGTGTGGCTGAGGGAGAGGGACACGCTGGTGGGGGCCGAGTCGTCGTCGGTGATGGTGGTGGACACCGAAGACCCGGAGGCGAGGGAAGGTGAAGGCCCGCCGCCGCCTGAGGGGGAGGAGATGGCGAAGGTGAAGGCCTCGCCGGCCCCCTCGTCGATGACGTCCTGGGTGGTCTGTACCTCGACGGTCTGAGAGCCGGCGGCGGCGTTGGTGAAAGTCAACGTCCCCGAGGCGGCGGTGTAGTCGCCGGCGCCGGCCGTGCCGTGGGCGGTGGCGTAGTTGACGGTGAGATCCGAGGTGGGGGTGACGCCTGAGGGAGATAGGGAGACGGTGTAGGTGGCCTTGGCCCCCTCGTTGACGGAGCCTGGCCCCGAGAGGTTGACGGTGATGGGGTCGCTGGCCGAGATGGTGACGTCGCTGGAGGCCGCCGTGGCCGACAGGGAGACGCGAGCGGAGAGGGTGGAAGTGATGGCGCCGAGGGCGACGCTGAAGGCCTCGGAGGTCTCCGACAGACTGTCGTTGACGATGGCGACGGTGAAGGTCTTGGTGGAGTTGGCGGCAGAGTTGGCGGTGAAGCTGACGGAGCCTGAGGAGGTTGAATCGTAGTCGGCGGCTACGGCGGTGTCGGCGGAAGCTGCCCAGGCTACGGATACGGCGGCGTCCACGGCGTGGGAGAGAGTGACGGTGAAAGAGGCGTTGTTTCCCTCGGCGACGTTGGCTGAGGGGCCAGAGATAGAGAGAGTGGCGTTGTCGTCGTCGGTGATGGTGAGGGTGGCGGAGGAGACGGAGAGTCCTACGCCCGACGCGGTGGATCCCTCAACGATGATGGTCTCGTTGCCCTCGACGACGGCGTCGGAGGTGGGGGTGACGGCGAAGGTGGCGGTTCCCGAGGCGTCGCCTGCGGAGATAGTGACGTTGGCGGGGGTGGCGGCGTAGTCGTCGGTTCCCGAGGCCGTTCCCCCGAGAGTGACGGTGACCAGAGTGTCGGTGGCGCGGGTGGTGGAGCCGTCTAAGGTGGCGGTGACGGTGAGGTTGGTGGCGGCGTCGGACTCGCCGATGGAGGTTGCGCTGAGGGAGAGGGAGATGTCGGTGGGGGCGTCGTCGTCGTCGGTGATGGTGGTGGAGACGGAGGTGACCGTTCCCAGCGTTGGGGTTGGGCCTCCTCCTCCCGAGGGGCTGGAGATAGAGAAGGTGAAGCCCTCGCCTGCGCCCTCGTCGATGACGTCATCGGTGGTCTGGACCTCAACGGTCTGGGAGCCTGGGGCGGCGTTGGTGAAGGTCAACGTGCCCGAGGCGGCGGTGTAGTCGCCGGCGCCGGCCGTGCCGTGGGCGGTGGCGTAGTTGACGGTGAGGTCCGAGGTGGGGGTGACGCCCGAGGGAGAGAGGGAGACGGTATAGGTGGCCTTGGCGCCCTCGTTGACGTCGGAGGGACCTGAGAGGTTGATAGTGATGGGGTCTGAGGCGGAGATGGTGACGTCGCTGGAGGCCGCCGTCCCTGACAGGGAGACCCGTGCCGACAGCGTGCTGGTGATGGCGCCGAGAGCCACGCTGAAGGCCTCCGCCGTCTCCGAGAGGTCGTCGTTGATGATGGCGACGGTGAAGGTTTTGGTAGAGTTGGCCGCTGAATTGGCCGTGAAAGACACCGAGCCTGAGGAGGTGGAACCGTAGTCGGCGGCGACGGCGGTGTCTGCGGAGGCTGCCCAGGCGACGGAGACGGCGGCGTCGACGGCGTGGGAAAGGGTGACGGTGAAAGAGGCGTTGTTTCCCTCGGCGACGTTGGCGGCGGGCCCTGAGATAGAGAGGGTGGCGTTGTCGTCGTCGGTGATGGTGAGGGTGGCTGAGGAGACGGAGAGTCCCACGCCCGACGCGGTGGCGCCGTTGACGATGATGGTCTCGTTGCCCTCGACAATGGCGTCGGAGGTGGGGGTGACGGCGAAGGTGGCGGTGCCCGAGGCCGAGCCTGCGGAGATAGTGACGTTGGCGGGGGTGGCGGCGTAGTCGTCGGTTCCACTGGCCGTGCCTCCGAGAGTGACGGTGACCAGGGTGTCCGTGGCGCGTGTGGTGGAGCCGTCCAAGGTGGCGGTGACGGTGAGGTTGGTTGCGGCGTCCGACTCGCCGATGGAAGTGGAACTGAGGGATAGGGACACGTCGGTGGGGGCCGAGTCGTCGTCGGTGATGGTGGTGGAGACGGAGGTGACTGAGCCCAGGGTTGGGGAAGGCCCGCCACCGCCTGAAGGGCCGGAGATAGAGAAGGTGAAGCCCTCACCGGCCCCCTCGTCAATGACGTCCTGGGTGGTCTGGACCTCCACGGTCTGAGAGCCTGGGGCGGCGTTGGTGAAGGTGAGGGTCCCGGAGGCGGCGGTGTAGTCACCGGCGCCGGCTGTGCCGTGGGCGGTGGCGTAGTTGACGGTGAGGTCTGAGGTGGGGGTGACGCCCGAGGGGGAGAGGGACACGGTGTAAGTGGCCTTGGCCCCTTCGTTGACGGAGCCTGGCCCCGAGAGGTTGATAGTGATGGGGTCTGAGGCGGAGATGGTGACGTCGCTGGAGGCCGCTGTCCCCGACAGGGAGACCCGGGCCGACAACGTGGAAGTGATGGCGCCGAGAGCCACGCTGAAGGCCTCGGAGGTCTCCGACAGACTGTCGTTGACGATGGCGACGGTGAAGGTCTTGGTGGAGTTGGCGGCGGAATTGGCGGTGAAGCTGACCGACCCGGAGGAGGTGGAATCGTAGTCGGCGGCGACGGCGGTGTCGGCGGAAGCTGCCCAGGCGACGGATACGGCGGCGTCTACGGCGTGAGAAAGGGTGACGGTGAAGGACGCGTTGGAACCTTCGGCGACGCTGGCTGAGGGGCCTGAGATAGAGAGGGTGGCGTTGTCGTCGTCGGTGATGGTGAGGGTGGCTGAACTCACCGTCAGGCCGACCCCAGAAGCCGTCGTGCCCTGGACGATGATAGTCTCGTTGGCCTCGACTACGGCGTCGGAGGTGGGGGTGACGGCGAGGGTGGCGGTGCCCGAGGCGTCGCCTGCGGAGATAGTGACGTTGGCGGGGGTGGCCGAGTAGTCGGCGGTTCCACTGGCGGTTCCCCCGAGGGTGACGGTGACCAGAGTGTCCGTGGCGCGAGTGGTGGAGCCGTCAAGGGTGGCGGTGACGGTGACGTTGGTGGCCGAGTCCGACTCGCCGATGGAAGTGGAACTGAGGGAGAGGGACACGTCGGTGGGCGCCGAATCGTCGTCGGTGATGGTGGTGGAGACCGACGTGACCGTTCCCAGGGTTGGGGAAGGCCCTCCTCCTCCTGAGGGTCCTGAGATAGAGAAGGTGAAGCCCTCGCCGGCGCCCTCGTCGATGACGTCCTGGGTGGTCTGGACCTCCACGGTTTGGGAGCCTGGGGCGGCGTTGGTGAAAGTCAACGTCCCCGAGGCGGCGGTGTAGTCGCCGGCGCCGGCTGTTCCGTGGGCGGTGGCGTAGGAGACGGTGAGGTTGGAGGTGGGGGTGACGCCCGAGGGGGAGAGGGATACGGTGTAAGTGGCCTTGGCCCCCTCGTTGACCGATGAGGGGCCTGAGAGATTGACGGTGATGGGGTCGCTGGCCGAGATGGTGACGTCGCTGGAGGCCGCCGTGGCCGACAGGGACACCCTTGCCGACAGCGTGGAAGTGATGGCGCCGAGGGCCACGCTGAAGGCCTCGGAGGTCTCGGATAGGTCGTCGTTGACGATGGCGACGGTGAAGGTTTTCGTAGCCCCGGCTGCTGAGTTGGCGGTGAAGCTGACCGACCCGGAAGCGGTTGAACCGTAGTCGGCGGCGACGGCGGTGTCTGCGGATGCTGCCCAGGCGACGGAGACGGCGGCGTCGACGGCGTGAGAGAGGGTGACGGTGAAAGAGGCGTTGGAACCCTCGGCGACGTTGGCTGAGGGGCCAGAGATAGAGAGGGTGGCGTTGTCGTCGTCGGTGATGGTGAGGGTGGCTGAGGAGACGGAGAGTCCTACGCCCGACGCGGTGGATCCCTCAACGATGATAGTCTCGTTGCCCTCGACTATGGCGTCAGAGGTGGGGGTGACGGCGAGAGTGGCTGTTCCCGAGGCGTCGCCTGCGGAGATAGTGACGTTGGCGGGGGTGGCCGAGTAGTCGTCGGTTCCCGAGGCCGTGCCTGCCAGGGTGACGGTGACCAGAGTGTCCGTGGCGCGGGTGGTGGAGCCGTCGAGGGTGGCGGTGACGGTGAGGTTGGTGGCGGCGTCGGACTCGCCGATGGAAGTGGAACTGAGGGATAGGGAGATGTCGGTGGGAGCGTCGTCGTCGTCGGTGATGGTGGTGGAGACGGAGGTGACGGTTCCCAGCGTCGGTGAAGGCCCTCCGCCGCCTGAGGGTCCTGAGATAGAGAAGGAGAAGCCCTCGCCTGCGCCCTCGTCGATGACGTCCTGGGTTGTCTGGACCTCGACAGTCTGGGAGCCTGGGGCGGCGTTGGTGAAAGTCAACGTCCCCGAGGCGGCAGTGTAGTCGCCGGCGCCGGCGGTGCCGTGGGCGGTGGCGTAGCTGACGGTGAGGTCTGATGTGGGGGTGACGCCTGAGGGAGAGAGGGATACGGTGTAAGTGGCCTTGGCGCCCTCGTTGACGTCGGAGGGACCTGAGAGATTGACGGTGATGGGGTCGCTGGCGGAGATGGTGACGTCGCTGGAGGCCGCCGTGGCCGATAGGGACACGCGAGCGGAGAGGGTGCTGGTGATGGCGCCAAGGGCGACGGAAAAGGCTTCGGAGGTCTCCGACAGACTGTCGTTGATGATGGCGACGGTGAAAGTCTTCGTAGCCCCGGCGGCGGAATTGGCGGTGAAGCTGACCGACCCTGAGGAGGTGGAATCGTAGTCTGCGGCGACGGCGGTGTCGGTGGATGCTGCCCAGGCTACGGCGACGGCGGCGTCGACGGCGTGGGAGAGAGTGACGGTGAAAGAGGCGTTGGCCCCCTCGGCGACGTTGGCGGCGGGGCCTGAGATAGAGAGAGTGGCGTTGTCGTCGTCGGTGATGGTGAGGGTGGCGGAAGACACCGAGAGTCCTACGCCCGACGCGGTGGATCCCTTGACGATGATAGTCTCGTTGGTTTCGACTATGGCGTCGGAGGTGGGGGTGACGGCGAAGGTGGCGGTGCCTGAGGCCGAGCCTGCGGAGATAGTGACGTTGGCGGGGGTGGCGGCGTAGTCGTCGGTTCCACTGGCCGTGCCTCCGAGAGTGACGGTGACGAGGGTATCCGTGGCGCGAGTTGTGGAGCCGTCTAAGGTGGCGGTGACGGTGAGGTTGGTGGCGGCGTCCGACTCGCCTATAGAGGTGGAACTGAGGGATAGGGAGATGTCGGTGGGGGCGGAGTCGTCGTCGGTGATGGTGGTGGAGACCGACGTGACCGTTCCCAGGGTGGGGGTTGGGCCTCCTCCTCCTGAGGGTCCTGAGGTAGAGAAGGTGAAGGCCTCGCCTGCGCCCTCGTCGATGACGTCATCGGTGGTCTGGACCTCCACGGTCTGGGAGCCTGGGGCGGCGTTGGTGAAAGTGAGGGTCCCCGAGGCGGCGGTGTAGTCGCCGGCGCCGGCTGTGCCGTGGGCGGTGGCGTAGTTGACGGTGAGGTCCGATGTGGGGGTGACGCCCGAGGGAGAGAGGGAGACGGTGTAGGTGGCCTTGGCCCCCTCGTTGACCGATGAGGGTCCCGAGAGGTTGACGGTGATGGGGTCTGAGGCCGAGATGGTGACGTCGCTGGAGGCCGCCGTCCCCGACAGGGAGACCCTTGCCGACAACGTGGAGGTGATGGCGCCAAGGGCGACGCTGAAGGCCTCCGCGGTCTCCGACAGACTGTCGTTGACGATGGCGACGGTGAAAGATTTCGTAGCCCCGGCGGCTGAGTTGGCCGTGAAGCTGACCGACCCGGAAGCGGTTGAACCGTAGTCGGCGGCGACGGCGGTGTCGGCGGAGGCCGACCAGGCGACGGATACGGCTGCGTCCACGGCGTGGGAGAGAGTGACGGTGAAAGAGGCGTTGTTTCCTTCGGCGACGTTGGCTGAGGGGCCAGAGATAGAGAGAGTGGCGTTGTCGTCGTCGGTGATGGTGAGGGTGGCTGAAGACACCGTCAAGCCCACTGATGAAGCCGTCGTGCCCTGGACGATGATAGACTCGTTGCCCTCGACTATGGCGTCGCTTGTGGGGGTGACGGCGAAGGTGACGGTTCCCGAGGCTGAGCCTGCGGAGATAGTGACGTTGGCCGGGGTGGCGGCGTAGTCGTCGGTTCCACTGGCGGTGCCTGCGAGAGTGACGGTGACCAGGGTGTCCGTGGCGCGAGTGGTGGAACCGTCCAAGGTGGCGGTGACGGTGAGGTTGGTTGCTGAGTCCGACTCGCCGATGGAAGTGGAACTGAGGGATAGGGATACGTCGGTGGGGGCCGAGTCGTCGTCGGTGATGGTGGTGGAGACGGAGGTGACGGTTCCCAGGGTTGGGGTAGGGCCTCCTCCTCCCGAGGGGGAGGAGATAGAGAAGGTGAATCCCTCGCCGGCCCCCTCGTCAATGACGTCCTGGGTGGTCTGGACCTCCACGGTCTGGGAGCCTGGGGCGGCGTTGGTGAAAGTCAACGTGCCTGAAGCGGCGGTGTAGTCGCCGGCGCCGGCGGCGCCGTGGGCTGTGGCGTAGTTGACGGTGAGGTCCGAGGTGGGGGTGACGCCTGAAGGGGAGAGGGATACGGTGTAAGTGGCCTTCGCCCCTTCGTTGACGGAGCCGGGGCCTGAGAGATTGATAGTGATGGGGTCTGAGGCGGAGATGGTGACGTCGCTGGAGGCCGCCGTGGCCGACAGGGACACCCTTGCCGACAGCGTACTGGTGATGGCGCCGAGAGCCACACTGAAGTCCTCTGAAGTCTCGGATAGGTCGTCGTTGATGATGGCGACGGTGAACGTCTTGGTGGAGTTGGCCGCGGAATTGGCGGTGAAGCTGACCGACCCGGAGGAGGTGGAATCGTAGTCGGCGGCGACGGCGGTGTCTGCGGAGGCTGCCCAGGCGACGGATACGGCGGCGTCGACGGCGTGGGAAAGGGTGACGGTGAAAGAGGCGTTGTTTCCCTCGGCGACGTTGGCTGAGGGGCCAGAGATGGAGAGAGTGGCGTTGTCGTCGTCGGTGATAGTGAGGGTGGCAGAAGACACCGTCAAGCCCACTGATGAAGCCGTCGTGCCCTGCACAATGATGGTCTCGTTGCCCTCGACTATGGCGTCGGAGGTGGGGGTGACGGCGAAGGTGACGGTGCCCGAAGCCGAGCCTGCGGAGATAGTGACGTTGGCGGGGGTGGCCGAGTAGTCGTCGGTTCCCGAGGCGGTTCCCCCTAGGGTGATGGTGACCAAGGTGTCGGTGGCGCGGGTGGTGGAGCCGTCGAGGGTGGCGGTGACGGTAAGGTTGGTGGCTGAGTCCGACTCGCCGATAGAGGTGTCGCTGAGGGATAGGGATATGTCGGTGGGGGCGTCGTCGTCGTCGGTGATGGTGGTGGAGACGGAGGTGACCGTTCCCAGGGTTGGGGTTGGGCCTCCTCCGCCCGAGGGTCCTGAGACAGAGAAGGTGAAGCCCTCGCCAGCCCCCTCGTCGATGACGTCACCGGTGGTCTGGACCTCCACGGTCTGGGAGCCTGGGGCGGCGTTGGTGAAAGTGAGGGTCCCCGAGGTGGCGGTGTAGTCACCGGCGCCGGCTGTGCCGTGGGCGGTGGCGTAGTTGACGGTGAGGTCTGAGGTGGGGGTGACGCCCGAGGGGGAGAGAGAGACGGTGTAAGTGGCCTTGGCCCCTTCGTTGACGGAGCCTGGGCCTGAGAGGTTGATAGTGATGGGGTCTGAGGCGGAGATGGTGACGTCGCTGGAGGCCGCCGTGGCCGACAGGGAGACCCTTGCCGACAACGTGGAGGTGATGGCGCCAAGGGCGACGGAAAAGGCTTCGGAGGTTTCCGAGAGGTCGTCGTTGACGATGGCTAGGGTGAAGGTCTTGGTGGAGTTGGCCGCGGAATTGGCCGTGAAGCTGACGGAGCCTGAGGAGGTGGAATCGTAGTCGGCGGCCACGGCGGTGTCTGCGGAGGCCGCCCAGGCGACGGAGACGGCTGCGTCGACGGCGTGGGAGAGGGTGACGGTGAAGGACGCGTTGGCGCCTTCGGCGACGTTGGCGGCGGGGCCAGAGATAGAGAGAGTGGCGTTGTCGTCGTCGGTGATGGTGAGGGTGGCTGAGGAGACGGAGAGTCCCACCCCCGAAGCGGTGGATCCCTCGACGATGATAGTCTCGTTGGTTTCGACTATGGCGTCGGAGGTGGGGGTGACGGCGAAGGTGGCGGTTCCTGACGCGTCGCCTGCGGAGATAGTGACGTTGGCGGGGGTGGCCGAGTAGTCGGCGGTTCCACTGGCCGTGCCCGCCAGAGTGACGGTGACCAGAGTGTCGGTGGCGCGAGTTGTGGAGCCGTCTAAGGTAGCGGTGACGGTGACGTTGGTTGCGGAGTCCGACTCGCCGATAGAGGTGTCGCTGAGGGATAGGGACACGTCAGTGGGGGCCGAGTCGTCGTCGGTGATGGTGGTGGAGACAGAAGTGACCGTTCCCAGGGTGGGGGTAGGGCCTCCTCCTCCTGAGGGTCCTGAGATAGAGAAGGTGAAGGCCTCGCCGGCGCCCTCGTCGATGACGTCCTGGGTGGTCTGGACCTCCACGGTCTGGGAGCCTGGGGCGGCGTTGGTGAAAGTCAACGTCCCCGAGGTGGCGGTGTAGTCACCGGCGCCGGCTGTGCCGTGGGCGGTGGCGTAGTTGACGGTGAGGTCGGAGGTGGGTGTGACGCCCGAGGGGGAGAGGGATACGGTGTAGGTGGCCTTGGCCCCCTCGTTGACGGAGCCTGGGCCCGAGAGATTGATAGTGATGGGGTCTGAGGCGGAGATGGTGACGTCGCTGGAGGCCGCCGTCCCTGAAAGGGAGACGCGGGCCGAGAGGGTGGAAGTGATGGCGCCAAGGGCGACGCTGAAGGCCTCTGAAGTCTCCGACAGACTGTCGTTGATGATGGCGACGGTGAACGTCTTGGTGGAGTTGGCCGCTGAGTTGGCGGTGAAGGAGACGGAGCCGGAGGAGGTTGAACCGTAGTCGGCGGCTACGGCGGTGTCTGCGGATGCCGCCCAGGCGACGGAGACGGCTGCGTCCACGGCGTGGGAGAGGGTGACGGTGAAGGAGGCGTTGTTTCCCTCGGCGACGTTGGCTGATGGACCTGAGATGGAGAGGGTGGCGTTGTCGTCGTCGGTGATAGTGAGGGTGGCTGAACTCACCGTCAGGCCGACGCCTGAAGTCGTCGTGCCCTGCACGATGATGGTTTCGTTGCCCTCGACTACGGCGTCGGAGGTGGGGGTGACGGCGAAGGTGGCGGTTCCCGATGCGTCGCCTGCGGAGATAGTGACGTTGGCGGGGGTGGCGGCGTAGTCGTCGGTTCCACTGGCCGTGCCTGCTAGGGTGATGGTGACCAGAGTGTCCGTGGCGCGGGTGGTGGAGCCGTCGAGGGTGGCGGTGATGGTGACGTTGGTTGCGGAGTCGGACTCGCCGATAGAGGTGGCGCTGAGGGATAGGGATATGTCGGTGGGGGCGTCGTCGTCGTCGGTGATGGTGGTGGACACCGACGTGACCGTTCCCAGGGTTGGGGTTGGGCCGCCGCCGCCCGAGGGCCCTGAGATAGAGAAGGAGAAGCCCTCGCCGGCGCCCTCGTCGATGACGTCCTGAGTGGTCTGGACCTCCACGGTCTGAGAGCCGGCGGCGCTGCTGGTGAAAGTCAACGTCCCTGAAGCGGCGGTGTAGTCGTCGGCGCCGGCTGTGCCGTGGGCGGTGGCGTAGTTGACGGTGAGGTCCGAGGTGGGGGTGACGCCTGAAGGAGAGAGGGAGACGGTGTAAGTGGCCTTGGCGCCCTCGTTGACCGATGAGGGGCCTGAGAGGTTGACGGTGATGGGGTCTGAGGCCGAGATGGTGACGTCGCTGGAGGCCGCCGTCCCTGACAGGGACACCCGTGCCGACAGCGTGGAAGTGATGGCGCCAAGGGCCACACTGAAGGCCTCTGAAGTCTCCGACAGACTGTCGTTTATGATGGCGACGGTGAAGGTCTTGGTGGAGTTGGCTGAAGAGTTGGCGGTGAAGGAGACGGAGCCTGAGGAGGTTGAACCGTAGTCGGCGGCTACGGCGGTGTCTGCGGAGGCTGCCCAGGCTACGGAGACGGATGCGTCGACGGCGTGGGAGAGAGTGACGGTGAAAGAGGCGTTGTTTCCCTCGGCGACGTTGGCGGCGGGTCCAGAGATAGAGAGAGTGGCGTTGTCGTCGTCGGTGATGGTGAGGGTGGCGGAGGAAACCGTCAATCCGACCCCTGAAGCCGTCGTGCCCTGCACGATGATGGTTTCGTTGCCCTCGACTACGGCGTCGGAGGTGGGGGTGACGGCGAGGGTGGCGGTTCCCGAGGACGAGCCTGCGGAGATAGTGACGTTGGCGGGGGTGGCGGAGTAGTCGTCGGTTCCACTGGCCGTTCCCCCGAGGGTGACGGTGACCAGGGTGTCCGTGGCGCGGGTGGTGGAGCCGTCGAGGGTGGCGGTGACGGTGATGTTGGTTGCGCCGGCGGCCTCGCCGATGGAGGTGGAACTGAGAGATAGGGACACGTCAGTGGGCGCCGAGTCGTCGTCGGTGATGGTGGTGGAGACGGACGTGACCGTTCCCAGGGTTGGGGTTGGCCCGCCGCCGCCCGAAGGGCCGGAGATAGAGAAGGTGAAACCCTCGCCTGCGCCCTCGTCGATGACGTCCTGGGTTGTCTGGACCTCGACGGTCTGTGAGCCTGGGGCGGAACTGGTGAAAGTCAACGTCCCCGAAGCGGCGGTGTAGTCGCCGGCGCCGGCGGTGCCGTGGGCGGTGGCGTAGTTGACGGTGAGGTCGGAGGTGGGGGTGACGTTGGCCGGTGAGAGGGAGACGGTGTAAGTGGCCTTGGCCCCCTCGTTGACCGAGCCGGGCCCCGAGAGATTGATAGTGATGGGGTCTGAGGCCGAGATGGTGACGTCGCTGGAGGCCGCCGTGGCCGACAGGGAGACGCGGGCCGACAACGTGGAAGTGATGGCGCCAAGGGCGACGGAAAAGGCCTCCGAGGTCTCCGAGAGGTCGTCGTTGACGATGGCGACGGTGAAGGTCTTGGTGGAGTTGGCGGCTGAGTTGGCGGTGAAGCTGACCGACCCGGAAGCGGTTGAACTGTAGTCTGAGGTGGCCGCCGTGTCGGCGGAAGCTGCCCAGGCGACGGAGACGGCGGCGTCGACGGCGTGGGAAAGGGTGACGGTGAAAGAGGCGTTGTTTCCCTCTGCGACGTTGGCGGCGGGGCCTGAGATGGAGAGAGTGGCGTTGTCGTCGTCGGTGATGGTGAGGGTGGCTGAGGACACCGTCAATCCGACCCCCGACGCGGTGGAGCCGTTGACGATGATGGTCTCGTTGGCCTCGACGATGGCGTCGGAGGTGGGGGTGACGGCGAAGGTGGCGGTTCCCGAGGCCGAGCCTGCTGAGATAGTGACGTTGGCGGGGGTGGCGGCGTAGTCGTCGGTTCCACTGGCCGTGCCTCCGAGAGTGACGGTGACCAGGGTGTCCGTGGCGCGAGTGGTGGAGCCGTCGAGGGTGGCGGTGACGGTGACGTTGGTGGCGGCGTCGGACTCGCCGATGGAAGTGGAACTGAGAGAGAGGGACACGTCGGTGGGGGCGTCGTCGTCGTCGGTGATGGTGGTGGAGACGGAGGTGACCGTTCCCAGGGTTGGGGTTGGGCCGCCGCCGCCCGAGGGTGAGGAGATAGAGAAGGTGAAGCCCTCGCCCGCGCCCTCGTCGATGACGTCCTGGGTGGTCTGGACCTCCACGGTCTGGGAGCCTGGGGCGGCGTTGGTGAAAGTCAACGTCCCCGAGGCGGCGGTGTAGTCGCTGGCGCCGGCCGTGCCGTGGGCGGTGGCGTAGTTGACGGTGAGGTCTGAGGTGGGGGTGACGCCCGAGGGGGAGAGGGACACGGTGTAAGTGGCCTTGGCCCCCTCGTTGACGTCGGCTGGCCCCGAGAGATTGATAGTGATGGGGTCTGAGGCGGAGATGGTGACGTCGCTGGAGGCCGCCGTCCCCGACAGGGACACCCTTGCAGACAGCGTGGAAGTGATGGCGCCGAGGGCGACGGAAAAGGCTTCGGAGGTCTCCGAAAGGCTGTCGTTGATGATGGCGACGGTGAAGGTCTTGGTGGAGTTGGCGGCAGAGTTGGCCGTGAAGCTGACCGACCCGGAAGCGGTTGAATCGTAGTCGGCGGCTACGGCGGTGTCTGCGGAGGCTGCCCAGGCGACGGATACGGCGGCGTCAACGGCGTGGGAGAGGGTGACGGTGAAAGAGGCGTTGGAGCCTTCGGCGACGCTGGCCGCGGGGCCAGAGATAGAGAGAGTGGCGTTGTCGTCGTCGGTGATGGTGAGGGTGGCTGAGGACACCGTCAATCCGACCCCTGAAGCCGTGGAGCCGTTGACGATGATAGTCTCGTTGCCCTCGACCACGGCGTCGCTTGTGGGGGTGACGGCGAAGGTGGCGGTTCCCGAGGCGTCGCCTGCGGAGATAGTGACGTTGGCGGGGGTGGCGGCGTAGTCCGTGGTTCCCGAGGCCGAGCCTGCCAGGGTGATGGTGACGAGGGTGTCCGTGGCGCGGGTAGTGGAGCCGCCGAGGGTGGCGGTGACGGTGACGTTGGTTGCGGAGTCCGACTCGCCGATAGAGGTGGAACTGAGGGATAGCGACACGTCTGTGGGCGCCGAATCGTCGTCGGTGATGGTGGTGGAGACGGAGGTGACCGTTCCCAGGGTTGGGGTAGGGCCGCCGCCGCCTGAGGGTCCTGAGATAGAGAAGGTGAAGGCCTCGCCGGCGCCCTCGTCGATGACGTCATCGGTGGTCTGGACCTCCACGGTCTGGGAGCCTGGGGCGCTGCTGGTGAAAGTCAACGTCCCCGAGGCGGCGGTGTAGTCGTCTGCGCCGGCTGTGCCGTGGGCGGTGGCGTAGGAGACGGTGAGGTCCGAGGTGGGTGTGACGCCCGAGGGGGAGAGGGACACGGTGTAGGTGGCCTTGGCCCCCTCGTTGACCGAGCCTGGTCCCGAGAGGTTGACGGTGATGGGGTCTGAGGCGGAGATGGTGACGTCGCTGGAGGCCGCCGTCCCCGACAGGGAGACCCTTGCCGACAACGTGGAGGTGATGGCGCCTAGGGCCACGCTGAAGGCCTCCGCCGTCTCCGAGAGGTCGTCGTTGACGATGGCGACGGTGAACGTCTTGGTGGAGTTGGCGGCTGAGTTGGCGGTGAAGGACACGGAGCCTGAGGAGGTAGAATCGTAGTCGGCGGCGACGGCGGTGTCTGCGGAGGCTGCCCAGGCTACGGAGACGGCGGCGTCCACGGCGTGGGAGAGGGTGACGGTGAAGGAGGCGTTGTTTCCCTCGGCTACCGCGCCCGATGGTCCGCTGATGGAGAGGGTGGCGTTGTCGTCGTCGGTGATGGTGAGGGTGGCTGAAGACACCGTCAAGCCTACGCCTGAAGTCGTCGTGCCCTGGACGATGATAGTTTCGTTGCCCTCGACTATGGCGTCGGAGGTGGGGGTGACGGCGAAGGTGGCGGTGCCTGAGGCGTCGCCTGCTGAGATAGTGACGTTGGCGGGGGTGGCGGCGTAGTCGTCGGTTCCAGAGGCGGTTCCCGCGAGAGTGACGGTGACCAGGGTGTCGGTGGCGCGGGTAGTGGAGCCGTCGAGGGTGGCGGTGACGGTGAGGTTGGTGGCGGAGTCGGACTCGCCGATGGAGGTGTCGCTGAGGGATAGCGATATGTCGGTGGGGGCGTCGTCGTCATCGGTGATGGTGGTGGAGACGGAGGTGACCGTTCCCAGGGTTGGGGTTGGCCCGCCGCCGCCCGAGGGGGAGGAGATAGAGAAGGTGAAAGCCTCGCCCGCGCCCTCGTCAATGACGTCCTGGGTGGTCTGGACCTCGACGGTCTGGGAGCCGGCGGCGCTGCTGGTGAAAGTGAGGGTGCCTGAAGCTGCCGTGTAGTCATCGGCGCCGGCCGTGCCGTGGGCGGTGGCGTAGTTGACGGTGAGGTCTGATGTGGGGGTGACGCCCGAGGGAGAGAGGGAGACGGTGTAAGTGGCCTTGGCCCCTTCGTTGACGTCGGAGGGACCCGAGAGGTTGATAGTGATGGGGTCTGAGGCGGAGATGGTGACGTCGCTGGAGGCCGCCGTGGCCGACAGGGACACCCGTGCCGACAGCGTGCTGGTGATAGCGCCAAGGGCCACGGAAAAGGCCTCGGAAGTCTCGGATAGGTCGTCGTTGATGATGGCGACGGTGAACGTCTTGGTGGAGTTGGCCGCGGAATTGGCGGTGAAGCTGACCGACCCGGAAGCGGTGGAATCGTAGTCGGCGGCTACGGCGGTGTCGGCGGATGCTGCCCAGGCGACGGAGACGGCGGCGTCGACGGCGTGGGAGAGAGTGACGGTGAAAGAGGCGTTGTTTCCCTCGGCGACGTTGGCTGAGGGGCCAGAGATAGAGAGGGTGGCGTTGTCGTCGTCGGTGATGGTGAGGGTGGCAGAAGACACCGTCAGGCCGACCCCTGCAGCCGTCGTGCCCTGGACGATGATAGTCTCGTTGGTTTCGACTATGGCGTCGGAGGTGGGGGTGACGGCGAAGGTGGCGGTTCCCGAATCGGAGCCTGCGGAGATAGTGACGTTGGCGGGGGTGGCTGAATAGTCGGCGGTTCCCGAGGCGGTGCCCGCGAGAGTGATGGTGACGAGGGTGTCGGTGGCGCGAGTAGTGGAGCCGTCGAGGGTGGCGGTGACGGTGACGTTGGTTGCGCCGGCGGCCTCGCCGATGGAGGTGTGGCTGAGGGAGAGGGACACGCCGGTGGGGGCCGAGTCGTCGTCGGTGATGGTGGTGGACACCGAAGACCCGGACGCTAGGGAAGGTGAAGGCCCGCCGCCTCCTGAGGGTGAGGAGATGGCGAAGGTGAAGGCCTCGCCTGCGCCTTCGTCGATGACGTCCTGGGTTGTCTGGACCTCGACGGTCTGGGAGCCCGCCGCCGTGCTGGTGAAGGTGAGGGTGCCTGATTTGGCGGTGTAGTCGCCGGCCTTGGCCGTGCCGTGGGCGGTGGCGTAGTTAACGGTGAGGTTGGATGTGGGGGTGACGCCTGAGGGAGATAGGGACACGGTGTAAGTGGCCTTGGCCCCCTCGTTGACCGATGAGGGGCCTGAGAGGTTGATGGTGATGGGGTCGCTGGCTGCAATGGTGGCGCTGGCGGAGGAGGAGGAGGCGGTTATCCGGGCTGAGAGGGTGGAAGTGACGGCGCCGAGAGCCACGCTGAAGTTCTCCGCCGTTTCAGAGAGGTTGTCATTGATGGTGGCTATGGTGAAAGTCTTGGTGGAGTTGGCGGCTGAGTTGGCGGTGAAGCTGACCGAGCCTGAGGTGGTTGAACCGTAGTCGCTGGTGGCCGCCGTGCCCGCGGATGCCGACCAGGCTACGGATACGGCGGCGTCTACGGCGTGGGAGAGGGTGACGGTGAAGGAGGCGTTGGAACCCTCGGATACCGCGCCCGATGGTCCGCTGATGGAGATGGTTGCGTTGTCGTCGTCGGTGATAGTGAGGGTGGCAGAGGAGACCGTCAGGCCCACGCCCGCCGCCGTGGCGCCGTTGACGATGATGGTCTCGTCGCCCTCGACGACGGCGTCGGAGGTGGGGGTGACGGCTAGGGTGGCGGTTCCCGAGGCTGAGCCTGCGGAGATAGTGACGTTGGCGGGAGTGGCGGAGTAGTCGGTGGTTCCCGAGGCGGAGCCTGCCAGGGTGATAGTGACCAGAGTGTCGGTGGCGCGGGTGGTGGAGCCGTCGAGGGTGGCGGTGACGGTGACGTTGGTTGCGCCGGCGGCCTCGCCGATGGAGGTGGAACTGAGGGAGAGGGAGACGCCGGTGGGGGCCGAGTCGTCGTCGGTGATGGTGGTGGAGACCGACGTGACCGTTCCCAGGGTTGGGGTAGGGCCTCCTCCTCCTGAGGGGGAGGAAATGGCGAAGGTGAAGTTCTCGCCTGCGCCTTCGTCAATGACGTCCTGGGTTGTCTGGACCTCCACGGTCTGGGAACCCGCCGCCGTGCTGGTGAAGGTGAGGGTCCCTGATTTGGCGGTGTAGTCGCCGGCCTTGGCCGTGCCGTGGGCGGTGGCGTAGTTGACGGTGAGGTCTGATGTGGGGGTGACGCCCGAGGGAGATAGGGAGACGGTGTAGGTGGCCTTGGCCCCCTCGTTGACGGTGCCGGGGCCTGAGAGGTTGACGGTGATGGGGTCTGAAGCCGAGATGGTGGCGCTGGCGCTGTTGGCCGTTGATAACACGGACACCCGGCTCGACAGGTCGCCCGTCACCGCCCCCAGGGTCACGCTGAAGTTCTCCGACGTCTCCGAAAGGTCGTCGTCGGTTATGGGTATGCTGATGGTCTCCGTCGTGGAGCCTGCCGCGACGGTCGCGGTCCCGGAGGCCGTCCCGTAGTCGCTGCTTCCCGCCGTCCCCGCCGTTGCCGACCAGGCCACCGTGACCGCCGCGTTCGCCCTTTTCGACAGGGTGACGGTGAACTCCGCGTTGCTGCCCTCGGCGACGCTTGAGGATGGGCCTGCGATGGAGAGGGTGGCGGTGTCGGCGTTCGTGGTGTCGCCGGCGGCGGCGTCGGCAAGGGTGATGGCCGCCGCCTCCACGATGCCCAGGGTCGTGGAGCTGGTGGCGTCAATGATAATCGTCTCGTCGGTCTCCACCACGTCGTCGTTTACGGGGGTGATGGTGAAGGACTGGCTGGCCACCTCCTGGCGGGCCGGTATCGTTAGGGTTGTGGGCAGGTTATGGGTGTAGTCGTCGGTCACCGTGGCCGTGCCTTCCAGGGTGAAGGTGAGGACCAGGGCCGAGTTCAACCCCCCGCCCTGGGGTCTAGCGGACACGCGGTACGACTGCTGCCCGCTGCCCTCGTTTATGGGGGTTGGCCCGGTGACCGCCAGTTGTACGGTGTCAGGAATCACGTCGTCATCAAGCAGATTGATGGTTGCGGTCTTTGCCAGCGTCTGAGTCAACCCCGTAGCCGCCACCGCTATGTTGATGGTCTCGGTTGGCTCTACCGTGCCGTCGTCCACGGGGGTGATTCTCAGTTGCCCCGAGATGCTGCCCTGGTTGGCCGGGATGTTCAGAGTGGGAATCGAGGCGGTGTAGTCCGCCGCCGTCGCGGTGCCTCCGGAGGCTATGGTGAGGGTGACGGGCGTCTCCACCGACCTGACTGCGCCGTTGAGGGACACCTTTACGTTGATGGAGGTCTGCCCGCCGTTTTCCGACACGCTGGTGGGGCTGACGTCCAGGCTGATGTCCGTAGACGGCGAGGTGGTGTCAATCAGGCTTATTTCGGGCGTATTCACCCTGCTGTGATTAGATGCATACAGCCGTATCGTCTCCGCCGATTCGATGATGCTGTCGGCCACAGGGGTGATGGCGATGGTGATCATCCCCGTCGTGGTGTCCGCCGGTATGATGATAGCGGCGATTTCGCCGAAATTAGATTCGTCTCCTTCAGGGTAGTTCTCCTCAACGGTGAAGTCCGTAGCCCTCACCGCGGTGCCCGTTGGAATCACGCCGCCGGAGCCGGCTTCTCCGGAGAGCTTTATGCCGAGACGCAAGTCACGCGTTAACGGCAGGCCGTTCTGAACGGCCGTTATCGTCACCGTGGTCTTCCCATCGTCCTCACGGATGCTGGCGGGGTTAACGCTCAGGGTTATCCTGTCGGCGCCAAAGCCGCACGTCCCGCTGGAGCGGTTCGTCACGTCGGTGAATCTAGCGGGGAGGTTCTCCAGGGGATTGCCGCAGAGGTGCAGGGTGTTGAAGTCGCTGTTGTCCTCCAACAGTTCCGCCAGCATGTTGGAGGGCACCCTTTCGATTCTGTTGGTATGCAGATATACCGATACGAGGAGTCTTCTGCCCTCCGACCTGCCCAGGCCGTGGAAGGTGTTTGCCGCAATGGAGGGGATTTGGTTGTTGTTCAGGTAGACGTGCTTGAGCTTGTTTTGGCCGCTGAATATCCCCGAGGGCAGCCCTCTAATGCGGTTGTTGTTGAGGGTCAGCTTATTGGTCACTACTGTCCCGGTGAGCAGGTCCCTGTCCAGGGAGGTGAGAAGGTTGTTATTCAGTCGCAGGGTCTCGATCTCACCGAGGTTTCTGAACACCCCGGTGGCTATACTGCTTATCCAGTTGCGGTCCAGCTCTATCACTTTCAGGTTGGGGGAGTTGCTGAAGAGCGTGGCGCTGGGCAACGTCCTAATCTGATTTCCAGTCAAAGTGAGGGTCTCGAGGCTGCTTAGGCCGTTGAACCCGCCGGTGGACAGCGAGGCCAGTCTGTTAGCGGACACGTTCAGAACCTTAAGGCCGCTCAGGCCGGTGAACCCGCCGGTGGACAGCGAGGTCATTCTGTTATTAGACAGGTCCAGCCTCTCCAGGTTGCTCAGGCCGGTGAATAACCCGCTGGGCAGCGAGGTAATGAGGTTTCTAGATAGATCCAGTTCCTCCAGATTCGGCAGCCCTGTGAAGGACTTCGCCGGCGGGGAGAAGGCCCGGCCGGTGCCTCTGCCTGCCGCTTGGTTTAGGTCCAGCCTTTTCAGGCTGTTCAGGCCGTGAAACGGGCCCTGCGTCTCACTCCCCACTACCCGCGTGGGCAGCGTTGTAAACCGGTTATCAGATAGATTGAGAACTTCTAGGGATGTAAGCCCGGAGAATATGCCATCGGGCAGAGTGGTTAGGTCGTTGCCCCCAAGTGCAAGCCATTCTAGCTCGGTGAGTCCGGAGAATAGGCCCGCGGGCAGGCTTGTGAGATGGCCGTTGTGAAGGTAAATGTGTTCGAGTTTGGGCGAGTGGGCGAATAGGCCCGCAGGCACGCTGGTCAGGGCGCCGGCGCGGCCAGCGCCGCCAAAGTTCACCCTCTCCAGCTTGCTGAGGCCCCTGAAGGCGTGTACGTGCACATTACCCGCGAGGGCGTTCCTGGCTACGTCGAGAAACGTGATGTTGGTTGCTCCGGCGAAGGCGTCGTTTCGCAGGGCCGTGATGCCGTTGTCTTGCAGCCGCAACGTGGTCAGGCTGCTCAGGCCGTTGAACAGATTCGCGGGCAGGTCGGTGATGTTGTTGTGCTCCAGCCTCAGGGTTGTAAGCCCGCTCAGGCCCCCGAAGTCGCCGGCCTTCAGGTTCCCCGTGCCCACTCTTCGCAGGTCCAACTCAGTGATGGCCGAAAGATGGGCGGGTGTGACCTCCGCGCAGTTGCTGACGCCGGCCATGGTCATCAGCGAGTTGCGCAGCCGCTCCGTGCGGTCGCAAACGCCCTCCTCAATAGTAACGTTGGTGGTCCGCGTGGCAGCCGCCCCCAATAGGTAGCCGGCGGTGGCCCCGGGGGCGCTCAGCGTTACGGTGAAGAACTCGTGGGCCGCCTCGATGGCGGTGTCGGAGGCGATGCCTATTTGGAAGGAGCCGGTCCCGCTGCCCGCCGACAGGGTGGCGGTGCGGGAGAGGGTTGAGGATGCAAGGTCGTCGGCGTCAGCCGCCGCGCCGGTGAAGGTCCCGGTGAAGGATATGGTGTAGCCGACGCTCAGGGAGCCGGCGGGAACCGGGTTGATGGACAGGTTCACCGAGGCGTTCCCGCCCTCCCGCCCGGCTTGGGTGGAGCTGATGGTGACGACGGGCGTGGTCTGCGCCCCGGCGGGCAGCGCGGGGAAAAGTCCTGCCGCCGCGGCCGTGACCGCCGCTATCAGCAGGGCCATCAGCCCCCGCCGCAGGATGGTATAGGCTATCGGGGACAACACGGCCTTACGGAGCCACCGGCCCCGCTAGCGACTCCGATTTCGTCACCCAAAATCCGCTGCGTCTTCTCCAAGTTGCGACTTTCTGCGTTGTTCTGGCTGAAATCCGGCGCGCGTTCGGGAAAATCGGGGGGGGGGGGGGGGGGTAGAATTCAAGGCCCACAGCGTATGCCGGCCCTGTTCTTTGGCAAGCCGCGGCTCGCCGCTCATGGGGTTGCTCTCACCGGGAATCCGGCGTCAGACGCAGGTAATCCACCGGTCCTAGACAGGCGCGAATTCCGCGCCCGTTGAGGGGCCGGCTCAAACCTCAGCAAAGGCTTACACCGGTTCCACGACCGTGAAACTTGTATTTACACCTCTTGCATGTAACACCTTTTGAAAATGCGTTGATATGATACTCTAATTAACGCCCGGCGCCAATGCTAGGAGGCCGTTCGCCAAGGCCGGCGGCCGGGGCCGTTGGAACCGCCATGCCGGTTCAGCCCTCATTGACATAACGGAGGGCGCCGCCGTAATATCCAGCCGCGCCGCGCAAATCCACACTCTAAGAGGTGGGAAATGACAACTGCCCCAATGGTGACCCCGGTTGAAGCCGTCGCGCAGGGGTTCCGCAAGTACGTCGATTTTAGCGGGCGGGCAACCCGAGCCGAATTCTGGTGGTGGATTCTCTTCACCGTCCTTGGCGGCGCCGTTTTCTGGGGCATTGACACCCTCATCGGTTGGGGTTCCTACCTTGAGACCCTGTTCAGCCTGGCAACACTGCTGCCGAGCTTGGCTGTTACCGCCCGCCGTCTGCATGACATCGACAAGTCCGGCTGGTGGCAATTGGGATGGTATGCCATCGTCATAACCGCCTGGCTGGTCGCCGGCGTGATGTTCCTGATTGCCGTAGTCATGAAGTACGGCGCCAGAGACGCTCAGGGCGGGTGGGATTTTGACGCGGATACTGTTGATTGGGCAAACTCATCGGAGGCCTTTGCCTCCTTCCCGCCGGCTGCAATCGTGTTTTTTGCGGCGATAGCCATAACGTTGGCCCTCACCGTCTGGGCGATAGTCTGGCTGGCGCGGCGGGGTGAATCGGGCCAAAACCGTTTCGGCGCCGACCCGAGAAATATAGAACGCTAAGCCCCTCGCGGCGGCTTCAAGGGAGGCTCAGCCGTTCTCGCCGGCCCTCGCCCCGAACGCCGGGCGGTCAGCGAGACTCGCGCCGCAGCCCTCTGTACGGCGGCTTGCGGGTGGCGCTAACCTTGAGGCAAAGCTTTGAGGCGGCTAGGAACTCGTCGGTCAGCCTCGGAATGCGGCTATCGCATACTCCATACCTATGCCGACGGACTCTCCCATGGGGAGAGGGCGTGTCAACGGGGGGCTTATACACATCTTCCCTACAGGTGATGAGAGTTCGCCGTTATTTGCTTAGGCTTGTCATCTTCTACGTGAAGAAGCGGAACCGATAAGGCGCGTGTCTCAAGTCGGCATTCGCTTGACTATTCGGGCGAGGACCTTTCGCATAGGCTAAAGTGACGGGTAGGTTTGCCTTACAAGGAAGCATTGACCCGGTTCATTGCTCATTGACATAACGAGCGCTCAGTTCAGGGGATGGCGAGTTCCTAAGACTGGCAGGGTTCCGCTCTCAAATTACCCTACGCTCTGCTTTCAATGCGCTCAACCGCGCGTCGGATTTTGCCAAGCTCGAAAAGGCACTTCTTGCGCTGTTCGGAATCCATCTGCTTCATATCGGGGATCAGGTTTTTATCTAGCAGTTGTTTTTTTGAATTGCCTAAAGCGGTTGAGCCACGTGTTGTCGACGCCACGGTCCCTAGCGCTCTCGAACGCTCTTTCAAATGTTCCTTCACCGGACATCAGAATCTTGATTGGTTGAGGACCTGCTTTAGGCACATTGAGCACCTTAACCAGTTTTTCCCTGACATCCATTGCCGTTCTTATCTCGCCGCCTTTGATCTTCCTCACGACGACCTTATCCAAGTCTGGGTTTTCTTGGCGAGTCTTCTTTACAGCGTTGGGCCTCAAATACTCGTCGTAGTAGCTCCACCTGTTCACATCGTTCTCGTTATGATCGACCATGAATTTGTATGTGCTAACGAGGTGACTCACCGACCGAGGTGAAAGACCCATTTCTTTAGCCATGTCTTGAACGCTGACGCCGTGCTTGATATTGCGCCGGTAGAGGTAGCCCGCTTGCTCATATGGAGCCCAGTCTTTTCTTCCTATGATGTGGTACTCACCAAGTAGCGCGAACACGAGCTTCTCGCTTATATCGGCAGGAAGCAGTCGAACTTTTGCCTTGCCCCACCTAACGGCATCAAGCCTAGCGAGCTCACGATACGCAGCGAGTCTGCTATTCCCCTCAAGCACTACAAGGTCCCCATCCCTCACCAACATAGGGTCTGTCAGTCCGCCGTTTGCTCTTATTGACTGGATGAGTTGCTTAACGTGATCCATTCTCTTGAGCCGGCTGTGAATCTCATCTTGAGACGGCACATCATCATGCCTCTGGATAAATGAGTAAATCCTCGGGTTGTCGGGATAGAAATTCAGATCAACGACTGGGAGGTAACCACTCCTGACCGGCACCTCTTTACCCCCAAGCGTAAGAGAGTCGTTGCCCCACGTAGAATCAGACATTATCCATGCTCCCGATAGTTCTATGCATCCAGTATAGCTCGCAAGATGCCTCCGAATTCGTAGGACATCTCCCTTTGGTATGTCTCCCTGTCGATGTCGCCCTGTGCCAACTGCGCTGCGATTCGTTTCGAGTGAAGCAGCGCCTCGATCCATTCGTCTATCGAGTCGCACATAATCAGATTATGAACGTGGCATACCCTGTTCTGCGATATCCGATGGATCCTGTCCTGTGCCTGGAGATAATCGTCTAGGCTAAACAGTCGGTCGTAGAAGATGGCGTGGTTCGCAACGGTCAGTGTCAGACCTTCCTTGGCTGAGCCTGGAGTGGCAATGAAGACCTTGGCGCTTGGCTCATTGCGAAAGGTGCGAATCGCCAAGGTCTGCTCCATTGTGCTCAACATACCGTGGACCAACTGCGGATTATGCCAGCGCAGGATTTTCCCAAGCCACTCCACGTTGTCGACAAAAGATGTCCAGACTATGCACTTTCCCCCATTCCTAACTATAGATGCGACCAACTCAAGCAAAGTCTCCAACTTGCCGGGCTCAACGTGGTAGCTCGAGTCAATTAGCCTTGGGTTCGATGTCACCTGCACCAACCTGAGCAGGCGCTTCAATACCACGTCCGATTCGTCGGCCATGAGTTGACCGTCCTGGAAGACGATGGCTCGCAAAGACTCCCTGACCTGTCTATACATTTCTAATTGACGAGGTTCCCATTCCGTCCCCACGGAGTGAACGACTTTCTCAGGAAGGCTTATCTCGGCGCTTGCCTTGGTTTCCCTCACGGCAAATCCCGATATGGAGTGGAAAATGCGCTGAAGCTGAAGTTCCAGAGTCTGCTGGCGGGTCTCAGCGCCGGCCATGTCGTTCGACAGGTTCACGGACCTTTTGAATTCTCCGAAATCGACTCCAAGAGACGCGCCGTTGTCAAGGAACTTGATCTGCGCCCAGATATCGTGCGGGCGATTGGAAACAGGGGTTCCTGACATAATCACTCGCTTGGTGAAGAAAGGCCCCAGCTCCAAGAATGTCCTGGTAAGAGCAGAATCGGGATTCTTGATCTTGGTTGACTCATCAAGGATCACCCCGACATTTCTGGTTCGGAGGAACAGGCGCATTCGCTCCTTCTCAGCTTTCACAGCTTCGTAGTGAGCGAGCATGACCCGGGCGGGGCTGTTGAAGACATAGAAGTTCTCGTTACGGTTGTTGGTCAGCACGCGGGGCGCCAGTTGAGAGTGAAAAGCGAGTTCAGTCTGCCAGTTGTCCAGGAGTCCCTTCTTGACAACGATCAGGGCGGTATCCAGATGACGATAGGACAGCCAGTGAACTATGAGGTCTATTGCAACCTTCGTCTTGCCCAATCCCTGCTCATGGAAGATCGCTGCATACTCGAGATTTTTTACGGCGTTGACAGCTTCGAACTGGTATGCAAATGCCTGGCGCTTCAGGGTGAGGTCAGGCTCTCTCTTCAATGTCAGTTTCTGCAATGGGTCAACCTTCTTGACTGGTTTGCTGTATCCAGCCCGTCTACCTCGGACAGCACAACGGTTTCAACGTGAGACATTCCCGACCTGGCTTGAAGGCTCGTGAGAAGCGCCCTGGCAAGTCGCTCAACAGACCAGGGAACCGCCAGTATGAATGCCGAGCCTTCGGCCATCCCGCATCTTCTGAGGAATTCAGTGACCTGTGCCTCTGTATGTGAATTCTCCAGATCTCTCAGACTCTTGGCTTCGCCAATGACGACTCTTCCCAGTTCGTTGAGCAAGACATACACGTCCGGCACATACCCTGCTATGGGTGGTGGGCGTGTACGCGATTCACTACTTATGGAGTCGGCAAAGATGCGAGCTCTTTTACCATCGCAGAATCTATTCGCGATGTAGCTGTGAAGCATAGCAACCAGGCTTGAGTGCTCCTCTGATTCAGGCACTGGTGGATAGGGGTGAGGCGATGTATTTGCAGAGTTCAGCCAACCGGTCTCTCGCCTCAGTTAGAGCGTGATTATCAACGGTGTCCAGGTCTTCACGAAGACGACGTGAGTCCGGGTAGCTCATCTTATCGATGCGGTCCACCAGTGCAGTAGCGAGCTGGATCAGCGTCGCGTCCTCAAGGGCTTCAACAGTAGAGGGGCTGTCTAGAATCTTCAGTGCCTCGCGCGCTCCCCGTGCTAGAAATACTTTCCGCGCCTCCGAATTAGCGAGGATCTTCGGGAGTTTTCTAACAAGATTGAGTGGGTACAATCGTTGGTCATTGACCCATTCGGCAAAGTTAGTCTTTGAGTAACCTGACTTAGCCAGAGCTTCCTGTACCCCCGAAGCCTGCATTTCCAAAAAAGCGCTGAAACGAGTCGGGTCAAATTGGTCGTCACTGGTAAGGAGTGGGCGATAGTACTCCTCTATGTCGTTATAGGCGTCAATGAAACGATGCACTTCAGACCGCTGACCGCCGCAGAAATCAATGATCTGATCTGTCGTCAGGTGCTCCGTGTTGCTGAGATAGTCAAGGTACTTGGCTTTAGAGTAGGGGTCCCACTCTCTTGGACCAACGAGATGAGCTTGGAGCCTGATGGCATCAATTGACTTCTGGTCAAGGTCGTCATACACGATCGCCGGGATCTCGTCCCACATGCTGCTACTGTTGTTACTCTTAAACTCTCGATAGATCAGGGCACGGGTATTTCCCTCAATGACAACTAGCCTGTTATCGACCTCTTTGTTGACCAAAATGGGGTGGATCAGCCCGCCATGAGTCCTTATCGCTGCCCTCAGACTTTGAAAGGTTGTCCTGTTTTCACCCGTCTCATAATTGGGAGCGCCAAGAGCAAGACTCATCTGCTCGTCGGTTATTACTCCGCCATACATTTCCATATAAAGCGCCACCCGAGGGTTGGATGTATCGAGTACAAGCGTCTCGACCGGGAGCATCGCGAATTGACCATTTCCTGCAGCCATACTGTTTCTCTCCGGTGTGATACTAGCTCGGCGCTAATGTCCCTTATCGTCCAGAGCTGGCCGGGCCTGGGAATGATTCCTGCCCTTTGGTTTGGTTCTAATGCCTGAGCCGTTTTCCGCTACTCTGGATGCTTCCGCAAGAACCGATTCGATTAGCTCTTTTGCTGAACCCGGCGAGGGCGTGAGAGTTGCCAGAGCGCCAAACACTTTCTGGTAGATGACAGACTCAGAAGGAGTTATGTTGTCGAACTGTTGTAGCTTAGCTTCACCTGAGAAGTTGGTCAATAGTTCTTCAGCCCTGTCCAACCTCTCGAGAGAATCGTTGTCGAGATTGTCTTTATGGATGCTTTTGCGAACTTCCTGGACTTTCTGCAATGCTTCTTGGACTAAGCCGACGGAGTCTTCCTCGGTCAGGTAGCCGGACACTGCCAAGGAGTAGAGGTTCTCGATATTGCATAATGATGAGAGGGTCTTCCTGTCGCGGTTGCGAATCGTGGACTCTCGCCTGCACCGTGCACTGATCTCACGCAGGACTAGCCCGAGGCGGTTTTCGAGGTGGCGCAAATGGAATCCCGGCTGAAAATAGTCACGGCTGGCGTTTGGGATAATTCGTGAGTCCAGGATGTGAAGCTCCCCCACACACCATCGGTTGAACCGTTCCTCTGTATAGAGGTGGTCAAACACCGTCTCGCTACCAATCTGTATATTCCCAACCCTGGCCCTGATGCCACGAATTCGCTGCTCTTTGGGAATCGCCCCTAGGTAGGAGGAGTGTGCGACCCACCCAACTGCCATATCACCGTTCCCGTCAGCGCTTGGTATTCGGACCTCTTGGAATTCCGTAAATTCAGCCACCTTGTTGGCAGAGAGTCGGATAGCTTCTCCGTGGGGTCTTTCGACTGCGTCTGGGTCTCCTTCCAGCAGGACTTTCAATGTGAGTGGCGCCTCAGCGCCATCAAATAGCCCCTTGACTCTCGAGGCGAAGGGAAACTTGGCGTTCATGGGAACTGGACATACTTCGCCAATATAGTCGCGTACCGCGTCACGATTCAGCAGTAGCCCTGCAGAGTGACGAGCCACGCCTCCGACTTCAACCTCAAAAAAGTGATCGGGGTATTCCCGCCCCGGCAGAGTTTCTACATTGACGCACTCAAGAATGGCTCGCTCCAGCTCTGGTTCCGTGGAGGTCAGGTTAGGAAGCCGGTCGCTATGCCAGGTGATGCGCGTTACCGGTTTGTTCTGAGAGGCGCGTGTCGTGAATGCGACGGTCTTTGCAAAGGCAAGTCCGGCGAGGCGTCCAATGCCTCTGATTCCTCTGTCAATTCCCAACCGCTTGTTGCTGCGGCCGATAGGCAACAGCCGGTCAAGGGCATCCTCGCGAGACAGGCCGGGTCCGTTGTCTCGAATCCTGACTCGACGGTGAGTGACGTCAATCGCGATGTCTACCCTGGCTTCTTCCGCAGACCCACTTTCCATAACCGCGTCAGCCGCATTTTGAATGTACTCACGGTACATGGACAGGGATTCGTCGTACAGCCCGGTTGTCACAAGCGCGAGGAGTCCAGCGCCCATGAGTTCGGGTGTTTCGTTCGTGTCAGCCAAAGCAATCATCTCTGAATTCATATAAGTTGCGTGCCCTTGACTGAGAGCGCTTCATCGTAATCGAACAGACCGGCGTCTTCAACGATCTCATCCTCCTCAAGACCGGGGTCATTCGCAGTCATTTCCGACATGAGTTGGTGACTCTGCGTCTTGGAGTCCTCCTGGGTATCTAGCCCGTGGAACAGCAGCAGATGTCGGATTCGCTGATCGACCGTTCGGTCGTTCGCCAATTGCCGGAACCGCCCTGAACCCATTCCATTCCTGTTGGCCGGATTCGCAAGTAGACTCATGAGTTCCTTCTCCTGCGACACTGAAAGGCTCTGGCGCAGTGACTCGTACTCCTCTCTCTGGGCTCGACCCTCTCCATTCTCAAAATACTCTCGATGGAATATGAAGGCGTGTGGCAGCCTGAGTAGCCGCTCGAACTCCTCGGAATTCTCCCCATAGGCCCTCAGGAAGAATGGCGGACTGCCGCTCACGACTCCCTTGGTGGCCTGTAGCATGAGTTGAAACGAGCGGAGGTAATACCGATTCCAATTCTTCCCGACATGTGAACGGTCCTTCAATGTCACGGGTTGGTATCGCATTGGGAACGACCAGATTCGGATTCCCAGTTCCTCGTTCAGGTCTATATTGAAGCGCATCCGCCGGTAAAGGTCTGTGGGAGTGTCCATGAAGTTGTACAGCATGTAATTTGACAAAGAGGTAATCTGGTTGTCAGCCGCCATGCGAATTGACTTCTCGTATACCTTTCTCAAACCGATGTGGTCGAAAGCAATCCTGAGCGGGCTGATGCAAATCGTCGCCATTTCGCGAAGGAACATGCTTGATTGCGCGAGGATTCGCGCGTCCACTCCTTGGTTGAAGTCCACTCGTCGCTTAACCGGGTGCTTTCCATCCCGTGATAATTTCGCTCCAGGTGTGAAACCTAGGTATCGAATCTCAGCTATCACCTCCTTGTAACGGGCAGATGCCGTGATGTTGTTGTCCATGAGCACGAGGTCTTTCTTCTCCCCGTACCGTTTGCTCACCTCTTCAATTAGATTGACGAGGGGTGGCATCTCTCGTTGGGCGCCCTCCAGCTTCGGCACCCCGCAGAACGAGCACTTCCTCACGCATCCACGCGACGCGTATCCGAAATAGGCATCATGGACTGGGTAGCTGTAATCGATATGTTTAAGGATACCGTAGTCAGGGACCAGTTCCTCGACCGGGGTGCCGGCCAAGTCGTCGGCTCCAAAGTCGTAGTCGTCGGCCGACAATGCAAGGGACGCTGCCGGAGGGCCATCAAGCAAACCTTTGATGAAGCGTACTCCGGTCCAACGAGGTTCATTAAGGAAGGCATCAAGCATGAGCGAAACCGCGATGCCGCCGACAAACACGCGCTCCGGTTGATTGCCTGCAGCCCGTATAGCGAAGTCGATTGCCGAGGCAGTCCGTTTCCACTCGAAGGTGAAAAGCGTGGTCACATAGACCCGGTCCCACGCTTGATTTAGCGCTTCCTTGTTTTCGCCCTTTATGAACGTGACATGGTCGCCTCGACCAAAAGAGCCGTGATAAGTGGCAAGTTTCATCAGGCCTAATGGTGGGTACTTGTTTGGGTAACCCGGCTCAATTAACAGGATTTCCCTGGGTATCATCAGCAGAACCTAGGGTTGTTATTATGTGTCGCTACATTTCGCGTGGCCATGGTATACCAACTATTCTGGCTCCCTAAAATCCCCAATCCAGTGTACGTTTATACTGGTCGGGTTCGATGAGGCTGGCTAAGTCCCGGATAGCCGCTGACCTGCTATCGGCGGCTATGTCATCACTGATAGAGGTGAGGAAACCTTTGCCGTCACCGGTCATGCCGCGTCCTCAATACTCCACACTGCAGGTCTTGATTATACTTTAGGCGGCGGGAGAGCGCCATCGTGATGGCAGGAAAAGACAGGCGGCCTCCCATGTTGTGGCAGCCCCTGACGCCGGGGCTCACCGCTGTGGGGCAAACTTCACCTCCCAGAGGCTGCCCTCGCGGGCACGTACTGGCCGGTGCGGATGCGTTTGATGGGATAGGCCGGCAGCTGGCGCACGGCGATGCATTTCCCGCCGCCATTGGCGGCATGAGCTTTAACGTTGAAGTCTAAGTTGTGGAAGTAGTACTGCGCCGAGCTGGGGAGGTCCTTCTCGTCGGCGGGGACCAGATGCAGGAAAACTTTTGCCTCCACGTCGGTCAGGGCGCACGGCTCCTTGACGTAGTACAAGTTGCGCTCGTCGAGGTATACAGGTCGTAGGTGGAGCGGACCTCCGGCTCTCCCACCTCCTCGATACGCGCCAGCACGTCAAGGCCGTTCCGCCGGAATTGGGTCAGGTCGTGGTTGTAGATGCGCCAGGCTGATATGGGGGCGCCGGTGTCCTTTTGCCGATGCGCTCAGCCGCTTGCCGGCTTTAATCTAGAGTCGCTCGGCCCTCGACTCGGACGCCGGGCGGTCAAGGGGATTCGTTCCGCAGCCCTCTATACGGCGGCTTGCGGGTGGCGCTAACCTTGAGGCAAAGCTTTGAGGCGGCTTCTCATGGGACTCTTCAGACCATTACCGGGTTGGGTTCACGTTTCAGTTCAGGTTCGCGTATTCACGCGTGGCCGGCTCCCCCGCGCGTGGAGGGGCGCGTTGACGGCCGTTCTGGCGGGGACTCTTCTGGCGGCGGTCGTATTCGCGGCCCTGGCCTGCGGCCCGGCGGACGATGGGGGCGCCTCGGCCCTCACCTTGGAGGATGCCGCCGGGCAGATGCTGATGATTGGGTTTCGCGGCGTCGCCCTGGACGACGATACCGCGGCGATGCTGCGCGACATCCGTCCCGGCGGCGTCGTCCTCTTCGACCGCGACGGGCCGAGCGGCGGGAAGATGACGCGCAACATCACCTCGCCGTCCCAGCTTCGCGCCCTGACGTCGGAACTCCAGGAGACGGCGGCTATTCCCTACTTCATAGCCATCGACGCGGAGGGCGGATACGTCAACCGGTTGAAGTCGAAGTACGGGTTCAGCGTCTCCGTCCCCACGGCGCAGACCTTGGGGCTGGGCTCCACGGCGGAGACGGCGGCGGTGGCGAGTGAGCTTGCGGTTCAGCTGAGGGAGTTGGGCGTCAACTGGAACTTCGCCCCCGTCGTTGACGTGAACGTAGACCCCGAAAGCCCGGCCATCGGCGCCTTCGAGCGTTCCTTCAGCCGCGACCCCGCCATCGTGGCCGGCCACGCCGCCGCCTTCGTTGAGGCCCACAGGGAGCGGCAGGTGATAACGGCCCTGAAGCACTTCCCCGGCCACGGCAGCGCGGCGGGAGACACGCATCTCGGCGTCACCGACGTGACGGCCACCTATAGACGCGCGGACGAGCTCGCGCCGTACCGGGAGCTTATTGATGGCGGCTACGACGGCCCGGTTATGACCGCGCACATCGTCAACAGGAACCTGGACCCTAGCGGGAGGCCGGCGACGCTGTCGCTCGCCATCATGACGACGCTAATCAGGGACGAGATGGGTTTTGAGGGCGTCATCATCTCCGACGACATGCAGATGGGAGCCATCGTCGCCGAGTACGGCCTGACGGAAGCGGTCATAGAGGCGGTGAAGGCGGGGGTGGACGTGGTCATGCTCGCCAACCAGAGCGGCGAGTACGACGTGCGGAACGTGTACCGCGTGCGGGACGCCCTCGTGCAGGCGGCCTCGGACGGGACCATCCCGGAAGAACGCGTCTACGAATCCGTCGGCCGCATCCTGGCGCTAAAACGGCAGTACGGCATCCGGTAGCGCTTGCGGAGGCCGCGGCGGCGGGCTTCACCGCCGTGGGGCGAACTCCACCTCCCAGAGGCTGCCCTCGCCGAGCACGTACTGGCCGGTGCGGATTCGTTTGATGGGATAGGCCGGCAGTTGACGCACGGCGATGCATTTCCCGCCGCCAATGGCGCCATAAGTCGCAAAGTCGAAGTCCAAGTTGTTGAAGCCGTGCTGCGACCAGCTGGAGAGGTCCTTCTCGTCGTCGGGAATCAGATGCAGGAAGACGGTGGCCTCCGCGTCGGCCGGGGCGCAGGGATCCTTGACATAGTACAAGTTGCGCTCGTCAAGGTACACGACGAAGTGGTCGTGCACCGCCGGCTCTCCCGCCTCCTCAATGCGCGCCAGCACGTCGACGCCGTTCCGCCGGAATTGGGTCAGGTCGTGATTGTAGACGTGCCAGATTGATATGGGGACGCCGCCATCCTTTCGCCGGTAGGGTTTTCCCGCTTGAAGGACTCCCGCCACCGTCTCGGCATACGACAATAAACGGTACTCATTGGGCAGGTCGTCTTGTTCTCTGACAAACTTGACGGTGTAGTAGGGCCGCCCGGCTTCCTCCGGCGGGGTGTAATGCGCCTCGTATTCTCGGCCGTAAAACCGTGAGAGAAAGACGCGATAGGCGTAGCGGTTAACTAGATTACCCGTCATTTCGTTGGGGTTCTCATACCAGACGTGGATGTAATAGCCCTGGTCGTAGAGGGAGGTGACGTCGGCCAGAAGATCGGCTTCGGTGTGGCGGACGCTGTGCTGGGCGACGGTCTGAAACAGGAAGTTGTAGTAGTTGGCCAGGATGAAGAAGGTTATGAAGGAAGCTAACCCAATGGCCACTAAGGGTCGTGGGCGCCAACGCCCAAGGCGCCACTGGGGCAGCCGCTCCTCTAGGGCGAACTTGGCGGAGAAGGCCAACAGCGTAGTGAAGACCGGTATGAGCATGTACCAGTAGCGTAGGACCTGAAGCCAGGAGAAAGAGATGATGAGGCACATGCTCGCAAACAGGCCGAGGAGAAACAGCGCGAAGATAAACTCATTGCTGAACCGGCCCTTGGCCGCTTTGCGCACGATGAAGAACAGCAGCGCCGCCGAGAGGAGGGCAAGACCGGCAGTGATGAGAAGGGACGTCTCAACCTGGAAGAGCTGACCGGAAATCCATCTCGCGTTCTCCCAGATTAGACCGGGCGTTATGTCGGGGACGTAGTAGCTGCCCCCGTTATCCGATGCAACGCTCAGTCTGTAGAGGGTGTGGAGAAAGACCAGGACCAGCGCCAGACCTCCCAGGAACTTCCATCGGTCGACCCTTTTCAGGATATTCGCTGCGCCTTTGAAGGGGCGTTTCTGCCCCTGATTCCCGTGTCCTTCTCGCCGCGCCGCCTCTATCAGGAGCAGGGCAAAATAGGAGACCAGAAGCCATAGCGCGACGGCGACGTTTACTTCCTTGGACCAGACGAGGCCTATGAATCCTGCGTAAAACGCGCCGTGTATGAGTATTGTGCTCCGGAGGTCATCCTTTCTGCCGGCTCTCAAGAGCATCAGCGCCATCATCCAGACGCAGATCCCCATGAAGAAGACGGTGTAGAGTTCCTGGGGTGACAGCCGGGCGGCCGGTTGATTGGGGAAGAATAGCCACAGGTATACCAATACCGCCAAGGGCAGGAGGTAAACTAGCCGGTTCCTCAAGCCGCTCCGAGACGTCATTTCCGTGGACGTGGAATCCCCGTTTGGGCGGGAATGACGTTGGCGCGAGTCGCGGGAGATGCAGATGAAGGCGGCGGCGAAAGCGAAGACGGAACCGAAGTGCACAACCCACCGGGCCAGGTGATGCAGCCATGGAGTGGGGCCAAAGGTCTTCCAGGCGGCGGCGTTGTAGAACTCCCAGAAGGGCTTATACCTCTCAAGGTCAAAATTGAGGAACTGTTCGTTGACCCATCCGAAGAACGCCCCCGGGCTGTCGAAGATGCGAACAGTCCACAAGTCTCCATAGTCGTCCACCAGGGCGAAGGGCGTGTTCAGGGAGTAGTAGAACACGGGGACGAACAGCAGGCACGGGATAGCCGCGAAGATAACGGCCTGCGGCGCCGGGCTGCGCCAGGGCTGCTTGAGGCGGCTGATTAGGGCTGAGAGCACAGCATTTTCAAATATGGGGCTGGCGCTGAACACGGCGTTTGTGAGCCAAGCCCTCGGTGGTGGAGCTGGGGGGACTCGAACCCCCTACCTCTTCAATGCCATTGAAGCGCTCTCCCAGCTGAGCTACAGCCCCACGGCGACCAAGTATAGCACACGACGCCGGGGTTATACGCTAGGCTTTTCCATGATGGCGAACCCGGTGTAGGGGCGCAGGGCCTCCGGCAGGCGGACAGAGCCATCCTGCCGCTGCCCCTTTTCCATGATGGCTATCATCACCCTGGGCAGGGCGAGGCCCGACCCGTTTAGGGTGTGGACGAAGGCGGGGGCGGAGCCCTTCTTTGGCCGGCTCCTCACGTTGGCGCGCCGGGCCTGGAAGTCGGCGCAGTTGGAGCAGGAACTGACCTCCAGCCACTCCTGGGACCCCGGCGCCCATACCTCTAGGTCGTAGGACTTGGCGGAGGCGAACCCCAGCTCCGGCGCGCACAACTTCACCACCCGGTAGGGCAGTTCGAGGGCCTGGCAAACGGCCTCGGCGTCCACCACAAGGCCCTCCAACTCCCGGTCGGAGTCGTCTGGCTCCACGAACTTATACATCTCAACCTTCTGGAACTGGTGAACCCGCTTAATCCCGCGGGTGTCCCTGCCCGCCGACGCCTTCTCCCGCCTGAAGCAGGGCGTGGAGGCGGTGTACTTGAGGGGCAGGCTCCCCGGCGGCAGGACCTCGTCGCGGTGCAGATTGGTGAGGGGCGCCTCGGCGGTGGGTATCAGCCAGAGGTCGTCCTCCTCGTCGTGGTACAGATTGTCGGCGAACTTGGGCAGATTTCCCGAACCCGTCATCACATCTTTACGCACCACCGCCGGCAGCTGCGTCTCCACGTAGCCGTGTTTGCCGGTGTGGAGGTCAAGCATGAAGGCTGAGAGGGCGCGCTCCAGCCTGGCGCCCTGTCCCATGAGCACGTAGAACCTGGAGCCGGCCAGCTTCGCGCCCCGTTGAAGGTCGATGACCCCCAACCGTTCGCCCAACTCCCAGTGGGGCAGGGGGTCGAAGTCGAAGGTTGGAAGCTCACCCCAGGCGCGGACCACCACGTTGTCCTCCTCCCCCTTGCCGTCGGGCACGTCGTCCTGGGGGATGTTGGGGAGTTCCAGGAGGAGGGCGCGCAGCCGCTCTTGGATGATTTCGTGCCTTTCGTCGAGTTCCGATATCGCGTCGCCGACCCGCCGCATCTCCGCGATGGCCTGTGACCTGTCGCCGCTCATCCGGCCGATGGTCTTGCTGACCTCGTTGCGCTGGGCCCTCAGGGCGTCGGCCTGGGCCTGGAGCTCGCGGCGCTCCCGGTCCATGGATAGGATGGCGTCAATGGGAGGCTCCTCGCCCCGGCGCCGCAGGGCCTGGGCTACGCGCTCAGGTTCCCGGCGAATCAGTTCCAGGGACAGCACGGCTACTCACGGCTCCGCATCTGAGGGAAGAGCATGACGTCCCTAATGCTGGTCTGGCCGGTGAGGAGCATAACCAGGCGGTCTATGCCGATGCCGAGGCCGCCGGTGGGGGGCATCCCGTACTCCAAGGCCAGGAGGAAGTCCTCGTCGGTCCTGTCCATCTCCTCGTCGCCGTAACGACGGCGCACCTCCTCTTGGGCTTGGAAGCGGCGGCGCTGCTCCACGGGGTCGTTCAACTCCGTGTAGGCGTTGGCGACCTCCATTCCCACGGCGAAGGCCTCGAACCGCTCCACCAGGTGGGGACTGCCGGGCTTCTGTTTGGCCAAAGGTGACATAATCATGGGGTAGTCGACAATAAAGGTGGGGGCTATGAGGCGCGGCTCAACGGAAAGAGACAGTAGCTTATCGTAGACCCGGTGAACGGGGCCGTCGGCGACGTCGAAGCCCTTGGCCCGGGCCTCAGCCGCCAACTCGTCCGCGCCCTTGCCCCCCAAGACGTAGGGGTACAGGTCTATGCCGGCGTGCTCCTCCACGGCCTCCAGGAACGGGATGCGGCGCCAGGGCGGCGACAGGTCCACGTCCTGCTCGCCGTGCCTGACTACGGCTGAACCCAAAACCGCCTGGGCCACCGTTGACACCATCTCCTCCACCATTGACATAACGTTGGTGTAGTCGGCGTAGGCCTCGTAGCTCTCCATCATGGTGAACTCCGGGTTGTGGTCCTGGTCCACGCCCTCGTTGCGGAAAATCCTGCCAATCTCATACACCTTGTCAAAGCCGCCAACGATGAGCCGCTTGAGGTAAAGCTCCGTGGCTATGCGCATGTAGAGGTCTTGGTCTAGGGCGTGGTGGTGGGTGATGAAGGGGGAAGCGAGGGCGCCGCCGGCCACGGGAACCAGGACGGGCGTATCCACCTCCACGAAGCCGCGGCCGCTCATAAAGGCCCGTATGCCCTCGATGACGCGGCTGCGCTTGAGGAAGGTGGGCATGACCTCATCGTGGTTGGCTATCAGGTCCAGGTAGCGGCGGCGATACCGCTGCTCGGTGTCGCGGAGGCCGTGCCACTTCTCAGGCAGCGGCCGCAGGGACTTGGAGAGGAGGGTGAACTTGCGGGCCTCCACCGTGACCTCCCCCGTGCGCGTGCGTATCATAGAGCCGTGGACTTCAAGGAAGTCGCCAACGTCCAGGTCTTTGAGGCTGGCGTACTCCTCGCCCAGGAGGTCGCGGCGAAACTGGACTTGCAGCTTGTCCGTCCCGTCCCTCAGGTCGGCGAAGGAGCTTCTGCCCATGCCGCGCAGGGCTACGACGCGGCCGGCGACTGTAACGGGCGCGGGCGGGGGCGCGGCGGCTTCCACCCGTTCCTGCTCCAGAAGCAGGGCCCTGGCCTGGGCGTTGGTGTGGGTGCGGCGGACGCGGGCGGGGTAGGGGTCTACGCCCCGTTCCACGAGGCGTTCCAGCTTCTGGTGACGACTGGCGCGAAGGCCGCTGACCCGCTCAGCCATAGGCCCTCTGAGGCTGGAGCAGGCTACTCGATATCAAGGACTTCAAGGTCGATGACGCCTGCGGGAACGTCGGCCTTGGCGATCTGGCCGACCTTTTTGCCGATAAGGGCCTTGCCGATGGGCGAAAGGTTGGAGATCATGCCCTTGGAGGGGTCGGCCTCGGGACTTCCCACAATGAAATACTTCTCCTTCTTCCGGCGGTTCTGATTCATCACCGTGACCCTGGACCCCACCTCCACCAGATCCGACTCCCTCTTGGTGTCCTCGATAATCTTGGACTTGTTGATAATGTTTTCCAGGTCGAGGATGTGGCCCTCAATGAACGCCTGCTCCTTCTTGGCCTCGTCGTACTCGGCGTTGTCCACGGTGCCGCCGATGGAGTTGGCGCGCTGAATCCTGTCGGCCACCTCCTGCCGGCGGGTGGTGCGAAAGAGGAATAGCTCGTCTTTGAGCTTGGCCAAACCCTCTCGTGTAAGGTAGCTAGGCTGAGCCAAGGATAACCTCCGGGAAAAGAAAAATGATTAGGCGTGCGCACGGTTGCCGCCCTACCAGCCTAATCCCCAACATTGTAACTGAGTAACGGGCCTTTGTAAAGTCAACGCCTCGGTTCCTCCCGTCGTCCCCGCCGGTTAGCCGGTTTCTTAAATTATTCTAAAACTCGCTCAAACTGGCTTCCATTGTTCTTTACTACGGGCGGCGCCCCTGCGTAGACTCACATGACGGGCAAAGATGCGGGTACTCGGGGGGATAGCCAAGGGAAGAAGGCTGGCCCCTCCCGCCATTGCGGGAGCCAGGCCCACCTCAGAGCTTATGCGAGGGGTCATCTTCAACAGCCTTGGCCCTGAGCTTTTAGAGGGCGCTCGGGTGGCGGACTTGTACGCCGGCGTTGGCTCCCTGGGCATTGAGGCCTTGAGCCGGGGCGCCGCCTCCGCCGACTTCTTGGAGAAGGCCCCCCGCCAGTGCGCCGTGATTAGGGCCAACCTGGAGGCCACCGGGTTCAGCGACTCAGCCCGGGTCCACTGCGCCGGGGCGCCGGGAGGACTGGCAGCCCTGCAAGGGCCTTACCGGGTGGCGCTGATGGACCCGCCCTACCGCATGAAGAGCCTTGATGCGGTGATTGAAGCCCTGGACGAGGCTCAACTGATAGAGGTTGACGGTATGCTTGTAGTAGGACATTCAAAGCGCCTTGAGCTTAAGAGGGAGTACGGGAACCTCTCCTTGGCGCGCAGCCGGCGGCACGGCGACAGCGTCGTGGACTTTTTCTTGGCCGAGGGTGGCCGGTGACCACAGCCGTCTATCCAGGGACCTTCGACCCGGCGACGCTGGGCCACGTTGACATCGCAGCCAGGGCCTCCAACATCTTTTCACGGGTCGTCGTGGCCGTCTACGCCGGCTCTCCCAGGGACCCCCTGTTTGATACCTCGGAACGGATGGGCCTCCTCAGCCACGCGGTGAAAGACCTTGACAACGTGGCCGTTGACAGCTTCAACGGCCTGGTCGTCAACTACGCCCGCCGGATGGGGGCTCAGGTTATCGTGCGGGGCCTCCGCGGCGGCTCCGACTTCGACTACGAACACGAGATGGCCTTTGTAAACAAGAAACTGGCCCCGGACATCGAAACGGTGTGCCTGATTACCAGCCTGGAGTACCAGTTCGTCAGTTCCAGCCGCCTGAAGGAGGTGGCAAGCCTGGGAGGCGATATCGGGGTCATGGCCCCGCCTCACGTGGCTGAAGCAGTCCTGCAAAAATTCGATCTGCCAAAATAGCCTAGCAAAATAGAAAGGGGGATATATGGACATAATCAATATCATCGATAGGCTAGAAGCGTTAATCACCACCAGCACCAAGGTCCCGGCTACCCAGCGCACTATTCTGGATGTTAAGAAGGTGCAGGAGTTAATGGACCAGCTCAGGCTGGCCGTGCCCAACGACGTGAGGGCCGCCAAGGAGATTCTCGTCAACAAGGACGACATTCTCAACCTGGCGGAGGCCGAGCGCCGCCGCACCAAGGCTCACGCCGAAGAGGAGTTTCGCACCCGGATCAACCAGGCGGACATCCTGAAGGAAGCTCAACGGAAGGCCAAGGAGATGCTCGACGACGCCGAGCGCAAGTCCAGCCGGATGCTCGCCCAGGCGGAGACGGAGCTAACCACCAGGAAGGCGGAGGTTGACGCCTACGCCGCCAAGGCCCTGCGGAACCTGGAGCGTCAGATGACCGCCAACCTGACCAGCATTCGCAACGGCTTGGCCCTGCTGAACGTGGCCGACGCCTACGAGACGGTTTCCGCCGCCAACGGCAACAACCACGACCGCGACCGCTAGTCCATAGCCGAGCCGCGATAAGCCCTCCATGCCCCCGCCCGTGGGGGGCCGGGGGGCTTATTGCTTTGGGGGGGTGGGGTCAGCAGCGCGGCGACATCCTCCGGCAGATCGACGCTGAACTTCCTTTCGAACTCTTCAACGCTACCATAATCTTTCTGGAATTGAGCGGCAACGTCTATTCCCCGCAGATATTTGGCGGCATTAAGGTCGGCCTTGGCCTTTCCCCACTTTTGCAGACGCAGCCAAGCCACGCCGCGGTTGTAGTGCGCTATCTTATACCGTGGGTCAATGCCAATTGCCCTGGCGAAGTCTTGGATAGCTAAGGTCAACTCGCCTTTCTTCATATACGCAATGCCGCGGCTGAGGCAAGCCTCCTTGTACACTGCGTCAAGTTGAAGCGCCTTGGTGAAGTCTTGGATAGCTAAGGTCAACTCGCCTTTCTTCATATACGCAATGCCGCGGCTGAGGCAAGCCTCCTTGTACACTGCGTCAAGTTGAAGCGCCTTGGTGAAGTCTTGGATAGCTAAGGTCAACTCGCCTTTCTTCATATACGCAATGCCGCGGCTGAGGCAAGCCTCCTTGTACACTGCGTCAAGTTGAAGCGCCTTGGTGAAGTCCTGAATGGCGCGGTCTAACTCGCCCTTCTCCATGTACGCAACGCCGCGGTTGTAATAAGCCTCTTTATCCCGCGAGTCAAGCGCAATTGCTCTGTCGTAGTTTTGGATGGCGCGGTCTAACTCATCTCTCTTCATATGCGCCTCGCCGAGGTTGTTGTAAGCTGCTTCATATCAGTGGGTCAAGCTCCGCTTTCTTTAGTTTTGCACCTGCCCGGTGAAGGGGGTCGCCGCCTTGGTCCAGACGCCGGTCGATGTTTCGTAGTAGACGTAGGCTCGCAGATATTTACTCACGTCGGCGGCCACCGGTTGGTACTGGTTTATTTCCGTCGGACCTCCCCAAATTCCATAGGACCGGGCAATGTATTCGCAGTCGGTGTAGTTGGCGTCAGCGTTATCGCAGCGCTGCCAGCCCCAACGGTAGCCGCTCGAGCCGGCCGGCAGCTGGTCGGCGGTTAGCGTAACGGCGGTTCCCACCTGAGGACTGGCGTTGCCGCTGGCGAAGGTCAACGCGGTCCCGGCGGCGGCCGCGCTGGCGGCCCGCGCCTTGCCGAAGACCCGGGTGACTGCCTGAGAGCCATCCGTTAGTTGAACTTTGGCGCGGAAGTATTTCCCCGTATCCCCACTGTTGAGGATGTATAGGTAGGTGGGGCCGCCGCCGCCCCGGTTTCCGCCTCGCGTCGCATCGACGTCGGTCCAACCCGTCGCTCCGTCGTCGGAGCGTTCCCATTGCCAGGCGCTATTTGCGCCGGTGGCTCGCAAACTCGAATCTGCCAGGCAGACCCAGATGGGTTCGCCGACCACGGGGAAGTTGCGATGGTCGCTTTCGCCCATGGCCTGGATTCCCTGGTCGCCGGGTTCCTGACTGCCGTACTTCAGTCTGGGGTACTGGAGCGGCATTCCGAAGTCCCAGGGGTCGTCGTTGCCGGTGGTCCCGTCGAGGTCCAGGTTCCAGTTGGCGTAGATGCCGGTGTAGCTGTTGGTCCGTTGCAGCTCCCGGGTGGTCTTGCCCTCGGGGGAAAGGGCGTCGGAGTCGTCGTCAATGCCGGTGGTTCCCGTGTCCCAATAGCTGTCGGTAATGCTGGATAGGCTTTGCCCCGGTTGACCGGCGGGCGGCGATACAGGCTCGTCTTTCCCCACGAGGCCGCCGATGTCTGCGCCGCTCACCCCGGTCACCGGGCCGGTGGCGTAACTGGCGATGATATTCGTGCTGGTGATTCCGTAAGTTCCCGGCGCTCCCTCGACCCCCACCCCGGCGAAACGGGTGTGACTGCCGGTGTTGAAGCCCACCAGCCCTCCCAAATCGTTCATGCCGCCGGCCCCGTTCACCGCGCCGGTGGCGTAGCTGGCCCGGATGTTGGCGGTGGCCCGGTTGCTTCTGTGCCCGTCGTTCGAGATAAAGGCGTCATTTTCCCCCACCAATCCCCCCGCCTTGGCGGTGGCTGTGGAGCCGGTGGCGGTAACGCTGACGTTGCCGGTGGCGAAGCTGGCAGTCAGGTTGCTGGTCACGTTCACGGGGAAGCCGCCGCCGTCAGTGGAGGCCCTGAACCAACCCACGAGTCCTCCAACTTTGGAATCGGCGCCGCTGCTGGTGACGTCGCCTGTGGCGTAGCTTTCGGTTATGTGTCCGGGAGCGACTCGTCCCACCAGTCCGCCCGCGTAGGTCGTTGCGGTGACGTCGCCGGTCGCGTAACAATTGGATACGGTGGCGTTTACGCTGTTGCCGCCCAGCAGCAGCGCCGTGAGGCCGCCGGCCTCGCCGCCGTTGGCAGTGACGTTGGCGGTGGAGTAACTGCCGCTTATGGTTCCGGTTGTCCCTCCGACGGCGTTGAGCTGCCCCACCAACCCCCCGGCCCGGTTGCCCGATATTGTCACGTTGCCCGTGGAGTGGCTGTTGGTGATGGTCCCTTCTTGGACGAGTCCGGCCAGGGCCCCGGCGCGCCCTTCCGCGTCTATGTCTACGTTGAGCAGTTGAATGTTACGGAGGATGGCCCCGTTGGTCCGTCCGAACAGGCCTGTCCGGTTTGACCCGGTCCCGGAGGCGCGCTGGATGTAGAGGTAGGAGATGCTGTTGTTGTTGCCGTCGAAGGTTGAGGTGAAGGGGTTGGTGTTGTCGCCGATGGGCAGCCAGCCCAACCCGCCGTTGTAGTAGTGGTCGGTTGCGTCGCTGGCGTCGCCGTCGCCGTTGGCGTCGAAGGTCAAGTTCGCCTTCAGTTCGTAGCCTGTGCAGACCCCCGAGGGGCAGCCCATCCGCCCGCCGCTGGAGGTGTCCCGGCTGGGAAAGGCGGACACGTAGTCGGCGTGGGTGGCGTCTCCGTTGCCGTTCAGGTCGTGGCGCATGGCGTTCAACTGGGCCAGGGTGGTCACGTCGATGAGGCCGTTGTCCTCCGAGTCGTAATCGGTGAGGGTCTGGGCCGTTATCGTTTCGCTGACGGTGAGTATCAGGGCGAGGACCATGACGGCGGCGAGGACCTTGGTCATGGCCTTAAGGGAAAGAGCCGGTTTGGGGATGCCGTTGGCCCTGGCGGGCTTGTGGCGCGATTTCATCGTTCCGCTCGCTTCGTCCCAGCCGGTGGGCCGGGAGTTATCGTTGTGACTCCTTGGGAATGGAGGTTGGCTTGTTCATTGGTTGGCGGGTGGCCTTATCTTAGCAGCGCGGCGATGTCCTCCGGCAGCTTGACGCCGAGCTTCCCTTCGAACCCTTCAACACTCCCATACTCTATCTTGAATTGAGCGGCAACGTCCATTCCCAGGTCCTTGGCCATAGTAAGGTCGGCCTTGGCCTTTCCCCACTTTTGCCGGCGTAACCAAGCAATACCGCGGTTGTAGTAAGCCTCCTTACAGTTGGGGTCAAGCTCAATTGCCTTGTCGTAGTCTGGAATGGCGAGGTCTAACTGACCTCTCTTCATATACGCCTCGCCGCGATTGTTGTAAGCCTCCTCATCCTGTGGGTCAAGCTCAATCGCTTTGTTGAAGTCCCGTAGGGCGAGGTCTAACTTGCCTTTCGCCACATACACATTGCCGCGGTTGTTATAAGCCTCTCTATACAGTGGGTCAAGCTCAATGGCTCTGTTGAGATCCCGAATGGCGAGGTCTGACTCGCGTTTCTTCATATACGCATTGCCGCGGTTGTAATAAGCCTCTTTGCCCTGTGGGTCAAGCTCAATCGCTTTGCTGTAGTCCTGAATGGCGAGGTCTGACTCGCGTTTCTTATAATAGGTATTGCCACGGTTGTTATAACTTGCGGGGATTTGCGGGTTGAGTCGAATGGCCTCATTGTAGTGTTGGATAGCCTCTTTTAGCTTGCCTTGATTTTGGCAGGTAAGACCCCGGTAAAACTCAGTATAGGCGCTCTCGTATATCCTCTGAGTTTTTATAAATCCGTGAATATCATTGTATATGGTTTGTGGCGATATGCCGTGCTGCTTACGCAGGTGCTCGAGAATAGGTCGTTTAAGGTCTTTAGGAACTTTGATAGGGGTCCAATCCTTAGCTCCAATATAGCCTTTGGGCGGTTGGAAAAAGACGCTCTTTTGAGCAATGACGCGGTTTTCAGGGGTCTTGGGTTCATAGAGGCGAATTTCTTCTGACTTTCGCATAAGGACTACCCGGCCGTCCTCGTCAGGTTCTCCGTCGCAGGCAAAGAAGAGGGCTATCAGGTAGTCCGTTGTAAAGTCTATGAGATTGGTATTGCCCCCGTAGTGTTGGAGTTCCGCCAGTATTTCAAGCTCATCGGTCTTGCGGGTGTGCCTCTGAGCCTCCTTTAGTATTTCCTTCTGAACCTCTTCAATGTTAAATTCTTCAGCCTCAATCTCTTCATATTGGCGATAGAGACTTGAGGACACTTCCGGGTGGCATTTCCGCTCGCCGCGGTAGAGGTAGTCGCCGCCGGCTGACTCCCTGGCTATGCGACCGATTAACTCTAGGACTCTTTCTATGTCGCGTCCTGCATTCATGCCTTTTCTCGCCAGCGCGTCGCGCCGCTGGGCCATCCCATCCCGGCATCGCTCCTTGGCGCCAAGTGTACTAGGCAGCCCACAAGGGCACAACTGCAAGGCCGCTCCCGCCTAGCGTTGGCCTTATCTCAGCAGCGCGGCGACATCCTCCGGCAGCTTGACGCCGAACTTCCCTTCGAACCTTTCAACGCTCCCGTAACCTATCTGGAATCGAGCGGCAATGTCTATTCCCCGCATATATTTGGCGGCATTAAGGTCGGCCTTGGCCTTTTCCCACTCTTGCTGGCGTAGCCAAGCCACGCCGCGGTGGTAGTAAGCCTCCTTATACCGTGGGTCAAGCTCAATTGCCCTGTTGAAGTCTTGGATGGCCAGGTCTAACTCGTTCTTCTTGTAATGGGTATTGCCACGATTGTAGTAAGCCTCTTTGAACTGCGGGTCACGCTCAATCGCCTTGTCGTAGTCCTGGATAGCGAGGTCTAATTCGTCCTTCCTACTATGGGCAATGCCGCGGTTGTTGTAAGGGGCCTTATCCTGTTGGTCAAGCTCAATTGCTTTGTTGAAGTCTTGGATGGCCAGGTCTAACTCGTTATTTCTACCGTAGGCAACGCCGCGGTTGTTGTAAGCCGCCTTATCCTGTTGGCCAAGCTCAATCGCCCTGTCGTAGTCCTGGATGGCGAGGTCTAAGTTTCCACTGTTCTTATACGCAATGCCACGGTTGATATAGATTGCGGGACTTTGAGGGTTGAGTTCGATTGCCTTGCTGTAATGGCAGATGGCTTCTTCTATCTTGCCTTGATTCGTGCAGCTAAGACCTCGGGCAAACTCCTTATAGGATCTCTCGTGTGTCTTATGAGTTTTTATGAATCCGTGGAGATCATTGTAGATGGTTGGCGCCGATATGCCGTGACGCTTACGCAGGTGCTGGAGCACCGGTAGTTTAAGGTCTCTAGGAACTATGATGGTGACCATATCTTCAGGTTCAATATAACCTTTGGGCTGCCAGATAAAGACGCTCTTCTGAGCAATGACGCGGTTTTCAGGGGTCTTGGGTTCTATGATATGGGGGCGAATTTCTTCTGACTTTCGCAGGAGGACTACCCGGCCGTCCTTTTTAAGTTCTCCGTCACAGGCAAAGAATAAGGCTATCAGGTAGTCTCTTGTAAAGTCTATGAAGTTGGTGTTGCCCCCGTAGTGTTGGAGTTCCTCCAGGATTTCAAGCTCGTCGGTCTTTCGGGTGTGCCTCTGAGCCTCCCTCAGAATTTCCTTCTGAACCTCTTCAATGTTAAATTCTTCAGCCTCAATCTCTTCATACTGGCGATAGAGATTTGAGGACACCTTCGGATAGCATTCCCGTTCGCCGCGGTAGAGGTAGTCGCCGCCGGCTGACTTCCTTGCTATGCAGGCGATTAACTCGAGGACTCTTTCTGTGTCGTTTCCTGTTGTCATGCCTTTTCTCGCCAGCGCGTCGCGCCGCTGGGCCATCCCATCCCGGCGCCGCTTATTGACATAAAGTGTACTAGGCAGCCCACAAAGGCACAACTGCACACCTGCTTCCCCTAGCGTTGGCGGCAACGACGGAGGTTCCTCCCGCTCCTGTCCGGCGCGGGCCGCCCCCTCCCTCCAGCCGTTGGTGTATAATCCGAGGCGGAACACACTTGCCGAGGGGGTGACGGATGGAGACTGCCCAGGAGATGACCCTTGCCCTGCCGCTAACGCGGGACAAGCCGCTGCTTATGATTATGGATGGCCACGCCATGGCCCACCGCGCCTTCCACGCCATCTCCATCAGGCAGAGCCTCACCACCCGCAGTGGCGAAGACACCACCGCCGTTTACGGCTTCTCCAACACCTTCCTAAAGGCCATCGACCAGCTTAAGCCCACCCACTGCATTATGGCCTTCGACCCGCCAGGCCCGACCTTCCGTCACGAGATGTTCCCCGAGTACAAGGCCCAGCGGCCGGCCACGCCTCCCCAGCTGAAGCATCAGTTCGACCGGATACGACAGCTTATGACGGCCTTCAACGTCCCTCTGCTGGAAGCGCCTGGCTTCGAGGCCGACGACGTTCTGGGCGCCCTGGCGCGGCAGGCCCAGGAGCGGGAGATAGAGACGGTTATCCTCACCGGAGACACCGACACCCTGCAACTGGTGTCGCCCTTTGTGCGCGTGCTCCTGTTCTACAGCGTCCAGGAGCAGAAGGTCTACGACGAGGCCGCCGTGCGGGCGCGCTTTGGCGGCCTGACGCCGGCCGTTCATCCCGACTTCAAGGCCATCAAGGGCGACCCGTCGGACAACATCCCCGGGGTGCCGGGCCTGGGCGAGAAGACCGCCATCAAGCTGCTTAGCCGGTTCGGCGCCCTGGAGGACGTCTACGAGCGCATTGACGAGGTGACCCCGCCAAGGGCCAGGAATCTGCTGATTGCCAACCGGGAGCAGGCCCTCGCAAGCAAGACCTTGGCCACCATCAGGCGGGACGCCCCCGTGGAGTTGGACATGGAGGCCAGCCGCTTTTGGAACTACGACCGCGCCGACGTGGTTAGCCTGCTCCGCGAGTTGGAGTTCACCAGCGTTGTTCCCCGGGTGCCCCAAGGCTCCGTCGCCTCCCCCGGCGGCGCGGCGGCGTCCGGCGACGCCCCGGACGTGGCGGTGGACTACCGCAAGGTTGACTCCCTTGAGGCCCTTGAGGCGATGATAGAGGCCCTCCACGAGGCCGGGGCCTTCGCCTTCGATACGGAAACAACCAGCCTAGACCCCATGCGCGCCCGCCTAGTGGGACTCAGCTTTTCGCCCTCCGCCGGCAGGGCCTGGTACGTTCCCGTGGGACACCAGCAGGGCCATCAACTTCCATTGGAGGAGGTCCTCGACAAGCTGAGACCCCTGCTGGAGGACCCCGGCCTTTCCAAGACGGGCCATAACCTGAACTACGACGTGACGGCTCTCGGCAACTACGGCGTTCAGGTGAAGGGCTTGGACTCGGACACCATGATGGCCGCTCACCTCTTGGGCGTGAAGGCCATTGGACTGAAGAACCTTGCGCTGGACGTGCTGCATCACGAAATGACGCCCATCAAGGCCCTCATCGGCTCTGGCAGGAAGCAGAAGAGCATGGACCAGGTGGCCCTGGATGACGTGGTCCCGTACGCCTGCGCCGACGCCGACTTCGCGGGCCGGCTGCGCCCCATTCTGGAGAAGGACCTGCGCGACAACGGGTTCTGGGAACTCTACGAGAAGGTGGAGATGCCTCTGGTGGAGGTCCTGGTCGTCATGCAGCGCAACGGCATCACCCTCGACGGGGAGAGGCTGCGCGAGATGTCGCTGGGGCTGACCCGCCGGATTGGAGAGCTTGAGGCCGCCATCCACCAGGACGTGGGCCACGCCTTCAAGATAAACTCGCCTCAACAGCTTAGCGAGGTGCTGTTTAACGAGCAGGGCCTCCCCAAGACCAAGCGCACCAAGACCGGCTACTCCACCGACGCCAACTCCCTGGAGGCCCTGAAGGGCAGCCACCCGGTTATTGAGAAGATCCTCGACTACCGCCAGGTCACCAAGCTAAAGTCCACCTACGTTGACTCGCTGCCGGGGCTTATCAACCCGGAGACGGGGCGGATACACACCAGCTACAACCAGGCGGGCTCCGCCACGGGGCGCATCTCCAGCAACGACCCCAACTTGCAGAACATCCCCGTCCGCTCGGAGATGGGGCGCCAGGTGCGAAAGGCCTTCCTGTCAACCCGGCGCAACGGCTCCCAGTGGCTCCTCTTTTCCGCCGACTACTCCCAGATAGAGCTTCGAGTGCTGGCTCACCTTTCCCAAGACCAGGGGCTTATAGAGGCCTTCCTGCGGGAGGAGGATATTCACTCGGCCACGGCCGCCATGATGTTCGACACGCCATTGGACCAGGTCACCGACGACCATCGCCGCATCGCCAAGGTGCTGAACTTCGGGGTCATCTACGGGCTGTCGGCCTTTGGCATATCCCAGCAGACGGAGTTCTCCCCCGACGAGGGCCGCAGGTTCATCGAGACCTACTTCGCCAAGTACCCCGGCATCCAGGGGTACGTCAGCGAGATTAAGGAGCGGGTCAGGAAAACGGGCTACGTGGAGACGCTCTTGGGCCGGCGGCGCTACATCCCTGAGGTGGAGGCCACCAACTCAGTGGTGCGCCAGGCCGGGCAGCGGATGGCCGTGAACATGCCCGTTCAGGGCACCGCCGCCGACATTATGAAGCTGGCCATGATACGGGTCCACCGCAGGCTGCGGGACTCCGGCATAGAGGCCAGTATGCTTCTACAGGTGCACGACGAGTTGGTGTTCGAGGTGGCCCCGGGGCAGGTGGAGGCCCTGACCGCCATGGTCTACGAGGAGATGCCCAACGCCCTGGAAGGCTACGCCCAAATGGTCGTCCCCCTGAAGGTTGACGTGAAGATGGGCCACAACTGGGGCGAGATGGGCTAGGGGGGAGACGGCCAGACCGTATCCGGCCTATAATTGGATTATGGCCGGCTGCACGCTGTTGACGTCGTGTTGGGATAGGACTTAAACTCCCGCCCCTCCTCCCTCCCGGCCTTTGACCTACGGCGCTGGGCTGGGGTATGCTGTTCAGGTTCAAAGCACCGGCAAAGGATACGCTCATGCCCATCTACGAATACGTGTGTGCAAGCTGCGAGTTGAGGTTTGACCGGCTTCAGCCCTCCGGAGCCGCCCAGGCCGAGTGCCCGGAGTGCGGCCTTCCCGCCAAGAAGGCCCTGTCCCTCTTTGCCGCCTTTGCGTCGAGGGGCGACGGCGAGCCGTCCTCCGTGGCGGGGATGGGCGGCTGTCCCGGCTGCGCGGGCGGGGCCTGCGCCTGTAGCGCCGCCCACTAGCCTTCCGCTTGGCGCGTCGGCTCCGCGGCGGCCTCCTCCGCCCCGCCAGCCTCGGCGCGCGCCTGCCACTTGCGGTATCCCACCGCCGCTCCCGCCAGGGCCACGGCGCCTCCGACGGTGGCGAAGCCCACGAACAGGGTGGCGTCGAGCCAGAACCCCTCGGGGAACATGACGACCAGGTAGTGCCGGGACGGGTCCAGCTGCCAGAAGTCGTTGGCGAAGCTCAGCCTGTGGAAGAGCAGGAATAGCTGGTCGAAGGCCACGAGGGAGACGAGTCCCACCGCCGCCACGAAGCCCACGGTGGCCTCCCCGCCCCACAGGACCCACCGGCTGAGGGGCGCCACGAAGCCGCGGCCTAGCTGTCGGAAGCCCAAGGCCGTCACCGCCGCCAGATACGCGAAAGTCACGGCTCCAATGATGTAAACGCCCCGTATAAGCCCCTTAACGTCGCGCATGTGGATCGTCTCGCGGGCGCCGAACAGGGGCCGTTCCCGGCCGAACACCTCGGCGCGCACGTCTAGCGGCTCTTGGTTGGAATTGAAGTAGGCCCGTATCTCGCCACCCGCCTGAATTAGGTCTTCGCGGTCTATCCCCGTGGCGGCGGAGACGTTGTACTTGTCGAAGCCGTAGCTGTAGAGCCGCGACTCGTTGACGGCCCAGGTGACGCTGGCCGTTATCAAAAAGATGGGCATGGCCGCCACGAATAGAGCCGCGATAACCCTTCTGGCCCAGATGGAATCTGCCATGGCGATAAGATAGCGCCCTCACCCTTGCCATTCAACGAAGCCGCTAACTATAATCGGCCCATGCAGCCCCCCGACCCCTCTGAGCAGGACCTAGGCTCCCTGGAAGCCCTCATAGCCATTGTGGGCCGCCTGCGGTCGCCGGGCGGTTGCCCCTGGGACTTGGAGCAGACCCACGAGACCTTGAAGCGTCATCTCTTGGAGGAGTGCCACGAGGCCTTGGAGGCCATCGACAGCCGGGACCCGAAGAAGATATCCGAGGAGATGGGCGACCTGCTCATCCAGGTGGTCTTTCACGCCGACATAGCCGCCCGCGCGGGCCACTTCTCCATTGAGGACGTGCTGACTCAAACGAATCAAAAGCTGGTCAGGCGTCACCCCCACGTTTTCGGCGGGGCCAAGGTGTCGGGGGCCGAGGAGGTGGAACGGAACTGGGAGCGGCTCAAGCGTTCCGAGGGGAACCACCGTTCCCCCGTCGAGGGCATACCCGGCGCGATGCCCTCTCTGGCCCACGCCCAGTTGATGCAGGAGCGGGTGGCGAGGGCGGGCTTTGACTGGGACGACGTTTCCGGCGCTCTCTCCAAGGTGGACGAGGAGACGCTTGAGGTGGAGGAGGCGGAAAGCCCCCAGCAGAAGGAAAGCGAAATCGGCGACCTGCTCTTTGCCCTGGTGAACCTGGCCCGTTGGGAAGGCGTCCACGCGGAAGAGGCCCTGCGCCGGGCCAACCTGCGGTTCAAGAAGCGATATCTGGCCATGGAGGGCCTGGCCTCCGAGCGGGGACTGAATCTCGCCGACTTGCCCCTGTCGGAAAAGGAGGCCCTGTGGCGGGAGGCCAAGGGGGCCTAGGGCTAGGTTCCTAGAGCCGCCACTGGCCCCGCATGAACCACGGGTCCCCGTAGTAGAGACCTCCCGGCATCTCCCCCCGGACTGAGGAGATGGCCCCCTCCATCATGCTGCGGCCAAAGTTGCCGGCCACCCGCTCCATGAAGCCTCGCTTGGGCCTCACCCACACGGCGTTGGGCTTCGCGTCGCCCAGGACGGCGGCCATGGTGAGGGCGTGGTTAAAGTCGCCAAGCTCGTCCACCAACCCCATCTCCTTGGCCCTGCGTCCCGTAAAGGCCTCCCCCGTGGCCAGTTCGCGGACGGCTTCGACGTCCAGGTTCCTGCCACTGGCCACGGACTCGATAAAGGCGTCGTGAATCTCCTTGAGCAGGCCCTCGAACTTGGCGTCCTCCTCGGCGGTGGCCCCGCGCCAAAAGCCCGTCATATCCTTCAGACGCCCGCTTCTGTACACGGAAAGCTCCACGCCGGCCCTTTCCATAAGCCCGGTGAGGGTTGGGCGCACGTAGAGGACGCCGATGGAGCCAACGAGGGCCGAGGGCACGGTTACTATCTTGGCGGCGGCGCAGCTTAGCAGGTAGGCTCCGGACGCGCCCAGCCCGCGCACGAAGGCGACCACAGGCTTGGTCTTGGCCGTCCTTTGCAGTTGGGCGTACAGGGCCTCCGACGCGCCGACGGCCCCGCCGGGCGAGTCGATGTCCAGCAACAGGGCCTTCAGCTTCTTGTTCGTGCGCACAACCTCCAGCAGCCGCGCCTGCTCAGCGACCCGCGCGCCCCCGCTGATGGGGCCGAATATCTCCACCACTCCAACCCCGGAGGGCTTTGGCAGGAAAGGTATCATCTGGTCCTCCTGTTATCTAATCCGCAGGCCGCGCCCGCTTGACATAACCCGACTTCATTAAATAGAGCAACCGGCGCGCGCCTGCCTTGAGAGGGGCGGAAAGGGGTCACGGAGGGGTTACTTGGAAGGGTGGCGTCCAGCTTTGGATGGGGGCCTCGATAACCACGGGCCTATCCATATTCAGGGCCTTGGAAAGGGCGTTGCCCAACTGCTCCACGTCATCCAACCGCATCCCCTCGGCCCCGAAGACCCGCGCGGCGGCGGCGAAGTCCGGGTTACGCATCCGGGTGCCTATGACCCGGCCGCCGTACCGCACTTCCTGGTCCCTCAGAGATGCGCCCAGGGCGTTGTCGTTGAAAACAACGGTGACGACGTTGATGCCCTCTTGGACTGCCGTGGCCAGGTCCGGCAGGGCGTACATGAAGCCGCCGTCGCCGCATACGGCCACCACCTGCCGTTGGGGATTCCCCATCTTGGCCCCCAAGGCCGTGGGGAAGGCGTAGCCCAGGGTGGCGAAGTATGAGGTGTTTAGATAGGACCTTGGCGCGAGGACGGGGAAGGCCAGGTGGCTCCAGTAGCCGATGCTGGAGATGCCGCTCACGACTATGGCGTCGTCGGCCAGGGACTCCCGCAGCCCTTCGATAATCGCCACCTGGTTGGGGGCCTTCTCCCTCGTGTCTTCGTAGTCCGCCTGGCGCAGGCGGGCTATCTCGTCGCGGCTCCACCGGCTGGCGGGGCCCTTCCATCCATCTAATCGGGCTAATCCGGCCAGCCCGTCGAGAATGGCTTGGAGGGACGTTTTGGCGTCGGCGCAGATGCTTACGGTCTCGGGCCAGTTCCGTCCCAACTCCTCCGGGTCGGCGTCCACGTGGATGAGGGCCTGCTCCGGCCTGAAGGCCCAGGGCGAGGGGAGGCCGAAGAAGTGGAGGCGGCTTCCAACGGCCAGGATGGCGTCGGCTTGGGGGATGACCCGGTGGGCGGGGCCGTGGCCGTAGTAGTAGGGGCCTACGTACTGGGGATGGTTCTCGGCGATGGCCCCCTTGCCCTCCGCCGTCACGATGACCGCGGCGTTGAGGGTCTCGGCCAAGCGGGTGAGTTCGTCGTTGGCGAAGGCGGCGTTTATCCCTCCCCCCGCCCAGATAACCGGCCTCTCGGCCTTGGATAGCAGGTCTACGGCCTCTTTCAACGGCGCGGGTTCCGGCGACGCCTTGGCGAAGACCTCAGCCTCAAGCAGCTCCACGTCGTCCGACTGGGCCAGCACGTCGGAGGGTATCTCCAGGGCCACGGGCCTGGGCCTGCCGGTCTTGAGATGGCGCATGGCCTCGTGGACGGCCTCCGGGACCTGGGCCGGTTCCATTATGGAGGACGACCACTTGGTGATGTTCTTCAGGGCGTCAATCTGATCCACCACCTCGTGAACGGCGCCCCGTTCGAGGCCGATGTTGTAACTCTCCACCTGACCGGCAATGAGGAGGACGGGGGATGAGGAGGCGTAGGCCGTGCCGATGGCGGCGGCGGCGTTGAGAAGCCCCGGCCCCGGGACCACCAGGGCCGCCCCTATCTTGTCCGTCGTGCGGGAGTAGCCGTCGGCCATGTAGGCGGCCGTCTGCTCGTGGCGCGTGGTCACCAGCCGGATGCCCGGCTCGTCGTAGAGGGCGTCGAAGATGTCCATAATCTGCACGCCGGGAAGCCCAAAGAGCGCGTCCACGCCCTCTCTGGCGAGGGAGCGCACCAGGGCTTGAGCCGCCGTCATTCGCGCCATTCTTCGCCCTCCTTTGACCTTTGCCTAACTTTCCAACCGGACTCGCCAACCGGACTCGCGGCCTCCGGGTTCCCATTTAGATAGGAACGACGGTTGGGGAGACACAGCCGCATAACCGCCCGCGAGCCAATAACCATCATAAACCCTGGCACCATCATAAACCCTGGGGCGCTGGTGTCAACTTCGCCGCCCCTCCGAGCTTGGTTCTGTGGACGCGGTGGTCTATAATGCCTGCATTCCAACCCTTAGAACGCCTTCCAATAGGACTAGCTGGATGACATGCGCGCATGGCCGGCCTGACTAACCCGCTGCCACGGCTGAACAAGCTGATGTACGCGGCGGAGATGGTGGGGAGCCAGGCCGTGTCCCAGACCCGCACCCTGTGGCTCCTCTTCTTCTTGGCCCCGCCGCGGGATGAAAACCTGCCGGTGTTGGTGCCGGGGCTGAATTGGGGGCCTATCGACCTTGACCCCAGGGTCTTTATCGGCGGCCTGCTGGCCGCGGGACGCATCATTGAGGCCCTTGACGACCCGCTGATAGGGTGGCTGAGCGACCGCACCAAGAGCCGGTGGGGTCGCCGGCTCCCCTTCCTGGTCCTATCCACACCCTTCTACGGCGTCCTCTTCTTCTTCCTCTGGTTCACCCCGGCGGGAGAGGCCAGCATGGCCAACGCCATCTACATATTCATTGTGCTGGAACTGTTCTTCCTGGCCTCCACCTTGGGGGCCGGCCCCTACGAGGCCCTGCTGCCTGAGATTGCCCGGAGCCACCGGGAGCGGGTTAGCGTGGTGGCCTGGCAGTTCTACTTCGGCGTTCTCGGGGCGGCCCTCGGCCTCTCGCTCTCGGGGCTTATACAGGACGCCTTCGGCTTCAAGGTGATGGGAGCCGTCATGGCCGTGGCCGCGGTGTCCTTCCGATACCTGGCCACCGGGGGGATATGGCGCCACGCCCCACGGGACACGCCGCCGGCGCGAACGTCCTTCGGGGAGGCGTTCAAGGCCACTCTTAGGAACGTCCAGTTCCTCTACTTCATCCCAACGTTTCTGTTCTTCAACCTGGCCGTGAACATGGTCATAGCCTGGCTGCCCTTCTTCTCCTCGGCCCTCATAAGCTCTGAGAGCAGCGGCTCCTCCACCGCGGCGATAACCTTCACGGCCCTGGTGTCCATGACCATTTCGGCATTCGTCCTATGGAAGCTGTGCAACAGTTTGGGCAAGGCGCGCATCTACTCGGCGTGCCTGCTGGGGACCGCGTTGGTGTTCCCCCTCCTCTTCTTCACCGGGATGGCGCCGGGCGTCCCAACGCTGTACCAGGCCCTATTCATAGCCGTGCTGGCCGGCTTCCCCATGGCCGGGGTGAACCTGCTGCCCAGGGCCATAACCGCCGACATCACCGATTACGACGAGATACGCACCGGGATGCGGCGCGAGGGCATGTTCTTCGCCGTGCAGAACCTGTTCGAAAAGGCCGGCTCCTCCCTGGCGCCCTTCCTCCTAGCCCTCATCCTTCTGCTGGGGGAGACGGCTGAGGACCCTTGGGGAATACGGCTCCTGGGTCCCGCGGCGGGTCTAATCGCCTTCCTCGGCTTCTGGCTCTTTCGCGGCTACAGACTGCCCAGCACGGTTACCAGGGAGACCCTGAAGGCCGCCGGTTTGGACGCCGGCCCCGAGGAGCCGGAGCGTTCCCAAGAGGACCAACGGCCGTAAGTCTTGCCAACAGGCCGCGCGGCCAATAAAATCTTTGCCGTGGAAAACGATAAGGGAGGACTAGAAAGATGGCAGCAAGACTAAAGTCGCTCGCGGCCCTGTGTGGGCTGACCATGGCGCTGGAGTTTTTCTTCTACTACTACTTCCTGTTCAATCCCGACCTGGTCCAAGACCTGTGGGACTACGTGATCGACCCCATTGTCTTGGGCGTGCTGGTCATCATCATCTTCGCCAACCTCCACGTGACCATGAAGGCCCGGTGCAAAGACCCATCCGCGAAGACCCTGCACCTAGACATCCTGACCATGGCCGCCGTGGCCACGGGGTCTCTATACCTGCACCAGTACGCGGCCAAGTTCGCCGACGCCTTCCAACCCAACGCGCTGCTGTGGGACCTGCTGGTTCCCGCCGTGGTGGTCATCCTGGGAACGGCCGCCGTCATCTATTGGAGGAAGGCCATGGAGGTCGCCGGCTCAGAGCGGTAGCCGCCGGGAGGCCCGCTTACCGGGGGAAGGCGTCCGTGACCCCGGCGTCCACCGGCAGCATGGCCCCGGTGGTCTTGGAGGAGCGAGGCCCGGCGAGGAACACCACCGCTTCCGCCACGTCCTCCCCGGTCACCCGCTCCTTCAGCAGATTGCGCTGCCTGTAGAAGTCTTCCAACCCCTCCACGGACACGCCGTGGGCGCGGGCGCGCTGCTCCTTGAGTTCCGTGGACCAGAGGTTGGAGTCTTGGAAAACCGCGTCGGGGTTCACCACGTTAACCCGTATGCCGCGCTCGCCGTTCTCGATGGCCAGGACCCGCGCCAGCTGCGCCTCCGCGGCCTTCGACGCGCTGTAGGCCCCGAAGTCCCTGCCGGGGGCGGGAACGTTCTTGGTTCCCACAAACACCAGGCTGCCGCCCATGCCCTGCTCCCGCATGAGCTTGACGGCCTCGCGGGCCACGAGGAAGTGACCGGTGGCGTTGACGTCCATGGCCCTTTGCCACGATGCCAGGCTAAGCTCGTGGATGGCCCCCACCGGGGCAACCCCCGCGTTGGACACGAGTATGTCTAGCCCGCCGTAAGCCAGGCGCAGGCTGTGAAAGGCCGCGGCCACCTCCTCCGGGTTGGTGACGTCCATCCGTAGGGCCTTGGCGCGGGCGTAACCGTGCGCGTCATTAATCTGCTGGGCAAGGGCCGACGCGCCGTCTAGGTCGACGTCGGTGACGACCACGTGGGCCCCCTCGGCGGCCAGCCGCAGGCTCACCGCCCGCCCGATTCCGTGGGCCGCCCCGGTGATTAGGGCGACGCGGCGAGACAACTCCCTCTCCGGCGGGGCCAGCGTCAGCTTGTACAACTCCATGGGCCAGTACTCCACGTCGTAGGCGTCCTTGTCCGATAGGGAGGCGTAGCTGCCCACCGCCTCGGCGGCCTTGATAACGCTGATGGTGTGGTGATATACGTCGCCGGCTATCAGGGCCGCCCGCGCGTCCTTCCCCGTTGACCACATGCCGAGGCCGGGTATCAGTACCACCCGCGGGTGGGGGTCAAGCATGGGATGGCCGCCATCGGTGTTGGCGCGATACCAGGCGCTGTACTCCGAAACGTACCGGTCTACGGCGGCCTTCAGCCCCTGGGCGAGCCGCGACGCGTCCAGCGGCCCGGCGGCCTCCACCCACAGGGGCTTTATCTTGGTTTGAAGGGTGTGGTCGGGAGTCGCCGGGCCGACCTGGCTCAGGGCCGCGGCCTCTCCGGAGTTGACGAACTCCAAAACGTCGGGGCCGTCATCGTAGCGCAGGGTCATAACCTGGCCGCGGCTCACCAGCCCGCGCAGGGCCGGGGCCAGGGCCGCGGCGACGCGGCGGCGCTCCGGCTTCTCCAGGGCGAGGCCCGGCGCCGGGGTGAAGACCCGCCGACCCCTTGCTCGATGCGTGGAGCGCTCCTCCGCCCGGCTCACCATGTCCACGTGCCGGTCGTAGGCCTCCTTGGCCGAGTCGCCCCAGGTGAAGAGGCCGTGATTGACCAGGACCACGCCGTCGACCTCCGGATTCTCCCGCACCCGTTGGCCCACCAGCTTCGACAGGGCAAAGCCGGGGCGCAGGTACTCCACCACCGCCGCCCGGTTCCCGTACACCTCCCGCAGGACCGCGTCGGACTCCTTGGTGTTGGTCAGGGCTACGATGGCGTCGGCGTGGGAGTGGACAACGCTATGGTAGGGCAGGAAGGCGTGGAGAAGGGTTTCGATGGAGGGACGCGGGGCCTTGGGGTCCAGCAGGCACTGGGCCAGGTAGGCTATCATCTCGTCGTCGGACATGGAGTCCCGTTCCATGAGGGGCAGAACGTCTTCCAACCGGAGGCTGGGGAAGTCCTTTGGCTGGATGGTCTTCAGGTCGGAGCCGGAGCCCTTGACGGTCATGGCGGCGGCCTCCCGGCCCCTGAAGTCCTTCACCTGGCGCTTGATGGACGTGTTGCCGCCGCCCCACACCACCAGGGAGGCGTCGGCGCCGATGAGCCGGCTCTGATACACCAGCAGCGCCATCTCATCCTTGCCGGCGGCCTCAGCCTCGGACCAGAGATTGGCCATAAGACACCTCCACGGAAACTGCAACTCGTACGGGTGACATTATGCGCCAAGGATGCCCGGCACGCAAAGGCGCCTATGAACTCTTGCCGCTGCCGGCCATTGTAGCAAACAACCGGACGGCCCAGTTTAGATAATCCGGCGGGTCATTTTGCGACGCTTCTCCGCCATCATCCAGCCGGGAGGCGTTTAGTGAAAGGAAGGGATGTTCCCCTTCCTACAACTTCATGGGTGATGGCCGCTAGATGGGCGGCGTCATCCAATCCTATCCAAATGGCTTGAATCCTAGAGATACCAGAAATAATGCCTTCAGCCTAAAATGGCCACCAAGAAATTCGGCCGGCGAATCCTAGGATAATTAAGGTTCCAATACCTCCAACAAATTCTGTGAAGCTATCCCATCCTAATGGCAAGTGGACATTTAAGACTCCAGTTTGGGCCGTCCAAAATATCCATGCTATAAGGTTCGTTCCTACAGTTCCGATCATGAGCAGCGCTATTGTCCAAGGGTCTCCGCCAAGGGTGACAATGGTGGATAATGCCCCTGCGAATAAGCCCTTTCCTCCCCAGGAGCTCATAAAATAACTGGGGCTTCTATAGAATAAATCATAGTGGACGTTGGAAGTGTCGGGTGGTGGTGGTCTTGTAACAGCTTTCACAATTGCCCATATTATGAACCCAATAACAAAACAGCTAAGGAATCCACCAAAACAAGCGACTACGAACTTTAGCCCAAACCAAAGTAATGTTTCGATCATGACTCATCGCTTTCGTGTCTGCCCATAACGCCTCGGTTTCTGGCGTAACCGGCAAAAAGATCTCGACAGGACGCAAGTTGAAGCGTCAGTTCATCATCTTTCATTTGCAGCGTCCATATCTCTCAAACCTTCTGCGACCTTCCTATCTCGCACTTTAAGACCATCCGCTCTGTGTAGCAACCTCCCCCCAACCATAGCAAAGGGCCGGACTGCTGAACAGCCCGGCCCTTCTGGTGTGACCTTAACCTCTGGATAGTGGAAGGAAGATTTTGGTTCCGATTTGAATGCGGCGGGTTTTTCACAGGGACCTGCTCGCTACCTGGGAGCCTGGCTCAACCGAGGGTAGTTTGCGGGCCGCCCGCCGACCGACCTGGAAGATGGCCCCGTGTTACCGAGGCGTCTCTCCCTAGAAAGGAGGTGATCCAGCCACACCTTCCGGTACAGCTACCTTGTTACGACTTCGTCCCAGTCACCAAGCCCGCTCTCGGCGCCTGCCTCCCACCGAAGTGGGTTAGCTCAGCGACTTCAAGTGTTCTCGGCTTCCATGACGTGACGGGCGGTGTGTACAAGGCCCGGGAACGTATTCACCGCAGTGTGCTGACCTACGGTTACTAGCGATTCCACGTTCACGCAGGCGAGTTGCAGCCTACGATTCCAACTGAGGCCGGCTTTGATGGGATTGGCTCCGGCTCGCGCTTTGGCAACCCTTTGTACCGGCCATTGTAGCGTGTGTGTAGCCCAGGGCATAAGGGCCATGCTGACTTGACGTCATCCCCACCTTCCTTCCCCTTGTGGGGGACTGTCTCGCTAGAGAAAACAACTAACGACAGGGGTTGCGCTCGTTGCGGGACTTAACCCAACACCTCACGGCACGAGCTGACGACAGCCATGCAGCACCTGTGATGGCTCCCCGGGTTACCCCGAGGTCGTTCGCCTTTCGGCGTTCTACTACCAACATGTCAAACCCTGGTAAGGTTCTTCGCTTAGCATCGAATTAAACCACACGCTCCACCGCTTGTGCGGGCCCCCGTCAATTCCTTTGAGTTTTAGCCTTGCGGCCGTACTCCCCAGGCGGGACGCTTAATGCGTTTGCTTCAGCACGGAGGGGGTCGATACCCCCCATACTTAGCGTCCATCGTTTAGGGCGTGGACTACCCGGGTATCTAATCCGGTTTGCTACCCACGCTTTCGCGCCTCAGCGTCAGGCACAGCCCAGAAGACCGCCTTCGCCTCTGGTGTTCCTCCCGATATCTACGCATTTCACCGCTACACCGGGAATTCCGTCTTCCTCTGCTGCCCTCAAGCCGAACAGTATCCCCTGACCTCTTCCAGTTGAGCCGGAAGATTTCACAGAAGACTTATCCAGCCGCCTACGCGCTCTTTACGCCCAGTAAATCCGGGTAACGCTTGCCCCCTACGTGTTACCGCGGCTGCTGGCACGTAGTTAGCCGGGGCTTATTCCCAGGGTACCGTCCTTACTCTTCCCCTGGAAAAGGAGTTTACGACCCAAGGGCCTTCATCCTCCACGCGGTGTCGCTGGGTCAGGCTTTCGCCCATTGCCCAAAATTCTTTGCTGCTGCCTCCCGTAGGAGTGGGAACCGTGTCTCAGTCTCCCTCTGGCTGACCATCTTCTCAGACCAGCTACCCGTCTTCGGCTTGGTGGGCCGTTACCTCACCAACTACCTGATAGGACGCGAGCCCCTCTATAAGCCCCGGTTGCCCGGGTTTCCTCCCGGCGCCAGGGCGCGGGGAGCTTATGCGGGATTAGCCAGGATCTCTCCAGGTTATACCCCACTTGAAGATAGGTTACTCACGCGTTACTCAGCCGTTCGCCGCTTTCACCTCCGGCGAACCGGAGGTTCTCGCTCGACTTGCATGCATTAGACGCACCGCCAGCGTTCACCCTGAGCCAGGATCAAACTCTCTGGCGAATTTCCTTACTTCCTTCCACTATCCAACTGTTAAGGTGCGTATACCCGCGGCCTCTTTTGAGGCCTGGCCCCATTATAGCCACCCAACTTCCAATATGTCAACAATCCCCCGCCGCCTGAGAAAATATCCCAAATCTGCATAACATAACAATTTCTCGCCTCTATTCCGTTAAAAGCGCCGCCATCCATGCTGTATAATTTTAACCCAGCGCCTCTCAGGAGAAGAAAGGCTTCCCTCAGAATGAAGTACTACTATATGAGCAAGGTCATAGAGGCCAGCCGGGTGACCATTTGGGAGATTCTGACCAACGCCGCCAACTACGGCGGGTGGGACTCGGGGGTGGACAGGGTGGAGGGCAGCATTGAGTTGGGAAGCGCCATCAAGGTCTTTTCCCAGGTCAGCCCCGATCGGCCCTTCTCCTTCAGAATCACCCAGATGGTCCCGGGCCGCAAGATGACGTGGATGCGAAGCGCGACGCCGGGGCTGTTCAAGGGCGTGCGGACCTTCGTGCTCTCCCCCCTCAAGAACGGGGCCACCAAGTTCACCATGCGGGAGGAGTTCAAGGGCCTTCTGCTGCCCATCGCCTGGCGGGCCATGCCGGACCTGCGCCCCTCTTTTGAGCAGTTCGCCACCGGACTGAAGAACCGGGCCGAGCGGCAGGGCTGACGGGCCGCCCGGGCGGCGCTCCTCGCCCCCGAGACACCAGCGCGACGCCCACGGCGCAAGACCAACGCCCCCCTTCCGTCATTCCCGCGCAGGCGGGAATCCATCCCCTCTTACATCCCAACTCCAACGCCCCGAACTCCGGCTTCACTCGTAGGGGCGTGGGCGACTGCGGCCTTTCCCCCTTGCCGAGACGGGTAGCCTTCAGGGTCTGGCCGTAACCGGACTAGCTCTTGCCGGCAATTCACGCCGTTGTGCCATTGCCTTGGGACAAGAGAGGGGAAAGATGGATTCCCGCCTTCGCGGGAATGACGGATGGGATGGGGCGCGGGAATGACGGGTGGGAGAGTAGGGAATGACGGATAAAAGGGTGGGAATCCAAGAAGCCCACGGCGCAGAACCAACGCCCCGCAAAACTTAATTGGGCACATGTGCCCTTCCTGCCTTCGCGGGAATGACGGATGGGAGAGTAGGGAATGACGGATAAGAGGGCGGGAATCCAAGGAAGCCCACGGCGCAGACCAACGCCCCGCAAAACTTAAGTGGGCACGCGTGCCCTTCCCGCCTTCGCGGGAATGACGGATGGGAGAGTAGGGAATGACGGATTAGGGGGCGGGAATCCAGGAAGCCCACGGCGCTAGGCCAACACCCCGCAAAACTTAAGTGGGCACGCGTGCCCTCCCCTCTCAAATCCGGGTTAGCCACAACCGACCGCGTCGGCCTGCGCCCCGAGGCGTCGGCCCCCTTGGGCGACTTCGTTTTTCGTAACAGTATACTTGTTACTTTCCTTGATTCGTTGCGAATATCTTGTAGACATCCACATAGTTGACACCAAAAGTTTGCGCGTATAAGATATGCGTCTTCCAAGACCTACCTCCGATGACCTTGACCGCTGGGCATAACTGAGCTTAAGGAGTGACGCATGATTAAGCTACGCTGGTTCCCTCGATACGCAGTTTACGGCTTGTTAAGCGCCGCGTTGATTCTCGCCATGGCCGTGACGGCCTGCGGCGACGACGCCACGCCGGCTCCCACCGCCACCGCTGCCGCAACCGCTACCAGGGCCGCCACGGCGACCATGGCCCCAACCGCAGCCCCGACTGCCGCGGCCACTCCAACGCCTATGCGGACGGCGGCTCCCACTTCCACCCCGCGGCCAACGGCCAGGCCGACGCCCACTCCCACGCCGGCCCCGACTGAGGCCATGAGGGTCCCGGTGTCGCCCCGGCTGCGCGTCACCAAGGTGCCGCCCGGCGCTCAGGTCACGATGATGTGGAAGACCTTCACCAGCGAGACCGGCCCGATGAAGCCCATGTACGAGTTCATAATCAACACCAACCGGACCACGGGGGAGTACGAAAACTCCATGCTGGCCTCCGAGTGGAGCATGGCCCCCGACGCCCGGAGTTGGACCCTCAAGCTGCGGCCCGACGTGCCCTTCCACTCCACTGGCGACTACACGGGTACGGAGTTCACCGCTCAGGACTTCAAGCTGACTCTCCAGACGGCGGGCAGGGAGGACTCTCTATCCGCCGGCAGCCAGTGGCGGAACCTGGGCGTTCAAGACCAGAACTTCGACATCGTCAACGACCACGAGGTCGTTTGGCGGCTGGACCGGTTGGAGCCTCTGGGGGAGGGGTGGCTGGCTGAAGGAAACGTCGCCGGAATTATCAGCCAAGACTACTGGGACGCCGTTGGCGAGGAGGGGTATCTGGCCCATCCCGTGGGCACCGGCTCCTTCAAGTTCGTGGAGCTTGCGATAGGCTCCCACATGCTCTACGAACGGGTTGAGGACCACTGGCGCAAGACCCCGGAGTTCCACGAGTTGGAGTTTGTCTACGCCCCGGAAAGCGCCACCCGCATCGCCATGCTCCTGTCCAAAGAGGTGGCCATAGCGGAGGTGGACAAGTTGCTGCTGGCTCAGGCGGTGGAGCGAGGGTTCGAGGTGGCCGCCAGCAGCCTGCCCGGCGTGAACATCTTCCTAATGATAGGCGGCCTCTACTACGACGAGCCTATGGAGATTCTCCTGGGTTCCCGCAAAGGCGAGACGCACCCCCTCGCCCCGGGCTACATCCCCGACGACCCCCTGAGGGACCTGCGGGTGCGGAAGGCCCTCAACTACGCCATTGACCGCGACACCCTCAACGACACCTTCTTTGACGGCGAGGGCGTCCTACAGACCATACTAGGCATCCCGCCCACCCGCTCCGACTACGAGGGCAGTTGGACGCCCTACCCCTATGACCCCGAGGAGTCCCGGCGCCTCCTGGCCGAGGCGGGCTACCCCAACGGCCTGGAGTTCAGCTTTGTCACCTCCAAGCTGAGCGGCGTCCCGGAGTCCCAGGACGTGGCCGAGGCCATAGCCGTCTTCTGGAGCAACGTTGGAGTGGACGCGCGGCTTAGTGAGATGGAGTTCGGCCCCCTCCTCGAGAAGTGGCGCAACCGGGACATGGGCAGGACCATAACCACCATGTTGTACGGCGTTGGCAGCGACCCCCTGTCCATAAGGAATAACGGCAGGTACGCCATCAGCAGCGTTAGCGGCGGCACCGAGTCGCAGTGGGAATTCCCTGAGCTTGACCGCCTCTTCGGAGAGACCCAGAAGTCCATACTCCCTGCCGACATCCTCAGCACGGGGCAGGCCATGGGGACCTGGATGTACGAAAACCACCTGATAATCCCCCTGTTCTTCCTGTCCAACAAGGTGGCCTACGACCCCGGCGTGGTGAAGGGGTACGACGTGAACTTCGGCTTCTTTGGCCCGGTCCGCTACCACGAGTTCACGGAGCCGGTGTACCAATAGGCCCCGCGGTTCCGCTGGGAACAGGGGTCGTGTCCGGCGGGCGCGTCATGGGCGTGGGAAGACTCCGGCTGTCATCTGAGGGCGGCCGCGATGGATGAGTCGCGGCTGCCCTTCCTCTCCGTCGCGGAGCTTGGGGAGCTTATCAGGACTAGGGAGGTCTCGCCGGTGGAGGCGGCGCGGTCGTACTTGGCCAGAATCGAGGCCCTGGACCCGCGGCTGCGGGCCTACGTCACCGTGACCGGCGCCGACGCCATGAGACAGGCGCGCCAGGCTGAAGGGGCCATCCTGAGGGGGGAATACCTGGGCCCCATGCACGGAGCGCCCACCGCCCTCAAGGACCAGATATGGATGGAGGGCGTCCCCGCCACCAACGGCTCGAAGTTGCTGCTGGACTTCATCCCCCAAGAGGACGCCGCCGTCGTGTCTAACCTCAAGCGGGCGGGGGCCGTCATCCTGGGCAAGCTCAACATGGGCGAGTTCGCCGGGGGCGGGGCCTTCAACCGCTCCTTTGAACCGGCCCTCAACCCCTGGGACCCGGAGCGCGCCACCGGCGGGTCCAGCAGCGGCTCCGCGGCGGCGGTGGCGGCGCGGCTGTGCGCGACCTCCCTTGGGGAGGACACGGGCGGCTCCATTCGCTCCCCCGCCTCCTTCTGCGGCGTCGTGGGGCTGAGGCCCACCTGGGGACGCGTCAGCCGTCACGGCGTGTTCCCCGTCGTCTGGTCCATGGACGCCGCCGGCCCCGTCTCCCGCACCGTTGAGGACTGCGCCATCACCCTTGGAGCCATCGTAGGAGGGGATCCTAGAGACCCCTTTGCAGGAAACGTCCCGGCCCCCAACTACCGCCGGGCTTTAGATGGCGACCTCAAGGGCCTGCGGGTGGGAGTGGTTAAGGAGTTGACCTTTGAGGAGTTCGTGGCCCCGGAGGTGAGGGAGGCCGTTGTCCTAGCGGCCAAGTCCATGGGCGAAATGGGCGCATCGGTGCAGGACGTGTCTGTGCCTTTGGCGTCCTACGGCAACCTCATAATGATGGCCTTGCTTTACGTGGAGGCCACGGCCCTTTACCGCGATTGGGCTCAGAAGACCTTGGCGCAAAGGGGCGATGAAATGCCGGTTACGTATCTATTGGGGAGCCTGATACCGGCCCAGGTCTACTACAAGGCCCAGAGGCTGCGGGAGTTGCTGCGGCGCCAGGTATTAGAGGCCCTTGAGCAGGTGGACGTCTTGGTGTCTCCCACCGTGTCCACCGTCGCCCCACCGGTGGGCGGCTCTGTGGGAGTCGTCACCAAGGAGTCGGCGGCGGATGAGCTCCTGCGTCCCACCTTCATCCTCACCCCGGCCTATGCCCTGGCGGGAACGCCGGCCGTCAGCCTCCCCTGCGGCTTCACCTCGGGGCCGCGCCCGCTTCCCATCGGACTCCAGATAGGCGGGCGGCCATACGAGGAGGCGACGGTTTTGAAGGTGGCCCACCTGTACGAACAGGGCGCGCCCTGGAGCGCGCGGACGCCGCCGGGGTGGGCCTGAAGAAGGGCGCGCGCGGCAGGGCTGACGGGCCGCCCGGGCGCACTCCTCACCCCGAGACATCAGCGCGGCGCGAACGGCGCAAGACCAACGCCCCGCAAAACAAAGTGGGCACACGTGCCCTTCCCGCCTGCGCGGGAATGACGGGAGGGGGAGGCGGGAATCGAAGCCCCCAACGCAGAATCAACGCTCCTCAAAACTAAGTGAGCGCTAGCGCGGCCATACGCTAAGCGATAGTTGGGAGTGATGGTCGGGGCGAGTGGATTTGAACCACCGACCCCCTGCACCCCATGCAGGTGCGCTTCCGGGCTGCGCCACGCCCCGTCCGCTTGAAGTATAGCATAGGCGGCTTCACCCCAACAACGAACCCACGCCGCCCTGAGTTCTCGCCCCGCGGTGGGGCCGGGGCAGGCGAGACGCCTTTCCGAGCCGGTCGCCCTGTAGTTTCTGTGCGCGGTGGGACCTAGCTATCACATTTCCTTATATAATGGTCACAGAGGGTTGGCGTCCCCGCGCGGTGGGGCGCTTGCGAAACGCGATTGGCGCGTGGGACGCCTCTCGGTTCCAGCCCAACGGCTCTCCAAATCGCGACGCGGCCCCCTCCGCACAGGCCCCACACGCGGCCCCGCTCTGGTATAGTAGAGGCCGTAAGCCTCCCGCCAAATCGGAGTATCCGGAGAGAATGCCAGTGAACAGCGCCCCGACGTCTCCTTCATCCATACAACTAAGCGCCAGCAGCGTCACCATCCAGTGGAATGACGGGCATCGCAGCGTATACTCCGCCCGCCAACTGCGGCTGCGGTGTCCCTGCGCCCAGTGCATCGACGAGTGGACGGGTCGCCTGCGCCTGGACCCCGCGTCGGTTCCCGCCGACGTTTACCCCGTGGACCAGATGCCCATCGGCAGCTACGCCGTCCAGTTCCTGTGGAGCGACGCCCACTACACCGGCCTATACACCCACAAGTTCCTGCGGGGTTCCTGCCCCTGCGAACTCTGCGTCGTCCAGTCCGACGCCCCATCCTCCCCGTAAAGCCGCCCTCGTGTCCCAACGGTTTTCAGACCAACTGAGGGAGGAGGCCCGGCCCATCTGGGAGCGCGTCTTCCAACACCCGTTTCTGGCGGAGATTGAGGCCGGGACACTACCCATTGAGAAGTTCCGCTATTACCTTATACAGGACTGGAAGTACCTGGAGGCCTTCGCCCGCGGCGTGGCCCTAGCCCTGGCCAAGGCCCCGGACGCCGCCGCCCTGGAGGTCATATCCAAACGCCTGGTCACGCCCATAGAAAAGCCCCTGCATCGCAAGCTCATGGGCCTCCTGGGGATAACGGAAAGCGACGTTCAGGAAACGCCTATCGCCCCCACCAACTTGGCCTACTCCAACCACGTCGTCAGCGTGGCGGCGTTGGGAAGCCTGGGAGCCGCGGCCGCCGCCCTGCTGCCCTGCCCCTGGACCTACCATCGGCTTGGAGGACGCCTCGGGGCCGTGGAGCATCCCGTATACGGCCCCTGGGCATCGGTGTACGCCGAGGGGCTGTTGGAGGAGAGCGTGGCCACGTGGACGGCCTTGGTGGACAGGGAGGGGGCCGGCGCATCTCAGCAGACCCGGCAGGCCATGAGGGACGCCTTTATGACCAGCAGCCGCTACGAGTTCCTGTTTTGGGACATGGCCTATAGGCAGGAATCGTGGCCTGTATGAACCGTTGGCTTAGAACCGGTTGACAGCCGGCGCCGAGCCTCCATAGAATATCGGAAGGCCCCTCAGCCGGTCCCAGTAGCTCAGATGGACAGAGCGGCTGCCTTCTAAGCAGCGGGTCGCGGGTTCGAATCCTGCCTGGGACGCCACCGTTCCTCCCGTCGCCGGTGGTGACAACCAGAAAGCGCTTCCATCCATCCACCCTTGACCCTTCCTTGACAGCCCCGCCGCGCCTCCAATACCATCTAACCCATAGGCAGGCCAAACTAAAAGGCAGGTGAGAGCAGCCATGGGTTACAACATTATTTCAGGCGATAGTCACATAGACCTTAGGTTCATGCCCGAGGACCTTTTCGTGTCGAACGCAGGGCCGGGCATGAGGGACAGGATGCCGAGGGTGGTGGAAACCGCCGCAGGCCGCCGGTGGACGGCCACGGGCACCGACTTGGGCGTGGTGGGTCAGGCCGTGGACCAGAGGACCTTCAGCACCGAGATGGGAACCCGGTGGAACGCCATGATAGAGGCCGGGTTTTACGACGAGCCGGAGAAGGGCTACCACCCCACCACCCCGGAGCTGCGCGTCAAGGACCAGGACAGGGACGGCGTGGACGCGGAGGTCATCTACGGTCTTCTTCGCATCTCCGCCCTCCTTAACGACAACGAGCAGATAGTCGAAATCTTCCGCATCTATAACGACTGGCTCGCCGGCTTCTGCAAGACCCACCCGGACCGGTTCGCCGGCCTGGCCTGCATCCCCAACCACGACCCCAAGGCCGCCGCGGCTGAACTGCGCCGCGCCGCGGAGATAGGCTTGCACGGCGGCGACTTCGGCGTGGCGGGGGCCGTGAAGCCCATTTACCACCGGGATTGGGACGTCCTTTGGCAGGCGTCCCACGACACCGGCCTTTCGATCTCATTCCACACCACGGGCCTGCTGCCGAGGGCCATTGACGCCTCGGATGCCGCCGACTACGACGAGGTGTACCACAACGTGCGGACAACCATGTTCCAGCTTCAGGGCGCCGAGTTCGTCACCAGCATAATCTTCTCCGGCGCCTGCGAACGCTACCCCAACTTCAAGTTCGTCCTCGGCGAGTGCGGCGTAAGCTGGCTGCCCTACGTCATCGACCGGATGGACCACGAGGGCGAGGGGCAGACGGGCATATCGATGAAGCCCAGCGAGTACTGGAACCGCCAGGGCTTCTCCACCTTCCAAAAGGAAAACGTGGCCGGCCAGCTGATACACCTGGTCGGGGAAGACAGCGTTATCTGGGGTTCCGACTACCCCCACCAGGACGGCGTGTGGCCCGACTCCCTACAGGTCATCGACGACAACCTGAAGGAGTTGAAGAATCCGCAGGCGCGGCAAAAGGTCATCCGCGACAACGCCGGCAAGCTCTACGGCTTCAAGCTCTAGCCCTCTATAGAAGGGTTGGCGACGGAGCGGGAGCGCGTCGGCTGGCGCCCAACCCGGATTTGAGTAGGGATGGATTCCCGCCTTCGCGGGAATGACGGAAAGGGGTGCGGGCCGGCTCGGCGTCGGTTGGTGGCCGACCCGGATTTGAAGAGGGGAGCGCGCTGTTGCGCGGTTGTCGAAGAGGGGGCTTTGGCCTCCAAACAGGCCGGCGCTCTCTTATCCGTCATTCCCGCGCAGGCGGGAATCCATCTTCATTACCTTCGTTGCGACAGCCACGGCGCCCGCCGCCGGTAATGGCCAGGGCCGTTGCGGCCAGACCCCGCATTAGGGGCGTCTCTGCGGATGCGCGGCGGCTGGCGGCCAACCCGGATTTGAGGCGTTGGTTCTCCGTTGTGGGCTTCCTGGATTCCCGCCTGCGCGGGAATGACGGGAAAGGGGGGAGAGCGAGGATGATGAAAGGGGGGCGCAGTTCCGCGTTGCCCCTAGCTCGACTCGGTTATGGGCTGGGCCAGTATCCACAGGCTAACCATGGTGTAGCCGACCATGAGGGCCAGCATCGGGTACTGGCTCCGGCGGGCCAGCCGCCGCTCCTTAATAACGCGGTGGGCTATGACGTGGGCCAGATACACCGATATGATATGCCCCACTACTATTGCGCCCACGGCCAGCAGCCAGGTCGTCCTGGCGTTTATAATCGCGAGGTTAACGCGGTAGTCCACCGTTCCCAACAAGTCCCATCCGAACCCGAAGGGGTCCGAGGCCAGGGGTATGATAAGCTGCCCCTGTATCAGCAGATAGGATAGGAAGTGGGCCAGGTGGTAGGCCAGGGCTATGGGAATGAGGGAGTACACGAAGCCCCGGGCCACCGCTCCTACGGGGACGCGCCCGCCGCCGGCCCAGGACATCAAGGCGGCAACGACCAGATACACACCGCCGAACAGGGTTGGAAAGACAGCCAGCCCCAAGGTTCCTATTAGGGTGGAGTTGGGAAGCTGGCCGCTCAGCCAGTCGTGGACGCTGACCCATAGGGGCGTCGCCGTAAGCCCGTCGTAGGTCACGGTGGACAGGAGGAGGAGCACAAAGGCCGCCGCCGAAACAGAAACGCCCTCATTCCGGAGCAGCCCCACGGCGAAGGGACGCAGGTTCAACTCGCGGCGGCTCGGGGGCGTCTTGGCGAAGCAGCGCCCGCAGTCGACGCACTCCATGTCCACGTCTTGGCAGTCCGCCGGGCACGCGTCGCACACCGAGGGGTCGAGGTTCCGCGCCTCCGTGGGGGCGAACCGCGCAAGGAAGCCGAAGGCCAGGCTGAAGGCCTCGCCGCGCCGGAGCCACCGCTCCTTCCCGTACACCGCCATTCCCGCCCACGTGATGACGGAGTAGACTATGGCCATTCGCGCGATGTGCGCCGGCATGGCCGAGTCCACAAAGACCAGTTCGGCCCAGGCGAAGGCGAGGAATAGGAGGAGGCCCGGCCACACCCCCCATCCCGCCGGCCAACTCTGATTCAGGGACAGCCCCCTGCCAGGACTGAAGAGCCTGAAAAGGGTCTCAGCCCAGTCGAAGATTATCCTCCACGGGTTGATGACGGCCCACACGTTGCCGATGAGCGCGCTTGCGTAGGCCATGCCCACCCACCATATGACCCAAACGAGGGTCGGGGCCACGTTGTCCGTCGGCTCCTGCCCGCCCGCAAGCCCGGCGGCTATGACCAGCAGGAACAGGGCCACCGACGCCAAGCGCAGGGGCAGCAGCGCCGCAGGACTCGTAAGCGCCCTAGCGATGGGCCACCTGAGCAGGTTGAACCGGGGGTAGGCGCCTGAGATTGAGGAACCCCGCATGAAGACGCCCATTACCACGAAGGACATGGCGACGGCGGCCCCGGCCCCGATGAGGTACAACCACAGGGGAACCGGGAGGTCGTAACGCTGTCCGAAGCCGTGGGCGTAGGCCGGCGTTCCCTGGAGGGCCGCCGCTAGGAGGGCAAGTCCCCCGCCCACCAGTAGGGGGGTGGCCCAGCGCCGCTTATAGCCGCCTCGCTTCCTAGGCATTGAAGACTAGCGGGGTTGGATTTCCAGCCGGCCCAACTCGACCTGCGTCTCCTCGGAGGCCGGCTCGTCGTGGGAGTGGTCATGCCCGTCCCCGCCATCGCCGGCGGAGGCGACTTGAACCGTCGTCACCGCCTCAATGGCCTCGCCGCCCTTGGCGTACACGGCGTGACTGTTGGTGTTTAGAATAACGCGGATCTCGTGGTCGCCGGCCCCCAGACCGCCCAAGTGGTGATGCGGCCCGTAGAGCCTGCCGACCTTGTGCCCGTCCACGTAAACGTGGGCGTGGCCCTCGCCCTCCACGTCCTGGCCGTCCACGTTCTCAGGGGCGAAGGTGAATCCGGTTGTGGTGACCTTGACGTTGACGCCGGAGACCGGGTCCGGTTCCGCTTCAACCAGCGCCGACATGCCCGCCGGGGCCTCAACGGCATTCATGCTCGGCGTATCCGCGGCCTCCCCGCTATCGTGGGAATCGTGCTCATGCCCGCCGCCGGGGGCCACCGTCACCCTGCCGGCGGCCTCCACTAGCTGGGAACCTATGGCGTACTGCTCATGGGTGTTGGCGTTCAGCGTGACGCGCAGCAGCCGCTCGCCGGGTTCAACGCCGCTCAGATAATAGTGGTTCCCGTATATCCGGGCCGCCTTTACGCCGTCGACGTAGATATGGGCGTGGCCGCGGCCCGGCGTGTGCCGACCGCCCACCTCCTCAGGGGTGAAGGTGAACCCAGTGGTCGCAATGCTTATATTCAGTCCTGACGACGTATCGGGCACGGCCTGGAAGCTCACTGAGGCGCCGGCGGGGGCCTGAACGACGTCCGGCTCGTCGCTCGGCTCGGCCCCGCTCAGGTGCAGTTCAAGGGGGAAGCTCCCCGTGGCGTTGGCCGTGAACTCCAGGGTCGCCGCGCCGCCGGGTCCCACGTCCGTGGAGAGGTCGTAGCCGTGGAGGTGGAAGCTGCCCGCCTCGTCCGACTTCACCATAAGGGTCACCGTGTCGTCCTGCCTTGCCGTCAGCCTCGTCTCCCGGTCCTTGAGGGACCTGTCCTCAATTTCCAACTCAAGGGTGACTTCTTGGGGGGCGTCTCCGCCGCACCCTGCAACGGCCAAAACCGCCGCAAGCGGCAGGGCCAAGACCAACGCGGACAGGAATCTCATGGATATCAGCTAACCCTCCTTGACATAAATGGGCCGCCCCGAACTCATTCCCCGGACTCCAAGGCCCCGGCGCCCCGCTCCCGGCCCCTCCTGCGTCCCCACGACAGGGCGACCAGCCCCGCCAAGACCACCGCCACGAGCAGGATGCCCACCATGCCCAGGTTCACGCCGCCGCCCCGCCTTCCCACCGTCAGGGGGAACTCCACCGACGACTCTCCCAGGGAGCTTGTCACCCTCACCATAAACAGCCACTCCCCGGTCTCCTCTACGGGAATGTCCACGGTCTGCCAGTTGGGGCCGTCCAGCGAGTCAACCCCGGCCACCGGGCCTACGGGTGGAAGGTCGCCGGCGGCCCGCCGTCCCGACACCTGCGACTCGGCGTCCGTCACCGGTTCGGTTCCCCCCGCCTCTGACACGTACACTATGAAGTGCATGGTTCCCACGAAGGGGGCGGTGTTGACCCGCATGAAGTAGGGCCCCACGTCGCCGGAAAACACCTCGCGGCTCCCCGGATGGGCGCCGTTGGCCCCCACACTCGGCGCCGGGAAGAGGGCCGTGGCCGCCGCGGCCAGCAGCAGGGCCGAGCCTGTCGCGACTCTGCCACTCATGGCCGGCGGACGCCTGCCGGGCCACCGGATTCGCAGCCGCGGGAAGTCCCCAAATAAGAGGAAGCGGATGTAGTTTCTGAGGCGCAAAGTTGAAGCCAAGACATCATCCCAAATATACCATCCAAGGGGACTCTGCGCCATTATTGGGCCGGCCCAGGCGCATCCGTTTAATGGCGGAAACCCGGCGCCGGACGGCCTTGAATCGGCGTATGGAATTGGGAAAATGCGGCGTCATTATCTAGAAAGGCGGCAAAAGTTGTGATAGGATAAGCGGCGAGTGTCGCATCACTCATAAAAAACAGGAGGGGAACTTGTATATGAAGATGCGAAAATACCTTAAGCATGTCCTTTGGGTCGGGCTTCTGGTGGCCTTGGCCGCGACGATTGCTTGTGGGGGGACCTCGGACGACGCCCCGGCCGAGGAAACGTCCAGCAGGCTGGCCGACGTGCAGGCCCGCGGCTCCGTGGTCTGCGCCAGCAACAACACCCTGGCGGGCTTCGGCTTTATTGACACCAACGGAAACACCGTCGGCTTCGACATCGACCTCTGCCGCGCCGTCGCCGCCGCCGTCCTCGGCAACCCGGACGCCTTGGTCCTCCAAGCCACCACCGCCGCCGAGCGTGGCCCCACCATGCAGTCAGGCGAAGTGGACATGATGTCTCGGAACACCACCTGGACCACCTCCCGGAACTCGGGCTGGGGCAACTTCGCTCCCACCATGTTCTACGACGGCCAGGGCTTCATGGTTCCCAGGAACCTGGGCGTCTCCGGCATGATGGAGCTTCAGGACGTTGCCGTGTGCGTTCAGCAGGGCACCACTACGGAGCTGAACCTCCAGGACTTCATTAACCAGAACAACCTGGACATCGCGGTTTCGACCTTCCCGGACAACGTTTCCACCAACGAGGCCTACCTCAGCGGCCAGTGTGACGCCCTAACCACCGACCGCTCCGGTCTGGTCAGCACCAGGGCGGGCTTCGCCAACCCCGACGACCACGTCATCCTCTCCGGGACCATCTCGGAAGAGCCCCTGGGTCCCGTGGTTCCCCACGGCGACGAGCAGTGGTTTGACATCGTAACCGCGGTAATGGCCATGCTCATCTACGCCGAGGCCTACGAAATAACCTCCGCCACCGTGCCCACCAGTCCCACCGGGGACACCGCCATTGACAGGCTCTTTGGACTGGAAGGCTCCTACGGTCAGGAGGACATGGGGCTTCCCGCCACCGTGGCTCAGGACGTAATCCGCGCCGTCGGCAACTACGGCGAGATCTACGACCGCCACCTCACCCCTCTCGGACTGATAAGGGAAGGCAGCCGGAACGCCCTGTGGTCCGCGGCTTCCTGCGGCGACTGCCCCAAGGGCGGCCAGATCTACACCGCCCCTCTCAGGTAACCCGCTTAAGCGTCTGAACGCTCAAGGGACGGCTGGCGCAAGCCAGCCGTCCCTTTGACGTGTTAGAATTAGGCCCAGCGCTAGGACTACGCCGCGCCTTTGCGGATTTAGAGGAGGGAGAGAGTCGCAGATGAACAAGGGGTGGAAACTTCTCATCGCCGCGGCCCTTCTCCTGAGCGCCGCGGCCCTTCTTCTGATATCCGCCGCCTGTTCAGAGCAGGGCACCGCGCCGGCCCAGACCTCGGAGCCTTCCGTGGAAAGCCAACAGAGCCGCCTCGACGCCATCAAGGCCCGGGGCCACGTCGTCTGCGCCAGCAACAACAGCATTCCGGGCTTCGGATACGTGGACGAGGGCGGCAACAACGTCGGCTTCGACATCGACCTGTGCCGCGCCGTGGCCGCCGCCGTCCTCGGCGACGCCTCAGCCATCGAAATCATTCCCGTCCACGCCACCGAGATGGGCGCGACCATCCAGTCCGGGGACGTGGACATGCTGGTTCGCACCGTCACCCGCAGTTCGTCGCGGGACGCCAAGTGGGGTAACTTCGCCTATACCATGTACTACGACGGCCAGGGCTTTATGATTCGGAAGTCCGAGGGAATATCCAGTGCCCTAGACCTGCGCAACGCCGCCGTCTGCGTCACCCAGGGCACCACCACCGAGTTGAACCTCCAGGACTTCTCCAAGCTCTACGACATGAACATCCAGGCCCTGACCTTCGAAAAGACCGATGCCGCGGTGGAGGCCTACCGCGCCGGCCAGTGCGACGCCTTTACCACCGACCACTCCGGCCTCTACGCCTACAAGAGCAGCCTGCCCCAGAGCGACAGCCACGTGGTCCTGCCCGAGACCATCTCCGAGGAGCCGTTGGCCCCGGTGGTCCCCCACGGCGACGAGGGCTGGACCGACGTTGTCAACATCGTTATGGCCATTATCATCTACGCCGAGGCCTACGGCGTCACCTCCCAAAACGTCCCCGACGCCCTCACCGGCAACACCAAGGTCGACAGGCTGTTCGGCCTGGCGGGTTCCTACGGCCAGGAGACCCTGGGCATCAGCCCCACCGCCGCCCAGGACGTTATCCGCTCCGTGGGCAACTACGCCGAGATCTATCACCGCAGCCTTGGCGACAACGGCATCGGCCTTCCCCGCGGGGACAACAGCCGCAACGCCCTGTGGTCCGCCGCCCCCTGCGACGACTGCCCCAAGGGTGGGCAGATATACGCCGCGCCTCTGCGCTAACCCGCCAAGGGCTTCCTTCTATTCAATGCCGTTCCAACACTCGAAGTCTTACGTCTTAAGCTCTAGGCTAATGGCTTACGCTCGGAACGCTGGGGTTCCCTTCAGCATGGACGCGGATAATGTCACCATAGCCCGCGATATCTACGACGCCGGCCTTTGGTTTCCCTTCGGGAAGAAATACTCTCTCGCCTTGGACTACGTGGCGGGCGACTTCGTATCGTCGTGGGACGACTTTGACCGGTTCCTTGACCTCATGCTGCGCGCCCGGGAGGTCGCCAAGCGCGTCCGAAGAAACTCTGCCGACGCATAGATGCCAGGGGAAACGCCACCCGGCGAGCCGGCCCTCTAGTCCCATCCCCCGTGGATTCCCTCCTGCTTTACGCTGAATCCGGCCGAAATCCAAGCCAAGGCCGGCGTGGACGTTCCCTAAATCTCCGCCCGAAAAACGCTTGCAAGCAAAAGATGGCTTAACGTGGTAAAATCCCCCCATTCACTTAGGAGCGCCGTATAGCCCCTATGTCGGAGATACCGCGATTTCTTACCTATAAGGGAATTCCGGTATGGCGGCACGCCCAGATTATCCAGTGGGCCGCCCAGATAATATCGGCCTTCCTGGTGGTCTTCCTGGTCGCCTGGTTCTTCATCAACATCGGCAACGCCATAGCGGACCGGAACATACCCTTTGGCTTCAGCTTCCTAGACCGGGAGTACCAGACCCCCATAGGGGAGCACTTCATCCCCTACGAGTCCTCCGACTCCTTCCGCTACGCCCTGGTGGTCGCCGCCTCTAACACCCTGCTGGTGGCGATAATCGGCGTCGTTCTGGCGACGATTCTAGGCATCTTCATGGGGGTGGCCCGCCTCTCCGGCAACTGGCTCGTCTCCAAGCTGGCCCTCATCTACGTCGAGTTCTTCCGCAACGTTCCCCTTCTCGTGCAGCTGCTCTTCTGGTTCTTCATTATTCTCGTGCTGCCGCCGGTGAGGGAGGGCTACGTCTTCGGCGGGCAGCTTTACATAAACAACGCCGGCATATCGGCTCCCGGCCCCATACCCGGCAGCCTCGGCGCGGTCCTGACCTGGGTAGTCCTGGTGGCCGCCGCCGCGGCGGTTGGCGTGATGGCCCACCGGAAGTTGACCCGCCGCGAGACGGAAACCGGCAAGCCCTCCTACCCCCTGCTGACGGGGATAGCCATCGTGTTCGTCGTCGGCGTCCTGTCCTGGATAGTCGTGAGCGTAATCAGCGAGGCCCCCTTCACCATCTCGTCGCCGGAACCCCAGGGCAGGTTCGGACGCATCCACGGCGGCATCACCGTTCGGGCCGGTCTTCTGGTGCTCCTCGTGGGACTGGTCATATACACCTCCGCGTTCATTGCGGAGATAGTGCGGGCCGGCATCCAATCGGTGCGCCGCGGCCAGATAGAGGCCGCCCGCGCCCTCGGCCTCTCGGGCACGGACACCCTGCGCCACGTGACCTTCCCCCAGGCCCTGCGGCTGATTATTCCCCCTCTGATAAGCCAGTGCCTTAACCTCACCAAGAACAGCAGCCTCGGCGGGGCCGTCGGCTACACCGACATGACCAACGTGGCCATAACCATGACCCAAACGGCCCCGGCCGTATCCATATTCATACTCATTATGCTGGTGTACCTGGCCATGAGCCTAACCTGGTCGCTCATAGGCAACCTATACAACCGCTACGTCGGGTTCACCGGGGTTTAGACGATGATGGCCAACGTTAGACCAATGCTGCGGCCCCCGCGCTTTGAGGCGGGCGTTCTTGGGTGGGCCCACGCCAACCTCTTCAACTCGTGGCACAACTCCGTACTAAGCGTTGTAGTGGGCGCGGTTCTCCTTCTGGCCCTGTGGTTCGGGCTGCGGTGGGCCATCCTGACCGCCGATTGGAGCGTCATTGCCACCGTGGGCGGCCGCTTCGTCATTGGCAGCTACAACTCAGACCAGGCCTGCGCGGGCAACAACTGCTTCTGGCGGCCCCAGGTCTCCCTCCTAATGGTGACCATGCTTTTGGGGATGGGCTGGGGGATGGCGGGCGGCGGCGTCACCAAGCGCATCGCCATCATAGTCGGCGTCGTCATCGCCCTGTTCGCCTTCCTCCCCTACAGCTTTGAGAGGATGGGGATGGACGTTCGACTCCTCCTCCTAGCGAATGTGCCGGCCATCGGCGCGGGGTGGGCCTTGGCCCGGTACACGCGCTTCGGAACCGTGAAGTGGATAGTCATATTCAGCGTGGCCGCCTTCCTGCTGACCATCATCCTATTAAGAGGGATCGCGGGAATCCCGGGCCTCCAGCCGGTGGCGGTGCAGCACTGGGGCGGGCTGACCCTGAACCTGATTCTGGCCGTGGCTGGCATCACCCTAAGCCTGCCCATAGGCATCGCCTTGGCCCTGGGCCGCCGGAGCCATCTCCCGGTGGTCAAGACCTTGTGCGTGGTGTTCATAGAGGTGTTCCGAGGGGTGCCGCTGATAACCCTGCTGTTCATGTCGCAGCACCTGGTGCCCCTGGCCCTTCCCCAGACCTTCCCGCGGGACTCCCTCTTAAGCGCCGCCGTCGTGATTACCATGTTCAGCGCGGCGTACATGGCGGAAAACATCCGGGGCGGCCTTCAGGCCCTGCACCCCGGCCAGGAGGAGGCGGCCCGCGCCTTGGGACTGTCGGGCTGGCAGACCACCCTTCGCATATCCCTGCCCCAGGTCATCCGCAGCGTCATACCCGCCATCGTGGGCCAGTTCATCGGCCTGTTCAAGGACACCAGCCTGGTCTACATCATCGGCATGGTGGACATTACGGAGATTGGCCGCACCTTCATTTTGGGCAATCCGGAGTTCAGGATTAGCACCAAGGAGGTCTTCATCTTCATCGCCCTAGCCTTCTGGGTGTTCACCTACGGCATGTCCTACGTCAGCAGAAAAATTGAGGGGCATTTGGGAGTGGGCCAGAGGTAGGGCCAGAGATAGGGCCAAAGATAGGGAAGAAAGCCGGCAATAATTAGCGGAGGTCTTCACATGACAAACGGAGAGAATGCGGCGGGACCTGAGGACATTATCGTATGCCGCGACGTTCATAAGTGGTACGGCTCCTTTCACGCCCTGAAGGGCGTTTCAACCACGGTGAAACGGGGCCAGGTCGTGGTGATAATCGGCCCCTCCGGCTCCGGCAAGTCCACCTTCATCCGGACCCTCAACAGGCTTGAGCACCACCAGCGCGGCGACATCGTCGTCGACGGCATCGAGTTGACCGACGACGTGAGGAACATCGACGCCATACGCCGGGACGTCGGCATGGTCTTCCAGTCCTTCAACCTGTTCCCCCACCTGACGGTTATGGGAAACATCACCCTGGCGCCCATGAAGGTTAAGAAGCTGCCCGCCAGGGAGGCCGAGGAGATAGCCGTCCAACTCCTAGAGCGGGTGGGCATCCAAGACCAGGCCGACAAGTACCCGGCCCAGCTTTCCGGCGGCCAGCAGCAGAGGGCGGCCATCGCCCGCGCCCTGGCGATGCAGCCCAACATCATGCTATTCGACGAGCCGACCTCGGCCCTGGACCCGGAGATGATAAAGGAGGTCTTGGAGGTGATGCGGGAGCTGGCCGCCTCCTTTATGACCATTTTGGCGGTGAGTCACGAGTTGGGCTTTGCCAGGGAGGTGGCCGACCGCATAGTGATGTTCGACGAGGGGGAAATCGTGGAGGACCTGCCGCCCAACGACTTCTTCGACAACCCGCGCCACGAGAGGGTGAAGCGGTTCCTATCGCAGATCCTGTGATTGCTTAGCTGAGGGGCGCACGAGGCGCGCGCTCCCGACCCTTATCCCGTCATTCCCGCGCAGGCGGGAAGGGCGCGTGCGCCCACTTTGTATTGAAGAGCGTTGGGCCTGCTTTGGGCTGCTAGATTCCCGCCTTCACCTCTTATCCGTCATTCAACGCCCGTTGCGCCGGGCTAACCGCGCCACGGCGCGCGCGCCCATCCGTCCGTAAGGGCTGCTCTCTGCGACAGGGCCGCCCCCCTAATCCGTCATTCCCGCGCAGGCGGGAAGGGCGCGTGCGCCCACTTTGTATTGAAGAGCGTTGTTCCTGCTTTGGGCTGCTAGATTCCCGCCTTCACCCCCTTCCGTCATTCCCGCGCCCCCCCTTCCCGTCATTCCCGCGTAGGCGGGAAGGGCGCGGCTATTGTAGTAAGACCCTCGCCACAGCTAACCATTCACTATTCTGCGATCAGAAGAGGGAAAAGAAACAAGCCCCCGTCAGTATTAGTACCCAGGGAGCAATAACCCCTAGCACAAAAACTGACCAATTGAGTTCATCCGTCTGCGCGCGAATAATCATAATGACCAGTCCGAAGATGCTTAATACTCCTAGGAAGAAATCTAACCAAGGACTAGCGGCGCGCTTACTCATCTGATTGATCCTTAGCAATTACGCAAACTCTGTCCAAGGCAAGCCCGGAGAAGAGAAAGGCCAACATGATATGTAGGCTTGCCATATCCTTTTCCCCGATAGTGCAACTACCGACGGTTGCCAGCAGTATCACAGCCCAAATCAATATCCTTAAAGCGTAAATCACGGGAAGAAAGAGCCTCCTTGAGGAAAGGATGGTGCTTACTCGCCACAAGTCGCCGCAATCCCAAGCACAGCCCCAAGGAGGCGCAAAACGCCATCCCTTGACTGTGCTTACGATGGACATGTGGCGAGTCCGAGCCGTAGACTACCACCAATTAGCAGACTAGGTCAAAGAGCGAAGTTAGAAGTTAAAGGTATAACTCCCTTTGCAAAGGGCTGTTACCTATCCCACACCTCTGCAACCGGAACCCCCCGCCCCTGGATTCCCGCCTGCGCGGGAATGACGGGAGGGAGGAGGGCGGGAATGACGGGAGGGGGGCGGCTCGGGAACCCTCGGAGGCGTTACTGTGAGGAGGCGCTGACCGACACCACCTCCAGAGGCGCCGCGCCGGCGTTCTCAACCCGGCCGTCGGCCTGGCCGCCGACCGCCGCCGACTCACCGGAGCCAAGGACTCGCGCCGCCGCGCCGCCGCCTATCCTGACGCTGCCGCTAACCACAACCCACGTCTCAACCCCCTCCGGGAAGCCCTCCGGGAGCGCGGCCCCGGGGTTGACGCTCAAGCGCTTGACGCGGAAGCCCGGCCCTTCGTCCACCACCCGGCTGGTTCCCCACGGGTGGGATTCCGTCTTCCCGCCCTCCCGCCGGGCCAGCCGCGCCGCAATCTTCCCCACGTCCTGGGCGTGGGCCATGCTGGTCACCAGGGCCGCGTCCCTGGTCTCCACCACCACAACGTCCTTGAGTCCCACGGCGGCGACAACCCGGTCCTGGGCCACAATCAGGGACCCCTCCACCGACTCGGTGTAGACCTGGCCCCGCGTCACGTTGCCCTTGGCGTCGGAATCGCTCTCCTCCCACACCTGGGACCAAGACCCCAAGTCCGACCACCCGGCGTCAAGGGGGGCCACGGCCACCCGGCCGCCCGGCCCCTCGGCTGCCCTCTCCACTACGGCGTAGTCTATGGACTGGCTGGGGCAGTCCCTGAAGGCCGCGTCATCCGGGATAACGTAAACGCCCTGCTTATCGGCTCCTCGATGCGCCCTCCGGCAGGCGGCGGCTATGTCGGGCCTGTGCCGCTCCAACTCCTCCAGCCACACCGAAGAACGCATGAGAAAGACGCCGCTATTCCAAAGGTACTCCCCCGACTCCAAGTAAGCCTTGGCGGTCTCCAGGTCAGGCTTCTCCACAAAGGCCCGTACCTCCAGGGGCGCCGGGGTTCCGACAGGGGCCTCGCCATCCTCCAGCGGCTTCCCTTTGTGGATGTAGCCGTAGCCAGTGTGGGGGAGGCGCGGCGTGACGCCGAAGACCACTATGAAGCCACGCTCAGCCGCTCCCACGCCGGAGCGCACGGCGGCCTGGAACTCATCCACGCCCTTTATGACGCCATCGGCGGGCATCATCAGGAACACGGGGTCCTCCGGCTCCCCGGCGGCCAGTTCCCCAAGGAGATGAACGGCCATGGTGAGGGCCGGGGCGGTGTTCCTGCCCTCCGGCTCCAGCACAATAGACATGACCTCTTTGCCGATGTCCTGCGACTGGCTCAGGGCCAAGGCCCCGTGGTCGCGGTTGCAAACAATGAGGGGGGCAACGTCGGTCAGACCCTCCAGCCGCAGGATAGTCTCCTGGTAGAGGGTCCGTTCGCCCAAGAGGGGCAGGAAGGGCTTGGGTTCACGGCGGCGGGAAAGGGGCCAGAGGCGGGTTCCAAGTCCACCCGCGAGGATTACCGGATACAACCGCATATGTCCTCCCTGACCGTGGAAACATCCACCGTGGAACGGCCCTCTAAACCGGAGCCGGGGCTGAGCCGTTCCACCCTCACAAGCCCGCCGATTATAGGAAGGCGTATGTCTAGGGTCAACAGCCCTTCCCAAAACGGAGATGAGGCGAGGGCCGCCATCTTGTAAAAACCGCCAAAATTCAATAAAGTGTTCCCTTAGAAGCCACCCCGCCCGCGCGGGTGAATACAACCGGAGGCGCCAAGATGAGCAGCTACGGCAAAGTCATATCGTCGGACTCCCACGTGGTGGAGCCGCCTAACCTGTGGCAGGACCGGATGGACCCCAAGTTCGGCTCCCGCATCCCCCACCTCCGCAAGGGCGACGATGAGGACCCCTACGACTGGTGGTACTACGACAACATTAAGATGGGGCCAACGGGGGCCATCGCCGCGGCGGGCAAGCGGTTCACCAACCCGCGGGAGATAATCCAGGCCGGGGTTTTCGAGAACGTCAGGCCCGGCGGGTTCATCCCGGAGGAGCACATAAAGGACATGGACTTGGACGGCGTTTACGCGGGCCTGGTCTACCCCTCCACCGGCCTCCCCCTCTACGGCATGGAAAACCAGGAGCTTCTCCGCGCCGTCTTCGCCGCCTACAACGACTGGCTGGCCGACTTCTGCGGCGCCTTTCCGGACCGGCTCAAGGGCATCGCGGCCATCCTTTTGGATGACGGCGTTGACGAGGGCCTCGCCGAGCTGCGGCGCTGCGCCGAAATGGGCCTGGCCGGCGCCATGATCAGTTCCTACCCCCGCCCCGGCGAGTCCTACAGCGATCCCATCTACGAGCCCTTCTGGGCCGCCGCCGAGGAGTTGGACATCCCCATTAGCCTTCACGTCACCACCAACCGCCCCGGCGCCGTTCAGGTCGTCAAGGAGGGCAAGGTCAACCAGACGGGGGCCGACCGGTGCACCCACGACTACTTTGTGCGCCAGAGCCTCGGCCACATCGTGTTCTCCGGGGTTCTGGAGCGCTACCCCAACCTCAAGATAGTCAGCGCCGAGCACGAGTTGGGCTGGATACCCTTCTTCCTCAGCCGCATGGACCTCACCTACAAGGAGCGTTACCAAGCCGCCCCCTACCGCTTCAAGGGCGAGCTTGTTCCCAGCGACTTCATGCGCGGCAACGTGTACCACAGCTTTCAGGAAGACGCCCTTGGAATTCAACTGCGCCACATGATAGGGGTGGACAACCTCATGTGGGGCTCCGACTACCCCCACGCCGAGGCGACCTTCCCGGAGTCCCAGCGCATCCTGAAGGAGATTCTGGAAGGCGTCCCGGAGGATGAGGTGGACAAGATTGTGGGCGGCAACGCCGCCAAGGTGTACAAGTTCGGCTAGGCCCCCCGTCCTTCGACCCCAGGGTTGTGGGACGCCGCCATGCGCCCAACGCCCCTAGGCGGCCCGCGCGCTCTAGGGGCGGGAATCCCCGTGGGAATGGGCCGGCGCTGAAACTCCTCGCGCTCCTCCTCGCGGCGCTGTGTCTGCTCTTTGCGGCCGCCTGCGCCTCCCCTCCCGTCCCGGAGCCGGCGCAGACCCCGGTGGTGACGCCCTCCAAAACGCCGGAACCCGCGCCGGCGCCAGCGCCAACCCCGTCGCCCGCCCCAAGCCCCACCGCTACGCTGGCGCCGGCCCCGTCGCCAACCATCGCCACGCCACCTGCCCCCACACCGCCCCCCGCGCCCGCCCCGTCGCCAACCATCGCGCTGTCCACACCGCCTCCCGCGCCGCCCATCTCGGAAGTCGACCGCCTCACTGCCGAGGCCATGACCCACGTCCGTTGGCTGAGCGAAACCCTTGGCCCCCGTCCCGCCGGCTCCCAACAGGAGGAGGAAGCGGCCCGCCACATAGCCGGCCTGCTCGCCGACGCCGGCCTTCAGGTGGACATCGTGGAGTTCCCCATCCTGACCCCCCGGGCCAACGGCGCGACCCTCACGGTGGAGGGCGTCAAGGACCGCTCCTTCTCAACGGCTGCCCTGCTGAACCCGGGAGCCGGCCCCGTTACCGGGCCGCTGGTTGACGCCGGCTCCGGAACGGGTGGAGAGCTGTCCGACGGGTCCCTGGAGGGCGTCGTCGCCCTGGTTCCCAAAGGCGAAGTTTCCCTGATAACCGCGGCGTTGAACGCGAACCGCCGCGGCGCCCTGGGCCTCGTGGTCTACAACGACGCCCAGGGGCCCCTCGCCGACCCCCTGCCCGGACTCCTGCCCATCCCGGTGGTGGGCCTGTCAAAGTCCGACGGCGAGCATCTATCGCGCCTGCTGGCGGGGGGAGCCGTGACCGTAACCCTGGGGGATTCCTCCCAAGCCAGCGTCTCCCGGAACGTGGTGGCTTCCACCGGCGGAGGCGGGGATGCCGTGATAGTTCTGGGGGCACACTACGACACGACGCCGGAAAGTCCCGGCGCCAACGACAACGCCACAGGCATGGCCATCCTGCTGACCCTGGCCCGCGAACTGGCCCAACGGGACGACCTGCCCGTGGAGCTGCGCTTCATCGCCTTTGGCGCCGAGGAGGTGGGACTCTTCGGCAGCATCCACTACGTCAACGCCCTTTCGGAGCGCGAGCGGGGCAGAGTAATCGCCATGCTGAACTTCGACTCCACCGGCTCCGGAAACCTCCAGGTGGCCGGCGACCCCCTCCTTCTCCGGCGCATCGCCGCCGCCGCCGCCGAGGAACAGGGCCTTTCCGTGTCAACGGCCCGTGAGATACCGGGAACCACCGGCGACCACGTTATCTTTGAGAACGCGGGGGCGCCCGTGGCCCTCTTTTTTGCCGACGACCTCTCACGCATCCACACGCCCAACGACATGACAGCCTTCATACAACCCCGGCATCTGGGCGAAACGGTTCTGGTTGCCCTGGCCGTCATCGCTTCCCTCACTCCCTGACTCCTACCGCCATCGCCCGCCGGCATTTGACGCAACCCGCGTTCTTCCTTGATACTCTACCCCCGAATGACATAATTAACACAAGGGAGGCAGCCGGTGATAGACGTTCCCAAAAGGGCCTTGGTGGTCACCCCCCACCCCGACGACGCTGAGATATCCTGTGGAGGAACCGTGGGCTTGTGGACCAGCCAGGGCGCCAGCGTCTACTACGTGCTGTGCAGCGACGGCGGCAAGGGGACCGACGACCCCGGCGTCACCTCTGAGGCCCTGGCCAAGACGCGACACCAGGAGCAGCTGGACGCCGCCGCGACCCTGGGCGTCAAGGAGGTCGTGGCCCTGGGTTATCCCGATGGCGAACTGGAGGACACCCGCGAGTTCCGCCGCGAGTTGGTGCGGGCTATCCGACGCTTCCGTCCCGAGGTGGTCGTCTGCCCCGACCCCTACCGCCGCTCCTTCTACTATCACCGCGACCACCGCATTACCGGCCAGGTCACCCAGGACGCCGTATTCCCCTACGCCAGGGACCGGCTTCACTTCCCCGAGCATGAGGCCGAGGGGTTGGAACCTCACAAGGTGGGAACCCTGCTGTTGTGGGGCGCTGAGGAGTCGGACTCCTACGTGGACGTCACGGCCGCGATGGACCTCAAGATCGAGGCCCTCCGCTGCCACAAAAGCCAGCTAGCCGGGCTGTCCGGGGAAAACGTCGTCACCTGGCTCCGGGGATTCTGTAGAGAGGCCGGTGAAAAGGCCGGCTTCGAGTACGCCGAGGGCTACCGGAAGGTCGAGTTCAGGACGTCGTAGGCGGTGACTCTGCGGCGCCTGGTCCATCGCTTCACCCGCCTGAGCCTGGACTTCACCCTTCCCCTCCGGTGCGTGGGCTGCAAAAAAGAGGGGGCGGGAATCTGCGCCCAGTGCTTCCCAACGACGCCCAGGCTCCAGAGGCCCTACTGCCAACGCTGCGCCGAGCCGGGCCGGGCTCCCGCCTGCCCCCGGTGCGCTCACTCCCCCCCTGCCCATCGACGGCATCAGGGCGCCGTACCTTATGGCGGGGGTCATTCGAGACGCCATACACGCCTTCAAGTACGGCAACTACCGGGGCTTGGCCCCGCAACTGGCGAATCTATTGGTGGAACGCCTGAAGTCCAGCCAAATTCCGGCCACCCTGTTGATTCCCGTTCCCATGCACCGGAGCCGCCTGCGACGGCGCGGCTACAATCAGGCCTTGCTTCTTGCCAGGAAGGTGAGCGAGGCGACGGGCATCCCCATGGCCGACGACGTCCTCATCAGAACGGTGAACTCGCCGCCCCAGGTGGCCATGACGACCGGGGAGGCGCGGTATCTCAACGCCAAGGCGAGCTTCACCGCGGTTAAGGACGTTCACGGCGAGGCCCTGCTCCTGATTGACGACGTGGTCACTACGGGCAGCACCATGGCGGCCTGCGCCCAGGTCGCCGGGGAAAGGGGAGCCGCCTCCGTTTGGGGGCTGGCCCTGGCCAGAGAGGGGCGTAGGAATTTTCGTGACTGAACCAAGGGTCCGCCGCCGTTCCTCTCCCGCCCCATGATAAAGGCCGTGTTCTTCGACTTCTACAAGACCCTGGCCCGCTTCTGGCCGCCGGTGGAGGAGATTCAGAGGGACGCCTGCGAGAAGCTGGGCGTCACCGTCACCACCCAAGGCGTCCTGCGGGGCTACGGCGCGGCCGACGACTACTTCAGCAGGGAAAACGCGACCTTCCCCCTGGCCCACCGGTCTGAGGAAGAGAGGGACCGGTTCTTTGCCCGCTATGAGCAGTTGATACTCAAGGGCGCCGGCATTGACGCAAGCCTGGACTTGGCCCAGGCCGTTTGGCGGCTGACCTCTGAAGTCCCCAAGGGCTTCGCGCCCTTTGACGACGTGATTCCGGCCCTCGCCAGCCTCAAGGGGCGCGGCCTAACCCTGGGGCTTCTGTCCAACCTTTACCGCGACATGGCCCCCCTTCTCAGTGAGATGGGCTTGGCGCCATACCTGGATGTTTGCCTTTCGGCTAAGGACGTTGGCGTGGGAAAGCCCCACCCGCGCATGTTCCTCGCCGGCCTAGAGCGGGCCGGCGTCACACCGGCGGAGGCGGTTCACGTGGGCGACCAGCTATACTCCGACGTTCATGGCGCGCGGGCCGTCGGCATTCTGCCCGTGCTCCTGGACAGGGATGGCTCCTACCCCGAAGCCGTCGACTGCCCCAGGGTTAAGGACCTTGGCGAACTGGTCTGCCTGGTCGGCGAAATGACCGGTGGCTGACCCCCGCTAGGCGACGGCCGCCCCAACGGGAAGGCGTGTCATCCTCTCCTTAAAGGCCCTAACGCCCTCCACCGCCTCAACCAAGACCCCCTGCCAGTCGCGGCCCATCAGCCCCCGGTTCAATCGTATCTGCTGATTCCCCACGCTGGCCCACCTCCCCAGGGACTTCTCCAAGGCCACCTTCGCCCCTCCGACGAACTCCTTCATGGTCAGGACCACGTCGCTCTCCGAGTGGGTGATAGAAAGCGCCCCGGCTTCCCGCGCCTTCATCTTTAGAGACACCACGTAAAGCAGCCCTTCAACGGCCTTGGGCGGCGGCCCGAACCGGTCCCTCAACTCCTCCCGCATGTCATCCACCTGCTCCAAGTCGCGAAGGGCCATCATCCGTTGATACACGGTGAGACGGCTGGCCAGGTGCGAGATGTACTCCCGCGGTATGTACGCAGACAGGGGCAGGTCCACCCGCACGTCTGCATCGGCGTCCTTCTGCGGCGGGGCGCCGTCCCTCCGCCCGCCAAGCTCGGCGACCGCCTGGTTGAGCAGCTTCGTGTACAGGGCGTACCCCACCGAGTGGATGTGGCCGCTCTGCTCGGCTCCCAGGATGTTGCCCGCGCCCCGTATCTCCAGGTCCCGCATGGCTATGCGGAACCCCGCCCCGAGCTCCGACGCCTCCAAAATGGCCTGGAGCCGTTTCTTGGCCTCCGGCGTTATCCGCCTGCCCCTAGGCGTCAGGAGGTAGGAGTAGGCCCTGGCGTTGCTCCTCCCTATGCGGCCCCGCAACTGGTAGAGCTGGGACAGCCCAAACCTGTCCGCGCGGTCGATAATCAGCGTGTTGGCGTTGGGTATGTCCAGCCCCGACTCGATGATGGTCGTGCACACCAGCACGTCGATATCCCCTGCGTTGAAGGCCAGCATCGCTTCCTCAAGCTCCCCCTCGGCCATTCGCCCGTGGGCCACGCCAACGCGGGCGCCGGGGGCCAGTTCTGCGATTTCCGCCGCCACCCGGTGAATGGACCTGACCCGGTTATGAAGGAAAAACACCTGCCCGCCCCTGTCCAACTCCCTGAGTATCGCCTCCTTAACCACCTGGTCGCTGTACTCGCCAACGTAGGTCTTCACCGGACGCCGCTCCTCCGGGGGAGTCTCCATGGCGCTCATGTCGCGAATACCGGAAAGGGCCATGTACAGCGTGCGCGGGATGGGCGTGGCGCTCAGGGTCAGGAAGTCCACGCCCTTGCGAGCGCTCTTCAGCCGCTCCTTGTGAGCCACGCCGAACCGGTGCTCCTCGTCCACAATCACCAGTCCCAGGCTTCTGAACTTAACGTCCTTTTGGATGAGCCGGTGAGTCCCAATCACAATGTCGACAGCGCCCGCCTTCAGTTCTTCAACGACTCGCTTAGCCTCCTTGGTGGTCCTAAAGCGGCTCAGCGTCTCCACCCGCAGGGGGTAGGGACTTAGGCGGCCGCTGAAGGAGCTGTAGTGCTGCTGCGCGAGAATAGTCGTGGGGGCCAGCAGGGCCACCTGCATACCGTCGTTAACCGCCTTGAAGGCCGCGCGGAGGGCCACCTCCGTCTTCCCGTAGCCCACGTCGCCGCACACCAGCCTATCCATGGGCCGCGGGGCCTCCATGTCCTCCTTAACGTCCCTGATGGCCACGGCCTGGTCGGGGGTCTCCTCGTAGGGAAAGGCGTCCTCCAACTCCTGCTGCCATACCACGTCGGCGGAAAAGGCGTGTCCCCTGACCACCTGGCGGTCGGCGTACAGATTCAGAAGCTCCTTGGCCAGTTCGCGGGTCGAGGCCTTCACCCGCTCCTTTGCGCGGGACCACTCGGCGCTGCTGAGGCGGGTGGGACGCGGCGGCCGGTCGCTGGTGGCCACGTAGGGGTAGATGCGGTCCAACTGGTCCGTCGGGAGGTAGAGCTTATCCGACTCGGCGTACTCCAGGACCAGGTACTCCCGCTCCTCGCCGCTCACCTTCAGGGACGTGGTTCCGGCGAAGCGCGCGATGCCGTGGTCCTCGTGCACCACAAAGATGCCCGGCTCAAGCTGAGAGAGGAACATCGACTTCTTGACCGGCCGCTTGGCCCGGGTCCGGCGTTCCTTGACCGCGCCGAATATCTCGGCGTCGGTGAGAAGGGCCACCTCGCCCGTGGACAGGGGCAGACTCCAACCCTCGTCCAAATGCCCGGATACGATGACCGCGCTGCCCGGCCGGGGGGCCTCTTCAATCCCGGCCAACACCGACGCCCCAACGTCGGCTTCGCCCAGTATCTCCCCAAGTCGGCCGGCGTGACGGCTAACGGCCACCACCGCCTTCCCCTCCTTCAGCATCCCCTTGACGCCCGACGTGAACCGGCTCATCTGCCCGTAGAAGGAGGGTGGAGGGCCGAACTCAAAGCCTTGGTCGGCGTTGTGCCACTGGCCGGCGTCCAGGGTGGCGCGACCCTCAAGACCGCGCCGGAACTCCCCCCACGGCAGGAAGGGCGAGGGGAAGCCGCCGGGCAGTTCTCCACGGGCCGCCCGGTCCCTCGCCAGCCCATGGACGCGGTCCTCCAGGGCAAGGGCCTCATTTTCGATATCCCTATCTCCCAGAAGGACGACGAGACCGCCTGGGTCAAGGTACTGCAACAGGGATGCCCGGTTGATGAGGCCGTTGTAGAGGGAAAGCTCTCCCGCGCCGCCGCCCGCGAACATGGCGGCCATCTCATCCTGCATCCTGTCGTGGACCTCTGACCGGCAGGCGCTGAAGTCCATCTGCGAGATTAGCTCGGAGACCCCTGCCTGGTCGGAAAGAAGGGGCAGCGACTCCTGGGCGGGAACGATGCGGGCCGCGTCCACCGGCCGGACGGAACGCTGGGTCGAGGGGTCGAACAGGTTCAGGCTCTCGATTTCGTTGCCCGCCATGTCCAAGCGAATGGGCATGGCGGAGTTGGGGGGGAACACGTCGACGATGCCGCCTCGCAGACTGAAGGCCCCGGGCGCCTCAACCGACTCCTCCCGCCGGTAGCCCATCTCCGCCCACCGGGCCGACAGGTCGCCAATCCGCGCCCTCTGCCCCGCGGCCAAGGTGTGACTGCGCTCCTCAAAGGCGCGCCTCGACATGGTCCCACGGAGGGCCGCCGCCACCGAGGTCACTACTAACGGGGCCTCATGGGGGGCCTGGTGGGGGGACTGGCGGCTCGGAGGGTTGAGCAGCGCGTCGAGGGCCGTGAGCCGCTGGTTGTTCGTGGCGGCGTCGGCGGCCATCCGCTCGAAGGGCAGAACGTCCGGCTCAGGCAGGAGGAAGGCCGGGGCATCGTCTCCCAGATACAAGGCTAACTGGTCGTGGAGACGCCGCGCGTCGTCGGGCCTCGGCGCCACCACCACCAGGGGCCGCCCCAAGTCCTCCCGCAGGGCCGCCAGCAGGAGGGGAAGGCCCCTCCCCGCGTCACACCGCGAGGCTCGCCGCGTCTCTCCGGTTAGTTCCGCCGTCACCCGCTCATAAGAGGGGTGGCCTTTGAGCAGCGAATATAGACCCTTGAGGCTCACCGGCGATGCAGGCTCTCCTTATCGATATTCCAGTTGGGCTGAATGATATTGGGTTGATATGCCAATAGGGGCTGGCCTTGAAGGAGCCAGCCCTGAGGCCCATTGTATAACGTCAGCCGCCGCCGTTCAACGGCCTGATAGCGCGAGTGGGCCATTGCATGGCAGCCATTTTTGCGCCTCTGTAAGCGAGCGCCACCATTTCCCTTGACGACCTACCTCGACACCTTTGCATGGCAGCGATTCCCTCTCCCTTTCCGTCATTCCCGCCCCCCCTCCGTCATTCCCGCGTAGGCGGGAAGGGCACGCGTGCCCACGTAGTTTTGAAGAGCGCTGCCCGCCCTCTTATTCCGTCATTCCCGTGAAAACGGGAATCCAGGAAGGCCCCATATCGGAGCCAACGCCCCGAATCCAAGGCCACCGGCAGGCGCGTCCCCATTCCGTCATTCCCGCGCAGGCGGGAATCCATCTTCTCCCCTCTATTACGCAAGGGCAACGGCGCGAATCACCGGTAAGGGGCATCTCGGTTACGGCCAGACCATTGAAGGCCACCCCGCTCGTCAAGGGGGAAGAACGGAGCGCCCACAAGGGGTGCCGCCGGGATTCGAGGCGCTGGCTCTAGGTTGCGGCCTTCCTGGATTCCCGCCTGCGCGGGAATGACGGAAAGAGGGCGAGGGCGGGAAGCCAAGCTCCCAACGCAGAACCAACGCTTTTCAAAACTAAGTGGGCGCGCGCGCCCTTCCCGCCTGCGCGGGAATGACGGGTAGAGGCGCGGGAATGACGAGAGGGAGGGGCGGGAATGACGAGAGGGAGGGGCGGGAATGACGGAAAGGGATGCCGGAAGGGGACGGCGCAGACGCCTCCCCTCAATCCCCCTCCCGACGCCCTTTTTCGCGTGGGCCATGTGCCGCTTCTGATATCTGATATAATAGAGTCACCCAAGGCCGTATAGTGAAATGGCGAGCCATAACGCCAGAAGGACCGTTCCTCCAACAGTGACGCGCAACAACACGCCCTCCTACCGCCGCATCGTGGTCAAGGCCGGCACCCGCGTTCTGACCGACGACAGCCACAGCCTGCACGTGCCCACCATGGAGGGCATCGTGGAGCAGATAGCCTCCCTGTACCGGCGGGGGGCGGAACCGATGCTGGTCACCTCCGGGGCCATCGCCGCCGGCATGAAGCCCCTCGGCGCCACGGAAGACCGCTCCCACGTGCCCTTTCGCCAGGTCCTGGCCGCCGTGGGCCAGAGCCGCCTCATGCAGACTTACGGCTCCCTCTTCGACCGTTGGGACATCCCCATAGCCCAGGCCCTCCTGACCAAGCGGGACCTTGAGGACCGCCAGGGTTATCTCAACGTGCGCAACACCCTGCTATCCCTGCTCAGGCATAGGGTAGTCCCCATCATCAACGAAAACGACGTGGTGTCTGTGGACGAGATAGGCCCGGTCTTTGGCGACAACGACATCCTCTCGGCGCTGGCGGCCAATCTGGTGGACGCCGACCTCCTGGCCATCCTCACCGACACCGACGGCCTCTTCACCGCCGACCCCCGCTTCTACCCCGAGGCCGAACTGCTGCCCACCGTGGAGCGCATAGACCCCCACATCGAGTCCCTGGCCGGCAAGCGCCACGGCCCGTGGTCCCGGGGCGGGATGCCCTCCAAGCTAGAAGCCGCCAAGGTGGCCACCCGCTCCGGCGTCCCGGTGGTGGTCTGCAACGGGCGCCTGCCCAACGTCGTCTTGAGGCTGGTTGACGGCGAGTCTTTGGGAACCATGTTCTCGCCAACGGTCAGCAGGCTTGAGAGCCGCAAGCGGTGGATGCTGAGCGGCCTGTCCCTCCACGGCGACATCGTCATCGACCATGGAGCGGAGCAGGCCCTGCGGAAGCGCCACGGCAGCCTCCTTCCCCCCGGCGTCCACGACGTCTCGGGGGAGTTCCAGCGCGGCGACGTGGTTTACATAACCAATCTACAACAGGAGCGCTTCGCCTGCGGACTCGTCAACTACAGCTCTCACCAGGTGGCCAAAATCAAGGGACGGCGCTCCGACAGCATTCAGGAGATTATTGGCTGTCACTTCGGCCAGGAGATAGTTCACCGCAACAACTTGGCCCTCATATAGGTGGGACGCGTGGCTGACGTGAACGCCAACCTCCTCTACTACGGCGACAACCTGGAGATTCTCCGCGGCCACGTCGCCGCCGGGTTCCACCACTCCCCCCTTTGGGACGCCCACTTCCCCCGAATACAGATACGCACCATTCAGGAACTCCTAACCGGAGTGAGGCCCGACCTGCCCAGGGAGAGCGGCCGATTGACAGGCTTTGCCAAGGCCCCCAGAGTGCAGGACTTCGGCTCCCAAAGCTCTATATTAGAACTGGAAGGGACCTACGCGCCATGACAACTCTAACGGAAAGCATCCTCGCCCAGGGGAAGGCGGCGCGCCGCGCATCCCGCGCCTTGGCCCAGGCCCCCACTCCCCTCAAGAACCGGGCCTTGGAGAACATCGCCGCCGCCCTTTTGGAGAACCGCCAAGACATCCTTGACGCCAACCGGGAAGACCTGGCCGTAAGCCGGGAAATGGGCCTCTCCGACTCCCTTCTGGACCGAATCCTTCTGACCTCCCAACGGCTGGAGGCCATGGCGGGCGACGTCAGGGCCATCGCCGCCCTCCCCGACCCCGTCGGCCACGTCTTCGACATGGAGACCAGGCCCAACGGCCTCCAGGTGGGCAAGAAGCGGGTGCCCCTGGGCGTTGTCGGCTCCATTTATGAGAACAGGCCCAACGTCACCGTTGACATCTCCGCCCTGTGTCTCAAGTCGGGCAACGCCTGCGTCCTTCGTGGTGGAAAGGAGGCCGTCAACTCCAACAGGGCCTTGGCGCGCCTCATCCGCCAGTCCATCGACCAGGCGGGCCTTCCCATAGACGCCGTGGCCTTTGTGGACGACCCGGACCGCCGCCTTGTACAGGCCATGCTTCGCATGAGCGAGCACATAGACCTGATGATACCCAGGGGCGGCGCCGACTTTATACGCTTCGTTTCCGAGAACGCCGCCATGCCCGTGGTGTCCGGCGGCGTGGGCGTCTGTCACACCTACCTTGACCGCGCCGCCGCGCCGGATAAGGCCGTGGCCATCGCCTTCAACGCCAAGACCCGGCGTCCCACCGTTTGCAACGCCTTGGACACCCTGTTGGTCCACTCGGAGGCCGCCGCCGCGCTCCTCCCGGCCGTGGGTCGCCGGTGGGCGGAGGCCGGCGTTCAGATGCGCTGCGACCGCCGCGCCCTCAGCGTCCTGGCCGCCTTGGAGACGCCCAACGTGGTGGCCGCCGGGCCTGAGGACTGGGGAACCGAGTTCCTTTCCCTGGTCGCCGCGGTGAAGGTCGTCGACTCCCTTGACGAGGCCCTGGAGCACATTGAGGAACACGGCTCCGGCCACTCGGAGGCCATCGTGACCGAGGACTACACCGCCGCCATGCGGTTCCTGAACGAGGTGGACGCCGCCGCCGTCTACGTCAACGCCAGCACCTACTTCACCGACGGCGCCCAGTTCGGCCTCGGCGCCGAGGTGGGCATCAGCACCCAGAAGTTCCACGCCCGGGGGCCAATGGGCTTGAAGGAGTTGACCTCCTACAAGTGGATAGTTCTGGGCGACGGGCAGGTCCGGACGTGACGCGCGCCTGCGTGAAAGGAGGCTGACCATGGGAGACTTCATGTTCGAAAGGGACTGCCGCACGCCCAACTCCGAGTCCTACGTCATAGTTGACGACGACCACCCGGTGGGGCGCATCGACCTGCACTACACCTCCACCATAGTCCACGGGACCCTCTGCGTAAACGAAAGTTTCACCCAGGAGAGCATCAGAGAGCTTATTGACCTCATTGACGCCGAGTTGGTGGACGTGGCCGGCGTTAACCGCGAGCAGCTTATCGTTCACGTCTTTCAGGGCCGGGAGATAGGGGCACACGGCGACCGCGGCTTTGAGCAGAACGGCAACGGGCGGGAGCGGCTCCGTTGACGCCATCTTCAAAATCCACCGCACGCCGGCGAAGCAGGCCCCGCCGATGAACCAGAACATCCCCGCGCCCGCCCCTGTGGTCCGCCTCATTCAGGAGCTCAACCGGCTGCCCGGCATCGGGCCCAAGAGCGCCCAGCGACTGGCCTACTACATCATCCGACTGCCCGCTCAGGAGGCCCAGGAGTTGGCCGACGCCGTTTTGGGCGTAAAAGACCGCATCATCTTCTGCTCAATCTGCCAGAACCTGACGGAAATAGACCCCTGCGACATATGCAGCGGCCCCCGCCGCGACAGGAGCCTGGTATGCGTCGTTGAGGAGCCCCTGGACGTCCTGGCCATGGAGCGGGCCGGCTTCTATCGCGGCCTCTACCACATCCTCCACGGCGTCATCTCCCCCATGAACGGGGTGGGGCCGGAGAACCTGAGAATCAGGGAACTGCTGCCCCGGCTACAGGATGGTTCCGTCAAGGAGGTCATCATAGGCGTGAACCCCACCCTTGAGGGCGACGCCACCGCCATGTACGTTCATCGCCTGGTCAGCCCCCTGGGGATTAAGGTCTCCAACCTGGCCCGCGGCCTCCCCGTTGGCGGCCAACTGGAGTACGCCGACGAGGTGACCCTGAGCCGCGCTTACCAGGGCCGGCGGGAGTTTTAGCTTGCCGCCCGGACGACTCTATAGAGTACAGGGCGTTGTCCTGAAGTCCGCCCAGATGGGTGAGGGAGACCTGCTGGTCACCCTTCTCACCCGCGACGGCTCCAAGCTTCGGGCCATGGCCTGGGGCGCGAGAAAGCTCACCAGCCGGAAGATGGGCCATCTGGAACCCCTCACCCTCGTCGACCTCGCCCTCTCCAAGACCCGCGGCATAGACGGCATCACCCAGGCCCAGAGCCTGGAGACCTTCGCCGTCCTCAAGAGCAGCCTTGAGGCCACCGCCAAGGCCTTCTACCTCTCCGAGTTGGTGGATGGATTCGCCCTGGAAGGCGGCCCGAACCCGCCCATGTACGACCTTTTCCTCGGCGCCCTGCGCGCCGTGCAGGACTCCGCGGACGACAGCGCGGTGGTCCTCCGCTTCCAGTTGAACCTGCTGCAAGTCAACGGGTTCATGCCGGAGCTCTACAGGTGCGTGGACTGCCGGCGGCGGATACTCCCCGGCGACCACCGGTTCAGCGTCAGTCTGGGCGGCGCCCTCTGCTCAGGGTGCGCGCCGCCGGGCGCGGCCATCGCCCCCCTCTCCCTTAACGCCATGAAGGCCCTGCGGCACTTTCACCGCAACCCCGCGCCGGACGCGCCCAGGCTTCGAATTCCCCCCGCCCTCTACGAGGAGATTAAGTCCCTTTTGGACGGGGCAGTCCGCTACTGGCTGGACCGGGACATCCGCTCAGCCAAGTTCATGGAGCACGTGGATGGTCGAAAAGCCAAGACCCTGCATCCCAACCCGTCAACCCAGGGTGTATAATAGGGGGTGACCCATGTTTTCTAAAGTCCTTATAGCCAACCGGGGGGAGATAGCCTGCCGGGTTATCCGCACCTGTGAAAAGCTCGGCGTTCAGACCGTGGCCGTCTACTCCGAGGCGGACAGAGACGCCCAGCACGTCCGCATGGCTACCGAGGCCTATCTCCTGGGGCCGGCCCCTCCGTCGGAGAGCTATCTGAACATCTACAAGATAGTGGAGGTGGCGAAGAGTTCCGGCGCCGAGGCCATCCACCCGGGCTACGGCTTCCTGTCGGAAAACGCCGCCTTCGCCGTCGCCTGCCGCGAGGCCGGCGTCAAGTTCATCGGCCCTTCCCCCGAGGTGATGGAGACTATGCGGGACAAGGTGCGGGCGCGGAAACTGGCCAAGAAGGCCGGCCTGCCCGTGCTGCCCGGCACCAACACCGCCGTGGGCGACCGCAACGCCCTCAAGCGGGCCAACAAGCTCGGCTTCCCCCTGATGGTCAAGGCGGCGGCCGGTGGCGGCGGCATCGGAATGCAGATAGTCAACTCCCCCGAGGAGATGGCCCCCCTCATAGAGCGCGCCCGTCACCAGGCGGCCAACTCCTTCGGCAGCCCGCGCCTCTACTTTGAACGCTACTTGGAACACGCCTCCCACATTGAGGTCCAGATCCTTGCCGACGAAAAGGGCAAGACCATACACCTCATGGAGCGTGACTGCTCGGTGCAGAGGCGCAACCAGAAGATTCTGGAAATCGCCCCGTCCATGAAGCTAACCTCCAAGCTCCGCAAGCTCATCACTAAGTACGCCCTCAAGCTGGCCAAGCACATTGGCTACGCCAACGCGGGCACCGTGGAGTTCCTGGTGTCCATGGACGGCGACATCTACTTCCTTGAGATGAACATGCGGCTCCAGGTGGAGCACGGCATCACCGAGATGATAACGGGCATAGACCTGGTGGAGATGCAGCTGCGCATCGCGTCGGGCGAGAAGATGCTCTACAAGCAGAAGGACATTAGGAACCACGGCTACGCTATGGAGGCCCGCATCTACGCGGAGGACCCGGACACCTTCCTGCCGTCGTCAGGCGTCATAACCGCCCTCTCCGAGCCGGACGGGAACGAACACGTCCGCATCGACGGCTCTATAAACGTCGGCTACAAGGTGGACATCTACTACGACCCGCTGTTGGCCAAGCTCATGTGCTGGGGAGAGACCCGCGAGGAGGCCAGAACGCTCATGGCCGAGTCCCTGGAGTCCTACCACATAGAGGGCGTCAACTCCAACGTCCCCTTCCTGCGCCGGGTGGTCGAGAGCCAGGAGTTCGCTTCCGGCGCCTACGACACCTGGATAGTTTCAAACCTCCAGAAGGCCGCCGCCGAGTCGCAGGACTCACCGGAATCGGACATCCGCACCGAGGCGGAGAGGAGGGAACTGGCCGCCGCCACCGCCGTGGCCCTCGTCGCCGCCGGCAACGGCGCTTCCCACCCGACCCCCGACGCCAACGGACACGCCGTCAGCCCCTGGCGCCTCTACGGACGCTCCCGGCAGATGGCCGCCCGGCAGGCGGGGAGGTCCGGTTGGCGCTGAAGCGGCTCCGGGTCAAGATAGCCGACCGGTGGTACGACGTGGAGGTGGAGGAGCCGTTGGCCTCCCCCGCCAAGGTGACGGTGGAAGGCGAGACCTTCCTGGTGGAGGTGGAGAGAAGCCCGATCCGCAGGGCCGCGCGGAGAACCCCCGCCGCCCCTTCACCCCTCCCCGCCGCCGCCCCGGGTTCCCCCTCCCCCGGCGGCGATGGGACCATTACGTCGCCAATGTCCGGCAAGGTGTTGGCCATCAAGGTGAAGCCGGGGAGTGAGGTCGCCGCCGGCGACGAGGTGTGCGTCGTTGAGGCCATGAAGATGGAGCAGAGCGTCCGCGCGCCCAAGGCCGGGACGGTGAAGAAGGTGCACGTGAAGCCCCTCCAGCAGGTCAACGTCCACGCCCCACTGGTAGAGCTAGAATAACCGGGGCCGCGCGTCCTTCGGAGACGATGGTTGGCCCGCCGGGGCGTGTGATTCAGTCTGCCGCTAGAATAACCTAAGCCGCGCCGCCTCCGTAGACCGCCCCGGCTCACACCCTGAGTAGCAGCTTGCCGAAGAAACCCCGGCCCTCCATCAATCGGTGGGCCTGAGCGGCCTCCTCCAAGGGCAGCGTCTGGTGAATGACCGGCTTGATAATCCCGCGGTTCAGCGCGTCCACCATCTGCCTCATGTCCTCCTTGCAGCCCATGAACACGCCAAACACCCTCAACTGCTTGGTGAACAGCGTCCCTAACTGTAGCTGTGTCATGTAGCCCGTTGTGACCCCGCACACCCCGTAGCGCCCGCCCCGCTTCAGCGAGTTGTAGGCGGCCTCAAAGAACTTGGCCCCCACGTGGTCGACCACCACGTCCACCCCGTGGCCGCCCGTCAACTCCTTCACCCGAGCGGTGACATCCTCGGCGGTGTAGTCAATCACGTGGTCGGCCCCCACCTCCAAGGCCTTGGCCGCCTTCTCCCGGCTGCTGGTGGTGGCTATGACCCGCGCGCCGATGACGTTCTTGGCCACCTGAATGGCCGCGCCGCCCACCCCCGCCGATGCAGACAGTACAAGAACCGTCTCCCACGGCCTGAGTTGCGCCTTGCGGATGAGCATGTTCCACATGGGAAGATACACCGTCGGCGCGGCGGCGGCTTCCTCAAAGCTCACGCCATCGTCAATGACGTGGACGTTGACGGCGGGAAGGGACACGAACTCCGCGTAGCTGCCGTCCCGGTTGCTGCCCAGGAACCGGAACCCTGGGCAAAGGTCGTCGTCGCCGGCGAGGCAGAAGGCGCAGGTCCCGCAGGAGACGCGGGGGTTGATGACCACCCGCCGGCCCACGAGCCGCTCAGGGGCGCCAGGCCCGACCTCCACCACCTCTCCCGCCGAGTCGCCGCCCAGAATCAGAGGCGGGGGAAACTTCCTGCGCTGCCCCCGCGCGCCGGCCCTTACGTAGGTGTCCAGCCTGTTGAGGGCCGACGCCCTGACGCGCACCAGCGCGTCCTGGTCGCCCACCGCCGGCTCCGGCCGCTCCCCATAGCGCAAGACCTCCGGCCCCCCGTGTTCTTCAATGTATACCGCTTTCATATCTCACCCCCATGTGACTTGAGATGATTCAGCACGAAATTGCGCTCCTCCTCGCGAGTGAGCGCGCGGCCCTCCAGCCGCTCCTCCAGGAGGAGGCGCAGGACCTCTCCCACCCGCGGCCCCCGACCAACCCCCAGCGACGCCAGGTCCTCCCCGCGCAGGATGGGCTTCACGAAGCGCAGGCGTTCCAGATACTCCGCCAACCGTTCTTGCGCGGCGCGGCTGGGCGTCAGACGGCGGAGGGCCTCGACGCTTGCCGCCGAGCGACCCTCCAGCATTCGATACAGGGCCGTGGCCGGTAGCTCCGGCGCCTCCAGGGCCGCCGCCTTGCCGGTGAGCCGGGCCATGTCCCGCGCCGCCGCCCCCCAGCTTGACGGCATGTTCAGCCGCCGGACGAACCCCTCCGCCTCACCGTGGCTCATGGGATACGCCAGCCCGGCCACCAGAGTCAGAGGCTGCGCGCCGCCGCTCCCCTCCGGAAACCGCCCCATCCATGAGGCGTCCTTGAGGGGCGGATAGAGCCTGCTCAGGACTCCCAACGCCCCGGCGCGGAGGGTCGTTTCAACCGCCCGCTCCTCCGATAGGACGAGGGCCAACTCCCTACGGAGGCGGTCGGCGCTGACAGTCGCCAACATATCCATCTCCAACGCCTTGGCGAGGCGTCCCAGCGTCTCCCCCTCCAAGCTCAAGGACAGCCTCTGCTCGTACCGGACCGCCCTGAAAACGCGGGTCGCGTCATCCTCAAAACTCTTGGCGTGGAGCGTCCTGACCAACCCCTTATCCAGGTCGCTAACCCCCAAGGACGGGTCTAACAGTTCGCCTGAGCGCGGCCCGGCCAGCCCAAGGGCCACGGCGTTGATGGTGAAGTCGCGCCGGAGCAGGTCTTCTTCAATGCTTCCACCCGTCACCTTGGGGAGGGCCCCGGGGCGTTCGTACACCTCGCGGCGAGCCGTGGCCAGGTCCAGCCGCTCCTTCCCAACCCTGACCGACGCGGTCCCAAACCGGCGGTGGAGAACAACCTTGGCGTCCGTCTTCCCCGCCACGTAGCTCGCCAGTCTCGGGGCGTCGCCCTCAACCACCAGATCCAGGTCCGACGGCTGCCGGCCCAAGAGCAGGTCTCGGACCGGCCCGCCCACGAGATAGAGGGGCATATCCAGCCGGCCCGCGCCCTCTATCGCAGCCGCCAGCAGCCCAGCCGCGCCGGTGGACGTCGCCCCCCGTAGGGACCTCAAAAGCCCGGCCGGTGATTGAATTGAAAGGCGTTGCGACATGACCAAGCGAAATTATATCACGGCCCTAGTCCATCGCCCCCTCCGATATCCCCGGCCATCACTCCCACTCACGGGAATGACGGAATGGCCGGCGTTGGAGTGATGGCGGGGGAGGGAATGACGGATGGGAGGCGGACGGCCGCCGCCAAGCCCATCCCCCCGCTTTGACTTTTGCCCGCCACACGGCTAAAATCACACCAAAAGGAGCGCGTTATGGCAGAAGACACCGTTACCGTTTTCTACGACTACACCTGACCCTTTGTGTACAACGCGACCGTGTGGTTGCGACGCGTCGAAAAGGCAAAGGGGCAGCGTCCCAACATACGCTGGCGGCCCTTCGCGCTGGCCCAGGCCAACAACAGGAACGGCCCCCAGTGGAAGGCTTGGGAGCGTCCCTCAAGCGAGAACGTCCGCGGGATGGTGGCCCACCGGGCCGGCGTCGCCGCCATGGGCCAGGGCCTGGCCCTCTATGACGCCTTCCACTCCGCCGTCCTTCAGGCCCGCCACGTAGACCGCAAGGACATTGACGACCTGGACCTCATCCTCGGCATAGCGAGGGACGCCGGCTTGGACGCGTCTCGGCTACAGCGTGACATGGAGGACCCTTCCATCCTGGAAACCATAGCTGAGAGCCACACCGAGGCCACGGAAAAGCACGGGGCCTTTGGCGTGCCCACCTTTGTCTTCCCCAACGGCGGCTCCGTCTTCCTGAAGATGTTCTACCCCTCCGAGGAGGAGTCGGCGGAGATGTACGACAGCCTAATGAAGGTCATGTCCCAGTGGGTCAACATCGGCGAGCTCAAGCGCCCCCAACCCCCGTGGCCGGCGGGCGTCACCCCCGCCTCCTAAGGGACAGGTTGGCGCCGGCGGATGAAATCCAGCGGCGGCTGGGGCTGTCCTTCAGCAACCCCGCCCTCTTGGCTGAAGCCCTAACCCATCCCTCCAGCCTCAACGAAAACCCCGGCTCGGCCCGAGCGTCATATCAGAGGCTGGAGTTTCTGGGCGACGCCATTCTGGGCGCCGTTGTCGCCGGCGCCCTCTTTTGCCGCTTCCCGTCCCTCTCCGAAGGGGAGCTCACCCGGTTTCGCGCCCATCTCGTCCAGCGCAAATCGCTGGCCCGCATCGCCTCCGACGTCAACCTGGGCGAATGCCTTTATATGGGAAGGGGCGAGGAGGCCGGCGGCGGCAGGCGCAGGGAATCCAACCTGGCCTCGGCCCTGGAGGCCCTGATAGGCGCCGTGTGGTTGGACCAGGGTTTCGCCGCGGCCAGCGACCTGATAACCTGTCTGCTGGCCGCCGAGTTGCAGCGCGGGGAGGCGGCCGGCGGCGTTCCCAAAGACCCCAAGTCCCGGCTCCAGGAAATGGCTCAGGCCGAGGGATGGCCTGTTTTCCAGTATCGCGTCACCAGCGACGGTGGGGCTTCCCACAACCCCGTCTACACGGCGGAGGTCTGGGTTGATGGCCGGGTCCTTGGCGTGGGGGCCGCCAAGAGGAAGTCGGACGCCGAGCAGGAGGCCGCCGCCGAGGCCATTGCCGCCCTCGCCGAATCAGCCCGGTTGGAGCCGTAGAGGGGCGTATGCTTAGGTTCTTTAGGCAGGACAGCCGCGCCGCCGAGAAGACTCAGGCCGCCGTGGGCAAGAGCCGCCGCGCCTGGTTTGGGCGCGTCTTGGGTATGCTCAAGACCTCCAGCTTGGACGAGGACTTTTGGGAGCGGTTGGAGGAGTTGTTCATCTTGGCTGACGTTGGCGTCGACGTCTCCCTGTCCATTGTCAGCGAGTTGAAGACCCGGACCCGCCGGGAGTCCCTGCGGGAGCCGGACGAGGTCTTTTCAGCCCTCAAGGAGACCCTGGTTTCCCTCTTGAGTTCGGACGGCGCCGCCGCCCCCCCCCCCGCGCCCCCCGCCGCCCCCCACGTGACGCTGGTGGTCGGCGTCAACGGCGTGGGCAAGACCACCAGCATAGCCAAGCTGGCCTGGAGCCGCGCGCAGGCGGGGGAGAGGGTGATACTCGCCGCCGCCGACACCTTCAGGGCCGCCGCCATCGACCAGCTGCAAATCCTCGGCCGGCAGATTCAGGTCGACGTCATATCCCACTTCCAGGGTTCGGACCCCGGGGCCGTGGCTTACGACGCCTTCCAGGCCGCCCGGGCCAGGCGCGCCGACGCCCTGATAATTGACACCGCAGGCCGCCTCCACACCAAGACCAACCTCATGGAGGAGATGAAGAAGATAAGGTCCGTGGTCAACCGCCTCGACTCCACGGCCCCTCACCAGGTCCTGCTGGTCCTAGACGCCACCACGGGCCACAACGGGCTGGCCCAGGCCGGGGCATTCACTGCCGCCGTCAACTGCACCGGCGTCTTCCTGACCAAGTTGGACGGCTCAGCCAAAGGGGGGATAGCCTTGGCCGTGAAAAAGGAACTGGGCCTCCCCATCCTGTACGTCGGCTCCGGCGAGCGGATACAAGACATCGCCCCCTTTGACCCCAAGGAGTTCGTGGAAGCCCTGGTGGACCCTGTGAACTGAACGGCCGGGCCGGTCTTGCAAGTGACGCTTGATTAACATCCTGCTGTGGCTCCTAGCCGTTGAAATCCTGGGCCTCGTCGTCTTCCCCATCGCCTTCACCATCTTCAAGCGGCTGCCGGACAGAGGCGCCACCGTAAGCAAGGTCTTCGGCCTTCTCGTCACCACCTATCTACTCTGGATACTGGGCCTCACCGGACTCGTGCCCAACAGCAGACTCGCCATACTGGGCATACTTCTGGCCCTAGCCGTCGTTTCGCTGCTGCTCCTGCGCCGGCATTTTGAGGATATTCGCGCCTTCATCCGGAGAGAACGTTTTCACCTTCTGGCGGGCGAGGCCCTGTTCCTGGCCTTCTTCTTCACGTGGCTCGCGATAATAGCCCAGGCGCCCAACATCGCCGGCACTGAAAAGCCCATGGACTTGGGTCTGCTCAACGGGGTTCTCCGGAGCCCGGGCTTTCCCGCCGAAGACGTGTGGCTCTCCGGCAACTCCATCAACTACTACCACTTCGGCCACATAGCCATGAGCGGGCTGACAAAGCTAACCGGGATAGCTTCCAGCATAACCTACAACCTCTCCCTTGCCCTGCTGCCCGCTCTGGTGTCCCTGGCGTCCTACGGCCTGGTATACAACCTGGCGCGGCTGGCGGGCGGGGGAAGGGCGCGCTCCGCCCTCTTCGGTCTGGCGGCGCCGGCGCTAATTGGGCTTGTCAGCAACCTGGTGGGCGTTCTCAACTTCATCCAGGCCCGCGGCTGGGGTTCCGACGGCTTTTGGCGATGGGTCTCCATTGATGGCCTGGCCCGGTCTACGGCTGAAGGCCCCAGCCTCTTTCCGCAAGACTCTAACTGGTGGTGGCGCGCCAGCCGGGTTATCAACACCTTTGAGGACGGCAAGAGTCTGGACTTCACCATCACCGAATTCCCCTTCTTCAGCTTTCTTGTTCGAGACCTCCACGCCCACGTTCTGGCCCTGCCCTTTCTCCTCCTCACCCTGGCCCTCTTCCTCAACCTCCTCTTCTCGAAAGACCCGCCGGGTCTGGGATGGCTGCGCCGGAACCCCGTGGAATCCCTTGTCCTTGCCCTCTCCATAGGCGCGCTGGCCTTTGTCAACCTGTGGGACCTGCCCAGCTTCTCCGTCCTTCTGATAGGGCTGTTCTTCCTGCTGGGGCTGAAGCGCTACGGGCCAAGGCTTGGGAGGGTTCTGCTTCAATCCCTTGCCGCGGCCGTCCCCATCCTGGTGGGCGCCTTGCTGCTATTTCTGCCCTTCTACGTCGATTTGGAGGGACAGTCCCCGCTGATTCTGCCCCTGCGTCACGTGAGCACGAGGCCCTTCTTCTTCATCCTCGTCTGGGGCCTCTTTCTGACCATCACCGTATCCGTCTTGGCGAGGCAGCTTTGGAGCGCGCCCAAGCCGCGCCGGCGCGGCGACGCAATCCTCGCTCTGACGGCAGTCCTGACCCTTGCCCCCATCGTCTTGTGGGCCGCCCTCGTCTTCTTCCCCCTGCTCATCGACCAGGGCCCATCGGCTACGGCGGCGGCGATACTCTCGCGATTCGCCAAGCTCCTTCCCCTCCTGGCCGTCGTGGGCATATCCATATACAGCGTCTTGGCCCGGGCGCGGGAAGGCCCCTCGTCCCTGGTCTTTTGCCTAGCCCTGATAGCCCTCAGCTTCTACCTGCTCATGGGGATAGAGCTGTTCCACGTCGTAGACCTGCACGGCGTCAGAATGAACACCGTATTCAAGCTCTACTACCAGGTATGGCTGCTTCTGGCGGTGGCCTCCGCCTTCGGACTCTACTACTGGTTCTCGCGGCCCCGTCCCACGTCCACGGCCCTGCGGTGGGGGAACCACGGGTGGATAGCCTTCGTCGTCCTGCTGGTCGCGGCGTCCCTCTACTACCCGGCGGGAGCGGCCCTGGGCCGCGTGCAGGGCTCGGCGTCTCCCGCCACCCTCGACGGGTTGGCCTTCCTCCAAAACTCCAACCCCGCCGAGCACGACGCCATTCTGGTTTTGCGAGACCGCGCGCCCCGGGGCCGCATTGTGGAGGCCGTTGGAGACGATTATACTGACCACGGCCGCATCGCCTCGGCCACCGGGCTGCCTTCCCCCCTTAACTGGTGGGGTCACCAGCTGCACTGGCGCGGCTCTAGGGAGCCCTTTGAAGGCCGTGAGCAGGACGTTGCGGCCATTTACCAGAGCGATAACGTGGATGAGATACGGGGCCTGCTTGACAAGTACGGCATACGCTACCTATACCTGGGGCATAGGGAGAGGGCCAAGTACGGCCCCTTGGATGAGATGAAATTCTCGCGTCTGATGCAGGTCTACTTCCGGAGCGGAAACGTAACCGTTTATGAGAGGGTCCCATCCCCATGAACGCCATGAAAACGTGTTAGCCCAGCGCCTGAAGGCAATCCACCGCCGGCTTCCCCCCATGGAGAGGCCGGCCGTCGGCTGGTACGTCGCCGCCTACGGACTGGTGGTGGTTCTGGCCCTGGCCCTGCGCCTGTGGGACCTGGGCGGCCGGCCCATGCACTACGACGAAAGCCTTCACGCCTCCTACACCTGGCAGCTTTTCTCCGGTGAGGGCTTCCGGCACGAGCCATGGATTCACGGCCCCCTCCAATTCTTCCTCAACTCGGTGGTGTTCGGCATCTTCTGGGACAGCGATTACACCGTCCGCGTCACCTACGCCCTTTTCGGCTCCGCGCTGGTGGCCCTGCCCTACTTCCTGCGGAGCCACTTGGGGCGGGCCGCGGCCCTCATAGCCGCCGTCATGCTGGCCCTATCCCCGGCCCTCTTCTACTTCAGCCGCTACTCCCGCAACGACATCTACATGGCCTTCTGGGCCTTGGCCCTGTTCATCCTCATGTGGCGTTACATCAACGAGGGCAAGAACCGCTACCTGTACATGACCGCGGCGGTCCTGGCCCTGGCCTTCGCAACCAAGGAGACGGCCTACATCATCGTGGCCATCTTCGGCCTCCTCCTGCTGCTGCTCTCCGTCACCGACGTGGTCCCCTGGCTCACTAGGCGCATCAGCCTATCCGACTTCAGCGCCCCGGCGTCCTTTTTGCTTTTGATGGGAACCCTCACGCTGCCCCAGTGGGCGGCCTTGGTCTCCGTCTTTCAAGGCTCCGGGGAGGAGGGGCTGGTCCTGGCCTCCACCACAGCGACGGGAGGCGTCCCCGTGGGCGTGCCCCTCTGGGCCGAGCCTTTTGTGAACGTTGGGCTTATCAACCTGCCCGGCTTCCTCGACGGCATCGTCCTAGCCGCCATAGCGTCCCTTGGCATCTATGGCGTCTTTGCGTTCAGGCGAACGCCCTCCCGCGCCGCGGTCGTGGCCGGCGCCGCGGCCCTAGCCGCCGTGGTCTACGCGGCCCTCGCCTTCATAAACATGGAGGTGGCCGTCAACTACTTGGTCGCCGGGGCCGTTCTGCTGGCAGTTTCCATCCTCGCGGCGGCCCTGGGCCTCATGTGGCGTTGGCGCGTGTGGCTCACCTGCGCCGCCATCTTCTACGGCATCTGGCTCACCTTCTACACCAGCATATTCAGCCTATTCGGGAAACCCTTCACCGAGTGCCCCGAAACCATCGACGGCGTCGTTGGGACCGTGTGCTCCAGGTTCGGCGGCGCCTTCACCGGGGTGTGGCAGAGCCTGGGATACTGGATGGCTCAGCAGGAGGTTTCCCGCGGCAACCAGCCCTGGTTCTACTACCTGCTCATCGGCTCTGTCTACGAGTTCCTGCCCCTGCTCCTGGGACTGATAGGCGTCATATACTTTTTGAGGAAGGGCGGCTTTTTGGGACTCTTCCTCATCTTCTGGGCCTGCGCCACCTTCATGGCCTACACCGTGGCCGGCGAGAAGATGCCCTGGCTCCTGGTTAACATAATCGTGCCCTTCATCATCCTGGCCGCCAAGCTCATAGGCAACCTGGTGGAAGGCCTCCCTTGGCGGAAGCTCCTGCGCAGCCCCAGCCTATCCCTGCTGCTAATCGCCCCGCTGTTCCTGGCGGCCCTTGTCTACCTCACCGGTCGCTTTCTGAACGACGGGACCATAGAGTCGGCCTTGGATTGGGTCGTGTTCGCCGCCGCGACGCTGTTATCCATGGCCTTCGTTTTCGTCCTCTCCCTGAACCGGCCCGCCGTGGGCCTGGGCCTCGGGGCCTTGGGCGTCATGGCGCTGCTCCTGGGCTTCACCGCCTTCTCGGCCTTACGGGCCAGCTACACCAACGACGACCAGCCCGTCGAGATGCTGGTCTACGCCGGGGCCAGCGAGGACGTGCGCCAACTGGCCATCGACTTGAGGGAGCAGCCCTTCCTCCAAGACCCTGGGGAGCAGGTCCTCGTCGACTACGAGATCTGGTATCCCTTCAACTGGTACGTGAGGAAGGACGCCTACATCGCCTATCGCTGCTACAAGGACGAGAAAGAGCGGGAGTATTACGAAGGTTGCAGTCCCATTCAGGAGACGCCCACCGCCAAGGGGTTGGTTCTACTCGCCCACCACGGCTCGCGGGACTCCCAGTATCTCCACGGCTATGAGCAAAATGGCCCCTTCAAGGACCTCATCTGGTTCCCCGAGACCTACCGCAGGGAGGAGGAAGACCGCCAGAACGAGACCTTTTGGCAGGAATTCCCCCGGGACTTGGCTATGGCCGGGGACAGGCTCTCCGACAGCCGCACTTGGCGAGACGCCTACAACTACATCCTGGGCCGTCGGCTGACGGAGGACTGGTGGGACTCCAACTTCTTCACCTATCTGCCCAAGGCCCCATGATTGGCCCCAAGCCTCCTGGTGAGATAGTCTCAGATGGCCTTAGCGGGTTGCGCCACGATGTGACAACAGCCGTTCAATGCGGCTATACTTTTATATGACGCGTCAGCAGACCATGAACCCTTTGAGAGCCTTGAATAACCGCCGCTCACCCGTCGTCCCCGCGCAAAGGGGGATGGGGAAGCCGTGACGTCTAGCTCGTCGATAGCAGGCCGGCCCCCCAGCGGCCCCCCGTGGAGGGTTTCGCGCATGGCAGCGCTCAAGGTGACCGCCCCCCGTGCTTAAGAGACCTCAATTCCTGGTGGGGATGGTCGTCAGCCTGGCCTTCGTCGGCCTGTTTTTCTACACCGTAGACCTTGGCGGCATGATAAACGTCCTGGCCGAGGCCAAGTACCAGTACGTCGCGCCGGCCATCCTCATCTACTTCGCGGCCCTCCTCTTTCGCGCCCTGCGTTGGCAGTACCTCCTGTCCCACGTTAGCAGAGTCGGCCTCTTCCGCCTCTTTCCCGTGGTGGCGGTGGGATACATGGCCAACAACCTCCTTCCAGTCCGGCTGGGCGAGGTGGCGCGCTCCTACTACCTGCGCCACAGAGAGGGCGTGAGCGCGACCACGGGCTTGGCCACCATCGTTGTGGAGCGCGTTTACGACGGTCTAACCCTCCTTCTGCTGGGGGCCGTCGCCATACCCGTTCTCATCCTCAGTGGGTTGGTGGACGACGCCGGGACCGCCGCGGTGATATCCTGGACCATCTTTGGGGCGGTCGCCGCCGCCGTGTTCCTCTTCGTCGTCACCCTGCTAACCCTTCTCGCCGTCAATCCGGGGTTCGGGAGCTTCCTCCTAAGGCTCGCCAACCGCCTGCCGGTCAAGATACGACCCAAGGCCCAGTCCCTAATCGCCCTCTTCATTCAGGGCCTTGAAGTCCTGCGAAAGCCCCGGCGGCACCTGGGCCTGCTCCTCCTCTCTCTGCCCATATGGTTTTTGGAAGGCGCCATGTACCTGGTGATAGCCTTCTCCTTCGACCTGCCCGGCTTCTTCAACCCGCCCATCCTCGTGCTCCCAGTGATTCTGCTCGTGGTGGCCGCCTCCAACCTGGCCACCTCGATACCCTCCTCCCCGGGGTCCATCGGCGCCTTTGAAGTCCCCGCCGTGGCCGCCCTAGTCCTGGTGGGGGTGGGGGATGGCGTGGCCGGCGCCTTCGCCGTCCTCGTCCACTTCACCTCAATACTGCCCGTCACCCTGCTGGGCCTCTTCTACCTGTGGCTCGAAAGCGTCCCCCTAACGCGGCTTCTCAGGCGGGATGAAACCGCGTCCCCTCGGCCCCCGGCCGTCACTCCCGGCGTCTTGGCCGGCGGACAGGAGAAGAGATGAAGGTTGGAATAATCGGGGCCGGCGCCCTGGGCCTCTCAGCCGCCTACGAACTGGGTCTGCGCGGCCACGAGACCCACGTCTTCGAGCGGGACTCCTTCCTGGGCGGCCAGGCCTCAACCTTCGACGTGGGCGGGGGGCGGCTGGAGCGCGGCTATCACCACCTCTTCCGCAGCGACACGGACATGGTTGACCTCATTGATGAGTTGGGCCTCTCCCCCAAGCTCCACTGGATTGAGTCCAAGGTCGGCCTCTTTCACGGCGACAGGATATGGAATTTCGCTTCCCCCAAGGACCTCCTCACCTTCAAACCCCTGGGCCTCTTAGACCGGTTCCGCCTGGGCCTCGTCACCCTCTACCTGCAAAAGACCAAGAATTGGCGCAAGTTTGAAGGCGTCACCGCCCGCGACTGGGTTGAGAAGCGGGCCGGCAAGCGTCCTTACGAGGTCATCTGGGAGCCGATGCTCAGGGGCAAGTTCGGGAAGCATTACGACGAGGTGAGCATGGCTTGGCTCTGGGGCAAAATCTTCCTCAGGGTCGCCTCAAGGGAGCGTCTTTGGGAGAGGGAGAAGCTGGGATACCCCATCGGCAGCTTTGCGGAGATATTCGAGGCCCTGGACCGGCGCATTCGCGAGATGGGCAGCGGCGTTTCCCTCTCCACCGGCGTTAAGCGCGTAGTCGTCGAAGAGGGACGCGCCGCCGGCTTGGAGGTAGGCCCACCCGGCGCCCCGCCGGAGCTACACCGGTTCGACGCCGTCATCGCCACCACCCCGTCCTTCGTCTTCACGCGCCTGGTTCCCAAGCTGCCCCAGTCCTACCTGGACAAGCTCACGGGCGTCACCTACCTAGCCGCGGTCCTGGCCATCCTGGTCCTAGACCGCCCCCTAACCGCCAAGTACTGGCTGAACATAGCCGACCGCACCATCCCCTTTGTCGGCGTCATTGAGCAGACCAACTTCGTAGACCCGTCCCTCTACGGCGGGAACCACGTGGTCTACCTCACCAACTACCCCGCCGCCGCCGACCCTATCTACCGCATGTCTCCCGAGGAGCTTCTGGAGGAGTACCTGCCCCACCTTCTGCGCCTCAACCCTGAGTTCAACCGCTCCTGGATTCGGGAGTACCACCACCACAAGGTGGACGCGGCCCAGCCCATCATCGGGGTCAACTACGGCCAGCGCATCCCCGACAACCGGACTCCGATTCCGGGCCTCTACCTGGCCAACACCACCCAGATCTACCCTGAAGACCGGGGCACCAACTACAGCGTCAGGCTGGGACGTCAAGTCGCCCGCATGGTCCTGGAAGACCACGGCCACGGCTAACCTCCTCTCCCACCGCAAATCCTGCCCCATCCGTCATTCCCGCCAGCCCCTTTTCCGTCATTCCCGCGCAGGCGGGAAGGGCGCGAGCGCCCACTTAGTTTTGAGGAGCGTCTGCTCTGCGTGGGGGGCTTCTGCATTCCAGCCCCACCCTCACGCCACTCCCGCCCTCCCCTCCGTCATTCCCGCGCAGGCGGGAATCCATCCCCTCCCCCCTCATCGCGAGGCCGGCCGGCAGGCGGCGCACCCTTCCCGCCTCTTTTCCGTCATTCCCGCGTAGACGGGAATCCATCCCCCCTCATCGCGAGGCCCGCCGGCGGAGCGCGCCCATCCAGCCCCCTTTCCGTCATTCCCGTGAAAACGGGAATCCAGGAAGCCCACATTTCCAAGACCAGCGCCCCAAACCCCGGCGTCAACCCTTAGGAGCGTCCCTGGTGGGACTGCCCGCCCTTTGCCGAGAGAGGAATAGCCTTCAGCGGGGATGACCCCGTAACAGACCAGCTCTTACCGGCGATTCGCGGCGTTGTGCGGTTCCCTAGGCGTAACAGAGGGGGAGAAGATGGATTCCCGCCTGCGCGGGAATGACGGAAAAAGGGCGGGTTGGCGGCGGGCGTCCGCGTGGGACGCCTCACGGTGAGGCTGGAGTTCAAGGCGTTGGTTTTGGGTTGGGGCCTTCCTGGATTCCCGCCTGCGCGGGAATGACGGAGGGGGGCAGGAATCCAGGAAGTGCGCAATGCAGGAGTAGCGGTCTTCAAAACAAAAGTGGGCGCGCGCGCCCTTCCCGCCTACGCGGGAATGACGAAATAAGAGGGGTGGGAATGACGGAATGAGAGGGACGGGAATCCCTCCCTTCCCCCTTCATCGCGAAGCCAGCCGGCGGAGCGCCTTCCCCCACATCCCCCGCAGACCGGCGCCGCGCCAATTGAACCTTCCTATGGCCTGTGCTACCATGCCCATGGCGTCGGTTCCAAAATCACAAGTCCACGGAGGCCCCTTGACCTCTACGGTGGAGACCCTGCGGCAGCGGGTGAACAAGGCTCTGCGCTCCCAGAAGCCGGAGACCGTAACAGTGCTATCCTGCCTCTTGGCCGTGGAGGATGAACTGGGCTACGTTCCGAGGCAGGCCGCCGAGGAGGTGGCCCGGTTCACCGGCTCCACCGTCAACGACGTGTGGGGCGTGGCCTCCTTCTACACCAACTTCCGGTTCCAGCCGCCGGGCCGCCACCGGGTGGAGGTCTGCTGGGGGCCGTCCTGCCACATCCGGGGCGTCATGCCGGTAATCCAGCGTGCCCTCCAGGACCTTGGCCTCTCCGGGGAGGGAACCACCGGCGACAACGCCGTAACCCTCCGCTACAACACCTGCCTCGGCGCGTGCGCCAACGCGCCCGTTATCAGCGTCGACCACCGGCTCATGGGCAGAATCACCCCTGAGCAGGCCTCGCAGGTCCTAAGCGGCTTGAAGTCCACCGAGGAGCCTTCCCATGGCCCCTAGCTTTGAGCACATAAGCGACCGGGCCGCTCGCAAGTGGCAGACCCTGACCCAGGACAGGCCCTGGATACGGGTGGGAACGGCCCTTTGCGGGAAGGCCGCCGGCGCCGACGAGGTCGTCTCCGCCCTGGAACAGGAGTTGGAACGCCGCGATATCGACGCCTCCATCTCCGAGGTGGGATGCCTGGGGCCGTGCTTCGCCGAGCCGCTGGTGGACGTGTCCACCCCCGGCGGCGCCAGGGTGGTCTACGGCGGAGTGACCCCTGAGGCCGCCGCCGAGATAGTGAGTTCCCACCTAGTCGAGGGCCGGCCCCTCGCCGGCTACGCCCTCGGCTCCCTTGACGACGGTGAGTCCAACGGGATACCCCGGCTCTCAGACCACCCCATGATGAAGCTCCAACGCCGCATAGCCTTGCGCAACGCCGGCCACCTGGACCCCTGCGACATTGACCAGTACGTGGCCAACGACGGCTACGCCGCCCTCCGCCGCGCCCTCACCGGGATGACCCCCGACGAGGTGCGGCAGGAGGTGGCCAAGTCAGGGCTTCGGGGACGCGGCGGCGCCGCCTTTCCCACCGCCACCAAGTGGAACTTCCTCGCAGGCTCCAAAGACCCCGTCAAGTACATCCTCGCCAACTGCGAGGAGGGCGACCCGGGGGCCTTCAACGACAAGGGCATCCTGGAGAGCGACCCCCACAGCCTTATTGAGGGCATGATACTGGCTGGATACGCCACCGGGGCGTCGATGGGCTACGTCTTCATTCGTCACGGGCATAACGGCCCCATAGACAGGACCTGGCGGGCCATTGAGCAGGCCAGGGAGTCCGGCGTCCTCGGCAGAAGCATCTTCGGCTCCACCTTCAGCTTCAACCTTGAGGTGTCCCTGACAGGTGACTCCTACGTCGCCGGCGAGGAGACCGCCCTGATGGAGTCCATCGAAGGCAAGCGGGCCATGCCCCGCTACCGCCCGCCCTTCCCGGCCCAGGTCGGGCTATTTGGCAAGCCCACCAACATAAACAACGTGAAGACCCTGGCCTACGTGCCGCAAATAGTCCTCAACGGGGGCGACTGGTTCGCGGCTATCGGCAGGGAGCGCAGCGCCGGCACCGCCATCCTGTGCCTGTCGGGGAGCCTGGCCTACACCGGCATGGCCGAGGTGCCCATGGGCGTCACCCTTAGGGAGGTGGTTGAGCAGGTGGCCGGCGGGACGCCCAACGGCAAGAAGCTGAAGCTCCTCCAGACCGGCGGCCCTCTTGGAGGCGTACTCAGCAGCGAGGCCTTGGACATCCCCTTGGACTTCGACGCCATGTCCCAAGCGGGGGCGATTCTTGGCTCCGGGGGCATCATTGCCGCCGACGAAGACTCCTGCGTCGTAGACCTCACCCGCGCCCTCATCGCCTTCTGCCAGTACGAGTCCTGCGGCAAGTGCTTCCCCTGCCGCTCGGGCATGACCCACCTCCTTGAGGCTCTTGAGCGCATATGCCGCTTGGAGAGCCGCCCGGAGGACCTGACCCTCATGGAGGAGATAGGCAGGAACATGCAGGCCGGCTCCCTGTGCGGCCACGGCCAGCTGGGCTTCAACCCCGTCTCCTCTGCCCTGCGCCACTTCCGGGGGGAGTTCGAGCGACATCTGGTAGACAGGACCTGCCCCGTTGGGACCTGTCCCACTCCCTGGAGCTCCCCAACTAGCTCAAGGAGATAGCCCATGGCCGACCAGCGAATAACCATTACTATTGACGGCGTTGAGGTGGAGGCGCGGCTGGGCCAGACGGTGTTGGAAGCCGCCACCGAGGCCGGCATCTACATACCCTATCTGTGCTACCACCCCGGCATGAAGCCCTTCGCCGCTTGCAGGATGTGCGTCGTGGAGGTGGAGAACGGGCGGGGCTGTCCCGCCGCGTGCACCCTGCCCGTGGCCGATGGGATGGTGGTCAGCAACAACTCCAACCAGGTGCAGAGCCTCCGCCGCAGCGTCATGGAGATGCTGATAGCTGACCATCCCCACGGCTGCCTCACCTGCCACCGCGTCGACCTGTGCGGCCCCCAAGACCTCTGCCTGCGCCACGTCTCCGTAAACGACCGGTGCGTCACCTGCCCCAAGAACGAGCGGTGCGAGCTTAAGGACACCGTCCGTTTCCTGGGCATGAGCCTTGAGTCGCCCTTGGACTACAAGTACAGGGACCTTCCCGTGGAGACCGGCGACCCCTTCTACGACAGGGACTACAACCTGTGCATAGTTTGCGGCCGCTGCGTCAGGGTCTGTGAGGAGGTGAGGGGGGATAACGCCATCACCTTCACCGAGCGGGCCGGTCAAGCCCTCGTGGGGACATCCTTGGGGTCGTCGCTGCTGGAGTCCGGCTGCGAGTTCTGCGGCGCCTGCCTGGACGTCTGCCCCGTGGGAGCGCTGGTTGAAAGCGACCACAAGTGGGAGAAGGCCCAGCGTTTGGAGCGCACCATCTGCCCCCATTGCCCCGTCGGGTGCCAGCTAAACCTTGAGGTGAACGGGTCCGGCAGGCTCATCCGCTCCGTTCCTGAGCTCAACTCCCCCGCCAACATGGGGCAGGCCTGTTTCAAGGGCAAGTTCGGGCTGAACTTCGTGAACCACAAGGACCGGCTCAAGACCCCCCTCATCCGGCGCGACGGCGTCCTGGAGAAGGCCTCTTGGGACCAGGCCTTGGACTATATCGCCGAACGCCTCCAGCCCTACAGAGGCCCCTCCTTCGCCATGCTGACCGCCCCCGACAGCGCCAACGAGGAGCACTACCTGGCCCAGAAGTTCGCCAGGGTCGTCATGGGTTCCAACAACGTCAACCACACCTCCAACACGCAGCCCGCCGCCGTCCTCGCCCTCAAGGACGCGTTGGGACACGCCGCCGCCACTAACCCCATATGGCAGTTGAAAGACGCCAACTGCATTCTGGTTCTCAACGCCAACCTTACTGAGGAACACAACGTGGTTGGCGTGCCCATCAAGCAGGCGGTCAACAACGGGGCCAAGCTCATCGTCATCGACCCCAGGGAGGTGGAGTTGACCCGGTACGCCCACCTGTGGCTGCGGCCCCGGCCGGGAACCGAACTGCTGGTGTTGGGGGCCATCATCAAGGAGTTGCTGTACCAGGGTTTCGAGCGGAGGGACTGGCTGTACGAGAACTGCGACGGCCTGGAAACCCTCCGCGGCGCCATGACGTCATCGGACATCGACGCGGCCGCCGAGGAGTCCGGGGTGTCCCACGACCTCATCCACCAGGCGGCCAGGATGTACGGTCCCACCGAACCCGCCGCCATCCTCTACGGGCTGGACAACGTGCCCGAAGAGCTTCACGAGGACTGTGTGCGCGCCCTGGCGACCCTGGCCCTGCTGACGGGCAATCTGGGCAAGCCCTCCGCGGGAATCTACCCTCTGCGCCCCGGGGCCAACAGCCAGGGGGCCTGGGACGTGGGCTGCGCGCCCAACCTCCTGCCCGGCTACGCCGCCCTCTCCGACGACGACGCCCGCCGCTCCCTGGAGGAGGCGTGGGGCTGTCGGATAGCCCGGGAGCCGGGGGCCGGCCTCCAACAGGTCTTTGAAGACGCCCGCTCAGGCCTGGTGAGGGCCATGTTCCTGGTTGGCGACGCCCCGGACTTGGACAACCGGGATTCCGGCTACGCCTTGGAGTCCCTCAAGTCCCTGGAGTTCCTGGTGGTCCAGGACACGTTTCTCGGCCCCGCCGCAGAGCAGGCCCACGTAGTCCTTCCCAGGGCGACCTTCGCCGAGAAGGCCGGCTCCTTCACCAACCTGGAGCGCCGCATCCAGACCCTCAGACCCGCCATCTCCATGAAGAGGGGCGAGGCCCGCTCCGAGCGGTGGGCCATCAGCCGCCTGGCCCGGAGGATGAACGCCAAGGGCTTCGACTTCTCCTCTGCCGCCGCCGTGATGGAGGAGATAGCCCGCGTGACACCCATCTACGGCGGCGTCTCCCTGGAACGCTTGGAGGCCGAGGGCCGCCTGGTCTTCCGGCCCGACGTTTCCAACCCCCTGCCCACCCAGGTCCTCTACTCCGACAAGGAGTACCGGGGCATCCAGTGGCCCTGTCCCACCGCGGATAGCAAGGGCGTCGAGGTCCTCTACTCCGAGGGACTCAGGGCGCGGATCCCGGAGGCGGATTTCAAGACGGGCCGCGTGGAGGATGGCGGTTCCCACCCCCTCCTCTTCGCCCCCGGCCGAGTGCTGCTACAGTCCGATAGAGAGATGACTGTTGAAAAGGGCAAGGCAAACCGCTTGCGTAGAGAAGAGCTTATAGAGCTTAATAGGGACGACGCCGAGGCCTTTGGCGTTGATGAGGGCGATATGGTGGAGGTGCAGGCCAACGGCGCCGCCTACAGAGGCAGGGCCGTCTTCAGGGACGACATCCAGCGGGGCGTGGTGGCCTCCACCCTCCTGTTCGGGCAGCTGATGGTGGAGCTTGAGGCGGCTCCGGCTCCCAACCCCATGGCCAGGGTTCCCGGGCTGAAGGTCACGGGGGCCAGGCTGGTGAAGGCGCCCGGCTAGGGCCTTCCTCACGCCCTACGCCTCGATATTCAGGAGGGGCCGGAGAGAGAAATGAGACGAAGACAGCCCGAATTCCCCAAAGCGGCGCTGGTCGAGCGGCGAGACATCACCCACGACCTCATGGTCATGCGGTTCAAGACCGAGGAGCCTCTCACCTTCAAGCCGGGCCAGTACTGCACCCTTGGACTCAACGGCATCGAGCGGGCCTACTCCATAGCCTCGGCGCCCCACGAGTCGGAGATAGAGATATTCGTGGAGCTAGTGCCGGAACCCGAGGGCGCCCTGACGCCCCTCATGTGGAAGATGAAGCTGGGGGACGAGATGTCCATCCGCCCACGCTGCAAGGGGCGGTTCGTTTTGGAGGAAGCCTACTCCTTCCATCTCATGGTCGCCACCGTCACCGGCGTGGCTCCCTTCGTGAGCATTCTGAGGGACTACTTCCACCGCGGCGTTCACGGACACCGCTTTCACGTGCTGGAAGGCGCCAGCTACTATGACGAGTTCGTCTACGACAAGGAGCTGCGGGGGATGCAGAACCAGCGGCCCAGCGTGGTGTCCTTCCTGCCGACGGTGAGCCGTCCCAAAGACCCGAAGAACAAGGGTTGGATAGGCAGCGTCGGCAGGGTGAACGAGATAGTCGAAGCGTACGCCGAGATGGTGGACCTGCGGCCGGAGACCACCCTGGTCTACGCCTGCGGACACCCGGGGATGATTGAGGACGTGAAGGCGCGCATGGCCCCCAAAGGGTTCAAGATATCGGAAGAGCGGTTCTGGAAGCAGTAGCTTCAGCGTAACAACGGAGGGAGCCTCGTTGAGACTCCCTCCGTCCGATGTCCAGGCCGCCGCCGCTCTAGCGAAGCGTATACCTGTAGCCGCGCCCGCTAGTTGAAGTTAACTCCCAAAACCACCAAGCCGCTCATTACCATAATCATGATGGCCACCACGAGGGTGATCCATCCCGTTACGTATCTGAGCTTGTTGAAGGGTGGGGCCAGGTGGAAGAACGTGAACAACGACGACACCGCCAGCCCAACGGCCACTATGGCCATGGGCCAGTGCAACAGCGCCCCCGCCTGCGCTCCTCCGAGAATCTCGCCGCCGACGAGGAAGTAGACCATGTATAAAATGGAGATTACAGCGATAAAGAGCGAATAAAGCCCTAGGGTACGCTCATCGAATCCCCACAGGTATACCCCCGCCGCTACGGCGGCGTAGATGGCCCAAAGAGCGACGAAGGCGCCTACAACCGCGCCTGTGTCGGCCGGCTCCCCAAAGGTGAAGTAACCCGTGCCGCCGAAGGCCACTACGCTTCCCAGCGTCACGGCCACCGCGGCGGAGATTACACCCAAGGTCTTGGCGTTCCTGTAGAGGTCCAAGAAGTACCAGGACTGGGCCCAAAGCATTGCAGGCAAAACCATCAAGAAAATGACTTCCATACGTTACCTCCTATAGAATGTCGAGCCTCTGTAACGATTTCCCACAATCCACGACCGGTTCACGGCGGCGACCTGCAATCGATGCCCCTTTCGGGACGAATAAAAGTATATGTTCGCCAATCTGATAGAGTCAATTGAATCGGATGGAGTTTAAGGCCCCTTTCGCCCCCGCCCGGCGCTGAAGCGAGCCCCGGCCCCGGCGCCGAATTCGGCCCCGCCCGGCGCAGAGGGAACCCCGGCCTCCGCAACGCCCGCCCGGCGCTGAGTTCGGCCCCACCCGGCGCTGAAGCGAAACTTCCCGTCATTCCCGCCCTCCCTTTCCGTCATTCCCGCGCAGGCGGGAATCCATCTTCATCTCCGCGCCCGGCTCGGAGGCCAAAACCCTTGTTTCCTACCGCGCCGGATTTCGGGTAAAATGCGAGCATCAACAGGAGGCGTGGCGCCTTGACCCCCATTCGACGCCAATACCTCAGAATAAAACAGCGTTACCCCAACGCCATACTCCTGTTCCGCTTGGGCGACTTCTACGAGACCTTTGACGATGACGCCAAGATAGCCTCCCAGGAGCTTGACATAGTCCTCACCTCCCGGAGCATGGGCAAAGGCGTGAAGGCGCCCATGGCCGGCATCCCCGCCCACGCCTTGGAGTCCTACCTGGCCAAGCTAATCAAGAAGGGCCACCGCGTGGCCATCTGCGAGCAGCTAAGCGACCCCGCCGCCTCGCGGGGCCTGGTTGACCGCAACGTGGTGCGCGTAGTCACCCCGGGCACCGTGGTGGAGCCGTCAATGCTCGACCAGGGGGCCAACAACTACCTGGCGGCCCTCGCCGTAGACGGCTCCCAAGCGGGACTGGCCTACATTGACATAACCACCGGCGAATACTCCACCGCCCAACTGCCCCTCAGCCACGTGGCCGCGGAGATTACCCGCCTGGCCCCCGCCGAGCTCCTGGTCCCCCAAGACCGGGCGGAATGGCCCGACCTGGCCGTTGGCGCCGTGGTCCCCCTGCCGCCCTCAGACTTCGACCCCGTGGCGGCCAAGGGCCTGCTGCTGGACCACTTCCAGGCCCTCACCCTGGAGCCTTACGGCTGCGAAAACCTGCCCCTGGCCGTCGGGTGCGCCGGGGCCATACTCTCCTACGTGGCGGCCAACCAGCCCATCGTCACCGAGCAGATATCCACCCTGCGGACCTACTCCACCGCCTCCTACATGACCCTTGACCCTCAGAGCAGCAGGAACCTTGAACTGTTTTCGGGGGGAAAGTGGGGCGCGCCGGGCCTCTCCCTCCTCTCCACCCTCGACTTCACCAGGACGTCCATGGGCGCCCGGCTCCTCACCCGGTGGCTGGGCCAACCCCTGCTCCAACTCGCGGAACTTCAACGGCGCCAGGAGGTCGTAGCCCTGCTTTACGACAACCTCCTCATGCGGTCTGAGATACGCAAGGCCCTATCCAAAGTGTCCGACCTCGAGCGCATAATGGGCAGGATCCAGCTAAACAGGGCCTCGCCCCGCGACCTTCTCGCCCTCAAGCAGAGCCTTGACGCCGCGGCGGGGGTATCGGCCCTCTTGGAGGGAGAGGAGCAGTTGGAAGCCCTCGCCGCCCTCAAAACGGGCGTGACCGCCTTTGGCGAGTTGTCATCCCTGGTGGAGAGGGCCGTTGTGGAGGAACCCTCCGGCGAGCCCGGCGATGGCGGCGTCGTTAAGCGGGGGTTCTCGCCGGACCTGGACGACCTCCGCGCGGCGGCCGACGACGCCAAGGGCTTCATCGCCGGCCTTGAGCGCGCCGAGCGGCAGTCCACCGGCATCCGCTCCCTGAAGGTCGGCTACAATCGTGTCTTCGGATACTACATTGAGGTCAGGCAGGCCCACCTGGCCCAGGTCCCCGACGCCTACGTCCGGAGGCAGACCCTGGCCAACGGCGAGCGGTTCATCACCCCCGAGCTTAAGGAGTACGAGTCGCGCATCCTCAACGCCCAGGAGCGCATCCAGACCCTGGAAAGGGACCTCTTCCGGCAGGTGTGCGGCCAGATAGGCCAACAGTCCCAGCAGGTGGCGTCCCTGGCCCGGACCATCGCGCGCCTAGACGTGCTCGCCTCCTTCGCCGAGGCCGCCTACCGCCACGGCTATACGCGGCCCGTCCTGCTTGAAGACGGCCCGCTTGACGTCAAGGGAGGCCGTCACCCCATCGTGGAGCGGGCCCTTCCTCAGGGGGCCTTTGTGCCCAACGACCTCCACGTCGCCACCGACTCCTCCCAGCTTCTCCTCATCACCGGCCCCAACATGTCGGGCAAGTCCACCTTCATCCGCCAGGCCGCCCTCATCACCCTAATGGCGCAAATTGGCAGCTTCGTGCCCGCCGACTCCGCCGTTGTGGGACTGGCCGACCGCATATTCACCCGCGTCGGCCTCCAAGATGACTCCTCCACCGGCCAGTCAACCTTTATGGTGGAGATGGTGGAAACCGCCGCTATTCTCAACCAGGCCTCGCCCCGTTCCCTGATAATCCTCGACGAGATAGGAAGGGGAACCAGCACCTACGACGGCCTATCCATAGCCCGCGCCGTGGCCGAGCATATCCACAACGACCCCCTGCTGGGCTGCCGGACGCTGTTCGCCACCCACTACCACGAGCTCACCCAGTTGGCCGACAGCCTCCCGCGGGTGCGCAACCACACCGTGGCCGTCAGCGAGGAAGGCGGGAAGCTGGTCTTCCTGCATCGCATCGTGCCCGGCGGGGCCGACAGGAGCTACGGCGTTCACGTGGCCCAGCTTGCCGGGCTGCCCCAAACCGTCGTGCGCCGCGCCTGGGAGATACTGGAAACCCTGGAGGCGTCATCCCCGTCCGCGCCGGTCAACGGCGAAAGGCGCGGCGACAGCGGTCAAAGGTCTCAGCAGATGCCCCTCTTTTCCCTCAACCGCCCTCTGGTGGATGACCTGCTGCGGTTGGACGTCTCCAACATGACCCCCCTGGAGGCCATCAATAAGCTGTATGAGCTACAGTCCTTGGCGAAGGAGAGCGGTTAGACGCCGCCCGCCACATCTCAAGCCCGAAAGGAGAAAGCATGACCAAGCGGATAACCCTCTACTGGTGGGCGCGTTGAAGCTCCTGCCGCAAAGCGAGAGAGTTGCTCTCGCGCGTGGGCGTGGAGTTCGAAGCCCGTGACTTCTTCAAGGAACCCTTCGCTGAGGATGAGCTTGCGGCCATGATGAAGCTGGCCCCGCCGTCGGAGATCTTCTCATGGAGGAGTCCCAGCCTGAAGTCCATGGACGTCGACAGGGAGAGCCTTATGCCGGAAGACCTGCTCCGCCTCATGCTCCAAGAGCCGCGGCTCATCCGCCGCCCCATCCTGCGAGTGGGCGACCGGCTCATCGTCGGCGCCAACCTCAAGACCATTGAGGCGGCTTTGCGGGAGGAGTAGCGGCCGGCGCGTGCCTCTGCCGTGAGTCTGATAGCTTCCTTGGCGTGAGTCTCGCCCAATGGCCGGTTGCGCTCGTCTATCCTTCCCGGCAAATGGAACAAAGCGCCCCAAAATGGTACTATCACAGCGACCCGCTTACATCCGACTACACCCAGCCGTGAGAACCTCAGCGTGAGCTCCGCCCCGTGACCATAAGGCTACTCTCAACGCAGCTTGCCGCCAAAATCGCCGCCGGCGAGGTGGTGGAACGCCCCGTTTCCGTGGTCAAGGAGCTGGTGGAAAACTCCATTGACGCCGGCTCTTCTCAGGTCATCGTCGAGATACGGGGCGGCGGCGTGGCCCTCATCCGGGTGGTGGACAACGGCTCCGGCATAGAACCCGGCCAGGTCCCCCTGGCCTTCCAGCGCCACGCCACCAGCAAGCTGACCTCCCCCGCCGACCTGGACGCCATCTCCACCCTCGGCTTCCGGGGCGAGGCCCTGCCCAGCATCGCCGCCGTTTCCCAGATAATCCTCGTCACGCGGCAGCCCGGCTCCGACACCGGTTGGGAGGCGTCGCTGCGCTGGGGCGCCCTTCTAAGCCAGGGTCCGAAAGGCTGCCCGCCCGGGGCGTCGATCACCGTTTCCAACCTGTTCGAAAACGTGCCGGCCAGGCGCAACTTCCTCCGTTCCCCCGCCGCCGAGTCCAATCGAATCAAGGAGTTGACGACCCGTTTCGCCCTGGCCTACCCGGAGGTTGGATTTCAGCTAACGATAGACGGCCGCAGCGTCCTGAAGTCACCCGGCCAAGGCCGCATGGAAGACCCCCTCGTCTCCGTCTACGGCGCCGAGGTAGCGAAGCAGCTAATGCCCGTTCTCTGGGAAGACGCCTCTAGCGGCCTGAAAGTGGAGGGCTTCGTCTCCCCCCCGTCCCTGCACCGTTCGAACCGCCGGCACATCACCTTCTTTGTCAACCGCCGGTGGATAAGGAGCCGGATGCTGTCCATCGCGGTGGAGGAGTCCTACCACCGGCTGCTGCCCCAGGGACGCTATCCCGTGGCGATACTTAACATAACCGTCCCCTACCCCAGCGTTGACGTCAACGTGCACCCCACCAAGGCCGAGGTGCGGTTTCGCCAGGGCGACAGGGTGTTTTCCGCCACCCAAAGGGCGGTGCGCGGCGCGCTCATCACCGCATCCCCCGTTCCCCAAATACACCCTGAGCCCACCGCGGGAGGGCCTTCCAACCAACCGGCCCAGCCCTCCTTCATCTCCGCCCGCTCCTCGCTGACGCGCCCCCGCCCCGCCGCCGACGCCGGCCCATCTCCCGGCGCCGAGGTGGAAACGCCGGCCCTCAGGGTTCTTGGGCAGGCGGGCAGCGCCTACATTGTGGCCGAAGGCCCCGACGGCATCTTCCTTCTGGACCAGCACGCCGCCCATGAGCGCGTCCTCTACGAGAAGATTATGAGGGAAATGAGCCAGGGCGACCCCTCGTCCCAAACCCTCCTTGAGCCCGTCACCGTGGAGATTCCCCCCACCCACTCGGACATGGCCCGCGACGGGTGGCGGGAACTGGCGAGCTACGGATTCGTTCTTGAGTCTTTTGGAGACGACACCTGTCTGCTGCGGGCCGTTCCCTCCATCTTCCGCGACTCAGACCCGGCCAAGGGCCTTCTGGAGGTCCTGGACATGGTGGCCCGCGAGACGGCATCCCGTGAAGGGCGCGCGGAAATCCTCGCGGCGTCTATCGCCTGCCATAGCTCGGTAACGGCGGGCATGACCCTAAGCTTGGAGGAGATGAGGGAGATAATAGCGTTGCTGGAGGCGGTGGAGAATCCCCACACCTGCCCCCACGGAAGGCCCACCATGCTGCATCTTAGCTCCCAGCACTTGGAGCGGCAGTTCGGACGGCGTTAGGGCGTAAGAGGGCGGCCCTTGGCTAGACGTTGGCCCTGGTTCCGTCCCCGGATCCGGACCCCTTGCGCGGCTGGAAAATGGAGTCCTCCGGCAGCCCCTCGCCCGGCCCCGACGCTTCCCCGCTGCGAGGCAACAACCCCCGCAACGGAATCGCAATCCCGGCGATGGCCGCCAGCCCCAGGGTCACCCTGCCCAGGAAGCCGCGGCGCGTCAGTCCCTCAGCCCCCTTGGGGTTTTCCGATGTGGTCATAAATCCACGTCCCTTCAAAATTCCCCACTCCCGACAGAATCTGTTCGCTATAGTTTAACCCTTCTCGCAAAACTTACAAGGGGTTATTTCCCCCCTTCCGACACTCCCGCCTGCCGGGAACCCAGGAACCCCTCATCCCAGAACCAACGCTCCTCAAAACGAAAATGGGCGCACGCGCCCTTCCCGCGCAGGCGGGAATCCAGGGGTGGGGAGGTCAGTTGCGCGGAAGGAAGGGATAGCAGGCCAAAGCGGGGGGTTATGAGAGGATCCCCACGGATAGACACGCTGTTATAGACAGGATGGCGCGTTGGCAGGGGATGAGAAAGAGAAGATGGATTCCCGTTTTCACGGGAATGACGGATAAGAGGGCGGGAATCCAGGGGTGGGGAGGTCAGTTGCGCGGAAGAAAGGGATAGCAGGCCAAAGCGGGGGGTTATGAGAGGGTCCCCACGGATAGACACGCTGTTATAGACAGGATGGCGCGTTGGCAGGGGATGAGAAAGGGAAGATGGATTCCCGTTTTCACGGGAATGACGGATAAGAGGGCGGGAATCCAGGAACCTGCCATCCCAGAACCAACGCCGCGAACCCTGCTCCCCCCCCCTTCCGTCATTCCCGCGCAGGCGGGAACCCAGGAATCCCTCATCCCAGAACCAACGCCGCGAACTCCCCCACCTGCCGGGGCTTCGCTTACCTCTTCGGTGTACGGCATCTATCTGAACGAAATCGAGGATTCCGCCTTCGTTTAAGCGTGTACAGCCATACAATGATATGCTAATATATCGCACAGATATTCTTACACCGTCTATCTTAAGGAGGTATTAGTGAGTACGAAACTAAGTCCACATGAATCGTTTGTCAACAACATCAAGGACGCAAAGGCCCTGATAAGCTACGCTCGGGCATTCCAGAACAAACGCAACCAACGTATGCGCCAAGAACTTCGTTCTAAAGTAGGTAGGGCACTGAAGGTGCCGGTCAGCCAACAGGAGAAGCTGGATTGTCTAGAGAGTGCAGACGTGTTCGTCGTCTTCATGCCTAATGGTAACCTCAGTAGAGACCAATTCACAGATCTCCAGCCTTTGCTTCGCCAATCGCTGGTCTCGGCCTGCGCTGCACTCGAGACCTACGTGGCAGATAAGGCTATGGAATTTGTTGGAGCCGTCCTCAGGTCCGACCGACTCCCGGCTCGTATGAAATCCATCAGCCTAACGGTCAGAGACTGGGCTGAAATTGAAGAGAAATATAAACGCCGCAGGTGGGGGATACGCTCCATTATTGACAAGTACATCCGAGAGACAAGCAGCACAGCCCCAAGCAACATTGGCTTTGTCCTTTCAACAATCGGGGTCGAGAAATGGTCTACAAAAATTGATAACGCCCGAAAAGTTGACCCAGGCACTACTGTTAGAGAGCTAGACGCTATAACGAAGCGTCGCAACCTCATTGCACACTCCGCAGATAGGAAGGGGAGAGGCCGCGCGTCGACTAAGTTGCAGGAAGTTGAGCAACAGCTTGCGACTATCGATGAAGTCGTTAGTGCGATTGAGGAAGTGCTCAGAGAATATGAGGTGTAACGGCTAAAGGGACTCCCCAACCCCCCCGCCTGCCGGGGCGTCCCTCGTGGACGCCTCCGCGGTTCAATGGCGGCCCCAATCCAGCCGCCAGCCAAGCAGGAGGTCACCATTCCCGCCCCTCCCTTTCCGTCATTCCCGTGAAAACGGGAATCCAGGAACCTCTCATCCCAGAATCAACGCCGCAAATCCCGCCGCCCCTCCCCCTCAACGCTAGGCTATTGACACACAGGCGCCGTTGCCAGTAGCGTTTAGCGAAATCACGGCGTCCTGCGCCCATGTTTAACCCTCTTATGACCTCCAACCCAAGAAAAACCCGAACCCTCTTCCTGCTGCTAAACCTCTTGGTCGCCGCCGTCTTGGCGTTGGCCGCCTGCGCCCCAGACCCGACGCCCGCGCCCACGTCAGCACCGGCGTCCACTCCGTCACGGCCCGCCGTCACGCCAACCACCTCTGCCCCCACCGCCGCGGCCACTCCCACCCCTGCAACTCCCGCCTCTACGACCTCACCCACCGCCGCCGTGCGCCCCACCGTCCGGCCTTCACCGGTGGCCGCCACTAAAACCGCCTCTCCCCCGCCATCGCCTACGCCCACCCCCATTCCAACCCGGACGCCGGAGGCCCCCGGACCCGCCATCGCCGTTGGCATACCCGAACCCCCCACGAGAGACCTGTACGAGTTGGCCCGCTCCTTGCGGCTGAAGTCCCCCGACCCCATCCCCAGGACCACCTACGACGCGACCCAAGACCTCGACGTGGGGCGCGTGGAGGTCTTCAAGCTCCTGGACGTCGCGACGGCTACGGTCAACCGGGTCAGCGCCACCCTGAAGCACGTCTCCTACAACGCCTACTGGTACTTTGAGGACGGCTACGACGTCAACGCCCGCGACCTTATTGAGACTGCCGTCTTCTTTGAAGAGCGCATCCTCCCGGAGTTGACCGCCTCCTTCGGCCCCCTCTGGTCCTCCGACGCCCCGGTGGGGAGCAGAATCACGATTCTCAACGCCAGAATCAAGGGCTTGGCGGGCTACTACAGCGGCTCCGACGAGCACCCCTCACTGGTCCAGCCCCACAGTAACGGGCGCAAGATGGTATACGTGAACTCCGTCCGGCTGGGGTTGGGAAGCAGCGAATACCTATCGGTTTTGGCCCACGAAATCGAGCACGCCATCCAATGGAACCTCTACCCCGGCAGAAACGGCTGGCTCAACGAGGGGTTGGCTCAGGTGGCGGAACATCGCTTCGGCTGGACTCCCTACACCGTCGCGTCATTCAAGCGCGCCCTGCCAGTTTCCCTCATCTACTGGCCCATCGACATCCTCGACACTGGGCCACACTACGGCGCCGCCTTCCTTTTTGCCCAGTTCCTCGCCGACAGCCACGCCCGCGATGGGAACCTTGAGCCGCTCATGCGGACACCGGGTGGGGGGATAACCGCCGTCGATTCCTACCTGGACTCCGTGAAACCGGGCGAGTCCTTCAACTCCCTCTTCTCCCGGTGGATAGCGGCCGCCTACCTGTCCCAAATAGGCGATGGGCCCTTCGACTACGCCGACGTCGAACCCGGCGTCAGGCCCACCGACGTCCTGAATCGGAGCGGCTCCCACGAATTCGGCCAACCCCAGTACTCCGCCCGCTACCTGCTCATCGACGTGGACGCGGCCAGGGCGGAGGTCAGCTTCAGCGGGAGCGCCGACGTTCCGCTTATCCCCTCAGACCCGCCGGCGGGCGGGCACTGCTGGTGGGGGAACCGCGGCGACTCCATAAGTTCCACCCTGACCAGAGAGTTCGACCTCTCCCAACTGGCCCAGGCCACCTTGCGGTTTAGCCTCTGGCATCAGATTGAGGCCGACTGGGACTTCGCCTACGTGCAGGTGTCAACCGACGGCGGCTCAACCTGGGACATTCTGCAAGGCTCCCTCACCACCTTGGCCAACCCTTTGGGGAACAGCTATGGCCACGCCTACACCGGCGCCAGCGACGGCTGGGTGGAGGACGCCGTGGACCTAACGCCCTACGCCGGCCGGAAGGTCCTGGTCCGCTTCCACTACGTCACCGACGACGCCGTAAACGGCCCCGGTCTGTGCTTGGACACCGTTTCGCTGCCGGAGTTGGGCTTCTATGACGACGCCTCCTCCAACCAGGGTTGGACATCTGAGGGGTTCTATCGCACCGGCAACCGGCTTCCTCAGGACTACGCCCTGTGGCTCATCGAAACCGTGGACGGCCGCGCCGACGTTCGCCCCGTGGCCCTTGATGACTCCAATCAAGGCAGCATAACGACGGGGAACCTGGCCTTGGTGGATGAGGCCGTGCTGGTGGTGGGGAGCCTTGCCCGGGGGAGCGACCGGCCCGCCGGCTACACCGTGACCCTGAGACCCGTGGAATAGGCCGGACTCCGGCCCCTCCGCGAGCCTACTCCAAGAAATCCTTCAGCCTTCGCGACCGGGTGGGGTGGCGCAGCTTTCGCAGGGCCTTGGCCTCAATCTGCCGTATGCGCTCCCGCGTCACGCCAAACTCCCGCCCCACCTCCTCGAGGGTGCGGCTGCGCCCGTCCTCCAGGCCGAAGCGTAGTTGTAGGACCCGGCGCTCCCGGTCCGTGAGGGTGTGGAGGACGTCGCTGATCTGCTCCTTCAGAAGCTGGAAGGACGCGGCGTCGGAGGGAGCCGGCGCCCGCTGGTCTTCAATGAAGTCCCCCAGATGGCTGTCCTCCTCCTCCCCGATGGGGGTCTGGAGGGAGACCGGCTCTTGGGAAATCTTCATTATCTCCTCAACCCTCTCCGGAGATATCTCCATGATGTTGCCTATCTCCTCCGGGCTGGGGTCACGTCCGTAGTCCTGAAGCAGCCGCCGCTGGTGGCGTATCAGCTTGTTAATCGTTTCCACCATGTGAACCGGAATCCGGATGGTCCTGGCCTGGTCCGCTATGGCGCGGGTAATCGCCTGCCGTATCCACCAGGTCGCGTAGGTGCTGAACTTGTACCCCTTGCGGTAATCGAACTTCTCCACCGCGCGGATAAGCCCAATGTTGCCCTCCTGAATCAGGTCCAGCAGGGACATGCCGCGGCCAATGTACTTCTTGGCCACACTAACCACCAGCCGCAGGTTGGCCTCCGTCAGGTGCCTTTGGGAACTCTCCGCGTCGGACTTGATGCGGTTCATGTAGAGCTTCAGCCGACGCTCCACTTTGGGAAGCTTGGCTCGGCACTCCCCGGACTTCAGCTTCTCGTCGACCTGACGCAGGGTGCAGTCGCCGATGGCGCTTACGACGGCCGTGGGCAGGACCCAGCTATCCAGGGACAGTTGGATGACCGCCTTGATGGTATCCTCCAACTCTAGCTCGAGGTCGGCGGCCAGGTTCTCCATCAACTCCGGGGCCAAGAGCACGTCTATGGCGTCCCGGATCTCCGGGCGGGTGGCTATCTCCGACAGCTTTAGCTCCCTGGAAAGTCCCACCCGTTCGGCCAGGGCGGCCACCAGCGGCGCGGCCTCCACCAACCGCTCCAAGAGGGCGGCGCTGGTCTCCCACGCCGGGACGGGGCGCCCGGTCCCGCCCTCTAGCTCCTGCTCCAGGGCGAAGAGGCGTTTGCCCCCCTCCATGCCCCGGGCCAGGGCGCGCTCGCCCTTGGACGTCAGCAGGTCGACCCGCCCAATCTCCCGGAGGTACATCCGCACCGGGTCATCCAGCACCTCGGAGCCTTCCAGGTCGGGCTCCCAGTCCGGCTCCTTCTCCGTAATCTCGCGGGCGGCCCCCGGGGGAATCATCACCTTAAGCGGCGTGGCGCCGTTGTCCCAAGTGTCCTCGCCCGACGCGTCGGCGCCGCTGTTCGCGACGGCCGATATGCCTGCCAGGGCCTGTTTGGCGGACTCCTTCTCCGAGCTGCCGGCCTCCGACTCCGGCCCGTTCCCCACGGACTCCAAGAACTCCTCGTCGGATTTCAGGGCGCCGCGCTTCTTTCTCATCCCTACCATAGCATTTATACGCTCCTTGACCTAAAAAGGGCTTCCATATCCCGGTTTATCTTGAGTATCTCCGCTTCGTGTTCGCTGACCTCTTCAGGCCCCATCTCCGACAGCCGCAGCCCTTCCTCAACCTTCAGTTGGCGCAGGCGTCTCTCCTCCAAGCGGTGTATGCAGTGGGACAGCGCGCCCTCCTTCTCCTTCAGGTCGGCGGGGGGAAGGGGTTTCTCCGTCAAATAGGCGTGGCGTTCCCTGACGCCCTCGTCCAAGGACTCCATTGTGCGACCCTGCGCCCAATTTGTAAACACCTCCCGGTTCTCAACCCTCTGAAACTGCTCCGGCCTCAAGTCCATGGAGAGGGGCTTGAGCCGTGGGTTCTGAAGCAGCAGGGCCAGGCAGTGCTCCTCCAACGGGTCCCTTTCCATTCGCTGGAAGGGGGCGGCCGCGGCGGAAGCGGGCCTCGGCGCGCGGGCGCGGCTCCGCTGGGACTGGGGCCGCCCAACGCTGGCTTCCAGAATGGCCTCGCTCACTCCCAGCAGCTGCGCCAAGTTACGGAAATGCCGGTCCTGCTCGAAGTGGTCCGGGGCCGCCGCCACCAGGGGGAAAAGCGTCTCCGCCACCTGAGCCTTGCCCTGGGGACTCGACACGTCGTACTTGGCGGATAGGGCGTCAAACAGGAACTCCAGGAGCGGCGCAGCCTCTTTCGTCAGTTTTCCCCACCGGGCCGGGTCCTCCAGGATTATCTCGTCGGGGTCCCTTCCGGGAGGCAGACGCACTATCTTCAGAGTGGGACCCGCCGGCCTCTCGTACAGCGTGGCCCCGCGGGAGCGCGACACCACCCGCCTCTGCATCACCTTCCAAGAGGCCTCCAGGCTTCGCAGGGTGGCCTCCTGTCCCGCCGCGTCAGAGTCGAGGGCCAGGGCCACCTCCTTGGCCCGCTCCTGGAGCAGGCCGGTCTGATGCTCGGTGAGGGCCGTTCCCATAGACGCCACCACGTTGGTGAAGCCGTGGCCGTGGGCGATAATGGCGTCCATGTACCCCTCCACCACCACCGCCGCGCCGCTCTCCTTAATGGCGTCCTTGGCCAGGTGAAAGGCGAAGAGTATCCGGCTCTTGTCGAACACCGGCCCCTGGCGCGAGTTGAGATACTTCGGGTTGGAGTCGTCCATGGCCCGGCCGCCAAACCCGGCCATCATCCCCTGAGGGTCCCATATGGGAAACATCAGCCGCCGCCGGAACAGGTCCTTGTATTCCCCCTCGCTTGACTGGGCCAGGACCCCGGCTAACGCCAGCTGCCCCTCGGCGTACCCCAGCGACAGCAGGCGGCGCTTCAGCGAGTAGCCGTCTCCGGGGCTCAGGCCGATTTGAAACTTGTCGATAATGGCCTGGGTCAGCCCGCGCCCGGCGGCGTATTCGCGGGCGGCGGCCCCATCCCCCGACGCCAGATATCGCGAATAGAACTGGGCGGCGGCCTCGTTGATCTTGTACAGGGAGTCGTCTTTCCGGGCGGCCCTTCGCGTTGGAAGCTCCACCCCCGTCATCTCGGCCAAGTCCCTCAGGGCGCGGCTGAAGTCCACGTTCTCCTTCCGCATGTAGAAGGAGAAGGCGTCGCCCCCCTGCGCGCAGGCCCCGAAGCACCGCCAAGTCTGCCTGTTGGGGAAGACGAAGAAGGACGGGGTCTTTTCCGAGTGGAAGGGGCAGACGCCCTTGAAGCTGGCCCCCGCCTTCTGCAACGGCCCGTACTGCGACACCAGGTCCACGATGTCGAGCCTGCCCTTTATATCATCTACTACCGTCACGGTTCCCCTCTAGCCCGCCTCCACCTTATTATACTGCCAAAACCCTTCTTTACATAACGCGTTCCGGCCCAGGCCCGCCTACCTCGAAAGGTTGGGAAGGGCCCCGGCGCCTGGGCTTGGGATGGCCAGGAACTTCAGCGTCTCCAACCCCTCCTCAAGGGAGTAGCAGACGGTTGTGGAGGCCTTCTCCAGGAACTTGAAGCCGTGGACGTCGGGGCAGAGGTTCACGAGGATTACAGGCTTGCCCCAGGCGTAGGCCATGCCAACCTCCGCCGCCGTGCCGATGTTTCTGCCCTCAGTCTCGATGCAGCAGAAGACCAGGTCCGCCGACCGCAGCAGGACCACGTCCCGGGGAAAGAACACGTCGGCGTTCCCTTTTTCAGACCCGTTTCTGCTTGGGACCTTCTGAGGCCACAGCAGTTCGCATCCGGTCACCTGCGAGGCCACCCGCTCCCGCCAATCCGTGTGCATGTTTCCAGCCAAATAAACCCTCATTCATCTCTCCCTGTGTTTAGTCGCGATGCGTAAATGCCCCGGTACTTGGGCGGCAGGAGTTGAGCTATCCGCTCCATTATCGTGTCGCTGGCCTGCCGCATCGCCTCACGGCTCAGCTTACCCTCTGCGGCGGGCAGCGTAAAGGGAGCGCCTATCTTAACGCCTATCCTGCACATGGGGAAGGCCACCCGCCACATGCCCGGGATGCGCTCAGTGCCGGTTACGGCCACCGGGAGCACGGGGGCCTGGGTGCGCAGGGCGAGATAGCCGATGCCCGGCTTGCCTTCCTGCAACGCCGCCGTTTTGCTGCGTGTGCCCTCGGGGAACACCAGGACCGCCGCGTCCCTCGCCAGCATCCTTAAACTCCAACGCAAGGCCCTCAAGTCCTGGCCGTCGGCCTTCACCGGATGCGCGCCCGACCTCCTGAGGAAGGACGTTATGGGGCGGTTGACGAAAAGCCCCTCCTTGGCCAGAAAGTTCAGTCTGCGGGTGAAGCTGCACATAATCACCGGCGGGTCCGCGTTGCTCAGGTGGTTGGCGGCCACTATCAACGGCCCCCTTGGAGGGATGGCCTCGCGGCCCTCCACCTCCCACTTGGCGAACAGAGTGAACTGGACCTTGCCCAGGACCTTGCCCATACCGTAGAACCCTGGCATCATCCCTGCTCTATCATCTCCATAATGCGCTCCACGACGTCTGCCACCGTAAGCCCCTCGCTGTCGATGAGGCGGGCGTCGGCGGCTGGACGCAGGGGGGAGTTGGCCCGCTCCGAGTCCAGCTTATCCCTGGCCAAGGTCTCCTCCAAGACGCGGTTGAACTCCACCGGATGGCCCGCGCGGCGAAGTTCTTCATACCGCCGCTTGGCCCGCTCCTCCGCCGACGCCTGAAAATACAGCTTCAGAGGCGCGTCGGGGGCCACCACCGTTCCGATGTCGCGTCCCGCCAACACGATGCCGCCCTCCTCAGCCATTCTCCGCTGTTTCTCCACCAAGGCCGTCCGGACCCCCGGGACCCGCGCCACCAGGGACACCCGCTTGTCAATCTCCGCGCGCCGCTCCTCCAAAGGGGCCGGCGAGCCGTTGACCATCGCACGGCCGTCCCTGCCGGCCACCTCAATCTCAGCGTGACGGGCCAGGTCCGCTAGGGCATCCTCATCATCCAGGTCGACCCCTTGACTCATGGCGAGCCAGGTGACGGCCCGGTACATGGTCCCGGTGTCCAGGAACCTGTAGCCCATCCGCTCGGCCAGCAGCAGTCCCACCACGGTCTTACCCGTTGCGACAGGCCCATCTATGGCTATCACGTCGGCTATCACGTCGACCTTGGACGAGGGTCTTGTCCCCCCGCGCGTCCTATTCAAGTCGTCTGTCGCCATATCTGCCATTATAGCGCCTCGTGCTAGCGGCCCGACGACTCCTGAGGCTCCAATGCCGCGCCTCGACGCTTAATTCCAACGGCCAATCGCTCCGGGCCGCCGAGGGTGGAAAAGGGGCGCCTTCCTTCATATAATGGGCATATAATGGGGCCTATAACGAGGCGCAAATGCTTTCCGAGCCAGTTCTAGTCCTAAACCTCAACTACGAACCCATTAACGTCTGCAACGCCAGGCGCGCCCTGCTGCTGATATTCAGGGGCAAGGCCGAGTTCCTTGAAAACGGCCATGGACAGGTCCGCTCCGTCCAGCAGGTCTTTGACCTGCCGTCAATCATACGACTGGTATACATGGTCAAGCGACCCTTCGTTAAGCGCAAGCTGTCCAAGAAAGAGGTGCTGCTCCGCGACAGGCACACCTGCCAGTACTGCGGCCACCGCAGCAAGAGCCTGACCCTCGACCACGTGGTGCCCCGGCGACTGGGCGGCGGCCAAAGCTGGGACAACATCGTCAGCGCCTGCATACCCTGCAACCACCACAAGGCCGGCCGCACGCCGTGGCAGGCGGGAATGGCCCTGCGCAAAACCCCCAAGGCCCCCTACCCAAGCCCCTACTACGTCCTCCACGGGCGCGTCATTCTGGAGGAGTGGAAGAAGTTCATCCCCTGGGAAACGGACTAGCCCGGCCGCCGCGCCTACCCCTGCCTTGGGCCGGCGGCCTTGGGAAGGGACAGGGTCAACGCCTCCAGGCTCACCCTGGGATTGACGTTGCGCTCCAAGCCTCGGAGGGTATCCAAGATGGCGTTGATGTGGTCGGTAATCTGCCTGGACGAGTAGCCGCCGCCCCGCTCCTCGAGACTCTGCCGGTACTCCTGGTTGTAGACCCACTCCCCGGCGCCCTCCCGCGTCAACATGAGGTCCCTCCACCAGGTCAGCCACACCTCCAGGGCCTCCACCGCCTCTTTTCGCTCCCGGTAGTAGAGGGCCGCCAGGTCGCCCGCGGCGTGAAAGCGCTGCTCCACGCCGGCGTCCAGCAGGCTGATGAGCCGGTCAAGCTCGCTTATCCGGCGCTCCATTAGCTGGGGGGAGTCGAGGGCCGACAAGGCCCATCCAATCCTGCCGCCGCACAGGTGGGCAAGCCGCTCAGCCTCCTCACGCTCCACCTGCCGCGCTTCCTCAAGATAGCCGACCGTCTCGTCGCGGGACAGCAGCCGCAGTTCAACCCGCCTGCACCGGGACCTTATGGTTGGAAGCAGGCGGTCCTCCTGAGAGGTCACGAGAATCAACGTGGTCTGTGGCGGAGGTTCCTCCAGGGTCTTGAGCAGGGCGTTGGCCGCTTCCTCACTGAGCAACTCCGCGTCCTCAAATATGAACACCCTGTTGGCCCCTTCGTAGGGCTTGAGGTGGGCCTGACTGCTCACCAGCCTAACGGCCCCGATGCCTATCTCCCTACGCTGAGGGCCGCCCTCAACGCCTTGGCCGAGTCCGATAACCCGCACGTCGGCGTGATTCCCGGCGGCGATTCGACGGCACTGGTTGCAGGCGTCGCAGGGCGTCCCGTCCTCCACGGCGAGGCAGTTCAAGAGCCGGGCCAAGTCCAAGGCCAGCGCGCCCTTGCCCACCTGTGGAGGCCCCACCAGCATATAGGCGTGGGACAGCCGACCCTGTTGGAAGCTCACCCGCAGGTGTCTAACGGCCTGTTCTTGGCCTGCCACCCGCCACACGTCCGCTCGCTCCGGCCCTGTTCCCGCCGTCCCTCTACCACACGTCCAAGAGCATCTGGTCTTGGTAGGTCTCGCGGCGGCGGATTACCCGGGCCTTGCCGTCCTTCACCAGCAGGATGGGCGGTTTGGGGTTCAGGTTGTAGTTGCTGGCCATTGGGACGCAGTAGGCCCCCGACGCCGGTATGGCTATCAGGTCCCGGCCGCCCTTGTCCACGGGGGGAAGGAGCGCGTCCTTGACCAGAACGTCCCCCGACTCGCAGTACTTGCCGGCTATAGTCACCCGTTCCGTGGCCGCGTCACGCATCCGGTTGGCGGCCACCACCTCGTAGGAGGCGTCATAGAGGGCGGGCCGGATGTTGTCACCCATGCCGCCGTCCACCGAAACGTAGCGCCTAACGCCCGGTATCTCCTTCACGGCGCCCACCCGGTACAGGGCCACGCCGGCAGGCCCGACTATGGCGCGGCCCGGCTCCACCACGAGGCTGGGCAGGTCCAGTCCCAGCCGCCCGCACTCCTCCGTCATGGCGCCGACAATGGCCTCGGCGTACTCCCCAATCGCGGGCGGCTCCTGGTCCCTGGTGTAGGAGATGGCGAACCCGCCGCCGGGGCTAAACTCCTCCAACACGAGCCCCTCCTCCCTCAGGCTGGAAGCGAATCGCAGGGCCACCTCTATGGCCGTCCGGTACGGCTCCAACTCAAAAATCGGAGACCCCAGGTGAAAGTGAAGCCCCTTCAGGTTAACGTGGGGGGCCTTGACCGCCTGACGGACGGCCTCCGCCGCGTCGCCCGTTTCTATGGAAAAGCCAAACTTGCTGTCCAACGCCCCCGTGGTGGTCTTGGCGTGGGTGTGCGGGTCCACGCTGGGAGACACCCTAAGCAGGGCGTTCTGCGCCCGGCCCCGTCTGGCCGCCACCTCTTCAAGCAGATGGAGCTCATGGAAACTGTCCACCACTATGCGCCCAATGCCCCACTCGAGGGCCTGCTCAAGCTCGGCCTCCCCCTTGTTGCTGCCGTGGAAATAGACCCGCTCCCTGGGGAAGTCCACCGCCTGCGCCACCGCCAACTCGCCGCCGGAGACCACGTCCAACCCCATCCCCTCGTCCATGAACAGCCTGGCCAGCCACGGGTTGACGTAGGCCTTGCTCGCGTAGGCCACCGTGGTTTGGGGGTGTCTGCTCCGGAACTCCCCCAGGAAGGCGCGGCACCGGCCCCGCAGCGTATCCTCGTCGAAAACGTATAGGGGAGTGCCGAACTCGGCGGCGAGATCCACCGTGTCGCACCCCCCGATGACCAGGCGCCCGGCGTCGTCCACCCGCGCGCTGTCGGGAAAAACATTTGCAGGAAACATGGGCAACTCCTCTCTTGCGCCTATCTTAGATACGCCCCGTTCCCACTGTCAACCTAGCCGTTCCTCATGGCCATATCCCCTCAATTTTGATACCATAGGACGAAAGCCTTTGGTTTGGGAGGAAACATGCCCCTGCATTACGAGGGTGAGGCCATTATCTACAAGGTCCCTCACATGACCGCCATGGAGAACAACGGATACATCCTGCGGTGCCCCGACACGGGGGAGGCCGTGATTATCGACGCCCCGGGGGAGCCGGAGAAGCTCCTCGCCGAGATAGGCGACGCCAACGTCAAGGCCATTCTAATCACCCACGGCCACGGCGACCACATCGCAGGCGTCCGTCAGATGAAGGAGGGCACGGGCCAGGAGCTTGGCATACACGAGGACGACGCCCACAATCTTGTGCCCGGCAGCCCCGACTTCCTTCTGAGTGACGGCGACACCATACAGGTGGGTTCCGTATCCCTGCGGGTCATTCACACCCCGGGACACACCCCCGGCGCCCTCTGCTTCCTCACCGGCGACCGCCTATTCTCCGGCGACACCCTGTTTCCGGGAGGGCCGGGGCGCACCAGGAACCCGGAGGCCTTTGCCCAGCTTCTGGACAGCATCACCTCCAAGCTCTTCGTCCTGCCCGACGACACCCACGTCTACCCCGGCCACGGCGGCGACACGACCATCGGCGCGGCCAAGGCCGAACACGCCGTCTTCGCCTCCCGCCCAAGGCCGGAGGGTCTCTGCGGCGACGTGGCCTGGTTGGAAAGCTAGGCGCTCGGCGTTTCCCTCATAACGCGCCCATGAGCTTGATACACCAGCAAACGGTTCTGGACAACGGCCTCCGCGTTCTGACCAGTTCCATGCCCCACACCTACTCCGTGTCCGTCGCCCTGTTCGTGGGCGCGGGTTCCCGCTATGAGAGGGACGAGGTGGCAGGCTCGACCCACTTCCTCGAGCATCTCCTGTTCAAAGGCTCTAAGAACTGGCCCAAGGCCCAGGACATCAGCGAGGCGATTGAAGGCGTGGGCGGCGTTATGAACGCCAGCACCGACCGCGAGATAACCATTTACTGGTGCAGGGTGGCGAAACCCCACTTCCCCAAGGCCCTGTCGGTCCTCGTGGACATGGTGGTGAACCCCCTCCTCGACCCCGACGAAATGGAGAAGGAGCGGCAGGTCATTCTGGAGGAGTTACGGATGACCGACGACCATCCCTCCCACCGGGTTGACCTCCTGATTGACGAGATGCTTTGGCCCAACCAGCCCATGGGAAGGGACGTGGGCGGCGTTCAGGAGTCGGTTTCCGCGATTACGCGCCAAGACCTGCTGGACCTGACGCGCTCCCAGTACAACCCCGGCAACGTGGTGGTCTCCGTGGCTGGAAACGTTTCCCACAGTCAGACGCTGGAAACGTTGGAGCCTCTGGTGACGGGCTGGAAGCCCCGGGACCACCAACCCTGGCTCCCCGTCACCCTGGGACAGGAGGAGGCCGCCGTGCGGGTTGAGTACCGCAAGAGCAAGCAGGCCCATCTCTGCGTCGGACTTCCGGGGCTGCCCATCGACCACCCGGACCGGTACGCCCTGAGCATGGTTAACATAATGCTTGGGGAGGGCATGAGCAGCCGCCTGTTCCTCGAGGTGCGGGAGCGACAGGGGCTGGCCTACGACGTGCACAGCTCCCTTAGCCAGTTCCACGACTGCGGTTCCCTCGTCGTCTACTGCGGTTCGGAGCCTCCCCGCATCGCGCAGGCCCTGAAGGCCATCATGGGCGAGCTTGGTTCCATCCTAAACGGCTTCTCGGAACACGAGCTTGAGAAGGCCCGCGAGTACGCGAAGGGCCGCATAATGTTGAGGATGGAAAATACCCACAGCGTGGCCATGTGGCAGGGCGGCCAGGAACTGCTCCTGAACAGGATCTCAACCGTTGATGAGGTCGTGAAGGCCATAGACGCCGTGACCCTGGAAGACGTTAACCGGGTGGCCGGGGACATCGTGAAGGAGGACCTGCTGAACCTCGCCATCGTCGGCCCCTTCCGCAGCGACCGCAGGTTTCGCAAGCTGCTCAAGCTCTAAGCCGCCTGCCCGTCTCCGCACACATCCCGCCTCCCTGGTTTCCCATCCCCCACGCCCCACCTCTCCGCCGCCCACCCGTCCTGCCCTCCCCTTGCCGTCATTATCTGCGCGCAGGCGGGAAGGGCGCGTGCGCCCATTTTTGTTTTGCGGAGCGCTGGTTCTGCATTGGGCACTTCCCGATTCCGGCCCGCCAGCCGCCGTCATTCCCGCCCCTTTTCCGTCATTCCCGCGCAGGCGGGAATCCATCCCGTCATTTCATGCGAAGAGGCCCCTTGCCAAATCGTCGCTCACGGCCCCCTTGCCGTTATTCCCGCGAAGGCGGGAATCCAGGAACACCGCGGCGTTGAACCAACGCTCTTCAAGACAAAGCGGGCACACGCGCCCTTCCCGCCTGCGCGGGAATGACGGAAAGGGGGGGCCTTGGAGTTCGGGGCGCTGGCTTGCGGATGAGGTGGCAGCGCCAACGCTCTTCAAGACAAAGCGGGCGCACGCGCCCTTCCCGCCTGCGCGGTCATGTCGGGGAGGGGGGTAGGCGCCATGCCCCTCTTCCAAAGGGTGGCTGGCGGCTAACAAAGAGGATGCCCCCGGCCTTCGCCGGGGGCATCCTCTTTCCTAATCGTATCTAGGGGTTTAGCGGCCTACTGGTACACAGGCTCAGTAAACTCGTGGTAGCGTATCGGGCCCATGTGCAACAGGTTAACCCGGTACTCGGCCACGTAGCTGGGGTTGTACACCGCCGCGTCAAAGACCCAGAGCAACGGCACGCTGACGGCGTTGGAGGTCCACCAGTCGCCAAAGGCCTGGGCCAACGTGTTCCGGGCCGCAGTGCTGGTTGTCTTCCGGCACTCAGCCTTGAAGTCCGATATCTCCTGGTGCTCGCGGTAGCCGTCGCCGCCTTCCCACCACCAGAACTCGACCGCCGTGCATATCGGGTCAAGGGACGGCGCGCCGATTATCATGGTGTTGGGGCCGGGAGCGCTGCCCAGCCACCGGGTCAGGCTGCCCTCCCTGGGCACTACGTTGGTGTCTATCCCGATCTCCGCCCAGTACTGCTTCAACTGCAACGAGATGTCGCCCTGCTCGGAGAAGCTGCTGGTTGGCGAGTAGACCAAGGTGGTCTCGAATCCGTTGGGGAAGTTGCTCTGGGCTATGTACTCCCTGGCCTTCTCTACGTTGTAGTCGTAAGGCCATCCGCCCTGGCTTCCCGTCCGTCCGTCGGGGCCTGGGTAAGGCGCCCACTCGTCCTTGAAGTCCTCCCTCCACGGCGGGAAGTAGTCAACCTCGGGGAATCCGTCGCCCTGGAAGAATGACTGGTTTATGGCGTCCCGGTCGATGGCGTGGTTCATGGCCAGCCGCACGTTCACGTCCCGCAGCGGGTCGTTGGGGTCGTGGGCCGGGTTGGGCCCGCAGGGACGACCGCCGGGAGGCGGCTCCCCGTCGGGGCAGTAGTTCATAGGCTTGTAGTTAACCAGCCTGAGGTGGGTGTGACGCCCGGGCAGCGTGCTCCGGGACACCACCATGCCGTTCTGCTCCGCCTGTCCGTACAGGTCGCGGGGCAGTTGCGCCACGTGGGCCTCGTTGGTCAGCAGCAGGGCCAAGCGGGTTGAGGCCTCCTTTATGAACAGCCCCTCTAGCTCGTGGAAGTTGGGCGTCTGCCGCCAGTGGTTCTCCACCCGCTCGTGCAGCACCCGGACGTTAAGCTGTAGGTCTAGGTAGCTCCAAGGTCCGCTTCCCACCGGGTCCTCCGTGTAGCCCTCGTGGCCGCCCACGGCGTCCCAGTGGTCCCTGCTGACGATGCCCGTCTCCCACTCTTCCGAGAGCAGGAAGGCGATGTCTAGGTTGATGTTGGGCAGGTCAAGCCTGATTTGGTGGGAGTTCTCTACCACCCACTTGTCGGGCGTGTCCAGCCTGTTGGCCCAGGTGCCCGGCCTGCGGGACACCTCCGGGTTTATCAGCATCTCGAAGGTCAAGGTCACGTCGTCGGCGTCAAACATCGTGCCCGTGGGCTGGGCGTTCTTGTAGAAGGGGACGTCGTCTCTGAGGTAGAAAGTCCACGTCTTCCCGTCATCCGCCACCTCCCAGCTGGTGGCCATCTCCGGCTGCTCTACGTTGGTCTGGTAGTGCCGTCCGACCAGGTGGTCGTAGATGGGCATGATCTTTTCCGTTGTTTGGCTGTGCGCGTAGGGCACGGTGAACTGGGTTGCCGGCGGCGGTATCACCACCTTCAACCTCGGCGCCACGGGAACCCTCTCCATCATCGCGGTGGGCGAGGGGGTGGGCCTGGGCATGGCCGTCGGCCTGGCTGTTGGCCTCGGCGTCGCGGTGGGCATGGCCGTCGGCATCGCCGTTGGCCTGGGCGTCGCGGTAGGCATCGCCGTGGGTCTGGCCGTTGGCCTGGGCGTCGCCGTCGCCATGGCCGTCGGCATTGCCGTGGGAGCCGGCGTCGCCATGGCCGTTGGGGCCGGCGTGGATGGCGCCCGCGTTGGGGCCGGCGTCGCCGTGGGGTCATCCCCGCCGCAGGCTAGAATGAAGAGCGTAAGCCCTGCCAGCCCCGCCAAAATCAGCGACATTTTCCACTTCAAGAATCTATGAGCGTAACTCACCGTTAACACCTCCAAAATCTTTGCTAATCGGGTTATTTGCGTTGGAACCCGCCTTCAGGTTCCCCCATGTCTTCTAAAATCGGCTTCATACTAATGGTTGACTTTCGCTTTTGTCAATGCCCAATTCGCCCCTCGCCTTCACTGGGAAAGGAGGGGTGGAAGGGTCGTGTCAGCGTCGCGAATTCTTACGGATTCACCACCCAATCCACGTGCACCGACTCGGCTTGCAGGGGGAAGGGATTGAAGAAGAGGGCCTCATGAGTCCCGGTCAGTTCGGCCTGCACCTCAACGGTGTCTGAATCCGTCGTCTCGTCTATGGTCAGCAACGGCGTTTCCAGATGGTCCCTTATCACCACCTGAACGCCCTCCGTCGCCTTGCCTATCCCCGCGCTTACGTTCTGCCCGCCTACGATGTTCGACTCGACGTCAAAGGTCAGCTGGAGCAGGTCTCCCGCCTGGAGGTCTATCTTAATCGTTCCCGTTTCGTTGGCCGACAGGAATAGCGACTCCGAGCCGGTGGAGCTCTCCAGCGCCGCGGTCTGGTCCGCCGGGGCCGGCTCAGCCGTGGCGGCCGGCGTCGCGCCTCCACCCGCCGGCGCAGCGGTTGCGATGGCCGTGGCCGCCGCGGCGGGGGCCTCGGTGGGCGCCGGGGTAGGAGCCGGGGTCGCCGCGTCTCCACCGCCGCAGGCCAGCATCGCGGCGGTCAACAGGGCCAGACCGCCCACCGCCCAGCGCGATTTGTAACTCATAAGCCTGTGAATATGCCTCATAACCATCGTCCTATGCTGTGTGCTTTTTCCCGTGGATGTCTTACCCCTTGGCCATGGGGTGGCCGGCCACCAGCCGTTCCCCGTAAATCTTCACGGAGTTGTCCCACAGTATCTTGCGCTTGGACTCGTCGGAGAGGGGCTGCTCCATCATGTTGGCCAGGGGTTCCGATGTGGCCGGCGCGTCGGGGTGAGGGTAGTCGGTGTTGAATACGATGTTGTCGTCGCCAATGTAGTCGACAACGTACTTAATGGAAGGTTCGTCGGCGTCGGCGGCCACGGCGCACTGTCTGAGGAAGTACTCCTGTGGCGAGAGGTTGAGGGGATGCTGGTCGAAGAATACGGACTGCCGGCCCTCGCAGTACTTTTCCAGGCGGTTGAGCCAGAAGGGGACCCAGCCGGAGTTGGCCTCTAGGATGAGGAGCTTGAGGGTGGGGAACCGGTCTAGGATGCCGCTATACATAAAGTGGCCCAGGTTCATCATGTTTTCAAAGGGGAAGCCGATGGCCTGCCCCAGGGCGATGAACGGCCCTCCCAGGGGGTTGTAGCGGGCGTTGGCCCACGGGTTGCCGCTGGCGCTGCTGGTGCCGTGCACCGACACCGGAACGTCCATCTCCACGATGGCCTCCCACACGGGGTTGTAGTCGGGGTGATGCCACATCTTGTCGGGGATGGCCTTGGGCAGGAAGACGGACACGGCCCCCAACTCGGCCACCGCCCGCCGGGCCTCCGCCTCCATCTGGCCCACGTCGTGACCGGGGAGGGTGGCCGTGAACTTGACCCGCTCCGGGGCGCCGCTGCAAAAGTCGTGGGCCCAGTCGTTGTAGGCCAAGCACATGGCCCCCTGGACCTCCGGCTCCACGAAGTCGGGCAGGGACACCGCCTTGGTGGGCAGGCACACCTGAATGTCCCACCCCTCGTTATCCATGTCCTTCAGGCGGCTCTCCATGCTCCAGTTGTCGCGGAAGGCGTGGCCGAACTTGGCGTCCATCTGGGAGAAGAGGGACTTGGAGCGCGACACGCCGCCCTCCTCGCCCTCAAACTGTATCATCGAGTTGCCCAGCATCCTGGCCACTTTCGGCCTGCGCTCGTAGAAGGCGGGGCTTATGTACCTGTCCCAAAGGTCCGCGGGTTCGTAGAAGTGCCCATCCGCGTCAATCACCCTGAATCCGTTCCGCATGTTCGGCCCTCTCCATCGCTGAATGTGCAGGCTGCCTCAACACCCCTATTCAACCATTGGCGCCTAGCCCTGTCAATCGCCCCCGGCCCTATGCCATCCGGCCTCTCGCCATTTAATGGGGGAATCCGCAGGCCATCACGCGGTCTGCCTAGATAGGCGGCCTGCGCTTATGCCAGTCCGTGGCCTCCTGGTAGGAATAGGCCGCGCGCAGGGCCACGTCGTCCCGGTGGGGCAGCGCGGCTATCTGCAAACCGATGGGCAGCCCGTCGGAGGAGAACCCGCACGGGACCGTCACCGCCGGGAACCCGTTCAGGTCGTAGGGGCGGGTGTAGATGGGTATAGCCTTCTCCGCGGCGAAAGTCCTGTCCTCCAGCCGCACCTCTGCCGCGCCTAGCGGGAAGGGCGTCATCGGCATGGTAGGCCCCACCAGCGCGTCAAGACCCTCCATCACCCGGTGGGTCGCCAGCGTGTAACTGCGGCGCAGCTTCAGGGCCTGCAAATAGTCGACGGCCGATATCATCAACCCCGCCTCTATGCGTGGGAACTTCCTCAGGATGGCGTCGACCTCCTCGGAACCCCGGCTCCGCACCATCGGCGCGTGTATGGACGACCCCTCGGTTATGGATATCAGGTGCCCCATGGTCACGGCGTCGTAGAAGTTGGGCCAAGACACATCCCTGACCTCGCACCCCAACTCCCTGAGGACGTCTATGGCCTTGAGCGTCGCGTCCCTCACCTCCGGCTCCATAGGCCACTCGAAGAACTCCTTGGGAATCCCCACCCGCAGCCCCTTGACCCCGCTCTTCAAAGCGATGGCGTAGTCCGGCGGCGCGACCCTTGAGGAGGACGGGTCATTGGGGTCGTGGCCCGCTATGGCGTTCATGGTGAGGGCGCAGTCCATGACCGTCCGGGTCATGGGGCCGCAGTGGTCCAGGCTCCATGACAGGGGACTCACCCCGTACCGGCTCACCACCCCGTAGGTGGGCTTGTGCCCCACCAGATTGCAGAAGGAGGCGGGTATGCGAATGGAGCCGCCCGTGTCGGAACCCATGGTTATAGTGCATTGTCCACTCGCCGCCGCCACCCCGGACCCGCTGCTCGATCCGCCGGGAATCACCCCGGCGCTCCAAGGGTTCAGGGCGTCGCCGAAGTAGGGGTTCTCCCCCCTGCCGCTCATGGCCAGGGGCGCCAGGTTCAGCTTTCCCAACAGGATAGCCCCCGCGTCCAAGAGCCTCCTCGTCACCGTGCTGTCGTAATCGGAGACGAACTCTTCATAGACCCTCACCCCGGAGGTGGTGCGGGTCCCCCTAGTGTAGTATAGGTCCTTTAGACCCAGGGACACGCCGTGTAGGGGGCCGCGGTATCGCCCCGACTGTATCTCAGCCTCCGCCTGCTTGGCGGACTCCAGGGCCTCCTCATCCATAAGGGTGATGAAGGCGTTCAGGGTCGGTTCCGTCGCGTCTATGCGCTTCAGATGCGCCCGTGTCACCTCCACCGGCGACACTTTTTTCTCCCTGATGAGGGGCGCAAGCTCCTCAACGCTCATGTAGCAGAGTTCAAGCCAGTCCATGCCTCCTCCTATCCCGCCGGCCTAAAGAAGGGCGTCGTCACCTGACTGTTGGCCTTAACGAAGGTCACCTCAACGGGCATCCCTATCCTGACCTCAAAGGGGTCGCACTCAACGATGTTGGAGAACATCTTGACCCCTTCCTCAAGCTCCACCAGGGCCAGGACGTAAGGCCCCGTGTCGAAACCCGGCGTCCGGTTCTGCCGCGTGACGGTGAATGTCCAAACCGCGCCCTTCCCACTGGCCTTAACCCACTTGATCTTCCCGGTAAAGCAGTTGGCGCAAATCCCCCTGGGGTAGAACTGGTACTCGTGGCAGTCCTGGCAGCGTTGTATCAGAAGCTCCCCACGGCGGCACCCTTCCCAGTAGGGCATGGTCTCGCCGGTTATCGTCGGCAGCGGTCTCTTCCACTCGGTCATCTCCAACTCCTCCCTAATAATGCCTGTTGGAACCTTCCTTGGCCCCTCGCGGCTAGTCCCTCGCCAACACCACCGTGCCGCCGCTGTGACGAGCGGCCAGGGTGCCCCCGGTGCCATGCACGAGGGCCAGTTTGCAGTTGGGAACCTGACGTTCCGTTCCCTCGAACTGGCCCCTAAGCTGGCGGGTGGACTCCAGCAGCAGGAAGAGTCCCCTCATGCCGGGGTGGTTCGAGGAGAGGCCGCCCCCGTCGGTGTTGATGGGCAGTTCCCCGCCCAACCGGATGCGCCCCCCCGACACGAACTGCCCGCCCTCGCCCTTCTTGCAGAAGCCCAGGTCCTCCAGGGTCATCAGAACGGTGATGGTGAACGAGTCGTAGATCATGGCCATGTCGAAGTCGTCGTGGGTCACACCCGCCGCCGCCATGGCCGGCCCGCCCGTTTGAGCGGCCGCCAAATTCATCAGATCCCGGCGTCCGGCGCCCTGGTGGGCCACCCCCTCCGCCTGGCTCAGGACCCATACCGGCGTATTCCTGCAACTCCTCGCCACCTCGGGGGAGGCCAGCACGACGGCCCCGCCGCCGTCGCTGATGACGCAGCAGTCCAGCAGGTGAAGGGGGTCCGAAATCATCCGCGAGTTCACCACGTCCTGGGGGGTTATCGGGTCACGATAGAGGGCCTGAGGATTCAGGGCGGCGTGACTCCGGGTCGCGGCGGCTATCTCCCCCAACTGCTCCGAGGTGGTGCCGTACAGGTGCATGTGACGCTGGGCCAGCATGGCGTACAGCCCCACGGTGGTGAGGCCGTAAAGCTCCTCGAAGCTGTCGGGCGCGGGGTTGAGCCGGGGCGCGCCCAGCCGCGCAGCGCCGCCGGTGCCTATGGATATCCCGCCGGAGCGCGGCAGCGTCGAGTAGGTGATGACGGCCACGTCGATGCGGCCCGAGGCGATGGCGCTGACCGCGTGGCCGAGGTGAAACTCAAAAGAGGCCCCGCCCACGCTGGTGTCGTCCAGATGCTTGGGGTACAGGTCCATGTAGTCCGCCAGGGACAGGTTGGCCATACGAACCGACATGGAGGAGGAGAACAGGCCGTCCACGTCCTTCTTGCTCAACCCGGCGTCCTCCAACGCCTTAATGACGCTCTCGGCCTGAATCTGAAGCTCGCTCTTGTCGGGAGCGTATCTGGCGGGATGCTCGTAAATGCCCACAATGGCGGCGGCCCTTCGCAAATCAACCATACAAACTCCTTGGTATCCAGGATTGGAGCCATCTTAAGGAGAGGCTGAAGGTGGTGTCAACCCAGCGCCCCCTTTCCCCGCCTGGCGATTCTAGCCCCTTCTCCCGGCGCTCCCTCTCTGCCCCCCCTTTCCGCCTACTCTCCCTGACATTCCCGTTTCCCCCTCCCATCCGGCATTCCCGCCCCCCTGTCCGTCATTCCCGCGCAGGCGGGAATCCATCCCCTCCGTTGCGCCCGGCCAACCGCGCCGACACCATGACACCGCCTGCCACCTCCCCCTCTCGTCATTCCCGCGCAGGCGGGAATCCAGGAAGGCCCCATCGCAGAACCAACGCCCCAAGCCCCGCCCCCCGCCTGTAGGGACACCCCTCCACGGCTGAGCCGCAGTCCCCGTCCCAGCGCATCGGTACGCGGTTGCTCTCTCGCAACGGGGACAAGAAAGATGGATTCCCGCCTGCGCGGGAAGGGCACGCGTGCCCACTTAGTTTTGCGGAGCGTTGGTTTTGCGATGCAACGGAGGGGATGGATTCCCGCCCAGCGCAAAACCAACGCCCCGAACTCCGGCGCCGCCCGTAGGGACACCCCTCCACGGCTGAGCCGCAGCCCCCCCGTCCCAGCGCATCGTTACGCGGTTGCTCTGTCGCAACGGGGCAAAAAAGATGGATTCCCGCCTGCGCGGGAAGGGCACGCGTGCCCACTTAGTTTTGCGGAGCGCTGGTTTTGCGCTGGGGGGCTTCCTGGATTCCCGCCTGCGCGGGAATGACGAAAAGGGGGGCCGGAATGCCGGAGGGTGGGTGCGGGAATGACGGAAAAGGGGGGCGGGAATGACGGCTTGACCTCTTCCACCCGCTCCCTTACAATAGAACTTTAGAGCCAGGAATGCGGCGCCATGAAACGCATCTTTCACATAGACCTCGACGCCTTCTTCGTGGAGGTGGAACGCGCCAGGGACCCCTCGCTCAGGGGCAAGCCCGTGGTGGTTGGCGGCGAGGCCAACAGCCGGGGGGTCGTCACCTGCGCCTCCTACGAGGCCCGCCCCTTCGGACTCCGCGCCGGGATGCCCCTCACCCAGGCCTACCGCCTATGCCCTCAGGCCGTCTACCTCACGGGACGGTATGAGCGGTACGCCGACGTCTCCCACAGGTTCCACAACCTCCTCGCATCCTACACCCCCTTCGTGGAGCCTCTCGGAATGGACGAGGCATTTCTGGATATGACCGGCTTCGAATCCCTCTACGGCCCCCCACGCCTGGTGGCTGAGGAGATGAAGCGGCGGGTGGGCCGCGACCTGGACCTGACCGCGTCTATAGGCGTCGCCTCCTCCAAAGTCACCGCCAAGGTGGCCTCGGAATACGGGAAGCCCGACGGCTTGGTGGAGGTTGGCCACGGCATGGACGCCCGGTTCCTGGCGCCCATGCCCATTAGAGACCTGCCGGGGGTGGGGGAGAAGACCGCGGCGACCCTGGCCAAGCTCTTCCGCGTCAAGTCGGTGGGCGACCTGGCCGGCGTCTCCCCCGCGGCCCTCCGACGGGCCTTTGGAGCCTGGGGCGACCTGCTGCATCTCTGGGCCAAGGGCGAGGACCATTCCCCCGTCCACGGGCCGGAACCGCCCAAGTCCATCGGCCGCGAGACCACCTTTCACCGCGACACCGCCGACCTGTCCTTCCTCCTCTCCACCCTGAGATATCTGGCCGAGCGGGTGGCCGCCCAACTCCGCCGCGAGGGGAAAATGACCCGCTGCGTATCGGCGAGGGCGCGCTTCTCCGACTTCCAAACCGTCTCCCACCAGCGCGCGCTGGCCCGCCCCCTCTCCCACGACGATGGCGTCTACCGGGCGGGGGCGGATATCCTTCTGCGAATCCTCAGAGAGCGCAAGCAACAGGTGAGGCTCATCGGCATAACCGTGTCGGACCTGTCCCCCCAGGCCACTCAGCCGGCCCTCTTCAGGCAGGAGGACGACAAGTTCGTGGAGCTTTCGGCGGTCATGGACAGGGTGAGGGAGCGCCACGGCTTCGGTTCCATCCAAACGGGAAGGACCTTTCTGCTGTCCGGCCGCTTCCCCATGGACCGCCGAGGCTATCTCCTCAAGACCGCCTCCCTATCCCGCTAAGGCCGTTCCCTCACTCCTGGAAAATGTTCAAGGGCAGAAAGGCCGACACCACGTAGTTGGGCACGTCAACCACGTTGCTTATCTTCAGGTCGACGCCCACGCTGCAAATGACGTAGGCCTGATTGCGGCTGAAGCCCCGCTCTTGGAGGAGGTCTATCATGTTGATGAGGGCGTTGCGGCACGCCAGGGTCAGGTTCTCGCCGTCGTTCACCCCCTCGTCCGTCACGGGCATCCCCATGGTGGCGATGAAGTTCTTGGGCGCGCCCCATTCGGGGTCGATGAAGTAGTCGTCGCGGCTGAAGCGCGGCCACCGGATGTTGTGCCGCCGCGCCTCTCCCTTCAGGACCTTGAACCTGACCGACGCCGTGGCCCCCATCTCCACCGCCGTGACGCACACCTCCCCATCGCCCTGGGCGAAGTGCCCGTCTCCCGTCGAGAACAGGGCGCCGTCCACGGCCACCGGCAGGAACAGCTTGGAACCTTTTGAAAGCTGCTTCACGTCAAAGTTGCCGCCGTTCTCCCGGGGCGGCAGGGTGCGCAGGCCGTCGACCGCCGGGCCGCCGGCGGCGGGAACGGCTCCTTCGGACTCCGGCGGCAGGGCCATCCCGCCGCGTTCTATCAGGGCACGCTCCCTGGCGTTCCACTCCTCTAGCTGCCGGTGCGACGGCGCGACTCCGGAGACCCCCATGAAGGAAGCGCCGGGTATCCTGACGCCGGGTATCTGCGGGGAAGTCGCCCAACCCTCGGCGATGGTCCAGTGGACCATGAACGGCTCGGTGAACAGGTCGCGGAGGAACCCAAAGCCGGGAATGATGGAACTGAAGCCCCAGGGCTGAGGCGCGACGTCCAGGAACTCGACCTCCAGCAGATCGCCGGGCTCCGCGCCCTTCACCAGCACGGGGCCGGTGAGGGGGTGGATGGCCCCCGGCTGAATGCCGCCGAAGTCGGCCTCCGTGGTGGCGGGATTCAACTGGCCGTCGAGGGCGTCCCGGGTCTCCAGGACCACCTCCTCGCCCTCCTCCGCCTCCACGACCGGCGAAATGTCCGGGTGCCACCGGTTGTGTCCGGTGTCCGGCTCCTGGGCCAAGGGTTTGCCGCGGTCGATGCTAATGCTCTTCAATCGTTACCTCCCTGAAAACCGTCTTTTTGTGCTCCCCTCTCCCCTCACTCCCGCCCCCGCCGCTCTTCCATTTCCGTCATTCCCGCCCAGGCGGGAAGGGCACGTGTGCCCACTTTGTTTTGAAGAGCGCTGGCTCTGCGTCAGGAGCTTCGGCTTCCCGCTCTTATCTGTCATTCCCGCGCAGGCGGGAATCCATCCCTCCCCTCTATCGGATCGCCAGCGTTGCCGGCTGGCCCTTCCCCATGATGTTACTCAGCCCTTGAAGGCCGTGTCAAGGCGGGAGTCCGAACCGGCCCCTCCCGCATTCGCGCCACCGACCGTCAGGCCGGCCCTCGCGGGAATCCAGGAAGCCTACGACGCAGAGCCAGCGCTCTTCAAAACAAAGTGGGCACACGTGCCCTTCCCGCCTGCGCGGGAACCCATCTTTCTTACCGCCGCTGCGACAGGGCTGCGACGCCTTGGATCCCCGCGCCGGCAATGGCAAGTCTCGTTATAGCGACACCCGGGCAGGGTGTCCTCTAACGAGTCGGTTATCGGCTACTTGGCCGCAAGGAGGGGATGGATTCCCGCCTGCGCGGGAATGACGAATAAGAGGGCGGCCCTTACGGCCGGATGGGGAGCGCGCGCCTGCGCGCGGCTGGCCCGGCGCAACGCTGGCGGGGGATGGATTCCCGCCTGCGCGGGAATGACGGATAAGAGGGCGGCCCTTACGGATGGATGGGGAGCGCGCGACGGCGCGCGATTGGCCCGGCGCAACGCTGGCGGGGGATGGATTCCCGCATTTGCGCTACCGACCGTCAGGCCGGCCCGGCGCGGGAATCCAGGAAGCCTACGACGCAGAGCCAGCGCTCTTCAAAACAAAGTGGGCACACGTGCCCTTCCCGCCTGCGCGGGAATGACGGAAAGGGAGAGGCGGGTTGGGAATGACGGAGGGGGGGGGCGGCCCGCACACCTTGTTGTTAAGCTATCCGTACACTAGGATATAGCGGCGATGATTCTCCTTTTCTTTGCCTTCCCCGCCGCCGCGGGCGCGCTGATTCCGTTCCTCCCCGGCCTGTTGCGCCGGAACCTGGGCGTCTTCTCCGCCGGGGTCGCGGCCCTCCTCTTCGCCCTGGCCGTGTCTCAGATACCGGAGGTCTCCAACGGCCGGTATCCATCCTTCACGTTCCCGTGGGTTCCCGCCCTTGGCGCGCACCTATCCCTGCTCCTTGACGGGTACGCCCTCTTTTTCACCCTCCTCATAACGGGCGTCGGCTTCCTCATCTTCGCCTACTCCCAGCGGTACATGTCCGAGCACCCGCGCCGCGTGAAGTTCTACAGTTGGATGCTTGTGTTCGCCGGGGCAATGCTTGGCCTGGTCACCTCCTCCAACCTCATCCTCCTGTACTTCTTCTGGGAGATGACCACCATAAGCTCCTTCTTCCTCATTGGACTCTTCGACAGCCAGGAGGAGGCGCGATGGAACGCGGTGAAGGCCTTGGCGGTCACCATTCTGGGCGGCCTGGCCATGCTGGCCGGTTTCATCCTCATCTACGTCACCCTCGGCACCTTTGAGCTGACGGAGATCTGGTCTAGGGGCGCGGAGCTGCGCGACAGCCCGCTTCTGATTCCCATAGTCATTCTGGTCATCCTTGGCGCCCTCACCAAGTCCGCCATCTTCCCCTTCCACTCGTGGCTACCCTCCGCCATGGTCGCGCCAACCCCCGTCAGCGCCTACCTGCACTCAGCCACCATGGTCAAGGGAGGAGTTTTCCTGGTCGCGCGCCTAACCCCCCTCTTCGCCAGCGTGCCTCTGTGGGAGTGGACCCTCATCACTCTGGGACTGGCCACCCTTCTGATAGGCGGCTTCCTGGCCCTGCGCGAAAGCGACCTGAAGGGGCTGCTGGCCTACTCAACCATAAGCCAACTGGGGATGATGGTCGCCCTGTACGGGCTGGGCACGGAGTTGGCGGTGAAGGCCGCCACCCTGCACCTTATGAGCCACGCCATCTTCAAGGCGGGCCTCTTTCTGGTTGCCGGGACCATCGAGTACCTGGTGGGCACGCGAGACCTCAGGCCCCTGGGAGGACTCGCCTGGGTCATTCCGGGCCTGGCCGCCGTCGCCGCCGTTGTGTCCCTCTCCCTGGCGGGCATACCGCCCCTGAGCGGATTCGTCAGCAAGGAGGCCCTGATTGAGGCCTCCGTCGCCTCTGCCGGGCTGTCGGGCTGGCTGATGACGGCCATCCTGGTCATTGGCAGCGCCGTAACCCTGGCCTACTCCATGAAGTTCCTGCTGGGCGCCTTCTGGGGAGGCAGGGGCGATGCCGTTGGCCCCCGGCGGTGGGCGCCGCTGCCCCTCCTCATCCCGCCTTCAGTCCTGGCCCTGGCCGCCCTTGTCATTGGCGTTTACCCCGCTCTGGTAGGAGCCATCATCTCCCCCGCCGTTGAATCCATCACCCAGAAGCCCGTCCACGTCTCCCTCTACTTCTGGCCCGGCCTCACCCTTCCCCTTGCCCTCAGCGCCCTGGCCATACTGCTGGGCATCGGGGTCTACTGGCGCATGGAGATAATCAACCGCCTGCTCGCCCCCCTCACGACCCACCTGACCCTTGACTTGGGCTACCGGTACATCGTCGGCCTCAGCTGCAGGACTGTGCCCCGGATATACCTCCGCCTTCAGAACGGAGACCTCCGCGTCTATCTTGTTGTCATAATGGCCGTGGTTATGGCCCTCGTCGCGGCGGGTCTTCTGGTCTCGGCGCCGCCTCCATTAGCGGACTTGGCCGAAGGCGTCAACCTTGGAGTTCTGGACTACGCCCTTGCCGGCCTCGTCACGCTGGGAGCCGTGGCCCTTCTGTTCCGACGACGCCCCCTGGACCTTGTGCTGGTCCTCGGATTCGTTGGCTCCTTGGTGGCGGCGGCCTTCGCCTTGTACAGCGCCCCTGACCTGGCCATCACCTCAATCGTGGTGGAGCTTCTTGCCATGGTCCTCTTGATGCTGGCCCTGAGCCGCATGTTAAAGCTGTTCAACGTCTCGGCGTCAAGGCCGGCCATAACCCTGCAAGCCCTCTTCTCCGTGGCCTTTGGCGGGCTTGTCACCCTGCTGCTCCTGTCGGTCTTAGCGACTCCGCAAAGCCCATCGATATCCCCCTTCTTCATAGAAAACAGCCCGGCGATGGCCAAGGCCAAGAACGTGGTCAACACCATCCTTGTCGACTTCCGCGGCTTCGACACCCTGGGCGAGATAGCCGTGGTAGCCATTGCGGCCCTGGCCATCTTCGTCATGGTCCGCGCGGCCAAGGAGCGGGTCTGACATGGAACGAGGCCCCCTCCTCAAGACCGTCACCTCACTGACCTTTCCCCTCATCCTGGTTATTGCGCTATACCTCCTGCTGAGCGGCCACAACCGGGCGGGAGGCGGTTTCATCGCCGGGGTTCTGGTGAGCGGCGCCATAGCCCTCCAGTACCTGGCCCACGGCTTCCACCAAGTCCCCACGTTCCTGCGGCTGCCCTACAGACTCATCCTTGGCCTGGGACTCCTCCTCTCCGTCGTGGTGGGATTCGCGCCCATCCTTTGGGGATTCCCCTTCCTGACCAGCTTTCACGGCTCGGTCAACGTGCCGGTTCTCGGTTCCAAAATGGAGTTCTCCCTGGCCCAGGCCTTTGACCTGGGAATCTTTATGCTGGTTGTCGGCGGCCTTATGACGGCCATTCTTGCCCTGAGGGAGGAGTAGGTTGGAGATACCCCTCTCCATAGCCGTTGGAGCGCTGGCGGGCGGCGGCCTCTTCCTGCTGCTCCAGCGAAGCGTCATCAAGATGGTCATCGGGCTGCTGCTCCTGTCCCACGCCGCCAACCTCACCATATTTATCGTCGGGCGGCTTCGAAAGGGGGGGACGCCCATCGTTCAGGAGGACATCAGTCTCCAGACCTTCGCCGACCCCTTGGTGCAGGCCCTGATACTCACCGCCATAGTCATAGGATTCGGGGTGGCCGCTTTTCTCGTCACCATAGCCTTTCAGGCCCACAGGAAGACGGGAAGCGACGACCTTGACGACATGAGGGACCTGCGGGGATGACCGATTTCCTGCTAGTGGCCCCGGTCCTGCTGCCCCTGGCCGGGGCCATCCTGCTGGTCATAGCGTGGGGAAGGCTGCCCGTCGCCAGGGCCGTAAGCGTGACGGTCGCCGCCGCCGTAGCCGTCGTCGCCTTCTACACCCTGTTCACCGTGCAGGCCGACGGCATTCTGGCCTCGACTTTGGGAAACTGGCCGGCCCCCTTCGGCATAGTCCTCGTGGCCGACCTCTTCAGCGCCTCCATGGTCTCGGCCACGGCCCTAGTCGCCATCGTCGCCTTGGCCCTGATAGGCTTGGTCCAGGAACCGGCGCAGCAGAAGCGGGTCTATCCCTTCATGCTCTTCCTCTTGGCGGGCGTCAACGGGGCCTTTATGACCGGCGACCTGTTTAACCTCTTCGTCTTCTTTGAGGTCACACTGCTGGCCTCCTACGCGCTCATGGCCATCGGCGCGCAGAAACTTCAGATGGAAGCCGCCTTCAAGTACGTGGTCATTAACGTGGTGGCCTCCAGCCTGTTCCTTGTTGGGGTCGGACTCCTGTACGGGGAGTTGGGCACGCTGAACATGGCCCACCTGTCCGTGAGGGTGGCCGAGGCCGGGGGCGGCGGAGTAATCACCCCCGTGGCGGCCCTGCTCCTGGTCGCCTTTGGAATCAAGGCGGCCGTCGTTCCCCTCCACTTCTGGCTGCCCGGCGCCTACGTCGCCATCCCCTCGGGCGTGGCGATCTTCTTTGGGGCCGTCCTGACAAAGGTGGGGGTCTACAGCATAATTAGGGTCTTCACCCTGGTCTTGGGACACGACCAGGACTTCTTCCAACCCGTTCTCCTGTCCATGGCCGGCCTCAGCATGGTCTTGGGGGCCCTTGGCGCCGTGGCCCAGAGGGGGTTCCGCTCCATCCTCACCTGGGACATCATAAGCCAGGTTGGATTCATACTCATGGGCCTGGGACTGTTCACCGTGGCCTCCGTCTCCGCCGGCGTCTTCTTCATGCTCCAGTACATGCCCGTAAAGGCCGCCCTATTCTCGGTCGCCGCCGTGGTGGAGCGGCTCCGCGGCGCCAGGGGCATCTACCGGCTCGGCGGCTTGGCGGCGGCCTACCCGTTCCTGGCCGTTCTCTTTCTCATCCCGGCCCTGTCCCTATCGGGGGCGCCCCCCTTCAGCGGCTTCTGGGCCAAGCTGGCCCTCCTCCAGTCCGGCCTTCAGGTTGGCTCAATTGGAGGATACGCCATCGTCGCGGCGGCCCTCTGCGCCAGCTTCATAACCCTTTTCGTCATGTTTAAGATATGGCAGTGGGCCTTTTGGGGCGAGGCCAAAGGAGCGCCGGCCGCTCACGTCTCGCCCATGGCCCAGGGCCGGCTGCTGATGCCGATAGCCGCCGTTGCCGCGGTGACCGTGATTTTGGCCTTCGCCGCCGGAGGTCTGCATGACATAACCACCACGGTGGCGCAGCAACTTTTGGACCCCTCCGACTACGTTGAGGCCGTGAACCTGGCCCTCCCCCGGTAGCCTGCCCCCATCGCCGGCCGCCAACCACCCCACCCCCACAGCCCGCTATCACTGCCCTTTCCTCTCACTCCCTCATCCCGACCCTCTCGCCATTCCCGCCCTCTGCGTCCCTCCCGTCATTCCCGCGCCCCCCTTTCGTCATTCCCGCGCCTCCTTTCCCGTCATTCCCGCGAAGGCGGGAATCCATCCCTTCGGGAGGAGGGGCTGGAAGCCACACCCGTTACGCCGTCGCAACCACGCCACGGCGCGCGCCACCTCCCTTTCGTCATTCCCGCGAAGGCGGGAATCCATCCCTTGAGGAGGAGGGGCTGGAAGCCACACCCGCCTGCCCTCATCCCCCTAAGGGCATGTGTGGAGCTCAGTCCCTCCCCTTGGTGAGGGAAAGGGCGGCGTGATGCCGAGTGTCGTCACCTTGATGCAATAGAGGCGTAGAAGATGGATTCCCGCCTGCGCGGGAATGACGGAAAAGAGGGCGGGAATGACGGAAAGAGTGAGGACGGCAGAAACCTCGCGCCGCAGAACCAACGCTCTTCAAAACTTAAGTGGGCGCACGCGCCCTTCCCGCCTGCGTGGGAATGACGGAAAGAGTGAGGACGGCATGAGGGGCAACCGCGGCCCTCGGCTTAGGAGGGGATGTGAGCGGTGGCTTCGACTTCTACCAGGAAGTCGGGTTCCGCAAGCCCGCTCACCAGAAGCAGCGTGCTGGCGGGTGGGTCCCCCGTCAGATGCTTGTCACGCGCGGTCCTGAACCCGGGGATGTCTTCCCGGCGGGTCAGAAAGACGGTTATCTTGGTCACGTCGTCAAACCCGGCGCCCTGGGATTCAAGGGCCGTTTTGAGGTTGAGGAAGACCTGGTCAGTCTGGGAGGCGATGTCCGGCCCGGCCAGGGAGCCGTCGGGCCTCCGGCCGACCTGCCCGGCGACGTAGATGACCTCACCGGCCCTGACCACGTGGGTGAACCCCCTTGGCGGGGAGATGCCCTCCGGGTTGTGGCGCTGTAGCGGCATGGATAGTTACTCCTTTAGGGGGCTAAGGGTTGGCGGGCGCGAAAAACCGGATGTCGTTGACGCCGCCGGCGCGCTCGTCGGCCCAACAAGGCTCCACGAGGAGGCCGGTCTTCAATTGCGACGGGTCCTCAAGTCCGCCGACGCGGTGGAGGATGCCGCCCCTAACGCCGTCCCAGACGATGAGGGCCACGGCCACGGGTTGCGTAAGCGGCTCCTCGTCCAAGGAGCGGTGGAGAAGGGTGAAGGACTTAACGCGGGCCGGCCCCTCCACCGGCGACCAGTCGCCGGTTTCCACAAAGCATATCTCGCAGTAAATCTTTGGGGGCAGGAACCTCTGGCGGCAGCTTGAGCACGCCGCGGCCAGAATGACCTTGCGGTCCCGCATGGCCTTGAAGAACCGTTCGCCGGCCACCCCCACGGTGTACCTGTGATGGATGGGTATGTTTCCCAGGGCCTTCCCGGGGGCGGTGGAGTAGTGGGGTTGGGTGGACACGGCGCGCCTCAGCCCACCAGCTTGAAATAGCGGATGTCGGTGATGGCCCCCTCCCGCTCGGACTGGGGCTTCCAGACGGCTTGAACCCTCTTGCCTATGGCCACTTTCGAGAGGACGGTGGGCAGGTCTTCACCCACCTCGCCGAGGACGTGGAGGATTCCCAAACCCGGGCTTGCCCCGTCTATCTCTATGACGGCGGGTATCTCCGGGGTGTCGCGCCGGGTCGCGTCCCAGTTCACAAAGGAGACGGAAAAGGTGTTGATGACGCCGGTTCCGGAAAGCTCTACCCACCGGTCGATGGGCGCGAAGCAGAGCTCGCAGAAGGCCCGCGGGGGTATCAGCGTGCGTTCGCAGCCGGAGCACTGGACGCCGAGGACCTTTCCCTCCTTGAGGCCGGCCAGGAACTTTCCCACGGCGGCCCCGGTGTCCCAGGCGTACTCGGCCTTAACCCTCCAACTGGTGGTGAGGGCCTCTCCCTGGGTTAGGGCCTGGTCGCTTAAAGAGGTTCCGGCTAGGGGTCTCACGGCGTTCTGCTACTTTCCAAGGATTACTACCGTCCCGACCTGCATGAGGTCGCCCCAGGCCTGGGCCAGGCCCCGGCGCGCCTCGCGGCGGACCTGCCGCTTCCCGGCGCGGCCCTCAAGCTGCCAGTATATCTCCGCCACCTTCATCATCCCCGCGGCGGCGATGGGGTTCCCCACCCCTATCAGCCCGCCGGAGGGGGTGGCCGGTATGCCGGCGAGGGTGTCCCTGTCCCAAAAGCCCTTCTCAACCAGCCGGGGGGCCTGGCCCTTGTCGGCAAGTTGCAGCCCCTCCAGGTGGTGAAGCTCCTTATAGGCGAAGGGGTCGTAGGGTTCCACAACGTGAATCTCTTTGCGCGGGTCGGTCACGCCAGCCATATCATAGGCCATGAGGGCGGCCTTTTCTAGGTACCTGGGGTAGTAAAGGTCGCGGTTAGTCCAGTAGGAAGTGTCTAGGTTCCAGCCGACGCCTTCAATCCATACGGGATCCAGCCCGCGCTTCTTGACGAACTCCTCGGAGGCGAGGAGCATCGCGCCGGCGCCGTCGCTGACCGGCGACACCATGAGGCGTTGGACGGGCCAGGCCATGACCTCCGAGTCCATTATCTCCTCTATAGAAAAGTCGCCGGAGATGCCCGATTGGGAGGAAGGGTGGTCCATGCCGTTGAGCTTGTTCTTTCGCGCCACCTGAGCGAAGGTTTCCATGGGGACGCCGTGGGCGCTCATGTAGCGGTTCATCTCGAGGGCGAAGATCCACAGGAGGTTTACGCCCAGGGGACGCTCTAGGAACTGGTCGTAGATGGCGTTGAAGGCCCCCTGGGGATGGGGCAGCGCGGAGGACATCTTCTCCTCGGCGACCACGAGGCAGGTGTCGAAGTCGCCGCTGGCCACGTGATACCAGCCGTTGATGACGCCGAAGACGCCTGAGCCGCCGCCGACGTAGCTCCGCATGTAGGGCTTGCCCCTGGCCCCGGCGCCGTCGGCGAAGTATTCCGCGTTCATGTGAACGCCGTCGAAGGCGTCGGGGGCGGTGATTCCAACCACGCAGTCCACGTCGGAGATGGTCAGCGACGCGTCGCGGAGGGCGGCGGAGGCGGCTTGAAAGGCCAACTCCTTGGGGGTCTCCAAGGCTCGGCGCATGAAGCGGGTTAGCCCGGCGCCGAGGACGGCCACTCTGTTTTTATAAGGCATGGTGGAAGCGTTACCTCCGGCTGAGCACGGCCGCGCCGCCGCTGGCGGTGGGAACGCCCCGCCAGGACTGGGCCAGCCCCACCCGTGGGTTGTTGAGCTGCCGGTCGCCCGCGTCGCCGCGCAACTGGAGGGCCGCCTCCATGACGCTGCGCAGCCCCGCCAGGTCGTGGACGTGGCCGCAGCCGAGGCTTCCGCCCGACGCGTTCACCGGGAGCCGCCCGCCGGGGGAGAACTCGCCCTGTTCCAACATGCGGCCGGCCATCCCCGTGGGGGCCAGCCCGACGGATTCCAGGTGCTGCAACTCCTTGTAGGCGAAGGCGTCGTCCACCTCGGCGAACTGGATCTGGCCGGCGGGGTCGCTGATTTTGGCCATGCGGTAGGCTTGGCGGGCGGCCTCCTCAGCGTAGGCGGCGCGGGACCAGTCGCGTTCCTCAATGTTCGGGGTGTCTTGGGCCCAGCCGACGCCCTCTATGTATACGGGTTGGCCCTTCATCCGGGCGGCGGCCTCCGCGGAGGCAAGGATTATGACGATGGAGCCGTCGGCGGGGAGGGCGGCGTCCCCCTCCTTGAGAGGCTCGGCTATGGGCGCCGACCGGAGGACATCCTGGGCCGACGTCCGGGCCGGGTGGGCGGCCATCGGATTCCGGCAGGCGTTGCCCCGGTTCTTCTCGACCACGGCGGCGGCCTGCTCCTCGGTGTTGCCGGTGGCCTCCAGAAAGGCCCGCATCTCCAGCCCGGCCACAAAACGGGGGTGAAGCTCCAGAGGCCGGACGTAGACGGGATCCAGGGCGAAGGCGTCTATGTGGGCCGGGTGGAGGACGTTGGAGGCCTTGGAGCGGCCCTCGACCAGGGCCACTTCGAACTGGCCCGTGCGTATCTGTAGGAAGGCCGAGGCCAGGCCGGTGATGCCGTCGGCGCCGATGGTGTGGACGGGTTTGAGCACGGCCCCCAACTGGTCGGGGACGTACTCATCCACTATGGCGGTGCCCTCCAGGTAGTCCTCGCTTACGGACATGAAGGTGTCGACCTGGTCTGGCTCGATGCCGGCGTCGCTGTAGGCTTTGACGGCGGCTTCAAATATCATCTCGCGGTAGGAGGCGTGGGGCGAAGTGGGGCGAAAGCTTGTGCAACCCAAGCCCACTATGGCTACGTCGCGAGTCACTGGCCTTGTCTTGGCTGGGAGCGCATGGTTAGAGGATTGTATAGCTATAAGGCGTTCCTTTCAAGGGATGGGCCTCTCTCGCCGCCCATACATATAAATAAATGGGGCCATCTCAAGAAGGGCCATCCCATACAAGGCCCCGTCAAACCGAGGCCCTCGCCCGCCTATGGCCATATCGCCAACCAGGGGGTATACTTCAACAACCAAAACGCGGCGGCCCACCCCCGCCGCCAATCCGATTCAGATTCAGAACGCAGATGGCTCTAACCTTTGAAATCGGCGACCCGGAAAGGCCCAGGGGCCATGCCTTGGTCTACTTCAGAGACCACCTTGACCCCGAGACCTTCTACGCCATCTACGTGACCATATTCCCCCTGCCCGTCAACATAGCCAAGTACGTGCCGCCCTTCCTGGCCTCCTCCCTTGGCCCCGCCTCCAACGCCGAGATATCCTCCTTCCCCATGCCCCCGGTGCCGGAGGAGGTGGAGAGTTACGAGCGCATCGCCAAACTCGCCGAGGCCAGGGATGACGACCTCATCTACGGCGGGACCCACTCCCCCAAAGACGTGCCCTCCGCAATGCAGGCCGTGGGGGCCATAGCCCAGGAGTACAGCGAGATGTGGACGGCCTTTGACGGCTCCCTGACCACCGCGGCCCTGGCCGAGGCCGAGGAACCCGCCGACGCCGGCCTTTCGGTTAACGAGGTGATGTACAGCTTCTTGGGCGAGAAGGACCGCCTCGGCGAACTGTCCAAGCTGGTGGTGAAGTTCCGGTACGCACTGGAGGGCGAGGACCGGGAGATGCGCGATGAGACGGACAGCGAACTCCGCACCCTGGCCCGCTACCTGCCCGAAGAGTACCGCATGGAAAAGCTCATCGACGCCGCTATGGACTCGTCGGACAGGGGAACGCGGCTGGCCAAACTCTACCTGGACCGCTGCTACGGCCTCTTCGACTCCGACAGCGACAGGGTGGAGTCTCTGGAGCGGGAGATCCGCGCCATTGAAGCCATTGAACCGGCCGACTAGATAGCCCCTTTCCACAGTTCCTCATCCGCTCGCCGGAGCAAAGCCATCAACCCATGCGCCTATCCCGCCTGAAGCTGGTCAACTTCAGGGGCTTCCCCGCCCTGGAGTTCGACATCCCTCTAGGCCCCACCATCCTCCTGGGGTCCAACGCCCAGGGCAAGACCAGCATCCTAGAGGCCATCTACCTGCTCGCCATATCCAAGTCCTTCAGGGCCGAAAATGAGCGGGAGGTGGTCAACTGGCAGGCGGCGTCCAACCTGGAGCAGGCCGCCGTGGACGGCCTCGTCACCGGCGAGAACGGGCGCACGAGGATCATCGTCGGCTACCAGCCCTTCAAGACCGCGCCCGCCCTTCGAAACCCCAACGCGGCCTCCTACTCCGTGCGCAAGCAGATACGGGTGGGCGGCGTCAAGCGCACGGCCGCCGACCTGGTCGGGCTGATGAACGTGGTCTTGTTCTCCGCCAACGACATCTACCTGGTGCAGGGGTCGCCATCGCTGCGCCGCCGCTACCTAGATATCCTCATCTCCCAGGCGAACCCCGCGTATCTGCGGTCGCTGCAACGATACCATCGCATCCTCCACCAGCGAAACCAACTCCTGAAGCTCATCAGGGACGGCCGCTCCAACGCCAACGAACTCGCCTTTTGGGACGGGGGGCTTGTTGAGGAAGGCTCCCTGATTACCCGGCATAGGGTGGAAGCCACCTCGGTCCTCGCCGCCGTGTCCCGCGACACCCTCCGGGAGCTAACCGGTGGCCGCGAGAACCTGCGCATCGACTACCAGCCCAGCGCGACGCCCGGGGACGACGCCTTCGCCAAGGCCCTGGAGGAGTCGCGGCGGCGGGACCTCAAGCTCGGCTCCACCGCCGTTGGCCCCCACCGCGACGACTTCAGGCTGCTGGTTAACGACGTGGACATGGGCCTATACTCCTCCCGTGGTCAGGCCCGCACCCTGGCCCTCACCTTGCGCCTGGCGGAGGCCAGCTACCTTACTTCTTACAAGGGGGAACCCATCGTCCTGCTGGATGACATCCTGTCGGAGCTTGACGCCCAGCGACGCGCCCAGACCCTGGAGCGCGCCCTGCGGTACGGCCAGTCCCTCATCACCACCACCGACTTGGAGCCGTTCAGCGCGGAGTTTCTGGCCCGCGCCTCGGTCTTCAGGATAGACGACGGCTCCATTCAGGAAACGGGCCCGCCCGGAAGCCTCGCCGCCTAGACACGGCCCCTAGCCGGCGTCCGTCCTCAACTTGGTGCCCGTGCGCCCCTCGTACAGCGTGGCCACCGCGTCGGCGTCCATCATTCCCAGGCCGGCGCGCAGGGCCTCCACGTATCGCTGCTCAAACAGATTGGACGCCTCCATGGGCAGTCCCAACTCGCGCCCCAACTCCGTGGCCAACCGCATGTCTTTGGCCGCCAACTCTAGGCTGAAGCCGGGCTCCAGGTTCCCCCTGAACAGCGTGTCGGGAAACTTCCCCTCCAGCACCCAGGAGCGCCCCGACCCGCTGCTGATGGCCCCGGCGAGGGTGTCCAGTTCCACCCCCGCCTGAACGCCCAGGGTAAGGGCCTCGGGGAGGAACACGGCCAAGCTCAGGGTGACCAAGTTGTTGCATATCTTGCACACCATGCCGTTGCCCGCCGGCCCGCAGTAGATGACCCTTTCCCCAAAGCTTTGCAGGACGGGCCTCACCCGCTCGCAAGCCGCCCTATCGCCGCCCACCATAATCGACAGGCTCGCGTTTTCGGCCCCCGGAACGCCGCCGCTCACCGGAGCGTCTAGGACCTGCACGCCTCTCGCCTTGTAGGTCTCGTAAATCCGCCGCGCCAGGCGTGGGGAGCTGGTGGAGAGGTCTACGTAGACCGACCCCTCGGAGGCGCCCTCCAGAATCGACTCCTCGCCTAGGGCCGCCGCCTCCACCTCCCTTGGCCCCGGCAGGGAGGTGAACACCACCTCGCAGCCCGACGCCGCCTCTCTGGGAGTGGCCGCCCACGTGGCCCCAAGCTCCTCCAAATTGGTCGTCGCCGCGCGGGTCAGGTCGTGGACGGACACCTGATGGCCGCCCTCGATAACGTGCCGCGCCATGGGATTGCCGATGCGCCCCGTTCCGATGAACCCTATCTTCATTAGCCACCCTCCAAACGTGCTCCGACCAGCACACTCTACCAGCAAACCGGCCCATTCCAAAGGGCCTCACCCCCCGCTCCCGTCATTCCCGTGAAAACGGGAATCCATCCCCTCCCTCTCCCAAAACCACCGATGCAAACCCCAGCCTCACTCGCAGAGACGTCTACCTGGGACACTCCCGTTTCCCATCCTAACGAGGAGTGAAACCCTTCGTGGGGTTGGACGTAACGAGCCTAGCCCTTGCCGGTGATTCGCGCCGTTGTGCGATCGCCCCGGCGTAATGGAGGGGGAAAGATGGATTCCCGCCTGCGCGGGAATGACGGAAGGGAAAACGGGAATGATGAAGGGGGGCGGGAATGACGTAAGGAGGGCGGGAATGATGAGAAAGGGGTCAGCGCCGGCGGGTGGCGGGGTGAGACGAGGTCAGGGTGAAATGCCCTTAGCGACTAACAATAAGGAAGGGCGCCCACTAAGGGACGCCCTTCCTTGCGTTGAACAGGTATAAACCGGTATTGGCTGCTAGTCCTTGTCCTGAAGCACCTTTTCCAAGGAGGCCAGGAAGTCGTCCACCGTCTCGTTAGTCATGGGCGACGAGATGGTCAACTCCTGAAGCTCCCGCGCGTAGTGGCCCTCCAAAAGCATACCCAGCTTTAGGCGGTGCCGCATGGCCCGGTCAAACTTCAGAATGTCGCGGTAACTCCGCACCGGGTCCGGGGTCAGATGCGCGCTCACGATGTTCTCCGTAGACACAATCCGGGCCGGCACGTCCGAGCGGGAGAACACGTCCTTCAGCCCCTGAGTCAGCCTGCCGCCCAGCTCCTTCAGGTGGGCGTAAACCTCCGGGGTGGCCTCCTCCATGTGGGCGAGGCCGGCGGCCAGGGTCATGGGGTTGCCGGAGTAGGTGCCGCCGGAGCTTATGCCGGTGGCGCCCGTGGTGTTGTCCATCATGTCCATAATCTTGGCCTTGCCGCCAAAGGCGCCCACGGGCATCCCGCCTCCCACCAGCTTGCCCATGGTGGTCAAGTCGGGGTCAACGCCGGCCAGCTGCTGGTAGCCGCCGTAGGCGACCCGCAGGCTCTTGACCTCATCCATCACGAACAGGATGTCAAGCTCCTTGCACTTGCCGGCCACGAAGCGGAGGAACTCGTGGGGGATTTCGTAGTTGCCCGACTTGGGGTCGTAGATGACCGCGGCGATGTCGTCCTTGTTCTCGGTGAGGATGAGGTCCACCGCCTCCGAGTCGTTGTAGGGAAGGACGACGATGTTGTCGATGACGCCCTGGTTGATTCCCTTATACTCCGCGACGGCGTTGGGGGACTCCTCCGCGCCGGCCTCGTCGATGGGTGGCGCTATGCTAACCTCGGCGTCGTCGCTGGTGCCGTGGAATCCTCCCTCAAACTTGGCTATCTTGGTCCTGCCCGTGTAGGCGCGGCACAGCCGGAGGGTGTTCATCACCGCCTCGGTGCCGGAGTTGGTGAACCGCACCTTCTCAATGGACGGGATGCGCTGGCAGATGTGCTCGGCGATGGGCTGTTCAAAGGTGTTGGGCGCCCCGAAGACGATGCCGTTGTGGACCAGCCTGTCCAAGGCGTCGACGACACCCTTGGGGCTGTGACCCAGTATCATGGCGCAGGCGTTGTTCAACCAGTCGACGTACCTGTGGCCGTCAATGTCCCACAGGTAGCAGTCTTGGGCGCGGTCAATGTAGAGGGGCGGCGAGTAGCCAAGGCTCTTCATGCCGCCTCCCGGCATTACGTCCTTGCCGGTTTCGAAGAGGGCGGCGGACTTGGGCCGGCTTTCGGCGAAGAGTCGTTCCAGGGTTTCGGCGGACTTTACCATTGGTTGCTTCTCCTCCTTGCGATTATGAGAGGTGAGGGCTCACTGCTCATCCCGTATAATAGTAGGATTGGCGGGCATTTTCAATACGCGGCGCGGTTTTGCCTTTTGGGAGGAAGCGAGGGTGTCATTCCAGGCAGGTCACTCCAGAATATAAGGAACGTCTAGTTCCCGGCAGGTGTCCCGGAACCACTGGACGACCTCCGCGTGCAGGGGGATGCCGTTGGCCCGGCGTTCCTGCTCCGTGTCCCACTCCGGATGCCCTGGGACAACAACCCCGTCGTGGCCCGGCGATGGCGGCGTCTCCTTGAGGGTCTGGAGGAACTCGTCCATCATCGCCTTGAAGCCGTCAAGGTCGGTGAAGGCGTCAACGCGGTAGGCGCTCACCATGTGGTGGTTGTAGGGGCGTCCGGGGAACATGCCGTAGCCGCCGCCGGACAGGATGCCGCTGAGGATGTCGACGACGCAGGCCAGGCCGTAGCCCTTGTGGGAGCCCATCTCCCTGACGCTGCCCAGGGGCAGGAGGGCCGGGACGTCGTGCTCAGGCGGGTCCATCGCCTCCATGATTGGGACGCCCCGTTCGTCGGCGGCCCAGCCGCCAAGGATCTTGGTTCCCAGACGCTGGGCGATGGTTATCTTGTTACCCGCCACGGCGGTGGTGGCGATGTCTAAGACGAAGGGCGGCTCGGTCCCCGCCGGGGCGGCGATGGCGATGGGGTTGGTCCCAAGACGGGGCACCGCGCCGAAGGTGGGGGCCATTCGCGGCCCGGCGGTGGTGACGCACAGCCCTATCATGTCGTGCTCCAAGGCCATCATGGCGTGATAGGAGGCCATGCCCAGGTGACGGCCATGGCCCACCGTCACCATTCCGACGCCCACGTCCTTGGCCTTTTCGATGGCCATGTTCATGGCCTTGGGCGTCACGACGACGCCCAGACCGTTGTCGGAGTGGAGGTTGGCGATGGCCGGGGTCTCGCGCACGACGGACACCTTGGGCGTGGGGTTGATAACGCCGCTCTTCAGGTCGCTCAGGTAGACGCGGAGCATGTTGGAGACGCCGTGGGTGTCCACCCCGCGCAGGTCCGCCCGCACCAGAACGTCGGCGGCCACGCGCGCGTCGGGGGCGGGGATGCCGACGCGCTCAAAGAACCCCTGGGTGGTCTGGGCGAGGGCGGTTGGGTCAACGGTTACGGCGTCGTCCGCCGTTATCTTGAACTGCTCAAGCATGGGCCTTCCTTCTCTGGGCTGGCTTTGGTTCGCATTCGTCGCGATAGGCGGTTTTTCTTCTCTGCGCTGACGCTGGATTGTGGGCTTGCCGCCGGTTCAAATTGTAGGCTTATCCTAGAGGATTAGGCAAGCGGAGGGGGGCGCATGGCCCGACCGTCATTCCCGCGCCTCCCCTTCGTCATTCCCGCGCAGGCGGGAATCCATCCCACTCTTGATGGGTTCCGCCCTCCCTCATCCCGGCCTGCCCTTGGGCCATCCCCGCTCTCTATTCCCTTCATTCCCGCCCCCTTTTCCGTCATTCCCGCGCAGGCGGGAATCCGGGGGGTGGGGGAGTAGAGGGTCTGCAAAGTCACATCTCCCCTGCCGAAAAGGTTAGGATGGGGTGCGTTGAGGCGCGGTTGCCCTATCGCAGGGGAGGAAAGAAAGATGGATTCCCGCCTTCGCGGGAATGACGGAATGAAGGGAGCGGGAATGACGGAGGGAGAGATCGGGAATGGCGGGGAGGGGCGCCGCGCGCCAACGTCCGGTTGTCCTGGCGCAACGCAGGCGGAATGACGGATAGGAGAGGCCGACGATAGCCGCCCCGCTCCTAAGCGCGCCGGCTCCCCTCGCCGGGGGGGCGGCCGCGGCAGGATGGATGCGCGCCGCCTAGTGGATCTCTATGGGCTCGTCTAGGCTGGTGTAGTCCGACAGCACCTCCAGGCCGTTGGCGGTCACCACCACCATGTCCTCCAAGTGGTAATGCTCGTTGTGCTCATCCACGGAACTGACCGTCTCAATGCACATGACCATCCCCTCCTCCACCTCCCACGAGTCGCCGGGGATAATGACGGGGCGTTCGTGGATTATAAGGCCGATGCTGTGTCCGCCCATGCTGGGAAGGTTCAGGCCGTGTTCGACGTAGGCGTCGCAGGCGAAGTTGTAGATCTCCTCGCCGGTGACGCCGGGCTTCACGTAGTCGAGGGTGCGGTGGTGCACGTCAAGGTAGCGGGCGTAGGTGTCCTTCTGACGCTGGGAGGGCTTGCCCACAACGGCCATCCTGGCCAGGTCGGTGTAGTACCCCTGGAAGGACGCGCCAAAGTCGCAGCGCATGAGTCCCCCCGCCTCCAGCGGCTCCGGCGCGCCGGTGTGATGGCCGGCGGTTATCCGCTTGCCCGAGGCCAGGATGTTGAAGGCGACGATGTCGGCGCCGAAGCGCATCACGTTATAGCTCATGGCGTCGCCCACGGACTTCTCCGTGTCGGTGGGCCGCGCGCCGCGGTAGGCCATGGCTATGGCCTTGTCGGTCACCCGAGCGGCCCGTCGCAGCAGGTCTATCTCCGCCGGGGTCTTCACCTGCCGCGTGCGCTCCAACAGGTCGTCGGCGTCCACCCAGCTAATTCGGGGGAACTCCCGCTCAAGCGCGCGCAGGGTGTGAGTCGTCACGTACCGCGTCTCGATTCCCACCTTCTCGTCGACGAACTCCATGCCCCGCAGGACTTCAACCAACGCCCACAGGCCCGGGTCCTGAACGCCCTCGTACAGGGGATAGCGGCGCACGTCCTCAATAAAGGTGTCCACCGTGTTGCGGTTGCCGTTGAGCATAAGGGTCGGGGCGCCCTCCTGGGGCCAGATCACGGCCTTCATCCGCTCCGGCAGCAGCTTCATGTCCACGTTGTGATAGCCCGAGGTGTAGGTGATGTTGGCCGGGCTTGAGGCGATGACGGCGGCTACGTCCTCCTGCCTTAGCAGAGTACGAAAGCGGGCCTCGTTGAATAGCTCCTTGCCGTTGGTCTCTCGAGTCGTCACTTGTCAGCCTCCTGTTTTGGTGGAAACTTGCCGGCCGTCACGCTCAGCGCCGCCGCAAAGTCTCACTGGATAGGATAATCGGATGGCGCGGGTTTTTCGAGGAACCCGGTATGATTCCTTGACAAACGGGGAAATAGGCGCTAGCTTGGCGCAAAAGGTTCAGTCGCCGACTTATATTTAGTGGAGGTTGGCTGTACTCTCTCATGGGACAACCCGGTTTCGTCGCATTTTCCTACCTGCAAGAACCCTTGTCAACATGCGCGCAGTCTGCGCCGTTTGACAACGGCCAATAAGAATAAGGAGAGGACAATGTTAGATATTTTGAAGGCTAAGAAAACGTATCTGGCTATATCGGCCCTGGCGGTTTTGGCGCTGTTCATCATCGCCTGCGGCGGGGATGACGCCACGCCCGCCGCCACCCCGGCGCCGACGGCCACCCGCGCGCCGGTGACGGCCATGCCCACGGCGACCCCGGCTCCGACGGCTATGGCGACGCCCGCGGCCAGGGAGTTGGCGAACCCACGGCTCCAGGTGGCCATGGTGCCGCCGGGCCACCAGGTGACCATGATGTGGAAGACCTTCCAAAGCTCCACCGGGCCTCAGAAGCCCATGTACGAGCACCTCATCTACATGGACAGGTACACCGGCGAGTGGTCCAACGAGCAGTTGGCCACCGAGTGGGGCATGGAGCCCGACGGTAGGACGTGGCACTTCACTCTAAGGGAGGATGTGCCCTTCCACAGCACCGATACCTACACCGGCACGGAGTTCACCGCCCAGGACGTTATCCAAACTGTGCAAACCCTGGGCAGGGACGACTCGCTGGCCAGTTCCTCCATATGGAAGGACTTGGGCATCGCCCAAGAGAACTTCGTGGTGACGGGCGACCACCAGATCACCTGGAACGCGGACAAGCCGGAGCCCCTCATGGAGTTCTGGATGGCCGAGGAGTGGGTGGCCGGCATGATAAGCAAGGACTACTGGGACGCTGTGGGAGAGGAGGGGTATCTGGCCCATCCCATAGGCACGGGTCCCTTCAAGTTCGTGGAGATAGTCATCGACTCGCACATCCTTCACGAGCGGGTGGAAGACCACTACCGCAAGACCCCGGAGTTCCACGAGTTGCAGTTCTTCTTCGTGAAGGAGGACGCGACCCGTCTGGCTATGCTGTTGACCCACGAGGTGGCCATAGCCGACGTGCCCAGGACCCTTCTGCCCGAAGCCACTCAGAGGGGGTTGGAAGTGGCCACCAGCACCCTGCCCGGCTTCTACATCTACGCCTTCATAGGCGGCCAGTACTACGACAAGCCCACGGAGGTTCTGGCGGGAGCGCGCAAGGGCGAGATGGAGCCACTGGCCCCGGGATACTCGGCCGACGACCCGCTGAGGAACCCCCTGGTCAGGGAGGCCCTGAACGTGGCCATTGACCGCGACTCCATAAGGAAGGCCTTCTGGGGCGACGCCGCCATACCTCAGGCCATACACAACGTGCCCCCCTACCGCGCGGACTGCAAGGACAGCTGGTTCCCCCACCCCGGCCCCACTGGCGGGACCGGGTGCGAGGGCAGGGGCTACGCCTACGACTATGACCCGGAACGCGCCCAGGAGCTCCTGGCCCAGGCGGGCTACCCCGAGGGGTTTGAGTTCACCCTGCTGATGGCCCCCAACATGGCGGGAGTCCCTGAAGGTCCCGACGTGGGAGAGGCCATAGGCTCCAACTGGGGAGCCATCGGGCTTGAACCGGACATTGAAGAGGTGGAGTTCGCAGAGATACTGAGGCTCCAGCGTGAGCGGAACTTGGGCCGGACGGTGTTCATGATGCGCTACGCCACGGGCCCTGCGCCTCTGGGCTGGTGCTTCCCCATGAGCAACGTGGCCGGCGGCTGCGGCTCCGCCATCTGGGAATACGACGAACTGGACGCCCTCTACGTTGACCTGAAGGAGCGGGTGCTGCCGGAGGACATCCTCAGACTCACCCACGAGACGGGGGACTGGATGTACGCCAACCACCTCATCATCCCGTTGTTCTTCCTGTTCCCGCAGGTGGGCTACGACCCCAACATCCTGGAGGGTTACGAGGCCAACATGCTCCACATGGGGCCGGTGCGCCACCACGAGTACACCGTGCCCGTGTACAAGTAGCCCAACCGAATCCATAGCTTCTCAACAGAAGGCCCCCCAGCTGTCTGGGGGGCCTTCTTTATATGGATGGTCCGGCGGCGTCCCGAGTAGCCGCCCTACCTGCCCCCTTAGCCCTTCCCGCCTCCCTTTCCGTCATTCCCGCCTCCCTTCCGTCATTCCCGCTCGCCCTCCGTCATTCCCGTGAAAACGGGAATCCAGGAAGCCTTGTCGTAAGACCAACGTTCCTCAGAAAGGGGGCGTTCCCCTTGGTTGGGCAGGGCCAACGGCTGCTGACCGCCCCCCACGCCTGGATTCCTGCGCCCTTTCCGTCATTCCCGCGCAGGCGGGAATCCATCCCCCGCCGGCGTTGCGCAGGGCAACCGCGCACCGGCGCGCCGCCCCATCCGTCCGTAAGGGCCAAGCCTCTATGACAGGGATGTGGAGTTTCTGGATTCCCGTTTTCACGGGAATGACGGATAAGAGGGGAGGCGGCAGGCGGCAGGCGGGAACGAAGGATGGGAGCGCGCATTTTTTTTGGCCCGGCGCAACTCCGCCGGGGGATGGATTCCCGCCTACGCGGGAATGACGGATAGAGGTGGTACCGGGAATGACGGATAGAGGGGAGGCGGGAATTCGGGAAGCCTCTCTATAGGGTCAACGAATTGCCATTTGCTTGGCTAGTTAGACCCCGCTGTCGTGCGAAGCTTAATATGTGACGCTGCGCATTTTTTGGAGTTGCCCTTGAACACGTTTGAGCGTGAAATCAAAACGGCCAAATCTTTCATAAAGTCCACCCAAAAGAGTATGGATGACCTGCGGGAGGTTATCCTGTGCCTGCCGCAGAGAAACTTGCTTGTTCAAAGTGATTTCTTTCCTGTGGCTGACATGTTTAGGGGGTCCTAGTCCTAATCCGAGGAGCATGACCCGATTCATTTCGTCAAAGCAATCGAGCCTTCTGCCGTCCAGTCCGGTGAAGCGACAGTGAATGGCAATCTCGTCGACCTCTTCAAATGTTTCAGCGAACCGGCTCGCAAACATCAGTCCTTCCGCAATTCGCCATATCGGTAAATTGACCTCTATAACTTCACCATGAGTGAAGTGCTCGCGATGGTCTTCTAGATATGGACGAATCGTGTAAAGCTTTCCGTCACGTGAAGCGCGCCAAAAGTCGCCATGTAATGAGTCATTAATCTCCCCAGTATCGCTTGGTTTTCCAAGCCATGTTTCTACGAAATCTTTATAAGGATGTGGCTTGTACTCCATCTCTTGTGGCTGCCAAAACGGATGCCATGGCATTGGCATTGTTCTTCCGGCTTCTGTAAGCCTCGTTTGAAGTTCAGGTAGGTCCTTTGAAGGTTTTGCGTTCACTAAAGAAAACCCCATCTCGTAGTAGCCGAGAGTGAACCTCGCCGGGGAGTTGGCGGGCTGATTTGACGTCAGTTCTTCCCACCTATTCCGTGCGTCGTTGGAAAAATCCTGTAACTGATTGATCACGCTAACCTCCTTTTCTATGTTCCAACTCGCTCCGATACGATTATCCTAATCCTATCATATAAATCGTCGCTATTGGCCCTAACACAGCGATTAAGCAAAGCTCGTAATTCCCGCGAAAACGGGAATCCAGGAAGCCTTGTCGTAAGACCAACGTTCCTCAGAAAGGGGGCGTTCCCCTTGGTTGTGCAGGGCCAACGGCTGCCGACCTCCCCCCACCCCTGGATTCCCGCCTACGCGGGAATGACGGAGGCGGCAGGCGGGAACGAAAGATGGGAGCGCGCATTGTTGTTGGCCCGGCGCAACTCCGCCGGGGGATGGATTCCCGCCTACGCGGGAATGACGGATAGAGGGGAGGGCCGAGGCCCCTCCACTAGTAGTAGACGGCGGTTCCGGAGCCGCCGCCGGCCGCTATCACCTCGCCGGTCACGGCCCACGCCTTTTCCGAGGCCAGGTACGCCGTCAGGAACCCGACCTCTGACGCGTCCACCATCCGGCAGATGGCGTTGCCGCCCGGCGCGCCCGGCGCGAAGTCCTGGCGCTCCAACTCCCCAGGGGCCAGCCCCTCCGCCGCGGCCCGCTGCGCCAACATCCCCGGCGTGCGCTCGGTCCTGGTCATGCCGGGGTGGATGCAGTTCACGGTTATCCCGTATCGCCCCAACTGGTTGGAGAGGGTTTTGGTCATGTGGACCAGGGAAACGTTGCGCGCCCCGCCGCTCAGGTTCCCCGCCATCCTGGCGTTGCCGCCGCTGATGTTGATAATCCTGCCCCAGCCCGCCTCCTTCATAAAGGGTATGGCGGCGCGGGCGCATCGCAAGGCCCCGACGTACTTGGTGTTGAAGTCCAGCAGCAGGACCTCGTCGACCACCGTATCGATGGGGCCTATGGCCGCCGGGGAGCCGCCCGGCAGGGCCGCGCTGTTCACCAGAATGTGCAGCCCGCCCAGCCTATCGGCCGCCTCAGCCACGCCAGCGTCCACCTGCTCTCGACTGGTCACGTCAAAGACCAGGGGTTCCGCGCGGCGCCCCGTTTCCGCGGCTACCTCCCGCGCCGCGGCCTCCACCTCCTCGCGGGTGCGTGACACAAGGGCCACGTCCACTCCCTCGCGGGCCAACTCCAGGGCGATGGCCTTGCCTATGCCGCGACCTGCGCCCGCCACCAACGCCTTCCTTCCATCCAATCCCAAATCCATGTCTTCACCCTCCTTGCTCCAATTGACATAACCCCGCCCCGCCCATATGATGAGCGGACTATACCAAAGGAGGCTTCTCGTGACCACAACAGTAGGCAGCGGCTCTTTGACTTTTGAGGTGGCGGAGGACTGGGCCAAGCTGCCCGACGGCTGGTCCCTGAAGGAGTGCCCGGACGTGGCCGTTGACAGCCAGGACAGGGTTTACGCCTTCACCAGAGGCCCCCACGCCGTTATCGTTTTTGACAGGGATGGAACCGTGCTCTCGTCTTGGGGGGAGGGCGTCTTCGGCAGCGCTCATGGCATCTGCATAGGCCCCGATGACTCTGTGTACTGCGTGGATAACGGCGACCACACCGTCAGGAAGTTCTCCACCGACGGCAAGCTCCTGATGACCTTGGGAACCAAAGACCAGCCCTCGCCGCGCTTCAGTGGCAAGGCCTTCAACCTGCCCACCGGCTTGGCCGTGTCCCAAAAGACCGGCGACCTCTTCATCTCCGACGGCTACGGCAACGCCAGCATCCACAGGTACACCGCCGATGGTGAGCACGTGGCCTCCTGGGGTTCTTCGGGAATCGACCCCGGCCAGTTCGTCATCCCCCACAACATCGCCACCGACGCCGACGACTTCGTTTACGTGGCCGACCGGGAGTGCCACCGGGTACAGGTCTTCGACGCCGACGGCACCCTTCAAGCCATGTGGAACAACATATGGAAGCCGTCCGGCATACGGGTTGGCGTGGATGGAAACGTCTACATCGCCGAGCTAATCGGCGACGGCTACTACGCCGACGCCCCCAGCGTGGGACACCGGGTGAGCATCTACGACAAGTCCGGCCAACTCCTAGACCGCCTGGGAGACCCCAACTGGGGCGAGGAGCCGGGCCGGTTTGTAAGCCCTCACGGGATTAACTTGGACTCTCGCGGGGATGTCTACGTTGGCGAGGTGTCTTGGACGATGATGGGCCGCACCCTGGACCCGCCGAGGGAGTTGCGCAGCCTTCAAAAGCTCGTTCGGGTGAACTGAGAGACCAAGGCGTCACCCGGCTGGCGAAACCCCGCAGCCTTGAGAGCACTGGGCGGGCTGAAAGCTTAGGGCCGTTACCCGTTCCCTAGTATGGACTCCACCAGTTCCTGAACCTGAAGGCCGGCCTCGAAGTCGGGGAGGTCGTGGGCCTCTCCCCTCAGCATACTGGACACCGCGTCAAGCTGGGATGGCCCCTGCCAGTCGCCGGGCATGGCGTCGCGCCACCCCTCCTCGGAGCCTACCTGCAACTCGCTCCAGTTCCTGACCCTGTAGGAACGGCCCTTTCCGTAGAGGGTCCACTCCACCAGTTCGGGGGCCTCTGCGCCCACCCGCCCGGTCATTCGGATGGGCGTTCCCCCGCTCTCCATGACGGCTGAGACGCCGGTCTCCGAAAGCCCCGGCTCGCTGGGGTAGACAACGGCGCTGTGGCGCAGGGTTGGCGCGCCCACCGTCTGAAGGGTTAGGTAGGCGAAGTGGGAGAAGACCTCGCGCACAAAGCCGCCCTCCCGCCTTTCGCTCAGCCACCTGCCCGCCGTCTGCCATGCCCGGGGCCACCTGGGAAAGTGAAACCGCATCTCCACCTCGACGATCTCACCCGTCTGTCCGCTTTCCACGGCCTCGCGTATGGTCCCGGCCACCGGCCCCGTGGCAAAGCTGAAGTTCACCGCGTTGGGAACCCCCGACGCCTTGGCCTTCTCCACCAGTGACCTGGACGCTATCGCGTCCACGCCCAGGGGCTTTTCGCAGAGGGTGGCCTTGCCCCCTTCTATGGCCATCCCGGCGTACTCGGCGTGAGTGGACGGGGGCGAGGCGATATAGACAATATCCACGTCGTCGTAGCCGATAAGCTCCCGCGCGCTCCTGGGAATCTCAATGTCGGGGTGGCGTTTCCACACGTCATTGCACCGGGCCACGTTCAAGTCCCAGGCGTACCGCGCTTCGAAGTCCGGATGCCGGGCTATGGAGTCGAGCATCCGATTTCCCATCACCCCCAGCCCAATTACACCTACCCTATGCGGCATTGGCGCCTCCATCAAGCCTCTTTCTTCGCTCCATAGACCCTCCTTCAGCCCTGCTGGGACCTGCGCCACGCCTGATACCGGGCCTCGAGCTCCGGCGGCAGGTCTCCGTGAACGTCGTTAACCGAATAACCCTCCTCCAGCAGTTCGCGGGTAAAGGTCTCCTCCACCTCCTGGGCGACGGCCTTCTCGATGACCTCCTCGGCGATGGCCTGAGGACACACCACCACGCCATCGTCATCCCCCACCAGCAGGTCGCCGGGGTACACCGTCACGTTGCCGCACTCCACGGCCAACTGAACGTCCATGGCCCAGTGCTCGGCGATGTGGCCGTAGCCGTGGGGCGCGCGAACAAACACCGGGAAGTCCTGCTCCCTGAGATAGGGCACGTCCCGGATGGCGCCGTCGGTGACCAGTCCCGCCGCGCCGAGATAGTTCATCCGCGCCACCAGCCGGTCGCCGAATATGCCGGCCTGCACGTTGCCGCGAGCGCTCACCACCAGGACGTCTCCCTCCCCCACCGACTCCACGGCCACGTGCTCGGCGTACTGGGACCGAACTTCCAAAGGGATGGGAAACATGGGGTGGTCCTCCCGCCGCGGCAGGTAGCGGAGGGTGTAGGCCCGGCCTGCGAACACGGAGCCGGCCTTTAGCGGCAGGACGCCGGCCATGTACACAAACCGGAAACCCAGCTTGTTAAGCTCCCAAGAGATGGTGGCGGAACTGGCCCTCTTGGCCCTCGCCAGCAAGTCGGCGGTCAGAAACTTCTTGGGCGGCGTCAGGGACGGGCCGCCGTCGTTGATGGGACCCTTGGCGTCTTCCACGCTTCCTCCTCTAATAGCGATTGCCTGTTGACATAATCCTAAGGCGCGTCTCTGCCGGCTTCCTGCGAAACTCCCCACCGGTCCCGGAAGATGACCTCCTCAACGGGCCGGCGACTCGTGGGCCCGTACCGCGACCCCTCGGCCATGAAGCCGACCGGCAGCAGGGCCGCGGTTTCCACCCCTTCCGGTATGCCCAGCAGCGCCTTTATCTCCTCCTCAAACCCCTTGTGGAGGGTGGTCAACGCGCTTCCCAGCCCCAGCCCTCTGGCGGCCAGAAGGATGTTTTGGACGGCGGGATAGATTGACGCTCCCCGGCCCATGGCGCTTGGCCCGCCGCGGTGCTCTATGCACGCCAAAATCAGGACCGGCGCCGCGCCCATGCCCTCGGCCAAGTGGGTCGCCGAGGCCCTGACCCTGGGATGAAGGGGCGGCCCGGCGGCGGCGTCTCCGTACACCGCGTTCCACGACCGCAGGTAGTATTCGCCAATCCGACGCTTCAGTTCGGGGTCGCGTATGACTATGAACTTCCACGGCTGACTGTTCCCGCCGCTTGGCGCTTTGACGGCCGCCTTGATGAGTTCCAATACCATCTCCTCCGGCACGGGGTCCGGCTTCAGATAGCGGATGGCCCTCTGACTGTGTATGGCCTCAAACAGACCGATGTCCCTACTCATAGCGTCGTCCTGCGTCACAAACTCCCTGGGCTGGCCCTAGTGTGGTGAACGGCGGCGGCAATGTCAATGACGCGGCCTTCCCGCGCCTATACTAGCACACACCTGTTATAATCGTTACCGGTTCACCAATTTGGACTAAAGGAGTCGTCATGGCAACCCTGGTCACGGGAGGCGTTGGCTTCGTGGGTTCCAACATCGTGAGGACGCTTGCGGAAAAGGGCCACCGCGTCATTTGCCTAGACATCGCGCCCGCCCCGGACATGGTAAGGAAGTACCTGGAGCCGTGGGTGAGCCGCATCGACTTCGTTCAATGCGACATCCTAGACGCCTCAGCCTTGGCCCGTCTCCCTGACTCCTTCGATATCGACAAAATAGTCCATGCCGCCGTGTACACCTCCACCCTTGAGCAGACCGAGCGGGAGGACGGCCGCCGGATTGTTGACGTGAACTTCGGCGCCACCGCCAACATGCTGGAATTCGCCCGACGTCTGCCGCTGAAGCGGTTCCTCTACGTTAGCTCCGGCGGCGTGTACAGGCGACGTGGATATCCCGGCGGCGCCATGACCGAGGACATGCCCCTTCTGCCCACCACCCTATACGGCATCACCAAGTTCGCCTCGGAGGGGCTAACCCAGCGATACGGCCAACTCCACGGCATGGACACCGTGTCGGTGCGGCTCTCGTCGCCCTACGGCCCCATGGAACGGGCCACAGGCTACCGCCTGCTCATGGGCATGTTGTACAACTGGACCCGGGGCGTGGTCAGGGGCGAGCCTATCTACGTTCCCGAGGGAACCCAGGGCGGCGACTGGATGTTTGTGACCGACAAGGCGGAGGCCATCCGGACGGTTCTGGACGCCCCGGCCCTGAACCACAACGTGTACAACATCACCCAGGGTCGGCCCCTCTCACTGGAGGAGTTGATGGCGGCCTTCCGGGACGTCGAGCCTGGCGTGGAGTTCGCCGGCCCCGGCGCCGAGCCTGGGGATCCCGGCCCCGCCCGCGGCTACATGGACATATCGCGGCTCCGGGAACTGGGCTTCACGCCCCGGCACGACATCCATTCAGGCGTCCGCGAATACATCGCCTGGCGCCGCGCCTTCCCCTTCCTGGACTGACGGGGGGAGGGCTCAGGATATGGGGCCAAGGAATCTATCCCCATTAAAGTGAATCAAGTGGTCAGGTATCTCAGCTATCCAAACCTCTGTATCCCAGGCAATGTTCTCTACATGTCGCTTGAATTGCCGGAAATCTAAGAAGGCGCTGATGTATAGACGCGTTGCAACACATTTCTTCAGAGTTGATTCTAGTTCCTCTACCCGCTTAGGACTCATGGGACCGTGAGACGTGACAGCCTCAACTAGAAAGAGCCAGTTCCGTTCCTCTTGATAAAGTACCACGTCAGGCAACTTATCGTGTTCTGAAAGTGGAATACCAAGCTGATTCAAATTCTCCCTATCCAGGTGCAGAAGCTTACGGGCAGTGTCACCTAGATACAGCAAAGTTGCCCCAGGAGCGAACCTTGGTCCAAAGGCAGAAACAACCAAAGCTTGCAATTGATTGTGACTACCTGGAGACAGGTGAATTTCCTCTCCCGTAGAGATACGGATAGGAATCTCTCTCATGCGACGACGGCGTTGGTAAACCTCTAGGAGCGCACCATGTCTTGAGCGAAAGGCGCGTAACTCAGGTTTCCAAGCGTCGGTCTGGTACAACTGAAGCACTTTTAGGACTTCCTTCGTAAGACCATAATGATAGCGTGGACTATTAGTGGGAAGATTTGGATTATCAGGATTGCGGTCTACCAAGCGCGCCTGCTCGAACTGGTGGATGACCTGACGCCGCACAACCTCTCGTGTATTCTCAGCGTATTCCCTGCCGTAGATTTTCTTCATAAACCCAAGTATCTGGTGAATAGTACGAGACGGATTAGAGGCTTCACTCCAAGCATTGTCCTCCGCAATCGCTGCTAGGGCCAATAGAGTTAGACACGAGATATCGTTCCACTGAGCTTTAGGCAAACCCAGTTGCTTTAAGATGTCTCGTGCTTCGTCAAGTTTATCCATTCCGTAGTTACCTCTTGGTTCCTTTATAGTTCAAAGGAGAGATTAAGAGTCCTAGAAATGATGGCATCAAGTTCGGAAAGGGGGGTTCTAAAGCTAAGTAGTCTACTTACCGTCGCGCCAGTCGTGCGGATATCTTGCTCGTTCGGCAATGGAATGCTCCGCAACTCGGTGGCGCTGACTTGGGTATTCCCGTTGAATAGGCGGAAGTACCTGTCCAAGAAGGTTGAATTGAGGAGAGCGGCAAGCCCATAGGCAAGTTCCTCGTCTAATTCTCTGGAAACACCGCGAATATAATTCAAGTGATTTTCCAGTCCCACTTTGTGCGCATTCAGGCACCCTCGGAACAACGGAGCAGCTACGAGCCTTTGTTTCTCTTCCTTGCTGCTGAAACGCCGAAGAAGAATATAAGTTTGGTCTGTTTGAAGGAGCCGCACTGACTTTGTCTTGCTTTTGATCCACTGCGGTTTGCTAGTGCTGATTGAGGGCCATTCTATTCGCATGGGATGTACGTGATGCATCCACACCAGCGGAACCGACGAATGTTGAGATGAATCATGAGTTAGAAACTCAGTAGCCCTGAAAGGTACTATAGGGCCGGTAGAGATTTCCAACCCGAGAGAATGCAGTGTGTTGGGCCATGACCGGATGACATCCATCAATTCCAAATCTTCCAGACGAACGGGAATGCACAATTCTTTGTTCACACTAGTCAAGTTCAGCACAGAATTAAGTTGCACCACAAGGCTCTTTCGGTCAGAGAGGTCATGAACAGCTTTGCTATGAGAAACGAGGACTTGACCTACATTGAGGTCATCACCCTCCCTTCGGTTCCGCGCTGTAATTACCATATTCTCTTGGAGCACAGTCTGATTCTTAAATAGGTCCTTCCTGGATTCAAAGAGATGAATAGCTGTGGGTGCTACATGTTGGAAAAAGACCTCCCGAAACTTTTTAAAATACTGCCCAGACGCAAAACTCCTTGGCACAATGCACACTAGCTCTCCGTTCTCTGAAAGGAGTTCAGCCGAAATAGACATGAACAGCGCATAGATATTGGGTTGTCCATGCACGACGGATGCTCCTGCTACGATACGCGGGTCACCTTTTCTTATCTTAAAATACGGGGGGTTAGAAATTACTAATCCGTACTTAAGATAGTATCTATCGGGGATTTCTGTGTGTCCGTTGGTCTTCAATTTGTCCACGTGCTTTAAGACAAAATCTTCATGTCGCACATTGAAGGTTAATACGACGCTACGTTGAATAAGCCACTCTTGGGAGAAGGCAAGAACTAGACGGGTAAGATTAGCCAGCAGTGGATCCGTCTCGTAGGCGTTTATATGTAGTCTTCGAATGGTTCCTCTGGCTGAGGCAGTTTCACATACCGCAGCGGACAGGATACCTGACCCACTCCCAGGATCGAGTACCCTAAGGAACTGCTTTGAGTAAGAGAAGCTCTCCGCCATAAATTTCGCGATAGGAGCAGACGTCAGGTACTGTCCATTATTCTTTCGGCGATCATAGTCAGCGAATGCTAAATAGATTTCTCCAAGAACCGCAGCATACTTGACTGGCGTTGTACCCTCAATCGGTAAAGGGACTTTCAGCCCAACTGGAAACATGTCAAGAGGAATTTTGGGTGGTTGTTCCTTTTGTGTTGTATTCATTCTGTCTGTACAGTGTGGATTGCTAGGTCAACAAAGGTGGCATTCGCTAAGAGTTGGTGGCCTATGATATAGTCGGAGTACATGTTAACCTGTTGTCATCAATTTCAGGAGAGAACAAATGGCTATCTATGATGTTGAGGGGAATCTATTAACCTGTGGGAACTGCGCCTTTTTCGAGGTGTTTGTGAGAAGGATTACAATGGCCAAGATACTGCAAGACGACCAAATGGTCAACGAGGCAGAGGAAGAACCTGGGGTTCTGGTTGGCCATTGCTGTCTTATCCCTTCTAATCAGTGGTCACCGCTAGATCAGGATAATGAGTTGATGAAGCGTACCGGTGGAATGATTGGAAGCACAGGCTTTTGTAGCCATCACTCTAACATCTCTATGAAAGAGACCAGACGACAGAATGCCCAGAAGCATAACTTGGGAATTGAGTAAGAGCGACCGCGTGTCCGCAGGCGGCTAGTAGTCGTTGGGGTAGGCGGCGTAGCTGTAAATCAGGTCCACAAAGGACTGCTCAAGCTCCACCAGCCCTCCCACCTTGCCGTCCCCCTCAATGACCAGGAACTCGTTGGGGGCCGAGTGGCCGCTGGCGTATCCTATGCCCGTTGCGCCCAAGAGCTTCAACCCCAGCATCTGGCTGAAGAAACCCATGGGGCCACTGGCGCCGCGGCGGGGCCAAACGGTGGGCTTCACGTTCCACGAGTCGAAGACGCGGAGGCCGGCGCGGGCCACGTCATCCGTGACGCTGAGCTTCTGGGCCGGCACCGCCATGAGAACCTTCATGCCCACGTCTTCGTAGCCGTGCCTGTCCAGGTGGTCGCGGATCTTCTGGCGGCAAACGTTGGGGTCAAGGTCGGGCGGCAGGCGGTGGTCAATGGTGCAGTAGGCGGCGTTGGGCAGCGTCCAGAGGAGGGTTCCCGGGCCGGTGTAGCCCGCCCTGAGGCCGTTGATGTTCATGGTCGGCTGGAAGCAGTACCGCAGAAAGAGGTCGCGCCCCGAAAGGCCGTCGATGAACCTGTCCACCTTGCCCGGGGCCAGGCCCGGCAGGACGCTGGCCTCGTTGCCCTCGTATCGTTGGGCCAAGGCGTCGATTAGCTCCAAGTCCTCGGCGGTGGGTTCCAGAAGGCCGTCGTAAAAGCCATCAACCAGCACGCGGTTGGAAACCGGGTCGTACAGGGTGGCCAACGCGTTCACCAGTCGCCATACCGGGTGGTCGACCACGGGCTGAGCGGAGGAGTGGACGGGGCCGCCGGATGGGCCTTGTCCCCATCGCTCGCCGGAGCACTCGTACTCAATGTGCAGGTTGCCCTTGTTTCCCAGGAACAGGGTGACGTCGCCAGTGGCCGTTTGACACGCCCCGGCCACGATGGCGTCGTCGGCCTTGGAGAGGTGATGGCGGTATCTGTCGATGAGCAGGGGGATATGGTCGCTTCCCACAAACTCCTCCCCCTCGGAAACGAACATCAGGTTGACGGGAAGGTTGCCCTCAACGGCTTTGATGGACGACAGGGCGTTCAGGAAGGCGATGAAGGCGCCCTTGTTGCCCGCGCCGCGACCGTAGAGGACCTTGTTGAAGGGCGGGCGCGGGGCCACCACAGCGTCGTAGGGCGGGTGGTCCCAGCCCTCCCCCACCACGTTGGTGTCGAAGTAGCTGTACACGGCCAGGGTCTTGGGCGCCCCGGCGTCGTAGTAGGCCCACACCGCCGGGAACACCGGGGTCTCGGCCAGTTCAGCCTCGCGGCAGCCCAGGTCCCGGTAGTACTTCAGCAGCAGGGCGGCGCACTCCTCCATGCCCTGCCCCTCCTGGCTCACGCTGGGTTGGGCCATGAACCTGCGCGCCTGCTCTAGGTGCTGAGCCTGGTTGTTCGCGACGTGGTCGTGTACTGCCTGGCGTGTCATTGTCTACCTCGCTAAGAGTTAGTTTCGGGATGGAAGGCGCCGCTGGCCCGGGCGCGCGGTCACCAGTTAAGAAGGCCGGGCTTCTGCTTCCTCCAACCGTCGTCGGAGGGGAAGATGGTGGAGGTGAGGACTCGCTGCGGGTCGCCGTCGAACCAGTCCTCCACGGTGGAGCGCCACTTGGTGTAGTGGGGGGCCTGCCGGTGGGCCTCCAAGGCGGCCTCGTCGGCGTAGACCTCGTAGAGGCGGATGCGGTTGGGGTTCTCCTGGTCTTGCAGCACGTCGAAGCGGTAGCAGCCCGGCTCGTCTCGGACGGAGCCTTGGGCGTCCCCCATCAGCGAGTCCAAGAAGGCCTCTTTGAAGCCAGGTTTGATGTCTATGGTGACGAAGATGGATATCATGGTTGCGACTGTCCTTTCCGGTATGGTCGGGGCCGCCGGCGCGGAGGCCAGCCCGTGGATTATAGCAGGCGTCACGGCGCGGGGCTAGGCGGCGGGAGTCTTAGCCGGCGGGGGCGTGTGGTAGAATTGAGCCAATTTCGGTATCTTCTTTGCATGATGAGACAGAGCGGGATATGAGCAGCCGCGAAGAGCGTATTGTGCAGATGCTTCAGGCCAAGCGCCGGGAAGACCCTGAGGGCTTTCGTGAGTATCTGCCTGATGTGGTGAAGCTCCTTCCGGAACCGGCCGGAAGGCGAGACAGGACAAGGTCCCCCTTTGGACTCACGGAGCGGGAGCTTTCCTACCACCGGGAGGGACTGGCTGAGTTGATGTCGAAGCAGGCTGAAGGGATGATTTCCAGTGAGCAGGCCATTGACGCTCTGCGCCACTGCGCCAACCTAATCAGGGACGACAACCTGCCGGAGGAGGCGGGTTATGAGGCGCTGAAGGGCCTCATAAAGTCGGCCCTTGGCAAGTCGCCGGGTTCGTACAAGTCCAATACTACGGTTCCCATTGAGGAAGGAGGCCCTGTCCTGGAACGCGTCTCCGCTGTCCGGGGCGTGTGCTTGGAGCTCGATAGAGAGGGGCGAATGGTGTCCGTGTCCATCCAACCCAGAAAGGTTAGAGAGCGGCGCAAGCTCATGGAGATGGTCGGGGCCGCCAGCGCGGAGGCCAGCCCGTGGATTATAGCAGGCGTCACGGCGCGGGGCTAGGCGGCGCAGGGTCTTAGCCGGCTGGGGCGTATGGCTCTGCCTGAGCGTATACTGGTAGACACGTCCGCCTTCTACGCCCCCGTGTTCACCTTCGACGGCGGGTTTGCCAGCCAGGGGGTTCCCGCCCTGCCGCGTTAACCTTTCCCCCGCCTTCTTAAGAGGACGCGCCTAGCTGCTGCCCTTCTTGTCCGGCGCGGCAGTGGTGATTTGGGCCGAGACCAGGTGGGAGTAGAGGCCGCCCTTGGCCAGCAACTCCTCGTGGGTTCCCTCCTCAAGAAGCCTGCCCTCGTCGAGAACCAGTATCTTGTCGGCGTTGCGCACCGTGGAGAGGCGGTGGGCGATGACCAAGGTGGTGCGTTCCCGCATCAGCCTGTCCAAGGCCTGCCGCACCAGCCGCTCGTTGAGGGCGTCAAGGTGGGAGGTGGCCTCGTCCAAGACCAGCACCGGCGCGCCTTTGAGGGCCGCCCGCGCTATGGCGACGCGCTGCCTTTGGCCGCCGGAAAGCTGTATCCCCCGCTCCCCAACGGTGGTGTCGTAGCCGTCGGGCATTGACGCGATGAACTCGTCGGCGTTGGCCTCCTTGGCCGCCGCGATTATCTCCTGGTCCGTGGCGTCGGGCTTGGCCACCTTCAGGTTCTCCCTAATCGTCGTGTTGAACAGGTAGGTGTCCTGGGCGACTAGGGCTATGGAGTGGCGCAGCTGGTCCAGCTGGAACTCCTTGAGGTTATGCTCGTCCAGGTCTATGGCCCCGTTGGCGGGGTCCCAGAACCGGAGGAGCAGGTGAGCCGACGTCGTCTTGCCCGCCCCGGAGCGTCCCACCAGGGCAACGGTCTGGCCCGGCTCTATGGAGAAGGCGACGCCCTTCAGGGCCTGTGGGAGGTCGAGTCCGTAGGCGAACTCAACCCCCTTGAAGTCGATGGCGGAACCCGACGCCTCGGCGCGCTCCCGCCGGACTCCCGGCCCGTCCTGAACGGGGACCGGCTCATCGTGGACGGCGAATACGCGCCGGGAGCTTCCCAAAGTGTCGGCCAACTGCTTGCCCACCTGGGCCACCTCGGAAACGGGTATGAAGGAGGCCAGGGCGATGAGGCTCAGGAGGGGCAGAAGGCTGCCGGCGAGGTTGCCTTGGGTGGCGAAGTAGGCGCCGGCCCCCAGAACGGCGATGCCGCCCAGACCGATGCACGTTTCGATGGCCACCTTTTGCAGTGTTAGATGATTGAAGAACTGGATGCGATACGCGGCGAACTTGCGCTGGTTCTCCTCCACTTCGCCCAGCCGGACTTCCTCGTGCCCAAAGGCCACAATCTCCCGCATCCCCTGAATGCTGTCGACCATGTGGGCGTTTATCTCCCCCAACTGCTCCCGGGACCGGGAGGCGACCCTATCCAGGGCCTTGTTGGCATAGAAGGGAGTGAGTCCCACCAGTACCAGGAAGGGCAGCAGTATGAGGGCCAAGGGCCACTGGAACAGGGCCAGGGTGACCAGAACCGCGCCGGGAATGGTGACGGCCACGAAGGCCGGGGCGATGGTGTGGGCGAAGAAGAACTCGACCGTCTCTATGTCGGCGGTCACCAACCCCACGATGTCCCCTGAGCGCCGGCGCACCAGGTAGGCCGGCGACAACGGGTCTAGCTTGTTATACATGTCGATGCGCATCTCCGCCAGCAGGCGGAAGGCCATGTCGTGAGCCACCCACGACTCGGCCCAGTGGAACAGGGGCGTCAGCAGGGCCAAGGCTCCAAGGGCCGCCAGCAGCGGGGCTATCTCGCCCCCCTGGGCCAACTGCCGCACGATGAGGGCGCCGACGATGCCGATTCCTATGAGGACGAAGACCCTCAGGACCCCGAGGATGAAGGTGGCGGTGAGCTCCAGGCGCCAGGGTTTTGTCAGTTGCAGCAGTCTGCCAAAGACCCGCGCCCAGTTCATGTGCTCGGCGGTGGCGCTGATAACGTCCGACTCCGGGGAGACCTCGGCGGCGGGAGAGGGCAGCGTGTCGCGTCCCGCCGCGGCGCCACGGGCCGGGTCGGCGGTGGCCAGCAAGGGGGAGACTTCAACGGCCTCCCGTTCCATCTGCGCCGCCATCAGGCTGCTGTAGAGGCCGCCGCGGTCCATAAGCCGGCTGTGGACGCCTTCCTCCATCAATCGCCCCTCGTCCAGCACGAGAATCCTGTCGGCTAGGATGACGCTTGAGAGCCGGTGGGCGATGACCAGGGTCGTGCGGCCCTTCATCAGGCGTCGCAAGGCCTCCTGTATGACGGACTCATTCTCCGTGTCGACGTTGGAAAGGGCCTCATCCAGAAGCAGGATTGGCGCGTCCTTCAGCAGAGCCCTCGCTATGGCGATGCGCTGCCTCTGGCCGCCGGAGAGCCGTATTCCCCGCTCCCCGATAACCGTGTCGTAGCCGTGGGGCAGGGCGGCGATGAACTCGTGGGCGTTGGCCGCTCTAGCCGCCTCCTCCATCTGCCGGTAAGTGGCGTTGGGGTTTCCCAGGTGGAGGTTATGCGCCACCGTGCCGTGAAACAGGTAGGTGTCTTGAGCGACGACGGCTATGCTCTTTCGGAGGACGGAAAGGGGCAGGGTTCTCAGGTCATGGCCGCCCAGCAGAACCCGGCCTTGAGACGGATCGAAGAACCGGAGGGTCAGCCAAACGAGGGTGCTCTTCCCGGCCCCGCTGCGCCCCACCACCCCAAGGGCCTCCCCCGCGTTCAGTTTCAGGGAGAGGTTGGTCAGGGCTGGGGCGCGCCCGCCCGGGTAGGAGAATGTCACGTTCTCAAAGGTGAGGGTCGGCTCCGGGGCCGGCGGCGAATCGGCGGCCGGGCCGGGGGCCGGGTCTTCCACCTGGGGCTTGGAATCTATCAGGTCGAACACGGCGGCGGCGGATGACATCCCCAACATGCCCTTGTGGTAGAGCATGGTCAGTTCCCTCAGAGGACGAAACACCTCGACGCCCAGCATCAGGACGATTAGCAGGGTGGATAGGGTCAGGGAGCCGTCGTCCACCCGCACGGCCCCCCATCCCAGGGCCACGGCGGCCCCGGCGGTGATGCCGAACCAGGTGACCCCCGTGGTGCCCACGTTCATGAGCAGGATTCTCATGGTGCTGCGATACACGCCCCGCGCCTTCTCCGCCAGCATCTGGCCCCGGGCGCGGCTCTGGCCGAAGGCCTTAAGCGTGGCCAGCCCCTGAACGCTGTCCAGAAACTCCGCGCTCAGGTCTCCGTAGACGTCGCGCCGCTTCTTGCTGCTGGAGGCGTTCCACCGGTGAAAGATGAGGGGGGCCACCAGGGTGAACAGGGCGAAGGCCAGATACACGGCGGCGGTGGGGACGTCCAGAAAGGCCATGAAGACGAATATGCCGATGGGAGTCAGGGCGGCCACGGCCATCTGGGGCAGGTACTCGCCGTAGTAGGTCTCCAGCTGGTCAATGCCCTCCACCAGGGAGACTAGAACGTCCCCGGCCCGCTTCTGACCGAGGGCGCCGGGTCCCAGGAGCAGGGCCCGTTGGTATAGCTCCCTCCTCATCTTGGCCTGTACCCGCACGGCGGCCCGGTGCCCAGTCATCTCCTTTAGATACTGGAAGATGGCGCGAGCGACCACGGAGGCGACGACGCCAACAACGGCAAGGATGATTTCGCCGGCGGGCCGGCCCTGTATGAGAAGGGCGATGGCGTAGCCCGAAAGGGCCAGACGGCTGACGCCGGACGCCGCCGTCAGCAGGCCGAATATGAGGGCTAGGACGAGGCGCAGCCGCACCCCGTCGGTGAAGGCGAAGAGACGCCTATTGAAGAACATTGTGGGGTTTGTGTGGTGACATCAAGGTTCTAATCTGGGATTTTACCCCCGCCACGGCTTTGAAGCAAGACCGGCGGCCAGAGCCGCGTTGCTGCTCGCCAAGAGGCCTTTACATAAACACAACCGGCCACGAACCCCGCCCCCACTCCCCCCCACCTTTCCGTCATTCCCGCTTCTCCCCTCCCGTCATTCCCGCGCAGGCGGGAAGGGCGTGTGCGCCCACTTAAGTTTTGAAGAGCGTTGGTTCTGCGTTGCGCCTAGTCAGCGACGCCACGCCCGCCGGCCCTTGGCCGCCCGCCATTCATTGCCCGCCGCCCTTCCGTCATTCCCGCGTCCCCCTTTCCGTCATTCCCGCGAAGGCGGGAATCCATCCCATCCCCGCTGCGCCGGGCCAACCGCGCCTCGGCGCCCCGGCCAGCCTTTTCGCTCCTCCCCTCCGTCATTCCCGCGAAGGCGGGAATCCAGGAAGGCCGCAACCCGGAACCAACGCCGCGAATCCCGGCGCCAGCCCGTAGATACGCCCCTCCACGGCTGAGCCGCGCGGCGCCCCCGCTCCTGCGCATCGTTACGCGGTTGCTCTGTCGCAGTGGGGTAAGAAAGATGGATTCCCGCCTGCGCGGGAATGACGAATAAGAGGGGGCGGGAATGACGGAAGGGAGAGATAAGCGTCGCCAATGGCGGTTAGGCTATGGCCGCTTGACATAATCGGGTTATGATGATGGCGAATAGGCCCCGCGACGGCCGGCCCTGGCGGACACAGGCCAATTGGCCTTACACTCACCCTTTGCTATAATCGGCGCAATTACAGAAGTTTAGGAGTAGCCCATGAAATTCGGTTTCTTTATGATGCCCCTGCACCACCCATCGGAAAACCCCACCCTGGCCTTCGAGCGGGACCTGGACTTTATCGAGTACGTGGACCACCTCGGCTTTGACGAGTGCTTCATCGGCGAGCACCACTCGGCCGGCTGGGAAACCATACCCGCCCCCGACATTTTCATCGCCATGGCCGCCGCCCGCGCCAAGCGCATCACCCTTGGCACCGGCGTCATCAACCTGCCCTACCACCACCCCTTTCACGTGGCCGAGAGGATGGCCTTCTTGGACCACCTCCTGCGGGGCCGTCTGGTCATGGGCGTTGGCCCCGGGGTCCTGGCCACCGACCTAATGCTCTTTGGATTAGCCGTGGACCAGGTGCGCCCCATGTCCAACGAGTCCCTCGAAATCATCATCAAGCTGCTCGAGTCCGACGGCCCCGTCACCTACGAAGGGGAGTACTGGCAGATAAGGGACATGGAGTTGCAGATAAAGTCCTACCAGCAGCCCAGGCTCCCCATCGCCATGGCCAGTTCCGGCAGCATGAACAGCCTCCAGCAGGCGGGAAGGCACGGCCTGCCCATATGGTCCCTGGTCAACTCCCCCATCGCCGGCTCCGTGCCCTTGTCCCAGCAGTGGGACGTTGTGGAGGAAGCGGCCCGCTCAGCGGGACGGCAGGTCAGCCGCGACGACTGGCGCCTGGTCCACTACGTCCACGTCGCCGAGAGCAAGGAACAGGCCATGCGGGACATAAGCGACGGCATCCTTGAGTCCGTCAGCTACAACTTCGGAAACGGGAGCCAGGGGCAGTTCCAAGACTACCCCGGCCAGCCCTTCAGCGAGGTCACCGCCGAGCAGGTGGTGCGTAACAGGCAGTGGATAGTCGGCTCGCCGGATGAGGTGTCCCGGCAGCTTCAAGACCTGTTCACCGAGTCGGGCGGCGCCGGCGGGTTCCTCATCACCATCAACGAGTGGGCCCCCGTCGATAGGATGTACCGCAGCCTGGAGATGTTCGCCCGCTACGTGATGCCGTCCCTCCAAAAGTCCAACGCGGGCGTCCTTCGGGCGTGGGAGAAGACCCAGCGGTGGAACGAGGAGGGCGTTATCGCCGGGTATCGACAGGGTATGAGGGGAAGCGACAGCGCGACGGCCGGGAGCCGGTCCTGAGGGCCGCCTATCCAACCAATCAGAAAGGAGATTTCCAATGGCAGAGTTGCCCATAATCTACACCGTGAGGCTGGACATGCTGGAAGAGGTGGAGGAGGAGTCCAACCGGTGGAACAACACCAAGCACATCTCAGACCTGCTGGGGTCGGGCTTCCTAAGCGCCGTCCGGTACCGCTCCATAAGCGGCGAACCCAAGTATCTGCATGTCTACGAGCTCCCCAGCGTGGAGCTGCTGAGCACTGAGGCCTACCAAAACGTTCGTAAGCATGACGATTGGGGGCCGAAGCTCAGCCACGGCTTCAGCAGCCACTCGGCCTCGCTGTACAAACAGGTGTTGGCGGTGAACATAGCGGAAACGCCGCGCGACTTCACGGAGCCGCGGGACCCGGCCAAGTCCATGGGGGCTATCACCAGCAGCCATCTCGTGACGGCGCGGATGGACGTTGCCCCTGAGTCCGCCGACGAGTTTGTCCAGTGGCACCGGGAGGAGCACATACCCATGCTGCTAGACGCCCCGTCCTTCCGCAGCGTCAGGCTGTGCCAAAAGCATGGGGAACACCCCAGAACGCCGTCCCACGACCCTGAGTGGGTATCCATCTACGAGATGGAGGACGCCGGCGCCGTGGAACACCCGCGAGTCAAGGAGTCCAACAGCACGGAGTGGGCGAAGCGTATGCACGCCGTGGCCGCCAACGTTCAGGTCAACGTGCTGGAGCGAATCCACCCCGCATAGCCCCCCGCCCGCCCCGGCGCTGGGGGAACCCGGCAACCGCGACTTCCGGTTAGCCGCGACCCCTTGCCGCCGCCGTGACTCCGGCGGGCAGCGCTGGGGGTCGCGACCCCTGCCCGCCCTCCCATCCGTCATTCCCGCGCAGGCGGGAAGGGCACGTGTGCCCATTTTTGTTTTGCGGAGGGTCGGTTCTGCGTTATGGGCTTCCTGGATTCCCGCGCTCTCCCCTTCCGTCATTCCCGCGCAGGCGGGAAGGGCGCGCGCGCCCATTTTTGTTTTGCGGAGCGTTGGTTCTGCGTTAGAAGCTCCGGCTTCCCGCCATCCCGCCATCCCGCCGCCTTCTTATCCGTCATTCCCGCGCAGGCGGGAATCCATCCCCATTCATGCCACAATCCACGGGCGAGAGAGCGTCACTTCCCTCGGAGGGCGGCGCAAAGGCCTCAATTCTTAAGAGCATCCCCTTTGTGCTAACATATAACCGGGTGGCCTGTCCGGAGGGCCGCCACCGAATCGAGGAGGAGTGAGCGTGGCGACGGAGATTGAGCGGTACAGGGGCGCGCTGCTCGGCCTAGCCGTGGGTGACGCCTTGGGGACCACCTTGGAGTTCAAACCGCCAGGCTCTTTCCAGCCGGTGTCGGACATTGTGGGCGGCGGCCCCTTCGGCCTGGAGCCGGGGCAGTGGACGGATGACACCTCTATGGCCCTATGCCTGGCCGAGAGCCTGGTCGAATGTCGCGGATTCGACCCCATTGACCAGCTTCAGAGGTACGTGGACTGGTGGCAGAACGGGCATCTCAGCAGCACGGGAGAGTGCTTTGACATCGGCACCACCACCGCCGCCGCCCTGTCCGGCTTTCTATCCAGCGGCAAGCCCTGCGGCCAGACGTCGCAGTGGAGCGCGAGCAACGGTTCAATCATGCGCTTGGCCCCGGTTCCCATGTTCTACGCCAAGGACATGGACAAAGCCGTTGAGTTCGCCGGCCGCAGCTCCGTCACGACCCACGCCGCCGCCGAGCCGGTGGGCGCCTGCCGCTACATGGCCGGCCTCATCGTCCAAGCGCTGCGGGGCGGCGCGAAAGAGGAGATGTTGGCCCCTTCGTCTATGGGCGGGCTGCCCGGTGGGATTCAGAGGGTGGCGAGCGGCTCCTTCAAGATAGCTCAGCCCCCGGAAATCCGGGGGACGGGATACGTCGTCGAGTCGCTGGAGGCCGCTTTGTGGGCCTTTTGGAACAGCGACAACTTCGCCGGCGGCGCCCTCCTCGCAGTGAATCTCGGCGACGACGCCGACACCACGGGCGCGGTTTACGGGCAAATCGCCGGGGCATTCTATGGAGACGTCGGAATACCCCAAGGCTGGCGTGACGTGGTGGCCCTGGGAGACAAGATAACCGCCTTGGCGGAACAACTCTACCGCTTGAGACACGTCCCGCAAGAAGTTGGGGGATAGCAGCCCAGACCCTCCCCCTCCCGTCATTCCCGCGAAGGCGGGAATCCATCTTCCCAAGACCGGGGTCTGCCGGCGCCGGCCCTCCTGCCGTTCCTCAATAGAATCAATCACACGGGGGGCGGTTCACGCCGGCCTACATCCATCCAGCCCAGGCCCGTTTCCAACTTGGATGCTTCACCGCCCTGTGATACCATGGCGCCATTCCACCCGCATCCACCGCCGCGCAAAGGAGAAACCATGCGTCTCCCCAAGTCTGCCCTTGAAGGCGTCCGAGTCCTCGACTTAGGCCGGTACCAGGCCGGGCCACGGGCCGGGCTGGTCATGGCGCGCCTCGGCGCCGAGGTCATCAAGGTCGAAGCCCCCGGCGGCGACGAAAGCAGGGACCACGGCCCCTTTGTGAGGGGGCAGAGCGCCTACTGGGTGCAGTACAACAGCGGCAAGAAGAGCCTTGGCCTGAACCTGCGCTCCGACGAGGGCAAGGACGTGCTCCGCAAACTGGTCAAGGTCTCCGACGTGCTCATCCAAAACTTTCGCCCCGGGACCATCGCCAAGATGGGCTTCCCCTATGAGGAGCTTGAAAGGCTCAACAAGGGCATTATCATGGTCAACGTGTCCGCCTATGGGCAGTACGGCCCCTACAGCGACAGGGTGGGCTTCGACCCCATCGGGCAGGCCATAAGCGGCATGATGACCCTCACCGGCTTCCCCGACATGCCCCCCATAACCACCGCCAACCCCGTCATAGACCGCATAACCTCCCTCCACGCCACCATCGGCGCCCTGGCCGCCCTCCACGAGCGCGCTATTTCGGGAAGGGGCCAGTGCGTGGACGTCTGCCTGGCCGACACCGGCTACTCCATGACCGAGATACAGTGCAGCGCCTACCTGGGGTCCGGCTTCGATACCCCCCGCAGGGGCAACGGCAAGGGCACGAGCAACATCTACAGGGCGAAGGATGGCTGGGTGCTCCTGTCCGCTCAGAGCAACAACATCTGGCCCAGGTTCTGCGCCGTTATTGGGAAGCCTCACTGGGCCGCCGACCCCCGCTTTTCCACCCGTTCATCCCGTGACGACAACGCCGACACCATTGAGGAGGAGTTGAACGGCTGGTTCTTGGAGCGGACGGTCGCCGAGGCCGTGGACCTCATCGCCGCTGAGGGGATACCCTGCCAGGCGGTGAACCGCATCCCCGAGGCGGCCACCGACCCGCACCTGAGCCAGCGCGAACTGCTGGTGGAGGCGCCTGACCCCGTGGCCGGGAGCATTCACGTGTCGGGGAAGAACATCAAGCTGAGCCGCAGCGAGGTCATCGTCGGCTCCGCCCCGACGCCCGGTCAGCACACCCGCGAGATCCTTGGCGGCCTGCTTGACTACTCCGACGCGGAGATAGACGCCCTGGAAAGCCGGGGCGCCGTCTACACCGGCCTGGCCAGGCAGGAGGCCGGGGCGCCCTAGCCGCGGCGGGAAGGCCGCCTAGTCCCACCACCCCGCCGCCGTGGACATGGCCCTTTCGCGGGACAACAAAAAAGAAGCCTTGCGGCTCCTCTTTCGTCAGCGACGTCGGGCCCGAACCCTGAACTTCAACATCCCTTAGGTCCTAGGGTGGACCCCCGCACAGGGCGATGGCAGGCATTTGCCCGAACCCGACCGCCGAAACTCCTGTTTTTTGCTTGACTCCGTTAGCTGGTCGAATCCAGACAGATGCCTGCCATCGCCCTCTTACTTAAACTATATCCCATACTTCACCTCCTTAGGGCCCTCACGAGCGCCTGTTAAGATTCCGCGCGAGCGGTAGCCCCATAGTAAGCCCCGCGCCGCTGGGTGTCAAGCAGGTTCACGCTAAACTTCAATCCTTATAGACCACGACGGTGTCGCAGATATGGTCGTGCACCCCCCGCTTGTCCTCGCTGAAGGCGACCAGTAAAAAGGGGATGCCAAACAGCGGGAAGAAAGACAGTGAGATGGCGCAGTATCTGACAAAGGCCCTGCCGATTCCGCACCTGGAGCCGTCGGTACGCAGCACGCACAGCCCCAAGATCCGCTTGCCAAGGGTGGCTGCCCACTGGGAGACGCTAACCGTATAATAGAGTATGACACCCGCCCAGGAAATCAGTTGAAGAAAGGTGTCAAGGGTAGTCGCTTCACCACCCTGCGCCTGCCATTCGTCAAGGGCCTCAGGAGACGCGATAGCCACTGCAACTCCCACTACAATAAACAAAGCTAATATGCCGACTGCAAGAATCAGCGAGTCCAGCAGATAGGCGGCCACCCGTATCCAGAACCCGGACCGGCGCCGGTCCGGGTTCAATGAAGCGCTTGCCGCCTCTTTTTCTCCGAGGGGCAACGAACATGAGGAGCAGAAGGCGGCCCCCGGCTCGTTGACGCTGTGGCAGCTAGGACAAACGGCGAGTTTGATGGATTCGGTAACCGGCGGGGGGTCGGCCGCGCCGCTCTGTTCGTGGCCCTGGGCGCCGACGCCTAAACCCGCTCCGCAGATCCGGCAAGACTGGCTGTCTATAGAATTCTCAGCGTTGCAGCTTGGGCAGAGGCCTTGCAGCATCCCGCCGCACTGGGGGCAATGGATAAACCTTTCATTAAAGGTCCGGTAACAGTTAAGGCATCGCCTTTCCACGGGCTGCGTTCCCCTAACCTTTTTTCCTGGAAGGCTCGGCGTTCATTTCACGGCTTAACATAGGCTTAGCCGCCTTTGCTGTCAATGCCGCGTTTCCCCTCTCCCCGCTCTGAGGCGTATAATGCGCCCACTTACCCCAATCAGCGAATAGAGGTGTCAGATGCAGCAGAAACCTTCCTACGTAGCCACCCTGGAGGCCAGCGACCCGGACCTGCTCCGCGGCGTCGCGGCCATGAGGGAGTTCACCCTTAAGGATGGCGCCCTTTCCACCAAGGTCAAGACCCTTATGATGATGTTGTGCGACTCCCTGCTTTCCCACCCCGACGGCGTCCGGGCCATTGCCGGCAGGGCGAGGGGGATGGGCGCCAGCGAGGAGGAGATAGCCGAGACGCTCCACGTGGCCTTCCTGATGGGCGGCCTGCCCGCGCTGGTCACGGGATGCAACGCCTTCGAATCGCCATCCGGTTAGCCTATATGGGCGGCCGTTCGGTATGCCAGGATGCGCTTTGCTGGTAGATATGGGCCAACTTCAGCAGCAGCCCGTCGGAGAAGGGGCCGCCGGCCAGCTGCAAGGCCGTTGGCAGCCGCCTGCCCTCCTCCGAGGTCACAAAGCCGCAGTGGACGGCCAGGGCCGGAACGCTGGCGAGATTGAAGCATCCGGTCAGGCTCCGGCGGCCGGACATCCGCCCCTTAGCCTCCTCCCGGCTGAAGATGCCCGGCTTGGTGTTGATTAGGGGCGGCGGCTCCGAGGTGTTGGGCAGGGCCAGCGCGTCCACCCCCTCAAGGGCCTCAAAGACCTGGCGCCGTATCAACTCCCTGAGCTTCTGCGCCTTGTAGTACAACTGCGCCGGCAGAACGGAGCCGGTCAAAAAGTCGGTGCGCACGTTGTGGTCGTACTCCTCGGGCCGCGTCTGAAGCCATCGCCGGTGCATGGGCGCGGCCTCCACCTCAATGTGAATCCGGTTGACGGAGGCGGTGTAGGGCAGCAGCGGTATGGACACTTCCGACACGGAGGCCCCCAGTCCTTGCAACGCGGCTATGGCCTCGGAAACCCTTTCCCTGACCTGCGGCTGCACGAAGTCGGCGTAAAGGGCCTCCCTGACCACCCCTATCCGCAGACCCCTGATATCCCCCTCCAGCGCCCCGGCGTAGTCGTCAACGGGCCTCTTGGCGCTGTAGCGGTCCTTCGGGTCGTGGCCCGCGATGGCCTGAAGGGTCGCCGCGCAGTCCTCCGCCGTGCGGGACACCGGCCCCGCGATGTCGTTGGACCAGGAGGCCCCCAACATCCCGTAGCGGCTGACCAGCCCGTAGGTGGGTCTCAGGCCCACGAGGCCGCAGTTGTTGGCCGGGTTGCGTATGGAGCCCCCCGTGTCCTCACCCAGCGAGGTGGCGCAGAGGAAGGCGGCGGTGGCCGCCCCGGAGCCGCTGCTGGACGTGCCTGGGTTCCTGCTCAAGTCCCACGGGTTCCGGGGGATGCCCCAGGGATGGCTCACGCTGTTGCCGGTGGCGAACTCACTCATGTTGAGCTTGCCCAGCAGGACGGCCCCGGCCCTCTTCAGCCGGGATATCACCGTGGCGTCCTCCTGTGGGGTGAAATCGGCCAGTATCCTGGAGCCGCCGGTGGTGCGGACGCCCTTGGTCCAGAACTGGTCTTTGACGGCAAAGGGCACGCCGTGCAGCGGTCCCAGGTAGTCCCCGGCGGCTATGGCCCGTTCGGCCTCCTTGGCGGCTTCAAGGGCCTCGTCGCGGCACACGGTGATATAGCTGTTCAGCCTGCCGTCCACCTCGTCAATGCGTTCGAGGTAGGCCTCGGCGGCCTCCACCGGGGACACCTCCCGCCGCCGGATGAGGCCGCCCAACTCCATCGCCGTCAAGAAGGGTATGTCAGCCCTGTTCATCTTGAACTCTCTGGTAAGGATGTATTATGGGCAGCGGCTCCACCTCGTCCAGCCCCGGCGGGTTCAACTCGTCCAGCAACTCCTTGAGGGCGTTGATGTTGTGGGTCACCTCGGACAGATGCGGCTCTTGAAGGTCAAGCCCCGCCGCGCGGCCCAGGGACCTAACCTCCTCCCTGCTCAGGTCGGCCATGCTTTCACCTCTCAACCTGCAAGCTGCGCCTATTGTCCCCTTGCGCGCCCCCCAAGTCAACGCCCCGGCCCTCCTGTGATATAATGGCCTCGCCTGTCCCTTTAACGACGTGGAGTTTCCCGCCAAATTAGAGCTTTTTGGGACTGGGTGAGGAAGCTAAATGCGGTTTGGACCCTTCGTTCTCCAGGTTAGCCCGGACCCGAGTCTGGACAGCCGTATCATCGACAGCTCCCTGAAGGAAGCGGAACTGGCCGACGCCCTGGGCTACGACGTCATTTGGCTGACGGAGCACTACTTCGGCGGCGACACCGTTTACGCCGACCCGGTGGTTTTTGGCGCCGCCGTAGCCGCTAGGACCAGCCGCATCAAGATAGGGTTCGCCGTTGTGCAGATGGCCTTCCACCACCCGGTGAAGCTGGCCGCCCAGACCGCCCTCCTCGACAACCTCAGCCACGGACGTCTCATCGTCGGCACGGGGCGAGGCTCGGCCTACAACGCCTACGAGTACATGGGCTTCGGCATCACCATTGAGGAGGGGCGCCGCCGCTTGGATGAAGCCGAGGACCTCCTCCTCAAGTCCTGGACTGAGCAGGACCTGGACTACCGCGGCGACTACTGGCAGGTGGCCTTCCCCATCATGCGCCCCCGGCCCTACCAGAAGCCCCACCCGCCCCTGGTGAGGGCCTGCATCGGCAGGGAGTCGATGCTGGTCATGGCGAGGGCCGGCCGCCCCGTGCTCATGGGCGTGGACAGCGTGGAGGAGACGGCCGACAGGCTGCGGCTGTACCGCGACACGATGCTTGACGCCGGTTTCAGCGAGTCCCACGTAGAGCGATGCCTGGACGAGACCTGGATTCGTCGCAGCGTTTACCTGGCGGACACCACCGAGCAGGCTTTAGAGGAAGCCGTCCCGGCCTTCCAGGCGGAGCGCAACCACATCAGCGAGGCCAGGGAGCGGTTCAATCCCAAGGAGTACCCGGACCCCATACCCACGCCGCCCTCCATATCAGCCATGCCGGAGCACTACCTCTTGGCGGGAAGCCCGAAATCCGTGGCTGAAAGCATAGCCGAACTCAGGGACCTTGGCGCTCGCAACGTGCTTTTGGGCATGGCCCCCAGCGACCTGCCTAGAGACAAGGTGGCCAAGTCCATGCGCCTGTTCGCCGAAAAGGTGTCCCCCCTGTTCCGGAGCGACTAGCCCTTTAGCCCGAAGGACTTGCCCGCCCTTTCAGCGATGTGCCGCCCTATGGACAGGGATGACGTGGCCCCCGGCGACGGCGCGTTGAGGACGTGAATGGCCCCGCGGCTCTCCTCTATGCAGAAGTCGTCCAGCAAGGCCCCTTGCCGGCTCACCGCCTGGGCGCGGACCCCCGCCCCGCCCGGCGCCAGGTCCTCCGACCGTATCTCCGGCAGCAGCTTCCGCAGGTCTTTCACGAACACGCTCTTGACCAGAGAGCGGCGCATCTCTGCCAGCCCCACCCTCCACGTCCGCAAGGTCATCCGCCAGAAGCCCACGTAGGCGAAGGTGCCGATGGCGTCCCTGGCGTTGACCACCGTCTTCCGGTACCCCTCCCTGCTCCAGGCGAGAACGGCGTTTGGCCCGGCCTCCACCTCGCCGTTTATGCCCCTGGTGTAGTGGACGCCCAGGAAGGGGAACCGGGGGTCGGGCGTTGGATAAATCATGCCCTTGACCAGCCCCCGGCTCTCCGGTCGCAGGGTGTAGTACTCGCCGCGAAAGGGCACAATGCGGACGTCCAGGTCCGCGCCCATCATCCGCGCCACCCTGTCGGCGTAGAGGCCGGCGCAGTTGATGACGTGTTTGGCCTCAATGGTCTCACCGCCGGTGTCCAGCTCCACCCCGCCGCCATTCCTGCCGACCCGCCGCAACCTGCGACCCGTTAGAATCTCGCCGCCGCTCTCTTGAATGTCTTCAGCGTAGGCGTGGGCCACCCTGCGATAGTCCACCACCGCCGTCTTGGGAAGGCGCAGGGCCTTCACGCCCCGGACGTGGGGTTCAATCTCCGCCAGCCGTTCGGGGCCGATCATCTCCAACCCGTCGACCCCGTTGGCCCGGCCCCGGCGCCGCAGCTCCTCCAGCCGAGGCAACTCCGACTCGTCGGTGGCCACAATCACCTTGCCGCATTCGTCGTACTCAATGCCCTTTTCGTGGCAGTAGCTCTTGAGCATCTGCACGCCGCTCACGCAGAACCGCGCCTTCTGCGACCCCGGGCGGTAGTATACGCCGGAGTGGATGACGCCGCTGTTGTGTCCCGTTTGGTGAAGACCGACCTCAGTCTCTTTTTCCAGGACGGCTACGCGGGTCTTCGGGTAGAGTTGAATGACGTTGAGGGCCGCGGACAGCCCCACAATCCCCCCGCCTATGACCGCTATGTCCCAGGGCCGGGAGGTCACACCGCGATTCAAGGGGGAGGGGCCAAAGTGAAGGGGATGCCCATTCCGGCGCAGGTGTCCCGGAACCACCCTATCACGTCGCGGTGAAGGGGAATCCCGTTGGCCCGGCGGTCCTGCTCGGCCTCCCACTCCATCTGCCCGGCCACCAGCACCCGTTCGTGGCCCGGCGCGGGCGGAGTGGCCTTGAGGGCGCGCAGCCACTCGTCCATCATGCCCTTGAACTGGGCCGCGTCCAAGAACGCCTCTATGTTATAGGCCCCCACAAAGTGGGCGACGGTGTCGGCGCTCCGCACGGCCCCGTAGCCGCTTCCCGACAGACCGCCGCAGAGGATGTCCACCACGCAGGCCAGCCCGTAGCCCTTGTGGGCCCCGGTCTGAGGGATGCCGCCCAGGGGCAGAAGCTGGTACCCGTCCCGCGGGGGCGCCGGCCCCGGCTCCATGACGGGCGTTCCCCTTTCGTCGCCTATCCAGCCGGGGAAGATGTCGCCCCCCAACCGCCGGATGATGTCAATCTTGTTGTCGGGGACAACGCTGGTGGCGGCGTCGAACACGAAGGGCGGCTCCTCTCCCGCCGGGGCCGCCACCGCGATGGGGTTGGTGCCCAGGCGAACCCGGCTGCCAAGGGACGGCAGCACCGTTGGCCGCACGCTGGACATGCAAACGCCTATCATGTCGTGCTCCAGGGCCAGCATGGCGTGGTAGACGGCCATCCCCAAGTGGCGGCAGTTGCCCACCGTCACCATCCCCGTTCCCACCTGCTTGGCCTTGGCGATGGCTATCTCCATGGCCTTGGGAACCACCATTATGCCCAGGCCCCTGTCGGCGTCCACCGTTGCGGTTCCCGGCGTTTCGCGGGTTATTCGCCACTGGGGGCGGGGGTTCATAACGCCGCTCTTGTACCGCTCCACGTACCGCTCCAGCATGTTGGAGACGCCGTGGCTCTCCACCCCCATCAGGTCGGCCTTCACCAGAACGTCGGCGCCTACGCGGGCATCCTCCTGAGGAACGCCGGCCGCCTCGAAAATCCTCTCCACGGTGGCGCGCAAGGCCCCGGGTTCCACTCGAACCACGGCGTTTTCCCGTGACGACGCCTGCTTGCTCAACGGTCCGGCCTCTCCTGGCTCAACGAATCCGGGCGAACTTCTGCACCCGCTGGCCCTCCAGGACCTCGCTAACGTATATGTCGCCTTGGGCGCAGACCCATATGCCGTGGGCGCCCCAGAACTTGCCCGGCTCCCGGCTCCGCTCGTCGCCCCACCGGGCCAGCAGATTGCCCTCCAGGTCCAGGATGCTCACCCGGTCGCCCAACTCGGAGACGTACACCACCCCGTCAGGGTCTATGTATATGTCCGTGGGTTGTTGGAACCCCGTCCAGGTGGCGCTATGCTCCCCGTCACCCGTGAACACCTGTATGCGGTGGTTCTCCCGGTCGCACACCAGGACCCGGCCCGCCGCGTCCACCCACAGGCTGTGGGGAAGGTGAAACTCGCCAACGCCGTCGCCGGGAGTTCCCCACGACTTCAGAAGCTCCCCCTCGGCTGAGAACTTGTGGACGCGGCAGTTCCCGTACCCGTCGGCCACGTACACCTCGCCGGCGGGTCCCAAGGCGACTTTGGTTGGCAGATTGAAGGGGCCGGCCGCCCGTTTCACCACCCGCTCATCCTCACCGTACCCCGTGTCGGAGGGCTGGTCGCGGTTGCCCAGGGTCATTAGAAGCTCACCCTCGGCTGAGCGCTTCTGGACGACGTGAGCGTCCCGGTCCGCCAGCCAGTACGTGTTGTCCGGGGCTATGGTGATGCCGTGGGGGTTGGCGAACGCGCCGCCGCCCCACGACCTGAGAAACTTGCCGTCCCGGTCGAAGACCTGCACGGGATGCGCGCTGCGGTTGAACAGATGCACCCGCCCCTCCGCGTCGGCGGCCACGCCCGCCACCTGGCCGAACTCGTAACCCTCCGGAAGCTGACCCCAACCCTCGGCGAGGCGATAGCTGAACCTTCCCGTTCCCACGTTAACCATGACCAACCTCCTCGCCTGGAATCGCCTACAAGAGGCCGCGGCGCGTTGGTAGTGTACTTTGGAACCCGCAGGCGGTCAACAGACCGGGCGGCTATCCGGCCTCCTCAACCTCGAAGGTGTAGGAGCGGCCATTGACGGTGACGGAAACGGTGCGGCTGGAAGCGGCCGTTCCCCTTCCTGAAGACCCGCGCCTAGCAGGGGCCGGCTCCTCGCCCACAATCTCAACCTCAAAGGTGTGGGAACGGCCGTTGATGGTGGCCGTGACGCTGCGACGCGGGGAAGCAGTCGCTGAAGGCTGAAGCCCGCCTGTGGCCTCTGCCTCCCCTTTGCTCCGGGCCACCTCTTCCTTGAACTCCTGAATATCCGCCTCCTGCTCCCGCAGGCGTTGGTGGGCCTCCTCCACCGTGACGGCGCGGAAGCTGACCTTGTCGCCGGGGAGGCTTTGGGCCAGCTTGCCCACGTCCACGCTGATGACCGTCGCTATCTTGGCGTATCCCCCCGTTGCCCCCCGGTCGGCCATCAGGACCACGGGAAGCCCGTCGCCGGTCACCTGCACGGCTCCCAGGGGCGCGCCGTCGGAGATGATGTCCGCGCCGGCCTTGTGACTGATGACCGGGCCTTCCAGCCGGTATCCCATCCGGTCCGACTGCCGGCTCACCGTGTAGTCGGAGCTTAGAAACACGCTGACGCCCTCGGCCGTGAAGGCGTCGGCCTGAGGCCCCATGACCACGCGGAGCAGGTGCTGATGCTCCTTGTCAGGCAGCAACCGTTGAGGCAGCTTGGTCGCCTTGATGGGCCGCCCGGCCACGTCGGCGGCCGACGAAAGAATATCCCCCGGCTTCAGGGCGCGGCCTTCATAGCCCCCCAACTTGCCCCGAGCGTAGGTCGACCTGCTGCCCATGACCACCGGCGTTCCGATGCCGCCAGGAGCCGCCAGATAGCACTTGACCCCCGTTTGAGGGCCGTCGAAGGACAGCAGGCTCCCTTTTCTCACCCTCAACCCGCTCCACGTGGATACGGGGTCCCCGTTCAGCCGGGGCCTCAGATTGGCGCCGGCCAGGGCGATGACCGTGTCCTCCAAGAACTTGAGCTTTGGCCCCACCAGGGTCATCTCCAAGGCCGCCGCCCCCTCCTCGTTGCCCAGCAGGATGTTGGCCATTCGCAGGCCGTAGCTGTCCATGGCCCCCGACACCGGCACGCCGTATCGCTGGTACCCGTACCGGCCCAGGTCCTGCACCGTGGTGAAGAACCCGCCCTCTACAACCTCTATAATCTCCACGGCCCTAGCCCGTCGCCTGCGCCGCCGCGTCAATGGCTAAGGCGGCGTATTCCTGCTCATTGATGGGAACGAACTGAATATAGTCGCCCTGCTCCACCAGGCACGGCGGCTCCCGGTTGGGGTCGAAGAGGGCCAAGGGCGTCCGGCCAATGAGCCGCCATCCCCCCGGCGTCTCCGTCGGATACACGCCGGTTTGCCTCTCCGCTATGCCCACGGACCCCGCCGGTATCACGGCGCGGGGCGTGGCTAGCCGGGGCGTCTCTATCCGCTCCGACATGCCCCCCAGATAGGGGAATCCTGGCGAGAACCCCAGCATGTACACCAGATAGCGGGTCTCCGAGTGAATGCGGACCACCTCCTCGGCGCTGAGACCGTTGTGCTGGGCCACGTAGTCCAGGTCAGGCCCGGCCTCGCCGCCGTACAGCGTCGGTATCTCAACGCTCCGGGGCGTGGAGGGTTCCCCCTCCAGGGCCAGGGCTTCAAGGGCCGTTATCTCCTCCTGGAGCCGCGACAGGTCAGCCACCAGAGGGTTGTACTGGACCAGTATGGCCCTGTAGGAGGGAACCAGGTCCATTATCCCGTCCAAGCCCCGCTCCTCTATGGCCACGAGGAGGTCGTGGACGGCTTGGTTCACCCTGGGGTCGATGCCGGCTCCCAACTCCACCGAAAAGGCGCAGTCACCGGCGGGCAGAAAGCGAGGCGCTTGGTACATCTAATTACACCCTAATCCACACCCTACGCGATGCTGTTCATGGGGGCAATCTCCACCCCGGCGGCCTCCAGCCCCTCCCTGACGGCGCGGGCCATCTCGACGGCCCCGGGCGTGTCACCGTGGAGGCAGAGGCTGTCGGCGTGGATCTCTATCTCCTCGCCGGTTATGGCCGTGACCCTTCCCTCTGTGACCATCTTAACACTGCGGCGCACCACCTCGTCCACGTCATGGACCACCGCGCCGGCCTGGGAGCGAGGCACGAGGGTTCCCTGGGCGGTGAAGGCGCGGTCGGCGAAGGCCTCTCTAGCCACCCGCAAGCCCATTTCGGAGGCCAGGTCCACCCACTGCGAGCCGGCCAAGGCCACCAGTATCATGTCCGCGTCCACGTCCAGAACGGCCTGGCAAATGGCCCGCGCCAGGGCTTCATCGGCCACGGCCATGTTGTACATGGCGCCGTGGGGCTTCACGTGTTGGAGCTTTTTGTTGGAAGCGAAGGCTTGCAGGGCGCCTATCTGGTAGGTGACGTCATTCCGGGCCTCCTCCGGACTCACGCTCATGTTGCGGCGGCCAAAGCCCATGAGGTCGGGGAAGCTGGGCTGAGCGCCAATCCCTACGCCGTGCCGCTCGGCAAGCTCGACGGTGGCGCGTATCCACATGGGGTCGCCGGCGTGGAAACCGCACGCTATGTTGGCCGAGGTGATGAACTTGATAACCTCGTCGTCGTAGCCCAACTTGTACATGCCGAAACTTTCGCCCATGTCGCAGTTGAAGTCAATCTTGCCTGCCATGCTGACATTCCTCCGAGGGATGTATTGGCGGCGCCCCGCCCCGGCTTGCCGCCGCCATCATTATAAGCGCAAGTGGATTTCCATGAAAGGGCATCTTTCCCTCGCTTACCCTCTCCCGTCAAGAGGGCTGAAAACAACCGGCGTTCCCGCCTCCCCTTCTCGTCATTCCCGTTTTTCCCTTTCCGTCATTCCCGCGTAGGCGGGAATCCATCCCTGGGCGGGGTTGGGTAACCTGTGTAAGCGGGAATCCAGGAACGCCTGTCTAAAAGCAATGCGTGGAACCTCCGATTTGCCCTCCCACCGTCCAATTTAGTGGCGGCGCCTCGCCCTCCCCACCCGGCGCAACGGGGAGAAGATGGATTCCCGTTTTCACGGGAATGACGGATAGGGGGCGGGAATGAGGAGAGGGGAGTGGCGGCAGGCGTGAGACGCGCCACAGCCTCCGGCGTCGGTCCTGCGATGCGGCCTTCCTGGATTCCCGTTTTCACGGGAATGACGGATAAGAGGGCGGGAATGCAGGCTTCTCTTTGACCGCAAGGGCCAGACGCAAGTGGGCGTCCGGTCTGCCCTGGCGCGGCAGCCATCAAGCGGCTATGGCGCTAACGGCGGCTCTCGTGTAGAATTCCTTGCGCCACATACTGAAGACGGAAAGACGCAGCCATCAACTTCAGCGCCTCTGAAGCCCTAACCCTCACCCTAATCGGCATCGGCACGGCCTTCATACTGCTGGCCGTCCTGTCAATCTTCACCGCCGCCCTGCCATGGCAAACGGGCCTTCTTTCCAAGGCGTTCTCCAAGACTCGAAGGGAGGACAGTGATAGGGACAAGGCCCTGGTGGCGGCCATAGCGGTTAACATAATACTGTCCCGGCCCGACGCCGCCGCCCGGAGCAAAGGGGAGGAAGGCGGCGCTGAGTCCTGAGCCAGTCAGCCCAGGGCCGGTTACAGCACAGTGAAGCAGCCCCCAGCCCCCCGAATCCCCCGAATCTATGGATGAGCTAAGAGACTTTCTAGGCGTCAGCGGCTTCGCCAACCTGCACTGGCAGAACGTCCTTCTGCTGCTCTTGGGGTCGTTCTTCGCCCTCATCGCCATCGCCCGGAAGACGGAGCCTTACGTCCTGCTTCCCATCGGGTTGGGCATCATCCTGGCCAACCTGCCCCTTACGGGACTGACCGGCTACTCGCCCACCGCCGAACAGCAGGGGTCCGGCATCCTGGGCGTAATCTTCGAGTTCGCCCTCTTCAAGTGGAACATCCTGCCGCCCCTCATCTTCCTTGGCCTGGGCGCGCTGACCGACTTCGGGCCTATCATAGCCAACCCCAAAACGCTGCTGCTGGGCGCGGCGGCTCAGATGGGCGTGTTCGCGGCCCTCTGGCTGGCCCTGCTGTCCGGCTTCGACATGAAGGAGGCCGGGGCCATCGCCATCATCGGCGGCGCCGACGGTCCCACCACCATCTTCGCCTCGGCGCGCCTGGCCCCCCACCTCCTGGGCATAACCGCCGTCACCGCCTACTCCTACATGGCCAGCGTCGTATTCATCCAACCGCCCCTAATGCGCCTCCTCACCACCAAGCGCGAGCGCGAGATAACCATGAAGCCCCTGAGAGAGGTCTCGCGGTTGGAAAAGCTCCTCTTTCCCATCGCAGTCATGGTCATCATCATCCTTGTGGCGCCGGAGTCGGCGCCCCTCATAGCCATGTTTATGATAGGGAACCTGTTCCGGGAGAGCGGAGTAGTGCCGCGACTCCAGAACGCCTCTTCCAACGAAATTCTCAACATCGCCACGATTTTCTTGATGATAACCGTGGGCGCGCAGCTGTCCTCGGAGCGGGTCTTCGACCTGAACACCGTGAAGATTCTGGGCTTGGGACTGGGGGCCTTCGCCTTCAGCACCGTTAGCGGCCTCCTATTCGCCAAGTTTATGAACCTGTTCATAAGGGAGAAGATTAACCCGCTCATCGGCTCGGCGGGCGTTTCCGCCGTCCCCATGGCCGCCCGCCTATCCCACAACATGGGCCAGCGCGCCAACCCCAGCAGCTTCCTGCTGCCCCACGCCATGGGCCCCAACGTGGCCGGGGTCATCGGCTCGGCGGTGGTGGCCGGCGTGTTCATATCCATTCTCGGATGAAGCGCGGAAAGGCTTTGAGAGAGGTCGCTGAATGACCCGGCTAAAAATTAAAATGGATGGGCGCTGGCACACCGTGGAGGTGGGACGGTGGGAAGGGGACACCGTGCAGGTCCTGGTGGACCAGGAGCCGGTGACCGTCAACCTCAACGCCATCGATATCCCCGACGCGCCCGTTGCCGACGCCCCTGTTCAGGCTGAGACCCCAACGCCGGGCGGAGGGCAAAACCCGGTCAACTCCCCTCTGCCCGGGATGGTCCTTTCCATAGAGGTAAGTGTGGGACAGCGGGTCGCTGCGGGCGAAAAGCTCTGCGTCCTTGAGGCCATGAAGATGGAGCAGGCGATCTTGGCCCCCACCGCCGGGGTGATAAGGGCGATCCACGTCCAAAAGGGGCAGAGCCTGCTCATTGGGGAACCCATAATGGAGTTGGAATGACTCAGGGCCGCAACCCTTTGCCGGGAGCAGTAAAATGACCCTTGAAACAGTCGCCATCCTCAGCCCGGGAGACATGGGCCACTCCGTCGGAGCCGCCCTGCGAGAGGGCGGGCTGGAGGCGATAACCTGTCTTGAAGGCCGCAGCGCCCGGACCCGCCGGCTATCCGAGTCCGCCGGCATTCAGGACACGCCCAACCTTGAAGTCATGGTCGCCAAGGCCGACCTGGTCCTGTCCATCATAGAGCCGGCCCACGCGGCCAGCCTTGCGCGCCGGGTGGCCGTGGCCCTGGCGGCCGTTGGTTCCAACGCCTTCTACGCCGACTGCAACGCCGTGTCGCCCCAAACGTCTAAGGAGATGGAGGCCGTCATCACCGGGGCCGGGGGCCGCTACATAGACGCGTCTATCATTGGCGGCCCTCCGGGCAGGGGCGCGCCGCCGCCCCGCTTCTACGCGTCGGGCCGCCACAGCCCCCTCATGTCGCGGCTGGACGGCATGGGCATTGTGGTGAAGACCCTGGGAAACGAAATCGGCAGGGCCTCTGGCATCAAGATGTGCTACGCCGGGCTTACCAAGGGGACGTCGGCCCTTCACGTGGCCGTCCTCGCCGCCGCCGAGTCCCTGGGCCTTTCCGACGAACTCCGCGGCGAGCTGAGCGCCAGCCAGCCCGACGCCTTCCGGCAGATGGAGACCGGCGTGTCCCGGATTCCCTCCAAGGCCTTCCGGTGGATTGGAGAGATGGAGGAGATAGCCGCCACCTACCAAAGCCTTGGCGTACCTCCGGGCTTTCACAAGGGGGCCGCCGAGATATACCGGCTCCTCAGCGAGACGCCCTACGCGTCGGAGAGGGCTGAGTCCATAGACGAGGACCGCTCCACCGCCCAGACGATAGAGGCGTTAGTGGAACTCCTCTCCCGCGCGGAGGGCTAAAACTGGCTAGGCCGCCTGCAACGTGTTAACCTGTCAACCAATCTTTTATCTTACCCGATTCTAGAAAGGGCACCCGACTTTAGAAAGGCGTCAAGGCTTTTTGGCTAAAGACCACTCCTCACACAGAGTAAACCTGTTCACCGAGTCCGTCATTCGCGAGATGACGCGGATAAACAACCTCCACGACGGCATCAACCTGGCCCAGGGGTTCCCCGACTTTGACCCGCCCCGGGAGCTTATCGACGCCGCCAAAACGGCTCTCGACAACGGATACAACCAGTACGCCATCACCTGGGGCGCGCCCTCTCTGCGGCAGGCCCTCGCCGAGAAGTTCCGCCGGGACAACGCGGTCATCGTGGACCCGGACAAGCACATAACCGTAACCTGCGGCGGCACCGAGGCCATGGTCTCCACCATGCTGGCGGTAATCGACCCCGGCGACGAGGTGATAATCTTCGAGCCGTTCTATGAAAACTACGGCCCCGACACCCTCCTCTGCCAGGGCGCGCCCGTGTACGTGAAGATGCGCCGCCAGGGTGACGCCTTTGTCTTCGACCCCGACGAACTGCGCCGCGCCTTTTCCAAGAAAACCAAGGCCATAGTCATCAACACGCCCCACAACCCCACGGGCAAGGTCTTCTCCTACGACGAGCTTAAGACCATTGGCGACCTCTGCCAGGAGTACGACGCCCTGGCCATTACCGACGAGCCGTATGAGCATATTCTCTTTGACGATGAGACGCACCACAGCATAGCCGCCCTGCCGGGAATGGGGCGGCGCACCATTACGGTTAACAGCCTGTCCAAGACCTACAGCGTCACGGGGTGGCGCATCGGATGGGCCATCGCCTTAGACGAGTGGATAACCACCGCCATCCGCCGCGCCCACGACTTTGTGACGGTGGGAGCCGCGGCCCCGCTCCAGGAGGCCGCCGCCGCCGGCCTCAGGTTCCCCCAAAGCTACTACCGGGAGTTGGCCCAGGGCTACACCCACCGGCGCGACACCATGCTGTCGATACTGGGCGAGATGGGCTTTGACTACGTTACGCCCAAGGGAGCCTACTACGTTATGACGGGATACCCGGACTGCGGCTTTGACGACGACAACGACTTCGCCATATTTCTGTCTAGCGAGATAGGGGTGACCCCCGTCCCCGGCCGGGCCTTCTACCACGACCCGGAAAGCGGCAGGGAGTATATCCGCTTCGCCTTCCCCAAGCGCCCCGAGACCTTCGCCAAGGTGCGGGAACGCCTCTCGCGGCTGGCCGACTACCGCCGGTAGCGCCCGGCCACCCCACCTTTTCTCCTTTCCGTCATTCCCGCGCAGGCGGGAAGGGCGCGTGCGCCCACTTAGTTTTGAAGAGCGCTGATTCTGCGTCGGAAGCTCCGGCTTCCCGCCCGCACCCCTTATCCGCCATTCCCGCGCAGGCGGGAATCCATCTTTCTTACCCCCGCTGATACAGGGCGACCGAGCAACGACGCTCAAGGGCGGCGCTTGGGATTGAAGCGTTGGTTATCGGATGTAGGCTTCCTGGATTCCCGCCTTCGCGGGAATGACGGGAAGAAAGCATGCGGAATGACGGAACGGAGAGGGGAGGCGGGAAAGATGGATTCCCGCCTTCGCGGGAATGACGGGAAGAAAGCATGGGGAATGCCGAACGGAGGGGCAGACGGAAGGCCGCGCGCCGCTCCCCCTTCCAACCCCGCCGTCCTTCATCTATGGTAAAATGCCATGCGCCCGTAGCAACCTGACCAAAACCGGGGGACTGTACATGGACACTCAGGCTCGCCTAGACGCGCTCCTAGCCCACTTTGAGACCCACAGCAAGACCTTCGCCGGCTACCCCGTCAACCAGAACTTCGACTACTCGGCCCTGCTGCCCTTCCTGCGGTACTCCGCCAACAACGTAGGCGACCCCTTCCACGGCAGCAACTTCCAGATAAACAGCCACGAGATGGAGCGGGAGGTGGTGGGCCGCTTCTCCGACCTCATGCGCATCCCCCGGGAGGACGCCTGGGGCTACGTCACCTCCGGCGGCAGCGAGGGCAACATGTACGGCCTGTACATGGCCAGGGAGATCTTCCCCGACGGCGTCTTCTACTTCTCACAGGACACCCACTACAGCGTCCTCAAGATCCTGCGCATCCTCAAGGCGCGGCACATCATGGTCAAGAGCCAAAAGAACGGCGAGGTGGACTACGACGATCTCTACGAGATGGTCCGCATCCACCGCGACGCCCCGGTCATCTTCATGGCCAACGTGGGCACCACCATGAAGGGGGCCATAGATGACATAAGCAAGATGCGGGGCATCCTGGACGACCTGGCCGTCACCGACTCCTACATCCACGCCGACGCCGCCCTCAGCGGCATGATACTCCCCTTTGTCGACGACCCGCAGCTTTACGGTTTCGACGCCGGGGTCGACAGCGTGGCCGTCAGTGGACACAAGATGATTGGCTCCCCCGTCCCCTGCGGGATCGCCCTCACCAAGCGGGCCTACGTCAACCGCATCTCCCGCTCCATCGAGTACGTGGGCGTCCTCGACACCACCCTATCCGGCTCGCGCTCCGCCTTCACGCCCATCATGTTGTGGTACGCCTTTCAACTCCACGGCTTGGATGGCTTCAAGCGAATGGTCCAACAGTCCCTGGAGGTGGCCGAGTACGCGGTCAACCGCTTCAACGATAGCGGCATCCCGGCTTGGCGGCACAAGAACTCCATCACCGTGGTCTTCCCCAAGCCGTCCGAGGAGATCATCCACAAGTGGCAACTCGCTTCCTACGAAAACATCGCCCACGTCATCACCATGCCTCACATAACCCGCGAGGTTGTGGACGCGGTGGTGGATGACTGCCTGGCCGATTCCCGCCAAAGGGCGGTGCAATAAACTAAGGAGACTCTAATGACCAGAATCGTTATCATGGCGGACAACAAGGTGGGCGTTATCGCTGACATCAGCCGGGCCTTGGCCGACGCCAACATTAACATTGAGACCATTAGCGCGGAGGCCCTGGGCGACAAGGGGACGATTACCCTGACCACCAACGACTACGACGGCGCCCTCACCGTTCTTACCGAGGCCGGCTTCAAGAACATGACCGACGAGGCCCTTATCCTGAGCGTGCGCGACGAGCCCGGCGTCCTGGCCAAGGTGGCGGGGAGTTTGAAGGATGGAGGCGTGAACATCGAAAGCCTGCACATCATCGACCGGCGGGAGGGCCGCGCGGTCATAGCCATAACCGCCGACGACCCGGAAAAGGCCGAGTCCCTCCTGGACCGGAGCACGATAGTTTAAGTGAAGCGAAAGGGTTGATACTTCTGAGTAAGGAATTGTTATATGTTTAAAACAAACCCGGAAGACCTAATTGATCTCCTTAAGAAAGCGGATAATGGCAGCCTTCAGTTGCCTCAGTTCCAACGGAGCTTCGTCTGGGACGACGAGAATGTCCAGAATCTCATCGCTTCAGTACTTAGAGGTTATCCCATTGGCGCCTTTCTCTCTCTGGAAACGGGTGGAGAGATCAATTTCAAACCGCGTCTCTTAGAAAGAGCCAAAAAAGAAAGTTCCGGAGTCTCCCCGGACGTGCTTCTGTTAGACGGCCAACAGCGACTCACTTCACTCTATCAGGCTATCTACTCTAAGGACCCGGTACGCACCATTAACTCTCGCGGGAGGGAGGTTAAACGCTTTTACTATCTAGACATCCCAAAAACCCTGCTCACAGGAGCCGACATAAGAGACGCGTTCATCTCAGTGCCTGCCGACCGAATTTTGCGAAGCGATTTTGGGCGAGCTATCGAGAAGGATCTATCGACCCGCGACCAGGAGTTTGAAAATCACGCCTTCCCGCTTAATCGATTGTTCGATTATGCGCATAATTGGTTATACGGCTGGAGGGACCATTGGAGGGAGCGGGAAGAGGGTATTTTCGATTTGGAACGGCATTTTTACGACAGTATTCTACGACCGATTCTCAACTACAAAATCCCTGTGATTGAGCTGGACAAGAGCAATGGGCGTGAGGCTATATGTCTCATCTTCGAAAAGGTCAATACGGGTGGTAAGCCTCTCGACACCTTTGAGCTTCTCACTGCTATCTATGCCGCCGAAGAGTTTGACCTTCGTTTGGACTGGTATGGCCCAACGGACAAATCCGAACCTGGCCGTAGCAGTAGGATTATGGAATTGCCCACTCGCCTTGATGTATTGAGTGGGGTAACTAGCACAGACTTTTTGCAGGCGTGTGCGCTACTCCACACGCGAGAGGAGCGGTTGGCCAAAGAACGTGAAGGCTATGAAGGTAGAAACCTCCCTCAAGTGAGTTGCACTAGAGAGGCATTGCTTAGCCTGCCCCTCGGATCATATAGGAAATACGCCGATATAGTCGAAAGTGGGTTTAAGCAGGCAGCTAGTTTTCTAAATGAGCAGAAGGTAATTTCACAAAGAGACGCGCCATACGCTCCATTGATTGTGGGGTTGGCTGCCACCTTTGCGATCCTTAGACGTGAGAATGGGACTGTTTCGGCTGTAGAAAAAGGCATGATTGGTCGTTGGTTTTGGTCAATGACCTTCGGTGAAGTCTACGGGTCGCGCACTGAGTCATTGCTTGCCCGTGACGTGCCCGAACTCGTTAAATGGCTCACAAACGCCGGCCCTCAACCACGCACCCTAGACGACGCATCCTTCCAACAAAATCGTCTCTTGTCCATGACCACCCGAAATTCTGCGGCCTATAAGGGTGTGCACGCATTGCTGATGGGGTTCAATCATGGGTGTCGAGACTTCGTGAACCGGAAGCCCGCGGATCTGATGACGTATTTTACTGATAGAATTGACATACACCACGTCTTTCCACAAGCTTGGTGCAGGAAGAACGGAATCCCGGATAATCTCTCGAACTCAATCATCAACAAGACGCCTCTCTCCGCTGAATCGAACAGGTTCATAGGTGGCGGCGCTCCATCTCAATATCTGCGCCGCATTCAACAGAGGTACGGTATATCTGCCAATGACCTTGATGAGATCCTTAAGACACATCTCTTAGAGCCGGAACACCTTCGCAATGATGATTTCGATTCCTTCTTTAAAGCCCGTTCCAACGCCCTTGCGTCAGCTATATCAGATGCCATGGGTAAGCCCTTTGTCACAGAACAGGGCGCCGATGAGGAAGAGTTGGATGTTGACGAGCCAGAGGAAGATAACGGGAACAGGGCAGGGCTTGACCTTGCTGATTTAATCGCCGCCGGCGAGTCCGACGACGTTGAGTTCAAGTCAACCCTCCGCGTCAATCTCCACACCCGCCAACCGGACAAGCGCATGGAGCACGCCGCGCTGAAGTCCCTCGCCGGCTTCCTGAACACCAAGGGCGGCACGCTGATTATCGGCGTCTCCGATGATGGCTCTCCGGTGGGCATTGAGGCCGACAAGTTCCCCAGTGAAGACAGGATGAACTTGCACCTTGTGAACATCGTGAACGCCAGATTGGGGCCAACCGCCATGACCTCAATCCAAACCAGCTTCGTTGACTGGGAAGGGGAGCGCGTGCTGACAGCCGCCTGCCGGCGTTCCCCCGCCCCCGTCTACCTCAAGGATGGCGACGCCCAGCGGTTTTACGTGCGCACCGGCCCGGCCACCACTGAGCTAACGGCGAGCCAAATGGTTCGGTACATAAGCGACAACTTCAAAGGCTAAGCTAAGGGCGTCCGGCTCACCGGTCTCGCGCCGCTCCGGGTCTGCGCGGCTACTCCCCCATGCGGTACAACTTCACCGCGTTGTCGCAGGTTATCTTCCGCAGGCTCCCCGCGTCCAACTGCCCCATGGTGCTTCTTATCACCTCCTGGGAACCGGGCCAAACCCCGTCGGGATGGGGGTAGTCCGACCCCCACATCAGGTTCTCAACCCCAATATACTCCGCCATGTAGCCCACGCACGGGTCTTGTTGGAAGGTTGTCGCGCCCTGCCGGTGCCAGTACTCGCTGGGCAGCAGACTCATGGGAGGGTCAAACTTCTCATCCAGAAGGCTATCCTTGTACTTGATGTCCATACGCTCTATGACGAAGGGAATCCACCCGGCGCCGCACTCCCCAAGAACGAAGCGGAAGTCCGGCAGCCTTTCGCAGGTCCCGCTCATGATGATGCTGATGAGCCACTCGGACCCGGCCAGCTGTCCCAGAGGCAGCGACGTGCCCACAAAGGCAAGTTGGTTTTGGGTGGGACTCTCCGCGGAGAAGGACTTCTGCCCCTCCTCGCCCTCAATGGGTCCCGGCACCTTGATGCCGCCTCCACCGATGTGGAAGGAGATGGGCAGGTGGGTCTCGGCGGCCGCGTCCCACAGCGGGTCCCAGAAGCCGTCGCGCAGGTAGATGGGCCTAGTGGTCCCGCTGACGTAAAGCTCCCCGCCCCGGATGCCCCCAAGCCCGGCGGCGCGGCGCAGCTCCTTGGCCCCCAACGCCGGGTCGTGAATTGGCATACAGGCGAGGGCGTACCACCGGCCCGGCGTCGCGGCGCAGAACCCCGACACCCAATCGTTGTAGATGCGGTAGCTCTCCGTGAGGACCTCGGGGTTCCTGATGCGCATCCCCGCGGTGGTCATGCCGTAGAGGATCTCGGCGTCCACGCCGTCTAAGGCCATGTCATTCAGCCGCAACTCCGGGTCAATGGCGTGGGCGCCGCCTTCGTAGTAACCGGCCTCGTACATCCTGTCGACCTGACGTCGATGTCCCCGCCGGGGCGCGCTGAAGCCGAAGCCCAGCCCGCCGTAAACCCCCAACTCGCGGCCCTCCGTAACCCACCGGGGGCCGTTGTCGGTGTCCACGACACGAGGCATAGCCTCCTTCAGGCCTTCTGGCCCGTTTCGCTCGAACAGGTCGCCGGGCAGCCAACTCATATCCATGTGGGAATCCGCCGAGACCAGATTGTACTCCATGAGACACCTCCGGATGCTCTGATTTCGCCTAATATACCACAGCCGAGCCTTGGGGGAGAGGGCCAACGCTTCTTTTCTGCGCCGCCTCCCCCTGTCCGTCATTCCCGCGCAGGCGGGAATCCAGGAACTCTGCGCCTGTCATTGAGGCATTGCCATAATGGGGCTGGCCCTTACGGACTGATGGGGGGCGCGCCGTGAAGTGGTTGGCCGGCGTTACGCCGGGGGAAAGATGGATTCCCGCCTGCGCGGGAATGACGGAGGGGGGGGCGGGAATCCAGGAAGCCTACGACGCAGAGCCAACGCTCTTCAAAACAAAAGTGGGCGCGCGCCCTTCCCGCCTGCGCGGGAATGACGGGAGGGAGGCGGGAATCCAGGAAGCCTATGACGCAGAGCCAGCGCTCTTCAAAACAAAAGTGGGCGCGCGCGCCCTTCCCGCCTGCGCGGGAATGACGGAGGGGGAGGCGGGAGTGCCGACTACTAAAGGTCTCGTCAAGATGGGGGGCTAGGGTGTCCCCTCGCCTACGGCTCACCAGCCAAACCGCGAACCCCCGCCTACTTCCAGGCGTCGTCGGGGGGCCAGATGTTGTAGCTGCCCCGGCCGGCGCCCACAGGCCCCTGGTCTCGCCAACCCTCAGTGGTCTCCAGCCACGTCTTCAGATGCGGAGACTCCAGGTGGGCCTTGAAGGCCGCCTCGTCCCTGTAAACCTCATACAGCCATATCCTGTCCGAGTGGTCCGCGTCCTGTATGACGTCGAAGCGCAGGCACCCCTCCTCCCGCTCCACCGCGCCCTTCGCGTCCTCAATCATCGCCTCTATGAACTCGCCTTTGCGTTCATGCTTTATCTGTATGGGCACTAGAATAACGTACATGCTAACTCCTATTCGCCAATTTGCTCCGGAACCCGCACATTCTACCAAGGGGGAACCCCGCTCACAACGCCCTTTATACCCGGCCTAGAGACACCGTTGCGCCTCTCTTTCGATATACCCCCGCATCTCCGGGGGAAGGGTCACGGAGCCTGCCGCCGCGTTCTCCGCAATGCGTTGAGGTCTGCTCGTGGCCGGTATCAGCGTCGAGACCCTGGCGTCGGCCAAAATCCAGGCCAAGGCCGCCTGTCCCCACGTCTCCAACCCCCACTCCCTCAGAGGCCCCATGTCCGGCTGCCGCTTCAGTCCCGACACCACCGCGCCCTTGACCAGGGGCCGCATCACTATAACGCCAACGCCTAACTCCTCGGCTAGGGGAAGCAACTCCTGCTCGGCCTCCCGTTCCAGCAGGCTGTAGGGGACCTGGATGACGTCCACCCGGCCCGTTCGCATCACCGCCGCGAGCTCTCCGTAGAAGGGCGGCTGGTAGTGGGAGACGCCGATGAGACCTATCCTGCCCTCATCCCTCAGCCGTTCCAGGTAGGGCAGGTGGGTCCGCCAGTCCACCAGGTTATGAATCTGGAGCACGTCGATATAGTCCGTCCCCAGGAGGGAAAAGGAGTTGGCTATCTGCGCTCTCCCGGTGCCGGCTCCGGAGCACCAGACCTTGGTGGCCAGTTGAAACAGGTCCCGGCGTCCCGATATCCCCCCTCCGATGACCCCCTCCGCCCGGCGATACATGGGCGACGTGTCCAGGAACGAGCAGCCATGGGCCAGGCAGTTGTCAAGAATCTCCCGGCAGTTTCGCAGGCCCTCCTCAGACTCCACGTCGAACCCCGAAGACGAGGCTGACCCCATCCCAATGACCGGGACCTTCAGGCCGCCGAGACTGCGAAACTGCATCTCGTCAGGCCGGCTCCGGTGTGGGAAGCGTCACCGCCAATGGGCCGGGACCTGACGCCTGTCAAAGAACTCCTCCATCTCCACCGGCTGGCCCGTGTTGTTGGACTCCTCGCAGGCGGCGATGATGCCGAAGGTCTTCAGGTGGTCGATGGCGGTCGGCTCCGGGTTCAGGTTTCCAGCCAGCAGCTGCTCCACCATTTGCGACAGCATCACGCGGGCGTCGTCCACCAGCTGTTCCTGCTCCGGCAGCGGGATCTTAATCATCTCGTTGGACTCCGACCCTCGGATTATCCGCAGGTCGGAGAACAGTTCGTACTGGAACAGGGCCCCGTCGTCGCAGTCCGTCCTCCAGAGAAACTGGTCCAACTTGGTCTGACCCGACCAGGTCCCGAAGTAGTTCACCTGCAATCCCGCCGTCATGTCGAAGACCGCCGTCACCGTGGCGTCGTCCCGGTACATGCTCCAGGGCGGGTTGGAGCACCGGCAGGAAACCCGCTCAACCTCGGCGTCGTAGACGAACCGTATCTCGTCTATGTGGTGGATGGTCTGCTCGTAGAGCATGGGTTGGCGCATGGTCAGGGGGAACTTGTTCAGCGACGGGCTGTAGCCGTCCCGGTTGCGCCAGTAGCTGTAGCCGGCGAACCGGGGCGCCCCGATGACCCGGTTCCGCAGTATCTCTCGCGCCTTGAGGACGCAGTGCTGGAACCGGAAGTTCAGGCCCACCGCGAACCCCAGCTTCGCCTCCTCTGCCGCCTTCACCATCCTTACCCCCTCGTCGAAGTCCAGAGACAGAGGCTTCTCCGAGAGCAGGTGCGCCCCGCGTTCGAAGACCGTCACCACGTCCCTGTACCTGTCCATGGGAGGCGTGGCCAGAACCACAAAGTCCGGCTCCAACTCCTTCAACGCCTGGTCCATCTCCTTGTAGCAGGCCTTGGGGTTGGCCTCGTACATGGTCTGCGCCCACTCCAAGTTCGACTCATCCAGGTCCACGTATCCCACGGTCTGGCACTGGGGCTCGTCGTGGAGTATCCGCGCCCACTTCTTGCCCCGGGTGCCCAGGCCCACCATCAACGTCCTAACGGGCTTGTTCATATGGCCAAAATCTCCCTTTCCGCAAAGCTGAGGGTCCGGTCGAAGATATCGACCATCTCCCTTATCTCCTCCTCGGTGATGGTCAGGGACGGGTGGATGGACAGCTTCTCTCCGCTGCAACGCATGTACAGGCCGTTATCCACCATGAAGCGGGTCATAGCGCGACCGGCCTCCTTTCCACCCAAAGGTTCCTTGGAACCGGGGCCCTTCACCAACTCCACCTCGGCCAGCATCCCTATGGCCCGCACCTCTCCCACCACCGACCGCTCCCGCAGGGTCTCAAGCTGAGAGCGGAAGTAGGGGGCCATGTCCGCCGACCGCTGCACCAGGTTTTCCCTTTCGATAATCTCCAAGTTGGTTAGGGCCGCCCTGGAGACCACGGGATGGCTGCTGAGGGTGTGGGACTGGATGAGGGTGCGCTCAGGCCCGCCAAGGAACCGCTCAAAGACCTGGTTGGTGGCCACCACCGCCCCGATGGGCTGGTATCCGCTGCCAAGGGTCTTGCCCAGGACCATGAGGTCCGGCTCCAAGTCCCAGTGGTCGCCGCCGAACCAGGTCCCCGTGCGTCCGAAGGCCGTCACCACCTCGTCGGCTATCAGCAGGATGTCATGTTTGGCGCATAGCTCGCGCACCATGTCCCAGTACTCCCGCGGCGCCGTCACCGCCCCCTTGGGGACCGGCTCCACCAGTATGGCCGCTATAGACGCCGGGTCCTCGTACTCAATGGTCGCCTCTATGGCCCTGGCGCAGCCGAGATTGCAGGTCTCGACGCAGTAGAGGCACCGGTACGGGTTCCCCTCCGGGACCACCACGCCCATGGGGGCCGCCGGCTCAAAGATGGGCGACCGGATGGCCGGGTCGCCGCTTACGCTCATGGCCCCCCAGGTGTAGCCGTGATGGGAGTAGTTCCTGTACAGGACCTTGTACTTCTTTGGACTGCCCCCCTGCGCGTGGTACTGCCTGACCATCTTCAGGGCGGCCTCTATGGCCTCCGACCCCGACAGGGTGTAGAAGACGCGGGACAGGTCGCCGGGCGTGAGTTCGGCCAGCTTCTTGGACAGCTTGGCCGTTGGAACGTTGGTGAAGGGCACCAGCCCGGAGCCGGAGAACTCCAAATCCAGCATCTGATGATAAACGGCCTCGGCCATCTCCCTTCGCCCGTGGCCGATGAGACAGCAATGGGAACCGCCGGTGGCGTCCAGATACCGCCGCCCCTCATGGTCTATCACGTAGCAGCCTTCACCCCGCATGGCGACGCCCAAGGTCGTGGGGTCGTCCCGGTCCCGGAACTGGGCGTGACTCATCCAAACGTGGTCCTTGGCCTGCCCTATCACCTCATGGAAACTTGAGTCCGTCATACAGCCTCCTCCGTCGTCCGCCCCGAATGGCGCCATTATCCACTATTTCGCCGCTTATTCCAAGAACCGCCCCCTCTGCCCCATCCCACGCCTGCGAGGCGACGGGAGGCCGCCCCGCCCTGCCCCCGCTCCGCCCACCGGCCCACCCTACCCCTGTCCGTCACTCCCGCGTAGGCGGGAAGGGCGCGTGCGCCCACGTAAGTTTCGAAGAGCGTTGATTCTGTGTTTGAGGCTTCCGGCCCCCCTATCCGCATTCCCCCCCTCCCTTTCGTCATTCCCGCGCAGGCGGGAATCCATCCCCCCGCACTCGCCGCGCCGTTGACACCGCAACGCACCCGCTATCCCCCTCCGTTCCGTCATTCCCGCGCAGGCGGGAATGACGAGAGAGGGAGGCGGCGGGAATGACGGAGCAAGAGGGTGGGAATGACGAGAGAGGGAGGCGGCGGGCTTGACGGAAGTAGGGCGGTGGGAAGGGCAGGCGGCAGGCGCCAGGATGCCGAAGGGCGATGGCCGTTAGCCGTCCTTGAGCATCGCCGCCGCGATGAGGGACACCGGCGCCGAGCCGTAGGAGAGGAGCCTATCGTGAAACTCTCTCAGCCTGAACCCGTCTCCTAGCCGCGCCGACATCTGCCGGCGCAGCCGCGCTATGGCGTCGTGGCCTACCAGATACATCACGGCCGCGCCGGGGAACATGCTGTTCTTCACCGCCTCGGCGCGGGACGCCGACTGCGACATGCCGACCCGCCTATGGTAAAAGGCCGCCGCATCGTCCAAGGTGAACTTTCCCGTGTGCAGACTGGCGTCCACTATGGCCCGCGCCGAAGCCCTGAGACGGGCATGACGCAGGGAGTATCCCTCCAAGGCCGTCAGAAAGCCCACCTCGTCCATCAGATAGGTCGAGTAGGTCGCCCATCCCTCGGCCAGGGTCCCACCGCAGAACAGAGCCAAGCGAGAAGCGCAGTCCACGGCGGCGATCCGGGCCAGCCGCGACTCCGACTGATACGCATACCAGTTTTGCACGTGGTGCCCAAGGCCGGCGTGGTGGACCACGTGGTTCAGCTTAATAACGCTGTTATTGGCGGCCCTCAACAGCCGCCGCCGCGCCTCCGGCGCCATCTCCCTGTCGATGGGCGGCACGATAAAGTCCACGGCGGGCAGGGCGTCAAAGGCCGGGGCCGAGTGGTAGGGCAGGAAGTAGAGGTCCGGGGCCGCGCCCCGCGCCCACGCCGGCCTGGGGACGAACTCTATGGGGCAGTCCGGCCAGGTTACCAGTTGGTTATCCTCCGCAGCGATGCGGCAGGCCTCCCAAAGCCCCCGGTGGTGGGGGTAGTAGTGCTCGACCGTCGGGTGATAGTCCGCCAGCCGCCCTATGACCTCCCGCCAATCGGAGCCGCCAAAGTCGCCGGCGCCGGCCTCCAGCAGCCCCTCACTTTCCTTAAGCTGGTCCCACCCGTAGGCCTCCACCCCGGCGGCGTCCACGTCAAGGCAGTGCCCCTCGCGCAGCATCAGGTTAAAGGCCTCCTCGCCGCAGCCGTACTCCTCCCTAACCCGGCCCCGTAGCTCCGTCTCCAGGTAGCCCCTAAAATCCATGAAGGCGGCGGCGGCCCTGCCGGCGGCGGCTGTCGCTCCCGCGCTCTCCACCCCGTTGTCCCTAAGCAGAACGCGAAAACCCTCCTGTAGGAAGGACAGGGCGCCGCCGCACTCCCGGATGGCGCGCTCCGTCCAGGCCGGGGGAGCCTCCCTCACGTTGGACTTGCCCTGGCCCAGGAGCCGCTCTATGGCCTCCATCCGGTGGATGATGGCCTCCAACCGCTCCTCAAAGGGAGCGAAGGCGCGGCGGCACAGCGACAGGACGCCGAATATGGCCTCGCCGGTGTACAGGGACGGGTTCCCCCGCGCAAAGTGGTTGGAGCCGCTCTCCCACAGCTGGATCTTCAGAAACCCCTCAGCCATCCGGCGGTCCATCTCCTCGGCCTCAGTGAGCGGCTCCGGGGGAAGGCTGCCAAGGGAGTTCAGCAGGCCGCGCATCTCCGCCGCGCGCTCGTCCATCCCGGCCGACGACAGGTCCGGCAGGAGGTGGTCGTAGTCGTGGACGCCTATGAAGGTGGCGTTGACGGGACGCCGCCGGTAGTAGGCCGCCAGGAACCCATCCAGCCACGCCGAGAACGCGGGGCTTCCGCTCTTCATGCCTAGGCGCCACCAGCCAACGGGAGGTCCACCCAACGGCGCTGCCTGATGGAAAGCTCAACGGCGTTGATAACCTCTTGCACGGCGGCGCCGTCGGCGAAGTTGCCCTGATTCCTGTCGCCGCCATCCAGAATGTCGTCTATAAAATCCTCGATGAGGTTTGCGTAGAAGAGGCTGCGCCAACTCTCTTTGGGGTTGCCCTCGCGGGGGTAGAACTTCCTTGGAATCTCCACCTCCTTGAACTCCACGCTGTCGGGGGTGGCCAACTTTATGGTTTCCGCAATTCCAAACTCCTCGACCATCCGGCAGATAATGGCCCCCTTGTCGCCAAAAATGCGGGCCTCCACCCCCGGAAAGTTGCCGATGGTCACGAAGCTGGTCTGGATGGAGCCAATTACCCCGTTGCCAAACTCGGCGACGAACACGTCCCCGTCGTCAATGTTCATGGGCGTCAACCGGTCGCTTCCCCACACCCGGCGCTCCGGGATGAAGTTGCGCATGGTTCCCACCACGCTGGAGTATCCCGCTCCCACCCACCACCGGCCTATGTCTATTATCGGGGCGCCGTACCCTTCAAGAGACACCACCTGCACCATGGACTGGTCCTCCCTCATCTGGGAGCGGCGCAGCGGGGTCTGCGGGTCAAGCCACTGGGAGTTCTGCTCATAGCCGTTGAAGATGAAGGGTCTTCCCACAAACCCCTGGTCGATGAGGGACTTGGCGTACCTGACCCCCGGGGTGTGGCGGAAGGTGAAGCCCAACTTGGTCTTCAACCCCTTTCTTTTGGCCTCGGCGTCCAGCCGCAGGGTCTCGCGGAAGTCGTGGGCCACGGGCTTCTCGCTGAGCACGTGCTTTCCCGCCTCCACGGCGGCGGCGGCCAACTCCTGGTGGGTGTTGGAAGGCGTCACGATGTCAATGACGTCAATGTCCGGCCGGGCTATCAGCCCTTGCCAGTCATCGGTGTGCTCCGGGATGCCGAACCTCTGCGCCATCTCTTGGGCCAACGCCTTCTCCACGTCACACAGGGCCACCACCTCCACCCGCGGGTCACGCTTCCACCCCGGGATGTGGGCCATGTTCGCCCATCTGCCGGCCCCAAGAACCCCAATCCTCAGCTTGCTCGCAGCCATATAAGCCCCCTGTTTCTCAGAATCTCGCCTAGTATAACCCATTTGGCGGCGCGAGGTTCCCGGATTCCCGCCGGCCTCCTTTGGTCATGCCCGCGCCCCCCTTCCCGGCATTCCCGCGCAGGCGGGAAGGGCTCGTGCGCCCACCTAGTTTTGAGGAGCGTTGGTTCTGTGTGTTAGATGTCCGTCATTCCCGCGCAGGCGGGAATCCATCTTCCTTACCACCGCTGGGATAGGTCAACGACGGCTTGGCGCGGAGCTAGTCCCGTTGGGGTCAAACCCGCGTGAAGGGTGCCTCTATGGGTGACGCTGGGCTTGGGGCGTTTGGTTTGGGATGTAGGGTTCCTGGATTCCCGTTTTCGCGGGAATGTACGGATGGGAAGCGGCCTCGGTTGCGGCGTCTCCGGGCGCGCCTGGCGGCGGCCAACCCTTGACACCCCCCGCTCCTAGTCTACAATCACCCTCACCGGGCAGTCAGGAAACCGCTCAATCTCGCCCACGGAGGCCAAACCGAAATGCTAGACATGATTATCAAGGGAGCGCAGGTCGTGACGCCCATGGGCGCGGGTCAGTGGGACGTGGGGATTCTTGGCGAGAAGATAGTCGTGGTCAGCGTCCCGGACGCCCCGCTGCCGGAGGCGAAACGGGTTCTGGACGCCACCGGCAAGATAGTGGTACCCGGCGGCATTGAACCCCACATCCACGCCGCGTCCAACGTTCAACCCGGGATGCCGGAGTCGGTGCCGGGCGTCCCCAACGCCGGTCCCATGGAGCACTCCCTGGGGGCCATCTGGGGCGGCACGACCACCGTGGTCGACTTCGCGCCGGTTCCCAACGAGGGAGACCTGGCCGCCGGCGTCCACGACTACATGGCCGTGTGGTTGGGGAACTCGTACACCGACTACTCCACCCACTGCGTATACTCAAGCTCCAACACCCCCGACGCCATCTCCCGGTACGGCGAACTGGTGCGGGCCGGGTTCCCCAGCATCAAGATATTCACCACCGACACCAAGCCGCCGGAGGGCCGCATCCCCATGAGCCTGGTGGCCAAGATGGACATGGGCCGGCTGAGCGACCTCATGGCCGAGATAGCCCGGCACGGCGGCGTTCTGGCCGTCCACGGGGCCGACGACGAGATAACCATGTACAACTACCTGACGGCCAAGCAGAGGGGGCGGTGGGACTGGCATAACGCCAACCTCATCCACTCCAACCTGGTCGAGGACCTGGCCTTCCACCGGGTCATCCGGCTGGCGGAGCGCGCCGGCGTTGGCATCTACTTCGTGCACGTCACCGCCAAGGAGGGCTTGGACGCCATCGCCGAGGCCCGCAGCAACGGACAGCCCGTGTACGGCGAAGTCCTGACCCTGGCCCTCTCCTTCGAGCGCTCCCGCTACGACGAGGATGACGGCATGAAGTACCACACCTTCCCATCTCTCAAATACGAGAAGGACCGGCTCAGCCTTTGGAAGGGACTCTTGCATCACGACTTGACCTTCACCGCCACCGACAGCGGCTTCACCACCTACCTGGACAAGATAGCCGGGCGGAACATTCTGGACATGCGGGGTGGCAACATCGGCATTGAGATTAGGATGGGCGTGGTCTACACCGACGCCGTGGTGAAGCGGGGCATGTCTCTTGAGCGGTACGTGGACGTCACCTCGGCCAACGCCGCCAAGACCCTGGGCCTCTACCCTCAGAAGGGGGCCATCGCGGTCAACAGCGACGCCGACATAGCCATCATAGACCCGTCGGTAAAGAAATCTCTGACCATGAATGATCTGCATCTCCGCGACTACAGCCCCTGGGAGGGTTGGCCGGTTGAGGGCTGGCCGACCACCGTTATGCTGCGCGGCAAGGTCATGGTGGAAGAGGGGCGGCTCCTCGGCAGCCCCACCGACGGCAGGCTCCTGTTTCGCAAGATAGAACCCTCAGTCCTGCAACGACCGGCCTTTTAGCGGTAGGGCCGGTTGCTCCGCAAGCCTTCCACAGACGGCACTCTCGACACGCGCCGGCCTTCGTATCTGAGACCGCCCCCGCGCGCTGAGAGGGCGCAACCGGCCCATGCCCTTCCTAGTTAGGGCCCTCAGTTGGAGGCCCTCCCCGCCCTTCTACTACGGCTGGCTGGTCATGATTATGGCGGCCCTGGCCACCTTCGCCTGCACGGGGATAACCCAGGTGGTCTTGGGCGGCATCCAGGACTTCATCTTCGAGGACACCGGCTGGCGGTATAGCTCCATCGCCTTGGCCGTCACCCTGGGCACCTGGACTTCCGGCCTCATCTCCCCGTTTATCGGCCACCTAGCCGACCGCTACGGCCCCCGGTGGCTCATGCCCTTCGCCGCCGTTGTCATGGCCGTGGCCTTCTTATCCCTGGCCGAGAGCGTCCAGATATGGCATTTCTTCGCCGCTTACATCTTGGGCCGGGCCGTTGGGAACCCGATCCTCATAGGCGTGGTGCCCCGGACCATGGCCGTTAACTTCTTCCGGCGCCGGCGAAATCTCGCCCTGGCCCTCAACTCGCTGAACCGGCCCATCGGCAGCGCCATCAACATCCAAATCATCGCCGCCATCGCCGTCAGGTACAGTTGGCGTGACGCCTACAGGTACATGGGCGCGCTGAGCCTGGTCATGGTCATTCCCCTCATTCTGATTATGCGCCGCCGCCCGGAGGATATCGGCCTGCTGCCGGACGGGGCCACCCGCCGCCCCGCTCCCCGCGTCAGAAGCGGCGCGTCTCCCTCTCAGCCGCCACGCCCGGACGCCGACGCCGAGTTCAGTTGGACCACCGGCGAGGCCGTGAGGACAAAGGCCTTTTGGCTTGTTGGAATGACCACGGTGTTGGCCCTGCTCGGCGCCTCCACCATCGGATTCGCCATGGTGCCGTATCTACGCGACGAGGCGAGCATGTCGACGGCCCAGGCCGCCGGTGTCCTGAGCTTGAGCACCTTCCTGGCCATCGGGGTTCTCGTTTGGGGGCAGCTTGCCAACAGGTTCACGCCCCGCCGCCTGCTGATAGCCCTGCTTATCGCCTCATCCGCCCTCGTCATCTACCTGCTCACGGTGCAGTCGTCCCTCGGCGCCTACGTCTTCGGCCTCGCCTGGGGCCTCTTCTCAGGGGCCACCGGGGTCTTGGAGCAGATGCTGTTGGCCCAATACTTTGGCAGGAACTCGTTTGGGACCATCACCGGCGTCCTGACGCCCCTATCCATGGGGGCCCTTGGCCTGGGGCCGTTCTTGGGAGCCGGGATACGGGAGGCCACGGGAAGCTACAGCCAGCTATTCATCGTCTTGGCCGGCGTCTACCTGCTGGCCGCCCTGCTGATATACTTCGCAACCCCGCCGGCGAGGCCCCTCCGGGCGGCGGCCCCTCTGCCGGGAGTCTGAGCGCGCTTCCCTAACTGAATTCTTCCCGGTTGGACAGGGGGGATATCGGTATGCCGGCGCCTATTCCCACGGACGCGGGGAGCCAAGAACCAGCACGCGGCCACGGGCGCGAAACAAGGCCGCGCCTTCTAACCCAGGAAGCGGGTGGACAGACCCCTAGCCTCTATCGGTCCATCTTATAGAGGTTCACCGCGTTGTCGCAGACTATCTGCTTCACGACGGTAGGCTCTAGGTTCCCCAAGGTCTCCTGGATAATCTCCAAGGAGTCCGGCCATACGCTGTCCGGGTGCGGGTAGTCCGACCCCCACATCAGGTTGTCATAACCCACCAGGTGGGCTATCTGTCCAACCTTATGCTCCTCCTGGAAGGTGGTGTACCCCTGCCGGAACCAGTATTCGCTGGGCTTCAGCGAGAAGGGCGGGTCAAACTTCAACTCGTACTGGCCGTCGTCAAAGATATGGTCCATCCTGTCCAGGGCGAAGGGTATCCACCCCGCCCCGCACTCACCCATGACAAACCTCAGGTCCGGGTAACGCTCGCAGGACCCGTTGAAGATGACCCCCATCATCACCTGCACCATGGAAAACATGCCCAGGGAGCCCCGCACCGCCTGGTAGCCGTGCTCGTTCTGGGTCGGCTGGCCCTGGGTGACCCACCCGGTGTTCACGTCCGGCGTCGTCGGTATGGGAATGCGACCGCCGCCTATGTGAAAGGAGATGGGCATGTCCGTTTCGACGCACGCCTCCCAAAGGCAGTCCCAGTAGCCATCCCTGGCGTAGAGCGGGTAGTTCAATGCCCCGGCCATCAGGTCGGCGCCCCGTATGTACTGGTGACGAGCCGACCGCCGCACCTCCGCCGCCGCCAGCTTGGAGTCGTGAATGGGCAGGCAGGCCAAGCCGTACCAACGGCCCGGGTAGCTGGCGCTGAACTCGTTGACCCAGTCGTTATAGACGCGGTAGACCTCCGTCACCACCTCCATGTTCTTCAAGTTCTTGCCGGAACCGGTGATGCCGTAGAGGACTTCAGCGTCCACGCCGTCGGTCATCATGTCCTTCAGCCGCAGCTCCGGGTCCACAGGCCGGGCCGGGCCGTCGTAGAAACCGGCGTCCAGCATCTTGTCGGTGCGCTTCCTGCGACCCCGTTGGGGCGGGATGAACTCGAAGCCCGCCGACTGAGCCACGCCCAGCACGTTGTCACCCTCCGCCTTCCAGATAAGCCCCTTCTCCGTCTCGATTATCCGGGGCATCAGGTCCTGAAGGTGAGGCTGCGAGTTGTTGTTGACGAACAGGTCTCCCGGAAGCCAACTCATGTCCACGTGAGAGTCGCCCGAAACTACTTTGTGCTCCACTTTTTCTCTCCTTGCCTTGAGTCTTACGCCAGTCTAGCAGATTCTCCAACGCCGCGACAAATCCTAATTTTGGACGCCTACTTTATGGAGAGGGCGCGGGCGGGATTCAGAGTCATCACCTGGTGGATATCCTCATCGGACACCCCAAGCCTCCTCAGCCTGGGCAAGAAGGTCTCGAAGATGTGACAGTACCCCGTGCTGCCGCCGTAACGCATCTCGTAGTCCCGGTTCCTGTCGTGGGATATCATCAGGTGGTTGACATAACCCCTCTCTATGAGGGCGTGAACAAGCTCGGCGCGGGTCTCGTCCAGCAGGTAGTGCTCCTTGCCGATGACGTCGAACTGTATGAAGCACCCCTCGTCGGCGAGGGCGCACAGGACGTCGATGTCCGGGCGTTCGTCCACGTGCCCGACTATCAACCTAGACGGGTCCACCCCCTCGCCCTTCAGAATCTCCAGCTGGTGCACACCCACCGTTCCCCCCGGCACTTCCATGCGCCGCGACCCCGTGGTGTGGGTTGTGATGGCCGCCCCGGTGCGCTTCTGGGCTATGGCCACCGCCTTCAGGACCTTTAGCTCGATGGCCTCGACCCGCGCGCGGTGAATGGCCGACTTGAACAGGCCGCACCGGCGGCCGCTCTCACCCACCCCCTTCTCAATCTCTGCCGTGATGTGGTCGGCCAGCCGCTCCACCGGGTAGTCATCCACGAAGTAGGGGATGTGCGGCTCTATGTAGTAGCCGGAGGTGGACACGATGTGCACCTCAGCCGCCTCCGACAGCCTGGCCAGCATGTCTAAGTCCCTGCCCCAGCCGTCGCAGGTCACCTCCACCAGCGCGCCGCCCCCCGCGTCCTTGTAGGCGCGAAGCTCCGACGCCACCAGGTCGAAGTCGTCCAGCTTCATAAAGCCGGCGGGATTTCGCGTGCTGCCCATCAGGTCCTTCCTGGGCCCGTAGTTCTGGTCGCACCAGATATGCTCGTGGGGGAGACACACCCCCAACTCCTCCTCCTTCACCGGCCCCAGCACCGTTTGAATCATCTCTTTACACCCCCAATACGCTAAATGAGAACCGAGCCGTCCCGCTTTAGGACGTCCAGCAGCCCCAGGAACTCCCCCGCGTTCCGCAGCTTGATAAGCCCGTGGGCGACGCTGTCGGCGGTGTACGCCTGCCCATCCTGGGTGGAGGAGAAAACGCCATCGGTGATAATCAGGCTGCCGATGCCCCGGTCGCTTAGGTCGATGCAGGTCTGCCGGATTCCGTAGTCGAACATCCCGCCCATCACGACCACGTTGGCGACGCCGTTTTCCAACAGGAAGTCCACAAATCGAGGATTGGACAGGGCGCTCCAGCCCGGCTTGGAAAATACCCGTTCTCCATCGGCGGGTCTCCACGCCTCCGGGTGGACGCCGTGGGGCCCGTCCAGGTCCCAAATCCACTGCGCGGCTTCCTGGAAGGCCGACGCCGGCTCCCCCGCCCCCCGCCCAAGGCAGCTGTAGGCGACCCGAATCCCCATGCCGCGGGTGGCGTTGAGAACCAATGGAATGTTGGGGCTGATGAGGTCGAGAAGCTGGAAGTAGTCGTCGAACTCCCGCATGAGGACCTTCTGCCTGACCCGCCGCGCCAGCCAGCCCTCCGACGCGTCGGCGAAGGGGGAGTGAAGGTCTTGGAGGAGCAGGCAGGCGCTCTCCACCCGCAGGTCGAGGGGCCGGGTCTCCTTCATAACCAGGGTCAACGGGTGACGGACCATCATGGGGACGCCTCCTTGTCATAGTCGGCCTGCCATTGCAGCCGCGCTCGCAGGTCGTCGGGGTAGTCGGTCACCTTCTCAGGCGAAAACGGGAAGTCCCAGCCCTCAAGGGCTATGGCGTCGATTATCGGCCCCGCGTCGAAGCGCAGCCCGCTATAGCGGCCCGGCGGTTGGGCGACCAGCCACACGAAGGCCTTCCCCAGCTCCGCCGGGTCAACCCACAGGGACCTCACCTCCTCCGGGACACGGCTCGCCGCCTCGCGATTCATCCCCGTCGGCTTTATCCGCTTGCCCGGCCCAACAGTGTTCAGCGATATGTTGAAGGGGGCCGCCTCCAGGGCCAACGCCTTCACAAACCCCTCCTGGCCGTGCTTCCCGGCGCAGTAGACGACCTCGTCGATATACCCGCGAAAGCTGGAGCCGCTGGCTATGCCTATGACGTGGCCGCCGCCCTGGCCCTTCATAACCTCCCACGACGCGCGGGCGCCGTTCATAATGCCGCCCAAGCTGATGCGGAGCTGCCGCCACCAGGACTCCATAGTCGTGACCTCAAACCGCTCCAAGGGCATGATGACGCCGGCGTGGACCACGGCGTCCAGCCGCCCCCACCGGCCCACCACCTCGCCAACGACGGCGGAAAAGGCCCCGGCGTCGCCGGCGTCCAAGGGCCGGGTATAGGCCTCGGAGCCGTCGCTCTTCAGGATCTCACCGGCTATGGCCAGTTCCCTCTCGTCGACGTCTGTGGCGCACACCCTGGCTCCGGAGCGCCCCAAGGCCCGCGCGATGCCCCATCCGAACCCCTGAGCCGCCCCCGTAACCAGGGCTGTTTTGCCTTCAAGCAGCGTCATTGTCAACCCGCCTTCAAGTATACGTTCAGGACTATCCCGTCACGCGGCGCAGAAACTCCAGCGCGTTTCCACCCGCCAGCTTCCTGATGTCGGCGTCCGACCGCCCCCGCGCTATGAACCCCCGGATGATGTTTTTGCCGTCGGCCGGCGACTCCAGCCCGTCCAGGTAGGGCGCGGGAGTGGACGGTATCAGGTCCCGGCCCAGCATTGTGACGTGGAAGGCGACGTGATCGCCCACCAGGGTGTCGGTTCCAATCCCAACGTGGTCCACACCCACCAGGTTCACCATGTAGTCGTAGTGGTCAAGCACGCAGTTGATATCCTGCTTGGGGTCGTCGCTCAGGGAGTTGGGCACCGCGGTCACGGCCACCAGCCCGCCCTTCTTGGCGCAGGCGACCAGCTCCTCATCCTTGCGGGTCCGCCAGGTTGGGCGGAGGGCGTGGGACGCGTTGTGGCTGTAGATAATTGGGGCCTTGGAATGCTCGATGGCGTCCATGGCCGTCTTGAACCCGGCGTGGGAAACGTCAACGGCCATGCCGAGGTCGTTCATCCGGCGCACCACCTCGACGCCGAAGTTGGTAAGCCCGGCGTCGTGGCGCTCCGTAAGCCCTGCGCCTATCTGGTTCTGGAGGTTGTAGGTGAGGCCCCCCATCCGCACGCCCAGGCTGTGCAAAACGTCCACGCGGTGCAGCCCGTCGCCCAAGGCCAGGTGCTCCACCGTTGGCAGGATGCCCACTTTCCCGCTCTCCTTGGCGCGAAGCACGTCGCCGGCGCTTCCAACCCTCACGGCCTCGCCGCCGCGCCTGCTGACGTCGGCCAGCATCATTCCCACCTCGTCCACCAGGTCTTCAAAGGCGATGTAGGACAGTTCCGGGCTGCCCACCATCCCGCGAAAGCCGTTGGCCGTGGCCGCCGCCGTCCAGCCGCCATGCCGCAGGGCCTCGTAGCCCCACCGGTACTCGCCCAAGCGCAGATACTGCACGAATTCGCTCATGTCGTCGGGGCACACCATGGGATGCTGGTGCATGTCCACCATCACCAGGTCCTCCATCAGCCCTTCAAACCGCCTCTCCCCCGCCGCGTCCAGGGGAACGGTCATGGAGGGAACGCGTCCCACCTCCTTGGCCAAGACAATGCCGCCTTTTGCCATATCTCGCTCTATCCTTTCCTGGGTTGGACTGGTGGAAGTTAGCCGGCCAGGGTGAACTCCACCTTCAGGGCCGACGCCAGTTCCCGCAACTCTTCAAAGACTGCCGCGTCTATGCCGACGCCGTCGCGCCGGGCGTTCAACTCCCGGCGGTAGTCGATCTCGCCCGGGACCAGTATCTCGTCGAAGCCCGGACGCAGCTTGGCGCCCTTGACCTCGGACACGAAGGCGTCCATGCGCGCCTTGAACTCCTCCACGGGCATGAACCACTCGATATCTATGGCGGTAAAGCTGTGGGCGACGTCCAAGTTGGCGGGGTCGGCGTAAGGGGTCAGGCCAAAGGCGCCGCCGGCCAAGACCCCGGTGAGCACGTCGGTCATCATCGCCAAGCCGTAACCCTTGTGCCCGCCAATGCCCAGGAGAGGGCCATCCATGGCCGCGGCGGGGTCGTCCGTCTCGTTTCCTTCAGGGGTCAAGGCCCAGTCCAAGGGCATAGGCATACCTTCGCGCTGGAACCATCGCATCATCCCCTTGCCCGCCGTGGTCAAGGCGATGTCGAGGACTACGGGAAAGTTCCCGCCCGTTGGCGCGGCGATGCTCCACGGGTTGGTTCCCACAACCCCCGTCGCCCCGCCCCACGGGGCCATTTCAGGCCCGGCGTTGGTGTAGGCTATGCCGATGCAATCGTGCTCAAGGGCGACCCGCGCGTGGACCCCCGACGACCCGTAGTGGGCGCCATGCCGGACTATCACGGAGCCGACGCCGCTTTGCTTGGCCTTCTTCACCGCCAGCCGCATGGACCGCTGCCCCACCGCGGAACCCAGGCCGTTGTGGGCGTCCACCAGGGCGAGGGCCGGGGTCTCCTTCACCACCTCAAAGGGGGCGTTTAGCCTCACCCAGCCGTTTTGTATGCGCTCGTGGTAGCTTGGCAGCCGCCTCACCCCCTGCCCCTGGCCCGGCAGGCATCGGAGTTCGCTCTGAATCAGCCCGTTGGCGCAGTATCCGGCCTCCTCCTCCGACATACCCATGGCCCGGAAGGCTGCGAGGGTGAACCGCTCCAGCCTCTCTACGGAAACCGTCACCAAGTCTATTCCCATAAAATCCACCCCCGTCGCGCTGCAAGACCTAGCCGCAAGTGTAGTATTAACTCATCGTCACCGCAACCGCGCGGCCCAAGATGATGTTGCGGCCGCGCAGCAATTGCCCTGAAATTCTTCAACAATGTTCACAAATACGTTTCAAGGTATGGTAGAATAAGCCCGACTCCGAGACCGGGTTGTTAAGACGTTCCGTTTAAGTTCAAGCGTTTAGCTGATGTGCTGTGCGGCGTTTACTAGGTATGAGGAGAATTTGAACGCTTAAGGAGCGTCGTAATGAACATCTATGTTGGTAATCTGGCCTACGAGGTCACGGATCAGGACTTGAACGATGCCTTCGGGGCCTTTGGCGCCGTGGCATCCGCTAGGGTCATCAAGGACCGCTTCACCGACCGGTCCCGGGGCTTCGGCTTCGTGGAAATGGACGACGACACCCAGGCCCAGGCCGCCATTGACGAGCTCAACGGCAAGGAGATCAAGGGCAGGGCCGTCAACGTCAACCAGGCCCGGCCGCGAGAGGACAGGCGCCGCCCCAACTACTAGACCCGGCGGCCCACTCCACAACCACAAGGCTTCCATTCCCCCTCCCACGGGGGAATAGGCCTTTACATAACTAAGCTCCCACGCAGAAGGGAACCGGTTCCACGCGTCATTGGCTTCGTGGAACCGGTTCCCTTTCGCTTGACTGCCCTAACCGGGATTTGCGCGGGGTCTAAGACAGTAGATTTAGTGGGGCGCTAAAAACCTCCGTCTCTACTGCCCCATGCGATACCGCTTCACCGCGTTGTCGCGGGTGATCTTGCCCAACGTCTTGGGGTCCAGGCCGCCCATCGTCTCCCGGATGACCTGCCTCGAGTCCGGCCAAACGCCGTCGGGGTGCGGGTAGTCCGACCCCCACATCATGTTGTCCTCGCCAATCAGATGGGCCATCTGCGCCACGTCCGACTCCTCCTGGAAGGTGGTGCTGCCCTGCCGGAACCAGTACTCGCTGGGCAACATGCTCAACGGAGGGTCGAACTTCTTGTCCAACCCGCTGTCCAAGTAGATGTGGTCCATGCGTCCGAGGGCAAAGGGCACCCACCCGGCGCCGCACTCACCCATCACGAACTGGAAGTCGGGATACTTCTCGCAGGTCCCGCTCAGGATGATTCCAATCATCCACTGGACCCCGGAAAGCTGCCCCAGCGACTGGGTTACGCCCTGGTAGGCCAGTTCGTTCTGAGAAGTCCCCCCGTTGGAGCCTTGGTCTGAGGCGGGCGGCGGCGGCACCGGGATGCGCCCTCCCCCCACGTGAAAGGATATGGACATGCGGTTTTCAGCCACAACCTCCCACACCGGGTCCCAGAAGCCGTCCCGCGTGTAAATGGGGCAGGTCACCTCGCTGGCGATGAGGTCCGCGCCGCGAATTGGCCCCAACTCGGCGGCCCGCTGCAACTCCTTGGCGGCCAGATTCGGGTCGTGGATGGGTATGCAGGCCAGGGCGTACCAGCGTCCGGGCTGACTGTCGCAAAACTCCGCCACCCAGTCGTTGTAAATCCGGTACGTCTCGGCGATGGTCTCGTGGTCCTGAAGCCGCATCCCCGTTCCCGTAATGCCGTAGAGTATCTCCCCGTCGATGCCGTCCAAGACCATGTCATTCAGCCGGAGTTCCGGCGTCGTGGGGTGAGGGCCGCCCTCGTAAAAACCGGCGTCCCACATACGGTCTATCCGCTTCCTCATGCCCCGCACCGGCGGGCTGAAGCCGTGGCCGGCGCCGTTGGCCACGCCAAGGACTCGCCCTTCGGCAACCCACCTCGGCCCCTCGTCAGTCTCCTCAATTCGCGGCACCTGGTCCTTCAGGCGCGCCGGCGCGTTCCCCACAAACAGGTCTCCCGGCAGCCAGCTAAGGTCTACGTGAGAATCCCCGGAAACAAGCTTATAGTCCATAATCGCCCTCCCTTCTTGCAGACACTCTACCACGAAACCGGCCTTCCGTCACCGCCCGCCTTGCCTCCATTGGCCGCAGGCCTTACAGTGTCGCCATAGACTTTTAGGAGGAAGCGCCGTGGCCACAGTTCAGAGCGGCAACTACGCCTACGACGTCATTGAAGACTGGGCAAAGCTCCCCCAAGGATGGACTTTGGGGATACTCGTCGGCGTGGCCGTCGACTCCCAAGACCGCGTCTACGTCTGTCAACAGCGTCAGGACCCTCCCATCCTGGTCTTCGACCGCCAAGGCGTCTACCTGACCTCTTGGGGAACCGGCGAAATCAACGAGGGCCACACCCTCTCCATCGGCCCCGACGACACACTGCTAATGCCCGACCGCGGCTCCCACCAGGCCCTGAAGCTGAGCCTCAGCGGCGAGCGGCTGATGGCCTTGGGCAGGAAGGGCTGGGCCTCCGACACCGGCGTCACCTTCATCGGCGGCCTGCCCCCTCGCTCGGCGGGACCCTTCAACATGCCCACCCGCGTGTTCGCCGCGCCTTCGGGCGAGATATACGTGTCCGACGGATACCGCAACGCCCGGGTGCACAGGTTCTCAGCCGCCGGAGACCTCCTCTCATCCTGGGGAACGCCTGGGAGCGCCGGCCCCGGCCGGTTCCACCTGCCCCATAGCCTTTGGGTCGACGGCCAAGGACTCGTCTACGTCTGCGACAGGAAGAACAACCGGGTGCAGATCTTCTCGCCAACGGGGGAGTTCGCCGGCCAGTGGCCCGACCTGGTAAGCGTGGTTGACATATTCATGGACGCCACCGAGACCGTCTACATCCTTGAGGGCGGCTCCGACGCCGCGCCACCCCGGATAAAGGTCCTCGACAAGGCGGGGAAGTTGCAGGCCCAGTGGGACTCGCCCTACGGCCATCAGATATGGGTCGACTCCCACGGCGACGTCTACCTGGCGGTGTGCTGGGAGCAGCGAATCTTGAAGTACGTCAGGCGGCCCGCCTCCGGCTAGCAGCCTGTCTAGCCGCCCCTCCCGCCCTCATCACCCCGGCTCCCGACCCCATGACTACCTCCCTATCCTCATTCCCGTGAAAACGGGAATCCAGGAAGCCCACGACGAAGAACAACGCCCTGAAATCCATCCTAACGCATAGAGCCGTGAAGATGGATTCCCGCCTGCGCGGGAATGACGAGAGGGAGAGGGCCGGGAATCCATCCTTCCCCCTGGGCGCAAGGGCAGATAACGGGCGCTAGGGACGTCTCCACGGGTTGACGCCGGGGTCTGGGGCGTTGGCCTTGGGATGAAAGCGTTCCTGGATTCCCGTTTTCACGGGAATGACGGAGGGGAGGGCCAACGCCGTGGGGTGACTTAAGACCCGTTCTCTACTGCCGCCCGCCGTTCACCGAAACCGTCTGCCCCGAGATATACGACGCGTAGTCCGACACCAGGAACATCACCGCGTTGGCGATATCCTCAGCCAGCCCCAGACGGCGCAGGGGGATGCTTCCCATCAACCGCTCCTGTCCCTCAACGCCCATGGAGCGCCACTGCCGCTCAGACGTGGGATTCGACCGCACGAACCCCGGGGCCACGCTGTTCACCCTTACCCCGAAGGGGCCAAGCTCGTGGGCCAACTGGCGGACCAGGCCGATTTGCCCCGCCTTCGCCGACGCGTAGGCCTGGATGCCCGTCAAGCTGACGCTAAGCCCGGCGCCGCTGGAGATAATCAGGATCCTGCCGTCGCCCCGCTCCTTCATGCCCGGGGCCACCGCCCGGACGCAGTTGAAGGCCCCCTTTAGATTGACGTCGAAGATGTCCTGCCACTGCTCTCCAGTGACCTCTTCGACGGGCTGTCCCACCTGACCGCGGGTTCCGCCGGCGCTGTGCACAAGGATGTCAACCGCGCCGCCCTCCGAGGCCTCTGCCGCCAGCCGGGCCACCGCCGCCGCATCGCCAACGTCCGCCACTCGCCAGTGGACGCCGCCGTCCTGCCCCGGCTCCGCGGTGGCGGCCGTCTCCTCCAACGTGTCGGGCAGCACGTCGCAGGCCCACACCTGAGCGCCACGAGCCGCCAGACCGTGAACGATGGCCCGGCCAATGCCGTGAGCGGCCCCCGTCACCAACGCGGTCTTCCCCCTAAAACCTATTTCCATTGCTTATCCTTTGCTTGACTGAATTCACGCCGAGGTAGGGCGGCTTACGCCCTGGTTGCGCGCTTATCCTTTGCTTGACGGAACTCACGCCGAGGGAGGGCGGCTTATGCCCTGGTCGCGGCTTACCCATTCCTTATCCGAACTCACCCTTGCCGGCGGCCCGGCGCCGTCGCCTAGCCCTGCGCGTCCTTGCGGTACACCTGCACCCGCAACCGCGCGCTGTCGGCGATGAAGATGCGCCCCTGCCCGTCCACCTCAACGGCGGTGGGCATGGTGAAGCGAAACTCCGGCTCAAAGTTCGTCACCATCTGCCGCTTCTCGTTGTCGGCGATGTTCAACTCCAGGTACTCCCGGCTTCGCTTGGAAAGGTTCTCGGCGTCACCGTAGAGGCTGGCCAAATGTCCGCCCCCGGCGTCGTACACCTCCACCTTGTCCCGGCCCCAATCCGTGACATAAACGTCGCCGTCCTCGTCGACGGCCACGTCGCTGGGCAGATTCAACTCTCCCGCGCCGCTTCCGGGAGCTCCAAAGCTGGCCAGGTACTCGCCGCCGGCCGTGAACTTCTGCACCCGGTGGTTCCCCCAATCCGCGACGTAGAGGCAGCCCTGGCCGTCCACGGTGAGGCCCCACGGCTTGCGGAACTCCCCGGCCCCCGACCCCTCACTGCCGAAGCTCATCAGGAACCGGCCGTCGCGGGTGAACTTTGAGACGCGGTGATTCCCCTGTTCGCTGATATAGAGGTCCTCCGCTTCATCCAAGGCCATACCCGCCGGGGCGTTGAGTTGGCCCTCCTCGGAGCCGGCCGCGCCCCACTTCCTAAGGTAGTTCCCCTCGGCAATGTCCGCGCCGTTGAACTCCACCGTGGCGTCATAGACGGAAATCCGGTTGAGCCACTCGTCGGCGACGTAGGCCAGCCCGGCGCCGTCCACCACTATCGACGTGGGCCACAGAAACCGCCCGTCGCTCTCGCCGTTGCCGCCGAACTTCCCCAAGAGGCCTTCGTCCACCGTCATCTTGTTGACGCCGAAAATCCAGTCGCCGTCGTGGCCCCTGTTGAGCACGTACAGATTGTTATCCGCGTCCAAACCCAGGCCCACCGGGTAACGGAACAGCGACACGTTGCCGATGGTGTGGCTGTACCTGAACACCCGCCCGCGTGTGCTTATCGCCTCCAAAGCTAAACCTCCCGTATGTTGGTGGATATGGCGCTGCGCCTATCCAAGCTGGTACTCCCTGGTGGCCGTGATGAGCTTGAGAACGTCGGCGACCTTGGCCCCAAAGGCCACCCGCTCCTCCTCGGTTTCGCCCCGGCGCGCCTCCTCCCAACCCGACACGTGCTCGATAAGCTCCTGGCGGGTGTCGTCCGTCAGCCGGACGTGTCCCAGCAGGTCCAGGCACCCGTCCACCAACTCCCCCGCTGACAAGACGTTCTTATCCGACAGCCTCTTCACGATGTCCCGCACCCCTGGGAGGCTCACGTCCCCCACCCTGTCGGCCACGAAGTTTATCCGTTGAAGCAGGGCGCCGCTGTCTATCCACTCCTGGCCCGTGTGCCACCCCTCCACGCTGGGCGGGTTCAGGATGGCCTGCCCCTGGTAGGACGTCTCCATGCCTATGGTCCAAATGCCCGGCCGGTACTCTTGGAAGTCCTGAACCAGCCGCATGGCGCTGACGACCAACTCCGTGGGACTCTTCACCTTGGCGAACCAGACCTCTTCGTCCTTGAAGAAGTCGGAGTTGAAGATGACCCTGAGGGTGGAGCGGATGTCGAAATCCGATGCGACCAGGGCTTCGGCGATAATAGCGGCAGCCTCCGGGTCCCTGGGCGGCTCGTCCTGCCAACTGGGGACCTGGACTTCGTCGGCCACGAAGAAGTTGTACAGGTGCCGGGCCACGAACTGAGCCGTGGCCGGGTGCCCCATGATAATGTCGATGACGTCCTCGCCGTTGAACCGCCCCTTCTGGCCGAGGAACACCTTCTCCCCGTCGTCGTGGTCCTCGGCGTCGTACTTGAACTGCCAGGGGAACCGGTTGTACAGGACGCCCGGCAGGGTGGGCGCGAGGGTCCAGCCAGTGAAGGCGCGGGCGCACTCCTTCACGTCCTCCTCCGTGTAGTTTCCCTGACCCATGGAGAACAGTTCCAGCAACTCCCGGCCCCAGTTCTCGTTGGGGGCGTCCTTGTGGTTCTCCTGGTTATCCAGCCAGAAGATCATGGCCGGATTCTTGGCCAACTCCACCAGCAGCCGCCGGTAGCCGCCCATGCCGTACTCGCGGAACATCTCTATCTGCCTGACCACCTCCGGCGGGTTGTTCACCTTGGAGTTGGCCGTGGCGAACACCTGATGCCACAGCAGGCTTATCTTCTCCTCAAGGGGCCGGGGGGTGTGTATCATGCGGTACATCCAGTACCCGGAGGCGTTCTCAGGGTTGCCGGGAATCCTGAACCCCGGCGTCTGCCGGAACAGGACGCTGGTGTCTAGGGGCGGGACGCCGTGGGCGGCGGGGTCCAGGAGCTCCTCCACCGTGGCCTCATAGCCCTTAGCCGTCCTTCTCTCCAACTCCGACCGCGCCGCCCCGAACCCGGCGCGCCTCATCAAGTGAGCCATCAACGCCATGTCTCTGTCTGCCATTTTCATTCCCTTTCTGCCGGCTATGGTTGTTCTTCAAATATCGCCAAGGGCGCCGCTCCTTGACATAAGCGCCAGCGTCACATCGGCGCGGCGGCGATTTCACCGCTCAATCATATCCACGCGCCAACCGCCTAGTCAACAAAGGCGCCTATTCCGAAGTCCACTTAGAGTCCTCTAATGGAAATCCTACTTCGTGGCTAACCAAGCGTTGGACTATCAGCCTTTCCCCCTCCAAGGTCTCGAAAAATTGCTCTTGGTACTCGATAGAACCCTTGGTTCTTTCCCTGCCTGCAAAAGGAGATCCGTATTCCGGGACTGCGCATAAGGAGTTGGAAAGGGCCTGGGTGACCTCGGCAGCCTCAACTCCATATTCCAACAGGTCCCTTAAGTCCCCCTTCAGTAGGGAATTGAACTCTACCACAGGCCAGACGGCCCCGAAACTATCAATGACCTCAGTAAGAGGCTGGCCGTTTACAGTGCACTTAGGCGTGGGGTCCAGGACCTCTTTCAGATCCTCTGCATCCTCGACCCATACAGAATCTCTAATGATGTATCCAGCCTCACCGCTCCTTTCATCCTGATCCGGGTCCCTGAGGAACTCAAAGTATCTCCCATCCCAAGTCTCATAAATGCCACCTTGGCTATCCCCACTAGAGGAGGTGCAGCCTTCAAGGAATTTGCCGGGTATTGGCTCTTGGTCATCTCCCAGAGCCAAGGGCCTCCTTAGAGCATACTTACGCCCTTTGCTGCCTACTATCCAAGGGACGTGCTTTCCTCTGATGTAGCATCCGGTAAGAACCTCCTCAGGAATAGGAGTCGAACCAGCAAACTCAGACGGATACTCTGCCCGGATGCGTTCCTCCACTAAGCCCTTTACGTCTATCTCCGATAGGGACTGAGCCACTACGTCTTCCAGTTTAGCGTCAACCTGTTCCTGAATCCGCTCCTGTATCTGGGTTGCGGTTAGGTCTTCCACTGAGTCCTCTGTAAGCAGACACCGGCCGACTAGGAAAAGGGCGATCAGCAAGACCCCTACCAGAAGGACCTTAACCCAGACGGAAGCGCCTGGTTTCTTCTCCACTCTAGAACCCGCTTTTCATCTTTAGATACGGCAGGCGTCTCCCGATAACGCCCCTACCCCCGGCCCTCTTGCTCGGCGAGGTGGGCCACCATCGCGTCGTAGTAGTTCTCCATGTAGTGCTCGGCGATATCGTCGGCGGTGGCCTGCCACACCCCATCGTGCCCCATCATGTACGACAGCACGTCGTTCAGATAGTCAATGCGGCTGGGGTGCCCGATGAGGGCCGGATGCAGCGAAACGCATATCTGCGTCCCGTTCTCCGCCCCCTCCTCGTACATCACGTCGAACTGGTCCTTCAGGCACTGGGCCCAGTAGTCCGGCGGGCACCCGAACCGGTTGAAGGTGCCGTCGTTAAGGTCTAGGTTGTAGGGCATGGAGATTAGCCGCCCCGACTTCACCCGCATGGGAAAGGGCTGGTCGTCGTGGCCCCAGTCGGCGTTGTATATGAGGCCGGCCTCGGCCATCAGGTCCGGGGTGTTTTCCGTTGGAGACACCCCCGGGGTAAGCATACCCTTCAGCCGCTTGCCGGTGTGCTGACGCAAACTTTCCACACAGTCCCGGAAAAAGGCCCGCTCCTCATCAATGGACAGGTGGTTCAGATACCGGTTGTTGAAGATGCCGTGGGACATGAAGTCGTAGTCCCGCTTCAGCATGGCGTCCTTTATCTCGGGGAACAGGTCAAGCACACCCTCGTTCAGCGACACGGTGCACCGGATGCGATGCTGGTCGAACACCTCAAGCATTCGCCAGAAGCAGACCCGGTTGCCGTAATCGTGACTGCCGTAGGTCATCACGTCGGGAACCGGCGTCCTGTCGTAGGAGGTGCGATAGAACCCCGTGGCGCCGTAGTTAGGCTCCGGCAGGAAGTCCTTGAACTCGATGTTCGGCGCCACCCACAGGGCCACCCGCGCGTTGTTGGGCCACCGGATTACCGGGCGGTCGACTATGGGCGCGTATTGGGAACGGTTGGGCTCAAGCAATGGTCACCTCATCTTTAGGGCAGTTTGTTGGAAACCCCTGGGCCGCGTTTCTCTACACCACCCGCTCCCCAAACCGCATGACCATAGTCATCTTGCGCAGGGCCTTGATGTCTTGGAGCGGGTCGGAGTCGACCACAATCAGGTCCGCGTCCTTGCCCCTCTCGACTGTGCCCGTCATGTGCCCAACGTCCAGGGCCTCGGCGTTCACGCTGGTCGACGCGCGGATAACGTCCATGTTGCTCATCCCGGCCTCAGCCATCAGCTCCAAGCCGATGCAGTAGTCGCCGAAGGCGGCGATGGCGTCGGTGCCGGAGACGATGGGTATCTGCCACTCCCGCCACAACCGCCCCAGAAACTCCAACTGGCTGTCGCACTTGCCCTTGGACCATTCCAGCCGCTCCGCCTCATCCGGCGACAGGCCGCTCTGCTCCTCCTTGGCCAGCAGGGCCTCCAGGCCGCGGTAGCCCGTCTGGACCGTGGGGCTGACGTAGGTCCCCGCCTTTGCGATGCGCTCCGCGACTTCGGGATGGAACCGGTACGTGCCATCGTTTTCAACGAAGGCCGCGTGCTCAATCATGTCCACCCCGGCCTCCACGGCGTTGATTATGCTGCCGGTGGCCAGGCAGTGGGCCGTGGTGCGCTTGCCCATGTTGTGGGCCTCCTCCACGATGGTCCTAAGCTCCTCCACCGTGTAGGACGGGCGCCGCAGGTCGGTGATGGCCGTGCCGCCGCCGGAGGCCATAATCTTGATGTGGTCGGCTCCGTCGCGCACCAGTTCCCGCACGGCGTGCCGCACCCCTTCCACCCCGTCGGCCTCCTGATTGCACCAGTAGAAATGGCCGCCGGATATGGTGACGGGCCGCCCACACAGGAGAAGCCGCGGGGCCGTCACGTATCCCCGGTGGGCGCCCTCCCGCAGGTTGAAGGTAATCTGATTGCGGGCGCCGTTCTCCCGCAGGGTCGTGACCCCCGCCTGGAGATGGGTTAGGGCGTTCTTGGCGGCCCGGAGCAGCATAACCTCGTCGGAGTCTTCACTGATTACCTGCTCGTAGCTCGACCCCGGAACGCCAAACATCAGGTGGGTGTGGGAGTCGATGAGCCCCGGCAGCAGGTAGCCGTCGGGGAAGTCCAGCCGCCGGACGTGAGACCCTTCCGGGACCGGCGTCTGGCCCTGCCGTCCCACGGCGGTGATGGTGTGACCCTGTGTCACCACGACGGCCTTCTCCAGGGGCTTGGCCCCCGTCCCGTCGATAAGGGCCTTGGCCGTTATGACGTAGACGCTGTTGGGGTTGAAGGGAATGGTCCCGCCCAGGTCTAACCTGCTGCCGACGCGTCTGAAAAAGCTCTCCGGCGGCACTGCTATTCCATAGGGATGATGCTCCAGCATCTGATGCTCTAACATGTCTCGTTCCTTTCCCGGCCTAACCGCCGGCTTGACTGCGACAGTGGTCGATTATCTCCCCCGCCGACGCCTTCCATATCCCCCCGTGCCTGCATATGTGGCCCAAGGCCCTGTCCAGATGCTTGCTGCGGAACCCGGTGCCCATGAGCCAGGGCTGGAAGTTTAGAACCATGAGGCGCCCGGTCTCCGCGCCCTCGCGGTAGACCACGTCGAAGGAGTCCGTTATCATCTTGGCGTAGGTGTCGACGTGAATCCGCCCGTACCAGTGGCTGCGCAGGTCCACCAGGGTCAGGTTCACCGGCAGGGAGTACATGTCACCCGTGGGCGTGTTCATGTGGTAGGGCTGGTCGTCGTTGGGCCAGTCGCACACGTACCCGATCCCCTCGTCGGCCAGGATGCTCGCCGTGCGCTCCGACTCCCCGAACTCTATGCCCAGCCAGCCCTTCGGCCTCACGCCCGTGGCCTTGGTGACGGCCTCTATTGAACGCCGTATGTAGTCGCGCTCCTGCTCCTCGGTCATGCGGCTGGTAATCATCTGATTGGCGGCTATGCCGTGGGCCATGAACTCGCAGCCGCGCTCCTTCAAGACCCGGACCAGGTAGGGATAGTTCTCGGCGGTCAGCGCGTCGATGGCGATGGTGGGCTTGATGCCGTGCTTGTCCAGTATCTTCAGGACCCGGAATATGCCCACCCGGGGGCCGTACTCGCGGACTGAGAACCCTATGACGTCGGGGAAGGGCCGCCCGCCGCCGCTGACGCCGCCGGGGGCCTCGGGGGCCTTGTAGGCGTGCTCCGGCTGGGAACCCGGCATCCCCCCGTTGGTGAAGTCGTTGGTGGGCTTCCACTGGTAGTGGTCTAGGCTGAGAATCACCGACAGGGCCACCCGCTCGCCATTAGGCCACCGGAGCCGGGGCCGGGTCGGTATCGGGGACCAGTTGTAGTAAGGCATGTCGTATCCGGGCTTCCGCTCTGCGGGCATAACTCCTCCTCTAAATAGCCTCTGCCGGCCTACTCCGGCTAGGACTGGTAGTCGTGGTTCTCTAGGTGAGCCACCATGTCGTCGTAGTAGTTTTCCATGTAGTAGTCGGCGATGTCGTCCGCCGTCGTCTGCCACACGCCGTCGTGTCCCATCATGTATCCCAGCACGTCGTCCAGATACTTGACGCGGCTGGGGTGTCCTATGATGGAGGGGTGCAGCGACACGCAGACCTGCTTCCCGTTCTCCGCCCCCTCCTCATACATCACGTCGAACTGGTCCTTAACGCACTGGGCCCAGTACTCCGGCGTACAGCCGAACCGGTTATAGGTGCCGTCGTTCAGGTCCAAGTTGTAGGGCATGGTTATGAGCCGGCCCGTTTCCACCTTCATGGGGAAGGGCTGGTCGTCGTGGCCCCAGTCGGCGTTGTAGATGAGGCCCGCCTCGGCCATTATGTTGTGGGTGTTGGCGGAGGGAGAGACGGCGGGAGTCAGCATCCCCTTCAGCTGCTTGCCGGTGTGCCGCTTCAGGCTATCCACGCAGTCCTTGAAGAAGGCCCTCTCCTCATCTATAGAGAGCAGGTTGAGGAACCGGTTGTTGTAGATGCCGTGGGACATGAAGGCGTAGTCACGCTTCAACAGGGCCTCTTTGGTCTCCGCGAAGTGCTCCAGAATGGCCTCGTTGAGGGACACGGTGCAGCGTATCTTGTGCTGGTCGAACACCTCCAACATCCGCCAGAAGCACACCCGGTTGCCGTAGTCCTGGAGGGCGAAGGCCGCCACGTCGGGGGCCGGGGTGCGGCTGTAAACGGTCCTAAAGAACCCGCCCCTGCCGTCGTTGGGCGCAGGCATAAAGTCCATGTACTCCACGTTTGGGGCCACCCACAGGGCCACGCGGGCGTTGTTGGGCCACCGGACTACGGGGCGGTCCACTATGGGGGCGTAGGGGGAAAGGTTAGGTTCCAGCATCAAAGGCCTCCTGTTTAGACGGGCCTGCGAGCGGGGCATGTACGCCAAGCGGCCGCTCAAGCCACGTAAAGGGCAGTGTAATAGGGGCGGAACCTCTAGTCAACGCCCCCCGTTCGTTTCCACACACGCAGGAATCCGGGAACCCCTTGGCCGCAAGCCACCGCCGCGAGACTGCGACGCCGTACCCCGTTGTGGCTGGAGTAGCCCCCGGCTCCCGGCTTAAACGCCGCTCCAAGCTAAAAAACACGATTTGATGTAAACTACCTAGCCGCCAACCCTTGGGCAACCGGCGGACAGCCCGTTAAACGCCCAGACAGGCCCAAGCAGAATCAAACCATCGCAACCCATAATGCCCGCCAGTAAACCTCACCTCCACCGCCACGCGGCCGGCTCCTAGCCGACGTGGGAACCGCCCTCCTCCTCGGCCTTCTGCAAGGACTCGTCGAATGGCTCCCGGTTAGCTCCGAGGGCATCGTGTCAGCCGCCCACTTCTCCCTCACCGACAGACCCCTTGAGGAGGCGGTGGGTTATGCCCTGTGGCTCCACCTTGGCACGGCGCCGGCAGCCCTCCTAATCTTCCGCAAAGAGGCGAAGGCCCTGCTCGGGGAGGTCTTCAACCGGTCCGCGCCGCCCTCACCCCTCCTCTCCTACCTCCTCATCTCCACCCTGGTCAGCGCCGCAGTCGGACTGCCCCTTCTTCTGGCCCTGAACGAGATATCCGGGCGGCTCGGCTCGGCGGCCATGGTCATGGTCGGCCTCTTCACCCTCATAACCGGACTCATACAGCTGCGACGAAGGCAGGCGGGAACGCGGGGCCGCGCCGACCTCAATCCCAGGGACGCCATCGTTCTGGGGCTGGTCCAGGGCGTGGCCACGCTGCCCGGCTTCAGCCGCTCCGGGACAACGGTCTCAGCCCTCCTCGCCCGTGGAGTGAGCGGGCGGGAGGCCCTGGTCCTGAGCTTCCTGATGAGCATCCCGGCCAGCCTCGGCGCCGCCCTCTACGTACTGTATAACTCCGGCGTCGCCATATCGTGGGAGACCGCCGCCGCGACTCTAGCCGCATTCGCCGCCGGACTCGCCACCATCCACGTCCTTCTCAGCCTGGCCGAACGGGTCAACTTCGCCTGGTTCGCCCTCGCCCTCGGCCTGGCCATCACAGCCAGCGCGTCGGCGCGGCTGTTTACATAATGCGACGGCCGTGGTTCCTACAGAGAGGGCCGCGCGTGGCGCCACGGGGCGCTCTGCTCGTAGGCGTGGCCCAGCCTCAAGACCTTCTCCTCCTGGAAGTGGCTGCCCATGACGTGCAGTCCGATGGGGACGCCGTTGGAGTCAAACCCGCACGTTAGGGTCATGGCCGGGACGCCGGTGAAGGCGGCCACGATGGTCACGTCCCCCGTGCCGCTCCCGAAGCGGCTCCGGGCCTGCTCACGGCTGGTGATGGGCTCGGCGTACTTTATCTTGCCCAGCTTGAACATCAGCGTTGGACTGACCAGGGCGTCAAACCTCCTAAACAGGTTCAGCAGATCGCGGCGCACCAGCGCGCGGCCCCGGGCCGCCTTCTGGAGGACCTGCCCCGGTATGAGGGCGTCCACCAGGAGCCGGCGGCGAAGGTTCGTGCCGTACTGCTCAGGGCGGTCTCGCAGCCCCGCGGCGTGGACGTAGGCGGCGTCGCTGCCCGTAACCGGGCTGGCCAGCGTCCGAGCGTCTCTTAGAAGCGGCATCGACACCTCCTCCACCGAGACGCCCAACCCCTCCAGGGCCTTGACCGCCGCGCTCACCGCCTCCAAGACCTCCCCGTCGCAAAACTCCGGGTCCATGAACTCGCGCAAAAGGCCGACCCGCATCCCCTTCACCTCCCCCGTCAGGCCCTTCACGTAGTCGGGCGTCGGCAGGCGGGACGTAACCGGGTCGTTGGGGTCATGGCCGGCGATAACCCCCAGCATCATCGCCGCGTCCTCAACGCTGCGGGTGATAGGCCCGCCCGCGTCCATGGACCAGCAGAGGCCGTGCATCCCGTACCGGCTCACCCGGCCCCACGTGGGCCTCAGCCCAACGGCCCCCGTAGCCGAGGAGGGACAACGGATGGAACCGCCCGTGTCCTCCCCCAAGGCGATGGCGCACAGTGACGCGGCGATGGCGATGGCCGAGCCGTTGCTGGAGCCGATGGTGTCCCGCTCCAGGTCCCACGGGTTCCGGGGCGGGTCTCCGTACTGCCAGTGGTCGCCCAGCCCGGAGGCGAACTGGGTCATCGTGGTCTTGCCCAGCAGGACCGCCCCGGCCTCCTTGGTTCGGGCTATCACCGTGGCGTCCCTATCCGGCACGTTATCGCCCATGCTCCTGGAGCCGGAGGTGGTGAGGACGCCCCGCGTGTCGAACTGGTCCTTCACCCCCATGGGGAGGCCGTGAAGCGCGCCCAGCCTGTCGCCCCGCGCCACCGCCGCCTCAGCCTCCCGCGCCGCGGCCATGGCCTCATCGCCGCACACCGTGATGTAGGCGTTAACCCGCGGGTCCAACTCGGCGACGCGCTCAAGATACCCCTCCGTGACCTCCACCGGCGAAAGCTCCTTGCCGGCTATCAACGCGGCCAGTTCCGACCCGGTAAGCTCCGTAAGCCTGCTGCTATCCATTCGTCATCTCCTATAAGGCGCTTAAGATGCCCCCATGTTAAGCCAAGCATACATCTAAGCCAACCCCCTAAGCCAACCCCTGATTCCCGCCCCTCTCGTTGACACTCATATATTAGGATGGTAAATTTGCCTGGAACCAGTCCCCTTTCACTCCCGCTTATTTAAGGAGGCGTCCGAATGCAGGAAAACGACATCTCCCTAATGGCCCACCTAATGCGACGCGCGGGCTTCGGCGCAACCCGCGAGGAGTTGGAGCGCCGGGCCGCCGTGGGATACGAGGCCACCGTTGAGGAGCTTCTGCATCCCGAACTGGCCCCGCCGGCCTTGGAGGATGAAGACCTCTTCAAGCGCTACCACGTCGACGCCAAGAACCTCCTCATGCTGGAAAGCTGCCAGATCTACTGGCTGTACCGCATGATAAACACCAAGCGGCCCCTTGAGGAGAAGATGGCCCTCTTCTGGCATGGCATATTCGCCACCGGCTACACGAAAATCAACCACCCCAAGGCCATCCTCAACCAGATTGAGATGTTCCGACGCCGCGGCCTGGGCAGCTTCAGCGCCCTCCTCCTGGAACTCTCCAAAGACCCCGCCATGATATTCTGGCTGGACAACAAGGACAACCACCGCGACGCCGTCAACGAGAACTTCGGCAGGGAGCTTTTGGAGCTTTTCTCGATGGGCGTTGGAAACTACACCGAGGCCGACGTGCGCCAGGCTTCCCACGCCTTCACCGGCTGGACCATCGCCGACGCCACCCTTCACACCGCCAGGACCGACCGCGACTCCATATGGCCCTACGGCCGCCTGGACTGGCATTTTGAGTACGACCCCAAAGACCACGACGACGGCGAAAAGACCTTCTTGGGGCAGAAAGGCCCCTTCAACGGCCAGGACGTCATCGACCTGATATGCCGGCAGACGGCCACGGGCGGCTTCGTCGCCCGCCACCTGTACAACTTCTTCGTGGCCGACGAGACCCAGGTCCCCAGTTGGCACGACGAGCCGCCCAGAGACCCGGCGGCCATTGACCAGCTGACGAGGGCCTACTTTGACAGTGGCTACGACATCCGCTCAGTGATGCGGCTGCTGTTCAACTCCGACTTCTTCAAGCAGGCCGCCTTCGCCAAGGTGAAAAGCCCCACCGAGTTCGTGGTGGGCACGGCCAAGCTGGCCGGCGGCCACTCCTTCCCCGACCCCGACGACCTCCGCCTGGCCGAGGAGACGGGAAACATGGGCCAGCAGCTGCTTGACCCGCCCAGCGTTGAGGGTTGGCACACCGGCCCCGAGTGGGTGACCACCGGCAGCCTGGTCAGCCGCGTCAACTTCGCCGCCGCCGAGTTCGCCGACGCCTCCAGGCCCGGCGTCCGAGGCATCATCCGCAGCATACGGGAGCAGGAAGCCCACGCCGACCCGGAGCGGCTGGTGGACGCCTGCCTGGCCCTGATGGGTTCCCTGGACGTCCCCCCGGAAACCAGGCAGGACCTCATCGCCCACGCCGCCTCCGCCGGCAGCCTCAGCTTCGCCTCCGACGAGGCCGCCCGCGCAGCCACAGAACACGTCATCCAACTACTCCAGCTAATCGTCTCCACCCGCGAGTACCAGTTCGCCTAGAGGCCATTCACACATGCAAAAAACGGCAGGATTCCGCTACAGCCACACAGTAGGGTTCATGTCCCTCCAAGGGGGAAGGGGCTTCGGGAACCCCGTTGACTTGGCCTTGGCCCGCGACGGCGTCATGTACGTGGTGAGCCGCGGCGGGTCCGACTCTGAGGAGATGATTCCCTCCAAGCGCGTGACCATCTGCACCGTGGACGAGGAGTACCTTGGCCAGTTCAGCGGCGGCGGCTCCGAGGACGGGGAGTTGATGTGGCCTTCATCCATCGCCATGGACAAGAACGATAACGTTTACGTGGCCGACGAGGCCCTTCACCGGATATCCGTGTTCTCCAAGGACGGCCGCTTCCTCCACAAGTGGGGCAGGAAGGGCGACGGGGAGGGCGAGTTCAACCGCCCCGCCGGTATGACCTTCGACAGCGGCAACAACCTACTTGTAGTTGACGGCCTGAACAACCGGGTGCAGAGGTACACCTCCGACGGGGTCTTCCTGTCCCAGTGGGGAGAGGCGGGAACCGGGGAGGGACGGCTCAACATACCGTGGGGCATTGCCACCGACCAGTCCGACGACGTGTACGTGGCCGACTGGCGCAACGACCGCATCCAGAAGTTCGACCCCGACGGCAACTTCCTAGCCGCGTGGGGCGAGTCCGGCTCAGGCGACGGCCAGTTCAACAGGCCGGCGGGCGTGGCCGTAGACCCGGAAGGCAACCTGTACGTGGCCGACTGGGGCAACGAGCGGGTGCAGGCCCTGGCCCAAGACGGCTCCTTCATCGCCAGCCTGAGCGGTGATTCCGGCCTTTCCAAGTGGGCCCACGAGTACTTCACCTCTAACTTGGACGAGCTTGAGGAGCGGGAGAAGGCGGACATGGAGCCTGCGCTGGACCTGCCCCCGGAGGACTACCTGAACCAGCGTTCGGCCAACGTGGAGAAGCTGTTTTGGGGACCGACCACCGTTAAGCTCGACGCCCAGGGCAGGATATACGCCGTGGACACCGCCCGCGCCCGCATCCAGATCTACGTCCGCGACGCCTAGCCCCCGCCTACCCCCTCCGCCCTTCCCGCCCCCCATTCCGTCATTCCCGCGTAGTCGGGAATCCATCCCCCTTAGGCGTTGCGGCTGGGCAACCGCGCCCTGGGCCGGCCATCCTAGCCCCCATTGCCTCTCCATGCTAGAATAGCGCCAGTCGCAACTGAGGAGCCGCAACCTTGCTTGAGTCCCTGGTGACCGCCATAGAGACCTTAAAGTCCCGAATCCGAGACCACCGCCAGACCTTTCAGGAAAACGAGAGCCGCACGCGGATGGCCCTCATCGACCCGCTATTGCAAGCCCTGGGCTGGGACACCACCGACCCATCTTTGGTGCTGCCTGAGTACCCCGTTGCAGGAAAACGCGCCGACTACGCCTTACTTAACCGCCAAGGTAAGCCGATACTCACTCTTGAAGCCAAACACCTGGGGTCATCCCTAATGGAAAATCGGGAGCAGATGCTCAACTACGCCAATATGTCCGGTGTCTCCTACGCGGGACTTACCGACGGCGACCGGTGGGAGATATACAAGGTATTCGACCCTAAACCCATTGATGAGCGGCGCGTCCTCAAAGTGTCCATTGCCAACGACCCAACCCATGAGTGCGCCCTAAAACTGCTTCTCCTATGGCGGCCCAACATTGCGTCCGGTCAACCCGTAGAGGCCAACCCGCCGGTCATAGACGAAGAAGACGAGCAAATAGACCCCCCACCTCCCCACAAATATACGCCTCTACCAAACGTAACTCCCGTTAAACGTGAAAAGGCCCCGCCAATAGTACGCCTTCCCAACGGCGAGGAGAAGCCACTGAAGAGTTGGAAGTCCCTGCTCATTGAGGTAGCCGAGTGGCTGATACGTGAAGGCGCCTTGACAGAAAGGGACTGTCCAATTTCTCGGAGTAAGAATCCTAATAGCTACTTAGTCCACCTAGAGCCGAAAGATAGGAGCGGAAAAGGGTTCTTAGGCCCAGAGAAATTGTCCAACGGCCTCCACCTGTACTCCCACGGCAACCCCAAGACCATCCTGGACTTTAGCAAAAGGCTCTTAAATCACCTGGGCAAAGACCCCTCCTTGGTGCTGCTCAAAACCGGGTAGCGGGTCTCCGAGCCGCTCCCTCCCATCACCCCCGCCTCCCCCTTTCGTCATTCCCGCGCAGGCGGGAATCCAGGAAGCTCACAACGCAGAACCAGGCTGCCCCCCTCACTAGTAGGAGCGTCTAAAGGGATGTCCCGTCTCCCCCACGAGAGGTGGAAAGATGGATTCCCGTTTTCACGGGAATGACGGATAGGGGGACGGAATCCAGGAACTTTACATAACGGCGCCAACGCCCCAACCAAAGCGCCGCCCTCAGCGCGCCCCGGGGTCGGCCATCCTAGCCGCCAGCCCCTCTCCGTGCTAGAATAACGCCAGTTGCAACTGAGGAGCCGCAAATGCTGCTTGAGTCCCTGGTGACCGCCATAGAGACCGTAAAGTCTCGAATCCAAGCCCACCGCCAGACCCTTCAGAAAAACGAGACGCACACACGGATGGCCCTCATCGACCCCATCCTCCAGTCCCTGGGCTGGGACACTACCGACCCATCTTTGATACAGCCTGAGTACAATGTTGACGGGAAACGCGCCGACTACGCCTTGCTAAACCTCAGGGGCAACCCGGCGCTCTTTCTTGAAGCCAAGAGCCTGGGCACGAATCTGAGAGGAAACCTGACGCAGATGGTTAACTACGCCATCGCGGACGGTGTGCCCTACGTTGGCATAACCGACGGCGACCAGTGGGAAGTGTACGAGGTGTTTGACCCGAGACCACTGGAGGAAAAACGTATCCTTAGCGCGTCCATCGCCAACAACCCAACCCACCAGTGCGCCCTAGAACTGCTTCTCCTATGGCGGCCCAACATTGCCTCCAGTCAGCCCGCGCAGGTCAACCGGCCGGTCCTACACGAGGAAACAGTTCCTCCACCTACTGTAGTCGCCCAGCCGGCGGCCCCGCCCGCGAGCGAAATAAACCGAGCTAACGAGCCTATCGGAATCAGCCCCAAACCCGACCCCATCCCCCCCTCCTACGGCTATACGCCCCTAACAAGCTTAACTGCCGTCCAAGGTGAAAAGCCCCCGCCCATAGTTCGCCTTCCCAACGGCGAGGAGAGGCCACTTAGAGCTTGGAACTCCCTGCTCATTGAGGTGGCCGAGTGGCTGATACGTGAAGGCGCCTTGACAGGAGCAGGTTGTCCAGTTTCCCTAAGGGCAAATTCGAAACGCTATATTGTCCACTGGGAGTCCAGGCATCTCAGTGGGAGAGATTTCCGCAGAATTCATCCGTTGAGTAATGGTCTTTTCTTGGAGACTAACTATAGCGCAAGAAGCATCGTGGACGGTAGCAAAGCGCTTATGGAGAAGTTCGGCCAAGACCCCTCGTTGGTCTTGCTCAAAACCGGCTAGCGGGTTACGAGCCTCCCCCACGAGAAGTTAGAAGATGGATTCCCGCCTGCGCGGGAATGACGGATAGGGATAACCGGCGTCTCGCCTTCCACGGAGAAGGCCGCCCCTTCCCACCGCCGCCCTCAACCGCAGGGGGCATACAAACCCCGCCCGGGTTCTGCTATATTTGCCCTTGACGCCGCCGCGCCCCACCTCGCCAAGGGAGCCAGCCCAATTGAACCAAACCCCGGTAGACGCCAGGAACCAGATCCTGGCCGTGGTGCGGGACTTCGTTAAGCGCGAGGTCGCGCCCGCCGCCGCTGACCACGACCGCAGCGACACCTACCCTCATCAACTGGTGGAGCGGATGAAGGGCCTGGGACTCTTTGGCGTCACCACGCCGGAGGAGTACGGCGGCCTCGGCCTTGACTTCACCACCTTCGCCCTCATCTTTGAAGAGCTGGCCAAGGGGTGGATGAGCATAACCGGCGTCCTCGGCACCCACTCCATCCTCACCCACGTTCTGGCCAACCACGGCTCCGAGGCCCAGAAGCGCCGTTGGCTTCCCGCCCTGGCCCGCGGCGACAAGCGCGGGGCCTTGGCCATGACCGAGGCCAACGCCGGCAGCGACGTCGCCGCCCTCGAAACCGTCGCCCAACGCCGCGGCGACCGGTACGTGGTCAACGGCAGAAAGCTGTTCATCACCAACGGCCGGAACGCCGACCTAGTCCTGCTCATGGCCAAGACCAATCCCGCGGCCCAGCCGCCCCACCGGGGCATCAGCGCCCTCGTCGTGGAGAAGGGGCCCGGCCTCACCGTCGGCCCCAACGTCAACAAGCTAGGCTACCGGGGCGTAGACACCTGCGAGCTTCTGTTCCAAGACTGCCCCGTGCCGGCTGAGAACCTAGTGGGGCATGAGGAGGGAAGGGGCTTCCGGCAGGTTATGGATGGGCTGGAGGCCGGGCGCGTCAACATAGCCGCCCGAGCCGTGGGCGTCGCCACCGCCGCCTTCGAAGCCGCCATACGATACGCCCAGCGGCGCGAGACCTTCGGCCAGCCCATATCCAACCACCAGGCCATTCAGCTAATGCTCGCAGACATGGCCACCAAGATACGCGCCGCCCGGCTCCTCGTAATCGACGCCGCCGAGAAGAAGACCCTGGGCCAGAGGTGCGACCAGGAGGCGGGGATGGCCAAGCTTTACGCCAGCGAAATCTGCGCCCAGGTCACCCTCGACGCCATGCGCATCCACGGGGGCGTGGGCTACCTCGAAGACCTGCCCCTAGCCAGGTACTACCGCGACGCCCCCCTGATGATAATCGGCGAGGGGACGAACGAAATCCAAAAGCTAGTCATCGCCCGAAGCCTCTTGCGCCAGTACGCCCTTTAGCCTCAGCGCCAACTTGGAGGAGTCCCCATGACTGTTGGAAACGAAGGCCGCCCAGCCTATGGCGGCCTCTACGAGTCATTCCGGGTGGGTGAGGTCAGGAAGCACTGGCCCGGCAAGACCATCACCGAGTCCGACAACAACCTCTTTTGCCTGCTGACCCGCAACGACAACCCCCTCCACTCCGACGCCCACCACATGCAGGGCCACCAGCACGGCAAAATCCTGGTCAACGGCGCCCTGGTGTTCAGCCTGGTGGTGGGAATGTCGGTCAGGGACACCAGCGGCCAGGCCGTGGCAAACCTGGAGTACGAACGGGTGGAACACACCGCGCCGGTGTTCCTCGGCGACACCATCTACGCCGAGACCCAGGTCCTCGGCAAGCGGGAGACTAGCAAAGGAGACCGCGGCGTCATCCACGTGGAGAGCCGCGCCTACAACCAGCGCGGCCAGCAGGTCCTGACCTTGCGCCGCCGCTTCCTCGTCCCAAAGCAGACCGGCTGATTATATGGGAAGTTGACACCCCCCTGCGCCGGGGCTAACATTCCGGCCATGCTGATACTGAACCGCCAAGAGGTCGCCTCCCTGCTGGACGTCGACCGGTTGATGGATGCGTTGGCCCCGGCCATGGCGGAACTCAGCCGTGGCGCCGCGTCGCAGCCGCCCCGCACGGGGGCCGTGGCCCAGGAATCGGACGGGACCCTGCTGGTCATGCCCGCCTACCTCGGCTCCTTGAAGGCATTGGCCGCCAAGCTGGTCGGCGTCTTCCCCCGCAACGCCGGGTTGGGCATCCCGACGCACCAGGCGATAATCGCCGTTTTCGACGCCGGCACCGGGGTTCCCCAGGCCATTATGGACGGCTCCCACGTCACGGCCATGCGGACGGCCGCCGGGTCTGGGCTGGCCACAAGGCTTCTGTCGCGCCCCGATTCCAAGGTCCTTGCGATACTGGGAACCGGGGTGCAGGCGAAGGCCCACGCCCAGGTCATCCCGCGGGTGCGCCCGGTAACGGAGACGCGAATCGCCGGACGGGACCGGAGCAAGGCCCTTGCCCTGGCCGAGGAGCTTTCGGCTGAGTTGGGAACGCCGGTCCTGGCCGCCGCGTCCTACGAGGAGGCCGTGGAGGGAGCCGACGTTGTCTGCGTCGCCACCCACTCGCAGGAACCGGTTCTGCTGGGCAGGTGGCTGCGGCCCGGCGTCCACGTGAACTCCGTCGGCCTCAACTTCCAGGGCAGGGAGTTGGACGACGAGGCCGTGCTGAAGGCGCGGGTAGTGGTGGAGAGCCGGGAGTCGGTCCTGGCCCCAAGCCCCGCCGGGGCCAACGACATCGCCTGGCCCATCCGGGACGGGGTTATCACCGAGGGACACGTCGCGGCCGAGGTGGGCGAACTGGTCACCGGCGCCGTGACGGGAAGAAGCTCAGCCCGGGAGATAACGCTGTACAAGTCGGTGGGCGTGGCCGTGCAGGACGCCGTGGCCGCGCGCCTGGTCCTAGACGCGGCTCTAGAACGCGGCGTTGGCCTCAAAGTAGACCTCTAGCAGCCGGGCGCGGGCCGTCGTGCTAAGTGGGGGGCTAGTTCTTGCCCAAGACCCTTTCGCCGTACAGCTTCACCGAGTTGTCCCACAGTATCTTCTTCTTGGTCTCGCTGGAGATGTCGTGGCCGAGGAACTTGTCGACGGCCCCGGGAATGGGCGCGTCGGGGTGAGGCCAGTCGGTGTTGAAGATGAGGTTGTCGCCCAACTGAGAGGCCGCGAAGGGCAGCTGCTCCTCGTCGGCGTCGCAGGCCACGAAGCACTGCCGTTGGAAGTATTCGCTGGGCTTCAGGCGCACCTCCTCGCCGTACTGGAAGCGGCCCTGCCGCCCCACGGCGTGGTCGTCCATGCGGCTGAGCCACCACGGGACCCACCCGGCGTTGGCCTCTAGGAAGGAGCAGCGCAGGCCGGGAAACCGCTCTAGGACTTCCCCGAAAATTAGGGTGCCCATGGCCAGCATGGCGTCTAGGGGGAAGGAGAGGGCGTGGCTGACGGAGGCGAGGCTGGGCGTGGCCGTGTAGTCGGCGAATATCCTCTGCTGGGAGCCGCCGCCGTGGAAGGATGCCGCCAGGCCCAGCTGCGAGAGGGAGGCCCAGAGGGGGTCGAACTCGGCGTCGGACCACCGGCGCGACTCGCCCGGGTCCGGCAGGTTGATGGCCGTCGCTTCGGGGCAGGCGGAGACGCGGCGGGCCTCCTCAATGGCTTCGTTCACGTCGAGCATGGTGACCTGAGCGATGTACTGCACCCGGCCATCGGAGTTCCGGCAGTAGTCCGTGGCCCAGTTGTTGTAGGCCCGCACCAGGGCGGCCTGGAGCTTGGGGTCGGTGATGTGGTGCGAGGTGGCGGTGTTCCCGTTGGTGGGAAAGCCAACCTGAATGTCCAAACCCTCCTTGTCTATCTCCGTAAGGCGGTCGGAGAGGGCCCACCAGTTCCTCCAAGCGTCGCCGTAGCGCTCCTCGCAGTCGGTGAAGACGCTTTCGGGACGAACGGAGGCGCGCCCCTCCGGGAAGGCCTCGCAGGGGTGGTAGGTGAAGAGGTACTTGGCCACGTGGCCGCTCACGAGGGGGCGGCGGTCGTGGAACTCGGCCTCAACGTAGGCGTCCCAAATGTCCAATGGCTCCTGCATGTGTCCGTCGCCGTCTATGATGCGGTATCCGTTCTTCATTGTGGGCCTCCTACGTAAGAGTTGGGGCGGTGAACCGTAACGATTCGTAGTTAATTATTCCGATACTGTAACCGATGGGATAGAGAGTGTCCAGGCTTACCGTCTCCACATAGACCTATAAAATCAGTCATTGATTAGAGACCTAGCAACTGTTTTTTCTTGGCCTCGAATTCCTCTTGTGTGATTACGCCCTTCTCAAAGAGACCATGAAACTTTTCTATCTGGTCAGGAATGGATTCTTGAGTGACGTTGGCAACTGGGGTTATAGTTGGAGTAGTTGGCCGGTTCATATGTTCACGAACACAGTCAGCGAAGACCCGCATAGAATCTTTTTCGAACATGTCCTCAAGACGATAACTAGCGCCACCTATTCCCTTTACTTCTACTCCTCCCCTAAATAACCCAGTACTGTAAGTTACTCCCTCAATAGTGGGATATGGCAACTCCATTACCTCGGTGCTACCGAACAGTCCCTTATCTACAAAGATAACTCGTTTAGTAGTCGCAACTGCAATTCCTTTGTGGTAAAGCAAGCGGTCAGTGTCTTTTCTGAAGTTACCGCCAACCAAAGACATGATGCTCTCGTCATCATCCAAGATGTCGTAGAGCATCTTTCTTTCGCCTGAATGCATCCCATTGTCCCATCTATTCGGCTTAACTTGAAGCCACTGACTATCTATTCGGTTTTTCTTGGAATAGTCTGCCACCTACAATAACCTCCAAGATGACAACCTATGGCGCGTGGAGTTGCTGGCTAGAAGGATAGCGGGAGACGGGGAAGTTGTCCAGATGGGGCGGGCGGCCCTTCTTTACATAACGCGCCATTGCCTCCTTCAATTTGACAAGCCATAGGTCAAGCGCTACATTCCCATTGATTTTCGCTTCGGGCTCGGGCCTGCTCATCCGTCGCTCCCACCAATCGTTGGCGCCCCGGTCAGGCCCAGTCACAGGAAGCCACTCTTACGCCCTCCGTGGGGTCTCATGGATAACGGAATACAGGAAGGTCAGTGGGCGCGGCTCAAAGAGCTATGCGACTCTACCCTTTCCAAACGCCCCCTCATTCTGGCCAGCAACCGCGGCCCCATTGAGCACTACGTCACCCAAAACGGCCGCATTGAGGCCCGCCGGGGCAGCGGCGGCGTGGTCACCGCCCTAAGCTCCCTGACCCGCATGTTGGAGTTCACCTGGGTCGCCAACGCCATGGGGGAGGGGGACCGGAGGGTGGCCGAGCAGAACCGGGGCGCCAAGGTAAGGTCCACCCTGCCGGGCCAGAAATCCCAGGTCCGCTACGTGTCGACGCCGAGGCGCATCTATCACAAGTACTACAACGTCTTCTGCAACCCCCTGCTGTGGTTCCTACAGCACTACATGTGGAACTCCTCCTACAGCCCCAACGTAGACGCCAACGTCCACGACGCGTGGAACAACGGCTACGTCTCCGTCAACGAAAACGTGGCCAAGACGGTGGTGGACGAGGGGTTGAAGGGTGACAGCCCGCCCATTGTGATGACCCACGACTACCACCTCTACCTGGCCCCCGGCTTCATTAGGGAGAGCCTGCCCAAGGCAGTGATACAGCACTTCACCCACATCCCGTGGCCGGCGGCCCGCTACTGGAAGTTGCTGCCCAACTACATTCGCAAGGGAATCTGCGGGAGCCTCGCCTCCGCCGACGTTGTGGGCTTCCAGTCCATGAACGACGTTCGCAACTTCCTGGACTGCTGCGAGCAGTTCCTGCCCGACTACGACATAGACCACAACAACCGGGTCATCTACCACGGAGACGGCCAATGCCGGGTGCAGCCGTATCCCATCTCCATCAACGTTGAGGAGATAGTCCGCATAGCCAACTCGCCCAGGGCCTTGGACTACGAGCGTAGGCTCCGCTCCGACATTCAGGGCAAGGCCATCATCCGGGTGGACCGGGCGGAGCCGAGCAAGAACGTGGTGAGAGGGTTCAGGGCCTTCCAGCTACTCCTCTCCCGCTACCCCGAACTCCACGGCAAGATATCCTTCCTGGCCTTCCTGGTGCCCTCCCGCACCCACATACGCCAGTACCAGCGATACATGGACGACATTCAGCGCATTATTGGGGAGATAAACTCCACCTATGGAAACGAGGACTGGCAGCCCATAAAACCCTACTTTGAGAACAACTACACCCAGGCCATAGCCGGCATGAAGGTCTACGACGTGCTGCTCATCAACTCGGTTATAGACGGGATGAACCTGGTGGCCAAGGAGGGGCCTCTGGTCAACACCAAGGACGGGGTTCTGATACTGTCGGAAACCACCGGGGCCCACTCCCAACTCCAGCGCGGCGCCCTCGCCGTGTCGCCCGCCGACATAGAGGGCACCATGCAGGCGATGCACCAGGCCCTGACCATGAGCCCGGCAGAGCGGAAACGCCGCGCCGCGCGCATGTCCGACAGCATAAAGCGGGAGGACATCAGCCACTGGCTGGTATCCCAGATTGAGGACCTGGCCGGGCTGGTCTAGGGCGGCCGGCGCTAAGGGCCTGCTCCCTCTCCCGTCATGCCCTCCTCCTTTCCGTCATTTCCGTCCCCTCCCCTCCGTCATTCCCGTGAAAACGGGAATCCATCTTTCCCGATTCTCTTCTAGCGCCGTCGTTTTCCAGTGACAGACCGCCGGGTTAAGGCGGCAGGCTGAGCCGAAGGCGTGAGAGCGACACATTGGCCGTTTGGGGTTGGGGCTTTCCTGGATTCCCGCCTTCGCGGGAATGACGAAAGGGAGGGGCGGGAATGCCGATTACGCTAAGGTATCCCTGAGCAGCCAAGAACGCTATCACGGAGCGCTAGGGCTAAGCCATTGCGGATACCTTGAGTAGCGATTCGCGCCAGCGCTGTCACGGAGCGCCAGGCTGAGCCGAAGGCGTGAGAGCGACACATTGGCCGTCTGGGGTTAAAGGGCTTCCTGGATTCCCGCCTGCGCGGGAATGACGGATAGGAGAGGGGCGTTCCTGGTGACGCCTCTACGGGCGATGATGAGGGCTCCGGCGCGCCACTTTTGGGACGGGAGGGGGAAGGGATGGATTCCCGCCTGCGCGGGAATGACGGATAGGGGTGGGCATGACAGATAAGAGCGGGAAGCCGAAGCTCCCGATGCAGAACCAACGCTCTGCAAAACTTAAATGGGCACACGCGCCATTCCCGCCTGCACTGTCACGGAGCGCCGGCGGTTTAGCCTCCGGAACATCGCCTCAACTCGCCCCTGGTGGCATTGAAATACGGCCCTTGAGCTGTGTACCATAATTGCCGTTCCGACACGAATTTTGCCATCCGAATGGCAACGCTTTAGGAGTGGGAGAATGTTCCACCGGATCGATCTTGGCCCGACCCCCTTTGAACCCTACACCCAACACCTGGCCCCGTCCCTCACCGAAGACCTGCGCTCCCTGGTCCAAGAGCTGCGCGGCTCCCGCGTCGTCCACGTCAACAGCACGCCCGTAGGCGGCGGCGTCGCGGAGATACTGCGCTCTCTCATCCCCATGAGCAAGGGCCTGGGGCTGGACACGGACTGGTATATCATTTCGCCGCCCAACAGCTTCTTCGACGTGACCAAGAAGCTGCATAACCTGCTTCAGGGGGCCGAGGGCGGCCTTACCGCCGAGGAGACGAGGAACTACAGGTTGTACGGCGGCGAGACTAGCAGCGTGGACTTCGGCCCCTTGGCCGCCGACGTGTGGTTCCTTCACGACCCCCAACTGCTGCCTCTCATGTCCTTCCTGCCGGAGGGATGGCGGCCCCCGATAATCTGGGTCTGCCACATTGACCTGTCCGCGCCCAACGAGGAGACGCTGAACGCGGTGCTTCCCGACGTGCGCAAATCCGACGCCCAGGTCTTCTCCATGCCCTACTACGTCCCGGCCAGCCTGGAAAGCCCTAACATACACATCATACCGCCGGCCATTGACCCCCTGAGCGAGAAGAACCGGCCCATGCCCATGAAGGAGGCTCAGGGCTATTTGGCGAGCATGGGCATAGATCTAACGCGGCCCCTGGTGACCCAGGTGTCGCGCTTCGACCCGTGGAAGGACCCGTGGGGCGTTGTTGACGCCTACAAGGATGCCAAGGGCGCCTTTCCCGGCCTACAGCTGGCCTACCTCGGCGCCTCTCACGCCGCCGACGACCCCGAGGGCAAGCAGATCTTTGAGCGCCTTGGCGAATACGTGGGCCAGGACCCGGACGTTCACCTCTACGGCGACGCCGACATACCCCTCGACCGGGTGGACCGGGTGGTCAACGCCTTTCAGACCGCCTCCGACGTGCTGCTGCAAAAGTCCGTCAGAGAGGGCTTCGGCCTCACCGTCACAGAGGCCATGTGGAAGGGCCAACCCGTCATTGGCGGAAACGTCGGCGGCATCAAGGCCCAGATTCAGGACGGGCACAGCGGCTTTCTCGTAGACGACGTGGAGCAGTGCGCCGCCCGGATTAAGCAGTTGCTTGAACGGCCGGAACTGCGTAGGTCTATGGGCGAGGCCGCCAGGGAAAGCGTAAGGGAACGCTTCCTCCTGCCTCGATTCCTGCGGGACTACCTGCGGGCGGCTATCGAACGCAAGGCGTCTCAGCAGAGAGGGACCGCAGAGGCGAGTTCCACCCGCTCCTAACGCCACCGGCCCCTCCACTCGGGTTCTCAACTCCCACGCGCGGCGCGGCGCACCGGCGCCAAGCCGTTCAGCCTTTTCCTCCCCCTTTGCAAGCCCAACCGCGGGAGTTCGTTGACCCTCCCAACTCCACAAGATAAAGTAGGGTGTATTATGAATGCTAAGAACCTGTACCGCGAGATGTTCGCCGACCTGGTGGGCCGGCGGGGTGAGGATATCGACCTGGCCATGGGCGCGCTCTACGTCGCCGCCGAGGACACCCCGGCGGTGGACATTGAAGGCGCGACGCGCATTCTTGACCGGCTGGCTGAGGAGGCGGGCGAAGGGCTGGAGCCGTCCATGGACCTACGCGCCAAGCTGAGCGCCCTGAGCTATCATCTGGGAGTGACCCAGGACTACCGCGGCGACCGGGATGACTACTACAACCCCAACAACGTCTACCTGGACCACGTCCTCGCCACCAAGCGCGGGATTCCCGTCACCCTCTCCCTCATCTACATGGAGGTGGGCTACCGCCTGGGCCTCTCCCTCGAACCCATCGGCCTGCCGGGGCACCTGGTAATTAGGGCGGCGTCTCAGGACGCGGACATCTACGTGGACCCCTTCCATTATGGAAGGCTCCTGTCAAAGGATGAGTGCGTCGACCTGATTCGAGACCTGTTCGGCGAGAGGGCGCGCCCCAGCGACGACGACTTCCAACCCTACAGCAAGCGGCAGTTCCTGGTAAGGCTCCTGACCAACCTGAAGGGGATGCACGTCCGCCGGGGGGACTACGGGAAGGCCATGGCCGCGGCGGACCGCATAGCCCTAATAGACCCGCGCATGGGGAGCAACCTGAAGGAACGCGCCTGGATCTTCCAGCGCGTCGGCCAGCGCCGCCGGGCCATCGAAGACCTGGAATCCTACCTGGACCTCTATCCCGACGCCGGGGATAAGGAGCGCGTGCGCGGCCAGATACAGGACCTTTGGAAGACTATCGCGTCGCTCAACTAAGCCCGCCTTGAATCCAACCACAGTCTGTTTGCGTAGCAGAAAGAGGTAGATGGCCGAATACGAGGGTTTGGGAGACGAAAATCTGATTACCCTTATCGCCCATGGTGACAAAGACGCCCTTGAGAGCTTCTATGAGCGGTACTCGACGCAGGTGTTCTCCCTTGCCAGGTTCATGCTGAGAAACGAAGCCATAGCTGAGGAGATAACCCAGGAGGTGTTCCTCGCCCTGTGGCAAAAGGCCTCCACCTTCAACCCCAAGCGCGGGTCGCCCAAGGGGTGGCTGATGAGCGTCACCCATCACCGGGTAATCGACCACGTTAGGGCCGCCAAGCGCGCCCGGGACTCCACCGACCGCATGGCCAAGGACCTCTCCAGCCTCCAGCCCGTGTACCAGGTCCACACGGAGGAGGAGGCCTACCGCAGCATGGACCGCCAAGAGGTGGTCAAGGCCCTGGAAACCCTCCCGGAGGCCCAGAAGACGGTTATCCTCATGTCGTATTTCGAAGGCTACTCCCAGTCGGAGATAGCCGAAATCCTGAACCAGCCCTTGGGCACGGTGAAGACCCGCCTGCGCCTGGGGATGCAGAAGCTGAGGGCCATGTTCAACAGGTCCGCGACGCCGTGATGATGGACTGCCGACACGTAGAAGACATAATACCCGCCTACGCGCTGGACGCCCTTGAGCCGGAGGAGGGCCGCCGGGTGGAGGAGCATTTCGAAGGCTGCGACTGGTGCTCCGGCCTTGTGAGGACGCACCTTGAGGTGGCCGCCACCCTGTCCCTGGCCGCGGAGCAGAAGCCCCCGCCCAAGCGGGTTCTGGCCGGGATAGTCAAGAGGGCGGTTCCCGTCCAGGCCGAGCCCGCCGCGCCGCCGCCGCAGCCCTACGCGCCGCAGAGGCGAAGGCCCGCGACCATCTTGGCGGCCTTCCTCTACGCCGCCGCGCCCATCGCCCTGCTCCTCCTCGGCGGGGTCTTGGCCTTCACGCTGAGGACCTCCGGGCAGATGGGCGACCTTCAACAGACCAACGACGTCCTGACGCGGCAGGTCTCGGACCTCCAGCAGGACAACGACGCCCTCTCCGGCGAGCTTTCGCAGCTAATGGACGAAAACAGCCGCATGGCGGCCCAGGTGTCTAAGCTGAACGATGACAGCTCCATGGTGTCCGAGATGTCTGAGAAGGTCAACCGCCTGTCGGAGGAGAACACCGTTGTGACCGCCGAGGTAACCGAGTTGGTGTCGGGCAACAAGACCCTCTCCCAGCAGATGGACGCCCTCACCGTAAGCGGGCGGGAACTTCTCGAGTTCCTCAGGATGCAGCGGGCCATAACCTACATGCTCACCCTGCCCAACACCATGGCGATGAACCTTGAGGCGCAGCCCGGCGCCGAGGCTCAGGGCAGCCTCATGCTGAACTTTGACCGGGAATGGGGCATCTTTGTGGCCACCGGCCTGCCCCTGCTGCCCGCCACCCACCAGTACGACATATGGATGAGCGCCGGCGACCGGGAGTACTACGTCGGCGCCCTCGCCATAGACGAAACCGGGTGGGGGGTCGCCTACCTGGCCCCCGACCACGCCATGGCCGAGTACCAGTGGATAGGTGTGACGGTGGAGTTCAAGACCGCCTCGCCGCGGCCCTCAAGGAGCGGCGAACCGGTGCTCTGGGGATCCCTCGCCCTAGTCGCGCCCCTCTACCCCTAACCCCCGGGCCGCCGTCTATCACGAGCGTCGCAGCCCGCTGCCCCTCTCTACCGCACGCTTCCCGCCCTCATTTCCGTCATTCCCGCGCAGGCGGGAAGGGCGCGCGCGCCCACTTTGCTTTGAAGAGCGTTGGCTCTGCGTTGAGTGCTTCCTGGATTCCCGTTTTCACGGGAATGACGGATGGATGGACAGGGCAACTGCGCCGCCGTCGTCATCTCATCCCGCCACCCGGCATTCCCGCGCAGGCGGGAAGGGCGCGTGCGCCCACTTAGTTTTGAAGAGCGTTGGCTCTGCGCGTTAGGTGTCCGTCATCCTCCGCCGGGTTACCCCCGTTCCAACGCACGCCTCCCCCTGTTCCGTCATTCCCGCGCAGGCGGGAAGGGCGCGCGCGCCCACTTAGTTTTGAGGAGCGTTGGTCCTGCGTTGAGCGCTTCCTGGATTCCCGTTTTCACGGGAATGACGGATGGATGGACAGGGCAACTGCGCCGCCGTCGTCATCTCATCCCGCCACCCGGCATTCCCGCGCAGGCGGGAATCCATCCCTCTATCCCAAAACCGGCGCCTCAAATCCAAGCGTCACTCGTATAGAGGCGTCCGCCGGGGACACCCCGTCTCATCCCTTGACGGGAGATGAAGACGTCAAGCAGGTCTGGCCATAACCGGGCTAGGCTTTTACTGGCTCTTTGCGCTGTTGTGCGATTGCCTTGGGATAATAGAGGGAGAAGATGGATTCCCGCCTACGCGGGAATGACGGAATGAGAGGGGGCCGGAATCCAGCAGCCCTCAACGCATAGCCAACCCTCTTCAAAACTAAGTGGGCGCGCGCGCCCTTCCCGCCTTCGCGGAAATGACGAGAGGGGGAGCAAAGCGAAGAGGCCCGCGTTGGCGCGGGCCTCCTTGAATTCAACCGGTTTACATAACCGGCGCCGGCTAGAGGTTGAACTGCGGGTCTATGTAGTCCTCCTCCTTCTGGTAGACCTGGATCCGGCCGCTGATGGACTCAATAATCAGTATCTGGTTGTCCTCGTTGACGGCCACGGCGGAGGGACGGCGGAAGGCCCACTCCAGCGACGTGTCGGCCCTCTTGCGGGCCTTCACAAAGTCGGAGTTGGCGCTGACGAACACCACGGCGGACTTGGACAACTCCCGGGCGTCTCCGTAGAAGGAGGTTATGATGTCGCCCTCGGCGTCGTAGGCCTGGACCCGGTTGTTCCCCCAGTCGGCGACGTACACGTCGCCATCCCGGTCGGTGGCCACGCCGGTGGGCCGCCGGAGTTGGCCCGTGCCGGAGCCGGGGGAGCCGAACTGGGCTATGAACTCGCCGCCGGGCGTGAACTTCTGGACGCGGTCGTTGCCCCAGTCGGCGACGTACACGTCTCCGTGGCGGTCTATGTGCAGGCCGTAGGGCATGTTGAACTCCCCCGGCCCTGAGCCCTCCCGACCCCAGGCCGAAAGGCGCCTCCCGTCGGCGGTGAACTTCTGGACGCGGTTGTTGCGACTTTCGGCGACGTAAACGTTGCCCTCGGCGTCAAACCGTATGCCCGTGGGGCCATCAATCTGACCCTTGGCGTCGCCGGCCTCCCCCCACTTGCCCAGGTATTCCCCGTCGTCGGCGTAGACGGAGACGCGGTTCATGTACTCGTCGGTGACGAACACCCTGCCATCCGGGGCGAGGGAAATGCCGGCGGGCCATATCAACTGGCCGTCGTCGAATCCCTGGGAGCCGCCATCCACTATCTTAACGTCATCTTCCAAGTCCCACTTGGACCAACGCTGCAACCCGCCTTGGGGATACCCGGGGTCGACGCCGCGGCTGGGCACGTAGGCCACACCCTTCGCTCCCAGAACCAGGTCCGACGGAGCCGTAAAGGCGAAGAGGCTGCCAACGCAGTGGCTATAGGTGTAGGTGCGCTCTCCGATGGTCTGAATCAACGCCATTGCTGCCTCCTATAAAGGATTTTTCCTGGTTTAGACCGGCGAACCGCGCTCCTCAGGCGAACTGGTACTCCCTGGTGGCGGCTATAAGCTGGAGAACCTCCGTCACCCGTTGGCCGAAGGCCCGGATCTCCTCCTCAGAGGAGCCGCGCCTCACCTCGCCGCCGGAGCCAACGTGGTCGATAAGCTGCCGGCGGGTGCCCTCCTCAACCCTAATGGCCCCCAGCATCTCCAGGCAGCCGTCCACCAACTCTTCAGGGGAAAGGACGGTCCGCGCCCCCAGCGTGTCGATTATGGACTTGACGCCCGGCTTGCCGGCGTCGCCAAGCATCTCGGCGACAAAGTTGACCCGCCGCACCAGTGCGCCCGTGTCTATCCACTCACTGCCGGTGTGCCACCCCTCGACGCTGGGCGGGTTGATAAGCTCCTGGCCCTGGTATCCGGCTTCCAGGGTAAGCATCATCACGCCGGGCTTGGGCTCCTGGAAATCGCCCACCAGCCGCGTGGTTCCTGCCACCACCTCGGCGGGATTCTTCACCTTGGCGAACCACACCCCCTCATCCTTGAAGAAGTCGGAGTTGAACAGGAATCTGAGGGTGGACTTGATGTCGAAGTCGGACTCGACGAAGACGTCGGCTATGGCCTGAACCGCCTCCGGGTCCCGGGGCGGGACATCCTTCCAACTGGGAACCTGCACCTCGTCGGCCACGAAGAAGTTGTAGAGATGCCGGGCCATGAACCGGGCCGTGGCCGGCTCCTCCAGGATGATATCAATGATATCCTCGCCGTTGAAGTTGCCCTTTCGTCCCAGAAACTCCTTCTCCGAGCCGTCGTGGTCCTCCGGCCTGTAATCGAACTCCCACAGGAAGCGGCCATAAGGCGCCCGTGGGAGCTTCGGCTTGATGGTCCAGCCGGTGAAGGCCCTAGACGCCATCTTGACGTCATCCTCCGTGTAGTTGCCCTGGCCCATAGTAAAGAGCTCCAGCAACTCCCGGCCCCAGTTCTCGTTGGGGGCGTGTTTGTGGCTCATGTTGTTGTCCAGCCAATAGATCATGGCCGGGTCCTTGGCCAGACGCGCCAGCAGGTCGCGGTAGTTCCCCAAGCCGTGCTCGCGGAACATGCGCATCTGCCGGTTCATCTCCGTGGGGTTGTCTATCTTGGAGTTGCCGGTGGCGAAGACCATGTGCCAAAAGAGGGTCATCTTCTCTTCCAAGGGCCGCTTGGTGGTGAGCATGTAGTACATGACGTTCATGGAGCCGAAGGGCGGCGCGCCCGGTATCTCGTTCATGGGGTGATACCGGTACATGAGAAAGGGGTCCACAGGCGGCGTTCCGTGGGCGGCGGGGTCCAACAACTCCTCAACAGTGGCCTCATACCCCTTGGCGGCCCGCTCCTCCAACTCCTGATAAGAGGCGCCGAAACCGGCCCGGCGCATGAGATGCGCGATTAGAGCAATGCTTTTGCTTCCCATCTCTCCTCCTCTTTAAGGGTGATTTTAGGCCCGGCGTCCGGGCGCTTACCCGATTTCAAGTCCCTCACTTTACATAGGAAAAGGGAGGAACCCATTGCGTTACAGCTTAACTGCGCCGTGTAAGGGTGTCAAGGCGTGTTTTTGTCTAGCATTCCCCTACGCATAGACGCTTTTCGTATCCTTTTCGTAATCAATAGCGGCGCATGTCAAAGCCATACCGCCAATCTGCCCTCACCGGACCGGTGGAGCGCAAATAGGATATAATGTCACCCACTGCAATCAGGGCAAGGTGAACTCCTCCATGCGATTTACCAGACTAATGACCAAGACCATGCGGACGGACCCGGCGGAGGCGGAAACGCCCAGCCACCGGTACATGCTGAGGACGGGCATGGTCTTTCAGGTGGCCGCCGGCGTCTACGCCTACCTGCCCCTGGCCTGGCGCTCCCTGCGCAAAATCGAGGGGATTATACGCGAGGAGATGGACGCCGCCGGCGGGCAGGAGATCCGGATGCCGGCCCTGCAACCCATAGAGCTATGGGACGAGTCGGGCAGGAGCAAGACCTTCGGGAAGGCCCTGTTCACCCTGAAGGACCGGCGGGAGCGCGGGATGGTCCTGGCCCCCACCCATGAAGAGGTCATCAGCCAGTTGGCCAAGACCTACATCCAGAGCTACCGGGACCTGCCCGTCATCCCGTACCAGATACAGACCAAGTTTCGCGACGAGCCCAGGTCCCGGGCCGGCCTCATACGCGTCAGGGAGTTCGACATGAAGGACGCCTACAGCCTTGACGCCGACGAGGACGGGCTGGAATCCAGCTACCGGGCCATGGCCCAGGCCTACCGGAACATCTACGAGCGATGCGGCCTCCCCGCCTTGATGGCCGAGGCCGACAGCGGGGCCATCGGCGGCAAGGACTCCCACGAGTTCATCCTGCCCACGCCCACCGGCGAGGACACGGTTATCACCTGCGACGGCTGCGACTACGCGGCGAACCTGGAAAGGGCCACGGGGGTTAAGCCCCCCCTCGCCCCGGAAGCCCCGCTGCCCATGGAGGAGGTCTCCACGCCGGGGGTGAAGACCATCGCCGCCCTGTCGGATTTCCTGAGAGCGCCGGAGAGCAAGACCCTGAAGGCCGTCTTCTACGACGCCGACGGCGAAACGGTCTTCGTGACCATCCGGGGCGACCTGGAGGTCAACGAGGTGAAGCTCAGCAACCACCTGAAGGCCGCCGCCCTGCGCCTCGCCACCGAGGAGGAGGTCAGCCGCGCCGGGCTGGTCGCCGGCTCCGCGTCGCCGGTGGGTCTTGAGGGCATCCGGCGGGTGGCCGACGACTCCATACTTTCGGGGGCCAACTTCGTGGTGGGGGCCAACAAGCCCGGCGCCCACCTGCTAAACGCCAACTACCCCAGAGACTTTGAGGTGGACGAGGTCTTGGATATCGCCATGGCCGCGGCGGGGCAGGAGTGCCCCGGCTGCGGGGGAACCCTCAAGTCCGTTCGCGGCATAGAGGTGGGGCATATCTTCAAGCTGGGGACCTTCTACAGCGAGACCATGGGCGTCCAGTACCTGGACAGGGAGGGCCGCCGCAGGCCGGTTATCATGGGCTGCTACGGCATCGGGGTGGGAAGGCTCTTGGCGGCCGCCATAGAGCAGAACCACGATGACAAGGGCATACGGTTCCCGGTTCCCATAGCCCCGTACCACGTTCACCTGGTGGGACTCAATCTGACGGACCCGGATGTGGCGACGGCGGCGGAAGACCTGTACCGGCGCCTCTGGAACGCGGGGGTTGAGTGCCTCTACGACGACCGCCCGGAGGAGACCGCCGGGGTGAAGTTCAACGACGCCGACCTCCTGGGCCTCCCCCTCCGCGTGGTGGTGAGCCGGCGCGCCCTCGCCAACGGCTCCGTGGAGGCGCGGCGCCGCGGCGACAAGGCGGCGACCCTCTTGCCCCTCGCCGACGTGGAGCAGGACGTTAAGGGGCTGTTGTTTACATAACCCGCGGCGATGCGGCGCCATTAACGCGCACTCAAGACGGCATGAATGCGGCGCTGAAAACGCGGCATTAAAAGGAGAAAATAAATGGCGGGAATATGGCCGGGAGACATCCAGTGCGCGGCCCTGCTCACCTTCGACGTAGACGGGCCTAGCGGCTCCATCAACCGCAACCCGGAGGCCGTCAACATGCCCAGCCTCCTATCCATGGGCGAGTACGGCCCCAAGGTGGCCATGCCCCGCATCCTCGACCTCCTAGACGCCTACAACGTCAAAAGCTCCTTCTTCGTCCCCGGCTTCATAGCGGAGAACCACCCGCAGTTGATGAAGGATATCGTGCGCCGCGGCCACGAGGTCGGCCACCACGGCTACATGCACGAACCCCCGGCCACCCTCACCGCCGAGGAGGAGTGGGACGTCCTCCGGAAAGGCGTGTCCATACTTGAGGAAACGACCGGCGGCAGACCCCTGGGCTACCGCTCCCCCTCGTGGGAGCTGAGCCAACGGTCCCTGGGCTATCTGGCCGACCTGGGGTTCAGGTACGACAGCAGCCTCATGGGAGACGACGCCCCCTATCTGGTGAACGCCGGCGAAGGACGCCTGGTTGAGCTTCCCATCCACTGGCTCTTGGACGACGCCCCCCACTTCAGCTACGCCCCGTCCCTGGGACGCGCCGGCCCCATGAAGAGCCCCGACGAGGTGTATTCCAGCTGGAAGGCCGAGTTCGACGGCCTGTACAGGTACGGGCGGTCCTTTCACCTCACCATGCACCCCTACATAATCGGCCGTCCGGGCAGGCTCCTAATGCTGGAGCGGCTCATCAACTACATAGCCGCCTTTCCCAACGCCCCCTTCATGCGGGCCATCGACGTGGCGGAGATGTGGAGCTAGAGGCCCCGGATTGGACGACCCATCGGCGGCGTGATACAATGCAGCCCCTTCAGCCTTGGACACCCGGCTTGAGGCCTCTATAGACATATGCAGAATCAGAATGGGGGAACCGACGCGGCAGGCCGCAAGAAACGCATTGACGTTAGCGACCTGAACCTTCCCGCTTGGAGTGGCCGCTCCACCAAGTGGGCAGTGGCCGGCATAGTCCTAGTCTTCCTGGTGATAGGCCTCTCCTGGGGCAAGGGCGTATACACTGACTGGCTCTGGTTCGACAGCCTCGGCTATGTGGACGTCTTCCGCAAGATACTGCTAACCCGCATCTGGCTATTCTTCGCCGGCGCGGCCTTCTTCATCCTGCTGCTGGCCCCCAACATCTACCTGGTCTTCCGCCTCACCCAAAAGGACAGGCCGCCCACCCTGACGGCTGAAGCCAACCGGGTAATCAGGAAGGCCATGGCCCTGGCCGGAGGGCTGGCGGGCCTCATCGCCGCCGTGGCCTTCGGCTCAGCCGCCGCCGGCCGGTGGGAAACGGTCCTCAAGTTCCTCAACTCCACACCCTTCACCGAGGTGGACGAGGCCACCGGCGTCGCCACGCCTCTGGTGGAGCCCGTATTCAACAAGGGCGTGGACTTCTACGTGTTCACCCTCCCCTTCCTGGGGTTCATACGCGGGTGGTTCCTGGGCGCCGTCATAGTCGTCATCCTCATAGTGGCGGCCCTGTACCTGGTCCTCTTCGGCCTGCGCGAAAAGAACATCACCATTCCGAATAATGTAAAAATGCACGCCGCGGGAATTGCGGCGGCCCTCTTCCTGATCTTCGCCGCCGGCCACTGGATAGGGCGATGGGAGCTCCTCTACTCGCCGGCGGGGGCCGTTTTCGGCGTGGGCTACACCGACGACACCGCGCGAATCACCGTCCGCACCCTTCTAACCGTCATCGCCCTAATCAGCGGCGTCCTGGTCGTCGTCGGGGCCTTCCGGCCGGGATACCGGCTCATGGTCGGCGCCTTTGGCCTGTGGCTGGGCATGACCATACTGGTGGGCGGGATATTCCCCAGCATCGTCCAACGCTTTCAGGTGGAACCCAACGAGTTCGAGCGGGAGAGGGAATACCTGGCCAACAACATACAGTTCACCCGGTTGGCCTTTGACATCGACCAGCAAACGGAGCGGAACCACCTGGGCTTGGACAGGATTACGCCGGAGGCCGTCGACGAGAACCGCGGCACCATAGACAACATACGCCTCTGGGACGAACGGCCCCTGGGCGAGATTTACAACCAGGTGGAGTTCGTGCAGTTCTTCTACGACTTTCACAGCGTGGGCGTAGACCGGTACGAACTTAACGACCAGGTGGAGCAGGTGATGCTGTCCAGCCGGGAGATCTCGGCGGAGAAGCTGCCTGAGGAGGCCCAAAACTGGGTGAACCGCCATCTGGTGTACACCCACGGCCACGGCGTGGCCATGAGCGCCGTTAACGCCGTTAACGCCAACGGCCAACCCAAAATGCTAATCAGAGACGTTCCCGCCGTTCCCGCCGAGGGATTCGAGGAGTTGGCCCTAGACCAGGCGGGGGTCTACTACGGCCTCAAGAGCCTGCCCTTTGTCATCGTGGGGTCCAATCAGCAGGAACTTGACTACCAGGGCGAGGGGTCGGAGCCGGTGTTCACCGAATACGACGGCTCCGGCGGCGTTCGCCTAAGCTCCGTTCTGCGGCGCGCCGCTTACGCCTGGAACTTCAGCGACATCAACATATTCATATCCGGGCAGGTGGACACCTCCCGCAGCCGCATCCAGTACCGGCGCACCGTGCCGGAGCGGTTCAGCGCCATAACCCCCTTCCTCATCCCCGACAACGACCCCTATCAGGTGGCCGCCGACGGGCGCATTTTCTTCATCCAGGACGGCTACACCACAACGTCCCAATACCCCTACTCCACCCCCTGGGCCTCCCAGGAGTTCAACTACATCCGCAACAGCGTCAAGGCCGTGGTGGACGCCTACAACGGCACCGTGGACTACTACGTGTCGGAACCCAACGACCCCCTGATACGCTCCTACCAGCAGATCTTCCCGGGCCTCTTCAAGAGCATGGAGGAGATGCCCGCCTACCTGCGGGACCACGTCCGCTACCCGCGAGACCTGTTCACCATCCAGACCCGGATGCTCCTCCAGTACCACATGACCAACCCCGAGACCTTCTTCCAAAAGGGCGACCAGTGGTCCATACCGGTGCAGAGCTCCTTTGGGCGGGAAGCCACCCTGGACCCCTACTACATCCTGGCGCGGCTGCCCGGCGAGGATGAGGAGGAGTTCCTGCTCATTCAGCCCTTCACCCCCGACCGCCGGGACCCCCTCAAGGCCTGGATAGCCGTGCGCAACGACGCCCCCCACTACGGCGAAATGGTCCTGTTCCGCTTCCCCGAGGGGAAGAGCATCCTTGGCCCCAACCAGATTGAGGCGCGCATCGACAACGACGCCGCCATCTCCCAGCAGTTCACCCTCTGGGGACAGGTGGGATCCGAGGTGCAGCGCGGCAACATGCTGGTCATCCCGGTGGGAGACTCCATCCTCTACGCCGAGCCCATCTTCCTGAAGCCCGAGGCCCTGGAGTTCCCGGAACTGCGGCGCATCATACTGGCCGACGGGCAGCAGGTGGTGATGCAGCCCACCCTGGCCGACGCGGTGCGGGCCATCAAGGGGGAGATACCGGCCGTCGCGCCCGCCGTGGCCGAAGACCTGGGCGCGCCAACGCCCCCGACCCCCAGAGCAACCCCCACGCCGGCCCCGACGCCGCGGGGCGCCCTGCCCGATGACGTTACCCTAACCTCCGAGGAGCTCCGGGAACTGCGGCGGTCGCTGGAGGCCCTGGGCCAGCAGATAAACGAGATAGAGGCCATCCTAGAGCAGATATCCGCCCCCTAAAGCCCCTGCTCATCCCTGCGCCAGACCTCTCCCGGTGGGCCTTTACATAACGCGCTCCCGCCCCCCCATCCGCGACTCCCGACCACCCCATCCCTACCTCCCCACCCCTCCTGCCCATCATTCTCGACCGCCCCTTTCCGTCATTCCCGCCCCATTTTCCGTCATTCCCGCGCAGGCGGGAATCCATCTTTCTATCTGCTCAGGTGGGTGGGGAGAGCAAGGCGACGCCCATAATGGACGCCATTGTGTATACTGATGCGTTGAAAGGAGACCGATATGCTTAAGGTTGACAGGTTCATGGCTGACTTGTCCGCGTTGCGCCCGGTGTTTCACTCGGAGGCGGACTTACAGCACGCCTTCGCGTGGGGAGTTCACGAAGCAGCGCCGGATTGCAAAATCCGTCTGGAGTTCCCGTTTCCGTCTAGAGAGCGCAGACGGTATCTTGATATCTGGCTTCCGGACGAGGGAATCGCTATAGAGTTGAAGTACCCGACCCGTAACCTGAAACTACGTCAAAGGGGTGAGTCCTATTCCCTTCGCGACCAATCAGCGCAGGACCTAGGGCGGTATGACTTCCTAAAGGATATCCAGCGACTTGAGCTCTTGTGTGAAAAATGGGGCGCGTGTAGGGCTGGGCTTGCCGTCTTGCTAACGAACGAGCCGCTCTATTGGAAGCCGCCCCTAAGTAAGACAACAGTAGACGCTGCCCTACGCCTACATGAAGGACGGACCGTTACAGGCGAAATGGCATGGGCAAGCCACGCCGGCCCCGGAACAATGGAAGGCAGGGAACCGCCCGTTCATTTGAGAGGTTCTTATGACCTGCGCTGGCAAGACTACTCCAGCCACCCAGAAAAGTACGGGAAGTTCAGATATCTAGCGGTCTCAGTCGGCTGAGCTTAGAAGGATCCCGGCCCTTGCGGACGGATGGGGGGCGGCGGTTCGACGCGTTGGTTTTAGACAGGCGTTCCTGGATTCCCGTTTTCACGGGAATGACGGAAGGGGAGGGGCAGGCGGGAATCCAGGAAGCCATCAACATGGAACCGACTCTCTTCAAAACTAAGCGGGCACGCGTGCCCTTCCCGCCTGCGCGGCCCGCGTGCGGGCGTAGCCGCCTGCTACTCCCCCGCCTTGGATATCCTTTTGCGGTGCCACACCTCCAAGCCAACCCCGGCGATAATGCTAACCAGCCCGATATAGCCGCCGAATAGCAGAAAGATTATGCCCCCACCCGCAAGGCTGAACCATACGTCCGTTAGCCCCCTGGATATCCTTTTCCGGTGCCACACCTCCAAACCAACCCCGGCGATAATGCTAACCGCCCCGATATAGCTGCCGAATAGCAGAAAGATTATGCCCATCCCCACCAGCACGCCATTGGCCAGGGCCGATAGTCTGTGCCGCTTCAATATCTGGTCGTCGTACATCGCTTCTATGCATCTTCCTAATTATCGTTGTGCTTGGGGCCGCGCCTCACTAGTGGTCCTCACCCAAGAACAGGCTCAGGGACACGCCCAACTCCGTAAGGGTGGTCACCACCACCGCCGCTATCAGAACCCCCAAAGCCATCATCGGTATAGACCTCCGAGGGGGGGGGATGTCGAACACCCAGGCGGCCAACGCCGCGGCCCTGTCAGGAGGTTAGCTAAGCTTTACGGCGGCGGCCAGCGCCGAGGCCCTGTCAGGAGGTCAGGCGAAGGTCTATGGCGGGCCGGCTACCCCCGCGCCCTGGATATCTTTATCCGGTGCCACACCTCCAAGCCAATCCCGGCGATAATGCTAACCGCCCCGATATAGCTGATGTATAGCACAAAGATTATGCCCATGCCCAGCAGAACGCCGTTGGCCAAGGCCGATAGTCTGTGCCGCTTCAATATCTGGTCGTCGTACATCGCTTCTACGCACCTTCCTAATTATCGTTATTATCGTTGCGCTTGGGGCCGCGGGTCACTAGTGGTCCCCGCCCAGGAACAGGCTCAGGGACACGCCCAACTCCGTAAGGGTGGTCACCACCACCGCCGCTATCAGAACCCCCAAAGCCATCATCGGGATAGACCTCCGGGGGGGGATGTCGAACACCCAGGCGGCCAGGCATCCCGACCAGGCCCCCGTGAAGGGCAGAGGCGTGGCCACGAAGGGGACCAACGCCCAGCGTCCGTACCGGGAAAACCTGGCGCCGGCGCTGCTCCTCAGCCTCTCGGTGCGCCACTCCAACAACCCCCGGATAGGCTGGGGGAACCGCGTGAGCAGGTGTCCCAGCCGTTGCAGGACCCAGGGCAGGACCAACACGGGAATCATGTTGCCGACGGCGGCCCACAGCAGCGCGTCATACCATGTGAAGTCAAACCGCACCACCGCCCACGGGATGGCGAACCGGAGCTCCCCCACGGGCGCGGCGGCCATGCCCATGACGGCCAGACCGTCTACCACCGGCAAGAGCTTCCGCCCCTGCCTGCCGTGGCTCCAAAGGCCGAGGCGCCGCGAATCCAACCCGCCCTGTCGTTTCCAAACCTAATCATAGTCACCGGCCTCAGTTTACCATCCAACCCCATTCACGCCTACCGCCCCTTGACGCCTCCGCCACGCTGGGATACCCTTGGCGCGGCTCCCCTTTTAGCGCCATGCACCCACCCCGCGGCAGCAAAACCTCACTTATGAACCGGCCACACTGGGGTACCGGCGTCAAAATCCTGGCCCTCGTGACCCCGCTAATGGTGGCGGGGGGAATAGTCGTCACGGTGATTGGAGCGCAGCGCGAGACTGCCCCGGTGGTTGTGGCGGGGGCCGTGGCGATAATTCTGGGGCTGCGACTGGCTAGACCCGTGGCCCAAAGCGTCATCGACTGGCTAGACCGGCGCGGCGCGTAGACAGTTCCCCGCGCCTCCGGCCCTCAACCCCTTGGCCCCATGGCGTGATGACGGCGCTTCCTCAAGTAGTTGCACAGCCTCAGGAAGGTCACCACCTCGCCAAGGCCGAACTTGGACTTGCCGCCCCCGCGTTCGGCGAAGGTGATGGGCTGTTCCTTCACACGGGCCTGCGGACTCATGGCCAGGGCCTCTAACAGCAGCTTGAACCCGACGGACTTCAGCCGTGGCGCCAGGGATTCCAGCGTCTCCCGCCGGTACACGACGAACCCGGAGGTGGTGTCCCTGACCGACAGCCCGACCATGACCTTGGATATCCAGATGGACACGCGGCTGGCCAGGCGGCGGAAGAAGGACATGCCGACTATGGCCCCGTCCTTCACGTAGCGGGAGCCTATGACAATGTCGGCGTCCTCGGCGGCGGCGAGCAGGGCGGTGAGGTCCCGGGGCCGGTGGGACAGGTCCGCGTCCATCATCGCTATCAGGTCCCCGTCGGAGAGCTTGAAGCCGTCGAGCACGGCGCTGGCCAAGCCCATCTTGCCCGGCCGCTTCACGGCCATAATCCGCGGGTCCTGGGCCGCCAAGGCCGCCACCAGCGAATGGGTCCCGTCGGGGCTGTTGTCATCCACCACTATTATCTGATAGTTGGCGTCCTTGAGGACAACGGCTAACTCCTTGAGAAGCCGCCCCACCGTATCCACCTCGTTGTAGGTGGGGACGATTACCGAAACCTTTGCAGAGTCTTGCTTCATTCCGGCTCCTTGAAATCTGCAATCCGCTTAAGATATTTATGCCGCTCGGGGGGCCGCCTGCGACGCCGGCGCGGTCTATTCCACCGTAACGGACTTGGCTAGGTTCCGGGGCTGGTCCACGTCGCAGCCCCGCTCAACGGCCACGTAGTAGGCCAGGAGTTGGAGGGGCACGACCGTGAGGAAGGGCGTGAGCAGTTCCGGAACGTCCGGAACGTAGAGAACGTGGTCGGCCTGAGAGGCCAGTTCGTCGTCGCCCTCGGCGCCGAGGGCGACCACCATCCCATCCCGCGCCTTCACCTCTTTAATGCTGTTCATCATCTTGTCGTAGAGGCCGGACCGGGGGGCCAGGGCCACCGTCGGCATCTTGTGGTCTATGAGGGCGATTGGGCCGTGCTTCATCTCGCCGGCGGCGTACCCCTCGGCGTGTATGTAGCTCAACTCCTTCAGCTTAAGGGCGCCCTCCAGGGCCACGGGATGGTTCATGCCGCGCCCCAGATACAGGATGTGGTCGTAGCGGTACAGCCGGCGGGCCAGCTTCTTATAGGGCGTGTGGTCGGCCAGCATCCCGTTTAAGAGGTCGGGGAGCCGGATAAGCTGAGCCAGAATCTCGCGGCGGGTTCCCTCCGGCAGGGAGCCGCTGGCCTGGCTCATCTGTATGGAGAGAAGGGCCAACAGGCTCATGGACGCCAGGAAGGTCTTGGTGCTGGCGACGCCTATCTCCGGCCCCGCGCGCATGGAAAGCCACCCTTCCGCCATTCGGGCCGCCTGGCTGCCCTCCACGTTGCATATAGTCACCAGCCGGGCGCCCTGGCGCTTGGCCCACTCCATGGCCGAGAGGGTGTCCGCCGTTTCCCCCGACTGCCCCACCGACACCATCAGGCTGCGCTCGTCCAGGGCCGGCTCTCGGTAGCGGAACTCCGACGAGCTTTCGGCGTCCACCGGCAGCCTCAAGAACCTGTCCATCAGATTGCGGCCCAGCAGGGCGGCGTGATAGCTGGTGCCGCTGCCAACCAGGACCACGCGGTTGAGCTCCCTAACCTCCGGCTCCGTGAGGGGGAACCGCTTGAGCGTCACCCGGCCGTCGTGAAGATTCACCCGCCCCTGCATCACGCCGGCCACCGTCCGCGGCTGCTCCATTATCTCCTTCAGCATGAAATGCCGGTAGCCGCCCTTGCCGACGGACACCCAGTCTCGGGGCATCCTATGCGGCTCCTTGACCACCGTCGCGCCCTTGAGATCCTTAAAGCGGGCGGCGCCTGAACGGACGGACACTATCTCGCCGTCCTCCAAGAAGGTCACCTCATTGGAAAAGGAGACCAAGGCCCCCAGGTCGCTGGCCAACATGGTCTCGCCGTTCTTCCGGGCGACCGCGATGCCCCCGGCGTTTCCCAGGCGCAGGACCAGTATCCTGTCCGTATCCCCCTCGCAAATGGCGGCCACCACGTTGGCGCCTCTAATTCTCAAGGCCATGCGCGAGAAGGCGGCCTCGAAGTCCTCGTCCTCGGCCATCTCCTCCTCAATAACGTGGGCGATAACCTCGCTGTCCGTCTCGGAGGTGAAGGCGTGGCCCTTGGCGAGAAGGCCCTCCTTCAACTCCATGAAATTCTCCACAATGCCGTTATGAGCCAGGGCCACACGGCCGAGGCAGTCGGTGTGAGGGTGGGCGTTGGCCACCGTGGACCTGCCGTGGGTGGCCCAGCGAGTATGCCCAAGCCCCAAAGCGCCACGCAGCTTTCGCCCGTTGAGGTGAGACACCAGGTCCTTCACCTTGCCAACGGCCTGATGCACCTCAGGCTTCTTGTTCGGCTCCAGGGTCGCCACGCCGGCGCTGTCATATCCCCGGTACTCCAGCCGTTCCAGCCCTGCCAGCACCAGAGGCATGGCTTCACGGGAGCCAACGTATCCTATAATTCCACACATGGCTTCTAGGATATCACCCGTTCAGGTTGTGGGGGAACCGGGACTGTGGGAGGAACATCGCGCCAGCCATCAGGCCCCGGGCGGCGAGGCCCCAACAATCTCAGCCACCACCCCGGCCAAAACGCGGGGGTCGTGGCGCAGATAGGCCCCCGCCAACATGAGCGGGGCCTTTATGATGTTGGACGCCTTGTCGCCGCAGTTCTCCTCGTCCAACTCCACCGGATGCTGCCCGTAGCTGCGATACCTCTCGCGGGGGGCCTCCGGCATCTCGGCGTCGTTCACTATCAGATAGTCCAAGGGGGCGGTGAGGGCCAGGTATTCGCACACCAGCCCCGTGAAGTCCGACACCCTGAACCCGTCGCTCTCCCCCGGCTTGGTCATCAGATTGCAGACGTATATCTTCAGGGCCTTGGAGCCTCTAACCGCGTCGGCCATCCCCTCCACCAGGAAGTTGGGAAGGATGCTGGTGTAGATGTCGCCGGGGCCGATGACTATGGCGTCCGCCCGCTCAATGGCCGCCAGGGCCGGCGGGTGTGGACGGGCCTCCGGCTCCAGATAAACGCGCTCTATGGGCAGTTCGGGACTCTCCACGCGCTGGTCGATGCTGGACTCCCCTTCAATAACGGTCCCGTCGGCCAAGCGGGCCTTCAGGGTGGAGTCGGTCAGGGTCACCGGCAACACCGCGCCCCTGACGCGAAGCATTCGCGACGCCTCCGTAATGGCGGCGTCGGAACTGCCGGTGATGTCCGTTAACGCCGAAAGCAGGAGGTTTCCAAAGCTGTGGCCGTTCAGCCCGTTGCCGGCGGTGAACCGGTAGTTGAACAGCTTACGCATCTGGGCCGACGCGCTCTCGTCCGCGAGGGCGATGAGGCACTGGCGGATGTCCCCCGGCGGCAGCTGTCCCAACTCGTCCCGCAACCGACCGGAACTGCCGCCGTCGTCGCTCATGGACACAACGGCCGTGAGGTCGCAATCGGTCTTCTTCAGGCCTGTCAGGATGGTATGGCTTCCCGTTCCCCCTCCGATGACCACGACCCTTTTTCTAGCCATACGCTAAGCCCTTTGTTCCCTATGCCCTGCGAAAAGACTGGGCGGGCGGCGGCGAGGAGAACCGTTGACAACCCTTTTGTCCATACCCTCCCTTGCCCGTAGCGAACTGGGCCAAAGTGTAGGGTCAAGGCGTAAAGGTGTCAATAGCGCTCGCCCTCACCCGCCGCGCAGGCGGCAACTCAGGAACCCCACACCTCAGAGCCAACGCTCCCAAAAACAAAAGTGGGCACGCGTGCCCTTCCCGCGCAGGCGGGAATCCATCCCCTCAGCCCCTGGTGCGCCGGGCAACGGCGCGAAGGTGCGCGCCCCTTTCCGTCATTCCCGCCCCCTTTCCGTCATTCCCGCGCAGGCGGGAATCCATCACCTGTATCCACGGGCTGGTCGAGAACACTAGCGTCATTCCCGCGCAGGCGGGAATCCATCCCTTCCTCACTGCATCTCACAACAACCCAGGAACCCCCCATCGCAGAACGGCGAACGTGTCACTCTCATACCCTCATACCAAGCTGCCGCCCCAACCCGGGGCACTCTCACTAAATGAGGGTGGCGTTAGCAGGGAATCAGGAAAGATGGATTCCCGCCTGCGCGGGAATGACGAAGGGGTGGGAGCGGGAATCCATACCCCTCCTCACTGCAACCCAGGAACCCCACACCGCAGAAGCCAACACCTCTCAAAACAAAAATGGGCGCTCGTGCCCATCCCCTCCCCAGGTGGGCGGCCTTGGTGTAACATGAGGTAAGCTCCCCCCTCGACGGGGGGAGGGCGGTTCCCACAGTCGATAACCTGGGTCTAGGAGGAGAGCATGGCCATTCTGGTGACGGGAGGAACGGGCTTTGTGGGGTGCAACATTGTAAGAACCCTGGCCGAGGGCGGTGGCCGTGTGGTGTCCGTGGACGTCGCCCCCGCCGGCGAACTGGCGCGCAGGTACGTGGAGCCTTGGAAGGGCGCCGTCTCCTGGGTCCAGTGCGACATCCTGGACCTGAACGCCCTTCAGCAAGCCCTGGAGGACCACGACATAACCAAGATAGTCCACGCGGCGGTGTACACGGGGACCAGGGCCGACATAGAGAAGCTGGACACCCACCGCATAGTTAACATAAACACCATGGGGACGGCGAACCTCCTGGACCTGGCCCGGCGTCGGCAGGTGGAACGGTTCCTGTACGTGAGCTCCGGCGGGGTCTACGCGGGCAAACGGCTGGCCGACGAGCCGCTCCGGGAGGAGATGGCCCTATTTCCCATCAACCTTTATGACATCACCAAGTACGCCTGCGAAATGCTATCCAAGCGTTACGGCGACCTCCACGGCTTCCAAACGGTGAGCGCGCGCCTCTCCGCCCCCTACGGCCCCATGGAACGGGTGACGGGACACCGGGCGGTCATGTCCCTGGTCTACGACTGGACCGGGCGCGCCCTCAGAGGCGAGGCCATAGACCTGTCTAGGACCACGCCCGACCGTGACTTCACCTACGTCCAGGACACCGCCGCCGCCATCGCCACCGTTCTGGACGCCCCGACCCTGAAGCACGACGTCTACAACATCGGCAGGGGGCAAAAGGTATCGCTGGACGAGATGACCGCCGCCATGAAGCGGGCGCACCCGGGAGTCCGGTTCACCGGCGAGACCGAGGCCTCGGAAAGGCCCCCGGCCCCGCGATACGGCCGCGGCCCCATGGACATCAGCCGCCTGCGCGAGCTGGGATACGCCCCCGGCCACGACATCGAGTCGGGCCTCAAGGCCTACCTCGCCTGGCGCAAAGAATTCTCCTTCTTGGACTAGCCCTTAAAGGGGAAGCCTCTCCCTCTCGACCCCGCCGGCAAGCCGTTGCTCTACCCAGTCATACCCACCCTCTTATCCGTCATTCCCGCGCAGGCGGGAATCCAGGGACGCCACGCATAGAGCCGACGCCATAGACCACGGCCAGCAGATGGCCGCCTCAGCCGTGCGTCATGCCCGCCCTCTTATCCGTCATTCCCGCGAAGGCGGGAATCCATCCCTCCCCCTAAAAGCAACGCCCCGAACTCCACCTTCAACGAAAAGGGCGTCACTACCACTATCGGCCGCCATGGTCCTTTCCCCGCTAGGAGAGGGCAATCCACCGTGCCGTGACTAGCCAGTGACTGTGATTCGCGCGGTTGACTCGGGATAATCGAGGGGAAAGATGGATTCCCGCCTGCGCGGGAATGACGGGAGAAGGGGCGGGAGTGACGGAGGGGGAGGGGAGGCGCGCGGCCAAGAATACCCTGGTATCCGATTCATATCTCTTAGGCGTCCCGACGGCCAAAGGGGTAGGATGATATGTGGGCTTCCACCGCTGGAAGTTCCGTTTGCGACACACACAACAGACACGTCCGCCGAGGAGGGTCGGCGGACCCGGATAAGCGATGGACGACCTTCAGAACCGATACGCAGATGCGCCCGCCGGGGAACAGCTCTCAGAAGGGGAGCGCGCCCGCGTAATCACCGAACGCATTCGCGCCCACTTCGAAGAGGGCGAAATCGACGACGCCCTCGACCTCTTCAACCGGCTCCACCCCGCAGACCAAGGCGACGTGCTCGTCGCCCTCTACCCGGAGTCCAAGGACATCCTCCTCGACTCCCTGGACCCCGAGGACACGGCCCAGGTCTTGGAGCACTTGGAGCCGGAAGAGGCCGCGCGGGTGATAGAGGACATCAGCGGCGAGGACCTATCCACCATCCTGGGCGAGACCGGCCCCGACGTGGCGGCGGACATCATCAAGCAGCTTCCGGAGCACCAGTCCCTGGAAGTCCTCGACGCCATGATAAAACCCAGCACGGTCATGTCCCTACTCCGCTACCCGGACGAGACCGCCGGCGGCCTCATGACCACCGACTTCCCCTCGGTGAGGGAGAACATCACCGCCGCCAACGCCCTGGACATCCTGCGCATTCAAGGTTCCCTCATAGAGCACGTCGGCTCCCTCTTCGTCGTCGACAACAGCGACAGGCTCATAGGCTCTATGAGCGTGACCCGCTTGGCCCTGTCGCGCCCCACCATGCTTATTTCCGACATAATGGACAAGGACGTTATCTCAGTTCCCGTGGAGACCGACCAGGAGGAGTGCGCCCGCCTGATGGACAGGTACAACCTCAACTACCTCCCCGTGGTGGAGCAGAGCCAGCAGCTTGTCGGCCTCATTCTGGTTGAAGACGTGGTGGACGTGCTACGCAAAGAGGCCACCGAGGACATGTACCGCATATCCAGCCTTGGACAGGGCCGCCTCTTCGACCCCTTGAGGCGTTCCGTGTCCCACCGGCTCCCCTGGCTTTACATAAACCTGGGCACCACCATCCTGGCCGCCCTGGTAATCAACCTGTTCGCGTCCACCATCGAAAAGCTGGTGATACTGGCCGCCTTCCTGCCGGTCATAGCCGGGCAGGGGGGCATCGGCGGCACCCAAACCCTAACCCTGGTGGTCAGGGGCCTCACCCTAGGTGAGATTTTCGGGAGCCGCGGCAGGCAGCTGCTGGCCCGCGAGCTGGCCCTGGGAATAATCCACGGGCTGGCCCTCGGCCTGCTCATCGGCCTAATCGCCTACGCGTGGCAGAACAACCCCATGCTGGGCGTGGTCATAGGCGTGGCCATGCTGGGGAACATGATAGTGGCGGGACTCACCGGGGCCGGGATACCGCTCATGCTGCGGCGCTTCGGCATGGACCCGGCCGTATCCTCAGCGGTCTTCGTCACCACGGTTACGGACATCTTCGGCTTCATGCTGTTCCTTGGGATGGCCTCGGCCCTCATGAGATTCCTGCTCTAGCGGTACGGCGCCCCGCTCCCGCCAGCGCCCGCTTTATCCCCTGGGCCAAACCTGGTAGCATGTCACCGTATCTTCCCCCACCCACGGAGGCGCGCCCATGGCTTTTACACGCATCTACACCGGCGAGGACGGTCAGTCCCACTTTGAGGAGATGGAAACCCCCTTCCAGCCCGGCGACCCGGCTCAGCCCGGCTCCTTCAGCCAGGGAGCCGGGGGGATAACCTTCCGGCGGCAGCCCGTCGGCCTCGTTCAGGACTGGCACACGGCCCCACGGCGCCAGTACATAATCAACCTGACCGGCCTGGCGGAGATTGAGATAGGAAGCGGCGAGAGGCGCCGTTTCGGCCCCGGCGACGTCCTCCTGGCCGACGACCTCACGGGCAGGGGCCACGTGACGCGGGTCATCGGCTCGGAGCCGCGGCTCTCCGTCACCGTGCCCATCGACGACTAGCTCAAACCGGAGCCATCGCCTTGGCCAAGACCCCCGTCGCCGAAGCCCTGAAGGGCGGCCTCTACACCAGAGTGGTGGGAAGGCGCATCCTCTACTTTGACAGCCTCTCCTCCACTATGGACCAGGCCGCCAAAGAAGCCGAAAAGGGGATAGTCGAGGGAGCCGTGGTCATGTGCCGCCGGCAGCGGGCGGGCAGAGGCAGGTTCGGACGCGCCTGGGTCTCCGACGACGGCGGCCTGCTCCTATCCGTGGTCTTCTACCCCTCCACCGAGGCCCTGCCCTTCATCAGCGTCATCACGGCCCTCGCCGTGGCCAGGACCATTGAGAGGGAAACGGAGCTTTTCCCGGTAATCAAGTGGCCCAACGACGTAATGGTTAACGGCAAGAAGGTCTGCGGCGTCCTGGTGGAGAACGTGTCGGAGGGCGCGGCCACCCGCTCCATCGCCGGCATAGGTCTCAACGTGAACATGGACCCGAAGGACGCGCCGGACATCGCGGACACAGCCGCCAGCCTCCGCTCCGAGACGGGGCGAGAGATGAACGACGGAACGCTGCTGAGGCGGCTCCTCCACGAACTCGACGCCCTGTACGTTGACCTGAAGCAGGGCCGGTCGCCCGTGGAGGAGTGGCGCCGCCGGCTGGACACCCTGGGCAAACGCGTGAAGGTCCGGTGGGGCGGAGAGGTCATGGAGGGCGTCGCCGAGGACGTGGACTCGCTGGGGCATCTGCGGCTGCGGCAGGACAACGGCGCCCTCGTCACCCTGCCGGCGGGTGAGGTCACCCTCAACCCCCACGCCCCAACGAACCCCAACTGAGCGGCCTTGGCCTAACCGTCGCCGCCGCCAGCCCCGCCACCCTTCCCACCGCCCCGTGTCGTCATTCCCGCGCAGGCGGGAAGGGCGCGTGCGCCCACTTAGGTTTTGCGGAGCGTTGGTTCTGCGTTGGCCTCCCATACGCGCTCCTGTTCCTATCCGTCATTCCCGTGAAAACGGGAATCCAGGAAGCCTTATCCCAGAACCAACGCCTCAAACTCCAGCCGTCCGTAGGGGAGCACCCGCGCCCGTCTCCCTTCCGTCATTCTCGCGCAGGCGGGAAGGGCGCGTGCGCCCACTTTGTTTTGAAGAGCGTTGGTCCTGCGGCGCGAGGTTTCTGCCGTCCCCACTTTTTCCGTCATTCCCGCGCAGGCGGGAATCCATCCCCGGCCCCGATGCGCCGGCAACCCCGCGCCGGTAAGGGCCGGTCCCGTCACGGTCAGGGCCTCGTTAGGGTAGCGTCTACGGGTGACGCCGGAGTTGGGGGGTTGGTTCTGCTGTGTGGGCTTCCTGGATTCCCGCCTTCGCGGGAATGACGGAAAGGGGGGCGGGAATCCATCCCCCCCCAAACCGTCGGCTTTGCGGAAACAGGCCCTCTTCCCCTATAGTGTCTCTCACGGGTTTATTCAGGGTCTCATTGAGGAGGGGTTATGCTCGATAGGCTGAGTCTTGACGGTAAGGTGACCATAGTCACCGGCGGCGGCACGGGGTTGGGGCGGGCCATGGTCGTCGCCCTGGCCAGGGCCGGCTCCGACGTGGTGATAGCTTCACGGCGGCCAGGCCCCATCCAAGACGCCGCCGCGGAGGTCGAAGCCCTGGGCCGGCGCGCCTTGGCCGTTCCCACAGACGTCACCTCGTCGGACCAGGTGAACGCCATGGCCCGGCAGTGCTTGGACGAGTTCGGGAGGGTGGACGTACTCATCAACAACGCCGCCATGCTCGGCGCCCCCCGCACCCCCATTTGGGACATGACCGATGAGGAGTGGCGGTTGGGCATAGACGCCAACCTCACCGGGGCCTTCTACTGCGCCCGCGCCGTGGCCCGCCACATGGTGGAACGAGGGCAGGGCAAGATAATAAACGTGGCGTCGGGCTTCGGGCTGCGCGGCGGAAGGGACATGTACACCTACACCTGCGGTAAGGGCGGCCTAATGCAGTTCACCCGTACCCTGGCCATGAGCTTGGGGCCTTACGGGGTCACGGCCAGCGCCATAGTCCCCGGCTTCATACCCACCAAGGGCGTCGAGTCCATGAGAGACGCCCTCCCAACGGCCGCCGACCGCGTCCCCATAGGCGAGTTCCCCAAGCCCGCCGACGTGGGGCCTATAGCCGTTTTTCTGGCGTCGGCGGCCTCCGACTACATGAACGGAGAGGCCATCACCATAGACAGCGGCGGGCTGGCGGCGGGCTTCGCGCCCACGGGTCACGCCCCCATCATACCCTTGGAATCGCTTCAGAGGAGGTAGAAATGCCCGTTATTCCCGAATATCGTTTGGATGGCAAGGTGGCCTTCCTGGCAGGAGAGGGCGACGGCCTCACGCCCACCCTGGCCGGGGCGCTAGTGGAGGCGGGCGCCAAGGTCTTTGTGATGGGGCCTCATCAGCCGGTGGTGGAAGGGGGTATGCTGGAAGCAGCCAAGCGCGGCGGCCACGCCCTGGGCCTCTTCGGCGACCCCGCCGACCCCGTGTCCCTTGAGCGGGCCTTGGAAGCCCTGCTGCCCCTGTGGGGCCGGGTGGACGTGCTCGTCAACAACTGCCGCGCGCCCTTCGCCAAGCCCTTCGAGTCGGTGGAGGCCGCCGAGTGGGACGAGACCATACGCCGCAACCTCGGCTCCGCCTATCTCCTCTCCCACCGGATAGGCCGCGAGATGCTCAAGCAGGGTGGAGGCAGGATTATCAACGTCATCTCCGGCCTTGCCGAGCGGGGGATGCAGAACTCCACCGCCTTTTGCGCCAGCCAGGGGGCCGTTTTGCAACTCACCCGCTCCCTGGCCCTGGACTGGGCGCGGCGCGGCGTCCGGGTCAACGCCGTGGGGCTGGGCTGGATGGACGACGCGGAATCCGGCGATCCGGAGCCGCAAAGCGACCTCCTGACGCGGTACATCCCCCTCAAGCGCAAGGCCGTCCCCGAAGACCTGGCCCCGCTGGTGGTGTGGCTGGCCTCCGACGCCTGCGCCTTCACCACAGGGCAGCCCATCTACCTCGACGGCGGCCTCATGGCCCATCCCTAAGCGGCGGCCTTATAGCTCCATGCCCCTTCTTGTGGAGGCCCTTTTTGTGGAGGCCCCTCTTGTGGAGGCCCCTCTTGTGGAGGAAGAATGCGGCAGCTTGGCCGTTCCCTCCTCCCGATTTCGGGGGGATGGCGGTTACCCACGCCTCTTACCGGGAGAGGGTGGAAGCCGTAGGGAACCGTCCAACCAAAGAGACCCCAAACGCCCATCGCCTTGAGCGATAGAAACCTCTGGTATACAATCGGGGCCGTGAAGACTGAAACGCCGCAAAACCCACCAGCCCTACGCCGCCCCGGTGAAGAGGACGGGCTGTCCCTAACCGGGGCCTACGGGCTGCTAACGTCCCTATTCTCCAGCCACGGCTACACCCTGGTCGACACACCCATTCTGGAGCCTGCCGAACTGTTCGTCCGCAAGGGCGGCGGCGAGTTGGCGGCCCGGATGCACTCCTTCACCGACCCCGGCGGCAACTGGTTGAGCCTGCGCCCCGAGTTCACCTCATCGATAGTCCGCTCATGCCTGGAAAACAACCTGCTCCGGTCCCTGCCCTTCCGCGCCCAGTACGGCGGCCCCGTATTCCGGTACGGCGGGGAACGGGAGCCGAGGCGCCAGTTCCACCAGGCCGGCGTTGAACTCATCGGGTCGGGACACCCCCGGGCCGACGCCGAGGCCCTGGTCTTGGCGTGTCAGGGGCTGGCGGCCCTGGGAATCCGGGGCGGCGTGAAGCTAACCCTTGGCGACCTTGGCCCCTACAACGAGTTGGCGGGGCGCCTGGGCCTGTCGGAACGCGCGCGGCTCTTTGTCCTAGACAACGTGAGCAGGCTCAAGGGCGGCGCCCAGGAACTGGAGGCGGCTCAGCAGAGGGCCCACGAGTTCCGGCTCATCTCCAAGGACGGCCTCAGCGACCCCGTTCTGGCTCAGCCCGTTCTGGTCCAGCCCGTTCTCGCCCAGATAGAGGGACTTGACGAGGGCCGAGCCCGCGACCTCATCGCCGCCATGATAGAGCAGACGGAACCCGGTTTCCTGGGCCAACGGACGGCTGAGGAGATAGCCGAGCGGCTGCTCAACAAGCTCCGGGGCGCGCAGGACAGGGAGAAGATGACCCGCGCCCTGCGGCTGGCCTCCCAACTGGCCGCTATAGAGGGGGAACCGGCGGCGGCCTTGGAACAGGCGCGGGGGCTGCTGAAGGCCGAGGCTCCCCGCTCCGAGGCCCTTGACCGCTTGGAAGAGGTGGTGTCCCTCATGGATGGCGAGGATCTGGGCGGCGCCGAGGCGCGCGTCGACTTTGGCATGACCCGCGGAATCGCCTACTACACCGGAGTCCTCTTTGAACTGGTGGACGTGAACAGCGGCCTCTCCCTCGGCGGCGGCGGCCGCTACGACGACCTGATAGGCGCCCTGGGAGGCCGCGACCTGCCCGCCTTTGGCTTCGCCTACGACGTGGAGCATATCCTGGCCATGACGCAGGACCAGCCGCACCTTGGAGACGCCGCGCCCCAACGGTCAGGCGTCCTGGCGCTTCCCGCCACTCCGGACGCCTTCAAGGAGGCGCGGCGGGTGGCCGCGGAGCTACGGGACAGCCGCCGCGAACCCGTGGAGATGGAGGTCTCCGGCCGGAGCCTCCAAGAATGCCTCGCCTACGCCGCGGCCAAGGGCATAAGCGAGGTCATCGAAGTCTTCCCCAACTCCGAAAGGAAAACCCACCTCCTTGACGTCAAATAACTCGACGCCCGGCAACTCGTCTATCCGGCTGATGCTGCCCAGCGCGGGGGCGCTCTACGAGTCCACGCGGGAGTTCCTGAACGCCTGCAACCTGCCGGTGGACAGGCCAAGCGCCCGGCGGTACACGGGCCGGATTCCCAGCCTAAACGGCGTCACGGTCCTATTTCAGCGAACGGCGGACATCGCCTCCAAGGTGGAGGACGGCAGGGCGGACCTGGGCGTCACCGGCTTGGACAGGTTCCTAGAGTATCGTCGAGAGGCCGGAGGGGCCGCCATCCTAATAGAAGACCTGGGCTTTGGCCGGTGCAAGCTGTGCCTGGCCGCGCCCAGCGCCTGGCTGGACGTGACGGCCATGAGCGACTTGGCAGACCTGGCCTTGGAGTTTCGCCAACGGGGCAGGCAGCTACGCATCGCCACCAAGTACCCCCGGCTGGTGAACCGGTATCTGCTCAAGAACGGCATCAACCACTTCCGGCTGGTCATGGCCACCGGGGCCATAGAGGCCACCGTCGGCACCGGCTTCGCCGACCTGGTGGCAGACATAACGTCCAGCGGCGAGACCCTGCGGGAGAACCGGCTCAGACCCCTGGAGGACGGCTGCATCCTCACCTCCCAAGCGTGTCTAATCGGCAACCGGGCCACCATCGGCAGAAGCCCCGCGGCCCTTGGGCGCGTGAGGGACCTGCTGGAAATGATGTCGGGACACCTTCAAGCCAAGTCCCACTACCGCCTATCCGCCAACATCCGGGCCGGCTCCCCGGAAGAGTTGGCGGCCAAGGCCCTGAAGCAGCCTAATTTGGCGGGAGTGCGGGGCCCAACCGTTTCCAAGGTGTATAATGTGGACGGTGAAGGATGGTACGACGTGAGCCTGATAGTGGCTCAGGACAACCTGTTGCAGGTGGTGGACCATCTCCGGGGGATTGGCGCCACGGAGATATCCACCACGCGCCTCGGCTACATGTTCCGGGAGCGCTGCTTCCCCTATGAAGCCCTTCTCGCCAAGCTGGAGGGATAGATGCCCAACCTGCCAACCCATTTCAACTTCGCCCTCGACACCCTAACCGCCCTGAACGACCCGTCTATCCAGTCCCACGTCGGGAGTTTCCTTTTGGGAAGCGCCACCCCGGACATTCGCGCCCTCACCAAGGGCAAGCGTTCCCACACCCACTTCGCCCCTTTGGAGGTGGACAGGGTTGGCGTCGGCGCCCAGGCGTTGTTCCGCTCCCATCCCCACCTGCGCCGCGCGCCCCGGCTGAGCGGGGCCACCCGCTCCTTCCTGGCCGGGTACATCAGCCACCTTGTCACCGACGAGACATGGATAACCCGCATCTACCAGCCCTATTTCGCCAACCGGGGCGTATTCCCCGAACCCGTGGAGGCCAACGTGTTGGACAGGGCCTTGCAGCTGGACATGGACCGGCAGGCGCGGGAGGCCGCCCCGGGAATGGACAGGATTATCGAGCAGTTGCAGCAATCAGACCGGGACGTGCAGGTGGGCTTCATTGACGCCGCCCTCCTCAGCGACTGGCGGGCGTGGGTGTCGGACTTCAGCGCCCGCCCCTTTTCGTGGGACAGGCTCTTCTTCCTGGCGCGGCGTCGCAACGCCGGCGGCCCGGAGACCCGCGCCATTGTGGAGGACTTTATCTCATCGCCCCACTCCAACCTTCAAAAGGTCCATCGCAGAGTCCCGAAGGAGGAAGTCAAGGAGTTCCGCGAGAGGGCCATAGCCGAGTCCGCCAGACTCATACGGGAGCATCTGAATGTATCCTAAACTGCTTCACGGCCTGGACGAGGGCAAAAGATTCCTCTCCCTTAGAGGCTCGCCGGATCCGGACGGCCCTTCAGAGCAAGACCGGGCGCGCTCCCTGGAACTCTTTGGCGAACCCCTCTCCCTTGAGGAGTCCGTCCGGCGCATACTGGAGGACGTGCGGCGCGACGGCGCCCCCGCGGCCCTCCGCTACTCCCGGATTCTGGACGGCCTGGACTCGCCCGACCTTGAGGTTCCCCAAGAGGAGAGGGACAGGGCCGCCGCCAGCGTAGACCGTTCCCTCATAGATGCCCTTAAGTTCTCCGCCCGCCGCGTGAAGGAGTACCACCGGGCCACCCTGCCCAAGAGTTGGGTCGACCACGAACGGGGCCTGGGCGAGCGGGTTGTGCCCATGGACACGGTGGGGGTCTACGCCCCCGGCGGCAGCGCCTCGTATCCCTCAACCGTCATAATGACCGTAGTTCCCGCGCGGGTGGCCGGCGTTGAAAACGTCATCCTCTGCACGCCATCGGCGACCCCGGCGGTGATGGCCGCGGCGGCCATAGCCGGCGTGGACCGGGTCTTCCGCATCGGCGGCGTCCAGGCCATCGGCGCCATGGCCTACGGCGCCGGCGCCGTGCCAAAGGTGAACATGGTCTGCGGGCCGGGCAACGCCTTCGTCACCCTGGCCAAGAAGATGGTCTACGGCGAGGTGGCCATCGACGGCCTCTACGGCCCCACCGAGACCGTTCTGGTGGCCGACGGCGCCGCCAATCCCGTCCACTGCGCCGCCGACCTCCTGGCCCAGGCTGAACACGACCCTCTGGCCTCCCCCATCCTCATCACCGACTCCCCCGCTATGGCCGACGACGTCCGGCGGGAGGTGGAGCGGCAGCTGCCCGGTTTGGAGCGCCGCGACGTGGCCGTCAACTCACTGGCAAACGGCGGCCGCGTCATCCTGGTGGACAACCTGTCCCAGGCCATGGAGTTGGCCAACTTCGCGGCCCCCGAGCACCTGTGCCTTATGGTGGAAGACCCCTGGCGCTGGGCGGAGGAGGCGCGGAACGCCGGCGGCCTCTTCCTGGGGACCCACTCCCCGGAGGTGGTCGGGGACTACGTCGCCGGGCCTAGCCACGTTATGCCCACGGGAGGAACGGCGCGCTTCTCCTCGGCCCTGGGAGTCCGCCAGTTCCTCAAGACCATGCCCGTCGTCGGCCTGAAGGCCCACGGGTTTGAGGAGATGGCCCGCGCCGCCTCTATTATCGCCAGGCGAGAGGGCTTTACGGCCCACGCCAGGGCCATGGAGATACGGCTGGAAAACGGAAGGGAGGCCTCGGCCGATGAGTGACGCTTTGAATCTGGTTCTGCCCCACCTCAGAACGCCCCAAGGGTACGACGGGGTACGCTCACTGGAGGCCATGGCCGCGGAGGCCGGGATACGCCCGGAAAACGTCATCCGGCTCAACGGCAACGAGAACTCCTACGGCCCATCCCCCAAAGTCGCCGAGGCCCTGGCGACCTTCGACCAGTACAACCGCTATCCCGACCCGGAGCAGAAGGCCCTGCGCGAGGCCCTGTCCGAATACACCGGCGCCCCCGCCGAGGGGATTGTGGCCGGAAACGGCAGCGACGAGCTTATCGACCTGGTTATCAGGCTCTTCGTGGGACCCGGCGACCGGATTATCGAGCCAACGCCCACCTTCGGCATGTACCGCTTCTCCGCCCGGCTGGTGAACGCCGAGGTGGTCACGGTTCCCAGGTATCCGAACTTTGAGCTTAACGTGGAAGGCATCCGATTGGCCTTGGACAAGCGAACCAAGATCATCTTCCTGGCGTCTCCCAACAACCCCACCGGCAACATGGCCGCCGAAAGCGAGGTCCGGAGGCTGCTGGAACTTCCCGCCGTGGTGGTGGTCGACGAAGCCTACTACGAGTATTGCGGCCGAACGGCCATGCCCCTGCTCGCCGAATATCCCAACCTCATAGTCCTGCGCACCTTCAGCAAATGGGCGGGGCTGGCGGGACTGAGGGTCGGCCTGGGGGCCATGAGCCCCGACGTGGCCGGCCTGATGATGACCATCAAGCCGCCCTATAACATGAACCGCGCCGCCGAGGTGGCCATGCTGGCCTCCCTCCAAGACACGGACCTACTCATGGAACGCATCAAGCCGGTGGTTGAGGAGCGTGAGCGCATGTTTTCCCTCCTCAAGGCCATCCCAGGCGTCACACCCATACCGTCCCAGGCCAACTTCATGATGGTCAGGCTTCCCGAGGGAAGGGGGGAGGAGATCTTCTACCGGCTGGCCCGCGGCGGCGTTTTCGTGCGCTGCTACGCCGACGAGGAGATGAAGGACTGCATACGGGTCAGCGTGGGCCTTCCTTGGGAGACCGACGGATTCGTCAAGGCCCTTGAGGAAGCGTTGGAGGCGCAGCCGTGAAGCCCCGCAAAGCGACGCTGGAGCGTGAGACCCGCGAGACCCGGATAAGCCTGTCAATCAATTTGGACGGCCGGGGCGCGTCGGAGGTGCGAACCGGGAACGGTATGCTGGACCACCTGATAGCCCAGCTTAGCCGCCACGGGCTTATTGACATAACGCTGCGCGCCCAGGGCGACCTGGAAACGGGCTGGCATCACCTGGTGGAAGACGCCGGCATCTGTTTGGGGCGCGCCTTCCGCGAGGCCTTGGGCGACGGGGCGGGCATCCACCGGATGGGACACGCCATCGTGCCCCTTGACGAGAGCCTCGCCACCGTGGCCGTGGACCTCAGCGGCCGAGGCTACGCCGCCATCGACTCCCAACTGAACGGCCGCATGGTCGAGACCCTACCGGGTGAGATGGTGGACCACTTCCTGGAGTCCTTCGCGCTAGAGGCCAAGATGAACCTCCACGCCAGGATAACGACGGGAGAGAACGCCCACCACAAGGCTGAAGCCCTGTTCAAGGCCCTGGCCAAGGCCCTCCGCCGCGCCTTGGAGCCGGACCCCCGGAACGCGGGCCAGGTCCCCAGCACCAAAGGCTCCATCACCACCTAGCGGCCAGGCGCCTGCGCCCTCTGCCCCCCGTCCCTACATCCCCACCTCTCGCCACTGCGACCCCCTATCCGTCATTCCCGCCTCCCCTTCCGTCATTCCCGCGCAGGCGGGAAGGGCGCGCGCGCCCACTTAGGTTTTGAGGAGGGCCGGTTCTGCGTTGCGGCTCTTGGTTGGCGCCGTCCCTGCGCAAACAGGCGACCCCGGTCACGCCCGCCTCTCCCCCTCTTTTCCGTCATTCCCGCTCCCTGTCCTCGTCATTCCCGCGCAGGCGGGAAGGGCGCGTGTGCCCATTTATGTTTTGAAGAGGGTCGGTTCTGCGTTGGAGGCCTGGCGCCACTATCCGCATTCCCACACCCCTTTCCGTCATTCCCGCGCAGGCGGGAATCCATCCCCATCCCCCGATGCGTTGGCAACCGCACATCGGCGCGCGCCGTTCCCCCGCAACCACACCGCCCCTCTCGTCAAGGGAGAGTGGTGGCGGCGATGAGAGTATCTCGGTGATGAATCGGCAGGCGGGAAGATGGATTCCCGCCTGCGCGGGAATGACTGGAAGGGGGGTCGGGAGGGGCAACGTGTGCCCACTTAGTTTTGAAGAGCGTTGGTCCTACGTTGTGAGCTTCCTGGATTCCCGTTTTCACGGGAATGACGGATAAGAGGCGTTAGGGGGGTGGCCCCTCCCCCTCATCCACCGCGCTGAGCCGGTAGGAAAAGTCCTCAATCACAGGGTTGGCCAACAGCTTGTCGCACATGCCTTGGACCTGCTCCTCGGCGTCCGAGAGGCTGGGCGCGTCCAGCAGGGCCTCAATGCGCTTGCCCACCCTGACGCTCCGCAGCGAATCGAACCCCAGGGTCTTCAGACCGGCCAACACCGTCTGCCCCTGGGGGTCGTTGACGGTGGGCTTCAGGGTAACGTAAATCTCGGCCAGATACCGCAAGCCTAGCTCATGAAGTCGCCGCAGGGTATCGACTCCACCCCCGAGTTGTTGCGGTGAGCGTCGTAGAAGGCCCGGATGCGCTCCTCGCCCTCGCCCTGGAACTGGAATCTGTCCAACCATCTCCACGCGGTCAGGACCACCTCGCCCTCAGCTATCTTCGAGTACGGGTGCAGTATCATCCAGCTTCTCCTGCCGGGGAGACCCCTGGCTATCTCCCTCAACCGCTCAATCTCCGCATCGTCACTCAGGTTGTAGCTGATGATTACCTGGCCGTGCTCCATGTTGTGGACTATCTGCTCATCCGGCAGTTCCTCTTGAAAGATGCCGCACCCCGCCCATCCAATGCCCCAGTGAGGCCCGGAGGTCGGCGGCGTGGAGTTGTAGGTTCCTTCAAAATCGGTTCCTTGCGGAATGTGGTTGCTGGGCGGGTAGATAAGGGGCATGGCGGCTATGCGCTGCCCCACCTCGTCGCCCGTGCCGGTTCCACCCCCGCCGCCGCCGGTGCCGGCGAAACCCTGCACCACAAAGCTGGCGATGATGGCCGCGGCGAACAGCGTCAGGGCGATATAAAGCCCCCAACGCCTAACCTTCTTCCAGGTGCGAGGGCGTATCTTGGGTTTGGAGCCGCCGCTTGAGGACTGGGAGGAAGGGCCTCTGGACCGGTTTGGCGAGTGGCGGCCGCGCCTGTTCCTGTTGCGCCTACTGCTTTCAGGCAATTTGGATGCTCCTCCTCAACTCGTAAGCTCCTGGCCCGTGAGCCGGCGGTAGGCCTCCCGGTAGCGGTCGGCGGTCCTCTCCACCACGTCATCCGGCAGGGCCGGGGCGGGCGGCTCCCGGTCCCAACCCTGGTCTATCAGCCAGTCCCGCACGTACTGCTTGTCGAAGTTGGGCTGCGACTGGCCGGGCCGGTATCCCTCGGCGTCCCAAAAGCGGCTGGAGTCGGGCGTGAATATCTCGTCAATCAGCGTTAGTTCCCCGTCAATATAGCCAAACTCCAACTTGGTGTCGGCAAGAATGATGCCCCTCCCGGCGGCGTAGTCGCGGGCGAACCGGTACACCGCGAGGCTCTTCTCCTCCAGGTCGCGGGCGGTCTCCACCCCAACCATCCCCTCCACCTCTGCGATGCTGATGTTCTCGTCGTGGCCCTCCTCGGCCTTGGTGGTGGGCGTAAAGAAGGGCTCGGGGAACATCTGCCCCTCGAGGAGGCCGCCGGGCATGGTCTTTCCAAACACAGTCCCATTCTTCCGGTACTCGGCCCACGCCGACCCCGCCAGGTAGCCCCTAACGATGCACTCCACGTCCACCCTCTCGGCCCTGCGGACAATCATCGCGCGGCTCGCTATCTCCGGGGGGACGCTGCCAAGGGGGGAGTCATCGGGAAGGGCGCCGGGGTCGTCTCCCAAGGCTATGAGGTGGTTGGGGACGAGGTGGGCCGTTTCGTTGAACCAGAAGGCCGACATGCGGCTGAGGACCACACCCTTGCCGGGTATGCCCGTGGGCAGGACCACGTCGAAGGCGGATATGCGGTCAGAGGCCACCATGAAGAGGCGCCCGCCGCCCAGGTCGTAGGTGTCCCTGACCTTGCCCCGGTACAGGCGGTTGGGCAGTTGCGTTTCCAGTATAGACTCTCTGTTCATATCACCTTCCAAAACGGTTTTTTGACGGGACTAGGACCCGGCGGCCGCCAGGCCCTGAAGTCCCAACCGGTGAAACACGTCGTCCACGTACTTTACATAGTAACCGTAGTCAAAGACAGCGTCTAGTTCCGCCGCCGACATGACGGAGGAGACCTCCTCGTCTCGCCGCGCCAGGTCCGGGAAGGCGCCGCCCTCGTCCCAGGCCTGCATTGAGCGCGTCTGCACTATCTTGTAGGCCCGCTCCCGCGCGAGTCCCTTCTCCACCAGGGCCAGCATCAGCCGTTGGCTGAACACCAGCCCGCCGGAGCTCTCCATGTTGCGCCTCATCCGCTCAGGATAGACCTTGAGTCCACGGATGACGCCGGTGAACAGGTCCAAAACGTAGTCGAGGGCCAGGCAGGAGTCCGGCAATATGACGCGCTCCGCCGAGGAGTGGCTGATGTCCCGCTCGTGCCACAGGGCCACGTTTTCCAGGGCCGTGACGGCGTTGCCGCGGATGAGGCGGGCCAGCCCGCACACCCTTTCGCTAAGCTCCGGGTTCCGCTTGTGGGGCATGGAGGAGGAACCCGTTTGCCCCTCGCCGAAAGGCTCCTCCACCTCCCTGACCTCGGTGCGCTGGAGGGAGCGTATCTCGGTGGCGAACTTCTCAAGGGACGCGGACATCAGGGCCAAGGTGGTCACGAAGTGGGCGTGGCGGTCTCGCTGCAACACCTGGTTGGAAACCGGCGCCGGCCTCAGTCCCAGCCGCCTGCACACCGACTCCTCGATGGCCGGCGGGGCCGTGGCGTGAGTGCCGACGGCGCCGGATATCTTGCCCACCGCCGCGCCGTCCCGCGCCGCCCTCAGCCGCTCCTGCTGACGCCGCATCTCGTCCCACCATAGGGCCATCTTCAGGCCGAAGGTGATGGGCTCGGCGTGGATCCCGTGAGTCCTGCCCATCATTGGCGTATGCTTGTGGGCCAGGGCCTGGGAAAGGATCGCCTCCGAAAGCAGGGCCGCTTCCTCCAGCAGGAGGTCGGCGGCCTCCACCATTTGGAGGCTCAAGGCGGTGTCCAGAACGTCGCTTGAGGTAAGCCCCAGATGCACCCAACGGCCCTCGTCGCCCAGCCCGGACGTGACCGAGTGGAGGAAGGCGGTGACGTCGTGGCGGGTGCGGTGAAAGGCCTCATCCATCAACTGCTGGTCGAAGGAGGCGCGGCGGAGCTTAACCATGTCCTCGGCGGGGATGACCCCGGCCTCCGTCCACGCCTCGCAGACGGCAAGCTCAACCTGAAGCCACCGGCCATGCTTGCTCTCGTCGGACCAGACGGCCTTCATCCTGGGCCGGGAGTATCGCTCAATCACCGCCGCGGCTCCTCACGCCCCGCGTTTTCAAAGGCGTCCAGCGACTCTATCACCTTGGAGAAGTCGGTGAGCGGGACGTAGGGCTGCCCCTTTTCCCGCCGGCTCTCCTCAAGGAAGCGGAGGGCGAACACCGCGTCGGCCTTCTCCGCAGGGCAGATGTCCGTCTTGCCGTCGCCGGCGAACAGAATCTTGTGGCCCCTGCGCCTGTACCGTTCCAGCACAAGACACTTGCAGTTGCCCGGCTGCCAACACCCGCTCCAGGTGTAGCGGTAGGTGAAGTTGATGCCCGCGCCGGTGAACTCGGTGTCCACGGCGTAACACGAAATAGACTCCATCCCCTCGCGCTCCAAGAGGGCCTGGACGTAGAAGTCAAGCCCCATGCTGGCGATGGCCAGGGGGATGTTGGACCTACGGCACCGCTCATACAGGGCCTTGAAGCCGGGCCGGAGGGTGGCCCGCTCCTTCACCAGGTCCTTCATGGCCTCCCGTCCCACCGTGACGGTCTGAAAGGCCAACTCCTGGTACTCCTTGAGGCTGATGGCCCCGGTGGAGTTCCGCCGACGGATATCCTCCCAACCCTGGCCGCCGAACTCCTTCAGCAACAGTTCAGCCACGTTCTCCAGGGCCGTGGTGTCGTCAAAGTCGCAGATGACGGCGGGGCCGGCCTCAGGCGGCTTGCAGTTTCCGGCGGTACTCCTCATAAGCCTCTCTAACGTCGTCGTGCTTAAGGGCCAGTATCTCGGCGGCGAGGTAGGCCGCGTTCCTGGCGCCCCAGGACCCCACCGCAACGCAGGCCACGGGCACGCCCGGCGGCATCTGGGCGATGGCGGTCAGGGCGTCCATACCCTTCAACTCACTGCTGGCCAGGGGCACGCCGATGACCGGCAAGGTGCTCCAAGCGGCCAAAACGCCGGGCAGGGCCGCGGAGCCGCCCGCCGCGCCTATGAGCACCTCGATGCCCCGTTCCCGCGCCGTCACGGCGTACTCCATGACCTGCTTGGGCTTGCGGTGAGCGGACATAACCCGCACCTCGTAATCAATGCCCAACTCCTCCAGGGTCTTCACCGTGTCCCGAACCGTAGGCTCATCGGACGCGCTGCCCATTACAACGCCAACTCTGCTCATCTTCTTCCTATCACCCTCCTGTTGGTTGGAACCATCTTTTCCGTCATGCCAATGTCCTTGCGGTAGTGGTGCCCTTGGAAGGACACCCGCTCAACGTTTTCGTAGACGCGCTGGCGCGCCTCATCAAGCGTGGGGCCTGAAGCCACCACTGTCAACACCCGGCCGCCGCTGGTGAGAAGCTGCGACGCCTTTCGCTGGGGTCTAACCGTGCCCCCGTGAAACACCAAGATATCCTCGTCCAACTCCTCAAGCCCCTGGATCTCAAGCCATCGCCGGTAGTCGCCGGGGTATCCGCGGGAAGCAATGACCACCCCGACGCACGACTGATTCCCCCAGTCCACCTTGACCTTGTTCAGGCCGCCGTTGACGGTGGCAGACATAACCGCCGCCAAGTCCGACCGCATGGGAGGCAGGACAACCTGGGTCTCCGGGTCACCGAGGCGGCAGTTGAACTCCAAGGCCCTAATCCCGGCGGACGTGACCATCAGCCCGGCGTACAGAATCCCCTTGTAGGGGGCGCCCTCCTGGGCCATGCCCCTAACGGCCGGGAGCATGACCTCACGCCGCACCTGAGCTTCCATCTCCTTGGTCCAAAAGTCCGGAGGGGCGTAGCTGCCCATGCCCCCGGTGTTCGGCCCCCGGTCGCCGTCCAAGAGGCGCTTGTAGTCACAAGCGGCCGTCAATGCGGATACGTTCTCGCCGTCGGTGAAGGCGAACACGCTCACCTCCTCCCCCTCCAGAAACTCCTCCACCACCACCTTGGCCCCCGCGTTCCCAAAGATGCGGTCCTGCATACAGTCATACAGGGCGTTGATGGCGGCCTCCCGGTCGCGGCACACCAGCGCGCCCTTCCCGGCGGCCAGGCCGTCGGCCTTGACCACAATGGGGCCTTCGTGCTTGGACAGGAACTCGTAGCCGTCGCCGTAGGACTGAAACACCTTGAAGTCGGGCGAGGGGATGTTGTGCCTGTCCATAAGCTGCCGGGCAAAGGCCTTGCTGGACTCTATCCGCGCCCCGTCTCTGGTGGGCCCAAAAATTTGGAAGCCCTTCTGCCCGAACACGTCCACGATGCCCTTGGCCAACGGGACCTCCGAGCCGACCACCGTCAAATCTATGTCGTACTGCTTGGCGGCCAAGAGCAGGGTTGGAATGTCCTCGGCCTGGGCCGACAGGTTAGACGCGATGGCGCGGGTCCCGGCGTTGCCCGGGGCCACGAAGACCCGGTCCACCGAGGGACACCCGCTCAGCTTCCACGCTATAGCGTGCTCCCTCGCCCCCGAACCTATCACCATAACCCTCATATCACCATAACCCCCATACGGACGCCACTACTCCCATTCTATGGTCCCGGGCGGCTTGCTGGTAATGTCGTACACCACCCTGTTCACCTGGGGGACCTCGTTGACTATCCTGCGGGAAATGCGGGCCAAGGCCTCGTAGGGAAGGCGCGCCCAATCGGCGGTCATGGCGTCGTCGCTGGACACCGCGCGAATGGCCACCACGTTGCCGTAGGTCCTGAAGTCACCCATCACCCCAACGCTGCGGGCGTCGGTGAGTACGGCGAAGGTCTGCCAAAGCTCCCGGTACAGGTTGGCCGCCTTTATCTCATCAATGACTATCCAGTCGCAGGCGCGAAGGACCTCCAGCTTCTCCTCCGTCACCTCGCCAAGGACGCGGATGGCCAGGCCCGGCCCCGGGAAGGGCTGACGCTGCACTATCTCCTCAGGGAGGCCCAGGACCTCTCCAACGCCCCTTATCTCATCCTTAAATAGGAACCTCAGCGGCTCCACCAGCTTCAGGTTCATCTCCTTGGGCAGGCCGCCAACGTTATGATGGGTCTTTATCTTGGCGGCGGACATGTTCCCGGAGCCGGCGCTCTCGATAACGTCCGGGTACAGGGTGCCCTGGGCCAGGTACTCGGCCTCGCTCAACTCCTCCGCCGCGTCCTCAAACACGCGGATGAACTCCTCGCCGATAACCTTTCTCTTCTCCTCCGGGTCCGTGACCCCCTTCAACCGCCCAAGGAACCTCTGGGACGCGTCAACGTAGAGCAGGTCCATGTTCATGTTTCGCTGGAAGGTCCTCTGAACCCGCTCCGCCTCCTCGCGGCGCAGCAGGCCGTTGTTCACAAATATGCAGGTGAGCTGGCTCCCCACGGCCTTGTGCAGCAAGGTGGCCGTAACCGCCGAGTCCACCCCGCCGGAAAGGGCGCATATCACCCGGCCGTTCCCCACCTGGCCGCGTATCCGTTGAATCGCCGACCTGACAAAGCTGTCGGGAGTCCAACCGCCGCGGCAGCCACAGACCCGGTACAGGAAGTTCTCCAAAATGCTCCTGCCCTGGGGAGTGTGGGCCACCTCAGGGTGGAACTGGATGCCGTACATCTCCCCGCCGCGCATCGCCGCGATGGGGGAGTTGTCAGTGTAGGCCAGGGCCTCGAACCCCGGCGGCAGGCTCTGAATCCGGTCGCCGTGGCTCATCCACACCGGCATCGAGCCGTCCATGCCCTCAAAGAGGGGCGAGGCGCCGATGCCCTGGTGAAGGACGGCGTGGCCGTATTCCCGCTTCAGGCCCGGCGTCACCTTGCCGCCCAACTGGTGGGCCAACGCCTGCATCCCATAGCATATGCCAAGGGCCGGAATCCCCGCCTCATACACCCAACCGGGGACCATCGGGGCGCCCTCGTCGTAGACGCTGGCGGGGCCGCCGGAAAGTATGACGCCCTTGGGGTTTATGGACTTCACCTCGTCCCAGGTGGAGTCGGGGGACGCCACCTCGCTGTACACCTCAAGCTCCCGCACTCGCCGGGCGATGAGGTGGCTGTACTGGGAGCCAAAATCGACTATCACCACCCCTTCGGACACCCGGGCCGCCTCCTCCCCCCGCTCCGAACCCTGCCCCTCCTTCTCCTTGGCTATCTCCAGGTAGGTGGATATCTCCAGGTCGTCGCTGGTGGCCACCCGGTGGCTGGGGGCCGGCTCTTGAACTACCATGCCCTCCTTCATAACAAACAGCGGGCGCTGGCCCGCTGCTTTACATAAGCCGAATATGTGGGACTGGCCTTACACTTTGCCATGTTGCGCCGGATGCCGCTCACTCTCGACCCAAGATAGCGCCTATGCTATACTCAGTCAAGTTGGCCCGCTCCCGGGGCGCGCCCCGCATATATGATGGTATCGTTGAATATCAAGGGTTATTTTGAGGAAGCCGTCGACATGCTACGCAACGACGGCGTAATCAGCTATCCTACCGACACTCTCTACGGCCTGGGGGCCGACCCCTTCTCTCCAAAGGCCCTCTCCCGCCTCCTTGAAGTCAAGGGCAGGAGTAGGGACAAGGGGCTTCCCCTCCTGCTGGCCGACGCTGACGACGCGCGGGCCGTGGCCCTGCCCAACTCCGACCTGTGGCTGCTCCTGGCCCGGGCCTTCTGGCCGGGACCACTAACCCTGCTCCTCCCGCCGGCCCGGAAGACGCCCCGCGAGGTCTTGGGGGCCACCGGCGCCGTGGGCCTCCGCGTTCCCGACCACCCCGTTCCCCGCGCCTTGGCCGGGGCCTTGGGCGCGCCCATCGTCGGCACCAGCGCCAACCCCTCAGGCGGCCCCGACCCCGTGACCGCCCAGGACGTGGAGAGGCTCCTCGGCGGGCGGGTGGACTGCATCCTGGACGGCGGCCCCGCTCATCGCGGGCAACCCTCCACCGTGATTGACCTCACAGGCCCCGCGCCCAGGATGGTCCGCGCCGGGGCCCTCTCCGCCGAGCGCATCCAAGAGGTGTGCGGAGTCCTTCCGGAGTGAGGGCGGCGGCGGACTTGGCGGCGCGGGAGGGCAGTTGCGCTTCCCAACCCTCATCCAGCGCCCTCTTCGCGTCCCAGGACCGGCGATGAAGCAGCCCAACGCGTCCCTTGAACAGCGCCACGACGCCTTGGACGCCGAACTCTCGGAGATACTCGGCCGGCGTGAGGGGCTTCTCTATGACATGATGCTCTACCAACTGGGATGGGTGGACAAGCTAGGCGAGCCGCTGCCCCGCTCCCGACCCCTCCGCCCCTACTCCACCCTCTGCCTCCTCTCCTGCGAGGCCGTGGGAGGCGACTACCGCCCGGCCCTGTCCGCCGCGGCGGCCCTGGAACTGGTCAACGCCTTCATCCTGGTCCACAAGGACGTGCAGGACGGCAGCCCTCACGACGACTCCAGGCCCTCCGTCTGGTGGGTGTGGGGGCCGGGCCAGGCCATCAACGTGGGCGACGGCCTCCACGCCCTTGGACGCAGCGCCCTGTTCCGGCTCTCCGACGCCGGGCTGCCGCCGGGCCGGGTCCTAAAGGCCCTCAACATCCTTGACGAGGCCTGCCTGCAACTGTGCGAGGGCCAGTACCTTGACCTCTCCTACCAGGAGCGGCTGGACGTGCCCTCCTCAGCGTATCTCAGAATGGCGGAGGGAATGACCGGGGCCATAACCGCCGGGGCCATGGCCTTGGGCGCCCTCGCCGCCACCGGCGACCGGGAAATCGTGGACGCCTTCCACGCCGCCGGCCTCAAGCTGGGCGTCGCCTACCAGATAAGAAGGGACATTCAGGCCCTGTGGGGCGCGGGGGAGGGAGGGGCGCCAAGCCCTCAGATACTGAACAAGAACAAGACCTATCCCGTCGTCCTGCTCCTGGAAACCGCCGACCTCAAGACCAAGCGCAGGCTGGGCGGCATCTATTTCAAGCGCGTCTTGGAGCCTTCCGACGCCGCCGACATACTGGCCCTGCTGGAGGAGGCCGGCGCCCGCCAGTCGGCCGAAAGCGCCGTCCGGAACTACTGCCGGCAGTCCATGGAGGCCTTAGAAAGGCTCTCACTGCCCCAGGAAGGGCTTCAGGGGCTGGCGCGGATGGCCGAATGCATCACCGGCGACCGCCCAGCGACCCCGGAAGGGCTGGCGGCGAGTCAAGGCGCCCATGAATAAGAGAACCCTTGAAGACCTGGAGGTTGAAGGGAAGGTCGTACTCCTACGCGCCGACTTCAACATCCCCATACCCGACTCCGGGCCTGAAGCCCTTGGGGGCCGCGACCACCGGCTCCGAGCGGCCCTGCCCACCATCCGGCGCCTGCTGGACAGGAACTGCAAGATACTGCTGTGTTCGCACCTGGGCAGACCCAAGGGCAGGGTGGTGGAGGCCCTGCGAATGGCCCCCATAGCCGCCCGCCTAGCCGGCATCCTCTCCCGGCCCGTGGAGGCCCTTGACGACTGCATAGGCCCCGGCGTGGAGGGCCGCGTCTCCCGGATGAGGCCGGGGGACATCCTAATGCTGGAAAACCTGCGGTTCCACCCCGGAGAGGAGGCGAACGACCCTGAATTCGCCAAGGCCCTGGCGTCACTGGCCGGCGTATTCGTCCTCGACGCCTTCGGGGCCGCCCATCGCGCCCACGCCTCCATAGTGGGGCCGCCTCAGCATCTGCCCTCGGCCATGGGCCTGCTGCTGCAACGTGAAGTGGAGGCCATAGGCGGGGCCTTGGAGTCCCCCCAACGCCCCCTCGCCACGGTCCTCGGCGGGGCCAAGGTCAGCGACAAGATAAAGCTCATCGAGAACCTGGTCGCACGGGCAGACCTGCTGCTCATTGGCGGCGGGATGGGGGCCGCCTTCCTCAAGGCCCAGGGCGTCTCCGTTGGCGCCTCGCCCGTGGAGGAGGACCAGTTGGACCGCGCCGCCGGCCTCTTGGCGGCGGCTAGGGGGAAAAATACGCCTATCCATCTACCCGTGGACGTCGTAGTATCCTCGGAATTCAGCCGCGACCCTTCTAAAGTCCAATGCGCGCCCGTCGACCGGATACCGGAGGGATGCCAGATAATGGACATTGGCCCCCGAACGGTTGAGGAGTTTTCCGACCGCCTGTCCCGGTGCGGGACCGTCATATGGAACGGGCCCGTGGGCGTCTTTGAATATCCCAGGTTCTCCGCCGGCACCAAGGGCGTGGCCGAGGCCTTGGCGTCCCTCGACGCCACAACTATAATTGGGGGCGGCTCGACGGCGGAGGCAGTCGCTTCCCTCGGCTTGAGCCACCGCATGACCCACGTTTCCAGCGGCGGCGGCGCCATGATAGAGTTCATGGAGGGTAAAGACCTGCCGGGAATCGCGGCCCTGCCGCGTAAGCAAAACGCCTTAGCCCATTCCCAAGAGAAGATTTATTGACATAAGCGGCACCGCCATGAAGAAGAGCGCCCAATGATTGACCTCCCCCTGCTCCGGGACTGCTTCGCCAGTTCCGACGCGAAAATCGTCATGCTGGTCGTAGACGGCTTGGGCGGCGCGCCCCACCCCGACACGGGGAAATCCGAGTTGGAAGCGGCCAAGCTTCCCAATCTAAACGCCCTCGCTCAACGGAGCGCCTTGGGACTCACCATCCCCGTCCTCCCCGGCGTCACCCCGGGCAGCGGCCCCGGGCACATGGCCCTGTTCGGCTACGACCCCCTCAAGCACGTCATCGGCCGGGGCGCCCTGGAGGCCATGGGCGTGGCGGGCGTGGATTTTCAGGATGGCGACGTGGTGGCCAGGGGCAACTTCTGCACCGTGGACGCCAACGGCCTCCTGGTGGACCGCAGGGCCGGGCGCATCCCCTCCAGGCTCAGCGAACCCCTCTGCCGCGAGTTGGACAGGATAAAGGTGGATTCCATCGATATCCGAGTCTATCCGGTAATGGACTACAGGTTCGTGCTGCGTATGCGCGGCGACGGCCTCTCCGACGACCTCACGGAGATGGACCCCCAGCGCACCGGGGTTCCCCTTCAAAACGTGAAGGCCCTCAGCATAAAGGCCAAGAGCGCCGCCGAGGCCTGCAACGAGTTCGTGCGCCAGGCCCGCCAACTCCTCATGGACGAGGAACGGGCCAACATGGTTATACTCAGAGGCTTCTCCGGAATGCCCCACATGCCATCCATGGCCCGCGCCTACGGGCTCAACCCCGCCGCCATCGCCGCCTACCCCATGTACAGGGGGCTGGCGTCTATCTTGGGAATGACGGTCCTGCCCACCGGGGCCACCTTTGAGGATGAGTTGGATACCCTGGAGGCGCGCTACCACGAGCACGACTTCTTCTTCATCCACTACAAGCACACCGACACCGCCGGGGAGGACGGCGATTTTGACGCCAAGATGAAGGCCCTGGAGGATTTGGACTCCTATCTGCCGCGGCTCCTCGACCTGCGCCCCGACGTTCTGCTCATAGCGGGTGACCACTCCACCCCGTCAATCATGGCCAACCACAGCTGGCACCCGGTCCCGTTGCTGCTGCACTCCAAGTGGACCGGCGGCGAGAGGTCGGACGGCTTCAGCGAGAGGACGTGCGCCCGCGGCTCTCTGGGAACCATCAAGGCCATACACGTCATGCTCATGGCCATGGCCCACGCGGGGAAGATGTCCAGGTTCGGAGCCTAGCCCCATGCCTCCATGCCTAGCCGTCGGCAACTGGAAGATGAACACCGGCGTCGCCGAGGCGGTGGCCCTGGCATCATCCATAAGAAATGGGCTGGAAAGCCCGGCCCCCCGCGGCGTGGAGACCGTCATCTGCCCCCCCTTCATATCACTGGCCCCCGTGATGGACGCCATTAGCGGCTCGCCCATAAAGCTCGGCGCCCAAAACGCCTACTCACGGCCCAGCGGGGCCTTCACCGGCGAGATATCGCCCCAAATGCTGGCCGACTTCTGCCAGTACGTCATCCTTGGGCACTCGGAGCGCAGGCACGTTATGGGGGAAGACGAGGGCCTGATAGCGGAAAAGACCGTGGCCGCCGTAGCCGCCGGTCTCCAGCCCATCCTCTGCGTTGGAGAGACCCTGGAGGAGCGACAGCGCGGCGACGCCGGCGCGGTGACACGGCGGCAGATAAGGACGGCCTTGGCCGGCGTCCCCACCGCCGGTGGGCTGGTCATCGCCTACGAGCCGGTTTGGGCCATCGGAACCGGCGTCCCCGCCACCCCCGCCGCCGTGGTTGACATAACCGCCGGCGCCATACGGGAGGAGCTGGCCGACCGCTACGGCGAGACGGCTTCCAGCCAAGTCCCGGTCCTCTATGGAGGAAGCGTGAATCCCCAAAACGTGGCTGACTTCCTGCGGGAACCCAGCATCCAGGGCGCCCTTGTGGGGGGAGCCAGCCTCAACGCCGGCCAGTTTATCCAGATAGTGAGGCTCACCGCAGAGATAAAAGGGCCGGCCTAAGTGGACCGCGCCAACCCTCCCCTCATTGCCATCGTGGGGCCAACCGCCGTGGGCAAGAGCCGCCTGGCCCTCGCCTTGGCCCGGTCCCTGGGCGGCGAGATAATCAACGCCGACAGCCGCCAGGTCTACCTTGGCATGGACATAGGCTCGGCAAAGCCCACGCCCGAGGAACGCTCCCTGGCCCCGCACCACCTGCTAGACGTCCGCCGCCCCGACGAGACCTTCAGCCTGGGCATCTTCCTCCAAATGGCCAAGGACGCCATCCAAGAGGCGCGGGGCCGCGGCCGAGTCCCCCTGCTGGTGGGCGGCTCCGGGCAGTACGTGTGGGCCCTGCTGGAGGGTTGGCGGCTTCCCAAGGCGGCCCCCAACCCAACCCTCAGGGCCGACCTAGAGCTTCAGGCCAGCCGCCGCGGCCTCTGGCCCCTCTACCAGCTGCTCCAGGCCGTCGCGCCCCAGGCAGCCGGGAAAACCGACCCCAAGAACCCGCGCCGGGTCATCCGCGCCCTTGAAGTCCACTTTGCGGGAGGAACCAACCCGCCCCTCAAAACAGCCGCAGACGCCGCCCCGGGGCCATCCCTGGTTCTGGGGCTTACCCTAGACCGGCCAGAGTTGTACCGCAGAATCGATGCCCGCGTAGACCGGATGATGGCCCAAGGCTTCGTTGAGGAGACCCGGCGTCTGCTTGATGCGGGATACCCCCCCGACCTGCCCTCCATGTCGGCCGTTGGCTACCGCGAGTTGGCCACCCACATCCGGGGAGACATCCCCCTCGACGAGGCGGTGAGGGCCATAAAATACGCCACCCACCGGATAGCGCGCAAACAATACGCCTGGTTCCGGCCCAAAGACCCCCGCATCCACTGGATCCAGGCCGACGGCCACGAGACGGAGGCCGCCCTAGAGAAGGCCCGTGAGTTCCTGGGCCGGTGTGATAAAATAGCCCCTAAAGAGGCCATAGCGTAACCACAATGCCCGCCAACCATACCCACCCTATCCGTCATTCCCGCGCAGGCGGGAATCCAGGAAGCCCACACCGCAAACCAACCCTCTTCAAACCAAAGTGGGCGCACGCGCCCTGCCCCCCCTATCCGCATTCCCGCGCAGGCGGGAATCCAGGAAGCCCACACCGCAAACCAACCCTCTTCAAACCAAAGTGGGCGCACGCGCCCTGCCCCCCCTATCCGCATTCCCGCCCCCCCTTTCCGTCATTCCCGCGCAGGCGGGAATCCATCCCGGCCCGGGGGGACGCCTATCTGCCCGCGCCGGTCATTCCCGCGCAGACGGGAGGAAGCCAGGCCATCAAGGCCGCCCATAACCGCCACACACCCTGATATCTGTCCAAAAAACCCAAAGAAGGAGACGCGCCGCCAATGAAGTTCACCAAGATGGAGGGCTGCGGCAACGACTACATATACGTGGACGCCCGCGCCACTGAAGCCGACTGGCCGGCCCTCTCCCGCGCCATGAGCGACCGGCACTTCGGCATTGGCAGCGACGGCCTCATCCTGGTCATGGAGTCCCAGCGCGCCGACCTGAAGATGCGCATGTTCAACGCCGACGGCTCCGAGGGCGAGATGTGCGGCAACGGCATCCGCTGCTTCACGAAGTTCGCCCTTGAGCGGGACATGGCCGCGGCCTCCGACAACGGCCTAAGGGTGGAAACCATGTCGGGGGTCCGCACCGTGGTCCCCATACGACAGGAGGGCGTCATCACCGGGGCCAGGGTGTCCATGGGCGCGCCGCGGCTCCTTCCCCACGAGACGCCGGTGACGGTGGACCTGGCCCAGGCGCAGCGCGTCGGCGACGCCGTGGTCGACTACCCCCTCACCATCGACGGCGTCGACCTCCGGCTGACCTTCGTATCCATGGGGAACCCTCACGCCGTGGCCTTCATCCAACAGCCCGTGAGCCGGTTTCCCCTGCGCGAAATCGGCCCCAAGGTAGAGAACCACCCCATGTTTCCCAACCGTGTCAACTTCGAGATAGTAAACCCGGTGGAGAGGGGTAGGGTGGACGCCAGGGTGTGGGAGCGGGGAAGCGGCGAGACCATGGCCTGCGGCAGCGGGGCCTGCGCCATCACCGTGGCCGCCAGGCTTAAGGGCTTGAGCGACGGCGCCCTTGAAGTCCGACTGCCCGGCGGCGCCCTCGCCGTCGAGTGGGACGGCATTGGTGAAGTGTTCCTGCAAGGCCCGGCCACCGAGGTCTTCACCGGCCACTGGAAGACTCCCTAGCCCCTGCACGGCCGCCATACGCCCCCGGGCCGCGCGCCAACCGCGCGCCGCCCTGGTCTTGGCAGACGACGCGTCCCCTGTGGGCGGCGTCCTCCCCTGGCCCCTCTCTCCCCGGCCTCGCGCAACCCGCCTGCATTCCCGCTCCCTCTCATCCGTCATTCCCGCCCCCCCCCTCCTGTCCGTCATTCCCGCGCAGGCGGGAATCCAGGAAGCCTACACAGCAAAACCAACGCCCCAAACTCCAAGGCCACCCGTTGGGGCTTCTCTCGTGGCCGCCCTTCTCCCCCCAACCGGACGGGAAAGGGGTAGAGGGGCATGGCAGCCGGCATTCGCGCCCTTCCCCCATCCCCCAGCCCCCTCTAAAGTTGCGCCCCAAAGCCTCAACCGATATATTCTAGCCGAGGATACCTGAACAAGGAGGTCACCATGCCTTTGCCAGCCTTTCTCATTGCAGCGCTCAAAGCCGCTCCCCTGCTTGCGACAGCGGCGGCCAAGGTGCATGAAACCCTTAGCAAGGCCAAGCCGAAGACGGCCCCAACGGAGGACGTCCGGGCCGCTCTTGACCACCTCAGAGAGCAGGTTGAGCGGCTAGAGGCCAACTCCCTTCAGCAGGCGGAGCTGGTCTCCCAGATAGCAGCCCAAGGCGAAGCCCTCGCCCAGGGTGTCAGCGCGCTGGCCCGCCGCATCAAGCTAATGGAACTGTCCATCGCCGGGGCCTCCATGGTCGCCGTAACCGCCCTGGTAGTGGCCCTGGTATAGGCGTGCATTTTTACACTTCGCGCCAAAATTAGACACACGAGTTGACATAATGAAATTTTCGAAACGCCTGGACCAACTCCCCGCCTATCCCTTCGTGGAGATATCCCGCGTCATCGCCCGGAAGCGGGCCGAGGGGGCCGACGTGGTGACCTTTGGCATCGGCGACCCCGACATCCCCACACCATCCCCCATCATCGACCGGCTGGCCCGCGCGTCCCGCGACCCCGCCAACCACCGCTACCCCGAGACCGACGGCCTTCCCCAGGTCCGGGAGGCCATCGCCGCCTGGTACAAGACCCGATTCGGCGTTGACCACCTGGACCCCGCCTCTGAGACCCTGCCCCTGATAGGCGCCAAGGAGGGCATCGGCCACGCCGCCTTCTGCTTCCTGGACCCGGGCGACGTGGCCCTGGTTCCCGACCCCGCCTATCCCGTCTACGACGCCGGGACCCTCTTCGCCGGCGCCGACTCCCACCACATGCCCCTCACCCAGGAGAACGGCTGGCTGCCGGACCTGAGCGCCGTTCCCGCCGAAGTGGCCAAAAGGGCCAAGGTCCTTTGGCTCAACTACCCCAACAACCCCACGGGGGCCGTGGCCGGGGCCGGCTACTATCGACAGGCCATCGACTTCGCCCGCCAGCACGACGTAGCCCTCCTCCACGACGCCGCCTATAGCGAGGTGGTCTACGACGGCTACAAGGCCCTGAGCTTCATGGAGATAGACGGCGCAAAGGACGTGGGCATCGAGTTCCACTCCCTCTCCAAGTGCTTCAACATGACCGGCTGGCGCTTCGGCTCCGTGGTGGGCAACGCCGACATGATTCAGGCCCTATTCAAGATAAAGTCCAACCTAGACTCCGGCATCCCCCAGGCCATTCAGGAGATGGCCATTGAGGCCCTCACAGGCCCGCAGAACCACATTGACGAGAACAACGCCATATACCAGAGCCGCCGGGACAGGGTGATGGACGCCCTCATCCATATAGGACTCCGGGTGGAGGCTCCGAAGGCCGCCCTGTACCTGTGGGCGAGAGTCCCGGAAGGATACACCTCGGCCTCCTTCACCGCCCAACTCCTTGACGACACGGACATCGTGGTGACGCCGGGCTCCAGCTACGGCGCCGGCGGCGAGGGGTACATACGCCTATCCCTCACCACCCCCGACGAGATGGTGGACAAGGGAATTCAACGGCTGCGCTCCTGGCGTATCCCGCCGCCCAAGGAGTAAGGCCAATACCCAAGAGAACCCTGCCGAACCTGTCCGAACCCGAAGGCGCCCTGCTGGTTGGGGCGCATCTAAAGGGAACTGGCGCCCTGTGGGGGCTGGAAAGCTCCCTTGAGGAACTGGCCCAACTCACCGCGACGGCCGGCGGCCGGGTAGTGGCCACCGTCAGCCAGCAGTTGGAAAAGCCCACCCCCTACTACGTGGGCAAGGGCAAGCTGGAGGAGATAAGGGAACTCAAGGCAGACCTGCACGCGGACCTTGTCATCTTTGACGACGAGCTCACCCCTACCCAGCAGCGAAACTTGGAGCAGGCCCTGGGCGAAAAGGTCATCGACCGCACCGCCTTGATACTAGACATCTTCGCCCGTCACGCCCGCACCCGCGAGGGGCAGTTGCAGGTGAGGCTGGCCCAACACCAGTACCTGCTGCCGCGGCTGGCGGGCCAGTGGTCCCACCTGGAGCGGCTGGGAGGCGGCATCGGCACCCGCGGCCCCGGCGAGACCCAGATAGAAACTGACCGCCGCCTTATACGAGGGGCCATCAAGCGGCTGAAGGCCGAGATAGACGGGGTGAAACGCAGCAGAACCCTCCACCGCAACCGGCGCAGGAAGTCGGGGCTGCCGGTGACCTCCTTGGTGGGCTACACCAACGCGGGCAAGAGCACCCTCTTCAACACCCTATCCAGGGCCGGCGTGACCTCCGAGAACCGGCTCTTCTCCACCCTCGACACGGTCACCCGGCGGATACGGCTCCCCTTCGGCGACGAGATGCTCTTGACCGACACGGTGGGCTTCATCAACAAGCTGCCCCCCACCGTGGTGTCGGCCTTCCACGCCACCCTTGAAGACTTGCAGGACGCCGACCTCCTTCTACACGTCGTCGACGCGTCCAACCCCATGGCCTCGCAGCAGGCCCAGGCCGTTGAGGAAACCTTGGAGCAGTTGGGGCTGGAGGACAGGGCCAAGCTCCTGGTCCTCAACAAGATAGACGCGGCCCAGGGCAACGGCGCCCGCGACATACCCTTGAACCCCCGCTACCGGAGAGTGTCCGTCTCCGCCACGAAGGGGTGGAACATCGACGGCCTCCTGAACGGCATTCAGGACGTCCTGGTCAGGGAATGGGTCGCAAAAGCCATCTAACCGGCCAATGGGGTGGAACATTGACGGCCTGCTGGACGGCATTCAGGACGTCCTGGTTAGAGAATGGGTCGCCAAAGTCGTCTGACCGGCCAATGGGATGGAACATCAACGGCCTACTGGACGGCATTCAGGACGTCCTGGTCAGGGAATGGGTCGCCAAAGCCATCTAACCGGCCGATGAGATGGAACATCGACGGCCTGCTGGACGGCATTCAGGACGTCCTGGTCAGGGAATGGGTCGCCAAAGCCGTCTGACCGGCCTGTAACCCGATATTCAAAAAATTACCTGTTGGTTCGCACAATAAATGTTATGTTATCTAAGGGCCTCGTTTTTTCCAGGGTTTACATAATAACGCCCCTCCCCGGCTGAATCCGCCCCCCACCCCCCGCATCCCCTTCCCCTCCGCCAAGCAGGGCGGCCGGCGTTCCCCGCCACGCGCCCGCCACCCCATGTCGTTCCGCGCCCTCCTTCCGGCATTCCCGCGCAGGCGGGAAGGGCGCGTGCGCCCACTTAGTTTTGAAGAGCGATGGTTCTCCGGCGCGAGGTTTCTGCCGTCCCGCCCACCTTCCCGTCATTCCCGCGAAGGCGGGAATCCATCCCCTCCTGTTACCGTTTGACGCCGGCTCCCTTGGCTTGATGGGGCGTGAGAAGGGCGCAGTGGCGATTGGCGAAGGGTTTCTGGATTCCCGTTTCGGCGGGGGTGACGGGCAGGTGGGTGGGAATTAAAGAGAAGTGACGCAGTTATGAGGCTGGCGGGGCGCGCTCCGCCGGCTGGATTCGCGATGAAGGGGGAGGGGATGGATTCCCGCCTGCGCGGGAATGACGGAAAGGGGGGGAATGCGGATAGGGGGCCAGAAGCCTCCAACGCAGAACCGGCCCTCTTCGAAACTTACGTGCGCGCACGCGCCCTTCCCGCCTGCGCGGGAATGACGGAAAGGGGGGTGGTCGGGAATGCGGATAGTGGGGCCAGAAGCCTCCAACGCAGAACCGGCCCTCTTCGAAACTTACGTGGGCGCACGCGCCCTTCCCGCCTGCGCGGGAATGACGGGAAGGGGGGCGGGAATGCGGATAGGGGGGCCAGAAGCCCCCAGCCAGAACCAACGCTCTTGAAAACTAAGTGGGCGCACGCGCCCTTCCCGCCTGCGCGGGAGTGACGGATGAGAGGGGTCGGGAATGCGGAAAGGGGCAGGCCGCCGGCCCCGGCGCGGCGTCCCTCTATGCCATTCTCATAGAGTGGTACAATGGGGGGAGATTTCCTGGCGCGACGAGGTGCGATAGCTCCCATGTCTAAGACCTCCCTATGGCTCATCCTGGCGGTGGGGCTGCTGACCGCCGCCGCGGCCGGCTGCGTCCTATACGCCGAAAACCAACCCGCGCCCGCGCCCACCATAGAGCTTCCTGAGGAGGCGCCCCCTGAGTTCGGCGTCCTCTTTGAGGTCTACTCAGCCCTCATGGAGGACCACTACAACCGCGCCGGCCTCGACCCCACCACCCTCAGCCGCGGGGCCATTCGCGGGATGCTCGACGCCTTGGACGACGACCACGCCGCCTACCTCGACCCGGAACTCTTCAACACCGAACAGGAGCGGTTCAGAGGCTCCTTTGAGGGCATCGGCGCCGAGGTGAGCGCGCGGAACGGCCGGATTATAGTCGTGGCCCCCATTCCCAACACCCCGGCCGAGGCCGCCGGCATCCGCTCCGGCGACGAGATCCTTGAGGTCGACGGCGTGAGCACCGAGGGCATGGGCATCTTCGACGTGGTAGCCAAGATTCGCGGCCCCGAGGGAACCCCCGTAACCCTCCTGGTGCTCCACCAGAACGACTCCTCCCCCGTCCTCATCACCATCACCCGGGGCGTCGTAAAGGTGTCCACCGTGGATGTTAGGATACTGAGCGGCGGCATCGCCCATCTTCAGGTCCACTTCTTTGGGGAAAACACCAGCAGCGACTTCAACGAGGCCCTCGACAGGATAAGGCGTCTGAAGGCGCGGGGGCTGGTGTTGGACATCCGCGACAACCCCGGCGGGCGTGTCGACGCGGTGGTGGCGATGACCAGCCAGTTCCTGAACTCCGGCCTCGTCCTCTACCAGGTCGACGGGTGGGACAGGCGCACCGACTACGCCGTGCGGTCCGGCGGCCGGGCCAAAGACATCCCCATGGTGACGCTGATAAACGACTTCAGCGCCAGCAGCAGCGAGATTATGGCCGGCGCCCTCCGCGACCACAACCGGTCCCAACTCATCGGGGTCAAGACCTTCGGCAAGGGCAGCGTCAACGTTCAGCGCTCCCTCAGCGACGGGTCGGGCATCTACTACAGCATCGCCCGGTGGTTCACCCCCAGTGGCTCCCTCATAGAGGGCGAGGGCATTGAGCCGGACATAGAGGTCCCATCGGACCCGGAGGGGACGGCGGACCCTCAGCTGGACAGGGCCATTGAAGAGTTGCAGGCCCTCATAGCGGCCGGGAGTTAAACCGTGGCGCCCACCAAGCAGATATCTGTTAATCGCCAGGCCCTGTTCAACTATGAGATCCTGGAGCGGTACGAAGCAGGCATAGAACTGACCGGCTCCGAGATAAAGTCCGTCCGCGCGGGCAGGATAGACCTCAGAGGCAGCCACGCGCGGATTACCGGCAACGAGTTATGGCTCCACGGCCTCCACATAGCCCTATACGACCCGGCCAGCCGGCAAAACCACGAACCCAAGCGGCCACGCAAACTCCTCCTCCACCGCAGCGAGATAACGGAGGTGGCGGGCAAGATAGCGCAGAAGGGCTTGACCCTGGTTCCCCTGCGTTTTTATGTTAAGAACCACTGGGCCAAGGTGGAGCTTGGGCTGGCCCGGGGCAAGCGCAAGTACGATAAGCGCAGGGCCATTATTGAGCGGGATAGGGAGCGGGAAGCGCGGCGGGCCCTTCGCCAAGTGGTGTAGCCAAACCGGCGCTAGACATATGGCCGTTGTAGGTGGATAATAGGGGCAGGACATGGGGACGCGTGGTTTCGACAGGGGAAGGTCCTGAAGGATTGCAGGCCGGGGCGCCACCCACCCCGTTAATAAGGTGGTAAAAAAGTAACCGGCGAAAGAGAATTCGCTCTAGCCGTCTAAGCATTTAGACGGCTCGTCTGCCCCCGCTAACCCCGGGTGCGGGGAGCCAGGCGCAAGAAGGCCGGGGGGCATCCATCCGGAGTCCGGTTAGGGATGGCCTGAGAGCAATCGGATAGCCCTTCAAGACTGCGCCGATAGAGGGTTGAAGAGGCGAAAAAAGATTACCGGCTAAGCCTGTAGCATATCCTTGCTAGACTTCTTCTGGACGGGGAGTTCGACCCTCCCCCGTCTCCACCAACCACCTCTTTCACTGCCTAACCCACACCCTTGAGACCACACCACCCTACTGTAGAGGCGCGCCAATGATATGGATAAGAACCGGAACCGTGTGGGGCCCGGCTTCCCCCCAACCGGTGTTGGAAGAAAAAGGCTTAGAGCGCCTCATCGCAGAGAACCCGGAGTTTCTGCCGCTGGCCGGCTCACCCCGCCTTTTCGTCCTCGGACGTCAAGTTACCCTAGGAACGGGTGCGGCGGATATCGTCGCGGTGGAGTCGACGGGCCGGCCCGTGATTATAGAGGTGAAGCTCGCGCGCAACTCCGAGGAGCGAAGGACCATCGTTGCCCAAACGCTTGATTACGCATCCTCACTCCACGGGTACAGCATCAAGGAGTTGGAGGATGGCCCCCTTTTCTGGCATCTCGCAAACAAGGGCGGGTCCATCATTGAAGCCGTACAGAGCCAAGATAAAGAGGTGGACAAAGAGTCCTTTGAGTCTTCAATGGAGGGCTACTTAGAGAGGGGAGCCTTCAGACTGGTATTTGCTTTTGACGAGCCGCCGCGACGCGCGTTGGAAAGGTTGGTTAGCTACCTGGACGCGATAACCATTGATGAGCTAACCATAGACCTCGTTGCCCTTAGGCTTAGGCGCTACGACATAAATGGCGTAGAAGTCGCTTCACCTAAGCGCATCATCCCAGGTGTGAGAGAGTATCAACTTAAAGCCTCATCGAAAAGAGCGCGGTCTCAGCGAAGCGAAGCAATCGAATCAGAAGGTGCCGACGACTTCAAAAGGTACCTAGAAGGGGTCAGCGACGCGGAACGCGAAGGGTACGAACCGTTGATTGCTTGGGCGGAAGAGATAGCGTCGTTGCCTAACGTACACATACTCAGCAGAACCTACAAAACCGGAAACGCCAGCCTGATACCCAAGATACGCGCCGATGATACCCGCCTCGTTTTAATATGGAAAGCAGGAAAGCGCCCATCCATGGAATTGAGGTGGGAAGCGCTTGAAAGGCTGGCGCCCAACTCTATCGAGGCCATTGAAGCGGCCATTGTCACTGAGAGGCTAGAATCCTATAGCACAACGATTCATGAATTCACATCGGAGGTTCTGGAGGCGTTGACCGCGGCTTACAAAGAGGCCACCGGCTATCAGGACGAACAGCCCTAACCCGCGCCCTCCGCCGGCGCGTCGCTGACCAAGGCAGCCGCTAAAGGCCGGCCCCCGGCGCTTATGTCAACAAGCCGCCCGAACTAGCCGGGCCCGTCCCTCAGTTCAGGATTCGCTGCCCGTACAGCCTCACCGCGTTGTCCCACAATATCTTGCGCTTGCTCTCCTCGGATATGGGCTGCACGATAAAGTCGGGCAAGGCCCTGTCCGGGTCGGGGGCGTCGGGGTGGGAGTAGTCGGTGTTCCACACAATGTTGTCGTCCCCCAAGGCGTCCACCACGCCCTTCAGGTGGAACTCGTCGGGGTCGCAGGCCACAAATCCCTGCCGCAGGAAGTACTCGCTGGGACTCAGGGGAAGCGGCTCCAGGTCGTACCACATCCCTTGGCGGCGGTCGCGCAACCCGTGGTCGTTGAGCCGGCCCAGCCAGAAGGGGAGCCAGCCGGCGTTGCCCTCCAAGAAGGAGACCCGCAGCTTGGGGAAACGTTCCAAGACGCCCAGGAAGATGAGGTGTCCCAGGGATATCATGTTCTCGAAGGGAAAGCCGATAGCGTGGTCCAGGGCGACCTCAGGCCCCGACACGCTCTGCCGGGGCTGGTAGCGGGAGCCGGTGTGCGGTTCCCCGCTCATGACGCCGTGGAAGGACACGGGGAAGTCCAACTCCTCGGCCAAGGCCCAGAAGGGGTCATAGGCGGGGTCGTGCCAGGGCCTGCCCTTCGCGGGCTTGGGCATAGTCACCGTCACGGCTCCCAGACTCTCAACGGCCCGCCGGGTCTCAGCCACCAGACCCTCCACGTCATGCTGGTGAGGCAGCACGCCAACCATCTTGATTCTGCCGGGGTCCGTGTCGCAAAAGGCCCTGGAAAAGTTGTTATACGCCCGGGCGCAGGCCCACATTAGGCCCTGGTCCATATCGGCGCCAACCCTGAGAGGGAGGGGCGCGTTGTCAATGCAGACCTGCTTGTCCCAGCCGAGCCTGTCCATGTGCTCAATGCGGCTCTCCGGGGTGAAGCCCGCCTCGTAGGCGGCGCCGTACTTCTGCGGCATGAAGTCATCCAAGTCAATGGCGGCCTTGCGGTTGACTCCCGCCCCCTGGATTGTGGTCGTGGTCCTGTTGCCCTTGGGGAAGATCTCGCACTCCATGAAGCTGCGGCTGGCCCCGGGGCGGCTCTCCTCCGCAGGGCCGACTATGGGCCTGCGGCCGTAGTACTCAGGCTCCATGAATTCGCTCCACAGGTCGTGAGGCTCGGTGATGTGCGCGTCGGCGTCTATGACTTTGAAACCCTTGTACATGGCTTTGCCCTCCCTACTTTTGTTAACGCTGTTGGGGTATGATGCCGGGGCGGTTAACTTGTTGGGATTATAAGCGTCAAACGGGCATTTTGCCACCTTCCGGGGGGAAGGGGCGAGGAGGCGGGATGATAGCCATCGCAGGGGCAACGCTGCTCGACGGGTCCGGCGGCCCGCCCAAGCCCAACGCCGTGGTGGTCGTGCGGGACGACAGGATAGAGGAGGTGGCTTGGGGAAGCGGCGCCCGGTTCCCTAAGGACGCCGTCCTCATAGACGCGCCGGGGATGACCCTCATGCCGGGGCTGATAGACTGCCACGACCACCTGGCCCACTTCGGCCACGACCTGGCCACCCGTTGGGGCATAAACGAGCCCCAGAGTCTGCGCGGCGCCCGCGTCTACTCCGTGCTGAAGCAGACCCTGGAAACCGGCTTCACCACGGTGCGCGACGCCGCCGGGCTGGACGCCGGTTTCAGGGAGGCCGTGGATTCGGGTCTCATGCCCGGCCCCCGGCTTCAGGTGGCCCTGAACTTCATCACCCCCACGGGAGGGCAGGCCGACCGGACCAGCCCATCGGGTCACTCGCCAAGCCTTGTTCCCCAGCCCGACCTGCCCCTTGGCATAGCCGACGGCCCCTCGGCCATGAGGGCGAAGGTCAGGGAGATGGTCCGCGCCGGGGCCGACGTCATCAAGACCGCCGTAACGGGGTGGGGCCGTCCAACCAGGGGTTTGGGGCCTAAAGACCTGATAATGACTAGGGCGGAACTGGACGCCTTGGTGGACGAGGCCCACGTTATGGGCCGCAAGGTTATGTGCCACGTTCTCGGCGGCCCCGGCCTGCGGATGGCCGTTGAGGCGGGGGTCGACTCTATAGAGCACGGCTCCTACCTGAATGAGGACCCGGACCTGCTCCCCATGATGGCGCGAAAGGGCATCTGGCTGATACCGACCTTCAGCGTGTTCGTTCATCACGCCGCCAGGGGGACCCCTCACGAAAGCGCGCGGGCCAAGGACTTCAGAGAGCATCACGTCAGCAGCTTGAAGCTGGCCCTCAAAGCGGGTGTGAAGGTGGCGGCCGGTTCCGACGCCGGGGCGTGGGTCCACGGCAACAACGCCCACGAGTTGAGCTGCCTGGTCGAGTCCGGCATGACGCCCCTTGACGCCATCACCGCCGCCACGGGAGACGCCGCCCAGTGCCTGGGGATGGCCGACGCTGGAACCATAGCCCCCGGCAAGAAAGCCGACCTGATACTGGCCCGGGGCAACCCCTTGCAGGACGTCACCATCTTGGAAAGGGGAAGGGCCGTTGAGTTCGTGATGAAGGACGGGCGGGTGTTCTTGGACCGCAGGGGAGCCAAGCCCTCCCCATAGCTCTAGGCGCTACCGGCTGAAGGGCCAGCGAGTCTGGGTTCCGGCCGCGTGCAGGTAGGCGTCGGCGACCTTCATTCCCTTCCCCATTGCTTCAGGCGCTATTGGCTAAAGGGCCAACGGGTCTGGGTTCCGGCCGCGTGCAGGTAGGCGTCGGCGACCTTCAGCAAGATGTCCTCGTGAAAGTTCGGCCCCACCAGCTGAAGGCCGATGGGCAGGCCGCTCTTGGTGAAGCCGCAGGGAACCGAGATGGCGGGATGCCCGGAGGTGTTGAAGGGGCGGGTGAGCCTGGAAGCCAGGTCTCCGATATCCCAGTCCTTCCCGGCGTGGCTGAACTCGAACCGGCCCAAGGGGGGCGGCGGCAGAATGGAGGCGGGGGTTAGCAAGACGTCCGCCTCTTTGAAGGCCGCCTCAATCTCCGCGATGAAGCGGCCCCGCGTCGCCTGGCCGCGAATGTAGTTGGGGGCCGACGCCCTGGCCCCCTTTTCGATTCGCTGGTAGAGGATATCCGGCGTCTCGGCGGGGAACCCGTCCATTAGCGGCTGGAAGTAGGCCGCCGTCTCAGCCTCCGAGAGCATGGCGTGGACCTCGTTCACCTCTTCCACGCTGGGCAGAGACACGTCAACCAGAGAGCAGCCCATCTCGCCAAGGCGGGCGACGGCTCCCCGGAGGGCGGCCTCCACCTCGGCGTCAAGGTAGTCCCAAAAGTAGTCCCTTGGGACTCCGACCCTGGTTCCCGCCGCGTCGCCGTCCAAAGCGGCGAGGTAGTCGGGAACGGGGGCGTCGGCGCTGAACGGGTCCCGCGGGTCGTGGCCGGCGATGACCTGCATCACGAGGGCGCAGTCCCGCGCGGTGCGGGTGAGGGGGCCAACGTAGTCGTTGGGCACGCCGTAGACCCCGGCGCCGTATCGGCTCACGCGTCCAAAGGTGGGCTTCAGCCCCACGACGCCGCAGCAGGCCGCCGGATAGCGCACGGAGCCGCCCCCGTCGGAGCCGATGGAGGCCAGGTCGCAGCCTGCGGCCACCGCCGCCCCGCCGCCGCTGCTGGAGTAGCCGGGCAGGCGGCCCAGGTCCCACGGGTTCTTGGTAAGGCCGTACTCAGGCTCAGGGAAATACTCGCCGTAGAGGGGGTTGGTCTTGCCGACCAGGATGGCCCCGGCGCGCTTCAGCCGCTCAACCACGGCGGCGTCATAGCCGGGAACGTGGGACTCCAACCGCTTCTCGCCAAAGGTCGTCCGGACTCCCCTCACGTGGAAGATGTCCTTAACGGATACGGGGATGCCGTGGAGAGGGCCCCGGTAGCCCCCGCGCAGGATTTCAGCCTCCGCTTCCCGGGCGGCTCCCTCGGCCTCGTCGGAGCAGATGGTCACGTAGGCGTTGAGCAGCGGGTTGAGCCGGTGGATGCGTTCCAGGCGCTCCCTCACCAGTTCCACCGGTGACAGGGACTTCCGGCGGATAAGCTCCGCCGTCTTATGTAAAGTTACGCCGCCCGATTCCATATACGCGGCCCTTCAATCCCTCCAAACGAGGGAGTTGTTACGAGGCGGCGATGAGTTCCTCAACCAGTTCCTCCAGCTTGCTTTCATTCAGGATGCCGGCCCACTCCCTCTGAATCTCCCCGTTGGGCTTGATGAAGAAGGTGGTTGGCATACTCTGGATGCCGTAGTCCATGATAATCCTTTCGTACTCCGTGCTGCCCGAAGGGTAGGTTATCCGCAGCTCCTTCAGCAGCTGCTGGCCCTCCTCCCTGGTGCCTAAAAGCTGGAAGGGGCCAACGTCCAGCCCAAAGAATAAGGCCCTGTCGCCGTATTTCTGGTGCACCCTTTCAAGGTCGGGCATCTCCGCGCGGCAGGGGGGGCACAGGGCCGCCCAGAAGTTGAGGACCATCGGCTTGCCGAGGGCCAGCATACCGTTGAGGGTGAGGTCGGAAGACCCCAGGGTCTCCTCTCCCTGGTAGAGAAAGATGTCGAAGTCTGTGGCGCGCTCAGACGCGGCGGGGGCGTCCTCGCTGGCGGGGGAACCGGAGCCGCACGCCGCCAGAGCCAGGGCGGCCACCGCCACCGCCGCCAACAGCGTCAACCTGCTTATGTGGTTCAAACAGCTGCTCAAAAGGCCACCTCAGATTACAGGGTTGTTAGAGAGTACGCCCGAAGCGTTCAACTAGTTCCGGTTCTTCCTGGCTTCTTTGGCCCAGAAGCTCCACCTCATGGCCTCGCACTCTTCGGTGAGCACGCCCCTGACCACCTTCACGGCGCCGCGTCCCACGAAGCTGAGGGCCTTCTCCACGCTGTAGTCTCCAAACTCCCCGTGATGGCGGCTGTAGTTGCCGCCTAGGACCACCGTTGTTATCCCCGCCGACACTATGGCGCCAACGCACATGATGCACGGCTCCCCGGTGCTGTAGAGGACGCATCCCGTAAGGTCCAGGCTCCCCTGGGCGGGGCCGGCGTTCTTCATGGCGGCTATTTCAGCGTGCGCGGTAAGGTCCAGGTCGCGCTTGGCCGTGTTGCAGCCCACGGCCACCACCTGCCCATCTCTGACCACAACGGACCCGACCAGGGCCTCACCCTCCTTTTCCCAACGGTGGGCCTCCTCCAAGGCAATACGCATAAACTTCTCATGCTCTGAAGACATATCTCGTCCTCCGTTGAATCGTATTCGGGGGGATTAGCCTCTTTCGCCGCGGGCCATTCTGGCCTTGTACCGCCAAGACATCTCCTCGCACTCCTCAACCAGGACGCCGCGCACCACGCTGACCTTGTCGCCCCACTCCACCAACTCGATGGCCTTCTCCACGCTGTAGTCGCCGTAGGAGCCGTAATTTGGGTTGTAGTTGCCGCCCATCACCAGGACGCTGACGCCGGCGAAGACGATGGCCCCGGCGCACATCATGCACGGCTCAAAGGTGGTGTAGAGGGTGCAGCCGGAGAGGTCCGTGTGGCCCAGAGCGGGGCCGGCGTTGCGCATCGCGTCGGTCTCGGCGTGGGAGGTGAGGTCAAGGTTGGATATGGCCTGGTTGTGGCCCTTGGCGATGACCCGCCCATCCTTGACAATAACGCTGCCCACGGGCGAGTTGCCCTTCTCCTCCCCCCGGCGGGCCTCCTCCAAGGCCATTTCCATATACCGCTCGTGCTCAGATGCCATGATAACGCCTCCTTACCTTTTTACACTTCTAGGAATTTTGTTGGAACCGGCGCCCCGGAAACACGCCTAGTCGTCCTCCACCAACGAGGGTTGGGGAGTCTCTAGGACCCCGGCGGCGCGGGCCGCGGCGATGAGCTCCCGCCTGTCATCGTTGGAGAGGGCGGGAATGGGAAGCCGGGGAACGCCGCAGTCCATATCCATCCTGGCGTCCACCAAGGCCTTGCAGGTGGCCTGCATCCCGTATCGAGCCGCCAGGTCGATGAGGACGTTGGCCTTCCCCTGGTACTCTTGAGCCGTCTTTAAGTCGCCCTGCTTGAAGCTCCTGTAGGCGTTAACCCAAAGCTCCGGGGCCACGGTGAGGGGGCCATCGACCACGCCGACGGCCCCGGCGGTCAGGGCGGCCAGGAAGAGGGAGCCGCTGCCGGTGAACACGGCCATGCCCATGCCGGCGAACCGGCGGATGTTGTTGAAGTCGGGGGCCGAGTGCTTAACGCCGGCCACGTTGGGGACGGCCCTCAGGACCTTCTCCATGAGAGGTGCGGTGAACTCAACCCCGGTGTATTTCGGCTGGTTGTAAATGAACAGGGGCAGCCGCGCCGCGTCCACCACGGCCCGGTAGTGGTCGATGATGGCCTGGTCTGATGGGTGGTAGAAGAAGGGGGGGACACAGGCCACGGCGTCGGCTCCGGCGTCCCCGGCGCCGCGGGCCATTCGCACGGCGGAGGCGGTCGTCAGGGCGCCAACGTGGACGATGGAGGTGGCCCTGCCTTTGCAAAGCTCGGCTGATATCTGTGCCGTGCGAATTATCTCGTCCTCCGTCAGCAGGACGCTTTCGCCGGTGCCTCCGCTTATCCAGAACCCGTCAACGCCCGCCCGGATGTTAGACTCCATCACCCGCCTGAAGGCGTCCTCGTTGAGCCGGCCCTCCGGCGTGAAGGGGGTGATGGTGGCGGCTACGACGCCTTTGAAATCGCTCATGCCCTGTCTCCTTTTCGCGTATCGATTATCAACTCTCCGATGGAGCCGACGGCGGCCTCGTGGCCTGGTAGTATGGTAACAGATGAGTGGGCCTCGCAGACCATGGCCGGCCCCCTGATGACATTATCGCACAGCAGCTTAACCCGGTTGTAGTGGGGGCAGTCCAGCCAGCCGGCGCCCTTGAAAAACACCCTTCTAAGCCCAATGAAGGCGTCCTGCGGGTCGGCGCCGCCTTGGGGAAGGAGGGCGGGCCGGGGCTTGGGGATTCTTCCGAAGGCCCTGCACTTCACGTTGACCACCTCCACCGGGGCGCGCGGGTCAAAGTGGCCGTAGGCCTGATTATGGAGGCGGTGGAAGGCGTCCACCACGTCCTGAAGGTCCGACTCGCTGACCAAGTCCTTGGGAGCCGGGACCTCCAGTTCAAAGTTCTGGCGCACGTAACGCATCTCCAAGAACCGCTCCACCTCCTGCCGCTCCTCCGGAATGCCCTCAAGGTCCAGGGAGCCGCGGCACCGGGCCACCTGCCGGTTGAGGCTCTCCCTGATGTCCCCCAGGTTCTCAGGGGACGCGGTGAGGAACCGGGTGGCCGTGGCCACGGTCTGCACGTCGCTGACGATGAGGCCCATGGAGGAAAAGAGGCCGGGAGCGGGTGGAATCACAATGCGTCCAATGCCCATCTCCTCGGCCAGGTCGCCGGCGTGTAGAGGCCCGGCGCCGCCGTGGGCCATCAGGATGAACTGCCCCGGGTCGAAGCCCCTGCTGACGGACACGACCCTGAGTATGCGGACCATGTTGGCGTTGACCACGTCCAGGATCCCCTGGGCGGCCTCGCCGGCGGACATGCCCAGCTTGGCGCCGACGCGCTCCTCAATGGCGCGGCGCGCAAGGCCGGGATTTATCGCCATGCGGCCTCCGAGGAAGAAGTCGGGGCTGATGCGGCCCAGGACCACGTTGGCGTCGGTGACGGTGGGCTGCGTTCCGCCGGCGTCATAGCAGGCGGGACCGGGGACTGCCCCGGCGCTCTCAGGGCCCACCTTGAGCAGCCCGGCCACGTCCACCCGGGCCACGCTTCCACCGCCCGCGCTGCACTCCACCAGGTCTATGGACGGGGCGCGAACGGGAAGGCCGGTAATGCGGATGCCGTAGTAGCCCGTAGCCTCCTTGCCAATCTCAAGCATACTCACCATAGAGGGCCTGCCGTCCCGTATGAGGCTGGCCTTGGCGGTGGTGCCCCCCATGTCGAAGGAGATGAGGTCCTTCATGTTGAGGCGGTTGCCCAGGTCCACGGCGGCCAAGGCCCCGGCGGCCGGCCCCGATTCCAGGGTCAGGTGGGGGCGTCCAACCCCAACCTCGGCCCCGGCCATCCCGCCGGACGACTGCATTATGTAAAGACGCGGGGGCGGGTCCAGTTCCTGGACCAGGGCTTGTTGCAGCCTGCTGACGTACCTCTGAAACACGGGGCCTACGTAGGCCACGGCCGTCGCGGTGCTGGAGCGTTCGAACTCGCGGAACTCCGGGGAGAGTTCTGAGGAGATGGCGAGGTAGACGCCCGGCATCTCCTCCTGGAGAAGCTCCTTAATCCTGGACTCGTGGGCGGGGTTGGCGTAGGAGTTGAGGAGGCAGACGGCTACGGCGTCAACGCCTTCCCCCTTGAACGCGGTGATGCAGTTCCTAGCGTCCTCTTCGCTGAGGGGATGGATAACGCGCCCCCGGCTGTCTATCCGCTCTGAGACCTCCAAACGAAGGGAGCGGGGAACGAGGGGCTCCGGCCTATCCACGTCCCACCGGTAGAAGTGGGGACGGGTCTGGCGGCCGATGGCCAGAACGTCCCTGAAGCCCTTTGTGGTTATGAGGCCGACCTTGGCGCCGGAGCGGGAGAGGATGGCGTTGGTGTTGACGGTGGTGCCGTGGGCCATGAGCCAAAGGCCCCGCAGCCCACCGGGGGCCGTGGCGTCAAAATGCCGCGCGCCATCCATAACGGAGCGGGAGGGGTCGCCGGGGGTGGAGGGGGTCTTGAAGACGCGCAGAAGCCCGGACTCCTCGTCAAAAAGGGTGTGGTCGGTGAAGGTGCCCCCCACGTCCACCCCTATCCGCAGACGGGCCATAGACTAGGCCGCCGGGGAGCGCCGGAGGCGTTGGGTGGCGTCCATGTCCACCTCCAGGGTCTGTGGGTCAATGACCACCTTGTAGTCACGGCGCGCCGCCTCCACCGTGACCAGGCCGTTCACCACGTCCTCCCGCACGTGGCGGTGGTCCCTCTCCAAGGGGTTCCCGTAGCCCCCCCCGCCGCCGGCGAATATAGACACCACGTCGGAGGGGCCTACCGGCACAAAGGTGGCCTCCCTCGGTATCGTCTCCGGCGAGGGCGAGTCGGGGTTGCGGACTATGCGGGTGAGGGAGCCATCGGCGCCGTTCAGGAGGCCCGGCCCCGGTATCCGGTGGCGGTTGGAGTGGACGCCGACGAAAGAGTCCACCAACATACGCCAGTCCTTCCTAACGCCGAGGCCGCCGCGGAAGCGGCCGGGGCCGCCGGAGTCCGGAATATATTCCAGCCTATCGGCCATCATCGGGAACTCCTGCTCCATGGCCTCTATGGGCAGGTTGGAGGTTATGTGAACGCCGTTCACGCCGTCCTTGTTGGGCCGTGCGCCGCCGCCGCCGCCAACAGTCTCGTAGTAGATGAAGGAGTTGGGCGGCTGCGCGCTGAATCCCATGCCGTGGGTGCCGTGTCCGCCGGCCTCGATTCCCTCCGTCACCGCCTCCGAAAGGGCCAGGAACAGGGAGTCGGGAAGCTGGGAGGCGACCTCGTACCGCGCGCCCAGGGGGGAAGGCGCCTGGCAGTTGACCAGACAGTTGTCAGGGGCCAAAACCTTGATGGCGCGCTCGAAGCCGGCGTTGGGCTGGAGGTCCGGGTCTAGGATTGACCGCATCACCCAGAACACGATGGTCACCGTGCCGTGATAGGGCATGTTGATGCCGTACCTGGCGGGGCCTCCCGTCCCGGCGTAGTCCACGGTCACGGAGGGTTCGGGCTTGTGCCGGACGGTGACCTTGACTTTGATGGGAATCGGCTCGTCGCTGTCCATGTCGTCGTCCAGGTGGTCCAGGGCCTCGTACTCCCCCTCGGCCAGGGAGAGGATGCCGTGGCGGGCCTTGAGTTCCGACACGTCTAGAAGCTGGGCCAGGGCGTCGGAAAGCAGCCGTCCGCCGTACTGGGCGGCCAGGCTCTCCATCCGCCGCACGCCGAGCTTCACGGAGCCGACGTGGGCGCGAATGTCCCCATCGCGGTTGTCGGGATCCCTGACGTTGAGGAGCGTTAGGTTCAGGATGTCCCGCTGCAACCGGCCCCTCTTGTGAAGGCGCACGGGGGGAATGCGCAGCCCTTCCTGATATATCTCCGTGGCGTCGCCAAGGGCCGCCTGGCCCGGGGCCTTCCCGCCAACGTCGGGCCAGTGGCCGGTGTTGCCCACGAAGGCGATGAGCCTTCCCTCGTGAAAGACGGGAGCGACAAAGGTGACGTCGGCCAGGTGAGAGGGGCCGCCGCTGTAGGGGTCGTTAACGATGAAGACGTCGCCATCGTGGATGTCGTCCTCGGGGAAGCGGTCCAGGATGGCCGCCCCGGTGAACATGAAGGAGCTCAGGTGCATGGGCAGGCTCATGTCGCTGATGGACACGACCCTTCCTTGAGCGTCCATGATGACGGAGGAGCAGTCCTGGCGTTCCTTGATGTTGGTGGAGAAGGCGGACTTGATGAGGCCGACGAGTATCTCGTCGGCGATGGAGGCCAGGTTGTTGCCGATTATCTCGACGGTGATGGGGTTGAGTTCGGTTTGAGGCAAGTGGGACGCTTTTCGCAGGCTCATGTAGGGAGAGGGCGTTGGTAAGCGTAGTATAAGGCTGTGGGGCTGTCAACTTGGCGACGCGCCGCCTCTCAGCCCCGTTCCGCCCTTCCCGGCCCACCCTCTCGTCATTCCCGCTCCCTCCGTTCCGTCATTCCCGCGCAGGCGGGAATCCATCTTCCCCCCGTTGCGCCAGGTGGGGAGGGCGACGCGCCCCTCTCACCTCCGTCCCTTATCTATCGTCATTCCCGCCTCCTCTCTTCCGTCATTCCCGCGCAGGCGGGAATCCATCTTCTCCCCGTTGCGCCAGGTGGGGAGGGCGAGGATACGCCCATAACAGACGCCCCTAAATTCGGGTGGTGGAAGGGCAAACCGGAGGTTTCACGCGTCGCTTTTAGACGGGCGTTCCCGGATTCCCGCCTTACGCGGGTTGCCCAACCCCACCCCGGGGATGGATTCCCGCCTACGCGGGAATGACGGATAAGAGGGCGGGGCGGGAATGACGAGAAGGGGGGAGGCGCAGGGGTGAAACGTCGATCTTGGGTTGGGGCCTTCCTGGATTCCCGTTTTCACGGGAATGACGGATAGGCGGGGCGGGAATGCCAAGGCAGAGGGCGGGAGCGCCGAGTAAGGGTGGTTGGCGGCGGCGCCTTCCATTGGGGTCAACCCAAGCCAGCGTATTTGACATTGCCAGGTTGCAACCCTAGTATGTACGCAACTTGACACCAGCGCATGACCCTGGGCCAGCGCCGCGCTGCCCGGAGGTCTGTCTGTACAGCTTGGAGGCGCCTAATTATGAGCCATATCCAACGGTTATTCAGTCGAAAAGCGGTCCTCCTCCTTGGAGGGGCGGCGGTTCTGACGGCCCTCATCATGGCCTGCGGCGGCGACGACGCCACGGCCACGCCATCGCCCACGGCCATGGCTACAAGGGCGCCAACGGCCACCGTGGCCCCCAGAGCGACGGCCATGCCAACGGCCACCGCGACGCCGCGTCCAACGGCCACGCCCCGGGCCACGGCTCGCCCGACCACGGCTCCCACCGCGACCCCCAGGCCGACGGCGACCCCTAGACCCACGGCCACGCCCCGGCCCACGGCTCGCCCGACGCCGGCTCCCACGGCCACGGTGATGGCCCCCAGGATACCGGTGGAGTCGCGGCTGAGGGTGGCCATTCCACCGCCCCAATACCAGTCGCTGGCCATGTTCGACAGCGTGGAGGGGATTCTGCCCTACATTGAACACGTCGTGGGCGCGAACCGCGAGACGGGTCTCGAAGACACCAGCCGCCTGGCTGAGGAGTGGAGCATGTCCTCCGACGGCAGGACCTGGAACTTCAAGCTGCGCCAAGGCGTTCCCTTCCACACGGCCCCGGACTTCAACGGCGCGGAGTTGACGGCGGCTGACATGATAAAGACGCTCCAGGTGCTGGGGTCGGACATTTCCAACCGTCCCACCATCTGGACGAACTTCGGAATAGCCGATGAGAACTTTGAAACGGTGGGCCGCCACGAGTTGAACTGGAAGCTGAACCAGCCGGCGGCGGACATCTCGGTGTGGCTGAGTCCGCAGGCCCCCTCGGGGGTGCTGAGCAAGGACTACTTCGACCTGAAGGGTGAGCAGGGATACCTGACGCACCCGGTGGGCACCGGACCCTTCAAGTTCGTGGAGGTGAACTTCGGGCAAAACCTGCGGTACGAGCGGGTGGAGAACCACTGGCGAAAGACCTCTGAGTTCCCCGAGATGGAGTACCTGTTTGGCCCTGAAGACGCCACCCGGCTGGCCATGCTGTTGGCCCAAGAGGTGCACATAGCCGACGTCCCCCGGTCGTTGCTGCCCGAGGCGTCCGAGCGGGGGTTTGTGGTGGTGACGGGTTCACTGCCGGGAATGACGGTGTTCGTGTTCATTGGCGGCCAGTACTACGACGGGACCAGGCAGTATCTAGCCGGTCCGAAGCAGGGCGAAACGGAGCCTCTAGCCCCCGGCTACGAAGCCACCGACCCCTTCCGAGACGTTCGGGTGCGGAAGGCCTTGAATTTGGCCATAAACAAGACCGCCATCATAGATACCTTCTGGTCGGGGGCGGCCATACCCCAGGCCATGTTCAGCCTGACGCCCAACCATCCCCACCACAAGGCCGAGTGGACGCCCTATCCCTACGACCCCGACCAGGCCCGGCAGCTGCTGGCCGAGGCGGGGTACGCCGACGGCTTTGAGTTTGACTTCCAGACGGCCAAGGTGAGCGGGGTGCCGGAGATTCCAGAGGTGGCCGAGGTCATCACTCAGAACTGGGCGCAGGTAGGTCTGGAGCCCAAGCTGCTAGAGTTGGGTTCCTTCAGCCAAATACGGTCTCTGTACCGGGCGCGCGACATCGGCAGATACGCCTACCCGGTGCGGTACAGCATCCAGCGGTTCGCCACCAACACCTGCTACCCCATGAGCAACGTGGCGGGCGGGTGCGGGTCGCCCCAGTGGGAGTACGACGAGTTGGACCAGATCTTCATCAACTTGAGGAACGCGGTTCAGCCCGACGACATCGAAAGGTACACCCACGAGATGGGAGACTTCCTGTACAACAACTACGTGATAATCCCCATCGCCTTCCTGTTCCCACAGGCGGCCTACAACCCCAACGTGATATCCGACCCGGGGTTCGCCAGGTACATGGTGGACCAGGGACCCACCGAGGGGTTGGAGTACACCGTGCCTGTCTACAGGTAAGTCCGGGAACACGCTTAGCAGGAATATCCGAAGGCCCCTCCCGTCGCTGGAGGGGCCTTCTCATTTCAAGGAGGATGCGACGAGATGAGGGCGTCTTCAGAGGAACTCTGCTTCCTGAGCGTCAGGGAGGTTGGCGACCTGTACCGGTCTCGCCGGCTTTCCGCACGGGAGCTTGTGGAGGCCCACGTGGAGCGGGTCGAGGAGTTGGACGGCCGGTTGAAGACTTATGTCAACTTCCTGCCTGAGCAGGCGCTGGCCCAAGCGCGGGCGGTTGATGAGGAGATGGGAAGGGGGGAGTGGCGGGGGCCGCTGCACGGGATGCCCTTCGGTCTGAAGGACCTGTTTCACACCAAGGGGATACGGAGCGAGGCCCACTCCAAGGTGATGGAGGGCTGCGTGTTTCCCGAAGACGCCGCGGCGGTGGCGCGCCTTCGAGGGGCCGGCGGGATACTGTTGGGCAAGCAGGCCATGGGGGAGTTCGCCGTGGGCAGCTTGAGGACTGAGCTTTACGACAGGCCCAGGAATCCGTGGAGCTTGGAACACGACACCGGAGGGTCGAGCAGCGGCTCGGCGGCGGGGGTCGCGGCGGGGCTGGCCATGGCCGCCCTCGGAACGGACACGGGCGGGTCTATTCGCGGGCCGGCGTCCTACTGCGGCGTGGTGGGGCTGAAGCCGACCTACGGCCTCGTCAGTCGTCACGGTGTGGTTCCCTTAAGCTGGTCCCTGGACCACTGCGGGCCTATTACGCGAAGGGTGGAGGACGCCGCCTTGGTTCTGGGGGCCATCGCCGGTGCCGGGCCGGTGGACGCGGCGGGTTTAGACTATGCGAAAGGGCTTACCGGCGAGTTGAAGGGTGTGGTGATTGGGACGCCTCGCGGCTTCTACTCGTCGGCTGAGGTTGGGGTTGATAGGGAGGTCCTGGACGCGGTGGAGCGGGCCTTGGCGGATATGGAGGGGCTGGGCGCCGAGGTGCGGGAGGTGGAGATTCCTAGCCTGAAGCAGTACCGGATGGCCCACACGGTGATAATGATGTCGGAGGGTTTCGCCCTCCACCGGGACAACCTCCATTCACGCGCCCGGGACTATGCGGACGTCACCTGGAACCACCTGGCCTCCGGGGGCCTCTTCACCGCGGCGGAGTACGTGCAGGCCCAACGGGTTAGAAGCAGGCTCGCCGGGGAGTTCCGCCGGGCCCTGGAGGAGGTGGACCTGGTGGCCATGCCAACCTGTCCCGGGACGGCATGGCGAATCCGCGAGGTGGACGAGGCGGGGCCGTTGGAGGCACAGAATCTGCGTGCGCCTTTCGACATGACGGGTATGCCGGCGATAACGACGCCGTGCGGGTTCAGCCGCGAGAGCCTCCCCATAGGCCTTCAGCTGGCGGCCAGGCCCTTCGACGAGGGGCGGCTCCTCAACGCGGCCCACGCCTACGAGATGCACAGCCCATGGGCAGAGCGGCGCCCAAAGTTTTGAGGCGAGACGGGGAGGTCTGCAAGGGCCGCTCCCTTCGCCGTTCCCGCCTCCCCTCTCCGTTCCGTCATTCCCCGCACCCTCTCCCTCCCGTCATTCCCGCGCAGGCGGGAAGGGCGCGTGCGCCCACCTAGTTTTGAAGAGCGTTGGCTCTGTGTTGGGGTTTCTGCTTCCCGCGCCCCCCTTCCGTCATTCCCGTGAAAACGGGAATCCAGGAAGGCCCCAACCCCAAACAGCCAATGTGTCGCTCTCACACCTTCGGCCCACGCTGCCGCCTCGACCCTACGGTCTGTCAAAGGAAACCGATGGCGCTAGAAGAGAATCGGGAAAGATGGATTCCCGCCTTCGCGGGAATGACGGATAAGAAGGCGGGGGAACGACGAGGAGGGAGAACGGGAATGACGGATAGGGGGCGGGGGAATGCGGATAGGGGTGGGCAGAAGCCTCAAACGCAGAACCAACACTCTTCAAAACATGAGTGGGCGCACGCGCCCTTCCCGCCTGCGCGGGAATGACGGATAAGAAGGCGGGGTTGACGTGGCCAGGGGCTTCCGGTGGAGGGGGCAGAGGGCAATGACGAGGGAGGGGGAGGGTCTGGAGCCAACGGTGGGACTCGAACCCACGACCTGCGGTTTACGAAACCGCTGCTCTACCACTGAGCTACGTTGGCTTCCCGGCTATTGTAAGGCCAACGGGGGGTTTTTTCCAAGGCCGCGGGGGAACGGCTGAAGTCGTTAGTGTTCCCAACGCTCCCGTCACGCTTTTTCCAAGCCGCGCGGGGAACGGCGCTTATGTAAACTCCTTATCAGGCGGGAGCCGGCGGTTGCGGCGGAGGGTGGGGAGCCTCGGTAGGCGCCGAGTCGTAGCCCGGGTCTCTGATGCAGGCGGCCCAGTGGTCGGGGGCAACCTCCTTCAGGACGGGGGCTTCCCGCGAACACCTCTCGATGGCTATGGGGCAACGGGGATGGAACACGCAGCCGGTGGGCGGGTTGATGGGGCTGGGGGTCTCGCCGGCGAGGACGAACCGCTCCCTGGTGGCTTCAACCTCGGGGTCCGGTATGGGCACGGCGGCGAGGAGGGCCTGGGTGTAGGGGTGCCTGGGGTTGACGTAGATGTCGTCGCGCTTGGCCAGTTCCACCACGTGGCCCAGGTACATAACCGCCACCCTGTCGCTGATGTGCCGCACCACGGAGAGGTCGTGGGCGATGAAAAGATAGGTGAGGCTGAAGCGGCGTTGCAGTTCCTCCAAGAGGTTGATTATCTGGGCCTGAATCGATACGTCCAGGGCGGACACCGGCTCGTCGGCGACGATGAACTCCGGGTTGAGGGCAAGGGCCCTGGCGACGCCGATGCGCTGTCGCTGGCCGCTGCTGAACTGGTGGGGGAAGCGGTCCAGCATAGAGGGGTGGAATCCCACCGTATCGGCGAGTTCGGCCACCCTGGCTCGCAGCTCCTCCTTGCCGTTGACGGCCTTGTGGATTAGCAGCGGCTCGCCGATGATGGCCCCGGCGGTCATCCGCGGGTTGAGGGAGGCGTAGGGGTCCTGGAAGATGACCTGCATACGGCGCCGCAGGGGCCTGACCTCCCGGCTGCTCATGGCGGTGAGGTCGTGGCCGTTGAAAAGTATCCGGCCGGCGGTAGGCCTGTAGAGCCGGAGGATGCAGCGTCCCAAGGTGGTCTTGCCGCAGCCGCTTTCGCCGACCAGCCCCAGGGTCTCGCCGCGGCGGATGGATAGGGAGACGCCATCCACGGCCTTTACCCACGCCTTGGGGCGCTGGAAGAAGACGCCGCCGGTCAGGGGGAAGTGCATCTTCAGGTCCCTAACGTGGAGGATGTCGTCGTCGTGGCGCGGGTCCACCGGCGCCTACCTCCCGGCGGGTCCGGCCTGCATGGGGGCCTCCCAGCAGGCGGACCAGTGGTCGGGGACGACTTCAATGAGGGGTGGAACCTCGTTCAGGCAGCGTTCCACGGCGTAGCGGCACCTGTCGTTGAAGGCGCAGCCGTGGGGGAGGCGGGCCAGGTTGGGCGGCTGGCCGGGTATCGGTTGGAGCTTTTCCTTCCGCTCCTCGTCCAGCCTCGGGATGGACTGCTGTAGGCCGATGGTGTACGGATGCTGGGGGGTCTTGAACACGCCTGTCACCGAGGCCCGCTCCACGATTTTCCCAGCGTACATGATGGCCACGCGGTCTACGTACCTGGCGACTATCCCCATGTCGTGGCTGATGATTATGAGGGTGGCGTTGAACTCGCGGGTGAGGTCTTTCATCAGGTCTAGGAGTTGGGCCTGTATGGTGACGTCCACGGCGGTGGTGGGTTCGTCGGCGATGATGAGGTCGGGGCCGCAGCTGAGGGCCATGGCAATCATCACGCGCTGGCGCATCCCCCCGCTGAGCCTGTAGGGATGGTCTTTGACGCGGCTCTTGGGGTCGGGGATGCCGACCCTGTCGAGGAGGTCTACGGCCCGCGCCCGCGCCTGGTCCCTCCTCATGCCCAGGTGGGCCTGGAGGGTCTCGGTTAGCTGGCGCTCTATGGTGAGCACGGGGTTCAGGGAAGTCATCGGTTCCTGGAAAATCATCCCGATGCGCCGGCCTCTAACCCGGCGCATCTCCCGGTCGTTGAGGGTGAGGAGGTCGGCCCCCTGGAACAGTACGCTCCCGCTAACGACGCGTCCCGGGTACGGGACCAGGCCCAGGATGGCGAGGGCCGTTACACTTTTACCGCTGCCGCTTTCCCCCACTATGCCGATGGTCTCGCCGGCGTGGATGGCGTGGGAGAGGCCGTTTACCGCCTTGACCACGCCTTCCTCAGTGGGAAAGTGGACGCTGAGGTCCCGTATCTCCAGCAGAGGCGTCATGGGTCAGGGACGGCGCGGCCCACGGGTCAACGGGCCTGCCTCACCTTGTCAATCTCCTCGGCCAAGGCGTCGGCGTCTATGCCGAGTTCAACGGCCCTGTCGGAGTCGGCCTGGGCTTCGGCGGCGTTCCCCAGTGCGGCGTGGGTGATGGCCCTGTGGGCGTAGGGGTCGTCAAAGTCGGGCTTCAGGCGAATGGCCGCGTCAAAGTCCTGAAGCGCCTCCTCAAACCTGTTTAGACCGAGCAGGGCGAACCCCCTGGCGTTATGGGCCTCCGCGTGGTTTGGACGAAGGCGCAGGGCCTCGTCGAAGTCCCTGATGGCGGATTCTAAGCGGCCCATGGAGCCGTAGACCCTGCCCCGCTCGAAGTAGGCGGCAGGCAGGTCGGGGTCGAGGGCGATGGCCGCGCTTAAGCTGCCCCGGGCTTCGTCATACTCGCCGCGCATACCGTGGGCCACGCCCTTCCCCATTAAGGCCTGCACGTGGTTTGGGTCCAGGTCGGTGGCGCCGTTGTACTCCCGTATGGCGGCTCCGAGGAGTCCCCGGTCAAAGAGGGCCTCGCCCCGTTGGAAACGCTCCTCGGCGGAGAGGACGGGCGTCTGCTGGGGCGTGGCGCGCGTGGATGTGGGCGTTTCGTCGGGGACCGGCCCGTTCCCGCCTCCGGAGGTTGACGTGCGCGCCGGGATGGGGGACGGGTCGGCGCCGCCCCCGCATGAGGCGATGACTAGAAGGACGACCAGCAGGGCCGGCAGTAGGAGCCACGGCGCCGGGCGATGTGTAGGTGGGCATTTTAGGCTAATAGGACTGCTCCATTGGTTGGTTTATGGACTGCCGGTTCTCTTGTGGGCAGAGGGGCTATTTTCGCAGGAATGGCGGGATTAGGGAAGGGGGCGGCCTCCGGCGACGCCAACACAGGAACAACCCTCTTCAAAACTAAGTGGGCGCACGCGCCCTTCCCGCCTGCGCGGGAATGACGGGAGGAGAGGGGCGGGAATGACGGATAGGATGGGGAAGCGACCATGGTCCTACTCCCCAATGCCGGATAAAGAGGGCGGCAAGGATGGGAGGGGGAAGCGGCCACCGTCCTATGCCGCCCTCTTTATGCTGCGCGGGGAGGGTCACCTGAAGGCGGGCAGGTTCTCGTCCAGGTATTCGTAGGCCCTGGCCAGTTGACTGTCCCTGCTCATGAGCAGGTCTTCGCGGCTGAGGGGCGCCAGGATGTCCGGCACAATGCCATCCTGAATTATCGCCTTGCCCGAGGGGGTGTGCCACCGGGAGACGGGGAAGAGGAGGGCGCCGCCGTTGCTGAGTCCGGCGTAGCTGTTGGTGAAACCCCGGCCTCTGGTGGTGTCGCCGATGACGATGCCCCTGCCGGAGTCCTGCAACGCCCCCGCGAGGGCCTCGGCGGCCTCCGCCGTGCCCTCGTTCACCAGCACGACCAACCGGATGTCGGGGTTGAGGGCGCCGCTGGCGTCTATGGAGAGGTCCGTTCGCTGCTGGAGGTTGTCTATCTCGTAGAGGAAGAGGCCCTCGGGGAGGAACTGGGCGGCCACGTCTCGGGCCACGTTGAGGGGACCCTCCTCATTGCTCCGGAGGTCCAACACCATGCCCAGGGTTTCCAACTGGTTGAAGGTCTCGAGGGCGTCTAGCACCTCGTTCATGGTGTTCTCGCCAAAGGACTTGATGTAGAGGTAGCCGACGGAGCTGGGCAGCAGGGACATGTCCACGGTGGGGATGTCCAGCAGGGCGCGGGTGACGGTCACCTCCCTGGGTTCGCTTTCGGTGGCGCGGTTAATGAGGAAGGAGACCCTGGTTCCCGCAGAGCCTTTGATGTTGGCGGCGGCCTCTGCCAGGCTGCGGCCGGCCACCGGCTGGTCGTTGACTTCAAGGATCACGTCGTTGCGCTGGAGGCCGGCCCTCTCGGCCGGGCCGCCGCTCACGAGGGAGACGACGGTTAGGCTGCCGTCTTCAATGCCGATAACGGCCCCCACGCCCTCGTAGCTGGTGTCAGTCCGCTCCTGGGACATCCGGTAGGCCTCGGGGGTCAGGTAGGCGCTGACGTTGTCATCCAGGGACTGCATCATGCTCCGGAGAGCGGCCTCGGCGAGGAGGTTGGAGTCAACTTCGGGCCACGTGTCGCGGACGAGGGTCCAGGCGCGCCACACGTCTTCCAGCCCGTCGGGGACCTCGGCGGGGGGACGACGGCGCACGTTGTCCAACTGGGTTAGAAAGGGGTACGCGGGCTTTTCCGCAAAGTCGAGCATTCCCAGGATGATGTCGCCGGAAACGGCCTCTGCATCCAAGGAGGCGGTGTTTACGTATGACTTATTGACGACCTCCCAACCCTCCCAAACGACGGCCTCAGGGCTGAACGCGGGGGCCTCCCGGCGGGTGAAGCAGCCGGAGAGGATGATAAGGAGCGCGCCGCATGAAAGGACTAGAAGGGCGAGGGACTTGAGCTTACGGCCTGTTGTTATTGAAGCTATCATATGCCTGCCATGACCTCCGAATGGTGAGCGCTTGATAGGCGCGGGGCTGTGACTTGCGTCAAATTTGTTACGTATTGTAGCATCCAACGGATTGATTTAGAATTCAGAGGCTAGAGAGATGAAGTTTACCCGTTCAACGCACTTGAACCAAGGTCAGGCTATCAAGGGGGCCGGCAAGTCCATAGCGTCCCGGTTGTGGATGGCGCTGCTCGTGGGGTTGGTCCTGGCCGCCGCGGCCTGCGCGCCGAGGGCCGGCGACGACGCCACGGAGCCAGCGACCACGGCGGCAACGGCCGCCCCGGGGCAGGCGGCCACCGGCCAGGCATCCACCCCGGCGGCGGCGACGGCCGCGCCAGCCCCGGCAGGCGGCGGGGAGTCGCGGAGCGGCTATGAGAGGGGAACCCTGCGTCGCCTCTACTCCGACCCGCCGACCCTGGACCCGCACCTGGCCACCGACGCCACGTCGTCGGCCATCATCGTGGAGGTGTTCGGCGGGCTGGTGACCATCGACCTCGACCTGAAGGTGGCCCCGGACGTCGCGAGGGACTGGTTGGTGAGCGACGATGGGCTGGTGTACACCTTCTACCTGCGGGAAGACGCCGTGTTCCACGACGGCAAGCCCATTACGGCTCACGACTTCAAGTGGTCCCTAGAGCGGGCCACCGACGTGGTGACGGAGGCCCTCGGCGTGGAGCAGTACCTTGGCGACATTGTGGGCGTGGACGCGAAGGTGAGCGGGGAGGCGCGGGAGGTGTCGGGCGTGAGGGCCGTTGACGACCACACGCTGGAGATAACTATAGACGAGCCCAAGTCCTACTTCCTGTCCAAGCTCACCTATCCCATAGCCTTCGTGCTGGACAGGGAGAACGTGGAGTCGGGGAACCGGTGGGTGAGGACGCCCAACGGCTCAGGGCCTTTCAAGCTGGAGGAGTACGTGCCCGGCGAGCGGATAACGCTGGCGCGGAATCCCAACTATCACCTGGGCCCGCCGCATCTTGAGCGGGTGAGGCTCATCCTGAGCGGCGGCACCTCTATGCTGATGTACGAGAACGACGAGATAGACGTGACGGGTATCGGCCTTGCTGACTTGGACCGGATTCTGGACCCCAACCACAGCCTGAACTCGGAGTTGATGACGAGCGCCCCGTCCTTCAGCACCACCTACATCGGCATGAACACCACCATGCCGCCCTTTGACGACGTGAAGGTGCGCCAGGCGTTGAACTACGCCATCAACCGAGAGGAGATAGCAAGCCTGGTGCTGGCCGACCTGGTGGAGCCCGCCAAGGGCATCCTGCCGCCGGGGTTTCCCGGCTACAACCCCGACCTGCCGGGGTACGAGTACAACCCTGAGAAGGCGCAGCAGCTTCTGGCCGAGTCCAAGTACGCCGGCAACATTGATGACTACCCGATAGTGTTGACCGTCGCGGGGGGCCTCGGGGCGTCGGTGGACCTGGACTTGGAGAGCATCACGCGCTCGTGGAGCGAGATCCTTGGGGTGGACGTGCAGTTCCAGCAGACGGAGTGGGCCACGTATCTACAGGACCTCTACAAGAACCGGTTCGACATGTTCCAAGTGGGATGGGTGGCGGACTACCCCGATCCTCAGAACTTCCTGGACATCCTGTTCCACAGCGAGAGCAGCAACAACCATACCCAGTACAGCAACCCGGAGGTTGACCGGCTCCTAGAGCAGGCCCGCACGGAGAGAGACCAGGCGACCCGCTTCAGGCTCTACCAGGAGGCGGAGGCCATTATAGTTGACGAGGCGCCTTGGGCGTCCCTGTGGCACAGCGGCGAGCGGTACACCCTGGTGAAGCCGTGGATCAATGACTACTACCAACTGCAATTGATCATCCCCAAACTGCGATTCGTCCGCCTAACGGAGTAGGCCGCCGCCGCTTTCATGGGGGCCTACGTATTAAGACGGCTGGCCTGGACGCCGGTCCTGCTCATGGTAGTGGCCTTCATTACCTTTCTGTTGGGCGTCTACGGCCCGGGAGACCCGGTGGAGGTGCTGCAAGGCCAGTACAACAATCCGGAAGTGGTGGAACGCATCCGCGAGCGGCGCGGGCTGAACAGGAACGTGTTCGTCCAGTACGCCGTTTATGTCAAGAACATCTTCCAAGGCGACCTGGGGGAGAGCTTCAAGTACCGCGGCCGGACGGTGAGCGAGTTGATATGGAAGCGGATGTGGGTGTCGGCGCAGCTGGGGATGGCGGCTTCCATCATATCGGTGGCCCTGGGCATACCCTTAGGCGTCTACGCGGCTATGAAGCAGGGCACGTGGGCCGACGTGACGACGGTGAGCGCGACCCTGTTGTTCATGTCCCTGCCGGTGTTCATCACGGCGCCGGTGCTGCTGCTGACCTTGGGCCTGTGGCTGGGCATACTTCCCATATCGGGTTGGGGAGGGTTCTTTGACCCGCGCATAGTGATGCCGGCCCTGGCCCTGGGCGTCCCCGGCATAGCGGTTATCACCCGGCTGACGCGGGCAAGCACCCTGGAGGTCCTGTCCCAGGATTACGTGCGTACGGCGCGGGCCAAGGGGCTAAGTGAGTTCGTGGTGAGGCGGCGCCACATCTTGAGGAACTCGCTCATACCCGTTTTCACGGTGGTGGGGCTTTCCCTGGCCACGCTGGTGGAGGGGGCCTTCATAACCGAGGGGTACTTCGGGATTCCGGGGATAGGCAGCCTGGCCATCGAGTCCTTCTTCTCGCGGGACTACCCCGTCATCACGGCCCTGGCCCTGGTCATCGCCGCGGCCTTTGTCGCGGCCAACCTGATTGTCGACATCGGATACCGGTTCCTCGACCCCCGGATAAGGTACTAGGGAGCCACGCCGGGGAATGGCAAGGGCAGAGACGGATACGGGGCTGCCGGAGACGGGCGGGGGGTCGGGGAGCCTGTGGGCCCTGGCCCTGCGGCGGCTGATTCGCAACAAGATAGCCTTGGCCTGCATGACGGTGATAGGCGTGATGTATCTCGCGGGGACGCTTACCATCTTCACGTCGCCCACGCCCTACGGCTACAACGACCAGGACCTCCGCAAGGAGTCGGTGAAGCAGGGGCCGAGCCTGAGCCATCCCTTTGGCACCGACAGGCTGGGAAGGGACCTGCTGACGCGGGTCATCTACGGCCTGCGCACCACGGTTATCATCACGGTGGCGGGGATGCTGACGGGCGGGTTGTTCCTGGGCGTCGGGCTGGGCCTGATAGCCGGGTATTTCGGGCGGTGGATGGACGCGGTCATCATGCGGGTGGGGGAGGTGTTCTTAGCCTTCCCCGGGCTGCTGCTGGTCATGCTCATCGCGGCCACGGTGAAGCCGCGGGTGAAGGACTGGGCCCAGGGGTGGTCGGGCGGCCTCGAGCGGCTCACGGGCATAGACATCATACAGTTGGGCGTGGTGGACTACGTGGTCATCTTCGGCGCCCTGTCGGCCTTCTCGTGGGTGGGCATGGCGCGGCTGGTGAGGGGGCAGGTCCTCTACGTGAAGGGAAGCCAGTACATAGAGGCGGCCATGGCCATGGGAGCGTCCAACCGGCGCATCCTGCTGTCCCACGTGCTGCCCAACATCATCAGCCCGGTGATAGTGGTCGTGTCCATGGGCATGGGGGCGACGGCGGGGTCGGAGATAGTGCTTAGCTGGCTTGGAATCGGTATCCAGCCTCCGACGCCGAGTTTGGGCGTGATGATATTTCAGAACGGGAACATCAGCGTCCTGCGGTCGGACCCGCACCTAATCCTATTCCCGGTGCTGACGGTCACGGCCCTGATTTTCGCCTTCAACCTGCTGGGCGACGCCCTGAACGACGCCTTTAACCCTCGCACCCGGTGAGGGGCCAGTTCAAGCAGGACTCAGGCCGCTGGGCGACGCCCTGAACGACGCCTTTAACCCTGTTCCCGGCGCTGACGGTCACGGCCCTGATTTTCGCCTTCAACCTGCCGGGCGACGCCCTGAACGACGCGTTTAACCCACGGACCCGGTGAGGGGCTATTCAAGCAGGACTCAACCTGGCGGGCGACGCCCTGAACGACGCCTTTAATCCACGCACCCGGTGAGGGGCTAGTTCAGGCAGGACTCAGGCCGCTGGGGGACGCCCTGAACGACGCGTTTAACCCACGCACCCGCTGAGGCGACAGTTCAAGCAGGACTCAGGCGGCTAGAAGACGCCCTGAACGACACCTTTAATCCACAGACTCGGTGAGGCGCCAGTTCAAGCAGGACTCAACCTGCTGGGCGACGCCCTGAACGACGCGTTTAACCCACGCACCCGGTGAGGGGCCAGTTCAAGCAGGACTCAGGCTGCTGGCCGACGCCCTGAGCGACGCGTTTAATCCACGGACACGGTGAGGGGCAGGGAGTCCGCCGGCGGCCGGCCCTTGGCTACTTGGGCCTTCTGATGCGGCGCAGGGGCAGAAGTCCGAGGGGGCCGGCGAGGGCCAGCAACAGAAAGGGTTCCACCGGCGCGTTGGCGTTGGGCCCGCCGCCGCGTCCACAACCGGGGCTGCGGGACGCTTCCTCCTCCTTGGGCGCAGGCGTCCCCGTGGGTTCGGGAACGGGGGTGGCCTCGGCCAGGGCCGGGGTTGGGGGTGGAGGGGTGGAGGGAACCGTTGGCGCGGCGGGGGCGGCGTCCTCCGCAAAGGGCCTTAGTCCCATGCGCGAACGCCATTGAGTGTCCAGCCCATGCTGGTCGAAGCCGTAGACGGCCATCATAGCGTCGTCAACGGAAAGCCGCTGGTCTAGGGCGTCCATCAGGAGGCTGATTTTATCCTCGCCGTATGCCCCGATGAGGTAAGAGACCACGGAGCTTGAGTGCCCGTAGGCGATGACGATGTCGTTGGGGTCGCCGCGGAAGCTGGAGAGGTGGGCCAGGGGCTTGAGGCGGCGGGTGTAGATGCCGTAGAGGAGGGCGTTCTCGTAGCTTTCGCTGGGAGACGTGTTGCCGAACTCCGCAAGCCCCTCGTTGAGCCAGGCGGGAACGAGCCTCTCGGCCCTCCCGGCGGCGTCATCCACCAGGACGTGGATGATTTCGTGGGCGGTAATGCCTTCAATCCCCTCGTCGGAGGCCAGCACCAGGAGGACCCTTAGGTTGGTGAAGGCCTGGCCCTGGGTTACGAGGCCTTCGCGCACAGACTGGGACCTGGGCGGCAGGGCCGAGGCCATGTGCCTGTAGTTGCTGTAGGCCATTATGTTAATAGGCTCAACCTCGTCCAAGCCCAGGATTCCGGACATTTTCCCGGTGGCGCTGATGGAGGCGGCAAGTATAATCTCGGCGCGGGTCTCGGTGGGGCCGTAGTAGTAAACGGTCACGGGGCCTTCGGAGATGGAGTCCCACTCAAAGCGTGAGTCGATATAAACGAACTCCTTCTCCTCGGTCGTGAGGGTGTTTCCGGCCTGGTCGGTGACCTCGTAAGAGTAGCTGAAGGTCGTGCCCGGCGGTATAAAGGCGACCCCGCTCTGGCCGCCTACGCTGGTGTCTAGGAAGAAGCTGCCGGCGGCTCCGGAGCCTGTGGCCTCAATATCCAGGTGGCCGTAGGCGGTGGTCCGCTCTCCGCGGGACGTGTAGAAGACCCTGACGTCGTCAATGGGCACCGGGCTTTGGAGGGACAGTTCGAAGGAGATGCCGTCGGGGAATTGGCTGGTGACCTCATCGGACAGGACGACGATGTTCCCCCCCTCGTCGGCGGAGGCCAAGGCGCCGGGTAGGAGCAGGGCAAGCATCACGGCCGCCAAGGCCGCAAGTGTGCGAAAGGCCGTCACGCTGCGCTCATCCCCCTTGAGTAGCTAAGTATGGTTTTAGGAAGCCGTGCATCGTGGCTTTGATGAGTCTACGTCTGAACTCCCCGGAAGGATTGCCGGCATGGGAACCCGGCGCCGAGCCGTTTCCCGCCTAAAGGAGGTTACCAGTTTATGAACATCGGCATGACCAGATGCAGGTAGTCATCAGAGTCGGGGGCCTTGAAGACCCCGGCGCGGGAGGGGCCGCTGGTTTGAATGCAGACCTGCTCGGTGGCCATGGCCGCCAGCACGTCGATGAGATAGGCGCTGTTGAAGGCTATCTTGGCCTCCTCACCCTCAATGTCGCCATCAACGTCAATAGTGTTCTCCCCCAACTCCTCCGCGCGGGCCGAGATGGTGATTCTGCCGGGGGAGCCGTCGACGCCGGGGGTCATCAGCAGCCTTACGATGTTGTTGCTGTCGCGGGCGAATATGGCGGCCGACCTGGAGGCGGCCAGCATGTCCGAAAGGTTTATCACCGCCTGGGCCGTGGTGTCCTTCATGGCGTCGGCCAGCAGGTCCGCATAGGGGGGGAAGTTACCCTGGATTATCTGGGAAACCAACTCTATGTTGTCCAGCTTGAACAGGGCCTGGGACTTGGAGGAGGAGACGAGTATCAGCAAGGTCTGGTCCTTGTCGTCAAGGAAGCGGTTAAGCTCGTTCAGGGTTCGGGCCGGGATGATGAAGCTGACCGGTTCGGCAGCCGCGCGGTTGACCTTCCCACTGTGAACGGCGAGGCGGAATCCGTCGGCGGCGGCGAGGGTGAGCCGGTCGCCCTCAACCTCCACCTTTATGCCTGCGAGGACGGGGCGGGACTCCTCCGTGGCGGCGGCGAAGGCCGTTTGGCCGATGGCCCGTCTGATGTCGCCGCCGTCCATCTGAACCTCAGTCCCCTCGTCAGAGGAGACGGAGGGAATGGGCGGGAACTCCTCGGCGTCCGTGCCGCTTATGCGGGCCTTGAAGCGGCCGCTCTGGAGGCTCATGCCCTTGTTGGGCCGCTCGGAGGTGGCGATCTCTATGGTTCCCGTGGGAAGGGAGCCTATGAACTCGGTGAGGAGGCGGGCGGGCACGGTTATAGACCCCTCCTCCTCTATCATTGCGCCGACCCAGGTGGTGATGCCGATTTCCAGGTTGGTGGCCGAAAGCTTGAGCATACCGCCATCAGTGGACAGAAGAACGTTTTGGGTGATGGGCAAGGTGGCCCTGACAGCCACGGCGCGGCCCACCACGGCCAAGCCCTGGCTGAGGTTCTCCTGAAGACACGACAACTTCATAGAGCAGTCCTCCCTGTGGAAGTGGAAGTATCATAAGCGGTAGTGGATAAGGCGTCAACACGGCGCCAGGGCGGCGGCGGCCCTGCGCCCCCTCCCTTGACCAGAGCCGGGGGTATGCCTGCCCGGTTCGCGTGGCTCAAAGGTCTGATTTCCACGGTGCCAAGGTAGGGCGGCTCTGCCCACCCTCACCTTGCCCCCTCCCCCGACCGGAGCCGGGATACGCTTGCCCGGTTCGCGGCAGAAGACCAGACGCCAGGGCACACCTGCCCACCCCCACCTTGCTCATCTCCCTCAACCGTAGCCAAGGTACGCCGGCGTGCTTCACCCTAACCTTGCCCCCCCTCGTCGGGAGCCGGGATACGCTTGCGCGGTTCACGGCGCCCAACGGCGGCGGCTCTGCCCACCCTCACTTTGCCACCCTCCCTTGACCGGAGCCGGGGGTATGCTTGCCCGGGCCGGCGCCCAACGGCCCGCCTTCAAAGCGGCACCTAGGAGGGCGTTACAAGCTCAGGCCGGCGCGGGCCGGCGGCAGAGGGTCAGACGCCAAGGCGGCTCTGCCCACCCCCACCTTGCCCCCCTCCTTTGACTGGAGACGGGGGGATGCCTACGTGGTTCACGGCGCCCAACGGCCCGCTTTCCACGGCGGCCTCAGCGTAGGGCGGCCCTGTTCACCCTCACCTGCCACCTTCTCCCTCGACCGGAGCCGGGGGTATGCCTGCCCGGTTCACGGCAGAAGGCCAGACGCCAGCGTAGGGCGGCTCTGCTCACCCTCACCTTGCCACCTCCCCCTCGACCGGAGCCGGGGGGATGCCTGCGTGGTTCACGGCAGAAGGCCAGACGCCGGGGTAGGGCGGATCTGCCCACCCCCACCTTGCCACCTCTCCCCCACCGGAGGCGGGGGGATGCCTGCGTGGTTCTCGGCTCCCAACGGCCTGTTTTCCACGGCGGCGCCGAGGAGGGCGTTACAAGCCCAGGCCGGCGCGGGCCGGCGGCAGAGGATCCTCTTCCACGGCGGGACCAGGCCGACGCAGGCCACCAGCAGGACACCCCCTCTCCCTCGTCGGGAGCCGCGGGGATGCCTGCGTGGTTCACGGCGCGCGAAGGCCTGCCTTGCAGCGGCGGCGCCGCCAAAGGTCTGTTTCCACGGCTCACCCTCACCTTGCCACCCTCCCTTGACCGGAGCCGGGGGATGCCTGCGCGGTTCGCGGCGCCCAACGGCCTGATTTCCACGGCGGTACTGAAAAATGCAGGGCTGAAACAGGATTAGCGTAATAAGGTAACGCGGCGCGTAGCGGGGTGTAGTTAAAGGGTCGACTTCGGAGATGTGTCTGGTGGAGCATCGGATGGAATGGGAACTTGGTAAAAAAGCAAAGCGGCAAGGCTTGTAGTTCGCCTTGCCGCCTTCGCTCGGCAGGTTGAATTTCGACGGTTAGCTCAGGCGCTTGACCTCCAGGGTTTCGCCGGGAGCGAGGGCCACCCTCCTCACGTTGATCCCCATCTTCAGAAGCCAGTAGCTCAGGGTGGCCTTACTGACTTTCAGCCTGTTCGCGGTCTCCGTAAGGCCATATTCGTTGACCATTTCAGGGAGAAGCCGCTCTAGGGGACGCCTATGGGTAGTCTCCACGCGCTGCATAAGTTTGGTCTTCTTGGCCAAAACTACACCCCCTTCAGTCCGTATTTGAACCTGAGTAGGGGGATGATAGCGCTCGTTCTAACCGAATGTCAAGAGTATTCGCCAAGATTGTTATAGATTATTTTCAAAAAAGATTAAACTTTGTTTGGAACAGTCCCCTGTAATTAGAACAGCCGGGTTTTGCGGGATACATTTCTACCTTATGGCCTGATAAGGGGTGTGTAACGGCTCTGGGAAAAGGGTAGTCCGGCGCCGGGGATTTTGGAGCGCCGGTGGAAAGGATACAAGGGTTGCATTTTTGCCGCTTCTGCTTGGCGGGGCGCCGGTTGCGGGTGGAGAAGCGAAATAGGGGGGTCTGGCGCTCTTGAGGGTGTAGATGATGGCCAGGGGGTTTTGAAGCGGCTCTAAGGGCCGCCTCTTGCCACCGGATTCCTCACGTGGCACGATTCCCCCAAAACATCGAGGGCTGGCCCTCTTGAGGGTGTAGATGATGGCTAGGGGCTTTGAAGCGGCTCTAAGGGCCGTGTCTTGCCACCGGATTCCTCACGTGGCACGATTCCCCCCAAACATCAAGGGCTGGCCCTGTTACGGGCGGTAGATGATGGCCAACGGGCTTTGAAGCGGCTCTAAGGGCCGTGTCTTGCCACCGGATTCCTCACGTGGCACGATTCCCCCCAAACATCAAGGGCTGGCCCTGTTACGGGCGGTAGATGATGGCCAACGGGCTTTGAAGCGGCTCTAAGGGCCGTGTCTTGCCACCGGATTCCTCACGTGGCACGATTCCCCCCAAACATCAAGGGCTGGCCCTGTTACGGGCGGTAGATGATGGCCAACGGGCTTTGAAGCGGCTCTAAGGGCCGTGTCTTGCCACCGGATTCCTCACGTGGCACGATTCCCCCAAAACATAGGAGATGAACCGTGAAGCTTGGGAAGATACCCCCCGAGATGCTGGAGGATATGCTGGGGCAGGTGAAGCTCACTGACAGCCGCGTTCTTCTGGGGCCTCGGCTGGGTGAAGACGCCGCCCTCATTGACTACGGAGAGCGGGTCTTGGTGGCCAAAACCGACCCGATAACCTTCGCCACGGACCTGATAGGCTGGTACGTGGTCCACATCAACGCCAACGACGTCGCCTGCATGGGCGCCAAGCCACGGTGGTTCATGGCCACCCTCCTCTTGCCTCAATCCTCAGACGAGGCGGGGGTGAGGGACATATTCAAGCAGATAACCGGGGCCTGCGACTCGCTGGGGGTAACCCTGGTGGGCGGTCACACCGAGGTGACGCGCGGGCTTGAGAGGCCCGTCATAGTGGGTTGCATGTTGGGAGAAGCTGAAAAAGGTAAAATAGTAACCACTTCCGGCGCCAGGATTGGGGATAGCATCGTGCTGACCAAGGGGATAGCGTTGGAAGGCTCCGCGGCTCTGGCCCGGGAACTGCCCCACGACCTGAGGGCCGCCGGGGTCGCGGAGGTGGCCATAGCTCAGGCCGCCGAGTTTCTCTTTACGCCGGGGATAAGCGTGGTGCGGGACGCCAGCGTGGCCTGCTCCGCGGCCGAGGCGCACTCCATGCACGACCCGACGGAGGGAGGGTTGGCCACGGGGCTGCATGAGGTGGCCAAGGCCGCCGGGGTGGGGATGGTTATTGAGGAGGAGCTTATCCCCATCGCTCCCCAGTGCCGCCTCATCTGCGACGCGCTAGGGCTGGACCCCTTGGGCCTCTTGGCGTCGGGATGCCTGGCGCTAACCCTCTCGCCGCAGGACGCGCCGGGGCTTCTGTCGGCCCTAGAGAAGGCAGGCGTCCAGGCGTGGGAGATAGGGCGGGTCACCGGAGCGGAGGGAGGCGTTCTTCTGAGGGGACCCGAAGGAGTTAAGCCCATGCCAACCTTCGAACGGGATGAGTTGGCCCGCTACCTGGACGGCTAAGGAACTGTTATGTCAACTTCTGGGGAGGTGTATGCCAAGGCGGGACGGGGCAGGGGTTGGCCGGGCTGAACGTCGACGCGGCCCGCTAGGGACGCCTATACCGGCAATAGCGCGAGTAGGGCGGGGTATTGGGGGATGGATTCCCGCCTGCGCGGGAATGACGGAGAGGAGGGGTGGATGTAAGGGGGCGATGGTTGGGGCTGAGGTTGGGCTTGGGGCTGAACGCTGACGCATCGCACGAAGGGCTCCTCTCCGGGGATTGATAGGAGTAGGGCGGGGTATTGGGGGATGGATTCCCGCCTGCGCGGGAATGACGAAAAGGGGGCAGCGGGAATGACGGATAAGAGGGGTGGATGCAAGGGGGCGATGGTTGGGGCTGAGGTTGGCCGGGCTGAACGCTGACGCATCGCGCGAGGGGATCCTCTCCGGGGATTGGCGGGAGTAGGCCGGGGTATTGGGGGATGGATTCCCGTTTCCACGAGAATGACGAAAAGGGGGCAGCGGGAATGACGGATACAAGGGAATGGCGATTATGTAAAGGTATCGTCTAGGGAGAGGGGGCTTTCCTTCAGGCGATGCGCCACAAGAACGCCGGCCAGCGAGTCCCCTAGGCATCGTCGTCGGTTTCTATGTTGACGGTGGTAGGCAGTCCCAGACTAGGGCGGCCCCTAGGCGCCGGCGGCGGTTCCGGGGCGGGGCCTTGCGCGTCGGGCCCAGAGACGTCGCAGCCGCCGGCCCTTGGCCCCCTGGGGGGCGTCTCGCAGAAACAGGGTGGCCACCCACGCCAAGATTATGGCCAGCAGCGAGATGGTGAACACGTCGCCTATGGCCGAAGAGAGGGAGGACCTCAACACGTCCAAAAGCCGCTCCATAAGACCTACGCCCTGGGGTCCGGCCTGGCTGAAGATCTCCTGAAGCTGGAGTTGCGCGCCGGGGCTGACAAGCTCTTGGGGATTGTGGGCCATGTCGCTGAGCCGCTCCCGGGAGAGGATGCTCTCCACCTGCCGGGGCACGGACTCCGTGAACTGGGAGGCGAAGCGGTTGGTGAGCACGGACCCTAGTATCGCCAGTCCCAAGGCGCCGCCTATGCTCCGGAAGAACTGGGTTGAGGAGGTGACCACGCCCATGAACCGGTGGGGCACGGCGTTTTGCACCGCGATGGTGTAGGTTGGGAAGGTCGTTCCCATGCCAAAGCCCATGACGACCAGGTTAAATATAGTAAGGCCGTAGCCGGTCTCCTCGTTCATTTGAGAGATGAGGTAGAGGCCCACGCAGAGGATGGCCAGTCCCACCAGACCCTGGAGCCGGTAACGTCCGCCAAAGCGGGAAAGGGCCTGGCCGGAGACGACCGCTCCAACCACCATCCCCAACATCATGGGGGTCATAATGCTGCCGCTGCTGGTGGCCGAGTTCCCCAAAACGCCCTGGGAGTAGAGGGGCACGAAGACGATGCCTCCGAACATGGCGAACCCCGTAAGGAACACCGTGACCAGGGTGGAGCTGACCACGCGGTTTCTGAAGAGGAATAGGGGAACGATGGGGTCTTTGGCCCGCGACTCTATAAGGAGGAACAGGCCGCCCATGACGCCGGAGAAGGCCAGCGCCCCGATAACCTGGGTTGACCCCCACGGGTATTGCACGCCGCCCCAGGAGAGGGCAAGCATTAGGGGCGCCACCGCCAAAATTAGGGTGACGACTCCTAGGTAGTCGAGGCGGTGGCTCACCTTGGGGATCTTCACCTGGGGGAAGTAGGCCGCGAACAGGACGATGACGGGAATTCCCAGGGGCAGGTTGATGTAGAAGATCCAGTTCCAAGAAAGTTGGTCCGTAATCAGTCCCCCCACCGTCGGCCCCAGGATGGATGAGAGGGCAAAGACGGCGGCAAGGTAGCCCTGGCTCTTCCCGCGCTCGCCCGGGGGGAACAGGTCGCCCACCGAGACAAAGGAGATGGCCATGATGGAGCCTCCTCCGAGGCCCTGCAAGGCCCTGAAGGCGATTAGCTGGTTCATGGACTGGCTGAGGCCGGCGAGTACCGAGCCAAGAAGAAAGATGGCGATGGCGGCGACAAAGAACCACTTGCGCCCGTAGATGTCGGTGAGCCGCCCCACAATGGGAAGGACTGAGGTTGAGGCCACAAGGTAGGCGGTGGTGACCCAGGTGTACCGGTCAAAGCCGCCGAGGTCTGCGATGATGCGGGGCATGGCGGTGCCCACAACGGTCTGGTCTAGGGCGGATAGGAACATGGCAAGCATGATGCCGCCCATGGCGAGGACAAGCTGCCTTCGCGTGAAGGAGCCGTGGGTGTAGGTCAATTGGCGGCCCTCCCGGAGACGGTCGCGGCCACGGGAGGCCGGCTATCCGATGGCCGGTTCATGCCGTGCCCCTCCCAACGAGACCCGCCCCGTAAGGGCTGAGTCCCGGCGCGGCTGCTAGGTTTGGGTGTCACCGAGGGCCCTTCCTGAAGAAAGCCGGCGAGTTTAGCCGCCTGCATGGGACTCCAAAGCGCCCTTGAGCCTATCCACGGTTATGTTGCTGCCGCTCACCACTATGGCCACCTTCTTGCCCCTCAGCCGGTCTTTCATTTTGATGGCGCCGGCCAGGGCCGCGGCCCCGGCGTCCTCGGCCAGGGTGTGAGCCTTCTCGATGAGAATGCCGATGGCGCGGGATATCTCGTCGTCGCTCACCAGCAGGAAGTCGTCTAGGAGTTCCCAGAGGATGCGCTGGGGGAACTCGTAGCCGGTCATGGTGGCGAGGCCCTCGGCCTTGGTCTGCATGGGGGATTCGATGATGCGCCTGGCCTTCCAGGAGAGATGTCCGGCCGGGGCCTGCTCCGACTGGACGGCGACGACTTGGATGCGGGGGTTGACGGCCTTGGCCACGATGCAGCAGCCCGCGGCCCCGCTGCCGCCGCCCAGGGGGGCCAGGATGTAGTCCACGTCGGGAAACTCCTCGATAATCTCCAAGGCGTAGGTGGCCACGCCGGCGACCAGCAACGGCTCGTTGGCGGCGTGAACGTAGCGGTAGCCCTCCTCCTTGGCCAGACGCTCGCTGTGCTGGCGGGCCTCGTCAAAGTTGGCGCCGTGGAAGAGCACCTGGGCGCCAAGGTTTTGCATGGACTTCACCTTGAGGGGGTTCGCGCCCTTGGGCACCACTATGACGGCCTTGGCCCCGAAGACGCGGCAGGCGCTGGCCACGGACTGGCCGTGGTTCCCGGTGGAAGCGGTGATGAGGCCCAGGCGTCGCTGCTCCTGGCTGAGGTGGGCCAGGAAGTTGACGCCTCCCCTTATCTTGAAGGAGCCTAGGGAATGGTGGTTTTCGTGCTTGAGACGCGCCTCGGCCCCAAGAAAGGCGTCCAGGGCGGCATAGGAGATGAGCGGGGTCGGCTTAACGTAGGGGGCGATGGTCTTGCGGGCCTCCAGCACGTCGGCAAGGGTGGGGGCTTTTGCGTTCATTCAAATGCTCCATTGCAATGGTGGGGTCACGGAGCAATGTTAGAACGTTGCGGGCAAGGGCGCAACCGGGGGCAGACCGCCGGCTCAGGCCCAGAGCCAGTCCAGGTCCGAGAAGGCGAGCTTCCGTCGAAAGTTGTTTATGTTATCTTTGACGTTGAGAATCAGGCAGCGGTCATTGCCGCCGTTTTTGACTCCGCGCAACCCTCTGCCTATCATCTGGAAGTAGAGGTTTGGGCTGTATACCGGGCGAGCGACTATTATCGCCCGGGTTTTTGGAGCGTCGAACCCCTCCCGGAATATGCCGTAATTGACGAGGGCCTTAACTTCTCCGGCGCGGAACTCCTCAACGATGCGACGGCGCGTGGCTGTGTCGGTCTCGGCGCTAACGGCGCGCGCCCTGACGCCTTTTGACGTAAGCAGGGCGGCGACGGTCTGCGAGTGTTCAACCGAGGTGGCAAAGATGAGCGTGGGCCATTCGGGGCCACCTTTGTGAACCTGGTCCATATAGGCTTCAACGATGCGCTGAGTGCGGGTGGTGTCGTAGGCAATGCGATTCTCGACGCTTCTGGGCAGCCACGGGGTCTGTATTGACTGTCGCAATTCATCGTCAGACAGGTCGAAGCTGCCGCCCTCGATGGTGTCGTGGTCGGCTTGAGCCAGCACGCGCATGGACTGGAGCCGCCGTATCACGTCTTCAGGGTCGTCGCTGAGGAAGGCCCCGGCATCCAAACGGTTTCTGCCGTAGCGGTTTACCAGGCGCGCAGTCTCTCTTTCGTCGTGCCCCCTGTATGGAGTGGCGGTTAGGCCGATGAGGACTGGTCCGGTGGATCTTCTCAAGCGCGTAAGTCCAAGTTCCCGCATGACCGACGTGGAGGTAGGAGACACGGACCGGTGGGCCTCGTCGAAGACGAGAAGCTTGAAGTATGACAGGAATTGGTAGGTCTCTGAGAGCCTGTCCATCCTAGAGGATAGGGTCTGGATGGTCGCGACGATTACGTGCATGTGTCCGGTGGGCATGGGTGGGGGTTGCGACGCCCACATTCTAGAGATTCGCAGTCGCGTCGCCTGGCTCCCCTCGCTGGCCCAGACCTGGCGCCACGCCTCGACAGCCTGCTCGCACAATTCGTCGCGGTCTGCCACCCACAAGACGCCGCCCGCGAATTCATCCTCTCGCATCGCTTCGACTATTGCTTGGACGGCTACGCGCGTCTTCCCCGAACCGGTGGGCATGCTTATCATGCCGCGCCGCCCTCCCAGGGTTCCCCCCGACCGGATTAGGTCTCTCACGTTCTCAACTATCTTGCTCTGGTAGTCGTGAAGCTGGGGAAGTGAATAGGGCCCTTCCACCTCAACGTAGGGGTCCCGCCGGGCGTTCCGCTCTCCGGCCCACTCCTCGCCGAATCCCAGCGAGCGGACAAACTCTACAGCCTTTGGAGTCCCGGCCCATTGACGCGGCGGACCCAGGCTTCCCAGCGCGTCGCGATACTCGCGAAGAGCCCCCGTGTGGAAGGTTGCTATGGCGGCCTGAGCAACCTGAACGCCGGTAAGGGGACCCTGGGACTGGCTGAGTATGTCAACCAGACCTTGCGGCAACCGTTGCAGCAACGCGTCCCTGCCCACGGCGGCGAGGAGGCGTTCTTCGTCCGTGGAGTGGCTGCTAACCTCCAACCGGGCCTTCTTTATCTTTTCTGGCGTCAACTGACGGATAATCTGATCGATTCGCTCAGTGGTATCCGGCAGCCCGAGGTTCTTGAGTACTGCCCTAAGCTCGTCTTGTTCGTCGTCCTTTCGGATGACGTAGATGGCATTATCAAGGTTGACGCAATCAGGGGCGTACGACGCTAGGAGTCTGCCCAGCCTCCGAAATCCATCGCAGCGCGCCAACTCTAGCTCCGCTTGCTGTAACGTGAGAAAGGGCTCGAGTCCGGGCCATACGTCAATCAATAAAGCCGGTTCTTCCGCGTTGACGGGTTCCCACGGCAGGTCCTTTTCGTCAGGCAGACCAAAGGCCTTGCGGATTAAACGAGCCTTTGGGTGGGAAAGCAGTTTTTTCAACACGGCTGGGTCTTGGGGCGGGTCTCCGAGACCGGTGGATAGGGCACGAATCCCCTCGTCGGTCTTGACGCGTCCATGCCGCCGCAGAACACCTAAGGCAGGCGATTTAAACTTCTTTAACGGGTATAGGTCCTGCGTTTCGTGACGCATTATCCATGGCTCGTAAACGTCTCCCAAATCAAGGAGGCTCCACGTATAGAGAGCTTTGCCCTCTTCTGAGAGGCGTTCCAGCACATCCAGAGGGCCGCCGGTTGCGGGGTTTGTGAACGTCAATTTGTTCAGTTGAGGTCTTTTTGAAGAGTGGCTGTATGCAAAATCCTGATACTTAGGCCTGCGAGCGTCAATGAATTTCTGGTATCTATCAGAGGACATACTGTACTTTTCTCTAGGCGCCTGGACCGCGTCGAGTAGGCTTAAAAGGGTTAAGTTTTTCTCATGAAATTGGGTGTCAATAGCGACATCGTCGTCCCGACCGTCGTCGGCAGGAATGATGGGGCCGGGGAGCAGCGCTTCGAAAACCGCGCGCCAGTTTCCAGCCCTTGTGCGTACGCGCAAGAGATCGGGCCATCCGGTGTATTCACGAACAATCCCAGCCGCCGTTGCTGGGTCAACGTCGCGGGCCAGACGCCAGAATTCGCGCCAATCCTTGTCTATCTGCTCTGCCGTGGGGGAATTCAAATTCCATACCAGAAGGGTTGAGGCCATGTCCTTAAACACGCTTGCCGGTGACGCCGGCCTGATGCCCAGTTTCTTGAGGGCGTCCAGGGTCTGCGGGTCCGCCTCCAGCTGCGGGTGCACCAAGGTGGTGGCTGCGGGAGCTTCGCCGCCACCCAACCGCACGGTGTCCGGGTCAGGCTTCACCCATTTCCCACCGGCTGTAAGCACGATGACGCCGAGATTGTTTGCCCTTCGTATCTGTTCAGGAATTAGGGCCGCCGTCTGGATGGCGGCCATGGAGGCTTGAACAGAAGCTTCATTATCCGTACGCCGCCCCTTGGCCCTCAGCGCCAACGCTTCCAACCACTCGGCGATGGACGCGCGGGGAAGGGTAGCAGTAAAGGGATGGGGCCCAGTCTCTTCATACAACCGATTGAGCCTGGCTAGTCTATTGCGGTTAACCGCGCTATGGTGTAACCAGTTCCTGGGACGTTGGTCGCACTCAGACCATCGTTTAAGCGCGTCATTGGGGAGTTCACTCGGCGGGTATGAGAGGTCAGTCACCTTCCTCAAGGCGCCGTTCTGGTCCGGGGCTATCCTTTGGTCTCGCAGCTTTTGATAGAGGGTTTTCCGCAACCGATTACTGTGTTCCGGGTCTCCCGCCTCTTCCCTTCGCGGCAGGGCCTCAAGATGGCGGGCAGGATCGTCTAGCGACGACAGCCGCGCCAGGGAGTTGGCCACCATGACAGACGCCGCGTCTATCAACTCATCGTTGTAAATGCCCGGCAGCAGGTTCTGCCTATCCTCGTTGGTCTTCCAGGGGGCGTTTAGAATTCCCGACAGGAGGCTTGGGGTCATCGTAGGGAAAAATGCCCAGAATTTGCCCTGGTCGTTCAGTCCGTTGACTGGGGCTGCCCACGATATCGGGACTTGGTCCGCATCGTCCAAGCTTCTGGTGTCGCTCTTGGCGTCCGGCGAAAGCGAATGCTTGCGTTTTACCATAAACCACCGGGTCACGTTCTTACCGTTGTGAAGGACGCGCAGGTCGTCTTCACGGCTCAGAGTGGCCGTGCGCTCATATTTCGAGCGGTCGATACGCAAAATGAGGTTGGAGACATGCTCCACGAATAACAGGAACTCCATCGGGAAATCTTCTATCTGCCGCCTAAGGGACTCATGGGCCTCCGGCTTCAGCGGTAGGCGAATGATGTTTCTGGCCCAGCCCATGAGTTCGCGCAGAATGGCGTCGGTTTCCGACTCATTCGACGGGTCTATGGCCTCAGGCAGACGCAAGACCGGGTAACGGTCGGCGCCCGGCGAGATCGGCCGTATAAGTTCAGCCGCCCTCTTGCGGTTGAATCGGAAGGACCCCGAACGGCTGAAGAATTCGGGCGTGTCGGTGACACCCAAAACGGACTTGAAGCCCAGGCCAAACCGGCCTATCTCATCGGTGCCGCGCTTGGGCGACAGGTGGGAGAACATGAGGGCCTTTACACCGTCGGAGTCCACGGGCAGCCCGTTGTCGGCGCAGTAGAGACGTTCGGGCGTTAACCTGATGAGGATGCGCCCATTTTGTGAACCCGCAAGGGCGTCGGCGCCATTCTGAACAAGCTCAAAAAGCTGCCGCCGGGCGTAGCCGCCGCGGGCAGTGTCTTCCTCGTGGTTGGCGTGTTCAGTAACTAGGTTGGGCTGGCTGCGGTAGGCGTCGCGGGTCTTTTCAGACTCGCCACGGATATACTCCCCGATGGGACCGCCGGGACCGGCCCAATCCTCCGGCGCGGCTTCGTCTTGCGCCGGGGAAGGCTGTTCCTCTTGGCAGAGAGGACTTTTTCCCTGCTTTCGACTTCGATTCTTGCGCTTAAACACCCACAACTCTAGCAGCCTCCTGTCCGACCCCCGCCGTGGCTGTACGCGCGGCGGCCTAGGGGTCTTGGGGGCCGGGGGGCACGACGCCTGGGATCCACCACTTTTCCCACATCTCGTCGATCTGGCTTTGGAAGTAGGCGACGTCTTCGGGGGTGAAGTGGGCGAACCGGCCTTGGCGCTTGAGGTACTCCTCCACGGGAAGGCGCTTTTTGCCCCTGGCCAGCACTTTGGAGGGGCCGTTGAGGGTTATCTTGCCGTCCTCAACCTCGTACTGCACCCAGATGCCGGTCTGCACGGCCAGGACGCCGAGTTCGTGGGAGTACATGGGGTCGTAGTCCCAACCCTTGGGGCACGGGTCGAGGGTGTGCATGAAGGTGGGGCCGCCGATGGTGAGGGCCTTTCGCACCTTGTTCATCATGTCGGTGGCGTAGGAGGCGCAGCCGGTGGCGATGTAGCGGGCCTGGGGATGCCCGGCGGCAAGCATTCCCGCCGTGTTCTTCTTCCAGCGACGGTTCATGATGCGGTGGAGGGTTCCCGGGGGGCTGAAGGTGGAGTTGGCGCCCCACGGCGAGGAGCCGGACACCTGGATGTCGGTGTTGGCGTAGGACTCGTTGTCGTATAGCAGGATGAGGAGGTTGTACTCGTTGTGGGTGAGGGCGGCGGAGATGGCGGACAGGCCCATGTCGGCGCCGCCGCCGTCGCCGCAGAAGGCGATGACGTTGATAGGCTCATCCTTCATTTTGGCCTTGCGCATGAGGGCCTTGAGGCCGGCGGCGGTGCCGAGGGCCGCGGAGCCGGAGGACCCCAACTGGGTGTGCATCCAGGGGACGACCCAGGGGGTGGAGTAGTAGGTGGTGTTGGCCACGTACATGCAGCCGGTGCTGCCTAGCACGATGGTCCGAGGGCCGGCGGCCTTAATCATGAGCTTCATAACCAGGGCCGACTCGCATCCCTGGCAGGTGCGGTGGCCGGAGGTGAAAAGCTCCTCCAGGGGTGACTGCTTAACTCCTCTGAGGGGCACAAGCTGCTGTGTGGTGGTCATGGCTACTCCCTTACTCCAATCCAATGAAGTTCTTGGTCTGTCCCGCCTTCGTCGGCGGCCTTCTGGGTGATTTCAAACATCTGCCGGGTGGATGGGATGGTGATTTCGCGGCCTCCCAACCCGGCCACGAACCCGATGATGGGGACGCGCTCCGGGGCCGAGTACATGATGGAGCGCACCTCGTTGAAGAGGACGCCGCCGTTGAGGGGGGAACCCAGGGAGTAGTCCCGGTCGATGACCCCGACGGCCTTGAAGCGGGGCAGCAGTTCAAGGAGTTCGGGGCCTGGGAAGGGCCGGAACCACTTCACGCGAATGAACCCCACCTTGTGGCCCTTCTCCCTCATCCGCCGCACGGTGACCTTCAGGGGGAGGGCGAGGGTGCCCATGCCGATGAGGACCACGTCGGCGTCGTCGGTCATGTACTCCTCAAGGAAGGGGTCGCCGCCGCGGCCAAAGATATCGACGAACTCCTGGTGGGCCTCAATGATAACGTCCCTGGCGCGGCGCATGGCGGCGTCGGTCTGGCGGCGTATCTCCATGAGCCAGTCTTCGTTGACCTGGGGCGCGATGGTTATGGGGTTGTCGGGGTGGAGTTGGAACTTGCCCCTGTCGTAAGGCGGCAGGAACTTATCCACCAGACTCCTATCGGGGACCTTCACAATCTGCTGCGAGTGGGTCAGGAAGGCCCCGTCGGTGCTGATGGCGCAGGGCAGGAAGACGCGGGGGTCCTCGGCCACCCGCCAGGCCAGGAAGGCGGTGTCGATGCAGTCTTGAGCGGTGGCGGCCCAGTTGAGGAGCCAACCCAGGTCGCGGACGGCCAGGGCGTCGTTATGTTCACAACCGAAGGCCCCGGGGTCGTCTAGGGCGCGGTTGCCGACCATCGCGACCATGGGCAGACGCAGGCCGCAGGTCACGGCCAGGGCCTCGAAGGCGTAGAACCAGCCGACGCCGCTGGAGCCAGTGAACACCCGGGCCCCGACGGCGGAGGCGTGCTTCACGATTTCAAACTGGGAGTGCTCGCTCTCGGCCACGATGTACTCGCAGGTAAGCTCCCCGTTGGCGATGAGCTTGGACACGAACTGCATAACGGTGTCGTAGGGCCGGATGGGGTAGGCGGTGATGACGTCCACGTCGGCGAGGGCGCAGGCCCGGGCGATGGCCTCACTGCCGCTTATAAGCTCCTCGGTCTCCAGGGGTCCGACCCGCGTCTCAGTCGTCATAGCCAACCTCCACTGTCTGAGATTCCTCATCGTACTGGCCAACGTGGTGGAAGCCGTGGGACCTGGTCTCGCTCTTGCCCAAGGCTATCTTGTCGCGCAGCCAACCCATGTAGTCGTCGCGGTCGCGGCGCCAGTGGTCGTGCTGGCTGTCGTTGTCGCTGAAGGCCTCCTCGCCGACCATGGTTATACAGTCGGGAACGGGGCACACGTCCTCGCAGACACCGCAGCCGCAGCAGGCCTCCATGTTGGCGTCGTAGAGGCCGTCGGGGGTGACGTCGAAGCAGGAGTCGGGGCACTGGAGCCAGCAGAGGGTGCACTTGGTGCAGGTCTCAAAGTTGACGACGGGGCGCATAGTCCGGGTGGAGAACTTCTTGAAGACGGAACTCCGCACGGGCTCAAACCCGCCCTCGCCGCCTCGAAAGCCGCCTCCCGGCTCAATGCCGGGGATGACCAGGGCCTCCTCCATGACCTCCCAACCGGGCAGGTCAAAGCTGAAGGGTTCGGCGGGGTTGCCCTCGCCGGGCTCCACGGGGGAGCGTCGCACCCGCTCAAAGGCGCGCTCGGCGGAGGTGACCTTCCTCTGGTCGCCCCACTGCTGGAGAATGGCCTCCTTGTAGGAGTCGAGGCCCACCATGTCGGGGCATATGCGCGCCAGGGCGCCGAGTATCCTAACGTCGGTGTGGTCATCCTTGTATACCCAGAGACCCGAAAAGCTCTTGGAGCCTTTGAGTATGGCCAGGTCGTAGGGCTGGTCCTTGACGTGAATGTCCTCCTTCAACTGCTCCGGCTCCTGGTAGGAGGTCACCAGGACGGCGCCATCGGGCTTGGTGAGGGCGTTGATGGGCTGGAGGCCGTACCAGGCCCACGACTCGACGCCCTTGCAGAGGGTGTCGTCCACCACGATGGAAACGTCCACCTCGGTGGGTTCGTACTGGGCCAGGTACTCCTCAAGCTCCACCGGGTCGCCAGCGACGACGGCGAAGTACTTGGCGGGGATGCCGTTCCGTTCGGGGGAGTCGCCATACCGTCCGAAGGCGGTGCCGATCTTCCCTTCCAACCGGGACGCCAGAACGATGGAGCGGCAGATGTTGCGGGAGAGGCTCTTTTGGAAGATGCCCCTGTAAACCACCTCTACGGCGTAAGTAGCCAACCTGTGACCTCCTGCTGATGTTCTGAAGGGGTCTTTGATGTGGGACTAGGGCGGGGTTGCGCCCAAGGACGCGCCGCTACGGGCGATTGTAGGCGTTGGGGAAAAGGGTTGTCAATGAATTGGCCCCTGGATGCGCCTTACGATGAGTTGGTTGAGACGGATTGACCACGGGGCGTTAGGGAGGCGGTGGCGCAGAGGGAGAGGGATCTTGGGGTGGGGCGGCGGTCTTCTCCGGTTCGGCGTCGTCGCAGGCGTCCATTTCGTCCACCACCGGGACGGCCATCTGCGGGGTCCCGGTGCGGTGGGCCGCCCAGAGCATGGCGGTGGAGCCAAGGGGCGAGGACAGCAGAATGAAGACAATGGTCAGCAGGGCCAGCAGGCTGAAGGTGACGGCGTGGGATGAGAAGTGGACCGCCGCGCCCACCAGTATCAGGGTAATTCCTCCGCTGGAGCCGAGGCCCGCGCCGTGCAGCCGGGTGTACACGTCGGGGAAACGCAGCAACCCCAAGGCGCCCAGCAGTGTCCAAGCCGCCCCCGCCAGCGCGAGAAGAGAGCCAACGACCTCCGTTATGTTCACTTAGAAGGGCCTGCCTTTGACCAGATACTTGGATACCGCGATGGAGGATACGAGGCCCAGAACGGCGATAACGAGCACGGCCACGAACAGTTCCCGTGAGTAGCGTATGGACGCGATGGCGATTATTCCCAGAACTATCACGGAGGAGGTCTCGATGGCCAATAGCCGGTCTACGGACGAGGGGCCTCTGAGCAGCCTGAAGAAGGCTATGGCCAGGGCCGCCGCCAGAAGGCCCAGGGCTAGGTCGAGGGCGACGTCCACCATCGCAGCCGCCTTCCAAAGTGCAGTTCCAGGTGGTCCAGAAGCTCAGCGCGGGCCGCGTCGACGTCGGCCCCGTCGAGGACGTGGACGTAGAGGGAGCGCCGGTCCGTGGAGAAGTCAACGGATATGGTCCCGGGGGTGAGGGTGATTGAGTTCGCCAGTATCGTCTGCTCAAACTCCCCCATCTCTCCAAGGTGAATCCTGAGAAGGGCCGGCCGCACGGGGCGCCGGAAGGAGAGGAGCAGGAAGGCGACCCTCAGGTTGGAGCGGACTATGGCCCAAGCGTACAGGGTCATGCCTATGGCCGCGTCTAGCGGGTGGCGCCACCCCTTCCCACCGCCCGTGAATGTGCCGGCCAGCAGGGTCCTGCGCGTGAAGAGGAGCAGCAGAACGCCCATGAGGAGGCCGGCCAGGGCCGCGACCCATTGCAGGGAGCTGCCAAGGAAGACCCACAGGGCAACGGTTAGGGCTATGAAGATGAGGGCTCGCACGGGACTGCCCCTATTATTGCCATATTCTCGCCCGTATGGGAATACCCTGTTGTTGGCGGGTCAGGCCGCGGGGGAAGGGCCGGGGCATCTACCGGGAACGCCGCCGGGGTCAGTCCACCACCTTGAGGAAGGCCGCCTTCAGCCTGGGGCCTATCTCGGCCAGGTGCCGCAGGGAGGCGTTGCTGAAGGCCAGGCGGACGTGGGTGTCGGGCGTGTTTTCTTTGTCGAGGAAGAAGGTGGTTCCCGGCGGGAATAGCAGTCCCTCCTCGGCGGCGGCGGCAGCGACCTCCTTGGAGGGCGCGCCGATGCACTCGAACCAGAAGAAGAAGCCGCCGCCGGGCTTGGTGAATCGGACGTAGGGCTGGCAGCCCTCGTGAAGGGATTCGCTGAGGGTGGCGCACTTTTCGGCGTATATGACGCGCATCCGCTCTATGTGGGGATCCAGGCTGCCGGAGCGGATGAACTCCGCCAGGGTGTGAAGGATAAGAGGGCTGGTGCCCATGTCGAAGCGCACCCTGCCGAGGGCGTCAATGTGTTCCTTCGAGGCCTGCACCCAACCGACCCTCAGCCCCGTGGCGATGATCTTGCTGAAGGTTCCCAGCCTGAGGACGCCCGCGCCGCCGGCCATGGCGTATATGGAGCTAGGAGGCGGGGCGTCAAAGAAGAGCTCGGAGTAGGTGGAGTCCTCCACTATGAGAATCCGGTGGTTGGCGCATAGCTCAATGAGGGCCAGGCGCCGCTCCTCGGAAAGGGTCGTCCCCGTGGGGTTCTGGAAGTCGGGGTTCAGGTACACGAACTTGACCCGCTTGCCTTCGGAGTTGGCCCGCTCTATGGCGGCCGCCACGCCGCTAATGGATAGGCCGTCGTCATCCACGGCCACCTCAATCAACTCGGCCATGTGGCCCCGGATGGCGCGGGTGGTTCCGGAGTAGGCGGGGCCTTCCGTAATCACCACGTCGCCGTGGGTAAGGAAGGCGCGGCAGATGTTGTCAAGGCACCCGGAGCCGCCGTTGTGCAGGATGAAGTTGTCCTGGTCCAGGGCCAGGCCGTCCATGGCGCTCTGGCGTTCGGCGAGGATGGCGCGCAGGTCTTCAAAGCCCAGGACGCCGCCGTAGCGGAGGGCCACGTCCGGGGCGCGGCTGAGGACGCGTTCAAGGGCCTCCTGTATCTCCCGCGCGGGGAGGGAGCCAGCGTCGGGGATGCCCCCGGCGGCGATGATGGGGTCGGGATGGGGGGTGGGAAGCATCCAGCCGGCCCCGGCGTCGGTGGGTGATCCGGCGCCAACGGTGAGGGCGGACTCGGAGAGGTAGTCACGGATATCGGTTTGGCTCCAAATATCGGCGGGGGCCTTCTTTGGCGGTGAACTCATTTAGGGTCTCCCTTCGCTTCAGGGCTTGGTGTTCCGACGCTGAGGGGGCGGGCGCTGAGGTGTGACGTTTTAGCTTTCCCTGTTGACCGTGGCGGCCCGCTCCATGAAGACGGATGGGTTATCCAGCCACTCCTTGTAGCCTATGGCGCGGTTGTTCGTTAGACGGTTGACGTTCTCGTCAATGCAGGAAGCAAGCTCGGCGTCACCCGCGGCGAGGGTGAAGCCGCCAAGCTCTACGGCGTCGTCGAGGGCGGTAACGGCGAAGTCGACGCCGTAGTCGCGGACGGCGGCGCGGGTGGCGTCCAGGTTGCCGATTTCGCCCCTGGCGACGGCGTCTATGTCTCCGTCGGCAAGGGCTTGTAGGAGCTCGTTCTCGCCCGCCTCGCTGCCGAGATACACTATCTGCGGCATGGAGTCCGACGGCGGGTGCAGCAGCGAGCGCCCGGCAAGGTTGGCTGACTCGCCGGCGGAGGTGATGAAGAAGTCCGCGCTGCCGTCGGCGACGACCTCTCCTTGGGGCGTCTCCACCCGCGCGCCGGCGGCCAGGACGCCTTGGGAATCCGCAAGGCCGACGATTTGCAGGACGCGGGCCTCGCCGGTCGTCCCGGCCAGGGCGCCAACCCGCACGCTGGAGGTGAGGCTGTCGTAGGAGGCCAGACGCTGGGCGTCCCCGGCGCGCACGAGGAGGGACTGCCGGAAGCCCACGTGTCCCGAAGTGAACCGGACGGCCTCATTGCCTGATGCGTCCCGCGTCCGGGAGTCGAGGATGGTGATGCCGCCACCAACAACGTCGTACCTGCCGGTGGAGGGCAGCAGCCAGATTCCGTCCCAAGCCTCAATGGGGGAGCGGCTGAAGGCGAGGTTGGGGCCTTCCAGGGACTCGAGGGCGGTCAGGAGGTCGGCTTCGTAGCCGCGGTGGGAGTTGAAGTCCGGGGAGGCGGGGTCTTCGCTGAGGCTGTAGCTGAGGGGTTCAAAGAAGGCGTAGAACCCGTAGTTCAGGGCCCGGTCTTCATCTACGCAGGCCGGCAGGGAGGACGCATCGGCGGAGCACGCCACCAGGGGGAGCAGCGACAGCAGGGCCGCGCCAAGAATGGCGAGAGGGCGTCGCGAGGGGCTGCGCGTCATCGTGATTCCTCCAAGGCAGACCTGAAAGGCGGCGGCCTTGCGTAAAGTCGGCTTAGTATAATGCAGGATGCGTAGAGGGGCAACCGCGCCCCGCTCCAGCGACGCGGCCAGTCCCAACGCCGTGTTGCCCAACGCCGCCGGCCTCATTATACTAGCCGTCAAGACCCAAGGAATCGGAGCCGTGAGCCAAGGTGAACCTGGAAGAACTGCCGCTCTTTCCCTTAAACGTAATCCTCTTTCCGGGGGGGCGCCTGCCCCTGCGCGTCTTTGAGGAGCGCTACAAGCTGATGATTGGGGAGAGCCTGCAAAACAACTCGCCCTTCGGCGTGGTCCTCATTAAGGAGGGGCTTGAGGTGGGAGGCCCGGCTTCACCCCACCAGGTGGGGGCCACCGCCCGCATCACAAAGGCGGAGCGCGGCATTCAGGGGCGTTACAGGATTGAGACGGTGGGGGAAAGGCGGTTCAGCATCCGGGAGATAGTCCGCGAGACCCCCTACTTGGTGGGCAGGGTGGAGTACCTGGAGGACGAGGTGGAGGAGGATATGGGCGACCTGCCGGGCAGGGTTGGCGCAGTCTTGAGCGAGTACTGGCGGACACTAGAGGCCATAAAGGGCGGATGGGCCCAGTCCATAGACACGCCGGAAGACCCCCTGGCCCTCTCCTACGCCGCGGCCCGGTCCGTGGCCTACCCGCCGATGGTGGGCCAGTACCTGTTGCAGATGTCCTCGGTGAGGGAGCGGCTGGAGCGGACGCTGCCCCTCCTTGAGGAGCGGCTGGCCATGGCGAGGCGCGAGTTGGAGAAGCGCCGGAAGCCCCGCATCAACTGACCCTAAAGATCGGGCCGTATATCCGCGCCGCGCCGCCGGGAGGCGCCAGGCCGCAGACCCTTTCGGGATGCAGCATCTCAGCCATCAGTTCCAGGCCGTCGATGAGCCTGGGACCCGGGCGGCTGAAGTAGGCCCCGCCATCCACCGCGAAGAGCCGGTGACCGGCCGCCGCCGGCAGTGAGTCCCAACCGTCCCTCTCCATGAGGAGGCGCGCCTCGGCGATGCCTCGTCGAACGTCAAAGCCGCAGGGCATGGCCACGACCACCTCCGGCTGAGCCTCAACAATCCTGGGCCATTCCACCTTGAAGGACGGCTGGCCCCTTTCCGCCAGGCAGTCGGAGCCGCCGGCCAGTTCCACCATCTCAGGCATCCAGTGGCCCGCCGCCATCAGTGGGTCCAGCCACTCCAGGCAGGCGACCCTGGGCCTGGTCTCGGCAGACGCGGCCAAGGCGGCCACCGAGTCCCGGCGCCGCTTCAGGGAGTCAACCAGGGTTTGCGCCTTCTCCACCGCGCCGGCGGCCTCTCCCACCCTGAGCACGTCGCTGAACAGGTCATCCAGCGAGTGGGGGTCAAGGGAGAGCGCCCGCGGCTTGACGGGCAGGCTATCGATGGCCTCGGCCGCCTGATGTAAGGGCACAGCGCACACGTCGCAGAGGCCCTGGGTTAGGACCAGGTCGGGCCGCGCGTCCCGCAGGGCCTCCGGGTCGATGGCGTGGATGGGCGCGCCGTCTCTGACGCGTTCCGCAACGGCGGCGTCAATCTCACCGCTCGTCCTTCCCTCCGGCTCAACCAGGCTGCGGGCCACCACGGGCTTCTGCCTGACCCTTGGGGGGAAGTCGCAGCCGTGGCTGACCCCGTAGAGGCTGTCCTCCAGACCCAGGCCGTAGACTATCTCCGTGGCGCTGGGAAGGAGGGAAACTATACGCATGAACTTTCCCCCTTGCGACGCGTGCCCCCTTGCGACGCGTGGATGAAGGCACAACGTAGCACAGTGGGGGCAGGGCTTCAAGGGTGGAACGGCTCAAGGCGTTGCTGGAGTCGCAAACCTAACCTATAATCGCACGGGAAGGGACGCCATGCTTTTAGCCATCGACATAGGGAACACCAACATAAGTTTGGGCGTTTTCGATGGCCAGCAGCTGACCTGCACGGTGCGCCTATCCACCAACGCGCGGCGGCTGGCCGACGAATACGGGGAGAGCGCCATCAACATCATGGCCCTCAAGGGCGTGTCGGCGGCGAGCATAGACGGGGCCTGCCTTTGCAGCGTGGCGCCGCCCCTGACCTCCACCTTCGAAGAGGTGTGCCGGGAGTACTTTAACGTGGCGCCCCTCACCGTGAACGCCGGCGTAAAGACGGGGGTTCGCATACTGTACGACAACCCCCGCGACGTGGGGGCCGACCGGGTGGCCGACGCCGTGGCCGCCTATCGCCTGTACGGCGGGCCGACCATAGTGGTGGACTTCGGCACGGGCACCGTGTTCGACGCCATTTCCTCGGAGGGCGACTACCTCGGCGGGGCCATCGCGCCGGGCATTGAGGTGGCGGCTGAGGCCCTGCACCAAGCCACGTCCCAGCTTCGCCGCGCGCCCACGGCCTTCCCCAAGCAGGCCATCGGGCGCAGCACCGTTGAAAGCCTTCAATCGGGCATTTTTCTGGGATACGTCAGCCTGGTGGAGGGGATGGCGCGTCGCTTCAAGGAGGAGCTTGGCGGCGATGCCAAGGTGATTGCCACCGGCGGGCTGTCGCGGGTCATCGCCGGGGGAACCCGCGTGTTCGACGCGGCCAATCCCGACCTGACACTAATCGGCCTGAGGATGATTTACGAAATGAACCGGGAGCAGAGGGATTAGGTGAGGATACCGGTCTTGGATGGGCGGCGGGTTGTCCTTGGCGTGACGGGCAGCATCGCCTGCTACAAGGCCCTGGACTTGGCCAGCAAGCTGACCCAGGCCGGCGCCCTGGTGGACGTGGCCATGACCGGCGGGGCCGCCCGGTTCGTCACCCCCCTGGCCTTTAGAAGCATAACCCACCGCCCGGTGGTCTTAGACCTCTTTGACGTCCAGTCCGAGTTCAGCGTGGAGCACGTGGCGCTAGCCGAGGGAGCCGATATCATGCTGGTGGCCCCGGCCACCGCCAACACCATCGCCAAGATGGCCCTGGGGCTGGCCGACAGCCCCGTGACCACGACCTTCTTGGCGACCAAGGCCCCGACGCTGATTGCCCCCGCTATGGACGGCTACATGTACGATAACCCGGCCGTCCAAGAGAACCTGAAGCGGCTGGAGGGCCGGGGCGTTCGCATCGTTGGGCCTGATGCCGGATACCTGGCGTCCGGCAAGCGGGGCCGGGGCCGCATGGCGGAGACCCCTGAGTTGATGGGCCACGCGAGGGCCATCCTCGGAAGAAACGGCGACCTGGCCGGGAGGTCTATCGTGGTAAGCGCGGGCGGCTCTCAGGAGCCCATAGACCCGGCCCGCGTCATCACCAACCGCTCATCGGGGAGGATGGGCCACGCCCTCGCTGAGGCGGCCAGGGACCGGGGCGCACGAACCGTCTTGGTCACCGCCGCAGAGGGACTCCCCAACCCCCCGGCGGTGAAGGTGGCGCGGGCGCGGACCGCATTGGAGATGGCGCGGGAGGTCCACGCCTCGGCGGCCGGCGCCGATGCCCTCATCATGGCCGCCGCCGTGTCCGACTACCGCCCGCAACGTCCCAGCGACCAGAAGCTGAAGAAGGACGCCGGCTCCATGACCCTGGAGTTGACCCGCAATCCGGACATCCTCAGCGACGTTCAGGGTTCCATCATCAAGGTGGGGTTCGCCGCCGAGAGCCAGGACCTGGTTGAGAACGCCCGCAAGAAGATGACTGACAAGGGTCTTGACCTCATAGTGGCCAACGACATCACCCGCGCCGGCAGCGGGTTCGGCGCCGGTTCCAACAAGGCCCTCATCCTGAGCGGGAACGGCCAGGTTGACGACCTGCCGCTGATGTCCAAGGAGGCACTCGCCCATCATATACTAGACAGGGTGAGAGACCTGATGGCCGCCGGGAATTCTCCCCCCTGAAAGGCCCCCCTGAAAAGCCCCATCGAATGCGAGGTCGCGCGGGAATGGCTTGGCCTGATTCCAACAGAGACCCGACAAACTCCACATGAGAGAAGAACAGCCCATGAGATTAGCGACTCCCAGGGAGATGCCCCACGCCTATAACCCCTCAGAGGTGGAGGGGGACATTTACAAGTTCTGGATGGACAAGGGGTACTTCACTCCCTCAGTAGACCCGTCCAAGAAGCCCTTCGTGGTCATTATGCCGCCGCCCAACGTCACCGGCGACCTTCATCTGGGCCATGCCCTGACCTTCTTCATGGAGGACATTCTGGTGAGGTGGCATCGTATGCTGGGGGAAGCGGCCCTGTGGCTGCCCGGCAAAGACCACGCCGGCATAGCGACTCAGGTGGTGGTGGAGCGGCAGCTTGCCAAGGAGGGCGTCACCCGGCAGGAGTTGGGCAGAGAGCGGTTCTTGGAGAGGATGTGGCAGTGGGTGCGGCAGTACGGCAGCGCCATTGACGAGCAGTTGAAGCGCATGGGCGCGTCCTGCGACTGGTCGCGCCTGCGGTTCACCCTCGACCCGGGGCCGAGCAGGGCCGTCCGCACCACCTTCGTCAACCTGCACGACAAGGGCCTCATCTACCGGGGCGAGCGGATTATCAACTGGTGCGTTCGCTGTCACACCGCCCTGTCGGACCTGGAGGTTGAGTACCAGGAGGCCCAGGGCGCCCTCTATTATGTCAAGTACCCCATCGCCGGCGAAGACGGCTTCATAACCGTGGCCACCACGCGCCCGGAGACGATGTTGGGAGACACCGGCGTGGCCGTTCATCCTCAAGACCCGCGATACAAGGATTTGGTGGGAAGGGAGGCCGTTCTGCCCTTCATCGAGCGCAGGCTCCCCATCGTGGGGGATGACGCCATCGACCCGGAGTTCGGCACCGGCGCCCTTAAGGTGACCCCCGGCCACGACGCGGTGGACTTCGAGATAGGCCAACGCCACGGGCTGCCCATAGTGGCCGCCATCGGCAATGACGGCCTCCTGACGGACGAGGCGGGGCCTTTTGAGGGACAGGACAGGGACGAGGCCCGGGAGTCGGTGGCAAAGGCCCTCGACGGCCTGGGACTTCTGGAGAGAACCGAGGCCCATCCCCATTCGGTGGGGCGATGCCAGCGCTGCGCCACGGTGGTTGAGCCTCTGGTCAGCAAGCAGTGGTTCGTAAAGATTCAACCCCTGGCCCTTCCCGCCATTGAGGCCGTGGAGTCCGGCAAGGTGCGGATTGTGCCGGAGCGGTACGCCCGCGTGTACGCCAACTGGATGGAGAACATCCGCGACTGGTGCATAAGCCGCCAGTTGTGGTGGGGGCACCGCATCCCGGTGTGGTACTGCGACGGCTGCGACCACGTTACGGTGGCGGTGGAAGACCCCAGCCGGTGCCGGGGCTGCGGTTCCACCAATATACTCCAGGACTCTGACGTGCTGGACACCTGGTTCAGTTCGGCCCTGTGGACCCATTCCACCCTGGGTTGGCCCGACGACTCCGAGGAGCTGGACTACTTCTACCCCACCAGCGTAATGGAAACGGGCTACGACATCCTCTTTTTCTGGGTGGCCCGCATGATAATGATGGGCATTGAGAACACGGGAGAGCCGCCCTTCAACGCCGTTTTCCTTCACGGCATGGTGCGCGACGCCCACGGGCTGAAGATGAGCAAGACCAAGGGCAACGTGCTTGACCCCCTGGACCTGATAGACAGCTACGGCTCCGACGCCCTCCGCTTCGCCCTGACCACCGGCGCCGCGCCGGGCAACGACCTGCGTTTGAGCGAGGAGAAGCTGGAGTCCAGCCGCAACTTCGCCAATAAGCTGTGGAACGCATCCCGCTTTGTGCTCCGCGCCGTGGAGACCGGTTCCGACGCCGCGGGCTGGCGCGACCTGCCCGACCTCAGTCACCGGGAGGACCGGTGGATAGTCAGCAGGCTGAATCACACGGCCCGCCGCGTCAACCATCACCTGGAGAGGTTCGAGGTTGGCGAGGCCCAGAGGGAGCTTTACGACTTCCTATGGAACGAGTTCTGCGACTGGCACATCGAGTTGGCCAAGGTTCGGCTAAGGGAGGGCGGCGACCCCTCTCCACTGCCGGCCCTGGCTCACGTCTTGGAGAAGACCCTGCGCCTGCTTCACCCCTTCATGCCCTTTGTCACCGAGGAGATTTGGCGCAGGCTGACGGAACGGCTGCCCGCCGAGGGCGACCTGACCGGGTCGGTTATGATAGCCGCCTACCCCCAGGAGGACCCGGCAAGGACCGACCCTGAAGCCGAGGGCGAGATGGCTCAGTTGACGGCCGTGGTCAGGTCCATTCGGAACGTGCGGGCCCAGCTGCGCATAGACGCCAACAGGAAGCTGCAAGCCATTTTGGACGCCAAGGGCCACGATTACCTTGTGGGAGAGGAGCGGGAGGCCGTGAAGGCCCTGGCAAAGCTGGACTCCCTTGTGGCGGCGCCGGATACGGCGACCAGCGGCGGGAAGGATGGCGTGGTGACCGTCGTGGCCGGCCAGGTCATCGTTGGCCTTCCCCTCGGCGCGGTGGTGGACCTGGCCGCCGAGCGGGGCCGGCTGAAGGGGGAGTTGGCGGAGACGCGCAAGCGCCTCGCCCGGGTGGAGGCCCTGCTCTCCAACGCCGGCTTCACGTCCAAGGCCCCCCAAGAGGTGGTGGAACGCGAGAAGGAGCGGGCCGCCGGGCTGCGGGGCCGCGCCGAGCGGCTTGAGGAGGCCCTGTCGCAGCTGCCTGAGTGACGGCTGGTGTCCCCGCCCTCATTTCCGTCATTCCCGCGCAGGCGGGAAGGGCGCGTGCGACCACTTATGTTTTGAAGAGCGCTGGTTCTGCGCGTTAGGTGTCCGTCATCCGCCGCCGGGTTACCCTCGTTCCAACGCGCGCCTCCCCCTGTTCCGTCATTCCCGCACCCCACATCCGTCATTCCCGCGCAGGCGGGAATCCATCCCCTTCTTGCGGCCAAGTAACCGATAACCGACTCGGTTGTAACAGCGCGGCCCGTCTCCCTCCCGTCACTCCCGCTTTTCCCTCCCGTCATTCCCGCGCAGGCGGGAATCCAGGAACCCTACACAGCAGAACCAAAGCCCCAAACTCCGGCGTCACCATTAGGCGCTCTCCTAACGTGGGGCTGACTGTAACGGTTCTGCCCCTTACGGACGGGAGGAGCGTCACTGCGCCGCGCCGGTTGCCGAGGCGTAACAGAGGGGAGAAGATGGATTCCCGCCTGCGCGGGAATGACGGATAGGAGGGGGACTGGCGGAGCGGGGATGGCGGCGGGCCGTGGCGCGGTTGCCGTGGCGCAACGCCGGCGGGAAGGGATGGATTCCCGCCTTCGCGGGAATGACGGAAGGGAAAAGCGGGGATGGCGTTATGGGTGGCAGAGGCGGGGCGGGAGTAGCGCGATGGGCGGCGCAGAGCCCGGTTATGTAAACAAACCTACAGGGGGTTGGCGCTGCCGCGCACCCGTTGCAGCCATTCGAGGCCTTTGCGGGTGTCGCTGGCCACCCGGGCCGGGTCCCAGTACCGGAGCCTGAACTTGAAGAGCCAGTAAGTGAACTCCTTAACCTGTGTCAGGGTGAGTCCGGCCCGCTTGGGGTAGCCCATCTCCTTTCGGAACCGGGCCATCAAATCGAGTTGGTCCGCGTCGTAAATGCGCCGGAAGGCCGCCTCGCTCATGTCCTCCACGTCGACGCGGCCGCTGGCCCGCATCTCCTTGCGCGCCTCCTCCTCCACCGCCAGGTGCAGGGCGCCCTCCACCACCACGCCGTACCAGAAGTTGAGGATGCCCCGGTACTTGTTGTAGCCAAGGTGGGCCTTCACGCTATCAACGCTGACGTGGGCAGGCATCCGCCCGTCAAACAGCAGGTCTTCCATCTCCTGAGCGGGAACGCTGCCATCCAGGATGGGGTGCATCCGCTCGACCAGAAGCAGCCAGTCGAAGGCCTCCCCCTGGATGACGTACCTGTAGACGCGGCCGTTCCTGCGTTCTTCCGGCGCGGTCCACATGCTCATGGTTTCCAACAGCACGTCACACCAGGGCCGCCCCGCCGCCACGCCCTCCGCCAGGTGACGCAGGGCCTCGGCCTCCCTTGACGCGGGGACTTCGTGGGAAGGGTCCACGACGGTTACGGGGGCGTAGGGTTCGGCGGTCATTGGGGAACCTTGGCGTTGGACTCAACGGTTTCGTCGCTGGGGATGGGGGAAACTTCACCTTTCAAGCGTTCGTAGGCGGCCACCCGTCCGGTGGTCACGAACTCGTGGATCTTCCTGCTGATGGCGTCTCCGACACCGGGTATCTTCTTCAAGTCCTCCCCGCGGCGCGCCATAGGCGCCAAGGGTTGGGGATGCTGGGCGATGACGGCGGCGGCTCTGCGATAGGCCCTTATCTTGAAGATAACGTCGCCCTTGGCCTCAAGAAGGGCGGCCATGCGGTCGAAGAGGTCGGCGATTTCCTGGTTGGAAGGTCCGGCGGTCATGTCTGAGGGAATCAGCCCGCGCCGTGACAGCGCTTGTACTTCTTGCCGCTGCCGCAGTGGCAGGGATGGTTGCGGCCCAGCTTCTTGACGCCCACGGCCACGGCCTCACTCCTCCCGATGGTTGCCATGGGGCTGGCCTTAGGCGACGCCCCGGCGCGGCCGTTGCCGCCGGAATTGATAGAGCCGGCCGCCGGGGTCAGGGTCATACGGTAAATGCTGTGGACAACGTCGTGGCGCATCCTATCCAAAAGCTCCTGGTACATGCGGCGGCCCTCGGTCTGATAGGCCACCAAGGGGTTGCGCTGGCCGTAGGCCTGGAGGTTCACGCCCTGCCGCAGCTTCTCTATGGCGGTCAAGTGGTCCACCCAGTGAATGTCCAGGGAGCGGAGCATTATCAGCCGTTCCAGGGTGCGCGTCTCCTCCGAGCCCATCTCCCCTTCCCTCTGGTCGTACACCTCACCGGCGTGCTCTGAAAGGGCCTCCTGTATCTCCTGCCTGCTGAGGCCGGACAGGGCCTCCGGGCTGCTGAAGTCCGGCGGGGGAGTGGGGAAAATTGTTTGCAGGTTGTCTACGAGGCCGGCATAGTCCCACTCTTCGGCGTCTATGCCGGCGAGATGCTCCGTTACGAGCCTGTCGATCTCCTCCCTGACCATCCGGAGGGAACCGTCGCGAAGGTCGGCGCCTATAAGTATCTTCTTGCGTTCGTCGTAGATGTTCGTTCTCTGCTGGTTGAGGACGTCGTCGAACTCCAGCAGATGCTTGCGAGTCTCAAAGTGGTATCCCTCAACGCGGCTTTGGGCGCCGCTTAGGATTTTCGTTATCATGCCGCTTTCCAGGGGGGCGTCCTTGTCCAAGCCCGCCCAGCCGGAGACCTTGTCCATCACGTTCTTGGCCCGCTCGCCGCCAAAGCGCTTGATGACCTCGTCTTCCATGGAGGCGTAGAAGCGCGTCTCGCCGGGGTCGCCCTGCCGCCCCGAACGACCCCGCAGCTGGTTGTCGATGCGGCGGGCCTCGTGATGCTCGGTGCCGATTACGACGAGGCCGCCCTTGCTTACCACGGCGTCGTGGTCCTGCCGCCACTGCTCCAGGCTAATGTCCAGGCTGTCGGGGTTGCCGCCAAGAACGATGTCGGTGCCGCGGCCGGCCATGTTAGTGGCCACGGTGACGGCCCCGGGGCGGCCGGCCTCCGCAACCACGTTGGCCTCCCGCTCGTGCTGCTTGGCGTTGAGGGTCTGATGAGGAACGCCACGCTTCTTCAGCAGGCCGCTTAGCTTCTCGGAGTTCTCAATGGAGGTGGTGCCCACCAGGACGGGCCTGTTCGCCGTGTGCATCTCCTCAATGTCCTTGGCCACGGCCTTCCACTTGGCCGACTCCGACTGGTAGATAAGGTCGGCGCGGTCCTCCCTAATTAGGGGGGCGTTGGTGGGTATCACCACCACGTCCAACCGGTATATCTTCAGAAACTCCTCGGCCTCGGTGAGGGCGGTGCCGGTCATGCCGGCCAGCTTCCCGTACATCCTGAAGTAGTTTTGAAGCGTGATGGTGGCGTAGGTGGTGGTCTCCCGCTGGACCCTGATGCCCTCCTTGGCCTCGATGGCCTGGTGCAGGCCGTCGGACCACCGGCGGCCCGGCTGGAGGCGTCCGGTGAACTCGTCGACTATCACCACCTCGCCATCCCGCACCACGTACTCCTTATCCCGCTTGTAGAGGACGTGGGCCTTAAGGGCGTTCTCGACGTACTGGACCAGGTGGAGGTTCTCAGGCCCGTAGAGGTTGCTAACCTTGAGCCAACCCTCTATGCGGGACATGCCCCCTTCCGTTAGAGAGATGGTCCGGCTCCTCTCGTCTATCATGCGGTAGTCCTCTTCGGGTTTGAGCCTGGGGGCCAGCTTGGCCATGGTGTAGTAGAGCTGCACCGGCTCTTGGGCGGGGCCGCTGATGATGAGGGGTGTCCTCGCCTCGTCAATGAGGATGTTGTCGACCTCGTCGACGATGGCGTAGTGAAGGTCGCGCTGGCTCTGAAGCTCCAGGGTCAGGGCCATGTTGTCGCGAAGGTAGTCAAAGCCGTACTCGTTGTTGGTGCCGTAGGTTATGTCGGCGCGGTACGCCTCCCGCCGGCTGATGGGACGGAGACGCTGGTAGCTGGGGTCGCCATCCTGGGCGGTGGGGTCGTAGAGGTAGGCGGAGTCGTGCTGTAGGCAGCCGACTGAGAGTCCCAACTTGTGGAAGATAGGCCCCATCCAAACGGGGTCGCGGCGGGCCAGGTAGTCGTTGACGGTGACCACGTGCACGCCCTTGCCGGAGAGGGCGTTGAGGTAGCTTGGGAGGGTGGCTACCAGGGTCTTGCCCTCGCCCGTCTTCATCTCGGCGATGGCGCCCCGGTGAAGAACGACGCCGCCTATAAGCTGGACGTCGAAGTGGCGCTGGCCGAGGGTGCGCTTAGACGCCTCCCGCACGGCGGCGAAGGCCTCGGGCAGGATGTCGTCCTCCTCTTCTCGGCCGGCCAGCCGGAGGCGAAACTCGTCGGTCTTGGCCCGCAGTTCCGCGTCGGTGAGTTCCTCGAACTCCCCCTCGAGGTCGTTTATCCGCTCTACGTGACGCTTGTGCTTCTTTCTGACGCGCTCCTGGGGGGTTCCTACGATTTTGTCGAAGAGTTTGACCATGATTTCCTACTTAAATAGCTCTCCCACGGAGAGGCCGTTATGGATGCGGTTTATGGCCTCGCCCAGAAGGGGGGCCACGGAAAGGGTGGTGATTTTGCCGTCTAGGGCCTTGCTGCGGAGGGGCACCGTGTCGGTGGCCACCAGTTCCCTCAAGGGGCTGGCGACTATCTTCTCGGCGGCGGAACCGGAGAGGAGGGCGTGGGTCACGCAGGCGTAGACCTCCCGCGCGCCCCGCTCCTTGAGGGCCTTGACGGAGGCCACGGTGGAGCCGCCGGTGTCTATCTCGTCGTCAAAGGTGAGCACGGTCTTGTCCTCCACCTCTCCGATGACGTTGAGGCTCTCGGCTTCGGAGTTGTTTCCCTCCCGCCGCTTCTCCACGATGGCCAGGGGAACGCCCAACCGCTCGGCCACGTCCCTGGCCCGCTTGCTGATGCCAACGTCCACGGCGGCCACGACCAGGTCCTCGAGGGCCTTGTCGCGGAAGTATCTGAGCAGGATGGGCATGGCCGTAAGCTCGTCCACGGGTATGTTGAAGAAGCCCTGAATCTGGCCGGCGTGGAGGTCCACGGTGAGGAGCCTGTCGGCGCCGGCGGCGGTCAGCAGGTCGGCCACCAGCCGCGCGGTGATGGGAACCCGGGGCTGGTCCTTCTTGTCGGTGCGCGAGTAGCCGTAGTAGGGCGCGACAGCGGTCACCCGGCCCGCCGAGGCCCTCTTGGCCGCGTCTATCATTATGAGCAGCTCCACCAGGTTGTCGTTAACGGGGGCGCAGATGGGTTGGATGATGAAAACGTCCCGCTCGCGGATGTTGTCCATTATGCGGACAAAGGTGTTGTCGTTGGGAAACTTAAAGACCTCCGCGTGTCCCAAGGAGATTCCCAGGTAGGAGCAGACCCTGCCGGCCAGTTCGCGATGGGCATTCCCCGAAAACACGCAAAGCTCGTTGCTCAAGGAGCGCATTGTTCCCCCCCGAAAGGTGATGTTTGACATTGCCCTCGCCTTTGGTCACCTCAGAGTGAGAGGCCGCCGGGGCCGTCCCTCCAAAGCGATTATAGCATAGCCCATCACGGTCAAAAAGTTGCCGGCGGGCTGGATGGCGGAAAGGAGCCATATCTAGAAAGGGGCCTTGCTTTTTGCTATACTGCCCTGGGCCTCGATCGGGGCCAAATTCTTGTGCAGAGGAGGGCCCATGGGGGCCTACGCCTTGATTGGCGCCCAGTGGGGGGATGAGGGGAAGGGCAAGCTCGTTGACTACCTCGCCTCTCAAGCCCAGTGGGTGGCCAGGTACGCCGGGGGCAATAACGCCGGCCATACGGTTATAAACGAAAACGGGTCCTTTTCCCTGCACCTCGTGCCCTCCGGCGTTTTCCAGCCGGGGGTCACCTGCGTAATCGGCAACGGCGTGGCGGTGAACCCCGACGTGCTTTTGGAGGAGATATCGGGCCTCAAGGCGCGAGGGGTGGACACCAGCCGGATAGTCCTCAGCGACCGCGCCCATCTCATTATGCCCTATCACGTCTCCCTCGACGCCCTCGAGGAGGCGGAACGGGGCGACGCGGCCCTCGGCACCACCGGCAAGGGTGTGGGCCCCGCCTACGTGGACAAGGCCGCCCGGATGGGGATTAGGGCCGGGGACCTGGCCGACTTGGAGGCGGGCCTGCTGCCAAGGCTCAAGAGCGTTGTTGAGTTGAAGAACCGGACGCTTACCAAGCTGTACGGCGCTCCCCCCCTGCCTCTTGAGGAGGTGTTGGACCGGTGCGCCCACTGGCGGCAGGAGCTTAAGGGGCTGATACGGCCTGCCGACGTCCTGCTGCGAAAGGCCCTCGAACGCGGGGAGACCATCCTTATGGAGGGCGCTCAAGGGACGCTTCTGGACCTGGACCACGGCGCCTACCCCTACGTCACCTCATCATCGGCCTCGGCGGGCGGGGCGGCGGCGGGGTTGGGGATACCGCCCCGGTCTATTCAGGGCGTTATCGGCGTGTTCAAGGCCTACTCCACCCGGGTGGGCAGCGGCCCCATGCCCACGGAGATGACCGACGAGACCTCCGATATGCTGCGGGAACTGGCGTGGGAGTACGGCGTCACCACCGGCCGGGCCAGGCGCATCGGGTGGTTCGACGCCGTGGCCGGCCGGTACAGCCACCGCATCAACGGGTTCACCTCCCTGGCCCTGACCCGGCTTGACGTTTTGGACGGCTTCTCGTCGGTGAAGATTTGCGTGGGATACCGGGTGGATGGCGAGCCGTTGGACCATTTCCCAAGCAACGCGGGAGTGCTGGAGCGGTGCGAGCCGGTCTACGAGGAGATGCCGGGGTGGAACAGTCCCACCGCCGGGGCCACGGAGTTGGCCCAGCTGCCCACGGAGGCGGTGGCGTACGTGAGGCGGCTGGAGGAGTTGATAGGCTGCTCCTTTCACCTCATATCCACGGGGCCGCACCGCAACGAGACCGTCTTGCTGGAGCGCATGATTTAAGGAGCAACGCGCACCCGCCGCGCCGTCGACGCCGCAACGCACCCGCTACCCCCCTCCGTCCGCCACTCCCGCTCCCCTTTCCGTCATTCCCGTGCAGGCGGGAAGGGCGGGAGCGGGTGTCGCTCAGAGGGGCAGGTCTACGGGGTAGATCTCCAACAGCCTGTCCACCTGGGCCGCCATCCGCTCGTCGGCGGGGATGAGGGGAAGCCGGGGCCGGCCCACGCTGAATCCCACCTTGTTCATGGCGTACTTCATGGGAATGGGGTTGGAGGCGATGCCCGTCATGCCGTTGCAGGCGGGCAGGAGCCGCCGGTGCTCCGCCGCCGCCTCTTGGGTCTTGCCCTCAAGGGTCAGGTCTATGATCCTTCGCATCTGCTTCCCGAAGAGATTGGAGACCACGCAGATGACCCCGTAGCCGCCCAAGCACATGAGGGGGAAGGTGTCGCCGTCGTTGCCGCTCCAGATGCGGAACCCGTCGGCGGCCCCGTCGATGACGTTGGCCATGAGGTCGAAGTCCTCAGTGGCGTCCTTCACCCCCACGATGTTGTCAACCTGACTGGCCCTGATGGTGGTCTCAAGGGACATCTTAACCCCGGTGCGGCCGGGGATGTTGTACAGGATGCAGGGCAGGTGGGTGGACGCGGCAACGGCCTTGAAGTGCCGGTAGATGCCCTCCTGGGGCGGCTTGTTGTAGTAGGGCACGGTTAGAAGCAGCCCGTCGACGCCAACCTCCTCGGCCTCCCTGCTCATCATAATGCTTTCGCTGGTGGAGTAGTTGCCGGTGTTGGCCACCACGGCGCCGCGCTCGCCCACCGCGCCCTTGACCTCGCCCCACAGGCGCAGCTTCTCCTCATGGCTGAGGGTTGGGCCTTCGCCGGTGGTGGCGCCGACCACCACGCCATCACTGCCGGAGTCCAGCAGTTTGTTGGCCAAGGTCTTGGTCTGGTCCCAGTCCACCTCGCCGTTCTCCTTCATGGGCGTGATCATCGCCGTTAGCAGTCGTCCAAGCTCTGCCATGAGAGACCTCCTAAACGTCCGGGGTGAATGGGCAAGGGGCGGCCATCAAGTCGCTGGACATAGGCGGCCGCTACAGGTCAGCCGAGGCGCTGAGGGTTGGAACCCGCAGGCAGTCCCTGCTCACCACCTCTTCCGCAATCTGAAGGGCGTTAAGGGCCGCGCCCTTCCTCAGGTTATCGGCCACTATCCACAGGGCCAGCCCGTTACGGGTGGACGGGTCGCGGCGGACGCGTCCCACGTAAACGTCATCAGAGCCGGCCACGTCCAAGGGCATGGGGTAGGAATCACGGGTCACGGTGACGCCCGGCATCTCGTCAAGGAGGCGCAGGGCCTCTTGAGGCTCCATGGGGTTCTCAAATTCCAGATGGACGGCCTCGCTGTGGGAGACGCTTACCGGAACCCTAACGCAGGTGGCGGAGACGCCAATCGCCTCGTCATGAAGTATCTTCCGAGTCTCATTCATCATCTTCTCCTCCTCTCCCGTGTAGCCGCCGGGGAGGAGGTCATCAATGTGGGGGAAGAGGTTATAGGCGAGTTGGTGGGGCATGGCCTGAACGGGAACTGGCCGGCCCTGCGCGAGGGCGCGGGTCTGCTCGTTCAGCTCGCTGACGGCGGAGGCCCCGGCTCCGGAGGCCGACTGGTAGGTGTCTACGACGACCCGCTTGATTGGATTGGCCCGGTGCAGGGGATAGAGGACGATGGCCAGTTGAATCGTCGAGCAGTTGGGGGTTGCGATGACGCCGCGGTGGTCTTCAACGTCCCGGCCGTTGACTTCGGGAATGACCAGGGGAACGCCGGGGTCCATCCGGTAGGCCGAGCTCTTGTCGATGACCAAGGCCCCGCTGTTCACGGCGGCGGGCGCTAAGCGGCGGCTGACGTCGGAGCCTGCGGAGATGAACGCGATGTCCACGCCTTCGAAGGAGTCCGGCGTCGCTTCCTGCACCACCAACTCCTGACCCAATGCCGAGGTGATGGTTCCCGCCGAGCGGCCGGAGGCCAGCAGCCGGAGGTGGTTGATGGGCAAGGGGCGTTCCTCCAGTATGTTAAGCAGCGTCCGGCCAACGACGCCCGTGGCTCCCACCACCGCTATGTTGAGGTCTGTACGCACCGTAACCCGCTACACCCCCAAGATTTTGTCCAAGCCTAGCACAAGACCCTTTATGTTAACAACTTGGCGCAGGGCGTGGAGGACGCCGGGCATGTAGCAGTCGCGGCTCAGGGTGTCGTGGCTAAGGGTGAGGGTCTGGCCCGGCGCCCCGAAGATGACGTCGTGATGGGCGCTGCGGCCGGGCTGGCGTATGCTGTGGACGCCAACGCCCTTGTGCCGCCCGCCGGCGGTCCCGGCCAGCGTCTCCCTCTCGGGGTCCCGGTGGGTGAAGCTCTTGCCGTCGGAAACTGCCCTGGCCAGGGCCAAGGCGGTCCCGGAGGGGGCGTCTATCTTCTGCTCGTGATGCGCCTCGATTATGTCAACGTAGTCGAAGAAGGGCGCCGCCTTCTTGGCCAGGCTCATCAGGATGACCGCGCCCAAGGCGAAGTTCGGGGCGACGACGACCCCGACGCCTCCTTCCAGGGCGGCACTGTCCAGGAGCTCCAAGCCCTTCTCGCTCAACCCGGATGTCCCCGTGACGAAGGGTATGGAGGCCTTCAGGGTCTGGAGGCCGGCCTTAACGCACGCCTCCGCGTTGGAAAAGTCCACCACCGCGCCGGGGTGGGCGGAGGACAGGAGGCCGGCTATATCTGAGGCGAGGGGAACGGAGCCGGAGCCGTCGGGGAGGGCAAGGGTGGGATGGGCGGGGTTCCGGCAGACGCCGCCCACCGGAGCCATGTCCGGGGCGGCGCACAGGGCCTTAATGACCTCTTGACCCATGCGGCCGGTGACGCCGTGGACCAGCGTTCTCATAGCTGCCATGGAACTCTCCGGGTAAGACTTTCAGCCTAGTGTATCCGAGACGGGCGGTTTAGTCACCTAAGGGGCGGCCTTCCCCAGGATCTTTTTGACGCCGTGGCAGGCGCGCCCCCATCCGCCATTCCCGCTCCGTTTCCGTCATTCCCGCGCAGGCGGGAAGGGCGCGCGCGCCCACTTTTGTTTTGAAGAGCGCTGGCGGCTCCATATGGGCGCTCCACAACCCCTCCTGACGCCATTTCCACCGCCTTCCCCCTCCCGCCGTTCCCGTCCGCCCGCTTATCCGTCATTCCCGCGTAGGCGGGAATCCATCTTCTCTCCTCTATCACTCCAAAGTAACCGCGCGCCAGCACGAATCGCCGGTAAGAGCCGGTCAGTTAACGCCAGACCTCCTGAAGGTTCCCCTCTCGGCGGGGGGCGTCACAGACGCCCCTACGGGTGGCAATGGGGTTTTGAGGCGTTGGTTTTCGGATGGAGAGGGGATGGATTCCCGCCTGCGCGGGAATGACGGAAAGGGGGTGCGGGAATGACGGAGGGGGGACAGCGGGAATCCATCTTCTCTCCTCTATCACTCCAGAGTAACCGCGCGCCAGCACGAATCGCGGGTAAGAGCCGGTCGGTTAACGCCAGACCTCCTGAAGGTTCCCCCTCTCGGCGGGGGCGCCACAGACGCCCCTACGGGCGGCAATGGGGTTTTGAGGGTTGGTTTTCGGATGGAGAGGGGATGGATTCCCGCCTGCGCGGGAATGACGGAAAGGTAGGCGGGAATTCGAGAGGGGCGGCGAGGGCGCCGGGTGGGGGGCGGCCTGACGATGGGGGTAGCGGCGCGGGGCGCCGGGTGGAGCGGCTGCCTGAAGGGTAGAAGCCACTCCCCCTCCTGGCCGGGAGGGGGAGTGCGATTTAGCAGTTAAGCTGGTGGGCCTCAGACGCCGGGAGCGGGGCGCCGGGCCGCGCTACCGTCCGGGGGGAGGGCGGTTTCCGAAGCCTCCTCCCCTGGGGCCGGGGCGGTCGCGCCGGGGGCGGTTGTCGCGCGGCGGGCCTTGGGACCTCGGCGGCCGGTTGGAGAAGGGGCGTCCCCCTCCCCTGGGGCCTGAGCCTGGGCCCGGCCGCGGGGGGGCCTCCCCCTCGCCAAAAATGGCCCGTCGCGACAGGTTGATGCGACCCATGGAGTCGATCTCCTGAATCATGACGGTTATCTCCTGGTCCATGGTGACGCCGTTGTCCGCCGAGGCCATCTCCTGAGTGCGGAGGAGCCCGTCCTTGCCGGGGACCAGTTGGACGAAAGCTCCAAAGTTGGTCAAGCGGACGACCTTGCCGGTGAAGATGTCCCCAACCTCCAGTTCCCTGGTCATGTTCTCGATGCGCCGGCGCGCCTTCAGAATGCTGTCGTCAGAGGTGGCGCCTATCATGACGACGCCCTTGTCGTCGATATCCACCGAGGCCCCCGACTCCTCTATGATGGCGCGTATGTTGCGGCCCCCCGGCCCAATTACGGCGCCAATCTTCTCAACGGGTATGATTATTCGCACCATCTTGGGCGCGTACTGGCTGAGTTCCTTCCTGGGCGTCTGGATGGCCTCGGCCATCTTGTCGAGGATGTGGAGGCGGCCTTCCCGCGCCTGTTCCAGGGCCTTCTTGAGTATCTCCTGGGTGAGGCCCTGAATCTTTATGTCCATCTGAAGGGCGTTTATGCCCTTGGCGGTGCCCGCCACCTTGAAATCCATGTCGCCCAAGGCGTCCTCAACGCCCTGAATGTCCGACAGCACGGCATAGCGGCCGTCGGCTCCCATTATCAGGCCCATGGCCACGCCGGCGACGGGGCCTTTGACGGGAACGCCGGCGTCCATCAGGGCCAGGGCGCTTCCGCACACGCTGGCCATAGAGGTGCTGCCGTTGGAGCTCAGGACCTCGGAAACTATCCTTATGGCGTAGGGGAACTCCTCCTCTGTGGGGATGATGGACTCGATGGCGCGCTCAGCCAGGGCGCCGTGTCCGATTTCGCGGCGTCCGGTGAACATGCGGCCCGTCTCGCCGACGGAGAAGGGGGGAAAGTTGTAGTGGTGCATGAACCGCTTGGTTTCCTGAGGGCTGAGGGTGTCGAGGGTCTGCCTCATCCCCATGGTGGCTAGGGTGGCTATGCTCAAGACCTGGGTCTGCCCTCTGGTGAAGAGGCCGGAGCCGTGGGTCCTGGGCAGCGCCCCCACCTCGGCGGTGATGGGGCGTATCTCCGCAGAGCCGCGGCCGTCGGGCCTTACGCCCTGCTCAAGGATACGGTCCCGGACCGCCGTCTTCAGGAGGGACTGGAACACGCTGGACACCAGCTTGGGCTCGAACTCCTCCCCCAACGCCTCCAAGACCTCCGCGCTGAGGCGGCGCGTGGCCTCCTCGCGCTCCACCTTGTCGTCGCCCCGCGCCAGGGTCTGGGTGAGGCGTCCTCCGAGGATGGCTTCCACCCGCTCCTTAACCGTTTCGGTGTCGGCCAGGGACGGGGGGGCCATCTTGGTCTTGCCGACGGCCCGGACCATCTCCTCAATCATCTCGATGATGCCGTCGTTGACCTTCTGGGCGCGGTCGAGGGCCTCCAGAACCACGGACTCGGACACCTCGTTGGCTCCCGCCTCCACCATGCTAATAGACCCCTTGACGCCGGCGACGGCGACGCTGAGTTGGCTCTCGTCCATCTGGGCGAAGGTGGGGTTCACCACGTACTCCCCATCCTTAAAGGTCACGCGGGTGGCCCCGACGGGGCCGCTGAAGGGGATGTCGGATATGGATACCGCCGCCGAGGCCCCTATGATGCCGAGAATGTCGGGGGTGGTCTCGCGGTCGGCGGACATCACGGTTATGACTATCTGTATCTCGTTGTGAAGCCCCTTGGGGAACAGGGGCCTCATGGGCCTGTCCACCAGCCGGGCCGAGAGGATGGCCTCGGAGCCGGGGCGCCCCTCTCTCCTGAAGAAGCTGCCGGGTATCTTCCCCACGGCGTAGAGCTTCTCTTCGAACTCCACCGTGAGGGGGAGGAAGTCGATGTCGGGCCGGGGTCGGGATGACATGGTGGCCGTGACGAGGGCCACGGTGTCGCCGCAGGTCACCTTGACGGCTCCGTTGGCTTGGGAGGCGAGCTTACCGGTTTCCAGGATGAGCTTCCGGTCGCCTATCTGTCTCTCTATGGTGTATTCCATTGCAAAAATCGCAGTCTTTCTAAGGATAAAGAGAGGGGAAAAGAAAAAGAGCGCCCGGTGGGGGCGCTATCTTCTGAGGCCGAGTCTTCCGATGAGTTCCCTGTACCGGGCCACGTTCTTTTGGGTTAAGTAGTTAAGCAACCTTCTGCGGCGTCCGACCATTCGCAGAAGCCCCACCCTGGTATGCGTGTCCTTGCGGTGGACCTTCAGGTGGTCCGTAAGCTCCTTTATCCTGCCTGTCAGGATAGCAACCTGGACCTCAACCGAACCCGTGTCGCCCTTGCCCTGGGCGTATTCCCCAATAATGGCTGCCTTGGCGTCCCTATTCACTAACTCTTTCTCATTCCCTCTTTACTCTTTTCGGGGGTGATTATAACATAGCGTCCCAATGTTGGAAATAGCCCGCCCGCAGGCGCCCCGGGATAGGCATTTCACGGTTCTATGGGGCCTAACCGGGTCGGAACTATCTTGGACTGAGGAACGCCGCTGCCGCATCTCTACGTAGTAGCCACGCCCATCGGAAACCTGGAAGACGTCACCCTGCGGGCCCTCCGCGTTCTCCGGGAAGCCTCCCTCATAGCCTGCGAAGACACCCGCACCACGAGAAAGCTGTTGGCGCGCCACGGCATCAAGAACCGCTTGATGAGCTTTCACGAGCACAACTATAAGCGGCAGCTGCCCAAAGTCCTCAGGGCCTTGGAGGATGGAGACGTGGCCCTGGTGAGCGAGGCCGGGGTTCCCACCGTGTCGGACCCCGGTCGGCAGCTGGTGCGCAAGGCCCTGGAGTCCGGGGCGTCGGTCACGGCGGCCCCGGGGCCGTCGGCGGTCCTGGCCGCGCTGTCGGTGTCCGGGATGCCCGCCGGCAGCTTCATCTTCATGGGGTTCCCGCCGCGGCGCCGGGTGGAGAGGCGGCGGCTTCTGGCGTCCCGGGCCGCGTTTCCCGAAACGGCGGTTATCTTTGAGGCCCCCCACAGGCTGCGGGACACCCTGGAGGACCTCCTTGAGGCGTGGGGCGACCGGAGGGTGACCGTTTGCCGCGAGTTGACCAAGCGGTTTGAAGAGGTCTTTTCCGCCACCGTCTCGGAGGCCCTGGCCCACTTCTCGAAGCCACGGGGCGAGTTTACGCTGGTGGTGGAGGGTGGAACCGCCGCCGCCGAGGTCTGGGACCGCCAGCGGGCCAGGGACAGGCTGGCTGAACTGAAGCGTCAGGGGATGAGGGCGCGGGAGGCGGTGTCGCAGACTGTTAAGGAGTCGGGGCTGCCGCGCAGCCAGGTGTACCGCGAGTGGCTGGCCCTGGCCAATGGGGAGCCGTCTACGGAGCAAGGCTTTTTCTAACATTGGCCGGGGTGTGCTACACTCTATGCCCTTGGGCTATGCCCTTGAGCCGCCGGGCTGAGGCTTAACGGCGAGTCCATCGCGGGGGATGTTCGTGAATCGAGGTCTGAAATAGCGTGACGGAGCGGATCTTTGTGGCCGTGGCTTGGCCCTACGCCAACGGGTCGTTGCACTTGGGGCAGTTGGCGGGCTGCTACCTTCCCGCCGATATCTTCGCCCGCTACCACCGGATGCGGGGCAACGAGGTGCTGATGGTGTCGGGCAGCGACCAGCACGGCACCCCGGTGACCCTGCGAGCCGAGCGGGAGGGCGTGACGCCTCAGGAGGTGGTGGGCCGGTTCCACGCCGAGTTCCTGGACTGTTGGGAGCGTATCGGCGTCAGCTTCGACCTGTTCACGACCACGGGCACCCGGAACCACCGGGAGGTGGTCCAGGGGCTTTTCCTCAACCTTCTAAATAAGGGCCACATCTATAAGGACTCCATGCTCCTGCCCTACTCGGCGGAGTCCGACCGGTTCCTGCCGGACCGGTACGTTGAAGGCACCTGCCCCCACTGCGGCGACGGGGGGGCGCGGGGCGACCAGTGCGAAAGCTGCGGCAGGACCCTGAACCCCACGGACTTGATAAACCCTCGAAGCGCCATCGGCGGGTCCAGCCTGGAGTTCAGGGAGTCGGAGCACTTCTTTTTGAGGCTGACGGCCTTTCAGAAGGGGCTGTTGGAGTGGGTGAGCCGCCAGGACCACTGGCGCCCCAACGTTTTGAATTTTACCCGCCGGTATCTGGAGGACGGGCTTAAGGACAGGGCCATAACCCGCGACATCCTCTGGGGCGTGCCCATCCCCCTGGAGGGGTACGAGAGCAAGCGCGTGTACGTGTGGTTCGAGGCGGTGACCGGCTATCTGTCGGCGGCCAAGGAGTGGGCCCAACGCCGGGGCGACCCCCAGGCCTGGGAACCGTTCTTCACGGACCCCGGCGCCAAGGCGTACTACTTCATCGGCAAGGACAACATACCCTTCCACACCATCATCTGGCCCGCCATGCTCGCCGGCGCCGGCTCCCTGATTCCCCCCTACGACGTCCCGGCCAACGAGTTTCTGAACATGGAAGACGCCAAGATATCCACCAGCCGCAACTGGGCCGTCTGGCTGCCGGACTACCTGGACAGGTTTGACCCTGACCCGCTGCGCTACGTTCTGTCGGCCACCATGCCTGAGACCAGCGACTCCAACTTCACGTGGCACGACTTCGTGCGCCGCAACAACCAGGAACTCGTGGCCACTTATGGAAACCTGGCCCACCGGGTGTTGACCATGACCCATCGCAGCTTTCAGGGCCGGTTCCCAGAGCCGGGGGAGTTGGACGACGCCGACCGGGAGTTGATGGCGAGGCTGCCCAAGGCCCTGGATGAGGCGGGCGGGCATTTGAGCAGATGCCGCTTTAGACAGGCGTTGACCACCGCCATGGGCCTCGCCCAGGCCGCCAACCGGTACATAGACGCCAAGGCCCCTTGGCAGACCCGCAAAACTGACCTCGGTCGCACCGGCTCCACCCTGTGGGTGTGCCTGAACGCCCTTTCCTGCCTGCGAACCGTCACCCATCCCTTCCTGCCCTTCAGTTCCCAGCGGCTGCACGAAATGCTCGGCTTTGAGGGCCGTGTGGAGGATGGAGGATGGCGTCTCCACAAGATAGCCGCCGGCCAGAGCTTCCCCCAGCCAACTCCCCTGTTCACCAAGCTGGATGAGTCAGTGGCTGAAGCGGAGCAGGAACGGCTGCGGGCAGAGGCGGCCTAGGGAACGCCATGATTCAAGGCCTGGACGACAAGACGAAGGAGATTTACCTGCCCGTTAGGGAGGAGCTTGGCCTGGTGGGGGCCAACCTGAAGGGACTCAGCAGGCGCCGGGACGAGCACCTAGCCCCCCTCTTGGCGTATCTGTTCGAACGGGGCGGCAAGGGGATACGGCCGGCGGTGACCCTCCTCGCCGCCAGGGCCTATTCAAAGGAGTCTGCAACGGCGGTCATCATGGCCACCGCGGTGGAACTCCTGCACATCGCCACCCTCATCCACGACGACACGGTGGACAACTCGGATACCCGGCGCGGCAAGGACACGGTGAGCAGCCATTGGGACCAGAACGTGGCCATCCTCCTGGGGGACTACGTTTTCGCCGCCTCCGCGACCTTCGTGTGCGACACGGAGAACATACGGGTAATCCGGCGTTTCTCAGAGACCATCATGGACCTTTCCAGCGGCCAGCTGCTTGAGTATTTCAACAGCTACAACACCGGGCAGAGCCGCAAGGTGTATGAGGAGCGCATCTACCGGAAGACCGCCTCGTTGTTTCAGACGGCCGCCGAGTCGGGGGCCATTCTGGGCGGGGCGCCGGAGGACGCGGTGGAGGCCCTGACATCCTATGGCCGCAACATTGGGATGGCCTTCCAGATTGTGGACGACATCCTGGACATTGACGGCGACGTGGATGAGGTGGGCAAGCCCTTGGGGAACGACCTGCTCCAGGGTGTCCTGACCCTTCCCACCATCAAGCTCATGGAACAGCGCCCCGAGGACAACTCCATACGGGACATCTTCGCCCGCAAGAAGGAGAAGGCGCATCTGAAGCGGAGCTTGGACTTGATCCAGGAGTCAACCATCATTGAGGAGTGCTACGCGGAGGCGGAGGGGTACTGCGCCAGGGCCTTGGAGGACATCGACGCGCTGCCCAAGGGTCCGGCCAAGCGGTCGCTTCAGGTCCTAGCCTCCTACGTTACGGAGAGACGGCGCTGAGGCGCGCGTTCAGGCCTCCCACACGACCCTTCCTCCCGCAATAGTCATCACTACCCTAACGTTCTTGATGTCGTGGGGTTCCACCCGCGTGGGGTCGCGGTCGAGGAGAACCAGGTCTGCCAGGGCGCCGGCCTTAATCGTCCCCAAGGGCTCCTCCATGAAGCCCGCATAGGCGGGGCCTGTAGTCCAGGCGCGCAAGGCCTCCCAAACGCTCACCGCCTGGTGGAGACCCAACGGCCTGCCATCAGCCGTCCGGCGGTTGACGGCGGCGTGGACGTCCAGGAGGGGATGGGCCGGCGCGACGGGGGCGTCGGAGCCAGCCGCCCACGGGATGCCGGCCGCCGGCAGGGAGGCCAGGGGGTAGAGGTGGGGAAGAAGGGACGCATCCACCCGCTCAAGGTACTTGGCGCCGTTGTGGTAGACGAACCCCGGCTGCGTGACCACCAGAGCCCCGCTCTCCTTCACCGCCCGCAGGACTTGGGGAAGCCCCTCGGAGCAGTGCTCAACCCGGTGACGCGGGTCGGGGCGATGGTAGAGCCGCCGCGCCCGCGAGATGGCCTGAGCAACGGCGGTTATCGCCTCCGACTCCACGGCGTGAAAGGCCATCTGCACGCCTCGCCGGTGGAGGTCTAGGGCCAACTCCTCCAGTTCCTCAGGAGAGGGGCGCAGGGAGCCGGTGGTGAGGGTGACCATTATCTTGGCCGCGCCCAGCCGCAGGCCGCCCGTGGGCGGGGTGGGCCACCGGCGGGGGGAGCCGGGGCCGCGGCTCTCCGGCGACGTCATCATGGTCACCCTTGGGGTGAGCCGCCCGCTCTCCTTCAGGTCTCGAAAGGTCTGCCACTGCTCAGGCCCGTTGTTCGCCCCGGCGTCCTGAATGGAGGTCACGCCCCTGGACAGGAGCAGCTTGCCGGCGCGGGCGACGCCTTCCATGAACTCATCCCGCCTCCGGTAGGGGGCCATGAGGGAGCGGACGTGGGCGGACATCTCAAGGAACAGCCCGGTGGGGTGGCCCGTCTCGGCTTCACGGACTATCACCCCACTGGGCGGGTCCACCGTGTCCCGATTGATTCCCAAAAGGCCCATGGCCCGGCTGTTGAGAACCAGAGCGTGTCCGGCGCGGCGCGCCAGCCGCACAGGATGGCAGGGCGCGGCCTCGTCCAGGTCCCGGCGGTCGGGGGGCCTCCCCTCAGCCAGCAGGGACTCATCGTAGCCAAAGGCCCTTATCCATCGGCCCGGCGGGGTCTCGCGGGCCTGCTTGCCGATTAGCTCCTTGATTCCGGCTATGGAGGCGGCCTTTTCAGGCCCGCAGTCCAGGTCAAGGAGCCGGGAGGCCATGGCCGGGAGGTGGCAATGGGCGTCGTGGAAGCCGGGCGTTAGGGTCATGCCCTGGCAGTCCACCACCCTGGCGCGGCTATCCAGGAAGGGGGCTAACTCGCCCTTGTCACGGCCAAGGGCCAAGACGCGCCCGCTTCCGACGGCCACCGCGGATGCCGTTGGCCGCCGCGGCTCCATAGTATCCATAGTAAGGATATTCGCGTTCAGCAGGGCCAAGTCAGCCTTGGGGGACATCCTGTTACCCGCCTTCCTCACCTGTCATTCCCGTTCCCCCTTTCCGGCATTCCCGATTCTATAGCGCCGAGGCAACCGGACATCACGCCACGCCTTCCCTCTCCCGTCATTCCTGCGCAGGCGGGAATCCATCTTCTCCGATTCTCCTCTGACGCTATCATACTCTTTTGACAGAACGCCGGATTGGGGCGGCAGGTTGGGCCGGGGGCGTGAGAGCGACACATTGGCGGTCTTGCTGTGGGGCCTTCCTGGATTCCCGCCTTCGCGGGAATGACGGGAAGGAGGAGGCGGGAATGACGAGGGGAGAGGCGGGGATGGAAGGAGGGGAGGAGCGGGGCGGCGGCGGCGTGGCAGACACGGTTATGTAAAGGTCCAGCCAGGGGAGGGGGGTTCCGGGAGGGCCTCACGTTGCGCGAAGGTTTCCATCCGCTAGGTCTGGGAGCCGGTTTCTATGAAGACCTTGACGGCGTGCCACACGAACATCTCCGGCGTTAGGCTGAGTTCGCGCGACATCTGCTTCACCTGGTAGGCCAGGGGGCCGGTGATGGAGAAGGTGACGCTTTTCTCATCCTCCGCCCACAGGAGGAGATTGCGGAGGGTGTCCGGAGTCCACCGCGCCAGGACTTCGCTGTCGGGGGCGTCCTTGGCGCGGCGGCGTATGGTTACCAGGCCGTCTTCGCGCTCGGCCCAATAGATATGCCGGTCCGTGGTCTCAATGGCGAAGGCGTCTTGGGCCATCAGCGGACCCTCCTTTCTTGTGAGACTTCTGCAATGCTCTGGAAAGCGGCCGGCGCCTCAGGTTTACGGCAAGTCACCGGCAGTCTCTACCTCGCGGGGGATGGATTCCCGCCGGCACGGGAAGGGCGCGCGCGCCCATTTTTGTTTTGGGGAGCGCTGGTTTTGCGTTGTGGCTTTCCTGGATTCCCGCCTGCGCGGGAATGACGAAGGTGTGGGCGCGGGAAGGGCGAGAGGGGGAGGCGGGAAGGGCGGGGTGGGACGCAGGGATGGAAGGGGGAGTGTTGGAATGCCGGGGCCGGGGCCTCTGCTTTCCCCGGAAGGAGGAGGGAATGGATTCCCGCCTGCGCGGGAATGACGGAAAGGGGGAGGCGGGAAGGGCGGGGTGGGGCGCAGGGATGGAAGGAGGAGCCGCGGGGAGGTGGGGCGCGGGCCGGCTCTCAAAGCTGGGCCGCGTCGCGCTGCTCGTCGGCGTGGTAGGAACTGCGCACCAGAGGCCCCGAGGCCACGTGCTTGAATCCCAACGCCTCGCCGATGAGCCGCAGGGCCTCGAACTCCCGGGGCGTGTAGAACTTGGCGACGGGCACGTGCTTGAGGGAGGGGCGCAGGTACTGGCCGATGGTCAGCAGGTCGCACTCCACCGAGCGGAGGTCCGTCATGGTGTCCACAACCTCGCTCCACTTCTCGCCCATGCCGACGATGATTCCCGACTTGGTGGGCGTTGAGGGGTAGATGGTCTTGGACGTGCGCAGCAGGTCAAGGGAACGCTGGTAGTCACCGCGGGGCCGCACGCTGGGGAAGACCCTCCTGGTCGACTCTATGTTGTGGTTCAAAACGTCGGGACCGGCGTCCAGCACGCGCCGGAGGCCCGCGGTCGACCCGTTGAAATCGGGGATAAGGACCTCCACCCGGCAGCCCGGGGCCTCCTGGCGTATGCGGCTTATGCACCTGGCAAAGATGAAGGCCCCGCCGTCGGCCAAGTCGTCCCGGTTCACGGAGGTTATGACGCAGTACTTCAAGCCCATGCGCTTAACCGCCTTGGCGAGGCGTTCCGGCTCCCTGACGTCGATGCCCAGGGGCCGGCCGGTGGTCACGGCGCAGTAGTGGCACCGCCGGGTGCACACGTCGCCCAGGACCATAAAGGTGGCGCTGCGGCGCTCCCAGCAGTCGCCAATGTTGGGGCAGTGGGCCTCCTCACACACGGTGTGAAGCTCCGAACTCCGCATCAGCCGCTTCAGGTCGCGGTAGTTCGGCCCGCCGGGCATGGGGACCTTGAACCAGTCGGGCAGTCTGGGACGGGCGCCGGCGGTCACTGCAACTCCACGCGGCGCGGGGGGATGCGGCACTTCTCCGCGGTGATTATGGAGTCGATGCAGAAGGCGGCAAGGTCCAACCGCTGGTTCTGGTTGACGACCTTATATTCGAAGTCGCCCAAGGCCTCCATCTCCATCTTGGCGGCGTCGATGCGGAGCTTCAGGGTCTGGAGGGACTCGCTGCGGCGCAGGCGCAATCTCCTCTCCAACTCCTCCACCGAGGGAGGAGCCAGGAAAATCATAAGGGCGTCGGGAACCAGGCTCCGAACGGTGGCGGCGCCCTGAATGTCCAACTTCATCAGCACGTCCTTCCCCTTGGAGAGGGCGTCCTTGACCTGCTGTTTGGGGACACCGTACCAGTTGCCGTAAACCTCGGCGCACTCCAAGAACTGCTGGCCCTGGCGCATGTGCTCAAACTCGGCCTGGTCCAAGAACAGGTAGTCGATGCCGTTGCGCTCGTCCCGCCGCCGCGGGCGGGTGGTGGCCGTGACAACAAAATGCCACGCCCTATCGAAGTTTCGCATGTGTTGGAAGACGGCGTCCTTCCCCACTCCCGACGGCCCCGACACGACCACCAGGGCCGGCTCTCCGAACCTGTCCGAGGAAAGGGACCTGTGCTCCTGCAAAGTCTGCCCCCTCAGTTGTCGCGTAGGGTATCCAGGCGCTCCCAAAACTGGGGGTAGGACACCGACGCCGCCTGTGAGCCGTCGAGGATGGTCTCCCCGCCGGCCAGCATTCCCGCCACCGCCAAGGCCATAGCCAGCCTGTGGTCGCCGTGGCTCCGCACCGTCCCGCCCTTCAGTTCGCCGCTCCCATGAATAACCATACCATCCGGACGCTCCTCAACGAAAGCTCCCAGGCGCGAAAGTTCCGCGAGGGTGGCGCTTATGCGGTCGGACTCCTTGACGCGCAGTTCCTGGGCGTCGCGTATGGTTGTCGACCCCTTGGCGAGGCAGGCCGCGACAGCCAAGACCGGTATCTCGTCGAGAACCCGCGGGATGGTCTCCCCGCCGATGTCGACGGCCCTCAGGGGGCTGGACTCGGCCACCAGGTCGGCCCTCGGCTCCCCGCCCACCATAGACCGCCCCTCAACGCTGATGTTCGCGCCCATGTCTTTAAGAACGTCCAGGATGCCGGTCCTGCCCGGGTTCATGCCCACGTTGCGCAGGCGGACGCGGGCGTTGGGGTGGCACACCGCCGCCACCAGCCAAAAGGCGGCTGAGCTAATGTCGCCGGGTATGTTTATGTCAACTGCCTGGAGGGACCCCGGCTTCACGGTGAGGGCAAGACCATCCTGCTTGATGGTCCCTCCCATGGCCTCAACCATGCGCTCGGTGTGGTCTCTGGAGGACGCGGGCTGGCGTATAACCGTGTCCCCGGTGGCTTGGAGGGCGGCAAGAATTATGCTGGACTTCACCTGGGCGCTGGCCACGGGGAGGGTGTGCTCAATCCCCCTGAGGGAACCGCCCCTGATGACCAGAGGGGCCAGGCTGTCGCCGGCGCGTCCCATCACGCAGGCCCCCATCGCCTTCAACGGGCCGACCACCCTGGCCATGGGCCTCGAACGCAGGGACGCGTCACCGGTGAGCACGGAAAGGAAGGGCTGGCCGGCCAGGAGGCCCGCCAGGAGCCGGGTTGTGGAGCCGCTGTTGCCGGCGTTTAGAATGCCGCCGCTTTCCCGGAGGGACCAGTTCCTACCGTGAACCGCCACCCGGTCGGAGCCGTCTAGTGGAACTATCTTCACGCCGAGGCCCTTGAGAATCCTGCGGGTCGCCGCCACGTCGGCCCCGGAGGGGAGGCCGCAAAGCTCGGCGGAGCCGCGGGCCACGGCGTTCAGGATGAGGGCCCGGTGGGATATGGACTTGTCGCCCGGCAGAGAGAGGACGCCTTCTATCCGCTTAGGCCGCTTTATCCTCCGCCTCGCCATATTACAAGCCCAGGGCCGCTACTTCTTGCGACCCTTGTCGTCCTTCTTGCCGTCGCCAAACAGCCCCTCGGCGGCGCGGCTGCCAAACATCAACTCGGCGGTCGTGCGGGCAAAGGTCGGCGTCTGCGGGCGCTCGTAGTCGGCCCTGGCCCACGGGGTAGTAACGCCGGCCAGCCACCTTTCCCTCTCCGCAAAGGCCTTTTCAAAGAGGTCGTAAAGCTCCTGGCTGGGGGACTCCTTCTGAACCATGCCCTTAATGCGCTCCAGTTCAGCGACAAGCTCGTTTATCCAGTGGACGACTCCCGCCTTGTTGGTCAAGCACACGTCCCGGTGCATGATTGAGTCCCCGGAGGCCAGCCGCGAGACGTCGCGGAAACCGGATGAGGCCAGATGGCTGATGTCTCCCCACTGGGGACTCTTGGAGGTGGCGCCGATGAGGGCCGTCGACATGATAAAGGGAAGGTGGCTGACCGCCGCCACAAAGCTGTCGTGCTCGTCGGCGTCGATGAAGTAGGGCCTGGCCCCGATGGCCGACGCCAGGTCCACGATCTGCTGCACGCCTTCGGTGCTGGCGCCGGGCCGCGGCACAATGCAGTAGGGCCGGTCCTTGAACATCTCCGGGTCGGCGTTGTCCGGCCCCGGGGTCTCCCGCCCGGCCAGGGGGTGGCCGCCTACGAAGTCCACCTTTTCAGGGAGGAACTCCTTGGCCCAGTTCAAGACGCCCCGCTTAGTCCCGCCCGTGTCGGTGACCACGACCCCCTCCGTCAGCCGGGGGCCGATGACCTCCATCACCTCTCGGATGGCCATGACCGGCGTACAGATGAAGACTATGTTGGAGTCGGAGACGGCCTCGGCCAGGTTCCCTTCCACCCTGTCCAAGGCGCCCATCTTCTTTGCCCTGTTGGAGCGGTATCTCTCCAGGTCCACGCCCACAATCTGGACGTTCTTGAGCTTGATCTTCTTCATGGCCAGGCCCAAAGAGGTCCCGATTAGGCCGGTCCCAATGATTGCTATCTTGTCCATCTGGCGCCTCCTGCGACCTCTTTTGTGGCTGACGACGCCGCGCCCCGCAGGGCCGCCGGGTCAGCTTGGTTTGTGGGCTGTGCCGGCGCTAAAGCCGGTATTCGTCGTCATCCTCATCGGAATACGGGGTTGAGCCGCCGACGCGCCCCGACAGGGCCGAGCCCCCGCGTTCCGACCTGGCCTTGCGCTGCCTGGGCAAGTCGAGCAGGCTTTCCTTAATGGCTTTGAGGGCCTTTTCAGGAGAACGGCCGGCGTCAACGGCCACGGCGTCAACGCCCATGTCCCTAAGCCCCGCCAACTCACTGGGCGACACGGTGGCGGGCGCCCCCACTATAAGATACTTGTCGAACATAGACCGCGCCGCGCCGACGGTTATCAGGTCCTGAAGGGTGAGGGAGGAACCGCCGGGGCACAGGGACAGGAACACGGCGTCCACCGGCAGGTCTTCAATGGCCCGCAGGAACCCGTCGCCGGCTCCGGCGGGGAGTGACAGCAGGAAGGCGGGCTTGTCCTCCTTGACGGCTTCAACGGTGACATTCTCAGGACTGGCCACGAGGAAGTCGCAGCCCTTTTCCGTCAGGGCCTTGACCCTCTCCACGTCCATCTCCCCGGCGGCCTTCACGCCCCAGGGCACGGGACCCAGGGCTTGAACGATATCCGCCAGCTTGCCGTCGAGATTCGTTCCTTCCAGGAGGGCGCCGTCAGCCTCTATGCGCGCCAGCCTTGCGGCGCCCCGCTTGTGGTTTTGGGATATAAGCCCAATGAGGGCCATGGCCGGGGTCTTGGGAGTCCGGGCGGCGGCGCCGAACCCCATGGGGGCCGGCGATCCCCGGCTTAACTTTTCCAGCCTGGACAGGAGTTTGCTCATCCACCTTCCCCCAACTGAGATTGGCGCGGCCGCGGCCTTGGGTTGAGCCACGGGGCCAAGGGTTATTTTGCCGTTGTGTGGCGCGCCGTGTCAATTGGGCGCCCTCGTTCCCGTCGCGAAAGCCCCAGTCACGGCCCCCAAGGGTTACGAAACCCATAACAATTCTTTTAACGATACGCTCTTGACAAGGCATTTAGTTTGATGTCTACTACCCTATCGTAGCGTTAACGAAATATCGTTGCAAAAACAGTAAATCCGTTATAAAGTCGGGTTCATCGAATCATCATTAGAGCATATGGAGGTGGTCCAATGGCTATACCCTTACGGTTGAGGAAGTGGAGGACTTGCGCGCTCTTGGCGGTGTCGGCCCTCGCCCTCTTCATACTGGCCTGCGGCGGCGATGACGCGACCGCGACCCCTGCCCCGGCGACCCAGGCCCCCAGGGCCACCGCGACGCCAACCCCCATGGCTCCGACCCAGGCGACGCAGACGGAGCCGGTTCCCGTTTCCCCCAGGCTCATTCTCGCCGTGCCGACGCCTTCCCAAGAGATAGGCATCAGCCACCGGGGAAGCAACCTCACCGCTTCCTTCCTGACCATGTACGACCACCTAATCGCTTCCGACCCCCAGACCGCCGAGTACGGCCCCCAGCTGGCCACCGAGTGGACAACGTCCGCCGACGGCAAGACCTGGACTTGGACGCTTAGGGAGAACATCCCCTTCTATGGAAGGGATGGCCAGCCTTCCCCATACACCCTCACTGCCAAGGACGTGGCCCACAGCTGGTCACTGGTCACGGGGGACGAGTCGCAGAACGCCCTTAACCCCGGGAACTGGACTGCCTGGATAGGCCCCGCCGAATCCCATCAGGTTATCAGCGATTACGTAATCGCCCAGAACATGCCCACCGTTAACCTCGACATGCTGACCTTCATGTCCGACGAGGTGGAGGGCGGCATATCCAGCCTTGACCACTGGAACGCCATCGGCGGCGAGGACGCCTACAACGACGACCCCATCGGCAACGGTCCCTTCTACCTGCTGGAACGAAACGCCGGGGTGAACTTCCTCTTTGCCAGGGTTGAAAACCACTACAGGAAGACCCCTGAATTCCACGAACTTGAGATGAAGCTGATAAACGAGGCTTCCACCCGTCTGGCCTCCCTCCTTACGGGAGAGGCTCATCTGGCGGTCATACCCCGTGACGTGCACAGCCAGGCCACCGCCCAGGGCATGAGGATTTACCGGGCGAGCATACCCGGCGGCCACTTCAACATGAGGCTGCCCTGGTACAAGCCGAATAACTACGTGGACCCGGAGACGGGGGAGAAGGTCTACTCCGCCGGCCCCGAGGGGCCGACCAAGGGCTACGACCCCAACGACCCCCTCCGCAACACCCTGGTGCGTCAGGCCCTTCTACAGGCCATCAACCGGGACGAGATAAACGACGTTTTCTTCCAGGGACGGGCCATCCCCAATCCCCAAGACTACTTCCCGCCCTGGTCGGACATCTTCAAGGACGAGTGGGCGCCCTTCCCCGGCCCCGACGGCAAGACGGGTAGGGAGGGCGGTTGGGACCACCCCTACGACCCTGAACACGCAAAGGAACTGCTGGCGCAGGCGGGGCATCCCGGCGGCGGCTTCACCATGATAATCCACGTGCCCAACAACCACTCCCTGGTGCCAGAGATGCCGGACGTGGCGGAGGCCATCGGCGTGTACTGGAGTGAGATAGGGGTCGACACCGAGTTCGTTTCGTTGACCAACACCGACGTTTTCGCCACCGCGTGGCGGCGGGAGAAGCCCAGCGCCGTTTACATGAACGTGTCGCCCAAGTCGGCCCACCCCTGCGTGGCCATGGTCTTCAACCGGTACGAGTCGGGCAGGGGGTTCTTCGACTACGACGAGGTGTCGGACTACAAGGACCGGTGCGACCAGATGGTGAATCCGGAGGAGCGCAGGCAGCTTACCCTGGAGTTTGGCGACTGGTGGTATGAGCGGATAGTCAACTTCCCCATTCTGTGGGTGTTCCAGGAAGGGGCCTACGACCCCGGCATCCTGGAAGGCTACAGCGTGAACCTGCTTCACCATGCCCCGGTGCGCTACCACGAGTTCACCAAGCCCATTTACAGATAGCCCTTAGACCGAATCCATAGCTTCTCAACAAGAAGGCCCCCCAAACATTGGGGGGCCTTCTTCGTGTGGATGGGCCGGCTGCGTTTGCTTGCAGGGGCGTCCCCTGTGAGCGCCTTCCCCAATCCGTCATGACCGCGCCCTCCCCTGTCCGTCATTCCCCCGCAGGCGGGAAGGGCGCGTGCGCCCACTTTTGTTTTGAAGAGCGTTGGTTCTACGTTGAGGGCTTCCGAACTCCCGCCCCCCCCGTCCGGCATTCCCGCCTCTCCCCATCCATCACTCCCGCGCCCTCCCCTCCCGGCATTCCCCCGCAGGCGGGAAGGGCGCGTGCGCCCACTTTTGTTTTGAAGAGCGTTGGTTCTGCGTTGAGGGCTTTCGGATTCCCGCCCCCTGTCCGGCATTTCCTCCTCTCCCAAACCGTCATTCCTGCGCCCTCCCTTCCATCATTCCCGTGCAGGCGGGAATGACGGGAGGGAGGGGGAATGCTGAGAGGAGGGGCGGTCATGGCGGGAGGGGGCGGCGGGCGGGGGCGGCGGGCTAGAGCTTTGGCGGGCCGCTTTGGTTCGCCGCCGACCTGTTGAGGGCCGCCACAACCCCGTCCGCGACCCCGGGCATCAGCTTCTCAAAGCTGGCCTTGGGTCTGGACTGCCAACGGTCCTTCTTGAAGACCGCCACCCCGCCGCTTACCGTCGCCTTGAGGTTGTACACGAGCCGCGGGGCATCGGGAGAGGTCCCGTGAACGGTCTTGTGAGACGCCATCGCGCCCACAAGCTCCACGGAAAGGAGGCCGCTTACCATCTTCGGCCTCCAGGGAAGTCTCAGCCCGGTTTCGGTCTCGCGGACGGCCGTTAGCTTGGCTGACACCCTGCCTTCGGGCCTCGACCCGGCAGGAATAAGGGGCCTGAAGGGTCTGAATCCGCGGGAGCGCAGATACGCCGCAAGGTCCGCGATGGCCACCTCCATGGACGGGACGCGCCCGGCCCATGACCTCAGGGGCTTCAGTGAGGCCCCATCAAGCGACGAGTACTCCTCGGCGCCAACCTTAACGTGGCGGGGCATCGCCGGGGCGTGGGGGTCCCTGGGCGCCGCGCCAAGGGCCAACGGGTCCCTCGTTCGCCTATCGGGCGTCACGTGTCATAGCTCCTCCGGCCTTGTAGGGCGGCATCAACGCTGACAGGGGTTCCCTCGTTTCGCCGCGCCAAGGGGTCTAGTGCTTGAAATGCCGCCGCCCGGTAAGCGCCATGGCCATGTCGTGGCGGTTGGCGGCGTCAATGGATTCCTGGTCCCGCATGGAGCCGCCGGGCTGGGCAATGGCCGTGACCCCACCTCGAGCCGCCATCTCCACGCTGTCGGGGAAGGGAAAGAAGGCGTCGGAGGCCATGACGCTGCCCACGGCCCTATCCTTGGCGCCGCGCAGGGCCAGATGAACGCTGGTCACGCGGTTGGGCTGCCCGGCGCCCATTCCCACAATGGAAAGGCCCCTCGCCAGCAGTATGGCGTTGGACTTGACGTGCCTCACCGCCTTCCAAGCGAACTCCAAGTCAGCCATCTCCGACTCGCTGGGACCCCTGGCGGTGACCACCTTCCAGTTAGAGGGGTCATCCTCCGGAGCGTCGGCGGTCTGGACGAGGAGGCCGCCCGTGACGGGGCGCAGGTCAAGGCCGTCGTCACGACCGCCTTGGGAAGACATCCGGAGGATGCGCAGGTTCCTGCGCCGCTTCAGGGCCGCCAACGCCTCGGCGGTGTAATCTGGGGCCACGACCACCTCGTAAAAGACGCCCTTCATGGCGATGACGGTATCCACGTCCACGACAGCGTTGAAGCCCACTATGCCGCCGTAAGCGGACACCTTGTCGCCTTCGTAGGCGCGGGCGTAGGCCGAGGCCAACTCAGGGTGACACGCGAGGCCGCAGGGGTTTGCGTGCTTGATTATGACAACTGCCGGCTGGTCAAAGTCCGTGACCACGCGCCAAGCGGCGTCGGCGTCCATCAAGTTGTTAAAGGACAACTCCTTGCCGTGAAGCAGGGCGGCGTCGGGCAGCCCGCCCACCGACTGGGCCCGCCGGTATAGGGCGCCCTTCTGGTGGGGGTTTTCGCCGTATCGCAGGTCGTAGACCTTATCGTAGGTCAGGGGGAGTTCCGCGGGGAGAATCGCCTCCTCCCTTTGAGAGAGGTATCCGGCCACGGCGGAGTCGTACCGCGACACGTGGCGAAAGGCCTTGTGGGCCAGGTAACGCCGTTCATGGGGGGACAGGACGCCGTCGCTGAGCTTGCGCGCGACCCATTCATAGTCGCAGGGGTCGGAGACCACCGTGACAAAGGGGAAGTTCTTGGCCGCCGCCCGCAGGAGGCTGGGCCCGCCTATGTCGATGTTCTCCAAGGCGTCGTCAAGGGTGACCCCGGCCCGTCCGACGGTCTCCACGAAGGGGTAGAGGTTGGACACCACCACGTCAATGGGGTCGATGGCCTGCTCCTCCAACTGGGCCATGTGCTCCGGCCTGTCGCGCCTTGCCAACAGGCCGCCGTGAATCCTGGGATGCAGGGTCTTGACCCGTCCATCCAGTATCTCCGGGAATCCCACCAGGTCCGACACCCGCTCCACGGGCAGCCCGGCCTCCTCCGACAGGAAGCGGTAGGTGCCGCCGGTGCTCACCAGCGAGACGCCCGCCCGGTGAAGGGCGCGGGCGAACCCGGCCAAGCCGGTCTTGTCGTAAACGCTTATCAGGGCCTTGGCGGGCATGGCTCCGCGGGTCGCCGCGTTAGCCCGGCAGGGGCTGCATGATGACTTGGGCGTCGTCCCGCCGCTTCACCACCTCGCCCATTACGATGGCGTCGGGCAGGGAGCCTTGCAGGGATGGCCAAGCGTCGCTGCCGCATATGAGAACCATGCCGATGCCCATGTTGAAGACCTGCCGCATCTCCCGGTCGTCAATGCCCCCGGCCCTCTGAATCATCCCAAAGATGGGCTGCGGCTCCCAGGCGTCCAGCCTTATGTGAGCCGCCAAGTCCCGGGGCAGCAGCCGGGGGATGTTGTTGGGAAGTCCGCCGCCGCTCACGTGGACCACGGCCTTGAGCTTGGAGTAGTGGGGAGCCAGTGACTGGTAGTAGCACCGGTGGGGGGTGATAAGCTCCTCGCCCAGGGTGTGGCCCAGCTCTTGGTGGGACTGGTAGAGGACGGCGGGGTTCTCGTCCACGTTGAAGACCTTCCGCACCAGGGAGAAACCGTTGGTGTGAAGGCCGCTGGAGGGCAGACCCAGGAGCGCGTCGCCCTCCCTGACCGTCGTTCCGTCGATGATGGCCCCTTCCTCCACGGCGCCGATGACGGTTCCGGCCAGGTCGAAATCGCCGTCGCCGTAGAGACCCGGCATCTGAGCCGTCTCGCCGCCAACGAGGGCGCAGCCCACCTCCCGGCAGGCCCACACCATGCCGCGGAGGAGCGGCTCCACAATCTGGGGGTCCAGCTTCCCCATGGAGATATAGTCGAGGAACAGGAGAGGCTCGGCGCCGCAGGTGACCACGTCGTTAACGTTGAGGTTCACCAAGTCTATGCCCAGGGACTCGTAATGGCCGAGCAGGGCGGCCACCTTTAGCTTTGTGCCCACGCCATCGGTGCTGGCGGCCAGAACGGGGTTCTTGTAGTTTCGCAGGCGGTAGAGGCCGGCGAAGGCCCCAACGCCCTTGACCACCTCCGAGCCGTGGGTCATGGCGGCGAATGCGCCGATGCGCTCCTTGAGGGTTTCGATGGCCTGCAAGTCCACCCCGGCGGCGCCGTAGGCGCTATGCGACGCGCCGGTCTCAGGCCGGCTCATTGGAGCGCTCTAGGACCAGCTTGTCCATTTCCAACTGGACGGGGATGGGGTAGTCGCCGCTGAAGCAGGCGTGGCAGAAGCCGCGCCGCTTCCCTCCAACCACCTCCAACAGTCCCTCAACACTGAGGTAGCCTAAGGAGTCTACGCCGATGATGCGCGCTATCTGGTCGATGGTCTTGTTGGCGGCTATCAGTTCCCGGCGGGTGGCCATGTCCACGCCAAAGTGGCAGGCCCACTGGATGGGGGGAGCGCAGACCCTCATGTGTATCTCGGCGGCCCCGGCCTGACGCAGCAGGCTGACGACCCGGGGCGTGGTGGTGCCGCGCACGATGCTGTCGTCCACCACCACGAGGCGCTTCCCGGCTATCACGTCGGGCAGGGGGTTGAACTTCAACTGGACGTCCAGGTCCCTGAGGCGCTGGTCCGGCGCGATGAAGGTCCTGCCGACGTAGCGGTTCTTTATCAGCCCGTCGCTGTAGGGGATGCCGGACTCGGCGGCGTATCCCATGGCGGCGGCGGTGGCGGAGTCCGGGATGCCGATGACCAGGTCTCCCTCGGCGGGCCGCTCCTGGGCCAACCGCGCGCCCATGGCCCTGCGGGTGCCGTAGACCTGAACGTCATCCAACCGGGTGTCGGGCCGCGCGAAGTAGATGAGTTCAAAGACACAGAGGGCGCGCTTCTGAGTGCGGCCGGCCCACACGGAGGAATGGACGCCATCTCTATCTATAACCACGGTCTCAGCCGGTTCCAGTTCGCGCACGAACTCCGCGCCCACGTGGTCCAGGGCGCAGCTTTCGGAGGCGAGTATCCAGCCGCCGCCGTTGAGCTTCCCCAAGCAGAGGGGGCGCACTCCCAGGGGGTCCTTCATTCCTATAATGGAGTCTTTGGTCTGGGCCACGGCGGAGAAGGCCCCCTGAACGTTGCGCATACAGTGGGCCGTCCGCTCCTCCCAGGTGTCGCCGGGGGCGCTGGCCAGGAGGTAGGCCAAGGCCTCGGAGTCGGTGGAGGACGAGAAGCCGTATCCCCACTTGGACTCCAACTGCTTGCGCAGGTCGACGGCGTTTATGAGGTTGCCGTTGTGCCCCAGGGCGAGCTGGCCGTGAACGCCCGACACCAGGAAGGGCTGGGCGTTGGATATGTTGCTGGAGCCGGTGGTGGAGTAGCGGGTGTGGCCTATGGCCATGTCCCCAATGAGGGGCGTTAGGGACTCCTCGCGGAAGGCCTGGGTGACGAGGCCCATGTCGGTGTGGGTCCTTATGGACTCGCCATCGGAGGAAGCGATGCCGGCGCTCTCTTGGCCCCTGTGCTGAAGGGCGAAGAGGCCGAAGAAGACGACCCGCGCCGCGTGGTCGTCCGGGGAGTAGACGCCTACAACCCCGCACTCCTCCCGCGGACTGTCTGAGAAAGACCAGGGTAGAGGTTTACCAGCCATATCACCCCCACTTGCATCATATTAAATGCTGACGACCTGGACTGACAACCCGGCTATAGGAACCGGGCGGTTCCCATACGCTGTTATGTTTATGTCAACTCCGCCGGGGGTTCACGGACACCCGGCGGCTCATGCCCCAACCGGAGCTTTCGGTGGTGACCGACGGGTTGTCGGCCAAGGCCAGATGAACTATCCGCCGTTCCCCCGGCGGCATGGGTTCAAGGGAAACGGACCTGCCGGTGGAGGCCACCCTGCCGGCCACCCGCCCCGCCAGTTCCTCCAAGGCCCTCTGCCGCCTCAGGCGGTACTCCTCCACGTCCAACAACACCCTTACGGACTCGCCGCCCCTGTCTTTGTTGACGATGACGTTAACGATGAATTGCAGGGACCGCAGGGTGTCGCCGCGGCGACCGATGAGCAGTCCCGCGTCCTCCCCCTCTATGTCGACCTGAGGGCCGCCGGATTCGGGGTCGTGGGCGTTGCGCAGGGTGCACACGGCTGAGGTTCCAAGAAGCTCTATTATCTTAGACACCACGCTCATGGCCCGGGGGCCGGCGTCCTCCCGGTCGGTTATCTTGCGCACCCTAACCCTTGCCGATTCGGAGCCTATGCCAAGGAAGCCGGTCTTGCCGCGGTTAAGTACCTCTACTTCGAGTTCTTCGCGAGCGGCGTCGAGTTCGTGCATTGCGACTTCGATGGCTTCGTCGACGGTCTTGGCCGTCACTACCTGTATCTTCGGGTCGTCCATCTTCTGACGTCTCCTCTTTCGGCTGGGATTCAACCACCGTGGACTCAACCACGGCGGGCGGCGCGGGCTTGTTCTTCCTGAAAAGCGGTTCCCAACCGGTAATGGGGTACTGGGTAAACACGCCCACGATGTTGGAAATAACCCAGTAGAGGGCCAGGCCGCTGGGGAAGGTCATGCTGAACAGCCCAAGCATTACGGGCATCATCCATAGCATCATGGACTGGGTTGACTGCTGCCGCGGGTCGGCGGAGGGGCTGGAGGTCATCTTCTGCTGCACCCAGGTCGAGCCGCCCACCAGCAGGGGCATTACGATGTTCGTCGGGTCGGGCTCGGCCAGGTTCAGCCACAGGAAGCCGCTGTTCAGGGGCACGGCCTCGTGGACGTAGGGCACCCACGAGTACAGCTTGTCGGAGAGGGCCACCAGCCTGTCGGGGTTGGTGGGCAGCGTCTGCACCAGGGCTTGGAACAGGCCTATCCATATGGGGAACTGTATCACCAGGGGGCCGAGGCAGCCCAGGGGGTTCACGCCGGCCTCCCGGTACAGGCGCATGGTCTCTTGGGAGAGCTTCCGCGAGTCGTTCTTGTGCTTCTCTCGCAGGGCCTGAATCCGGGGCTGGAGGGAGGTCATGGCCCGCATCTGGCGCACCTGTCTGAGGGTTAGGGGCGTGGTGATGAAGCGCACGAAGATGGTGAAGGCGATGATGGATAGCCCCATGTTGCTGAACAGGACGGCGTAGAGGAACACGAGGCTGTTTATCATGGGCCGCAGGATGCCCTGGTCCCAGATGTCGGTTAGCAGGTTGGCGAATATGGGGTCCATCAGCCCGCTACTCCTTGGTGCGAACGGTCCACGAGATTCTCCACCTATCGACGTTCAAGGCCCTCACCACGCCATCCTTATCGCCAAAGTATACCCTGGCGGCCGTTCCCGTTCCCGCCGCGGTGAGGGGGCCTCTGACCTCCTCATCCATCTCAATGGGGATGTCGTCCACCGTTCCGTTGGCGGTGTCAAGGAGGGATATAACGCCGTTCTCGGTGGACACTATGAGGTGGTCGCCGCTCAAGGCGGGGGTGGAGCTTACGGCGTTCCCCACCTCCTGGGTCCAGTTAGGGGCGTCTTCACTGCGGCGGTCCAGGGGCAGGGCGTAGACCGTTCCATCCATGTCGACGGAGTAGACGGTCTCGCCGTCGGTCACGGACCCGGCCCAGAACCAGTTGTCACCCGTAAAGGTCCAGAGGGGCCCGGAGCCGGAGGCGGCGTCCAGCGCGTAGAGGGTCCGGTCGAAGGAGCCGAACACGACCATGCCGTTGGCCACCAGAGGGGTGGTCACCACGGCTCCCTCGGTCTTAAACCGCCAGAGTTCGGCGCCGTCGCTCAGGGACACGGCGTAGAGATGGTCGTCCATAGCGCCGAAATATACCACACCATTGTCAATGGCGGGGGTTGACCATATCCTGCGCTCCTTGTCGTTGCTCCTGGCCAAGCCTTCGGTGGCGAAGGTCCACAGGGTCTCCCCGGTGCCGGCGTCGAAGGCGTAGAGGTTTCCATCCTCCGACCCAATCAGCACCTTGCCGTCGGCCAAGGCCGGCCCGCCGATTATCCCGCCGCGGATGGTCTCCTCCCACTCGTTAACCTCAACCCGTTGGCTGGACCGGCGGTCCTTCCTCAAGGCAATGAGCTTCCCGCCTGCCGCCTCATCGTTGGTGAAGCTGCCCACGTATACGAAGTCGGGGCCGACGGCCGGGGGGCCGAACACGGAGCCCAACTCGTCGTCCTCAGGGGGATTGTATCGCCACAGGTAGCCCGCGTCTTCGTCCCGCTCAAGGGCCTGGGCGTCCAGGGCCACCACGTCGCCGTGGCGGGTGGCGGCGTAGACGACGCCTTCGCTTATGGTAACGGGGGTCCAGCCCTGGGCGGAGCCGATGATGTTGCCGCCGGTGCAGCCCGCCGCCACCAGAGCCAGCAGCGCGGCCACGGCCAGCAGACGCCACCGGCTGAGGAACCGCCGCGGGGCCGGGGCAAGCGGGCCTCTGTCGCTAGGGTTGTGAATGGCGGGCGGCGTAATCAACTAGGGAACCGGGTCATAACCCTTTCCTCCCAGGGGGCGGCATCTGCTGAGCCGCTTGACGGACAGCCACCCGCCCCTGACGAGGCCGTGGCGGTCGATGGCGTCGTGGGAGTAGTTAGCGCAGGTGGGTTCGTATCTGCAACAGGTGGGCAGGAATGGAGACAGGGCCAGCCGGTAGAACCCTATGGCCGCCAGAACCGGGCGTTTCAGCATTGGGTTGTCTCACCCCTTGGCGGAGGGTTCAGCAGCCTGCTCCTCCGCAGCAGATTGTGAGCGGCGTCCTGCAACCGGTGATAGTCGGAGCCCGCGCTCCTTCCGCGCGCGATGAACACCAGGTCCCAACCGGGCTTCACCGAGACGATTCTAAGGATCTCTCGCAATCTACGCCTGACCCTGTTCCTAACCACCGCGTTCCCCACGTGCCGGGAGGTCACTAGGCCGAAACGGGTCTCAGCGGTGTCATTCGGCAAAGCCTTCAGCACCAGAAAGCCGTTGACCCAAGCCCTTCTCTCCTTGCGTATCTGGGCAAACCGTCGACTGCTCCTTAGCCGTAGCTCTCGCCTCATATAGTGAAGGCATGTTTAAACGGTCAAACGGTGGCGCCCTTTGAACCGGCGCCGCTTCAAAACGGCCTGTCCCCCTCTGGTGCGCATCCGTTGAAAGAACCCGTGCACGCGTTTCCGGCGGCGAACTTTTGGCTGATATGTGCGCTTAGGCATATGGCTTCAGTCTCCTGTGTGAGAGGATTATAATTTATTGGGAATTACAGTGTCAATTTTGGGCGGTGAGGCAGTGAAAGCAAAAGCCGGCAAGATGCGGTTGGACTTGCTCTTGGTGGACAGGGCCTTGGTTGAAAGCCGCGAGCTTGCCCAGTCTCTCATTATGGCGGGGAAGGTGACCGCCGACGGCCGCAAGGTCACCAAGCCGGGAACCTCTCTCCCGGTGGACGCCGCCCTGTCCCTCACGGAGCCGCCACCCTACGTCAGCCGCGGCGGGGTCAAGCTGGCCTACGCCTTGGAGCGGTTCGGCGTCGACCCGAAGGGGATGACGGCCTTGGACGTCGGGGCCTCCACCGGCGGCTTCACCGACTGCCTGTTGCAACGGGGGGCCAAGCGGGTTTACGCCCTGGACGTTGGCCGCGGCCAACTGGCCCACCGCCTGAGACAGGACCCTAGAGTTATTAGTATGGAAAGGGTCAACGCCCACCACCACTTCTCGCTGCCGGAGAGGGTGGATATCGTCACCATAGACGTATCGTTCATATCCGCGACCAAGGTAGCGCCCAACGCCCTACCCCACCTGACGGAGGCCGGGGTCGTCCTAGCCTTGGTGAAGCCGCAGTTTGAGGCCGGACCCGCGGAGGTGGGTCGCGGCGGCGTGGTGAAGGACACGCGGCTCCACGCCCGCATACTGGGCCGGGTGATCCTCTGGGTCGCGGAATCGGGCCTCCGGCTCCGCGCGCTGGCCCCGTCTCCCATCCTTGGGGCCAAAGGGAACCGGGAGTTTTTCCTGATGCTGAGGCGTGGTTGACGTGGATTCCGGCCTCGACTTCCTGGTCATCGGCCACGTGACCCTTGACCTTACGCCGGAGGGGGCCGTTCCCGGTGGGGCCGCCCTCTACGCATCGTTGACGGCGGCGCGACTGGGCAGGCGGGTTAGCCTGCTGACCTGCGGGGCGCCAATCCAGGCCCGCGAGTCCCTGGCCGCCTTGGAGCGGGTGGTGAACCTCCCGTCATCCGCGACCACCACCTTCGAGAACCGGTACGATGGCGGCGAGAGGACCCAGTTCGTTCACGCCGTGGCGCCGTCCATCGGGGTCGACGACCTCCCGCGAGGCTGGGAAGGCTTTCCCACGGTTCTCCTGGCCCCGGTCTTCAAGGACGTCGATGAATCCCTGGCGTCGCGCTTCCCCGGCGCGCTGCTGGGGGTCGCGGCCCAGGGATGGCTGCGGCGCGCCGGCCCCGGCAATCGCGCGCTGCCAAGGGAGTGGAACGACGCGGCGGTCTTGGGGCGCGCCCAGGTTGTCCTTCTGTCGGAGGCGGATATGCCGGGAGGGCCGGCGCATTCCAACTGGCACAAGGACGACGCCATCCTTATACTAACCCGAGGACATAGAGGCGCCCTGATGCGGAACAACGGCCGGTGGTTCCGAATTCCACCCTATCCTGTCCAAGAACTGGACCCCACGGGGGCTGGGGATGTTTTCGCCGCCGCCTATCTGGTACGATACGACGAAACGGGCGACGCATGCGCCGCCGGCCTCTTTGCCAGCTGCGCCGCAGCCCTGAAGGTGGAGGAGCCGGGGCTGGCGGGCATAGCCGGCAGAGAGCGGATAACGCGCCGGATGGAGCGGTCTCAAGGGCTGGCGGTGACCCCATGCCACGGGCCCGCAGGCTGGCGCAGGGAAGGTTTCCACGGATATACCGCGTAGGAGAAGCAATGTTCAAAAAGGTCAACAGCCGGGTTAACTTCCCCCAGTTGGAGAAGGACGTCCTCCGGTACTGGGGCGAGATGGATATCGTTAACAAGAGCGAGCAGGGCGAAGACAGGCCCCTGTTCATGCTCTACGAAGGCCCCCCGACGGCCAACGGCAGCCCCGGCGTTCATCACGTGCTGGCCAGGGCCTTCAAAGACATCATCTGCCGCTACAAGACCATGAAGGGCTACCGGCCGCTGCGAAAGGGCGGCTGGGACACCCACGGCCTTCCCGTAGAGTTGGAGGTTGAGCGCGAACTGGGCCTCAAGTCGAAGCAGCAGATTGAGGAGTACGGGATTGAGCGGTTCAACGAGAAGTGCCGCGAGAGTGTCTTCAGGTACGTGAAGGAGTGGGAGGAGCTTACGGCCCGCATAGGGTTCTGGGTGGATATGAAGGACCCTTACGTGACCCTGGATAACTCCTACATTGAGACGGGTTGGTGGATCCTCAAGCAGATGTGGGACAAGGGGCTGATTTACAAGGGAATGAAGGGAACGCCCCACTGCCCCCGGTGCGTCAGTTCCCTAAGCTCTCACGAAGTCGCCCTGGGTTACGAGGAGAACGTGCCCGACCCATCCGTTTATGTCAAGTTTCCCCTGTCGGGCTTTGAAGCGACCGCCTCCGGCAACGCCTACGACAGGGTCATGGGACACGGGCTGCCCGTCTACCTCCTGGCGTGGACCACCACCCCCTGGACCCTTCCCGGCAACACGGCCTTGGCCGTGGACCCGGCGGCTGACTACAGCCTGGTTGAGGTGGACGGCCCCAACGGTAAAGAAGCGCTGGTTTTGGCCCAGGCCCTGGTGGACGAGGTGGTTAAAGGCCCCTGGAAGACCTTGGACACCCTGAAGGGCAGCGACCTAGTGGCCCTGACCTACGATAAGCTGTACGACCCGGGCGAGTTCGGCGTGGACGTCTACCAGTTCCGGCCGCCGGAAGGCTCCGGCGGGGGCGGAGCGATCCTGGAGGCCGTCGACGGCTTCACGCCCAGGGTTATCGACGGGGACTTCGTATCCCTGGATGAGGGCACGGGCATCGTCCACATCGCCCCCGCCTTTGGCGACGAGGACCTGACGGCGGGACGCCACAGCAGTCTGGCCTTCGTTCAGCAGGTGGACCTCCAGGGCAACATCACCGGGTCCTTTCCCTTCGCCGGCAAGTTCGTCAAAGACGCCGACCAGGACATCATGGCCGACCTGAAGGGGCGCGGGCTGCTGTATCACCGGGGCGTCTACAAGCACACCTACCCCTTTTGCTGGCGGTGCAAGACCCCCGTCCTCTACTACGCCAAAGAGTCCTGGTACATCCACACCACCGCAATGAAAGAGCGGCTCATAGCCAACAACCGGGGCATCAACTGGCATCCGGATTATATAAAGGAAGGGCGCTTTGGCGAGTGGCTCCGGAACGGGGTGGACTGGGCCATCTCCCGCGAGCGGTACTGGGGCACCCCGATACCGTTCTGGCAGTGCGAGTCATGCGGCGAGTATCACTGCGTTGGAACCATCGCCGAGCTCAAAGCGATGGCGGCCCCCGAATACCGGGAGCAGGTAGACGGTCTGGACCTGCACCGTCCCCACGTGGATGAGGTGGTCCTGGAATGCCCCGGCTGCTCCGGCCCCATGAGGCGCATCCCCGAAGTGATGGACGCCTGGTTTGACTCCGGGGCCATGCCCGTGGCCCAGTGGAACGTGACTTCCCAAGAGGAGGTGGAGCGTCTGCGCAAGGACGGCCTCTTTCCCGCCGACTACATCTCCGAGGCCGTGGACCAGACCCGCGGCTGGTTCTACAGCCTGCTGGCCATTTCCACCCTAATCACCGGGGAGTCCAGCTACAAAAACGTTATCTGCCTGGGGCTGATACTGGATGAAAAAGGGCGCAAGATGAGCAAGTCCCTGGGCAACATCGTAGACCCGTGGGACGTTCTCAACGCTCAGGGGGCCGACGCCATACGCTGGTATCTCTTCACGGCCACGAGGCCGGGGGACTCGCGCCGGTTCTCGCAAAAGCTGGTCAACGAGGTGGTGCGGCGGTTCATGCTCACCCTGTGGAACGTCTACTCCTTCTTCGTCACCTACGCCGAGATAGACGGCTACGACCCCAACCGCGACAAGGCCCCCGACAAGCCCTCCTCGGAGCTTGACAGGTGGATCCTGTCGGAGGTCAACTGCCTCATCAGCCAGGTGGATGACTCCCTGGACGGCTACGACCCCACCACCGGGGGCAGGCGCATCCAGGAGTTCGTGGACCTGCTTTCCAACTGGTACGTCCGCCGGAGCCGCCGCCGCTTCTGGAAGAGCGAGAACGACCAGGACAAGCTGTCGGCCTATTCCACCCTCTACACCTGCCTGGTGACGCTGGCCAAGCTGATGGCCCCCTACACCCCCTTCATGGCTGAGGAGATGTATCAGAACCTGGCGCGCTCCGTGGACGACAAGGCCCCCGAGAGTGTGCACCTGGCCGCCTTTCCCGTCGCCGACGCGGACCTGGTGGACCAGCCGCTCATGGAGGCGACGCGTTTGGCCAAGCGCCTCTCCAGCCTGGGCAGGGACGCCCGGTCGCGAGCGGGAAAGAAGGTGCGTTTGCCCCTGCGACTGGCCTTGGTGCGGACGCGGGACGCCTCAGAGAGCGGCCATATCGAGAGCATCAAAGGGCAGCTGATGGAGGAGTTGAACATCAAGGAGATACGGCTCCTGACCCCGGACGACCCCTTCTACGCCGAGGCCATGAAGGCGGCGGGCGCGGCCCGGTCGGTGGCCGTCGGCGACTACCAGGCGGTCCTGGATAGCGGGTACATGGTCGCCATAGACACCAGCGTTACGCCTCAGTTGGCCCAAGAGGGGATGGCCAGGGAGCTTGTCCACCGCATTCAGAACATGCGCCGCAGCGCGGGGTTCGAGGTGACGGACCGGATCCACTTCTACTACCAAGGCCCCGACGACCTTGAACGGGTTATAGCCGGCTACGGCGACTACATACGGTTGGAGACTCTGTCGGAGGAGATTCGCCGGGGGCAGCCCGGAGAGGGCGGCCGCGTTGAGGCTCAGAAGATGGAGGGTATGGACATCACCTTGGGGGTCAGCCGGGTTTAGGCGGTTCTTAGGGACGCGATGGCCTCGCTCTGTATCGCCAAGAGGGACTGAACGCCCCGCTGGGCCAAAGACAACGCCTCATCCACCAAGGCGCGGCTGAAGGGCGGGCCCTCGGCGGAGGCCTGTATCTCTGCCAGGTCGCCGCCGCCGGTCATAGCGATGTTGAAGTCCGCCTGGGCCCTGAAGTCCTCCTCGTAGCACAGGTCCAGCAGAAGGCCGCCGTCAACCAGGCCGACGCTGACGGCGGCGATGGCGCTGTTCAAGGGAATCCGGGCCAGGGCGCCCTGCCGCGTGAGGTTATGAAGGGCCTGGTACAAGGCCACGTAGGCGCCGGTGATGGCGGCCGTCCGGGTGCCGCCGTCGGCCTGGAGAACGTCGCAGTCGATGCGGACCATCCTCTCGCCCAAACCCCTGAGGTCCGTCGCCGAACGGAGGACGCGTCCGATGAGCCGCTGTATCTCCTGGTGCCTGCCCTTGACGGCGTGAGTGGCGGACTCCCTGGCCGTGCGGGTGAGGGTTGAGCGCGGCAGCATGGAGTACTCGGCGGTTACCCAGCCCTTGCCCTGGCCCCTCATCCAAGGCCGCACCCGCTCCTCAACGCTGGCGGCGCAGATGACCCTGGTCTGGCCCATCTCAATGAGGGCCGACCCCTCCGCGAAGGACTGATACCCTGGAATTATCCTGGTGGCGCGTATCTCGTCGGCGCGCCGTCCGTCTATTCTCTTCACCGGGCTATTCTCTTCACGGGAGCCTCCTGACGGCCATTCTACCAGCTTAGGCCACTAAAGGATAATCAGGGGCTAAGAAGCGCGGCGCGGGCGCGCGATGGCCCGGACGCGCGCCGCCATATCATCATCGAAGGAAAACTAGGGCTGAGGGGCCTGGCGGGGCTAACGCTCGGTCTTTGCCCACAGGGAGCGTCCGTCCGTAATCAACTCCACGGTCCCGTGGCGCGCGGCGCTGTAAAGGCCCTCCCCGCCCACCGCCTCCTCCAACCGCTCCACCACCTCCACGTGGGGGTGCCCGTACCGGTTGTCCGCCCCCGCCTGAATCACGGCCACCACCGGACCGACGGCCTCCAGAAAGTCCGGGGTGGTGGAGCTTCTGCTGCCATGATGGGGGACTTTCAGGACCGTGGCCGCCAAGTCATCGCGCTCCCGCGTCAAGGCTATCTCGGCCTCCTCCTCAATATCCCCGGTCAGGAGGAAGCTGACCTCGCCGTAAGCCAGTCTCAAGACCACGCTCAGATTATTCGTCCCGCCATCAATGGCGGCGTCTCCAGCAATGCCGGGGGGAGGATGCAACGCCTCCAAGGCCACCGCTTCTCCAAGACCTATGGTATGACCGCCGCGGAGGAACCGCGGCTCCAAGGACTCCCCAGCCAAGGCTTCCCGCCACTCTCGATAGAGGGCTGAGTTTTCGGAAACGCCTTCCGCAACGGCGCCTACCCTGTGCCGCTTGACAACCTCAATCAGCCCCCTCAGGTGGTCCTCATCGGGATGGGTCGCCACTACCAGGTGCAGGGTCCTGTTCCAGAAGGGCAGATGGTGGTCTAGGGCGCGAGCCACGGTCAATGGGTTGGGGCCGCCGTCCACGAGAATGCGCCGGTTCTGGGGAGTCACGATGAAGACGCTGTCCCCCTGGCCGACGTCAAGAAAGAGAACGTGAAGCCTTCCATCGTGGCCGCCAAGGGAGTGGCCCCACGCCACGGCCGCAAAGAGGGATAGGGCCAAGGCGGGAGTCAGCAGCCTGGGGTTGGCCGCCCTAAACCCTTGTCCAATCCATCCCATCCGTCCCGGCCCTATCCCGCCGGCGACCGTTCCGAAGGAGCGAGGGGCGAGAATGAGCAGGCCCAGTCCTCCATAGTAGAGCCACACCAGCAGGCCGCTGAATCCGGGGATGACGAAGACGCTGCCGGGAACCAGGGCGAAGAGTTGGACCACCGCCTTGAGGTAGGAGATGGGAACCCAGGCCATCCACCCAAAAACCTCCCCCGCTGACGGGTGGATAAAGGCGGCGGCGGCGGTGAGCAGAGCCGTCGCGAGGATGAAGGGCAGCGCCGGCAGGGCCAAAACCGTCGCGGGGATGCCAAGAGTGGGTATCTGCTGGAAGTTGAAGGCCACCAGAGGGAGGGTCGCGATAGTGGCCGCGGCGGACACCACGACGGCCAGGGCCGCCCACCGCGCCAGACGCCTAAGAGGGCCATCGTCGCCCTCGGCGCCGCCAAGGCGTTTAAGCGTCCAGTCGTTCAGGGGCGGCGCCAGAACCGCGATGCCGGCCACGGCGGTGAAGCTGAGTTGGAAGGACACGCTTTTCAGCATGGATGGCGCGATGCCGGCCATTATCGCCGCCGCCAAGGCCAGGGCGGGGAGAACGCTGCGGGGGCGTCCGACGGCTACGGCGGCCAGATACACGGAGCCCATAACGGCGGCGCGGAGCACGGAGGGCGAAAGGCCGCTCAACAGGGCGTAGCCCCATATCAGAAGCAGAGGAACCGCCAGATATCGCTGCCCTTTGCGCCCCAGCAACATCGCCGCCGCGCCCATGCTCAAGACAAGCAGGACTCCCACGTGCAGCCCCGAAATGGCCAGGAGGTGGGACGCGCCCGTGTTCCTGAAGTCGTCCTTGAGGTCCGCGGGCAGGCTGCTGCGTTCCCCAAGCAGAAGGGCTTGGGCCAAGGCCGCCTGCGGCTCGGCGAGGGACTCGGAGAGGGCGCGGCTCATCTTGAAGCGCAGGTCGTATACCCGGGCCAGGGCCGGGTTCCCCTCGCCTTGCCCCACCAGTTCAACCTTGGGATAGGCCATGACGAGGTGAATCCCCCGGTTGGCCAGGTAGTCGCGGTAGTCAAAGCCCTCGAAAACCGGCGGCCTGCTGAGGTCTCCCTCCAAGATGAGCCGGTCGCCGTAGCGAAAGCGGGGTCCGGCCCTGTTCAACGCCAGGACATCGCCCGGCCTGGCCGAGACCATGGCCCGCGCCGGGGCATCGCCCCAACCCTGGTCCGGGTCTATTGACTCTATGCGTATGACGAACTGGGTAAAGGCCCCACGGTTCTCCGGGTAGCTTTCCACTACCCCCTCCACCCGCGCCGTCTCCCCGCCATAAGCCGGAACGACGGCGGGCGGGACGTCGGAAGCCCCGGACCGCAGCAGGGCCAGAAGGAACGCCATGGCCAACAGGGCCGGGGCCAGGGGCCTTTTCTGGTAGAGACGAAGGAGTGCGAGAGCGGCGAGGGCCGCCAAGAGGGGGAGCAGCAGCCAGAAGGATGGCGCGATAAGGGACCCCAACAGCAGCCCGCCAACCCAGGAGGCCGCCAAGTAGAGAAGCCTCATTGCTATGGGTGGATAACGCGAATCAGGCCGCGGATCTCCCTGTAAGTGCCGAGGCCGATGCCGTCAACGTCTAGGATGTCCTCAATAGCGCTGAAGGGGCCGTGGGCCTCCCGGTGCGCGACTATGGCCGACGCCCTAACCGCTCCGATGCCCGGCAAGGCTGTCAGGTCGTCTGCGGAGGCGCTGTTTATGTCAATTAGGCCGTCTTCAGGGCTGCTTGGGGCGTCGGCATTGGGGGAAGGGGTCTCGCCGAGGCTCTGGAGGTGGTAGCTCTGTTCGTCCCGCAGGCGGGCCGCCAGGTTAATGACTGAAACGTCGGCGTCGGGGAGGAGTCCGCCCGCGGCGTTCACCACGTCCTCCAACCTGTCGTTCTCCTCAAAGACGTAAACGCCGGGGAACCGGACCGCGCCGCTCACGTGCACTTTGCTCTCAAGGGGCGGGGTGGGTGTGGGGAGGGTTATCTCAACGCCGGGCGTGGAGTCCTGTTTCAGCAGCAACGCGAGGGCGCCGGACACGGCTGCAATGGTGGCGAGGGCCAAGAATGCGTTTAGTAGGGTCTTGTAGTCTAAATTACCCAATCATAAGCCGCGAATACGAATGAAGGCTCCAAGGCTGGATGGGATGCCCCATCTTGCCTTAAACTTGGCCACGCTATCTACCTATCCTATAAGCCTTTGAAGGAGTATCGCCACGCTTGACGCGCTGAAAACGGACCCCACCAGAATCCCCACCATCCACTTAATCAAACGGCCTTCCATCTGGTAAATGGTGGCTTTCAGTTCAGCCAGGTCCTCCTTGGTGGCGTAATGTTGGAGCAAGCGAGTCAAGCGAACTTCCAACTCCGCCAAGTCGGTCTTGGTAATGTGTCGCTCACCCACCGCAGCCATGATTCCCACCTCTCTCTTATCGGTTGCTTATAGATTGATGCTAGCCAGTCGTGCAGCGACTGTCAAGAAGCCATGTTGAGATATCTTGCCAGCGTCATTATAATCTAACGAAATCTTGAAGGATTCGGTGAATTAACGTTGAGTCCTAAATCATACGCCTTCTTACACGGTGAGTTTGTTCCACTAGAGGAAGCTAAGGTCGGCATAGATACCCACGCCCTACACTACGGCACCGGCGTTTTCGAGGGAATCCGTGGCAACTGGAACAAGGACAAGGAGACACTCTACGTCTTCCGCCTCCGAGAGCACTATGAGCGGATGGCCCAGGGATGCCGGATGCTTATGCTCGACATCCCCTACTCCACCGATGACCTGTGCGACATTACCGTGGAGTTGATAGCCCGATGCGGCTACAAGGAGGACATCTACATCCGGCCTCTGGCCTACAAGAGCGCCCGGCACGTGGCCAACCTGAAGCTGAATGAGTTGGCGAGCGACTTCTGCCTAATGACCATCCCCTTCGGCAACTACCTCGACACCGACGCCCTCCGGTGCTGCACGTCCACGTGGCGACGGCCCGACGACCGGTCTATTCCCCCGCGGTTCAAGTTCACCGGGGTTTACATCAACAGCATACTGGCCAAGACCGAGGCGGCCCTGGCGGGCTTTGACGAGGCCATCCTGTTGAACAGCGACGACAACGTGTCGGAGGGCGCCGGGGAGAATCTATTCATGGTGGTTAACGGCAAGCTCTACACGCCGCCTTTGGGGGATAGCGTGCTGCCGGGAATAACCCGGAGCGCCGTAATGGAGTTGGCCAGGGAGGAGTTCGGGCTTGAGGTGGCGGAAGCCCACATTAGCCGCACGGAGTTGTACACCGCCGACGAGTGTTTCCTCACGGGAACGGCGGCTCACCTGACCCCAATGGTGGAGTTGGACAACCGGAAGATAGCCGACGGGAAGATAGGCCCCATATCGAAGGCCCTGCGGGAGATGTACTTCAAGGTGGCCGTGGGAAACAACCCCAAGTATTTGCACTGGTGCACCCCGGTAACGTCCGAACCCGACAGCGCGTGATGACCCAAGCAGACGGCCTCTCTAAGTTCCGGCCAATCCCTTGACCTAGGGAGTTGAGAAAGAGTTGGCTTTGGAAAGCATAGGCTGGATAAGCCTTATAGCAGTGGCCTACCTGATAGGCTCGCTGCCCACGGCCTACCTCTTGACCAAGCGCCTGGCGAACGCCGACATTCGCGAGTTGGGGGACAGCAACGCCGGGGCCGCCAACGTCTACCGCAATCTGGGGGCCAGGCACGGCTTAGCCGTCGGCGCGGTGGACATTGCCAAGGGGACCTTGGCCGTGCTGCTGGCAAAGGCGTTTATAGGCGGCCAAGCCATCGAGATGACGGCCGGCCTCGCCGCCGTGGTGGGTCACAACTGGCCCTTTTACCTCCAGTTCAGGGGCGGGCGCGGCGCGGCCACCGCCTTGGGCGCGCTGATGGCCTTCATCCCCTTGGCCGGCGTCTCCGTGGGCATTGCGGCCCTGGCGATTCTGATACTCTCCAAAAGGGTTATGATGGCCTTGACCTTCGCCTTCGTGTCCATTCCGGCGGTGGCGTGGTTCAACGGAGGAGACCTCGCGACCCTCGGCTACGCCGTCTTTCTCCCAACGGTGGTGGGCGTCAGCCACTACGTCAGCGTAAGGCAAGGCCAAGACCCCGTCGCCGAAATGCCCGAGAGGAGATGAATGCCCTTCTTCCTTGACTATATGATCCTCATCTTCCTGGCCTCCGTGGGCGTAATACAGTTGGCCGCTTTGAAGAACGGTCTCAAGGGAATCTATCTGGTCCGGCCCTCAGTCCTGAACCTTGCCCTCGCCCTGGCCCTCACCTGCGGCTCCTTTATCTGGTTCTTCACGTCGGAACCCCGGAACCTGCCCGACGACACCCTTGGCTTAGACGGCAACCGTCAGGCCGGCTTCTATCTTATAGGCAGCGTTGGGGCGGTGGTCTTCACCCTGCTCGTAACCTCCCTTCTCCACCGCGTCTATAACGGGAAGGCCCTGCCCTCCAACGAGGCTGGGCTAGACGCCCTCCGGTCTTCCGGATACGCCACGGCGTTGAAGGGCGCCTTCATTAGGCTATGGAAGCGCTGAAACAAGCCGACTCCAACATCGTCATCTGGCTCAACCAGTGGGTCGGTGAATACCGGGTTTTGGACCAGGTGGTTGAGGTGGTGGTAAGCGACTACTTCACCCCCGTGACCTTGGCCCTGAGCCTGCTGTGGCTGTGGTTCGCCACCAGGGACCCGGGGAAGCGCATGACCACTCAGCGGGCCGTGATTACGGCCATCGCCTCCTTGGCCATAGCCAACCTGGTGGTGCTGATGATGAACGACTTCTACTTTCGCCCGCGCCCCTTCACGGAGATGCAGCTTAACCTGCTGTTCTACCGCCCCACCGACTCCTCATTTCCGGCCAACCCGGCGGCCCTCTCCTTCGCCATCGCCTTCAGCATCCTACAGACCCGCCGTGGCGCCGGGGCCATCCTGCTGGGCATTGCGGCTATCTGGAGCCTTTCCCGGGTCTACGCCGGCGTTTTCTATCTTTCCGACGTGGCGGCGGGCGCGGCCATAGGGGTGACAACGGTCCTGTGCATGAACTTCCTCCTCCGCTGGCTGGACCCGGTGCCGACGGCGGTTCTTCGCGTAGGGAAGGCCCTGCATCTGGCGTAAGTCAACCCCTTCGGGTTATTATAAGCCCATATCAAGCCATTGAACGGGGAGGATGGGCGATGGTCCAACTTCAGGAGCTTTTCGATAAGGTACGCCAGGAATCCGAGTCCCTGGCCTGGCAGGGTTCCTTCAAAGACTACGTGGCCATGGTCATTGAGAACCCCAAACTGTCCCGCCTCTCTCACGTGCGGATACACGACATGCTCCAGTGGGCGGGAATTGAAAGCAGGGGTGGCGTCGAAAGCTTCAAGCTCTTCGACGGGCTGTTCGGTTCCCAAAAGACCGTTCAGCGGCTATCGCAGATATTCCACGCCGCTTCCCGCATACCGGAGGAGCGGCGGCGCATCCTGCTTCTCATGGGGCCGCCGGGCAGCGGCAAGTCCACCCTGGTTAACCTCCTGAAGCGGGGCCTTGAGCGCTACTCCGGCTCCGACGAAGGCGCCCTGTACGCCATCGCCGGCTGCCCCATGCAGGAGGAACCGCTGCACCTGGTGCCCAAGGGCCACAGGGCCCAGTTCCTCGAGACCTACGGGTTGGAGATTGAGGGAGACCTCTGTCCCCGGTGCCGGTACAACCTCAAGAACGTCTACAAGGGGGACATCTCCCAGGTGAAGGTCAAACGGGTTGTGCTGGGCGAGTCGGACGGCGTGGGGATGGGTTCCTTCGTGGCCACCAGCCCCGAGGGGCAGAACATCGAGCGGCTGATTGGGGGGATAGACGTGGACCGCCTGGCGGAGGACAGGTTGGAGGGCGCCGGCAGGGGTCTCCGGATGGACGGGGAGTTGCAGGCCGCCAATCGCGGGGTTATGGAGTTCATCCAAATCTTCCGCTCCGACGACAAGTTCCTCACCGTTGTGCTTGGCGTGACCCAAGAGCAGATAATCAAGCTGGGCAGCTTCGGCTCCGTTTACGCCGATGAGACGATAATCGCCCACAGCAACGAGGCGGAGTACAACAACTTCGCGGCCAACAAGGAGTCGGAGGCCCTGCTCGACCGCCTCATCATGTTGAAGGTCCCGTACACGCTGCAACGGTCCGAGGAGATAAAGATCTACCGCAAGCTGTTGGCCGACGGGCGCGGCTACGGCGTCCACCTGTCGCCGCTCACCCTTCCCGTGGTCGCCTCCATGTCCGTGATGTCGCGCTTGGAGGACGGCAGGAGCGGCTCAGGCGTGAGGGGGTCCCTGAAGGAGCGGATGGACGTTTACGACGGCCGGGTGGCGTCCCACTTCTCCAACAGCGACGACGCGCCCCTCCAGGATGAGAACTCCCGCGAGGGGATGTTCGGCCTCTCCCCCCGGTTTGTCATCAACCGCCTGGCCGACGCCGTGTCCCACGAGACGGAATGCCTCGGCCCACTGGAGGCCCTCGAGGCCCTGGTCGAGGGGCTGGTGGAGCGGGCCGGCCTGACAAAGGACGACTGGGAGCGGCTCCCCAGCCTGCTGCCGGAGGTCATCAAGAGCTACAAGGAGATGGCCGTCCGGCAGGTGCAGCAGGCCGCCACGGAACGGTTCGAGGAGTTGGCCCAGGGGCAGTTTCTGTCCTACATCGGGGGCGTCAAGGCCCACTTAATGAGCCAAACGGAGACCTCCAAGTCGAGCCCGCGCCACGACGACCAGGTCCTGCGTCGCCTTGAGGGGGCCATCAACATCCACGACTCCAAGCGCGAGTCCTTCCGGAGAGACGTGCTGAACCTGTACGAGACGCTGAGCGAGAGCGGCCATAATCCCACCTACAGGGACTTCCCCCTGCTGAACGCCGCGATAGACCAGATGCTTCTCCTGCGGGTCAGGGAGTTGGCCTACATTCTGAGGCCCAAGCGGGACCGGTTAGAGCAACAGGAGTCGATCCTGAAGCAACTGGTCACCAACTACGGCTACTGCGACAAGTGCGCCAAAGACTTGCTTCACTTTGCCGGGCAGACCGCCCGTGACCGGGACGTGGTGACGGTGAAGAACGGCCGGCTGGCGCGCAAGTAGACGCCGGGGATAGGGCCTATCGCCCCACCGCGTAGGAGTCGGACCTGGGGTCGGCGCCGCCGATGAGGGTTCCCAACTCCTGGTCGACCATGACGCCGCACAGGCCGGAGGCCCGGTATCCCCAGTCCGGAAGCCACTCAACCTTGTGGCCCCGGTTCTCCATCTCCCTTCCCACGTCCGCGCCAAAGCGTCGCTCCAACTGGACCCGGCCCGGCGTATAGCTGTGGGGCCAAAAGGAGTCCGGGTGGCTCCAACTGCCGACCCTCGGCTCCTCCACCGCCTGTTGCGGGTCCAGGCCGAACTCCACCATGTTCAGGAACATCTGGACCATGGCCTGGACCTGCATGTCACCGCCCGGGGTGCCGAAGGGCATGAACAGGCGGCCGTTTTTGAAGGCCATGGCCGGGTTCGGCGTTAGGCGCGGCCGCTTCCCCGGCTCCAGGCGGGAGGGGTGCCCCGGCTCCAACCAGGTCTGGGTGCCGCGGGACGAGATTATCATCCCGAGGCCGGGCACCATGGGCGTCGCGCCGAAGCTGTCGCTGGGGGTGGCGGAGAAGGCGTTGCCCCACCGGTCGACCACGCAAGCGTAGCTGGTGTCCGGCTCCGAGGGGCCGGGGTTGGCGGCAGGAGTCGCCACCGGCGCCGGCGTCTTCCTTCCACCCTGATAGGGCCAAGGGTTGCCCATGGGCGGCATCTCCGGCCAGGCCCTCGCCATGTCGATGGCGGCCCGGCGCTCCGACGCGTAGCCCTTGGAGAGAAGGCCCTCAATGGGAACGTCCACAAAGTCGGGGTCTCCGTAGAAGTAGTGCCTGTCGGAGTAGGCCAACTTCATGGCCTCCAAGAGCAGGTGCGTGTAGTCCGGGGAGTTCAGGCCCATGGCCTTGAGGTCGTGGCCCTCCATTATGTTAAGCACGCTAATCAGGTTGGGGCCTTGACACCAGGGGCCGCAGGTGAAGAGGGTGTAGTCGCCGTAGGAACCCTTTTCGGGCTTCTCCACGGTCACGGCGAAGTTGGCGAAGTCCTCCATGGTGAGAAAGCCGCCCTGCTCCTGGCAGTAGGAGACCATCTTCTCGGCGATATCGCCCTTGTAGAAGAAGTCCCTGGCCGCGCGGATGCCCCCCTCGCGGCCGCCGTTTACGCTGCCCCGCTCCACGTCAACCATCTGCCGGAAGACGCCGGCCAGGTCCTTCTGCACGAAGGGCTGGGCCGGCCTTATCGGATAACCGTTGGGGGCGAATATCTGGGCGTCGTAGGGCCACCGGTCAAGAACGCCCTCCCGGTGCGCGGCCTGGCTCAGCTTTGGCGAGACGGGAAACCCCTCCGCGGCCAGCCGCAGGGCGGGGCCGACAACCTGCTCAAAGGTCATGGAGCCGTACCGCTCCAAGGCCGTCAGCCAGGCGTCGCAGGCGGCGGGCGTCACGCAGCGAGGCATCCCCAAGGGTATCTCGCCGTAGGTCTCTTGGAAGTGGTCGGCGCTGGCCGACGCGGGCCACCGCCCCAGGCCGCTGATGGACACCACCTCGTCGCTCTCGGCAACGTAGATCAGGATGGGGGCCACCCCGGCGAAGCTGGTGTAGTGGGGCTGGGTGACGTTGATGGCTATGCCGGCGGCGACGCCCGCGTCCACGGCGTTGCCCCCCTCCTCAAGGATGGCGTAACCCGCCAAGGAGGCGAAGTAGTTGCCGGAGGATACAACGTGGCTCAATCCCATGGCCGGCGGTCGATAGGAACTCATTCCGTTGGGTGGCAAGGCGCGCCTCCTACAGATGGAATAGGGTCAGAATAGATTCACAAGGGCGGCCTGTCAACAAGCCGGCGCGTTACGCTCGCGGGCCGGCCCTTTTACGGACGGCCTCCCGGACACGGATAACACGGCGCGCCTACGCCTGCGGGCCGGCCTCAAGGAGGGAGATAAACGCCTCCAAGAACCGCCGCGCCTCTTCAACGTCTCGCAGGGAGTGGGTGGCCATGGTCGTCCGGGGCGTGGCGCCGGTCACCAGGATACCCGCCCCCCGGCCCTTCATCTCCCGGAAGGCGTCCTCATCGGTGAGGTCATCGCCTATGTAAAGGGCCAGGGCGTTGGAGGGAGCCAGGCCCAGGGACTCAAGTATCCACAGGGCCGCCTTGCCCTTGTCCCACTCCACGCGCGGGCGTATATCCAGAATCATCTTGCCGCGGGTCTTGCGCAGGGTTGGGTAGCCGGCGAGAACCCTATCCACCGCCTCCTCCACCCAGGCCACCCTGTCAGGGGCCACCTGGCGGTAGTGGGCCGTGGCCCCGTAGACGGTGTGCTCCACCAGGGCGCCGGCTATCCCGCTCACCTCTTGGGAGAGCTTGGCGAAAAAGCCATCGATGATTTCTCGGAACTCCCCGCCCACGTCCTTTCTCAGACCCGGGCTGCCGGGGCCGGCGATGTCCAGCCCGTGGCTGCCGGCGTAGATGACGCGGTCCAGTCCCATAAACCCCTCCACGACCCTCCTGGCCCTGCCGCTTATAACCGCCACGACGCACAGGCGGGACAGGCGGTCAACGGCGTCCCGCATCGCCTCAGAGAGCACGGCCAACTCCGGCTTGGCCACGATGGGCGTTAGGGTGCCGTCGTAGTCGAGGAAGACCGCGGCCCGTTTGCCCTCAAGCCTGCGCCGGAACTCCGGCAGCCGGTCGAGGGCCGATGGGAGGGAGGCAGACGAGCGTTGGCTCATCCTCTCAACTCCCCGGGGCCTCTAGGGAGCGGAGCCATGGAAAGGCAGGCCCCCAAGGAATCGCCGCCCGGATGGAGGGCTACTCCGACGCGGCGGGAGGCGTCCAACCCCAGGGGTGGAGCGGCTCGCCGGGATGAATGACCCGGCCGCTCTTGATAGTTAGGGCCGGGACCAGGGCCTGGGTCCCCACGCGACTGACGCCCTTGGCGTCGGCCAGCAGCCACCGCCCCTCCCGCAGTTCCAGAACCGAAACGTCGGCTTCACGGCCCACGGCCAGGCTGCCCGCGCTGTCCTGAACGCCGAGAAAGGCGGCGGGGGCCGTCGTGGTCATGCGGACCACCTCTTCCAAGGAAAACCCCAGGGCCAAGAAGTAGCTCGCGTACTCCAACAGGCCACGTTCAGATAGCTTCCTCATCCCATCCCCCGCGTGAATCTCAATGTCGGTGGCGATGGTGTCGGGCTTGAGGCCCTGAGCCAGGGCCGCGTCGGCCCGCTCCCAGCCGAAGTTGAAGTCGCCGTAGGAGGTGTCGATAAACACGCCCCGTTCCTGGGCGGCGACCAGCCCCGGCAGCAGCCTATCCTTTTCATCCAAGGCCGCGCCGGTTAGCGGGCTGAAGACGTGGGTCACGGCGTCGCCGGGCTCCAGCATGGCGAGGGCCTGGGTCGTGACGTCGGAAGGGGTGGGCGTCTGGCCTCGGGGCCCGATGTCGCCGATGTGCATCATAAGCCGGACGCCGGCCTCCGTGGCCGCTCGCCTAGACGCCTCCACGTGCTTCAAACCCAGGCTCTGGACCATCCGGGGGGCGACTATCACCTTCACACCCTTGACCACGTCCGGGTTGTCCAAGGCGATCTTCACGACGCCGGCGATGTCCATGTGGGACTCCTGAGGCGGCCCGCCCACGCTGCGCTCGCGGAAAACGCTTAGGAAGGAGTAGACCTTGGTCTGGGCCTTGGTGAGAACGTAGTCGCAAAAGTCCGCGAAATCGGCCGGGCCGGGCCCGCCCGCGTCGGCCAAGGTGGTCACCCCGGAGCGAACGCCGGCCACGTCGGGATGGTTCCAGTTGCGCCCCGGGTGGTAAACGTGGGTATGGATGTCGATGAGGCCGGGGGCGACTATCTTTCCATCAAGGTCGATGACCTCAGCGGCCTCCCCTTCAGGAATGGATGGGGCTACCCGGCTAATCCTGTCTCCGGCGATGGCCACGTCCAGCCTCTCGTTAAGGCCTTGGGACGGGTCCACCACCGTTCCTCCCTTAAGCAGCAAATCATACATGGCCGCGCCTCCCCTTGGGTTGAGGGCAGTATAGCGCCAGGGCTTCTTTGGGGACAAGCGAAGGCGCGCAGACCCATACAGCGTCTCGCGGCCCGGATTTTGCGCGAATCCGCTATTGACAACGGGAAACGGCGCTGATATTTTATCTAAGTTGCCAAGCGTTAAAAGTGTTTTCCAGCTACAGATTATTGATACCTAATTTCAATACGGCCCCAAGACCACCGTCGTCGGACCTCCTGGCCATCCTGGAGGACCAGGGGTATCGCTCCACGTACCAGCGCCGGACCGTCGTCGGGATGCTTGAACGCAAGGGTGACGGTTTCACCGCCGAGGAGGTCGCCGAGGAGCTTCCCAAAGTGGGAAGGGCGACGGTCTACCGCACCATCAAGCTGCTGCTCAAGGCCGGGATGCTGTGCAAGCTGCCCCTGCCCAACGGCGCGCACAAGTACATCATGGCCCGCGCGGAGCACCACCACCATACCGTTTGCGTCAGATGCGGCGCCGTGGGGGAGTTCCGGAACAGCACCGTGGAGCGGGTCTTGCGGGCCATTGGCTCAGACATGCCGGGCGAAATCGTCGGGCACCGGATGGAGCTTTATCTCATCTGCCGCGACTGTTTGAACGCGCCAGCAGAGTAGATTTTCACGTGAAGACACCAGATGAAGGACTGAATTGGCTCATAAACGATACAATGTATCACTTTGTAGGAGGGTTGTAATGATTCTTGGAATGAACGGGTTGCTTAAAAGATGGGCGCGGGCCTTTTTGCTCGCCCTTCCGGTTGCGATTCTCATGGCTGCGACGGCCTGCGGCAGTTCCGCCGCCACGCCCACGCCTGAGCCGACGGAGAGGCCGAGGGTGACGGCGGCGGCGTCTACGCCGTTGGCGACCCCCGCCACGCCTGAACCACGGGCAACGGTCACCAGCGTTCCCACCGCCACACCTGAACCAAGGGCGCCGGTCACCAGAGCTCCCACCTCCACGCCTGAACCGACGGACAAACTGACGGTGGCGGTCACCAACGTCATACTGACCGATTTCATCCGGCAAGTGGGGGGAGACCTGGTGGACGTGGTGACCCTTATTCCTCCCGGGGCCGACCTCCACACCTTCCAGGCCACCCCAAAGACCAGCGCCGACTTGAGCGGGGCGGGGCTTGTCATCTCCCACGGCCTGGGCTTGGACGACTTCCTAAACCCGGTTATAGAGGGCGCGATGGCCGCCGACGCCGTCCACGTGGAGGTCGCCGAGGATTTGGAGGTGGATGTTATAATGGGAAGCGCCGCCGCCGATGACGACGACCACGCAGACGATGACGACGACCACGCAGACGATGACGACGACCACGCCGGTGAGGACGACCACACAGACGATGACGATGATCACGCCGGCGAGGATGATCACGCGGACGATGACGATGACCACGCCGGCGAGGATGACCACGCGGACGATGACGATGATCACGCAGATGATGACGGCCACGAGGACGAGGACGGCCACGAGGATGAGGATGACCACACCGGCCACGATGAGGACGACGACCACGCCGGCGAGGACGACCATGATGACCACGCAGACGAGGGCGACGGCCACGACCACAGCGAGGGAGACCCGCACCTTTGGCAAAACCCCAGGCACGCCATCCTCTACGTAGAGAGGATACGCGACGCCCTGGCGGAGGCGGACCCCCAGAACGCGCCCAGCTACCGCGCCAACGGGGAGCGTTACATAGGGGAGTTGCGAGCCTTGGACCTGGAGATTGAGCAGACCTTGGCCGTCATCCCACCTGAGAAAAGGCGGCTGATCACCTATCACGACGCCTTCAACTACTTCGGCCAAAGATACGGCTGGGAGCTGTCCGCCATATCCGCCGACGGCCACGAGATTGTCCCCGAATCGATGGTCAGGGTCCTGAGGGAGATTAGCCAAGAGGGAATCGGCGCCATCTTCATAGAGCCCCAGTTCCCCGCGGACACGGTGAATCAGCTTGCCCAAGACGCCGGCGTCAGGGTAGGGATTATCTACTCGGACACCTTTGACGACAGGGCGGCCAGCTACGTGGAGATGATGCGTTTCAACGCTAGAAGCATTGTTGAAAACCTACGATAGGAGGCGGGAACTATGGCCGCTGTGACTGAGCTTACGGGGAATGCCCCGGCCCTAGACGTGCGCGACCTGTGGGCCGGGTACAACGGCCCCGCCGTCCTGAAGAACGTCTCCTTTCAGGCCCCCCGGGGGAAGATTATCGGCATCATCGGGCCCAACGGCGCCGGCAAGTCCACCCTCTTCAAGACCGTCCTCAACCTGATGAAGCCGTGGCGCGGCGACGCCCTCATCTTCGGCAAGCCCATCGGCCTACAGCGCAACCTGATTGGTTACATGCCCCAGATAGAGTTGGTTGACTGGAACTTCCCCGTGTCGGTGATGGACGTGACGCTGATGGGCCGCTATGGAAACATCGGCCTGTTCAGGAGGCCGTCTAAGGAGGACCGGGACGCGGCCCGCGAGTCGCTGGAGCGGGTGGACATGGGGGACTTGGGAGACCGCCTCATCAGGGAGCTTTCCGGGGGGCAGCGCCGCCGGACGCTGTTGGCCCGCGCCCTCACCAACCACCCCAAGCTCCTTTTGCTGGACGAGCCGATGGCCGGGCTGGACTCGGCATTGCAGCACCAGTTCATATCCATTCTACGGTCGCTGCGAGACGCCGGCACAACCGTCGTCCTCAACACCCACGACCTCTCCTGCGTCTCCGCCGCCTGCGACCTCTCCCTGTGCCTCAATTGCAGCGTGGTGGCCTACGGCTCTCCCAAGGAGGTGCTGGTGGAGGAGGTGCTGAACCGCACCTTCGGCGCTCACCTGCTCATGGTGCACATGGACGGGCAGGCCTACGCCTACCAGCACCACAGCCACCAAACGGGCGGGAAGGAGTAGCCGGTGCTCGACCCACTCATTGAGCCTCTGGAGTTCGCGTTCATGCAGCGCGCCCTTATCGCGGCCTGCCTGGCCGCGGTGGCCTGCGCCATGGTGGGGGCCTTTGTGGTCCTCAAGGGCCTCGCCTTCATGGGTGACGCGGTGGCCCACTCGTCGCTGACGGGGATGGCCACGGCCTACGCCTTGGGGGGAAGCATCCTGTGGGGGGCCTTGGCGTGGGTTGTCCCCGCGTCGCTGGTGATAACCTTTGTAAGCCGCCGGGCCAACGTGATGCTCGACACCTCCATAGGCATTATCTACGCCTCCGGCTTCGCCCTGGGCGTCATCATAATCGGCCAGAGCAGTAACTACGCCGTGGACCTCTTCGGGTTCCTGTTCGGCAACGTCCTTGGGGCCTCTTGGGGCGACATTTACATCGTGGGCGGCGTCGCCGGCGTCATAGCCATCGTGATATTCGCCTTCTACAAGGAGCTGATCTTCACGTCCTACGACTCCACCATGGCGACGGTGTCAGGGGCCCCGACCAGGCTCATTGAGTACCTGATTCCCCTGCTGATAGGCGTCACGACGGTGGTTGCCCTACAGACGGTGGGAATAGTCCTGCTGCTGGCCCTGCTGATAACCCCGGCGGCCACGGCTAGGGTCCTGGCGAGGCGGTTCCCGGCTATGATGGCCGCCGGCGTGGGCTTCGGGCTGGTCTCGACGATAACCGGCCTTTATCTGTCCTACCACCTAAACCTGGCCACGGGGCCGGCCATAGCCCTGGTGTCCACCGGGTTGTTCGCCCTGGCCCTGGCGTTCTCTCCCACCGGGGGATTGGGCCTGCTGCGGAAGCGCCGGGTTTAAGCGTCGCCCGCCCTCTAGCCTGCGGACACCCTCCGGCAATGCTCCACGACGGCGGTGGACTTGACGGGCATGTCGGTTAGGATGCGGAACCCCTGCTCCAAGCGAAGCTCCACGTCCTCCGGGCTCCTAACGCCGGTGGCGCAGGGTACGCCGTACTGCTTGCACACCCGCAGGGTCTCCATAACCACGTCCTGCACCTCGGCGGCGGTGGTGGCGTTTCCACCCAACCCCATGTCAACGGACAGGTCTCCCGCCCCCGCCATGATGGCCCCGACGCCTTTGACCTTCTTCAGGATGTCGGGAAGGTTCTCGGCCCCCTTCACGGTCTCGATTATGCCTATCAGCAGCATCTCGCCGTCGGGGTCCAGAGGCCAGAGGTCCGCCCGGTCGGTGTACTCCTCGACGGATACGCCCCAGTAGCGGACGGCCACGTCGTGAGGATGCCAGCCGCGCTCACCCTTCGGCTCCGCGTCCTGCGCGCCCCTTCTCTGGGGATACCGGCAGGCCACGACGGCGGCCTCCGCAGCCTCCACCGACTCCAAAACGGGGATGATGAGGCCGTAGACGCCCAGGTCCAGGGTGTGCTTCAAGGCCCACTGGTTCTGCTCCCGGGCGTTGGGGGTGACCCTAACGAAGGGCGTCGGGTGGGCCTGTAGGCTTCCCGCCTCCGCGATTCTCTTGCGGTTGAGGAGGGCTTGGAGGGAGAGCCGTAGGGTGGGAAAGTCCAGGCCCGTGTGCTCGTTGTCGATGAAAACGAAGTCGTAGCCGGCGTCGGTGACGAAGGCCAGGTCGTCGAGGCTGCCGTTGTTGGCCCAAGCGCCCACGGCGGGCCTGCCCTTCTCCAACTGGTCTATAACCCTGTTCAAACGTGGCATATGCGCGCGCCTCCTTATAAATCCCTGTGGGACTGGTCGCCTGTATGGATGGGTCTGATGATAGCCCAAGGGAGCGTCGGATTGCAAAGGCTTGCTTCACTGCCGGTCTTCCTACTGGCCTTGCGGGGTAGACGGCCCTTTGCGATTTAGTTGAACGACGCTGTTTGATTCGCGATTTTTCTGTATGATAGCGCCGGGCTGAGCGCGTTATGTAAAGGAGACTGATATGGTGATACGAGACCCAAGGGACAACGTGGAGTATGACCCCATGGCCGGGCGGCGCGGCCCGACGCGTTTGTCATCCATAGAGGCCACGGCAGAGGTGGTCCAGGACCAGTTGAAGCGCGGCAAGGCGGGCCGGTGGGAGGTGATTTGCGACGAGGGGGCGAGCCTCGGCGGGTTGGACGTGGCCCCAACGCCCCTCGAGTACTTTGCCCTGGCGGTCCTCTTCTGAGAGATGACCCAGATTGCGCGGTACGCGCAGTTCAGGAAGGTGGAGATGAAGCGGGTGAGCGGCAGCGTTAGGCTTAACCTCACGATGACCGGGGCCGTCCTGGCGGGAAACATCGAGGCCGGGGCCTCCAGCGTGGACACCAACTACCGAATTGAGAGCGACGCGGACCCGGAGGTCGTCAGGTCTATACTGAGGAGCGCGCGCGACGGGTGCTGGGCGCGTCAGATGATTGCCAAGCCCATACCCTTCAACGACAGTGTGACCCTTAACGGGGAGGTCTTTGATTTCTAGCCGCCGGCGGGCTGGATGCGAGAGCCGCTTCCCTATCCGTCATTCCCGCTTTTTCCCTCCCGTCATTCCCGTTTTCACGGGAATCCAGGAAGCCAACATCCCAAAACCAACGCCCCGAACTCCAAGGCCGCCGGTGGGGACGCCCCTAGTGGGCATCCCTTCTCTCCCTCCTAGTCGTCGGGAAGGGGGAGCGGGGAATGGTCGCGCTGTTGCGCCGTTTCTCTTGGCGTTATGGGGGCGGAAAGATGGATTCCCGCCTACGCGGGAATGACGGAAAAGAAAAAGCGGGAAGGGCGCGCGCGCCCACTTATGTTTTGAGGAGAGCCGGTTCTGCGTTCAGGGCTGGATTCCCGCCCTCTTTCCGTCATTCCCGTGAAAACGGGAATCCAGGAAGCCAACATCCCAAAACCAACGCCCCGAACTCCAAGGCCGCCCGTGGGGACGCCCCTAGTGGGCATCCCTTCTCTCCCTCCTAGACGCCGGGAAGGGGGAGCGGGGAATGGTCGCACTGTTGCGCCGTTTCTCTTAGCGTTATGGAGGCGGAAAGATGGATTCCCGCCCTCTTTCCGTCATTCCCGCGTAGGCGGGAATCCATCTTTCCCAATTCTCCTCTAATGCCATCGTGCGCTTTGGGTTGGGACGGCAGGTTGGCCGGCGGGCATGAGAGCGCACATTGACCGTTTTGGGTTGGGGGGTGAAGGGGGCGAGAAGGGGGAGCGGGGCGGGAGTCGGATTGTTGGGAAAGGGAGCCTTTGCTATAATCCACGGCGGCGTCCAAGCTGGAACTTGCGGCGTGGCCTGGCAAGACGAAGCGGGGCGTGTTCGCGTCCAGAATCAGCGTGAGACGCGGCCAATTTCAAGCTATCAAGGAGCATCGCTTTGACCATTCGTAATTTTCGCTGGGAAGACGTTCCCGCCATCGCCGCCTTGGAGAACCGGCTGCTGGAGAGGGACGGCGGCGCGGGAACCGTCACCGAGCAGTTTATCAAGGAGTTCCTGGGACAGCCCAACCTGACCCCGGAGGAGGAGCTTTTCCTTTACGAGGTCGATGGGGAACTGCTGGCGTCCGCCCTGGTCGTTCCCCCGGAGCCGGTCATAAGGCGAAGCGTGCTGGATATGAAGACCGTTTCCGACCGGGGAACGGCGGATATTGAGCGGGCCTTGGTCCGGCGGGCCCTCCGCAAGGCCTGGGACCTGGGGGCCTTGATGCTGCACGCGCAGGTCCCGGAGGATTCCCCGCGGTGCAGGCTCTTAGAGGAGGAGGGGTTCCGTGACGTTAGGGTCTACTGGATGATGCGCTGGAACCCGGCGGACCTGCCTCTAGCCGAGACGCCGGCGGGCTTTTCCTTCAGAAGCTACGGGAGGCCGGGCGACGCGGAGGCCCTGACGAGCGTTCAGAACAGCTCTTTCGGGGGGAGTTGGGGGTTCGCTCCCAACACGCCGGAGGAGATCGCCTATCGCGCCGGCATGAGTTTGAACGACCACGACGGCATTATCTTTCTCAACCACGGGGATGAGGTCGCCGGCTACTGCTGGACCTTTTTGACGGGCAGCGGGGAGGACAAGCATGGGACTATCTCCATGATAGGGACTCACCCCGATTATCGCGGTCAGGGGCTGGGGAGGCCGCTGCTGCACGCGGGCCTGCGGCTCCTGGTCGGCCAGGGGGCCAGGTGGGTGGAGCTAGAGGTGGACGACGCCAACCCCCCGGCGACCCGGCTCTACACGTCGACGGGATTCAAAAAGGTGTCGGAGCGTCACTGGTTCGAGGCCCTGCCCGGGGGGCTTTCGCCTCCTGGCGGCTGAGGGCCGGCGGCTTCCTGTTCATTTAATATCTCGCCCACCCGCTTGGGCATCAACACACCCCCCGAAATCACTATTCCCATGGCCTCGTCTACGGATAGGTTAGTGTTTATCACCTGGCTCTCCGGCAGCAGGGCGAGGAAGCCGGAGGTGGGAATCGGGGTTGTGGGGATGTACACGGCCACCATCCGGTTGCTGTCGGAGTCCCGGTAGGAGGCGGTGACGAATCCGATGGACTTTACGCCCCTTTTGGGGTAGTCGAGTATGACGACGCGGCTATAGCGCTTCTGCCAGTCGCTGGCTCCAAGGGAATTGGCGGTGCGGAGGGCCATGTTGTATATGTTTCTGACGACGGGCACCAAATCCACCAGGCCGTGGGCGAATTTGATGACTTTTCGGCCTATGACGTAGTTTCCAACAAGACCGGCCAGGTACACGACCACAAGGAAGGTGGCAAGTCCAACGGCGGGGATGTCCCGGCCCGTGAGGTTGGAAATCAGGTTAGAGATGGGCGGGTCGATGAGGTTGAATAGGAAGCTGATGACCAGGTAGGTGAACCCGATGGGCAGCAGGATGAGCAGGCCGGCCACCATGCGCCTGCGGATGTGCTGGCCGAAGCCCCTTACGATGGAAGCCGGTCGGAGCATGGCTAGGGGCCTACCTTGACGGTGACGCCGGCCTCGCCGGGGAGCAGGAGCGGTAGACCTCAAGGGCCTTGGAGGCCGTTTTGTCCCAACTCATGGAGTCGGCGGTTTCGCGCGCGGCCCGGCCCATGCTGTTTCTGAGGCCCTTGTTGAGGAAGACCATGGTGAGGGTGTCGGCGAACCGTTCGGGGCATCGCAGGGGGAGAAGGTAGCCGTTTCGCCCATGCTTTATTAGCGCCCTCAGGCCGCCGACCCGCGAGGCGATGACGGGCGCGCCGCAGGCCATGGACTCTAAGGCGACCAGCCCAAAGCTGTCGTAGTAGGAGGGCATGACGCAGACGTCGGCGGCGGAGAAGTAGGTGGGCAGTTGGCCCCGGTTGACCCTGCCAACAAACGAGACCGTGTCCTCCAAGCCCAACTCCTTGGAGAGGGTTTCGAGGCGCTGGGTCTCCCGCTCCTGGGCGGGGTCGCCGCCGACGATGAGGACCTTCAAGGGGTAGTCGCCATCCATGAGAGAGGCGACGCGCAGGAGGAACTCCAGGCCCTTGATGGGCTCAATGCGGCCAACGTAGAGCATCACCTTTTCGCCGTTGAGGCCCAGGCGGTGGCGCGCTTCGGTCATGTCTAGGGGCTTGAATTGGGAGAGGTCCACGCCGCAGTGGATGGTTGCCAGCCGCTCCCGGGGCGCGCCGTACACCTGTATCATGGCGTCCAACTCGTAGCTGGTGGAGGCGGTGACCCGGTCGGCGGACTTCATTAGGTCGGCTTCAATGCGCGTCCTGTAGAGGGGCTCGCCCTCTCCGGCCCTGGCTTGGCGTTTCAGTTCGGCGAGGGTGTGAAAGGTGATGACGTGACGGGCGCGGTTGCTTCCCGCCAGGTATCTGCCGGCCAGCCCGGAGAGCCAGTAGTGGGAGTGAATGACGTCGTAACGGATGCCCTCATCCTGTTGGAACCGGGAGACGCGGCTGGCGAAGGGGTAAACGTGGGGATATAGCTTATCCAACGGGGCGTCCGCCGGCCCGCCGGCCAGGTGTATGACCCTCACGTTGGGGGCCAGGGCCACCACGTCGGCCTCCTGATTGGAGTGGCGGCGGGTAAAGACGTCGACCTCAACGCCGAGGTCGCCCAGACGCTGGGACAACTCCCTAACGTAGACGTTCATGCCGCCGACCTTCCCCGCGCCCGGGGCCTGGGCCGGGCAGGTGTGGAAGCTGACCATCGCCACCCGTAAGGGGGTCAAGTTCTTGTAACCACCATCTTGTATAACGGCCTGTCCTCGCCTCCCAGGTGGTACTTGTAAGACTCGGCCCCGCGCAGGAAGTCGTAGTAGGCTAGGCCCTCTTCTATGGCCTCTCTTAGGGTGATGGCCTTGAGCAGAAGGCCGACGCTGTAGTAGCTGAACTGGGGATCGTACCCGCTGTTGTATAGCATACGGCTTGAGGCGTAGTCAAAGGTCAGGGCCGAGGCGACCTTCTCGCCGTCTATCTCCATGAAGTAGAGGCGCAGCATTCCCATTTCCGCCAGGGCGTCGGCCACGGAGCGGAAGAACCGCTCCCTTGGGGGGTTGAGGAAGCTGCCCTTGTCTCCCTCACTCATCTTCATAAGCTCAAAGAAGTGGCCCATGCCCCCTTCAACGTCCTCAGGACGGGTCAGGGCGTACCAGCGAAGGCCGTCGACGGAATCGAGGCGGCGCAGCTTGCGGCGGAGTTCGTGGCGGCGCTTCTTGGAAAGGGTGGCCAGGTAGTCGTCCCAGGTCGCGGGCAGGGGCTTGCCGGGGCTCACCTCTATCTGCGACACGTCCACCCGGCAGCCTGAGGCTTGGGCGAGGGCGGGCAGGTGGGTGAGGGTGGGTGAGCTTTTGGATAGGGGATAGAGATGGAGGGCCGTCCACTCCCACCCGTTCAAGCAGTCGAAAAGGGCCTCAAAGAAGGCGGGGGCCTTGTCCTTGGCGTAGAGGAAGTCGTTGTAGTCAAAGACATCCTCATCGCCTATGAGGGCTCCTACGCCGCCGGTGAACATGAGGGGAGCTATGCCCAAGAGCTGGTCGTCTTCCACCAGTTCCAGGATGCGCGGCTGCGCGGAGTCTCCCAAGGCCGCGAGCCAAGCCTGCTGCCATTGGGGGGTCTGGAAGGGGGTGTTCACGGCGCAGTGGGGAAGGAATCCGCTCCACCGGCCGGCCAGTTCGTCAAAGGAGTCGGAGCAGATGACGGAGGCCATGTTATTTGCCCCGCAGGAGGGCGACAAACTCCTCGCGCCGCACTCTGGAGGGAGCGGCGTTGGCGGGGGCGAAGGTCCCGCGGACGACGGAGGTGTGGATGCGGCTCCCCGGCTTCCGGACGCCGCGCATGGTCATGCAAAGATGCTCGGCCTCAATGATTACCCCGACGCCCACGGGCTGGAGGGCGGACTCAATGGCGTCGGCCAACTGAGCGGTCATGCGCTCCTGGACCTGGGGGCGGCGAGAAGCGAGCTCCAAGGCCCTGACCAGCTTGCTGGCCCCCGCAATCCGGCGGGCGGGCACGTAGCCCAGGTGGGCCACGCCGTGAAAGGGCAGCAGGTGGTGCTCGCAGATGGAGTGGAAGGGCACGTCTCTTAGAACCACCGTCTGCTGGCCGGGGCGCTCCTCCTTGAACACGGTGGAAATGGCCCCGGCGGGGTCGGCGCCGACGCCGGAGAAGAGTTCGCGGTAGAGGGATGCCACCCGCGCGGGGGTGTCCCGGAGGCCGCTGCGGCGGGGGTCTTCCCCCACGGCTTGGAGCAGGTCGAGAACGGCTTGGCGCACGCCGTCGTCCTGGGTCATGGAGCGCGGCGTCCCTGGGCCATGGGCGCGAGAAGGGCGGCCTCAACCTCCTTGGCTTCCGCGGCTATCTCCGTAACCTCAGACTGGACGAACCGGAGGGCAAGCTCCGGGTCCTTGAGGCCGGAGCCGGTGATGACGCAAACCACGGTCAAGTCTTGGAGGTCCAGGCCCTTTCTGTGAAGCTTCAGCAGGCCGGCCACGCTGGCCGCGGAGGCGGGCTCGCAGAAGACGCCCTCGCCGGAGGCCATGAGGCGGTAGGCCTCCAGTATCTCATCATCGGTAACGGTGTCAATAAGGCCGCCGGACTCGTCCCTCGCGCTAACGGCGCCGTCCCAGGTGGCGGGGTTGCCTATGCGCAGGGCAGAGGCCAGGGTGGTGGGGTGGGGAACGGGGCGTCCCAGCACGATGGGGGCCGCGCCCTCAGCCTGAAAACCCATCATTTTGGGAAGGGTCTTGGCCCTTCCGGCGCGGCGGTACTCCTGGAATCCCCGCCAGTAGGAGGCGATGTTGCCCGCGTTTCCCACCGGTATGCAGAGAAGGTCCGGGGCCTCGCCAAGGTCGTCAACTATCTCGAAGGCGGCGGTCTTCTGACCCTCCAAGCGGTGGGGGTTTATGGAGTTGACCAGGGTCAGGGGGTGGGTTTGGGTTATAGAGCGGACGAGGGTAAGGGCCTGGTCGAAGCTGCCGTTGAGGGCCAGAATCCGGGCGCCGTGGGCCTGGGCCTGGGCCAGCTTGCCAAAGGCCACGTCGCCCTGGGGCACCAGGACGGTGGCGGGAACGCCGACCCGGGCGCCGTAGGCCGCCGCCGAGGCGCTGGTGTTGCCGGTGGAGGCGCAGATGATGCCGCGGCTTCCCGCCTCCAGGGCCTTGGCCACGGCCACCACCATCCCCCGGTCCTTGAAGGAGCCGGTGGGGTTGCAGCTTTCCAGCTTGAAATAGAGGTTGGGGCAGCCCAGTTCCCTGGCGAGTTTGGAGGAGGGAACCAGGGGCGTGTCGCCCTCGCCCAGGGTTATCATGGGCGTCTTGGGGGATATGGGCAGGAAGGGACGATGCTTCTCGAGAAGTCCGCGGCTCATTGAATTAGGGTTCCCAGGGATAGTCCTAGGATGGCAGTTCCTCCAAGCGAATCATGTTGCTTACCTCTTTTACCACATCCAGGCCGCCAAGCATAGCCAAGGAGCGGCGCAGGGCGGCCTCCCTGGACGGGTGGGTGGTTATGACGATTTCGGCGGTCTGCGTGACGGGGTCGGTGTCCTTTTGGATGACCGACGCGATGCTTATGTCAAGGTCGCCAAGGACCCGCGTAATCTTGGCGAGGACGCCGGCGCGGTCCGGGACGTGGAGCCGCAGGTAGTACCGGGTCGACACCTGGGACATGTCCTTGACGGCGTCGCTCCGGTCCATGGGCACGGCCTTGGGCGGCTCGGCGTTGACGAGGAGCATCCGGCCAATATCCACCAGGTCGCCCAGAACGGCGCTGGCGGTGGGGGCCGGGCCGGCGCCGAGGCCGTGAAAGACGGCGCGCCCCACCAGGTCGCCGGCCACCTCCACGGCGTTGAAGACCCCGCCCACCTTGGCGAGGATGTGGGCCTCGGGGATTAGGGCCGGGTGCACCCGCGCCTCGAGGCCGTCTTGGTCGCGCTTGGCGACGGCCAGCAGCTTTATGGCGTAGCCCAACTCCCGGGCGTAGCGGAAGTCCTGGGGCGAGAGGCGGGATATGCCCTCCCAGTAGACCTGGCGGGTGGAGATGGGTGAGTGGAAGGCGAGGGTGGCCAGGATGGCCAGCTTGTAGGCGGCGTCCAGACCCTCAACGTCGTTAGCGGGATCGGCCTCGGCGTAGCCCCGCTCCTGGGCTAAGCGGAGGGCTTGGCCGGCGTCCATGCCGTCCTCGGCCATTCTGGTCAGGATGAAGTTGGTGGTGCCGTTGATGATGGCGTGAATGGAACGCACCCGGTTGGCCAGCAGGTCGCGGGATAGGGCGCCTATGACAGGAATAGCCCCGCCAACGGCCCCCTCAAAGCGGAGGTTGAGCCTCTTGGAGTCGGCCAGGGCCAGGAGGTCGGGGCCGTCCTTGGCCATAAGCTCCTTGTTGGCGGTGACCACGTGCTTGCCCCGCTCCAAGGCGCGCCTGACGTGCTCGCCGGCCGGGGTCTCGCCGCCCATTAGCTCCACGACGACGCGAACGTCAGGGTCGTCGAGGATCTCCTCCATTCGCAGGGTCAGCTTGTGGGGCGGGAGGGGGAAGGGGCGGGGCTTCCCCAGGTCTCGGACGAGGGCCTTCCGCAGTTCCAGGGGGGCGCCAACGCTGCGGGCCAGGGCGTCCCGGCGCCGTTCCAAGGCTTCAGCGACCCCTGAACCCACCACACCCAGTCCCAGGAGGGCGACGCCGATGGGTTGGGAGTCGCTCAACTTTCCTGCTGGTCTCCCCTCTTTTGCTGAGCCGTTTGGCGCAGCTGCTCGGCGGCCCAGGCGTAGATCCTGCTGTCGTACTTGACCTCCACCCAACCTTGGCTGGTTCCCAGGTCGAACCGTTCTTCCAGCCACGACTGGAGGGCCATGTCCTTCAGCCTCTCGTACCAAGCCCCCTCCACCGGGCGGGTCTCCGGGCCGGCGACCACCTTCATAAAGTAGAGATAACCGCTGCTCTCCCAGGGGTCGCTAATCTCGCCAATGGCCAGGGGTTCGGTCTCATCGTCGCCAAAGAGGTGGGGGTCAAGCCTGGGGAAGGCCCCTTTCGGTATCCAACCGACGTAGCCGTTGGGCTGGGCGAATCTGAAAACGGGGCTGAACTCCTGCGCCACCGCCTCAAACTCCTCTTCCTGAAGCCGCTCGGCGATGGTGGTCAAGTCCTGCCACTTTTGGGGTTCGCCAAGGGACGGGTCGGGCCTGAGAGGGGTCCTCAGCCAGTAGACCTCAACGTGCTCCTCATCGGCGGGAATGTTGGCCCCGAGGGCGTCGCGCATCTCGTAGAAGTATAGCTGCTCCTCGGTGAGACGGCGGAAGTCGTCGCCGGATATGCGGTTGAAGTTGAGGTAGGACTCGTACCGCTCCCTAAACTCCCGCTCTCGCTGGTCTTCGGTGGCTATCTGGTCCGGGGCGACGTCGGGGGTGAATATCTGCCGGATGGCTCCATCCAGGTCGGCACCGGTCACCTCAACGCCGTACTCGGGGCCTGCCTGCTTGAGAAGCTCCATTTGGACCATCCCAAGGGTGAAGGGGCCGGCGGTGATGTCCAGGTCGGGGTTGTAGAGGACGCGGAGTATCTCCGTTAGCCCGATGTTTGCGCCCGTGTAGCCCTGGGTGGCCTGAATCATGCGAACGCGGCTCACCAGGTCGCCCTGGCTGAATTGGGTGTCGTTTATAACGGCGGCCTTCACCCTGGGAGGCGCGTAGAACTGGGTGTACCAGAGGCCGACGGTGACGCCGGCGATGATTAGGATGATGAAGCCGCCAAAGATGAAGGCCAGCCGCCGGCGGTTGATGCCGCCGGACTGGCGGGCGAGCTTTATACGCCGGTCGGTGGGTTCCTGGTCTCTGCCGGGTCTTCCACCGGGGTTTGAGCGGCCACGTTGTCGGGAGAAGGCCATTTGCGGGGCTCCTTAGCCGCCGGATCCCCTTGACGCCGGCGGTGGGAACGCGGGCGGGGGCGCGGCTCTGACGGCGGGGGAGATTTCTATGCCACTAGGCGGCCGTGGTTGGGGCTGAGGGGGAGGAGGGCGACTATCCTGGCCCTCTTTATGGCCCTGGACAAGGCCCTCTGGTGGCGCGCGCAGGTGCCCGTCTTGCGCCTGGGGTCTATCTTGAACCTGTCTGAGAGGTATCTCCTCAAGCGGCCCACGTCCTTGTAGTCGATGTGCTGTATCTTCTCAACGCAGAAGGCGCAGATCTTGCGCCTGGGGATGAACCGGCGGCGAGGCCGGCCGCTGAAATCTCGGCGGGGTCTGCTGGTCATGTACGCTGCGTCTCCTTGCGGTGGATCTCTTTTGCTTTATGTAAAGGTCTAGAAGGGCACGTCATCCATGTCGACGGCGCCCTCCGAGTCGGCGGGGTGCATGGGGCCATCGCGCTGGCCGGACTCTTGGCCCAAGAACAGGACTGAGTTGGCGATAATCTCGTTGGTGGTGCGAGGCTCGCCATCCCTGGTCTCCCATCGACGGCTCCTGAAGCGGCCTTCGACGTAAACCTGGCGGCCTTTGGTGAGATACTGGTTCACCGTCTCGGCCAGCCGGTCCCACGCGACAACGGTAAACCATTCGGTCTCCTGGCGGGTCTCGCCGTCGCCGCCGCGGTAGGAGCGGGTGGTGGCCAAGCGGAAGTCAGCCACCGGTTTTCCCGAAGTGGTGTAGCGCATGTCCGGGTCTGTGCCCAAGTTTCCAATGACCATTATCTTGTTAAGGCCCATCGCCATAGCTGCCTCCCGCTACCCCGCGCTTCCGGCAGGGTTGGGTTTTTGGGTCTCATCCGACTGGGTGGGTCCGGCCTCCTGGGCTTGCGGTTCCTCGGCAGGGGGCTTCTTGACGCCTACAGTCCTTGTGACCATGTGCCTGAGGACCTGCTCGGAAAGCCTGAGGGGCCGTTGAATTTCGGGAACGGCGTTGGGTTCCAAGTCAAACCTAAAGAGGTAGTAAACACCCTCCATGTAGGTCTGGCCGGCGCTCTTGATGGAGTAGGCCAGCCGCCGGGTTCCCCACTCGTCCTCAGATGCGATGCTCCCGCCGCTGGCGGTTATCGTCTCCCTAACCTCGTTCCTGGCCTGGGCGTCCTCCTCCCGGCTGAGGGCCGGGTTGAGAACGAGCATGAGTTCATAGTCCTGTTTCAATATCCTCTCCTACGCAGTTAAGAGACCTTCGCGAAACCCTCCAAGGGAAGGAACAGCCTGGCAGTCGTTTCCAACTTGGATTCCCGTTAACGCCTTGATGCCGCTTACGCAAAGGTCTCATCAAGGGAGATTATAGCATCCCCAAGGCAGGGCGCTCAAGCTGGTCAGCTGTCGATGCCCGGAACGGGGAACCGGGCGGCTAGGGCCTCGGCCTCCTCTTTGACGGAACCCAGGGCCTCGGCGTCGCCGGCGGCGTTTAGGGCCTTGACTATAAGCTTGCCGACGCGTTCCACGTCAGCGGGCTGGAAGCCGCGGCTGGTGATGGCCGCGGAGCCTAGTCTGAGGCCGCTGGCCACCCTGGGCGGCTCCGGGTCGTAGGGGATGGCGTTCTTGTTGGTGACTATCGACACGCCCTCCAGTATCTTCTCCGCCTCGCTGCCCGTGACGCCGAGGGGCCGGAGGTCCACCAAGACGAGGTGGTTGTCGGTGCCGCCGGAGACGATGCGCAGCCCCTCGGCGCTCAGGGACCGGGCCAAGGCCCTGGCGTTGCCGACGACGGCCTCGGCGTAGTCGGCGAAGTCCGGACGGGCCGCCTCGGCGAAGCAGACGGCCTTGGCCGCGATGACGTGCATGAAGGGGCCTCCCTGGGTGAAGGGGAACACGGCCCTATCCACCCTCCGGCCAAAGGCCGACTGGCAGAGGATGAGCCCGCCCCTGGGGCCGCGGAGGGTCTTTTGGGTGGTGGACGTGACCACGTGGGCGTGGGGGAAGGGCGGGGGGTAGGCGCGTCCGGCCACCAGCCCGGCGGTGTGGGCCATGTCCACCATCAGGAGGGCCCCCACACTGTCTGCGATGCGGCGGAACCTTTCGAAGTCGATGAGCCGGGGATAGGCGGTGTAGCCGGTCACTATGAGGCGGGGCCTGTGTATGGCGGCCAGGTCTTCCACCTCCTCATAGTCGATGGTCTCGGTCTCGCGGTCGACCTGGTAGCCGACGAAGTTGTAGAGGCGGCCCGAGAAGTTGACGGGGCTCCCGTGGGTGAGGTGGCCGCCCTGGTCCAGCCGCAGGCCCATGACGGTGTCGCCGGGCCGGAGGAGGGCGAAGTAGGCGGCCATGTTGGCCTGCGCCCCACTGTGGGGCTGCACGTTGGCGTGTTCGGCGTGGAATAGCTCCTTGGCCCGCTGGATGGCGAGGGTCTCCACCTGGTCGACGTTCTCGCAGCCGCCGTAGTACCGCTTGCGGGGGTATCCCTCAGCGTACTTGTTGTTCATCAGGGTGGCCTGAGCCTGGAGCACGGCCTTGCTTGCGTAGTTCTCGGAAGCGATGAGGACTATGTTGGTCCTTTGGCGGTGGTTCTCTTGGCTGATGGCCTCGGCCACTTCGGCGTCGACCTGCTGGAGTTCCTTCATACTGCCTCTGGGGTTGGCCGCGCCCCGACGACGTGGGGCCGGGGCGCCGGCGCGCTGGTTTGGTGGCGCTAGTCTATGGCCTGCGCGGTTTCACTGTCAACGAATTTGAATGCGGCCATGTCCCTCTCCCCTTCCTGACGGCCCGCCGCCCTCCCCCCTCTATCCGTCATTCCCGCGCAGGCGGGAAGGGCGCGTGCGCCCGCTCTGTTTTGAAGAGCGTCGGTTCTGAGTTGGGGGCCCATACGCGTTCCCGTTCCCATCGTCATTCCCGCCCATTCCGTCATTCCCGCGCAGGCGGGAATCCATCTTCTCCCCTCTATTACGCAAGGGCAACGGCGCGAATCGCCGGCAAGGGCTGGCCCCTAAAAGCCCCGCTCTCGCCAAGGGGGAGCGGGATGATGGCGCGGACTAGGAGCAGAGACGCCCCTGCCGGGCTGACTCCGCGATGAAAAAGGGATGGATTCCCGCCTGCGCGGGAATGACGGAAAGGGGGACGCCGGGATTCGGGGCGCGGGAATGACGGGAAACTTATAACGCACGACCAGCCCTCCGCAAAACAAAGTGGGCACGCGTGCCCTTCCCGCCTGCGCGGGAAGGACGGAAAGGGGGCGCGGGAAAGGACGGAATGGGACAACGGGGGCGTCGAGGATGTCGGCAACGGGAAGGGAAAGGCACGCCGGCTAACGGGCCGGGGGAAACCGCTCCTCCCAGAGGCGGCCCTCTCCGGCCACGTACTGCCCCGTGCGGATGTGGGCGATTGGATACCCGGGGAGTGTCGCTATCGTCGTGCAGCGTCCGTCAAAGCTCCGGCCGCTAACTCCGAAGCGAAAGTCTAGGTTATTGAAGCCCCACTGCCGCCGGTCCTCAGCAAGGTCAGCCTCATCCACGGGGTAGACGTGCAGGAAGAACATGGCCTCAGTGTCGGCCTTAGAGCATGGCTCCTTGGCGTAGACCAGGTTGTCCCCATCTCGATAGACGTCAAAGGTGGAGCGGGCCACCGGCTCGGTGGCGGTGAGGGACTCGTACTCGGCGCGGTGGAGCCGGTAGGGGTCTGCCGGCCCCGTGGGGCTGTCGTTGTACCTCAACAGAATCCCGTCGTCCAGAAGGGCCACCGGCTCCAGCTCAGGAAACACAAGCAGGTCGGAGACGCCGTAGTCCCGTCCCGGGCACCGGGTAGGCTCCACGCCATCGAACCAGAGCACGTAGACGTCCTTCCCGGAGCTTTCAACTTCATGGGAGAGGCGCGACACCAACTCCTCGGGACATTCGATATAGCGGTGAGTTATCGCGGGGCCGGTGTGGATGTACGCGGCGGAAGCCCTGTTGCTGAACACAAACCCTTCTATGGACTCTTCTCGCAGGTATTCAAGGGACTGGGAGTTGATCCACCTGGCGGTGGCCCACCCCCACCGGTAGCGCACTTCATCTATTTCGCGCAGATGCAGCCCAGCCTGGTACGCCAACGACAGGGAGAGAAGGGCTATGATGACGAGAGCCGCCAAACGCCCGCCTCTCATGGGGAGGGGGGAGTAATTGGCGGTTTGTCATCGATTCTCAACGGTCCACGCCCCCGAACATAGCTCAAGACCTGATCCAAGGCCATCAGGACCAGAAACATCAACGGGATGTACTCAACTGTTAGATGCCTTCGCCCTAGCAGTCCATAGCCCCCTATCATCCCCGAAACGACAAGGGCCGCCAGGTGAACCAGCGCAAACCCACCGAATATAAGAAAGGCCCGCCAGTGAGTCCACGCCTCCTCCTTCTCACGACCCCCTATGAGCGCCAGTCCGAGGATGACTATGACGGCCAATACCAGGAGCCCGGCGTATCCCCAGAACTCGTTGGGGGACACCCAGTCGGCTAGATAGGGGAAGGCCCTATCCAAAGTGTCCAATACCGAATATGACGGGTGGTGATCCCTGGGTCCGGTGGGTCTGCCGTAGAGGAGGAGGTTCCGGAGCATCCACAGGCACGTGGGGACCAGGGCAATGGACGCGTAGATGAATACCGGCTTCAGCCTCTGCGCCCAGGCCGCGGCGGGCCGGGACAGGAGCAGCAGGGCCACCACGGGGACTACCGCTATCCCCTGGTAGTGGGTCAGGAAGGCCAGGGAGCTGAAGACCGATGCCCATAGAAGGGATGGGAACCGTCCCTTGTCCATGAACTTGTCCGTCTGCACCAAGGCCAGGAGCGCGAACAGGCACAAGGTCGTTTCCGACATGGCAAGGGACGCATTCCACGTCAACGGGGCGGCGAAGGCCAGGAAGGCGCAGCCCCAGAGCAAAAGGAACCGGGACTCCAGACGCGTCTCCAGGTATTTCCCCGCAACGAAGACCGTCGCCCCGAAGATGACCGCGTTCAGAGGTCCGGCCACGGCGTGGGGGTCAAAAATCCCGAGGCCGGCCGCGGCCAGGAGCAGGGGATACAAAGGACCAAACCACTCGTAGGGGATGCCTTCAAAGGTGGTGAACCCCGCTCCATCCAACAGGCTCCGAGCCGCGGATATGTAGTACACGGAGTCGGAGTTCAAGTCCACGCCGTGGTCTGCCAGCCGCGCCATGACCAAGCCGCCGGCCAGCGCCGACAGGGCGGCCAGTTGGAGGGTGAAGGGGCTGGGGCGGAGCCGGAGGGCGGAACTAAGCGTCTTCATGCAGGCCGCATTTTACCATACCCCAGGGAGGGGGATGGCTACGCGGAACGAGCCATCCGTCATTCCCGCCCTTTTATTCGTCATTCCCGCGCAGGCGGGAATCCATCTTCTCCCGGTTCCCTCTAACGCCAACATCCTCCTCTGACGGCAGGTTGAGGAGGCATTCCGCGCCTTGGCGCGGTTCGCGCGGCGCAATGCCGGGAGGAGGGGATGGATTCCCGCCTGCGCGGGAATGACGGGAGCGGTGATATTGGAGTTCGGGGCGCTGGTTCCGGGTTGCGGCCTTCCTGGATTCCCGCCTGCGCGGGAATGACGGATAGGGAGGTGCCAAGGATGTCGGGAGGCGGGGGAATGAGGCGGCAGGACCAACGCTCTTCAAAACAAGGTGGGCGCACGCGCCCTTCCCGCCTGCGCGGGAATGACGGGAGGGGTGGCGCCGGGATTCGGGGCGCTGGCTCTAGGTTGCGGCCTTCCTGGATTCCCGTTTTCACGGGAATGACGGGAAGGGAGGAGGCATTCCGCACCTTGGCGCGGTTCGCGCGGCGCAATGCCGGGAGGAGGGGATGGATTCCCGCCTGCGCGGGAATGACGGAAAGAGCCGGGGCTCCATCTCCCCATCGCAGCGCCAACGCTCCGCAAAACTAAGTGGGCGCACGCGCCCTTCCCGCCTGCGCGGGAATGACGAGAGGGGGAGGGCGGGAATGACGGAAAGAGGGGCGCGGCCGGGGGTGGGCGCGAGGGCGGGCGATTGACAGGGCCAACAGGCGGGGGCATGATTGGTTGAAGGGAGGCGTGAAGATGGTGAAGCTGCGCCGCCGGAGTCTGCCAAGAGTCCTACTGCTTTTCTGCTTTGCCACGGCCTTTCTCTTGGGGCTGGCCGGGCAGGCCATGGCTCAGGGCGAGGGCGGGGAGGTCCTCGTGGCAGAGGTTGACGGCATCATCAACCCGGTGTCTCAGCGCTACATCACGCGAGCCATAGAGCGGGGCGAGAGGGACGGCGTTGAGGCCGTCATCATTCTGCTCGACACGCCCGGCGGCCTGCTGTCGTCCACCAGAGAGGCCTTCGAAGGGCTGCTGAACGCCGAGGTTCCCACGGTGGTCTTCGTTTCGCCGCGGGGGGCGCAGGCGGCGTCGGCGGGGACCTTCATCACGGCGGCGGCCAACTTCGCGGTGATGGCGCCGGGCAGCAGCATCGGGGCGGCCACGCCGGTGGGCAGCGGCGGCGAGGAGCTGCCCGACACCATTAAGAGCAAGGCCACCAACGCCGCCGCCGCCGACATGCGGGCCATAGCCGCCGAGCGGGGCCGCAACGCAGAGGCCTTGGAGAGTACGGTGCTGGAGGCCGAGTCCTTCTCCGCTGAGGAGGCGGTGGAGTTGCGGGTGGTGGACTTTATCGCGGAGGACGTGAATGATCTCCTCCTAAAGCTGGACGGCATGACGGCTACCGTCGCGGGAGGGGAGCGCACGCTGGAGACCCGCGGCGCATCGACGCGGCGGTTGAACATGAGCTTGATTGACCGGTTCCTGTACATCCTGGCCGACCCCAACATCTCCTTCATCCTGCTGTCGGTGGGGGGGCTGGCCGTGGTGGTCGAGATTCTGAATCCCGGCCTCATCTTCCCCGGCCTAACGGGGGTCCTGTGCCTGACCCTCGCCTTTATGAGCCTGGGGAATCTACCCGTAAACTGGGCCGGGGCGGCCTTAATTCTGCTGGGCGTGGCCCTAATTGTGGCGGAGTTTTACGTGGCCGGCTTCGGCATTCTGGGGATTGGAGGCATTGTGAGCTTTATTATTGGAGGACTGCTGCTCTTCGCCCACTTCGGGTCGCCGTCGCCAACGGAGCCGTCGCTGGGGGTAAGCCTATGGGTGCTCATCCCCCTGGCCGCCGTGGTCGCCGCCGTGGGGCTGTGGGTCATGATGACGATAGTCCGGCAGCACAAGGTGGAGCGTGTCCTCGACATGTCTCCGGAGATAGGCTCGGAGGGCGTGGCCACGACGGACCTGGACCCCAGGGGCACCGTGCGGCTGAACACGCAGATATGGACAGCCTATTCCAAGTATGGCAGTATTGTTCACAGCGGTGAGGCGGTGCGCGTAGTCGCAAAAGAGGGGGCGGTTTTGGCCGTGGTTCCCGCCAGGGAACCGGATAACCCGACGTCATTAACTGAGAGAGACGGCTAGAAAGGGAGGCAGTCATGCCATTTGGAATAACGGTGGTGAGGCAGTTTGAGAAGATGGTGGTGCTCCGGTGGGGACGGCTTGAGCGGGTGTCCCCTCCCGGACTCCGCTTTGTTGTGCCCTTCATGGAGGACGGTAGGAAGGTCGACTTGAGGGAGCGGGTGCAGCGGGTTCCTACCCAAAAGTACATTACCAGCGACAACGTGGTGGTGGACATGGACTTCGTCATCTACTACCGGGTCATGGAGGATAACGCGGAGCAGGCCGTGCTGAACGTGCAGAACTTCGAGGCCGCGGTGGTCAACCTGGCCCTGTCTACCCTGAGGGCGGTCATAGGCGCGACTTCGTTGGCGTCGGCCCTGGCCGAGCGGGAGAAGGTGCGCGACTCCCTTCAGGTGCGGCTGGACGAGGTTACGGGCAGATGGGGCGTTAAGGTCAGCCAGGTGGAGATTAACGAGATTGACCCGCCGCCGGGCGTGAAGAACGCCATGGAGCGGGAGAAGTCGGCGGCGGCGATAAAGACGGCGGACATCACCGAGTCTGAAGGTCAGCGCCAGGCGGCCATCAACCGGGCCGAGGGCGAGAAGCAGTCGGCCATTCTGGAGGCCGAGGGACGGCGGCAGTCGGAGATCCTGGAGGCCGAGGGCGACCAGCAGGCCGCGATTCTGCGCGCCCAGGGGTTCAGCACGGCCCTTGACCAGATATACCAGGTGGCCTCTAACGTGGACGCCAAGACCATGAGCCTACAGTACTTTGAGGTGCTGAAGGAGATGGGGTCCAGCCCGGCCACCAAGTTCGTCTTCCCCATGGAGTTCACCTCCATGCTCCAGCCCTTCCTGAACCTCGGCGGCGGCAAGAGCGCCAAGGACAACAGCTAGGAGAAGGCTTCCTAGGGACTCCGCCCTTCCAGACCGGATGGGGCCTGTCGCAGGCCGTCGCGTTGGCGGCGGCCTGCTGTGGTTTCGCCTGCCCGGTGGGATCGCGCCCCTTTACAAGGGCTCAGTTAAGGGCTGGGTTTCGATGAGGCCGTACTGCCCGCCGCGGCGACGGTAGAGCACGTTGTAGGCCCCGGTGTCGCTGTTGAGGAACAGGTAGAAGTCGTGGCCGAGCAGTTCATCTGGAAGATGGCGGCGGCCTTCGGCGCCTAGCCTGCCCGGTGGGATCGCACCCCTTTACAAGGGCTGAGTTAAGGGCTGGGTTTCGATGAGGCCGTACTGCCCGCCGCGGCGCCGGTAGAGCACGTTGTAGGCCCCGGTGTCGCTGTTGAGGAACAGGTAGAAGTCGTGGCCGAGCAGTTCCATCTGGAAGATGGCGTCGGCCTGCGGCGCCTAAGCCTGCCCGGTGGGATCGCACCCCTTTACAAGGGCTGAGTTAAGGGCTGGGTTTCGATGAGGCCGTACTGCCCGCCGCGGCGCCGGTAGAGCACGTTGTAGGCCCCGGTGTCGCTGTTGAGGAACAGGTAGAAGTCGTGGCCGAGCAGTTCCATCTGGAAGATGGCGGCGGCCTGCTGTGGTTTCGCCTGCCCGGTGGAATCGCGCCCCTTTACAAGGGCTGAGTTAAGGGCTGGGTTTCGATGAGGCCGTACTGCCCGCCGCGGCGCCGGTAGAGCACGTTGTAGGCCCCGGTGTCGCTGTTGAGGAACAGGTAGAAGTCGTGGCCGAGCAGTTCCATCTGGAAGATGGCGTCGTCTACGGATGAGGGCTTTACGGAGAAGGTCTTGCGCTTGACCACGACGCCTTCAGGCTCAACGTCGTCGTCCAGCGGGTCGCCCAGAAGCAGGTCGTCAGTGGCGCGGTCCTGTAGGGTCTGGCCCCTTCTGACGGCGCGCTTGGCCCTTTCCGTGCGGTAGTACTTGCCCTTGTAGCGTCTCACCCGGCGCACCAGCACGTCGACGGCGGCGTCGATGGCCGCGTTGATGTTCTGGGCGCGCTCTTCGCTCCTCAGGGCCAAGCCCCCCGTCTCCAGGGTGAGTTGGGCCACGGCCCTCTGGTCCTGGGAGTGGGAGTCCTGAGAAATGAGCTCCACGGTAACGCTGCCGTCGGAGGTGAAGTGCCTGAGAATCCTGTCAACCTTCTTGTCGACGTACTCCCTAATGGCGGGGGTTGCCTTCAGGTTCTTAGTCCTAATGTTAATGTCCAAGGGTAAGTCCTTTCACTAGCGCTTGGTTATGGGATAGGCTCAAGGGCGGCCAGAGGCAGCGACGCGTCCTCCAGCATTTCAAGGGCGGCTGAGTAGGGGTCCAGGTCCGAGTCCCTGACCCGCGCCATCAGTTGAGCCAGGCGCGGGCTGTCGTTGACGCGCTCCTTGAGCCGCCGCCCCAATTCCTCCTGCAATATCTCAAGGAGTTCCTGGGACCTTCTGCGCGCCCGCCGCTCCTCCAGCCTGGAGGACTGGGTGAGGAAGTCGCGGTGGCCAAGTATCTGTTGGAACAGCGCGTCGCAGCCCTCGCCGGTGACGGCCCGCGTGGGGAGGACGGGGGGAGTCCATGGCAAGTTGGCGCCGGACATGGATAGCGACGCCGTTATGTTGGCGGCCATGCGTTGGGAGCCGGGGCGGTCGGCCTTGTTGACGACATAGACGTCGGCTATCTCCATGAGGCCGGCCTTCAGGGTTTGGATGGCGTCGCCCGCCTCGGGCACGAGGACAACCGCCACGGTGTCCGCGACGCCCATTATGTCAAGCTCCGTCTGGCCCACGCCAACGGTCTCGACGAGGATGACGTCCTTGCCCGCCGCGTCGAGGAGCCGGACGGCCCCCTTGATGACGCGGGGGAGTCCGCCGTGGCTTCCACGGGTGGCCATGCTGCGAATGAAGACGTTGGGGTCCAGGTAGTGCAGCTCCATTCGTATGCGGTCGCCCAGGAGGGCGCCGCCGGAGTAGGGGCTTGAGGGGTCTACGGCCAGGATCCCGACGGAGGAGCCGGCGCCCCGGAAGCTCTCGGCCAGGCGGGCTATGAGGGTGCTTTTGCCGGCCCCCGGCGGCCCGGTGACGCCGACGGTGTAGGCCCCGCCGACGTGGGGGTGAATCCGGCCCATCAGCGCGGGGGCTTGGGCGTCGCCGCGCTCAAGCAGGGATATGGCCCTGGATAGGGCGCGCTTTTCTCCATTGAGAAGTTGTTCTGCGAGTTGGAGCATGGGGCCGCCGCCAAAAAGGTGTGGAGGCTCCAAAGTGTAACCTTGGGCCAAGGGAGCGTCAAGGAAGGGCGCGCGCGTCTGCCTGGCAATGCAGCGCGCCCGCCCCTTCCCGTCATTCCGCGCCCCCCCTTTCCGTCATTCCCGCCTCCCCCTTCCGTCATTCCCGCGCAGGCGGGAAGGGCACGCGTGCCCACTCTGTTTTGAAGAGCGTCGGTTCTGCGTTTGAGGCTTCTGCCCACCCCATCCGTCATGCCCGCGCCTTGCCTCCGCCATTCCCGCCCTCCTCTCCGTCATTCCCGCGCAGGCGGGAATCCAGGAAGGCCGCAACCCGGAACCAACATCTCGAATCCCGGCGTCACCCCTTGTGGGCACTCCGTCCTTCCCCCTTGACGAGCGGGGTGGCCTTCAATGGTCTGGCCGTAACGGGGATGGCCCTTACCGGTGATTCGCGCCGTTGCCCTTACGTAATAGAGGGGAGAAGATGGATTCCCGCCTGCGCGGGAATGAGCAGGAGGGGGACGGGGCTCCATCTCCCCAGCGCGGAACCAACGCTCCGCAAAACTAAGTGGGCGCTCGCGCCCTTCCCGCCTGCGCGGGAATGACGAATAAGAAGCGCGGGAAGGGCGGTGGGGAGCCGGAGGGAGCCGCGATGTTGACAATTTAACGGTGTTAGTGTATATGAATTCGGAAATTAGCGTTAGCTAATGAATTGATGAGTGTCAGCTTGCCAACGCGCTTCTGAGCCGGTTTTATTTCAACGAAGGTTGTAGGCGCCATGAAGGACACGAAAAAGCGGGTCCCGCCACCAGTGGAAATGGGGAGAGGGGCGCGGGGGCCGGGGACGCGCTTTCGCCAAGGGAGGCTCTGGGTCCTGCTCATTGGCGCGTGCCTCCTTCTTCTGCCGGCGGCGGCCTGCGGCGGCGCGTCCTCCGAGTCGCTGACCATCTATTCGGGCAGAAGCGAGAGCCTGGTGGGGCCGGTAATCGAGCAGTTCGCGGCGGCCACCGGGATTGACGTGGAGGTCAAGTACGGCAGCACGTCCCAGATGGTGTCCACCCTAAAAGAGGAGGGGAACAACACCCCGGCGGACGTGTTTTTCGCCCAGGACCCCGGGGGGATAGGCTCGGTGGAGGATATGCTGCAAGCCGTCCCCGAGGCGATACTGTTCAAGGCGCCGGACTGGGCAAGAGACCCTGATGGGCGGTGGGTTGGGATATCCGGCCGGGCGCGGGTCGTGGTTTACAACACAGAGAATTTGGACGCGTCGGACCTTCCTTCCGACCTGTGGGGATTCACGGACCCCAAGTGGAAGGGGCGCATCGGCTGGCCGCCCACCAACGCTTCCTTCCAAACGATGGTCACCGCCATGAGGAGCATGTGGGGGGAGGAGAGGACCCGCCAATGGCTGGAGGGGATTATCGCCAATGAGCCGAACGCGTACCCAAAGAACACCCCAACGGTGGCGGCGGCGGGGGCGGGGGAGATAGACGTTGGCTTTGTGAACCACTACTATCTGTACCGGTTCATAGCCGAGGAGGGTGAAGGGTTCGCCGCTCGGAACCACCACCTCAGCGCGGGTGGGCCGGGTTCATTGGTCATGGTGGCCGGGGCGGGGGTTCTATCCACGTCGGAGAACCGGGACAACGCGGAGAGGTTCTTGGAGTTCATGCTGTCTCCCGTGGCGCAGCAGTATTTCGCCAGCCAGGCCTTTGAGTATCCCCTGGTTGAAGGGGTGCGGGTTCACCAGTTCCTAACCCCGCTGTCGGAAGTGAACCGTCCGAACATCACTATGAGGGAGTTGGCGGACTTGGAAGGAACGCAGAGGCTCCTGCGCGATACCGGCATACTGCCGTAAGAGGGGGCATCCCCCAAGGGAGCCGTCCGGATTTGGGGAGGAAGCATGAAAGGAAGCGAAAGGGCCGGTGGAGGCGCAGCTTCACGTTATTGAAGAGACCGGCATTGATAACTATCCGGCGGGCCGGATTGGAGAGGAATCTGACCGGGACTGAAGCAGAGGGAGCCGTTGCGCGCCTCGGCCATCGGATTTCCGTGGCCTAGGGCCTTAATGCCATGGCAGGAGTCAGCAGCCGAGACGCAGGAACGCTAGAGCCGGCCTCTCATGCCGTGACGCGGGGCCGCCGGGCGAGGCCGCCCGCGATTCTGTGGGCCCCGGCCGCGCTGGTGGGGGCGGCCATGGCCCTGCCGCTGGTCTACCTCATCATCCGTGGTCTTGGCGGCGGCGCCGAGTTCTGGGAGTTGCTGTTCCGCGTCAGGACCCTGGAGATCTTGCTGCGGTCGGCCCTGCTGGTGGGCGCGGTGACGGCGGCGTCCTTGGCCATCGCGGCGCCCCTGGCGTGGCTGACCGTGCGAACGGACCTGCCCTTCCGCCGGACCTGGGCTGTCCTCACCTCCCTGCCCCTGGTGATTCCCAGCTACATCGGGGCCTTTCTGGCCATCGCCGCCCTGGGGCCAAGGGGTATGCTCCAACAGGGGTTGGAGGGTATCTTTGGCGTGGAGCGTCTGCCGGAGATCTACGGGTTCCCGGGGGCCATGATAGTCCTGACTCTGCTGAGCTACCCCTACGTGCTGCTCCCCTGCCGCGCGGCCCTGAGCCGGATGGATCCCTCCTTGGAGGAGGCGTCCAAGAGCCTGGGTTACGGGGCGTGGCATACCTTCCGCCGGATTACCCTGCCACTGATGAGGCCGGCCATGGGGTCGGGGGCACTTCTGGTGGCCCTCTACACCCTGAGCGACTTCGGGGCCGTGTCGCTCATGCGATACGAGACCTTCACCTGGGCCATCTACCTACAGTACGAATCGGCCTTCGACAGGACGCTGGCGGCGGGCCTCAGCCTGGCGTTGGTGGTCTTCGCGGTGGGGATTCTGTTGATGGAATACGCGACGCGAGGCCGTGGCGGGTATCATCGCAGCTCGTCGGGGTCGGCCCGTCCGCCGGCGCCCCTGCGTTTGGGGCGGTGGAAATGGCCTGCCCTGGGGTTCTGTGGCGCGGTCGTCGCCTTGGCCATGGCCCTGCCGATGGCCATCCTGGCCTACTGGGTGGCGAGGGGGGTATTGGCTGGCGAGTCGGTCCCGAATCTGTGGAGCGCCACGGCGAACTCCCTTTACGTGTCGCTGGCGGCGGCGGCGGCGGCCCTGCTGGCGGCGTTGCCGGTGGCGATTCTGGCGGCGCGGTTCCCCGGCAAGACGGCGTCGCTCCTAGAGCGGGCTTCCCACATCGGGTTCGCCCTTCCGGGCATCGCGGTGGCCCTGGCGTTGGTGTTCTTCGGGTCCCAGTTCGCCACTGGGTTGTACCAGACCGTCGCCCTGCTGATTTTCGCCTACGTCGTGCTCTTTTTGCCTGCGGGCGTGGGCGTTCTGCGGGCCTCGCTGTTGCAGATAAGCCCCCGGCTGGAAGAGGCGGCCAGGAGTCTGGGCCGTGGCGCGTTGGGGGCTATGGGAACCATCACCCTTCCACTGCTGAGTCCGGGGCTGCTGGCGGGGGGCGCGTTGGTGTTCCTCCTGACCATGAAGGAGCTTCCGGCCACCCTCATACTGGGGCCCATCGGCTTCAAGAGCTTGGCGACCTCTATATGGTCGACCTCGTCGGAGGCGTTCTTCGCTCAGGCGGCGTCACACGCCCTGACGCTGATTCTGGTGTCATCGGCGCCAATGGCCTTCATTATGATGAGAGAGAGACGGTTAGAGGGATGAGTCAGCCGGCTTTGAGATGCGTTGGTCTTACCAAGACCTTCAACGGGACCCCGGCGGTGTCGGACCTGTCCCTGGAGGTGGAGGAAGGGGAGGTGCTGGCGCTGCTGGGCCCCAGCGGGTGCGGCAAGACCACCGCCCTGCGAATGATAGCCGGCTTTGAGGTCCCCGACTCAGGCGAAGTGGAGGTTGGCGGGCGGCCCATGGCCGGCCCCGGGGTCTTCGTCCCCCCGGATAAGCGGCGCATAGGGATGGTCTTTCAGGACTACGCCCTGTTCCCCCATCTCTCGGTGGAGGAGAACGTGGCCTACGGCGTGGCAGTGGGCAACCGGTTGTTCGATAGGACCGGTCGCCGCCGGAGGCGGCTACGGCGGGCCTCACGGGTGAGCGTGACCCTGTCGCTGGTGGAGTTGTCCCACCTGCGCTCCCGGATGCCCCACGAGCTTTCCGGCGGCGAGCAGCAGCGGGTGGCCCTGGCCAGGGCTTTGGCGTCGCAGCCGCATATCCTGCTGCTGGACGAGCCATTTTCCAACCTCGACGCCAAGCTGCGGCAGCAGGTGCGGGAGGAGCTTAGGGAGATTTTGGGGCTGAGCGGGGTTACGACGCTGTTCGTGACTCACTACCAGGAGGAGGCCCTCTACATTGGCGACCGGGTGGCGGCCCTGAACCGGGGGCGTTTGGAGCAGGTGGACGCGCCGGAGGTGGTGTACCGGTTTCCAGCCACCACCTTTGTGGCTGATTTCGTGGGCGTGGCCGATTTTCTGACGGCCGACTTCAGGGATGGCGAGATCCATACGGAGGTGGGCCGGTGGCCCCAGGCCGCGCCGCCGGGAGACCCATCGGACCTGAAGGCCCTGGCCCGTCCCGACGACGTGACCTTTGAGCCGGCGGAGGAGGGGCAGGGCCGGGTGGTGGCGCGGATGTACCAGGGCGCCTACTCCCTGTATCGAATAATCCTGGATTCCGGCGAGATGGTCCACTGCTCAAAGCCCGGCCTTGAGACCCACCCCGTGGGAATGCAGGTCCGGGTGCGGCTGAAGCGGGGACGGAGGCTGGTCTGCTACCAGCAGGGGCGGGCGATTACGGGGCCGGGGGCAGCCTAGCGGAGCCGCGCTCCCCCCCTTCCGTCATTCCCGCTCTCCCCCCTTCCGTCATTCCCGCGCAGGCGGGAAGGGCGCGCGCGCCCACTTATGTTTTGAAGACGGTTGCCCGCCCTCTTATTCCGTCATTCCCGTGAAAACGGGAATCCAGGAAGCCCACAACCCAGGACCAACGCTCTTCAAAGCTAAAACGGGAGCGCGCGCCGATGTCCGGTTGCCCCGGCGCAAAGGAGAGGATGGGATGGATTCCCGCGTAGGCGGGAAGGGCGCGCGCGCCCACTTATGTTTTGAAGACGGTTGCCCGCCCTCTTATTCCGTCATTCCCGTGAAAACGGGAATCCAGGAAGCCCACAACCCAGGACCAACGCTCTTCAAAGCTAAAACGGGAGCGCGCGCCGATGTCCGGTTGCCCCGGCGCAAAGGAGGGGATGGGATGGATTCCCGCCTACGCGGGAATGACGAATAGGGATTGGGTGCGGCTTTGCTTCCCGCCATTCCCGCTCCCCCTTCCGTCATTCCCGCGCAGGCGGGAATCCATCCCGTTGGCGGGGTTAGGGGAAGCGGGGGTTGGACGCCAAGAATTCCGACTCCAGGCGCTCAACGTCCTCACTGCTGAGGTTGAAGTACCTGGCCTTGGGGTGGTGGAAGACCAGGGCGCTCACCGAGCCTTCCGGGTCCATCATGTAGCCGTCGGTTAGGGAGACGCCGAGGTTTTTTTCGGGTTCCAGGAGCCGCCAGAGTTGGGCCTGGTCCTCCAGCCTCGGACAGGCCGGGTAGCCGAAGGAGAACCGCCTGCCTTTGTAGTTCGCCTTGAAGAGGTCCTGATAGGTGACGTCTGCCGGATCCGGGAAGCCCCACATGGCCCGCAGCTTCTGGTGAAGGAGTTCCGCGAAGGCCTCGGCGCCCTCTAGGGCCAGCGCCTGAAGGATGTGGGAGGCCAGGTAGTCGCCTTCTTCCTGCCACCGGGCGGCCAGGGCGCGCACCCCGGGGCCGACGGTGGTCACAAAGGCGCCGAGGTAGTCGGGGACGCCGGCGTCTCTGGGCAGGAGGTAGTCGGCAAGGCATAGGCCGTCGCCGGAGGACTGGCGTCCGAAGCGGAACCTCTCAATAACGGTCTCCCCGTTGGGGGAGAGAATCAGGACGTCGTCGCCCTGGGAGGCGGCGCGGAAGAACTTATACACGGCGTTGGCGTTGATATCGCGGCGTTGCAGCGTCAGGTCCTCGACGCGCCGGACCTTGTCGCGCAGGTCGAGGGCCTTGGCGTCGCCGGACTTCAGGGCCTCGGTGAATCTGCCGCGGAAGCCCAGGTGTCGCGTGTAGAGCATCACCGGGTTCACGTATTGGAATATCTCGGCCAAGTCATAGTCGCTGACAAGGTGGGTCTTCAGGTCCGGTGGAGCCGGGGCCTTCTCAACGGGAACAACGGATGAGGCCGGCCTAGCAGAAGGCGACGCAGGGATTCGATTCCCTTGCCTAGACGCCTCCCGCGCCTGGAGGGAGCCGGTCTCCTCATTCAGGGCGGCTTGCAGCTTGTCGCGCTGGACGGGGTCGGAGAGGCGGTTGGCCAGGTCCAAGCCCGTCATGGCGTCCCGCGCGTAAGCGACAAGCCCGTCGTAGGCCGGGGCGATGCGAAGGCGGCTGAACCGGTTGGTGAGGGCGGCCCCGCCAACCAAAATGGGGCAGTCTATCCCCGCGACGCGCAGGTCTTTGGCGGTTTCCACCATCATCTGAGCGGACTTAACCAGGAGGCCGGAGAGGCCAATCATGTCCGGCGAGTGGTCGCGGCAGGCCTGAATGATGTCCTGGGGCGGCGCCTTGATTCCCAGGTTGATGACCCGGTAGCCGTTGTTGGATAGGATGATGTCCACCATGTTCTTGCCGATATCGTGGACGTCTCCCTTAACGGTGGCCAGGACTATCGTGCCGCGGGTCACGGCGTCGCTCCTGCTCATGTGGGGTTCCAGGTGCGACACGGCGGCCTTCATCACCTCCGCCGAGCCGAGAACCTCCGCGACGATGAGTTGGTTCAGGCCAAAGAGCCTTCCCACCTCGTCCATGCCCGCCATGAGAGGGCCGTTGATTATGTCAAGAGGCGGGCGGGAGGCGAGGGCCTCGTTCAGGTCGTCAATCAGGCCCTCCTTTGAACCCTCGATAACGCAGGAGGCGAGGCGGTCGTCCAAGGACATGTTGGCGCGATGAGAGACGGATTTTTCCACCCGCCGCTCCCTGAACCTGGCGACAAAGGGGGAGATGGGGTCGGCGCCGCGCCACCAGATGAGGTTTTCGGCCAGGAGACGCTCCTCCTCCGGGATAGAGGCGTAGCGCACCAGCCGCTGGGTGTTGACGATGGCCATGTCTAGGCCGGCGGCCACGCAGTGGTAGAGCATGACGGAGTTCAGGACCTCGCGGCCCGCGGGGGGCAGGCCGAAGGAGACGTTGGATATGCCAAGGATGGTCTTGGAGCGGGGGAACCGCTCCTTAATGAGGCGCACCCCCTCCACGGTCTCCGCCCCGGCCCCGGCGTAGTTGGGGTCGCCGGCCCCGATGGGGAAGACGAGGGGGTCGAAGATGACGTCCTCCGGGCTGATGCCGTATTTTCCAGTGAGAAGCTTGAGGGAACGGCCGGCGATTTCCAGCTTGCGCTCCCTGGTTATGGCCTGGGCCTGCTGCGGGTGGTCGTCGATGCAGCCGACGACGAGGGCGGCCCCGAAGCGGCGGGCCAGGGCGGCGACGGCGCCGAACCGCTCCTCGCCATCCTCCAAGTTGATGGAGTTGATGACGCTCTTGCCCGGGGTGCGTTTCAGGGCTTGGTGGAGCACGGCGGTGTCGGTGGAGTCCAACATTATGGGGACCTTCACCTTGCGGACAAGGCCGTCGAGAAAGGCCGCCATGTCCGCCATTTCGTCCCTGTCCGGGTCCTGGAGGCATACGTCTATGACGTGAGCGCCGCCGCGGACCTGCTGGCGTCCGATTTCGGTGGCCTCTTCGAACTTGGACTGGGCTATGAGGCGCTTGAATTTCCTGCTGCCAAGGACGTTGGCGCGCTCTCCCACCAGGGCTGGGCGGGTGTCCTCGTCAATAGTCAGGGTTTCCAGGCCGGACAGAGTGGAGCCACGCCGTTGCGGGGCCTTGCGAGGAACGGCCTCGGCCGCTATTCGGACGAGGGGCCGCAGGTGCTCCGGTGTGGAGCCGCAGCATCCCCCCATAACGTTGACCCAACCCTCTTGAACAAAGGAGCCGAGGGTCCGGGCCATCATCTCCGGGGTCTCGTTGTAGTTGCCATCCTCGTCGGGGAGGCCGGCGTTGGGTATCACCGACACGGGAAAGGCGGAGACGCCGGCGAGGGCGCGGAGATGGTCCCGCATGAACTCCGGCCCGGTGGAGCAGTTCATGCCCACCCATAGGAGGTCGCGATGGGCCAGGGAGGTGTAAAAGGCTTCAACGTCCTGTCCTCCCAAAGTCGTCCCCATGGGCTCTATGGTGCACTGGACGGCAACGGGAACGTCTGCGTTGATGTCCTGGGCCAAGCGGTCGATGCCGGCGAGGGCGGCCTTCACGTTGAGGGTGTCTTGGGAGGTCTCAACCAGCAGGAGGTCGGCGCCGCCTTCCATAAGCCCCTGGGCCTGAACGTAGTAGCCCTGCTCAAGCTCGTCCCAGGTCACGCCTCCGGTGACGGAGATTGAGCGGGTGGTGGGACCCATGGAGCCGGCCACGAGCCGGGGATGGTCTTCCGTGGAGAACTCGTCGGCGACCTGCCGGGCGTTGCGGGCCGCGGCGCGGCTTATCTCTCTGGCCTGGTGGGCTAGCCCGTACTCGCCGAGGACCAGGGGTGAACTGCCAAAGGAGTTGGTTATGATGATGTCGACGCCTATCTCAAGGTAGGAGCGGTGGATGGCCTTCACGACGCCGGGGCGGGTGAGGTTTAGATGCTCGTTGCAGCCCTCTAACTCGGGGCCGCCAAAGTCCTCGGCGGTGAGGTTAAGGGCCTGTATCCTGGTGCCGTTGGCGTTGCCGGCCACCAGGACGCGTTGTCGCAGGAGCGCGGCCAGGGATTCCTTTGTGCTGTTTGGGCGCATGTCGTCCACTTTTTAGGATTCTGATTGTAACACAGGTGGAAGGGGGCCGGCCTCAGGCGGGCCTCTCATCATGCCCACCAAAGACCCCGCCGCAAAAACGGGGGGGAGTTAACACCCCTTGGCGAGTGTGCAATAATGGAGGCATAGGGAATCCCGTCGCGTGAGGTTTCGGAGCGTTTATGGCGAACAGTTTCTGGTTGGTAATCAAGAGTCCTGAGAACTACAGAATCGCGAAGGAGCGGAATTTTGACATGGTGGGTCTTATTGCCCACCACCGCCGCAAGGTGCAGAGGATGGCCCCCGGCGACCGGGCGCTGCTTTACATTGCCAAGGAGCGATGTTGGGGCGCTTCGGCCACGGTGACCACCGCCATGGTGGAGGACCACTCCCCAATTTGGCGGGTTGAGGGGGGCAGCGACTTCCCCTACCGGGTGGGAATCAAGCCCAACATAGTCCTAGACCCGTCACAGCACATTGACGCCTACCAGTTGGCCCCAAGGATGGACTTCACCCGGCGTTGGACGCCGGAACTGTGGTATCTGGCCTTCCAGGGGAGCCTGCACCTCATCTCCAAGTTCGACTTTACCATGGTGGAGGAGGAGATGAGAAAGCAGAAGCGGGGCCGCGGGCCAAGGGCGCGATCCTTCAAGGTCGCAGGGAACGGGGCCGCGTCACGCTGCAAGCTGGAGGCGCGGGGAGACCACGAGCGCGGCAGCCTGGTCCGCCCCTAGCCCGGGCTAGGGGTTTCGCAGCGCCGCTTGCGCGGCGGCTAGGCGCGCCACCGGCACCCGGAAGGGCGAGGAGCTTACGTAGTCGAGGCCGACACGGTGGCAGAAGTCGATGCTGTCCGGGTCGCCGCCGTGCTCGCCGCAGATGCCCACCTCCAGGCCCGGCTTGGCCTGACGCCCCCTTTCGGAGCCGAGGCGTATCAGTTCGCCAACCCCGTCCGGGTCAATGGTGACGAAGGGGTCTATGGGCAGAATGCCATCCTCAATGTAGGAGCGTAGGAACTTGCCCTCGGCGTCGTCCCGGCTGTAGCCGTAGGTGGTCTGGGTGAGGTCGTTGGTGCCGAAGCTGAAGAAGTCCGACTCGGCGGCCACCTCGCCGGCGGTCAAGGCGGCCCGGGGCACCTCAATCATCGTTCCAAAGAGATAGGGGACTTCAACGCCGCGCCTCTTCTGCACCTCACCGGCGACGCTGGTGAGACGCTTCCTAAGCAGGCTCATCTCGTTGACGTGAGAGGTCAAAGGTATCATTATCTCCGGCTTAACGGAGCGGCCCGCGGCGATGAGGTCGCAGCAGGCGGACATGATGGCCTCCACCTGCATCCGGTAGACGGAGGGGAAGGTGATGCCCAGGCGACAGCCGCGATGCCCCAGCATCGGGTTGGCCTCCCGGGACTTCTCCAGCAGGTCGAGGACCGACTCCTTCTCGGCGAGGGCGGGGGAGTCGGGGTTGTTGGCGCGCAGGTCCGCTATTTCGCCGACCAGCTGCTCGTAGCTGGGGAGGAACTCGTGGAGGGGGGCGTCCAGCAGCCGTATGATGACGGGGCGGTCGCCCATGACGCCGAGTATCTTCCTGAAGTCCTCCTCCTGAAGGGCCTCCAGGCTGTTGAGGGCCCTGAGATAGGAGTTGACGGCCGGCGGCAGGTCTTCCGGCAGGACGTCGCCGATGGAGGCGAGGTCGCGGCCGGGAACCTCCTTCTCCCACCGCTCAACCTCGGCGGCGTTGAGGAGGACCTGCTGGACGGTGGCGACGCGCTCCGGCCCCAGGAACATGTGCTCGGTGCGACATAGGCCGATGCCCTCGGCGCCGAGGTTGAGGGCGCGCTGGGCGTCGGACTCCGTGTCGGCGTTGGCCATCACGCCCAGGCTCCGCTGCTCGTCGGCCCAGGACAGGAGGCGTAGGGCCTCATCCAGTTCGTCCAGGTCGGGGCTCACGGTGGGGATGCGGCCCAGAAAGACGTCCCCGGTGGAGCCGTCGATGCTAATCTCGTCTCCTTTGCGGACCACCTGGCCCCGGGACTGGAAGGAGGTGAGGTCGCGGCTGAAGGTGATCTCCTCAGCGCCAACAATGCAGGCCTTCCCAAGGCCGCGGGTCACCACGGCGGCGTGGCTGGTGGTCCCGCCCCGGCTGGTGAGGATGCCCGCCGCCTGGAGGATGCCGTTGATGTCGTCCGGGTTGGTCTCGGGGCGCACGAGGATCACGCTTTCACCCGCCCTGCCCGCGTCGGCGGCCTCGTTGGCGTTGAAGTAGACGACGCCCGACGCGGCGCCGGGGGAGGCCGCGGCCCCGTTTGCGATGAGGGAGCCACGGGCTACGGCGTCGTCCTGAGCCTCGTGGTCGAAGCGCGGGACCAGCAGCCGGGCAAGCTCCTCCGGCTCCACCCTCATAATGGCCTCTCCCTTGGTTATCAGCCCCTCCTCGGCCATGTCAACGGCCGTCCGCACGGCGGCGTGGGCGGTCCTCTGGGCGTTTCGGGTCTGAAGGAGGTACAGGCGTCCCTGCTCAATGGTGAACTCAACGTCCTGAACGTCCTTATAGTGGGTCTCCAACTGCTCAGCGAGGCCGGTGAGCCGGCGGTATATCTGCGGGTGAGTGGAGGCCATGAGGGAGACGTGCTCCGGCGTCCGCACGCCCGCCACCACGTCCTCGCCCTGGGCGTTGACCAGGTATTCGCCGTAAATCTGCCTCTCCCCGTTGGCGGGGTTGCGGGTGAAAAGAACGCCGGTGCCGCTGTCTTCGCCGGTGTTGCCGAAGACCATGGCCATTATGTTAACGGCGGTGCCCAGGTCGTGGGGGATGCCGCGGAAGTTGCGGTACTCGGTGGCCCTGGGGTTGTGCCAGCTTTCGAAGACGGCGATGACGGCCAAGCGCAGCTGCTCCCACGGGTCGGAAGGCGTTTCACGGCCGGCGCCCTGTAGGATGGCGGCCTTGAAGTCGGCTATCAAGGCGGTCAGGTGGTCGGCGGATAGCTCGTGGTCCAACCGGACGCCGGCCTCCTTCTTGCGTTCCTCCAGTATCTCCTCAAAGATGGAGGAGGAGACGTCCATGGCGACGTCGGCGAATATCTGAAGGAAGCGGCGGTAGGCGTCTAAGGCGGCCCGGCGGTTGTTCATCTGCCGGGCGAGTCCCTCAACGGCCTCGTCGTTGACGCCGAGGTTCAGGATGGTGTCCATCATGCCGGGCATGGAGAACCGGGCGCCGGAGCGCACGGAGACGAGGAGGGGGTTGGAAGGGTCGCCGAGGCTGCGTCCCACGTTGTCGCCGAGTTCCCGCACGTGGGCCTGGATGTCTTCCCAAAGGCCGTCGGGCATCCTCTTGCCTATCCTGTAGTATTCGAGGGAGACGTCGGTGGTGATGACGAAACCCGGAGGGACGGGTAGGCCGAGCGCCACCATTTCGGAGAGGTTGGCCCCCTTGCCGCCCAAGAGGTTGCGCATTTGGGCGTTGCCCTCGCTGAAACGGTAGATCTGCTTTTTGGCGGTGTTCATCTGCTGGCTCGCTCCTACAATATGTTAAGTAGGTAGAATTGTATACCAAAGAGAGCGCCCTTCGCTACGCTGGAGGGGTGAGTCTGCGTCGATGCGCGCTTTCGCGTCCCCTTTCCGTCATCCCCGTCCCCCTTTCCGTCATTCCCGCGAAGGCGGGAAGGGCGCGTGCGCCCACTTCTGTTTTGAAGAGCGCTGATTCTGCATTGGCGGCTCTTGGCGGCGCCTCCTCTCCTATCCGCCATTCCCGCCTCCCCCCTTTCCGTCATTCCCGCGCAGGCGGGAAGGGCGCGTGCGCCCACGTAAGTTTCGAAGAGGGCTGGTCCTGCGTTGGAGGCTTCTGGCCCCACTATCCGCATTCCCGCCGCCACCCCCTCCGTCATTTGTATGTTGAAAAAGTCTTGTAGGGAGGCCAATCTACAAGACGGGCGCGGGGGGCGCGTCGGCCGTCATTGGGCGAGCGGCCCCCTGGGGTTCCGCTGCGCCGTGCGGGAGTAAGACACCCCCCGCGCCATCGTCAAGCCGCTCCGAAGGGATACACGGGCGTAGAGGCCCGCATTTGCAAGTGCGGAGGGCGACGACAGTATAGCAGAGGAGGCCGGGAGATGAGAGGGGCGGCGGGAATAGACGTGAGCAAGAGGGAATTGGCGGTGTCGGTGTGCGAGGGGGCGGTGAAGGGATTCGCCAACACCCCGGATGGGGTGGAGGAACTGCTGGAATGGCTCAGGATCCAGGAATGCCCCCGGGCGGTGTGCGAGGCCACCGGTGGATACGAGCGCGGGGTGGTGAAAGGGCTGAGGAAGGGTGGTGTGGAGGTGGAAGTGGCCCACCCCAACCGGGTGCGGGCCTTGGCGCGAGCCTTGGGGAAGGAGGCCAAGACCGACGGACTCGACGCCAAGGTGTTGAGCCGGTATGGGATGGCCTTCGAGTTGACCGGCGCCGGCGGGCTGGATGAGGAGACTGAGGCCTTGAAAGAGCTGATGGTCCGCCGCCGGCAGTTGGTGGAACAGAGGGTGCAGGAACGGAACCGGCTGGAGAAGGGGCTGAACGAGAGGATGAAGAGGTCGGTGAGGCGGCACATTGGGTGGCTGGAGGAGGAGATAGCTGAACTGGACCGGGAGCGGGGCAGGATGCTTTCGAGCCACGCCGGTCTGGGGGAGCGGGCGGCCCTGTATCAGAGCGTGCGTGGGGTGGGAGAACTGACGGCCTGCGTGCTGATAGCCCACCTGCCGGAGTTGGGAGTGATAAGTGGGCGGGCCCTGACCTCCCTGGTGGGGCTGGCCCCCTGGTCCCGGGACAGTGGGCGGCAGCATGGGCGGCGGAGCATCCGTGGGGGGCGTTGGTGGGTGCGTCGGGCCCTGTACATGGCCGCGCTGTCGGGGATCCGGTGGGAGGGGGAACTAAAGAGGTTCTACGAGCGTCTGAAGCGAGGGGGGAAGCCGGGCAAGGTGGCCATAGTGGCGGCCATGCGCAAGCTGCTGCTGCAACTCAACGCCGTGGCCCGCCGTGGCGCCCCCTGGACGGAACAGCGCCCCTCAACCGTCTAACCCCCCCCTTGACTTCTAACAGGGATACTCCCGCGCAGGCGGGAATCCATCTTCTCCCTTCTACTACACCACGGCAATGGCGCGAATCACGGTGGCCATCCCTTCTCTCCCCCTTCCCGCTATCCCCCCGTTCGCCATTCTGCGCCCCTTCCTATCCGCCATCCCCTCCCCCATTCCGTCATTCCCGCGAAGGCGGGAATCCATCCTTCTTACCGCCGTTGTGACAGGGCCACGAGGCAACGACGCGCCAAGGGTGGGCAGCGCCGACTAAGGGAGTCCCCACGGGATGACGCCGCAGTTCGGGGGCGTTGGCCTGGGATGTAGCCTTCCTGGATTCCCGCCTGCGCGGGAATGACGGAGGGGAGAGGGCGGGAATGACGGAAAAGGGGGACGGGAATGGCGGGAGGAGGCGTTGGGGGTGACGGGAGAGGGGCGGCGGCCCGGCCATAACGGACCCGGCCCTTGCGGTCGGCAGCAATGCCGGGCCGCTTTGACATAGCCACGGGCGTTTGTTATTTTGAGGCTGGTTCATCAAGCAGTACGGACTGAGGCGCTGATTTGACTTGGGCTGAGACCCTGCTGGCCGCCCTGAAGCGGGCCGACATATCGCTGATAGCCTATGTCCCCGACATAAGCATCTATCAGGCCACCAAGCTAATGGAGGACGACCCCTACTTTCACGTGGTGGCGGCCACCCGCGAGGAGGAGGCCATTGGCGTGGCGGTGGGGGCCTACGCCGTGGGGCGCAGGTCGGCGGTGTTCATGCAGTCGAGCGGCCTCGGCAACTGCATCAACGCCATCGCCAGCCTGTGCCTGCCCTGCCGCACGCCCATTCCCTTCTTCGTAAACCTGCGCGGCGAGTTGGGGGAGTTCAACATCGCGCAGGTGGCCATGGGCAGGGCCTCCAAACCGATTCTCGACGTTCTGGGGTTGCCGCACTACACCCTCACGACCGTCGACGGTCTGGACACGATCCTCAACGGCGCCCTGGACCTGTGCTACGCGAGCCGGCAGCCGGTGGCCCTCTGCATGACGCCCCTGCTGCACCGGGGTTCCCTTGCATAGGCTCGAGGCCACCAAGGTGGTCTTGGAGAATGTGGGAAATAGGCCCATTGTCAGCAACCTGGGACCCACCACCGATGAGCTATGGCATTCCGGCCACCGGGACCGCAACTTCTACACTTGGGGATCCATGGGGCTGTGCTCATCCATTGCCTTGGGGATGGCCTTGTCCACCGAGGAGCAGGTGATTTCGCTGGACGGCGACGGCTCTCTGCTGATGAACCTGGGCGCCATCGCCACGGTGGGCCGTGAGAAGCCCAAGAACCTGATTGTCATCGTGTGGGACAACGAGGAGTGGGGCCAAACGGGTCACCAATCTTCCCACACCGCCATGGGCACGGACTTGGAGCGGGTGGCCCAGGGCTGCGGGATTTCTAGGACTGCCACGGTGAGCAGCGAGGAGCAGTTGGAGACCGCGTTGAGGGAGGCCCTGGCCAGCCCGGGGCCGTGGTTCATAGTGGCCAAGATTGAGGAGACGGACCATCTCCCCTACGCGCCCATTGAGCCTGAAATGACGCTGTACCGGTTCCGCGCAACCTTCCCCCGGGCGTCCAGCAATCCCCTCACCGAGCCGTGGCTTCAGAAGCCTGAGTCCTCTTAGAAGGAGGCTTTACAAGAGCTTCTGGCGGGTCCTGTGCGCCGCGTCCGTTTGGGGCGAGGTTCAGGAGGGATGGATTCCCGCCTGCGCGGGAATGACGGATAAGAGGGCGGCGGGATGGCGGGATGGCGGGAAGCCGGAGCTTCCAACGCAGAACCAACCCTCCCCAAAACAAAAGTGGGCGCACGCGCCCTTCCCGCCTGCGCGGGAATGACGGATAAGAGGGCGGCGGGCATGACGAGCGTGCCGTGTCCGGCCCGCCGTGTCCCTTTGGGGCGCGGTTCAAGAGGGATGACGGAAATGGGCGCTCCCACCGAAGCATCATCGCATATATAAGGACTGCGAGCGGCCTGAATGCCGGCCAGGGTTCAATTGCAACGCAGCCAGTGATACAGTAGAATTTGGGTGGAGATATCCCGCCGAAAAGCTTTGAACGGAGAGTGCGTTATGTCTAGCAAGCTGATCATCTCTTCAGACTCCCACGTGGTCGAACCCCCGAACCTGTGGAAGGAGCGGATGGAGGGGAGGCACGGGGACAGGATCCCGCATCTGGTGAAGGGGGACCCCTACGACCAGTGGTACTGCGACAACCAGGGCGTTGGGGTGCTGGGGGGCATTTCCCAGGCGGGGAAACGGTATTCCAACCCCCAGGACATCACCCTAGAGGGGAGTTTCGCCGACGTGCCGCCCGGCGGCTACGACCCCCACGCCCACGTGGAGGACCTGGACGTTGACGGCGTTTACGCCGACGTCTTGTACCCGTCTATAGGCTTGAACCTGTACGCCCTTCACGACCCGGCCTTTCTGCGGGAGGTCTTCGCGGCCTACAACGACTGGCTGGCGGAGTTCTGCGGCGCCTATCCCAACCGGCTGAAGGGGATAGCGATGATTTTGATGGACGACGACTTGGAGGCGGGCATAGCGGAGTTGAAGCGCTCGGCGGAACTTGGGCTGTGCGGGGCCATGATTCCCGTGTATCCCAGGGCCGCCGAGACCTACGACCACCCCATGTACGAGCCTTTTTGGGCCGCCGCCCACGACCTAGACATCCCGTTGAGCCTTCACACCGGCACCAACCGCCCCGGCTCAACGATTATGCGGACGGAAGGGGAGATTACGCAGACCGGCGTAGACCGGAGCAACACCGACTACTGGGTCCGCATGTCTATGGGGCACATCATCTTTTCGGGGGTGCTGGAGCGGTATCCCAACCTGAAGATAGTTAACGTTGAGCACGACCTGGCCTGGATTCCCTACTACATGCAGCGAATGGACGTCACCTACATTGAGCGTCCTACCCAGGCGATCCACCGGTTTAAGGAGGGAATGCTGCCCAGCGATTACATGCGCCGGAACATTTACCACAGCTTTCAGGACGACGGGTTGGGCATACGGGACCGGGAGATTATCGGGGTGGACAAGCTGATATGGGCATCAGATTACCCTCACGCGGAGTCCACCTTCCCCAAGTCGCAAGAGGTGTTGGCGAAGATACTGAAGGACGTGTCGGATGAGGAGCGGGAGATGATCTCCTCCACCAACTGCGCCAAGCTCTATAAGCTCAACTAGGCGGGAACGGCCGGCTCTGACCGCGCGTTAGTCCCCGCGGTAGCAGTGGACAGCCATGTCGGGAGAGGTCGGCTCTGACCGGGCGTTAATCCCTCTCGGCGTCAACGGCCAGCAGGCTTCTCAACAAGACCCGCGCGCCGTTGGCGCAGTCCTCCGGCCTCGTGTACTCGTCCGGGGAGTGGCTGACGCCGCCAACGCTGGGAACGAATATCATGCCGGCGTCAGTAATCTCAGCCATGGACTGGGCGTCATGGCCGGCGCCACTAGGCACGGCGGCCACCTCCAACCCCAACCCCTCAGCCGCCGCTCGGATGACGCGCCGCAGCCCCGGGTTCATGGGCGTCGGCCTCGTCACCCCATGCTCCAACACCTCCACCTCAACGCCCCTGTCCGACGCCAGCCCCCGGCACACCTCCCGCAGGCGGCGCTGGGCCTCCGCTATCCTGTCCAACTCCACGTCCCGAAAGTCCACGGTCAGATCCACGACGCCTGGGATAACGTTTTCAGCGTTGGGACTCACCCTGGCGATTCCAACCGTCCCAACGCGGCAGATCTCCTCCTGCGACGCAATGGCGTTCACCGCCTGGACGACGTGGGAGGCCGCAAGGAGGGCGTCGCGGCGGTTGGGCATGGGCGTTGTGCCCGCGTGGTTGGCCGACCCCTTGACGCAGACGGACAGGGCCGCGCGCCCGGTGATGGCGGTGACCTCGCCGATGGCCACGCCGCCGCCGTGGAGGACCGGCCCCTGCTCTATGTGAAGCTCGAGGTAGGCGGAAAACTCGCCCCGCTCCCGCCTCGCCTCGTGAATGCGGCCGGCGTCGCCGCCCACGTCGCGCAGACGTTGGCCTAAGGATACGCCCTCCACGTCCACGGCGGTCAGGTCGCCGCTTCTCAGGGCGCCGGCCATGGCGCTGCTGCCGAAGAGCCACGTATGAAAGCTGGTGCCCTCTTCGTTGGTAAAATTCAAGACTTCAATGGGATGCCGGGTGGCGACGGAACGGTCCTTCAGGTTCTGAAGGCACTCAATGGCCGCCATCACCCCCAAGGCGCCATCGTACTTGCCGCCGTTGGGCACCGTGTCGGCATGGGAACCAATGCCGATGGCGGGAAGGCCGGGAACGCTGCCCTCCACGCGCCCGATGACGTTGCCGGCGGTGTCGGTCCTAACGGTGAGACCCGCCTCACGCATCAGCCCGGCCACGTACGCCCTGCCCTCCACGTCGGCGGGAGTGAAGGCCATGCGCCGCATCCCGGTGGGGGTCTCGCCTATCCTGCCCAGCCGCTCCAGCCGGTCCGCCAAGCGATCGGGGTTTATGTCAACTTGAGTCATGTCTCCTCCTGAGCCGGCTTGGAGGCCCTCCAAGCCTGGTTCGCCCTCACTCCCCCTGCGCAAAGGGGGGATTTGCGTAATCGCCAAAGGGGGTCTTGCACCGCCTATACTAACACAGCGGTCTGCCTGATAGAGACCGTGGGTAGGCTCTCCCGTCATTCGCGCCCTCCCCCTGTCCTTCATTCGCGTGAAGACGGGAATCCATCCTTCCCGGCTCTGTTACCGCGCCAAGACACCATGAGACCTCCTCTCCAGTCGCCAAGGGGAAAGGATGTGCCGCCACACACAACCCCTACGGAGGAGGCGGGAGTTTGCAGCGTTGGTCCTGGGTTGTGGTCTTCCTGGATTCCCGTTTTCACGGGAATGACGGAAAAGGGCGGAAGGGGGAGCGGGAGCTGGCCGCCGTGATTCGCGCCGTTGTCCGGGCGTAGTAGAGGGGAGAAGATGGATTCCCGCCTGCGCGGGAATGACGGAAAGGGGCGGAAGGGGGAGCGGGAGCTGGCCGCCGTGATTCGCGCCGTTGTCCGGGCGTAGTAGAGGGGAGAAGATGGATTCCCGCCTGCGCGGGAATGACGGACAGGAGGGGCGGGAATGACGGAGGAAGATGAGATGGGGAATGGCGGCGGGGAGAGGGGAAATGGCGGCGGGAGGTGGAGAGCAGACGGGCGTCTAGAGGGCCGCGCGGCCGCTCTTAGGCCAGGGTGTACCGCCCCGGGCGGAGGCACCGGCGCGCTTCCTCCAATATGTAGTCGCGCGTCTCCGGCGGTATGGTCACCGAGCCGGCCGCGGCGTTCTCCACAATCCGCTCAGGCCGCCGGGTGGCCGGAATTAGCGTGGTCACACGGGCGTCGGCCAGGAGCCACGCCATCAGGGCCTGCCCCCAGGTCTCGATGCCGAACTCCGCCAGCGGGGCCAAGTCCGGCTCCCGCTCCAAGTTGCGGATCAGCAGCCCGTTGCCCACCGGACGCATCACGATAACCCCGATGCCCATTTCGCCGGCGAGGGGCAGTATCTCCTCCTCAACCTCACGCTCCATTACGTTATAGGATATCTGGATGGAGTCTATGCGGCCCGAGCGCATGATTTCCGCCATTTCGGGAAGGGCGGCCGGCGAGTAGTGGGTGAGGCCGATAACGCCTATCCGCCCGTCGGCCTTCATCTCCTCTAGGACCGGCAGATGGGTCCGCCAGTCCACCAGGTTGTGAATCTGCATAACCTCAATGTAATCGGTCTTCAGCAGTTCGAAGGAGCGGGCCATCTGCTTCTCTCCCGTCTCTTTGCCGGAACACCACACCTTGGTGGCCAGCTGGAACTTGTCCCGCATCCCCTCCATAGCGACGCCGATGACCTGCTCCGACCTGCGATACATGGGCGAAGTGTCTACAAAGTTGCTTCCCTGCGCGACGCAGTTCTCCAGAATTTGGCGCCTGACCCCGATTTCATCCATGGACACGTCAAAGCTGCCGGCCGACCCCATGCCTATAACCGGCGTCTCCAGGCCCTTAATCATGCGAGTCTGCATGGGCTACCCTCCTTCTGATACAGGGGCTGATGCAGGGGCTGATGCGGTGGACGGCGCCCCGGCGCCATCGCCGGCGACGCTGTAGCGGAAGTCGCAATGGCCGGCCCCCTCCATTATGGTCTGGGTGCGGGTCAGGGTGAGGCCGGGGTTGAAGCCCTTGGACAAGGCCCCGTCGCGGCCGCACGATAGGATGTATCCCAGGTCCTCCGCTCCAATCTCGCGGTACATCTCGGCGTAGCGGCACCGGGTCACGTTGAAGGACACCCGCTCGCTGGACTCCTCCAGCGTCTCGATCTCCAAGGCCCCGCCACGGGTCCACGGATCCTTGCCCTTGGAGAAGGAGGAGAGGTCGTCGCCGCCCAGCCGCTTGGACAGGTTCTTCCCCTGTTCCTCGGCTATCCCGACGATAACCCGCCGCGCGATGGCGTGGGCCTTCTCCCTGCCTATCTCCTTCTCAAAGGCCCGTATCATCGGGGTAAGGACCAGGGCTTCTATCCTGCGGCGGTCCAACACGCTCATGTTGTCAATATCCATAGTCATACAGCGCTACCCTCACTTTCACATAGGCCTAGAGGAGGCAGGAACCTAGGCGCCGGCCCTCGAGCCGGGCGTCTCCACCGCCAAGCTCTGAATGGCGTTGTTAGCGTACCCGCGAAAGTTCCAGGGGGACTCCCTCTCTTGCCGCGCTCCCGTGGAATCGGTGGCGCGAGACATGAAGATGAAGTGCCCCGGCTCCTTGGCCGTCCAGGGGAACTCCCACCGCCGCCAGCAGTTGACGTCGGCTTCACCCTTAAGCTCCGCGTCTCCCCAAGTCTCGCCCGCGTCGTCGCTCACCTCCACCCTGGTGACCTCCCCGTTCCCCGACCAAGCGAAACCCCTAATGACAATAGGCCCCGGCGGGATAATCTCTCCGTGGCGCGGCGTGGTGATGTTGGACTTCACCTTAATCGTGGTCACCGGCTCCCGGCGGGCGATATCCTTCTCCGGCCCCTCATTTATGAAGACGTAGCGGCGGTTCTGGAAGAAGCCGTCGTAGGGCCTGTCAAGAACCTGAATGCGCTTGAGCCACTTCACCGACGCCATGCCGTACCACCTGGGCGCGACCAGCCGCAGGGGGAAGCCGTGGTCGGGGGTCAACGGCGCGCCGTTCATCTCGTAGGCCAGCAGGTTGTCGGGACTAAGGGCCGCGTTTAAGGGAAGACTGCGAACGTAGGGCAGGTCCTCAAAAACCTCTCCCTCCTCCTCCTCTTCACCCACGTCGGAGCCATGGAAGGCCACCTCCACGGCGCCATCCTTCACGCCCGCCGCGTCAAGGATGGCCAACAGGGGAACGCCCCTCCACTTGGCGGCGCTGACGGCCCCGTGGCTGAAGGATATCCCCTCAGCCGGCGGCCGCATGTGGGAGCGGCTGTTCCCCGCGCACTCCAAGGTTACGACCGACTCCCTGCTATTCATGGCCATAATTCGCTCAAAGTCAAGCTCAAGGGGAACGCTCACCTCGCCATCCACCCGCAGACGCCAATCGTTTATGTCAACCTCTGGGACATCCGCAAAGTGGTTCCTAACGAAGAACCTATCCACCGGCGTAATGAACGAGTCAAGGGCCGCCAGCCTAGACTCCCGCACAATGGGGGCCTCGGATATCCGCACAAGGTGAGGCTGGCCGGCCGCGGTGGATTCCATCTCGACCTCAGACATCGGAATTCAGACCGGAACCGGACTGTCGAGAGGCGCGCTGGCTCATTGTTGAAACCGGCCTACTCCGCTATCACCGTGGAGCTTCCCGCCGCCGTGAGGGTGATGTGGGAAAAGGCCGAGTCCTCCGTGGCGCCGTGCCAGTGCTTCTCACCCGCCGGCACGTGTATAACGGCGCCCTCCGTAACCACCCGCTCACCCTCCTGATTGGCCACAATGCCTGTGCCGTGGGTCACCAGGAGTATCTGGTCGCTGGTGTGGGTGTGGAACTTGTTCTTGGCCCCGGCGGCAAAGTTGACCACGCTGAAGTTGAAGAACCCGCTCGTTTTCTCCGTCACCAGGTCCTGCCGCGACACGGCCCCTCCGAAGAATATGGGGCTGTCGGTAGAGTCCTCTTTGGGGACCTCTGCAATCTTGATTACCTTCACGCTTCCTCCTCGCCTTACGCTGTCGGTGGCCCGGCCGGTCGCCCCCGCGGAGGCCGCGGCTTTACGGCGACGCCAAGCCCGCTCATTGTAGCAGGAAGGACGGGCATAGCCAAATGCCTTTGCCCCCGCCGTTGCTTGGCCGCAGGCTTCCTGGATTCCCGCCCTCTTATCCGTCATTCTCGCCCCTTCCTTTCCGTCATTCCCGCGAAGGCGGGAAGGGCGCGTGCGCCCACTTAAGTCTTGAAGAGCGTTGGTTTTGGGATGGGGGCTTCCTGGGGTCCGGCACCCTCTTATCCGTCATTCCCGCGCAGGCGGGAATCCATCTTTCTTACCGCCGCTGCGCCAGTCCAACCACACCCCAGCACGCGCTCAAGTTCGTTCGTAAGCGCTAGTCTTGTTACGGCCAGACCGGCTTCAGGTCTCCATCCGTCATTAGAGGGAGAGGCGGGTGTGTCTCTAGGACATGGGGCGTTGGTTCTGTGTGCGGCGTTCCTGGAATCCCGCCTGCGCGGGAATGACGGAAAGGCGGGGGCCTTGGAGTTCGGGGCGCTGGCTTGCGGATGAAATGGCAGCGCCAACGCTCTTCAAGACAAAGCGGGCGCACGCGCCCTTCCCGCCTGCGCGGGAATGACGGAAAAAGGGTGGCGGGAATGACGGGAGGGGGGAACGGGCGCGGATAGGAGGCGTGGGAATGACGGGAGGGGGCGGCGGCGCTATACTAGCCCCTGCATCCATACCGCGCGCCAAGGGCCGCGCGCCAAGGGGCCAGATGAAAAGCATCCAGATTAACCGCGCCAAAATGCTGAAGGACGAGCCGCACACCGGACACAACCGGTGGCATCCCGACATACCGCCGGCCCTGGAGGCGGAGCCGGGCGAGGAGGTGGTCCTCGAGACCCGTGACGCCTGCGACGGCCAGATTCGCTTTGGCGACTCCGTAGAGGCCGTTTCCAACATCGCCCGCGGCGTGGTCCACCCGCTCACAGGCCCGGTCTACGTGAAGGGCGCGGAGCCCGGCGACCTGTTGGAGATCGAGTGCCTGGACGTAGCCCCGGAACCCGTTGGCTGGACCCGCATCAGCCCCGGCCTCGGCTTCCTGCGAGACCTCTTTCACGACCCATACTTGGTCCACTGGTCCATCGAGGACTCCTGGGCCACCACCGACTCCCTGCCCAAGGTCCGCATCCCGGCCGGCTGCTTCATGGGCACAGCGGGGGTGGCTCCGTCCCACGACCAACTGGCGCAGTGGACCCGCCGCGAGGCCGACCTGCTGGCCAAGGGCAGCCCCGTCTTCCCGCCGGACCCCACGGACGCGGTGCCCGCCTCCGGCCCCGCCGCCCTCCACGGACTCCGCACGCTGCCGCCGAGGGAGAACTGCGGCAACGCCGACGCCAAGGAGCTCACCAAAGGCTCCCGGCTGTTCCTGCCCGTAGCGGTGGATGGCGGCCTCTACTCCACCGGCGACGCCCACTTCGCCCAGGGGGACGGGGAATGCTGCGTCACGGCCATCGAAATGGCGGCCACAGCGTCCCTCCGGTTTCGCGTGCACAAGGGCGAGGCGGCCAGGCGCGACATCCGGTGGCCCCGCTTCTCCCACCCGGGCTATTTCATGCCGCCCCAGTGGGCCGTTCCCAAGAGGTTCATCGCCACCATGGGAATGCCCGTCACAGACGACGGGGTTAACGAGGGCGAGAACCTGACCCTGGCGGCGCGAAACGCCCTCATCAACATGATAGACCTGCTTCAAGAGCGGGGTTGGACCAGGGAGCAGGCCTACGTTATTTGCAGCGTCGCCGTAGACTTCAAGATAAGCAACGTGGTTGACGTTCCCAACTTCGTGGTGTCGGCCTTCTTGCCGGAGGACATCTTTGAGGACTGAGGCCGTCCCGCAAGCCTATAACTAGCTGAGAGGTTCACATGCAGACCAGAAACGCCATGCCTGAAGGGGGCGGCTCCCTAACGGCCCACAGACCGGTTATCCACGGCAGACGCGGGATGGTGGCCTGCGCCCACTACGAGGCATCGCTTGCGGGACTCCGCATGTTCATGCAGGGGGGGAACGCCGTTGACGCCGCCGTGGCCGCCGCCGCCGCCCTCAACGTGGTCGAGCCGTTCATGTCGGGGCTGGGAGGAATCGGGTTCCTGCTCATAAGCCGCGACCACGGCCGGGAGCGCCGGGTCCTCAACTTCTCCGGCGTGGTGCCGCAAAAGGGCGTTCCGGAGGCCTTCACCCCGGAGAACCACAGCGTTGGCGTCCGCTGCCCCCTGGTCCCGGGCAACCCCCACGGCTGGTTGACCATGCTTGAGACCTACGGGACCTTGGACAGGGCCACCGTGTTGGCCCCGGCCATAGAGCTTGCCGAAACGGGGGTCCCCATATCGAAATCCGACAGCCGCTATTACGAGGTGAACGAGGGGAGGCTTGGCCAGTTTCCCACGTCGAAGGCGGCCTACCTGCCCGGCGGACACGCCCCGCGGCCGGGCGAAATCCTGAAGCAGCCCGACCTGGCCGGCAGCTTCCGCATCCTGGCTGAAGAGGGGCTGGACGGCTTCTACCGTGGGGCCATCGCCAAGGAGATAGACCGGTTTATGAAGGAATCCGACGGCCTGATTACCGCCGAGGACCTGGATTCCTACCGTCCCGACTGGGAAACCCCCTTGAGCATCGACTACAAGGGTTACGAAATCGTGACCACCGGGCCCAACTCCAACGCCTTTCAGGTCCTGGAGACCCTGAACATTCTGGAGGAGTTCGACCTTGCCAGCCTGGGCCATAACACCGCCGACTACGTTCACCTGGTGTCCGAGGCCATCAAGATAGCCGTGCCCGACCGCATCAAGCACGGCGGCGACCCCAAGAGCTACGACGTGCCCACGGCGGGCCTGCTGGATAAGGGATACGCCGCCGAGCGGAGGCGCCATATCGACCACGCCAGGGCCTCGGTGGTCATTGGGGAGCGGTACACCGAAAACCCGCCCTCCGACGCCATCACCGCCGGGAACCCCAGCGTCTACACCAGCGGCGAGACGACCCACTTCTCCGCCGCCGACTCCAACGGGACCGTCGCCAGCATCACGCAAACCCTGGGGGCCGGGTTCGGATGCGGCGTCGTGGCGGGCGCGACGGGCTTCCTTCTCAACAACAACATCGACCTCATGGACATCACCGGCGGCTCCGACAGCAAACTGCTGGTCCAGCCCGGCAAGCGTCCGGGCAGCAACATGGCTCCCATTCAGGTCTTCAAGGATGGGCGGTTCATCCTGTCAATCGGCACGCCGGGCAGCTACGGCATCCCCCAGACCACGACGCAGATGATACTGAACGTCCTTGAGTTCGGCATGAACGTGCAGGAGGCCATTGAGGCCCCCCGGTTCAGGGTTATGACCGGCAGCGCCATTAACATGGAGAGCCGCATCTCCCAGGCCGTGCGGGACGAACTCGCCAGCCGGGGCCACGACGTTGGGCTGCTGGGAGAGTGGGGAATGGAGGTCGGCGGGGGGCACGCCATAGCCGCCGACCCCGAAACGGGCGTCCTGATGGGCGGGGCCGACCCCCGGCGGGACGGCTACGCCCTGGGCCTGTAGCCTAGCCCGACACCTCAGCTATCATCTCTATCTCCACGGCCACGCCGCCGGGAAGGGTCGCCAGGCCCACCGCGGAGCGGGCGTGCCGCCCCTTGTCGCCGTAGACCTCCACGAGAAGGTCGGAGCAGCCGTTGATAACGGCGGGCGGCTGGGTGAAGTCCGGGTCCGAGTTCACCATTCCCAGCAGCTTGACCACGTGGCTAAGCTTGTCCAGGTCCCCAATCTCCGCCTTCAGGTTGGCCAGCAGGTTCAGGGCGCAGATGCGGGCCGCCTCGTAACCCTCCTCAACGGTCAGGTCCCGTCCGAGCTTCCCCGCGAAGGGGGTCCCGTCGGGGCGTCGGGGCGTCACCCCGGAGAGGAACACCAGGTTCCCCACGCGCACCGCGGGTATGTAGTTGCCGCCCGGCGGCGGGGGCGTTGGTAGGGTGAGACCCATTTGCTTCAGCTTATCCTCGACCTGTGACAAAACGCATCCTCCTAATGGCAGTTTGGTTCTCCGGGGTCAGCTTGCGGGCAGGCGGCACACGTCGAGGGCCGTTAAGGCCAGCACCCGCGCCACCTGCTCCATGTCGTCGATTATCGAGTACTCGTCGGGGGCCGTCGCCGACTCAATCCCCCCGGCGGGGCCGTGAAGAAGGCACGGGACCCCGGCGCGGTACAGCTTGGAGGTGTCGTCGGCGCTGTAGGACCAGGGCAGCACGGAGCCAACCCCCCGCGGCTCCCTGCCCGTCACCGTCCGGTACTGGCGGAGCACGCTGTCAAGGATGTACTCGTCTTTGGGGAGGTCGAAGGGTTCCACTATCATGGTGAAGGCCCGGTACTTGGCCGGCGGCGGCATCTCAATTTCGTATTGGAACTCCGGGTCCTCCGCTTTAATGGCGTCCAGAACCGCCTCAACGTCCTCCCTCACCATCGCGGCGGTGGCGCCGGGGGGGAAGCGAACGTCCACGACCACCGAGCAGAAGTCCGCGTTATACGTGGCCTCCGAGCGGTTGTGGTCGCGGCCTATCCCGCCGATGATGGTGCCAACGTTGATGCGAGGGAGTCCCGGCAGGTCCGGCCTGGGCGTGTGCCTGAACTTGATGCCCTTCAAGGCGGGAATGACCTTGCACATCTTCTCAATGGCGTCTATGGACTGCTCGGCCAGGTTCATGTGCCGCGCCCGGCCGATGGTGTGAATGGCCATCTCAGCCGAGCCGGCGTGCACAGTAACGATGTTGTCAGCGCCGAAGGGCTCGGGCACGACCGCCATGTCGGCCAGAGGGCCGTTCTCGCACAGGTGGCTCGTTCCCACGCCGCCCTGCAACTCACCGGCCACACAGGCCAGAATAAGGTCGCCCTTCAACTCAACGCCGCTCAGCCTCACCGCCTCGGCGGCCTCAATCATGGCCGCGACGCCGCCCTTCATGTTGCGGATGCCCGCGCCGTATAGCCGGTTTCCGCTCACCGTTGGCGTCCAGGGGTCGCGGGTCCAGTTCTGGGCCACCGGGTTGATGTCGACGTGGCCGTTCAGCATCAGCGACTTCCCGCCGCCGGCCCCCCTCAATATGGCGATGGTCTGGAACCGGCCCGGCTCCACCTCCTGGAGCTCCACCTCGTAGCCGCGCTCCTCAAAGAAGCCTGCCAGGAAGCGGGCCGCCGCCGTCTCTTCGCCCTTGAAGCTGGGAATCCTGATGAGGTCTCCGGCCACGGCGAGCATCCTGTCGCGGTTCACCGCCTCCAGGACCATCGCCGACCCGGGCGAGGCGGCCCCGCCCTTAGCCATGGCCAGGAACTCTTGAACTGCTTATGCTCATGGATGTCTTCACCGCCTCAGTCTGCCCTATCGAGGCTTGCGGGTCAAGGGCGGGATAAATGCGCGCCGCGTATTGCCGCGCGCCAAGCGTTGCCCTGGTCAACGCCATTGCCCGCCTCTCCCTCCCGGCCATTCCCGCCCTCCCCATCCGTCATTCCCGTGAAAACGGGAATCCAGGAAGGCCCCACCTCGGAACGGCCAATGTGTCGCTGTCATGCCCCCGGCCCAAACCCGATGTTCTGTCAAAAGAGGACGCTGGCGGGAATCCAGGAACCCAAAACAGAGAACCAACGCTCTTCAAAACTAAGTGGGCACCCGTGCCCTTCCCGCCTGCGCGGGAATGACGGAAAGGAGAAGGGGGAATGGCGGGATGGGGGTGGCGGGATGGCGGGAGGGCCGGGAACGGGAATCCATCCCCGCGCCAAACGCAGCCCTGGCCAACGCCATTGCCCCCGTCGCCGCAAACGCCTACACTTCCCCGCGTGGCCCCGAACCCAGCCCCCGCCAGGCCGCGGGAGACGGCCTCAGTCAACCAGAACCCCGCGGCAAGCGCAAGAAAAGGGACAGAAGATGAAAATCGAGACCCTAGCCGTCCACAGCGGACGCGCCATAGACCCCTCCACCGGCGCCGTGACTCCACCCCTCCACATGTCCACCACCTACCAGCGCGCCGCCGACGGCTCCTATCCAAAGGAGTACATCTACGCCCGCTCCGGCAACCCCACCCGTAGCCTCTTGGAGGGATGCCTCGCGGACCTTGAGGGGGGAACGGCCGCCGCCGCCTTCTCCTCAGGGATGGCCGCCATCATGACCGTATTTCAGACCCTCGCCCCCGGGGATCACGTCATCGCGCCCCAGGACATCTACCACGGCACCGCGCGGCTCCTCCGGCAGGTCCTCGCCCGGTGGCGCCTATCCACCACCTTTGTGGACATGACCGACCTCGACGCCCTGCGCCGCGCCGTGACCCCTTCAACCAAGCTGGTCTTCATCGAGACACCCTCCAACCCCCTGCTGAAGATAACCGACGTGGCCGCCGCGGCGGAGTTGGCCCGGCTCCACGGCGCCTCCTCCATCTGCGACAACACCTGGGCCAGCCCCGTTCTCCAACGCCCCTTGGACCTGGGCGTCGACCTGGTGGTCCACTCCACCACCAAGTACCTGAGCGGCCACGGCGACGTGACGGGGGGAGTTCTCGTGGCCGCCCACGAAAGCGACCTCTTTAGCTCCATCAGGCAGGTGCAGCAGGACGGGGGAGCCGTCCCGTCGCCCTTCGACTGCTGGCTCCTACTCCGCAGCATCCGGACGCTGCCCCACCGGATGCGCGCCCACAGCGAGAACGCCGCCAAGGTGGCCCGGTTCCTTGACGGCCATCCCAAGGTCGCCCAGGTCTTCTACCCCGGGTTGCCCGACCACCGCGGCCACGACGTCGCGGCCAAGCAGATGTCCATGTTCGGCGGGATGCTCTCCTTTCGAGTCCGGGGCGGCAGCGACACGGCCTTCGGGGTAGCCGCCAGGACTGAGCTTTTCACGAGGGCCACCAGCCTGGGCAGCTACGAAAGCCTGATAGAGCATCGCGCCTCCATTGAAGGCCCCGAGACCAGAACCCCCCACGACCTCCTCCGCGTCTCCGTTGGACTGGAGCACCCCGACGACCTGATAGCCGACCTCGCGCAGGCCCTAGACCGGTAAGTTCCCTCCGTTCTTTCCTTCCCCCCAGTGCCGCGCCCATCTCATTGAGCGCATACCCTTACGGAAGGGGGCGCGCGCCGTGGCGTCGGTTCCCCCGGCGCAACGGAGGGGATGGATTCCCGCCTGCGCGGGAATGACGAATAAGAGGGCGGGAATGACGGAAAGGGAAAGGGCGGGCATGGCGGGAGAAAGGGCGGCGGGCGGGAAGCCACGCTCCCAACACAGAACCAACGCTCCGCAAAACTAAATTGGGCGCACGCGCCCTTCCCGCCTGCGCGGGAATGACGGGAAGGGGGGCTGGGATGCCGGAGAACCGGACCGGAATGAAGGCAATGTGAACGGGTTCAGACCCTAGGTGTTTTCAGTGAGGGGGGTGGATGCTATTATGGGTTGTTGGATGGGCGGTAAATTCAAAAGAAGCGGAGCTTGCATGAACACAGTTGAATCAACACCGGAATTCGTGGCCAGTGTCTATAAGAGTATGGAGGCGAAGCTGGGGGTCGTGCGGGAACGGGTGGGCAAGCCGCTAACGCTGTCGGACAAGATACTGCTATCGCACCTAGACGACCCGGCGGCCGGCGACCTGGTCTCCGGCGAAAGTTATCTTGACATCAGGCCGGACCGGGTGGCCCATCAGGACGTGACGGGGCAGATGGCCATATTGCAGTTCATGCAGTCGGGATCCGATAGGGTGGCTACGCCGACGACCATCCACTGCGACCACCTAATCAAGGCCCAGGAGGGCAGCAGGCTCGACACGGCCAAGGCCCTTTTGGAGAACAACGAGGTGTACCAGTTCCTCCAGTCGGCGTCAGCCAAGTACGGCATGGGGTTCTGGAGACCCGGCGCCGGCATAATTCACCAGGTGATATTGGAGAACTACGCCTTTCCCGGAGGGCTCATGATTGGGACGGACTCCCACACGCCCAACGCCAGCGGCTTGGGGATGCTGGCCATCGGCGTGGGGGGCGCGGCGGGGGCCGACGTGATGGCCGGGCTGCCCTGGGAGGTGAAGTACCCTGAGCGCGTCGGGGTGCGTCTGACGGGCAAGCTGAGGGGCTGGACGGCCCCCAAGGACGTGATTTTGTATCTGGCGGGGCTGCTGAGCGTTTCGGGCGGCACCAACAGCGTTATCGAGTACTTCGGCCCGGGCGCCCGGAGCATTAGCTGCACGGGCAAGGCGACCATCACCAACATGGGCGCCGAGTTGGGGGCCACCGGGTCTATTTTCCCCTTCGACGAGCACATGGACCTGTACTTGAGGGCCACGGGCAGGGCGGGACTGGCGGAGCTCGCGGAGAGGAACATGCGGCTGCTGGAGGCTGACCCGGAGGCGGAGGAGGACCCTGAGTCCTACTATCACCGGGTGGTGGAGATAGATCTTTCAACCCTTGAGCCTCACGTGGTGGGGCCTCACACTCCCGACAGGGCCCGCCCGATATCCAAGCTGGCGGAGGAGGTGAGGCGCGAGGGGTTTGTGGACAAGATCGCGGTGGCCTTAATCGGAAGCTGCACCAACTCGTCCTACGAGGACATGAGCCGCGCCGCCGACGTTGCGAATCAGGCGGCGGCCCGGGGCGCGCAGGCGGCGGTGAGGCTTCTGGTGACGCCCGGGTCGGAGCAGATTAGGGCGACCATCGCCAGGGACGGGCAGATGAGTTCGCTTCAGAGCATCCGCGCCACGGTGCTGGCCAACGCCTGCGGGCCGTGCATCGGCCAGTGGCGGCGGTCGGCGATAAGGCAGCGGGAGGCGAACACGATAGTCAGTTCCTACAACCGCAACTTTCCTCGTCGGAACGACGGCCACGCCACCACGATGAACTTCATAGCAAGCCCGGAGATAGTGGTCGCGATGAGTCTCGCCGGGAGCCTGTCCTTCAACCCCCTCAGCGACACGCTGACGGCCGCCGACGGCTCGCCGTACCGGTTGGAGGCCCCCAAGCCGGCCCCGCCGACCCCTAGCCGGGGTTTCGATAAGGGCGCCGACATGTACGTGCCGCCCAGCGACAGCGGCGCGGACATCAACATAGTCATCAATGAGGACAGCCAGCGTCTACAAATCCTCGAACCCTTCGAGCCGTGGGACGGGCAGGACTTTGTGGAGTTGCCCATTGTGCTGAAGGCCAAGGGCAAGTGCACCACCGACCAGATATCGCCGGCGGGGCCGTGGCTCCAGTTCAGGGGGCATCTGGATAACCTGAGCGACAACATGTTTTTGGGCGCGATTAACGCTCACACGGGCGACGTGGGGCTGGGCTTCAATGAGATAACGGGTGAGAAGAAGCAGGCCTTCCCCAAGATTGCGCGGCATTACAAGGAGCATGGGCTTAGGTGGGTGGTTATAGGCGACGAGAATTACGGGGAGGGAAGCAGCCGTGAGCACGCGGCCCTTTCGCCCAGACACTTGGGAGCCGCGGCCATTATCGCCCGCAGCTTCGCCAGGATTCACGAGTCTAACTTGAAGCGCCAGGGGGTTCTGGCCCTAACCTTTATAGACCCTGCCGACTACGACAAGGCCCTTGAAGGCGATATGGTGAGTCTGAAGGGTCTGAAGGACTTGGCGCCGGGAAGGCCCGTCGAGTGCGTTTTCCATCACCCGGACGGAAGCCAGGAGACGGTGAGCCTGGAGCACAGCTTTAATGAGGCGCAGATAGATTGGTTCAGGGCCGGGTCTGCGCTGAACCTGGTGCGTCAGGGGAGGTAGGGCGGGGAGGGGCGACGCGCGCCCACAGGGACGCCTCTGTATATAATAGGATAGTCGCGCCAAAGCTCCACGCGTTGGTCCGTAGACCGGCTCCTGGATTCCCGCGCAGGCGGGAATGACGGAAAAAGGGGCGGGAACGGCGGGATGGGGCGGTAGGCGGCAAGGGCTCAGATGGGTATCATGGGAGGGGGCGAGGTTGCGAGCATAGAACTAATGGAACCGGAAAAGCCTGAACATACGATGCCCATAAGAAGGAAGAAGAATCGTTTTCTGTCCTTCTTCGGCCTGGGTCTCATCGCGTTGGGGCTGACGCTCCTGGCGGCGGGCGGGGCCTACTACGTCTATACCTGGCAGGCCCGCTCCAACCTGGACTCGCTAAACGTGACCGCCAAGGCTCCTGAACAGGATGCTTGGGTCGCTGAGGAGACCGGGCTGCAATCGGTTAGAGATGCCCAAGGCCAGGAGCCGGCCAGAAGGGACGACGCGGTTCCCACGGCCACGGCGACTCCCATTGACGACGCGCCGGAGGAGGATGAAGACGCCGGGTTGTCGGCTGAAGCCATTGCGTCCCAGTCGCTTTTTCCTGGGGAGGGGCTGCAACCCGTCTTCTGGCTTGACCCCTGGGCGGCAGAAGCCGCCTACGCCCTGGCGAATCCGCTGCTGGAGGAGTTCGAGGCCATAGACGCCGCCGCGCGGAACTCGCTTCCGCCCCCGGTAAGCATTTCCATTCCCGCCATAGGCTTGGATTCCGAGGTGCGCGGGCTTGCCATCCTGGACCTTGGGGACAACAGGGAGTACGAAACGCCGAAGAACGTTGTGGGACACATTCCGGAGACCGCGAGCGTGGGCGAAAACGGGACGGCGTGGTTCTTTGGGCATCTCGAAAGCCCCATATCCGGAGAGGGGAACGTGTTCGCCAAACTGCCCAAAATCGCGGACCTGCTTCGTGAGGGGCCGGTGTACGCCACGGTGGATAACGGGGATAAGACCTTCCTGTACAGGCTCACGGCCTCACGGGTAGTCCATCAGGATGAGTTGCGGATTCACGAGTTGGGCGGCCCCGCCATTAGCCTCGTGACCTGCGTCCCCAGGTTCGAGTACGACTATCGTCTCATGGTCACAGGCGCGCTGGAGGGCGTTAAGGGGTAGCTCCGTCGCGGCGTCCCAAAGGGAAACGCCCCGGCTTGGCGAGACCTTCCCAAGCCGCTATCCTTGAACCGCATACTTTAGATTAGGAGCAATTATGTCAAGCAGTGACGGCAAGATGAGAATAGAGCGAGACTCCATGGGGCCGATGGAGGTGCCGGCGGAGGCCTACTACGGGGCATCGACCATGCGGGCGGCGCTGAACTTTCCCATCAGCCGGCTGCGGTTCTCCCGCGGCTTCATCCGGGCGCTGTCCCTCATCAAGGGGAAGGCGGCAGAGGTAAACGTGGAGTTGGGACTGCTGGATGAGACCATAGGCCGCGCCATATCCGACGCCGCTAAGGAGGCGGCGGAGGGCAGGTTTGACGACCAGTTTGTCATCGACATATTCCAGACGGGGTCCGGGACGTCGACGAACATGAACGCCAACGAGGTGATAGCGAACCGCGCCACGGAGTTGATGGACGGAGGAACAGAGGCGGGGCGAGTCCACCCCAACGACCACGTGAACATTTGCCAGTCGTCCAACGACGTCATCCCGACGGCCATCCACTTGGCCGCCCTCATGCAGATACGGGGGGAACTTGTCCCGGCCCTGGGCGGTCTCAGGGAAGCCCTGGAGGAGAAGAGCCGCGAGTTTTGGCCCCTCATCAAGACGGGAAGAACGCACCTCCAGGACGCCACGCCCATTCGCCTGGGGCAGGAGTTCCGGGGCTACGCGGGGCAGGTGGAGCGGGGCCTCCACCGGGTGAAGCACGCTCAGGAGGAGTTGGCGGAGGTGGCCCTCGGCGGCACGGCGGTCGGGACGGGCATCAACGCGCACCCGGAGTTTGCCGGCAGGGTGTGCAGGGCGCTAAGGGCCGACACGGGGGTGGACGTGCGAGAGAGTGAGAACCACTTTCAGGCCCAAAGCAGTCTCGACGCCGTGGTGGAGGCCAGCGGGTCCCTGCGCACGGTGGCAGTGAGCCTGGGCAAGATAGCCAACGACATTCGCTGGCTTGGCTCGGGGCCGCGAGCCGGGCTGGGGGAGTTGGCCCTGCCGGAAGTGCAGCCGGGTAGCTCCATCATGCCGGGCAAGGTGAACCCCGTTATCGCGGAGTCGGTGATCCAGGCTTCGGCGCAGGTGATAGGCAACGACTTGGCCATCGTCCAGGCGGGGCAGGGCGGCTACTTCGAGTTGAACATGATGATGCCGGTGGCCGCCCATAACCTCCTAGAGTCGATAGGGCTGCTGGCCGCGTCGTCGGAGAACTTTTCCAGCCAGTGCGTGCGGGGGCTGAAGGCCACACAGACGGGGCCGCGGATGGTGGAGCGGGGGTTGATGCTGGGAACGGCCTTGGCCCCGGCCCTTGGCTACGACCGGGCGGCGAAGATAGCCAAGGAGGCGTCGGAGTCGGGGGCAAGCATAAGGGAGACGGCCCTGAGGATGACGGAGTTGTCCGGCGAGGAGTTGGACGTTCTGTTGGACCCCACGAAGATGACGGAACCCGGTCTGGGCGGCGGCCCGGCGGGTGGATAGGGAAACGAGAGGTCGCTTTTGCCTGAGGACATGGCCACCAAAGCGGACATGGCATCCTCACGGGACGAGATGTCCAGGGGAAAGGCTGAGTTAAGGGACGAGATGGCTGCGCTGCGAGCCCAGATGGCCGGAATGGAGTCGCGCCTGTCCCGGCTGATTATCGTCTCGTCGGCGGTGATAATCGCGGCTGGGGTGGCCGCCGTCCGGTTCCTTTAGCGGAGGGTCGCATACGCGCTCAACGAACGCAGGGAAGTGGCATAGAACGCGAACCTCTGCTATCATACCCTTATGACCACCACTGAAGAACGTCTGACGCGTGTGGAAACCACCCTTGAGCACGTGGCCACCAAAGCGGACATAGCCCGAATGGAGTTGCGCCTGTTCCGGCTGATTATCGCCTCGTCCGGGGTGATAATCGCGGCTTCGGTGGCCGCCATCCGGTTCCTTTAGCAAAGGGTCGCATACGCGCTCAATGAGCGCAGGGAACTGGCATAGAACCCGAGCCTCTGGTATCATACCCCTATGACCACCACTGAAGAACGTCTGACGCGTGTGGAAACCACCCTTGAGCATGTGGCCACCAAAGCGGACATAGCCACGTTGCAGGGTGAAATAGCCAGGGAAATAGCCGCGCTGCGGGGTGAAATGACTGGCGAGATGGCTGCGTTGCGAGGTGAGATGGCTACGCTGCGAGGCGACATGGCCAGAATGGAGTTGCGCGTGTTCCGGCTGGCTATCGCCTCGTCCGGGGTGATCATCGCGGCTATGGTGGCCGCCATCCGGTTCCTTTAGCAGAGGGTCTCCCCCTGGTCTGACAGAGCTTGACAGCGGGGGAGGGCGAGCCTAGACTGGAATTCCAATTGAATATGCAGGGTTGGACAGGGGAGTAGTAGCCCTCCAGCAGGGCCCAGAGAGCCGGGGAAGGTGGAAGCCGGCGCCCAGGGCAGAGGAGCGAATGGACCCCGGCGGGTTCCGTACACGCGCAGGCGGCGGGAACCCTCCAATCACCGGTTGGCCCCGTTATAGGCCGCGGCCCCGGCTGTCCGGGGCTGGCAAGAGTCCCGACGCGTCGGGAAATTAGGGTGGCACCGCGGAGTTAAGCCCCGTCCCTTGAGACGGGGTTTTTGTTATGTGGCGAGAGGAAGGGAGCGCGCGGTCTTGCTTAGAGGAGCGGGGGCGGCCACAAGAGGCTCCCCCACAAGGACTAACGGCGGGTGGATGGTTGGGGGTGAAGGGGGGATGGAGTCCCGTTTTCACGGGGATGACGGAGAGCGGGGCGGGAACGACGGTCAGAGAGACGAGAGTGATAAAGGGGAACGGGTCATCGCGAGGAGAGGGCCGTACAGGGAAGGAAAAAACTCCAAGGAGCGCGGTTGGGCCGGTCACTCCAAGGGTAGTTGGTAACGGAGGCGGATAGCATGGCAGGCGACGAACGGAAGAGGGCCAAGCGGCGGGTCTTCAGCGGCATTCAGCCGTCGGGCGACGTGCAGCTGGGGAACTACCTAGGCGCCATAAAGGGCTGGGTGGAGCGTCAGGACGCCAAGGAGAACTACTTCTGCATTGTTGACCTCCACGCCATCACGACGCCGCAAAAGCCGGAGGAGTTGCGACGTCAGACGCGCTCTCTGGCGGCCATGCTCTTCGCCGCCGGGCTGGACCCGGAGAAGTGCACGGTTTTCATCCAAAGCCACGTGACGGCCCACGCGGAGGGGTGCTGGGCCCTGAACTGCGTCACCCCCGTGGGCTGGCTGGAGCGGATGACCCAGTACAAGGACAAGATTTCGAGGCAGGAGAGCGTCGCAACGGGGCTGCTGGACTATCCCGTGCTGATGGCGGCGGACATCCTGCTCTATGACGCCGACGAGGTCCCGGTGGGCGACGACCAGAGGCAGCACGTGGAGTTGACCCGTGACATTGCCCAGCGGTTCAACCATCTATACGGCGACACCTTCAAGGTCCCGGAGGCGGTGATACCGGAGGCGGGGGCGCGAGTCATGGGGCTGGACGACCCCACGGTGAAGATGTCCAAGAGCTACGCCCACATACGAGGCCACGCCGTCAATCTGCTGGACGAACCCAAGGAGATAGAGCGTTCCTTCAAGCGGGCGGTCACCGATTCAGGCAACGACATCCGGTTTTCCGACGACCCCGAAAAGGCGGGGGTGAACAACCTCCTAGGGGTGTACAAGGCCATCACCGGCAGGAGCCGCGAGGAGGTGGAGGCCGACTTCGCCGGCGCACGCGGCTACGGCGACCTGAAGGCCAGGGTCGCCGAGGCGGTCATCGAGGAGCTGCGGCCCCTTCGAGAGCGGCATCACCGGCTGATGAACGACGTTGGCGAGTTGGACCGGCTGTTGGCCGTGGGGGCCGAGCAGGCCGGGGCGGTGTCGGAGAACAAGCTGAAAGAGGTCAAGCGGCGCATGGGGTTGGTCATCCCCGGTGAGCAGTAGAGGACGAGTGGGCGCAATGTACTATCCATCCCTAGAGGAGACCAAGCGGCTGTCGGGTCAGGGCAATCTGATTCCCATATACCGGCAGATTCAGGCCGACTTGGAGACGCCGGTCTCCGCCTATCTCAAGGTGGCGCGGGGGGCCTACGGCTTCCTGCTGGAGAGCGTGGAGGGGGGCGAGCGGCTGGGGCGCTACAGCTTCATCGGCTCCGACCCGTACAAGGTTATCAAGACGGGGCCGGGCCAGCCCGGAGGCCAGGTGGACCCGTTGACGCTGGTACAGGAGGAGATGGACCGTTACAAGCTGATTCCCGTTCCCGACCTGCCCCGGTTCCACGGCGGCGGCGTGGGTTACCTGGCCTACGACACGGTGAGCTACTTTGAGCCTCGCGTGCCTATGATGGCGTCCAACCCGCAAGGGCTGCCGGAGTCGGTTTTCATGTTCGCGGACACGATGCTAGTGTTCGACCACCTGCGCCACGACATCAAGGTGGTGAGCCACGCGCGGCTGGGAGACGACGTGAAAGCGGCCTACGCGGCGGCCACGGCCAAGATCGACGAGATGGTGGAGCGGCTGAGCCGTCCTCTGCCGGCGACCGCCGCAGCGCCTAGCTCGCCACGCCTGCCGGACGGGGAGGCTGAGGTGTCCTCCAACTTCAGCCTTGAGCAGTATGAAGAGGCCGTGGAGCGGTGCATACGATACATCTACGCGGGGGACGTTATCCAGGTGGTCAACTCCCAGCGCTTCAGCCGCCGGACCGGGGCCGAGCCTTTCCAGATATACCGCGCCCTCAGGAGCGTCAACCCGTCGCCCTACATGTACTATCTGCGCCTGTATGATTTCGACATCGTGGGGGCGGCCATTGAGACGGTGGCCCAGGTGCAGGACGGGATAGCGGCCACCCACCCCATAGCCGGCACCCGGCCCCGGGGCCGGACGCCGGAGGAGGACGCGGCCTTTGAGGAGGAGTTGCGGAGCAGCGAGAAGCAGCGGGCCGAGCACATTATGTTGGTGGACCTGGGCCGGAACGACATCGGGCGGGTCAGCGTGCCCGGCACGGTGCGGGTGACGGAGTTGATGGAGGTGGAGCGGTTCTCTCACGTCATGCACCTGGTGTCTCACGTGGAGGGCCGGTTGAAGCCGGAGCTAACCCCCTACGACGCCCTGCGTTCCTGCTTCCCAGCGGGCACGGTGTCGGGGGCTCCCAAGATTCGGGCCATGGAGATTATCGCCGAGATAGAGGGGGAGCAGCGGGGGCCTTACGGCGGCGCGGTGGGGTACTTCAGCTTTTCGGGGAACATGGACACGGCCTTGGTGCTGAGGACGGGCATTTATAAGGATGGGGTGATGCGCGTTCAGGCCGGCGGCGGCGTGGTGTCGGACAGCGCGCCCCGTGACGAGTATGAGGAGACGGTGCATAAGGCCGGCGCCCTTATGAAGGCCATGGACAGGGCAGAGGGCCGGGAGGGCGGACGATGATACTGCTTATCGACAACTACGACAGCTTCACCTACAACATCTACCAGTACCTTTGCGAGTTGGGGGCTGAGGTGGAGGTGGCCCGCAACGACAAGGTGACGCCGGAGGAGGTGGAGGGAATGTCCCCGGAGGGGATTGTCATATCGCCGGGGCCGTGCAGCCCCAAAGAGGCGGGCGTTTCCAACGATATCGTTCTCGGCTTCGGCCATAAGCTGCCCATCCTGGGGGTATGTCTGGGCCACCAGGTCATCGGGGCCGCCTACGGGGGCAGGGTTGACGTGGCTGGGGAGATAATGCACGGCAAAACATCGCTAATCCACCACGACGGCAAGGGGGTCTACGAGGGCCTGGCCAATCCCTTCAAGGCCATCAGATATCACTCGCTGGTGGTGCATCCCGACGGCCTGCCCGAACGCCTAGAGGTCAGCGCGTGGACCAAGGACGGTGTCATCATGGGACTCCGGCACAAAGATTTGCCCGTGGAAGGGGTGCAGTTCCACCCCGAATCTATACTGACCAAGGCGGGCCACGACGTGCTCCAAAACTACCTGAACCGGGTGGAGCGGTGGAGCAAGAAGGAGGGAAAGGCGGCTTGATTAGAGAGGCCATAGAACAGCTTGTCGCGGGCCGGGGGCTGACCATGGAGGAGGGGCGGTCGGTGATGACCGAGGTCATGGAGGGCAAGGTCGCCCCGGCGCTGCTGGCGTCCTTACTGACGGCGTTGAGGATGAAGGGCGAGACGGCCGAGGAGATAGCCGGGATGGCTCAGGCCATGCGGGAGAAGTCGCTAAGGGTGGAGGTGGAGGGCGAGGTTGTGGACACCTGCGGCACCGGCGGCGACAACAGCGGCACCTTTAATATATCGACAGCGGCGGCCTTGGTGGCGGCGGGCGCGGGCCTCCGGGTGGCCAAGCATGGCAACCGGGCCGCCTCGGGCAAGTGCGGCAGCGCGGACGTCCTCGAGGCCCTCGGGGTCAAGCTGGAACTGGGGCCGCGGGAGGTGGAGCGGTGCCTGCAAGAGGTCGGCATCGGCTTCATGTTCGCGCCCATCTTCCACCCCGCCATGAAACACGCCGCGCCGGTGCGCCGCGACCTGGGCATCCGAACGGTGTTCAACATCCTGGGGCCTCTCACCAACCCCGCCGGGGCGCAGCGGCAGCTGCTCGGCGTGGCCGACGCCTCTTTGGGGGAAAAGATGGCCCGCGTCCTACATCTCATGGGTTCCAAGGGCAGCCTCGTGGCCCACGGCGGCGACGGGATGGACGAACTGACCCTGGACGGGGAGAGCCGGGTGTGGGAGACGAGAGATGGCGTCGTCGAATCGTGGACGCTGGACCCCACCGAGTTGGGACTTCCACGGGCGCCGCTTCAGGCCCTTCAAGGGGGAACGCCCCAGGACAACGCCTTCCTGCTGCGCCGGGTCCTGGCGGGGGAAGCGGGGCCGCGCAGGGACGTTGTGCTGCTGAACAGCGCGGCGGTCCTGCTGGTTGGCGGCAGGGTCAAAGACCTGTCGGAGGGATTGGAAGCAGCGAGGGAGGTTATTGATGGAGGGCATGCCCTGGCAAAGCTGGAGGCCCTGGTGGAAACGAGCCAGGCCTTGGGGGAAGGAGCTCCGGCGTAGCGGTATGCCGGGAAGCCGCCAACCAAGAATATCAGGCGTCGGGAGCGGAGATTTTGCCAACCATTCTTGAAGAGATAGTCCGGGCCAAGCGGGTGGAGGTCGGGGAGCGCCAGGGCCTGGTTCCCCTAAGCTCTCTGGAGGAGCGGGTCAAGGGTATGCCTATGCCCCTGAACCTGTCGGGGGCGCTGCTGGGAGACCGGGTGCGCCTGATAGCCGAGGTCAAGGGGGCGTCGCCCTCCCGCGGCGTCTTGGTGGAGGAGTTCGACCCGGCGCGGCTGGCCGAGACCTACGTCGCGAACGGCGCGGCGGCGGTATCCGTGCTCACGGACCCACGGTTCAACGGCGCCCCGGAGCACCTGGAGACGGTGAAGAAGACCGTGGCTAAAAGCAGGGCGCCGGTCCTTCGCAAGGACTTCGTGTTCGACCCCTATCAGATCTACGAGACCAGGGCCTTGGGCGCCGACGCCCTGCTTCTGATAGCGGCCATCCTGCCGGAGGAGCGGCTGAAGGAGCTTCTGGCCGTGTGCCAAGGGCTATGGCTCCAGGCGTTGGTTGAGGTCCACAACGAGGATGAGTTGGCGGCGGCTCTGAGGGCCGGCGCGGAGATAATCGGGATAAATAACCGGGATCTGCACACCTTCAGTACTGACCTGTCGGTGACGGAGCGGTTGGCGGGGCTTGTGCCCAAGGGAAGGGTGATTGTGAGCGAGAGCGGCATCTTTAGCGCGGGGGACGTGGCGCGTCTGCGGGGCTTCGGGGTGAACGCCGCGCTGGTGGGCGAGGCCCTGGTCACCGCTCCCGACGTGGCGGCCAAGACGCGGGAGTTGGCCTTGGGCGAGTCGCCGGGTGGAGCGGCCATTGGTTAAGGTGAAGATTTGCAGCGTCCAGCGGGTGGAGGACGCCCTGACAGCCGCAGAGGCGGGGGCCGACTTCATCGGGCTGGTCTTCGTGCCCAACCGCCGCCGCCGGGTCACGTTGGCTCAGGCGGCGCGCATAGCCGCGGCGGTGAGGGACCGGTTCGACCATCCTCCCAAGGTCGTTGGCCTCTTCGCAGACCAGCCTCTGGCTGAGGTGCGGGAAGCCGCGGCGGCCTGCGGTCTTGACGCGGCCCAGTTGTGCGGCGCCGAGTCGCCGGAGTACTGCGACGCGTCGCCGGTTCCCGTATTCAAGGCCGTGCACGTTCCCGCCGGGACAATGGCGTCGGCCGAAGTGGAGGATCTAGCGGAGCGGGTCAGGCTTCTGAGGGACCGGGGGCACATGGTCATCTTGGACCGGAGGGTGGAGGGGCTTCAGGGAGGCACCGGGGCCTCTTTTGATTGGGCCGTGGCCGCCGAGATTTCCAGGCGAGGGCTGGCCTTCATGCTGGCGGGCGGCCTTACGCCCGACAACGTGGACGCGGCCATCAGGACGGCCCTGCCCCTGGGCGTGGACGTTTCCAGCGGGGTTGAGAGCCACGGGGTCAAGGACCTTGACAAGATAAGGCGGTTCGTCGCCAATGCCCGCGAGACGGGCAAAGCTATCCACGGGGAGGGTTAGATGAGGGAAAGGACCGTTTCCAACGCCCCCGACGAGAGGGGCCGGTTTGGGAGCTACGGGGGCAAGTTCGTGCCTGAGACGCTGATGGTGGCCCTTGAGGAGTTGGAGGCCGCTTATGTCAAGCTGAGGGCCGACGAGGACTTTCAAGGGCGGCTGGCCTCGCTGCTGTCGACCTACGCCGGGAGGCCCACGCCCCTGTACTACGCCGCCAATCTCACCGAGCGGTTGGGCGGGGCCAAGATATATCTGAAGCGGGAGGACTTGGCCCACACGGGCGCGCACAAGATAAACAACGCCTTGGGGCAGGGCCTGCTCGCCAAGGCGATGGGCAAGGAGCGGATAATAGCGGAAACGGGGGCCGGTCAGCACGGCGTCGCCACGGCCACGGCCTGCGCCATGCTGGGGCTCCGGTGCATCGTCTACATGGGCGCGGAAGACATGCGGCGCCAGTCCCTGAACGTCTTCCGGATGCGGCTGCTTGGAGCCGAGGTCCGGACGGTGGAGACAGGCAGCCAAACGCTGAAGGACGCCATCAACGAGGCCATCCGCGACTGGGTGACCAACGTGGAAACGACCCACTATCTGTTGGGAAGCGCCGTGGGACCGCATCCGTACCCCCTGATGGTCAGGGAGTACCAGTCGGTTATAGGCAGTGAGGCCCGGCGGCAGATCCTGGAGGCGGAGGGGCGGCTGCCCCGGTGCGTGGTGGCCTGCGTCGGCGGGGGCAGCAACGCCATCGGCGCCTTTCATCCCTTCGTGGAGGATGAGGGCGTGGAGTTGGTCGGCGTGGAGGCGGGGGGAACGGGGGGAACCCGCCACGCGGCAACCCTCGTGTCCGGGCGGCCCGGGGCACTTCACGGCGCCATGTCATACCTGCTTCAGGACGACAACGGACAAGTCATGGAGACCCACAGCATCTCCCCCGGCTTGGACTACCCCGGGGTTGGCCCAGAGCACAGTTTCTTGAAGGACGCCGGACGCGCCCGGTATACGTCGGTGACCGACGCCGAGGCCCTGGAGGGGTTTCATCTGCTGTGCAAGACGGAGGGAATCATCCCGGCCTTGGAGCCTTCCCACGCCATTTACCACGCCGCCAGGCTGGCGCCCACCCTGCCCCCCGGCGACGCGGTCCTGGTGTGCCTGAGCGGCCGCGGCGACAAAGACATCCACATAGTCCTCGAAGCCGCGGAGGGCTAGGGGGCTATGAGGGCGCGTTCCGCTTGGAGAGTCCAGTGCGCCTGAGAACATTCGAAAATGCTTTCCATTCCACCGACAAGGTGCAGGGGTACACACACGACTTCTATAAGTACCCGGCGCGATTCAGCCCCAACTTCGCTAGGTTTATGCTGGATTCATTAACGGAGCCTGGCGACTACGTTCTTGACCCTTTCATGGGAGGCGGAACGACTATAATAGAGGCTGCGGTGTCGGGGAGACACGCAATTGGAACCGACGTCAACGAACTTGCCAGGTTTGTCACGAGAGTTAAGACCACTCCCTTGAGTGAGGATGATATCTCAGAAATCCGCAGTTGGGCGCAGGATGTCCGGTTCGCCACGAAAGAGAACAAGGCTACTCAACTAGTCCAGATCCCCATCCGAAATATGCCGGTTGCGGCGTATTCTTTCTTTGACACCGCTATCAAATTAGCCGGACATCTTCGATTTCCTCGTCGAAGGCTGTTTGCGCGCTGCGCACTTTTACGGATTGGGCAGTGGGCCTTAGACGTTAGGTCTAGCACACCCCAGATAGCCCAACTATGTGATGAGCTAGAGAAGAAGGTAGAGGCCATGCTGAAGGGACTGAGCGACATGGTGTCTGCCGCTCGGACGAATGGCGTTTACAAGAACAAGGTCACGGCCTCTCGCCAACTATTTGGGTGCTCGGCGTCTGCCTCGCTTCTTAGACGAGCGCTAAGTCGGCGCAACGTCCGTCCAAAGTTAGTTCTCACTTCGCCGCCGTATCCAGGCGTTCACGTGCTGTATCATAGATGGCAGGTTTTGGGAAGGCGCGAAACGCCGGCGCCATATTGGATTGCTGATGTCAGGGATGGACGAGGAGCCTCTTACTACACTATGGGTGGCCGATCAACTCTTGGCGTGAATAACTACTTCACGGAACTATCTGCCACCTTTAATAACCTGAAGCATATCATCTCCCCAGACGCCAGAGTCGTCCAACTCGTGTCCTTTTCTGACGCTAACAGGCATTTGCCACGATATTTAGAGGCTATGAGTATGGCGGGGTTTGAGGAAACGAGCGCGGAGAACATTGACTCACGCCAAGTGAGGCTGGTCCCAAACAGGAAATGGTACAACCAACGGCGTTTAGAGAACGACGCTGGCCGAGAGGTCCTGCTTATCCACCGCCCTATAAACTAACAGCGCCATGCCACGGCGCACAGACTTACTTTACTGCCACGTCATCATCTGAAAGAGCGCCTAAGCCTTCTATCAGGGGTAGAAGCACGGGGGCTACGGCAGCCGTAGCTCTGTACACTTCATCTTGGGCTGACGAGTGATTATTTTCCTCTGACTCTTCAGCGCTTTCATCAGATTTCTCATGTTCCTTATAGCCTCTCAGCAACGCCATCCCTACCAGCGCCATGCCAAATTGCCATCGCGACTTTATTATGTCCGGGTTCTCTCTAGTCGCCTTAAGTTCAGTCTTTAAGTAAATGTTATCCATGTTGATGTAGTAAACGTGATCCTCGGATGACTCTTCGTTTCCGGACGGGTCAGAAACCACCTTCACGGCAGAATCCTTGTTGAAGCCGTGTTGCCCCCAATCCTGCTCGTATACGAGTATCGGGGTAGGAATGGCCAGCCCCTGGGGAGTTTCAAGCGGCTTGGGACCGTTCTTTCCCCCGGAAGGCTTTTGGGATGGTCCTACCGATATGACGAAACGGTTGATGAACGGATTAAGCAACGTTTCATCTTCAACGGTGAATTTGTACTCAAAGGAGTCCCCAATCTTTGCCCCCTCGGGCAAGTGTAGGTTTAAGGTCGCTGTGCCGTTCTCCAGGTTTAGGCTACGGTCCGGCGTCGTGTTGTCCGGAAGACAGCCACCAAGTGGGCGCAACTCATACTTGCCGGGATACTGGCCACGAGTGAAGTAGTCATTCACTACGTCCGTTTCGAAGATAATCCTGCTTCGCATGTTTATAGGAGTAGTCCGTTGAAGCTTACGGTCCCGGTCCTTACCTCGGAATCGGAAGTACGTGGGATGCGGTTTTCCCAGAAACTGTTCAGTTGGGGCCCATGTTGGCTTAACTGGATTGGACAATGGCCCCTTGTTTCCTAATACGGACGCCAGAACGGGAGATTTGCGAATAATAGACTCTAAGATGTCCTGAAGGGGTTTGGAATCTTTCAGCTTAGAGTCTATGTCCTGGCGGCGGCGTTCTTGTCTTAGGCTGCGGAGGAGCTGATGGTCTTTCAATATAGATTGCATTTCACTCTCTACGGCGCTCAAGAACTCACCTTGCTCCATCCTCCTTCTATTGTTCATAAACAGGTCTTCCCTACTCCTCCCACTGATGCGGCTGCAGTCTACGACGACCAGTATCGAATCCTCCAGCCTGTTCATTCCGACAGCCTTCCTACTGAAAAATCTCTTGCTTAGAGTTCCATGCGTCTGTCCATTTACGGTGAAGATTATCCCTTCGTTTTTCCTATAGGAGTCAGCTTTGCCCCGCTTAAACGCATAAACCTCAGCAGTCATCTCTTGTCCTAATATCGCAAACGTGCTGCTGGTGGGAAATCCCGGTTCCAGGTTGTTGCTTCGGTGGTCGCTCAGGCGAACGCCAAGTCCGTTTAGAGTAGTATCAAAACTTCCCGAGTGTCCCGCATAGCTGCGACATTCGTGCAGACGCACTGGTAACGGAACTCCTGGCAACAGAATATCCAGACGATACAACAACCCATCTCTACGAAGAATGTGGCTTTTGCCCCTCAACTTATAGTTGTAGAGCTTAATAGCCGTGCCCCACGAGGTGGGGCGATCGTAAGGTTTATTACCGGATGGAAAGAGTGGAAGCGTATCCGAATCGAAACGAAGGACCCCGCTATTGTCTGGAGCCAGGTACTTATACGTCGATACCCTCTTGGAATCCGTAGGGTTCTCTCTACGTATAATCGTGAATCCCCATTGGCGCGACGAAGGATCCATTGAATTATCTACTATGATGTTTGGGTTGCGGCGACTAATGATGAGTTGTAGGTTGTGAGGGCCACAGAACCGAAGGGCTCCTGTGCCGCCCATATTAAATTTGCCTTGCACGAAATGAACGTTGATCTTGTTCTTCTTGTCTAGAGACAAAAGAGTGTTCGGCATTGAGTTTGGGGTCTGCCCCTCTCCATCATCCACCACAGTAAAGCAAGGATCACTAAGATCACCTGTGGCAGAAAGAGTGATTCGCCGAGATATCTCACGTCGTTCTGAGTCTGTCCAATGGGAAATATGCCCCCTGGTATTCGCCTTAGACCGGTCTTTCCAAATGAACTCGGCAACCGCTTCCGGGATACTTCGGGGAGCTTCAGGGGAATCCGGCGGGATCCCGGCGGACCAGCATTCACCCATAAGCACTGCGTCCACCGAGTTGACTAATTTCTCGACTAGGGCTGCATCGGCTACATCGGACTGGTTTCCAAAGGTCGAGAAGTTATCCTCCCTATCTCCGAACGTGCGCCATACAGCCGGGTTGTCCCAATATCCATACTGCCGGAGGAGGTCAATTACCTCCTCTTCCTTATCCGCCTTAAGTAGCCCCATGCAGAGTTCCTGCGCCGAAAACATGAGTTGCAACATTCTAATCCCCTTTGAATCTAAAGCGTCTTCGTCTCTCCGGTCCATCCTTGAACTTGGCCTTAATGTCATTGAGGTCTTTTTGTATGGCTCTGAATATCGCCTCAACTTCTGTATCCAAATAATCGTAATTTCTTCTATTGGATAGTTGACCGAGTAGGCGCAGTTTATCCAGAATCACGTTTACGCGTTGCTCTGCCAACCGCTTGAACCGATGCTCTTTTGTCTCGTGCGTTTTCTTCATTAGTTCACTATATCAATTATACACAGAAAGTAAAGAGTCTACAAATTACTTATGTAGACTGTATTGGACTATACTAGAACGATAGAACCCTGTCAAGCCTCCCATATTAAACCCACAGAACCTTGAAGCCGCGCGGATTCATAAGCAAGATATGGAGAGGAGACGTGAGTGCCCCCCACAACGCCTCTACAGAGGCCGGTTCCAGGGCTAGGGGTTCCTGGATTCCCGCCGGGGCGGGAATGACGGGAGGAGGGGCCGGGGATAGAGCTGGGTGAGGCGGGCGGCGATAATGCCGAGGGCGGCGGGATGATGTCGGGGTCCGTGGGGCGGGGAGGCCGGCGGCGGGCCAAGTTGACAGCCGCCGTCAATGTCTGTACACTAGCCAATCGTCTTTAAGGGACAGAGAGGTATATTTGTGCCCACCATCAATCAGTTGGTAAGAAAGGGCCGCGTGAAGGCGCGGAAGAAGTCCAAGTCGCCGGCCATGCACTGGATTCACAACGCCTTGAAGAACAAGGTCACTTGGAGCAACGGCGCGCCTCAGAGGAGGGGCGTATGCGTTCAGGTGCGCACCATGACGCCGAAGAAGCCCAACTCAGCCCTCCGCAAGATAGCCCGTGTGCGCCTCACCAACGGGTTTGAGGTCACCGCCTACATACCCGGCGAGGGCCACAACCTCCAAGAGCACTCGGTGGTTATGATACGGGGCGGGCGGGTGAAGGACCTGCCGGGAGTGCGCTATCACGTGGTGAGGGGCACCCTCGACTGCGAGGGCGTGGAGGGCCGGAAGCGGGGCCGCAGCAAGTACGGCTCAGAGCGGCCCAAGGCTTGAGCGGGCGGAAGGCGGCTTAGCGGTGTCTAGAAGAAGACGAGCCGAGAGAAGGCCGACGACCCCCGACGCGCGCTATAGGAGCGTGGAACTGTCCCGCTTCATCAATCGCGTGATGACCCGGGGCAAGAAGACCCTGGCCCAGAGAATCGTGTACGGGGCCTTGGACATCGTGACCAGGGACACTAAGCACGACCCCATGGAGATATTCAACAAGGCTCTCGAAAACTCCAGGCCGCTGCTTGAGGTGAAGCCGCGGCGTGTGGGGGGAGCCACGTACCAGGTGCCCATCGAGGTGCCTTCCAACAGAAGCGAAGCATTGGCCATGAGATGGCTCATCAGCGGGGCAAGGGCGCGCCGCAACATGCCCATGAGGAGGCGGCTGGCCCTTGAGCTAATGGACGCCGCCCGCTCTGAGGGCACGGCGGTTAAGCGCAAGGAAGACCTGCACAGGATGGCGGACGCCAACCGGGCCTTCGTGCACTACAGGTGGTAGGGGGAATCTGCCACCAACCCGGCTGGGGAGTCTCACATCATGTCTGACAGTTTACCCATAGAGCGGATCCGAAATATCGGATTCATAGCCCACATTGACGCCGGCAAGACCACCGTCACCGAGCGCGCCCTGTTCATTACGGGCCGCACGTACAAGATCGGCCAGGTGGACTTGGGCACCGCCGTTATGGACTGGATGCCCCAGGAGCGGGAGCGCGGCATAACCATCACCGCCGCGGCCACCACCACCACGTGGCGGGACCACCACGTCAACGTCATCGACACCCCGGGCCACGTCGACTTCACCGCCGAGGTGGAACGCAGCCTGCGGGTGTTGGACGGGGGCGTGGTGGTGCTTGACGCCGTGGCAGGGGTCCAACCCCAGTCGGAAACGGTGTGGCGTCAGGCCGACAGGTACAAGGTGCCTCGCATCTGTTTTGTGAACAAGATGGACAGGGTGGGAGCCAACTTCGAGCGGACTATGCAGTCCATGCGGCAACGGCTGAAGGCGAATCCCCTGCCTATCCAGATGCCCATGGGCCAGGAATCGGACTTCCACGGCGTCATCGACCTGATGGGCGAGAAGGCCTACTTCTACGAGAACGGCGGCGCGTCCTTTGAGGAAGGCCCCATCCCCGCGGAGCAGCGGGAGGAGTTTAAGCGGTATCGTGACGCCATGGTGGAGCGGATAGTCGAGACGGAAGAGCGTCTGATGATCCGCTATCTGGAGGGCGAGGATATTTCCAGCGAGGACCTGAGCAGCGCCCTCCGCAAGGCCACCATCGCCAGGCGTCTGGTTCCCGTGGTGTGCGGCAGCGCGCTGCGGACCTACGGCATCCAGCCCCTTCTCGACGCGGTGATAGACTACCTGCCGTCGCCGGCGGACGTTCCTCCCGTAGAGGGCACGGAGCCTGAGAGCGGGGAGACGACCTATCGAGAGGCCGACCGGAACGCTCCACTCGCGGCCCTCGCCATGAAGGTGACCACGGACCCCCACGTTGGGCGGCTGGTCTACCTGCGGGTGTACTCCGGCATGGTGAAGTCCGGAACCATGCTTTACAACGCCACCAAGGGCAAGCGGGAGCGGCTGGGCCGGGCCTTGCAGATGCACGCCAACCACCGGCGGGAGGTGTCGGAGATAACGGCCGGCAACATCGCCGCGGCCATCGGGTTGAAGAACACGTTCACGGGCGACACCATCTGCGACCGGTCGGCGCCCATCATATTGGAGCCGCCGATCTTCCCGTCGCCGGTCATATCCCTGGCCATCGAACCCATCAGCCAGTCGGAGCGTGACAAGCTCATAGACTCCATATCCAAGCTGGTGGAGGAGGACCCGACCTTCCTGGTCCGCCACGACGAGGAGACGGGGCAAACGGTGATTTCCGGCATGGGCGAGCTTCACCTGGAGGTGTTCATAGACCGGCTGAGGCGGGAGTTCGGGGTTGGGGCCAGCGTAGGCAAGCCCAAGGTGTCTTACCGGGAGACTATCACGGCGCCGGTGCGGGCCCAGGGGCGGTTCGTGCGCCAAACCGGGGGCCACGGCCAGTTCGGGGACGTGTGGATTGAGGTGCAGCCGACGGAGCGCGGCAGCGGGCTGGTCTTTGAGAACCGCATAACCGGCGGGGTAATCCCGCAGCAGTTCATCGGGCCGGTGGAGCAGGGCGTGAAGCAGGCGGCGGAGAACGGGTCCATCGGGGGCTACCAGGTGGTCGACCTGAAGGTAACCCTTGTGGACGGGAGCCATCATCCTGTAGACTCATCGGAGATAGCCTTCCGCGCGGCGGGTTCCATGGCCTTTCGCGAGGCCTTCAGGAAGGGGCAGCCCATCCTGTTGGAGCCGATTATGGAGATGGAGGTGGTGACTCCCGCCCAGTTTTTGGGCGCCGTTCTGGGGGATTTGAACTCGCGGCGGGCGCAGATACAGAACATTGAGGGGGCAAACGACATCCAGCGGATTCAGGTGATGATCCCCCTTTCGGAGTCCTTCAACTACGCGGCGTCGCTGAGGTCCATGACCCAGGGCCGCGCGAGTCACAGCATGGAGTTCAAGTATTATGAGGCGGCCCCGAAGGGTCTGGAACGAGACCTGGCCCTGGGCAGGTGAGAGCTAGAAGATGGTAAGACAGGCAACGCAGGACGCGACTTCGCAGAAGATAAGGATTGTGCTAAAGGCCTTCGACCACAAGACCTTGGACTTGGCCGCGACACAGATAGTCGAGACGGCTGAGCAGACGGGGGCGGTGGTCGCCGGCCCGGTGCCTCTGCCCACCCACATCCGCCGGTTCTGCGTCATACGGTCGCCCCACATCGACAAAGACTCCCAGGAGCACTTTGAGATACGCACCCACAAGCGGCTGATAGACATTCTGAAGCCCACTCCCAAGACCATAGACGCCCTCACCAGGCTCAACCTGCCGGCGGGCGTGGATATTTCGATTAAGCTATAGGGATTAAGTTATAGGCAAGCTATAGGATGGAAGCAGGCGTCAGGTGATTAAAGCGATTCTGGGCAAGAAACTAGGCATGAGCCAGTGGATACGGGAGGACGGGACTATGGTCCCGGTGACCGTCATCCAGGCCGGCCCCTGCGCCATCACCCAGATACGGACCCTGGAAAGGGACGGCTACGAAGGCGTCCAGTTGGGGTTTCAGACCGCCAAAAAGGGAACTAAGGCGAAAAGGGGCCATCTGAGGCAAACGGGTCTGTTCCGCTACCTCCGCGAGGTTCCCGCCGACACCCTCGAGGGACTGGCGGTCGGCCAGCAGATTCGGGCCAACCTCTTTGAAGCGGGGGAGCGGGTCAGCTTGGTGGGCACGTCTAGGGGACGGGGGTTCCAGGGAACGGTGAAGCGTCACGGCTTCGGCGGGGGGTCCCGCACCCACGGGCAGTCGGACAGGCTGAGGGCCCCCGGGTCCATCGGCATGGGAACGACGCCGGGCCGGGTGTTCAAGGGAAAGAAGATGTCGGGGCACATGGGCAACGCGCGGGTAACCGTGAAGAACCTTGAGGTGGTGAACGTGGACCAGGAGCGGGACCTGCTGATGATAAAGGGCGGCGTCCCCGGCGCGCCCCAAGGTCTGGTGACGGTGCGAAAGCTCGGGGGAGGGGCCTAATTTCGGCAGCGATAAGAGCCATGCGTATTGAATTAAAAGATATCCAGGGTCAGGTGGTGGGAGAGGTGGACGCCAGCCCAACCCTGTTTGGGACCGCCTTCAACGCCAATCTGGTCCACCAAGCCATGGTCATGTACCAGCTTAACCGGCGGCAGGGCACTCACAAGGTGAAGGGCCGGGCAGAGGTGTCGGGAGGCGGGGCCAAGCCCTGGCGTCAGAAGCACACGGGCCGGGCGCGGCACGGCAGCAACCGGTCGCCCATATGGCGGCACGGCGGCGTCACCTTCGGCCCCAGGCCCAGGAGCTACCGGCGGGCCATGCCCAAAAGGATGCGCCGCCTGGCTCTCAGATGCGTCCTGTCCCAGAAGCTGAGGGCCGAGCAGGTGGTTCTCATTGAGGGGTTCACCGGGCTGAACGGGCGGACAAGGGAGATGGTGGAGGCCCTGCGGGCCCTGAACGTGACGGGTTCCACCCTAATCGTCACCGGAGAGCCGGAAAGGAACGTCATCAGGTCGGCCCACAACATACCCAGGACTTGGACCCTTCCCGTGAACCTGCTGAACGCCGAGGAGCTTCTGAAGCGGAGCAACCTGGTCTTGACCCTGGACGCCCTGCGGAGGGCCGAGGAGTTGTGGGGCGGCGGGTCGGACGGCGTTACGGCGTCGGCCCCCGGCGAGGCGGCCACGGCCGAGAACCCGTCGGCCACTACTGAGGAGCCGCAAGACGACTCCCAAGAGACTCCCACGGCTGAAGACCCACCGGCGGCGGAGCCACAGGACAACGGTCAAGCGGCTCCCACGGCTGACGAGGAGGCCGGCTAGTGGAGCTTCAATACGTGCTGGTCAAGCCCCTCATAACGGAGAAGAGCACCCTGCTCCAGGAGGCCGGGAAGTACGTCTTCCAGGTGGCTCCAAGGGCCAACAAGATCCAAATTAAAGAGGCGGTGCAAAAGGCCTTTGGGGTTCGGGTCATAGATGTTAATATATGCAAGGTCAGGGGTAAGATGAAGCGGTACGGGCCGCGCGTTACCCTGACGGCTGACACCAAGAAGGCGGTGGTCACGCTGCAAGCCGGGGACAGGATCCAGTTGATAGAGGGACTGTAAGACATGCCTTTGAAGATTCCAAAGCCGAGGACGCCGGGAACGCGCAACGCGGCCCTGCCCTCCTTCAGCGAGATAACGAGGAAGGAGCCTGAAAAGTCGCTGCTGCGGCCCCTCCACAAGACCGGCGGCAGAAACTCCTCCAACCGCATCACCATGCGATACCGAGGCGGGGGGAGCAAGCGGCACTACCGGCTAATCGATTTCAAGCGGAACAAGGACGGCATCCCCGGAACCGTGGTCTCCGTTGAGTACGACCCGAACCGGTCGGCGCGCATCGCCCTGGTGAACTACGCCGATGGCGAGAAGCGATACATCCTTTCCCCCCTGGGTCTCACGCCGGGCGTCAAGGTGGAGTCGGGGCCAAAGGCCGGCATCAGGCCCGGCAACTGCCTTCCTATCCGGCTGATTCCAACGGGAACCATGGTGCACAATTTGGAGTTGGAGCCCGGCAGAGGGGGGCAGATGGTGCGGAGCGCAGGCACGGCGGCGCAGATCCTCTCAAGGGAGGACATATACGTGCTGGTGCGGCTGCCGTCGGGGGAGATAAGGCGGGTGCCCGCCAACTGTAGGGCCACCATAGGGCAGCTGAGCAACGTCGACCACAAGAATATCATTTGGGGGAAGGCCGGAAAGACCCGCCATCGGGGTCGGAGGCCGCGGGTGCGCGGCTCGGCCATGACGCCCAGGGACCACCCCCACGGCGGTGGCGAAGGGAAGGCGGGAATCGGTATGCCTGGCCCCAAGACGCCGTGGGGCAAGCCGGCCCTGGGCTATCGCACTAGGAAGAAGCGGAAGCCGACGACCCTGATTGTCCGTGGAAGGAGAAGATAGGCCATGTCCCGGTCAACCAAGAAGGGGCCTTTCGTGCATCCCAAACTCGAGAAGAAGGTGATGACCGCCCAGAGGGTGGGGTCTAAGACGGTGATTCGCACCTGGTCCAGGGCGTCGACTATAATGCCTGAGATGATAAGTCTGACCATCGCGGTGCACGACGGGCGGCGCCACGTGCCCATATTCATCACGGAGAACATGGTGGGGCACAAGCTGGGCGAGTTCGCGCCAACCCGGACCGTGCGCGGTCTCGGACGGGGCAAGCGTTAGCATGGCAGCCGTGCAGGCCGTGGCAAAGCAGGTCGGGGCGTCGCAGAAGCGGCTCAAGCCCATCCTCGCCCTCGTGAGGGGCAAGCGGGTGGATGAGGCCGTGAACATCTTGGAGCTTTCGGCGTCGCCGTGGGCCAAGGTGGTCGCCAAGACTGTGAAGTCGGCGGCGGCCAACGCGGAGAACAACCTGCTGGTGGACCGCGACAGCCTCCGCATAGTGCGGATAAACGCCGACGTGGCCCAGTCCATGCGGCGGTTCAAGCCCCACGCCCGGGGCAGGGTCGGGCGAATGCACCGGCGGGCGTGTCACGTTACAGTCGTTGTGGATGAAGAGGTGATTAGTGGGACATAAGACCCATCCGATAGGCTTCCGGCTGGGGGTCAACAAAGACTGGCAAGCCCACTGGTTCGTGTCCAAGGGGAGCCAGTACCGGCAGATGGTCCTTGGCGACCTGTCCATTCGGAAGCAGATAAAGAAGGAGTACGGCGGCTTTTCCGACGCCGGGATAGCCCGGGTGGAGATAGACCGCGGCACCCAGGACATTGAGGTTAACATCCACTCGGCGAGGCCGGGGATTCTGATAGGAAGGGACGGCGAGCGGGTGAAGAAGCTGCGCCGCAACCTGGAAATCCTGTCAAAGAAGCGCATCCAGCTTAATATCTTGGAGATACAGCAGCCCGAACTGAACGCCTACCTGGTGGCGAAGAACATCGCCGACCAGTTGGTGCGGCGGGTGGCCTACCGGAGGGCGCTGAGGCAGGCCCTCCAACGGACGATGCAGGGAGGCGCCCTCGGCATTAAGATAATCATCAAGGGCCGCATAATGGGGTCCGAAATCGCGCGAACGGAGCGGGTCATGGAGGGGCGGGTGCCCCTTCACACCCTGGGAGCCGATATTGACTACAACTACGCCGAGGCTTCCACGGTCATGGGTCAGATAGGGGTGAAGGTGTGGATATACAAGGGGAACATCGAGCCGGAGCCGGTGGTGGAGCAGGTCGAGGAGATGGAGACCATCGAGGTCACGGTCCACGCCGACGAGGCCCTGGATGAGGTGAACAGGGAGTTAGAGGATGTTACAGCCTAAACGGGTGAAGTTTCGCAAGCTCCAGAGGGGCCGCAGGAAGGGCAAGGCCACGGCGGGGAACACCGTCACCTACGGCGACTACGGTCTGAAGGCCCTTGGCGCCTGCTGGCTCACGGCTCGGCAGATAGAGGCGGGCCGTGTTACGATAACGCGTCACCTGCGACGCGGCGGCAAGGTGTGGGTCCGGGTCTTTCCCGACCGCTCGGTCACGAAGAAGCCGGCGGAGACCAGGATGGGCGGCGGCAAGGCCAACGTCGACCACTGGGTGGCCGTGGTGAAGCCGGGCAAGATCCTGTTTGAGGTGATGGGGGCGGAGCGGAGCCAGGTCGCGGAGGCGTTGAGGTTGGCTTCCCACAAGCTGCCCATTCCAACCAAAATGGTGTACCAGGACAATATGACGGCGTTGACGGGGTAGGGATATGGCCGTGCGTATAGAGGAGGCGCGAGAGCTTTCCGACGTGGACCTGCGGCGCGAGTTGGATAACACCCTCCGCGAGCTTATGAATCTGCGCTTCAGGAACGCCAGCAGGCAGTTGGCCAACAACGCCCAGATACGGGCCGCCAAGAGGAGCATAGCCAGGCTTAGAACGGTGATGCGCGAAAGGGAGATACAGGGGATAAGCGTATGAGCAGGGAACGACGAAAGGCCAGAGTGGGGCGGGTGGTCTCGGATAAGATGGACAAGACTATAGTTGTGGCGTACCGGTGGCAGCAGCGCAACCGGCTGTACGGCAAGGCCCAGCGTCGCATCACCAAGTTCTACGCCCACGACGGGGATAACGCCTGCTCGGTGGGGGACCTGGTGCGGGTGGAGGAGACCAGGCCGATTTCCCGCCTCAAGAACTGGCGGGTGGTCGACATCCTGGAGCGGCGGGAGGTGGCCGAGGTCAGGCCGGTGGAGCTGGACCGGGAGATCCTGGAGTCTCAGACGCGGGGGCAGAGCGCGGCCTTGGCAGCGGAGGAGGCCGCGGCTCAAGAACAGGAGGCGGCGGCGGCGGATGACGCGGGGGAGGTTCCCTCACCTGAAGCTGAGTCCGGACCGGCGACCGGCGAATCTGAAGAGGCGGCGGAGAAGTGATACAGCCTTACACCCGCTTGACGGTGGCCGACAACAGCGGCGCCAAGAAGATTATGTGCATAAACATACCGGGCAGCAGCCGTCGCCGCTACGCCCGGGTGGGGGATATTATTGTCGGTTCGGTGAAGGAGGCCATGCCCGCCGCGGGGGTCAAGAAGGGTGAGGTGGTCAGAGCGGTTATCGTCCGCACGGCCAAGCCATACATCCGCCCCGACGGGAGTCACATTAGGTTTGACGACAACGCGGCGGTGATAGTGGCCGACAAGCAGAACAACCCCAGGGGAACGCGGATCTTCGGCCCCGTGGCCAGGGAGCTGCGGGAAAAGGGCTACATGAAGATAATATCCCTGGCGCCTGAGGTCGTGTGATGAAGATTCGAAGGGGCGACACGGTGTTGGTGATAGCCGGCAAAGACCAGTCCAAGCGGGGAACGGTGGAGCGCATCCTGACCAAGGAGAACCGGGTTGTGGTGCAGGGCATCAACATTATAACCCGCCACGTGAAGGCCACCCCCGGCCTGAGACAGGGCGGCAGGATTCAGCAGGAGGCCCCCGTCCACGTGTCGGACGTCATGCTGGTGTGCGGCAGCTGCAACCGGCCCGTGCGGGTGGGGTACAGACGGCTGGAAAACGGCTCCAAGGTGCGGGTCTGCAACAAGTGCAAGGAGACCATCAGCTAGGATGACTACCCCCAAAGAGAAGAAGCCCCGCAGGCCCCGGAAGACCGCCGCCAAGAAAGCGCCGGTCAAGGCCGAGGTCCAGGAGGAGAAGCAGGAAGCCCCCGGCTCCAACGGCAGGGTGGAGCCCAACATGATCAAGCTCTACCGGGAGCAGGTCGTGCCCACCCTGATGAAGGAGTTCAACTACAAGAACGTAATGCAGGCCCCACGGCTCAACAAGGTGGTCCTGAACATCGGAGTGGGAGAGGCCAAGGACAACGCCAAGTCCCTTGAAGGAGCGGTGGAGGACCTGACTATCATATCGGGGCAGAAACCCGTGGTGACCAGGGCGAGGAAGGCCATCGCCGGGTTCAAGATAAGAGAGGGTATGCCCGTGGGCGTTTCCGTGACGCTGCGGGGCGACATGATGGTCTACTTCCTCGAGCGGCTGCTCAACGCCGCCCTTCCGAGGATACGGGACTTCCGAGGTGTCTCCCGGTCAAGCTTCGACGGCAGGGGGAACTACTCCATGGGCATACGGGAGCAGGTGACGTTCCCGGAGATTGACTACAACAAGATTGACAAGATACGAGGTTTGCAGGTGACCATTGCCACAACGGCGAAAACCGACGGCGAGGCGGCGCGGCTCCTAGAGCTTCTGGGCGTGCCCTTCGCAAGGCAGCAGTGAAGCAGGAATGGCTAAAAAGTCTAAGATAGAGAAGTGGAAGAGGGAGCCGAAGCGCCGGGTCCAGTTCAGCAACCGGTGCAACCGGTGCGGGCGGCCACGAGCGTACATCAGATACTTCGGGCTGTGCCGCATCTGCTTCCGGGAGATGGCCCTGCGGGGCGAACTGCCCGGGGTTCGAAAAGCCAGTTGGTAGGAGTGAAAGAGGGCGAAATTGTCTAACGTAAGCGACCCCATAGCCGACATGCTCACGCGAATACGCAACGCCATCGCGGTGCGGCACCGGTCCCTCGCCATGCCCACCTCCAAGGTGAAGGTCGCCGTGGCGCGCATCCTGAAGCGCGAGGGCTACATTAGGGACTTTGAGGTCATGGGCGGAAGGCCCCAGAGGACGCTGAGGATCTATCTGCTGTACCGCGAGGGCAAGGAGTCGGCCATCCGGGGGTTGAAGCGGGTGAGCAAGCCCGGCCTGAGGGTGTACGTGGGCAAGGGGGAGATTCCCAGGGTGCTCGCCGGGTTGGGCACCGCCATTATATCGACGTCTCAGGGAATGATGACTGACCGCGAGGCCTGGCGAGGCGGCGCGGGAGGGGAGTTGCTCTGCTATGTCTGGTGAGACGGCCGTCAAGGGTTCCAAGAGAACGCTGTCGCGGGTTGGCCGCAGGCCCATCGCCATACCGGCGGGCGTGGAGGCCAGCCTGGAGTATTCCCAAATCACCGTCACGGGTCCCAAGGGCGTTTTGACCCAGCCCCTGCACCCGGAGGTAAACGTGCGGATAGAGAACGGCTCTATCCTGGTTGAGCGGGCGTCGGCGCGCAAGTTCCACCGCTCCCTCCACGGCCTCACCCGCAGCCTCATAGCCAACGCCATCACCGGGGTCTTGGAGGGCTACCAGAAGACCTTGGAACTGATGGGGGTCGGGTATCGAGTTCAGCAGGCCGGAGCGGGAATCGTGTTGAACGTGGGGCACAGCCACCCGGTGGAGATAAGCCCGCCCGAGGGCGTGACCCTGACGGTGGAGGGAAACAACCGGGTGCGCGTTACGGGCCATGACAAGCAGAAGGTGGGAGAGGTGGCCGCGAAGATTCGCAAGGCCCGCCCGCCCAACGCCTACAAAGAGAAGGGCATCAAGTACTCGGATGAAGTCATCCATCTGAAGTCGGGCAAGGCCGCCGGTAGGAAGGCGTAGCGATTATGGCTGTGATATTGGTCGTAAGGAGCGTTGAATCCCATGCCTAAGGGCAACAGGAGCCGGGAGTTGCGGATAGCGCGGCACAAGAGGCTGCGGCGCCGGGTGGCGGGGACCGCCGAGCGGCCGCGGCTGTCGGTGTTCCGCAGCTTGAAGAATATATCGGCCCAGATAATAGACGACACCCAGAGCCACACCCTGGCGTCGGCTTCCAGCCTGGACAAGGACCTACAGGCCAACGGGACCAAGAGGACCAAGACGGAGTGGTCAAAGGCCGTGGGCGCGTCCATAGCGCGGAAGGCGGCGGAGAAGGGGATATCCCAGGTGGTGTTCGACAGGGGCGGGTACCGGTATCACGGCAGGGTGAAGAGCCTGGCCGAGGCGGCGCGAGAGGAAGGACTGATTATTTAGATGGTATATCGACGCAATCAGGGGCCCGTGACCGACGGCGGGCCCATCGTAACTGAAAAGGTGGTCTACACCAGGCGCATCTCCAAGGTGGTGAAGGGCGGCAGGCACCTGCGGTTCAACGCCCTCGTGGTCATAGGCGACGGCGAGGGGATGGTGGGAGCCGGGCTTGGAAAGGCCACCGCGATACCCGACGCGGTGCGGAAGGGTGGCGCGACGGCGCGGAAGCGGTCCATACAGATCCCCCTGAAGGGCAGCACCATCCCCCAGGAGACCCAGGCCGTGTACGGCGCGTCGCTGGTGCTGATAAAGCCGGCCCCGGCGGGCACCGGGCTAATCGCCTCCGGGCCCGTGCGCGCCGTGCTGGACGCCGCGGGGGTGAAGGACGCCGTGGCCAAGTCGCTGAGGTCTCGCAATCCCATCAACGTCATATCCGCCACGCTGAAGGCCCTGGGGGAGTTGAAGGACCCGGCGGTGGAGTTGGCCAAGCGAAGGGGGACGGCCCATCCGACCGCCGGTCTCTAGCACAGTCGGACAGAGCAGCACATGTCATATCTTAAGATAACCTGGAAGAAGAGCTACATAGGCAGGACCCAGAAGCAGCGGCGGATAATCCGCTCGCTGGGACTGCGGAGGCTCAACCATTCGGTGGTGCATCGCAACAGCCCGACGATTCAAGGGATGGTGCAGAAGACCATCCATCTGCTGGAGGTCGTGGAGTTGAGCGAGGAGCAGGCCGCTTTGGAAGCGGGAGAAACGAGATGATGGAGCATTTGGTACGGCCCAAGAAGGGCGCCCGCCGGTCGCGGCGTCGGGTGGGCCGCGGAAACGGGAGCGGCCGAGGGACCTACTCCGGCAAGGGGTTGAAGGGCCAGAAGTCGCGGTCGGGCAAGGGGCCTCGGCCCGGATTCGAGGGCGGTCAGTTGCCCATAATCAAGAGGCTCCCGGAGAGGCGCGGGTTCACCAACATATTCAAGAAGGAGTACTCGCTGGTGAAGGTCGGCGCGCTGGAGGTCTTTGAGGTCGATGAGGTGGTCACGCCCGAGACGCTGGTGGCCCTGGGACTGGTGAAGAGCCTGAAGCATCCTATAAAGGTCCTCGGCGACGGGGACCTGAGCCAGGGCCTCACGGTGCACGCCCACAAGTTCAGCGGCTCGGCCAAGAAGAAGATTGAGGACGCCGGGGGCGCGGCGGAGGTGATTGGGGGATGATGGCCCAGGAGGTAGAGGGCAGGCCGCGCTTATTGCAGGCGGCCCTGGCCGCCCTCCGCGTTCCCGACCTACGCAACAAGATACTGTTTACCCTTGCGCTGCTGGGCGTCTACCGCCTGGTCGCGCAGGTGCCCCTGCCGGGGGTGGACCAGACATCCTTGGACGACCTGTTCAACCGGGTGCAGCTACTGGGCTTCCTGGACCTGTTCAGCGGCGGGGCGCTCAGGAACATGAGCATCGCGGCCCTGGGGGTCTTCCCCTACATCACCGCGTCCATCGTGATGCAGCTTCTGGTTCCCATAATTCCCAGGCTCCAACAGCTATCCAAGGAGGGCGAGCAGGGACGGCAGCAGATAAACCGCATCGTCCACTGGGGCACGGTTCCCATCGCCATGGCCCAGGGGTACGGCCAGTTGCTGCTTCTCCGCAACGCCGGGGTGCTGGACAACATCGGGCTGTCGGGCGACGCCTTCCTGCCCACGGTGGCCGCCGTGCTGTCAATGACGGCGGGGGTGATGTTCCTCGTCTGGCTTGGAGAACTCATCACCGAGCGGGGGATAGGAAACGGCATATCGTTGATTATCTTCGCGGGAATCGTCGCCGGGTTCCCCAATCTGATACAGAACGGGTTCCTATCCAACGACGACCAGGGCGGGCTCATTATGTTCGCCATCATCGGCGTCCTGATTATCGCGCTGGTGGTGGTGTTCAACGAGGCCCATAGACGCATACCGGTGCAGTACGGGCGCAGTATATTCAGGTCGGGGAGGATGTATAGGCAGTCGGGCAGTTCCTACCTGCCCATACGGGTGAACATGGCCGGGGTGATACCACTGATATTCGCCTTTTCGGTGGTGATACTCCCCGGCACCGTGGCCACCTTTTTGGCGGACAGCGAGGGATTTTTGGGAACCGGGGCGCGGTGGTTTTCGACGGCCTTCGGCCCCAACAGCGGGCTGTACTGGGCCCTGACCTTCTTCCTGGTGGTCATCTTCACCTTCTTCTATACCCTCGTGACCTTCCAACAGCAGAACCTGGCTGAAAATCTGCAAAAGAGCGGGGGGTTTGTGACCGGCATAAGACCGGGCAAGCCGACCCAGGACTATTTGAACCGGGTGATTTTCAGGCTAACCTGCGGGGGCGCCCTGTTCTTGGGGTTCATAGCCGTGGTGCCATACCTGGCGTCAACGCTCACGGAGATTCGCGCCCTCCAGCTAAGCAGCACCAGCCTGCTGATTCTCGTGTCGGTGGCCTTGGACACCCTCCGGCAGATTGAGGCCCAGCTGCAAATGCGGAACTACGAGGGGTTCCTCAGGTGACGCGGCTGCCCTGTGAGCGGATTGTAATCCTTGGGCCTCCCGGCTCCGGCAAGGGCACCCAGGGCCTGATGCTGGCCGAGGCGATGGAGCACAAGCACATAGCCTCCGGCGACCTGATGCGGCAGCACCTGGCCAAGAAAACGGGCCTGGGCCTGAAGTCGAAGAGGTACTACTCCAAGGGGCTGCTGGCCCCCGACGACATTATCATCAGTATGGTCTTGCCCGACGTGATGGCCGCCTGCCAGGGGTTTATTTTGGACGGGTTCCCTCGAAACGTCAGCCAGGCGAAGCGGTTGGACCAGGCCTTGAGTGAGGCGGCGACGCAGATCGACCGCGCCCTCCTGATAGCGGTTCCCAAGGAGGAGACGCTGATGCGGCTGGCCGATAGGCGGGTGTGCGGCCAGTGCGGGCGGGTGTACCACGTGACCACGGCCCCGTCGCGGGTTGACGGGGAGTGCGACGAGTGCGGCGGCCGGCTGTGCCAACGGGAGGACGACAAGCTGGAGGCCATCGACACCCGCATGGAGGAGTACCGCTCGCTGACCAAGCCCTTGGCCGACTTCTACCGCGGCCAGGGCAAGTTGACAGAGATAGACGGCGTGGGTTCGTCGGATGAAATCCAGGAGCGCATCCTGCGCGCCCTTGGACGCGTGGGCGTCAAGGAGGGCAGCGCGGGTTAGCCTCCCGCCAACGCCACGTCTTCAAAAGCGCCGGGATTTGACGTAGAATATACGAAATGAAGCAAAACCCAAAGTTGCAAACGGCCTCCAACTCGCCGCCCGCCTACCAGGGGGGCGTCACCATCAAGTCGAGCGAAGAGCTTGAGGCGATGCGCCGCGCCGGGGCGGTGGTGGCTGAGACCATCGCCATTCTGAAGGAGGCGATGAAGCCGGGTATAACGACGGGGCAGTTGGACAGGATAGCCAACCGCGAGATACGCAGGCGGGGCGGCAGTCCCACCTTCAAGGGCTACAGGGGGTTTCCCGGCTCCATATGCGCCTCGGTTAACGAGGAGATAGTCCACGGCATCCCGGGCGACAGGGTCCTCCAAGAGGGCGACCTTCTGAAGGTGGACGTGGGGGCCACGGTGGACGGGTTTATCGGCGATTCCGCCGTCACCGTTGGCATCGGCCGCATATCCGAGGAGGCCGAGAGGCTTATTGAGACCACCCGCCAGAGCCTTGAAGACGGCATCCGGGCCGCCAAGGACGGGGCGCGGACGGGGGACATCGGCGACGCCGTGGAACGATGCGCCACGGCCCAGGGGTTCAGCGTGGTGCGGGAGTACGTGGGCCACGGGGTGGGCCGGTTCCTCCACGAAGACCCCCAGGCGCCGAACTACGGCCCACCGGGCAGGGGCGCGCGGCTCCGAAAGGGGATGACCTTGGCCATTGAGCCTATGGTGAACGTCGGAGGCTGGAAGACCCGGCTGCTGGCGGACCAGTGGACGGTGGTCACCGCCGATGGCAGCCTCTCCGCCCACTTTGAGCATACCATAGCTATCACCGGCGGAGACGCCGAGGTCCTGACCAGGATATAGAAGCAGGAGGAGCATGGCCAAGAAGCAGGGTATTGAGGTAGAGGGTATAATAACTGAGGCGCTTCCCAACGGGATGTTCCGGGTGGAGTTGCCCAACAAGCACAGGGTCCTGGCCCACATATCGGGGAAGATACGGCTTCACTTCATCCGGGTCCTCAACGGGGACAGGGTGCTGGTGGAGCTTTCTCCCTACGACCTGAGCCAGGGTCGTATAACTTACAGGTTCAAGTAGGCGCGAACATGAAGGTAAGGGCATCGGTAAAGGTGCGGTGCGACAAGTGCCGGATAATTAAGCGCAAGGGCGTGATACGCGTTATATGCTCCAACGCCAGGCACGTTCAGAGACAGGGATAAGGAGGCGCGGCATGGTGAGAATAGTTGGCGTAGACGTTCCCGACGGCAAGAGGGTTGACATCGCCCTCACCCGGATTTTTGGGATTGGCCTGTTCACCGCCCAGAAGGTGGTGGAAAAGGCCGGCATTGAGGGCGACCCGAGGCCCAAGATGTCGGAGCTTTCCGAGGCGCAGGTGGACCGGCTCAGGGATATCATAAACAAGGAGCACCAGGTCGAGGGAGACCTGCGTCGCGAGCACGTGATGGGCATCCGCCGGCTGATAGACATCGGCTCCTACCGGGGGCTGCGGCACCGCCGAGGGCTGCCCGTCCGGGGCCAGCGCACCAGGACCAACGCCAGGACCCGCAAGGGGCCGCGCAAGACCGTCGCCGGACGCGGGCGCCGCACCGGGATGAAGAAGTAGGGATAGAGGTCGCTAAAATGCCAAGACAGAGGAGCCGTAGAAGAGATAAGCGGGTGGCCCCCAACGGGCGGGCCTACATTCACGCCACCTTCAACAACACGCAGGTCACGCTGACGGACACCCGGGGGAACGCCATCGGGTGGTCCAGCGCCGGGACCAGCGGCTTCAAGGGGTCGCGCAAGGGAACGGCCTTCGCCGCTCAGAGGGCGGCGGAACAGGTGGCCCGCAAGGCCATGGACCAGGGCCTGCAACAGGTGGACGTGTACGTCAAGGGGCCGGGGGCGGGGCGCGAGGCGGCCATTCGGTCCCTCCAGGCCGCGGGGCTGGGCATAAACAGCATTAGAGACGTGACGCCCATTCCCCACAACGGATGCAGACCTCCAAAACGAAGAAGGGTTTAAGAGGAGATTTAGTTGGCAAGATACACAGGCCCGGCTTGCAGACTTTGCCGCAGGGTGGGGGACAAGCTGTTCCTCAAGGGGGAGCGGTGCTACACGCCCAAGTGCGCGGTGGACCGTCGCCGCACCCAGCCGGGGGACCGCTCCATGCGGCGCCGGCGGATATCCGACCACGGCGTCCAGCTTCGAGAGAAGCAGAAGGCGCGGTACATGTACGGGGTCATGGAGGCCCAGTTCAGCAAGTACGTCGATAACGCCTTCAAGCAGTCTGACTCCACCGGGGAGCACCTGGTGAAGCAGTTGGAGACGCGGCTCGACAACGTGGTGTACAGGCTTGGGTTCGCGGACTCCCGCCGGCAGGCGCGGCAGCTGACGATGCACGGACACTTCACGGTGGGAGACAGGAAGACCGACGTTCCCTCCTACTCGGTGAAGCCCGGAGACGTCATTTCGTGGAAGGAGTCGCACAAGGAGAGCGAGTACGTGAAGATAATGGCCGCGGACCTTCCCAAAAGGCCGGTGCCTGAGTGGCTCGAGTTGGACGTGGCGAACCTGAAGGCCACGGTGCGGCGGCTCCCCAGAGACGAGGAGTTGGAGACAACCATTGACACGCGACTAATCGTAGAGTTCTACTCGAGGTAGCTGAATATATGCTGGATATCAACAGCTTTGTAGAAGACTCGCCGGCGGTTGAAGAGAAGCCCGTCAGCCCCAGTATCCACACCGTTGAGTCTACCGACACCTACGCCAAGTTTCACATAGAGCCGCTGGAGCGGGGCTACGGCGCCACCCTTGGCAACCCCATGAGGCGCATCCTGCTTAGCTCCATTGAAGGGGCCGCCGTCACCTGGGTCAAGATAGAGGACGCCCTCCACGAATACTCCGTCGTGCCTCACGTGAAAGAGGAGGTCATGGAGATCCTCTATAACATCGGCCAGGTGCGCATCCGCTCGGTGACCGGTCGGCCCGGCAAGATGAGGTTGGAAGTGGCCGGCGAGGGGATGATATCGGCGGGAGACATCGCCGCGTCCTCAGACTTTGAGATTGTCAACCCTGAGCAGCACATAGCCACCATAGACTCCAGCGAAGGGATCCTGTCGGTGGAGTTGAACGTGGAGCCGGGCAAGGGCTACCAGCCGGCATCCACCGGGGACAACGTGCCCAGGGGAGTCCTGCCGATGGACGCCATCTTCAACCCGGTGCGCAAGGTGAACTACACCATCGAAAAGACCCGCGTAGGCCAGATTACGGACTACGAAAGGCTGATTCTGGAGGTGTGGACCAACGCCACCACCACGCCCGCCGAGGCCCTGAAGAAGGCGTCGGACGTGCTGACGAACCACTTTTTCATGTTCAAGAACGCGGACGAGTCCGGGGGCGTCACCTCCGAGGAAGGCCGCCGCGCCCGGATAATCCCGGCGGAGGTGTACCAGACCTCCCTCGAGAAGCTGGACCTCTCGCCCAGGACCTTCAACTCCCTGAAGCGCGCCAACCTGCACAAGGTGGGCCAGGTGCTGGACATGACCAACGAGGAGATCTTCGGCATCAAGAACTTCGGGGTCAAGTCTTTCACCGAGATAAACGAGAAGCTCAAGGACATGGGCTACGGACTCGAGGAGGAGGAGCCGCCGGAGGCCGGTGACGAGGAGATCACGGAGGTTGAGGACGTCTACGGGCTGCTGGAAGAGCCGTCGGAAGTCACCGTTGAGGGAGACGGCGTCGGCTCAAAAGGTCCCGGCGAGGAGTAAGAAATCGTGAGGCACAGAGTAGCGGGAAGGAAGCTGGGACGGCCTAAGGACCAGAGGGTGGCTCTGCTGCGGTCGCTGGCCGCCGAGTTAATCCTCCACGAGCGCATAGTGACCACCGAGGCCAAGGCCAAGGAGACGCGAGGCTTGGCCGAGAAGATGATAACCTACGGCAAGAAGGGCAGCCTGCACCATCGCCGCCTGGCCGCCGCCAGGATACCGAACCCAGGCGTGGTGAAGAAGGTGTTCGACGACCTGGCCCCCCGGTATTCCGCCCGGCAGGGGGGGTACACCCGCATAACAAAGCTGGGCCGCCGGAAGGGAGACGCGGCGCCTCTGGCTCAGCTTGAGCTGGTGTAGCCCGGCGTCCGGCGTTGAACGGGGAGAGGCCCCACGCAAAGCCGACCTTGGTAATAGAGTATGACGGTTCTAACTACAACGGGTTCCAGTATCAACCGCAAAGGCCCACCGTTCAGGGTGAGTTGGAGAGGGCCATCGGGAAGATTACGGGAGAGGAGGCGCGCGTAAGAGGGGCCAGCCGCACCGATTCCGGGGTTCACGCGGCGGGGCAGGTGGTGGACTTTTTCACCCATGCCCAGCTTTCCGAGGAGGCGTGGACGGGGGCGTTCAACTTCCACCTGCCCCGGGATATACGGGTCAGGGAGGCTCACAAGACAACCCCCGACTTCCACCCGCGACGGGACGCGGTGGCTCGCACCTACCGATACACCATTCTAAACCGCGACACCGAATCTCCCCTGATACGCGACCGGTGCGCTTGGGTACGGGCGCCGCTGGACGCGGAGGCCATGGGCCGGGGCGCCGGGTTTCTGGTGGGAACCCACGACTTTTCGGGGTTCACGGCCCCGCTGCCGCCCGGCAAGTCGGGCGTGAGGGCGGTGCGGAGGTGGGAGGTGTGGAGAGATGGGGACCTGGTGCTGATAGAGGCGGAGGCCAACGCCTTCATGCTCCACCAGATAGTGAGAACCAACGGGATGCTGGTGGATATCGGTAAAGGAAGGACGGACCCCTCGGCGATTCAGGATATGACGAACGGTCGTATAAAAAAGGGCAGGCAGGCCGCCAGTCTCCCGGCTAAGGGGCTATGCCTGATGCGGGTGGAGTACCGGAACTTTCCACCAAAGAGAGGGAACCAAGAAGATGAAGCGTCCTAAGACGTATTCAGCCAAGCCACAAGAGATTAAGCCCTCCTGGCAGGTGGTTGACGCCACCGGCCAGGTCTTGGGGAGGCTTTCCAGCCAAATAGCCAAGACGCTCCAGGGCAAGGACAAGGCGGCGTACACGCCTCACACGCTTACGGGCGACTACGTGGTGGTGATAAACGCGGCGAAGGTGCGGGTTACGGGGCGAAAGCTGACGCAAAAGACCTACTACCGGCACAGCGGCTACACGGGGAATCTGAAGTCCACGCTGCTGAGGGACCAGTTGGAGAAGCGGCCCGACAGGGTGGTGAGGCTGTCGGTGAAGGGTATGCTGCCCAACACGAAGATGGGCCGGGAGATGCTGCGGCGGTTGAAGGTTTACGCGGGAGAGTCGCATCCCCACGAGGCGCAGGTAGGCGACAAAACTGTTGAGAGGTAGAGATTCTATTGGTCCAACAAGGCGCTAACCAGGAGTATTTTTACGGGACAGGCAAGCGGAAGACCTCCATAGCCAAGGTGCGGCTGTACTTGGGCAACGGGAATCTCATTAGGATAAACGAGAAGCCGCTGGAAACGGCCTTCGCCTGGTTTATCTGGCAGATGATCATCAAAGAGCCTCTCGAAGTCACCAGCAGCATGGGGCGGTTCCACGTGATAGCGCAGGTGAAGGGCGGCGGGCCCTCGTCGCAAGCGCAAGCCCTGCGTCACGGCATCGCCCGGGCCCTCGTGGCCTTTGACGAGGGTCTGAAGACCCCTTTGAGGAAGCATAACCTGCTGACCCGCGACGCGCGAATCAAGGAGCGCAAGAAGTACGGTCTGAAGCGCGCCCGCCGAGCGCCCCAGTACACCAAGCGGTAGCCACAGCGCCCGCCCGCGAGGGACGCTCCCTTTCCGTCATTCCCGCGAAGGCGGGAATCCATCTTCCTTACCACGGCTGCGGCAATGCAACGGCGCCGGTAAGAGCCGATCCCGTTACACCATACCCGCGTTAAGGGCACACCTACGGGTGATGCCGGAGTTTGGAGCGCTGGTCCCGTTACACCATACCCGCGTTAGGGGCACACCTACGGGTGATGCCGGAGTTTGGAGCGCTGGTCCTGCGCTGGGTTCCTGGATTCCCGTCCCTTTTCCGGCTTCCCGCCCTCATTCGCCGGCATTCCCGCCCCCATTCCGTCATTCCCGCGAAGGCGGGAATCCATCTTCCTTACCACGGCTGCGGCAATCCAACGGCGCCGGTAAGAGCCGGCCCCGTTTCTTCACACCCGCGTTAGGGGCACACCTACGGGTGATGCCGGATAGGGGGGCGGTGGCGCACCGTGGGGCCGTTGGCCCAAGCGTAACGGTGGGGAAGGGAGGGGATGGATTCCCGCCTGCGCGGGAATGACGGATAGGGGAGTGGGCGCAGCGGCGTTGTGCTACCAGAGGACGCAGGACCAACCATATTCAAAACTAAGTGGGCACGTGTGCCCATTTCTGTTTTGGGGAGCGTTGGTCCTGCTGGCGCAGGGTTCCTGGATTCCCGCCTGCCCGGGAATGACGGAAGGGGGGCGGGAATGAGGAGGAGGGCGCGGGGATGGCGGGATGGGGCGTGTGGGAATCGCGGGGTGGGGGCAAGTACCGATTATGTAAAGCCCCCGTAAGGGGGGGTTAGAGGCCCAGGAGAGCAGCGGCGGCGGCTATCAGCCCAGCGACCCGCTCCGGGTCGTCGGCCTCGGCATAGACGCGGACCAGCGGCTCGGTGCCTGAGAACCGGACCATCAGCCACCCGTTGGCGAAGCGGAAACGCAGGCCGTCCACGGCGTCGGTGGAGGCCACCTTCATCCCGCCTATCTCCGTCAGGGCGGCGGCGGCCCGCAGCCTGCCCTCCAACTCCGCCCGGTTCGCGGGGTCAAAGGCGATGTCGCGGCGGTCGTAGCTCCACTCCCCAACCTTCCCGTACAGGTATTGCAGCAGTTCCGAGGGCCTCATCCCCTTGCGAGCCATGAATTCAAGGATGAACAGGCTGCTCAGTATGCCGTCCCGTTCGGGGATATGTCCGCGAAAGCCGTAGCCGCCGCTCTCCTCGCCGCCCATCAGGGCGTTCTCCTTCATCATCAAAGGGCCGGCGTACTTGAAGCCGACCCCCGTCTCTAGAACGGGGACGCCGTAGATTTGGCCCAGCTTGAACAGCATGTCTGAGGAGGTGATGGACTTGACGATGGGGCCTCTCGCGCCCTTCACGTCCAGCAGGTAGAGGGCCAGGAGGGCGAAGACCTGGAGGGTGTTGAGATAGCGGCCCTTCTCGTCCACGACGCCTAGCCTGTCGGCGTCGCCATCGTAGGCGATGCCCACGTCGGCCTTCCCGTTCGCCACCAGCTTTGAAAGGAGTTGGAGGTTGTCGGCGATGGGTTCGGGCTGCTGCATTCCCGGGAAGGCGGGGTTCACCTCGCTTCTGATTTCGGCGACGGGGTCTTTCGCTCCCTCAAGGAGCATGGGCAGATACCCGGCGCCTGAGCCGTGCATGGCGTCGACCACTATGTCCAGCCCCGAATTTCTGATGGCGTCCAGGTCAACCAGGCGGCCTATCTGCTCCACGTAGGGAGGCGTCGGGTCAATCTCCCTCGCCAGGCCCTGAGCCGCCGCCTGAGAGAAGGGAATGGAGTTGACCCGGTTCGCGTCAGTTCCAGCGATAAGCTCTTCCAACCGCGCCACAATCTCGGGGGAGGCGCTGCCGCCGTAGTGGGGCTTGAACTTGAAGCCGTTCCACTGCGGGGGGTTGTGGCTGGCGGTTATCACCGCCGCGCCGCCCGCGTTGTGAACCAGCACGTTGTAGCTCGCCACGGGGGTGGGACAGGACTCGCGGCAGAGGAGGGTTGGAATGCCGTTGCCGGCGAACACCTGCGCGGCGCAGAGGGCGAACTCCCTGGATGCGAACCTGGTGTCGTAGGCCACCACCAGTCCCTTGCCGGGCGGGTGGACCTCGCGCGTGTAGCCGGCCACGCCCTGGGCGCAGAGGGCGACGTTCCGGAAGGTGAAGTCGTCGGCGATAATGGCCCGCCATCCGTCGGTGCCGAATTTGATTGTCACGAGTAAGTCCTCCAGGGTTGTTTGGGCTGTCGAGGGGTATTTTATCACCTGTCGGGGCGTCGCGGCCCGTATTTCTGGACACGGCGGCGGCGGCGTACTAGGATGTAAGCCGCTAGAGACGAATAAATCTGAAACGATAAGGAGATTGCATGAAAGGCGCGGACGCGGTGGCCAGGATTCTGAAGCAGGAGGGCGTTGAGTTCATGGGCTGCATACCCTACAACACCCTGGAGGAGGCCGCGGCGGTGGCGGGCATCAGGCCCATCATCTTCAGGCAGGAGCGAGTGGGGGTGAACCTGGCCGACGGGTACAGCCGGGTCACCAACGGCCGCGGGACGGGGGTGTTCACGATGCAGGCAGGCCCCGGGGCTGAGAACGCCTTCGCCGGGGTGGCCCAGGCCTACGCCGACTCGGCGCCCATACTTCTGCTTCCGGCCTCGGCGGGGCTGGACCGGGCCGGGGTGCGCCCGACCTTCAGCCCTTCCCAAAGCTATCGCGAGGTCACAAAGTGGTCCGAGCGCGTCAACCTGGTGGAGCGCATCCCGGAGATGATGCGGCGGGCCTTCAGCCAGTTGCGGTCCGGCAGGCCCAGCCCGGTGCTGCTGGAGCTTCCCACGGACATCCTGGGCGGAGACCTGCCGGAGTCGGCCTTGAATTACCGGCCTGTGAAACGGTTCCGGGCGGCGGGTGACCCCCAGGAGGTGAGGGAGGCGGCCAAGGCCCTGACGCGGGCAAAGCGTCCCGTCATCCACGCCGGCCAGGGGGTGCTGTACGCCGAGGCGTGGAGGGAGTTGATAACCTTGGCGGAGCTTCTCCAGGCCCCGGTGATGACCACCCTGTCGGGCAAGAGCGCCTTCCCCGAAAACCACCCCCTGGCCCTGGGTACGGGCGGGGCCACCACAACGGGGCCGGTTGTCCACTTCCTCAAGCGCGCCGACGTGGTTCTGGGCATCGGGTGCAGCTTCACCAGGACCCATTTCGGGGTGGACGTGCCGCCGGGCAAGCTGATGATTCATTCCACCAACGATGACTCCGACATCAACAAGGACTACTCTATTGACCACGCCATTTGGGGCGACGCCAAGCCGGTCCTGACCCAACTCATTGAGGAGGTGAAGGCCCTGACCGGGGCCAGTGAGGATGGCGAGGCGGCCAAGGAGGTGAGGGCGGTTAAGGAGGAGTGGCTGCGGGAGTGGATGCCGAAGCTGACCTCCGACGAGACGCCCATCAACCCCTACCGGGTGATATGGGACCTGGCCCAGGCCATAGACAGGAAGCAGGCGGTGGTGACCCACGACTCCGGCAGCCCCCGCGACCAGATGATTCCCTTCTTCGAGGCCGTGTCTCCCAGGGGGTTCATCGGGTGGGGGAAGTCAACCCAGCTTGGATACGGCTTGGGGCTGGCAATGGGGGCCAAGATGGCGGCCCCGGAGAAGCTGGCGGTGAACGTGATGGGCGACTACGCCTTCGGGATGGTGGGGCTGGACGTCGAGACGGCGGTGCGCGAGCGTATCCCGCTGCTGACCATAGTTATGAACAACTCGGCCATGGGCATCTACGACTCGGACAGGTTCCCGGTGGCCAACGAGCGGTACGGCACCAAGTATCTCACGGGGAACTACGCTGAGGTGGCCGCGGCCCTGGGTGGGTACAACGAGCGGGTGGAGTCTCCAAGTGAGATCATTCCGGCCATCGGCAGGGCGCGGCAGGCTATCGCGGCGGGGCAGCCCGCTCTGCTGGAGATAATCACCAGGGAGGAGCGCGCCTTCTCCCACAAGGACCGTTGAACCGCAACCAGAATCGGAGATAGGGGAGAGCGGCTTATGTCAACCACCGTCATAACCAATGCGACTATTGTGACCTGCGACCCGGCCCGGACCGTCCTTCATGACAGCGCCATCGCCATCGCCGGCGGGCGAATCGCGGCGGTGGGGGCCGCGGCGTCGGAGGCGGCCCAGGTTCCAGGCGCGCGGGTGGTGGACGGCCGCGGCAAGGCGGTGTTTCCCGGGCTCATCAACTGTCACGCCCACCTCACGGCCAACCTGTTCAGGGGGATAGCCGAGGACTTTGGCTTCCCCTCCAGCTTCAGCTTCCCGGAGGACCCGCGCGACATGGTCTCCGACGAGGAGACGGTTGTCATGGCCCTGCTTGGGGCCATCGAGTGCGCCCGGACCGGGTCCACCACCACCGTTGAGATAGCCGGGGGGATAGACCGGTACGCCGAGGACCTGTCGCGCACGGGGCTGCGGTGGGTCTTGGCGGAGAACACCGGCGACGGTATTGTGGAGCCGACCTTCCGCGCCGGGGAGCCGGTGTTCTCCTACTCGGAGGCGCGGCGGGAGGAGGACCTGGAGCGCGCCGGCCGCCTCTTTGAAGGGTGGCACGGCGGGAAGTCGGACAGGATAACGTGCATGGGTTCCACCAGCTTGGTGGAGACCAGTTCCCCCGCCCTGCTGCGCGGGGTGCGGGAGCTGGCCGAGAAGCACGACAGCAGGTATACGATTCACTTGAACCAGAGCCGCCTTGAGGTGGAATCGCTTACGCTTATGCGGGGCGTCCGTCCGACCCAGAGCCTTTTCCACAACGACTACCTGGGCCCGCGGCTGTTGGCGGCCCACTGCCGCTTCCTAGACCCGTCGGAGATATCGCTGCTGGGGACGACGCGTTCCAACATCGCCCACCAGCCGGCCATGGCCGCGCGGCGGGCCGTGATTCCCCCCATTCCCGCCCTCAGGGACGCCGGATGCGTCATTGGCATGGGCACGGACAACAACACGCAGGACATGGTGGAGGTGATGCGGACGGGGCTGTTCACCGAGCGGATACTGCGGCAGGACGGGACGAACCCACAGCCGGAGGACGTTCTTCAGATGACCACCATGGGAAGCGCGCGGGCCATCGGCATGGCCGGCGAAATCGGCTCTTTGGAGGTGGGCAAGAAGGCCGACCTGATGATTGTGAACGCGCGGCGGTCTAACCTGGCCCCGACCACGCGGATAGTCTCGGCCTTTGTCCACAACGGCCAACCCAGCGACATAGAGTCGGTGATGGTTGACGGGGAGTTCGTGATGCGGGACGGGAAGGTCCTCACCATTGACGAGGAGGCGGTTATAGAGGCGGCGGATGAGATTGGCCGCCGGGTCTGGCGGCGTCTGGTCGACAGGTACCCCAACGTGCCCTTCCCCGTGACGCTGCCGCCGGGGGGATGTTAGCCGGCCAGGGCAGGTTCCGGGGAGAGGGGGTTGGAGACGCCTATCATGCTGTCTCTGGTGACGAGTTTGGCCAAGGCCGCCTCATCAAGGCCGTCGGAGCCGCGGGGACGCATGGGCAGGACCAGATACCGGATGTCGGCGGCGCTGTCCAGGACCCTGACCTCTACGTCGTCATCCAACTCTAGGCCGAACTCCCGCATGACGCCGCGGGGGTCCGACACGGCGCGGGAGCGGTAGGCCAGGCTCTTGTACCAGTCGGGCGGGCGTCCCAGGAGCCAGGTGGGGTAGCAGGAGCAGAGGGTGCAGACGACCAGATGATGGGCCTTGCCGGTGTTCTCGGCGACGACCACGTCGGGCAGGGATGCGGCGGCCTCGTATCCGAGTTCGGCCAGGGCCGCCTTGGCGTCAAGGAGGAGCCGGGCCTTGAAGTCCGGGTCCACCCAGGCGCGGGCCACCGCCTTGGCGCCGTCGGCGGGCGAGCGCGACTCGGCGGCGTCAACGGCCCTCTGAATCTCGCCGGGGGCGCAGACGCCCTTCTCAACGAGCAGGGCTTCAATGGCCTTGACTCGCAGGGCGTGGAGTCCCGGCTCCACGTCTTGGGAGACGCCGGGATGGCCGGAGCCGTGGTCGTGGGGGTGGTCGTGGCTGCTCATGGGCTGCTCCTTTCGTCCTGAGTGGAGACCTTCGCAGGGGCATCGGAGGCGGGTTCAAGCCAGTGTTCAAAAACGTCGGCCAGCAGCTTATCGGAGCGTGGGCCAGAGTAGTCTTCCCACAGTTCGGACTGGTTGAACCTGACCAGGTACAGGGGTTGGGGCGGGAGGCCGGAGGCCCCGTACGCCAGGGACTCCGGGTTGAGATAGGGGCCGTGGAGCCTTTCCACGACGCCGGTCTTGCCCTGGATGTACCACGGGGTGCGGTGGTGGCCACGCACGTTAAGGCTGAGAACCCGGACGCGGTCGCCCGGCTGGAATCTAGGGGTCGCGGCGGGGCCGGGCATCAGACGTTCCCGCCCTCAAAGTCCGCCATTTTGCGGTCTATCTCATCGGCGGCGAGGACGCCCTTCTCTATCAGAAGGGACTCTATAGACTCGGCCCACCTTTCGAAGTAGCCAAGGGTCTCGTAGCGGCCGGGGGCTATGGCTTCGATGCCACGGCGCAGTTCGTCGCTGCTCAGGAGGCCCTTCTGCCCCAGTACTTGCCTGATGGCGTTGAGGCGTATCTCCCAGTCCATCGGCGGGTGGTCGTTCATGTCTATCGCCTCGCCGGTGGGCCATCCACCGCGGTCGTGAACCTTTGGCATCGGCTTATCCTCCAATGGCGAGTCTACCGTCCATCCAACCCGGCGTCGGAGCGCAGGGCCTGGGCCTTGTCCGTCCTCTCCCAAGGAAGGTCCAACTCCTCGCGTCCGAAGTGGCCGTAGGCGGCGAGGTTTCCGTAGATGGGCCTCCGCAGGTCAAGGTCCCGGATGATGGCGGCAGGCCGGAGGTCGAACCGCTTGAGGACCAGTTCCTGGATGAGGTCGTCGGAGACCTTGGCCGTCCCGAAGGTCTCCACGCTTACGGAGATGGGGCGGGCCACGCCGATGGCGTAGGAGACCTGCACCTCGGCCCTCTCGGCCAGGCCGGCGGCGACGATGTTCTTGGCCACGTAGCGGGCGGCGTAGGCCCCGGAGCGGTCAACCTTGGTGGGGTCCTTGCCTGAGAAGGCCCCTCCGCCGTGGCGCGCCAAGCCGCCATAGGTGTCAACCAGAATCTTCCTGCCGGTCAAGCCCGTGTCGGCGGCGGGGCCTCCGGAAACGAACCTGCCGCTGGGGTTGACGAATATCTTGGTGTCTTCGTCCATCAGATGAGGAGGCGCGACCTCCTTGATGACCCTCTCGATGACGTCGCGCTCCAGGACGTGGGGTTCCACCTCGGCGGGGTGCTGGGCGCTGACCACCACCGCGTCAATGCGCTTGGGCGTCCCGTAGGAGTACTCCACCGTGACCTGGGACTTGCCATCGGGCCAGAGGTAGGGGATTATGCCCTCCTTGCGGACAAGGGCCAGGCGCTGGCACAGCCGGTGGGACAGGGCGATGGGAAGGGGCATCATCTCAGGGGTCTCGCTGCAAGCGAAACCGACCATCATGCCCTGGTCGCCGGCGCCGATGAGGTCCAGGTTAGGGCCGTTCCCGCCGGAGGCGTCGTCGCTGCGGACCTCAAGGGCCTGGCTCACGGCCATGTCAATGTCCTTGGACTGCTCCTGAATGGAGACCATGACGCCGCAGCTCTTGTAGTCAATGCCGCGCTCCGAGGCGGTGTAGCCGGCCCTCCTCAGGGTCTCCCTAACGACGGCCGGCACGTCCACGTAGGCGCTGGTGGTAATCTCGCCCATGACCACCACGAGGCCGTTAGTCGTGCAGGCCTCGCAGGCGATCCGGGCGTGGGGGTCCTCGGTGAGTATCCTATCGACGATTGTGTCGGATATCTGGTCGCACAGCTTGTCGGGGTGCCCCTCGGTGACGGACTCCGAGGTGAGTAGGTAGTGAGATGAGTTCATGAATGCGGTGGACAATTGGATGATCTCCTTGTTTGGATTAGGCGCCTAGGTCCCTTCCTCCCAGCTGTTGACGTAGCGCAGCTGGTCTTGGGTGAGGGTGTCTATGGCGATGCCCATGGAGCGGAGCTTGAGTCTTCCCACCTCCATGTCGATTTCGGCGGGGACGGGGTGAACCTCCGGGGCCAGGGAGCCGTTGCCGCCCCACAGCCGCTCGACGCTGAGGGCCTGGTTGGCGAAGCTCATGTCCATGACGCTGGAAGGGTGGCCCTCCGCGGCGGCGAGGTTTATGAGCCGGCCCTCGCCGAGAAGGTAGAGTTTGCGGCCGTCTTCAAGGCAATACTCGCGGACAAAGGGGCGCACCTGCCTGGAGGTTTCGGCCATCTCCTCCAGGGCGGGGATGTCTATCTCCACGTTGAAGTGGCCGCTGTTGGCCAGGATGGCCCCGTCCGGCATGACTTCCATCCGCTCCCTGTCGATGGCCTTGAGCCCGCCGGTGACGGAGATGAAGACGCTGCCCAGCTTGGCGGCCTCCAGGCCGGGGAGCACGGTGAATCCCTCCATAACGGCCTCCAGCGCCTTGACGGGGTTAACCTCTGTGACAATGACGTTGGCCCCCATGCCGCGGGCCCTCAGGGCGACGCCGCGGCCGCACCAGCCATACCCGATGACCACCACCTTGCGGCCGGCCCACAGTATGTTGGTGGCGCGGGTGATGCCGTCTAGGGTGCTCTGACCGGTGCCGTAGCGGTTATCGAATAGATGCTTGGTGTCGGCCTCGTTGACGGCGATGATGGGGTACTTGAGCATCCCGTCTCTCGCCATGGCCCGGAGGCGGATGACCCCGGTGGTGGTCTCCTCGGTCCCGCCTATGACGTCCCGGAGCAGGTCCTTGCCTTCGCGGTGAATAGTCGCCACCAGGTCGGCGCCGTCGTCCATAGTCACCTGTGGCCGGTGGTCAAGGGCGGCGCGGATGTGGCTGTAGTAGGTGTCGTCGTCCTCGCCCTTGATGGCGTAGACGGGGATCCCGTAGCGGCTGACGAGGGCCGCGGCCACGTCGTCCTGAGCGCTGAGGGGGTTGCTGGAACACAGGGCCACGGCGGCCCCCCCGGCCTTTAGGGCTATGGCCAGGTTGGCCGTCTCCGAGGTCACGTGGAGGCAGCCCGAGACCCGCAGTCCCTCCAGGGGCCGCTCCTTGGAGAACCGCTCCGATATGAGGTTGAGGACCGGCATGTCCTTGCCGGCCCATTGGATGTGCTCCACGCCCTCTTGGGCGAGGGACAGGTCTTTCACGTCTCCCTGTGAGTTGTTAGTCAATTAGTTGCTCCTTATATGCGCTTCACGGCGGGCGTCGTTGCCCTTGCGCCATGGCAGGGTCTCCCCGGGCTTGAGGCCGTCGAAGCGGGTTATGTCAATAAAGGCGTTAAATCTTTCAACCAGTTGGGAATAGGTGATGGAGGCGAGCCTGCCAACGCTGAACTCCTCCACGACAAAGGAACCCATCACGGATCCCAAGACCAGCGCGCGGCGAAAGGCCCCGGGGCTGAGGTCGCCGGCGGCGGCCAGACAGCCCATGAACCCGCCAGCGAAGGTGTCGCCGGCCCCGGTGGGGTCGACAACCCGCTCCAGGGGAAAGGCGGGCGCTACGAAAACGGCGTCTCCGGTCAGCATCAGGGCGCCGTACTCCCCCCGCTTGGCGATGACGGCGGTTGGGCCCATGTTTAGGATGACGCCGGCGGCCCTCAGCAGGTTGGACTCTTGGGCAAAGGCCCGGACCTCTCCTTGGTCCATGAACACGACGTCAACCCGCTTCAGGACCTCCGCAAGGACATCCCGCTTGCCCTGAATCCATACGTCTATGGTGTCGGCGGCCACCAGCTTGGGCCGGGCATCCATCTGGCTCAGGACGTGGAGTTGAAGGGCCGGGTCGCTGTTGGCCAGGAATAGGTAGTCGGCGCGTCTCTGTTCCCGCGTGAGGGTTGGCGTGAAGCCGTCGGACACGTTGAGTTGAAGGTCCAGGGTCTCCCGCAGATTGGCGTCCTCGCTGCTGTATCTGCCCGACCAGCGAAAGGTCCTCCCGTTGACGGTCTTCAGGCCGGAGGCGTCGATGCCGTGGTTATCTAGGAGGACGCGGTCTTCCTCCCTAAAGTCCTCGCCCACCACGCCGACGATGGCCACCTGGGTGAAGCAACTGGCGGCGATGGAGAAGAAGGTGAGGGAGCCGCCCAGGACGTTGGTTGCGGAGGCGTCAGGGGTGAACACGGTGTCGTAGCCCACGGAGCCAACAGCCAGGACGCTCACGGCCGCCTCGTTACTCTCCGTAGTCCGTGGGGAGGTTGTGCTCAATCCAGGCGGGGGAGCCGTCCTCAATGTTGTAGAGGTTCTCCGGGGCGAATCCCAGAGAGGCGGCCATCTCGCAGGCCAGGCCGCTGCGGACCCCGGCGGCGCAGATGAAGAGGAGCTTCTTGTCGTTGGGCAGCTCGTCAATCCTGTCCAACAGGTCGTCCACCGGGATATGAATGGCGCCGGCGGCGTGACCCGTGACCCACTCGTCGAGGCGGCGCACGTCCACCACCACGGCGGCAGCCCCCTCCCTGTCCAGGATGGCCTTGGCCTCGGGCGAATCGACCCTGTAGTAGGGTTCTCCGGGTTCTTGTCTAGGCATGATGGACCTCCTGGTTCATGTGACGCGCCTGCGAATAATGGGGGCCAGCTTCCTCTTAAACTCCTCGGAAGCCAGGTCAAAGGGGGTGACGATGGCGGTGTCAAGGGCCGTGGCGCAGGGACAGTCCCGCTCCGTGGGCATCTTCGATATGAGGCTGCGGAGTAGGTTGATGGAGGTGGCCGCGTTCTTCTGAAGGTTGGCTATCACCATCTCCACGGTCACGCCCTCGGTGGCCTCGCGCCAGCAGTCGTAGTCGGTGACGCAGGCAAGAATGGAGTAGCAGATCTCGGCTTCCCGCGCCAACTTGGCTTCGGGAAGGGCGGTCATGCCGATGATGTGGGCGCCCCAGAGCCGGTACAGGTTGGACTCGGCGCGGGTGGAGAAGGCGGGGCCCTCCATGGCGATGTAGGTCCCGCCCCGGTGGACGGACACCCCCTCCTCCACGGCGACTTGATGCAGCAGGCCGCTTAGAGAGGCGCAGAAGGGGTCGGAAAAGGCGACGTGGGCAACCAAGCCCTCGTCAAAGAAGGTGTGGTCCCGCTGGAAGGTGCGGTCGATTATCTGGTCGGGAACCACCATGTCGAGGGGCCGCATCTCCTCCTGGAGGCTGCCCACGGCGCTGACGGACACGATGCGCTCCACGCCAAGGGTCTTGAGGGCGTACACGTTGGCCTTCACCGGCAGCCTCGTCGGGGATATGCGGTGGCCGCGTCCGTGCCTGGGGAGGAACGCCACGGCGGTGTCTCCCACGGAGCCGACGGTTATCTTGTCGCTGGGACTGCCGTAGGGGGTGGATATATCCAACTCCCGGGCGCCGGTTAGCCCCTCCATGCTGTAGAGACCGCTGCCGCCTATAATGGCCAACTTAGCCTGGGTCATCAAATACCGCTCCCGGTCATGGCCGCGACGGGGCCAGGTTGGTTGTGTAGGGACTGCGGACGACGCCTTCCTCGGTGATTATGGCGTCAATATACCGGTGGGGCGTCACGTCGAAGGCCGGGTTGCGAATCCCTATGCCGTCGGCGGCGGTCTTCACGCCTTCCAACCGGGACACCTCCAAGGGATCCCGTTCCTCAATGGGTATCTCGTCTCCGGAGGCGATGGAGAAGTCAATAGTGCTGGTCGGCGCCGCCACGTAGAAGGGCGCGCCGTTCTCCTTGGCGAGCACGGCCAGGGCGTAGGTGCCAATTTTGTTGGCCGTGTCCCCGTTGGCCGCGATGCGGTCGGCGCCGACTATGACGCAGCGGACGGCCCCCTCTCGCATGAGGAGCCCGGCGGCGGAGTCCACCACCATGGTGGCGGGGATGCCCAGCCTCAGCATCTCCCAGGCGGTGAGCCGCGCGCCCTGAAGGAAGGGCCTGGTCTCGGTGTGAAAGACCTCAAAGCGGGCGCCCTCCTCCCAAGCGGCGCGTATCACGCCGAGGGCGGTTCCGTAGCCCGCCGTGGCCAGGGCGCCGGTGTTGCAGTGGGTGAGAACGGCCCCCTGGCTCCTGAGCAGCGCGGCCCCGTGACGTCCTATGCGCCTGTTCACCTCAACGTCCTGCTTCTGTATGGCCTTCGCCTCGGCCAGCAGGCGTTGGGCCGCATCCGCAGGGCCGGGCGTGGCTTCGGCCAAGGCCAAGAGTCGCTCAACGGCCCAGGCGAGGTTGACCGCGGTGGGCCGGGCCGCCCTAATCTCCTTGGCCGCCTCTCTGAGGAGGGGCAGGAACCGGGACGCGTCCTCACTCGCCACCTGCCGCGCGGCCATGGCCATGGCGTAGGCGGCGGCGACGCCGATGGCCGGCGCCCCCCTGACCCGCATCTCCCGGATGGCGTCGACGACCTGCCGGTAGTCGGAAAGCTCCAGGGTCACCTCGTGGTGAGGCAACCTGGTCTGGTCCAACAGGGCCAGATTACCGGACACCCAGGCTATGGGTTGTATTTCATCCAAAGGCGCTTACCTGCACAGTGAATCTATGAGCGTGAACGGACGAATACATTTTATCTGTCCCACAGGCTTAAGGCAAGGCGAGGGGATGATAGCCGGGGCCTTTTTGCCTCCGGGGGGGCTCCCCTCTCGTCATTCCCGCGCAGGCGGGAATCCATCCCATCCCCTCTTTTACCTCAAGGCAATCGCACACCGGCGCAAAGAGCCAGTAAGAGCTAGTCTTGTTACGGACAAACCGGCTTAAGGTCTCCATCCCTCGTTAGGGGAGAGACGGGGGCGGGGGTCGCGGCGCAACGGGTGGCGGGTTGCCCAAGCACAACGGAGTGGGGGGAGGGGATGGATTCCCGCCTTCGCGGGAATGACGGGAGGGGCGGCGGCGGGTATGACGGCGGCGGGCGGGCCGGAATCGGGAAGACCCCAATCCAAAACCAACGCTCCGCAAAACAAAAATGGGCACACGTGCCCTTCCCGCCTGCGCGGGAATGACGGCGGGTAGGCGGGCGTGACGAAGGGGACCGGGGCGGTGGCTTTGGCGGGCGGCTGTGCTAGAATATGGTTATGGACGACACGGCTATTCTGCACAGCGAGCGCCATCGCACCAACTTCCTCACCAACCTGCTTGGGTACATGGGCTGGTTCATGGTGATTATCGCGATTCCCATAGGGGCCACCGGTACGGGCAGGTGGATAGACGTTCCCATTCTGTTGGCCTTCGGCTTCGCCCTGGCAGGCTCCCACTGGTTCCTCGCACCCAAGCGGTACAACGTCTTTGATAAGGAACTGGTGATAGCCTACGGGCGGCCGCGCCAGAAGGTGATAGCCTTTGACGACATTGAGGAGTTGGAGGTTAGAAGGCACGCCCTTGGCGCCGAGATACGGGTCCACCGCCGGGCGGCCAAGAGCTTCTCCCTCCAGCCCTGGAACCCGCGGCGGTTCCACGAGAGTTTGCAGGACGCCCTGAACCGGCACAGGGGCGCCGGGTAGCGGGAAGTTCTCCATCTCCCCCCAAAGGCGACACGGGAGTCTAGGGCGTTCCCCCGGTCAGGGCCTCCTCAAAGCCGCCGCGCCAGGCGTCATCAAGGCGGGAGAGAGGCAGGTTGATGAAGCCGCCGGCGCGGAACTCCTCCCCTTCCACCCTTCCCAGGACGGTCAACGGCGCCCCGACCTCTTGGGCCATGGACTGTAGGCGGGGCAGGCGGCGGGGCGGCAGGGACGCGATGACGCGGGACTGGGCCTCTCCGAAGAGGGCGGCGTCCCACCGGCCATTGTGATTGAAGTCGCCGTTGAAGCCCAGGCCGCCAAGGATGGCAGCCTCGGCGAGGGCCACTGCCAGGCCGCCGTCGGAGCAGTCGTGGGCGGAGGATATCAGGTCGTGGGCGATGGCGCGGCGGCACAGGGCCTGGACCCGGACTTCCATATCCAGGTCGATGGCCGGCCTCCCCGCCAAGAGGTCGTGGCACACCTCCAGATACTCGCTGCCGGCCATGCTTCCGGGGTTCCCCTCCACCGCCGAGGCCCCGATGAGCACGACCAGGTCTCCCTCATTTCTGAAGCCCGCCGGCGAGCGCTTGCTAACGTCTTCGGTCAGGCCCAAGGCGCCGATGACGGGGGTGGGGAGGATGGCGCGGCCCCCGGTCTCGTTGTAGAGGCTGACGTTGCCGCTCACCACCGGGACCTTCAGGGCGCGGCTGGCCCTGGCGATGCCCCGGACGCACCGCTCCAACTGGTGGTAGACTTCGGGGCGCTCCGGGCTGCCGAAGTTCAGGCAGTCGGTGAGGGCGATGGGCATGGCGCCAACGCAGGAAAGGTTGCGGCAGGCCTCGGCGACGGCGATTATCCCGCCCACGTAGGGGTCAAGATAGCAGAGCCGGCCGTTGCCGTCGGTGGACAGGGCTATGCCTTTGCTCGTGCCCTTTATCCGCAGCAGGGCGGCGTCGGCGGCCCCGGGGGGCAGGACGGTGTTGGTCTGCACCTGGCTATCGTATTGACGGTGGACCCACTCTTTGGAGGCGACGTTGGGGGACTTGAGGAGGCGCAGCAGCACGCCGGCGGGGGAGTCGCCGGGCAAGGGCAGGCGCGACAGGGGGAACCGGCGGGCCTTGCGGACATCCCTCGACATGGAGCCTTTGAGCCGGTAGAGGGTGGGTGACGCGAGGGCCTCGACGGGCAGGTCGGCCACGGGTTCCCGGCCGTTGAAGACCCGCGCCCTGCCGCCGCCTTCAACGCGTCCAAGCTCCGAGCAGGGGAGGTCCCACTTCTCCATGACGGCGGCGATGCGGTCCCTGGCCTCCGGCCTAACAATCAGGAGCATCCGCTCCTGGGACTCGGAGAGCATCACCTCGTAGGGGTCCATGGAGTCTTCCCGGCGCGGGACCTTGGAAAGGTCGATGCGGAAGCCGCCGTCGCCCCGGTGGGCGGCCTCGACGGTGGAGCTGGTCAGTCCCGCCGCGCCCAGGTCCTGAATGCCCACCAAGCCCCCGTCGCGGGCGGCCTCCAGACACGCCTCGATGAGCATCTTCTCCATGAACGGGTTTCCAACCTGCACCGTGGGCCGCATCTCCGCGCCTGACTCAAAGGCGCGGGAGGCGAGGGTGGAAGCGCCGTGTATCCCGTCGCGGCCCGTGTCGGAGCCGACGAGGAGCAGCAGATTGCCCTCGGAACCAACGGATGAGGAGGCCAGCTTTTCCTTCTCAACAAGTCCGACGCAGAGGGCGTTGACCAAGGGGTTTCCCGAGTAGGAGCCGGAGAAGGCTATCTCCCCGCCCACGTCGGGGACGCCGATGCAGTTGCCGTACCAGGATATCCCGCTCACCACGCCGTTGAGCAGGTGGCGGTTGCGCGGGTTGTCCAAGGGGCCAAAGCGCAGGGAGTTGAGCAGGGCGATGGGCCGGGCGCCCATGGCCAGGATGTCGCGGACGATGCCTCCGACGCCGGTGGCGGCCCCGTGAAAGGGTTCAATGGCGGAGGGGTGGTTGTGGGACTCTATCTTGAAGACCACGGCCAGGCCGTCGCCAATGTCCACGGCGCCGGCGTTTTCCTGACCCATCCGGAGCAGGGTTCTTGGGCTTTGAGAGGGAAGCAGGCGCAGCAGGGGCTTGGAATGCTTGTAGCCGCAGTGTTCGCTCCACAGGGCGCTGAACATGCCTAGCTCCACGGGGTTGGGTTCCCGGTCGAGGATGTCGAGAATGCGGTCGTACTCCTCGGGGGTCAGGGCCATCTCGGCCAGGGCCTCTTTGGATGGACGCGTCATAGCTGGGACCCGCCGAGTATGACCAGGACAACTCCAACAACGGCAAAGGTCGTTCCAAGGAGGACGCGGGGTGTGACGAGCTCAAGCCGCCTAAGAAAGAGGTGGGCCAGGACCAGGGTGAACAGGGGGTTGAGGGACATTATGGGCGTGACGACGGACACCGGCGCGCGGCTGACGGCGAATATCAGGAGGGTGACGGCCGTGGCCGAGGATACGCCGGCGGCCATCATGAAGCCGAAGTGACGCTTGGGCGCGGCGACGGTGAAGTCTATGCTGCGGTGGAAGATGAGGTAGACGATGGCGGCCCCGAAGAGGAGGGAGAAGGCGGTGAAGACTATGGCGGAGATGTCGCTCTGCTCCAAGGCCGTCTTGGCTATCACCGTGCTGCCGCCGTAGAAGGCGGAGGCGGTGAGGGCGAAGCCGTATCCCATAAAAAGACGCCGCCGGTCGGAGAGTTTAGGACGCATTGGAGCGCCTTTCGCTGAGGATAAGGCCCATGCCCAGGACGGTGACGAGGATGCCAAGGCCGATGAGCAGATTGGGCCTCTCTCCAAGGGCTATCATGGCTATCACGGTGGCGAACACGGGGCTTACGGCCAGCATGGGCGTTGAGCGCGAGGCGCCGGCCAGCTGTATGGCGGTGTAGCTCAGGAGCCGCGCCAGGGGGAAGGTGACGATGGCGAAGATGAGGCACCACAGGAAGGCTATAGGGGTGAGGGAACGCACGTTGGCCGTTTGGGTGGTGAAGACCAGAACCAGGACCACCAGCGCGCCCGTGCACAGGGACACGAACACGCCCGTGGTCGGTGATATGCGTTGGAGTCCCAGCCGGGTGAAGATGGCCGAGGCGGCGAACCCGAAGGTGGCCACGAAGGCGACGAGCACGGCCAGTATCACGTTACTCGCCCGCCAAGGCTTGAATGATGGACTCAAAGAGGTATCGCCCGTCGACGCCGCCCATAATCCCCTCGCAGCACCGTTCGGGGTGGGGCATCATGCCCATGACGTTGCCCCTTGCGTTGGTTATGCCCGCAATGTTCCGCAGAGAGCCGTTGGGGTTGGCCTCGGGCGTGACCTCTCCTTGGGGGGCGCAGTAGCGAAAGAGGACCTGGCCGTTGGCCTCCAAGCGGTCCGCCGAGGCGTCGTCCAGGTAGTAGTTGCCCTCGCCGTGGGAAACGGGAACGCGCAGGACCTGGCCCGGCCTACAGGCGCGGGTGAAGGGGCTGTTGGACGCCTCCACCCTGAGATGTGTCCACTGGCAGCGGAACTGTAGGTGCACGTTGCGCATGAGGGCGCCGGGCAGCAGGCCGGCCTCGCAGAGGGCTTGGAAGCCGTTGCAGATGCCCATGACGAGGCCGCCGCCGGATGCGAAACGCTCCACGGCGGCCATGATGGGGGAGAAGCGGGCGATGGCCCCGGCGCGCAGGTAGTCGCCGTAGGAGAAGCCGCCCGGGAGGACTACGCAGTCTAGGGCGGGGAGTTCGCGGTCCTTGTGCCAGAGGTACTGCACCTGCTGGCCTAAGACGTTCTTCAGGGCATGGAAGCAGTCGCCATCGCTCCAAGAGCCGGGAAAGATGACGACGCCAAACCGCATACGCGGGCGCAGAGGGGAAATGGACGCCGCCGCGTCCAACGCCGGGGCGTCTATTCTCGTGGGGGGAGGCACGGCGGCTAGGGGGCCGACCCGCTAAGCAGGCCGGTGACCACGCGGTTCACGGCGGAGCCTTCGGCCTTCCCCCGCGTCCGGGGCATGAGCAGTTTCATAACCCTCCCCTTGTCGCCGGGGCCAACGGCCCCGGCCTCGGCGATGGCCGCCTTGGCCAAGTCTTCCAACTCCTGGGGTGAGAGTTGGGCCGGGAGGTACTCCTGCAAAACGGCCAACTCCGCGGTCTCCTTTTCCACCAGGTCCTGGCGGCCTCCCTGACGGAACATCTCGATGCTCTCGCGGCGTTGGCGCGCCTGGCGGGAGATGATGTCCACGATGGCGGGATCTTTCACCTCGCCCTTCTTCTCTATCTCCTCGTAGCCGATGCTGCTTTTGAGCATTCGCAGGACGGATACCCGGGTCTTGTCCCTGGCGCGCATGGCCTGGTGGAGGTCCGCTTGAAGCCTGTCTTTAAGGGTCATAGCTGAGACTCCTCCTCGAGGTTCTTAATCCGGGACCGCAGGTCGCGGACATCTGGGTCAAGAGAACCCTCATTCTTAATCCGGGACAGCAGGTTGGCCATCTCCACGGCGACCAGGGCGGCGTCGCGGCCCTTGTTGCCCATCCTTCCCCCCGCCCTGTCCATGGCCTGCTCCTCGTTCTCGGTGGTGATGACGCCCATTCCGATGGGAACACCGGTGTCGAGGGCGACCCTGGCGAGGGCGGCGGTTCCCTGGGTCACGACCACGTCGTAGTGGCCCGTCTCGCCCCTGATGACACAGCCCAGGCAGACCAGGGCGGAGTAGGCCCCGGACCGGGCCAGGGCTTGAGCGACGACGCCAAGCTCCAAGGCGCCGGGGACCCGCGCCACCGTGACGTCCTCGTCTTCAACCCCGCAGGAGCGGAGGCCGTCGAGGGCGCCCTCAAGCAGCTTTGAGGTGATGTCGTCGTTGAACCGTGAGACCACGATGGCGATTCTGAGGCCCCGTCCCTGGGCGTTCACCTCCAACTCGCGGGGCATAGGGGCTAGGCTCCCTTTGGGGCGGGCTGGGGTCGCACGTATCCCACCTGCATCACCTTTTCCAGCAGTTGGGCCTCCAATGGCGGGCCGGCGAGTTGCAGCGTCTCGTTTATCACCGTTTTGGGCACGGATGAGACGTTGTGGAGACGGGTCAGGTTGGGAAACTCCCGCGCCTCCACCACGTCGGCGGTTATCATGCCGCTCTCCAGGGCCACGGCGTAGGCCAGCGCGGCCGCAGAGGGGCAGGCCGGCGACGTGGCGGTCACGAACACCTGGATATGAACGGGTCGGTTGACCTTGCGAAGCTCCCGGCGGGTGGGCAGGGCCAAGGGGCTCACCCCGCGCGACATGGCGATGAGGGTCTGGACCAGGGCGGCTATCTGGTAGCCCGCCGGGAGGCCGTAGAACTTGAGCCGGGAGCCGGTGTCGCAGTCCATGACTATGGCCGGTATCCGCTCCACGCTGCGGCTTTCCCCCTGGGCGGCGGGAGAGAAGAAGTCGTAGGTCTCCAGGCGCAGCTTGGGGGAGAGGGCGGCCAAGTCCTGAAGGAGGCCCTGGGTCTGGGGGCAGGTGGGGCAGTCCCTCCCCGGCAGGGTCAGGGGCGAGGGGGTGGTGGTGAACAGTTTGATGGTTACGTCCCTCTTCAGTTCCTTGCGGAATCTGCGCTTGAGGTCAGCTTTGTCCTGGTCTGAGACTAGGGGCATTAAACCACCAACGGATTTTTGCCCCTCTAGTTTACATCAAGGGATTGGGTCTTGCCAGTTCCAAGGGCGCGGCGCAGGTGGAAGAGGCGCTGGAGGAGGGTCCAGAGGGAGAAGAAGGCGATGAAGCCCAGGGCAAGGGGCACGGTGGCCTCCCCCAGCAGGAGGCCGGCCGCCAGAATCGCCACGCGTTCGGGGCGGGTCATAAGACCGCCGCGGCTGTCGATGCCCAGGGCCTCGCCCCTGGCCCTGAGGTAGCTGACGGACTGGGAGAGGACCAGGGCCAGCAGAAGAATCGTGAGGTGGACCGTGAGGTCTCGCGAGCCGGGGTCTATGCGGATGGCGTAAAGGACCAGGGCCAGGTACAGGGCCGCCTCGCCAAGGCGGTCTAGGAGTGAGTCCAGCATGGCTCCGAAGCGGGTTACGCGGTTGGACAGGCGCGCCAACGCGCCGTCAAACAGGTCCAGGGCCGACCCCGCCAGGAAGACGAGCCCCCCGATTCTGAGATGCCCCATGGCCACCAGCGCCGCGCCGGCGACGACGACGATGAAGCCTATGACGGTTACGGCGTTGGGGGATAGGCGCAGGAAGTGAAGGAACCGGGCGCCCGGCTCCTCGACGCGCTTAAGGAGCAGGTGTCTTGCGCGTTCCCGCGCTCTTTGAGCCATTGGTCCTCTCGATGGTGTCGCGATAGAAGTCCACGACCCGCAGGGCGACGGTCTTCCAGCCGTAGGCGTTGACCGTGTCCCTGCCCTTGGCCCCCATCCTTTGGCGCAGTCGCCGGCTGCGGATTAACCGGGCCAGGCCCTCGGCCAGGGCCTCCCCGTCTCTGGGCGGGACCAAGACACCCTGCTCCTCGTGGCTGACCACGGAGGAGTAGCCCTCTATGTCCGATGCGACGATGGGCTTGCCGGCGGCCATGGCTTCGAGCAAAACGATGCCAAAGCTCTCCTTGCCGGTGGCGGGGGAGCAGAAGATGTCGGCGGTGCGGTAGTACCTGGGAAGCATGGCGTAGTCCACGGCGCCGGCGAACACCACGTCTTGCAGGCTCCGCTCCGCCAGTATCCGGTAGCAGTATCTATCGGGGTTGCCGGGGCCGACTATAATCAGCCGGGTGTTGGGGAAGTCCCATTTGAGGCGTCCGTAGGCGTCTAGGAGGTAGCGGAGGCCTTTGCGCTTCTCCAGCCTTCCCACAAACAGGATGTTGATCTTGTCGTCCCGCAGTTCAGGCACGGGGTCGGCATCGGCGGCGAAGAAGCCGAGGTCTACTCCGTTGGGGATTATCGTGTAGTCGTGGGGGAAGAACCGTTCTACGTGGCTGAGGGCCGCGCCGGAGACGGCGATGCGTCCATCCAAGCGTTTGAACCAGCGTTGCAGTAGGGGGCTGCTCCACCGGTACATGCGGGTGTTGCCGTGGAAGGCGTGGAAGGTGCCCACGTTTACGGATTCGGAGCACTGGAGCACGGCCAGGGGCAGGTAGGGGGTTAGGGGTTCGTGAAGGTGAATGACGTCGAACCGCTCCTGGCGAAGGAGGCTGCGCACCTTGCGATAGAGCCAGGCCGATAGGGATATGCGGGCTATGGACCCGCCGGTTGGTATGGGGAGGCTGCGGCCCAGAGGCACGAAGTTGAGGCCGGGGTTCTCAAGCCGGGAGGGCGAGAAGGGGGCCAGTATCTTTACCTCGTGGCCCATGACCACCAGTTGGTTGCCCAGCTGAGAGATGTGAGCGGTGACTCCACCGGGCCAGGTGAAGTCGTAGGGCGACACCAGGGCAATCTTCATTCAACGGCCTCGCGCGTCGTGACGGGCTTAAGAATGTATACGGCTATTCTTGGGAAATGAAGTCCTCCACCATCTGTCTGGCCTCGTCGTCGCTGTACTGAGTGGGCGGCGACTTCATAAAGTAGGCGCTGGGGCCAACCACGGCTCCGGACTCCCCCCTGTCCATGGCCAGCTTGCAGCAGCGTATGGCGTCCACCACCACGCCGGCGGAGTTGGGGCTGTCCCACACCTCCAGCTTAAGCTCCATGTTCACCGGGGCGCCGCCAAAGTTATGCCCCTCAATGCGAATGTAGCACCACTTCCTATCGTCCAGCCACGGCACGTGGTCGCTGGGGCCGATGTGGATGTTGCCCGGGCCGATGTCGTAGTCGATCTGGGAGGCCACGGAGTTGGTCTTGGATATCTTCTTGGAGACCAGCCGCTCCCGCTCCAACATGTTGAGGAAGTCGGTGTTGCCGCCGAAGTTGAGCTGGTAGGTCCTGTCAACGGTGACGCCCCTATCGCGGAACAGGCGGGTGAGGACGCGGTGGGTGATGGTGGCGCCTATCTGGGACTTGATGTCGTCGCCCACAACGGGAAGGCCGCGGCTCTTGAAGCGGTTCTGCCAGTACTCCTCCCTGGCGACGAAAACGGGGATGCAGTTCACGAAGCCGCAGCCCGCGTTCAGGACCTGCTCTATGTACCACTTGGTGGCGTCCTCGCTGCCGACGGGGAGGTAGTTGATAACGACGTCGCACTCCCGCTCCTTCAGAATCCGGGTGACGTCGGCAGTGGAGCCGGGCGCCTTCTTCACGATGTCGGACACGTACTTCCCGATGCCGTCGTGGGTCATGCCCCTCTCCACCTGAACGCCCATGTGAGGCACCTCGGCGAAGGGTATCGTGTTGTTGGGCTTGGCGAAGATGGCCTCGGAGAGGTCCTTCCCCACCTTTTGGCCGTCGATGTCAAAGGCGGCCACCACGTTTATGTCGCCTATCTCGTAGTCCCCGATGCGGGGGTGCATGAGTCCGGGGATGGACTCGCCTTCCGGTATCTCGCGGTACTTGTGTATGCCCTGCACGAGGGACGAGGCGCAGTTCCCCACGCCTATAATGGCTACGTTTATCTTCCCCACTCAGTCACTCCTTGCTGGCGCGGGGCCAGCGCTGATGTTGTGTTGTAAGGCGGCAAGGTTAGCTATTCTAGCAAATTGGGGGGCGGTTCCTCAAGGCGGCGGGCGTGGCGCCTACGCTGTCTTTTCGTTTTGTCGGCGCCGGGGCTAGTCGGCGGGGTTGGAGAGCCACAGGTCGAAGGGGAGTTCGTAGCTCAGCAGCTTGCCGCCTATGATGTTTTCGAGGGGCACGGCGAAGTGGCCGTCCCAGTGGCGGGAGTCGTTGCTGTAGCGCCGGTTGTCCCCCATGACAAAGTACTCGTCCGGGCCCAAGGCCGGGAACGCCATGGTCTCGTCCCGCGGCCTAACGTCCAGGTACGGCTCGTTGAGGAGTTCCCCGTCTATGAAGGTGAGGCCGTGGGCTATGGTGACCCGCTCGCCGGGTAGTCCGATAACCCGCTTCACAAAGCTGCGTTCGGGGTTTTGGGGGAAGCGGAACACCACCACGTCGCCTCTTTGGGGGCCGCCGGATAGGAAGGGGTACACCACGCCCCTATCCGACGCGTCCCAGAAGGGGATGAGCCTTGAGAACCGGGCCATGTCCACCTTGGCGTACTTGACCTTGTTCACGGCCACGTATTCGCCGGGGTTAACCGTCGGCGACATGCTGGAGCCTTCGACCTGGAACTGCTGAACGCTCACCTGGAGGATTGAGAAGACTATCAGGGCCATTATGAAGGCCTCGGTGAAGTCTTTTAGCAGCTTAAACAAGGGACGCCCTCGGCGGCAGAGGACCGGTTAGAGGAGACAGCGTTGGCATCGTTCCTGGCATTGGGCCATGATAACACGCAATCGTAACACGGCGGCGGTCAGGGCCGGGCGCGGCGGCCCAGGAAGCTGAGTATCCAGTCGGAGAGCAGGTCCGGGCGGTCCTCCTGAAGCAGGTAGCCGCCGTCGTCCAGGACTTGAAGCTCCGACCGGGGAATGAGGCCCTGGAGTAGGGTGGCCTCGGCCCGGCCGGACGCGGGCCCCGCCCCGGAGCCGATGAGCAGGGTTGGCGCGTTCAGACCGGGCAAACTGCCGCGAATGGCCTTCATGCGGAGGGATACGTAGTCGTTTCCCGACCGGGGGGCCATGCGCGTGAAGGCCAGCAGGCCGGCGCGGGAGGCGTAGTCGGGGAAGGGGCTGCGGTACTCGGCCTTCACCTGCGGGTCCAGGTTCTCGCTGTAGTGGACCCGCCCCCGGAGGGACGCGTCTCTAAGGGAGAGGTTCAGGCGGCGAATCAGCAGGTCGCCCAGAAAGGAGCGGTGGAGCAGGCCCCGGAGCTTGGAGGCCGGGCTACGGAGGACGGGGGCTGTGTTCATCAGAACCAGGGCCCCGGTGTTGTCCGCGCGGTTGATGGCGTAGTCAAGGGCCATCAGGCCGCCCCACTCCTGGCCCACCAAGACCAGGTTCCTCAGCCCCAACTCCCTTATGAAGATCTCCAGGTTGTCGCTGTGGAAGTCGAAGGTGTGGGCGCTGAGGGCGGCGGGTTTGTCGGAGCCGCCAAAGCCGATGCAGTCCGGGGCGAAGCATCCCCAGCCCGCTTGGGCCAGGCGGGAGAACAGGTGGCGGTAGGAGTAGCCGGAGGAGTAGTTGCCATGAAGGAGGACCACGGCGCACGACTCCTCGGCTCCCGAATGGAAATAGTGCATCCGGTAGCCGTTGACGATGACGTAGGAGTCGGGGTAGGGGAACCGGTGATGGCTCATGGATAAGTTCCTAACCCGCGCCGGACCCGGCGAAGTTTGTCGTTGGGCTGAGAGGGGAACGACCCGCCGCTTTAGAAGATGGCTATGGGGTTCACCGGGGCGCCGGTGCCGTTGGCCATTCGCAAGGGCGTCACCACGGTGAGGAACTCGTAGCGGCCCTCCTGCTTGCACATGCGGGCCACCTCTTCAAAGTTGCAGTTGTCGAGTATCCAGCAGCCCATGGCGGTGAGGATGACCTGGTGAACGGGCAGGGGAAACTCCGGGTAACCGCTGGGCAGGACGTCCTGGGCCAGGTCCCCGCCCAACATGGCGATGTCCCGCTCCCTCAGCCAGGGGAGGCAGGCGGCGTGAAGGCCGGAGGCCCCGCCGTCGGGGGCGCTGGGGTTCCTGGGGCCTATCGCGTTGCGCCGTTCCCAGTTCCCGGTGCGTATGAGGAGGAGATCCCCCGACTCTACGGTGACGCCTAACTCCTTCTCCGCGGCGTCCAAGTCTTCGGGGAAGATGGCCTCGCGCTCCTGCATGTAGTCGACGCCCTTGAGGGTTGGAAAGTCGAAGAGGACGCCCCTGGTGACCACGCCATTCCTGAGCAGGTCGATGCTCTCCAAGGTGGCCCCGCCGCGGGTGTGGACGGCGTCGGCGGGATGGCCGTTGTACATCTTGTCGCCGTCGAACCAGTGGGACAGGGCGTCAACGTGGGTCATCACGTAGCCGTGGAAGACGAAGCCGATATACTCGCTGGCGTTGTGGGAGGCCATCTCCTTCTTGCCGGGGGTGTCCCGCCACCCCTCGCCGCTCTCTATCATGTAAAGGGTTGGAGGCACCGGGCCGTCGGCGGTGGTTTCCGCCACGATGGGGCGGCCCATGGTGACGCTGATTCCCTTCTCGACCAGGTTCACGGCTTGGAGCCGCTTCTCCGGGGTAATCAGGTTCATGGCGCCCAACTGGTCTTCAGCGCCCCAGCGTCCCCAGTTGCTGAGGGAGCTGTGGTACTGGCGAATGTCCGCCGCGGTGGGGAGCGTTCTTGCCATGACGCCTCCTTTAGGGGTGGATTTAGGTTTATGTTAACTGCCGTGGGTTGGTAGAAGTATTCTAGGCTGGCGGGGTGAGGGTGTCAATGGAGGATGGACGACCATCCGCCTAGCCCCCCTATTGATAGGCCCTCTTGATAGGAATCAGGGGCTGCGCCGCGCGGCGGTTAGCCGGTGAGCTTGGGGCAAAGGTTGGTCAGAGGACAGCCCGGGCAGTCGGGAGCGGTGGGACGACACCACTCCTGGCCGATGTTCCAAGCCGGCCAGTCCAGTTGAGCCGGATAGTCGGGATTCAGACGCTGAGCGGCTTCCACGGCCGCGCCCTCGGATTCGGAAGACGCCAGGCCGGCGCGCTTGAACACCCGCATAACGTGAACGTCGGGCTTCACGTCAATCTCGCGCTCCTGCCCCTTGAACATGCCCCAATCGTCATGCAGAAGGCGAACGGCCATGCTCGCTATGCCGGGGCCGACGCCGTGTATGCTCCGGAGCCGCCGCGACGCCTGGGTGGGGGAGACCCCTTCCCAGATGGCGGCGGCGTTGCCTCCATGTTTAACGACCAGGGCCGCCGCTTCCTTCAGGGTTCTGGCCCCGCCGCCGTAGCGGGGTCTCACGGGCAGGCTTTCCAGCAGCCGCTTCAGGCGAGCCTCCGACGACGAGGCCAGCTTGAAGGGGTCCAGCATCCCCCGCTGGTCTATCCGGTAAGGGATCTCCCACGCGCTCTTCCAAGGCAGGCCCCTATCGAAGGCCGCGCCCACCAGGAAGGCGAAGGGGTTGGTGTAGACCAGGTCTCCCACGTGCTTGGGGAGCCTTTCCCTGTCGGGCTGGTAGTAGCGCTGGCCGTGCTCCTTCAGGGCTTCCACCACGGCCTTGGAGCCGTCCGGAGTTGCTGAGGTATGCCGCGTCATCTTTGAGCCTCCTTCTTGAGCCAGGCCATCTGCTCGCCCTGCCTCATGTGCGCCAAGGGTGTCTCAACCGCCACTCCGCGCCTTTCCAGGGGCTGGAGCAGAAGCCCGTAGTAGTCCCTGCCGGCGAGGAAGCAGACGCGCCGGACGCCGCCCAGATGCGGTTCCAACGCGCCCATGACGCCATCCGCCCACCGGCGCCGCTGGGCAATCGTAAGGGAACCCATGTAGGTGTCGTACGGCGCGATGACCTCCTCCGGCGAAACTACCCCGTGCTTGGCCGACAGGATGAGCCACCGGCCGCCCAGTCCCTCCACGTAGCGGCGGCACAGCTTGAAGCGCGTCGAGTCGTAAAGCTCCTTGGCCGGCAGAGGCTCCGCCCGCTTCCCCTTTACGCAGGAGACGAGGTAGAGGGTGGACACGCAACCGCTATTCCTCATCATGGCGCGTGGGCGGCCTCTATGGGAACCCGGCGCCGGTGGGTGGCCGGGTCCAGGTTCCAGAAGCGTATGGGGTTGTCGGAGAGGAACTTCTTCTTGCTTTCGTCGCTCAGTTCCGGGTGGTCCAGCACCTTTTGGACGGAGAAGGGGGAGAGGCAGTCGAAGTGGGAGTAGTCGGAGCCGATGATGATGCCGTTGGGCCCGACCTTCTTTTCCAGGAAGGGGAGGTAGTCGGCCTCCTCCGGCTCAAAGCAGATGAAAAGCTGGTCGCCGAAGTAGTCGTTGGGGTCCTGGTGGCGGGGGGTGGGAACCGAGTCCGGCATAATCTCGTAGTGCTCTTCCAGCCGGTCCATGTAGAAGGGAAGCCAGCCGCAGCCCTGCTCAATCCAGGCTATCTTAAGCTCCGGGAACCTGTCCAAGACGCCGCTGGCGATGAAGCCCACGACGGAGAAGGGGGCGTCGATGCCCATGAAGAGGTGCTTTAGGAACTCGTTGTCGAGGCGCCGCATACCCACCGACTCGTGGAGCTGCTGGTGTATGGATATGGGCATCCCCAGGCGCTGGCACTCCTCCAAGATGGGCCAAAACCGCTCCTTGTAGGTCCACTCGCCCTTGAACTGGCAGGGGATGTAGGCCCCGCCCAGGCCCAGGTCGGCGGCGCGCCTGAGTTCCTTCACGGCTACGTCCACGTCGTGGAGGGGAAGGATGGCCGTGCCCCGGATGCGGTGTGTGTAACCGTCGGTCCACTCGCTGATCCAGTCATTCCAACCCTTGGCGAAGTGGTAGGCCACCTCCGGGTTGTCCACGGTGTTGAGGAGGTTCTGGTGGAGGACGCAGAAGACGAAGGTGAGGTCGAAGCCCTCGTCGTCCAGGTCCTTGACGCGGCTCTTGGGGTCCCGCTCGCCCTCGCGGTCGTACCACTGGTCGGGGCTGTGGGGGGCGAAGTTGGCGAGCTTGCCGTGAGGCCCCGTGCGGAAGTCGGAGTTGGGGAAGACCTTGGAGTGCTCAAGCACCCAGATGTGGTCGTACTGCCGCATGGTCGACCGGCCGCTGCCGCGGGCCTCGGCGCCCAGGTCCTTCCAGTTGGAGTCAACGAACTTGCGGGGCGCGAAGGGCTGGAGGTGGGGCGGGAACCGGCGCCACAGTTCGCACAGGGTCTCATCGATGTGGGAGTCGGAGTCTACGATGTAGTAGTCGGGGAGTTCTCCTCCAAAATACTGTCTAGGCATGGGGCCTCCTGTGAGATTTAGATTTGATGGATGGGCGAGAAATATCTATAGGTAGTTACTTAGCGCCAACGGCGGCAAAAGTCAATTGCCGCCGTTGGCCCGACGCCTCTCGCCCCCTGCCGGCCATCGACCCTCCCTTCCGTCATTCCCGCGCAGGCGGGAAGGGCACGCGTGCCCGCTTAGGTTTGAAGAGCGTGGTTCTGCGTTGGAGGCTTTTGCCCACCCCTATCCGCATTCCCGCCCTCTTATCCGTCATTCCCGCGCAGGCGGGAATCGATCCCCTCCTTCCGGCATTGCGACGGGGCAACGGCGCAACGGCTCGCAACCCCGGCCCTCTTTCCGTCATTCCCGCGCAGGCGGGAATCCATCTTCCACCCCTCTATTACGCCAAGGCGACCCGCGCAAATCGCCGGCAAACGCTTGCCCCCTTTCCGGCCAAGACCCTGAATGCCCCCCATATCGTCAAGGAGACAAGGACGGCAGCGCCACGAGGGACGCGCCGGAAACGCCTCTGCGGGTGAGACCGGAATTCGGGGCGCCGGATTTGGGTCGGGGCCTCCCTGGATTCCCGCCTGCGCGTAGAAACCAGGGAGGGAGGCGGGCCTGGGAGAGCGAGCGACCCCCGTCCGGAGTCTAGAACTTCAGCCGGGTTTTGCGATGGGCTACTGTGATGACCTGGTATTCCATACAGCCAACGACGCCGCCTGTGGACTTCACGACAACCAGGTAAATGTTAAAGGCCTCGCTCTGCCTCTTATACCCCTCGGCGCCTATCTTAGAGCGGGCGCGCCTGCGGCATCTGCTATCCATTGAAACGATGTATACGTTCTTATTGTCACGCTTCTTATTAGACTTACGATATTTGTGGTGTCTGAGTTTGCCATTGAGCAACATGGTTTCTATGTGTTCCCGATTTATTCCGCGCTGCTGGAACCTCCTTTGAGCGTGATCCGAGAAAAAGTAACTGAAACCGGGGTCATGGTAGAAATTCACCACGTTCATGTGAAACCTCCCTTAAGTTATGTTCTCTGAAGCTGCTGCGCCCAAACCTCGCCCACAGATTAACCATAAATCAGGCTGTGCGGGGATATTTACGACGGGGCGAGCGGCATGGCGCCGCGACTTCAATTCAGCGAAAAAGTATTATAACACAAAAGAGCATTTTGTCAAGTACTTATGCGCCGGATTTCAGGGGAAATAGGGGGATGGGGGGATGGATTCCCGCCTGCGCGGGAATGACGGACAGGAGGCGGGAATGCGGACAGGGGTAGGCAGAAGCCTCCAACGCAGAACCGGCTCTCTTCAAAACTAAGTGGGCGCCCCGGTCCCCGCTTACCCGCAAGCGCCAGCTAGTCTACCCACCCCGGCAGCCGGCGCCGGCTAGGTCTGGCGGGTCTTCTGGTGGGGGCCGAGGTAGCCTATCAACACCTTCTGCCGCTCGTCGTCCCAGGCGAAGGCGATGCGGATGTTGTACTGCGGGTTGCCGCGCACGCCCTTCCCAACGTGGTGGTCCAGGTTATAGAGCCTGTCCTCCACGTGGGTGGTGTACCACTCGAGGAACTGCTCCCTCGTCACCTTGGTCTGGCCCGACTTGTAGGACCAGCCGGGGCAGGCCTCCTTTATCCCGCTCTTGAAGTCAGGCGCGGAGCCGGGGTTGGGGTTGACCCGGTGGGAACGGTACTCGGTGGCAAGCCAGGCCAGGGCGTCAAAGACCTCCTGCGGGTTCCGGAAGGGGTTGTCCTTGTCGGACTTGGAGTTGAGGGCAAAGAGCAGCTCGTCGGGGTAGGTCTTCTTGGCGTGGTCGATGGCCTCGTTGACGCTGGCGAAGGTCGGCGTCTGCGACTCGTCGTCCTGGCCGCCGGCCGCCTTCGCCGCGACGTACATGTCGCGCCAGTACTCCTCCATCTGCTGGAGACGCGATATCTCGCTCCTGAACTCGCTGTTCTCAGCGTCAAGGAACTCCTTGTCATCCTGGAGGCCGGAGTTCTGCCGCTCCAACTCCTGGTTCCGCGACTCCAAGGCCCGGTAGTCCTCAGCCGGGACCACCTGGTCCTCCGGGGCGGGTCCGGCTTCAAGGCCACCGGCGCCGGCGGGGGAGCCCTCGGTTCCGTCTAACGGCTCGGACGGGTCTCCGCCGGCTTCTTGGGAAGCGGCTTCCGCGGCGGCGGCGGCCTTCTCCTGGGCGGCGTCGTAATCTGACATGAGGCCGCGCCAACTCTCCACGGCGGCCAGGATGCCATCCTCCTTTTCCGACCTCTGAGGGGCGCGGGCGACCTCCTCCGCCCTTGAGGGGGCCTGAGGGCGCAGGAGGCGGTACTCCTCCAACAAATCCCCCAGCCGGTTGGCCACGGCCAAGGCCTCCGGGATGACGCCGGCCCTTGAGGTGGCGTCGTCTAGCCAGGAGTCGAGGGAAACGTCCAGGTACAGCAGGTCGTCCCGGAACTCGCCGGCGGCCTTAGAGATGGCGTCTTTTAGGGCTTCTGTCTGAACGCCGGCGCGGTCGGCCTCCTTTGTCACCGCGATTTTCGCCAGAGCGTGAACGAAGCCTTCAACGTCGTCCCAGTCCGGCGCGTCTGGGGGAAGCGCGTCCAACTGCTGAAGGAAGCCGTCAAGGAGGGAAGAACTGGGCGGCGACGGCTCCCGGGAGTCCGGGACGCGGCCTGAAAGACAGCAGAGCATGAGGTGAACGTCGTTCACGTTCAGGCCGTCGTCAGCCTCAAGGATGGCGGCTAAATGGGCCGTATAGTCCGCCCACTCCCACAGGGAGTCGAAACTGCCCTCCTTGAAGCCGGGGCAGCCGGCGGGGATGCCCGCGCCTTCGAGTCGTTCAGCCACGGCGCCGCGGAGTTGGGGGTGGGACTCGACCCACGTCTTGAGGACGGCGCCCGCCAGTTTATCGGCTCCTTCGATAATCCCCACTAGGGCGGGAATTTTGAGTTGATTGGGCGACGCACGGTCCGCGTTCTGGAAGCCGTCCACCTTCACGTTGTTGCGGATGGCGTAGTTGAAGGAGTCGCGGAGGCTTTTCGGCGCCTTGCCCCGGAATTCAAGGGCGCGTTTGACGACGGCTTGGGCATATTCGGGGTCTAACCGGTGGAACATGGCGTTGATGGGCAGGTCTGGGCCGGTTGCGGTGGCGTTCTCGGTGGTCATGGCGTTGAGCCTCCTATTTTGGCGATGGTGAGCTATCATACCTGCTGCCAGCCCAACGCGCCACCCTTGGAGCGTCCCAAGGCCGGCCGGAGGCTTTACGCTGGCTTGAGGTTGTCGCTCTGACGGGATGGAGACGGGGACGCGGCGGGAGGAAACGACCCCTTGGCCGCCTTGCCGGTCAGTCGTGGAGGGCCAGCAAGGATAAGCGGCTACTTGCTAAGGAAGACTTTGAATTGGGCCGGGTTCTGGCCGAATTTGGCGACAAGGTTTCCACAAGACAAAGTGATTCGCTTCGCCGACAACTGACTATTCAAGTACAATCCGTTTGTCAGTTGCTTAGGATTACCGAAAGGCCGTTTGCTTGGATGAACTGACGACGTATGAATCAAATACGTTTTGCTACTCTTCTTATCCGCAAGTTGGATCCCCTTGCCACTCTCGGTAGTAAGCAGACCTCGTCTTATCGACCACTCGGCGGTCTCAAGGATGAGGCTAATCCAAACATCTTTAATCGCCTTCTCTTTTTCGCCTGGAAATCGAACGCGCTGCGGCTTTATCGACCTGTCTTTACTTCCCGTGCTCTTGTGCCACTGGCCAAGACCCTCAAAGGTCACCCACTCACCCGGACCGGTTGGAGGAAGGTCCGGGAGGTCTTGGGATGAGTCTTCAAGGACGCTTTCCTCCGATGAGCCGCCTGAGACCAGACCGACCTCCCTCGCTTCAGCCTCAAAGAGCCCCATCAGCCGGTCCCTAACCTTATTCAAGACAAGCCCTTTGTCTACCGGCTGGGCCTCTAGCTCGCCAAATTCTTTCTTCCAATCCGCAAGCTCTTTCCTGAAGCCCTCATCCCATTTAACGAATTGCCATGACCATTGTAGCCTAGTTCGTGGCTGTTCTGACGGTGGAAGCCCGGTAAGATGACGCTTAAACCGCTTTTCCAGCTTGTTCTCGTTGCTTAACTCCGACTCACGGGTCTCAATGTCGCGCTTCAACTCATCCATTCGCTGCTCACGAACTTTCACATGGCGTATCCGCTCATTCTTTATCAGGTTCTTAAGGAAGGGGTCACGGTCGGGTGAGAGTTCGTCATCGGGCTGCGGCATAGACGCCTCCTCTAGTTCTTTGGTAACAGACAATTTGGCCTTAATATGGGCGTCGTAGTGGCACCAATCGCAAACCGGGTCGTGGTTTTTAGGGCAGGATGCCTTCAACCCCCACCGCTTCCACGCCCGCCACACGACACACCGGCCGCAGATTTCGCCGAAGGGCTCGCCGCAATGGCCGCACTGGTGGCTGGAGGCGGGAGATAGGCCTTTGCAGTCCGGGCAATGGACCACCGGGGATTCTCCGGATGGCCGCACATGTTCCCTAAGTTTTAACGACCACTCCCTGACTTCCTCCGGCAGCCCGTGGAGCGGCGCGTTGCCAGCCAAGTCCAGGACCAGACAGTCGCCACCGTCCTCTTTTGGACGCAGGCCGCGTCCCACCATTTGCAGGTAGAGGGATAGGCTCAGGGTGGGACGGGTCAACATGACACAGGCGGCGTCGGGCAGGTCGAATCCCTCGGTGGCTACGTCCACGTTGACCAGGGCTTTAAGGGTTCCCTGTTGGAACCGGGCTATGATATCAGCGCGCTCCTCGTCAGGAGTTTTACCCACCATACAGGCGGCGGGAATACCGGCGGCATTGAACTCTTCGACAAGGTTTTCGGCGTGTCCTACCGAAACGGCGTAGACAACGGTTTGACGATCATCGCCATGGCTTTGCCAGAACCGCAAGGCGCCGGCGGTGAGAATGTCACGGCCTTCGTTCGCCCGTTCAATGCCCGGCTCGTTGTAGTCCCCCGTGCTGGCAACCGTCCCGCCCTTAATCCGCTCCTCCTCTGCCGGCGATAGGACCCGCGCCTTGCAGAGCCATTTGTCGGACTGTAAGTCTACGACCTGAGGGCCAGAGAGCAAGGTTTTGAACAGGTGATCAAACCCTTCCTTCTCAGAGAGGCGCCACGGCGTGGCCGTCATGCCCAATACCGGACCGGGCCATTGCTCCATGGCCCTAGCCCAACCCTCGGCTGGGGCATGGTGGGCCTCGTCTATAATCATCAGGTCGCCGTCGTCGTAGCGGTCCCACACGCTTCTATGGTCGTTGCGGCGGCTCACTGTCTGGGCCATGAGGATAACGACGCCGTTGGTTATTACCGGAGCGTCGGAGCTTGGAGTCCAAACGATGTTAGCCGCGGCCGGAACCCCGGCTTGGCTCAACATGCTCTCCGTTTGTTTGGCCAACCCCTTGCGGTGGGTGAGCCAGACCGCTTTGCGTCCGTCTCCCAGCCACCGGTTCAACAGCGCGCCGGCGATTTGGGTTTTTCCGCCGCCGGTGGGGAGTTGCATCATAACCCTGGCGTCCGGACGAGCCAGGGCCTCATCCACCTGCCTTAGCAACTCCTCCTGGTAGGGCCGTACTTCAATCAAGGGATTTCACCTTGTGGCGCATTATCAAACCCATCGCTGGGCGTTGTCAAGGCGTTGTGCTCTTCAGGGCCTTGGCGGGGAGAGGCGGTATTTGACGACGCGGCGCTTGGGGCCGAAGGCTCCGGGCTGAATGAAGTAGACGTCGCCTCGGGAGTCCACCCAAACGCCGTGGCAGGCGCGGTTGGCCTCCGAACCCCACCGGGCCAGCCGTTCGCCCTCCAGGGTCAGGACGCTGAAGAAGCCGCCGTTGTGTTCCGGCACGTAGGCCACGTCGCTGCGGTCCAGGTGAACGAGGGCCGGGCCGACGAGAGGCGCGGGCCAGACGGACAGGAACTCGCCGTCCTGGGTGAATAGCTGCACGCGGTCGTTCTCCCGGTCGGAGACCAGGACCCGCCCATGCCGGTCTATGGACACGCCGTGGGGAAGGTTGAACTGGCCCGGGGCCGCGCCCGGGGTTCCCCAGGAGGTGATGAGTTCGCCTTGGGGGGAGAACCGGTGCACGCGGCAGTTTGCGTACCCGTCGGCGACGAACACGTCGCCTGAGGGGGCCACCGCGACGCCGGCGGGGATGTTGAAGGGGCCGCCGGGGTGGGTGACGCGCAGATGGGTGTCGGAGCGGAAGTCGTTGGGGTCGACGCCGGTGTCGGAGCGGTAGCCCCTGACGCCGATGGTCATGAGGGGCTTGCCCTCGGTGGTGAACTTCATCACCTGCCCGCCGTGGCTGTCGACGAGCCAAACGTTGTCGTGGGCGTCGACGTGAATGGCGTGGGCCATCCTGATGAGGCCCTCGCCCCAAGAGTAGAGAAAGGCGCCATCCCTATCGAAGACCATAACGGGGTGGTCGCCACGGTCGAAGACGTAGACGCGGTCATGGGAGTCTCCCGCAACGGCGGCGGCGGTCATCTCCCAGCCCTGGGGCAGCCGCGCCCACTCCTCGTCAACCTCATAGGTGAAGGGTCCGGAGCCAACAACGTTACGCATTTCGCGCCTCCTCTGTGGGCGCGGCGTCCTTCCTCATGTACCGCGCCAGTGTCAGGGATGCTATCATTGGGAGTATGAGCCGTCAAAGGGCGGAGTGGGACTTCCAACAAAACTCAAGGGGGAATGCGGGATGAAGACGTTTAGAGTGGCGATTTTGTTGTGCGGCCTTGCGGCGGTCTTGGCGCTGACCGCGGCCTTTGTAAGGGCGGACGTGGCGGAACGGGGGAGCGGGGCGTCGGAGGCCGCGCTGGGAGACGGGTATTCGCAGCGCGGCATTCGCGTGACGGGAACGGGCCAGGCGACGAAGCCGCCGAACCTGGCCACGGTGAATCTGGGGGTGCAGGTGACGGCGGATAGCGTGACGGACGCCCTTCAGCAGGCCAACGCCTCTCTCGACGCCGTGCTGGCCGTGCTGCCCCTGTATGGCGTGTCGGACGCGGACACGCAGACCAGCTACTTCAACATCAATCCCCAGTACCGCTACACGCCGGATAACGAGCGGGTCCTTGCGGGGTACCAGGTCACCAACCATCTCAGAATTAAGACCAGGGACATGGACGGAATCGGCGCCCTGATAACCGACGTTGTGAAGGCCGGGGGCAACGCGACGCAGGTTAACGGCATCGATTTTTCCATAGAGGACACCGACGCGCTGGTGCGGATAGCTCAGGCGGCGGCGGTGAGCAGGGCGACGGCCCAGGCGGAGGAGTTGGCAAGGCTGACGGGGGTGCGCCTCGGAAAGCCGGTGTACATATCGCAGGGCATTGGAGGGTCCCCGTCGCCGCGGTTGCAGTACGGCGCGGAGTTTGCCCGCGACGTGTATGAGGCGTCGACGCCCATAAACGTAGGCGAGTTGGAGGTGTCGGTGACGGTGGAGGCGCTGTTCGCCATTGAGTACTAGGCCGTGGGGGGAACGGTTGCGTCTCCCCCCATCCGCCCTTCCCGCCTACTATTCCGTCATTCCCGCGCAGGCGGGAAGGGCGCGTGCGCCCACTTTGTCTTGACGAGCGTTCGCCCTGCTTTGGGCTGCTAGATTCCCGCCTTCACCTCTGTTCCGTCATTCCCGCGCAGGCGGGAAGGGCGCGTGCGCCCACTTTGTTTTGAAGAGCGTTGGTCCTGCTTTGGGCTGCTAGATTCCCGCCTCCCCCATCCGTCATTCCCGCGCAGGCGGGAAGGGCGCGTGCGCCCACTTTGTTTTGAAGAGCGTTGGTCCTGCTTTGGGCTGCTAGATTCCCGCCTCCCCATCCGTCATTCCCGCGCAGGCGGGAATCCATCCCCTCTTGACCTTGCGCCGGGACAACCGCTCCACGGCGCGCGCTCCCATCCGTATAAGCGTCCCGGGTTGGCGCCTTCCGGCTCTCGCCCACAGTTATTATCCGTAATGGTTGGATGGTCTGTTCATCTGATGAGAGGAGGGAAGATGGATTCCCGCCTGCGTGGGAATGACGGGAAGGGGGGCGGGAATGACGGAAGGGGGAGAAAAGGGAATGACGGATAAGAGGGCGGGAGAGGGCGCGGGCATGGTGGAAGGAAGGCATGACGGCGGCGGCGGGCCGGTGCCGCCCCCGCCGCCGGGCCACCCCCGCCGCGGTGGTATAATCAGGGGGTGAAGCTCAAGGACCTGCACCCCTGGAACGTGACCCCGGAGGCCGCCAGAGGCATACAACGGCGACTGGCGTCTCAGGTGTCGCTCACATCCGAGGTTCCCGCGGGGGCGCGGTGGATAGCAGGGGTGGACATTTCGGGGGCCAACCGCCAGGGTCTCGCCACCGGGGCCGTAGCGCTCCTCGACACCGTCACTCTGGCCGTGGGCGAGGTCCGGACGGCCCAGGCCATCCCTCCAATGCCCTACACGCCCGGCCTCCTATCCTTTCGCGAAATCCCCGTCTTGGCAGAGGCCCTCCGCTCCCTCTCCGTGACTCCCGACCTCATCATGGTGGACGGTCAGGGGTTGGCCCATCCGAGGCGCTTTGGCGTCGCCTGCCATCTCGGTCTGCTGACGGGCGTTCCCACCATCGGCTGCGCCAAGTCCATCCTCACGGGCAATCACTCGCCGCTTGGCCTTGAAAGAGGTTCCCAAGCCCCTCTGGTCGACCGCGGCGAGGGGGTGGGCGCGGCCCTGCGGACGCGAAGCGGCGTGTCGCCGGTGTACGTATCCGTTGGCCACAAGATAGACTTGGAATCCGCCGTTCAGTGGGTTCTCCGGTGCGGCCGCGGCCTCCGCATTCCCGAACCCACCCGCCTGGCCCACCAAGCGGCCGCCGGGCGTTTGCCCTCAACCGCCGGACGCTCGGATATCGTATAATCTACCAGGGAACCCATCACCCGGCCCCGGGCCGGCCCGTCAGGGAGGAACCATTGCAGGAACTGAGGCATCAACTCCAAGAGATGACCCTTAAGGTCGGCCGGGTGCTCTCCCGCCTTTGACGTCTCAGCCAAGGAACGGGAGATAGCGAAAATCGAAAAGGAGGCCTATGAGCAGGCCTTCTGGGACGACCCCCAGTCCGCTCAGGCCCAAATGCGCCGCCTGTCGCGCCTCAAGGAGACGGTCGGCGTCTGGCGCGGCATGGAGGAGCAGGGCGCCGCCCTTCTGGAACTGGTGGACATGTCCTTGGCGGAACAGGACGACTCCCTGGCCCATCAGCTGGCCGACGAGACCCACGCCTTCTTCACGGCCTTGGAGGAGAAGGAGGTGGAGATAACCCTATCAGGCCCCTACGACGACCGCCCGGCCATCCTATCGATACAGTCGGGGGCGGGGGGCGTCGACTCCCAGGACTGGTCCCGGATGCTCCTCCGCATGTATTTGCGATGGGCCGAGCGCCACGGCTGCCACGCCCAGGTCCTTGACCTGTCCGAGGGGGAGGAGGCCGGCATTAAGAGCGCGGCCCTTGAGATAGACGGCAGTCTGCCCTTTGGCTATCTCAAGGCTGAAAAGGGCGTGCACCGGCTGGTGCGCCTCTCCCCCTTCAACAGCGACCACCTCCGGCATACCTCATTCGCCCACGTGGAGGTGCTGCCGGCCGCCGGTGAGGAGGACGCCGAGGTGGACATACGCCCCGAGGACCTGAAGATAGACTTCTTCCGCTCCAGCGGCCCCGGGGGGCAGAACGTGCAGAAGGTGTCATCCGCCGTGCGGCTCACCCACCTGCCCACCGGCCTGGTGGTTTCCTGCCAAACGGAGCGCTCCCAACGCCAGAACCGGGAAAACGCAGCCACCATCCTGAAGGCGCGGCTCCTCCAGTTGCGTATGGAGGAGCGGGCCAAGGAGTTGGCGGAGTTGCGGGGCGAGCGCGCCCCCGCCGAGTGGGGCAGTCAGATTAGAAGTTACGTGCTTCACCCCTACAAGCTGGTGAAGGACCACCGCAGCGAGTTCCAGGTATCCGACGCCGACGCCGTGCTGGACGGCGACATCGACGACTTTCTCAAGGCGTATCTGCTGGCGACGGTGGCCGAACAGCCGTGAAGGGCGCCTAGGCGCCCCTTTAGTTTTGACGAGCGCCGGCCCTGCGTTAGGGGATGGATTCCCGCCCCTCCTTTCCGTCATTCCCGTGAAAACGGGAATCCAGGAACCCTACACAGCAGAACCAACGCCCCAAACCCCGGCGTCGACCCGTCGGTTGCGCCCTCAACGCGGGTCTTGGCCGTAACGGGACTAGCGCTTACCGGCGATTTGCGCTGTTGCCCTAGTCTAATATAGGGAGGAAAGATGGATTCCCGCCTGCGCGGGAATGACGGAGTGGGGCAGGCGGGAAGGGCGCGGGTGCCCGCTTAAGTTTTGAAGAGGGCTGTTCCTGCGTTTGGGGGCTTCCTGGATTCCCGTTTTCACGGGAATGACGGATAAGAGGGCGGGAATGGCGATTGCGCTAGAGTCTTGCCAAGGGAGGCGTGGCCTCCCGCTTGCCTGCTAAGGGGCCGCCAAAGCGTTTACCCTTTCCCGTCATTCCCGCGCAGGCGGGAATCCATCTTCCTTACCGCTGCTGCGACGCCTTGGAGCCACGCGTTGGCCGCCCTCCGGCCATTGCCCGCCCCTCCCCTTTTCCGTCATTCCCGCGCAGGCGGGAATCCAGGAAGGTTTCGACTCAAAACCGGCGCCCCGAATTCCGGCCTCGCCCGTAGAGGCGGTTCCGGCGCACACGCCCCCTCGTGGACGCTGCCGTCCTTGTCCCCTTGACGAAATGGGGGCATTCAGGGTCTTGGCCGTAAGGCCCCGGCCCTTACCTGCGCGGCGCGGCCCTGTCGCAACCAAGTAAGGAAGATGGATTCCCGCCTGCGCGGGAATGACGGAGGGAGGGGAGCGGGAATGACGAAGTGGGGCAGGCGGGAAGGGCGCGTGGGGGAGCGGGAATGACGTGGGGGGTAGGCGCGGCCTCGCGCCGGGGGAGCCGGGGCCTACTCCGGGTGGATGATGTGGCCCAGCTTTTCGCGTTTCGCCTTCAGGTACTTTTCGTTATCCTTGGTGGCCTTCACCTCAATGGGTATCCGCTCCACCACCTCCAGGCCAAAGCCGCTAAGCTCTGTAATCTTCTGCGGGTTGTTGGTCAGGAGCCGCATACGGCCCACGCCCAAGTCCACCAGAATCTGCGCCCCGGCGCTGTAGTTCCGCAGGTCCGGCTCGAACCCCAACTCCTCGTTGGCCTCAACGGTGTCCAACCCGTCATCCTGCAAGTGATATGAGCGTATCTTGTTGTGAAGCCCAATGCCCCGCCCCTCCTGCCGCATGTACAGGAAGGCGCCCTTGCCCTCCGACGCGATGGCCTTCAGGGCCTGTTCCACCTGCTCGCCGCAGTCGCACCGGACGCTGCGGAAGATGTCCCCCGTGAAGCACTGGCTGTGTATGCGCACCAGGATAGCCTCGTCCGGCCTCCACTCGCCCAAGGTCAGGGCCATGTGCTGCTCCTGCTCAAAGGCGCTCTTGTAGCCGTACACCGTGAACTCGCCGTACCTGGTTGGAAGCCGGGCCTCGCCCACCCTCTGAGCCAGCTTCTCCGTCCGTCTCCTGTAGGCTATCAGTTGAGCTATGGAGATGATCTTTATGCCGTGCTCGCTGGAGAAGGACTCCAAGTCCTCTATCCGCGCCATAGCCCCGTCCGGCTTCATTATCTCGCACACCACGGCGGCGGGACTCATGCCGGCCATCTTGGCCAAGTCCACGCTGGCCTCCGTGTGACCGGGGCGCGCCAGCACCCCGCCCTCCCTGTACCGCAGGGGGAAGGTGTGGCCCGGCTGGGCGAAGTCCTTGGGGCTGCTGCCGGGGTCTATCACCGCCTTAACCGTGGCCGCCCTGTCGTAGGCCGATATGCCGGTGCTGGTGTCCTTCATGTAGTCGATGGACATGGCGTAGGCGGTGCCGTGCATACTGCGCTCGCTGGCCTCCCCCATCATGGGGATGTTCAGCCGCTCTAGGTACTCGGCGGTGACCGGCATACAGGGCAGGCCGCGGGCGTGTTTCGTCATAAAGTTGATGGCTTCCGGGGTCACCGCGTCGGCGGCTATGCAGATGTCGCCCTCGTTCTCCCGCTTGGCGTCGTCAACGACTATAAGGAACTTACCCTCCTTGTAGTCCTTAAGGGCCTCTTCTATCGTCGCCAGAGCCATGACTTATTCCGGGATCCCGGCTTCCCCTTGTCGCTGAAAGGGCAACAGACTTTCCACGTACTTGGCCAGAATGTCCACCTCCAAGTTCACCAAGTCGCCCGCCCGATGCTCCTTTAGGTTGGTGTTTTCAAGGGTATATGGTATCACAGAGATGGTGAAAGAGGAACTGAAGGCCTTTACCACAGTTAGGCTAATTCCCTCCACCGCCACGAACCCCTTCTCGACGATGTAGCGCATCAACTCCGTGGGGGCCTCGACCCGCGTCATCCCCCCCGACCCTTCCGGGTTCACCGCCCCGATGCGCCCGACGGCGTCCACGTGGCCCTGAACGACGTGTCCTCCCAGCCTGCCGTTGGCCGCCAAAGCCCGCTCAAGATTCACGGCGGCGCCGTCCTTCAGACCGCCCAAGTTGGAGCGTTGCAGGGTTTCGGGGGCCAGGTCCACCTCAAAGCCCCAGGGATGCAGGGCGACGGCGGTTAGACACGCCCCGTTAACCGATATGCTATCCCCGGCGGACAGGTCATCCATCACCCGCTCGGCCCGTACCCGGAGCCTGCCGGCCTCCGGGGAGTCCACTCTTCCCACCTCTTCTACTATGCCCGTAAACACGTTAGCTCCTCGTTTCAGGATACCCCTTCACCAGCAGGTCCCGCCCTATGCGCTCGACCTGGACCCGCTCCAGGGCCACCGTCGCCGGCAGATGCGCCGCGCCGCGACCCTCCACAGGCGATGGCGCGTCTCTGCCTCCTATGATAACAGGGGCGATGAAGGCCAGGGCCCTATCCACGAGGCCATGGTCGAAGAGGGAACCAAGCAGGGCGCCGCCGCCCTCCGCCAGGAGACTGACCACGCCCCGCCCGCCCAACTCTCGCAGCAGCGACTCCAGGTCCACGCAGCCGTCCCTCTGTGGGAGCGACAAGACCTTTGCCCCGGCCTTTTCCAGCCGCTCCGACGCCTGCCGGGAGGCCCCGGCGGTGGCGATGAGGGTCTTTCCCGGCTCCGATAGCATCTTGGCGGTGGAGGGAGTCCGGCCCTCGCTGTCCACCACCACCCTCAGAGGCTGGCGCGCGGCGGCCCGCCCGTCGTCGCCCCGGGCCGTAAGCCTGGGGTCGTCCCTGAGGGCCGTGTTGATGCCCACCATCACGGCGTCCGAGGCCCTGCGCCATTGATGGGCCACGCCCCGGGCCGCCTCGCCGGTTATCCACTGGGAATGCCCCGTCCGCGTGGCTATCTTGCCGTCCAGACTGACGGCGAACTTCGCGGTGACGAAGGGAATGCCCTTGTTGACGTGCTTGGCGAAGGGCGCGTACAACTCCTTGGCCTCCTCCCCCCCCTCACCCAACCGCGTCTCGACGCCCGCCGCTCGCAGGGCCGCCATGCCCCTGCCCATAACCCGGGGGTTGGGGTCGATGGCGGCCACCCGCGCCTCCCGGACCCCCGCCGCGATGATGGCCTCGACGCAAGGCGGGGTTAGCCCGTGGACGCAGCACGGCTCCAGGGTCACGTAGAGGGTGGAACCCCGGGTCTCCTCGCCGGCCTGTCGCAGGGCCACTATCTCGGCGTGGTCCTGTCCCGGCGGCTGGGTGGCCCCCTCGCCCGCGACACGCCCGTCCTTCACCACCACCGCTCCCACGGGAGGATTGGGACTGGTTCCACCCTCAACCTCCCTGGCGAGGGCCAAGGCGTGACTCATGGGATTCATCTAAAAGTTCTTGTAGTAGCGGCTCGCCGTCGGCCCCGTTTGGCCCTGGTACTTGCTCCCCAACGAGGTTGACCCGTAGAGCCGCTCTGCCGGGGTGGTCAGGTTGAGGAAGGATATCTGCCCGATTTTCATGCCCCGGTACAGGACTATGGGGAGCCGCGCAATGTTGGTCAACTCCAGGGTCAGGCGTCCCTTCCACCCGGGGTCGACGTAGCCCGCCGTGGAGTGAATGACCAGCCCCACCCTGCCCAGGGAGCTCTTCCCCTCCAGCCGGGCCACCAGGTCGTCTGGCACCTCGATATGCTCCACCGTGCCGGCCAGCACAAACTCGCCGGGATGCAGCGTCAACCCGCCGTCCTCCTCTATCTCCACCAACTCCGTCAGGTCGTCGGTCCGGTCCCGCAGGTCGATGTAGGGCCTCCGGGCGTTGCGGAACACCAGGACTCGGTGGTCGAGGCGCACGTCCACGCTGGCGGGCTGAATGTCCTGCTCGTCCAGGGGGTCAATGACGATGCGCCCCTTGGAAATCTGCTCCTTGATGGTCCGGTCGCTCAGAACCACCGCGTCTCCCTCCGTAACCCGTGATACGGCTTCAGGGGCCGGACGCCGCCCCCCCCCCCCCCCCCGCTCCACTCCCCCGACCGGCGACTGCCCCAAAGCGTTCTAGAGATTGTATCAGCAGCCCCCCGCCGCCACAACACGGCCCCCGGCCCCGCGGCGTTGCCCTCTCCTACTCCTTTCCCATCACTCCTGCCTTCTGTTCGTCATTCCCCCTCCCCCCTCGTCGCGCCGGGCCAACCGCACTAGGGCGCGCCCACCCATATGACACCCGCCGGTAGGTCAGAGCCGAGGCGTGGTCTATGGGGTCTGTTCTACGACGTGGCCTTCCTGGATTCCCGCCTACGCGGGAATGACGGAAGGGAGGGGGCGGGAATGCGGAGGGGTGGGGGCGGGAATGACGGAGGGGAGGGGGCGGGAATGCGGAGGGGAGAGGGGGGATGGTGGCGTGGCAGGGACGACGGCGGGGCAAGGGGAACAGCGGCGGGAGGGGAGGGGGCTGGCGGCGTGGCTTGGGGGATGGATGGCATGTATAGTAGTGTGCTGCCACGGAACGCCGGATGGACGGAGGCCATGGGAGAGTTGACCCCCCTAATAGCCCTGGGGCTGGTGGCTTTGGGCATTGGAGCCAGCAGCTACGGCGTCCTCATCGGCTCCGGCGGCGGGTTCATCGTCGCGCCGCTGCTCATCATCCTATTCGGGGTGGACTACAACGTCGCGGTGGGAACGAGTCTGTTCACTGTGGCCCTGGCCTCCATCTCCGGCTCCGTGTCGTATCTGTACCTCCGGCGGGTGGACCTGCGGTCGGGGCTGCTGTTCAGCGCGGCGGCCGTCCCGGGGGCCGTGCTGGGCATCTTCGGGCTGAAGCTGGTGGCGGAGGGTTCCTTCGAGATACTCTTCGGGGCCTTCCTGTCGCTGCTGGGCTTCTACGTGGCCTTCCGTCCTGAGAGCGCGCGAAAGGGCATTGTGAAGACGACTCATAAGGAGGAGGGCGGCCACAGGTTCTCGGCGCCCAGGCGGTTCCAGGCCTTTGGAGTCACCAGACGAAGGATTTACACGTCGGACGTGGGCACCTACCGGTACCAGTACAACGAGCCGGGGGCGGTGGCCACCAACGGGTTGTTCGGGTTCCTATCCAGCTTCTTCGGCATGGGCGGCGGCCCCATACGCACGCCCACGCTGGTCTACCTGTTCCGGTTCCCGGTGCTGGTGGCCACCGCCACGTCGGTGTTCACCCAGGCCATCTACACCACCATCGGGACGGCGGGCCACCTGATAGACGGCAACGTAGACATAGTCAGGGCCCTGCTGGTGGGCGTGGGCGTCGTGGCCGGGGCCCAGGTTGGAGTGCATCTGTCGGGACTGTTCAGAAGCGCCTGGATCATGCGGCTGCTGTCCCTGGGCCTTCTGGGGATAGGAATCCAGCTAATACTGAAGGGCGCGTTCTAGGATGGACGGCAGGAGTTCCTGAACAGGGGCTAACCCGCCAGCGAGGCGGCAAGGGCGTTCAGTAAGACGCGGGTCGAGGTTAGCCGCCGGCGACGGCGGGAACGATGCTTATCTCGTCGCCGGACTGGGTGGAGGTGTCCACCCCCTGGAGAAACCGGACGTCCTCACCGTTGAGGTAGATGTTGACGAAGTAACGCAGCCCTCCGGCTTCATCCAGCAGACGCTCCTTGAATCCGGGGTAGTCGGCCTCCATGCGCTCGATGAACTCGGCGATGGTTGAGGCGTCTACCTCCACCTTGTCCTGATTGTTGGTCAGGCGCCTTAGGGGGGTGGGGACTCGCACAAGAACTGCCATGGGACGGTTACCTCCTTGAATGAACGGGCTTGAATGAACGGGATGCGTGAATCAGCCTTCTATAACGTCTCCTGAGATGGGGTCCACCCTAACGCCTACGGACTTCACCCAGGCGACGCCCTGCCGGATCTCCTGGTCGTCGCCTTCCAACTCCAGGATGACCCAACCCATCTCCTCGCGAACGTCGGCGCGCCGGATGTTGGTCACGAGGTTGAACCTCTGGCCGAGGTTGTAGATGATGGGCTGGGGAACCAGCGCGGCGGGAAAGGTGAACTTGACCCTCTGATTAGCCATATCGTTTACCTCGCCGAGGGTGAAAGGCCGTGGAGGGCCTCTTCGAACTCTCTCATGTTGGGCCTGATGGCGAGGGGATGGACCACGTCTCCCACCACCTCCTGAGTCTTTAGGCCGTTGCCGGTGATGTAGGCCACGGTCAACTCGTCCCTGCCGATGGCCCCCCTCTCCGTCAACCCCTTCAGGGCCGATATTACCACACCGCCCGCCGTTTCGGTAAATATGCCCTCGGTTTCGGCAAGGAGCTTCATGCCCTGGGCCACCTCTTCTTCGTGGACGCCGTGGGCGCCGCCGCCGGAACTCGTCATGGCCCGAATGGCGTAGATGCCGTCGGCCGGGTTGCCGATGGCCAGGGACTTGGCCACGGAGTTGGGGCGCACGGGCATGACCATCTCCTCGCCGGCGTTGAAGGCGTCCACCACCGGGGAGCAGCCTCGGGCCTGGGCGGCGTGCATCCGGGTGGGAACGGGGCCTTCCATCAGCCCAACGGAGACCATCTCGTTGAACCCCTTCCATATCTTGGAGAGCAGGGCGCCGGAGGCGACGGGGACGATGGCGTGGTCGGGGAAGCGCCAGCCCAGCTGCTCGGCGACCTCCAAGCCCAAGGTCTTGCTGCCCTCGGCGTAGAAGGGGCGCATGTTTATGTTAACGAAGGCCCACCGGTAGCTGTCGGCTATCTCGCTGCAAAGGCGGTTCACCTCGTCGTAGCCGCCCTGAACGGCGACGAGGGTGGAGCCGTAAATGGCGGCGCCGATTATCTTGCCGGCCTCCAGGTCCGCCGGCATGAAGACCACGGACCGCATACCCGCGCGGGCGGCGTGGGCCCCAACGGCGCAGGCCAGGTTGCCGGTGGAGGCGCAGCTGAGGGTGTCGAAGCCGAACTCCAGGGCCTTGGTGGCCGCCACGGATACGACCCTGTCTTTGAAGGAAAATGAGGGGTTTACGCTGTCGTTCTTCAGGTAGAGGTTATCCAGGCCCAGAACTCTGCCAAGGTTGTTGGCCTTGATTAGGGGGGTGAAGCCCGCGTGGATGTCTATGGCGTTCTCGGCGTCCACGGGGAGAAGGTCCCGGTAGCGCCATATGGTGAGGGGGCCGTTGGCGATGCGGCGGCGGCTGGTCGCTCTGGCGATGGCCTCGTAGTCGTAGGCCGTCTCCAAGGGGCCAAAGCAGAAGTCGCAGACGTTCAGAGGCTCAACGGGATATTCCCGAGCGCATTCTCTGCATCGTAGGCACGTTACGAAAGGCGCCATGAGCGCTCCTTAATCGCAAGTAAAAGGGGACTGGCGCTCAACGGCGCAGCCCCTAGTTTGGATTGAGGATGTTAACAGGGGGATGGCGGCGTGTCAACGCGGGAAGCCGCGCGGGGCCGCGCGGTGGCTCTGCGGTCACAACGCTTTGACAGGCGCAAGGGGCAAAATAAAACAAGAGGACCAGTTGTGATTCCTCCTGGGAATCACCATCTGGCCCTTCATGTCCAACATAGCTGATGTCGCTTCTTTTGTCAAATCTCTGCGTGGTGGCGCTATGCCAAAGCCCCCGACCGGGTCGGGGGCTTTGCGCCGTTCAGAGGCGGGGCCGGTTCATTGCCGCCGGGCTTAAGGCTCGGCTACGCCTTTATCTGAATCTTTTGGGCCTTGGCCTCCGGGGCCTTGGGGATGGTGACGGTCAGAATGCCGTCCTGGAAGGCGGCCTCCGCCTTGTGGGCGTCCAGGCCCTTGGGCAGGGCCACGGAGCGGTGGAAGGAGCCGAAGAGGCCCCATCTAGCCGTCATGCCGCTCTTCTCCCCCTCCTCCTTCTCCTTGACCTCGCCCTTGAGAACCAGGGCGCCGTCGACAACGGTCAGGTCCACGTCCTCGGCCCGGAAGCCGGGGATAACGACCCGCACCACAAAGGCGTCGTCGGTGAAGAAGGCGTCGGTGGGAACGAGGCGGCCCCCGTGACGAAGGCCGTACAGGGCGCTAAGGGGCAGAAGGTGAAGGGGCCACGCGCGGGCCGTCGCCTCACCCATTCTTCCCCGGTGTCCAAAGGGGTCCCAACGCTGAATCGCCATATCTAATACCTCCTGTTTTCTGTTTTTCGCCGGGTGAAGCCTCGCGGTGGAGTCTCCATTCCTGACATTTAGAATTATACATAGTTGAGTTTATATTGTCAACTATCATTATAATACTGCCAGCATGTTACATTATAAGAATACGCTAATTTACTTGACATCTAACCCTGTTCCACCTACAATAACTATACCAGTTATCCCATCAGCAAGGCCGCGGGCAGCGTCATGGCAAACTACTACGACATACTGGGCGTTGGAAGGGGGGCCTCGGAGGCGGACGTCAGGAAGGCCTACCGCCGGCTTGCGCGCGAGCATCATCCGGACGTCAACCCCAACGACAAGGAGGCCGAGGAGCGGTTCAAGGAGATAAACGAGGCCTATCAGGTATTGTCGGACCCAGAGAGCCGCAAGAAGTACGACGCCTACGGCGAGAACTGGCGGCAGGCCCAGCGCATGGAGGAGGCCCGCGGCCCCCACAACCCCTTCTCCCGGTTCTCGTGGGATGGCGGCCCGTCCTTCTTCGGCGGGGCCTCGGCGGACATCTTCGAAGGGCTGTTCAACCGCCGGCGCAACGGCTCCGCCAGGACTACGATAGAGCGGCAGACCACGTTGACGCTGGAGGAGGCGTATTGGGGCGCGACCCGTCGTGTCTCGGTCCCGGGAGGCGCCGGCGAGGCGAGGGAGCGGCTGCTGGACGTGAAGATTCCCGCCGGGGTGGACAACGGTTCCCGCGTCAACGTGGTCTACGACAAGGAGGGCCGGCAGAGCGTCAGCCTGCGCGTCCGGGTCCAGCCCCATCCCCGCTTCCGGCGGGAGGGCGGCGACCTGCGAACGGAGGTGGAGGCCCCGGTGCTGGACATGGTGGTGGGCGGGGAGATCCCGGTGGACGCCATCAAGGGCAAGGTGGACCTGAAAATCCCGCCGGAGACCCAGAACGGCCAGACCTTCCGACTGGCGGGTCTGGGGATGCCGCGGCTGAACAGCCCCGGCGTCTACGGCGACCTCTACGTGAAGGTTAAGGTCAAGGTGCCCAAGGGCCTCAGCGACAGGGAGCGCGAGCTCTTTCAGCAGCTGAAGGACCTGGGCGCGGTGAGGAGATAGCCAATGGTTTTCGGCCAACACTCCAATACGGAGCCGTGCTACGTCATCAGCATAGCGGCTCGAATGGTGGGGCTGCACGCCCAAACCCTCCGGTACTACGAACGGGTGGGGCTGCTTTCCCCCTCCCGGTCCCTGGGGCGGCAGCGGCTCTACTCGGCGGTGGACGTCGAAAGGCTGCGCCGCATCAAGACCCTAACGGAGGAGATGGGCGTGAACCTGGCAGGCGCGGAGGTGGCCCTCCGGCTCATGGAGCAGATGAAGGGGATGCAGCGGGAAATAGACCGGCTGAAGGGCGAGGTCAGCCGGCTCCGGTTCCAAGACTCACGGGACGGTAAAAACTCCGAAAGGCGGGCAGGATGATGCAACGAGGCCCTGAGCGATTCACGGAACAGGCGCGCCTGGCCCTGTCCAACTCCCAAGACATCCTGCGCCAGTACAAGCACAGCCAGTGGGACGTGGAGCACATCTTGTTGGCCCTTCTGCGGCAGGAGGACGGCCTGGCGGAGCAGATACTGAAGCGGTTGGACGTGTCGATGCCGGACCTGAAGGCCCAGGTGGAACGGGCCTTGGGCCAGTCGCCCAAGAGCGCCAATCCGGTGAGCCAGGTCTACAACACGCCCCGGTCGGCCAAGCTGCTGAAGAACGCCGAGGCCGAGGCCGGGCGCATGAAGGACGAGTTCATCGGCGTGGAGCATCTGCTGATTGCCGCCGCCATGGTGGAGGACGGCGCCGGGGCCGCGGCCCTGAAGGGCGCGGGCGTTACCCTGGAGCGGATTTACAAGGCGTTGGCCGAGATAAGAGGCCCCCACCGCGTCACCGACGCCCGGGCCGAGAGCAAGTACGGCTCTCTGAAGCGGTACAGCATCGACCTGACGGAGTTGGCCCTCCAGGGGAAGCTGGACCCGGTCGTGTGCAGAGACGAGGAGATCCGGCGGGTGATGCAGACGCTGATTCGCCGCAAGAAGAACAACCCGGTGGTCATCGGGGAGGCCGGCGTGGGCAAGACGGCCATCGCCGAGGGGCTGGCCCAGAGAATCGCGGCCGGAGACGTGCCCAACACGCTGAAGAACCGCCGGGTGATGGCCCTGGACATGGGCGCGCTGGTGGCGGGCAGCAAGTTCCGCGGCGAGTTCGAGGAGCGCGTCAAGGCGGTGATAGACGAGGTGAAGGCGGCCAAGGGCGAGGTGTTCCTCTTTATCGACGAGATTCACACCATGGTGGGGGCCGGCGGCGCCGAGGGGGCCATCGACGCCAGCAACCTCCTGAAGCCGGCCCTCGCCAGAGGTGAGATGCAGACCATCGGGGCAACGACGGTCAGCGAGTACCGCAGGCACATTGAGAAGGACTCGGCCCTAGAGCGGCGGTTCCAGCCCATCTATCTGGAGGAGCCGTCCCTGGATGAGACCGTTGAGATACTGAACGCCCTGAAGCCTCGCTATGAGATACACCACAAGGTGACCATAGACAGTTCGGCCCTGAAGGCGGCGGCCAGTCTGAGTCACCGCTACCTGACGGACCGGCACCTGCCCGACAAGGCGGTGGACCTGCTCGACGAGGCCGCCAGCAAGCTGCGGCTGGACGCCGAAAGCCTCCCCGCAAGGCTCAAGGAGAAGGAGGGACGGCTTCTGGAACTGGGCGACATAGAGGAGGCCGCGGCCCAGCGAGGGGACTATGAGCGGGCCGCGCAGATAAAGACGGAGAAGCTGCGCATCGAGCAGGAGTACGAGGCGGAGCGCAACGAGTGGTTCAAGGAGAAGCGTATCGACGCGGACATGCGGGTGGACGCCGAGGACATCGCCCAGCTGATTCACAGCTGGACCGGAATCCCGGTGGCCCGGCTGCTGGAGGGTGAGGCCGAGCGGCTCCTTCAGATGGAGGAGCGGCTACACCAGCGCATCGTGGGCCAGGATGAGGCCGTCAACGCCGTTTCCGAGGCCATACGCCGCTCCCGCTCCCGGCTCCAGGACCCGCGGAGGCCCATCGGCAGCTTCATATTCCTCGGGCCGACGGGGGTGGGAAAGACGGAGTTGGCCCGCGTCCTGGCCCAGTACCTGTTTGACGACGAGGACGCCATGGTCCGGATGGACATGTCTGAGTACATGGAGCGGCACGCGGTGTCGCGGCTCATCGGCGCGCCGCCGGGCTACGTGGGCTACGAGGAGGGCGGCCAGCTGGCCGAGGCGGTGCGGAGCCGTCCCTTCCGGGTCGTCCTCTTCGACGAGATTGAGAAGGCCCATCCCGAGGTGTTCAACATCCTGCTCCAGATACTGGAGGACGGGCGGCTGACCGACGGCCAGGGCCGGACGGTGGACTTCCGCAACACGGTTATAATAATGACCAGCAACCTGGGCTCCAGAGAGGCGGGCCGGTCCCAGGTGGGGTTCCGCGCCTACGGGCGGGGCATCCTCGACGAGGAGCGGCTGAAGCGGTCCGTGGAGGCGGCCTTGAAGCAGGCCTTCCGCCCGGAGTTCCTGAATCGCATAGACGAGGTGATTGTCTTCAACGCCCTCACCCCGGCGCAGATTAAGGAAATCGTCACGTTAATGACCCAGGACATCCAGGAGCGGCTGGCGGAGCGCATGATAACCATTGAGATGACGGACGCCGCCCTCGATTGGCTGGTGCGGGAGGGGTACGACCCAGTGTACGGCGCCCGGCCCCTGCGCCGCGCCCTCCAGCGATACGTGGAGAACCCCATGTCCAAGAAGATCCTCGCCGGGGAGCTCAAGGAGGGCGACCACGTGACGGTGGTCCTGGAGGGGAACGCCCTGGCCTTCAGGGCCGGGGCGCCGGTGGCCGCCGCCGCCGTTCCCGCAAGCCCCGTGGGAGCCGAGGGGCAGGACTAAAGCGACGCCGCGCGATGGATGAAGGGGCGGCCCTTTCCATTCACCCTGCCCGTCAAGGGGCCTTTGTCACACGCCGCCCCAGCCGGGGCGCTATTCATAAGCGGCGGGCTATATGGTATGCTTGCGGTTACAGGTGTTTCACAACTCTCATCACGTTTAGGCCCACAAGAGAGAACACGGCTTACTTAAGCGCAATTCTTTTCTTTTTTACGGAACCCTCTCTTCCGGGCCGGAAGGGGTGGACGAGAGAAGTGGCGGGTTACTAGAAAGTGCTCGTTCGACTGCTAAGTCTCGTTCTGTTTGCCGTCATCGGCTGGCGGGTAAGCGTGGCTACGTCGGTGGCTCCCGAGGGGGCCGCCGGATATATCCCTTGGGGGCTGGTCTTCACAGTCACCGGGGCGGCCTTGGGCATCGCCGCCGGGCCGCATCTGACGATAAATCCCATCAAGCGGCTCATCGACGAGGCCAACAGAATGTCCCTGGCCACCATAGCGGCGGGCACCCTGGGGCTGATTGTGGGACTGGTCGTGGCCGCCCTCATATCCATACCCTTCTTCCAGTTGACCGGCGGGTTGAACTGGATAATCCCCCTCATTATAAGCGGCGCCCTGGCCTTCATTGGGTTCTCCGTGGGGGTGCACAGGGAACGGGACCTCCATCAGATAATACCCGTGGGCGGCAGGGGCCACCGGTCCGGCGGCCAGATAAGCGGGAACATCCTGGTGGACACCAGCGCCATCATCGACGGGCGGATGGGCGACCTGAGCGAGACGGGGTTTGTTCAGGGAACCCTGATAATTCCCCAGTTCGTGCTTGACGAATTGCGACACATTGCTGACTCCAGCGACTCGTCCCGGCGCACCCGCGGACGCCGGGGGCTGGAGGTGCTGTCTAACCTGCGGCGCAGCGGCGACATCCCCATGCGGGTGCTGGACGTTCAGGTGCCCGCCGGCGGGGAGGTGGACGCCGAGTTGGTGCGCCTCGCCAAGGACATGAAGGCCCACATCCTGACCACCGACTTCAACCTGAACCGCGTCGCCGAGCTCAACGGCGTCAACGTGCTGAACGTGAACCAGTTGGCCAACGCCCTGAAGCCCATGGTCCTCCCCGGCGAGAACCTGGCGGTGAACATCATCCAGGAGGGCAAGGAGGTCGGGCAGGGGGTGGCCTTCCTGGACGACGGAACCATGGTGGTGGTGGACCGGGGAAAGCGGTACATCAACTCGGTCCAGGAGGTGACGGTGACCCGCGTGCTTCAGACGGCGGCGGGCCGCATCATATTCGCCCAGATGCGCGGGCCATATAGATGACCCCGAGCTCGGCTCCCACCGGGGCCGCGGTAGGGGCCATAGTCCTGGGCGCCGGCCAAAGCAGCCGCATGGAGGGGATGGACAAGATATTCACCCTCGTTCATGGACACCCGCTAATCGCCCACTCCCTGCGCGTTCTGGCGTCGCTGCCCGGCCTTGACAGGATAGCCCTCGTCCTCCCGCAGGACCGTCTTCACGCGGGAAGGGAGCTTGCGGCGCGGTACGCTTGGGGAGGCAAGGTCCGGGTGTGCGCGGGCGGTCTGATGAGGCAGGACTCGGCGCGGGCCGGTCTGGAGGCCCTGGGGCCGTGCGAGTGGGTGGTGGCGCACGACGGGGCCCGTCCTCTGGTGGACGCGGCCATGGCCCTCCGCGGATTGGAGGCCGCCCGGGAGACGGGGGCGGCGGTGGCCGCGGTCCCGGCCAAGGACACGGTGAAAATCGTGTCGGAGGACGGAATCGTCCGGGAAACGCCGCCCAGGGAGTCGGTGTGGCAGGCGCAGACGCCGCAGGTGTTCCTGCGGTCCCTGCTTCTGGAGGCCCACCGCAAGGCCAAGGGCGTCTTTACCGACGACGCCGCCATGGTGGAGAGCCTGGGTCGCCCCGTCAAGGTGTTCCTGGGTTCCTACCGCAACATCAAGGTCACCACCCCCGAGGACCTGCTCCTGGTGAAGGCCCTCATGGAGGCGTCGGAGCCGGAGAGGGTCCGCCGGTGAACGCGCGGGTCGGGTTGGGATTTGACGCCCACCCGCTGGTGGAGGGCCGCAGGCTTGTCCTGGGAGGCGTCGACGTCCCCTTCGAGAAGGGGCTTTCGGGGCACAGCGATGGCGACGTGGCAGTTCACGCCCTGCTGGACGCGCTCTTGGGCGCGGCGGGGCTGGGGGACAAGGGGTTCCATTTTCCCTCAAATGACCCGGAGTTGAAGGGCGTGTCGAGCCTCGTTCTCCTGGGGCGTGTGCGGTCCATCCTGGCCGGTAACGGATGGCGAGTGGTGAACCTGGATGCTACAATACTTGCCCAGAGGCCCCGGCTGGAGGGGTTCATAGGAGCGATGCGGCAACGGGTGGCCGGAACCCTGAGAATAGAAGAGGCCAGGGTGAGCCTGAAGGCCACCACCACCGACTTTATGGGGTTTACAGGCAGGGAAGACGGCATGGCGGCCTGCGCCGTGGCCTTGGTGGAGGCCGCGTGATGCGGCTGTACAACACCCTATCGGGAAGGGTGGAGGAGTTTGCCCCATCCGGCGACCAGGCCCTGATGTACGTGTGCGGCATTACGCCCTACGCCTCGAGCCACGTGGGACACGCCCTGAGCTCCGTGGTCTTTGACGCCCTGAGGCGGTATCTGGAGTTCCGGGGTCTCAAGGTGCGCCACGTTCAGAATTTCACCGACGTCGACGATAAGATAATCGCCCGCGCCGCCGAGGAGGGCGTGAGTTTCCGGGACCTGTCCGACCGCTACACTCAAGAGTACAAGGCCGACCTGTCGCGCCTGGGCGTCCTGCCCGCTCACGCCTACCCCATGGCCACGGAGTCTATTCCCCGTATGGTGGAGATTATCGCCGGCCTGATAGACAGGGGCCACGCCTATCCTTCCAAGGGAGACGTCTACTTCCGAGTGGCGAGTTACCGCGAGTACGGGAAGCTGAGCCGCCGCTCCCTTGATAGCATGGTGGCCGGCGCGCGGGTGGAGACCGCCGCGGGCAAGGAGCACCCCATGGACTTCACCCTGTGGAAGGCGGCCAAGCCCAAGGAGCCTTCCTGGGAAAGCCCGTGGGGTCCCGGCCGCCCGGGGTGGCACATCGAGTGCAGCGCCATAGCCTTGGACTACCTGGGCGAGTCGCTGGACATCCACGGCGGCGGCCTGGACCTGGTCTTCCCCCACCACGAGAACGAGATAGCTCAAAGCGAGTGTCACACCGGCGGGGGGCCTTTCGCCAGGTTTTGGGTCCATAACGGGCTGTTGAACATGGGCGACGACAAGATGAGCAAGTCCCTTGGGAACCTGGTCAGCGTGTCGGAAGCCCTCGAGAACCACAGCGCCGACGCCCTGCGCCTCTACTTCCTCAGCTCCCACTACCGCACGCCCCTGAACTACAGCGATACGGGTCTGGCGGCCACGGAGCGCGCCATGGACAGGCTGCGGAACGCCCTCAGCCAGGATCCCGGCGCCGGCTCCTTTGACCCCGGCCCTTATGAGAAGCGGTTCGTTGAGGCGATGGACGCCGACTTGAACACTCCCCAGGCCATCGCCGCCCTCTTCGACCTGGCCCACGAGATAAACCGGGCCAAAGAACGGGGGGATGGGGTCGGCCCCGGCCAGGAGGCCCTGCGCCGCCTTGGTGGGGTTCTGGGCCTCACCTTTAAGGCGCGGGCGGACGCGGACCTGCCCTTGGAGCGGCTGTTGGGGCTGCTGGGAGAGGTGGGGGCCAAGCTCCACGCGTCGGGGCAGCACAAGCTGGCGGGCTGGGCCGACGCCCACTCCGGCGCCCAGGATGGGGGAGAGGTGGTGGAGACCCTTCTGGCCGTCCGCCGGGAACTGCGGGCGGTCCGGGAATATGCCATGGCCGACGGCGTTCGCGCCGGGCTTGCCGGCCTGGGGATAGAATTGAAGGACACCCCGAAGGAGACGGTCTGGGAGCGCAGAAAACCGGCGCCCTAGACGCGGCGCGCCCGCGCGCGTCTGCCGGCGCCAACCCGAATCTAACGGCATCCGGATTCCCGTTTCCACGGGAATGACGGGAGCCGCCATGCCCCTAGACCCGCTATCCTCGCCCTCTCCCGCCCATAGACGGTTGCGTCACCCGCGAGGAATCCGCAGCGCCGGACGCGCGCCGGTTGGCGCCAACCCTCTTTTCCAACCGGAAAGGGGATGGACGCGGCGGCAGAATGAGAATGGGCATGGGCGCGTGGCCATAGGCAAGATGAAAAGGGGGAGCCTTGGACGATAGCCTGATTGAAGAGCTTCGGAGCATCCTCGGTCCCTCCGGGGTCTTGACGGAGCCGCGGGACGTGGAGCGCTACTCCAGGGACGCCCTGACTCCCCGCGGGGCCTTTGGAGCCGCGCCCCTCCTCGATAGAATGGCCGACGTCGTGGTGAGGCCGGCGTCGGTGGAGGAGGTGGCGTCGGTGGTCAAGCTGGCGCGCCGGCGGCGGGCGCCGGTGGTCGCCTACGGCGGCGGCACCGGGGTGATGGGGGCCTTGGCCCCAGTGAAGGGCGGCGTGATGGTGGACATGGGCGCCATGAACCGGGTCTTGGAGGTGAACCCAAGAAACATGACCGCGACGGTGGAGTCGGGGGCCATCCTCGCAGACGTGGCCGAGGCCCTTGAGCGGGCGGGGCTTATGCTGGGCCACGACCCGTGGAGCGCGCCCATCGCCACGGTGGGCGGGGCCATATCCACCAACGGCGTGGGCTACCGGGCATCGGCGGTGGGGCCTATGGGTTCCCAGGTCCTGGGCCTTGAAGTCGTCCTGCCCACGGGCGACGTCCTGCGCACCAGAAGCGTGCCCAAAGGCTCCGCCGGCCCCGACCTGAACCGGCTCTTCACCGGCTCCGAGGGGGTTTTGGGAATCATCACCAAGGCCACCCTGCGAGCATTGCGGCAGCCGGAGGAGCGGCTCTTTTCCACCTTCCGTTTTCAGGACTTTGAGGAAGGATACGAGGCCGTGGTGGAGATGTTCGCCCTGGGGCTGCGTCCCGCCGTGATAGACCTCACGGAGGACGCCGAAGGGGTGCATCTGTATCTGATATTCGAAGGGTATAAGGAGTTGGCGGCGGCTCAGCGTGAACGGTCGGGCCAAGTCTGTCGTTCGAAGGGCGGGCGGGACATGGGGCCAACGAAGGCCATCCTGTACTGGGACGCCCGGTATCACGTCGCGGAAGGCTATCAAGAGCGCCGGCAGAAGGCCCTGCGCGGAGAGAAGCCGCCCCAGCAGGGCCGGGCCTTCGACTATCTGCACGTGGCCGTTCCCGTAGAGAAGGCCTTGGAGTATCGCCGGCGATGCGAGGCGATCTTCAAGACCTACGACATCCGCACGCCGGAGTTCTCCATCTGGACGGAGCCGGAGCTTTTTTCCATGCTGCTAACGCCGGGAGACCTCACCAAGGAGGGGGAGAACGCCATCGCGGTGGACAAGGCCCTGAAGCTGGCCCAGGACATGGGCGGCATCATGGAGTACTGCCACGGCGTGGGCGTCAAGCTGTCCCACCTGCTGGGCCGGGAGATGGGCGCGGGGCTGGAGGTGGTGAGGGCCATCAAGCGCGCCCTGGACCCCGACGGCATTATGAATCCGGGGAAGCTGGGCCTGTAGCCGCCTCCCTTTGCGCCTCCCTTTACGGCGGCAGCGGTCGGGGTTGACGGGCTTCACGGATTCCCCTTTGCGCGGGACGGCCGGGAGGGTCAGAGAAGCGACGGCGGCCTCCGTCGCTGTGACCGATGTTGTGAATAGAACGGCGGGGTTGGTATCATTCCAGGGAGTTGAGATACGGCTCCAAGCTCATAGAGGCCCGCTTCATCCGGCGGTTGAACCGGTTCGCCGCGCTGGTGGAGTTGGAGGGCGCGCACGTCCAGGCCCACGTGCCAAACTCCGGGCGTATGCGGGAGTTGCTGACGGAGGGCCGCCGGTCCCTGCTGCGGCGCGCCGGGAAGCCGGGCAGAAAGACGGCCTACGACCTGGCCCTGGTGGACCTGGGAGGCGTCCTCTGCTCGGTGGACTCCCGTCTGCCGCCTCATTTGGTGGAGGAGGCCTTCGGCTCAGGCCGGCTGGAGCAGTTCGCCGGTTACCAGCAGGCGCGCCGGGAGGTGGGTCTGGGCGAGAGCCGCATCGACCTGGCCCTGTCGGGAGGAAGCGGGACGTGCTACGTGGAGACCAAGTCGGTGACGCTGGTGGAGGAGGGCGTGGCCCTCTTTCCCGACGCGCCTACGGAGCGGGGGCGAAAGCATCTGGCCAGCCTGACGGAGGCCGTGAAGGCCGGCGACAGGGCCGCGGTGGTGTTCGTGGTCCAGCGCAGCGACGCCGCCAGTTTCGTTCCTCACGACTCTGCCGACGAGCCATTCGGCCAGGCTCTGAGGGCGGCGGCGTCTCAGGGCGTGGAGGTCTATGCCTACCGGTGCCGGGTGAGCGCCGGGGCGATAACCTTGGAAAGCCGCATCCCGGTGAATCTCTAGGATGACGGCCATGAACCATGAGAGCGCGGATATAGGCCCTCTGCTGAGGGAGGTGTACCGGCGCCTGCGCGAAGAGCACGGGGCGCAGAACTGGTGGCCGGCGGACTCCGCCTTCGAGGTGGCGGTCGGGGCCATCCTCACCCAGTCGGTGGCGTGGAGCAACGTTGAAAAGGCCCTGTCCAACCTGAAGAGCGCCGGGGTCCTGTCCCCCAAGGGTCTGTGGGACGTTCCAGTGGAGGAGTTGGCCGCGCTGATACGGCCTTCGGGCTACTTCAACGTGAAGGCCAGGCGGCTGAAGGCCTTCGCCGAGCGCCTGTGGACGGAGCATCAGGGCAGCTTGGAGGGGATGTTCGCCATGGACGCGGCCTCCCTGCGGGAGGAGTTGCTGTCGATACACGGCATCGGCGAGGAGACCGCCGACGACATCATCCTCTACGCGGCGGGCAAGCCTCTGTTCGTCATTGACGCCTACACCCGCAGGGTGGTTGACCGGCTGAGGCCCGGCTGCGCGGGTCCCGGCTACGGGGAGTACCAGCGGCTTTTCCACGACGCCCTGCCCAAGGATAGCTCCCTGTTCAACGAGTATCACGCCCTGCTGGTGCGCCACGGCAAGCACGTTTGCAGGAAGACGCCCCGGTGCGGGGAGTGCCGCCTCGTGGGGTTGTGCGTCACGGGCGGCGAGATGGCGGCGCGGAATGGCTGAGGAGAAGCGCGGGCCCAAGGACGTTGACCGCAGAATTGCCCAGTGGCTGGCGTCGGAATCCGAGACGTGGCAGCGGGACGGGCTGGTCAGCGCGGAGCAGGCCGAGGCCATCAGAGCCGGATACCGCTCCGACGCGCAGGCGCGGACGCAGAAGGCCCAGGCGCGGCTGATATCGGCCCTGGCCGTCTTCGGCGCCGTCCTGGTGAGCGTTGGCGTGTCCCTGTTCTTCGCGGCCAATTGGGGCGACATGCCGCGATGGTTCCGGCTGGCCCTGATTATGGTCGTCATACCGGCCATCTACGGCGCCTCCTACTGGCTCGGTTATGTAAAGGGCTATAGGCGGGTGGGCGTCGCGGTGACGCTGTTGGGGGCCGTCAGCTACGGAATCGCCATCCACCTGGTGGCTCAGGCCTACGACTCCCCGGTCGATGATCCCATGATCTTCACCTACTTCTTCCTTGGAATAGTCCCGCTGGCCTACCTAACCCGCTCCCAGGTTCTGACGGCGGCCGCCTTGGGTGTCTTTCTAGTCATGGCGGGGATTTGGCTCGCCGACCAGATAGGGGAGACGGGAACGGATGAGAGCCAGGCCATATTCTCCCTTGCCACCTACGCCATGATAGGGCTGGGGCTGTACGGGCTGGGCAGGGCACAGAGGAGTTTCGGCTGGACGCGGCCCCATGCAAGCGTGTTCCAAGGCGTCGGGGCGGTGACGGTCTTGATTACCGTGTACATGCTCAGCTTCAGGTATCTGTACGAGCCGGCCGCATCAAGAGGGGACGCGGATTCCGTGGCCACGGCCGGGCTGTGGGTCCTGCTCTGCGGGATGGGCGCGGCGGGTCTGTTGGGACTGGCGGTGGCCACCGCCCGGTCGCGGGACAGGAACGGCTTGGCCTGGGAGTTGGTCGCCGCCGCCCTCTTGGCCCCGGCGATAATCGCGGCGGCAATCGTCCAGCAAGGCGGCGGCCTGACCTTTCCCATACTATTCAACGCCCTGCTATTCCTGGCGGTTATCGCTCTCGTCTTTGAGGGGTACAGGCGCGGGGAGCCGGCCCTCATCAACATAGGCGCCGGCCTCTTTATGCTGAACGTGGCCACCCGGCTCCTTGAGATAAGCTGGGGACTGCTGGACAGGTCCTTCGCCTTTCTCGCGACGGGGGTAGTTCTGCTGGCCGTGGCCCTGCTGCTGGAGCGGGGGCGCCGGCGGGTCATTGACCGGATGGCCGCAAGAGAGGGGAGGAACGCGGGATGAGTCCTAAGATGCGTTGGGTCTTCGCGGCCATAGTCGCGGGCCAACTCCTCCTGCTGACGGGCCTCATAGTCGAGAGGGAGGTCAGCTTGCGGAGTGACGCCGGCGCGGTCCTGGAGACGCCGCGCGATGGCGATGAGACGAGACGCGTAGGCGTTGGGTCAGCCCTTTCCCTTCCAAATCTCCTCCAGCAGGCTGGCGGGCGACATGGGGAGGGCGGTCATCCTGACGCCCACCGCGTCGTAGATGGCGTTGGCCACGGCGGCCATGGGCGGCACTATGGGCACTTCACCAACGCCCCGCACGCCGAAGGGGTGCCCAGGGTTGGGCGTCTCGACTATAACCGTGTCTATCATGGGCAGGTCTAGGGAGGTGGGCATACGGTAGTCGAGGAAGGTGGGGTTGGTCATGCGGCCCGCGTCGTTGTAGAAGTACTCCTCGTTCAAGGCCCAACCGATGCCCTGAACGACCCCGCCCTGGATTTGGCCTTCCACGTAGTCGGGATGCACCGCCTTCCCCGCGTCCTGTAGGGCGGTGTACCGGAGTATCTGCACCTTGCCCGTTTCCGGGTCCACCTCAACGTCCACGATGTTGACGGCGAAGGCCGCGCCCACGCCCCGGGGGTCGACGGCGGCGCGCCCGACTATGGGGCCGCCCGTCGAGTTCAGCATTTCGGCCAACTCCTTGAAGGAGAGCCTGAGTTGGGGGTTGGTACGGTGAAGGAAGACGCCATCCTCCAAAACCACCTCGTCGGTGGGAACGTCCCACACCTCGGCGGCGCGCCGCGTCATCTGCCGCCTAATGTCCTGGGCCGCCTCCCAGCAGGCCCACCCGGTCTTGAAAGCCACGCTGCTGCCGCCGGTGCTGGAGGTGTAGCCGATGGAGCCGGTGTCGCCAATGGAGGGTATCACGTCGGTTACGGGTATCGTTAAGACCTCGGCCACGTGCATGGCCACGGCCACCCGGCTGCCGCCGATGTCGGGGGAGCCTTCCACCAGACTGACGGAGCCGTCGGCGTTCACGCTGGCGAAGGCGGTGGATGGCCCGGTGTTGTTTCGCCAGAAGCCGGCGGCCACGCCCCTGCCCCGGTTCGGCCCCGTGAGGGGAGCGGCCAGATGGGGGTGGTCCTGAGCGGCCCGGACGGTCTCCACGAAGCCGATGCGGGGGAAGGACACGCCGCTAATCTGGCGCGTCCCCTCGGCGGCGGCGTTCAGGAGGCGAAACTCCAACGGGTCCATGCGCAGCTTCTCGCAGATGACGTCTATCACCGTCTCGGCGGCGAAGGCCGCGGCGGGGGCGCCCGGCGCGCGGTAGGCGGCGGTCTTGGGCTTGTTTATAACCACGTCGTAGGCCTCCACCCGGGCGTTGGGTATGTCGTAAGGGCCGAAGATGCACTGGGCCCCGGCGCTTATGGGCGCGCCCGGGTAGGCGCCGGCCTCGTAGGCCAGGAAGGCGTCGGCGGCGGTGATGCGTCCCTCCTCGTCAACGCCCATCTTAACCCGCATGTAGCTCCCGGAGGTGGGGCCGGTTCCCTGAAACACCTCGGAGCGGTTCATGGTCATCTTGACGGGACGGCCGGACTTCTTCGATAGGAGGGCGGCCAGGGTTTCCAAGTAGGTGGAGAGTTTGCCGCCAAAGCCGCCGCCGATTTCCATGGGAATGACCCTGACGTTGGACACGGGTATCCCCAGGATGATGGCCACGTTGTCGCGGATGGCGAAATGGCCCTGGGAACTGCACCACACGGTCAACTCGCCGGCGGGGTTCCAAAGGGCCGTGGCGCTGTGCGGCTCAATGTAGCCCTGGTGCACGGTGGCCGTGCGGTACTCCCTGTCCACCACCACGTGGGCCTCGGCGAAGCCCTTCTCCGCGTCCCCCTTTTCCAGAATGAAATGGTTGGAAACGTTGGTGCCCTTTCCGGCGTCGTCCTCGTCCCGGAGGCCGCCCGGCTGGATGCCCGCGAAGGAGAAGGTCGCCAGCCGGTCGTGGAGGACCGGGGCGTCCTCCTCCATAGCCTTTAGAACGTCGGTGACCTCCGGGAGGGGCTGGTAGTCAACCTTTATGGCGGCGAGGGCCTCTTCAGCGACGTGGAGGCTGTCGGCGGCGACGGCGGCGACGGCGTGGCCCACGTAGAGGACTTTTTCGCCCGCGAGCACGTTGTTGCTCAGGAACTTGGGGTTCACCATGGCCCCCTCGCCCAGGTCCGCCGCGCGGCCGGAGGGCTGGGGCAGGTCTTGAGCGGTGGCCACGGCTCTGACGCCCGGGATGGCCAGGGCCGGGGTCGCGTCTATGGAGTTAACGCGGGCGTGGGGGTGAGGGCTTCTGAGGACAGCCCCGTAGATGAGGCCCGGCAGGTTGACGTCGGCCCCGTACTGGGCGCGGCCCGTCACCTTGTCGGCGCCGTCGTGTCGTATGGGCCTGGTTCCCACGACGTTGTAGCTTCCCGTGGCGAGAACGATGTTTGAGTCCATTTTCGGCTGCCTCCGGCGTTGGCGGTGTGGGGGTACGGGGGGATTTTACCACAGCGGCCCATGGCTTTCATGGGCGGGGTTGCCTCCCGTCCGTCATTCCCGCTCTCACCCTCTTATCCGTCATTCCCGCGCAGGCGGGAAGGGCGCGTGCGCCCACTTAGTTTTGAGTAGCGCTGGTTCTGCGCGTTAGGTGTCCGTCATCCGCCGCCGGGTTACCCCCGTTCCAACGCGCGCCCCTCCCTTCGTCATTCCCGCTCCCTCCCTTCCGTCATTCCCGCGCAGGCGGGAAGGGCGCGTGCGCCCACTTAGTTTTGAGGAGAGCCGGTTCTGCGTTGGAGGCTTCCCGGCGTTCCCACCTCCCCACTCGTCATTCCCGCTTCTCCCTCCCGTCATTCCCGCGAAGGCGGGATGTGAATTCACATTTCAAGTGCAACACCTTGTTCCGGAAAGTTTCGGCTGGGGTCCGGTAGTCCAGACACTTGCGAGGGGTGTGGTTGTAGGCTTGGACCAGTTGGGTGAAGCGCTCCTCGGACACCGCCGCCAGGTCGGTCTTGCGGGGCAGGGTCCTCCGCAGCCGGCCAATGGCGTTCTCCACGCCGCCCTTCTGCCAGGGGGAGCGGGTGTCGCAGAAGAAGGTCTGGATGCCGAGGGCGTGGAGAAGGTGGTGGCGGGCGAACTCCGTGCCGTTGTCGAAGGCGACCGTCTGGCGCCACTCCTGGGGCAAGGGCCCCAAGGGCCTCGGCGATAGCAGTGGCGATGGGTCCCGCGGCCTTCCCCGGGGGTCTGAGGGCTATGAGCAGGCGGGTGCAGCGCTCGTGGAGGATGAGGACGACTTGGCCGTAGGCGCTGAAGAGCATGGTGTCGGCCTCCCAGTGGCCCGGCTTCTGGCGGTCATCCGCATCCTGAGGACGCTCTTCCAAGGGCAGGCGGTCGGGGATGAAGGACACGGAACTGCCGCCCCGGCGCCCCCGCCAGCCTCGTCTGGACTTGCGCCGGGGCAGGTAGAGCCGCCAGGAGTAGTCCTTCCTGCGGGCTATCTGGGCGTAAATGAACCGGTAGATAGACTCATGGGAGATGACCGTCCTTCCCTTCTCCAGGGCCAGCCGGCCGGACACCTGCTCCGGGGACCAGCCTAGCTCGAGACGGGCGAGGACATCCTCCCGAAGGGTGGGGTCGCGGGTCAGCCGGTGACCGTGCCAACGGCGGGCGTGGGCCTGTTGGTCGGCGTACTTGGGCCGGTAGCCGCCATTGGCCGAAGGATTGCGCTTCAACTCCCGAGCAACCGTTGATGGCGAGCGATCCAGAGCTGCCGCGATTTGGCGGAGGGAGTGTCCCGTGGCATGTAGTCGGGCAATTTCACACCGTTCCACAATGTCGAGCTGCGTGTAGTGGAGTCCCATGGCAACACCTCAATTAAGTGTTGCACTTCGTTTGTGAGTTTAGCGAATCCATCCCCCCTTATCCCCGTTGCGACAGGTGGCTGGCGCGGGATTGCCTCCCCGTCCGTCATTCCCGCGCCCTCCCTTCCGTCATTCCCGCGCAGGCGGGAATCCATCTCCTCTTATCCCCGTTTCGACAGGTGGCTGGCCCGTGGTTGCCGCCCCGTCCGTCATTCCCGCTTCCCTCTCCCGTCATTCCCGCGCAGGCGGGAATCCATCCCCTCTTATCCCCGTTGCGACAGGTGGCTAGCGCGTGGTTGCCGCCCCGTCCGTCATTCCCGCCCCCCTCCATCCGTCATTCCCGTGAAAACGGGAATCCAGGAACCCTTCATGGCAAAACCAGCGCTTCAACCCCTAGCGTCGCCTTGTGGGCGGCCCTCCGGCCCGCCGCTCGTAGGGGTTGGGTTGTCCGTTCATATGATTAGAGGGGGAAGATGGATTCCCGCCTGCGCGGGAATGACGGATTCGGGGGGCGGGGTTCGGGGCGCTGGCTCTGCGTTGAGGCCTTCCTGGATTCCCGCCTGCGCGGGAATGACGGGAAGGGAGGCGCGGGCGGTGGTAGCGAGCGTGACCGGTGGCCCCGGGGCTTGGGGCGTTGGCTTTGGGGTGTAAGGTTCCTGGATTCCCGTTTTCACGGGAATGACGGATAGGGGGGCGGCAATGACGGATTCGGGCGGGAATTCAGGGGGTGAAAGCGCAGGCGGCCTGTGGTATGCTCACTGTTGGGAGGAATCCAACAAAAAGTTTGGAGGTGAGCCATGAAGTTGCCATTTGGAGTCGTTGACGCCGACGGTCATATCAATGAGCCGGAGACCAAGCTGATGTCGTACCTGGAGGGGCCCTACGCCGACATCAAGAACTTTCACAGCTACATACCCGGCGGCGACGGCGCGGTGGGGGGAAGCGTGATTGCCGGCAAGGACTATATGGACTCGTCCCTGGGGGGCAGGCTCGGCGCCCACGGCGGGCCCGACTTCCCAACGCCCCAGGAGTGGCTCGATAACGCCGACGTGGGGAGCATGGAGACGGTTTTCGTCTTCCCAACAACCCTCTTGGGTTACGCCCGCATCATCGACCCGGACTACCTCATCGCCCTGACGAGGGCCTACAACAACTACATCTCCGAGGAGTGGTTGAAGTTCAGCCCCAGGTTCAAGTCGGTGGCCCTGATGCCGATGATGGACGTCGAGGAGTCGATTAAGGAGATGCGGCGGTGCGTCACCGAGTTGGGCTTCAACGGGGTTTTCCTCTCCGCCGTCGGGTTTGGGCTGCTGGGCGAGAAGCGGAATGACCCCTTCTACGCCGAGGCGGAAAGGCTGGGAACCACCGTGGCCGTCCACGGCGGCCACGCCACCGCCGAGTCTCAGAAGTACACCAAGTTCATCCAGAGGCACACCATCGGGTTCCCGGTTTCCAACATGATGCAGATGATGCACATGACCTACGAGGGCGTCTACGAGAAGTTCCCCACCCTTAAGGTCGGCTACCTGGAGGCGGGATGCACCTGGGTCCCCTACCTCCTGGACCGCATGGATGAGGAGTGGGAGAAGCGGGGCTGGTTTGAGACCCCCAACTGCAAGAAGAAGCCCAGCGAGTACATTAAGGGCGGGAACGTCTTCATCCACGCGGAGCCCGGCGAGGAGCTAATCCCCGAGGTCATCCGGGTGATGGGCTCCAACCGGCTCTTCTACGCCTCGGACTGGCCCCACTGGGACAACGAGTACCCGGACAGCGTGTTCCACATCTGGCAGCGGGACGACCTGACGGAGGAGCAGAAGCGGGGAATACTGCGGGGCAACGCCTCGGAGATGTACGGCTTGGCGAACGGCGGCTAGGGCCGGCTAGGGCCGGCTAGGTAAGGTCCCAGGACACCCCGACGTCCTGGGCCAGTTCCTTCAGTTCGTCGACCACCGCCGGCAGCAGGGGCACGCCGTTGGCCCTGCGCCGCTGCTCGCTGGCGTGCTCCGGGTCCCCGGCCACCAGAACCCTGTCGAAGCCCTTGGCCGGCGGGACGCGGTGTATCCTTTGGAACATGTCGTCCATCTGCTCCTGAAACTGGGCCAGGGGCCTGAAGGCGTCAACCCTAATGGCGGCGAAGAAGTGGCCCACGCTGCCGTAGCCCGCGTCCTCCATTTGGATGGAGGCGCCGTGGCCTGACAGCACGCCGCAGAGCACGTCTACGAGGATGCCCAGTCCGTAACCCTTGTGGCTGCCCAACTCCGGGACGCTCCCCAGGGGCAGGAGCTTGCGGGACTCGACGGCCACGGCGGGGTCGTCGGTAGGCTCCCCCTCGTCGTCGGCGGCCACGCCCAGGGGTATGGGGTTCCCCAAGCGGGCGGTGAGAATCAGCTTCTGGTACACCATGGCGCTGGTTCCAATGTCCAGGCAAAAGGGCGGCTCGTCGCCGGAGGGCGCGCTGACGCTGATGGGGTTTGTGCCGTAGACGGGTTCCCGGCCGCCGGTGGGCAGGACCAGGGGATTGCTGTTGGTGCTGGATATGCCTATCATCCCGTGGGGAACGGCCATCATGGAGAAGTACTGCGCTGCGCCGTAGTGGTGGCTGTTCTTGACCACGACCATCCCTATGAAGGAGTCTCGGGCCTTTTCTATAGCGGCGTTCATGGCCCGCGCGCCTATGGACAGCCCAAGGCCGCCGCATCCGTCCATGAGGGCGGTGACCGGGGTCTCGTGGACTATCCTCGGCTCCGCCTTGGGGTTGATCCTGCCGTTCCTGATGCCCTTAACGTAGATGCGGCCCAGGTTGTTGTTGGACATCCCGTGGGTCTCCACGCCGCGCAGGTCTGCGTACACCAGAACGTCCGCCGCCCTGTGCGCGTCTTCGGGGGGCACATCCAGCTTAATCAGGACCTGGGCGGCGAATGCGCGCAGCTTGTCGGGGTCAACGGGGATTCGTTCCTGCTTGGCGGGGCCGGGATTGGAACTGCTCATAGGGGCTGGCCTCTCTTAAAGGTTAAATTGAGGGTCAACCCAGTCCCTCTCTTTGCGGTAGACCTGAATGCGCCACCGCTGGTCCTCGACGACGTGGATGAGGCCGTCGCGGGTGATTTCAACGGCCACCGGGGCGTTAAAGCGCCACTCCGGCTCCAGGCTCTTGGCCCGCAGTCTGGCCTTCTGATAGTCGGGGTTGGAGTCCAGAAACTCTTGTGCCCACTTGGAGGGATGCTCGGCGTCGCCGATAAAGGTGGTGAGGCGGGCGCCGTCCCGGTCGTACACCTCAACCTTGCGGTTCCACCAGTCGGTAACGTAGACGTCGCCGGCGGAGTCGACGGCCACGTCGCTGGGCAGGTTGAGTTCTCCGGGCTGGGAGCCGGGGGAGCCGAAGACGGCTAGGGGCTTCCCGTCCGGCGAGAACTTTTGGACCCGGTGGTTGTACCAGTCGGCCACGTAGACGTCGCCTTGGGCGTCAAGGGCAATGCCCCAGGGTCTCGTAAGCTGCCCCTCCCCGTTGCCGGGGGAGCCGAAGGCGGCCAGGGGCTTCCCATCCTGGGTGAACTTCTGGACGCGGTGGTTGAGGTTCTCGGTGACGTAGAGGTTGTCCTCGCTATCGAAGGCCAGCCCGGCGGGGCCGTTTAGCTGGCCCGGGGCCGCGCCTGGGACGCCCCACTTTTCCAGGAAATTCCCGTCCTTGTCATAGATGGTGACGCGGTTGAGCCACTCGTCGGCCAGGTACAAGCGGCCCTGGCTGTCGATGGCTAGGGCCGTGGCCCAAACGAAGGCGCCGTCCTCCTCACCGGGGCCGCCGAACTCCTTCACGAACTCCTCATCCGCGGTCAAGAGGGTGACGCGCTGACACGGCTCGGCCTCTGAGCCGCGGCTGAGAACGTAGATGTCGTCGTTCTCGCCAAAGGCCAGGTCCACGGGATTTCTGAATCCGGCCCCGCCGGGGGAGCCTTTGCCGATGGCGTGGCTGTAGTTGAAGGTGCGGCCTTTGACCGTGACCGTCTGCATGGCTCTAAGCTCCCGGTTCAGGACTGGGCGCGCGGCGAATGGCGGCCGCCCTATCCAAATTGGTACTCCCTGGTGGAGGCGATTATCTGCATGGCGCCGGTGACCCTGGCGGCGAAGGCCTCCGACCCGTTGCCGGCGTCATGGGGGGTGGCGGGGCCGCCCTTGGAGACGTGGGCCACCAGTTCGCGGCGGGTGTCGCCGGTCACCCTGACGGGTCCCATCAGGTCGAGGCAGCCGTCCACCAGTTCGCCGGCGTCAAGGTCGCCCCTTGAGGCCAGCTTGTTGATGATTGACTGGACCCCGGGCAGGGAGGCGTCCACAACGCGGTCCGCGACGAAGTTGATGCGGCGGAGCAGGGAGCCGCTGTCTATCCACTCGCCCCCGGTGTGCCAGCCCTCAACGCTGGGCGGATCCAGCAGCGACTGGCCCTGGTAGTTGCACTCTACGGCCAGATCGGTGATTCCGGGCTTGGGGAAGCGGTAGTCGCCCAGAAGCCGCATGGCGCCGGTGATAAGCTCGGCGGGGCTCTTCACCTTGGCGAACCACACGTCTTCGCTCTTGAAGAAGTCGGAGTTGAAGAGGGTCCTGAGGGTGGACTTGACGTCGTATCCGGAGGTGATGAAGGCGTCGCCGATTATGTTAACGGCGGCGGGGTCTCGCGGGGCCACGTCCTGCCAACTGGGCACCTGGACCTCGTCGGCCACGAAGAAGTTGTACAGGTGGCGGGCAATGAACCGGGCGGTGGCGGGTTGGCGGATAACGATGTCTATGATGTCCTCGCCGTTGAAGCGGCCCGTGTGCCCCAAAAAGACCTTCTCGCCATCGTCATGGTCGTGGGGGCGGTACTCGAACTCCCAGGGGAAGCGGCCGTAGGGATTTCTGGGCAGCTTGCCGGAGATGGTCCAACCGGTGAAGGCGCGGGCGCACTCCAAAACATCCTGCTCGGTGTAGTTGCCCTGGCCCATGGAGAACAGTTCCAGGAGCTCCCGGCCCCAGTTTTCGTTGGGGGCGCCCTTGTGGTTTTCGTTGTTGTCCAGCCAGAAGATCATGGCCGGGTCTTTGGATAGCTCAACGAGAATCCGGCGGTAGTTTCCCAACCCGTTACGGCGGAACATGTCTATTTGGGCGAGCATCTGGTTGCCGTTGTCCACCTTGGAGTATCCGGTGGCGAAGAGGTGGTGCCAGAAGAGGACCATCTTCTCCTCCAAGGGACGGGGGGTGTTTATCATGCGGTACATCCAGTTGGCCTGCATGTTGAGGGGGTTGCCGGGGTTCTTGAACCCGTGGAAGTGCCGGAATAGGATGCCCTCGTGGAAGGGCGGGACGCCGTGGGCTTCGGGGTCCAGGAGTTCCTCCACGGTGGCTTCGTAGCCCTTGGCGGCGTGGGACTCCAACTCCTCCCGCGAGGCGCCAAAGCCCGCGCGTCGCATGAGGTGGGCCATCAACCCGATGTCTTTATCCATGTCACGCTCCTTCGGTTCCGGGTTCACCGGCGGCCCCTACGCCCCCGGCCCTCGGCGGGATGCCCTCTATTGTATGTCTTTCTTACTCCGATGGCTACATGGCGCGGGCCAGGGGGGAGGGGGGAGGCCTCGCCGCCATTCGCCGCCCGCCCCTCCTGCTCCGTCATTCCCGTTTTTCCTTCTCGTCATTCCCGCGCAGGCGGGAATCCATCCCCTCTTAACGTTGCGCCGGGTCAACCGCGCCACGGCGCGCCCATTTCCGTCATCCGCCCTCTTATCTGTCATTCCCGCGCAGGCGGGAATCCATCCCCTCTTGACGTTGCGCCGGGCCAACCGCGCCACGGCGCGCCCATTTTTGTCATTCCCGCGCAGGCGGGAATCCAGGAAGGCCACGACGCAGAACCAACGCTCCAAACTCCGGCGTCACACGTAGGTGCGCCCCTCACGCGGGTCTGCCCTTAACGGGACCGCCTCTTACCTCACGGAGCGCCGTTGCTCTGTCGCAACGAAAGTAAGAAAGATGGATTCCCGCCTTCGCGGGAGTATCCCTGTTAGAAGTCAAGGGGGGTTAGGTGGTTGAGGAGCGCTGTTCCGTCCAGGGGGCGCCCCGCCGGGCCACCGCGTTGAGTTGCAGCAGCAGCTTGCGCATGGCCGCCACTATGGCCACCTTGCCCGGCTTACCCCCTCGCTTCAGACGCTCGTAGAACCTCTTCAGTTCCCCCTCCCACCGGACCCCCGACAGCGCGGCCATGTACAGGGCCCGGCGCACCCACCAACGCCCCCCACGGATGCTCCGCCGCCCCTGCTGTCGCCCACTGTCCCGGGACCAGGGGGCCAGCCCCACCAGGGAGGTCAGGGCCCGCCCGTTTATCACTCCCAACTCCGGCAGGTGGGCTATCAGGACGCAGGCCGTCAGTTCTCCCACCCCACGCACGCTCTGATACAGGGCCGCCCGCTCCCCCAGACTGGCGTGGCTCGAAAGCATCCTGCCCCGCTCCCGGTCCAGTTCAGTTATCTCCTCCTCCAGCCATCCAATGTGCCGCCTCACCGACCTCTTCATCCTCTCGTTCAGCCCCTTCTCCAGCCGGTTCCGTTCCTGCACCCTCTGTTCCACCAACTGCCGGCGGCGGACCATCAGCTCTTTCAAGGCCTCAGTCTCCTCATCCAGCCCGCCGGCGCCGGTCAACTCAAAGGCCATCCCATACCGGCTCAACACCTTGGCGTCGAGTCCGTCGGTCTTGGCCTCCTTCCCCAAGGCTCGCGCCAAGGCCCGCACCCGGTTGGGGTGGGCCACTTCCACCTCCACGCCACCCTTCCTCAGCCCTTTCACCATCCCGCGCTCGTATCCACCGGTGGCCTCGCAGACCGCCCGGGAGCATTCCTGGGTCCTCAGCCATTCCAGCAGTTCCTCCATCCCCTCCGGGGTGTTGGCGAATCCCTTCACCGCCCCCTCGCACACCGACACCGCCAATTCCCTCTTGCTCACGTCTATTCCCGCCGCCACTCTCATCTCCCGGCCTCCTCTGCTATACTGTCGTCGCCCTCCGCACTTGCAAATGCGGGCCTCTACGCCCGTGTATCCCTTCGGAGCGGCTTGACGATGGCGCGGGGGGTGTCTTACTCCCGCACGGCGCAGCGGAACCTCAGGGGACCGCTCGCCCTATGACGGCCGACGCGCCCCCCGCGCCAGTCTTGTAGATTGGCCTCCCTACAAGACTTTTTCAACATACAAATGACGGATAGGGGGCGGGAATGCGGATGGGGTGGGCAGAAGCCCCCAACGCAGAATCAACGCTCCTCAAAACTAAAGTGGGCGCACGCGCCCTTCCCGCCTGCGCGGGAATGACGGGAGGGGGGCGCGCATCCCGCAGGGGGCGGCTGGCGCGCCCGCCGGAGATGGCGCGCGGCTGAGGGGAGGCGTCTATGTGGGGCTGGTTTTGCCGTGCGGCCTTCCTGGATTCCCGCCTACGCGGGAATGACGGGAAGGAAAAACGGGAATGACGGATAAGAGAGCGGGTGGCTGGCGCATGAAGGGCAGGCGGCGGCGGGTGGGCGGGATGAGACCCCTCCCCGCATTTGCTACGAGACGCCCCTGCCCTTACACTAGGGCCACCAAGCAAGAGGAGGTATCCCATGCGCGGCAACACCGCTTTGGCCAACGTCCTGCGAATCGAAGGCGCCGAGTACCTCTTCTGCTACCCGGCCAACCCCCTCATAGAGGCCGCCGCCATCGCGGGCATACGGCCCATAATGTCCAGGACCGAGCGGACCACCGTCAACATGGCCGACGGATACGCCCGGGTGTCCAACGGGCGGCGTCCCGCCGTGGTGGTCACCCAGTCCGGCCCCGGCATTGAGAACGCCTACGGCGGCGTGGCCCACGCCTACGCCGAGTCGACGCCCATCCTCGTCCTGCCCGGCGGCCCGGCCAGGGACAAGACCTTCCAACCCCCCAACTTCCCCGCCGTGGAGGCGTACCGCAGCGTCGTAAAGTGGGGCGCCCAGATAAATTCGGCCTCCCGCGTCCCGGAGATGATGCGCCGCGCCTACACCTTCCTGCGCTCCGGCAGGCCGGGGCCCGTCATGCTGGAGGTCCCCGCCGACGTGGGGGAGGAGGAGATATCGGAGGAGGCCTTCGACTACAGGCCGGTGAAGGGCCTTAGGAGCGCCGGCGACCCCGACGACGTGGCCGCCGCCGTGCGGGCCCTGCTGGCCGCCAAGCGCCCCGTGATATACGCCGGCCAGGGTGTCCTCTGGGCCGAGGCCTCCGCGGAGCTGCGCGAGTTCGCCGAGCTTGCCAACGCCCCCGTTATGACCACCAACACCGGCAAGAGCGCCTTCCCCGAAACCCACCCCCTGTCCCTGGGCGTCGGCGCCAACACCATGACCAAACCCGTCAGCCACTTCCTGGGCCGGGCCGACCTGGTCTTTGGCGTCGGATGCAGCTTCACCACCAACCTGGCCTCCGTGGGGATACCGGTTGGAAAGACCTTGGTCCAGTGCGTAGTGGACGCCCGCGACCTCAACAAGGAGCAGCAGATACACCACGCCGTTACCGGCGACGCCCGCCTCACGCTGGCCCAGCTAATTGAAGAGCTCCGCAGGCAGGCGGGGAGCGATGGCCGGAAGGGGGAGGGCGGCGTGGCCGACGAGGTCCGCCGCGTGAAGGACGAGTGGCTGGAGGAGTGGATGCCCCTCCTGACCTCCGACGAGGTCCCCATCAATCCCTACCGGGTCATCCGGGAGTTGATGAACGCCCTCGACCCGGCTGAGACCATAGTCACCCACGACTCTGGGCACCCCCGCGACCAGACCATCCCCTTCTACCAGGCCGTAACGCCCCGCGGGTATCTGGGCTGGGGAAACTCCAGCCAACTGGGGTACTCCATGGGCCTAAGCATGGGGGCCAAGCTGGCCGCGCCGGACAAGACGGTGGTCGCCATCATGGGCGACGCGGCCATCGGCATGGCGGGAATGGACATTGAAACCGCCGCGCGGCTGAACATCCCCATCCTCCTCATCGTGCTAAACAACCACGTGCTCAGCGGCTACTCCAAGAACTACCCGGTGGCCGCCGAGCGCTTCGGCTTCACCAACCTGTACGGCGACTACGCCGACCTGGCCAAGGCCCTCGGCGCCCACGGTGAGCGCGTCGCAGACCCCAAAGATATTGGGCCGGCCATAGGCCGCGCCAGGGAGGCCATGAAGTCGGGCCACCCCGCGCTGCTGGAGTTTATGACCAAGGAGGAAAACTCCCTCTCCCGGTATCCCCTCGGCTAGACCTTACGGAGGCGGCTAACCATGACCAACCAAGAATCGCGGCAGGCGGATCTCCTCATAGAGGGTGGAATCGTCATCACCATGGACGATGAGCGGCGCGTCCACGACCCCGGCTTCGTGGCCGTCAGCCAGGGCAAGATAGCGGGCGTCGGGAGCGGAGTCCCTCACGGCTGGACGGCCGGGGAGCGGATGGACGCTTCCAACATGATAGTCATGCCCGGCGTCGTCAACGCCCACGACCACCTGGACCAGTCCCTCTACCGCAGCTGCCTCGACCGCAGGGACGACTCGCGGGACAAGCTGCTTCAGATGGCCCGCGGCCTCACCCGCGAGCGCGCCCGGACCGCAGCGTCCCTCACCCTGCTGGAACTGCTGCGCTACGGGGTCACCACCACCCAGGAGAACCACTGGACCCACTACCACCCCGACTCCACCGACGGGATATGCGAGGCCGTCCAGCAGTCGGGGATGCGCGCCGTGGTGTCCAGGGGAATCAGCGACGAACCCCGCTACACCCCCACCGACTTTGTGGAGCGGACCCAGGACGTTCTTGACGACTTGGACAGGTTGGAGCGGGAATACGACTCTGACCGCATTATCATCACCTCCGAGCCGACGACCATCGTCAGGTGCAAGCCGGAGACCGTCGTGGCCATGCGCGACTGGGCGTTGAAGCGAAACAAGATGTGGCACATTCACCTGGCCCAGACCCGCGACGAGTTGGCCGAGGCCATGGAGAAGGTGGGCATGGGCAGCGTTCAGTACGCCCAACGCCTGGGCGTTCTGGGGCCTGAGATGCTGGCCGTCCATTGCAGCGGCCTCCTAGATGAGGAGGTGGAGCTTCTGGGTGGATATCAGGTCCGGGTCGCTCACTGCCCGCTAACGGTCATGCGCGGGGGCAACACGGTTCCACCCATCTGGGAACTTGAGCGGCTGGGCGCGCTGGTGGCCGTGGGCACCGACGGCTCTGCCACCAACAACGGCCAAAACCCGTGGGAGGCCATGAAGATGGCCGTGTACATGCAGCGGGTGCGCTTTCAAGACCGCCACTTGGGAACGGCGGAAATGGCCTTGGAGTTGGCCACCGTCAAGGCCGCCGCCGCCCTGGACCTGGGCCACCGGGTGGGGTCGCTGGAGGTGGGGAAGGAGGCCGACGTGGCCATGTTCCGGAGGAACCAGCCCCACCTGCTCCCCGGCGCCCGGCTCATAAACAACCTGGTCTACTCCGGCCTGAACAACATGGCCGACACGGTCCTGGTGGGCGGGAAGGCCCTCCTGCGCGACGGGATAAGCGTCACGATTGACGAGGACGAGGTGGCCGCCAAGGCCCGCGAGCATCAGAGGGCCATGATTAAGGAGGCCCACCTGGAGGGGGACATCGCCCTCAGCCCCTCCTGGCCGCGCCGCCCCACCTCCCCAACGCCCTAAGCCCCCCGTCGCGCGTCCCGCGTGTGCCCTCCGGCTCTCCCCCAATTCCGGATGGATTCCCGCCCTCCCCATCCGTCATTCCCGCGCAGGCGGGAAGGGCGCGTGCGCCCACTTAAGTTTTGAGGGGCGTCGGCTCTGCGCGTTAGGTGTCCGTCATCCGCCGCCGGGTTACCCCACCCATCGCGCGCCCCCCCATCCGTCATTCCCGCGCAGGCGGGAATCCATCTTCGCCGGTTTTCTTCCGGCGCCATGGTTCTACTTTGACAGAACTCCAGGTTGGAGCGGGGGTAGGCCGAGTGCATGATAGCGACACAGTGGCCGTTTTGGGTTGGGGCCTTCCTGGATTCCCGCCTGCGCGGGAATGACGGAAACTGGGCGCGGAGATGGCGTGTGGGCGCTCGTCGGCGCGCAGTGGAGGCAAGAGGGGGATGGATTCCCGCCTTCGCGGGAATGACGAGAGAGGGGGCGGTGGCGCGCCCGCCGGAGATGGCGCGCGGCTGAGGGGAGGCGTCTATGTGGGGCTGGTTTTGCTGCGCGGCCTTCCTGGATTCCCGCCTTCGCGGGAATGACGGAAGGGGGAGGCAGGAATCGAAGCCCCCAGAGCAGAACCAACGCTCCGCAAAACTAAGTGGGCGCTCGTGCCCTTCCCGCCTGCGCGGGAATGACGGAAAGGGGGGCGGGACTCCATCCCCCCAGAGCAGAACCAACGCTCCGCAAAACTAAGTGGGCACGCGTGCCCTTCCCGCCTGCGCGGGAATGACGGAACGGGGGACGGGGCTCCATCCCCCCAGAGCAGAACCAACGCTCCGCAAAACTAAGTGGGCACGCGTGCCCTTCCCGCCTGCGCGGGAATGACGAGAAAGGAGGGCGGGAATGGCGATTATTCATGGGTATCGCCGCTGGGTCAGGAAGGTATCGCCGCCAGCCCCTACCTGACGGCGAGGATGTCGTAGGCCAGGGCCAGCATTATCCGGGTCCCGCTGATGAGGCTCTTGACGCCGATGGACTCGTTGGTCCCGTGGATGCGGTCCAGCAGCGAGTCGTCGTCGGGGTGGGAGCCGGAGAACCCGTAGGTCACGGTTCCCATCGGCCGGAGGAAGCGGGAGTCGGTGAACCCCGTCGAGACGGAGGGTATCCAGTTCAGGTCCCCCCTGCCGAGGCTGCGGCTCGTGGCCCGCTTGATGCGCTCGGCGAAGTCGGTCTCGTAGCTGGAACTGTTGGGCACGGCCATATAGTCGATATCCACCTCCACGCCCTCCAAGCCGGCCAAAATCTCCTCCAACTGGCCCCTGGCGTAGGCGTCATCCTGGTGGGGCAGGGTCCTGACGTCGCAGGTGACGCGGCACAACTCCGGCACGCTGTTGGACTTGATGCCGCCGGATATCATGGTGGGGGTCAGGGTCATGCGGGAGAGGGCCCTCAGTATGGAACCAAGCTGCGGGTTGCGCCGCCGTACCTCCTCTATAATGACGTCCACGTTTTCCGGGGTGGCCGCGTCCTCGATGGCCAGGGTGGAGAGGTAGTTGAAGATGGAGGAGGAGGTGTCGCGCTCCGGCTCATAGGCCTCAATGCGCTTGAGTATCTCCGCCACCCTGTAGTTCGCGTTCTCCCCCAGCCAGGGGGTGGATGCGTGGGCGCTAGCGCCTTTGATATTAAGCTCCACCTGGAGCCGCCCCTTCTCGCCGACGCCCAGCAGGTAGGTGGTGGCCCCGGCTATGTCCAGGTGGGAGCCGCCGCCCTCGTTCACGGCCAGAGGCGCCTTTATCTTATCCGGGTGGCGCTCCGCCAGCCAGCCAAAGCCGTACCTGCCCCCGCTCTCCTCGTCGGCGCCGGAGGCCAGGACCAGGTTGTCGGACAGTTCAACGCCGGCGCGTCGCAGCAGGCGCATGGCCATCATCTGGCAGGCCAGCAGGCCCTTGCAGTCGGAGGCGCCCCGGCCATAGACGCGGCCATCGTCCACCTCGGCGCCAAAGGGGGCGTAGTCCCACTTCGACTCGTCCTCGACGGGCACCACGTCCAGGTGGGACATGAGGAGGAGCCTGTTCTCGCCCGACGCCCCGGGCAGACCGGCGATGAGGTTCCCGCGCCCCGGGGCCGACTCCACTATCTCCGTGGATATGCCGTCTTGGGCCAGCCACTGGGCGGCGTAGTCGGCCGCCTCGGTCTCGTTGCCCGTGGGCATCACCCCAGTGTTGACCGAGGGTATGCGTATCAACTCCCGGTGCAGGTTCAGAAGGTCGTCGTAGCAGTCATCAACCTGGCCCAACAACTCGTCAAGTTCCGGCATGGCGTGGCCTCCCAACAGATTGAGGTCAGTATCCTACTCCCGGCGGCCCCTGTCTAGGGATGATTTCGCCGTGGCCGTAACTCCGCCACTCCCCGTTGAAGTAGAGGACGGCCCTGCCCACCCCAACAACCCGCCAGCCGCCGGGCGACTCCACGCAGCATGTCCGAGCGTCTATGCCCAGAATCCTGACGCCCTTGGGAGCGGTCTCAGCCAGGCCCTTGGACACGGCGGTGGGATCGCTGCCCTCGTGGTGGGGGAGAACGGCGATTCCCGGACAGAGGTCGAGGGCCGCGCGCCAAGAGCCGTCCCGGGGCAGGCGTAGGAAGGAACCCATGACCATGGCCCCGGCGCTGGAGCCCGCGACTATTCCACCCTGGGCCAGCCACTCCCGCAGGCGGCGGAGGAGGAGGGAACCCCTTAGAACGGTGAGGAGGCGTTGGGGGCTGCCGCCGGTGAAGTAGACGTGGGTGGAGCCCCCGATTCGCCCTGCCAGGCCCTCGTCGTTGGCGTCATCGCTATCGAGAACCATGAGCTCCGACGCCTGAGCGCCAAGGCGGGTGAAGTGGCGGACCCCGTTGGCGGCGGCCTTGGCCGGGGCGTCATGGGCCGCGGTGGGTATCACCAGGACGGACGGGGCCTTGGGAGCGCTCATCTCCAAAAGACTAGCGTCCATGATTTCACAGCCGGGACGGAACTCGTCCCCGCCCGCCAGAGCTATCCCACCCGGCACTCGGCCACTCTCCTGGATAAGGTTTTCGCCATCCTACCAGAAGAGGCCGCCGCCGTCACAGGGCCAGGAGAGCCTGGCGCGACCGTGGTTCCCCCCTTCCTCTATACTGTCATAGCGCGGGGAGAGCAAAAGCGATGTTGACGCCGGGCTTGGCATGGCCCTATGCTGAGTCCACCCAAATCGGCAAAGGAGAGCCAATGGCAGGCAACAAGGCCCTTGAGCTTCTGGAGACGCCCCACCCGGAGATGGCGGCCACCGGGTTTCGCTTCACCGAGGGGCCGCTGTGGAGCGGCGACGGGTTCATCTACTTCGTGGACATCAGGAGGAGCCTCCAGTTCGCATGGAGCCGCTCTACCGGGTCGCGCGTGGCTCGGGAGGACACGGGGGAGGGCAACGGGACCACCTTTGACGCCGAGGGGCGTATGCTCATGTGCGAGGGCGGACGGCGGCGCGTCACCCGCAAGGAAGCGGATGGGCAGTGGGTCCCGGTGGCCGATGGGCTGGACGGCAAGCGTCTCAACCGGCCCAACGACGTCGTGTGCCACTCCAGCGGAGCCATCTACTTCACCGACCCGGCGGGCAGGCTGCCGGACTCGGAACGGGACCTGGATTTCTCCGGGGTGCTGATGATATCCACCGACGGGGGCCTGTCGGTGGCCACGGACGAGTGCGAATACCCCAACGGCCTCGCCTTCTCCCCCGATGAAAGCGTCATGTACGTGGCCATCAGCCGGCTTAACGACGGGTGCATGGGCGAGAAGGAGCGGGGGCAGGTGTGCAGGCACCAGTACATCCGCGCCTTCGACGTGCAGCCCAACGGCGCCCTGACCAACAACCGCATTTTCGCGGACATGTCATCGGCGGAGGACGGGGTGCCCGACGGGATGAAGGTTGACGCTGACGGACGCGTCTTCTGCACAGGGGCCGGCGGGTGCTGGGTCTTTGAGCCCGACGGCGCTCCCTTGGGAGTCATCCGGCTGCCGGAGATCCCGGCGAACGTGGCCTTTGGCGGCGAGGACCGCCGCGACCTGTTCTTCACGGCGAGAACGTCCCTGTACATCCTCCGCGCCCTGACCCCCGGACTGCCCGGCCACCCCTAGACCGACTGAGGCAGGCGGGATGCGCGCCGCCTCCTGTTCCGTCATTCCCGCGTAGGCGGGAATCCATCTTTCCTCTTGGCCTTGCGCCGGGCCAAGCGTGAAACTGTGCCGCTCCCGTCCGTATGGGCGTTCCGGGTTGCCGCCTTACGGCTCTCGTCCGCAGTTATTACCCGTAATGGTTAGATGCTACGTTCAGCTGATGGGAGGAGGGGGGGATGCATCCCCGCCTCCTCTCATCCCATCACGGATAAGAGGGCGGGCGGGAAGCCGGAAGGCGCTAACGCGGAACGCTCATACGGATGACGCGCGCCGATACGCGGTTACCCCGGCGCAACAAGGGGGGAGGGGATGGATTCCCGCCTGCGCGGGAATGACGGAAAGAGGGGGCGCGCGCGCCCTTCCCGCCTACGCGGGAATGACGGGAGGGAAAAAGCGGGAATGACGGAACCGGGGGGCGGGCGGGAAGCCGAAGCTTCCAACCCAGAACCAGCCCTCTTCAAAACAAAGTGGGCGCGCGCGCCCTTTGCGCTATAAGCTATAATCCAAGGATGCCCCCCGGGGTCGGCCCGTGGAGGGTGTACAGCAACAGAAACTTGGCCGCGTAGGCCATGGAGGCGCGAAATGTCCAGCGAAACAGGCCGTTACCCCAACGTTGGCGAGCAGTCCCCGGACTTTACCCTGCCCGACCTGGACGGAAACCCCGTTTCCCTATCCGACTACCGGGGCCGCAAGGTCATCCTCTACGTCTGGGCCTCCTGGTGAGGGTGCCGGGCGCAGCTGCCAGTTTGGCAGCAGTTCCACCAAGAGAGCCAAGACATCGGGGCCCAGGTGATTTCCGTGGCCGTGGACGCTCAGGGGGCTGGAAAGGCGCGGCCCTACGTTCAGGCCGCCGGCGCGGACTTTCCAACCCTGGTGGACGAGGAGAATCTCCTGAGCCGCGTTTACGGCTTCAAGGCCGTTCCCAACACCCTGTTCATAGACGAGGGGGGAACCCTGCGGCTCATGCGGTTCGGCGGCTTCGACATCAGGAGGGCCGAGGATAGAAGGGCCGCCGAGGAGTGGGTGGGGGACGGCGCCCTTGAGCCGCCGGCGGCCTCCGACGCGCCGGCCCCGGGGGAGGGAACCTCGGACGCCTTGGACCTGTTTAGGGACGGCATGAAGCTGTACCGCCAAGACCGCGTGAAGGAGGCCCTGGCCCTGTGGCGGGAGGCCGTGGCCCTGGAGCCGGACAACTACGTTATACGCAAGCAGATTTGGGCCGTGGAGAACCCCGACCGGTTCTACCGGGACGACGTGGACTACCGTTGGCAGAAGGACCAGATGGCCAGGGGTCTGTAGACGCCGGGGCTTGGCCTAAGCCCCGCCCTTCACCACCCGGCCCGACTGCATAACCAGGCTTATGCGGTTATGGTCTTGCAGCAGGCTGATGTCCTCCATCGGGTCGCCGTCAACAGCTATGACGTCGGCCAGCTTGCCCGGCTCAAGGGAGCCGATATCCTCATCAAGACCCAGAAGCTCGGCGTTGGTCCGGGTGGCACAGATGACGCTATCCATGGGGCCCAGGACGTTGGCCTGCAACTCCAGGGAGAGGGCGCGGCTCCCGGCGTAGGGGCCAAAAACGTCTGAGCCGGAACCTATCTTGAGGCCGACGGACTTGGCTATCTCCAGGCTCAGTCCCCCCACGGTCCTAACGGTGTCTATCTTCTGAAGCATGGACTCCGGCGCGCCATGCTCCCTGCCTCGCCTAGCGGCCAGTTCAAAGATGGCCAGGGTGGGAACCAGAAAGACGCCGTTTTCCTTCATCAGGAAGGCCGACTCCTCATCAAGGAAGTTGCCGTGCTCGATGGAGCGCACGCCGGCCTGGACGCAGTTCTTGATGCCCTGGGGCACGTAGACGTGGGCCATGACGTACTTTCTGACGGCGCGGGCCTCGTAGACCGCCGCGGCCAACTCCTCCACCGTGTACTGGGGGTCTTCAATGGCGCTGGTGGGAGACGCCGCGCCGCCGCCCGCCATAATTTTAATCTGGTCGGCCCCGGCGCGCAGCTGCTCACGGACGGCGGCCCTAACCCGGTCGGCGCCGTCGGCGATGGACGCGGCGGCCATGAGCGGGTGCTCGTGGTGGGAGTCGGCCCGCACGTGCCTCTCCCGGTGGTCGCCGTGGCCGCCGGTCTGGGAGATGACCCCGTTGCTGACCAACATCCGAGGCCCCTTGATAAGCCCCCGTTCCACGGCCAGCTTGAAGCTCCAATCGCAGCCCCCCGCGTCCCGCAGGGTGGTGTACCCCTGCATAAGGGCGCTCTCCATGTTCTGAGCCACCGACAGGGCGAAAATCGCCCCCGGATGCTTGGCCTCGTACTCGCTCACCTTCGCCTCCAGGAGGGCAACGTGGGCGTGGGCGTCTATGAGACCGGGCATGAGGGTCTTGCCCTCCATGTCTATCACCGTGGCGTCCCGGGGCGTGGAGACCCGGTCGCTGGGGCCGAGGGCCTGAATCCGCTCCCCGGAGACTACCAGGACGCCGCCCCGCAGGGGGTCGCGGCCGGTGCAGTCGATGATAGTCGCGTTCTGAAAAACCGTGTCGCTCATGGCTCTACGCCTCCCCTTTTGTTGGAACCTTTTCGCGGCTCCGTTCACCGGCGCCCCAACCCTATCCCTTGAAGACGTCGCAGCGAAACCCTCCGGCCTAACCGGCGGCTTGGACATCTAAGGATTCCGGATTCCCCTCTACGCAGGAATGCTTGGCAGGCGGCGGGACGGGCTAGGAGGGCCGGGGCGCGGCCTCCTCGTAAGTCCCCGCGTCCAGGTCGAACACGTGCTGCCTGGCGCCGTCGCCGCCCATGAGAAGGGCCAGGCAAACAGGCTCGTCGCCCTGGGCCCACTGGCGATGAACGTTCCGCGGCGGGTCGTGCCAGGCCCTCACGTCGCCCCTCGTCATAACCCCGTCTGAGAACACCGTCAACTTGGTCTTGCCGGGGCTGTCCGGGTCGTCCTCCCGCTCCCAAACGGTGAACCGCTCATGGCCGGCGATGACGCACTCAACGCCCCAACGGTAATGGCTGTGAACGGGCGTGGGGTGGTTGGCGGGGAAGTAGGTTACGGAAAGCTGGAAGTCGGCCCCGGGCACGTGGTGCAGCCAACGCCCGGTTATCCCGGTGGCGTTCTCCGCCGGCTCGCCCTGGGTGGTGAGGTCGCCGCCCTCCATGACCAGCCGCCGCAGGTTGGAGCCGATGTCGTCCAAGGCCTCGGGCACGGCCCCCCGGCTGTCGATGGTCTCCTGAACGTAGGCGACGAACTCCTCCACGGAGTAGGCGGGCTTTGTGGAACCTGTGGTCATTGGTTTCTCCTTCAGTTGATGATTCCGACGATTTATGCCTGCCGGCTGTTACGCCTGATTATACAGATAGTGGGATGGGCCTGGCTCCCCGGGCCACTGGCGGTAGAACCGCTGGACGTGGGGCAGCAGTCGTTGAGCGGCGTCGATTCGCTCCAACTCGCCGGGCGTCAGGTCGCGGGAGAGGCGGGCCTTCAGGTCGGCCCAGACCTCCGACTTGTTGACGCGGGTCATCCGGCGGTCCCTCATAACCGTCTCACCATCCACCAAAACCGTGTCCACGTCAAGACCTCTGCCGCGATAGAGGAGGGCGTCCACCGCGTTAGTGTCCGGGTGCAGGTAGGGTTCCTCGATATGCTCTAGGTTGACCAGGACGACGTCGGCGCGCCTGCCCTCCTCCAAGGCCCCAACCTGGTCGGCGAAGAAGGTGGCCTTGGCCCCGTTGAGGGTGGCCATGCGCAGGACCTGGTGGGACGTGGGCGCGGGGCCGTCCACCCCCGGCTCCCGGTGGAGCTTGTGGACCAGGCGCATCTCCTGGAGCATGTCGTTGTCGTCGTTAAGCCCCGCCTCGTCGATACCCAGGGCCACGGTGACGCCCGCGGCGGTCATGGGGTTCACGGGAGCGACGCCGCTCTTGAGGCGCAAGTTGGAGCTGGCGTTGTGGCAGACCATGGCCCCGGTCTCCGCCATCAACCGGATGTCCGGCCCGGTGAGCCACACGCCGTGGGCGCAGGACACCTCCGGGCCGGGGAACCCCAGGTCTTGGAGGTGGGCCAAGGGGGTCTTGCCCCAGCGCGTCAGGCCGTAGCGCTTCTGGTAAAAGCTCTCTTGCAGGTGGATGTGTATCCCCGCGTTATGACGCGCCGCGGCCTCCTTCACGGCCTCCAGGAAGGTGTCCGAGCACCACTGGACGTTGCCAGGGCTGAGGAACACCCGCGCCCGCGGGTCGCCTCCGAACTCGCCTTTCAGGTCGCTGAACAGGCCCAGGTAGTCCCCGGTGGAGAGTTCGGAGTCCTTAAGACGCTCGGACATGACCGCCGCCAGGTCCGGCGGCAGGCTCGCCAGGAACCGCTCGTCCTCCTGGTACACCACCCGGTTCTGGTCGCGGTGGGAGAAGGAGAAGGCTACCCGCATCCCCGAGTCCCGGTAGGCCGTCAACACCTCGCGTCCCATCTCATGCAGGTCGGTCCCCTTGCCCTTGCGCCAAGCGGCGTGGTTGTGCATGACGGTCGTTATGCCCGACTCTATCATCTGAATGGCGCAGTAGAGGGTGTCCAGGTAGTTGTCCACGTCCCTGTTCATGGAGCGGACAACTATCCACGGCTCCAAGGCCAGGTCCGGGCTGCCCAGTTGAAAGGGGGTCAGCCCTATGTGGTGGTGGGCGTTGACCAGCCCCGGCATGACCAGTTGACGGCCTGAGCCTATCACCTCATCCGGGGAGCGGCGACGCTTCAGGTCGTCGAACCGGCCCACCTCCACAATCACGCCGTCCTCCTGGTAGAGGGCGCCGTCGGATATCACCTCGGTGGAGTCCTCGCTGGGGACCCCGGCCAACAGATACTTGCCCCTGATGAGGGAGGAGGCCATTCCCACTCCTTGAACGGGTCTTACATGGCGGGTCTTATGTCTTATATGGAAGGAGCCGGGGGCCTATAAGCCGGGTTCTGTATCCCGCAAGCGGGATGGCGACCATCTATCTAGCCCTTCCGGCTCCCGGAGGAACCGGAAATCCCGGCGGGGCCGGGAACGACGTTGCCATCGGGGTCTAGCGGCCTACCCGGGGATGGGCCGGGCGCCCTTGTCCCCCTATTTGGCCTTGCTCCGGGCGGGGTTTGACCGCCGCCGCGTCGCCGCGGCCGGCCGTGAGCTCTTACCTCACGTTTTCACCCTTATCCCGCGCCCCTGAGTCAGGGGGTTGAGACGGTTCGGTTTCTGTGTCACTTTCCGTACCCGGCGCCCCGGAGGACGCCGGACCCTGGGCGTTACCCAGCGCCCTGCCCGGTGGAGCCCGGACTTTCCTCTCCGCTCAATGCGCAGCGGCCGCCCGGCCCTGCCGGCCCTTCCACCCATCACTTTAACACGACGGCAAGGGCCGCATCAACGGAGAGGGCACTGCCCACGCCCGCCAACCCACGCTTGCCACCTCTGCTCGCCATGCCCGCCATCCATCCATCCTTTCGCCCCTTTCGCCACCCTCCCGCGGTCATTCGCGCGTATCCCCACTCGCCCTTCCCGCCACCTCTGTTCGCCATGCCCGCCCCCTTCTTTTCCGTCATTCCCGCGCAGGCGGGAATCCATGCTCCCTCCTCCCATCAGATGAACGGACCATCCATCCATTACGGACAATAACTGCGGGCGAGAGCCGGAAGCCGCCAACCCGGAACGCTCATACGGACGGGAGCACGCGCCGCGGCCGCCGTTGTCACGGCGCAAGGCCAAGAGGGGATGGATTCCCGCCTGCGCGGGAATGACGAGACAGAGAGGAGGGCGGACAGGGGGCAGGAATCCCGAAGCTCCCAACGCTCTTTAAAACATAAGTGGGCGCACGCGCCCTTCCCGCCTGCGCGGGAATGACGGAAGGGGGGAACGGGAATCAAGGGTGGCGCGGGGCAGAGGACGCCCGCAAGGGACGCTCATACCCCTCTGGAATGACGCGCGGCTGAGGCGAGGCGCCTCTAAAAGAGCGTTGGTTTGGTGATGTGGGCTTCCTGGATTCCCGTTTTCACGGGAATGACGAGACAGAGGGAAAGCGGGAATGACGGAGGGGAGGGAATGACGGAAAGCGGGACGGGGCTCCATCTCCCCAGCGCAGAACCAACGCTCCGCAAAACTAAGTGGGCACGCGTGCCCTTCCCCGTCAGCCGGCGACGAGGATGCGACCGCAGCTGTCGCAGAGGACCGGCTCCCTCCCCAACCGCGCCTGCTTGACCCGGTGGGTGGGAAGGGAGACACCGCAGGCGCGGCAGAGGCCCCGCTCCACCCTGGCCACGGTCTGATGGCCTTTGGAGCGTCTCACCCTCTCGTAGAGCTCAACCACCTCGCCGCTCTTCAGGCTCTTCACCGTCTCCCGGCGCCGGCCCTCCAGGGTCTCCAACTCGGACTCTAGCTCCAGCCTCTCCAGCTTCAGGGACTCCTGCTCCCGGGTCCAGGCCTCCGTCTCACGCTCAAGGAGACCCTCCCCCTCGCCAAGCTCACTCTGGGTCTCCTCCAATTGGACGAGGAGGTCCAGCATACGCTCATCCAGGCCATTGATTTGGCTGGCGAGGTTGGCCGACTCCCGGTTGAGGTCCTGCAACTCCCTGGGGTTGACCACGGAGCCGCCATAGAGCTTGCCCTCCACGGCGGCCTTTTTCTCCCTGGCGGTTTGGGACGTCATATCCAGGTCCCGCCGGTCGCTTTCAAGGGCCCTCAGCCTGTCGCGGCTGCGCCTCACCCCTTCCTCCCGCTCATCCAGGGCCTCCCGGCGTCCGACGGTCCGGTCGATGGAGGCGACGCGGTCGGCGGCCTCCGACAGGCGGCGGTCCAACTCTTGCAGGTCCAGCAGAAGCCTGGAGACGTTCATGTCCTTCACGGAGAGGTCGGTGGGATTCCTGGATTTTAGGCGCCGCCGCGGGGGGTGTCAACCGGGGCAAGAGGATCGAAGAGCAGACCTGGAAAGGATCACATATCCGTAGCGACCACCGCCCCTGTCCGTCATTCCCGCGCAGGCGGGAATCCATCTTCCTATCCCCGTTATGCCTGGACAATCGCACAACGGCCTGCCACCCCGTCAAGCATGCCCTCTTATCCGTCATACCCATGGAAACGGGAAGGGTGTGTGCGCCCAGTTTGTTTTGAAGAGCGTTGGTTCTGCGTCGAGGGCTTCCTGGATTCCCGCCTGCGCGGGAATGACGGATGGGACGAAAGGGGAATGACGGAGAGGAGGGTAGCGGGAATGACGGAAAAGAGGGATGGATCCACCAGCCCGGGAAAGGGCCGCGTATCCGTGAGCAAGGGAGGGCGGGAAGTGTTAGAATCTATCCACCCGCCGGGAGGAGCGCCTTGCTAAGGATATACAACACCCTGCGCAGAAGGGTTGAAGAGGTGGCCACGGTGGAGCCGGGGGTCGCCCGCGTCTATACCTGCGGCCCAACGGTCTACCGCCACGCCCACATAGGCAACCTGCGCTCCTATCTGATGGCCGACTGGGTTAGGCGGGCCTTGGAGCATTCGGGCCTGAGGGTCCTCCACGTCAAGAACGTCACCGACGTGGGCCACATGCGCCAGGAGCAGCTGGAGCGGGGCGGCGACAAGGTCATCCTGGCGGCCCTGGCCGAGGGCAAGACGCCCCGGGAGATAGCCGACTTCTACACCCAGGCCTTCCACCGGGACGAGGCCAAGCTCAACATCCTGCCGGCCCACCGCTACCCCAAGGCCACGGAGCACGTCGAGGCCATGGTCAGGGTTATCGAGCGGCTGGTGGAGAAGGGCTACGCCTACCCAGCGGGGGGCAACGTCTACTTCCAGGTGGCCCGGTACGAACCCTACGGCCAGCTGTCGGGCAACGTGGGCGGCGGCCTCATGGAGGGGATCCGGGTGGAGGCCGACCCCCTCAAGCGCGATCCCAGGGACTTCACCCTCTGGAAGGGGGCCGAGGGGGGCCGGGAGATGAAGTGGGACAGCCCCTGGGGGGAGGGGTTCCCCGGCTGGCACATCGAATGCTCGGCCATGTCCACCCAGTACCTGGGGGAGAAGCAGGATATCCACACGGGGGGCGTGGACAACATATTCCCCCACCACGAGGGGGAGATAGCCCAGAGCGAGGCGGCCTTCGGGGCGGGGTACTCCCGCTGCTGGGTCCACGGGCAGCACCTGCTGGCCGACGGGGTGAAAATGGCCAAGTCGGCCGGCAACGAGTTCATCCTGTCGGACCTGGAGGCCCGCGGCTGCGACCCCCTGGCCTTCCGCTATCTATGCCTCACGGTGAAGTACCGCCACCGGCTGAACTTCACCTTCAACGCCCTCAAGTCGGCCCAGCGGGGCCTCACCCGCCTGCGGGACCGGGTGTGGGCCTGGCGGAGGGCCGGTTCCCATCAAGTCCCGGATGACGACGGCCGGGGGGAGGAATGGCGCCGCCGCTTCCGGGCCGCCGTTGAGGACGACCTGGACCTGCCCACGGCCCTATCCGCGGCATGGGGGATGGTGAAGTCGGACCTGCCCGAGGGCCGCAAGCTGGGGCTTCTGCTGGAGATGGACGGGATCCTGGGCCTGGACCTGGCCGCCACGCCCAAGGATTTTTCTCTCCCGCGGGAAACCCTAGACCTGATAGCGGAACGGGAGGTCTGCCGGTCCCGTTCGCTGTACGAGGAGTCCGACGAGACCCGCCGGCGCCTGGAGCGGGACGGCTGGCGGGTCAGGGACACGGGGGAAGGCCCCATGACCCGTCCCAAGACCCCCTTGGAGGTCGTGGAGGAGCGGTGGCCGGCGGTCTCATCGCCGCGGGAGGTGTCATCCTACGTGGACTCTCCATCCATCACGGAGTTCTCCGTGGTGGTCACGGCCAACGACTACGTGGAGGACGTGAAGCGGTGCCTGGAGGGCCTGCTGCAATGGAGCGGCGACGCGTCCCTGGAGGTGGTGGCGGTGGACAACGGCTCCACCGACGGGGCCGCCGAGTGGCTGGAGGGGCTGAAGGACGCGGACCCGCGGGTCCGCGTCATCCACTGCGACCACAGGCTTGGGGAGGCCCAGGCCAAGAACATCGGCCTGACCCAGAGCCGCGGCCGCGTTCTGGTCCTGCTAGACGCGTCGGTGGAGGTGACGGGTCCCCTGCTGCCCATCTTGGCGGCGGCCCTCAAGGACCACCGGGTGGGGGTGGCGGGGGCCTGGGGCATCCGCTCCGAGGACCTGCGCCACTTCCACGAGGAGGTGGTCTCAGGGGAGGCCGACGCCATGCAGGGCTACTGCTTCGCCTTTCGCCGGGAGCTGCTGCGGGAGGTGGGCCTCATGCGGGAGTGTTTCCGCTTCTACCGCAATCTGGACCTGGACTTCAGCTTCCAGTTCCGCAGCCGGGGCTACCGGGTCCTGGCCGACGGCTCCCTGCCCTTGACGCGCCACGAGCACCGGCAGTGGACCGCCCTGGGGGAGGAGGAGCGGGAGCAGCTGAGCCGCCGCAACTTCAAGCGGTTCCTGCAACGGTGGGGCGACCGCCAGGACCTGCTGCTGAGCGCGTCTAAGGGATAGCGGGGGGATAGCGGGACGACGCCGGGGCCGTTTCCAATCATCTAAGGCCGGACGGCATCTAAGGCCGGACGTGGCGGGAGTATATGAAGACCGCAGGCGAAGGGGGAGAAAAGTGGGGGGCCGCGGAGGTGAAGGCCCTGCGCGCCCACATGGCCCTGACCCAGGACCGGATGGCCCGGGAGCTTGGCATACGCCAGCAGACGGTGAGCGAGTGGGAGCGGGGGGTCTACCGGCCCCGGGGGGCCTCCAAGACGGCCCTTAAGATGATTGCCGAGCGGGCGGGCTTCCGGTACGACGCCTCGCCGGACGGTGGGCAGGAGACCGCCGGCTAGGAAACGGGGCCAAGGCGCCAACGGGGTGGGCTGGCGTTTTACACGGAACCGTGTAAAATTGCCCCCATGGACCCTCGAAGGAACAGGAGCGGCCCCAAGGCCGGAAAGGACCTGCAAAAGCGAGTTCCGGAGTCCCTGCTGGCCCGCTTGTGGCAGGAGCGGGCGGCGCGGCAGGCCGGCTTCAGGACGGCGGAGGGCCGCCGGGTGAAGGTCCTCTACCCGGGCAGGCGCGGGACCGAGGCGGGCCCCGACTTCCGCGACGCCCTCATCCACCGCGAGGGGGTGGGGCTGGTGCGGGGGGACGTGGAGCTTCACGTCGGCCCCCGGGACTGGCGCAGCCACGGCCACGGGGGCGACCCCCGGTACAACGGGGTGGCCCTCCACGGCGTCCTGACGGGCGGCGGCGAGTCGTCCACCCGCCTTCAAAGCGGGGCACAGGCCCCGGTCATCTCCCTGGAGGGCCTCCTTGAGGCCGAACCCTCATCCGCGCCCAAGACATCCGGGAATGAATCCTTCATATGGTCCATCCTGGCGGGCAGGGGCTACCCCAGGCCGCGGTCCCGCGACGAGGCCCAGGGGCTGCTGGCCCGGGCCGGGAGGGAGCGGTTCCTGGGGATGAGCGCAGCCCTGGCCGGGCTGGTGGCGGAAGAGGGGGAGGAGGAGGCCATATACCAGGCCTTGATGGAGTGCCTGGGCTACGTGGAAAACCGGGCGGCCTTCTTGGAACTGGCCCAGAGGGCGCCCTGCCGGTCCCTAGTGGAGGCGGCCAAACGGGTAATCCCCTCGGAAAGGCCGGCCCTCATTGAGGGGCTGCTCCTGAGGGCCGCTGGGCTTGGCCCCGGCGCGGACGACGCCTTGGACGCCGCAACGCCCCCCATCCGTTGGCGCTTCTTCAGGGTCCGGCCCAGCAACCACCCGCGCCGGCGGGTGGCCGGGGCCGCGGCCCTCCTGGCCCGCTTCATGGAACAGGGCCTCCCGGAGGGGCTGGCGGCCCTGGCCCGGGAGGGCGGCTTCAAGCCCCTACGAAAAGGACTTCTTGTTCCCTGTCCACAGGCGGCCCCCGGCGGCTCGCCGGAGGAAAAGCGCCTCACCTCCTTGTCCCCTGTCCGGGGGGCGGCCCCCGGCGGCTCGCCGGAGGAAAAGCGCTTCACCTCCTTGTCCCCTGTCCGGGGGGCGGCCCCGGCCCTCATAGGCGGGGCTAGGGCGGCGGACATAGCGGTGAACGCCGTTCTGCCTTTTATTTATGCAAGAGGCCGGGGGCATGCCCGGGGTCTCCGACGCAAGGATGAAGCCGGGGCGGCGGAGGCCCTGGACATCTTCATGGCGGGGCCACGCCTCCAGTCCAACCGGGTCACCCGCGAGATGGAGGCGGTCCTCTTCCCCAAGGAGTGGCTCCCCCTGGGGGATTCCCTGCCCCGCCAGCAGGGGCTAATCCACTTTCACCATCTGGCGAGGGGTGAGGGGTGACGCGGATGTGATACCATAGGGGCCGGAGACGGACCGCCCCAATGCCTACCCACCAACCCCACCAGCCCTTAGAACCCGGCGACGCCCGGCCGGCGTCCCGCGGGCCGTGGGATGACGCCGGGGGGCCGGCGGAGGCGCCGGCGAGGGCCGGAAGGGGCCTACGAGACGTGCCCCTCCTGGAGGAGGAAGAGGTCGCGGCCCTCCTGTCCGCCGAGGGCGGCATGGCGCCCGGGCCGGTGGAGAAGGGGGAACTGCTGGCCTTGACCACCCGCCGGGTCATCGCCTTCCTGCATATAGATGGGCGGCGGGAGACGCGGATGGCCTTTCTGGAGGACGTGGACGGCCTTTCGGTCAACTCCCACGCCCGGGACGTGAAGCCGCTGCTCCAGGGGCTGTTCTTCCTGGCGGCGGGGGCGGCGGTCTACCTGGCCTTGGGGACCTTCAGCGGCGGGGGGATAACCCTGGCCGCCTTCCTGGGCGGGGCCGTGGCCCTCCTCGGGGTCCTCTACCTAGCCCGGTTCCTGACGGGGGAGCAGGGGGGGGAGCTGGTCTTCCACGGCGGCGGCGGGGAGCTGCGGTTTCCCTACGCCTCCAAGAGTATGGAGCCCCAGGTGTATGAGATGACGCGGGTCTGCTTCCAGCTAAAGGCGGGGGAGTTCCTCCACGGCCCCTTTGACGACGAGAACGACGACGCGCCCCTTGAGGACCCGGAGTGGCGGGAAGCCGCCCTTGCGGATGAACGATATGAGGGAACCGGGGAAACCGCCGGACCGCCCCAAGGGTCCCACTCCCCTGAGGACGGGCCGGACGCCGCCCCTGAGTATGGACGCGACGCGAGAACCGGGGAGAAGATCAGCCCAGGGTCAGAGATGGGTCCACCTCCAGGTCCAGGGCCGACTCCCGGCCACGGCTCAGATGAAAGTGGGCGCAGGCCGCCACCATAGCCCCGTTGTCGGTGCAGAGCCGGGGGGCCGGTATGATTACGGGCAGGCCGGCCCTGGCCCGGATGGTGGCCCGCAGGAGGGCGTTGGCCGTGACCCCGCCGCCCAGCACGACGCCCCGGGCTCCATGCTCCGCGGCGGCCGCCAGCGTCTTGGCCGCCAGAACGTCCACCACCGAGTCCTGAAAGGCCGCCGCCAACTCCCTGACGGCGGCATCGTCCGTCTCCCGCCCACGCTCCCCCGGGGGGTACAAAAAAGCGGCCTGGGCCTTGTGGAGCAGGGCCGTCTTCAGGCCGCTGAAGCTGAAGTCGTGGGAGCCGCGGAGCCAGGCCCGGGGCAGCCGTTCAGCGCCGTTGACCCCCTCGGCCACCCTTTGTATCTCCGGGCCGCCGGGGAACCCGAGGCCAAGGAGCCGGGCCGCCTTGTCGAAGGCCTCCCCCGCGGCGTCGTCGCGGGTGCGCCCCAGCAGCCTGTAACGCCCGTGGCCCTCCATGATGAGCAGGTCGGTGTGGCCCCCGGAGGCGATGAGGCACAGGAGGGGGAAGCCGAGCTCATGGTCGTGAGGGGCGGCGTCAAGCCAAGCGGCGTATACGTGGCCCTCCAGGTGGTTCACCCCCACCAGGGGGAGGTCCAGGGCCAGGGCGAGTCCCTTGGCCGCGTTGACCCCCACCACCAGGGCCCCCGCCAGTCCGGGGCCGTGGGTGACGGCCACCGCCTCGATATCCTCCAGGGTCGCCCCCGCCTCCTCCAGGGCCATGGAGACGATGGGCATCACCTCCAGGACGTGCTGGCGGGAGGCAAGTTCAGGCACAACGCCGCCGTAGCGCCGGTGAATGTCCACCTGGGAGGAGACGACGTTGGACAGCAGGAACCGCCCGTCCTCCACCACGGCCGCGGCGGTCTCGTCGCAGGATGTCTCGATGCCTAGTATCTTCACGTTGACAGTATAGCCGCCGCCAGCCGCCCGGGAAAAGGCCCCAGCCCCCCGCCTTTACAGCCGCTTTAGCCCTCTGCTATCATCGCCCCATAGTGAACTGGCGAGCCGTGGCCTCCCGTGGGGTGTGGATTCGATGCTAGAGGGCCGAGACTACATGGAAATTGGACTTCTGGTCCTTTTCCTCGCCCTATCCGCCTTCTTCTCAAGCTCGGAAACCGCCTTCATCGCCCTGCAACGGGTGAAGCTCATACACATGGTCCGCACCGGCGTGCCCGGGGCCAAGCGGGTCTTCAAGATGTCGGAGCGCCCCGAGCGGCTGCTGCCGACGGTGCTGCTGGGGAACAACCTGGCCAACACCGCCGCCGCCGCCCTGGGAACGGCCCTGGTCATATCAATCGTGGGCAACGTGGGGTCAGCCATCATCATCGCCACGGCGGGCGTCACCCTGCTGCTGCTCATCTTCGGCGAGGTGATGCCCAAGACCTTCGCCGCCCACCACCCGGAGCGGTTCGCCCTGGCGGCCGTGAGGCCCCTTCAGATAGTGGAGTGGGTCCTCTTCCCCCTGGTCCAGGCCCTCCGGGGCCTCAGCTTCCTCGCCGCCCGCGTCTCCGGGGCCAAGTCGGAGTCCTCCCCCGTCACCGAGCAGGAGATCCGGAGCCTCATACTGGTGGGAAAGGAGGCCGGGGCCGTGGAGGAGGCCGAGGCGGAGATGCTGGAGAAGGTGTTCCACTTCGGAGACAGCCACGTGGCTGAGATTATGACCCCAAGGCCGGAGATAGTGTTGGTGGAGCGGTACACCACCCTGAGGGAGTTCCTGGACATCTACGCGGTGAACTACCACACCCGGTTTCCCATATTTGAGCACGACATGGACAACGTCGTCGGCCTCCTCTCCGTGAAGGACGTTCTGAAGGCCCAGAAGGATGAGGACCTGGGGCCGGAGGACGACGTGACCCACCTCTTGAGGCCGGCCCACTTCGTCCCCGAGACCAAGACGGCCCGGAGCCTCTTCTTGGAACTGCGGGAACGGGGCCAGTCCATGGCCATGATAGTTGACGAGTACGGCGGCATCGCCGGCCTGGCCACCCTCAAGCAGCTGTTGTCGGTCATCGTGGGGCCCGTGGGCGAGGAGGGCCAGCCCCTGGAGAGCCAGTACGCGTCGGTGGACGAGAACACCTTCCTCCTAGACGCGGGGTTGAGCATAACCCAGATAAACGAGCAGCTTGACCTGGACCTTCCCCTGGGGGAGTACCAGACCCTGGCCGGGTTCGTCCTGGAACGGCTGGGCCGCATCCCCCGGGAGCGGGACCACCTGCACCACGAGAATCTGCGGTTCACCATTCGCGAGATGGACGGGGTGAAGATTGAGCAGATAGAGGTGCTGCGAATGGCCCCCGTCAGGGAGAGGGGCGTCCCGTGAGGATAGTCCTGGCGCGCCACGGTGAGACGCCGTGGAACCGGGAGGGGCGATTCCAGGGCCAAAACGACATAGGGCTGAGCGACGCGGGGCTTGCCCAGGCCCGGGAAACGGCCGCCGCGCTGGAGGATATTGAGGTCGCCGCCATCTGCTCAAGCCCCCTGGCCAGGGCCCTTCAGACGGCGGAGATAATCGCCCACGGGCGGTCGATGCCGGTCATCCTCGTGGATGAGCTTAAGGAGATGAGCGAAGGCGTGATCGAGGGGTTGAACAACTCGCTGCTGCGCCAGCTCCACCCGGACATCTTCCACCAGTGGCGGGATGACCCCTCCAAGGCGCGTATTCCCGGCGGCGAGACGCTGGGGGAGCTCCAGGCCCGCGCCTGGCGGGGCGTGGAGCGCATAAGAGAGGACCACCCCCACGGGACCACCGTGGCCGTATCCCACAACTTCGCCATAATCACCATCGTGTGCAGGCTCTTGGAACTGCCCCTGGACCGGTTTCACCGGCTGCGGGTAGACCTGGGGTCCCTCACCACCCTGGAGCACGGCGAAAGGGGCTGGCGGCTCGCGTCCCTAAACGAGACCCGGCGCCTGCCCCCGGCGTAGAAGCCGCGTTGAACCCCCGCAGGCGGCTGGAGGCCATCGTCAGGCGGGCCCTTGTCCGCAGCGGACTGGCCGGCGGCGGCGCAACGCTGGTGGCGGCCATATCCGGCGGCCCCGACTCCACGGCCCTGCTCCACTGCCTGGCCCGGCTCAGCGACCGGATGGGCCTATCCCTTCACGCGGCCCACCTGAACCACGACTTCCGGGGCGAGGAGGCGGAGGAGGACGCGCGTTTCGCGGCGGCCCTTGCCCGCGGCCTGGGGATCCCCTCCACCGTGGACGAGGCCGACCCCATGGCCTACCAGAGGGAGACGGGGATATCCTCCTTTGAGGAGGCGGCCCGGGAGGTGAGGTACAACTTCCTCGCATCCGTAGCCCGGAGGACGGGGGCCAAGGCCATCGCCTTGGGGCACACCGCCGACGACCAGGCGGAAACGGTCCTCATTCACCTGCTCCGGGGAAGCGGACTGCCCGGCTTGAGGGGGATGGGAGAGATGACGGAGTGGCGCGGCCCCAGGGCCACGGTCCAGGGCCTCCTCTTTCGCCCCATGCTGGAGGCCACCCGCCGGGACACCCTGGCCTACTGCCGCGAACTGAATATACCCTACCGCGAGGACTCCACCAATCTGTCGCCGACCTTCACCAGAAACCGGGTGCGCCACGGGCTGCTCCCGGCGTTGGAGGAGTACAACCCCAGGGTGAAGGACGCCCTCATCCGCATGGGCCGCTCCGCCTCCGAGGCCGCCAGCTTTCTTGAGTCGGAGGTGGACGGGGCTTGGCCCGGCATAGCGGCCCGGCGGGATGGCGGCCTGCGCCTAGACGCCGACGCCCTGCGTCGCCTCCACCCCTGCCTTCAGGGCTTGGCCCTGCGACGCGCCTACCGGGAGACCAGCGGGCACCTCCGCCGGCTAACGGAAGCCCACGTGAGGGCCATGGTGAGGCTGCTTCATGGCCGCGCGGGGGGCGCGGTCAGCCTGCCGGGCGGCCTGACGATGAGAAACCTTGGTGACGAGCTTGTCCTCGGCCCGCGGGAGGCCGCGCATGTCCCCCGGCCTGTCCTGGAGGGTGAGACCCCCCTGAGCCTTCCCGGGGTGGCCCGGATACCCGGATGGACGGCGCGGGCCGAGATGACGCCGCCCTCCACAGAGGTCAGGACAGGGGATCCGATGACCGCCGTCTTCGACGCCGACCGGCTGGGAACGGGCCTAGTCCTGCGGGGCAGAAGGCCCGGCGACCGGTTTCACCCGTTGGGGATGGCCGGGGAGAAGAAGCTAAAGGACTTCCTCATCGACCGGAAGGTCCCGAGGGAGGGCCGGGGCGCCGTGCCCCTCCTGGTGTCCGAAAGGGGGATAATGTGGGTGGTGGGCCACCGTCTCTCCGAAGCCGCCAAGGTGCGGGGGGACACGCGGCGGGCGGCGCTGATACGGTTCGAACCCTCCGAGGGCGGTTAAGCGGGGAATCGTCGCCGGGAACCCTGACGGCGAAGGAACCCAAGGCTCACTCGGAGCCGAATACGGCCTTGCGCAGAGTGTCGTTGAGCCGGGTCTCCCAACCCCGCCGTCCATCCTTCCGAAAGTGGGCCCTCAGGTCTGCGTCCAAGCGTAAGGAGACGCGCCGCTTGGCGGGGCGCTTCCGTCTCCCCCGCCTGGCGCCTTGATGCTCAATCACATGGAGAAAGGCCTCCTTCGCCGCGCCGCGTCCCTCAACCAAGTGGGGAAGGACCTCTCTTGCCGGACGGGCGCGCCGGAACCACTCTTCGTCCAGTTCCACGGCGTCCGGGTCTGCCGCTATCCCGGCTTCGATAGCCGCCTCTTCGCCATGTTTCTCGGCGATTTCGTCGAAGCTCAGTCCATTTCGTTCAACGTGACTCTTCATAGGATCGTCCCTCCCGCCGGCTGGCCTTCCTCAGACTTATGACCCGAATCCGACGCTCCCTCTCGGTGAACACGACACAATGCAAACGGTTCTCTATATACCCTATGCCGACGCAACGCGGCTCCCCGGTAAAAGGGCTTTGTTTGACCAAAGCAGAGTCCCAATCGAACCCAACGACGGCCCAAAAGTCTACTCCGTGCTTATGCTTATTGGATACCTGCTTTGCTTCGTCCCACTCATATGAGACACTCTCATTGTATGTAAAGTACAGCGTCACGGCAAGGGGGCTTCAAACTGGGCTTCCCCCGGAAATCCTTATGGGCGTCGTTTCCCGCGGCCCGGGGCGCCGGGAACTTTGGGCACCCCGCCCAAACGCAGGCGCATCAGCCCCCGAACGTCCTCCCACGCCGTGCTGACGACCCTAACCTTGCTCCTGCGGTCCTCCACCCACTGCACCGGGATCTCCCGGATGCGATACCCGGCCTTGGCCGCGATTATCAGCAACTCCGTGTCAAAAAACCAGTGGTCGTTCTTCACCAGAGGAAGCAGGGCCTGGGCGGCGTCGCGCCGGAAGGCCTTGAACCCGCACTGGTAGTCGTTGAAGGGGAGGAAGAATAGGGACTTGATCATTAGGCTGTACGAGCGCGACACAACCTCCCGCTTCATGGACCGCTTAACGTCGGCGCCCCGGGCGAACCGGCTGCCCATGGCTATGTGGTAGTCCCGCTCAACGGCCCGGACTAGGCGTGGAAACTGGTTGAGGCTGGTGGAGATGTCCACGTCCATGTAGCTCACAATGTCGGCGTTGCTCTGGAGCCACGCGGTGCGGATGGCCCGGCCCCGGCCCTTTTGCGGGATGTAGGTGTAGGTGATGCCGGGATACCGTTGGGCCAGCATCTCGCTGACCGAAGGGGTGCTGTCCGTAGAGCCGTTGTCGGCTATGACTATGCGCCAGTGGTGCTCGGTCATCCTCTCCTGGAGGAACCGGCTCAGAATCATCATGCCCTCAGGCAGCCTCTCCTCCTCGTTGAAGACCGGGACCACCACGTCAACAGCCGATTTCATATATCCCCGCTCCTAGTCATGCCGTTCCTGCGTCCTCCGGTAGTCCAGCGTTCACTAATATACAAAATCCTACAACAGCCGGAACTGCGCCGCCAAGGGGCTTTTCACTGCCATGGCTGGAAAAACGCGGCCCTGAGCCGCGCCTCTAGGGTGAGACGGCATCGACCGGCAGGCCGTCAAGATACGTGTCCATCCGTTCCACGCTGTACCCCGTGGAACCCATCAAAAGGCTCTCCACGGCCACGCGGGCCGTGTCCAGCGAGGTGTAGCAGGGCACGTGGTTCTCCGCGGCGGCCCTCCGTATGAAGAAGCCATCGCGCAGGGTGGCGGCCGCGTCGGAGACGGTGTTGATGACCGCCTGCACCGTCCCATCGTTTATCACGTCGACCACGTTGGGGCGGCCTTCGCCCAGCTTCTTGGGTATCATGGTCACAACGCCGCCCATGGCCTCCAGCATGGCCGCGGTGCCCTCCGTGGCGTAGAGTTGGCAGTCGGCCTTCACCAGATCCCGCACCAGGTCCAGGGACTCGGCCTTGTCCCTATCGGCGATGCTCAGAAGGATGGAACTTCGCCGCGCCAGGGTCAGGTCGGCGGCGGCCAGGGCCTTGGTCAGGGCGGGCCCGAATCCGTAGTCGACGCCCATGACCTCCCCGGTGGACTTCATCTCAGGCCCCAAGTACCAGTCCACCCCGGCGAGCTTGGACATGGAGAAGACCGGGGCCTTCACCGCCACGGCCTTTTGCCGAGGCCACAGCCCGCCCCGGTATCCCAACTCCTTGAGGGTCCTGCCCAGAATCACCCTGGTGGCCAGGTTCACCACGGGCACGTTCGTCACCTTGGATATGAAGGGAACCGTGCGGCTGGACCGGGGGTTCACCTCCAGCACGTAAACGGTGGCGCTGGCCCCCTCCTCCCTGGGCTGGGAGGGGCTGCGGTAGGGTCTGCCGCCCACTATGACGAACTGGATGTTCATAAGGCCCCTGATGTTCAGGGCGTTCCCGATGCGGGTGGTGTAGTCGACTATGGTGTCTATCTCTTCGGGGGTGAGGTTGAGGCCGGGATAGATGGCCATGGAGTCGCCGCTGTGGACGCCGGCGCGCTCTATGTGCTCCATAACCCCCGGTATCAGGACCTCTTCGCCGTCGCAGACGGCGTCCACCTCGCACTCCTTGCCCTCCATGTACCTGTCGATGAGCACCGGGCGGCCTGAGCTCAGCGAGGCGGCCACGTTGAGATAGCGGATGAGTTCGCTGGCGTTCCGCACAATCTCCATAGCCCGGCCGCCCAACACGTAGCTGGGCCGCACCATGACGGGATAGCCGATGTTTTGAGCCACCCGGAGGGCGCCCTCCACGTTGGTCACCGCCGCGCCGGGGGGCTGGGGGATGCCCAGCCGGGCCAGAAACTCGTCGAAGCGCCGCCGGTCGGAGGCCACGTCTATGGCCTCGGCGCTGGAACCCAGGATGGGCAACGCGGCCTGGTCGAGGGCCTGGGATAGGTTGATGGCCGTTTGCCCGCCGAACTGGACCACCGACGGCGGCGGATCCCCCTCTCCCGCCTCGTTCTCAATGATGTCCTGGAGGCTCTCGCCGTCCAGGGGTTCAAAGTAGAGGCGGCTGCTGGTGTCGAAGTCGGTGGAGACGGTCTCCGGGTTGGAGTTCACCATGATGCTCTTGACGCCCTCCTCCTGGAGGGCCCAGGCCGCGTGGACGCTGCAATAGTCGAACTCGATGCCCTGGCCTATGCGAATGGGACCGCTTCCCACCACCACGGCCTTGGCCCCCTCCATGGGCAGGGCCTCGTTCTCCTGGTCGTAGGAGCTGTAGAAATATGGAGTCACGGCCTCGAACTCCGCGGCGCAGGTGTCCACCATCTTGTACACGGGACGGATGTCCCACTGGCGGCGCAGGTCCCTAACGCGGGGCGCCAGGATGTCGGCCAAGGCCCCCACCTGTTCGTCGGAGAACCCCAGCCGCTTGGCCTCCCACAGGAGGTCCGGGTCCAGGTCCTCGGAAAGGAGCCGCCGCTCCATGGCGGCGATGCGCGCGAAGGCGTTGATGAACCAGGGGTCGATGCCGCTCTCACGGGAGAGTTCCCGCGGCGGCTTCCCCCTGCGGAGGGCCGTCATAATGGCCCAGAGCCGGGAATCGGTGGCCCGGCGGAGGAGGTCTCCGGCCAGGAACTCGTCGCCCCGGCTCCACTCCGGGTCCTCCCAAAGGAGGGTGCGGCTCCCCACCTCCAGGGAGCGCACGGCCTTCTGAAAGGCCGCCTCGAAGGAGCGGTCTATGGCCATCACCTCGCCGGTGGCCTTCATCTGAGTTGAGAGGCCCCGGTCGCCGGCGAAGAACTTGTCGAAGGGCCAACGGGGAATCTTCACAACGCAGTAGTCCAGGGCCGGCTCAAAGGCCGCCTGGGTCTTTTGAGTAACGGCGTTGGGTATCTCGTCCAACCGCTTCCCCACGGCTATCTTGGCCGCCACCCGCGCTATGGGGTAGCCCGTGGCCTTGCTGGCCAGAGCGGAACTGCGACTGACGCGGGGATTCACCTCGATGACGTAGTAGGGCGAGTCGGGTTCCCAGGTCCCTTGAAAGGCCTCCCTCACCACGGGATGGGGACGCAGGGCGAACTGCACGTTGCACCCGCCCTCCACGCCCAGGGCCCTTATGATGCGCAGGCTGGCGGACCGGAGGGTCTGGTGCTCCTTGTCGGTGAGGGTCTGGCTGGGGGCCACCACAATGCTGTCGCCGGTGTGCACCCCCATGGGGTCCAGGTTCTCCATGTTGCAAATGGTCACGCAGTTATCGGCGGCGTCCCGCATCACCTCGTACTCTATCTCGCGCCACCCCTCCAGGGAGCGCTCCAACAGGACCTGGTTGATGGGACTGGCGGCCAGGCCCTCCCTCACCGTGGACTCAAACTCCTCGCGGGTCCTCGCCAAGCCGCCGCCTGTGCCGCCCAGGGTGTAGCCGGGGCGAACGACCAGGGGCAGGCCCAGGGCGCCGAAGGCTTGGCGGGCCTCCTCCAGGGAGGAAACGGTGACGCTGGGCGGCTGTGGCTCGCCGATATCCATGAGCAGGCTGCGGAACTCCTCCCGGTCCTCGGCGGCCCGGATGGTCTTCAGGGTGGCCCCCAGGAGCCGGACGCCGTGCTTCTCGAGGACGCCCGCCTCTGCCAGGCTGACGGCCAGGTTCAAGCCCGTCTGCCCCCCGAGGGTGGGGAGAATGCCGTCGGGCCGCTCCTTGGCGATGATGCGGTCCAGCACGTCCACCGTGAGGGGTTCGATGTAGATGGCGTCGGCCACGCCCCGGTCCGTCATGATGGTGGCCGGGTTGGAGTTGACCAGCACGGTGTAGACGCCCTCTTCCCGCAGGGCCTTGCACGCCTGGGTTCCCGCGTAGTCGAACTCCGCCGCCTGTCCGATGACGATGGGGCCCGAACCTATAACCAGGGCCTTCCCGGGTTTCTCGGTCATCCGTCGCAGCCTCCCCAAGGCGCGCCTGCCGTGGACCGGCCGGCGCCCTTTTCCAGCCTCAGACTCAAGGCGTGGCCTGAATCAAGCCTTGCTCAGTCAATAGGAGGGTGGCGCTGATTCAGGGGATATGTCAAGGGGCCTTACTCGACGGGCAGGTATCCCGGCAGCCGCACGTAGCCGCGGCGCTGGAAGGCGTTTATGGTCTGGCAGACGAAGCTGAAGAAGAGCTTGGCCTCGTGGTCCGAGGGCCGCTCCTCCTCTGCCTCCCGGCCGTTCACCTTGGGAGGAACCAGGAACCTCGTCATGTTGTCGGCGACCTTTTCGACCTGTATGTATCCCACCGGGTTCTCTTCCAGGACAGAGGTCGCCAGGTTCTTGGGCCTAACTATCAGGTTCCACTCGGAGTTCAAGACCCCCTTGCCGGAGCCGATGTTGTAGCCGTAGTCGCCGCACACGAAAGCGGACATGTCCCTGTCGATGAAATCGATGACGTCGTCCATGTCCGCTTCCAGTTCCAACTCTATGCCCTGTTGCAGAATAAATTGTCCGAACAAATCCTACCTCCATTTGTGCAGCCCGTCGGAGCAGGCCGCGATTTGAGCCCTTGCGGGCTTCTTGGTTTACGGCGCATCCGGTGGATGACCGTGGAGTCTATTTTCCTCTTTTCGCTCCGAGTCTTCAAGAAGCGGCGGCCCGCCTTTCTCCCGATTTTGAGACCCTGAAGCCTTCACCACGCTTCCCACTCCCCCTTCCCGTCACTCCCGGGAGCGCGCCGCCCGGGCGCCACCCGCTCCCCCTTCCGTCATTCCCGCGCAGGCGGGAAGGGCGCGTGCGCCCACTTAGTTTTGGGGAGGGTTGGTTCGGGGTTGGAGGCTTCTTTAATTCCCGTCCCTTCTTCTTCCGTCATTCCCGCGAAGGCGGGAATCCAGGAAGGCCCCAACAGAGAACCAACCCCTAAAACCCCCGGCATCAACCCGGTGGCGCGTCCCTAGTGGATGCTGCCCCCTTGCCTCCCTTTTCCGTCATTCCCGCGCAGGCGGGAATCCATCCCCTCCTCACTGCATCCCGCGGCAACCCGGAAATCCCGCGCCACGGAACCAACGCCTAAAAACCCCGGCATCAACCCGGTGGCGCGTCCCTAGTGGATGCTGCCCCCTTGCCTCCCTTTTCCGTCATTCCCGCGCAGGCGGGAATCCAGGAAGGCCCCAACAGAGAACCAACGCCTAAAAACCCCTAACGCCACCCGAAGAGACGCCCTTAATGCGGGTCTGGCCGTAACGGGACTCGCCCTTGCCGAGACGGGAAGATGGATTCCCGCCTTCGCGGGAATGACGGATAAGAGGGGCGAAAGCGGGGAATCCATGCCCCCAGCGCAGAACCAGCCCTCCTCAAAACAAAGTGGGCGCTCGCGCCCTTCCCGCCTTCGCGGGAATGACGGAAAAGGCCCCTATTGGGGGAGGCCGCCACCATCCACCATCGCAACAAACCTGTCAAAGATATACTCGTTGTCCCGGGGGCCGGGGGACGCCTCCGAGTGGTACTGGATGGTCATAACCGGAATCTCCGAGTGAACAAGGCCCTCAATAGTCCCGTCGTTGAGATTCACGTGGCTGGCCCGCAGGCCCTTGGGCAGGGTGGACGCGTCTACGGCGTAGCCGTGATTCTGGGCCGTTATGTAAACCCTTCCCGTGGCCAGGTCCTTCACCGGATGGTTGGCGCCCCGGTGTCCAAACCTGAGCTTAAAGGTGCCGGCCCCAAGGGCCCGGGCCACGACCTGGTGGCCAAGACATATCCCCATTATGGGCGTCTTGCCCAGAAGCCCCTTGACCGTGTTCACCACATAGTCCAGCAGGGCCGGGTCTCCGGGGCCGGGGGAAAGGAGGACGGCGTCAGGCCGGTGGGCCAAGACCTCCGCCGCCGTGGCCCACGCCGGGGCCGTGATGACCTCGCAGCCACGCTCCCGCAGGTTCCTCAGGATGCTGCTCTTGGCGCCGTAGTCGTTCACCACGACGCGACGCCTCGCCCCGCCTTCCGACGCCTGGAGGGTCTCCCACCGGCGGGACTCCTTTGCGGTGACCCTTCTAACGTAGTCAACGTCGTCGTACCTCGGCATAGACGACCACCGGGCGGCGGCCCTGTCCGGGGAGTCAAGGGCTATGCCCCCCATCATCACGCCACGGCTCCTCAGCCGCTTGGTGACGGCGCGGGTGTCAACGCCATGGATTCCCGGAATCCCCTGGGAAACCAGAAACTCGTGCAGGGTGGAGCTGCCCGACTCCCCGCTGGGCGTGAGGCAGTGCTCCCGCACCACGAACCCCGCCACCTGCGCCCTTATGGACTCGTTGTCGCCAACGTTGATCCCGTAGTTGCCCACCAGGGGATAGGTGAGGACAACCAGCTGGCCGGCGTAGGAGGGGTCGGTGAGGGCCTCCTGATATCCCGTCATGCCGGTGGTGAAAACCAGCTCGCCGTAGGAGTCCCGCTGGGCGCCAAAGGAACGGCCCGGGTACACGGAGCCGTCTTCCATGACCAGATAAGCCCTGCGGTCCACTAGTCATCCACCTTAAGGACCGGCGACGGCTCGTATCCCTGCTCGCGGGCCGACCCTTCATCGGGGAAGAACCGGAACTGGAAAAGCTGCTGCTGCGACTTGAACCGGAGCAGCTTGATGGGCTTGTAGAACCGCTTCCCGCTCTGCTGAAACCCGTAGAAGCCCGGGGCCTTCTCCCATCCGCAGTACCTGCACACGAACCTGAGCGCCGGCTCGGGGAGGGCGGAAAACCGCGGCTGGCAGTTGTGGGCCTCCAGGTTGGTGACGCACAGGGGGTTTTCGCACTCCACCCCCTGAGCCGTAACCACGTCGTGGGAAGGGGAGTCTCCCCCGGCGGCCTTTCGCCAGGGGCTGAGACCCAGAATGAGGCTGATGAGGGCCATTCTCACGGGCACCCCGTACCCGGCCTGGAGGAAGTACCTGCTGCGATGGTCCTGGTCCATGTCGTGAGATAGCTCATCCACCCGGGGCAGGGGGTGCAGCACCGTGGCCCCGGGAAACCGCCGCCCCATGGTCGCCTTGCTGATGCGCGGGTAGCCGCGGCGCGGCCTCTCCCCGTGGCCCTCGGATGACTCCCGCTCCACCTGCCGCCGGGTCACGTAAAAGACCACCTCAGACCCCAAGGACGCGCGGAGTCTAAGGCCCGGTTCGTCTTCAAACATGGCCCTCTGATGGGGCTGGCTTGGCGTCATGTACAGGGCGTCAAGGGTCGAAACTTCGGTGGAACCGCCGCCCGCCGGCTCGTCGTAGAGGGCCTGAAAGTCCCCCGCCGGCATCTTCTCAATGGGCCTGCCGTAAAGGGACTGAATCCTGCTCTTCACGTGCTCCGGCAGGTCCAGCCCCTCGCCGGGCACAAAGAAGAGGTCGGCCCCGAATCTGAGGAGGCCGAAAATCAGCGAGTGGGCCGTTCTGCCCCGCTTCAGGTCGCCGCAGATGGCCACCTTCAATCCCCGCAGGGTCTTCTTCTCCGCCCTCAGGGTGAACAGGTCGCCGAGGGTTTGGGTGGGATGCTCGTGGCCGCCGTCGCCGCCGTTAATCACCGGAACCGAGGCGTAGTCCGCCGCCAGCCTGGCCGAACCCTCCCAGGGATGCCGCAGGACTATCAGGTCCGAGTATCCGCTCCATATCCGAACGGTGTCGGCCAGGGTCTCGCCCTTCTCCATAGACGATCCCCCTATACCGGTGGTGGTTATCGTCCTGCCGCCCAGCCGGTTCATGGCCGACTCAAAGGAGCCGCGGGTGCGGGTGCTTGGCTCAAAGAAGAGGCTGGCCATGATCTGGCCGGCGGCCAGGGTGGGAAAGGAGCGGATATCCTCCTGCATCTCCTGAGCCAGATCCAAGATGTCCTCAATCTCTTCGTTGCTCAGGTCCTCTATGGACACCAGGCTGTTCTTGTACATCGTCGGGCGTCCCCGGCCTACGCGTCCCCGGGCCGTATGAGAACCACCTCGTCCCTGCCGTCCACCTCGCGCAGCCGCACCTGGACCCGCTCCGCCCAGGAGGTGGGCAGGTTCTTGCCCACGTAGTCGGCGGAGATGGGCAGCTCCCGGTGGCCCCTGTCCACCAGGGCCGCCAACTGCACCAGCCGGGGCCGCCCCGCGTGGGTCAGGGCGTCCAGGGCGCAGCGGGCGCTCCTCCCGGTGAACAGCACGTCGTCAACCACGACCACCTTCCGGCCGTCCACCTCCACGGAGGCCGGGAACGCCCGCGCGGACGGCCCCGCTTCTGATGGCGAATCGTCCCGGTAGGGACGCAAGTCCAAGCAGGTCACGGGAACGTCCACCCCCTCCAGGGCGCGGATCTTCCCGGCCACGCGCATCGCCATGGGGAGGCCCCTGGTGAGGACGCCGGCCAGGACCAGCCCGTCGGCCCCCTTGTTCCGCTCCAGTATCTGGTGGGCGATGCGGGACAGGACGCGGCCGACGTCTTCCGCCGTCATAATGGACTTTTCCACCGTGGCCCGGCCGTTGGTTCCTGTCAAGAAAAACCCCCTGCCTGGGCTGGCAAGAGGCATCCATCCGCAACGGTCTACGGGGGCCTTCCTTGCCAACCTCACTGGGCTGTTTTTAAAGGTTAGTCCCTTGGTAGAGAGATTGGCGGTAGTTTATCAAGGGGCGCCGCAAAAAGCAACGCCCGCCTCCCCCCTCTCCCCACTCCGTCATTCCCGCGCAGGCGGGAATCCATCTTTCCCGGCTTCATGGGCGGACCCGCTGTCTGTGGTGTATGACTAACGCCAAGGGCCAGCCCCAACATCTATGAATCCGTAGGGGCGCTCTGAAGGGAATGGGGGATGGATTCCCGCCTGCGCGGGAATGACGGAAAGGGGGGGAGGGAGAAGCCAAGCTCCCAACGCAGAACCGACGCTCTTCAAAACTTAGTGGGCGCACGCGCCCTTCCCGCCTGCGCGGGAATGACGGAACCGGGGAGCCGCAGCCCCCAACGCAGAACCAGCGCTACTCAAAACTAAGTGGGCGCACGCGCCCTTCCCGCCTGCGCGGGAATGACGGAAAGGGGGGCGGAAATGACGGAACCGGAGGGAGGGCGTCCACCGGCGGGGGGGGGGGAGGTTGGAGGGCGCCCACAAATGACGGGAGGCGGGGGCGCCGGTTATGTAAAGGCCCGTCCAACCAAAACCTCAATTGCCAACTTAATAACCCTATCGTATAATACCCGTTGTCGGAGTCCTACCGTTTTGAAGAGGAGCGCATATGGAAACGGGAACGTGGGAACTTAAGGCCGGGCTCGCCCAGATGCTGAAGGGCGGCGTGATTATGGACGTGGTCACCGCCGAGCAGGCCAAGATCGCCGAGGACGCAGGCGCCTGCGCCGTGATGGCCCTTGAGCGGGTGCCCGCCGACATACGGGCCGCCGGGGGAGTCGCCCGCATGTCCGACCCCACCAAGATTGTGGAGATCCAGGAGGCCGTCACCATTCCCGTCATGGCCAAGTGCCGCATTGGGCACTTCGCCGAGGCCCAGGTGCTTCAGGCCTTGGGAATCGACTATATCGACGAGTCCGAGGTGCTCACCCCCGCCGACGAAGAGCATCACGTATGGAAGCACAACTTCAAGGTCCCCTTTGTGTGCGGATGCCGCGACTTGGGAGAGGCCCTGCGGCGCATCGGCGAGGGGGCGGCCATGATTCGCACCAAGGGCGAAGCCGGCACCGGTGACATCGTGGAGGCCGTCCGCCACAACCGGACGGTCCAGAGCGAGATACGAAAGATCATCAACATGTCCGATGACGAACTGCCCACGGAGGCCAAGCGCCTGGGCGCCGCCCTGGAACTGGTGCAGGCCGTGAAGCGGGAAGGCCGTATGCCGGTGGTCAACTTCTCCGCCGGCGGCGTGGCCACCCCCGCCGACGCCTCCCTGATGATGCAGTTGGGGGCCGACGGGGTGTTCGTAGGCTCCGGCATCTTCAAGTCCTCCAACCCCTCCATGATGGCCAAGGCGGTAGTCCAGGCGGTGACCCACTACCGGGACCCGGAAATCGTCGCCGACGTGTCCAAGGGCCTGGGCGACGCAATGCCCGGCCTTGCTGTCCGCGACATGCGGGAAGGGGAGTTGCTGGCCACCAGGGGATGGTAGCCCAAACTGAGGGCCCCATCTGAGGAGAACGCGCCGGTGACCGTGGGAGTAGTCGCGGTGCAGGGGGACTTCGCCGAGCATATCGCCATGCTCAACCGGTTGGGCGTCGCCACCCGTGAGGTGCGCCTACCCAAGGACTTGGAAGGAATAGACGCCCTCATCATCCCCGGCGGCGAAAGCACCACCCTGCGACGCCTCTTCGACCTGTACGGCCTCACAGGGCCGATAACCACCCTCGCCTCCTCCGGCCTGCCCACCTGGGGCACCTGCGCCGGCATGATAATGCTCGCCGCCAAGCTCACCGACAGCCGCCCCGAACCTCTCGGCGTCATGGATATCACCGTCACCCGCAACGCCTACGGCCGGCAGGTGGACAGCTTTGAAGCCGACGTCGAGTTCCCCCAGCTAGGCGAGGATCCCTTCCACGCGATCTTCATCCGGGCGCCGGCGGTGGCCGCCATGGGGCCGGACGTCGAAGTCCTCGGCAGTCTGGAGGATGGCGCGCCGGTGGCCCTGCGGCAGGGCAGGAGGCTGGCCACCGCCTTCCACCCGGAGCTCACCGAGGACACCCGGTTCCACCGGTACTTCTTGGAACTCGCCAACCCCTCCAACGAGGCGTGACCCCTTGTCCACACGGGAAAAGGCGACGCAGGATGACCTGGAGCTTCTCTTTGACTGCCTCCCGCCCAGGATAGTGGCCCCCCTGCGGGAACGGGGCGGGCTGGGGCATCTGCTGGAGGTGGTCATAGACCTGGCCAGACCCCCCGAGGCGCGCTTCCCCGACGGGGACGTTGTCCTGGATCCGGCGGAGGTCGGCCAGGAGGACCTGGACTTCGTTATCGCCCGCATTGGGCAGTTCGGCGACGACAACCGGTCTGGCATCGAGCGCACCCTGCACCGCGTGTCGGCCATACGAAACCGCAAGGGGCGAATTCTGGGGATAACCTGCCGCGTGGGCCGGGCGGTTTTCGGGGCCATACAGACCATAGAGGACCTGGCCTTCTCCGGCAAAAACATCCTGCTGCTCGGTCGCCCCGGCGTCGGCAAGACAACCATGCTGCGCGAGGTGGCCCGGGCCCTGGCCGACGGCGCCAAGAAGCGCGTCATCGTGGTGGACACCTCCAACGAAATCGCGGGCGACGGCGACATCCCCCACCCGGCCATAGGGCACGCCCGCCGGATGCAGGTTCCCGCCTCTAACCTCCAGCACTCGGTGATGATAGAGGCGGTGGAAAACCACATGCCGCAGGTGATTATCATAGACGAGATGAGCACGGAGTTGGAGGCGGCGGCGGCCCGCACCATAGCCGAGCGGGGCGTTCAGCTAGTGGCCACCGCCCACGGCAACACCCTGGACAACCTCATCCTTAACCCCACCCTCTCCGACCTGGTGGGCGGCATACAGACCGTCACCCTCGGCGACGACGAGGCGCGATACCGCGGCACTCAGAAGACGGTGTTGGAAAGGAAGGCCCCGCCCACCTTCGACGCGGTGGTGGAGATACAGAGTTGGGACACGGTGGCGGTGCACGACGGCGTGGCCAGGGTGGTGGACTCGTGGCTCCGCGGCTACTCTCCGGCCCCGGAGGTGCGGCGCATGAGGGCCGACGGCAGCATGGCGCGGGGCGTCCCGGCAGCCCCCGCCAAAGACGACGCCCCACGGAAGGAACCCCAGCGCGCGCCCACGGTCGGACCGCCGGACGCGGAAAGCCCCACGCCCCGCGTATTCCTCTTCGGCGTGGGCAGGGACAAGGTGGAGCAGGCCTCCGCCGACGCTGGCGTGGCCGTGGAGGTGGTCAACGACCTGCGCGACGCCGACCTGGTGCTCACCACCAAGTCCCACTACAAGCGCGGCTCCCGGGTGGCGCGCATCGCCGAGGAGTCGGGGCGGCCCATCCACGTGGTTCGCAAGAACTCCGCCGCCCAGGTGCAGCAGTTCCTCCGAGGCGCGCAGAGGCGACTGAACGGCGACCGCTCGGTGAACACCGCCCTCCAGGAGGCCCACGAGGCCGCCCAGCGCGTCCTCGACGGCGAAGACCACGTTGACCTCTCCTCCCAACGGGCCTACGTCCGGCGGCTTCAACACCTGCTGGCCCAAAAGTACAACCTAGCGTCCCTCAGCAGCGGCGCCGACCCCCACCGGCACGTGCGCCTCCTCCAGAGGTGAGGCCCTTGCGTAAGAGAGTTCTCCAAGGGCATCAGGGGTAGGAAACCCACCGTGGCCCTATTCATCGCCTTCGAGGGCGGGGAGCTTTCAGGCAAGTCCACCCAGTCCCGGCTCCTCTACAACCGGATGATAGCCGAGGGGAAGCGGGTCATATGGGTGCACGAGCCGGGCAGCACCCGGCTGGGCGAGTACCTGCGGGAATACCTCATCGGCGAAAACCGGATGTCCCACAAGCCGGAACTCCTCCTGTTCGCGGCGGCGCGGTCGGAGATAGTGGAGACGGTCATCAGGCCCAACCTACAAGAGGGCATCAACGTTATCGCCGACAGGTACATGCACTCCACCGTGGCCTACCAGGGCTACGGCCGGGGCATGGACTTGGGCGTCATCGACTATCTCAACGAGTTCGTGGCCGGAGACTGCGTCCCCGACCTCACTATGCTGATGGACTTGCCGGAGAAGTCCGTTATCGAGCGCGGGCAGGTCCAGACCCGCCTGGCCCTTGGAGAGGAAGCGGCCTCAGGACAGCGACGCCTTGACGACGCGTACAAGCGCAAGTTTGAGCGGATGCCCCGTGAATTCCACGCCAAGGTGCGCCGGGGCTACCTGGAACTGGCGGCCTCCCACGGGGACGGCTGGTTCGTGGTGGACGGCCGGGAGCCGCTGGAGGTCAACGCCGCCAGGATATGGGAGCGGGTCCAGCCCCTCCTCGCCTAGGGTCTGAGGCATAGCCCCGCCACGGTGGACGCGGAGCGGCCCGCGCCCTCCTCCCGTCCATTCCCGCTTTCCCTTCTCGTCATTCCCGCGCAGGCGGGAATCCATCTTCTCGCCTCTCATCAGATGAACAGACCATCCAACCATTACGGATAATAACTGTGGGCGAGAGCCGGAAGGCGCCAACCAGGGACGCTCATACGGACGGGAGCGCGCGCCGTGGAGCGGTTGTCCCGGCGCAGTGGGGATGGGATGGATTCCCGCCTACGCGGGAATGACGGATGGTAGGCGCGAGTGCGCGCGCTGTGGTTGCCTCGGCGCAACGGGGGCCGCGGGCGCTTGCTTTGTTTTGCGGGGTGTCGGTATACGGCGTTAGGTTCCTGGATTCCCGCCTGCGCGGGAATGACGGAGTAGAAGGGGCGGGAATGACGGGAAAGGAGGGGAGCTAGATGAGGGAATTAGGATTCCTGCCCCACCGGTTTGAAGGAAAGAAAGTTGAATACTTGTGTACACTCTATCTGTCATCCCCGAACTCGCCCCATCCGCATTCCCGCTCTCTCCCTATCCGTCATTCCCGTGAAAACGGGAATCCAGGAAGGCTTCGATTATGAAACAGCCCTGCGTATACATACTCGCAAGCGAGCGCAACGGAACCCTTTATGTGGGCGTAACCTCTAACTTGGCGCCGCGAGTTTGGGAGCACAAGAACGACCTGGCAGAGGGTTTCATCAAGCGGTACGGCGTCCACAGGCTGGTCTGGTTTGAGGGGCACGAAACAATGGAGGGCGCCATTACGAGGGAGAAGGCGTTGAAGCAGTGGAACAGGACATGGAAGCTCGAGTTGATTGAGGGGAGTAATCCGAAGTGGAAGGACCTATATGAGGGGTTGGGGTGAGGCGCCGCCCCGCTCCGCTACGGTGCCCGCCTCCGCCCTCCCGCCACCTAGCGGTAAGGGGAGAGCAGGGCGCGGTCTATGGGGTCAGTTCTGCGACGTGGCCTTCCTGGATTCCCGTTTTCACGGGAATGACGGGAGGGGAGGCGGTGGGAATGAGTTGTTGGCGTTTCGGGTCGTGGTTCTGCGACGTGGCCTTCCTGGATTCCCGTTTTCACGGGAATGACGGGAAGGGGGACGGGGCTTCATCCTCCCAACGCAAACCCAACGCTCTTCAAACCTAAGCGGGCACGCGTGCCCTTCCCGTTTTCACGGGAATGACGGAAAGGGAAGGGATGCTAAAGAGCCGCCGGTTAGGAGGCGCCGCTCATGGCCTCCGCAACGGTGGCGCCTATGAGGGCAGGTGAGGGGACAACGGCGGCCCCGGCGTCACGCAGGGCCCGGTTCTTGGCCTCCGCCGCGGCGTCGGCCCCCGTTATGATGGCCCCGGCGTGTCCCATCCGCTTCCCCGGCGGCGCCGTAGCCCCGGCGATAAAGGAGACGATGGGCTTGCCGAAGCTCTCCTTGATGTACTGGGCCGCCTCCTGCTCCATACTGCCGCCTATCTCCCCGATGAGAACCACCAGGTCGGTTTCCGGGTCGTCGTTAAACATGGCCAACACGTCCACAAAGTTGGTCCCTATCAGCGGGTCGCCGCCGATGCCGACGCAGGTCGACTGGCCCAGGCCCAGGGCGGTAAGCTGGCTCACGGCCTCGTAGGTGAGGGTGCCGCTCCGGGACACCACGCCCACGCGTCCGGACATGTGGATGGCCCCCGGCATGATGCCCACCTTGCACCGGCTCCCCGGCGATATCAGCCCCGGGCAGTTGGGGCCTAATAGCCGGCTCCCGCGGCCCTCCAGATACCGCAGCGTCCGGGCCGTGTCCAGAACAGGGACCCCCTCGGCGATGCAGACTATCAACTCAACGCCCGCCTCCGCCGCCTCCAGCATGGCGTCCTGAGCGAAGGGCGCGGGCACAAACAGAAGGGACACGTTGGCCCCCGTTTCCCCAACGGCCTGCTCAACGGAGTTGAAGACCGGGACGGTGTCGTTGAAGAGGGAGCCGCCGCGCCCGGGCGTCACCCCGGCGACCACGTTGGCGCCGTACTCCATGCACCGTGCGGCGTGAAAGCTGCCTTCCCGCCCGGTGACGCCCTGCACCAGTATCCGAGAGTCCCCATTAACCAAAATGCTCATGTCCTAACTAGCTCCCCAGCCGTCCCCGTCTAGCGCGGGAGGGCCTTCAGTTTCTCTTCAACCTCAAGCAGGGTGGAGGCAAAGGCCACGTCCAGGCCGGAACCGGCCAGTATCTCCCTGCCCTCCTCAACGTTAGTCCCCTGCATACGGACCATCAACGGGACGCCGGCCCCCTTCTCGCCATAGGCCGCCAGAATGCCGCGGGCCACTATGTCGCTGCGCAGGATGCCCCCAAAAATGTTGACCAGAATGCTCTTGACGCTGGGGTCCGCCAGCATGATGTTCACGGCCCGGGCCACCTTGCCCTCGTCGGCGCTGCCGCCCACGTCTAGGAAGTTGGCGGGAAGCCTGCCCGCGCCCTGCACCAAGTCCATGGTCGCCATGGCCAGGCCCGCGCCGTTGACAAGGCACCCCACGGAGCCGCCCAGCTTCACGTAGGATATCCCGGCCTTAGACGCCTCAACCTCCAAGGGGGACTCCTGCTCCGGGTCGCCCATGGCAGCCAGTTCGGGATGCCGGAAGAGGGCGTCGTCCTCCAAGTCTATCTTGGCGTCCACGGCGACCAGGCCCCCATCGCCGGAGACGACCAGGGGGTTTATCTCCACCAGGGTCAGGTCCTTTTCCATGAACAGGGTGTAGATGGAGGTCATTATCCGGGCGGCGGCCCCCAACTGCTTCCCCTCCAGTCCCAACCCGCGGCCCACCCTGCGGGCCTGGAAGGGTTGGAACCCGACGGCCACGTCGACGCCCTCGTTGATGATGCTCTCAGGACGGGTGGCGGCCACCTCCTCTATCTCCACGCCGCCGGAGGCGCTGGCGATGAACATAGGCCCGCCGGAGGCGCGGTCGACGGTGACGGCCAGGTACATCTCGCCGCTCACGTCGGCGGGTTCCTCCACCAACAGCCTCCGCACCGGGGCGCCCTCAGGGCCCGTTTGGACCGTAACCAGGCGGCCTCCAAGGAGCGAGGCGGCGAATTCGCGGGCCTCCTGGGGCGAGTCGACCAGCTTCACGCCGCCGGCCTTGCCCCTCCCCCCGGCGTAGACCTGGGCCTTCACCACCGCCCTGCCGCCCAGATCGCGGCAGATGACCTCCGCCTCGGCGGGGGTGGCGGCCACCCGGCCCGGGGGCACGGGAACTCCGTACTTGGAAAGCAGTTCCTTGGACTGGTACTCGTGAATCTTTATGGTCTACCTCCCAGGGCGAAGAGCCGGGGCCTATTCTAACACAGGGCCGCCTCCCATGCAGAACACGGGCGCCTTCACCCCCGCCCCACCCATACATTGACTAGCCCCGCCATCTTGAGTACATTTGCCGGGTTCCCACCAGCCAACACCCCCGCTAAGGAGAGACCATGAATGGCAAGGAGACTGTCGCGTTCATAGGCCTGGGCATTATGGGCCTGCCCATGAGCCTAAACCTCATCAAGGCCGGATACCCCCTGGCCGTTTACAACAGGACTCGCAGCAAGACCGAGGCGTTGGCGGAGCAGGGAGCGCGGGTCGCCGGCTCCCCCGCCGAGGCGGCGCGGGGCGCCTCAACCGTTATCGTCATGGTCAGCGACTCCCCGGACGTGGAGGAGGTAGTCCTGGGCAAGGGCGGGGTGATAGAGGGCGTCCAGGAGGGGGCCGTGGTCATAGACATGAGCACGATTTCGCCCTCCGTGACCCGCCGGGTGGGGGCCAGGCTGGCCGGAAGGGGGGCAGCCATGCTGGACGCCCCCGTTAGCGGCAGCTCCTGGGCCGCCGCCGACGGGACCCTCTCCATCATGGTGGGCGGAGAGCCGGAGGTATTCGAACGCTCCCTCCCCGTCCTGGAGGCCATGGGCAAGCGGATTATTCACATAGGCCCGAGCGGCATGGGGCAGGTGGCCAAGCTGGTCAACCAGGTGATGGTCGCCGGCACCCTGGCCGCCGTGTGCGAGGGGCTTCTCCTCGGCGCCAAGGCGGGCGTTGACTTGGACAAGGTGTTCCAGGCCGTCACCGGCGGCGCCGCCAACTCCTGGCAGCTTGAGAACCTGGGCTCCCGCATCCTCAAGCGCGACTTCGACCCCGGGTTCTCCGTTAAGCTGATGCTGAAGGACCAGCGCCTCATCAACCAAGCCGCCGAGGAGATGGAACTGCCCATGCCCGCGTCGGCCGTGGCCCGCCAGTTCTTCTACCTGCTGGGACAGCGAGGGCTGGGCGAGGACGGCACCCAGTCTTACATCAAGGGACTGGAGGAGATGGCGGGAGTCATAGTGGGCGGCTCCGCGGAGCCTTCATAGGCCGCTACGCCTGGGACCCACCGCCTCGGAGCCACCGCTCCAAGGCGACGGCGTCCCTGGGAAAGGCCAGTTCCGGAAGGCCGCCCGGCGAGAAGAACCCCACCTCCGACACCTCCTGCCCCGGGGCGGCCTCGCCGCTCACAACGCGGCCGTGATAGACCGCCAGGACCACCGGGTTCCCCCGCTCGGAAAAGGCCCCGACCAGGCCCAGAATCTCCACCGTCACGCCCGTCTCCTCGAGGACCTCACGAGCCGCGGCCTCCTCCAGGGCCTCGCCCCTGTCCACGTAGCCGCCGGGGAGGCTCCACAGCCCGACGCCCGGCTCAATGGCGCGCCGCACCATGAGGGCCTTGCCGCCCCGCTCCACAATCACCGCGGCGGCCAGCTTGGGGCCGTAGTAGATAACCCTGCCGCAGCGGGAACACGCCGGCCTTTCGGCGTTGTGGACCCACCGCAGGGCCAACGGCCCGCCGCATCCGGGACAGTAACGGTCTTCCTGACTCATCCTCAAAAGATACCACATCGCCACCGCGTCGCGACGGAGGGTCACGGGGGAAAATTGCCCTGCCCCGCCGCTCTGGTATAAAGTAGCGTCGGCATGAAAAAGACCACCAAAGAGACCAGGGAACTAGAGGCGGAACTCCGCAAGCTGGTGTCCGGCGAGGTGCGGTTCGACGCCTTCTCCAAGGTCATCTACAGCACAGACGCCAGCATCTACCAGATGGAGCCGGTGGGCGTGGTCATCCCCCGTGACGCAGAGGACGTTTTGGCCGTGGTGGACGCGGCCCACCGGTGGGGCGTCCCGGTCCTGCCCCGGGGCGGCGGCACCAGCCTCGCGGGGCAGACGGTGAACCACGCCATAGTCATCGACTTCTCTAAGTACATGAACGGCGTCTTGGAGGTGAACCCGGAGGAGAGGTGGGCCTGGACCCAGCCCGGCGTGACGCTGGACCAACTCAACCGGCGGGTCGTGTCCCACGGACTCCGGTACGCCCCCGACCCCTCCACGGCCAACCGCGCCACCGTGGGCGGCGGCATCGGCAACAACTCCTGCGGCTCCCACTCCGTCCTCTACGGCAAGACGGGAGACCACGTTATCGAGCTCAACGTCGCCCTCTCCGACGGCAGCCAGGCCCACTTCCGAACCCTAGACGACGCCGAGTTGGAGGCCAAGCTGCGCGGCCAGGGGCTGGAGTCCGGCATCTACAAAGGCGTCCTCCGGATAGCCGAGGAGAACCGGGAGGAAACCCATGCCCGCTACCCGTCGATAATGCGGCGGGTCAGCGGCTACAACCTGGACCAGTTCCCCAAGGGCGAGCCGGTGAACCTCAGCCGGATGGTGGTGGGGTCCGAGGGGACCCTTAGCGTGATCACCAAGGCCAAGGTTAACCTGGTCACGCGGCCCAAGACCACCGCCCTGGCCATCGCCCACTTCCGCCGGCTGGACGAGGCCTGCGAGGCGACCACGGCCGTTCTGGAGCACGGCCCCGCCGCGGTGGAGTTGGTGGGCGAAATGCTGCTGGACCGCACCCGCCAATCCCTGGGCTTCGCGCGCAACATGACCTTCATCAACGGCAACCCCGGGGCCGTTCTGGTGGTGGAGTTCGACGGCGAGTCCGAGCTTGAGGTCTCCTCCAAGGCGGCCCGGCTGAAGGACGACCTGGCGAGGCGGGGCCTAGGCTACGACACAATCATCCTGTTAGACAGGGCCGCCCAGGCCAACGTGTGGGCCGTCCGCAAGGCGGGCGTGGGCCTGCTGATGGGCGTGCGGGGCGACGCCAAACCCATTCCCTTCGTGGAGGACACGGCGGTGGACCCGGAGCGGCTGGGGGAGTTCGTGCGCCGCTTCGACAGCATCGTCAAGGGCCACGGGACCGAGGCCGGATACTACGGCCACGCCAGCGTCGGATGCCTACACATCCGTCCTCTAGTGAACCTCAAGACCCAGGAGGGCCTGGACGCCATGGTGTCCATCGCCGACGAGATAGGCGACCTGGTGAAGGAGTTCGGCGGTTCTCTGAGCGGCGAGCACGGCGACGGCATCGTGCGGGGCGTATGGACTGAGAAGATGTTCGGCCCCGCCATCTACCGCGCCTTCCAACAGGTCAAGGAGACCTTCGACCCCCGGGGCATTATGAACCCCGGCAAGATTATCGACTGCCCGCCCATGACCGAGAACCTGCGATACGGCCCCGGCTACAAGGCCCTTGCCCTTGACACCCGCTTGGACTTTTCGGCGGAGGATGGGTTTGGCGGCGCGGTGGACCTGTGCAACGGGATGGGGGCCTGCCGCAAGGACGACGGCGTTATGTGCCCCTCATACATGGTCACCCGCGAGGAGGAGCACTCCACCCGAGGCCGCGCCAACCTGCTGCGCTCCGTCCTGGCAGGCGCCCTGCCGCCGGACACCCTCCGGAGCCGACGCCTTCACGACGCCCTTGACCTGTGCCTTGAGTGCAAGGGTTGCAAGGGGGAGTGCCCCTCCACGGTGGACATGGCCAAGCTCAAGTACGAGTTCCTTCACCAGTACAACAGGGCCAACGGAACGCCCCTAAGAAGCCGGCTCTTCGCCAACATCGCCCGGCTCAACCGCCTGGGCTGCCGGCTGGCCCCCCTGTCCAACCTGGCCGCCGGTCTGCCCGGCCTAAGGCCGCTCCTGCACAAGTTCCTGGGCATTCACCGCAAGCGCCCCCTCCCCGCCTTCGCCCGGCCCACCCTCCCGGCCTGGTTTAGGGGCAGGAAACCCCTGGGCGGCGGCGCGCGGGGGCCGGTGGTCCTCTTCAACGACACCTTTATGAACTACAACGCGCCGGGCGTCGGCGTCGCGGCGGTGGAGGTCCTGGAAAAGGCGGGATTCCAGGTCATCCTGGCCGGCGGACGCTGCTGCGGCAGACCCATGATTTCCAAGGGGCTGTTGGACGAGGCCGCGGCCAACGCCCGGTTCAACGTCGACCTCCTAGCCCCCCACGTCCGGCGGGGAACGCCCGTGGTGGGATGCGAACCCAGCTGCCTCCTCACCCTCCGCGACGAGTACCCGGACCTGCTCCAAGACGACGCCTCCAAGGAGGTGGCCGGCGGCAGCTTCCTCATCGACGAGTTCCTGGACAACCTCCGGCGGGAAGGGCGGCTTGACCTGGAGTTCTCCGACCTGTCCAAAAAGGTCCTGTTCCACGGCCACTGCCACCAGAAGGCCCTGGTGGGAACGGCGGCGTCAATGCGCGTCCTGGGCCTTCCGCCCAACTACGAGGTGGAGGAGACGGGGGCCGGCTGCTGCGGCATGGCCGGGGCCTTCGGCTTCGAGCGGGAGCACTACGACGTGTCCATGGCCATAGGGCGGGAGCGGCTCTTCCCCCTGGTGGAAGCCAAAGGCCCCGGCTGGGAGATAGCCGTCACGGGGATATCCTGCCGCCAGCAGGTGGAGCACGGGGCCGGCCGCCGGCCGCGCCACCTCATCGAAACCCTCCGAGACGCGCTGGCGTAACGCTGTGAGCGCGACCCTAGCCTTGGTGAGCCGTTATGTAAAGCGAACGCCACGGCCCCCCTCCCTGCCGGTGGACCCTTGCAAAATTCGCTATCCCGCGCCGCAAACCCTCTCCCCCATCCCACTCATCATTCCCGCCCTCTCTCGTCATTCCCGCCCTCTTATCCGTCATTCCCGCGCAGGCGGGAATCCAGGAACCCTTCACCCCAAAACCAACACCCCAAATCCCAGCGTCACCCATGGGGGCGCTCCTGTCCCTCCCTGCGCGAGCGCACCCCGCATCTCCCCCTTGTCAAAACCATGATTTTCGTGTAATACATCATCCATGCGCACATTTACATTAAGAGTAGTTCATCCAGACATCGGCGTATATGTGGCTAGGGTTGACGTGAATAATCACTGGTCAATTGACCCCGACACCTTCCCAGAGTTAAAAGAGTTTCCTGAGTTACAACTCAAGGCAATTCGAAATGAGGTAATGCGACTTCACATGCTTGCCGAATTTGCAAAACCTCTTGGCGGACTACCCGACTACGCCAAATACCCTCAAGCTGTTATTGATGAATATCCCGGAACAAAAGTTATCTCAGTGGATCCACCGTGGCCCCCCATCGACCCCAACGTCGTATATTAGCCTCCCTTTGGGATGGATGGTTTTCTGGATTCCCGCCTTCGCGGGAATGACGGATGGGCGTCAGGAATGCCGATTAGTCAAAGGTCTCTTGACGGGAGAGGGTTGGCGCACGGGCGGGTACCCCTCAACTACATGTAGCCCCGGTTAAAGGGCCCTTCCGCGCTCTACCCCCCGGCCTGTGTCGAAAACCAGCCTGCGGACCGCCAGCGCAGCGGCCACGCCAAGGGCCGCGCCCAGCGCGTCAAGCCCAATGTCCGCCAAGTCGAACCTGCGGCCCAGCACGAAGGCCTGCCGGGACTCGTCCAAGAACCCGAAGCCCACGGCAATCAGCAGGCTGAAGGCCGCCACGTATCGCGGCGCCAGAAGAGTATAGGCGTCTAAAAGCCTGTACAGAAGGACGGCAAGGACTCCAAACTCCACCGGGTGAACGAACAAGGAAGATGTCGCAAAGGACGGGACCGGCGGCGACAAGCTCTCCCTAACTTCCCCCACCCTCGCGGCCGTGAAGCCGGAAAGCAGCAAGATGACGCCCATCCAGGCAATAACCGGCATCCAATAATATATGAACCTATTCGCGCTCATAAGACTCATTGACATGATTCAACCCGACCGGTGGCCGGAAGAGGTTACTCCTTAAAGCGGTGGATCTCCACCGCCACCCCGGAGAGAATGGCGCCTTTGATGGGCGGCCTCGGCTTCTTTACCCTAACCCTAACGCCCAAGACCGGGTGGGAGTCCAAGACGTCCTGGGCGATGGCCTGAGCCAAGCTTTCAAGCAGCTCCCTGCCCGGCCCCTCCATCACCCCCTTGACGGAGCGATACAGGTCGGCGTAGTTCACCGTGTCGGCGATATCGTCCGACAGGCCGGCGGGCTTCAGGTCAACCTCCGCCTCCAGGTCCACCACAAAGGGCTGGCCCAAGGCACGCTCCTCGGCATTGTGGCCGTGATACCCGTAGAACTCCATGCCCTCCAAGATTATGCGGTCGGCGGTCGCAACGGCAATCATCCTTCGTCCCCTTTTGCTCCTATCTCCTGGGCCAGCCTTAGCAGATTGTAGGCCCGCTTCACCACCGGAACATCCACCATGGCGCCGTCTAGGGCCAGGGAGCCGCGACCCTGGGCCTCCGCCCGCTCCCACGCCTCCACCACACGGCGGGCCTGCGCCACATCCTCCTCCCTGGGGCTGAAGACGGCGTTCACCGTGTCGAGTTGGCCCGGGTGAATGGTGAACTTGCCCTTGTAACCCAGGCTCAGGGCCTCCTCCGACTCCCGCCGCAGCCCCTCCGGGTCGCGAAACCTCACGTAGGGAGTGTCCAGGGCCACAATTCCCGCCACCCTGGCGACTATGGGCGTCATTGCCCTGGGAAGACTCACCTCCCGCCCTTCCTCCGTGCGCCGCAGTCCCATGTCGTTGGTGTAGTCTTCAGCGCCAAAGGCCAGGGCGACCACCCGCGGCGACGCGGCGGCGATGTCCGGCATCCTCAGGACCGCGGCCGCACTCTCTATCCACGGTATTATCTTCACGACGCCGGCGGGCATCCCCAAACGCTCCTCCTCAACGCTCAACAACCGGTGGCACTCCTCCACGTGCCAGGGAGAGTCCACCTTGCCGAGGCTGACCCCGTACAACCCGGGGCTGACGACGGCGCGAATCTCGGCGGCGGTAAGACCCGTTTCGAGGGAGTTCACCCGCGCCAGCGTCTTCCGGCCCGGGGCCGCCAGGGTGGGAACCAACTCCCGCGCCAGTTCGCGGGCCGCCGCCTTCTCCGAGTCCGGCACCGAGTCCTCCAGGTCGACGACCAATGCGTCGGCCCTGAAGCCGCGGGACTTCTCAAGCATGTCGCGGCGGTTGCCCGGCACGAACTGTAGGCTTCTCAGCAGTTCCAAGGGCTTCCTCCATTGAAGCGGTGGGCTAGAGTACAGTATAGCGCCACGGCGCCACGGCACAAAACGCCCTCTAGAATACGGCCGCGGACTCCTCAACGTCGTATACTATCAGGAGCGCCTGGAAACCACCCCGCCGGGCTTCGAGCGACCCGGCGCCCACAGCCCACGACAGCCATAGGGAGGAAGGCCATGCCAAAGAATGTGCGGATGGCAGTTCACATTTTCCTGTTCGTGGTGGCCGGGCTGTTGCTATGGGCCGGACTAGGCGCGGGCCTAACCTTGAGCCCCCTCCTGGGATCCGCCCTATGGACAGCCGCCGGCATAGTGGCCGCCCTCAACTTCATCTGGATGTCGCGCAGCAAAAACACCTGAGTCAGACTGGCGGCCGCAGGAATACCGATTCGCGGCCAGCCGCCGGCCCTGGCTACTCCGTGTAGGGGAATTCGACCTCCCAGAGCCGGTCCTCCCCAGGAACGTACTGGCCGGTCCTGACGCGGATGACGTCGTACTCCGGGAGGGCCATCGTTATCATGCACCTCCCGTCGAACATCACGCTGCGCCGGTCGTCATAATCGAAATCCAGATTGTCATAGCCGTACTGCCGGCGATGGTCGGCGAGGTCATTCACGTCGGCGGGTATCAGATGCAGAAAGAACAGCGCCTCCGTGTCGGCGGGGCTGCACGGCTGCTTCACGTAGCTCAGCGTGTTTTCCCTGAGATATAGGTCAAAGACAGAGCGGGCCGCCGGTTGTCCGGATACCAGGGCCTCATATGCGGCCTCCCACGACGCGTCCCTGTCAAAGGCCCTGTTGACTTTGAATATGACGCCGTCGGACAGCTCCGCCACCGGCTCCAGGCCCGGCAGGTCCCATATGCTGTAATCGAACTTCCACCTAAAGGAATAGAGCCAGACCACAAGCGCGCCCTCCGCCGCCTCTTCTAGCTTCCGTTTCGCTCCGGTCACGTGGGTGGACAGATAATCGTCGTCACGGCCGGCGAAGATGTATACGACGGATGAGCCGCTCAGCACGGGAACGTCAACCGGCGTTTCCCGGACGTACTGCAAGACTTCCGAGCCGGCCCAGACGGGACCCTCAATTCCTATGCCCTGTTCATTTGCCCGGACGATTTCACGCGCGTTGAGGGCCGCGCCGTTAGCCAGCCAGAGAGAGGAGGCCAGGACGATGACCAGGACCAGCAAGTTATACGGCTCTATCCCTTCCCGTGCTACAGTTCTAATGATTGGCAGTTCGACAACGGATGCCGGCCATGGGCGTCCTCGCGCGTAGCTCAGGAACCTGTCCAGGGCAAGGACCGCCGCGAACAGCAACGGGATGTACATGGGGGACAGATACCTGCCGCCCAGGGGCATGATTTCGGTGCGCCACTGGGCCGCCGTGAGGAAAATGAGGTAGGCCAGGGCAAAGCCGCCGAACAGGTAAAAGGGACTCCACCCATCCGCGCCCTCCCCCTTCCGACGCGCGCGAAGGAACGAGAACCCGACGGCCGCCGCCAGCGTCAGCAGCGCCACGGCGGCGAATACCGCGCCGGCGGTCCAGGCGTCCTCCGACGGCGGGTTCAAGAATACCCACCCGGCCAAGTGGCTGAAGTACTTGTCCAGAATTTCCAACAAGCCAAAGGGCGATGGAACTCTGTGACCGTGGATTACGCCATGGACAAGGAACATCTGCGCAAGCCATAGTCCCACCGGCGCCGTGGCTATCAGCAGATACAGTCCAACGCGCCTCACCTTTTCCAACGGCGCGGGGCCGCGCTGCAAGAGCAGCAGGGGCGCGACGGCTATTAGCAAGGTTACCCCCATGTAGCGAGTAAGGATGGCCAGGGAAGCGAAGGCCGCCGCCCAAATCAGGTCCGAGCGCTTGGCGGTATTGAGGAACTTGGAGGTCTTGACCAGTGAAAGCGTTACGAACAGGATGAAGGGCGCCTCGGCTATGGCGATGGACGCGACGCCGGTCAGGGGCAGGGCCAGCATGATGGCCAGGCAGGCCCCGACCACCAGCGGAGGGCGCTGAACGTGTCGCCGCAGCCCTTGGCCGGCAACGTATATGGTGAGCCCGAAGACGAGGGCGTTGAACGGGCCGGCGACGTGGTAAGGGTCGAGGAACCCAAGGCTGGCCGCGGCCAACAGCATGGGATAGAGAGGCGGCCAGTGGAGATAGGGCCATTGGTAAATCTGAACGAACCACTGGCCATCCAGCAGGTTCCGGGCCGTGGATACGTAGGTGGCCCAATCCCCGGTCAGCCCCACGCCGTAGGCGGCCTCCCGCGCCAGGATGAGGGCCGCGCCCAGGATGGCGATGGCGGCCAGCAGCAGGTCGAACCGGCCTGGGCGAATTGCAGATGGCAGGTTTATGGGCTACGCTCCCCTGCTCAGGGCCGGGTTCGCGGCGGTGGGAGTGGGAGGAACCGTCTTGATAGCCATCCTCCGGTAATGATATAACATCGCCGGCTGTGTTACACTGCATTATCCGACGCGCGGCGCGAGTCAGGCGCTGAGGGCGTTGCGCGCGAGGCGGCCCGCGCTGTTGGGACGGGACGGCAAGGCGCGGGCCTAACCATGAGCCCCCTCCTGGGATCCGCCCTCTGGACAGCCGCCGACGTAGTGGCCGGGTTCAACTTCCTCTGGATGTCGCGCAGCAAAAACACCTGAGCGCCGATGCGCGTTCAGACCGGCTCCCTTCCATGCGGATTTCCCGAATCTGTAGTAAGCTAAGCCGCGATTACAAATCCTATTTCGTTGAGAAGGGTGTCTGATGGTTAGATATTGGGCGATAGCCCCCGCCGATTACGGCAATCGCGAGAGGTTTGAACAGTGCTGGCAGTATGACCGGGCCAACGGCATTATGGCCATCGGCTGGGACGTGGGAGCCCCCTCCTCCAGGGATGACCTGGAAGCCAAATACGCGGAGGTTGCTCATAACGCGAAGTATGCCCATAAAGAAAGTTGGACGCGGCACGGGCTGAACATGCTAATGAAGTTCTGGTTTGACATCCAACCAGGAGACCGCATCATCGCGAGGGCCGGGACGAAGAGGCTGGTCGGAGTCGGCACGGTCCAGGGAGCCCCCTACTACGCCTCCAGTAAAGGGTCCACTTGGGGACGCAACTTCCTGCCGGTGTCGTGGGATGACATCAAGAAACGAGAGTTTCCCAACGTAGTCTTCGGGAGGCATACGGTCAGCGAGCTTCAGGAGGACAGGTTCTTGGCACTGACCGGCGAGACCGACGTGGTTCCCGCCGAGCCGGACATCCAACTCCAGACCGAGTTTGCGATGGAGAAGCCTTTAGAGGAGTTCATCGTATCCAACTTCAGCGCGGTGTTCGGGGCCGACTTCCAACTCTATAAGGACGATGAGGGAAGCTACGGTCGACAGTATCGCACGGACGTCGGCATTATAGATATACTAGCTTGGGAGCCGGCGACAAGTTCCTACGTGGTGATGGAGCTAAAAAGGGGCAGGCTTGTCGATGAGGCGGTGGGGCAAGTCCTGCGCTACATGGGGTGGGTTAAGGAGCACCTGTGCCGGCAGGGGGAAGGTGTGCGGGGCATTATTATCGGCCGCGACCGGGACGATAGGTTGGACTACGCCCTCAGCATGGTGGAAAATGTCGAAGCGCGGTTTTACCGCGTTGACTTTCAGCTAAGCCCCCGCCCCTGGGCCTGACGGCGTGATGGACGGCTGGGCGGCGGGGCGGCGGGGCTGTCATTCTCTCAGTTCTAGGCTTCGAGCGAGGTGATACAGAGCCGGACTACTGCTGACTCGCACGAAGAGTTCCGTATTGCCACCTGAGTTGCCGACTCGATGCTTAGGAAGAAAGTTCCCACCCCAGCTAATACCAAGCGCGGCATTCACGCATTGCGGGCTGAAGGGCTCTTCAAGCTCTCCGTCGCGCACGGCATCTCGAATCCGCCGGATGGTTCTTCCTTCACGCATAAAGCCAGCCTTGAGACGTCTCATTATAGACCATAGCCATCTGAAGCGTCAGCCTCCTATTATCTTCAATGGAGCCTCTCTCACATATGCCTAGTTATGGAGGTATCGCCCCCACCCCCACGACCGCCGCGCCGAGGCCCACCAGGTTGGCGTTGGCGGCGCTGGGCAGGGTCAGGAGGGGTTTGCCGGCGGACGCCAGTTTGCGGGCGAAGGCTTCGGTCTTGCCGCCGGGGGCGGCGTGGGCGATGAATACCCGCTTCGCCAGGGCCGCCACCAGGTCGTTGCGCTGGGACGCGAGCCGCGCCGTCGGACGGCGGACCGCCTCGGGGAAGGGCGACAGGACCAGCATCCTGCCGTCTTCCAGAGGGCCGCGCCAGTCGCGGGGGACGCGCATCTTCTGGATGCCCCGCGCCGGGCAGACGACCACAGGCTGGCTTCCTCGGAGCAGCAGGCGCAGGCATTCCCTCTCCATCGGCGTTTGAAACCCGCCAATAACGGGCGCCCCGGCGTCGCGCATGGCCCTGGCCAGGTCGTAGGTCTTGAGGATGAGGTCGCCGGGGCAGCGGTTGGAGCAGAAGAGGGCGGTTAGCGGCCCTTCAAGCAAGCGCAAGGGTCCTTGATGAGCCATCTCTGGTGCCAGCAAGGCTGCGGACTGCCTACTTGCATCGACGGCCCCGGTTTCATGCGCTAGGCTCAACATTGCCGTGTGCTCCATTGCCTGTCTCAGTTCCCTTCGTAGAAGAGCTTGTTGAACTCTGCTTTGGTCTTGCAACGTCTGACCTCGGCGCGCATCTGTCCGAACTGAGTCGACGCCCCCTTGCGTAGGTTGGATTCTGCCTGCCCTAGGTACTCATCTACATGTCTCGACTGCCCTGTAAAGTCAACGATGGGTTTCTTCACTGCCTCCATCGAGTGTCCCAATAGGTGAACGAGCATGGTCTTCGGGTCGAGGGGCCCTTGGTAGTCCTTGAACGCATCTATCGCCAGGGACTCCATGTGATATCCCTTGATTTTTCTGTCCTCGTGGGTAATAAAGCAGTCTGCCAGGGCCTTGGCGAGTTTGATTATCGGTACGACTCTGCCGTTCCTGGCTGTGTTGACCTCGGCTAGCTTCTCGGCAAAGTCATCAGGTCGAGCTACGTTGCTCCACTGGGCGCTTCCGGGCTCGGCAATCCGAACGCCGTCAGTCCTTGTCCGTATGGCAGGCAGTAGTTGAATCTCGGTCCCCTTGGCGTATCTGACTGTCACAGCCAGCTTGCCCGCGCTTACTGTGTTATTCGGAAGCTGTCGCTGGATGGTGTCTCGCACGTACTTGATGACATCTGAGGGAGACTGGTTGACCAACGAAGACTCATTCACTACCAAAAGGACATCGACGTCGCTGAGGCCGGTCACATAAGTGCCCTTCCGCACGGAACCGCCGAACATGGTCTGCACCACGTTGCCTTTCTGTCTGAGAAACCCGCACAGGCTTTCAAGGCGCTGGGTGACAGTCTGAGTATTCTTGCGGGTGTACTGTGCGAGAAATGCCTCGCAGTGCTCATTGAACCTATCGTCTGGCACAGATCATGCCTCCGCTTCCGCCTCGATCAGATCATCTAAGACGACGATGGGCAGGCCCTCGACGCGGCGAAAGTCTGTGTCGTTAGTGATGAAGAGCGTGCAGCCGATGCTAAGGGCCGTCGCGGCGTGAAGCGCGTCGGGGGTCTTCAACCCCGTATCGGCGCGGATGCGTGCCGCGTCCTCCCACAGTTCCCGGGTGGCCGGGATTAGACTAACCTCATGCGCATCGAACATCGACCGAAGCAGCATCTCGACAACCTCATCGCCCTCCCGCAGCGGCTTGACAAGCGTTTCCAGCGCCGTGATGTCGCTGCTCGCAACATCGAACTCACCGGCCCGTGCTTGCTGCCACAAGGGTTCAAGCAACGTGCGGTACGGCTCAACACGCTCTACGCTGTATATGAAGCCATTGGCGTCGAGGTAAGCGGGACCGAGCGCAGGTAGGGTCAGCGATCCCACGATGCTCTCTCTTCCTTGATGTAGTCATCGACTTCCTTCCCAGTCGTGAAGAGGCGATGCCCCGGCGCTTCGGCTAGGATGTCGACTACGGATCGCCGTTCGGTAGACGAGGAACGCGTCACCACCACGTCGACCGTCTGGCCTGCCTCTAGCTCTGGGCTGGCAACCTCCACCCTGCCGCCTGGTTGAACCGTCGTTCTTACGCGCAACGTTTTTTGCATTGTCCTAGCCTCCTTTCATGGGGTTGGCGCCAGACATACACCCAATATGCACCAAAGGGCCTAAGGCGGCAAGGACTAACTAGAAATGTGTTTCGCGTTATGTTCAATTATCCGCTTCTCTGCATCTTCACCCACTTCCACAACCTCAAAGCCAAGCGTGCGCCAATACTCGCATACTTCTTCAAAATAACCTTCAAGGGGTGGAAAATCCTCATCCAAGAATATCTTCAATATCTCAGCGCCAGCCTTTGTCAAAATGTGTTTACCGATTATCAGTTGATCGTCGCCTTCGTTCATTCGTACAGTGGCAATTCGTTGACCACAAATCAGATTAAACTCATCGCCGCTGGAAAGTATGATTTTTACTCCTTCAGACCGTTCTTGAATCAGGCCCAACTGTTGGAACTCACCAAACGTGTGATAGTCCATGCCTATCTTTTTCGGATCAAATGAGATAAACTCTTTTCCGAACACGCCCACACGGGAACCTATAACTACAAAAAAATCCTGCTCCTCCGAATCAGGATCCTGGCTACGCCAAGAGACCGACCGGAGCTTCAGGAACTCCTGCAAGTCCAGTGGAGTCAGGTCCTGGGCGACTGATACGGTACGCCTGGCTACAGAACCTGGGCGGCTAACATCTCCGTTGAGAATGCGTCCGAGCAGGTCGCGTAATTCCTCAAAGGAAACGAACTTAGACGCTTCCAATGCAGGACCAATGACAGAGAGATCTTCTTTTAACCGTTTTGTAAATTTCCCCTCGAAATCTCCCGAATCATCAATTCGCTGAGCCTCATCCAAGACGGCTGCAAGATTATCTTTAACCCCGAAAGTGAATGCTGTCGCCAAGTACCGTGCAGCTTCTCCCGACCATCCCAAGCGTTCCTGCCAAAACTGTAAGGAGTATTCGCCACGAGCAAGTTGTCCTTCACCCTCCGCTTTCACCTCCTCCCGGACTCTCCTTTTTGCAGGAACAAAATGTTTCACTAACCCCAGTAATTTTTCCATTATCGTCCCTATAACCATCAGGGGGTTTATCATCGCTCCCGCCCCATGCGGTACTTGATGTCGTAGTTGATGATAAAGTCTAGCTCCTTGTCCGTGAAGCCGTAGCGCTCAGGCGGCAACCCTCCCACTACGCGCTAGTACTCGAAGTGGTACACGTACCACTTGGCGATTTCCGCCCCCCGGCCGCCCGGGTGGGCCTCGCATCCAAACCTTCCGGCGTGCCTGTCCTCTTGCAACTGAGCAGACGCCCTATAAAAGTGTGTGCCCAGTATCAGCCAATTCCGTAAAGACGGATATCTACTTTGCCACTCCCTCCTTCGCTCCTGTGGGTCGGTGGTGATGCCAATGCGACAACCCATCTACGCCTCCTATGCTCTCTCCCGCCCTATGCGGTACTTGACGTCGTAGTTGATGATAAAGTCTAGCTCCTCGTCGGTAAAGCCGTAGCGCTTGGCCGGCGCCCGGTCGATTTCGTCAATGACGGGCTTGGACGGTCGCGGGGCGATATCGGCCCACCTAATTCTTCGTGGGCCACGCCTGGCCGGCGCGCCATGAGGGTCAACCGGCGGTGTGTTAAACTAGGTTACTATTACGAGGACAGCCTATTGAAGCCCCCTAGTTCTGAAACGCGCGCCACAGGCGAGGTCTGACGCCGTGGGTGGAGTGGCAAGTCTGGCATTGGCCGGCGCGCCGTTGCGGAGATGTTCTGCCGGCGGCGGGGCCGCCGAGCCTGGGCGGGCGGCAGGACAGGCCAAGCCGATACGCCCTAAAGAACTTCGGCTGACGCCGGCGGATACGTCCGGCTTGGCCGGCAGGCGGTAAGGGCGTGAGACGGCTAATCGCACGGCTGCTCCCGGCCTCCGACCAGCGCGCGGCGCGGCAGACGTTGTGGATTGGCGCGATAACCGTCGCCCAGCTTCTGGCCAGCATCGTTCAGGTGGCCCTTTCGGCCCGCATCCTGGGGCCCGAGGGCTTGGGGATTCTGGCCGTCATCATAGCGTTAACCTCGCTTCTCTACCGGTTCGTGTCCCTGCCGGGCAACGAAGTCATTACCACCTTCGTGACTCGCGGCGTGGCCGAAGGACGCATGAAAGAGGCCACCGGGACCCTGCGGTTCACCTTTATCGTGTCCCAAGGACTTTCCCTGGTCTCCTACGGCCTGCTGGCGGCCGCCGTCCTCGCCGTGAGCGGCCTGTTCGGAGGCGCGGAGGAGTACAAGTCGACGCTGCTCGTGTACGGAATCGGGGGCGTCGCGGCGGCCACGGTCCGGGAAAGCATGGCGTTGCTGCGGCTGGCCGACCGGCTGTGGCTGGGCTTTGCCGTTTCGGTGGTCAGCGCGGCGACGAGGGTAGCCTTTCTTCTGGCGGCGTGGTCGACCGGGAGTGGGCTGACGGGCGTAGTCTTGGCCTACGTCGCGGGAGACGTGATAACCGGGGTCGGGATGTTCATCGCCGGCGCGTCCTCGGAGAGGAAAGCGGGGCTGCCGGGGTTCCTGCGCTCGCTGCCGGCCAAAATTCCGGGCCGGGACGTCATCGCGTTCCAGGTTGGGTCCTTCTGGCGGTCGTCGGTTGAAGCCGTCATCCTGCACATCGACGTAATCCTAATAGCCAACATCGTCAGCCTGAGCCAGGTTGGGCTGTACCGGGCGGCGCACCAGATTATCGACGCCACCAAGCACCCCTTCCGCTCCATATCCACGGGAGTGCAGGCCGAGTACAGCCGCCAGTGGTACGGCGGGAACCCGGCCGCCGTTCGCCGGATTTCCCGCCGTTTTGCGCTACTGTCCCTCGCCGTAGCTGTTGCGGGATACGGGCTGCTTGCTATAATTCACGAGCCGATTATCCGGATTATGCTGGGTCCGAGCTTCGAAGAGGCCGCCTTACCCTTGCTGTTCCTGCTTCCCGGGGCCTTGGCCTTTGCGGTCATTGCGCCCCTTTACGTGCTGCCCGCCGCCACGGGGAGGGCCATCCCCCATCTGGCGGCGTCGTTGGCGGCCCTGGCGGTAATGGTCGCAGCGATGTTGGTCCTGGCCCCCAGGTACGGAGCAGAGGGGGCGGCGTGGGCCAACTCCATTGGCTGGATAGCTTTCGCGGCGGCCTTCGTCCCCTTCATAGTCGCGACGCTGCGCCGGGGTCGCGCCGCCGGCCGGGCAGAGGAACAAGGCGGGAGGAGCGGGGGTTGAGCTTGTCGCAAACCGGCGGGTCTCGGGGTGGTTGAAGTCGGCGCGGCTTTGAACAGGGCAGCGAGTTGGAGCGGCTCGGTCTACTCGACCTTGGCGTCGCTGCCATCCAGGGCTTCCCCGGCAGGCGTGGGCGTCCTGTCCATGTATTGCGCCTCCATTGCCCTTGCCCTGTTCGCCTTCGGCTACACGATTCGCGGTGGAACGCAGATTTACGGAACCGTAAACCTCACACACGCCCTCCTCCTGGCCACCATCCTATTCGTCGGCATCCACCTCTGGGCCGCCAAGAGGCTCAGGTACCGGCTCATCTGGGCCGACGTGGTCCTGATTGGATTCGCCCTGGCGATGCTGGCGAATAGCGGCACCATTGCCGGCATTGAGAAGAGCGTGCGGTTCTTGGGGCTGGTCCTGGCGCCCTACTTCCTGGCCCGCGTCATCCTGGTCGATTTCGTCCGGGTGAAGCTCTTCCTAGCCACGGTATTGGCGGTGGCGACGGTTTTGGGACTCGGCGTCGTAGCCTTCTCATTCCTGCCGGAACCGGTCGCCATCCTGCTGCCCTATGCGGTGACTGAGTGGAACCAGCGCCTGATTTTCCTCGATACCAACCCCGTTCAATTCGGAATGCTCTTGATGGTTGGGGCGATGTTGTACACCGGCTTGACCTCCTCTTGGCGACGCCTTTGGATGGTTCTGGGCGTGGCCGTCATAGGGGCGCTGCTTTACGACATACTTATCGTCGGCAATCGCGCCTCGTTGGTCGCTGTCTTTGGAGCGTCCTTGGCCGCCGTCTCCCTCGCCCTCATCACGCGCAAATTCAGAAACTTCCCTATTCTGTTTGCTGTTTTCATCGCGGCGGGCATCCTGTTCTACTCGGTTTTCGCCGCCGGTTTGTCGCCAACGCCGGCCAGAGGATCCCTCGGCGTCACCTGCCATGACGATGAACAGGCGCGGGTCGTCATCTGCCACGAAGGCAACCAGGCGCGGGTGGAAAGTCCCTTCGCGGTCTACCTGACGAGCGACAGCGTGCACAAGGCCGACGATTACCCCGTTGTTCCTTGGCGTTGGCAGATGGCCGGTCCCCGGCTCGACGACGCCACCACGCCCGACGACGCCACCTGGGCCGACATTGACGGCGCCCGGCTTCATAGGCTTCATATATACATCCCCGCCGAAGATGACCTGGGCAAATTCTTGCGTGTAGATACGAGCTATGAAAAGGAGGGCGAGATTCTCCTGGCGCAGACGACGGCCGTAGGCCCGTTAGCCGAGGCGTCGAGCGGGTTTAGACTCCCGCGGTTCGGGATAAGGCTGCCCAATCAGGAACGGTTCGAGACCCTGGCCCTGCTGTTTAAGTCTTCAGAAAACTTGACTGAGGAGGAATGGCGTCTTCGCCAGGCCACAATAGTTAATAGGTTTGATCTGCTTGAAGAGTCCAGGGACAAATTCGCGGCCAACCCCCTCTTCGGCGCAGGAACCGCGGGGATGGCCAATTACGCCCACAACATCTTTGCGGAGACGGCGGCCGAGATGGGCCTGATGGGGCTGGCCCTCCTGTTGGCCTTCTTTGCCCTCGCGCTGAGAAACCTCTGGAAGTTCTTCGTCAAGATGGACCAGCGAAATCCCTACTTCCACGTCATCACGGCGGTGGTCCTGGTCGTCAGCGCGCTTTTCATCCAAAAGCAGTTCTCCACCGGCTTGACCCACCACAAGGACCTGATTATCTTCGTCGCCATAATACTAAACCTGCCGCTTCTTTTGGGAATGCCGAGCCGGGAGGCCGGCGGACGCCTCCGCGATAAGCTGCCGCCCAGGCTCCGGTTCCTCATCCCGGCCAAGGGCGCCGCGCCGGCGGACGACGCTGAGAAGCGGCCGTGAGACGGGCTATATGACTTCACACGACGGCCGGGTGAGAACGGCCTTGTTGGGATGCGGGTACTGGGGGAAGAACCTGCTGCGCGTGCTCATGGAGTCCCGCGACGCCCAGCTGCTGGTGGTGGTCGACCCCTCGCCCGCCGCCCAGCAATACGTAAGCTCCCGACACCCGGGGCTGCGCGTCTCCGGCGACGAGTCCCACATCTTCGATTCCGACTCCATCGACGCGGTGGTGATAGCCACCCCGGCCAAGGACCACTACCGGGCCGCGCGGCTGGCCCTGCGCGCCGGGAAACACGCCTTCGTTGAGAAGCCTCTGGCCACCAGCGCCGGCGAAGCCCAGGAGCTGGTCGATTACGCCCGCGAAAAGGGCCTGGCCCTCATGGCCGGTCACACCTTCCTGTTCAACTCGGCTGTCAACTACCTGAAGGACATGATAGACTCCGGCAGTCTTGGCGACGTCCGCTACGTCTACAGCCGCCGGCTCAACCTGGGGATAGTGCGGTCCGACGTGAACGTGCTGTGGAACCTGGCGCCCCACGACGTGTCCATCATCCAGTACTGGCTTGAGTCCGAACCCGAGACGGTGAGCGCGGTGGGCGGCATCTATCTTCAGCCCTCCCTTGAGGATGTGGTATTCTCTACCCTGCGCTTCCGCGAGGGGCAGCTGGCCAACATTCATCTGAGTTGGCTGGACCCCCACAAGGTGAGGACGGTGACGGTGGTGGGCAGCCGGAAAATGGTGGTCCTAGACGACGCCTCGACGGAGGCCAGGGTGGTGATTTACGATATGGGCGTGGACATTTCCACCGGCACGAAGGACACCGACAACCCGGGCGGGTTCCTGGTGTCCCACCGGTACGGCGACACCATCATTCCGAAGATCCCCTACCCGGAGCCGCTGGCCCGGGAAATGGCCCATTTCCTGGACTGCGTGCGGCTCGGCTCGGAGCCAATCAGCGGCGGGCAGCACGCGGTCTCCGTGGTCAGGACCATCGAGCGGATACAGGCGGAACTCCACAAAGGCTGGCCGGCGCCGGAGCCGGGCGAGCGCGGCCGGAACGCCGCGGAATAGCGCATCTCTATGAAAGTCGCTCACGTCACCGTCAGCTACCAGGAGGGCCTGGGGTACGAGGAGAACCGCCTTCCATTCTTTCAAGCGCAGATGGGCGCGGGCGTTTCCATCATCACCTCCCCCCTGCCCATGCCCTTGTGGAACGGGCTGGAAGGCGCCCAGACCGGGATCATGCCCGGCGTTTACGAGGACCGGGGCGTCAGGGTGCGCCGGTTGAAGGCCAGGTTCCGCTTCAGAAGGGGGACCCAGTTCTTGCTGGAGGGCCTCAGGAGCGCCCTGGCAGAGACCGGGCCGGACATCCTGCACGTCCACAGCCCCATCGGGGCCTTGACGGTCCAGGCCCTGTCGGCGGCCAAGGGCCTGGGTCTGCCGGCGGTCGTAGACTGCCACCTCTGGCGCTTCCTCACCAATCCCCGCCTACCGCTGAGATGGGCCTACTACCAGATGTTCCGGCGCCTGCTTCTCCCCCGCTACGGCTCCGTCGTCAAGGGCTACATCCCCTTGGGGCCGGAGCCTGAGGAGGTGCTGCGCGACCTGTTCGGGATCCCCCCCTCCCGCATGGCCCACTCCACCCTGGGGGCCGACACCCGCTTCTTCAGGTACGACGAGTCCGCCAGGCTGGCGACCCGGCGGTCCCTGGGAATCCCCGGCGACGCCAAGGTGATTCTGTTTGTCGGGCGGATTGACCCCGGGAAAGAGGTTGAGACGCTGGTTGAAGCCTGGAATTCCCTCGCCGGCGAGGGCGGTCCGTATCTCCTGCTGGTGGGGCCGGCCGCGCCCGGCATAGCCGCAAGGCTCACCGAGGCGGCGCGTTCCAACGCAAAGGGCAGGCTGATTTTGACCGGGTTTGTGCCCAACGCCGAGTTGCCCAACTACATGTCGGCGTCCGACATAGCGGTATGGCCCGGCAACCCCGGCATAACCATGGTCGAGGCCATGGCCTGCCACAACGTCCTCGTGCACTCGGATGAGGCCGCGGGAAGGCACCTCACGCTGTACGGGAACGGCGCATCCTTCGAGCGGGGCAGCGCCGGCTCACTGGCAGGAACCCTTGACTCGCTTCTAGCCGACCCGTCCCGGCTGGCCGACATGAGGCTGCGCTCCCGCCGCCTGGCGGAGGAGGTCTTCGACTGGAAGGTCGTTGCCGCCAGGACCCTTGGGATTTACAATGATGCTCTGAACGGGGACGCTCTGAACGGGGCCACCGCCGCCGGGAAAATTTGGTGACGCGCCGCCGCCGGGAAGACGGGGGATAGGGTCTGAATGGGCGAAGCCCGCTCCTCAAAACACAAACTGACGATACAAACTCGCTTCGATAAGATAGCGGCCACCTACGAGGACACTATCGGAGCGCGGCGGCAGGCCTTCAACGACTCCGTCGACCGGATAGCCCTGAAGTACGCCCGGGCCGAGGCGCGCCCGCTGTCGGTATTGGACGCGGCCTGCGGGACCGGCTCGCGCTGGACCCGGATGAAGGAGGCGCTGCCCGGCATTGAACTCTATGGGTTCGACGCCAGCCCCCAAATGGTCGCAATCGCCGAGTCGCGGGAGGGCAGCCCATTTAACCTCGTCAAGGTCTGCGACCTGACCGGCATCTCGTTTCCCGACGAGTCCTTCGACCTCGTCACCTGCCTATTCTTCCCCTTCTCCTGCCTGACCTCCGCCGCCGATAGACGCAAAGCCGCCCATGAGTTGGCCCGGATCCTGCGGCCCAACGGGCTGCTGTTCGTGGATGCGATAAACCGCTGGCATCTGGGCGAGGGGGAAGGGTTCCACCGGAGTTGGCCCACCGCGATATGGGAGTATCTCCGGTCGGTTGTAGACCCCAACCTCGACGCCGGCGACAAGGTATACTCCACCCAAACCGGCGGCGCCCCCTTGAAAGGCTTCATGCACGGGTACTCGAAAAGCTCCTTCAGACGCCTGTTCACCGGGGCGGGTCTGACCATTGAGGGGGAGTGGGTTATCGGCTATAACACGGGAAGAATCCACGCCAAGACGACCCGTGGGAACCTGCTCTTGGCCTGTCGCCGCAAGGACTTGAACGGCCGCGGGAAGTGAGGGATCCCGCCACGCGTCCCATCCCCCTAGTCGACCTGAAGGCCCAGTACGACGCCATCAAGCCGGAAATCCGGGCGGCCATTGACGGGGTCCTGGATAGGTCCCAGTTCATAAACGGCCCCGAGGTGTCCGATTTCGAGGGGAGGTTCGCCGCCTTCTGCGACGCGGGGTTCGCCGTTGGCGTCGGCAACGGCACCGACGCCCTGACCCTGGCCCTCAAGGCCCTCAAGGTCGGCCCCGGCGATGAAGTTATCACCACCGCCAACACCTTCATCGCCACCGCCGAGGCCATTGTCGCAGTCGGGGCGACGCCGGTCTTCGTCGACGTGGACCCGGCCCACTTCAACATGACCGCCGCGGGCCTCAGCGCGGCCATCACCCCCAAGACCAGAGCGGCCATCCCCGTCCACCTATACGGCCAGCCGGCGCCTATGGCGGAGATAATGGATGTCGCCAAGCGCCGCTCCATCAAAGTCATCGAGGACGCGGCCCAGGCCCACGGGGCCGCGCGCGACGGCAAACGGGTCGGAAGCTGGGGCGACGCGGCCACCTTCAGCTTCTATCCATCCAAGAACCTGGGGGCCTACGGCGACGCCGGGGCGGTGGTTACAAACGACGAAGACCTGGCCGCCGCCATCCGAATGCTGCGGGACCACGGGCGCGCCCACAAGCACCTGCACGAATGCGTTGGGGTCAACAGCCGTCTCGACACGCTCCAGGCCGCCGTTCTGGGGGTGAAGCTGGGCCGCGTGGAGGAGTGGAACGAGGCGCGGAGGGCCGTCGCCGCCAAGTATGACGCGGCCCTGGGCAAGTTCCCGTGGCTGAATCTGCCCGCCCAGGCGCCCGGCGGCAAGCATGTCTATCACCTATACGTCATCCAAAGCGACCGGAGGGAAGGGTTGAGGCGGCATCTTTCCGATAGCGGAATCGGCGTCGGCATACACTACCCCGTCCCGCTGCACCTCCAGCCTGCCTTCCGGACCCTCGGCCACGGTGCCGGCGACTTCCCGGTATCCGAGCGGCTCGCCGGCTCCATCCTGTCACTTCCCATGTACCCGGAAATCAGCGAGAAGCAACTGCGCCGGGTCGTCCAGACCATCGCGGCCTTCAACCCCTAGCGCCGGCCCCCACCCCCAACAATTCGCGACCCGCACCGCGCGTTAGAATCCAAACCGCCCCCAAGCCGCCACCGCCGGTCGCCGCCCAATCATCGCCGAGGGGCCCCGCCTGCTTCTCACGTTCGCAAGCTGGCTTAGGCTGCGGTCAATAGTCTCCCACCTCCACGAGATGCGGTCTTCGATTTTCTTTATGCCCTTGTAGTTGTTGCGTCTAGCGTTCCTGGACAGAATCTGGACGGTTGGCTTCTTCAGGCTTAGGGCCATGTCCGTCTCAACCACCACACCAGGGGCATTGTGCGTATCCTGTCCGACAAGTACGAAGACAACGTCGCACTCATGAATGGCTTTCCTTGCCTTGTCTTTCCAGATTTCTTCCCGGTACGGCTCGTTCAGAGAATGGTTCTTGATACGGTACTGACTTAGGTCTTTAGCCTGCGTATAAAAGGCGTTCTTCAGGTTGTTATCTTTGCCGAACTCGAAGCTAACAAAGATGTTAAAAACGGTCATACGTCCTCCGTCCTTAGCGCGGTATCGTCTCTCTACATCAATTTTAGCGCTTACCGGCCCGTTTGAGGCCGTTTCACCACTTAGCCCTGAGCATTAGAAAGGACCCTCCCCGCCGGCCGCCCTACTCCGTGTAGGGGAATTCGACCTCCCAGAGCCGGGCCTCGCCGGGCACGTACTGGCCGGTCCTGACGCGGATGACGTCGTACTCGGGGAGGGCCATCGTTATCATGCACCTCCCGTCGAACATCCCGCCGCGCCGGTCGTCGGAATCGAAATCCAGGTTGTCAAAGCCGTACTGCCGGCGACTGTCGGGGAGCTTCACCGCCCCGGAGCCTGGCGATTTCCTTGCTAAGGCTGTCAATTTGGTGGGTGGTCATCCCGGCAACACCACCTGGTAGCAGACGACGCCAAGGTCGTCCTCGGTGATGGGCTGCGGCGCTTGTGCGGGCTGGACGGGGCGCAGGCCGAATTCCGCAACGACTCCGATAATCCGGCGGGCGCAGTCCGTCACGCTCAGCCCGCCGCCTTCGTACTCCCGGCGCAGGGCTGACAACGCGCGACGCACGAGGTTGTTCCGACCGGCCGAAAGGGCCTCGTCTCCCTTGTCGTATTCGACTCCGTCTGGGGCGTCGGGAGAGCGCAGCACGTCCAACGCCCAACGCTGGCTCGCGGGCAGCGCGGCAAACCGGATTTGCGGGTCGAGCCGCGCATTATGGGCCGCGCAGATGTCCGCCGCCGCCATCGTGAACAGTCGCTCTAGGTCAAGCTCGTCCGGAATGGGGCGTCCAGGTTGATTCTGAGGGTCTATCAGCCGGAGCATCGGCAGGTCTTCCCTATACAGGACCTCTCCGGATTGGGACACCATGCGCCAGTAGCGTTCATCCCTGCGGGTCCGGCAGGCGAAGAACACCGCCGGCTCGCTCAGGGATGGCGACTGCTGGACGAAGGCGGCTCCGATTCCCCAAGGCAAACTCTGAAGACGCCCCACTTCACCCTCCTCCGCGGCGCGCCGGAGATGAGACCGGAAGAGTTCACCCGCGAAGGCCGAGCCGCCCTCTCCCTCGTCAAGCAGGGTGACGTCTCCGCCGGAGAGACGCCCCACGAAAGCGTTTAAATCAGCGTAAACCTGGGACTCCGTCTCCACGCCGGCGAGCACCGGCGTTTCCATTCCCACCGAGGCGTTAGCCGCCATTATCTTCGCCTGGAGCTTGGCCTCCAACTCCAGCAGCCTGTCAAGGTCGCCCTGCTTGGGAAGCAGGGTATAGAGGTAGGCCGTGTCGTGGGGGCTGCGCAGCCGGATGACGCGCCCGTTGCGCTGGACCACGCGCTGAGGATTCCAGGGCATGTCGAAGGAGAGGACGGCCTGGGCCTGTTGCAGGTTCTGGCCCTCCGAGAGGACGTCGGTGCTCAGCAGCACGTCCACCTCGCCGCCATCCGGACAAAATCCCGGCTCGTCCTTCACCGACTCCGGGCAGAACCGCTCAAGCTCCCTCGTGCGGGCGTCGGCGCTGGTCTCCGAGCCGACGACAACGGTCCATTTGCGGCCTCCGAGCATGTCCGGTTGTCCCTCAATGCGCTCCTTCAGATAGGCCGCCGTGTCTTGGAAGGCCGTAAAGACAGCGACCTTTTGCGACGGCGTTGAGGTCATCACCTCTTTCAGGGCTTCCAGCTTGGGGTCGCGGCTATCCTTCAAGCCCTCCAAGCGCGCAGCCATGGCCGCTAGGGTATCCCGGTCCTTCCGCAAGTCGGCCAAGAACTGGTCGTTGAACTTATCGGCGGGAATCCCGCCCTCCGACCCGGCCAGCGCCTCGTCTATCAAGTCGGCGCTGAGGAACGAGTCGTCCTCTCCCGAATCGCCAACCAGGTCCCTAACGACCTCCGGCGGGGGAACCGCTCCCCGCTCTTCAACGATACGGAGCATCACGCCGGCGCCATCCCTCATCCTGCTGGCGGTTTGCAGGGCCGAGCTCCACGACGACTCGAAGCGTTTCAGCAGCTGCGACTTCATCAGGCCAGCCAGGGCTTCCTCCGACGCCGACTCCTCCTGCTTGTCCGTCCTATAGGCCGAGGGGCGATACCGCGCCATCGCAAGCCCGTCAATCCAATCGTAGATGGACTGCACGACGCCGGGATGCGCGCTGTCCAGGTCATAGCGGAACTCATGCAGTTCCGGCTCCGGGAACTTCACCGGCGCGCCATCGGCGAACCACTCGTTCCCGTACCGCTCCTTGATGAAGGCCCGGTCCCGCCGCACCGTCAAGGCGTCAATGAGCGGGAAGAGCTTGGCCTCGGACAGGTTCTCAGACTTGGAGGCCCCGGCCTCCGCAAAGAACTTTCGCAGGCTGGGAATCCTCAGGGGCTCATCTCCGAAGGCGCCGTCGTGCCGGCCGAACAGCAGAAAGAGGTTGTGCAGGTCCCACAGGGAGTTGTTGACCGGCGTGGCGGTCAGGAGCAGCAACTTCTTCGGCGTCCCGCCCATGAGCCGGTCCAGGGCCGCGTACCAGGTGTTGTCCACGTTGCGGTAAGCATGGGCCTCATCAATGATGATGAAGCGGTACACATCCTTGTTCACTTTCAGAACGCGCCGGCCCCCGTTGCGGGAAAGCTGCTTGTCCTGGGCCAACTGCTGGTAGGAGACGACGGTTCCCGGCAGGTTCTCCTCAACCAGACGCTCCTCCCACAGGCGGTCGCGGAGCTGGGCGGGGGAGATGACCAGCACGTGCTGACCGAGGTCCCGGGTGTGCTCGCGGATGAACTCTACGCCTATCTCGGTTTTGCCCGTGCCCACGCCGTCGGCATAGAGAACTCCGCCGTAGCGGTCTAGAATCCGCTTGGCCCGCGCAAACCCGTCTTTCTGGAAGGAGGTGAGCGTTTGCTGCTCGGGCTGAGGCGCGTCATCCCCTAGGTCGCCCCCGTAGAGTTCCAGCAACGCCCGCAGAAAGACGGTCTCCGGGTCGCTCTCCATGGATGGCGGGCGCAAAAGCTCCAGCAACTCTTCGCGGAAGTCCTGAGCGTCGTCCCACAAACGCTTGTACCAGCCCAAGGCCATTCCAACGACGTTGGGTTGATAATGGGCCATGCCCAGCTCGAGATTGGAGACGAGGCCGCCCCGGGTGAGGTTTGCCGAGGAAACCAACGCCGCTCCCGGTCTTATGGGCGACCCGGAGTCGTTCAGTTGGCCGATGACGTATGCTTTGCCGTGGAGGAAGCGTTGGATGTAACGCCGCACTTCAACGCTGCCAGACTCCAAGAAGCCGGCCACTCGCTCAAGGACGGCCCTGCGGACGGCGGGAAAGGCTGAGAAGTCCCTCTGGCGGCGCAGGGCCGACACCGACTGCTCAAAACGGTCTGATACCGTTTCGCTTACGGGACCCGTCAAGCCCTCGGACGTCGGAGCCGCTCCTATGAGCAGCCGACCGCCATCGCTCCGGCCCGCCGCCACTCCCGCCAGAACGTCCAGCCCCTCCAGGCCGACGTAACCCGTGGCCACGTTCAGAGGCCCGTCATAGTGGGCCGCCAGCCACTCCAACGCCTGCCGGTGGGTGCCGTGGTCAACATTGTCCACCAGTTCAAAAGGGCCGCTAGGGTTGGTCATCATGTCACCAGTGTTTCAATATGTAGTCTGCGATATCTACGCCTGTTGGGTTGGTGGCGGCGAAGAAAAGCTCGAATAGAGGCGCGTTCTTCGAGTTCCTCAACGTGCGCCGGGTTCCGGCAACGCTGGAAAACACAGTATTCAAACGATCCCTGTACCTACTCGCAATTTGTTCGCTTCCGGGAGCGCGCTTTCGTCGCGGCTCGTCCCTCCAAATCGACAACTGATGCGAGTATGTATAACTCTGCCGCCAATGTTCACGTCCTCCAAAAACGCGGTCAAGTTGATTCGCCAGCGTTTCATCCGGTTCGTTTTCCGTTGGCATCATCCGAGTGACTGCCATGAGCGGAAAGAGTATCCAACAGTCAATCTTCCCAGCGTCCGCTATCGCCTCTATCGTAGCCCATGAGACTTGAGTTGCGTAGGGGTCCAAGAACACGACTGCGCGGTCAAGGCCACTCATGTTGTTGCAAAAACTGGGGATTTCCCAGTTAGCGTCACTTTCCACAATACGGATGTCACGCCCAGGATATTCTTTTTTCAACTCCCGGAGATCCCTCACCCGTCTAACGTCTTTCTCAATAAGCGTCAATTTATCGAAAGGCTTATCGTCAATATCTAGCGCGATACGAGTCGATCCACTTCGTAACTCGTAAAATTCTTCATACGCATCCACAGCGCTTGTGTACGAACCCGTTCCTGCAAAGGCATCGACATAAGTCAGTTGGAATGGCTGGCACTTTAGGGCAGTGGTATACGCGTCCAGGTATCGCCGGAGGATTTCCAGCTTTTGCCCGGTCCATGGACCGCCAAAACTTGGAATGTTCACGTCACCCTGATTCTCCATGGGGCATTTGTCTCCACGTTTCCCCGTCTATGACAGCAGCCTCCCCCGACCGCTTGCCGCGCCTTCCCCCAAGCTGTTTGAGGAAGAAGGCAACGCCCGCATCGCGTGACTGGTCCCGCAGGTCCCGCGCCCATTCTATGCTCATAGGCCTAGCGGACGGGCCGCTTTCACCTCCAGCGATGACCCATTGCACGTCGCCGCCATCGAGCCAGCGTCTAAGGTCGACCTCCTCAAGCAGCGGTTCCGCGGACACGAAGCGCACCGCCGCCGGCAGCCGCGCCAGCACGGAAATCCTCGGGGCGTATTTCTGGCTCTCCACCGACGTTCCTATCCATACCCTGGCCGGCCACGCCCCCCCGTAACGGTCCCGGTTGCGATTCCACCATCCAACGGCTCTCCCCGGCCGCTTTGTCAGGACTTGGAATATATGCCCTCGCCGCGTTGCCGCCGCGCGCATCACGTCAAAAATCCGGGTGACGAAATCATAGGGCACGCGGGGGTGAAAGACGTCGGACATGCTGTTGACAAAGACGCTGCGGGGCGTTGCCCAGCGCAATGGGGCATCTAGCCGCTCAGGCAGCAGTTGAACCACCCCCGGGCCTGCCGAGTACCCGGGGACTGCCATAGCTCTCAGCCGGGGGTACAGGGCGAACATGTAGCAGTGGTCGCAGCCGGGAGACACGCGCGTGCAGCCCGTGACCGGATTCCAGGTCTCATCCGTCCACTCAATAGTCGATGACATGGCGACAACGCCCCTTATTGGCTGGAATTTATGTTCTTATAATAAGTCATAAGTCTGCTTTGTCAAGCCCACACCGGTTGAATCGCCTCAAGCCCTTCTAATTACCTAAAGGCCCTCAAACTTGTCCAGGGTCCGCTGGCGGTGGGTGGGGCTGACGGCGTTCTCGGTGAAGTCGGTGAAGATGAAGCGCAGTTCGCCGGCGGTTAGCCCGTAGGCGCGGGCCACCAGCGCGTCAATCTCCGCCCGCATGTCGGAGCGTTCGGCCTCGGTCAACGGCCCGCACTCCACGCCGGCCTCCGCGGCGAACTCGGCAAACCGCTCGTTCACGCAGGACAACCGGGCGGCCAGCGTCCCGATGCGCTGCCAGGGGGTGGTTTCCGGCGGGGGGAAGCAGAGCATGTTGAGGATGAAGTAGGTCAGGTTTGTTTCAACATACCTTCTGGCTTGCCAGTCAAGTGAAAGGCTATTCATTACAGCTAAGACGTAAGCTTGGGCGATTGAAGACCATCCACCGGTGATAACGTACGGGGCTTTGTGAGTTAGGGGGGTTTGTGGCGGTATCAAGCAGGCAATTACCGTCCGAGAGTTCGTCCGGTTGGTAACGTCTCGGAAGGCTATACGGCAGTGATTCATTGGGTGGGTATTAGGGTCAGCGAGGAAGTTTGCAGGAAACATACGCTTGAAAACGCGAGAGCGCACACGCTTCCGTTGCACGAATGAAAGAACCTCATTCCACAGAGAGTATCCAGCGGGTTCATTGCCATGGGGTTCATACTGATTGAAGGAGCGGCCCTTCCATACGGGAATCCGTCCCTCGCCGGGAGGGTGAGTGAAAAGAGCGCGCTGCTGAGCCTCGTCTAGCTCTCTATACGGAATTGCACGAGGCTCAGCAGCGCGCTCTTTTGAATTTTTTTGGTTTTTGGGGTTTTGCAACCTATCGAAGCGCACGCCACGCCGCATCTTTCTCAACACGTCTGCGTGGGTGGGAGTGGGCAGCAGTGGCAACTCCCATGTCGGCTCATTGCTGGAATCGTTCACCGGCGGGGGAGTCCACGAGGCGAGGTCGGCCAGATCGACCTGCACGCCGGGACCGGCGATATAGTCAGCGAACTCCCGCTCGCAGCGAGCGGGACCCGTCGTGGTCAGGGAATCCGCCACGGAAATGCCGACCTTAGCTGTCACCAAGGCTATCGAGTACTGAGGATGAATTTCAAAGGCCCAACGCCGGTTGTTCAATAGGAAGTCAACCCGGCTGGGCCGGGCCTCTTTGAAGAACCAGCGCCGGAAGCCCCTGCTCCCGTCGTTCAGGAAGGCCACTCTCGGCAGCACCACGCCCAAGAAACCCCGATTCCGCGCGATGGAGGCGTACCGTTCGCAGAACAGCTTGTATAGGTCGGTGTCCCCGCTCCCCTGGATGGTGTAGCCGTTCTCCGGCCTGAAGAACTTGCGCTGCTCCTCAACCGTCCGTTTGCCGTCCTCTATCTCCCGTTGGAGTTCGGGCCTCTGGCGGAAGAGCCGCCCCGCCCGCTCATCCCGCTCCAGCCCCGAACGCAGGCCGCGAATCCCGGGGTCGTGGAGGGCCAGGAAACCGGGCATCTCGAACTTGACCTTGTTCCACGGGGGGTTGCCCACCACCACGTCGAAGCCGGGGCGCTCCCGGTGGAAGACGTTGGGAAATTCCAAGGGCCAGTGGAAGAAGCGGTATCGCGAGGCCACGCCCTCAGCCTTGCCAATAGGGCCGGCTATATTGGCGGTCTTGGCTTCGTCGCCTTCCACGATGGCCTTCGCGTTGATCTCCAGGATATACCTGGCGTCGTCCAGTCCAAGGGGCTCAGCGGCCCACAGGTCGAAGGCGGTTCTCAGCCCGGCGGTGGCCTCGCGCAGGCCGGCGCCCAACTCCTCCGAGCGTTTCACCTCGTCGGGGGTGCGGTCCGGGTTCTCGGCTAACATGCGCTGCAACCCGGCGGCGCGCTCCATCGCGTTGCTCACGAAGAGTCCCGTAATAAGGGGGCTGTCGCTTTTGCCGACGACGGACGGGTCGGCCACGCCGATGAGGGCGTCGCCGTACTTGAGGTTGCTGCCCAGGTAGGACAGGGCCAGGCCGGGGACGAAGGAGGCCAGCCACAGGGTGACGTTGGCGACCTCCACTGCCATGGGGGAGAGGTCCACACCATAGATGCAGCGTTTGAGGATGAGCCTGTGCAGCAGGTCTACGGCGTCGGGCGGGCGGCTTGTCGAGTCCCCCTCCTGGGCCAACTCGCTGAACTGTTGGGCGATGGCGGGCAGGCCGCCCACCTCAGCCAGGAACAGGTCAATGCGGTCGGCCATCTTGGACAGGGCCGCCGTGAGGAAGTGAGCGCTGCCCATGGCCGGGTCTACCACCGAGAAGTCGAACAGCCGTTGGGCCGCTTCGTTGGAGTCCCTAGCGGCCAACTCTCTAATCCCTTCGAGGTGCTCTTCAAGGGCCGGCAGCAGCGAATGGTTGAGCAGGTGGTCCACGAACTCGCGCCGCGTGTAGAACACGCCCCCGGCCTTGCGCCCGCCGGCCTCCGCCTGGTAGTAAAGCTGCGCCTTGGTCACCTCGGGCCGCTCGCCGGCGCGGACGGGACGGAACACGTCCTGCCTGGAATCGTAGGCCAGGTCTTCCGGGGCGCGGGTCAGCCGAAAGGTGAGCAAGGCTTCGTAGATGGCCCCCAGGTGGCCGATTTGCAGGCCGGCGTAGTCCAACCCGGGGGCGTCGGGCTTGTCGGTCTCGTAGGCGATGGACGACAGCGCGGGGGCGAGATAAACGTCGGCGACCTCAGCCTCTTCCAGCAAGGCGCTGCCAGGGAAGCCGGAGGCGGCGAAGAGGCTGCCGTTGTAGGCGGGAACCCCGGCGGAACGGGCGCCCGTTCGCACCATTCTTACCAGCGTGCGGAGCCGGTCCCATAGCTGGGTGGCCCCCCGGCTGAACCGGCCGCCCTGGTCCCTCTGCGAGTCCTCGGCAAGCTGGCGCGCGCTGTAGGGCCGGTAGGCCGCGGAACCGATGGGCAGGTAGCCGCGGGCCTCGGTGTGAAGCAGGAACATGAACCGGAACACCAGGGTCAGCGCGGCCTCCTCGATGCGCCGGAGCCGCTCCCTGTCGCTCAAGTCGGCGCCCTGGGATTCAAGCCACTCGCCAAGACCTCGCGCGATGTTGGGCAGGGCGTCCTTGATGAGCCGCTCCTCCAGGCCCTTCCGCAGCTCCTCGCCGAAGTCCTTCGCCTCGGTGACCCACTCGCTGAGCCAACCGTTTTCCTTGAGCGACCCCGGGGCGAGAAGGCCGAGGTAGAGACGGTCCTTCCGCTCCAACTCGCCGGTGTCCATCTCCAAATGCTGGCCCGTCGCCGGCCCTACGGGAGGCCGCCGGTGGAATAACCGGTAGCGGCCACCGGCGGCCAGGACGCCCCATTCCGCCCCATGCTGCCCACAGTCCGCCAAGACCATCCCTTCGGGCAGCTCCCCCCTGTCCGTGAGGCGGCTGAACATGGAGGCGTCCCGGTGGGGATGCACCACGGCAACCGGGGCGTTGTCGTGTCGCAGCAGGTAGCCGCGCCGGGGCAGCTTCTCGACCTGGTAGCCCATGCCCTGGAACAACGCCCGCCACGCCACGCCGCCGGTGGACGTCATGCCCTCGACGGCGCCGGCCAACCGCCCTTCGTTGACAGGCCGGCGCAGCCGCTCGCGCACGAAGTGGGGCGTGAGCAGGTCCTTGACTCGCAGACCGGGGACCACCGCCTCCTCAAGCCGGCTGAACTCCCGGGCCAAGAACGCCGCCGCCTCTCGGGTCGCCATATCCCGGCCCGCCACCAACAGATCGATGACCCGCCCGGCGGGCAACTCCCGGAGGGGCCGGGCGTCCTGGGGGCCGGCGACCCGAACTTTGGACTCATCGTCTGACGGGGCTAGCAGGACCACGGGATAGGCCATGTGGCCCTTTCTGGCCTCCCACAACTTGCCCAGCGCGGTCTCGCTTGAAGCGCCGGCGGCCCACAGGAGGTGATACGCCGGCGTCTCCCAGACCGTCGCAGAGGAACGGGCCGGCGAAGTCCAGGTTCGCCCGGCGCCAAAGGCGGCCTCCAGCCGCACGGCTGTCTGATTGGTGGGAAGCAATGTCATGAGCGCGCTTTCACTAGTGTACGCTAAGGGACCCACGGCAATCCTTGACATTACCAACTATCACCGTGCGGTTGCAAGCGGTCGGCTTGTTTGCGCGGGCTGGAAGGCGTTGGAGGCCGCCTCAATGGCCACACCAGAGGCATTGTGCATATCCTGTCCAACAAGGACGAATTGGCGCTAATATAACATCGCCGGCTGTGTTACACTGCATTATCCGACGCGCGGCGTGAGTCAGCGCTAAGGGCGATGCGCGCGAGGTGGCCCGTGCTGTTGGGACGGGCCGGCAAGGAAGATGGATTCCCGCCTGCGCGGGAATGACGGAAAGGGGGATGGCCCCGCCGGCCCCCGGTCTAGCGAGAAGGCCATCCGGCAGGGACGATAAGTTATGACAACCACCACTTCAGCCCAGAACGCCGCCGGCCCCCCGCGCCGCAGGGATAGGCGCGTGTGATGGCCCTGTCGCTCCTCGCCAGCCCTCAGCCCGGGAGACGCGCTTAAGAAGCTGCTGATGACCACTCTAAAGAAAGCCAACCGTAACCCGGCGCCGCCCCGCGTGGACACGCGGGTATTGAAACGGCTGGTCCGCAACATCCTCCCGGCGCGGGTTCACGGCGCGCTGCGCCGAGCCGTCCACGGCTGGCGGCTCAACCGGGCCCCTGTGATGGCGGTGGACGTGACCCCCCTCCCCAAGGCGGCGGAGGTCTCATTCCCCGATATCCTCTGCGGCGACGGCGCGGCCGCAGGCTGGGAAAAGGCGAAGACCCTTATAGGTGAAGTCTACGAATACGCGCTGAGGACTCACGCCACCGACCCCGGAAGCTGCCGGGCAATCTACCACCTAGTCCGCCATTTCCAACCGCGCGCGCTTCTGGAAATCGGCGCCAACCGCGGCGCGTCCACCCTGCACGTCGCCATGGCCATGCGGGAGTACCGGGACGCAGACCCCCCGCCGCGCCTGGTCACCCTGGACATCTTCGACGTCAACAACCCCGCATCCGCCGGGGCGAAGCGGTACCGCATCGCCACCCCGCCCCGGGAGCTGCTGGCCCAGCTGGACTGCGACGGCATGGTGGAATTTTCCATCGCCCGGTCCACCGACTATCTAAGCGGGCGCGTAGGGGAGTTCGACTTCATCCTCATAGACCACGCCCCCATCGCGGAGGTCGCCTACCGGGATATCGCCCTGGCAATCAACGCCCTGCGCCCGGGCGGGCAGATCCTGATTCACTCCTACTTCCCCGGCGGAAAACCCCTGGGCGATGAGGAGCGCGTTAACTCCGACTCCCACCTGGCCGTGGGCCGTCTGAGCCGGGAGGGCGCCCGCCTGGTCGCCTTGCCCCTGGGCGAACTGCCCTGGCCGGCGAAGCGTGGCGGGTCGAACCTCTCCAGCCTGGCCCTTTTGGCGAGGGAATGACTAAGGGCGAATTGCTCTGTTAGTGTATAGTGTGAAGCACACAACATAGGAGATTGTAGAATGCAGCCATCCGAAGCGTCCACCGCCCCTTCCCGCCGCAAGCGGATCATGCTAATCGAGCCGCCCTTCAAGCGCCTCTACCACGACAACGCCTCGCTGGTGAAATTCCCCCTGGCCCTCGGCTACCTCTCGGGCGCGGTCTTGAAGTGGACGGACTGGGAGGCGCAGGCCTACAACGCCGACTTCAACACGAAGAAGAAGGCTATCTCGGTCGACAACGCAACCCGCATTAAGGAAGGGATGGACCGTTACCTGTGGACGCTGGCAGACCCGGCGGCGCCTATCTGGGAAGAGGTGCGGGCGGCAATCGCGGAGTTCGACCCGGACGTCGTTGGCATAAGCTCCAAAACCCAGAACTTCCCCTCCGCCATGAGGGTCGCGCGCATCGCCAAGGAGCACAACCCCGGTACGCTGGTCGTCCTGGGCGGCCCCCACGCCACCCTGTCCACCATGACCGCGTTGGACTGCCCGGACATCGACGTGGCGGTCCTGGGCGAAGGGGAGATGACGCTAGTCGACCTGCTCAAGGCCTGGGAAAAGGACGCCCCCCTTGGCGAGGTGGCGGGGATAGTCTACCGGAAGGACGGCCGCAAGATGTTCGCGCCGCCCCGCGCTAACATGCCCAACCTCGACGAACTGCCCTTCCCGGCGGAGGCCGCGCCGCGAGTTCTCCGGGACTACGAGAGCTATCCGGCCGAGGCCTTCGGGTTCGTCTTCTCGGCCCGCGGTTGCCCTTACAGCTGCACCTTCTGCGAGTCCAAGGCCATCTGGACGCAAACGACCCGGTGGCGTTCGCCGGAAAACGTGGTGAGGGAGCTAAAGCTGCTCATGGAGCGGGGCGTCCGGTACGTCTACTTCGACGATGACACCTTCGGAATCAGGCAGAGCTACATCAAGGAACTGTGCGGCCTGATAGAAACCGAGCTCCCCAAACTCAAGTGGGGCTGCGAGATAACCGTCGGCGTGGTGAAGGAGCAGTCGGTCGAGCAGATGCGACGCTCAGGCTGCGTGCTGGTAAATATCGGCGTCGAGTCCGGAAACAACGGGATACTTCGCAGCGTGAAGAAGGGGCACCTCATCGAGAAGGCGTATCCGGCGGTGGACATCTGCCGGCGGGCGGGCATCGAGGTCGGGGCCTTCTTCATGGTTGGCTTCCCGGAGGAAACGGAGGAGACGCTGCAAGACACCCTGACGGCCATCAAAAAGATTAACGCCGACACCATCCTGCTGAGCATCTTCACGCCCTACCCCGGCTCCGAGCTATTCCAGGTGTGCAAGGATCTCGGGGTGGTGGACGACGACTTTGACATCACGATTTACAACCACCAGAGCCCGGAGAACTGCTTCACCGCCTACATCCCGCCGGAGCGGTTTAAGGAACTCGTCCGCGAGACAGCCTCAATCGTCGAACGCAAGAACCGCCGCGGCCGGTGGAGCCGGATGGCCCGGATGCTGCTCCACCGTGACTTCTATCGAATACACTACACGCTGCTGCGTTTCCTCCGCTCCCGCGCGGCGTGGTATTTCGACCGCCTCTTCCGGCGCCGCCTCAGGACGGCCCCTTGATGCCGGCAGGGAGGGCGATTGCCTCCGAAATGACGCCAACAATTCGGGGGGGGGGGGGGGGGGGTGATTGTGTCTGTCCATGTGCCTAAGACAGGGGGCAAGAGTTTCGGCCTCGCCCTTGAGCACTGCTTCGGAAGGCGGTTGCTGCGCGACTACAGGGACGACCGGCCTGAAGGCCCGCCTGTCTTCACCTGGTTGAGACGTTGGCGGAGCCGCGCTTGGGCGCGTTCTCACGCCGACGAGTTGGCTGGAAGCTACGACGCCATCCACGGCCACTTCACCGCATCCAAATACCTCCCCCTCTTGGGGAGCGAGCGGGGGGTGGACTTCTGCGTCTTCTTGCGGGAACCGTGCGAGCGCACGATTGCAAACTATGTCAAAGATTCGAGCCCTAGAGCCCTCTCAAGGTATGACAGCTACAAAGCCAAACTGCTCCCGCTCAGCCTGTACGCGTCGCTGACCAAACAGCGCCGCATCTACAAGATTTACACTAGCAGCCTGCCAATAGAACAGTTCGCCTTCGTAGGAATCACTGAGGAGTACAAAGCCAGCCTGGCCCTCTTCAAGGCCATCTTCGGCGTCGACTTTCCGGAGATCCACGCCAGCGCCAACGAGGATGTTATGGTTCCGGAAGATTTCAGTCTCCGCGAGAGAAAAGCTATCAGGGCCAGTCAACGGGCGAATTACGCGATTTATGACGACGCCCGGCGAAGATTCGAAGCCCTGTACGCCAAGCACGTCCGGTGAGCGGAAGTTCAATATGACCGTTCTCAACTTGGCGCGGCCTGCGCAAATTTAGGCCCTGTCCCTAACATGAACGTTCCGCGCCTTCTGGCCCGCCGCGCGCCCCTCTGGGCCAAGAGGTGGCGCCGGCGCCTTTTCGGCGACGAGCAGTGGTTCCTGGCTGTGAACGCCGGCCGGCCCCTGGCCGGTTCCGCCATCAACGGGCGGCCCCCCGCGCCGCGGCTGAAGGTCCATCACGCCCCGCCCGGCCGCTTCTGGGCCGACCCGTTCCCCATAGTCGCCGGCGGGCAGACTTGGGTGTTCTTCGAAGACTACGCGTTCCAATCAAAGAAGGCCGTCATATCCTGCGCCCCGGTGTCCGCCGGCGGCGACCTGGGCGAAGTCGCTACGGCGTTGGAAAGCGCCCAACACCTTTCCTACCCCTTTCTTTTCGAGGACCAGGGCCGGCTTTACATGATTCCCGACACGTGGGACGAGAAGCGGGTTGACCTGTGGCGCTGCCGCCGGTTCCCCGGGGATTGGAGCCTGGAAGGGACGCTGTTGGACGGCGTGGGCATGAGCGACCCGACCCTTCACCGGCAGGACGGGAAGCTGTGGCTGTTCGGGGCCGTGAGCGAGGAGCGGGCGCGGGCCAACGACGAACTCCACGTCTATATGGCCGACGCCCTGGAAGGCCCGTGGCGGCCCCACCCCGCCAATCCGGTGGTGGCCGACCGCCGCCGGGCCAGGCCGGCGGGACGGCTGTTCTTCCAAGACGGCATCCTGATTCGCCCGGGGCAGGACTGCGACGGGGGCTACGGGCGCGCGGTGGTCCTCAACCGGGTGGATACGCTGAATGAGGCCGCCTACGCCGAGACCCCCATCGGCCGCGTTGACGGCTCCGAGCTGCCCGGCAACCGAGGCTCCCACACCCTCAACCACGCCGGCGGCCTTGAGTTCCTGGATGGGCGGGTCCGGCGCCGGCGAACGCGGGCGGCGGGGTGAGGGGAAGGGCAGCCCTTTAAGCCGGCTGCCGCGTCATAGCGAGGGCCGTTCTAGCAGGTAGTTGACCCAAGCCGGTTGTGGAACTTGGTGAAAATGAACGCCGGCGTCGTTTACTGTATAGTCTTGCCCTATGGTCTCGCCCTCTAGTCCTATTCAACCGGCCAGCTACGAATCCGCGGGTTCCCGCGAAAGCGGGTTAGGCCCATGGCGCCGCCTCCCCCCACGATGAAGGTCCTGCTCATAGGCCCGCTGCCCGGCAAGCCGGCGTCCCTTGAGGAACCCATCGGCGGGGCCAGGGTGACATTCGCGGAGGCCGTCCGGGAGTTGCCCCGGCGGGGCTTCGACCTTGACGTCGTCAACACGGCCAGGCCGAGGCCCAACCTGCCCCTGTGGAAAATCCTGGGCTACGAGCTTCTCACCTTCGCGCGGGTGGTCTGGGCAGTCCTGCGGAGGGCGCGGCCCTCGGACCTGGTGTTCCTCCACATGTCGGCCTACTCCGCGCTCTCGGCGGCCTTCGCCATCTGGGCCCTGTGCCTGGCCCTGCGCCGCCCCCTGGCCCTGCGCTTCTTCGGCGACAGCCTCCACTTCACCTACCACCGGTATGGACGGTTCCGGCGGTGGCTCATGGACCGGACCTTCCTACGGGCCTCGCTGGTCTTTGAGGAGCGACAGACCAGCCGGGAGTTCAGCCGCCGGGACAACTTCCGGTGGCTGGCCAACACCCGGGACCTTCCCCCCAACGAGACCGGGCGCGAGCGGGCCGGCGTCCGCAGGCTGGCGTTCATGGGCCAACTCAGGAAGGAGAAGGGGTTGGCCGAGGCCCTGGAAGCCTGCCGCTCCCTGCCCGAGGGATGCCATCTCAACGTGTTCGGCCCCCCCATGCCCAACACCGACTTCTCCCTGTTCGACGGCCACCCCAGGGCCACCTACGGCGGGACCCTGGAGCCGGAGGAGGCCCAACGCGTCCTCGCCGAGCACGACCTGCTCCTGTTCCTCAGCTACATGAAAAGCGAGGGCAACCCCGGGGTCATCATAGAGGCCTTCCAGAGCGGCGTTCCCATCGTGGCGACGGCCATAGGCGGGGTCCCCGAGCAGGTGGAACACGAAAAGAGCGGGCTGCTGGTGGAGCCGCGCTCAGCCCCGGAGTTGAAGGCGGCCATCCGGCGATTGATCGACGACCCGGCCCTGTACCGGCGGCTCTGCGCCGGGGCCAAGAGGCGCGGCGAGTTCTTCCGGAGCGGGCGTCACTTCGACAGGTTGGCCGAGGAGCTGCGGGCCATCGCCCGCAAGTAGGCGTAGATGCTTGCCCGGCTGCTTTCGGCATCGGACCGGCGCGTGGCGCGGCAGACCTTCTGGATGGGGGCCATAACCGGCGTCCAACTCCTCGGCGGGCTGGCCCAGTTAGCCATATCCGTGCGGATACTTGGGCCGGAAGGCTTCGGCGTCCTGGCCGTCATCATCGCCGTGGCGTCCCTCATCCACCGCCTCCTGTCCATGCCTGGCGGCGATGCCGTCACAACCTTCGTGACGCGGGCCGCGGCGGAGGAACGGCCCCAAGAGGCGGCCCGCGTGCTGCGGTTCACCATGGCCGCGTCCCTGGGCATGTCCCTCATCGCCTACGCCATTATCGCCGTCGTCGTCCTCGCGGCAAGCAGGCTGTTGGGAATAGATGACGCCCACCGGAACGTCGCCCTCATGTACGGCGTCGTGGGCGTCTTCCTGGCCACCCGCACCGAAAGCCTGGCCGTCCTGCGGCTGTCCGACCGGGTGTCCCTGGGGCTGGCCATCACCTTGGCGGGCGTATTGACGCGGGTCGCCCTGCTCGTAATAGTATGGTTAAATGGTGGCGGGCTGTTCGAGGTGGTCTTGGCCCACATCGCCGGCGTCGTGGTGGGCGGGGCCGGGATGCTGGCCGCCGCGACGTTATCGGCGCCGCGGGCGGGGATACCCGGCCTGCTGAGGTCGGCTTCCCTCAAAGTCCCCCCCGACGTGGCCCGTTTCCAGACCGGAGTATTCGGGAGGCACGCCATCGCGGCCTTGGCCTATAACATGGACACCCTGCTGGTGGCCCAGTTCACCGGGGCCGCAGACGTGGGACTGTACCGGGCGGCGCGGCAGGTCACCGACACCAGTCACTACCCCTTCCACTCGCTAAAGGACGGCGTGCAGCTGCAATACAGCAAGCAGTGGTACGCGGGCCGGGGAGCGGCCCTGCGCCGCACCACGCTGCTGTTCAGCCTGGCGTCCTTCGCGGCGGCGGTGGCCGTGTTCGGGCTGCTCGCCATCTTCCACCAACCCATAGCCCGGCTCTTTCTGGGGGAGGAGTTCTCAGGCGTCGCCCCCCTGCTGCTGATTATGCTCGCCGGGGCCTTCGCCCTTAACAGCATCTCCGCCCTCACCCCGCTGCCGGCGGCCGTTGGGCGCGCCTGGCCCCTGTTGGCGGCGGAAATGGGCGGCCTGGCCGTCTTCGCCGCCGGCATCCTGTGGCTGGTCCCGGTGAGCGGCGCCGAGGGCGCGGCCTGGGCCAACACCGCCTACTACGGCGCAATCGCCCTAATTCTTGTGCCCTTCATAATCTCAACCCTGCGACAGAGCCGCCGTTTACGGCAGAATCCTTAGAGGGCCGCATGACTACCCCCCCACCCCCTCAATCCGGCGCCGGTCTTCACAACAAGGTCTCCCTATTCGCCTACCTGTTTCTGTGCCTAAACGTACTCATCTTCAGCTTCCTCATCGCCGCCAACCCGGAGGCGGCCCGCGGGCTGGCCTGGGAAGACTCCTGGGTGGAGAGCCTCACCGCGCTGTGGTTCCTCCTGGCGGGCGTCCTGCTTTTCGCCGCGGCTTGGAAGGAGCCGGGCCTCTTCCGGCGCTGTGTCTATATCCTTGGCGGCCTGGCGATGGTCTTCGTGGTCGGCGAGGAGGTCAGTTGGGGACAGCGCGTCTTCGGGTTTGAGACGCCCGGCTTCTTGGCGTCCTTGAACGAGCAGAACGAATTCACAGTCCACAACACCGCCAACGGACTGTTAACCCTTGTCTACCTGAACGGCGGGCTGCTCCTGTGCATGGCGACCTGCGCGGCCTTCTTTTGCCGGAAAGACCGGCTTTTCGGGATTCCCCTCCCCTCAGTCCTGCTGATGCTGGGCCTTCTGATAATCCTTTCCTATGAGTCGGGGGCGTGGCTCAGCGACGCCTTGGGGACGAGCTTCAGAGAATACTTGAGGGACATTAGAAGGTCCTTCGGATTCATCGTGATTGAGGAAAAGGCCCTGCTGCTGCTCTTTTTCATCTTCACCCTGTTTGCGGGGCGGGTGAAACTGGTCGTCGCTTCCGTCGCGACCCTCGCCCTCGTCTTCGCCCTCTCATACGTCAACTATGAGAACGTGAACTACGTCAACAGGATTGATCGCGGAAGCATGTTTGAGATACGCGAGTATCTGTTCGCCATCGCCTGCTTCTTCTACTCTTTGGAACTGGCCCTGGCTCAGGGACCGTTGGCGGCCATCTTGCGGAAGCCCTTTAGCCGCCTGAAACTGCCGGAGGGACGGGTCCCCCTCTGGCTGATGGCCTGCTCTCTGGTAATCGCAGGCAGCGCCGCGTTAATGCTCTTCCAGTTTTTCAACGCCGGGTCCCAAGCCGACGCCCCCCAAGCCGACGCCCCCCAAGCTGACGTCATCAATGAAGCGCCCCGGCCAGTCACAGACGCCGAGCCCCAAGCCGGCGCCCCCCAAGCTGACGCCCCCCAAGCTGACGTCATCAATGAGGCGAACCGGTCAATCTCGGCCGCCGAGCCCCTCATCCGCTCCACCTTTAACGTCTATCTCATCGAGGACGAGTTGATCTACGCCAAGGAGCCCTGCGCCCCCGCCGACACGGAGGCGGCCTTCTTCCTGCACCTGTACCCGGTTGACGCGAACGACCTCCCCGGCCCCCGCCGGCAATACGGCTACGACAACCTGGACTTTCGCTTTGCAGACCTCACCGGCGGCGCGGCTTCAGGCGGGAAGTGTCTGGCGATTAAACCACTCCCGGGGTATGCTATCTCCGAAATCCTGACAGGCCAGTTCGTGGAAACCGAAGGCGGCTCCACCCACCGCCTCTGGGAGGAGAAGTTCCTACTTGATTCGGCAAAATCAGGGGCGGCAGAATGAGGAAGCCAAGCCCGTCATAACCGGTTCCCCGCCCCCCACCCGACCCGCGACCGGTCTTCACAACAAGGTCTCCCTATTCGCCTACCTCTTTGTCTGTCTAAACGTACTCATCTTTAGCTTCCTCCTCGCCGCCAACCCGGGGCTAGTCAGCAGACTGATCCGGGAAGACTACTGGGTGGAGTATCTCACCCCGGCATGGTTCCTCCTGGCGGGCCTCCTGCTCTTTGTCATCGCCTGGAAGGAGGGGAGCCTATTCCGGCGCTGCGTATACATTCTCGGCGGCCTAGCGATGGTGTTCGCAGCCGGCGAGGAGATCAGTTGGGGGCAGCGCGTCTTCGGGTTTGCCACGCCCGATTTCTTGGCGTCCTTGAACATACAGAACGAATTCACAGTCCACAATATCATCTATGGCTTGTTCGCCTCGGTCTACCTGAACGGCGCGCTGCTCCTGTGCATGGCGACCTGCGCGGCCTTCTTTTGCCGGAAAGACCGGCTTTTCGGGATTCCCCTCCCGTCGGTCTTGCTGATGCTGGGCCTTCTGATAATGCTTTCCTATGAGTCGGGGCCGTGGCTCACAAACACCCTGGGAACGAGCTTCAGCGAATACTTGACGGACGTCAGAAGGTCCTTCGGATTCATCGTGATTGAGGAAAAAGCCCTGCTGCTGCTCTTTTTCATCTTCGCCCTGTTCGCGGGGCGGGTGAAACTGGTCGTCGCTTCCGCCGCGGCCCTCGCCATCGTCTTCGCCCTCTCATACGTCAACTATGAGAACGTGCACCACCTCGACAGGTTTGGTCGTGTACGCCTGTTTGAGATACGCGAGTATCTGTTCGCCGCCGGCTGCTTCTTCTACTCTTTGGAACTGGCCCTGGCTCAGGGACCGTTGACGGCCATCTTGCGGAAGCCCTTCAGCCGCCTGAGGCTGCCGGAGAGACGGGTCCCCCTCTGGCCGGCGGCCTGCTCACTGGTAATCGCAGGCAGCGCGGCGTTAATGCTCTTCCAGTTCTTCATCTCCAGGTCCCAGACCACCGCCATTGAGGCGACATACCGGTCAATCTCAGCCGCCGAGCCCCTAATCCGCTCCACCTTTGACGTCTATCTCATCGAGAACGAGTTGATCTACACCAAGGATCCCTGCGCCCCCGCCGACACGGAGGCGGCCTTCTTTCTGCACCTGTACCTGGTTGACGCGAACGACCTCCCCGGCCCCCGCAAACAGCACGGTTTCGACAACCGTGACTTTCAATTTGACCACTACGCCGCGGCCTCAGGCGAGAAGTGTCTGGCGATTAGACCGCTCCTGGAGTATGCTATCTCCGAAATCAGGACGGGCCAGTACGTGACTGTGGACGGTGACTACGACCACCTCTGGGAGGGGAAGATCCTTCTTGATTCGGCAAAATCAGGGGCGGCAGAATGAGGAGGCCAAGCCCGTCATAACCGGTTCCCCGCCCCCCACCCAACCCGCGACCGGTCTTCACAACAAGGTCTCCCTATTCGCCTACCTCTTTGTCTGTCTAAACGTACTCCTCTTTAGCTTCTTCATCGCCGCCAACCCGGAGCTAGTCAGCAGAGCGCTCCGAGAAGACTACTCGGTGGAGTTTTTCACCCCGGCATGGTTCCTCCTGGCGGGCCTCCTGTTCTTTGGCGCCGCCTGGAAGGAGGGGAGCCTCTTCCGGCGCTCCGTCTATATCCTTGTCGGCCTGGCGATGGTGTTCGCAGCCGGCGAGGAGGTCAGTTGGGGGCAGCGCGTCTTCGGGTTTGCCACGCCCGACCTCTTGGCGTCCGTGAACGAGCAGAACCAATTCAACGTCCACAATATCGCCAATAGCTCGTTCGACTTTATCTACATGAACGGCGCGCTGCTCCTGTGCATGGCGACCTGCGCGGCCTTCTTCTTGCGGAAAGACCGGCTTTTCGGGATTCCCCTCCCCTCAGTCCTGCTGATGCTGGGCCTTCTGATAATTCTTTCCTATGAGTCGGGGCCGTGGCTCACAGTCGCCCTGGGAACGAGCTTCAGCGAATACTTGACGGACGTCAGAAGGTCCTCAGGATTCATCGTGATTGAGGAAAAAGCCCTGCTGCTGCTCTTTTTCATCTTCGCCCTGTTCGCGGGGCGGGTGAAACTGGTCGTCGCTTCCATCGCGGCCCTCGCCATCGTCGTCGCCCTCTCATACGTCAACTATGAGAACGTGTACTACCTCAACAGGATTGATGATCGTAGAAGACTGTTTGAGATCCGCGAGTATCTGTTCGCCGCCGGCTGCTTCTTCTACGCTTTGGAACTGGCCCTGGCTCAGGGACCGTTGCCGGCCATCTTGCGGAAGCCCTTTAGCCGCCTGAAACTGCCGGAGGGGCGGATTCCCCTCTGGCTGGCGGCCTGCTCTCTGGTAATCGCAGGCAGCGCCGCGTTAATGCTCTTCGAGTATTTCAACGCCAAGCCCCAAGCCGACGCCTTTGAGGAGGCATACCGGTCAGTCACAGCCGGCGAGCCGGTCCTCCGTTCCACCTTTGACTTCTATCTCATCAAAGACGAGTTGATCTACGTCAAGGAGCCGTGCGCCCCCGCCGACACGGAGGCGGCCTTCTTCCTGCACCTGTACCCGGTTGACGCGAACGACCTCCCCGGCCACCGCAAACAGCACGGTTTCGACAACCATGACTTTCACTTTGACCGCTACGGCGTGGCCTTTGGCGCGAAGTGTATGGCTATTAGACCACTCCCGGGGTATGCTATCTCCGAAATCAGGACGGGCCAGTACGTGACTGTGGACGGTGACTACAACCACCTCTGGGAGGGGGAGATCCTTCTTGATTCAGCAAAATCAGGGGCGTCCGAATGAGGAGGCCACGCCCATCATAACCGGTTCCCGCCCCCAAAGGGACGGCCCGGGCGGGGTCTCGCTCTACACCAAGGCGTCCATCCTTGGGGCCGTCCTTCTTTTCCTCAACCTTGCCGTGTTAAACGCCCTGACCGTCTTCGACCCGGCCGTTTACCGCGTTCTGACGTGGGAAAACTATCCCATTGAGAGCAGCACGGCCTTCCTGTTTTTCCTAACCGCCCTAACGCTGCTGGCAATCGCGGCCCTGGGGCGGGGCCTGCCCGGCCGGTGGCTCTACCCCCTTGGCGCGCTGGTCTTTCTGTTCGCCGCCGGTGAGGAGCTCAGTTGGGGACAGCATATATTCGGGTTTGAATCGCCCGGCTTTTTTCGCGACCAAAATTATCAAGGCGAGTTCAACTTTCACAACCTAGAAGGGGTTAGGCTTTACTACGTCTACAGCGCGGTAAAGCTGCTCCTCTGCGCCGTGACCACCGCGGCCTATTTCGCCCGCAAACCCGGCTTCTTGGGAGTTCCATTTCCGTCAATCCTGCTCATCTTCTGCTTCTTTCTGGTGTACGCCTATCCCCACGCCTATGGCTTCTCAACGCTGGGCTTCACCCTAGACCACCTGCTGCTGCTGATTTTCGCCGCCTACGCGTGGTTTTCCAAGAAGTGGTGGCTGCTTGCCCTGTCCGCCCTGTTCCTCGCCACCCTGTTTCTCCAGAGATACTTCTTTGACACCTACGTGGAAGGTCGCGTGCCTCCGAACATTTGGGAGGGAAGCGAATACCTGTTCAGCATCGCCTGCCTCGTCTACGCCGGCGAACTTCTGCTCACCCACCGGGCCGTGGTGGAGAGAAACGGCCGCGCCGCTCTCCGGAGAATCCTTTGGGGAAGGCGACTGCCGGGCCGGGCCCGCCGGGGTTGATCCGCCGGGGTTGCCCCGCCGAGGTTAATGAGATTCCGGCCTCCTCATTCGCCTTCCTGCCAGGGGAACTCCACCTCCCAAAAGCGGTGGAAAACGCCGTCCACCAGGGCGAACTGGCCGGTCTTCAAGCGGGCGATGTCGTAGTCGGGAAGGTCGCGCGCGACTACGGGCCCCTCGGTTAGCGGAAGCCCGCCGGCGCCGGCGCTGAAGTCCAGGTTGTCGAAGCCGTGCTCCCTCCGATTGTCGGGGAGGTCGTTCACGTCAACCGGGTACACGTGCAGGAAGAAGCCCATGTAGACGCCGCTGGGCTGCACGGGGAGGGAGGGCGCGGTCATCGCCTCGACCCGTTCGCCCCGGCTGTTGATGTAGCTCGCAGAGGCCCGCAGTTGATGGCCCTCGTCGGCGGCGGCGGGCCTGTAGACGCCATCAACGGAGCCGGAGACGCGGGTCCAGCCCCCGGCGTGGCTGCCCCGCTCCCACTGCCACCGGCTCCGGTCTGTGAAGCCGGCGCGGTGAATGGCAGGAGACAACGAGACGTAGAGCCGCTCGCCCACCACCGGAACTTCCTGTACGGCGAATTGGGCGTCTCTGCCCTCATCCTGGTTGCCGGCGTAAATCAGCCTGTTCCCACTGCGATACAGGTCATAATGGCCTTCGCTGCGGGCCACGCGCTCAGAGTTCGTCATCATATCGTCTACCTGGCCGTCCACCCGCGCAAAATAGTCCCTTGGACGGTAGAGAAAAATCCGGCTGTTTTCCGGCGTCAGCAGGGCGGGGCCGTCGACCCGCTGGACTGAGATGAGATAGTCGTATGCGAAGACACTACTCCCCGCAGACCAGTAAAGTCCAATCACTCTTCCCGCAAGATAATAGTTCACCGTCCGAGTTTCCCCAGGATGCAGGCTGTAGGACGTTAGGAGGAAAACGCTCTCTCCCGGCTCTACAACTGTCCTGATGCGCTGAAAATCAGCGAGGACAGTTTCCTGATATTCAGCCACCTGCCGGTCTTGACCAACGCGCGCCACCTGGAAGCCGGAGAGAACGAAGACCAGCAGCGCGGCGGCAGAGAGACCAAGAATCAGCCGGCCGCCGGCTAATTCCCGCAGACGCGACAGCCCCACTGCGAAGATGACCAGGGGAACGCCGATGTAGAAAACGGCCTCAAACTCATGGAATGCGGTGTTATGGCGCATGAGCAGCGCCCAGAAGAAGCCGGCGCTCACCAGGGTCGCCAACAGCATCCTATGGCGGAAAAACAGCAGCCCGACGACGGCGCCGCCCACGGCCGCCACTCCGAAAATCACACCCAGATAGTCCATGCCCCAACCAATTGAGGGGTCCATATAGGGGTCAAGGGGGTCAAAGGGGTTGATGAGGAAGGGCAGCGCGACTACGGCGACGCGGTGGAACTGGTGCTGTAGGAAGTTCCTCCATTCCAGAAGCTCGGCGTAGCCCACAACCTCGCCGTAGCGCTCATTGAACCCGGTATACACTCCAAGGCGGTACGTCATAGCCCTCACCGAAGGCAGTTCAGCCACAGAGACCTCGCCATCTAAGGCCCGGTACTCGTTGCCCACGTTTAAGGACAGTACCGCCACGCCGAAAAGCAGTGTGACCACGCCCAGGGCGAGGTAGCGGCTGGGCGCCAGCGCGGCGGCCCAGCCCTTGATTCGAATCGCCAAACTAACGGCGCCGGGGCCCATGGCCGGTATGGATGGCCGGCGCGCCCGGTAAAGCTCCCGCGCCAGGCCGAACAGGATGAAGGGCAGCAGCAACGCGTACACCTGCCAGCCCAACAGCAGGGCCAGGCACGCCTTGATGAGCAGCTGCCGGAAGCGTCCCTCCTGGACGAAGACAACCATGCCGTGTAAGGTGAGCAGAACGCCGAAAAGGGAGAGACCGCTTTCGGTGGCTATCATGTCGCTGTAATACAGCAGGTAGTAGGACGAGAAGGCCAGCAGTGTGGCGGTCAGGGCTATCCACCGGTTGCCGGTGAGCCGGCAGAGGGACAGCCAGGCCAGGGCCGCGCTTCCAACGAAAAAGAGCATAAGCAGAATGCGGGCGGCGTGGATCTTCCCCGCGAGGTCATCCCCGAAAGGCAGCATGACCAGTTTTATCAGCCCATAGCCGGCGATGGGAAAGCGGCCGTAAGGCGTGTATCCGGGGGGGCCGTCGGCGTCTAGGGTCTGGTTGTAGAACAGCAGGAAGTTGTGTTCGGGGGATAGGTTCTCGGCTACCGACAAGTGGTTCGCCGACACCGCATTGTTATAGCCCGGCCGGTAGAACGAGTCCCTCCCGTCGTTGCCGAACAGGAATACCGTTGACAACGCCAGCAGAAGCAACGCCAACGGCAGCCACGGGCGGAACCGGGACTTGGCCTTAGATAGCGAGGGGAGCCTCATTCGCCTTCCTGCCAGGGGAACTCCGCCTCCCAGAGGTGGCGGTAACCGTCGTCCACTCGCACGTACTGGCCTGTCTTGACGCGGGCGATGTCATAGTCGGGGAGGGGCGCCGTCGTCGTCACACATCGCCCGGCGAATATCACGCCGCGCCTGTCAAACCTGAAGTCCCGGTTGTCGAAGCCGTTCGCCCGGCGATGGCCGGGGAGGTCATCCACGTCAACCGGGTATACGGCGAGGAAGAACTTCGCCTCCGTGTCGGCGGGGGCGCACGGCTCCTTGACGTAGGTCAGCGTCCTTTCCCGGAGATACACGTCGAAGTCTGAGCGGAGGGCCGGCTCGCCGGACGCCACCGCATCGTAGGCGGAGTGGGCCGCCTCTTGCGCCGTTTCAACGAACGCCTTGGCGTTCACTATCAGAGATATCCTGAACTCTCCGTCAGCGATGACGCGGTCGACTGGAATTCCCCCTCCCAGCGACTCGAAGGCCTCGGGCATCGACCCGCGCACGTGAGCCGACTCCCCCTCGTGAACCACGAAGATTCTGTTGGGGGCATTGGGCAGCGAGAGGGCTAAACGCTCCATGTCACGGAGACAGTCTTCCAAGGCGTCCCAGCAGGCCAGGTCTCCATAGTGGTAGGCGGCCGGTTTTTCATCCTGATGGAAATTCATAGAAGGGGTCGCGGGTTCGGCTATGTAAACCAGGTCGCCTTCCTCCACGTTCTCCTCCAGATAGGCAAGAACCTCCTTGGCGTTATAGCTTTTCTCATACGGGCTGTCTCCCCGCAGGTCGCCCACCCCGGCAAGGGCTATGGCGGCGGCGACGACGACCAGGGCCGGCGCCACCCACCCCCGGCCCGTGAACGAGGCCATCCAACCAATCATCCAATAGACGGCGACGCCGGCGGCCAGAAAGATGACCGGCCCCAGATAGAGGTTTTGGCGAATGCCGCCAAGGGGATAGAGGGTAACCGTGGCGGCGTAAATGGCGACGCCAAGGGCCAGCAGGGCCAGGGTTGCGATGGCATTGAGCCGCCGCCTCTTGAGGGACGCCGCCAGCATAAGGGCCAACGCCCCAACCGCCAATATCGCGACTGCCGCAGGCAGATGATAGTTCAGGACGGACCGGACGCCGGAAGCCGCGAATTCAAGAAGGCTGGCGGCGTCATACGCCCCTTGATAGTAGTATTCGTAATAGCCGCGCCAGCCCCAACCCCCTTCCCTCGTCTGGTAGCGGAAAGTGACGAAGAAGCTTATGGCGCACGCCGCCAGAAAACACCCCGCCGGCCAGACCAGGCCGGCCCGCGCCTTGAGCCACTCGCGGACACGGCTTAGGAGGGAACCCCGCTCCGGCTCACCCTCGACCGGGGCCGGTAGAATCACGGCGGTCCCGATGACGGCCACGCCGAACAGGACCAGTCCGTACTGGAGCAGGGGCGCGAGGAACAGCGTAAGGCACAGCAGGGCCTTGCGCCCGTCCCGCAGATACCACAGCAGCCCGGCAATCATCAGCAGGGCCAGCAGCGCGTCGATAGAGTACTCCCGCGCGTCCTGGGCGTGATATATCGCTGCAACGGAAAGGGCGGCCGGCAAAGCCGCTAAGAAGGCGGCCCCTCGCGGGATCCCGAGGCGCGGCAGCAGAAAGAGCATGGCCGCCACGGTCAGGACGCTGGCCATCGCCGGCAGAAGCCGGACGCTGAAGGCGGATACGTTCACTTTCTGGACCACCCACAGGGCCATCGGGTACAGTATTGGCGAGGAGTTTCTGTTGCGGGTATCTTCGACCATCTCCGTGAAGGAGCGGCTCGCGTTATCGGAGGCCACCGCTTCGTCATACCATATGGAACCCCCCGTCAGGTCGTAGAAGCGCAGGACCGCCGCCGCTATCAGCAGGCCCACGAAGGCCGCCAGGACCAGCCGTTCCTTGGAAAGGGACGCGGGGAGCCTCATTCGCCTTCCTGCCAAGAGAACTCCCCCTCCCAGAGGCGGCGGGGAACGCCGTACGCCGGGGCGCGCCTACGGCCGCCGGTAAATCGCATACACGGAAACCGCGAAGTAGTCGCGCGCCAAGGGCAAGCGCGTCAACAGGTTGGAAAGCCGCCAGAGGCCGGGCCAGCGCTTCAACTGCGGGTTCACAACCAACCGCTCCGTTATCCAGCCCAACTCTTTGACGTAACGAAGAAACTCCGAGTACTTCATCCTGTTCAGCCCTTCCCGCATGTCTTCGAAGGACTCAGCGTCATCGAATGTCGGCCTGAACTCTTGCCTGAGACGCATAAGCGCGGCCTCCGAAAACAGGACTGCTATCCACGGTATGCGGATTTTGAAGAACCCGGACACGTGGCCCCCGAAGGGTGAATGAAAGAGGGGGCCGAACCCTAGAACTATCCTAGCCCCCCGGCCCTGCTTGAGGGCTCCGTCAATGAGGCGCAGGCAGTCGCGGGGGCGTTCCACGTGCTCAAGGGTCTCGTGGGATATTACGATGTCATACTCCCAGTCCTCCGGCACGTCATGAACGTTCATGGCCTCGAACGCGACCTTGCCCTCCAACTGCATCTTCCTGGCGCACCGCTTCGCCATTTCGATGTAATCCGGGTCTTTATCGATAGCCGTCACGCGCTTGCAGCCGCGCAGGGCCAGGGCCAAGGACATGTCCCCCATGCAGCAGCCGACCTCCAGGTAGCGCGCATCCGGCTCAATGGGAATTTCGTTGTCCAGGCGGCGATTCCATTTTTCGAAGCGCGCCTCCACGAACTCGGCGCTCATGGCGCTCTCAAGCCGGCGAAGCTCCTCCGCTTCGGATATCCTGCCGTGGGCGAATAGCCGCAGCAGCCGGTAATCAATGGTCTTACCAAACATTCGGCCCCATCCCGCGAGGTAGTCCCGTTCCCTGTGTATAATAGCGCTTCCCGAAGGGCGCGGCGGGAATCATCACTCGCCTTCCTGCCAAAGGAACTCCCCCTCCCAGAGGCGGTGGATATCGCCATCCACAGACACGTACTGGCCGGTCACGACGCGGGCGATGTCATAGCCGGGGAGTTCGCGCGCGGCTGTGGGCCCCTCGGTTATCGGAGACCGGAGGAGGTCGAAGCTAAAGTCCAGGTTGTCGAAGCCGTGCTCCTTGCGGTGGTCGGGGAGGTCATCGGGGTCAACCGGGTACACGTGCAGGAAGAAGACCGCCCCGGTGGCGGCGCTGGGCTGCACTGGCAGGGAGGACACGGTCATCGCCTCCACCCGGTAGCCGCGGCTGTCGGTGTAGCGCGTGGAGGCGCGCAGTCGATGGCCCTCATCCGAAGGGGTGGGCGTGTACTCGTAGGTGGGACTCGTGGAGGAGACTCTGGTCCAGCCTCCGGCGTCGCTGCCGCGCTCCCACTGCCAGCCCCTCCGGTCTGTGAAGCCGGCGCGGCGCACGGCAGGGGACAACCCGACGGCGAAGGGCTTACCCACTACCGGAATGTTCTGTCTCTCGAGTAGGGCGGCCCTATTGTCGCCTTGGTTTGGAACATAAACCAGCCAGTTCCCGCTGCGATACACGTCACAATAGCCATCGCGACGGACTAAAAGTTCAGATGGTATTATCATCTCGTCTACCTGCGCCGGATAGTCGCTCGTGCGGTAGAGAAAAATCCGGCTGTTTTCCGGCGTCAGCAGGGTGGGGCCGTCGACTCGCTGGCGCGAGACAAGAAAATCATATGCCAAGCCATCATGCCGGTAAAGTCCCAGCGCTCTTCCCGCAAGATAGTAGCTCACCCCCCCGGCTCCCCCGGTAAACTCGCGGCGGGATATGGGGACATAAACGCTCTGTCCCGGCTCTACTATCGTCCTGATACGCTCAAAATCGGCAACCACCGCTTCTTGGGATTCAATCGCCTGACTGTCGTGGCCAATGCGCCCCACCTGGAAGGCGGAGAGAACGAAGACCAGCATCGCGGCGGCGGAGAGGCCAAGGATAAGACGGCCGCCGGCTAACTCCCTCAGACGCCACAGCCCAACTGTGAAGAGGGCCAGGGGAACGCCGATGTAGAAGACGCTCTCAAAATCATGGAAGGCGGTGTTATGGCGCATGGGCAGCGCCCAGAAGAAGCCGGCGCTCAACAGGGTCGCCAGCAGCATTCTATGGCGGAAAAACAGCAGCCCAACGACAGCGAGGCCCGACGCCAACGCTCCGGCAATCACGCCGAGGTAGTCCATGCCCCAACCGATAGAGAGGTCGTAAAAGGGGTCAAGGGCGGCGTCAAAGGGACTGATGAGGGAGGGCAGCGCGACTACGGCGACGCGGTGGAACTGATGCTGTAGGAAGTTCTCCCATTCCAGAATCTCGCCGTGGCGCGCACCGAACCCGGTATCCACTCCAAGGCGGTACGTCATAGACTTCACCGTAGGAAGTTCAGCCAGCGAGACCTCGCCATCTAAGGCCCGGTACTCGTTGCCCAGGTTGAAGGACAGGACCGCCACGCCGAAAAGCAGGGCGACCACGCCCAGCCTCATGTAGCGGCTGGACGCCAGCACGGCGGCCCAGCCCTTGACTCGCCTCGCCAAACTCAGCCCACTGGGGGCGGATTCCCGGCGCGCCCGGTAAAGCTCCCTCAGCAGTCCGAACAGGATGAAGGGAACCAGCAATGCGTATACGTGCCAGCCCAACAGCAGGGCCAGACACGCCTTGATGAGCAGCTGCCGGAAGCGTCCCTCCTGGATGAAGACAACCATGCCGTGGAAGGTGAGCAGAACGCCGAAAAGCGACATCCCGGTTTCGGTGGCTATCATGTCGTTGTAATACAGCAGATAGTATGACGAGAAGGCCAACAGGGTGGCGGTCAAGGCGACCCACCGGTTGCCGGTGAGCCGGCAGAGGGACAGCCACACCAGCGCCGCGCTCCCAACGAAAAAGAGCAGAAACAGAATGCGGGCGGCGTATATTTTCGCCGCTAAGTCATCCCCAAAGGGCAGTATGGCCAGTTTTACCAGCCCATAGCCGCCAATGGGAAAGCGGCTGTAAGGCTCGTATCCGGGGAGGCCGTCTTCATCCAATATCTGATGATAGAACAGTAGGAAGTTGTGTTCGGGGGACAGGTTCTCGGCTACCGCCAAGTGGTTCGCCGACACCCCATTGTGGACTCCCGACCGGTTGAAGCCCCCACGGTCGGCGCCGAACAGGAACACCGTTGACAACGCCAGCAGGAGCAGGGCCAGCGGCAGCCACGGGCGGAACCGGGACTTGGCCTTAGATAGCGCGGGGAGCCTCATTCGCCTCCCTGCCAGGGGAACTCCACCTCCCAGAGATGGCGGAGACCACGGAATCCCCGCGTGTACTGGCCGGTCTTGATTTCAGAGATAGCGTATTCAGGGAGGTCCACCGTCGCCATACATCGCCCATCGAATATCATGCCGCGCCGGTCGAAGCTGAAGTCCAGGTTGTCGAAACCGTGCTCCCGGCGATGGCCGGGGAGGTCATCGACGTTAACCGGGTACAGGGCGAGGAAGAACGTCGCCTCCGTGTCCGCCGGGGCGCACGGCTCCTTGGCGTAGACCAGAGCGCTTTCGCGGAGATACATGTCGAAATCTGAGCGGATTACCGGTTCGCCGGACACAACCGCTTCGTAGTAGGATGCGGCCTCCTCGCGCGCCGGTTCTATGAACGCTTCGGGGTTCCCTATAAGAGAGACCTTGAACTCTCCCTCAGCGATGACGCGCTCGACGGATGTTTCCTCTCCCAGCGACTCGAAGGCCCCCTGTATCGATCTGCCTCCGTGAGTCCCTTCTCTCCAATGGACCACGAAGATTCTATTTGGGACGTTGGGGAGCGCAACGGCTAAGACGACCATCTCACGGATACACCCTTCCAAGGCGTCCCAGCATCCTTCATCTCCATAGTGGTAGTTGCCCGGTTTTTCATCCTGTAGATAGAACCTCAAAGAATAGGTTGCGCCTTCGGTCGCGAAAACCATGTCTCCTTCTTCCACGCGCTCTTCCAGATAGGCGAGAACGGCCTTGATGTTATTGGGCCGGTGTGACTCATATGGATTATCCCGCCCCATGTCTACCACTCCGGCAAGGACTATCGCGCCGGCGGCGGCGGCGACCAGGGCCGGCGCCGCCCACCCGCGGCCCGTGAGCGAGGCCATCCAACCAATCATACAATGGACGGCTACGCCGGCGGCCAGAAAGATGACCGGGCCCAGATAGATGCCGTGGCGAATGCCGCCGAGGGGATATATCCCCAGAAGCGCGGCGGCGATTGAAATCGCAATGCAAAAGGAAAATAGAACTGCGATGGCCCTGCCCGGAGGCTCGCCGTGAAACCTCCTGAGAGCCGCCGCGACTATAAGCAGCCCGCCGGCGGCAAGGGCCGCTATGGCCACGGCCACCGGCAAATGATAGGTCAGTAAACCCCAAGTCCCGCCAACCGAAAACTCAAAGAGCGAGAGGACATCGAATCCTCCCTGATAGAAGCGCTCCGACAGATAGCCATCCGGTCCGAAGTGCCCTAGCCGCAAGTGATAGCGCAAAGTGAGGGCGTAGGTTATAGCGCACCCCGCCAGGAAGCAGGCCGCCGGCCAGACCAGGTCGGCCCGCCCCTTGAGCCACTCTCGGACACGGCTTAGGAAGGAACCCCGCTCCGGCTCAGCCTCAATCAGGGCCGGTAGAATCATGGCGGCCCCGATGACGGCGACGCCGAACAGGACCAGTCCGTACTGGAGCAGAGGCGCGAGGAATAGCGAAAGGCACAGCAGGGCCTTGCGCCCGTCCCGCAGATACCACAGCAGCCCCGCCGTCATTAACAGGGCCAACAGCGCGTCGATGGAGTATTCCCGCGCGTCCTGAGCGTGCCTTATGGCCTCAGCCGAAAGGGTGGCCATCAGGGCGGCCAGAAAGACGGCCCCTCGAGGAACCCCCAGACGCGGCAGCAGAAAGAGCATGGCCGCCACGGTCAAGACGCCGGCCGTGGCCGGCAGAAGACGGACGCTGAAGATGGATACATTCACTTTCTGGACCGCCCACAGGGCCAGGGGATACAGTATAGGCGAGGAGTTGCGGGCGCGGGTGTTGGGGACTACCTCCCGGAGGGAGCCGCTCACATTATCGGTGGCGACCGCTTCGTCATACCATATGGAACCCCCCGGCAGGTCGTAGAAGCGCAGGGCCGCCGCCGCCACCAGCAGGCCCACGCAGGCGGCCAGGACCAGCCGTTCCCGCGAGAGGACGGGTGGAAGCCTCATTCGCCTTCCCGCCAAGGGAACTCCGCCTCCCAGAGATGGCGGAGACCACGGAACCCCCGCGTGTACTGGCCGGTCTTGATTTCGGATATAGCGTATTCAGGGAGGTCCACCGTCGCCATACATCGCCCATCGAATATCATGCCGCGCCGGGCGAAGGGGAAGTCAAGGTTGTCGAAACCGTGCTCCCTTCTATCGTCGGGGAGGTCCTTCACGTCAACCGGGTACAGGGCGAGGAAGAACGTCGCCTCCGTGTCCGCCCGGGCGCACGGCTCCTTGGCGTAGACCAGCCGGTTCTCCCGGAGATACACGTTGAAGTCGGAGCGGATTGCCGGTTCGCCGGACACAGTCGCGTCGTAGGCGGACACAACCGCATCGTAGTAGGATGCGGCCTCCTTGTGGGCCGGTCCTATGAACGCTTTGGCGTTCCCTATCAGAGATATCCTGAAATCTCCCTCAGCTATGACGCCCTCGACTTGAGTTTCCTCTCCCAGCAGCTTGAGCGCCTCCAGTATCGGTGCGCCCCCGTGAGTCGCTCCTCTCCAATGGACCACGAAGATTCTATTTGGGACGTTGGGGAGCGCAACGACCAAATTGACCATCTCAAGGAGACACCCTTCCAAGGCGTTCCAGCATCTTACATCTTCTCCATAGTGGTAGTTGCCCGGTTTTTTATCCTGATAGTACCTTACAAAATTAGCTGCAAACCCATTTACGTAAACCATGTCCCCCTCTTCCACGCGCTCTTCCAGAACGGCGAGAACGGCCTCGATGTTATTGGGCTGGTGTGCTTCATACGGATTATCCCGCCAAATGTCTACCACCCCGGCAAGGACTATCGCGCCGGCGGCGGCGACGACCAGGGCCGGCGCCGCCCACCCGCGGCCCGTGAGCGAGGCCAGAAACCCGGCTGTCCAATGGAACACGACGGCGGCGGCCAGAAAGATGACCGGGCCCAGATAGATGTTTTGGCGAATGTCCCCAAGGGGATACATCCCCAGCAGCGCCGCGGCAACGGAAATAACAATGCAAAAGGAAAATAGAACTGCGATGGCCCTGCCCGGAGGCTCGCCTCGAAACCTCTTGAGCTCCGCCGCGATTAGAAGCAGCCCGCCGGCGGCAAGGGCCGCTATCGCCACGGCCACCGGCAAATGATGGGTCAATAAACTCCAAGTCCCACCAACCGAAAACTCAAAGAGCGAGAGGACATAGAATTCTCCCTGATAGTAGCTCTCCGACAGATAGCCATCCGGTCCGAAGCTCCCTTGCTGCAAGTGATATCGCAAAGTGACCGCGTAGGTTATGGCGCACCCCGCCAGAAACGCCCCCGCCGGCCAGACCAGGCCGGCCCGCGCCTTGAGCCACTCGCGGACACGGCTTAGGAAGGAACCACGCTCCGGCTCAGCCTCGACCGGGGCCGGCAGAACCACGGCGGCCCCGATGACGGCGACGCCGAACAGGGCCAGTCCGTACTGGAGCAGCGGCGCGAGGAATAGTGAAAGGCACAGCAGTGACTTGCGCCCGTCCCGCAGATACCACAGCAGCCCCGCCGTCATCAGCAGGACCAGCAGCGCGTCGATGGAGTATTCCCGCGCGTCCTGAGCGTGATATATCGCTTCAACGGAAAGGGCTGTCATCAGGGCGGCTAGAAAGGCGGCTCCTCGAGGAACCCCCAGACGCGGCAGCAGAAAGAGCATGGCCGCCACGGTCAAGACGCTGGCCGTCGCCGGCAGAAGGCGAATGCTGAGGGGAGACACATCCACTTTCTGGACCACCCACAGGGCCAGAGGGTACAGCGCCGGCGAGGAGTTGCGGACGCGGGTGTTGGCGACTACCTCCCGGAGGGAGCCGCTCGAATTATCGGCGACGACCGCTTCGTCAAACCATATAGAATTCCCAGGCAGGTCGTAGAAGCGCAGGGCCGCCGCCGCCACCAGCAGGCACACGCAGGCGGCCAGCGGCAGCCACGGGCGGTGGAGCAGAGACTCGGCCTTAAACCGGGCGAGGAAGGACACCCTCCGCGTCACCGTGGGCGCAGGGCGTAGGGCCGCTCGTTGGGCATCAGCGAAAGCATGGCCGCCTCCGTATCGAAGACAAGCTCATCCAGCAGTTCGCCATCCTGAGAGAGGGTGAAGGGCCTGCCAACCCAGTCCGGTGGCAGGTCGAACAGAACCGTGAGGGGCTGATTGAACCTAACGTTGTCCAGGCCGTCGGACAGCGTAATCGCGACGCTTTCCGTCCCGGCGGCCCCCGCCACCGGCTCCACGGTCAGCGCGGCCTTCTCCCGTTCCCTGACGTAAAGGGTTATGTCATTCATCGAAGCCGTCCAGAAGTCCCGCGCCGCGATTGAGTCAACGTCTTTGCGGAACTCGTCCCAATGGTACCATCCCCAATGCTCCGGCTGCCCGATGGCGTGGTAGGTCAAGATGACCCACGCCGTCTGCGCCAACGCCTCTTCCAGGATGGGCCTCAACTCGTCATTGCCGTTGACGCAGGGGCCACAGTCCTGGAACTCGAAGCTCTGCATCTCCAACGCCTTCAGGGCGAACCAGTCGTCCGGCGCCAACTGGCGCCCCGGCACGTTGTAGAACTCCTTTGGGTCTAGGGTCTGGAGCCGGCCGCTCAGGAACCCGGCGTCCTCCAAGGCCCGTTGAGTCTCCTCCTCCCACCCGGCGCTTCTTGGGTAGGCGTAGGCCACGGGCGTCATTCCCCACTCTATCATGGTCTCGTAGTTGGCCCGGAAGGACTCAAGGGCCTCTTCGTAAGATAACTCGTCGTGGTCTATATGGTTGTGGCCGTGGCCGAAGTAGCTGAAGCCCTTGGGGACAAGCTCCGACATCAGATAGGCTATCCTGTAATCGTCAGGCCCGCTGAATATGGGGTTGCCGGAAAAGGAGTTGCCCGTCGTCACCTCATAGCCCATCACCAGGCCCTGGGCCAGAACGTAGCCGTCGGTGTCCGGCTCCCTGCCGGGGATGGGCCAGTCGTCGTTGGTGATGGATATCGCGGCGGCGTGGTTGTCAAACCACTTTGCGACCCTCGCGTTCAGGGGGGCTGGGGGGGTCGCCGGCGGAGCGGTTGGAGGGGGCGTGGCTTGGGGCTGGCATCCCACGGCCAGGGCCAAAAGGCCGGCCAGCAGGGCTGAGGGCAGTAGGCGCAGGGAATTGGTCACGGTGGGCATCGCCTCCTCATTCTACCCCCCCTGATTTTCCCGTATCAAGAAGGAACTCCCCCTCCCAGAGGTGGTTGTAGCCGCCGTCCACGGACAGGAACTGGCCTGTCGAGATTTCAGAGATATCATACTCAGGAAGGGCCACCGTCGCCACGCATCTCTCGCCGGATATCGCGCCGCGCCTGTCGAAAGGGAAGTCCAGGTTGTCGAAGCCATGCCCCCGGCGATGGCCGGGGAGGTCCTTCACGTTAACCGGGTACAGGTGCAGAAAGAACTTCGCCTCCGTGTCGGCGGGAGCGCACGGCTCCTTGACGTAGACCAGCGTGTCCTCGCTCAGATACACGTCAAAGGTGGAGCGGATGACCGGCTCGCCGGCCGCGATTAACCGGCGCGCCTCCTTAATGGCGTCAGCTTGGCGGGCGGCGCTGAAATCCCCCGCCGCGTCAAAGAGTATCTCCCCCTCCCAGAGGTGGTTGTAGCGGCCGTCCACGGACGTGAACTGGCCTGTCTTGATTCTGGAGATATCATATCCCGGGAGCGGCCTAGTCACCAGACACTTCCCGTCAAAGGCCACGCCGCTGGCCGTGTCGATAACGTGAAAGTCCAGGTTGTCGAAGCCCTGACGCTGGGCGGGACCGGGGAGGTCCTTCTCGTCAACCGGGTACAGGTGCAGGAAGAAGATCGTCTCCATGTCGGCGTAGGCGCACGGCTCCTTGAAGTAGATCAATTCGTCCTCAATGAGATAGACGTCAAAGGTGGAGCGGATTAGGGGCTCGTGGGCCGAGATTGACCGGTATGTCTGCCGGATGTCGTCAGCTTGGGCCCCGGCGTTGAGATTCCCCCAAAATATCAACCCGGCGCTGCCTGTGATTACCAGAGAGCAGGCCGCCAGCCAGAGGGGGACCCGTCTCCCCGGCAGTTTCAGGCGGCTGAAGGGCCCTCGCAAGACAGGCCCTAACCGTCCCTGGGCCAGGGCCAGCTCCAAAGAGTAGAGAAGGCAGCCTATGCCGAACAGATATTCGCGCGTCTCGATTATCGCTCCAAGGGCATCAAGGGTCTCGTAACCAGCGAAGTACACGTGGTGATAGTTCACGTATGCGTGAGCGAAGACGAGGCCGAAGGCGGCGGCGGAAGCGACGGCCAGTTTGACTTGCCTGGAACACAAGGCGAAGATGAGAAAGAGCAGTATCAGCCCCATCTCCTTGAATATGATAAAGCCTAAGAAGTGTCCGAAGCCCTCTCTGGCCCCAAAGGAAAGCAGGGTTAGAAAGCCCAGGGTCAGCAGGGCCGACGGCAGCGGGACCCCGAAAAGCCGGTCCTTCCGGCTAAAGAAGGCCGCGCTGGCCGCTATGCACAGGAACAGGCCGACGTTCCTATAGCTGGGGGGGAAGTTCCCATAGTAGACATTGTGGGCGTTGAATTCGTTCTGCGAATTCAAGGTCATCAAGAATTCGGGCGTCGCAAACCCGAATATGCGCTGTCCCCAACTGATCTCCTCACCGGCCCCGAAGAGCATGGCCATGCCGCCGAGGATGTACAGGGACCGCCGGAGGAGGCTCCCCTCCCTCCAGGCCGTGACGAAGAACAGGCTGCCCCCCAGGAAGAGCCATACCGCGGTGAGGCTCTCCAGCCACGAGTCTTCCCGGGTGATCCCAAAAGATACCCCCGGGGCGCCGGCGATGAGAGCGCTAAAGAGAATTATGTTTAGACAGAGAAAGAGCCAGCCAAAGAGGGAGACCTTGTTGTCAAGACCGGCGCCGGGCGGGTCGGGGGGGGGGGGGGGGTAGAGGTATGATGGGCTTGACTTCATCATTTTTGCCGCTCATCATTTTGCCACCCTTATTTTCCCGCATCAAGGAGGAACTCCTCCTCCCAGAGCCGGTGGGTGGAGCCGCCTTCGGTTTCCACGTATTGGCCTGTCTTGATTTCAGAGATATCATACTCAGGGAGGTCCACCGTCGCCACGCATCTCTCACCGGATGTCAGACCAAGGTTGGCGAACCTGAAGTCCAGGTTGTCGAAGCCGTACTGCTTCCGATTGTCGGGAAGGTCGTTCACGTCAACCGGGTACAGGTGCAGGAAGAACGTCGCCTCCGTGTCGGCCGGGGCGCACGGCTCCTTGACGTAGACTAGCGTGTCCTCGCTCAGATACACGTCAAAGCCGGAGCGTATCACCGGCTCGCCGGCCGCGATTAACCGGCGCGCCTCGTTGATGGCGTCGGCTTGGCCTAGCGCGTCAAAGAGTATCTCCACCTCCCAGAGCCGGTGGGTGGAGCCGCCTTCGGTTTCCACGTATTGGCCTGTCTTGATTTCAGAGATATCATACTCAGGGAGGTCCACCGTCGCCACGCATCTCTCACCGGATGTCAGACCGAGGTTGGCGAACCTGAAGTCCAGGTTGTCGAAGCCGTACTGCTTCCGATTGTCGGGAAGGTCATCCACGTCAACCGGGTACAGGTGCAGGAAGAAGACCGCCTCCGTGTCCGCCGGGGCGCACGGCTCCTTGGCGTAGACCAGCGCGTCCTCGCTCAGATACACGTCGAAGTCGGACACAAGGGCATCGAAGGCCGACAGCCGTGCGGCGGCGCTGTCAAAGGCTGCATTCACCCTGAATATGGCCCCGTCGGACAGTTCCGCCACCGGCTCCAAGGGGAGGGGCGTCTCCATCTGAAGGATGGTGCAAACCATTTCGCGGTCTTCGACGTGGCCGACCCATACGACGAGCTTTTCGGGTTCGTCATACTTCCGGGATTTCTCGACGGCCCGCTCGAACCAGGCCGGGCAATCGTAGACGTTATGTAGGTCCCGCCGCGTCACGGGAACCCAGGACACCCGCCTTGCCGGAACTCCCGCGTTCCACCGGAGCACGTTGGGGATGTTGCTGTAGTACCGGCCCGGAGAGGGGTTATTTCGCACGTATTCCACCACCTCAGAGTCCGCCCAGTAGGCCGTGTTTAGACTCCCGTCTACGTACCCCGAATCCAGGGCCCCGGCGGTCGCCCGCAGATTCTGCCACGCCGACGCGCCAATGTGCCAGGAGACGCCTATAAGCGTGAGGACAACCAGTGTCCGCCAGACGGCGGGCGCCCTCACCATCGCCTTGACGCGCAGCAGACCGGCCAGCCGGGAGCCGCCGGGACGCGAGCATACATCCCGGCGCCTGCCGCGCAACAGTCCATCCAGCCAGAAGGCCGCGACCACTAGCAGCGGCGCGTAGACCGGCGTCAGGTACCGGCTGTCTACGGCCTGCCAGGCCATGAAGGGCGTCGCCACGGCGATAATTCCAAGGTACGCCAGCGAGAAGACCCAGAAGACGTAAGAGGCCCTTCCCGGTCGGGGGGGGGGGGGGGGGGGTGATGAGGAAAACCGCCGCCAGAACCAGCGCCAGGCCGGCTATCAGCCACGGCGAGCGGTGCAAGTACCACTGGGGCTGGGACAGCAGCGGGTCGGCCCACCCCTCGAAGACCACGACTATCTGGTACAGCGAATCGGACAGGGGCTGCCCCGCGGCTTGCGATCTGTCCCCGGTGAGGGTTCCGGACACCAGTTGGTTGCGCGCCAGGGCCGCCGCCAGCGGGAGGGACGAGATGGCCCCGAAGACCAGGGTCTCCTTCAACCGCTCGCGTATCGGGACGCGCCGGCGCAAGAGGAGCATGAGGAGTAGGGAGAAGATGAGGGCGACTCCCATGTACCGCGTCAGCGCGGCTAGGGCCGTGAATACGGCGGAAAGGGCCAGGGCCGGCTTGCCGCTTCTCCCGGCCAGGAAAGACTCCATCGGCATCAGGGCGAGAAGGATGAACAGGCTGAAGAGGGGTTCGCTCAAGAGGGTCGAAGCGAAGTGGGCCAGGGGGAGGCCGGCCATGACCGCCACCGCCGCTCCCAAGGCCACCAGCCGCGACTTGAGACGCCGGCTCAGCCAGAGGCCCGTCGCCAGGATGATTAGGCCGAAGGCGGCGGCGTTCAGGAGCCGGCCTCCGTCCACCGGCTCGATGCCCAACAGGCTCAGGAAGGCCATCGCCATGGAGAAGAAGGGCGCGAAGAGGACCATTTGCTCGCCGCCGGGGGACAGCAGACCCTCCCCGGCGGTCAGGCTCTCGGCCGCCGCTAGGTAGTTGAAGGCGTCGCCCAGGGCCGCCGCGCCGTAGGTGGACGTGCGGACCAGGATATGGGCCGCGCCCAGGATGGCGACGAGGGCTATGAGGGCGGGAAATGCGTAGGTCCTACCCATCGCCGCGCGCCCACTTAACAGCGCCGTCCAAATCTTCATCGCCAAGGGAACTCCGCCTCCCAGAGGTGGTGGTAAACGCCGTCCACTCGCACGTACTGGCCGGTCTTCACGCGGGCGATGTCATAGTCGGGAAGGTCGCGCACGACTACGGGCCCCTCGATTAGCTGAAGCTCGGCGTCGGCGCGGAAGTCCAGGTTGTCGAAGCCGTGCTCCCGGCGATCGCCGGGGAGGTCGTTCACGTCAACCGGGTACAGGTGCAGGAAGAAGCGCGTGTGGGCGTCTCTGGGCTGCACGGGCAGGGAGGGCGCGGTCATCGCCTCGACCCGTTCGCCGCGGCCGTTGGTGTAGCTCGCAGAGACCCGCAGTTGGTGGCCCTCGTCGTCGGCGGTGGGCGTGTAGATTCCATCGGCGTTGGGGTCGGGGGAACCGGATATGCTGGTCCAGCCCCCGGCGTGGCTGCCCCACTCCCACTGCCACGGGCTCCGGTCCGTGAAGCCGGCCCGGTGAATGGCAGGGGACAACGAGACGTAGAGCCGCTCGCCCGCCACCGGGATATACTGCCCGACGAATTGGGCGTCTCTGCCCTCATCCCGGTTCCTGGCGTAAATCAGCCTGTTCCCACTGCGATACAGGTCATAATGGCCTTGGCCGCCGGCCACGCGCTTAGAGTTCATTATCATATCGTCTACCTGGCCGTTTACCAGCGCTGAATAGTCCTCCGGACGGTAGAGAAATATCTCCCTGTTTTCCGGCGTCAGCAGGGCGGGGCCGTCGACCCGCTGGCTCGAGATGAGATAGTCGTATGCGAAGGCGCTACTCCCCGCAGACCAATACAGTCCCAGCGCTCTCCCCGAAAGATAGTAGCTCTCCCCCCCGACTCTCCCAGGAAGCAGGTGGTAGGACGTTAGAAAGAAAACGCTCTCTCCCGGCTCTACTACTGTCCTGATGCGCTCAAAATCCGCAGCCACCGCTTCATGGAATTCAGCCGCCTGCCGGTCATAACCGGCCCGCCCCACCTGGAAGCCGGAGAGAACGAAGACCAGCAGCGCGGCGGCGGAGAGACCAAGAATGAGACGGCTGCCGGCTAATTCCCGCAGACGCGACAACCCCACTGCGAAGACGACCAGGGGGACACCGATGTAGAAAACGCTCTCAAAATCGTGGATGGCGGTGTTGTGGCGCACCGGCAGCGCCCAGAAGAAGCCGGCGCTCACCAGGGTGGCCAGCAGCATTCTATGGCGGGAGACCAGCAACGCGACGACGGCGCCGCCCACGGCCAGCGCTCCGAAAATCACGCCGAGGTAGTCCATGCCCCAACCGCCCCAACCAATTGAGGGGTCGTCAAAGGGGTCAAGGGGGTCAAAGGGGCTGATGAGGACGGGCAGCGTGACTAAGGCGATGCGGTGGAACTGATGCTGTAGGAAGTTCCCCCATTCCAGAACCTCGGCGTAGGACTCCTTGAACCCGGTATCCACTCCAAGGCGGTACGTCATCGACTTCACCGTAGAAAGCTCAGCCAGCGGGACTTCACCGTCAAAGGCCCGGTATTCGTTGGCCAAGTTGAAGGACAGGATAGCCGCGCCGAAAAGCAGGGCGCCAACGCCCAGCTTAAGGTAGCGGCTGGACGCCAGCGCGGCGGCCCAGCCCTTGACTCGCCTCGCCAAGGTCAGCCCGCCGGGGGCGGATTCCCGGCGCGCCCGGTAAAGCTCCCGCGCCAGGCCGAATACGACGAAGGGCAGCAGCAGCGCGTATACGTGCCAGCCCAATAGCAGGGCAATGCAGGCCTTGATGAGCAGCTGCCGGAAGCGGCCCTCTTGGACGAAGACAACCATGCCGTGGAAGGTCAGCAGCGTTCCGAAAAGGGAGATCCCGTTTTCGGGGGTTATCATGTCGTTGTAATACAGCAGATAGTAGGACGAGAAGGCCAGCAGTGTGGCGGTCAAGGCTGTCCACCGGTCGCCGGTGAGCCGGCAGAGAGACAGCCATACCACCACCGCGCTCCCAACGAAAAAGAGCAGAAACAGAATGCGGGCGGCGTATATCTTCCCCGCGAAGTCATCCCCGAAAGGCATGGTTGCCAGCTTTATTAGCCCATATCCGCCAATGGGAAAGCGGTTGTAAGGCGCGTATCCAGGAAGGCCGTCTCCCTCCAAGGTCTGATGATAGAACATCAGGAAGTTGTGTTCGGGGGATAGGTTCCCGGCTACCGACAAGTGGTTCGCCGACACCGCATTGTGGAGTCCCGGCCGGGAGAAAGAGTCCCTCCCGTCGTTGCCGAACAGGAATACCGTTGACAGGGCCAGCAGGAGAAGGGCCAGCGGCAGCCACGGGCGGAACCGTGCCCTCCGCGTCACCGCCGAAAGGCCCGCGGGAAGCCTCATTGGCCTTCCTGCCAAGGGAACTCCGCCTCCCAAAAGCGGTGGAAAACGCCGTCCACCAGGGCGAACTGGCCGGTCTTTACGCGGGCGACGTCGTAGTCGGGAAGGTCGCGCACGACTACGGGCCGCTCGATTAGCTGAAGCCCGTCGGCGGCGCTGAAGTCCAGGTTGTCGAAGCCGTGCTCCCTTCTATCGTCGGGGAGGTCGTTCACGTCAACCGGGTACAGGTGCAGGAAGAAGGCCATGTATACGTCGCTGGGCTGCACGGGGAGGGAGGGCGCGGTCATCGCCTCGACCCGTTCGCCACGGCTGTTGGTGTAGCTCGCAGAGGCCCGCAGTTGGTGGCCCTCGTCGGCGGCTCTGGGCATGTAGACGCCATCGACGGAGCCGGAGACGCGGGTCCAGCCCCCGGCGTGGCTGCCCCGCTCCCACTGCCACCGGCTCCGGTCCGTGAAGCCGGCGCGGTGAATGGCAGGGGACAACGAGACGTAGAGCCGCTCGCCCACCACCGGAACGTCCTGTCCTATGAACTGCGCGTCTCTACCCTCGTCCCGGTTGCCGGCGTAAATCAGCCTGTTCCCACTGCGATACAGGTCATAATGGCCTTGGCCGCTGGCCACGCGCTTAGAGTTCATTATCATATCGTCTACCTGGCCGTTTACCAGCGCGAAATACTCCTCCGGACGGTAGAGAAAAATCCGGCTGTTTTCCGGCGTCAGCAGGGCGGGGCCGTCGACCCGCTGGACCGAGATGAGATAATCGTATGCCGAGGCGCTACTCACCGCAGACCAATAGCGTCCCAGCGCTCTTCCCGCGAGATAATAGTTCACCGCCCGCTCTTGCCCGGTAAACCCGCCGCGGGATATGGGGACAAAAACGCTCTGTCCCGGCTCTACAACTGTCCTGATACGCTCAAAATCCGCAACCACCGCTTCTTGGGATTCAGCCGCCTGCCGGTCGTGACCGGCGTGCGCCATCTGGAAGGCGGAGAGAACGAAGACCAGCAGCGCGGCGGCGGAGAGACCAAGAATGAGACGGCCGCCGGCTAATTCCCGCAGACGCGACAACCCCACTGAGAAGAGGACCAGGGGAACGCCGATGTAGAAGACTGTCTCAAAATTGTTAAAGGCGGTGTTGTGGCGCACCGGCAACGCCCAGAAGAAGCCGGCGCTTACCAGGACCGCCAGCAGCATTCTATGGCGGGAGACCAGCAACGCGACAACGGCGCCGCCCACGGCCACCACTCCGAAAATCACGCCCAGATAGTCCATGCCCCAACCAATAATAGAGGGGTCGTCAAAGGGGTTAATGGGGTCAAAGGGACTGATAAGGAAGGGCAGCGCGATTATGGCGATGCGGTAGAACTGATGCTGTAGGAAGTTCCCCCATTCCAGAATCTCGGCGTTGTGCTCATTGAACCCGGCATCCGCTCCAAGGCGGTACGTCATAGACATCACCGTTGGAAGTTCAGCCAGCGGGACTTCACCATCTAAGGCCCGGTATTCGTTGGCCAGGTTGAAGGACAGGATAGCCGCGCCGAAAAGCAGTGTGACCACGCCCAGCGTAAGGTAGCGGCTGGGCGCCAGCCCGGCGGCCCAGCCCTTGATTCGACTCGCCAAGGTCGGGGGAGGGGGGGAGGTAGATGGGCGGCGCGCCCGGTAAAGCTCCCGCGCCAGGCCGAACACGACGAAGGGAACCAGCAGCGCGTACACGTGCCAGCCCAACAGCAGGGCCAGGCACGCCTTGATGAGCAGCTGCCGGAAGCGGCCCTCCTGGACGAAGACAACCATGCCGTGGAAGGTGAGCAGCGTTCCGAAAAGGGATATCCCGTTTTCGGGGGTTATCAGGTCGCTGTAATACAGCAGATAGTAGGACGAGAAGGCCAGCAGTGTGGCGGTCAAGGCGACCCACCGGTTGCCGGTGAGCCGGCAGAGAGACAGCCAGACCACCACCGCGCTTCCAACGAAAAAGAGCAGAAACAGAATGCGGGCGGCGTATATCTTCGCCGCGAAGTCATCCCCGAAAGGCAGGGTTGCCAGCTTTATCAGCCCATAGCCGCCAATGGGAAAGCGGTTGTAAGGCGCGTATCCGGGAAGGCCGTCTCCCTCCAAGGTCTGATGATAGAACAATAGGAAGTTGTGTTCGGGGGACAGGTTCTCGGCTACCGACAAGTGGTTCGCCGACACCCTATTGTGGAGTCCCGACCGGTTGAAGCCCCCACGGTCGGCGCCGAACAGGAATACCGTTGACAACGCCAGCAGAAGCAACGCCAGCGGCAGCCACGGCAGCCACGGGCGGAACCGGGACTTGGCCTTGCCTAGCGAGGGGAGCCTCATTCCGTCACGGGTTGGGCTTGGGCGGCCCGCCATAATCGGGATTGGCGGCGTCCGGCTGCTCCGTCTTCCGCAAGTATATCCCCTCGCCCACCCGCTTGGATGAGTCGTTGACCATCCAGCGGCAGGCGATGGCCGAAGCGTCTAACAGCCTCATGGACTCCACAGAGAGGCTGGGCCTTTCCGCGTCGCCGGCCAGGGGGACGAAGAAGACCCTGTTGACCGCCTCGTTCTCCTTGATTCGCTGCAACAGGCGCCTGAAGCCAAGACGGCGCAGGGCAAGGGCGCACCAACTCCCAAAGGCCGAGAGCCACAGATGCCTGGCGCCAACCGCCTGGTTCACGGCTTGCAGCGGGACGCGGTCGAACCCCGGCGTCCCGCAGAGGGAGGCCAACACGTCCAGCACGGCGCCTGTGTCCCTGGTGAGAGCAGAAAAGGAGAGGGTCAGGACGTCGGCATCGGTCCGGTAGATGTCCGCCAGGCGTTCGGAGGTCAGCCTATCGCGCACAACGGCCGCCTCCAGCCGCCGCGGGCCAAGGAGGGCGGAAAGCTCCCCCCGGCTTTTGCGGAACTGCATCATCGAAAGGGCGCGGTCCCGGTGGTCCCGGAGCAGGGCCACCAGCAGTATCCTGAAACCCTCCTCCCTCAGGGCTTCAACGCCGCGGGGCAGCCCGGCGTCGGCGTAGGCCAGGTTAGCCACGTCGCACAGGACTTGACCCGGCCCCTGAGCGTCCAACCGTTTGCGGGCGCGCCGGAAGGCCCCCGGCGACCGGTAGTAGCGCCGCTCCTTGATTTCGGGGAAGGCGAAGCTGGGATGGCCCCTCAAGAGCCGGTGCAGGAATTCGCTCCCCGACCGCCCAGGCCCCACTACAAGCAGATAATCGTACACGCTAGACCGCCTTCATAAGGCGTTGGCCTTCATCCGGCCCCACCCTCATCCGGCCCCATATGACTTCAGGGCCGGGGCCGGCCCGTCGTCTGGCGGCAACCGCGGTGTCGCCGGCCTCGTCATTCCACCCTTGGGCCTCTCTGGCCCTGCCCTTGGCCCCTCTGCCCCTGAAGGAGGAAGGCGGCAATCGCGCAGGCCAGGCCGATGACGAAATTGTAGGCCCCCATGGTGAGCAGATGGTGAAACATGACGCCGAACACGGCCATCACGACAACCCATCCGAGGGTTGAATCTCTGGCCAGGGACTTGGGCGCGGTCCAAAGCAACCGGACCAAGAATAACAAAGACAGCAGGTACAACGCCAACGGCAAAACGCCGGCCTCGCCAAAGAGCATCAGGTACTGGTTGTGGACTCCCGCCGGTCTCCCCTGGTTTCCGATAGGGGCGCCCTCCATATAGTGGAACCGGTGCAGGCCGTGGCCGACGATGGGCGATTCCATAACCTTATTGAAGCCCGTCTCCCACAACTGCAATCGCAGCGACAGAGTCCTACCACTGCCGGAGCTAGCATCGTCTTTGCCGCGGGCCGTCTCCACAATATCGCCCGCTCCCCTCAGTGGATTGCCCGCCTCGGTTCCGACGGAGGCCGGCATTATCGGGCCTAAGGCCTGGGTCTGAGCCCGGCGCGTCAGGCCGTTCTTCTCGTAGGACACGTAGGCGCGCAAAAACTTGCCCTCGTCTTCGTCCACCGGGGTGTAGCTGGGTGAGAGGGCGCCTGTTATGTTGTTCCAAGTGGCGTCGTCGGGAACGCTGATATCGCCGGGATGGGCGTCGGCGCGCTGCCATCGCCAGGGCTGTACCGGGTCGTCGTCAGCGCGGTGGGACTTGTCGTTAACCAGGAAAACGGTGACAACCTCTCCCACCTGCTTATCGTCATACGCGTCAACAATCCATGCCTCGCTGGTAAACACTACCCGCGTCCCCGGAATGAGCCAGACCAGGACGACGCCCAGGCACAGAACGGTTAGGCCCGTGTGCAGGAGGTCTCGTCTCAGGCGGCGGACGTTCAGCAGCAGGAAAAAGACCAGTATCACGACCAGAACCGCCGCCGCCGTATAGGAAAATGTCGCGAGCCCGGCGGCGCATCCCAAGACCAGGGCCGGAAACCCAAGGAAGCGCTGCCGCCCGTTGAACTGGAAGGCCAAGGCCAGGGCCACCGTCGCGCAGGCGATGAAGCCCGCGTCGTTGGGGTCGGAAAAGACGCCGGTCAGTCGGTAGGGAAGCCGGTACTCCGGCAGTACGCCGATATCGCGCAGCAACGGCGAGGCCAGGACTATGGCGCAGCTTGCCGTCATAAGCGCCAGGGTCCACTTCAGCGTCGCCTCGACCCCGATCCGATCCAGGAGCCACCGGCCGCCAAGGATGGCGGCCAGGGTGACGACTAGGAAGAAGCCCAAACGCGTCAGGTCTCGGGCCAGCAGTTCGGAGCCGTTGGCAAGGGAAACCATGGAGGAGATGAATAGGTAGGAGGCTATGGAGGCGAGGAGCAGCAGGCCGGGCGTTCCCATAGACCTCCAGCGGCGCAGGCTCACGAAACCCAGCAGGAGCAGGCAGCACAGGAGCATGGCCCCCAGGACGACGGCCTCTAACACGCCGCCTTGCAGCTTTACGTGGACCAGGACGGCCAAGGCCCAGAAGGAAAGGGAGACGCAGGCGACCGACGCGAACTCGAGTCTCCTCCAAAGCAAGGGAATAAGCGTCAGCATGGGTTTATCTTTTAGTCATGGGGCGGGGGCTGTCTCGACGCAGGCGGCAGGCGCAACTCGGACAAGGCCGCCCGCCCCGGTACGGATATACTAACTGCAATACGTCTCTCATGGCAACGGCCACGGGGGGATGTTCCGCGCTAGTTCGCCCCATCCCGCCTCCCGGCGGCGCGGCTCGCCGGGCCTCCTCTACACGGAGGGCGGGTGGTCACGGGAGGGGGAACTCCTTCGACCAGAGGACGGCGCCTCCTTCGCGTTGGCCGGCGCGGACACTGACGATGTCGTATTCCGGCAGGGCACGGACTGCCACGCATCTACCGCCCTCCCTCAGGCCATGCCATCGGAAGGCGAAGTCGAGGTTATCGAATCCGTCGGGCCGCCGGTTGTGGGGGAGGTCGTCAACGTTGGCGGGGAAGACGCGCAGAAAGAACTCGGATTCCGTGTCCTCCGCGGCGCACGGAGCCTTGACGAATACCAGACTCCCCTCGCCTAGATGGATGTCGAAGACGCCGCGGGCCGCCGGCTCGCCGGAAGTCGCCGACGATAGGGACGATAGATAGGCGTCAAACCGCCACCGGCTCCTCTCCAACCAGCCCTCCGCTTCCCAAAGGAGGTTCCCATCGCGGTCGACCTGTCCGGTTTGGATGGCGAACACGTCGTTACTCGGAAGCTGGCGCTCAGCCATGCAGGTCCCGTCATCCTTCCAGAAATTCACGTGCCATTCGAAATCCAGCGTGTCGCGTTCCGGCGTCCCACCTTCATAGGCCAACGAATAGACTATCAACGGGAACCGCGTAAGCCGCTCGTCCCCCCACGTGCAACTCCGGTTCTCATAGACCAGCCTGTTCCCTTGAAGATGCACGTCGTACTTGGAAGCGATGATGCGGTCAGCTTCAGAAGGGCCGGTCTGCGCTGGTTCGGACGGCCTGGGAATCGCCGTCACCCGCTTGGCGGGGCTGCCAGAAGAGTAGGCCGAGGCGCGCGCCTGCGCCTGCACGGGTTCGGACGGCTTGGTGATGGCTGTCAGCCGGCTGCCGAGATGGTCCGTGTAGGGAACCGAAGCGCGCAGACGATGCCCCACGTCGGCAGCCGTGGGGACGTGCGCGTAGGTGGGACTCTGACCCGGCAGGCTCGTCCAGCCCAAGGCGTCGCTGCCCCTCTCCCACCGCCACCGTTCCCCGGCCACCCGCCGGCCGTAGGACTGGTTGAGGTAGGCGACGAAGGGTTTGCCCACCGCCGGGGCGCTGGAACTGAGGAACATGGCGGGCCGGGGCTCCCGGGATTCGTGTTCCCGCAGGCGATACAGCTTGCCGTCCGCCAGCTCCGCCACCAATTCCAGCGAGGGCTCCTGAGACAAGGCCCTTTGGATATCTTCGTGCTCCTGGCGAGAGCATAGGCTCCAGTAGCCCCAATCGCTGAAATAGAGGACGTGCACGTCTCCGTCGTCATGGGCCCTCGCCAATGCGGACCGCAGACTATCCGGTTCACAGGGCAGCGCGGAGTGGCGCGCCGGGCCGCCGGCGTGCAGGGCCGTGGCGGGGTGGGCATTGCTCAGGGCCGATCCTGTGAGAGCCGCCTCCCGGAAGCGCCGCACGCTCTCCGAATCACTCCACCTCGGTTCGCCGTAGCCTTGCCGAAGGCCGGCGTTCCAGAGCGGTATCTCGCGTCCATGCTGCACAACCAGCCCGAGGGACTGGAGGGACAGGCCCAACATCAGCACGGCGGCAAGAATCCTCACCCCCCGTATCCCTGAAACTCCACCCAGGCGTGGAAGGATTTCTCCCGGCGCCTGTTTCCGCGCGTACCGGAGGGCGCCGTCCATGAGCAGCAGGGCCGCGAACAGGAGGGGGATATACACGGGAGCGAGGAATCTCTGAGACAATCCGTAATGGACGCCTCCCGACATCATTGAGGCGACGAGCAGCGCCAGGTACACGAGGGCAAAACCGGCGCATACGCGCAAGGGGACCCAGGCGAAGTGCGGAGGGCCGGGGGCGTCCCTTTTCCGGCTCCATAGACGGTGGAACCCATAGCCGGCCGCCATCACGAGGGCCAACAGGACCGGGGCCGTCAACCCGATGAGCCACCTGCCACTGGCGACGATTCGCAAGGCCTCCTCCACGATGAAGCCAAATGAGAAGATGCCCCAGCCCCTTTCGCCGGTGGCTGATCCGGCAACCAGATAGTTCCGCAGTATCCACAGACCCAGAGGCGCCGCGGCGATGAGCGTATAAACGGCGACGCGCTTCATCCTTTCCCCCAGAGCGGCCCGCGCGGCAAGCAGCATCGGGACCGCCGCCAGGACCAGGGACGCGCCCAGGTAGCGGGTCATGCAGGCCAACGCGCTGAAGACCGCCGCCCAGATAAGGGACGCGCGCCCGCGTCCATCCAAATAGGCGTCTATCTGCGTCAGCGAAAGCGTTACGAATAGGATGAAAACCGAATCGCTCAGGGCCAAGGACGCCACGTCGGCGAGGGGGAAGGCGAGGGCGATGGAGAGGCAGCCCCACAGCCACAGGAACCGGGACCGCAGATGGCGCCGCATCCACCAACCCGCGACGAGAACGGTCAGCCCGAAGATGACGGCGTTGAGGGGCCCGGCGACGGCGTAAGGGTCGAGCCCGGACAGCCCACCGGCGGCGAGCATCGCCGGATACAGCGGCGGCTGGTACACCAACGGGCCGCCGCCCAAGGTGACAAGACCATCGCCCGCCAGAAGACTGCGGGCCATGGCGACGTAGGAAACGGCGTCCACCCACATCACCGGCCCGTAGCTGGCCTGCCGCAGGAACACGAGGCCCGCGCCCAGGGCGGCAACGGCGGCGAGGAGTATCCTGTCCGGAGGCTCCTTACAGCCCGTGGTGAGCAGGAAGGTCACGGCCCGCCGGCCAGCTTCCCCCATATTTGTCGTCACGGCAGGGAAAACTCTTCTAACCATACCACGCTGCGTCCCGAGCGCTGGCCGGCGCGTATCTCAACGACGTCGTATTCCGGCAAGGCGCGGACTGCCACGCATCTACCCCCCTCCCCCGCGCAGGCCATGCCATTGAAAGGCGAAGTCGAGGTTGTCGAACCCGTTGGGCCGACGGTTGTGGGGGAGGTCGTCCACGTTGGCGGGGAAGATGAGGCCCGCTTCGGAAAGGCCCGCCTGCACGGGTTTCGACGGCTTGGTGGTCGCCTTCACCCGGTCGCCGAGGTGGTCTGTGTAGTAGACCGAAGCGCGCAGGCGATGCCCGACGTCGGCGGCCGTTGGGCTGTACGCGTAGGTGGGAGATGGGATGGGGAGGCTCGTCCAGCCGCCGGCGTCGTCGCCGCGCTCCCACCGCCACGGTTCCCCGGCCACCCGCCGGCCGTAGGACTTTTTGAAACGGGCCACGAAGGGCTCCCCCTCCACCGGAGGGCCAGAACTGAGGAACATGGCGGGCCGGGACTCCAGGGACTCGCGTTGGATAAGGCGATACAGCTTGCCATCCGCCAGTTCCGCGACCGGTTCCAGGAAGGGGTCCTGGGGCAGGTGGCTCCCAAGGGCCTCGTCCTCCCACTGGGAGCATTCTCCCCACGGGTCATTGAAATGGAGGACATACGCCTCTTCGCCGTCAACGGCATCCGACCATGCGAACAGCAGATGGTCGGGTTCGCATGGCAGCGCGTAATGGCGTCGCAGACTGCCGGCGTGCAAAGCCGTAACGGGCCGGGCGTTGCTCCAGATAGAGCCTGTCAGGGCCGCCTCCCGGATATGCCCGATGCTCTCCGAATCCCTCCACCGCGGCTCGGCGTACGCCTGTTTTGCGCCACCGGTCCAGCGCGGCATCTCGCGTCCATGGAGCGCGACCAGCCAGACCCCTTGCAGGGACAAGGCCAACAGCAGGATGGCCGCAAGGCTCAACCGCCGCCCGCCCAGCGCGATTCCACGAACTCCCCACGGCGCCTGTTTCCGCGCATACCGGAGGGCGGCGTCCATGAGAAGCAGGGCCGCGAACAGGAGGGGGATATACACGGGAACGAGGAATCTCCAAGCCAACCCACTCCAAGTGCCCCCCGACATCATCGAGACGACGAGGAGCCCCAGGTAGGCGAGGGCAAAACCGGCGCATACGCGCAGGGGGACCCAGACGACGTCAGGGGCGTCCCTTTTCCGGCTCCGCAGGCGGTGGAATCCGTGGCCGGCGGCCATCACGAGGGCCAACAGGACGGGGGCCGTCAGCCCGACGAGCCACCAGTCATTGACGGCGATTCGCAAGGCCTCGCCCACAATGAAGCCGAATGAGTAAAAGACCTTGCCTCTGTCGCCGGTGGTTGAGCCGACAGCCAGATAGTTCCTCAGCATCCACAAAGCCAGCGGCGACGCGGCGATGAGCGTATAGACGGCGACGCGCTTCACCCTCTCTCCCGGCGCAATCCTGGCCGCAAGCAGCGCCGGGACCACCGCCAGTATCACGGAAACGCCCATGTAGCGGGTCAGGCAGGCCAGGGCGCTGAAGGCCGCCGCCCAGAACAGGGACGCGCGCCCGCGGCCATCCAGATGGGCGTCTATCTGCGTCAGCGCGAGGGTTACGAACAGGATGAAGGCCGGCTCGGACATGGCCTCGGAGGCGATTTCGGCGAGGGGGAGGGCAAGGGCTACCGAGAGACATCCCCACAACCACAGGAACCGGGTCTGCACGTGGCGCCGCATCCACCAGCCCGCGACCAGAACGGTCAGCCCGGAGATGACGGCGTTGAGGGGCCCGGCTATGGCCCAGGGGTCAAGCCCGGACAGTCCCCCGCCGGCCAGCATCATCGGATACAGCGGCGGCCAGGTAACGAAAGGGCCAAGCATGTCTAGAAAGCCCTCACCCGCCAGGAGATTGCGGGCCGTCGCGACGTAGTTTACGGAGTCCCAGCCCATGGCCGGCCCATAGCTGGCCTGCCGCAGGAAAACGAGGCCGGCGCCCAGGATGGCGGCCACGGCGAGGAGGACCCTGTCTAGGGTCTCGTTCCGGTCCGTGGAGAACAGGAAGGTCATGGCCCGGTGGCCGGCTAGCCGCACGGGGTCCGTCTCCGGCACAGGCCGCGCAGGTCGGCGGCCACGCGGTCGTGCCAGTCCGCGCTCCGGAACTGGTCCCCGCGCCGTTTTGCCCCATGGCAGAGCCGCCGGTACAACCCGGGATCGTGCATCAATCGCCTAATCGCGGCCTCGACATCCGCCGCGGAACGGGGTTCCACCAGCAGCCCGCTCACTTCGTGCTCGACCAGTTCGGAAACGCCGCCCCACCTGGCGGCGACGACGGGCAGGCCGCACTGGAAGGCCTCGAGGATGGCGCCGGGGTAGCCCTCGCTCCTGTAGTAGCTGGGATACACCAGCAGGTCATGCTCGCCAATGACCCTAAGCGTCTCCGCCGGGTCCAAGACGCCGCCGTAGGTGGCCCTGGGATGGTCGTCGAACAGGGAGAAGTCGGTGCCCGACATGCCGGGGCCGAAGACGTTGAGATGGCAGCCCTCGGGCAGGCGGCGGCACGCGTCGAGGGCCTCGGCCAACCCCTTATCCATGTCCAAGCGGGCGACGAAAATCAGCTTTTCCACCCTGCCGCGCCGTGGCCGGGCGGGAGGCTCCACGTCTCTCGTGTTCGGGAACCATCTGAAGTTGTCCCGGCCGTCGAAGCCGCGTTGCAGGCGCCGGGTCTCCACGTACACCCGCGCAGAGCGCATATAGGCGCGGTCGGCCAGCCGGCGCGCCAAGGCGCCGTATCCCAAGTAGTCCATCATCATGTCGCCGCCGGTGACGCGCAAGACCAGGGGCCGGCGGGCCATCTTGCAGACGGCCCATAGGAAGGAACCCAGGCTCAGGGCCGAGTAGGACGCGATGATGAGGAAAACCACGTCGGCGCGCCATACCTTCCTTGCGGCTCCCCAGGCCACTCTCAGGAACCTCGCCAGGCGGTGGGCCTTGACTCTCCAGGCGGGCAGATTGGTGACGCCCCCGGAGGTGTCGATGACGTCCACCACGAAGCCGCGGGCCGTCAATTCCCGCGCCTGCTCGTCGGCCATCACCTTGTTGCCGCCGACCACGTTGGCGCGGGACGCCCCGGCCTTCTGCACCGGGGCGATGAGCAGGACGCGGGGTTCCCGGCCCCGTTTGCCGGTCAAGGCGATTTCCGCTCTTCCTTGGGCTGAGCAGGGGCGGATGACTTCCCCCTAATCCCGCCGGACAGGGCCGACCGGCCTGCGGCCCACAGGAAGCTGGCGTCGCTGCGCCGCGGCAGCCAGACCGCGAGCAGACCCGTTCCAGTCGTCCTGTGGAAGACTAGGGCGAGGAACAGACATCCGCACGCCATGCCGACGGTCATGCCCCACGCCGCCGCCGCGACGCCAAGGGCCGGGTAGAGCAGGAGAAGGGCGGCGAGGTTGGCGCACAGTCCCAGGAAGACCGCCCAGGAGCAGATATGCGGGCGGTTGGCGCCTTTGAAGTGGGTCATTAGGATTGCCGATACAGAGTAAGCGACCACCCCCGGGGCGATAATCCACAGAAGCGGGACCGCCGGCAGGAAGGCCTCGGAAAGCAGGAGTCGCACCAGCGGCGCGCTGAGGGCCAGCATGACGAGCATGGGGAGGGCGGCGGCCACGAAGACGAGGCGCAGGCAGAGGGCGACCATGTCGACCCGTTCCGTGCCCGCGACCCGGGGGAACAGCGCGAAGCCCACCGAGTTGGAGACCAGCATGAAGCCAAGCATGAGCGCGCTGGCGGCTGCGAACAGCCCAATTTCGCCCTGGGTGGAGAACAGCCCAAGGATGAGGACGCCGAAATGGGGTTCGATGGCGCTGCCGAGCCCCGCGGCATGGTATTTCAAGCCGTAGCCGAGAACGCGGCTGATGTTCGAGCGGCCCGGCGTCTCGAAGGGCATCCCGTAACGCCGCCACAGGTACAGCAGGCTGGCGGCTATCATAAAGCCATGGCTGGCGGCGAAGGCGATGATGGCCCCATCCACCCCAAGCCCCAGGCCCCGGACGAGTACCAGAAGCATGAGGGCGTTCGCCGCGACGCGGAGTATTGAAAAGACCCCATAAGGCCTGAACCGCCGGAGGGCGATAATGTGGTGGCCGAGGGCGATGGAGATGGCCGTGAGGGGGGCCAGCGTTAGGGACAGCAGGAACGCGCGGGGGTCGGCCTGTTGAAAGAAGGCAAGGCCGCTGTATATCAGCGGGACCGCCAGGGCGGCGGCCAGCCCTCCGCCGGCGATGCAGATAATCAGGGCTGAGGACACGCCTTGCGAGACGCTCATCTGTCGCGCCGCTACAAAGTAATGCGCCCCCTGCTGCGCGCCGGGCGTGAGGAGCAGGCCAAGCATAGACCCGAAGGTGACGCAAACAGCGTAGGCGCCCCTTCCTTCGGGAAGCAGCAGGTAGGCGAGCAGCCCCTGTATCAGCAGGGCGAGACCGGCCATGCCGGCCAGGGTCGCAAAGGTTACGGCCACGTCCTGCCCGCCGGTTGTGGCCGGGGACTCCAGCGCTTCTGTCGTTGCCGGCTTAGATTGGAGCATGACGCGGGTTGATGAACCGGACGCTGGACTTCAAGCCATGCGGCGCTTGCCAATGGGTTCAGAGTTCATGCGCCTTACCACGGATGCTACCACATGCGGCAGGTCATTGAAACGATTAGCGTCACATAAGCCGGCCACAATCGGCCGGACTGCCTTGTGGAACCGGGAAACCCTTCAGACCGCCAACGCCCGCCGGAACGACCCTACCGCTCTAACCGGGGCGGAACCCGGCACAGCTTGCGCCCGCGGGAACGGCCCTACCGCGGCGGCGACCGCTCTAACCGGGCCGCAATTCAGGCTAAACCCGGAGGTCGCCCGTCACGCCCCGGCTTGAGAACGTCGCGCGTGCCCCAGTGAGCGGAGGGGCGGGATGAAGAAGCCTACCCCCCAACTCAGGTGCATGGTCGCCAACGCCAGCGGGAGGAGGATGGCCGCCGCGTCCCGCCGCCGGAAGCCCACCACCGCCGCCCCGATCGCCAGGGTCGGAAGGTAAGCCAGCAGCAGCGCCGCCAACAGCCAGGGGAATCCGGCCAGGGCCAGGGCCGCCCCGGCCACCAGGCTCAGGGCCAGCCCGGGAGCGGCGAGTTGGCGGGGGAGAACGGAGCCGGGATGCTTAATGGCGGTCGCCGACTTCCCCCTGCCGTAGTTGAAATACTGCCGCGCCAACGCCCAGAGGGTGCCGCGCGGCCGGTAATCCACCACCAGTTCGGGGTCGAACCACACCATCTTTCCCCGCTTGCGCAACTGGTAGTTGAACTCATAGTCCTCGTTCCAAGCCCGGTTGTCGTATCCCCCGCCCATCTCATCCAGCGTCTCGCGAGAGAACACGCCCAGAAAGGCCGTCTCGTAGACGCCCTCCTTCCCGCCCAGCCGGTGGCGGGCGTCGCCCACGCCCAACGGTGTGGTCATGGCCATCGCCACCGTGCGCTCGAACAGGGTGGTTCCCACCGCCAGTTGCCGCCCGCCGACGTTCGCCGCCCCCGTCCGCTCCAGGGTTTCCACGGCGCGGCTCACGTAGTTGGGTGGAAGGGTCGTGTGGGCGTCGCACCGCACCATGATGTCGCCGGTGGCCGCGCGGATGGCCGCGTTGGCCCCGGGCGCGCGGGTCCTTTCCGGGTTGGGAATCAACTTCACGTCCGGGTGAGACCGCCGGACAAGTTCCGACGTGGCCGGGGTCTCGGAGCCGTCGGCGATGATGACCTCTATAGGCCCCTCGTAGTCCTGAGCGAATATCGAGTCAAGGGTGGGAACTATGGTCGCTTCAGCGTTGCGCGCCGGGATTATCACCGATACGCGCGGCGGTTGGCCTACCCGTCGGGATGCGAGGTCTGCCGGGTTTGGCCCCGCATGGGGAACCGTGCCGTTGTGGTTCCTCGCGTTGTTCGCGCCTGGAACGCTAATCGCCGGCGCCCTCTCGAGGCCGTCTTCCGACGTGACGGCTGGGGGATGGGCCGCTGCCCCTTCCCTTGAAGATGAAGAACTCGCTGGTGGTCCTATCATGGATGTTCCTGAACCGGCCCGCGCGGTAGTCGAAGCCACCGGCCAAGGCGACCTGAGGCGGCCTCGCTTGCGGCAAAAAGGCCGGTTCCCCAAGAGGGCCGGGTTGCCCTATCGTAGTTGACGGGGGCCTTGCTCTGCATGTCAGCCTACATTATGCCTTCAGAATCCCGAAAGTCCAATAGGAAGGCGAATGTTTTTTATGTAAATTGGCGGAATGGCGGTGGGGGGGCAGCCCAGCCCCTCGTTGGTGAGGACGTGGAGTTGGCGCCTAAACGCAACCAAATCGCGCGGTCTGGAACCGGGCTTACACTTCACGCGTCCATTGACTAGGCACGTCTAGCGGCATATCTTTGAACGACGCCCAAGACCCTTTGCGGCGCCGATCCGAGGAGGCCGTGAGCATGGCTTGCAACCGAACGCCAGGCCGCCAACCGGCGCGGGTGGCGCGCGGAGCCGGCAGCCGGCTCCGGGCCGAGGGAGCAAGAACTCCGCCCGCGAGGTGGGCATCCGGCGTTCTGAGGACAACCGAGGGAGCGAATAACAATGACGACTGCACAACAGAAACAAACGACCTCCGGCGCGGACGCCGGCTCCATCAGCGGCGCCTTGACAGGCTACGAGGCCGAGCTTTGGCGAATGGCCGACGCCCTGCGGGGCAGCATGGACGCCGCCGAGTACAAGCACGTGGCCCTCGGCCTCATCTTCCTCAAGTACATCTCCGACGCCTTTGAGGAGGTCCACGTCCGACTTCAGAACGAGGTGAGCGATGGCGCCGACCCGGAGGACCCGGACGAGTACCGGGGCCAGGGCGTCTTCTGGGTCCCGCGGGAGGCCCGGTGGCCCCAACTCAAGGCCAAGGCGCGGCAGCCGGACATCGGCCGGATGGTGGACGACGCCATGGCCGCCATTGAGCGGGACAACCCGACCCTCAAGGACGTGCTGCCCAAGATCTACGCCAGTCCCGCCCTGGACAAGACCCGCCTCGGCCAACTCATCGACATGATTTCCAACATCCGGGTGGGAGACGCCGAGGCCCGCTCCAAAGACGTGCTGGGCCGGGTGTACGAGTACTTCCTCTCCCAGTTCGCCAGCGCCGAGGGCAAAAAGGGCGGCGAGTTCTACACCCCCCGCTGCGTGGTCAAACTCCTCGTGGAGATGCTGGAACCCTACCGTGGCCGCGTCTACGACCCTTGCTGCGGCTCCTCCGGCATGTTCGTCCAGTCAATGGAATTCATCCATGCCCACGCCACCGGCAACGGCAACGGAGGCAAGGCGCGGGGCGACATCTCCATATACGGCCAGGAGTCCAACCCCACCACCTGGCGGCTGGCCAAGATGAACCTGGCCATTCGCGGCATTGAGGGGCAGATAGCCCACGGCGACAGCTTCCGCGACGACCGCCACCCCGACCTGAAGGCCGACTACATCCTGGCCAATCCCCCCTTCAACGTCTCCGACTGGGGCGGCGAGGGTCTGACCGACGACAAGCGATGGCAGTACGGAACGCCGCCCAAGGGCAACGCCAACTTCGCCTGGGTGCAGCACATGGTCCACCACCTGGCGCCCCGGGGCGCGGCCGGCTTCGTCCTCGCCAACGGCTCCATGTCGTCGAACCAGGCCGGCGAGGGCCAGATACGGAGGAACCTCATTGAGAAGGACTTGGTGGACTGCATGGTGGCCCTTCCCGGCCAGCTCTTCTACTCCACCCAGATACCCGCCTGCCTCTGGTTCCTGGCGAGGAACCGCAGGGGCGGCAAACACCGGAGCCGGCGGGGCGAGACGCTGTTCATCGATGCCCGCAAGCTGGGCCGCATGGTGGACAAGACCCACCGGGAACTGTCCGACGAGGATATTGCCCGCGTCACCGGCGCCTATCACGCGTGGCGCGGGGAGGATGGCGCGGGTGAATACGCAGACGTGCCTGGCTTCTGCAAGAGCGCGACGCTGGAAGAGGTCCGCAAGCACGGCCACGTCCTCACCCCGGGCCGCTACGTCGGCGCGGAGCCGCGGGCGGACGACGCCGAACCCTTCGCCGATACGATGACCCGTCTCGCCATCCAGTGGCGGGAGCGGCAAGCGGAGGCCCAGCGGCTGGACGCGCAGATATCCGCCAACCTGGAACGGCTGGGGTTCGGGACGGACCAGAAGCGCAGGTAGCCGGCCATACTACTTGCGCTGATTTAGGGAACAATGTATAATGTTCCCCGTCTGGAACCCTGAAGACCCGTTATGAGGATAATCGCCAAACGAACGCTCCGGGAGTTCTGGGAGCGACATCCTGATTCAAAGGAGCAGCTTCAAGCCTGGTACAAGACAGTTAGCGACGAGAGATGGGACTCGCCGGCAAGAGTAAGGGACATATACCCCCGCGCCAGTATAATCGGGAACAATCGCGTGGTCTTCAGGATTAGGGGAAACCGCTACAGGCTGGTGGCTGAGGTCTTTTATCCCGGACAGCTGGTCTACATCCGGTTCGTAGGGACTCACGAACAGTACAACAAGATAAACGCCAAGGAGGTGTAGGCATGTCGAATGTCCGAGCCATACGCAATGAGGAGGACTACCAGGCGGCAATGGCGCGGCTCGGCGAGATTTTCCAGGCGGGCAATGGCGCCCCGGAGGCGACGGAGCGCGATATCCTGTTCGGTCTGGTTGAGGACTACGAAAACAGGCGCCATCCCATAGAGTACCCCAGCGTCGCCGGCGCCATCGAGTTCTACATAGAGCAGGGCAGGTTCACCCGGCGCGACCTGATACCCATCATCGGGGGCCGCGCCAAGGTCTCCGAACTCCTTTCCGGTAAGCGTGACATCACCATGTCCATGGCCCGCGCCCTTCACAAGCACCTGGGAATACCCGCCCATATCCTTCTGCGGGAACCCGGCGCCAGTTTCCCGGACGCGCCGCCGGACCTTGAATTCACCAGGTTTCCACTCAAATCCATGGCCAAGAGGGGCTGGATTCCCGACGTCCAGGACCTTAAGGACAGCGCCGAAGAGTTGATAGTCGGCCTGATGGAACGGGCCGGCGGGCGAGAATTCGCGGCTGCCCCTCTGTATCGCAAGAACGATAGCCGCAGGGTTAACGCCAAGACCGACGATTACGCCCTGCGGGCCTGGTGCTGGCAGGTATTGGCCCAAGCCAGAGACAGGCGGCCGCCCGCTAAGGGCCAGGCCGGCGGGCTCGACTCCCAACTCCTTAGGCAGGTCGCAAAATTTAGCGTGTTGGAAAATGGCCCGGCGCAGGCCGGGGAGTTCCTAGCCCAGCGCGGCGTCGGCCTTGAATACGTTAGCCACCTCCCCAAGACTCACCTCGACGGCGCCGCCTTGAGACTCCCCGACGGCCGGCCGGTGATTGGCTTAACCCTGCGCTACGACCGGATAGACAACTTCTGGTTCACCCTGCTGCACGAGTTGGCTCACGTCGTCCTCCACCTGGGCGACTCCAGCGACGAGGTGGGCTTCGTGGATGACCTCAGCCTGCGCGGCGTTGAGTCCAGCGGAAGCGACGCGAAGGAACAGGAGGCTGACCGGTTGGCTCAGGACTCCCTGATACCGCCCGAGATATGGGACGACGGCGCGATACTGGAGAACCCCGGTCCCATGCCAGTTCTGGAAATGGCTTGGGAAGCCCAGGTCCACCCGGCAATCATCGCCGGACGCGTCCGCCACGAGTCGGGAAACTACCGCCTCCTCTCCCAATTCGTCGGCACGGGAGCAGTCCGGCGCCAGGCCGAGGCCCACCGGCTGGGGTTCGGGAAGGGGGGATAGGCCATGCCAATCAACACGGACTTCCTAATCCGTTGCATCAACACGTTGGAGTCGGCCTTTGAGGAACTGCAACAGCGCGAACCCGGGGATTCCTTCTACAACATCTTACGCGCGGCTTCCGTCAAAGAGTTCGAAATCGTGCTGGAACAGTCCGGCAGCCTGCTTAAGAAACGGCTGCGGCCCTACTTCGCCAGCAATCGACAGGCAGATCGGCTGACCTTCAAGGACATTTTCAGGCACGCCGCCAAGCATTCCCTCATACCGGTGGAGGCCTGCGAGCGTTGGTTAGCCTACAGGGACAACAGAAACGACACCGCCCACGACCACGGGGAGGGGTTCGCGGAGACGACCCTCAAGCTGCTGCCGAGCTTCATCACCGACGCCAAGGACATGACAAGGGTCATAGCGGAGGGCGCGGATGACTGACAGGCTGGCGCTGCCCCTCCGCTACCGGCAACAACTCGAGGCGCTGCTGCGCGAGCACGTGCCCGGCGTAGAGGTGTGGGCCTACGGCAGCCGGGTGAACGGCAGGAGCCACGAGGGCAGCGACCTGGACCTCGTGTTGCGCGGCCCGACGCTGGAACCCGTGGGCGATGGGTTCTTTGACTTGCTGGAGTCTATCGAGAAGTCGAACATCCCCATTCTGGTCCAGGTGCACGACTGGGCAAGGCTGCCGGAGAGCTTCCACCCCGAAATTGAGCGGGACTACGTGGTTGTGCAGAAACCGGCAGTGGCTGAGTCGGAGGCCGGGTGAGAATGGCGCCGTCCCCAAAGGAATGGCCTACGACCACCGTAGGAGACTGCGTGACCATTAACGATGCCACCTACTCGCCAAAGGAAGCATGGCCGTTTATCAACTATCTCGACACAGGTAACATCACCGAAAACCGCATATCGGAAATCCAGCGTCTCGTTGCCGGCGCAGATAAGATTCCGAGCCGGGCGCGTAGAAAGGTTGAGCAGGGCGACATCGTGTATTCCACGGTTCGCCCGAACCAGAAACACTTCGGGTTGATGAAGAACATTCCTGAGAACTTTCTTGCCTCAACGGGGTTTGCAGTCATAAGAGCGAAGGATACCGTTGCCGACACAGGCTTCATCTACTGGTTCTTGGCACAGGACCATATCGTCGATTACCTTCATTCGATAGCGGAGAACAGCGTGACGGCGTACCCGGCTATCAAGCCGGGGGAGCTTGAGCAGCTGGAGTTGGCCCTGCCGCCGCTTCCTGAGCAGCGGGCCATCGCCCAGGTCCTGGGGAGCCTGGACGACAAGATTGAGTTGAACCGCCGCATGAACGAGACGCTGGAGGGGATGGCGCGGGCGATTTTCAAGTCCTGGTTCGTGGACTTCGACCCCGTCCGCGCCAAGATGGAGGGCCGGGACCCCGGCCTCCCCCCGGACCTCGCCGCCCTCTTCCCCGCCCGCCTGACGGCCTCCGACCTCGGCGACATCCCGGCCGGCTGGGAAGTCAAGGCGCTGGGGGATTGCTTCCATCTTACTATGGGACAGTCGCCGCCAGGCAGCACGTACAACGAAAATGGACAAGGCTTGCCGTTTTTTCAAGGCTGCACTGACTTCGGCTTTCGGTATCCCGAAAACAGGAAGTTCTGTACCGCTCCAAACCGGATTGCCCAGCCTGATGATACGCTGGTCAGCGTCAGGGCGCCTGTCGGGGACATCAACATGGCCTGGGAGAGGTGCTGCATAGGTCGTGGTCTTGCTGCGCTGCGACACAAGTCAGGTTCGAGTTCGTTCACTTATCACTCGGTATGGGCTATACAAGAGAAGTTGCGTGAGTATGAACAGACAGGGACAGTTTTTGGCGCGATTAACAAGAAGCAGTTCGAGGCGCTGCCCGTAATTGAGCCTGAGTCTCAAATAATTGATTTCTTCGGAACTCTTGCGATAGGATTGGATGAGCGAATTCAGTCGAACGTTGCGGAGTCCCGCACTCTAGCCGCCCTGCGAGACGCCCTGTTGCCGCGGCTGGTGTCCGGCGAGGTGAGGGTGGGGAACGCCCAAAGCGGAACGCTCCGGGGGTGAGATGAATCAAACTAGCGGTATTCCACATGATGAAGGGCTAAAGTTAGCTCGATTCTTCATGGTCTTGAGTAGCATGGCTCCGCTGTTCATTCTATGGAGTATTCGCGGCGCTAATCTAATTCCTGATGTGTACTTTATTACCGGCTGTGTAGTGATGGCTACATTGCCAACAGGATTTCTGTTATTTAGAGAGTGCCTTGCTAAAAGGCAGGACGACACCCGTTTACTTGTGATTGGCAGAACTGAGGATCATCGCGGACATATTCTTGTCTATCTTTTCGCGATTCTTCTCCCTTTCTATCGGCAGAATGTGGATGCCTGGAGGGACTTCTTGGCTCTCATTGCTGCGTTACTGTTCATTTTATTTCTGTTTTGGCATCTGAACTACCACTACATGAACATAATCTTCGCTGTCCGTAAATATCGCGTATTAAACATACTGCCCCCTGACGAAGATAATGAGTACTCTGGCGCGACTAACTTTACCTTGATTACTCGTCGTACCACGGTGAAACCAAGTGAACAGGTAGTGGCGTACCGCTTGAGTAACACGGTCTATTTGGAGAAGAGCAAATGAATCTGAACTTCGACACTGAAAACGTTGAAGTAACAGAGTTTGGACTCGGTCGTCATTTTGATAAGAAAAGAGAGTTCGCTTTTGTGCCTACCGACCGGAAAGTACAAAGCACCCTTCAAGACATGGTGAAAGCCACTTATCAAAAGGTGACGAAGGACGGGATGAAACCTCCAACGACTTTCGATCCAGCCGACAAGCACGGGAGCATAGAGTATCTGACGTTACCGATTGACAATGACCTAGCTGTTAACGTTAAGACTCTTCACCAAGCATCCAACTTGTCCCCTGCTGACAACCCCTTGGATTGGATAACGAAGTCATTCTGCTATTTCGCACAGTTTCATGATCAACAGCGGAGGCGATTGACCGCAATTCGACGAGCGACACAGTTCAAGGGAGCTCTCAAGAAACAAAACCGCATACTGTCATTGGGTAATGACGCACTTCGCATTGTTGAAGATCCAATTTTTCAACTTAACACCGATTTTGATGTTATTATAGACTCAAACTTAGTTCACATCATCCATCCGATTAGCTTTAGGCTGTTAGGGCAGATTGATGAAGCGATCGCGGAAGCAGTACCGCATAATATACAAACAATTAAGAACAAAATCGGATATGTTGACTGGTCCACAATAGAAGAGTACGCATCCACGCACTCACGGGCAGCAAATCTATTGGCTTCGATTCGTACTGATGGTCACGCAAATAACTTGAATAAAGAGGCCTTACTAGATCTCTGCGCAAGAACCGGAGTCAAGTTGGGCAACTCGGGTAGCGACATTAGAGTTCCCGAGGATCAAGTCATAGGCTTTCTCGAGGTCCTAGATCGCCGGAGGTATGAACTGAATTTAGTAACCAACGGTTCAGAGCAATTCAGAGCTTCCAGTCGTCAGCGGCTTGGTGGATAGGAGTCCCCATGACCTCATTCACGGAAGCCGAGGTTGAGCAGGCGGCCCTCGACTGGCTCGCCGGCCTGGGCTGGCGAGTGGCCCACGGGCCCGACATCGCCCCCGACGCGCCGGGCGCGGAACGTTCCGACTACGGCCAGGTGGTCTTGGAGGCGCGGCTCCGGGACGCCCTCGCCGAACTGAACCCCGGCCTTCCCGCCGGTGCGTTGGACGACGCCTTCCGCAAGCTCACCCGCCCGGAGGGTTCCACCCTTGAAGTCCGCAACCGCGCCTTCCACCGGATGCTGGTGAACGGCGTAACCGTCGGGTACAGGGACAGTGAAGGGCGCGTTCACTGGGAGCAGGCGCGGGCCATCGACTTCGACAACCCTTCCAACAACGACTGGCTGGCCGTCAACCAGTTCTCCGTCACCGAAAACCGCGTCAACCGGCGTCCCGACGTCGTCTTGTTCGTCAACGGCCTGCCCCTGGCCGTCGTAGAGTTGAAGAACCCGGCGAACGCGGACGCCACCATCTGGACGGCCTGGCAGCAGCTTCAGACCTACAAGGCCGAACTGCCGTCGCTGTTCTCCATGAACGAACTGCTCATCGTCTCCGACGGGATGGAGGCGCGGGTCGGGACCCTCACCGCCGGGCGCGAGTGGTTCAAGCCGTGGCGCACCGTCACCGGCGAGGCCCTGGCCGATTCATCCATGACCGAGCTCCAAGTCATGCTGGAAGGCGTCTGCGCGCCGGAGCGGTTCCTCGCCCTCCTCCACCACTGCATCGTCTTCGAAGACGACGGCGGCTCCATAGCCAAGAAGATGGCGGGCTATCACCAGTTCCACGCCGTCAGGATAGCCTTGCGTGAGACCTTGCGCGCCGCGAAGCTGCAAGGGCCGGCGGTTCGCGAAACGGGCGGGCGGTACGAGTCCGGACGCAAGCCGGGCGGCGACCCCGGCGACCGGCGCATCGGCGTCGTGTGGCACACCCAGGGGTCGGGCAAGAGCTTGACCATGGCCTTCTACGCCGGGGCCGTCGCCTTGAATCCGGCCATGGGCAACCCGACCATCGTCGTCCTCACCGACCGCAACGACTTGGACGAGCAGCTTTTCGGGACCTTCTCCCGGTGCCGTGAGTTGCTGCGCCAGGAGCCGGCCCAGGCGGAGAGCCGCGCGGACCTGCGCCGCAAGCTGTCGGTGGAGTCCGGCGGCGTGGTCTTCACCACCATCCAGAAGTTCTTCCCCGAGGAGAAGGGCGACACCCATCCCGCCCTGTCCAACCGTCACAACATCGTGGTCATCGCCGACGAGGCCCACCGCAGCCAGTACGACTTCATCGACGGCTTCGCCCGCCACATGCGCGACGCCCTTCCCAACGCATCCTTCATCGGCTTCACCGGCACGCCCATCGAGCTTCAGGACGCCAACACGCGGGCGGTGTTCGGCGCCTACATCAGCGTCTACGACATACAGCAATCGGTGAAGGACGAGGCCACGGTTCCAATATACTACGAGAGCCGCCTGGCCAAGCTGTCCCTAGACGAGGACGAGCGGCCGCTCATAGACCTGAATTTTGAGGAGGCCACCGAAGGCGAGGAGGTGGAACGCAAGGAGCGGCTCAAGACCAAGTGGGCGCAGTTGGAGGCCATCGTCGGCGCTGAGAGCCGGGTTAAGCAGATAGCCGAGGACATCGTTTCCCACTTTGAGAAGCGCCTGGAGGCCCTGGACGGGAAGGCCATGGTCGTCTGCATGAGCCGCCGCATCTGCGTTGCCCTCTACCGGGAGCTTGCGCGCCTGCGCCCGGACTGGCCCCACGACGATGACGACAGGGGGGCCATTAAGGTTGTGATGACCGGCTCGGCCTCCGACCCTCCCGATTGGCAGCCTCACGTGAGGAACAAGCCCCGGCGCGAGGCCCTGGCCCAGCGATTCCGCGACCCCGACGACCCCCTGCGGGTGGCCCTGGTGCGGGACATGTGGCTAACCGGCTTCGACGCGCCCAGCCTGCACACTATGTACGTGGATAAGCCCATGCGCGGCCACGGGCTGATGCAGGCGATAGCCCGCGTGAACCGCGTCTTCAAGGACAAGCCGGGCGGCCTGGTGGTGGACTACCTGGGATTGGCCCCGGACCTGAAGAAGGCCTTGGCCACCTATACCGCGAGCGGCGGCACGGGCAAGACGGCTTTCGACCAGGAGGAGGCGGTGGCCGCCATGCTGGAGAAGCACGAGGTCTGCTGCGACCTGTTCCACGGGTTCGACTGGTCCAAGTGGACTAAGGGCAACGCCCAGGAACGGTTGAGCCTTCTGCCGGCCGCTCAGGAGCGGGTCTTGGCCCAGGAGAAGGGCAAGGAACGGTGCTTGCAGGCGGTGCGGGAGTTGTCGCAAGCCTTCGCGCTGGCCGTGCCCCACCCTGAGACCTTTCGCATTCGGGACGACGTGGGCTTCTTCCAGGCGGTGCGGGCCCTGCTGATGAAACGCGCCCCGGGAGACGCGCGGCCGGAGGAGGATATCGACCACGCCGTCCGGCAGATAATCTCTCGCGCGGTGGCGTCGGAGGGTGTGCTGGACGTATTCGCCGCGGCGGGGCTGAACAGGCCGGACATCTCGATACTCTCCGACGAGTTCCTAGCCGAGGTGCAGGATATGCCCCAGCGCAACCTGGCCGTTGAGCTATTGGAGAAGCTGCTGAGGGGGGAATTATCCGTCCGCCATCGCAAGAACGTGGCCCTGGCCCGCTCCTTTCGCGACATGCTGGAACAGACCCTGCTCCGCTACCAGAACCGGGCCATTGAGGCGGCCCAGGTCATCGAGGAGTTGATACAGCTTGCCAAGGAAATGCGGGAGGCCGCCGCCCGGGGCGAGCAGTTGGGCCTATCCGATGATGAACTGGCCTTCTACGACGCCTTGGAGACCAACGACAGCGCAGTGCAGGTCCTCGGCGACGACACCCTCCGCGACATCGCCCGGGAACTGGTGGCTAAAGTCCGCGACAACGTCACCATCGACTGGACGCTGCGGGATAACGTGCGCGCCGATCTGCGGGCGAAGGTCAAGCGCATCCTGCGCAAACACGGCTACCCGCCCGACAAGCAGGAGAAGGCGACGTTGACCGTCTTGAAGCAGGCCGAGGTCCTGTCCGAAGGCTGGGCCACCGCCTGAGGGAAGCGGGGCCTCTTGGCTCCTAAGCCCGCGCCCAGGTCTCCACGGGCGGGAGGGGGAGGGGGGGAGGTCCGCAAGCACGGGTTCCAGGGAGCTAGAAGCCCATCTACTCGGTCTCGAAGCCGCTGTCGTCGAAATTTAGGGTGCGGCTGTTCTCTGTGACTGTCCGCACGATGCCCTCCGGCGCGCCGTCAGGGATGTTGGCCTCTATCTCCAAGGTCAGCTTCACATCTACTTTTTGAAGGCGCGCTAGGTGAGCAATCACTTCCTCCGCTATCTGACTGGCGTCTCTCACGACACGCGTGGGGTCCAGCTTTACAGACCCATGGTAACGCTTGGCCGCCGGCCGGGGGGTAGGCGTCGTAAGTTCCTTTACCGAAGTCTCACACGTCTTCCCCTGTTCTTCCCCTCCATTGACGTAGACTATTCCGGTTCCATCAACGGCTGTGTCGGGACGAACAGCCTCCGCATCCATCTGCTTTCGGGCTATGGCCGGGCGCACCAGGAGGCCGGGGTCGCTATCCGAGAGGGCGGCCCGCGGCCCGATGTGAAGACCGCGATATCTCTTCGCGCTTTCGTCATAGCCGTCGGCGTAGGCGAATGAGTCCTGCTGCCACGTTATGAGCGAGAGGCCGTTGCGTATGGCTTCGAGCAAGACCGCAGGCTCCTTTAGCCTGGGCAAGTAGGAATAGCGGGCAAAGTCGTCCACGAGTTGCCTCACCGGAACGTGGTCTCCCCGCCACAGGGGTATGCGGTCTAACTCCATACGGAGGCGGGTCCCGGCGAAACTGGTTATCAGAAGCTCATCGTTGCGCATCCTCCTGCTGGCCCGCTCGGCAAGAGACCCATGTCCGGCCAGTCTAATGGCTCGCAATTCCACGTCGGCTTGAGGAGTATTCTGCACAGGGACCAGCAGCCACTGGTAGGTCTCCCCGATACGGGCGATGACGGCTCCCTCGGCGGCAGTCACTTGGGACTCCGCCTGCCGCACCTGGTGCGGTGGAAGGTTGAGAGCCTCCTTGTCGGTGAGAATCGATTGCCACGCCAGGTAGCGCCTTACCCCCTCCTCTAGGTCCTGGAGACGCGCATGGTCCGCTGCCAGGAAGACCGGGGTGTTCCTGAACAGGCGCGGCGTGTTTCCCCGCCAATCCAGGATGGACTTGGCCGCGGTGGCGGCGCTGCTATCCGACCCGCCTGCCCTCTCGTGCGAGCAGGTCGGGCCGAGAACCACAAGACTGGCTTCCCGGTCGTCTTGCACGTCGTAGCCCGAGGAGGGAAGGACGTGGACCCTATTGAAATCGCCTCGATTGCTCAGGTCGGCTTTGAGCCGCCGTTCGATCTCTTGGTCTACCTTGTCGCGGTTTCGCCGGTACTCCTCAGCCCGGCCCTCGGCCAGGTTAGCCACCGTCGGCTGGGTCGAGTACCAGTAGCGAGGGCCATCCTGGTACAGGTAGGTGGCAGCGCTTCCCAGACGCCGCATAGCATCGCCGAACACTGCGACAGGCTCTCCCGGAAAGGCGCACCCCAGCTTGATCCGCCGGTCTTCAATTCCCTGGTTCGCCGCCGCCGGGATGGGCGCTGATCCCAGGTATATCGCGCGGGCCACCCTCTGACAGGCGCGGCGCTTGCCCAGGTTTGGCGTCTCGCCGTCAAGCCTTGAAGGAAGGGAATTCGCGCCGTCTATGTCACGCTCTATGACGGGGCGCCAGGCGTCGGGAAGGTATCGCGTGAACTCCGACTGTACGCGCGGGTCGTCCATTGGCAGGTTGGCCGGCAGTATCAGGGGATAGCGGTCGTCACTCTCCCAGAGGCTGTGGATTACCGCCGCCATGAGCCTCAGCACGCCGCGTGTGCGCTGGAAGTTCTGCAACGTCGACCAGTCGGCATAGAGCCGCTCGAAGACCTCCGGGTGGATGGGATACGCAGCCCTGATTCGCTTCTCGTAGTCCGCTTCGGCGCACTCAGGAGGGAACTCTTGGTGACTTGCGCGGTAGAGGTCACAGAAGGCGCGGGCCACGTTGTCACGGGTAGTAAAATTAGCCGGGTCTGTGATGGGCTGGAACAGGCGGCGGCGAACGATGTCGAAGCTCTCCTCGGCGCTGGCCGGGCGCCACGACGAATCGACTCGTCCGATGACGTTCCGCAGACGGCTAAGGGCTTCCCGGCCCCTCAACCCGCCTACCTCCACGTCGCCAGTCTCCCCTTGGGGCGAATCCGTAGAGTCGGAGGCTGGCAGGCTGATGACCAAGACGCAGTTGCTTGCCAGCTTCGCCGATTCCGACAGTGTTTGGGCGAAGGTGAACTGGGTCTCGAAGTTGCCGGCAGGAAGGTCGCCCATATCGTGGAGTTGCCTGGCATAGGCCACCCATTCATCAATCAGTATCAGCGACGGGCCATACTCATTCAGCAGTTCCCTCAGGGCGTCTCCGGGGTTGGTGGCGCGTTCGTCGTCCACGCGCACCCGCTCGTAGGCGCGCCGGGCTCCGGCCTCGCCACCCGCCGCCTGCCCAAGCTGCCAAGCAAGCTCTCCCCACAGGGTCCGCACTTGCGTGCCGTCCGCCTTAGTGACAGGATTGCCTGGTGAAATCCGGTTGCCGACTAGGACCACCCGGTTCACCCGAGGGAACGCCACTAGACCGGTTTCCTGCATAATCGAATCCATGCCGGACAGTTCCCCGACCGGCGCTCCGGAGAAGAGGTGATAGAGGGCCAGCATGGAGTGGGTCTTGCCGCCGCCGAAATTGGTCTGAAGCTGCACCACCGGGTCGCCGCCTATGCCCGCAAGCCGCCGGGCCGCGTCGTACAGCAGCTGCTTCAAGCTACCGGTCAAGTGGGTGCGGCGGAAGAACTCCGCGGGGTCGAGGTACTCGGGGGACCCTTTCCCGAGGCGCACCTGCCAAAGGTCTGCCGCAAACTCCGCCTGCTGGTACATGCCACTGGCCACGTCGCGGTGGGGGTTGACCACCTCGCGCCACGGGGTTAGTCCCGCCGCCCCTTGACTTTCGATAGCTCCGCCGGCGGGCCTGCGCCGCTGCGCCCGGGCCTGCTCGTCGTAGCGCACGCGCAGAAGCTCCATCTTCGCTGTCTCGACCTCGCCGGCCTCCGGCGCAGAAACCGCCGTCAGGAGCCGGTGGACCGAATCAAGAACCCGGTAAGTGTCGTCGCCGGAGAAGGCCTCCTGATGCGCCCAGCGATTCCGCGCCCCTCGCAGCTCGCTCACCAGGCTCCGCTCAGCGTGTCCCAGGGTGTTGCGGTAGACTTCGTTCCAAGAGTCCCACATGACTTTAAGGAGAGCCGCCGCGTCCATGCCGGGAAAACGCGCCTTCGGGTCCTGGACAGGCTCCCCCAAGATTTGTTGCAATGCCAGAGCGGAACGTCCTTTGTGGTGAGTGATGAACTCCCGCGAGACGAAGGACGCAAGCCCGCCCTTGAGCGAGTCCATCGCGGCGCCTATCCGGTCCCTGTTGGTCATTGCCATGAGTTCCTCCCTTTGTGTCCTATTCGTCAAGCGCGCCGGGAGACGGTTGGAACCGTCTGACGATGCTGTCCGCCATGGTTGAGACAATCGCTCCGGTGGTCATCAAGCGTCTCCACTCTCAGCGATGAGCGGCGTCTGCCGGGAGCCGGCGACTTGCTGGGCCAGCCGCGCTATCTCCGGCCAACTCTGCACCAGCGCGTTGTAGCTTTGGGCCTCCTGGGAGCGGTTCTTCTGGTCGCAGATGCGGTAGAGGCGGTAGGCCAGTTCCCGGGCGGTCCCAGCGCCGGCGCCTAGCTTGGCCATCATCTTGGCGGCGACGGCCTCGCCTTGGTCGAGAACGCGCACCAGGTGATGGGCCGCCTCCCATGTTGTGAACCCCCGCTTCCTCTCCGGGTCCCAGTCTCCCGGCAACTCGCTGGGCCGGAGCAGTCGCACTCTGCCCGCGGATGCCTCAAGTATACCTGCTTCCACCATCCCCGACACGCTGGTGTTCTTGGCCTTGGAGAGGGTCTCGGCCACGCCGAACTCCCCCTGGGCGAAGCCCGACTGCTCGAACCAGGCCAGGGCCCAGCGAGTGCCGGCGTCGAAGTCTCCCTCTTGTTCGGCCAGCGTCTCGTCCAAGGTCTGGTTGATGAGGGCCAGGGCCTCGCGCACAGACACGGCCCCGCCGGCGGAGTCCAGCGCCTTGGCGTAGCGCGTATAGATAGCCATGCCGGGGCCGATGGCTGCTTGGGCTAGGTCCACCGGGGCGATGTTGCCGTCCTGCATCCGGCCCAGGGCCGGGGGCAGTTCAGCTTTAAGGGCCTCAAGGAACTCCCGGCGTGTGGCCAGCGGCGCATCGTCGGAACGCGGTCGGCATACCAGGACAACGGAGGAGGCTAGCGAATTAGCGCCAAGCGAATTTGACCTTCCGGAGCGTTCGGTTCTCATGGGCAAAGTGCCTATTATCTGGAAGCCAGCTTTCACCAGCGCGGAGAGCATCGTGTCCCAGCCAGTCGAGGTTACGCCCTGCGACGTCTCTTCGTGTTGCTTATAGGCGTAGAAGATAGACGATGGGATTTCCGTCGCGCACCGCTCCCGTATCAGTCTCAACGTGTTTCCCATTAGCCGCTCAAAGCGTTCGTTGGGGGTTTCGGCGCCATTATTTTGAAATCTGGGCGCGGCTATCATCTCGTCATTTATTGGCGCTTGGATGCCAGCGAACAGGTCGGGATATATGTCTCGCAGCAGGGGGCGCAGCCACACGTAGAAGAAGTCGGAGAGCTCCGCGTAGCTGATGTTGTCGTAGTAGGGCGGGTCGGTGACTATTACCGGGGCGCGCTCTGCATGGATAGTGGTGGAAGCGTCCGCTTGGCGCGCTTGGCCGCCATTTATGTTGGTGGGCAGACGCTCTACGACTTTGGAAATCCACTCAATTTGCCCCATCCAATTTTGGGACGAGTCCGAAAATGGGTTGGCTTCTGCAAAGTCCCAAATCATCGGAATCGCCTGGCGGCCGAAAACTCCGGCGACTTTGTCGCCGGAGTTTTGCCAGCGTGTGTAGCTGCTACCGCTGTCTGCTGCTTTACCGATAGCAAGCGCAAGGTATGTGCAAAGGAGGTTAGCGTATCGTTGGTCTGCGCCGTCAGCGCGCGCTTTGGCGATAGCCTCTGCCACCAGATCCTTGAAGGTGGTAAGGGCAACGAGTTGACGTTGGGTGAATAGCTGATGCCAATGAGTAATGCCGTATCCACGACCGCTTACAAGGTAAGCGGTCGTGGGCATTTTTTGACCGGGAATAGAACTTGTGTTTGGAATAGCGGACAATGCCGTGTGGATATGCTCGTCAGTTGGCGACAGAAAGAGCCGCTTGCGGTTACCCTTGGCGACTATGGCTGTCATCTGCTCCCCCATGTTCCCGGCCTTGGACTGCTCACGAATGTAAGCGTGAGGCGCCGCCCTATCGCAGGCTAGGCAGACAACGCCCTTCCCGCCGCGAATCACAGTCCGCTCAAGCGGTATGTCTGCGTTCGTGTCCTGAATCACAAAAGAAATCCGTCGCGCTTCCTGCTCAACTACCGGGCGTATCCAGTGTTTGTTGCCTGGTTTCTTGGACGCTTGAAAGGTGGTCATTAGCGGCATATCCACGCCGCAGGCCGGGTTGGGACAGGGGACGGTGCGGGCCCACAGCCAAGCGATTACGGTAGCCTCACCGCCGCCGGGCAGCTTGGCCTTTGGGTAGAGGCGCCCGATGCGCTCGAACGCCCTCTCGCGCATCCAGCGTCCGTAGTAACGAATGTCGTCAGCCAGGCCGGCGGCGCCGCGCCAGTCAATGCGTTCCGCCTTGCGGCCCTTGCCGGCGGTCATTCCCAAAGGGTCAGCGTCCGGGTTCACAGGAGGGCGGTTGGCGAACCGGGGCGGCAGCTCGATGAGGGCCTTGTTTATGAGAACCGCAACGGGGTTCAGGTCGGAGGCTATCGCCCGGAGTCCGAGCCGCTGCGCCTCCAAAGGAATGGACCCGCCGCCGGCGAAGGGGTCGTAGACGGGCGGCGCGTTGTCGTTCAGGTAGCGCAGCGTCCCGGCCGGGTTGTCCTTGCGGGGAGCGGTCTCGCCGCGCGAGCGGGCAACGGAACGGGCTATTTCATAGCGGGCCTCTTTTTGGATCTCCCTTGCCTCCGGCCTGCTCTCGTCCGTGCTCTCCCATTTGACCAGTTTGCGGATGATGTCGTGGAGGCGTTTGCGCTCGGCTGCCTGGTCCTCCGGCGAGGGGAACTCATCAGGGCAGGAGGAAGGGTCGTCCACCATGCTGGCGAAGATGACGGCGCGGCAGGCGGCCAACGGCCTACGCGCCCACCACAAGTGAAGGGTGGATGGGTGCCCGTGCCGGATAGACTTCTCCCGCTTAGACTCGGCGTTTATCTCGTCCAGCGGCAGGCCACCTCTATCAGCTTTTTGCGTATTATTGCACTCATGGTCATCAACCGTCTTGTTCGGAAGGCAACTCAAACCCGATAGGGTTCGCGTCGATTAGATCGGTGGCGTGCTCAATCTGAAAGGCTACGACAAAGCCGGAATTCTCCGGGAAATAGGCTATCGAATTATTGTCAGCGTTGAGTATGGGCTTTCCAGCGCTATCAACAACAGGTCTCAATGTCGCCGGGTAATTAGCTACAACGCCGGCGACAATGAATTTATTCGGCGATCGATCGTTTGGCATGAACACGACCGGGCCTCCACTGAACCCCTCGTTAACATGTCCGTCAATATAAATGAGCTTGGAATCTCGAGAGACCATTGCGCTGATAATTCCCGCCTTCACAAACGGCATGGGGAAGTTACGGTTTGCTTCCTCTCCGCCGCTATACCAATCGAATGGAAATCCAAGAAAATATACTAGCTGCCCGTAGCCTATTCCATAAGTAGATGCTTCCAAAATATGCTGTGGCGCCAGTTGGGCTGAACATGCTAGGACAGTCACATCTATATCTTCGGCGCCAACACCAACAACGTTGACGGCAATTTCTTTCCATTGCTTCTCATGGAAGATTGAGATTTTATCACCAGACGTGATGCCATTTACTACGTGACGAGCTGTTATCAGGTACTGCTTGCCATCGCGGTCAATGGCAAAGCCCGTCCCTAAAATACCGTCATACCTAATGCGGAAAGTGCGTTCCACTACATTATTAGTAATCAAGACGGCGCCTCGGCGCGGGCCAGCAGTTCGGGCAGATCGTAGTTCACGCTGGTGACGCCAAAATCCGGCTCCCGGTGAAAGGGCCTGCGGACATAGTGGACGCGATCGTTCTCACCGTCAAGGAACTCCACAATGGCCAGGATATAGTCATCCGGCTTGTTCAGGGAGGTGAGTATCTCGTTCTTGGTGACCGTCACGGTTGACGCGCCCTGGACCCTCCCCTTCACCTCGATGAAGCGCAGTTTGCCTGTGCCGGGCGCCCGGCTTTCGACGTCGTAGCCGAGCTTGTCCGACTCCCGGTCCACCGGCTCGAATCCGAGATCGCGCTCTACTCGCATTACAGCGGCCCTGGCGCGCGCAGCCGCCGCTTGGGTGTCGCGGACCATGGCGCTTGCGCCGGTGGCCCCGGCCATCTTCCGGAGCAGTCCGGCAGGCACAATCAGAACTCCGCCGAGGACGACAGGGGGCAGCGGCGAGAGCTGACGCTCCCGCTGGATCTCGTCCATTCGCTTCTGTAACCGCGCCTGGAGGTCGTCGGCCCGGCGGTGGGCTTCGGCAGAATTGAGGCGGGCGTTGGGCTTCCCCGCCTGCTCCTGCATCCGTAGGTCGGCGGCCCGGTGGTCCCAGTAGGCGATCTCCTTGGTCAGGCGTTCCTTGACCGCGGCCTCCGTCTTTGAAAGGAGTTCCAACTTGCGCGAACGCACCTCTTCAAGATGCGCAGGCGCCAGTTGCGATACGGCAAACCCGACGGCCTTGGCTTCCAAGTCGCTGTCAATCCAACTGCACTCAGGCCGGCTGACTATCTCCTGCACCGCCGGTTCCCCATCGTCCAGGGGCCGGTAGTCGAGGTAGGGCGCGTAGTCCTGGCCCATCGTCTCTAGCTCCGCGTCCACTCCCACGTAGAGTATCCTCTTGGAGATGGTCCGCTGCTCCCCGGAGCGGGTGCGGCTTCCATCCTGAATGCTGTGCTCCAGGTACATGAGGACCCTGGGACGGTCGCTATTGTCGTTGTCGTCCACCAGGGCTGCGCTCTGCCTGAGTATTCCCCGGTGACGCTCCAACGTCAGGTCTATGGTGGCGTCTAATAGCGGGTGGCCCGGACAAACGAAGGCCGCCGGCGGCCGGCCGGGAGGAGCCAGGAGAGACTTCTCGAAGGTGATGCGTTCGTAGCGTTGGAGGACCGGCTCGCCCAGGCCGATCAGCCGGTCGCGGTCGCGCACCTGCGCCGGGACGTGGCTCACCTGGTAGCGCCTGGGTTCCCTCTCCATCATCCTGCCGCCCAGACGCCCGAAGGCCTCAATGAAGAAGGACTCGATGTAGTGGGGTTGAAGCCTACTGACCTCAGCCCGCTCCATCTCCTCGCGAATCTTGAGCACTTGGCTGGTGTCCATGGAGTCGTGGGCCAGGGCTGACTCGGCCAGAAGGTCTTGGACCTGCCCACGGTCGAAAGCGTTGCTAACCGCCAGGGTCAGGCGGGTTTGGACCTCGGGGCGTTCTCCATACCTGATGGCCTCCAGAAGCAGGTCGCGCAACGGCTTGCCCTCGAACTGCACCTTGCCCAGCACATCGAACACCTGCCCGCCCAACGCCTGCCGCGCTTCCTCCAGCTTCTTGAGCAGGGTGTGATAAACGTCGCCCTCTCTGGTCTCCTCAGCTATCAGGTTCCAGAGGTGACAGACCTCCGTTTGACCGATTCTATGAATGCGACCGAACCGTTGCTCAATGCGATTGGGATTCCAGGGCAGGTCGTAGTTCACCATGAGATGAGCGCGCTGGAGGTTGATTCCCTCCGAAGCTGCGTCGTTCGCCAGGAGAATCTGCACCTGGGGATCGTGGAGGAATGACTCTTGGATGGCCCGCCGGTCCTCCCGCCCGACGCCCCCGTGGATCATGACCACGGCTTCCTGACGACCCAGGAGGGTTGTTATTCGCTGGTGGAGGTAGTTGAGGGTGTCCCGGTGCTCGGTAAAGATGACGAGTTTCTGGTGGGGTGAGGGCGCGAAGGGCTCTTTGGCCCCTTCCGATGCAGTGGTGAAGAGCCTGTTGAGCAGGTCGGCGAGCTCCTGCCACTTCTTATCCTCGCCTCTTGTCCGGACCGTCCTCGCGAGAGATTCCAGACGGCGCAGACTCCTAATCTCAGCCTCAAGCTCGCCAACGGTCCTCGCAGCCGTAGCGCGGTCCAGTATCTCCTCCTCGGCGGCTGCGACCTCCTCACCGGGCGCGTCTTCCAGATCCGCGATGTCTTCGTCGTTCAATTCGGGGACGCTGGCAGAGAGCGAGGCGGCGACCTGTGAGCCACGTTGCAACAGCTGGAGCTCTCGGAGGCGGCTCTCCAGTCGCTCCTTGCGCCGGAGGAGGGACCGGTAGATGGCCTCGGGTGAAGACGCCAGCCGCCTTTGCAGGATGGTGAGCGCGAATCCTACGGTTCCCGCTCGCTTGTCGTTCTGAAGGGCCTCGGCCCGGTTGAACTCGTCCCGCACGTAGTCAGTCACCGCCCGGTACAGGCAGGCCTCGCCTTCGGACAGCTTGTAGGGAACCGCGTTGGCCCGCCGCTCAGGGAACAACGGTGTGGCGTCGAACTTGTAAAGCCTCTCCTTCACCATACGACGCATCAGATCGGAGACGTCGGCCGTGTGCGCGCCATCACGGAAGCGGCCTTCAAACCGGTCGCCATCCAATAGGGCCATAAACAGCTGGAAGTCCTCCTCCTTGCCGTTGTGCGGAGTCGCGGTGAGAAGCAGGAAATGGCGAGTGCGGGTCGATAGCATCTGCCCCAGTCTGTATCGCTTGGTGTATCTTATCTCGCCGCCGAAGAAGGAGGCCGACATCTTGTGGGCCTCGTCGCAAATCACCAAGTCCCACCCGCCATCGCGTGCCCGGAGCAGCGCCTGGACATCCTCGTCACGGGCCAGCTTGTCGAGACGCGCTATGGCAAGAGGTGTCTCGGTGAACCAGTTGCCTGTGCGCGCGGCCTCCAGCTTATCGTTGGTCATGATTTCAAAGGGCAACTGAAAACGACGGTAGAGTTCGTCTTGCCACTGCTCGGCCAAGCTGCCGGGACACACTACTAGGCAGCGCTCCAGGTCACCGCGGGCCACGAGCTCCCTTATAAGCAATCCGGCCATAATCGTCTTGCCTGCGCCCGGGTCATCGGCAAGGAGAAAGCGAAGGGGTTGGCGGGTCAGCATCGAGTCGTACACCGCCGTAATCTGATGAGGCAGAGGGTCCACTATGGACGTGTGAACAGCGAGCACAGGGTCTAAGAGGTGGGCTAGACGGATTCGCTGGGCCTCGGAGACAAGGCGGAAGAGGTGACCATCCCCATCAAAGGCCCACGGAAGCCCCCGCTCAAGGGCTTCGAGGCTGGGTTCGTCGTCCCGGTAGAGGAGGCGAGCGGAGATGGCCCCGGTGGATGGAATCTTGTAAGTAAGTTCGATCGCAGAGTCGCCGAACCATTTGACGTTGACCACCTCCACCGGCCCATCCGGCGCCACTCCCCTAACAAGTGCGCCTGGGGTCAGGTTTTCGAGTTCTGCCATGCTTGCCGTCCTGTCGAAACTGCCGCCTATCATACTTCCGCTTGCTGTTGACAGTCAACTCAACAACGGGTTATGCTCTAGGCGAGGTGATCGCATGGAATTCCCGGAGCGTCTACGTTCATTACGCAAGGAGGCTCAGTTGAGCCAGCGAGATCTAGCAGAACGGGTCGGCGTTGACTTTACGTACCTCAGCAAGATAGAGAACGGACGTGTCGAGCCTCCCAGTGAGACGGTGCTCAAGAATGTCTCAAGGGAGCTGGCGCAGGCGCTAGGCAGGGATGAGACGGAACTGTCCGACGAGCTCATAACTCTGGCCGGAAAGGTTCCATCGGACATCGCGGAGACGTTATCCCGGAACCCGCACGCAGTAAAGTTCTTAAGGTCCATCGGAGACGAGGCGTGGTCGCCAGCCGATTGGCGGAAGATCATTCGCAACCGGCCGTCGAAGCAGAAATGACTACGAAGTTCCTATCAGACGCCCAACTTGAGGACATGGCGGGCCGTTTGTTGGTTCGCTACGGATCTCTGTACGGAGCCGTTGTCAGTCCTCCGACGCCTGTGGAGCGCATCGTGGAGAATGTCCTTGACCTTAACATCCTGTGGGACGCCATTCCCGAACCACCCGGTCAATCCATACTCGCTGAACTTGATTCTAGTTCGGAAACAGCGCCGGAGTCTCAAATAATTGATTTCTTCGGGATCCTTGCGCTAGGATTGTATGAGCGAATTCAGTCAAACGTTGGGGAATCCCGCGCCCTGGACGCGCTACGTGACGCCCGCTGCCGAAGCTGGTGTCCGTCGCGGTACGGGTAAGAGAGAGATTATGTCGTGTTTCTAAACCAAATCGACATAGTGAACTTCAGGGGAATACGTAAATTGAGTCTCAAGCTTAACGACACGACCGTCCTTATAGGTGAAAACAATACAGGTAAAACAACGATATTAGACGCACTTCAAATCTGTTTGAGCCGTAACCTTAACCGGAAAGGCGGCATTTTTTCGGAGTATGACTACCACCTGCCGGAGAAGGACAGCCAGCCCGTGGAGAGTGAGGCCATCGAGGTGACTCTGTGGTTTATTGAACAATTTGTTGACCAGTGGCCGGAGGAAATATTTCAACGCCTTGATAATGTTGTCCAAGTTGGTGATGATGAAAGGCTGAGGGTAGTGCTTCGCGTTCGTAGCTACTATGACGATACGTTGGAGGATTTTGTTACGAATTGGGACTTCCTAGATCTTGATAGTAACGAAATGGTAAATGCAAAGGCTCCTCGTAATATAATCTCGTTGCAACAATTAGCTCCCGTTTTCTATCTGTCCGCTCTTCGGGATTCTGCTCAGGAATTTCGCCCCCACTCTCCGTTCTGGAGGCCATTTGTTCGCTCTCTGAAGATAGACCCTACGGTGAGAAAAGAGCTTGAAGACGAACTTGCGGATTTGAATCAGAGGGTGCTCGACTCAAATGACTCGTTTAGCGCTATCAAGGAACGCCTTAGTAATACGGGAAATATGGTTGCTCTAGCTACCGATGAGCCGGTCGGTATTGAGGCAATTCCTAGCAGGATATTCGACATCCTATCTCGTACCCAAGTCATGCTCACGTCAGTGACTGGCGCGCGTCTTCCCATTGGGCGGCACGGTGAAGGGACCCAAAGTCTAGCAGTAATATGTTTATTCGATGCGTTTCTTCAAAGCAAACTTGAGGACTCCTATACGAAACATACTGCGCCGATTTTAGCGCTTGAAGAACCTGAGGCCCATCTCCATCCTTCTGCCACCGGAGCAGTCGCTAAACTCCTTCAAGATCTGAAGGGGCAAAAGGTGATTGCCACACACTCAAGTGAACTAGTTGCACACGTTCCTTTAACATCACTACGTAGACTCCGGCGGAAAGACGGCGGAATTACTGTCCATCACCTTAAAGATGGCATACTCACAGACCACGAAATCCGAAAGATAAGCTATCACATCGGCTCTACAAGAGGGAATCTCCTCTTTGCGCGATGTTGGCTTCTGGTAGAAGGGGAGACAGACCGTTTGATTTTTGAAGGATGTTCTAGGGTTCTTGGACGTGATTTAGTTTACGATGGTGTTAGCTATGTCGAATATAGACAACTGGGCATTGGTGTTGACGCGTTGATCAAGTTTGCCGACTGCATGGGTATAGAATGGCTTCTTGTAGCAGACAATGATAGTGCTGATGCCAGGTATAATGCTGGCACCAAGTATATTGAAAGTGCTCAAAAGCAAATTGGCAACAGACCAAAAAGCCGTCACATACATCAGTTGATGCATGGAGACATGGAAGTGTTCCTTTGTATGGAAGGCTACGGGCACCTGTATGAGGTGACCGTGTCCCAAGAAAACAAGGCCACTATAACTGCCGAAAGGAACACCCTAGATTACTGGAGACAGGTAACTAAAAAACAGACTAAGGGTTCAAAGCCTCGGAATGCAGTAGCGGTTATCGAGAAAATGGAAAAGCGGGGGCTTGAAGGCGTTCCATCTCAGATTCGTGAAATCATTAACCACGCCCTGACTCTTGCAGGAGAGGCACGTGATGGTTGATTTGTCGTCACTCAATGCGAATCAGCTTCAATCAGTCAATTGGACCGATGGACCACTTCTTGTGTTGGCAGGACCGGGATCGGGAAAAACCCGCGTCCTCACCTACCGCATTGCTCGCATTATCGAGGAAACGGCGGGAAAACACTTTAGAATCCTTGGTCTGACCTTTACCAATAAGGCTGCTGCGGAAATGCGGAACCGTATAGAATCGCTTGTTCCAAACGCTGGAGAGCGGATACTGCTGACAACGTTTCACTCATTCAGCGTTAACCTTCTGCGTCAACATGGGCACCACATTGGGCTTCGCCCAGATTTTACGATTCTGTCTCAGACAATTGATAGAGAGTCGGTCCTTGACGATGCTATTGTCAAAGCGCGCCGTGAGGATCCTGAAATTACCTACAGAAGCGCGCAGTTGTTACCTTTGGTCACGAGGTTGTTGGACAATTGCGTGCGGGCTGATGATGCTAGCGAAGTGCTTCACGGCAACAACATTAGCGACGCCCAAACCTTGGGTACGGTTTATAGAAACTACCGGCGGTTAATGATTGAGAATAATCAACTAGATTTTGGAGGTCTCATAGCCGAAGCCTTGGGATTACTTGAACAGAAACCTGCTGTCAGAAAGTTGATTAATCGAATTTATTCACATATCTGCGTCGATGAATTCCAAGACACAAACCTTGCACAGTATCGAATTTTGTGCAATATCGTAGACCAATTTACACGCAACCTGTTCGTCGTCGCTGATGATGACCAGATTATCTACCAGTGGAATGGCGCTGACCCCGAACGACTCTACGCACTTCAGCGCGATTTCAATATGTCCGTTCTGCAGCTTCCTGAGAATTACCGTTGCCCCCCCAAAGTGGTTGAGGTCGCGAACAAACTGATCAAGCACAACGTATCTCACAATTCTGGAAAGGCTGCTCTAGTTGCTAATAAAGAGAGCGTGGACAGCGATGTCATTCGGGTTGAAAGCTTTGATTCTTTCGATGAAGAAGCCAATTGGGTAGCATCGGATATTGCGTCGCAGCGGATGCATTCCCGACGGAATTGTGTAGTGCTCGCCCGTACACGTAAACTTCTGGGAGTGGTCCTTCAAGCATTGGAAACTAATGGTGTCCCGGCTTACCTGGCAATGCGGAAGGACGAGTTTGTCAGTAACCCGATGATATGGTTGCACTCGATGTTACGATTGGCAAACGCTCGACAAGACCGTGAACAACTTCGTAGAATCTGCAAGTCTTTTTTTGAACTCGCAGGCATTAACTTGTTAGTGGCCGACATAATATCTGATGCGGCAGCGGAGGAAGGGGACTACCTTCGTGCATGGCAACGAACCGCGACACGACGAGAACAGTTGGATCCCCACACTAGACAGTTCCTAGTTGAATCCGTCCCGAAACTTGCTGACAAACTGGATTTTTGGACTTTCATCACTGACAGCTTTGCGTGGTTTGAGAGATTACCAGAGATTGGTCCTGAATCCGGCGCTAATCAATCGGAATATGCAGACGAAAAGGCCACATGGCAAGACTTAGCTAATGAAGTCATCGGCGAATTTGGACGAGAACAGGTGACATTGAACGTTTTCTTGCAGGGACTTGACCTCCGCTCCAAAACTTCTATTCCGTCGAAAGACGCAGTTCCATGCTTCACTATCCACGCCTCAAAAGGAATGGAATTCGATCACGTCTATCTCGTCGGCCTGGTGGAAGATCAATTGCCAAGTTGGTCGGCGGTCAAGAAGGGGGACTCCAGCCATGAGATTCAGGAGGAAAGACGAAACTGTTTCGTGGCAATCACCCGTGCGCAAGAAAACTTGACTTTAACTTACTCGCGGAAGGTTTTTGGTTGGTCCAAAGCACCTTCTCGATTCTTGAAAGAGATGCAATTGGTCACCTAGCTAATGACCTCCTTCACCGAGGCCGGGGTTGAGCAGACGGCCCTAACCTAGCGTCGTTTGAGACGGCTGATTAGGGCAGAGAGGGCGCTATTTTCAAGTCCGGCCGGGTTCCTGGTCTGGAATTTCACCGCCCGCCGCTAGGTTGATGATGGCCTCGGGCCCGCCCCGCCCTCAAGCCCGGCGGAGGGGCTGCCACCGGCGGTAGGTGGCGACTCGCCACAGCCATTCGGCGCAGCTTGGATATCCGTCCTTCGAGCGCATCCCACAAGCCCACCAAGTGATATAGTGGGAACGGGGCGCCAACCAGCATTGGATGCCGAGGAAGATATGCCGGAACGCAGTGGGACCCACGATGAGGTCAGGGACACAATCGCGCAGGAGTATTTCAACCTGCCCCCGCTCAACTGCCGGTTCTGTAAGCGCGAGACGCCGCTCCCCACGGAAGGGGTCGCCCACGTCGTAACCAAGCACAGCCATCTACGGCTCGAGGCCGACGTCGCGGCCTTGGACCAGCGAGGGCAGGCCGTAGCGGTCATAGAGATTGTGAACACGAACCCTCCCAACGAGCAGACCCTCACCGCGCAGTCGGAGTTGGCGGCAGCATTCTACGTTAGGCTGGACGCCCTAGACGACGGCTTCACCGGATACTGCTCGCCATTATGCTGGAAGCATCGGAACGAGCAAAACGTCTTACAATGATCCCTCCGGCTTGCGCAATCTGTGACCGGCCCTATCACACACTGGAGTTCCCTTACGCCCTCGTGGATTGGAACCACCCCTGGGAGACCGTCTGCATTGAGTGCGCGGCCAAAACGCCGGGCGGGCAGTGGCGCTCTCCCGGCGAACTCGCCCTCGGCGACCCCGAAGACAGGATCCCCGGCCCTGACGCGGACGCGCTTGACCTGTTTCTGTCGTTCTCTGACGCGGACTTTTGGGCGATGGTCTGGACCAACCGGACCGCCAATCCCGGAGAGGCGCGGTCGCCGGAGACGCAGACGGCGCATCGCTTGGACGAGGTGGATGCCGCGTTCAACTCGGGAGATTGGAACAATGGAGAGAGGCTGCTTCAACCCATCGGCGCGCCTGCATGGGACAGGCCGCCGGGTCCCGCATTGTTCGCTTGGAACCACGACAACTGTGTTCGAACGGCCCTCGCATGGCGTCGCTTGAGAGAGTATCGACTCAGTCGCCTTCCGATTTTGATTCAGGCCGGCATCCAGTCACGCCCGCCACTTGCCGACGTGGTGACGGACGTTGCCAAGGCAGTGGTGATTCACAGAGGTTTTCCCGATGGAAGATTCACTGACTGTGGAATCGACAGAAAGAAGAGCGACGAGCCGGTAGAGGCAACGATGACGGGCAGCCCTACCTGCGACTCGTGCCGCTGAAGCAAGAGGCTGCCCGTGGCGAGGGTGACGCCATGCTTTGAAAACGGCAAAGCTGAGATTGCCCAGATGACGGGGGTAGGAGGACTCTGGAGGGCGCCACGAGATGTCTTCAACCATTTTGAAATCCCCCTGCCGCCGCTGGAGGTACAGCGGAAATTGTGGGGTATCAGAGGGCGATAGACTACCACCACCAGCAAGTGAAGGTTCTTGAGGACAAGATCCGCTCTTTTGTGAGCCGGGTGTGGGGGGAGGAATCCCGTTTTGGATATTGATAACGTCCAGAACCAGTCATATGCTAGTAGTTTAGGCATCGGTGACGGAAGTTCCAATGATCTCTTTCGACGCATCCGACATTTTCAACTGGGCGGACAGGCCCGACGCCCATCACCAGCTCCCGGAACTAATCCGGCGGCTGGTGATGGCGACTGTCCCTATGCCATCGCTCCTCGACATGCCAAGCGGCAGTTCGGTAGGGCTGCCGGGTTGGGACGGCTTGCTCGTCGTTGAGAAGGGGAACCGATGGGTCCCCAATGGCGCTTCAGCTTGGGAGTTCAGTTGCGAAAAGAACCCTAAGCGAAAGACGAGCGCCGATTACAAGAAGCGGACCGCAGACCCTCAGGGTGTGGATAAATCCAAGACGACCTTCGTATTTGTTACTTCCCGTAGATGGACTTGTAAGAGGGAATGGACCAGGGAACGCCGTGAGGATGGCCAGTGGGCTGACGTGCGCGTCTTGGACGCCGACGACCTCGTGGCTTGGCTCGAACAGGCCCAGGCGGTCGCGCTCTGGTTCGCTCGTCTCATAGGCAAGCTACCGGCAACCGGGTTTGTCCCATTGGATGAGTGGTGGGATCACTGGTCAGCTGCAGCAACCCCTCGAATTTCCCCTGAGTTGGTGACTGCGGGACGCCAGGACCAGGTGAAGAACATCGCTCGATGGTTCCAAGGTGGACCGGACGACTACTACGTGCAAGGAGACACCCGGGAGGAGGCGATTGCCTTCCTCGCGGCAAGCGCCCGCCTCTCAACCTCCCAATGGGGCAAGACGCTTTTGGCAAAGGCCATCGTGGCGCTAACCCCCGACGCTTGGAGGAGCCTTGAGGGGCATTCCTCCCCTCTAGTTTTGGTGCGTGACTTCTCAGGCGGCAACGTGTCTGCAAAGATTGCCGTTAGCAGAGGTCATCACGTTATGACGCCTCTCGATGAGTCCGATGACCCGCGCGGCAACGTATGCAGACTCCCCCGCCTTGGTCGTGATGAGACGCAAAAGGCATTGGCAGAGATCGGCCTTAGCGAAGCGCGGTCGCGTGCCCTCGCCCGGAGAACTGCCAGGCGTCTGCCCATCATGCGCCGCCAACTGATTGACGAGGCAGGCGGCCCGACCCCCGAATGGGCCTCGCCATCGACTCCGCGTTCCATTGTCGCCCTCGTCCTCATTGGCCAGTGGCAAGGCGACTGCGAAGGCGACCAAGCCCTTGTCGCCGAATTGGTGGGGCAACCGTATGAGACCCTAGAGAGCGACGTAACGGATCAGACGTTAGCAGCGGATTCCCCTCTTACGAAAGTCGGGGAGAATTGGCGCTTCGTTTCTCACGAAGAGGCGTGGCATCTCTTGGCGCCAAAGTTGACCTCATCTGATTTGAAGCGGTTCGAACGGGTCGTTGTCAGGGTATTGGGGGCAGTCTCGCCGAAGTTCGAGTTGCCCATCAATGAGCGGCACACGGCTAACGTAGTTGGCAAGGTCCTTCCCCATAGCGAAATCCTGCGCCACGGAATCGCCCGGAGTTTGGCGTTGATGGGCGTCCACCCCGACCGCGCAAAGAACGTTGAGAACGCTTCATACACGCCGCCAAGGGTGGTGTCAACTGTGTTGGGGGGCGGCAAAGGATGGCAGATTTGGGCTACCCTCGGTTCCGACCTAGAAATCCTTGCTGAGGCGTCGCCGGAAGCCTTCCTGGAATCTGTCGAGCGAGACCTCGACGTTAGCCCAAGCCCATTCCAAGATCTCCTTGCCCAGGAAGGTGATGGCCTCTTTGGAGGAGTTCCACACGCCGATCTGCTATGGGCGTTGGAGCGGTTGGCGTGGGCGCAGGACTACTTTGCGCGAGTAGCCAAGATACTCGCCCGTCTTGCCGAGATTGACCCGGGCGGTCAGATATCTAACAGGCCGGCGGAGAGCCTATGCAGCCTCTTCCTCTCGTGGATTAGGTTTTCCGAAGCATCTGATGAGGATCGTTTGCAGACACTGAAGATGCTTCTGAATTCCGTTCCGAGGGCAGGCTGGCGACTCCTCGTCGGAGCGTACCCATCTTCACATGGGAGCGTTCTTGATAGACGACCTCCATCCTGGCGGCCATGGGCCCAGGACGGCGCCCCTCTGCCTACCGATAGCGAGTGGCGCTCCTTCGTCGGCGAGCTTGAACAGCTCCTGCTCGGCAACGTGGGGGCCAGCGCCGAGCGGTGGGCAGACCTGGTAGGCATCCTCTCCAATATATCTCCTGACGCGAGGAAACGGGCAATTGAACTGCTATCGCGGCAGACCAATGACTTGAGGAAGCATCCTGCGCTGCGCAACCTCTTGACCAAGCTCCGAGAAAAGTTGCACCTCCAGCGCACCTACCCGGACGCAAAGTGGGCTATTGAGCATAAGGACGTGGAAACCCTCGCCTCCGTTTACCAAAAGCTAACGCCATCAGACCCTGTTCAGGCTCATGCATGGCTATTCGATGTCTGGCCCCATCTGCCGGAGGGGGAACTTTATGAGTACACTGAAGCGGCTAAAACGATTGCCGAAAAGCGTCAAAGGGCAGTACAGGCCGCTTACGAGGACGGCGGGGTTCCGGCGGTAATTGCCATCGCAGAGGTTGCCGAGATGCCCGGTGACGTAGGGGCAGCCTTTGTCCTTGGCGTGGACCCCAGATTAGCCCTTGACCTGGCCTTGGAGCATCTGGAATCGGCTGTTCCAAATCTGAGGAATATGGCTCACGGCGCTTTCATGGCCCTCTACAACCAGTCCGGTTGGACGGTCCTCGAAGAAGCGATTCGCAAAGCCAAGACCGGCGGCTGTGCGCCGCAGGCCCTGGCAGACATCTACCTAGTAGCCCCGGCGCTGCGGGAAACGTGGCAGCGTCTCGATAGAGAGGACCAGGAGACGCAGACCGCCTACTGGAAGACGATTAGGTGGCACAACGCTGCGGGTTGGGATGCAGAGGACATGGCATTTGCCGTCCGGCAACTCCTCTCAGTTCGACAGTCCGCTGTGGCTATCAAGTGGCTGGCGTTTGAGCCGATGTCTGATGAAGTCGTGATACAGATTCTTGAGGCGGCGCCGGCGGATGTTGACGCTTCAGCAGACTTAGGGTCAAGTATCGATGCTTTCAAAGTTGAACATCTCTTCAAGAAACTCGACAAGTCTGCCAACGTTCCTGACCGCGTAATCGCCCAACTTGAAATCCCGTATGTTGGGATGCCGGAATACGATCGACCCCAACTCGCCCTTCACCGCGAAGTGACCAGAGAACCTTCGCTTTTCGCTGACCTGATCTCCTGGGCCTTCAAACGCTCCGATGGGCGGGAGGAAGAGGTCATTGACGAGCAAACGCGGCAGAATCGCGCCAGGATTGCCTTCAGAGCCCTTTGGGGGCTCCACTTGCTTCCAGGTCTAATGGAAAATGGCTCAGTGGACGGAGAAGTCCTATCAGCATGGGTCGATGAGGTTCGCCGGTTGTGCAGGGAGCGTGACCGCGCGGACATTGGAGACCAGCAGATTGGACAATTGTTGGCCAACGCGCCGGCGGGCGTAGATGGGGTATGGCCTTGCGAGCCTGTACGCGACCTGCTCGATGCCCTTGCGTCACGCCATGTTGGGATTGGCTTTATCATCGGCAAGGGCAATCTTCGCGGGATGACTACGCGAGGGCTCCTTGAAGGTGGCGAACAGGAGCGGTCTCTGGCGGATAGGTATCGTAAAGACGCGGCCAAGATAGCGGCGAGGCGCCCCTTCACCGCCAATCTTCTGCGCGAACTCGCAGGCGACCTCGAAAGGTGGGCCGGACGAGAAGATAATCAGGCCGATTGGCTAGACCGCTTCGGGTCATAAACCCCTGTTGAAGGCCCCGAATCCCCTCTAAAACTTTGAAAGATGCGGAGAAGGGCGCCCCAACCCTGTCTGGGCCCGCCCCGCCGTCAGGCGCGGCGGAGGGGCTGCCACCGGCGATAGGTGGCGACTCGCCACAGCCATTCGGCGGGACCAAAGCGAAATCGGGCGAGCCACGCCCCCGACCACCACAGTTGCGCGGCCCAGACTGACAGGACGAAGAGCAGCAGTCCAGACCGGTTGACCGCAGCGTCGTCCAGCAGGACTGAGAATGCCAGAAATCCCAGGACAGTCTGGGTCAGATAGTTGGTCAACGCCATCCGGCCGGCGGACCTGAGCCTGCGTTTCAGCCAGCTATCGGCGCGCTGATTCCATAAAACTATCAAGCTCATGTATCCCAGAGACGCGGGGATGGCTCCCAGGTTGTTTGGGATGTTGCCGATGAAGGCCACGTTGTTTGAAAAGTTGTTCACGTCCACCAACACGACGCCCAGAGCCGCCAGGGGCAGGCCGATTCCGACGCCAGTAATCGCAACCCTGCGATAGACGCTAGGCGACATCTTCCCGCTCATAAAGCCGAGCCGGTACAGGCCGGCGCCCATGATAATCATCCCCAGCCCTCGCATGAAGTAACCCGACAACGTCCCCAGGCTGAGCAGTGCATCCAGGTCGCCCACGTCCCCGCCGGGTTCAGTCCATATTCCCGCCAGCGTCGCGTCGTTCCAGTTGGCTATGGACTGGAGCAGGAGGTCGTTGGCGATGGGCGCCAGGAAAATGACGCCGCCAACGATGATGAGGGTCTTCGACGAGAGCTTCCTCATGGCCACGAGGAAAAGGGAGGAGACGGCATATATCATCAACACGTCCCCCTCCCACAGCAGGAAGTGGAAGATGCCGATGAGGAGCAGCAGCCAGTTGCGCCAGAGGTTCAATAGGACCGCCCGGCCGCCGCGGGCCGCGGCCCTGTCGATGAACAGCATCACCCCGGCGCCGAACAGGAGGGAGAACAGCCCCATGAATTTCTGGTCGATGAAGATTTCGCCAAAGACGCCGACGGTCCAATCCAGCCAGGTCTCCGACCCGCCCGCGCTGATGTTCAGGTAGGGGACAAGCCCGAACTTGAAGCCGACGACGTTCATCAACAGGATTCCCAGCACGGCCACGCCGCGGATGAGGTCGAGACTGGTTATCCTCGTGGATTCCGCCACCGGGCCGGAACCGGATTCCCCGTTGCCGGTAGGTTGTCCCGGTCCTGTGCTGTGGATGGGGATGTCTCTCTTCACCCGGCGGCGGCCTAAACCGCAGCGCGCAGGCTCATGGTTTTGTGAAACTTGGTGGGCCCGGCAGGGTTCGAACCTACGACCAACCGGTTATGAGCCGGCCGCTCTACCACTGAGCTACGGGCCCCCCTTCATCAATAGCCTAGCCTGCCTTGCCTAAGGTGTCAACGAACCGGGCTGCCCGCCCCCCTCGCCGCCGACGCCGGCCCTGAGTCATCCGACGCTTCATGCCGGCTCAGCCCGCCGTTCACCGGGGCAATCCGCAGTATATGGTCGTCACCTTCTTTAGGGGAGCCGCGCCCGTCCAGGTTGCTGGTGGCGAAGTAGAGATAGCCGTCGGAACCCTGGACCACGTCCCGAATGCGCCCGTGACGCCGCGCGAACAGGGCGCCCTGCTCCTCAACGAACCGGTAGTCCGGCGCGCGGAGCTTCACCCACACCAGCCGTTGGCCCCGCAGGGCGCCGAACACCAACCGCCCCCTCCACTCCGGCGGCAGGGCCTCGGCGTCGTAGAAGGCCGCGCCGGAGGGCGCCCACGTATCCACGCCGCTATGGGCCACCGCGTCGCGGAACCGCGCGTCTCCGGCATCGCCACTAACCGTCGGCCACCCGTAATTGCCGCCCGCCACAATCCGGTTCACCTCGTCGCGGCCAACGGGGCCGTGCTCGGTGGCGTACAGTTCGCCGGTGTCCGGATGCCAGGCCAGGCCCTGGGGGTTTCGATGTCCGTAGGAGTAGACAGGCGAGTTGGGAAAGGGGTTGTCTTCGGGAAAGGACCCGTCCTTGTTGATGCGGAGGATTTTTCCCGCCAGCGAATTCAGGTCCTGGGCCAGCCCGCCGGAGTTGGCGTCGCCGTTAGTCACGTACAACTTGCCATCGGGTCCGAACTTGAGGCGGCCGCCGTTGTGGTAGCGAGCGCCGGGGATGCCATCCAGTATGACAGACGGGTTTGTCGCCTTCTCTCCGTCGTCCTGCCACCGGACCACCCTGTTCATCAGGGCGCCGCCGTTGTCACTGTAGGTATGATACACGTACAGATAGCCGTTGGACTCGAACTCCGGGTCTAGGGCCAGGCCCAGGAGTCCGGCCTCTCCTACAGTGGCCACCTCAATCTGCGCGTAGGGCGGCGACTGGGCCTCTCCGTCCTTCACCACCCGGATAGTCCCGCCGCGTTCCGTCACGAACAGCCGCCCGTCCGGGGCGAAGGCCAAGGCCCACGGGGCCTTCAACTCCCTTGCCACGACCTCAGACACCACCTCAATGCCCGCGGCCGTTGGCGGAACCGGCGTGGCCGTGGCCGCAACCGTGCTGGGAGTGGGCGCGTCCACTCCGGCGCAGCCCGCAAGGGTCGTCAAGAGGGCCAGACCCGTTAAGACCGCTATCGCGCGCATGGGCTACCGCAGCTCCACCAGGGTCACGCCGTCGGTGGCGTTGGTCGCTTCGGGCCGCGCCGTTTTGACCAGGGGATGGCCTCTTAGCCGCTCCCTCACCATGGCCCGCAGGGCGCCGGTGCCGCTTCCGTGGATGACGGTCACTGATGAGAGGGCCTTTAGGGCCGCGCGGTCGAGGAACTCTTCAAGTCGCATCTCCGCCTCCTCCACCCGGAGACCCCTCATGTCCAGTTCCCTGGCCGCGGGGCCGGTGGAGGCCCTCGATAGCGACACCCCTTGGGGCGTTTGCTGGAAGGGCGACTGGGCCTTCTTCTCAAGCTGGTACGCGGGCATTTTGGCCCTGACGGAGCCTAGCAGAAGCTCCACGGTGTCACCCCCGTTGGGTGGAGACAGCACTTCGACCGGGTTGGGAATCCCCTTAACGTATACGAAGTCGCCCCTTTGCAGGCCGCCAACCCACTCTCTGGCCGCCACCGGCGGCGGCTGCCACAGGGCAGACCTGAGTTCGTTGCGGACCCGCGTCACCTCGGCCCGTTGGTCCTTTATTTGCGACGTCTGCGGCGCGGCGGCGGGCTTATCCAGGAGCCGCTCGGCGCGCCGGAGCCTCTTCGACAACTCCTCGGCGCGCAGGGCCACCTCGCGGCGGGCCTCATCCATTATGAGGGCCTTCTGCGTCTCCAACTCCTCCAGCCGCGCCTCCAACTCCCTGCCCCGCTTATCGGCCCGCGCCGCCGCCTTCTGAGCGGCCCTTCGCTGGGTCTCCGCCAAATGCCGCTCCTCCTCCAACTGTCCCAGCAACTCGTCGGTGCGCCGGTGCTCGACGGACAGGAGGGAACGGGCGCGCTCCAGCGTTTGCGGGTCCATCCCCATTCTGTTGGCGATGGTCAGGGCGTAGCTCCTGCCGGGCAGGCCGACGGTGAGCCGGTAGGTGGGAGCCAGGGTTCCGGGGTCAAGCTCCACGCTGGCGTTGGTCATGCCGGGCTGTTCCTGAACGTAGGCGGCCACGTCTCGGAAGTGGGTCGTGGCCACGCACAAGACCCCGCGCTCGGCGAAGTGGCTTAGGAGGGCCTTGGCCAGGGCCGCCCCCTCCTCCGGGTCCGTGCTGGCCCCCAGTTCGTCGAAGAGGACCAGGGACGCCGGCGTGGCCCCTTCCATTATCGCGCGGAGGTTTTGCAGATGGGAACTGAAGGAGGAGAGGGACTGCTCAATGCTCTGCTGGTCTCCAATCTCGGCGTACACCGAATCGAAGACCGTCATAACGCACTGCTTGGCCGGAACGTGAAGCCCCGCCTGGGCCATGGCCAGCAGCAGGCCGGCGGTTTTCAGCGCGACGGTCTTTCCCCCGGCGTTGGGGCCGGTTATGACCAGGACGCCGCTTTCGCCGCCCACCGTTATGTCAATGGGCGTGACGCCGCCCTTGAGGAGGGGATGGCGGGCCTCGGTTAACTTCACGTAGGCGGCGTCGGCCTCTATGAGGGTGGGCGCGGCGCCCTTCAGGGCCAGGGAGAGCCGGCCCTTGGCCAGTTCCAGGTCGAGCTTCGACAACGCCGCCAGGGAGTCCAGTATCTCCCTGCCCTTGAACCCCACCGCCTCGGAGAGCTCTCGCAGTATGCGCTCCTCCTCCCGCTCTGCGGCGAGGGACGCCTCCCGCCACTCGTTGCCCAGGGGCGCGGCCTGGAGGGGTTCGACGAAAACCGTGGCCCCGCTCTGGGAGGCGTCGTGGACAATACCCGGAACGCGGCGGCTCATCTCGGCCTTCACGGGCAGCGTGAGGCGGCCGTTGCGCTCCATAACCACGGCGTCCTGCAACACGCCGTCACCGCGCAGCCGCCTAAGGGTCCGCTCCATGGCCGCGGTCAGCTTGGCGTGGGCCTCCCGGCCCTGTCTCCGCAGGGACCGCAGGGCGGGGAAGGCATCCTCCACCACGTCCCCCTTGGGGTCTATGGACGCCGCCAACCTCTCCTCCAGAGATCTGGTGGAGGGGATGGACCGGGCCAGGTCGGAGAGATGGGGCAGGTCTTTGCGGCCGGCCAGAGCGGCCCGCACCTTGCGACACGCCCGCAGGGTGTCGTGTATCTCTCGCAGGCCCTCGCCCTTCAGGACGCCTTTCAGGATGGCGCGCTGGGCCAGGGGCCGCACGTCCAACACGCCCGTCAGGTCTAGGGAGCCGTGGCCCTCGATGAACCGCCGCGCCTCATCGCAGCCCTGCTGGCGGCGGCGTATCTCGCCGGCGTCGGAGGATGGCGTGAGGGCCAGGGCGCCCTCCTTGGCCATCGACAGGACGGTCAGCCCCGCCAACCGCTCCCGGACGGCGGGAAACTCGAGGAGCACGAGGGCCTCGTCGCTGGCGGCCTGGCTGCTTCCAACGGGAGACTCGGCGGCGTTCACGTCCACAGGCTCATGGGTTGCTCGTGGCATATCCACCCGATATTAGCAGTGAAGGATAGCTCCATCAATGCGGTTCCAAGCGCCTCCGGGCCGTTTCCGACATCCAAGGAGGACGGGGGGAGGACGGGGGGAGGACGGGGCCCGCGCCTTGGGGGAAGCGATTTAGGCCAAAACCAGCCTGCAATCCCGTAAGCGTGGCCACCCTCTAGCGGCTAGACTTGTTGACGGCTCCGGAGTGACGGAGTTGGCGCTAACACGCAGAAGACGGAACCCGTTGAAGGGTAGAGGGCAGCAAGGGGGCAAAGCAGTAATGGACACGTTCAAGGGCCTGAGCATGTGGCCACGGGTCGCGCTGGTGGTTATTTTTCTAGCGGCCCTGGGAGGAGTCGCTTACGGAATCTATTTCTGGGTCAGCGACCCCGATCAGGACGCCTCGGCGGAGAATCAACAGCTGGTTCCCGTGGCGATGGGAAACGTAGTTAACCAGGTATCCATCAACGGCAGCCTGGTATTTCCCAGAAGGGAGTCCCTCAGGTTCGGCGTCAGTGGAGTGGTGGAGCAGTTGTCGGTGACAGAGGGGCAGGCGGTGGCCACGAACCAGGTCATCGCGACCCTTGGCATCGAGAGCGTGGCTTCCCTCCGGTTGGCCGTGGACGACGCGCGGGTGAAGCTGCAAGAGGCCGAAAAGTCCCTGGCTGACGCGAAGAACCCCTACACCGATTTGCAACTGGCCCAAGCCCTTGAGACGGTGGCCAAGTCTGAAGTCGCCCTCAGAGACGCCTGGAAGGAGTTGAACGACCTGCTCGTAGAGCCAACCCTAGAGGAGGATATCGCCAAGGCCAGGACGGCTCAGATTAGGGCTGAACAGGACCTGGCCAATGCCGAAAAGGTCCTGAGGAACCTGCTTAGCGGGGCTGAGAAGGACGCCGTGGCCAAGGCGACGGCTAAGATCGACTCCATGGAGACCGCCTTGGTCAACGCCCAACGCGACCTCGCCCTTGAGGAGAAGCAGTGGGCGGACAAGCTGCAAGACGGCCAGACCAAAGTTGACGCGGCCCTTGCGGACTACCGCTCCATCGTAGGGAAGTGGCTCGGCGCCGACGTCAGCCAGGAAGAGGCGGCCTTGACCCCCACGGAGCTATTGGCTTCTTGGGACGCCGACTTGGATTCCCTGTTCGCCATTCAGGTCAATTCCCGCGGATACGCCATAGGGCTTGAAGACGTCGTCGAGAGCGCGGACACCCCCTGGAGCGAACTGGTGGTTGCCGCGTGGGTGAACTTCTTCCCCCATTTCTACATCCCCACCTGCGCCGACGACTACAGGTCCCTCAACGACAGGCAGACCTGCATAAGCAAGGAGTTCGGCGACAACTGGAAGAAGTACGACGACGCCAAGTCGGACCTGGAAACCCTGCAAACCCAGGCGTTCACGGCCTTGTCCAAAGCGGGGGAGGCCACGACCCAGGCGTCCCAGGCCATTGCTGACGCCACAAAGGAACTGAACAAGCTGCTTGAGGCCGCCGACCCCTTGGATCTGGAGGCCGCCCAACGGACGATTACCCTGGCCCAGATAGTCCTGAAGAAGGCCGAGGACGACCTGGAGAAGATTTCCCGACCGCCGAAGCCCAACGCGTTGGACGTGGGGGCCGCGGTGCAGAAGGTGGGCGTCGCTCAGGAGACCCTTAACCAGTCCGAGAAGGACCTGCAAGACATCATCGACGGGGTTGACCTGGCGAAGGTGGCCCTGCGCGAGAGTCAGGTGGCCTCGGCGCGGATAGCCCTAGACGCCGCCACGAAGCAGCTGCACTCCTCCGTCATCACCGCCCCCTGGAACGGGATCGCCTTCAAGGTCAATGCCGAGGTGGGACAGGAGGTTGGCCTAGACACCGCCATAGTCGAAATCGTGGACCCGCAGCTTGTGGAGGTTGACGGCAGCGTGGACGAAATCGACGTGCTGTCCATAGGGGTAGGCTCTCCCGCCGCCGTGACCATGGACGCGCGCATGGGCGAATTCCTCCGGGGCACGGTGTCCAGCATCGGCTCCGGGGCCACCAACCAGCGCGGCATTGTGACCTACCCCGTCAACGTGCGCATCGACGCGCCGCCGGGGTTGGACCTGCGCGAAGGCATGACCGCCGTTGCCCGCGTGGTGATAGAGCAGGCGAGCGGCCTCCTGGCCCCCGTTCAGGCCCTGCGGGGCAGCTTCACCGAACCCACCGTTATGGTGTGGGTGGAGGAAGATGGAGAGGAGGTTGAGCGGCCCGTCTCCCTGGGCATCAGCGACGGCTTCTGGACCATCGTGACCAGTGGGCTGTCCGCAGGCGAGCAGGTCGTCCTCCAGACCCCCCAACAAGGTTTCTTCCAGTTCGGCCCCGGTGGAGAAGGGGCGATGATGGGACCGCCGCCCGGCGGCGGGGTCGTCTACGTTGAGGACCCGTCTTAGGCCGGCGCGGTGGTGATGCCTCACAGAGCTAAAGGGCGCATGTCCCCATGATTATCCTTGAGAACGTTAAGAAGGTGTACAACGTGGGGAGCGTTGAGGTCGCCGCCCTCAACGGCGTGAGCCTCTGCATAGCCAAAGGCGAAATGGTCGCGGTGATGGGTGTGTCCGGCTCCGGAAAGTCCACCCTGATGAACATCATCGGGTGCCTCGACCTGCCCACCTCCGGCGTCTACCGGCTGGAGGATAGGAACGTCGCCTACCTGACGGACAACCATCTGGCGGAGATACGCGGCAGAGAGATAGGCTTCATCTTCCAGACCTACAACCTCCTCCCCCGCCTCACCGCCCGCCGCAACGTTGAGCTCCCCCTCATGTACAGCCGTGAGCCCAACCGGAGGGAGCGCGCCCGGTATGCCCTGGAGCGGGTCGGGCTGTCGGAGCGCGCCAACCACCTTCCAACCGAACTCTCCGGCGGGGAGCAGCAGAGGGTGGGAATCGCCCGGGCCCTCGCCCAGGAGCCGACCATCATCCTGGCAGACGAGCCGACGGGGAACCTGGACAGCGGTTCCAGCAACGAGATTATATCCATCCTCACCCGCCTGAACCGCGAGGAGGGCATAACCGTTGTGGTCGTGACCCACTCCACCGAGATAGCGGTTCGCACCCAACGGATCATCTATATGCTCGATGGCCGCGTGGTGGCCGACAAGCCCCCGGGGGCATCCTTCCGCAAGAGGGTGTGGGAGCAATGAGCCCGGCAGACACCCTATGGTCGGCCCTGACCGCGTTATGGGTCAACAAGCTGCGCTCCAGCCTAACCATTCTGGGCATCGTCATAGGAGTGGCGGCGGTCATCTCCCTCATGTCCATAGGAAGGGGGGCCCAGGCGGCCATCACCGAGGACATCCAGTCCCTCGGCGCCAACCAGCTCATCGTGCAGCCGGGGGCCGCCACTGAAGGCCCGCGGTTCCTCGGCCAGGGCACCGGTTCCACCCTCACCCTGGACGACGCCTACGCCATGATGGACCCGGTCTGGGTTCCCTCGGCGGCGGCGGTGGCCCCGGAACTGTCCACGGGAGGGCAGATAGTGGCGGGAAGGGCCAACACCTTCTCTCAAGTGCTCGGCGTAACGCCGGAGTACGAGCTCGCCCAGGAAGTCACCCTCTCCTACGGCGACTTCATAACGGCCGGCCACATCGCCAACCGCTCGGAGGTGGTGGTTCTGGGGTCAAGGGTTTCGGAAAGCCTCTTCGGGCTTCGAGACCCGGTTGGACAGACGGTCAAGATTAACGAACGGCAGTTTACGGTAATCGGCGTTATGGCGCGGAACGAAACGGGAGTGTGGGCCGGCGTATTTGGCGAGACGGCCTTGGTGCCCATCACGACGGCCTACTACCGCCTCGCCGTGGAGAGGACGACCCAGGGAAGCGTATCCGTCGACCGCATCAACGTGCAGGTGAAGAGCCCGGACCTGGTGGACGACGCGGAACGGGAGATAACCAACCTGCTGCGACTGCGCCACCGGCTGACGGGCGGGAACGACTTCTACATCAACAATTTCCAGGACATCATTGACTCCTTCGAGGACGCCACGAACACCTTTGTGATATTCCTCGGCTCCATCGCCGGCATATCCCTGCTGGTGGGCGGCATAGGCATTATGAACATCATGCTCGTCTCCGTCGCCGAGAGGACGCGGGAGATAGGGATACGCAAGGCCCTGGGAGCCAAGCGCAAGGACATCCTCGTGCAGTTCATGGGCGAGGCCACCCTCCTGAGCCTGGTCGGCGGCGGGATAGGCGTCCTCGTGGGGGTGGGGATCTCCCGCTTGGCGGACGGGTGGAGCCTGGCTGGCGAGACCCTAAACACCACCTTCAACCTAGACATCGTGCTCCTCGCCCTGGCCGTGTCTGCGGTGGTCGGCATCTTCTTCGGCATCTACCCGGCCATGCGCGCCGCCCGGCTGCGCCCCATTGACGCCCTCAGGTACGAGTAACCAAGCCCTTCCTACCGTACCCGTACGGACGCTCCTTCCCGCTCAAAATTGCCCTCGTTCCCTTCTACTGCTATCCTTAGTTCAGCCCCTCAACCGAGGCTGAAATGCACGTTGTAGGCACAGCCGGCCACGTGGACCACGGCAAGTCCACCCTCATAGAGGCCCTCACCGGCATCAACCCCGACCGTTTGCCCCAAGAGAAGGAACGGGGGATGACCATCGACTTGGGGTTTGCCTGGCTCACCCTGCCCACGGGACAGGAGATAAGCATTGTCGACGTTCCCGGCCACGAACGCTTTGTCCGCAACATGCTGGCCGGGGTCGGCGCCATAGACTTGGCCCTGCTGGTGGTGGCCGCCGACGAGGGGGTTATGCCCCAGACCAGGGAGCACCTGGCCATTCTTGACCTGCTCAAAATCAAACGGGGGCTGGTGGCCATAACCAAGGCCGACCTGGTGGACGAGGAGTTCCTGGAACTGGCGACGGTGGAGACGGAGGAGGCCCTCCGAGGAACCGCGTTGGAAGGCGCGCCGCTGAAGGCCGTGTCCGCGCGCACGGGCCAAGGGCTGCAAGACCTGCTGGAGGAGATGGGGCGGATACTCTCATCCGCGTCGCCGCGCCAGGACCTGGGCCGCCCCCGCCTGCCGGTGGACCGGTCCTTCACGGTGGCCGGCTTCGGGGCCGTGGTCACGGGAACGCTGATAGACGGCTCCCTCTCCGTGGGACAGGAGGTGGAGCTGGTCCCGTCGGGCCGGCGATGCCGCATCCGGGGCCTCCAGACCCACCGCCGCAAGGTCGAGACGGCGGACCCGGGCCGGCGCCTGGCGGTGAACCTGTCCGGCGTCTCCTACGATGAGATCCGGCGCGGCGAGACGGTCACGGCCCCCCGGTGGCTCAAACCCACCACCATGATTGACGCCAAGGTGAGGCTGATAAGCGACGCCCCCAGGCCCATGAAGCACAACGCCCGCGTAACGTTTCACGCATTGGCCAGCGAGACAGCGGCCCGCGCCCGGCTCCTGAGCGCCCGGGAACTGCTGCCCGGCGAGGAGGCCTGGGCGCAGATTCACCTGGCCGAACCCGTCCCCCTAGTGAAGGGCGACTTCTTTGTCATTCGCTCCACGGAGACCACCCTTGGCGGCGGCGCGGTGGTGGACCCCTTCCCCCGGCGCCATCGCCCCTTCGCGGCCGCCGCCCTCGAAAGCCTGGCGGCCATGGAGAAGGGGAGCCTGGAGGACCTGGTCCTGGGCGCGGTGAACCGGTGGGGGCCTTGCGACCTTACGGCCTTGTCCCGGCGCAGCAACCTAACCCTCTCCGACGTTCAGACCATCGTGTCCAAGCTGGCGGCCACAGGCGACGCCCTGCTGCTCGGAGGCTCCAAGGCGCGGGCCAACTCCGTGGTCTACTCCGCCCACGGGTGGGAGGGCCTGAAGAACCGGGTTGAGGCCATCCTGAACGAGAGCCACCAGCAATTCCCCCTTCGCAGGGGGATGCCCAAGGAGGAGCTTAGGAGCCGCCTCGGTCTCACCGCCGGGGTGTTCCCCCAGATCTTGGCGCGACTGGCAGAGGAGGGGGCCATGGTGGAGGAAGGCTCCTTGGCGCGGTCCCAACGGCACAAGACGACCCTCAGTCCCGAACAGGAGCGGCAGGCCCAGGAGTACCTGACGGCCCTGGAATCGGAACCCTTCTCTCCACCCACGGACGCGCGGATAACCAAGGAGCTTTTGGCGGCCCTTGTGGATGACAACAGGGTGGTGAAGGTGGCCGAGTCGGTGGTGTTCTCCGCATCGGCCTACCGGCAAATGGTGGAGGCCATAACCGGACACATCAGGCAGAACGGCAGCGTCACGGTGGCCGAAGCGCGCACCCTGTTGAACTCCAGCCGCAAGTACGTGCTCCCCCTTTTGGAGTGGCTGGACCAGCAGCGCATAACCCGGCGCGTAGGCGACCAACGGACGTTGAGGCAGTCCCAATGAGCCTCAACCTCGGCAAGACGGCTCAACAAATTGAGGGCTTTGCCCACAGTCTGAAAGGCGCGCAGAACGACCGCTCCCGGCGGCTGTCCGAGGCCGTGGACGCCATGCGGCGGGCGGCCCCGGAGGAGGTGCGGGCCAAGCAGAGCGGCCCCGCCGCCCAGCGTCGCTTCCTCTACGCCGTGGCGGGGGAGGGCCTCGGCGCGAGCCACCCGCCCAAGAGCGCGCCGGGGAACTTCTGCGTCCTGTCGGTGGACGGCTCCCACATCGACGTTGACCGCCACATGCCGGCGGCCTGCGCCCTCGTCAACATCGGGGGATGCGTCCTGCGGTACGGCGACGACCCCGACGCCTACCTGTACAACGAGCCGAGCCTCTACTCCGACGACCGCCTGTATCTGACGGAGCAGACGCCGGAGGGCGCCACGGAGATACCCATTGAGGGCGCCATCCTGGGACTCATGCGCACGGTGGAAGAGGTGAAGGCCCTGGCGCCGTTAATCCGAGACAAGGCCCCGGCGGACGCGCCCACCCTGGCCCTGCTGGACGGCTCCCTCATCCTGTGGGCGCTGGCGGGCCAGGGCTACCCGGAGCTGGTGCGGACGGAGATTATCCAAAGGGGCCTGACGCCGGCCCTTGACGCCCTCCGCGAAATGTCCCGCCGTCGCGTCCTTGCCCTGGCCGCCTACGTGAGCCTGCCCCGCAGCCGCGAGGCGGCCAACGCCCTGCGCCTTCACCTCTGCGAATTCGACTCCGCCGAGTGCAAACGGGTATGCCGCCCCCGCCGCTCCCCCCACTCTCCGTGCAGCATGGTGAACCACCTGCTTGATAGGGAACTGTTCGAAGAGCTTCTGGCGCCGGGGCAGCGTTCCTGCCTATTCTCCACCAACTCGTCCATCGTGGATGAGTACGGCCGGGGCCACCGCATATGCTTCTACTACCTGCACACCGGGGAGGAGGTGGCGCGGGTGGAGATGCCGGAGTGGGTGGCCCTCGACAAGGCCCTCCTCTCCCTGACCCACACCCTCATTCTGGACCAGACCCGCCGCGGCATGGGATACCCGGTGGCCATATCCGAAGCCCACGAACAGGCCGTCATCGGCGGCGGCGACCGCCGGACCTTCCGCGAACTGGTGGACCGCTCCCTGGTCCGCCGGGGTATGTCCATATCCGGCTCGGAGAAAAGCCGCTCCAAACGGATGGCGTGGGTCTAGTGGGGCCGGCCCAAGGGCGCATTGGCGAGGTGGTGGAGGCCTCCTCCCGCCGGTGCGCGGTGCAGTGCTACCGGCTGTACGAATCGCCGCCTCTCGGCGCGTTGGCCCGCGTCGGCGACCCGCCCGTGTACGCCCTCATAACGGAGGTGTCCACCGAGGCCTTGGACCCGGGCAGGCCGGTCATCGCCAGGGGTGAGGACGCGGCCACCGTGGAGGAGGTGTACCGCAGCAACCCTCAGCTGGACAAGCTGCTGTGCACCCGCTTGAGATGCCTAATCGTGGGCCACTTACGGGACGGGGCGCCGGTGGCCGGACTCCCGCCGCTGCCGCCCAAAATCCACTCCTTCGCCCACCCCTGCCCGGCGGATGAGGCGGAGGCCCTGGTATCGTCCCCCGACTTCGCGCGCCTTCTCCTCAACAGCGACCTGCCGTCCCCCGACGAGGTCATCGTGGCCTGCCTGCGCCTGGCCGGCCGCCAAGCCGCCGACGGGCAGGGCCTGCTTCACCGCGCCGGGAACGCCCTAGCTCGGGAACTATCCGACCAGGTTCCCCGGCTCAACGCTATCCTAAGGAGGCTGACGTGAGCGTTGACGGCCCCTTGGGCGAACCCCTGGGGATGGTGGTTGAAGGCTCCCTGAGCCGCGGCGTGGAGGTGCGGCTGAACCCCGGGGTGTCGGTGGAGGAGATACAGGAAGGCGTCTACGTCACCATCAAGGGGGAGAGGCGCCTGTTCTTTGGCATGGTGACCGACGTTAGCCTGGGGTCGTCGGACCCGCGGCTCGCCCAGTCCCCGCCCGACGTGAGCGACCCCTTCATCGCGCGGATAGTGTCGGGGGCCGTGACCTACGGCGCCCTTTCGGTCATGCCCATGCTCACCATGCCGCCCGTTCTCGGCGACGAGGAGAAGCCGCAGCCGGCCAAGACCGTTCCCGCTCACTTCTCCATCACCCACAGGGCCTCCCAGCGAGACATGGAGGTGGTCTTCGGCAAGGAGGACAGCAGCCGCTTCTACATCGGCAATCCCCTGGACATGGAGGCGCAGGTCTGCCTGAACGTCGAGGAGCTGGTTAAGCGCTCCACCGGCGTCTTTGGCAAGAGCGGAACGGGGAAGACCTTTTTGACCCGGCTCCTGCTTGTGGGCATCCTCCAGCGAGACGTAGCCTCCAGCCTCATCTTCGACATGCACAACGAGTACGGCTGGGCCGGCCAGGACACGGACAGGAACCGGCAGGTGCAGGGGCTGAAGCAGTTGTTCCAGTCAAAGGTGTCGGTGTTCAGCCTAGACCCGGAAAGCTCCATCCGCCGTGGCTCAAAGATGGACTTCGAGGTGCAGGTGGGCTACGACGAGGTGGAGCCCGCCGACGTGGAGCTTCTGCGGCAGACCCTAAACCTATCGGAGGTGGCGGCGGCGGCGGCCTACGACCTTGAGCGCAAGTTCGGTCGTAAGAAGTGGCTGCAAGCGTTCCTTGGGCTGGCCGGACGCCAGGAGGTCTACGAACTAGCCAACGAGATTGGCGTCAACACCGCCGCCCTCGCGACCCTGCACAACCGGCTGTCCCAACTTAAACGGTACGCCTTTATGAAGCCCAGGGCCCTGGACGACTCGGTGAAGCGGATACTGGAGCGACTGGACCAGGGCGTCCACGTGGTCTTGGAGTTCGGCCGCTACGGGAGCAACCTGAGCGCCTATATCCTGGTGGCCAACCTGCTCACCCGCCGCATACATCAACGTTATGTTCAGCGAACTGAGGCCGCCGAGGGCGGGTCCGGCGCGGCGCCCCGTCCCCTGGTCATCTGCATTGAGGAAGCCCACCGGTTCCTCAACCCCAACATCGCCTCCCAGACCATCTTCGGCGACATCGCGCGGGAGCTGCGGAAGTACAACGTGACCCTGATGGTGATAGACCAACGGCCCAGCGCCATCGACTCGGAGGTGATGAGCCAGATAGGCACCAAGGTTACCTGCTCCTTGGACGATGAGCGGGACGTCGACGCCACTCTGTCCGGCGCGCAGGGACGCCGGGAGTTGCGGTCCGTGCTTCAGAAGCTGGACCCCAAGCAGCAGGCCCTGGTCTTCGGCCACGCCGTGCCGCTGCCCGTGGTGGTGCGAATCCGGGAGTACGGCGCCGGGGGGTCCTTCCAGGACCTCACCCGCCCCAAGTGGCAGGAGGGCGGCTACGGCCCCCCCACGGATGAGGAGCTTGACGAGCAGCTAAAGGCCCTGGACTAGTGGACGCGCGAAACGCAATAAGCCTGAGGAGGTCTGACAATGAGTTACTACGTCTATGAGGATGACGAAACTAATTACGTAAGGATCCACCGTGGGGAATGCCGCGACTGCAAATGGGGCGAAGGAAAAAAAGGTTATCGGCTGGACGACAACCGGTGGCACGGTGCGTTCCCAGACAAGGCGTCGGCTCTGGCCAAGGCCAGAAAGACGAAGCGCCCCATCTATGAGTGCAAGATCTGCGTTCCCTAACCCCCCTCACCCGTAACCCAGCCGCCCCAAGTGGCAGGAGGGCGGCTACCCCCCAACCCATAGAGTAGCGCTTGACGAGCAGTTAAAGGCCCTGTACTAATAGACGCGTAGACGCGCGAAACGCAAAAGCATGAAGAGGTGTAGAACTGAGTTACTACGTCTATGAGGACGACCCCACCAATTCCTCAAAGGTCCACCTTGGGGAGTGCCGGTACTGCAACGACGGCAAGGGAGTGCAAGATTCTCGGCTGGACGACAACCGGTGGCTCGGCCCACTCGGATACAGGATGTCGGCTCTAGCCCTAGCTAGAGCAACGAGGCGCCCCGTCTCGGAATGCAAAGTCTGCGTCCCCTAACCCCCCTCACCCGTAACCCAGCCGCTCCAACTCCGCCTCATCCATGCCCAGGTAGTGGCCCACCTCGTGGAGCAGGGTCTTGCGCACCTCCAGGCTGACCTCCTCCCTAGAACGGCAAATGGCCTCAATGGGTCGCTGGAACAGGGTTATCTTGTCCGGCAGCATAGGCAGGCCGTCGCCCCGCTCCAGCCGCGAAACGCCGGTGTACAGCCCCAGCAGTTCGTCGGGGCGGGTGGCCCCGCTTTCGGCCAGCAACTCGGCGCTTGGCCACTCCTCCACCACCACGTCCAGGTTCTCCAGGTAGGCGAGTATCCCGGCGGGAAGCTCCTCAAAGCGCTCGGCCGCCAGGTCGCGGAACTCCTTGCGGCTCAACCGGATCAAGCCCCTATCCCCAGCCTTTCCCGTATGTCCTTGAGGATATCCAGGTTGGCCCTGTCCGGCCCCTTGCCCTCCATGCCCGGCACCTCCAAAAAGAAGGGCGCGTCACGGAAGGCGGGATGGGCCATGATGGTCTCAAACCCCTCAATGCCGATGTGCCCCTGTCCGATATTCTCGTGCCGGTCTATGCCGGAGCCCAGAGGCTGTTTCGAGTCGTTGGCGTGAACGGCGACCAGGCGGTCCAACCCAATCTCGCGGTCAAACTCCTCCATGGCCGCCTCCAAGCCGTCCTTAGTGCGCACGTCATAGCCGGCGGCAAAGCTGTGCTCCGTGTCCAGGCACACCTTCAGCCGTGGGCTGCCCACCGTATGAATAATCCTGCCCAACTCCTCAAACCGCGCGCCAATATGCTGTCCCATCCCGGCGGTGTTCTCCAGGGTCAGCCAGGGGCCTTCCGGTGAGCTTTCAAGGACCTCGATAATGCTGTCCACCGTCTGCTTGAGGATGGCGTCATATCCCGCGCCCTTGTGACTACCGGGGTGGAAAATAATGCCGTCGGCCTCCACGGCGGCTGCCAAGTTCATGTAGTTGGTCAGGGACTTGACGCCCTTCTGCACGTTGGCCGGGTTGGGGTTGCCCAGGTTGATAAGATAGATGCAGTGGAAGAAAACCGGGCCTATCCCCGCCTCCTTGCGCTTCTCCTTGAAGGCCTGGATGTTTTCCTCTGCCACGGGCTTGAAGAACCAACTCTGGGGTGAGGAACCGAATATCTGAATGGCCTCACATCCTATGTCCGTTCCCCGGTCCACGGACTTCTGAATGCCTCCTGCGGTGGATACGTGGGCGCCGAGCTTCATGGCCTGCTCCTTTGGGTTGGATGACGTGAAGCTATTATCAACCAACATCTCCCATAGACGCAAATCGTCGTGAAGGCCCTGATGCTGGAAAGGGCCGGGCCGGAGCCGCGCTTGGCGGCGCTGGACTTGCCGGCGCCTCCGGTGGGGGAACGCGACGCGCTGGTGCAGGTGGCCGCCTGTGGCCTCTGCCGTCACGACCTGCTGGTCATGGAGGGGACGCTGAGGCGCGGGGTTAAGCTGCCGTTGGCGCCGGGGCACGAAATCGCCGGCGTGGTGGCGGACGCGGGAGCCAAGGTCGCCAACCTCCGGTCCGGCGACCGCGTGGTATGCCTGCCCATCGACGGCTGCGGCCAGTGCGAATGGTGTCTCCAAGGGGAGGAGCGGTTCTGCCCGGAGGCGCGGCGGCTTGGCCACGGCTCCAACGGGGGAATGGCCCAGTTCGTCAGCGTGCGGGAGACCGGCCTGGTCAAAGTCCCTGCCCATCTGCCCTGGGAGCAGGCCTGCCTCCTGGCGTGTCCCATCGGCGTGGGGTTGCAGGCCGTGGAAAAGGCCCAAATACAGCCCGGCGAGCGGGTGGTGGTCACGGGAGCGGGGGGAGGCCTCGGCGCGCACGTCGTGCAGATGGCCCGGAACCGCGGCGCCGTCGCGCTGGCCGTCACCTCCTCCGAGGAGAAGGCCGACGCTCTGAAGCGTCTGGGCGCGGCGGAGGTCATAGTCACCGGTGAGTTGGACTTTTCCGAGGTGGTCCTGGCCCTCACCGGAGACCGGGGCGCCGACGCGGTCATAGACACGGTGGGGTCGCCCCTGTTCCCCAGCGTTATCCGCTCCCTGGCGCCCTCCGGGAGGGTCGTCATCCTGGGCGAGGTGGCGGGAAAGCCGGCGCGCCTCAACCTGGCCGAGCTTATATTCCGGAAGGCAACGCTGGTAAGCTCCCTGGGCACGTCGCGGCGCCACGTGGAGGAGGCGGTTGAACTCGTCGCGGAGGGCCGAATTCGGCCTGTGGTCTCCCGCGCGGTTCCCTGGCGCGAGGCCATGGACGCCTACAGGATTCTCAAGGCCGGGAAGGGCGTCGGGCGGGTGGTCCTAGACTTCACCCAGGTTCCCTAGCAGCCCCACAGCTTCCCCCATAGCCCCGGTTGACGCCAGGCGTTACAATAGACCCAGCCGCCGGGGACTGCCCCGAGGCGATTAACCGGGTGAGGAAGACAGAAATGACCACCGCCACCGCCTACAAGGAAAGATTTATAATCGTGAACAACGTCCAGCTGCGCTGCCTGGACTGGGGAACGGAGGGCAAGCCGGCCATGATTTGTATGCACGGGCACACCGGCCAGGCCCACATTTGGGACGAGTTCGCCCTGGCCATGTCGCCCCACTACCACGTGCTGGCGGTGGACCAGCGGGGCCACGGAGGCAGCGGCTGGGCCGTCGACGGCTACGCCCGGGACCGGTTCGTGGAGGACCTGGCCGCCCTCATCGACAGGTTGGAACTCAAGCGGGTGACCCTGGTGGGCCTGTCTATGGGCGGGTGGAACGCCCTGCTCTACGCCGCCGAGCGCGCGGGCATGGCGGACGTGACGGTCGACAGGATTATCATCGTGGACATTGCGCCGGAGCGCAGCGACGCCGCCCTGCAAGAGCAGACGAACCGTCCCCCCACCCCGTTGCAGTTCTACACCCTGGAGGAGGCCTTCGCGTGGGCGCGGGCGGGCAACCCCTGGGCCGACGAGGCCCGGCTCCGCAAGGACATGGCCAACAGAATCGAGCAGCGTCCAACGGGAAAGTGGGCTTGGAAGGCCGACCCGGTCCTTTTCAACAGCGTCCTGCCCGACAACCAGGACCCCAAGCACATCGCCCGGTACTGGCGGAGCCTGGATACCATCACCTGCCCAATCCTGGAGGTGCGGGGCAAAGAGAGCGTCCTGGTGTCCGACGACATCATCGAGCGGATGAAGAAGGCCAACGACAAGTTCAGCTCCGTGGACGTGGAGGACGCCGGCCACGTGGTGACGGTGGACAAGCCCCAGGAGTTCATAGCCGCCACCAAGGGGTTCCTGGGGGTTGAGGGCTAAGGGAGGCGGCGCCCTCCCGTCATCCCCGCTCCCCCCTCTCGTCAAGGGGCCTCCGCCTAACCGCCATTCCTGGCCCCTTATCCGTCACTCCCGCCCCCCTTTCCGTCATTCCCGCGCAGGCGGGAATCCATCCCCGCCCCCGCGCGTCATCCGGCGGGGCGATACCTGTGGCCGCCCTCCGGACCTGGCCCACGCACACCCGCCTCCCTTTCCGTCATTACCGCGCCTCCTATCGTCATTCCCGCGCAGGCGGGAATCCATCCCCGCCCCCGCGCGTCATCCGTAGGAGCGTCCCTTGTGGGCACCCTACGGACCCGGCCCACGCCCACCCACCTCCCTTCCCGTCATTCCCGCCCCCCTCCGTCATTCCCGCGCAGGCGGGAATCCATCCCCGCCCCCGCGCGTCACCCGTAGGAGCGCTCCTTGCAGGCGGCCTCTGGCCCTAGCCTGCCGCTTCCTTTCCGTCATTCCCGCGCAGGCGGGAATCCAGGAAGCCTTCATCCCAAAACCAGCGTCTCAAACCCCGCGTCACCCGAAGGCGCCACCCTAACGCGGGTCTGGCCGTAACAAGACTAGCTCTTACTGGCGCTTGCGCCATCGTGCGATTGCCTTGGGGTAAAAGAGGGGAAAGATGGATTCCCGCCTGCGCGGGAATGACGGATGGGGTGAGGCGGTGAGCCGCCCGCCCGCCGCCACTCTCCCCTGACGAGAGGGGCGGTGTGGTTGCGCGGGGATGGCGGGAACGCCACTCTGTTTCGTGAAACGTTGGCCTTGGTATGTAGGGTTCCTGGATTCCCGCCTTCGCGGGAATGACGGAAAGGAAGGGGGTGGGAGTCAGCAGCCCAAAACACAGAACCAGCGCTCTTCAAAACAAAGTGGGCGCACGCGCCCTTCCCGCCTGCGCGGGGATGGCGGGAACGCCACTCTGTCTCGTGAAACGTTGGCCTTGGGATGTAGGGTTCCTGGATTCCCGCCTGCGCGGGAATGACGGATGGAGAGGCGCGGAAATCCACTCCCCGCCTACCAATTCAGCGCCGGTGAGCCGCCCGCCCCCCGCCACTCTCCCTTGACGAGAGGGGCGGTGTGGTTGCGCGGAGATGGCGGGAACGCCACTCTGTTTCGTGAAACGTTGGCCTTGGGATGTAGGGTTCCTGGATTCCCGCCTGCGCGGGAATGACGGAAAAGGGAGGCGGGAATGACGGATGGAGGGAGGGGCGGGAATGACGGGAAGGGAGTCGGATAAGCGCGGGCCGGTGTCGTCGGAGTGGGCCGGGTGCAGGGTGGAGTCCGGCTAAGGTCACATCACGGCTAAGCGGCGCTGGCACGCGTGCCCTTCCCCCAAAGGGCTAGTCGCCCTTGGCCCCCGTCACGTCCTTTCGCTGGAAGAGCCAGAAGGCCCCGGCGCCGATTATTAGGGCGTAGGCCAGTATCACAAAGAAGGCGTGGAGGGCGCCGGGGGGATCGACGTTTAGCGGCGACAGCGAAACTATTGCTGTCCCCTCCTCCTGCATCCAGGCAGAGACGTTTGTGCCCAAAACGAATTGAGCCACCGAGTCAAACCAGTCCCAGAAGGCTGCGAGGATGCCCACCATTATCGACTCTACCACGAAGTATCCGAAGGCCAAGGCCGTTCCAACCCCGGTGGAGGTGGTCAAGACCGTGAAGAAGAGGGCCAAGGCCAGGTACGGGACCAGGGCGTAGACGGACTTGCCGAGGGTCTTGGCCACGCCGGCCCAATCCCCCTGGTCGGCGATGCCGCCGGTGGGGGCGAAGGAGCCAAAGATGAGGCTGCTAACGAGAACTCCCACAGACACGACAAGAAGCCCCGCCGCGCCCATGATAAGCAGCGTGAACGCCTTGGAACCGAGAAACTGCCAGCGACCGGAGCCTTTGGTGAGGACTGTCCGCAGGGTGCCCCATGAGTACTCGGAACCCAGGGCTGAGGCGACCAGGAACATGAACAGCATAATCGACAAGGCGTGGGTTACGCCGAGGCCTTGGGCAATGCTGGCGGGCAGGACGAAAAAGTCCCGCTCGCCGCCCAGCCCGCACCTGGTGCGCGCATCCTCTAACTCAAAGTTGACATACGGCCGCTGCTCCTCCGGCATGGCCTCTACCTCAGGAGGGACGCCCCCGTCTCGGAGGTCGTCGCACATGACGCGCATCCCAACCAGTTCATCATCTATCGACACCTCCATGTAGTAGCCGGCCTCTGCGATCGCCGCGTCGTAGTTCTCGCGGTTGATGAAGAAGGAGCTTATGACCACCAGTTGGGTGAAGAGCAAGAGGATGCCCAGGAGAACCCACGGCGCCCAACGCCGCCGCAGCTTGAACCATTCCCATCTGGCCAGAACCAGCAGGTGAGCTATCACGGGGCGGCGACCTCTTCCTCCCCCGTCACCTCGAGGAAGTACTGCTCGAGGGAGGTCTGTATGGGGATCATGGCGGCCACGTAAACCTGGGACCGGCTGAGGGCGGCGGTCAACTCCGCCGAGCGGTGGACGGGGGCCGTGACCACCATCCCATCATCGTCGGCGTCCACCTGCTCCACCCACTCCAGGGCCGACAGGATGCCGGCGGCCTTGGCGTCGTCGGTGGTGCGGACGCGGACCCGGTCCTTGGACCGCACCAGGTCGGTCACCTTGCCCTGGGCTATCAGGTCGCCCTTGGACAGGATGGCCACGCTGTCGCAGACCTGCTCCACCTCGTTGAGGAGGTGGCTGGAGATTAGCACGGTGCGGCCCCCTGCGCTGAGGCCCTTGATGAGGTTCCGCATCTCCGCCATGCCCGCCGGGTCCATCCCGTTGGTGGGTTCATCCAGAAACATAAGCTCCGGCTCCCCCATCAGGGCGTAGGCCACCCCCAGCCGCTGCTTCATGCCCAGGGAATAGGTCTTATAGGCGTCGCCGCGCCGGGGGGCGAGGCCAACCTGCTCGAGGAGGTCGTCCAACTCGCGGGGGGTTCCCTTCCCGGAGATACCCTGGAAGTAGGCTAGGTTCGCGTGTCCCGACATGTAGGGGTAGAAGGTGGGCGACTCTATGATGGCCCCGACGCGGCGCAGGGCCTCCAGGTAGTCGGAGCCGGGGTCGAAGAGGCTGAACTCCCCGGATGTGGGCTTCACCAGTCCCAAAAGCATGTTCATAAGGGTGGTCTTGCCGGAGCCGTTGGGACCCAGCAGCCCGTAGATGTGGCCGCGGGGCACCTCCAGCGACAGGCCGTTAACGGCCCGAACGGCGCCGAAGCGCTTGGTCAGCTTGTCCGTGCGAATCACCAGGCTGTTCATAGATGGCCTTTTCGTAGGAACCGGTTCCGAGGTCAAGCAACTATGGCATAACGGCCCCGATAAAGCCAGCCCCGCGCAGGTCAACACGCCATTCCCACGCCCTCTCGTCATTCCCGCGCAGGCGGGAATCCAGGAAGCGCCCAATGCAGAACCAACGCTCCTCAAAACTAAGTGGGCACGCGTGCCCTTCCCGCGAAGGCGGGAATCCAGGAAGGCCCCAACCCGGAACCAGCGCCTCGAATCCCGGCGTCACCCCTTGCCCCATTCCCGCCCCCTTCCGTCATTCCCGCCCTCCTTTCCGTCATTCCCGCGAAGGCGGGAATCCAGGAAGGCCCCAACCCGGAACCAGCGCCTCGAATCCCGGCGTCACCCCTTGTGGGCGCTCCCCCCTTCCCCCTTGACGAGCGGGGTGGCCTTCAATGGTCTGGCCGTAACGGGGATGGCCGCCGCCGGCGATTCGCGCCCTTCCCCTAGCGTAGTAGAGGGGAGAAGATGGATTCCCGCCTTCTCGGGAATGACGGACATCTAACGCGCAGAGCCAACGCTCTTCAAAACTAAGTGGGCGCACGCGCCCTTCCCGCCTGCGCGGGAATGACGAATAGTAAGGGGTCGGGAATGATGTATGGGAGGGAAGCGGGAATCCATCCTATGGGTAAATGCCCGGTTGACGGGTGGAGGCTCGTGGGCGCAAAATTGGGGCTGGATTATGGGAAGCTGGACGGTTGCGCATGAGTACCGAAGATAAGGGATACCGGGTTCTGCCCTTGGGCGAGCTCCAGTGGTGGTCGCTGGAGGTCATCAGCGGCACGATAATCGGCGTGGGCATTGGCGTCTACGCCGGCGTGTCCAACCTGGGCCTCACCCTCACCCTCCTGGCGGGGGGCGCGGCCTTTCTGGGCGTCTTCGCCGTTGGAATCCTGCTCCGGCGGGTGAGTCACGAGGGCGCCATCTACGTCAACGCGCCGCCCCAGCGGGTCTTCGACGCCCTGCTGCGAAACGCCGGCCGCTCCACCCTGCTGAGGGCCATGTGGGGCGTCACCCTTCGAGTCGAGAGGCCCGCCGAGGCCCTCAGGACCGGCGCGTCCATCGACGCCACCTACAGCGTGGGCGGCGACGCCCTGAGCATAAGCGGGGCCAGAAAGGGGGAGTTGACCCTCAGCGTGGTTGAGGTAAAACCGCCCCACAGGTTGGCGCAGCAGGCGTCCAACAAATTCCGGGGCCGGGCCACCCGGGGCAGCGGCGAGACCATCTTGGAGCCTCATAACGGCGGCACCCGGGTTACTGAGCGCACGCGGTTGGTGATGCCCCTAAACGCGTCCCACTTCATTGGGGCCGTCTACGCCCGCCTGGTCCTCGCCCGCTCCACCAGGAGCTTTCTGCTGCTCTTGAAGAAGGACGCCGAGGGAACCGGCCCTCGCTAGGAACCGCAGGCCGCCGCCCGGCTCAGGGCGGCCAAGGCCAGCCGCCGGACATCCTCCGGCAGACGCGCCGCCACGCCATCCCCCCTCACGACCGCCTCCCGCCGGGCCAGCGACTCGCCGGACACCCAGACCCAGCCATCCTTCAGCCCTTCGATGGGGCCAACCGGTCGGCAGAAGTAGATGAGGTCAACGTGCTGGTGGGGGCCGGCCTCCGGGTCGTCGATATCCTCCAGCATCACCGCCTCGGGAGCCGGCAGCTGGGCCGGGCGCTCAACGCCCAGGTTGGGGCCTCGGGGCATCACCTCAACGGTCAAACCCGTCTCCTCCAAGGCCTCCCGGAGAACGGCCGTCACCGGGTCTTCGTCAGGCTCCACGTGCCCTCCCGGAGGCAGGAAGGCGTTGAGCTTCCGGTGCCAGTGAAGCAACACCCGGCCCCGGTGGGCCACGTAGCCGCTGGCGGTGAAGTGACGCCGCATCCGCGACGAGACTCGGCGCCGTCCGCCGGCCCTGGCTGAGAGGGCGTTACACCACCCCCTCGGCCCGCAACTCCCGCAGCGACGACTCAAAGGCCTCAATGGTCCTGTCGATCTGCTCCTCCGTATGGACTGACGACACCATGAAGACCTGGCCGCCCATGACGTGAACCCCGTGGGTGAGCATGGCCTTGGTGAGCAGCCCGGTGCGCTTGGCGGTCATGGCGGCCCGGCGGTCTTCGTAGCTGATGACCGGGGCCTCGTAGTCACCCGTCGGCTCCAGGCCCATAATGGGGTTCACCAGGGAGGCTATGCCGTAGGCGAACCCGGTGACCTCGGCCCGCTGGAAGGCGTCGTTCAGTCCCGCCCTCAGCCGCGCGGCCATGGCGTCGGCCCGCTCGTTGATGGGCTGCTCGGCTATCATCTTCAGGCCCACGATCCCCGCCATCGCCGTGGGCGGGTTGGCGTTGAAGGTTCCCCCCTGACCGATGCGGCGGCGGTTGTCCCACTCCGGGTTCCCCCTGAAAGACATCATCTCCATGATTTCGGCCCGTCCGCCGACGGCGGCCCCCGGCATCCCCCCGGCGACTATCTTCCCAAAGGTGGAAAGGTCCGGCTGGATGTCGTAGCGTGTCTGAGCGCCCCCCTTGGATATGCGGAATCCGGTGATGGTCTCGTCGAAGATGAGCACGACGCCGTACTTGGCCGTGAGGTCTCTCAGCTGCCGCAGGAAGGGGTCGGGCTGGATGGGGAAGCAGCTGTAGTGGGCGCCGGTGGGTTCCAAGATAACCACTCCCACCTCGGGGTCGTTCTTCAGGATCTCCTCCACCTCGGCGATGTCGGGCCGCGCCACGATGACCATGTCCATGATGGCCGGCGGCACCGAGGCGGCGGGGGCGTTGCCCTGGGAGGGGAGGGCGTACTCGTGCCAGCCGTGAAAGTGCTCCTCGAACTTCAGTATCTTGGGCTTGCCGTTGAAGGCGCGGGCCAACCGGATGGCCAGGTAGGTCGACTCGGTGCCGGAGTTGGTGAGCCGCACCTGCTCCAGAGAGGGGACCAGCCGCATAATGGCGTCGGCCCATTCCATTTCAAAGGGGGTGTTGCCGCCCAAGTGGGTGCCCCTAGCCACCTGCGCGGTGACGGCCTCGACTATTTCGGGATGGGCGTGGCCCTGGAGCAGGGCGCCGTTTCCCATAACGAAGTCGATGGTCTCATTACCGTCCAAGTCGTACTTAACCGCGCCGGCGGCCCGGTTGAAGTAGACGGGGAAGGGCTCGGCAAACCTGTTCTGGTGGGTTATGCCGCTGGGGAAGTAGCCAACGGCCTTCTCGAAGAGTTCGGCCGAGGCCGGGAACTTTTCCACGTATCGCTGGTTTATGGAGGACAAGGCTCACCTCGCGTAGGATGTTGCCCCCTAGCTTATACCCCTTCGCCCCTTTGGGGAAGGGCACGAGCGCCCATTTTTGTTTTGGGGAGCGGTGGTTCTGCGCGCTAGATGTCCGTCATTCCCGCCTTTCCCTCTTTTCCGTCATTCCCGCGCCCCCCATCCGTCATTCCCGTGAAAACGGGAATCCATCTTTCCCTCCTTCCACCGGATGGACAGACCATCCAACCGTCACGGCCTCAACTCTTAATCGGATGCGTCAGCGCGCGCCGATACGCGGTTACCCCGGCGCAACAAGGGGGGAGGGGATGGATTCCCGTCTGCGCGGGAATGACGGAATGGGGGCGGGAATGGGGCAAGGGGGCGGGGGTTTGGCCATAAGCGGCGGTCCTACGGATGACGCGCGGCTTAGGCGAGGCCCGGGGCGAAAAGCGCAGGCCCACCTCGTCGCAAGGTGGGCCTGCTTCTGGGTCGCTTCGGTTGTGGGTTGGGGCGTTAGACGGCCTTGGCCTCTTCCGCCTCTATCTCGTCGAGCTTCTCCTGGATGACGTTCTTCATCTGGCGCACCCGGGTCAGGTCGGGGTACTTCCCGTCCTCCTCCGAGCGGTCGAAGATCTTGTCGCCGTTAAGGTAGACTTCCAGGCGGCCGTTGGCCCCCGGAGTGAGTGATACGCCGGCGTTGTTGCCGAAGTACCTAAAGAACTCGTTCGCCAGCCACGTGGCGGTGGCGTGGTACTGTCAAGGAACGCAGTAAACAATGTCGATATTCAGTTTCCACATAGCGAGTCTCCCTATAGGCGCAGTATTCCGGCCCCGTTGGTTGAGCCGGTAACTTACAGTTTAGCTTCAATGCGGTGAGTGTCAAGGGGTTGGCCCACAGGTTGGCCCACAGGTTGGAAGGAATGCCTTGACACCCGCCGCCCGTTGGGGGTAGCATCACGGGCAGTTTGGGAGGAACCGGCGCTCTAGAATGACCTCATCTCAAGCGCGAATGATAGACTGGCCGAACAGGGTCAGAGAGGTTATGCGGTACGTGGGACTGACGGAGGACGACCGCGGCCGGATAAAGTCCACCGGCCCCATCGTGAGGAGATACGCGGACCGCTTGACCACCGAGGTTTACGACCTCATCTTCGAGTTCCCGGAGGCTGGCAAGTTCTTTTCGCTGGACGACGGCAGCCCCGACCCCAAGCGCGTTCAGGACAACAAGGACTCGATGGTCCAGTGGCTGCAATACCTGTCCCAAGCCCCCACCAACGACGCCTTCGCCCGGTATCTGGCGGCCGTGAGCGCCATGCACCGGGACATTCCCATCCACCGGCCTGGGCTTCCCCCCGTGCCCTACCAGTTCGTAATAGGCACCATATCCTTCTACCAGACGCGGTTGCTGGAGATTTTCCGGGAGGAGTTGGGAGACGACGCCCAGGCGGCGCGGGCCAGCGCGTCGTGGAACAAGATTCTGATGGTGTCGCTAGACGCGCTGCTAGGGGCCTACATGGTGACATCCTAGCGGGTCGCCGAACTCCCGGCAACCGTTTGCGATGGGCTGGAGCGGGCGATGGGATTCGAACCCACGACCTTTTGCTTGGGAAGCAAACACTCTACCGCTGAGTTACGCCCGCCCTTTGGTTCGCCCCGTGGTTGGAGCCGTGGGTAGGATGTTAATGGGGCGTTGATGCCTTGTCAACGGAGAGAGCATCCCCTATCCGTCATTCCCGCCTCTCCTATCCGTCATTCCCGTGAAAACGGGAATCCAGGAAGACCCCAACCCAAAACGGCCACTGTGTCGCTATCATGCACTCGCCTACCCCCGCTCCAACCTGGAGTTCTGTCAAAGGAGAACCATGGCCCCGGAAGAAAACCGGCGAAGATGGATTCCCGCCCTCTTATCCGTCATTCCCGCGCAGGCGGGAATCCATCCCCTCTTGACGTTGCGCCGGGCCAACCGCGTCACGGCGCGCGCCGACGCATTCGATTAAGCGTTGAGGCCCGTGATGGTTGGATGGGCTGTTCATCTGACGAGAGGAGGGAAGATGGATTCCCGCCTGCGCGGGAATGACGGATAGGAGGTAGGCGCAGGCGGGAAGGGCGCGTGCGCCCACTTATGTTTTGAAGAGCGTTGGTTCTAGTTGTGGTGTTCCTGGATTCCCGTTTTCGCGGGAATGACGGATAGGAGAGGCGCAGGCGGGAATCCAGGGATGGCCGGGAGGGGTGGCGGGTTGACACCTTGGCCCGCGTATCCTTTAATCTAGCCAACCGCCCAGACCATTCGCAGGAGCGACCGTATGCCTGACTTGACGCTGCCCGAATCCAGGGATGAGTTGGTCGCCGAGTTGACCGCCAGGGCGTCCAAGCTGTGGGGCCGGGAGCGGGCCGACGCCCTGAGGGATATGATAGAGGAGCACGCGGACCACCTGTTGGCCCTGTCTCAAAGTTTGCCCCCCTCAGAAGAGGCCCCGGTAATGACTTGGCAAAGCCATCCGTAGGGAGCGCGCCGGCCCTCTCCCCTTCGTCATTCCCGCGCAGGCGGGAATCCAGGGGGCGAGGGGGGCCGGTTGCAGGGAATGAGGGTAGGGCAGCGCGCCACGCATGTTATGTCAATGGGCTGTCGCAGACCCACCGGAGATCCCGCGCGGGGACGGGATGGATTCCCGCCTACGCGGGAATGACGGAAAGAGGGGCGGGAAGAACGAGGGGAGCGGGCGGGAGTGACAAATGGGTGGCGGGAATCCAGGGGCGGGGGTGAGGGGAGGGGCTGGCGGGCGGCCACGAGGGGCTTCCTTCAGACATCCAACGGAGAGATGAGATGGTTGAACCGTACAAACTGACCATTGCCGAGGCGTCGTCGCAGATAGCGGCGGGCGAACTGACCCGCCTGTCCCTGATGGAGAGTTTCATTGAGCGGATTGACCGCCTGGACCCGGAACTCAAGGCCTGGGTGACGGTGGACAGGGAAGGCGCCCTTGAGCAGGCGGCCCGGTTGGACCGCGAGGCGGGGTCAAAGGCCCCCACGGGGCCGCTCCACGGTGTGCCCATAGGCGTCAAGGACATCTACTACACGGCGGGGATGAAGACCACCGCCTGCTCCAAGATTCACGCCGACTTTACGCCGGACTACGACGCGGCCGCCGTGGAGCGCCTGAAGGCGGCGGGGGCCATCGTATTGGGAAAGACGGTCACCACGGAGTTCGCCTCCGGGGACCCGCCGCCCACGCTCAACCCGTGGAACCCGGCCCACACCCCCGGCGGCTCCAGCAGCGGCTCGGCGGTGGCCGTGGCCGCGCGCCAGTGCCCCGGGGCCATGGGGTCGCAAACGGGCGGTTCCATCCTGCGGCCCTCGTCCTTCAACGGCATCGTCGGCCTCAAGCCCACCTTCGGCAGGATTAGCTGCTACGGGGTCATGCCCTTAGCCTGGTCGCTGGACACCCTGGGACCCATGGTGAACTGCGTTGAGGACGCCGCCATCATGCTCCAAGCCCTCGCGGGCTACGACGCCCGGGACCCGGGGAGCGCGGATGAGCCGGCGCCGGACTACCGGCGCGCCTTCATTGAAGGAACCGGCGCTCGGCCCCGCATCGGGCTTATCAGCGACTTCTTCTTGGAGCAGTGCGACGCGGAGTCCCGCCAAGGCGTCCTCGCGGTGGCGGAGACGCTGGCCGAGGCGGGGGCGATGGTGGAGGACGCGCCCCTTCCTCCCAGCTTCTCCACGGCCCATCACGTCCAATGGGTGGTTAGCAACGTGGAGACGGCGGCCTACCACGAGGAGAACTTTCGCGCCAGGGCCGGCGACTACAGCAGCAAGCTACGGAAGGGCATTGAGATAGGGATTCTGACGCCCGCCGTGCGATACGTTCAGGCCCAGCGGCTGCGCCGCCGCTACCGGCGGGAGATGGCGGCCTTGGCCGCGAGGTGGGACGTTCTGCTCACGCCGACCACGCCCACCGCGGCCCCCAGGGATCTGAGCACGACGGGCAACCCGGTGTTCCAAAGCCCGTGGACGTCCTGCGGCCTTCCCACCATCACGCTGCCCTGCGGCCTAAGCCCGTCTACGGGGCTTCCCCTCGGCGTGCAACTTGCCGCGTCGCCCTTCAACGAGGCCGGGCTGCTGGCCGCCGCGGGGTGGTGCGAGGGGGTCTTGAACGCGCGGGTCGCGCCGCCTCAGGTGAGCTAAGACTGCCCCAGGAAGTCTAACGCCAGCCTGTTGAAGGGCTGGTTGGCCTCAATGTGGGGCCAGTGGCCGCATCGCTTAAAGACCTCCAGCCGCCCGTTGGGAAGCAACTCCGCGGCCCTTTGCCCGTGGGCCACGGGGAATATCGCGTCGTGGAGTCCCCAGAACACCAGGGTGGGCGCCTGGAGTTCGCGGAGTCGGTCGGTAAGGATTACGGACGGCTTCATGCCGGCTATGGAGACGCCGCGGCGGAGCATTCGCAGCATGGCCTCCTTGTTGCCGGGCCAATTCCGCTCCCGGTATAGAAGCTCCAGCAGCCTTTCGGTGGCGAAGGACCGGCTATGGAAGACGCGCCGCAGCAGCCACCTGACGCTCTTCCGGTTCTGCCTGGCCAGGGCCTCGCCAAGGCCGGGCAGGGACATGACGCGAAGGAACCAGGCCACCTCACGGCCAAGCCCGGCGCTGTCCTCCAGGGCCAGCCTGTCCACGCGCCGAGGGTGTTCCAAAGCGAAGGCCATGGCCAGAAGGCCGCCCATGGAGTTGCCTATCAGGGAGACCCGCTCCAAGCCGAGAACGTCCAGGAAGGCTTGAAGGAAGTTCACCCCCTCCTCCAAGGTGTAGCTCCAGTCGGGCTTGTCGGATGCCCCGTGGCCGGGGAGGTCCATGGCGTAGACGGAACGCTCCTTGGCCAGGGGGGTCACGTTTCCGTACCAGACGGCGGCGGCCTCGCCGAGGCCGTGTAGGAGGAGCAGCGGCGGGCCGGTCCCGGCGCGGTAGCAGCGCACCCGGACCCCCGCGGCGGTAATCCACTCCTCGGCCCCGGGCATCCGGAGCTTGTCCGCGCCCTGTCGCTTAATCATGGCCCTTCAAGTTTACTACCGCGCCGCGCCGCCGTGACAGGCGCCGGGCGGCGGGTTTGACTCTATTGGGCGGCCGGCCTAAGCTGAACCCGTCGCCATGGCCACCGGAATAAGGAGCGTTGGGTTCAGCAGGGAGAGGCTGACGTCTCTGTTGGATGACGTGGATGCGGCCTCGTCCCCTGAGGCCCTGACCGTCGGACTGGCGCCGGGGGCCTCTCCCGACGATATCGCCTCTGAACTCGGATGCCGCCAGGAGTGGCCGGAGGAGACGCTGGCCGCGATGTCCAAGACGGGATGCTTCCTGTTCTTGAGCCGCGACCTCCGGCTCCTGGTGGTTCCCCCCTTTCCGGTAACAGGAGCGCATCGCTCGGCGGGGTTCGACACGGGACCTCTCAGAGCCGCCCTGCGTAGGGAGGTCACCTTTGGGGTCGTGCTGCTGCGCCTCGGCGGGTACGCGGTGGGCGTGTTCAAGGGGGACAGGCTGGTGGCGTCCAAGAGCGGAACCCGCTACGTGAAGGGCCGGCACAAGGCGGGGGGAACGTCCCAGAGCCGGTTCGCGCGGATTCGCCAGAAGCAGATACACGAGCTGTTCGTCAAGGTCTGCTCCGTCGCCCAAGAGAGGCTTGGCCCCTACGAGGGGGAGTTGGAGCGGGTGTTCCTGGGAGGCGAGGGGCACACGCTGACGGCCTTTCTGAAGGAGTGCGCCTTTCTGCGAGGGATGAAGGGCCGCATAGCCGGGCGGCTCCTGGCCGTGAGGGAGCCGAGGCGCCGCGAGTTGGAGAGGATGCCGCGTCAGATTTGGATGAGCCGCGTCCTGGCCCTCAAGGCCCCGGAGGGGTTCCTACCCGGCGTCGAGGGGGCCGCCTAGCCGCCGGCCACGTTCCTGCCGGTGGAGGATTCCGGGCCGCGGAGCCAGCGGTAGACCAGGGCCGCCGCCGCCGCTCCCGCGACAGGCCCCACGACGTATACCCACTGGCTGGTCCACGTCCACCCCACCAGGGCCGGCCCCAGAGACCGCGCCGGGTTCATCGAGGCCCCTGAGATGGGGCCGGCGAAGATGACTTCCAGCCCCACCGTGGCGCCTATGGCGAGGGCGGCGAGGCTGCCTTGCGCCCTGACGTCGGTGGTCACCGACATGATGACGAGCATGAGGATGAAGGCCAGTACCGCCTCGAAGCCCAGGGACTGGAGGGCGTCGCCGGAGGGGAGGGTGGCCCCCATAGCCGCCACGTCGCCCAGAAGGGCAAGGAGGCACCCGCCGGCCGCCACGGCCCCCGCCATCTGCGCGGCGACGTAGAGGGGAACGACCCTCCAAGGAAAATGCCGTCCCACCGCGAACCCCACGGTGACCGCCGGGTTGATGTGGGCGCCGGACACGTGGCCCAGGGCGAAGATCATGACGCACACCATCAACCCCGTAGCCAAGCCCATGCCGACGCCGGTGACCTGGCCGCCGGAAAGGTGGTCGGTCATCACGGCGCCGGCGCCGGCGAACACGAGGCCAAAGGTTCCGATAAACTCGGCGGCGCAGCGTTTAATCATAGTGAGCGGGGAAGGCTTTGAGGCCTTTGGACGTATACTATAGCGGATAGCGGCCAGGATAGTTTAACGGCGGGTTAACAACCGACCGCCCCACGGCCCCCTTCCGGCGGGCAGGGGGGGATGGGTTCCCGCCGCCTCTCTATCGTCATTCCCGTTCCTCCCCTCCGTCATTCCCGTGAAAACGGGAATCCAGGAAGGCTACATCGCTTTCACAGGCCCGACCGTAATGGCCTGCCTTTGCCGGATGGCGGCCTCCCCTCTCCTATCCGTCATTCCCGCGCAGGCGGGAAGGGCGCGTGCGCCCACTTCTGTTTTGAAGAGGGCTGATTCTGCGTCGGCGGCTCTTGGCGGCGCCCGCCTCAGCGCAAACAGGCCCCTTGGCCTTTCCGCCCTCTCCCATCCGTCATTCCCGTGAAAACGGGAATCCAGGAAGGCTACATCGCTTTCACACGCCCGACCGTAATGGCCTGCCTTTGCCGGATGGCGCCTCCCCTCCTATCCGTCATTCCCGTTCCTCCACTCCGTCATTCCCGCGCAGGCGGGAATCCATCTTATCCGGTTCTCTTTTAACGCCATCGTCCTCTTTTGACAGAACGTCGAGTTGGGGCGGCAGGTTGGGCCAGGGGTATGAGAGCGACACAATGGCCGTTTTGCTCTGTGGCCTTCCTGGATTCCCGTTTTCACGGGAATGACGAATGGGGGCGGGCGTGACGACGGGAGAAGGCGCCTGGGTTTGCGGCAGCAGGTTGGGAATGGGAGGGGGGATGGATTCCCGCCTTCGCGGGAATGACGGAAAGGGCGCGGGAATGACGAATAGGGGGGCGCGTGGTAAGGAGTGATGGGGGGCGGGCGGGAACGCCGGGCGGGGATGCGTTATGCCAACGGTGTGGTAGAATGCGGCCAAGGCCATGATTCCCCTCAAGCTCAGCTTAAAAAACTTCCTCTGCTACCGAGGCGAGGCCCCGACCCTCGACCTGTCCGGCATCCACGTGGCCTGCGTCAGCGGCTCCAACGGCCACGGCAAGTCCGCCCTGCTTGACTCCATCACCTGGGCCCTCTGGGGTGAGGCCCGGGGCAAGAGCCAGGACGACCTCCTCCACTTTGGGGAGGATGAGATGTGGGTGGAGTTGGAGTTTAGGGCCAGGAACAGGGACTATAAGGTGGTGAGACGCCACCGCCGAGGGGGGCTGCGAGCCCGCCGCGGGGCCAGTGGGCTGGAGCTTCAGATACGCGGCGGCGACGGATTTCTCCCCATCACCGGCAACACAATGACGGAGACCAAGGCCATGATTGAGGATATCCTCGGCATGGACTACAACACCTTCATCAACAGCGCCTTCCTCATTCAGGGGCGCGCCGACGAGTTCACCAACAAGACCCCATCGGAACGCAAAGAGGTTCTGGGGAAGATCATCGGCCTTGGACGCTACGCCGCCCTCCAGGAGCGCAGCCGACGCAAGGCTCAGGAGCGGGAGCGGAGCGGGAACGACGTTGAAGCCGCCTTCCAATACCTGCGCGAGGAGATAGCCCGAGAGCCGGGGCTAAGGCAGGAGTTGCAGGAAGCGGACAAGTCCCTTGACGCCGTTATCGAAAGCCTAAGCGTCAAGAGTCGCGAGGCCGAGGATCTGCGGGAGCAGGTCCAGTCCCTGGAGCTAAAGACCCATGAGAGCCGGGACATCCAAGCCAGGCTGCCGGGCGTGCGATCGGATATAGACAGATACCGGAGGGAGGCCCTGGCGAAGGCGTCCCTGGTTGACGAGTGCCTCAGCCTCGTTGACCGGCGTTTGGCCATTGAGGAGGGGTCTCGCAGGTACGAGGAGGCCCGCCGGGAGAATGAGGGCCTGAACCGCGCCCGCGCTCAGTACGACGAGTTGAAGGGAAAGGAAACTTCCCTCCTGCGCGTCATCGACCGGGCCAAGGCCCAGGTTGACGAGCGGACGCGTACCCTTAAACGCCGGTTGGAATCGGACCTAGCGCCCAAGTCCCAAAGGGCGCCAGGGCTGGAAGGTCAGCTGGCGGAGGAACGCCGGGCCGCGGCCTCCCTGTCCCAGGAGGAGGAGTCCCTGAGCCGGGAGAGGGCGCAATTGGAGGGGCTGGCCGCCCGCGAGGGTGAACTGGCAGCCGTCCTAGCTCCTCTCAAGGTGGAGGGCGAGGAGTTGAAGAAGAAGCTGGAACTGCTGGGGGTGTCCCGCCAAGAGGCCCGGTGCCCCCTGTGCGGCTCCTCACTGGGAGAGGAGGGATGCGAAAGGCTGTCGGAGAGCTACGACCTTCAGATTAAGGAGAAGCGCCAACAGTACGTCAGCAACCAGGCGGCCTTGAAGGACGCCAAGGCCCAACGGGAAAGCCTGGCCGCCAAGGTGTCGGGAGGGGAGAAGGCCCTGCGTCGAAGGCAACAGGCGACCCAGGGCCGGACGGCCAGGTTGGAGCGGGACCTGGAAGAGTCCCACAAAGCCGCGGAGGAGGCGCAAAGGGTCAAGGCCGACCTCGCCAAGCTGGAGGGGCAGGCGGCCGGCTCCCAGTTCGCCGCCGAGGAGCAGTCCGCCCTTAAAGAGGTCGTGGCGCGGATGGAAAGGCTGGGATACTCGCCGGAGCGTCACCGGGAACTCGGCGCCGAGCTTCACGCGCTCCAGGCCTACCAGGTAAAGCGCCAACAGCTAGAGGCCGCCATACAAAGACTTCCTCAAGAGAAATCAGCCCTGGCGGAGGCCAAGAAGATGGAGGGCCGCCGGGGGGAGGAGTTGGCCGCCATGGAGGAACGGCTGGCCCTGCTGAAGTCCGAGATAGGCGGCCTGCCAGCCCTGAAAAGCCGGTTGGAGGCGGCCCAGAGGGAGCAGGGCCGCTTGGAGGCCGACCGCCAGAGGCTGTTGGTGCGCCGCGGCGGGCTGCAAGAGGGCCTCCAGCGCATTGAGGGCCACCGGCGGGAGATGACCCGGAGGACCAGGGAGCTAAAGGCCCTGAGGGAGGAGCAGGCCATCTTCGAGGAGCTCCGGGAGGCCTTCGGACGCCAAGGGGTCCAGGCCCTTCTTATAGAGATACTGCTGCCCCAGATTGAGGAGAGGGCCAACAACCTCCTAGGCCGGATGACCGACGACCGGATGACGGTGAAGCTGGAGACCCAGCGAGAACTCATCAGCCGGCGGGGCGAGTACAGGGAGACCCTGGATATCGAGATAAGCGACGAACTCGGCTCCCGCAGCTACGAGATGTTCAGCGGGGGCGAGGCCTTCCGCGTCAACCTCGCCCTGCGGATAGCCCTCTCCCAGGCGCTGGCCGACCGCAGCGGCGCGCCGCTTCCGACCCTGTTCATAGACGAAGGCTTCGGGACTCAGGACGCGGCCGGCCAAGAACGGGTCCTCGACGTCATCCAGGCCATACGCGACGACTTCAAGCAGATACTGGTGATAACCCACCTGGAGCAGATGAAAGAGGCCTTCCCCGTTCGCATCGAGGTGGAGAAGCTGGATGGCGCCTCAACCTGCTGGATAAGCTAGCGCGGCGAGGCCAGTCCCCTAAAGCTCCATCTCCTTCAGGTCCGGGGCAAGGGCCAACGGCGGCCCCGTGAGGGCCTGCACCTCCTGGGCCGTCCAGTCAGGGGCCGTTTCCCTCAGAACCAGCCCCCCCGGCGCCACCTCAATAACCGCCAAGTCGGTCACCACCAGGCTAACGCAGCGGCGGCCCGTCAGGGGGAACGCGCAGTCCCTAACCAGCTTGGGGCGATCATTCCTGTCGGTGTGCTCCATGGCCACGACGACCCGCTTGGCCCCCACCGCCAGGTCCATGGCCCCGCCGATGTTCCCCACGCCGCGGTGGGGCAGCATCCAGTTGGCCAGGTCTCCCCGCTCCGACACCTGAAGGGCGCCCAAAACCGTTACGTCCACGTGGCCGCCCCGAATCATGGCGAAGGCCTCATCCGACCCAAAGAAGGACATGCCGGGAACCCACTGGAGGAACTGGCCACCGGCGTTTATCAGGTCGTAGTCCCTCTCGCCCTCCTCGGCCAAGGGGCCGTAGTTCAAGACCCCGCTCTCGCTGTGGTACACCACGGAACTGCCGGCGGGCAGGTAGTTGGATACCAGGGTGGGAATGCCGATGCCCAGATTCACCACGGCGCCGTCGGGAAGCTCCTTGGCCACCCTCATGGCGATAACGTCACGGCTCATCCGCTCCTTAGCCACGCCCATTATCCTCAATGGGCTTGATTGGCTGGAAGGGGGAGAAGACCGCGGGCCGCTGGACGACGCGCCGCACGTGGATGCCCGGCGTCACGATGGCCTCGGGGTCCAGGACGCCCGGCTCCACTATCTCGTCCACCTCGGCGATGGTCACGGCGGCGGCGGCGGCCATGACAAGGTTGAAGTTCCGCGAGGTTCCGCGATAGACCAGGTTGCCCAGGGTGTCGGCTTTGTGGGCGCGGACAAAGGCGAAGTCCCCCCGGATGGCCTCTTCCAGGAGATGCTGGCGGCCGTTGAACTCCCTGACCTCCTTCCCCTCGGCGACCACGGTGCCCACGCCGGTGGGGGTGTAGAAGGCGGCCACGCCGCTGCCACCGGCCCGGAGCCGCTCCGCCAAGGTGCCCTGGGACACAACCTCCAACTCCACCTCGCCCCTCCGGTAGGCCCGCTCAAAGGCCGAGGGGCGGGAAGGCGAGGGGGATACGGGAAAGGTGGCGATGGCCTTGCGAATCTGGCCCCTCTCCACCAGGATGCTGTGGTCTACGGCCTGGAGGTCCGGCGAGGGCGGCGTCCCAAAGCCGGAGACCCTAGCGATGCCCACGGTGTTGCTCACCACCGTCAGGCCCTTGGCCCCCTGGTCGCGGAGGGCCAGCATGAGATAGTGGGGCATGCCCCCCAGGCCTCCAAAGCCGTCCATGAGCATGACGGCGCCATCGGGAACGTCGGCCACGGCCTCCGCCGCGCTGGGGTAGACCTTATTGACGGGCGGATGCTGAGGGAGGGTGAAGTCCATCTCCTTCAGGCCGTCGGAAACCCGAAGCGGCGCGCCAGTGAGGCCGCGAACGGACTCCACGGACCACCCCGGCGCGACCTCCTTGAGGAGCAGCCCATCCCCCGTGACCTCCATGACGGCCAGGTCCGTGACGATGAGGTCCACCCGCCCCGCGGCGGTCAACGGGTAGGAGCACTCCTTCAGAACCTTGGGAGCGCCGCCGTTGGTGTGCTCCGTTATCACGATGAGCCGCTTGGCGCCGGCGGCCATGTCCAAGGCCCCGCCGGGGCTGCCAATGCCCTTTTCAGGCGTCATCCAGTTGGCCAAGTCCCCCTTTTCCGACACCTGAAGGGCGCCGAGAACGGCCACGTCCAGCCGCCCGCTTCGAACCATGGCGAAGGCGTCGGTGTGGCTCACGACCGCGCCGCCCGGCGGGAGGGTGACGTGTTCGCCCCGCGCGTTGATGAGGTCCAAGTCCTCCTCGCCCTCCGCGGCGTGAGGGCCGTAGCCAAGGATGCCGTTTTCCGAGTGGAAGATAACGCCGGCGTCCGGCGGCGTGTAGTTGGCGACGAGGGTGGGAAGGCCGATGCCAAGGTTCACCACCTGGCCCCGCCGCAGCTCCGCGGCCACCCGCAAGGCCATCAGGTCTCTCGTGAGCCTCCCGGGCGTCAGGACGGCTCCTCCAAGACCAGGCGGTCCACGTAGACGCCGGGGGTGACCACCCGCTCCGGGTCTATCCCGCCGGCCGCGACCACCTCCCTGACCTCCGCGACGGTGACGGCAGCAGCGGCGGCCATGGCGGGGTTGTAGTTTCGCTGGGTGAGCCGGTAGGTGAGGTTGCCCAGATGGTCGCCGCGGTGGGCGCCTATAAGCGCGAAGTCAGCCCTGAGGGGCGGCGCTAAAACATGCTCCACGCCGTTTAAGGTCCGCTTCTCCAGCCCGGCGTCAAGGGGATGGCCGTAGACGTTGGGCACGAAAACCCCGCCCAGACCCGCCGCGGCGGCCCTCATCCTTTCCGCGAGGATTCCCTGGGGCATAACCTCTACTTGAAGGACGCCGGCGCGCCATAGGTCAAGGGCCGGGACCTCCTGGGCGGGCCTGCCTATGAAGGTGGTTATGAGCTTGCTCACCTGGCCGTTCTCCACCAGCCGCGCCACGTTGTACTCGTCAGCCCGTGGCTCAAAGCAGGTGTTGGATATGCAGGTCAGGCCCCGGGCGCCCTGGCTCAGCAGCCCTTTAATGAGACCTTGGGGCAGTCCCGGCGTCCCGAAGCCCCCCAGCATGACCACGGCTCCGTCGGGAACGTCGGCCACGGCGCTGGCAGCTGAGGGGTAGATTTTGCCCTGGGCCATGAATCGACTCCCTGGCGTTGGCTAAGGGACATTCTACCAGCGCCGCCCGCCCGTCGTCATGCCCCCTCCCCCGTCCGTTATTGCCACCGCCCTCTCTCGGCGCTCCCTGCCGTTCCATCCGTCATTCCCGCGCAGGCGGGAATCCATCTTTCTTACCACCGTTGGGACAGGGCAACGGCGCCACAACGCTACGCCTCCCTCCCATCCGTCATTCCCGTGAAAACGGGAATCCAGGAAGCCTTCATCCCAAGAGCAACGTTTCGCAAAACAAAGTGGCGTTCCCGCCCTCCCCGTGGAACCACACCGCCCCGCCCCTCAAGTGAAGGTGAGGGTGACGGCGGCGGGTATCTCACCGATGATGAATCGGCAGGCGGGGGATGGATTCCCGCCTGCGCGGGAATGACGGACACCTAACACACAGAACCAACGCTCTTCAAAACTTTAAGGGGCGCACGCGCCCTTCCCGCCTGCGCGGGGATGGCGGATGGGAGACGGGTTGCCATTCCCGCCGCCTCTGTAGGACGCCCCCCAAGGCGACGCCATCACAGCTACAACGGCGGGCAAAGCTGGGTTTCGGAGGGCCGGTTCTGCATTGTGGACTTCCTGGATTCCCGTTTTCACGGGAATGACGGAAGGGAGAGAATGGGAATGACGGATAAGAAGGAACGGGAACAGGAGAGGTAAGCGGGAGCAGTGGGGAGAGCATTGGCGGGCAAGGGGGATAAGAAGGAGGGGCGGGCTAGCGCCCGCCCCTCCTTAAGGGTTTCCAACGGCCTGACGGAGTCTAGGGGTCTAGTACTCCATGGGGGGCATGGGGGGAGCGGCCGGGGTCTTCTCCGGGATTTCGGTTATCATCGACTCGGTGGTGAGCACCATGGCGGCCACGCTGGCCGCGTTCTGAAGGGCCGACCGGGTGACCTTCACCGGGTCTACGATGCCCTTCTCAAACATTGGCCCGTACTCGCCCTCCTCGGCGTCGAAGCCGTAGTCGTCGGACTGGTTGCGAACGGCCTCCAGGATAACGGATCCCTCCCTGTCGGCGTTCTGGGCGATGAGCCGGAGGGGCTGCTCCAGCGACTTCCTTATGATGTTGGAACCGACCAACTCGTCGCCGTTCAGCTTGTCGCCGGCGTTGTGCAGGGACCGCTGGGCACGGACGAGGGCAACGCCGCCGCCGGCCACGATGCCTTCCTCCACGGCGGCCCTGGTGGCCGAAAGGGCGTCCTCGACGCGGGCCTTGCGCTCCTTCAACTCTATCTCGGTGGCAGCGCCGACCTTTACGACGGCGACGCCGCCGGCCAGCTTAGCCATGCGCTCCTGGAGCTTCTCGCGGTCGAACTCCGAGGTGGTGTCCTCAATCTGAGACCTTATCTGGGTAATGCGGCCCTTGATGGCGTCCTCGGAGCCTTTGCCCTCAACGATGGTGGTCTCCTCCTTGGTCGCGGTGACGCGGCGGGCCTGCCCCATGTCGGCAACGGTGGTGGAGTCCAGCTTGCGGCCGGTCTCCTCGCTGATGACGGTGCCGCCGGAGAGAATGGCAATATCCTCCAGCATGGCCTTGCGGCGGTCGCCAAAGCCCGGGGCCTTGACGGCCAGGCAGTTGAGGGTGCCGCGGAGCTTGTTCACCACCAGGGTGGCGAGGGCCTCCCCGTCCACGTCCTCGGCGACAATCACAACGTCCTTCTTGCCCATCTGAATGAGCTTCTCCAGCACCGGGACCAGGTCTGAGACGGCGGATATCTTCTTGTCGCTGATGATGAGGAAGGGGTCCTCTATGGAGGTCTCCATGCGGTCGGAGTTGGTGACGAAGTAGGGCGAGATGTATCCCCGGTCTATCTGCATACCCTCGACGTACTCGATTTCGTCGTTGATGCCCTTGGACTCCTCGACGGTGATGACGCCGTCCTTGCCCACCTTCTCCATAGCGTCGGCGATGGTCTCGCCGATGGAGTCCTCGTGGGCGGAGAGGGCCGCCACCTGGGCTATCTGGTCCCTGCTGTCCACGGAGCGGGACATCTCCTTGAGCTCGCCGATCACTGCGGCCACGGCGTGCTCAATGCCCCGCTTGATGGCCATGGGATTGGCCCCGGCGGCCGTGTTCTTGAACCCCTCGGTGATGATGGCCTGGGCCAGGACCACGGAGGTGGTGGTGCCGTCGCCGGCGGAGTCGTTGGTCTTGCTGGCCGTCTCCTTCAGCAGCTGCGCGCCCATGTTCTCGAAGGGGTCGGGCAGCTCTATCTCCTTGGCGATGGTCACCCCGTCGCTGCACACCTGGGGCGGGCCGAACTTCTTGTCCAGTATCACGTTCCTGCCCCGGGGTCCCAGGGTCACCTTAACGGTGTCGGTCAGGGTGTCGATACCGGTCTTTAGCGACTTTCTCGCGTCTTCCGAAAATACCAGTTGCTTACCGGGCATTTGTTGCCTCCCTATTTGATGCTTTGTTTGGGCCTTTGGCCCTCTTTGATGCTACGATGCTACTTGGACACTTTCGCCAGGACGTCGCTCTCCCTGAGTATCAGGTACTCCTCGCCGGCGTCCTTGTACTCCGTGCCCGCGTACTTGGAGTAGATGATGCGGTCGCCCGCGGCCAACTCCATGGGCATGCGGTTGCCGTCGTCGTTCAGGCGGCCCGGCCCCACTGCGATGACTTCGCCCTCCTGGGGCTTCTCCTTGGCCGTGTCGGGAAGGATTATTCCTGAAGCAGTCGTCTGCTCCTCGTCACTGGGCTTAACTATCAACCTTTCTCCCAAAGGCGTGAACTTGACCAACGTTTCCTCCTTACAATGTGGTTATTTTTGTGCGCCGTATCGTAGGGGACTTCCCCAAATTTAGCAGTCTTGGCGTTAGACTGCTAAGATCAATCGGTATGATAAACTAAGTTTCCAAGGCTGTCAACAGTCGTCCTGCGGCGGCGTTGGGCGGCCTGCCGAAGTCCCTCTGAGGCGCATCCCGTGGCTGAAAAACCGGTAACCCTGAGTCAACGGAACGGCATAGCCGTCATACGGCTGCGAGAGGCCGGCGGCCACGGCCGGCTGAGTCCCGACGCCGCCTGGGAGCTTGGCAGGACGTGCGAAAGGCTGAACTGGGACGCGTCGGCCCGGGTGGTTATCCTGACTGGATGCGCCGGCGCATTCCGCTTCGACTTAGAGGGGGAGGAACCCTCCGCCGGCGCGCCGCTGCCCCGCTCCAACAAAGAGGCGTGTGGCGGCAGGGCGGCATCAGCCGTGGCGGGACTGAAGGCCCCGTCCATCGCCGCCATCAACGGCGACGCCCTGGACCAGGGGTTGGAGTTGGCCCTGGCCTGCGACCTGCGCGTGGCGGCTGAGGGGGCGCGGCTCGGCTTCACTGGCGTATCTAAGGGGGCCATGCCATGGGACGGCGGCTCCCAAAGGCTTCCCAGAATCGTGGGCCCCGCCCGCGCCTTGGACATGCTCCTTACGGGACGCCTCCTCCCGGCGGGAGAGGCCCACGCCATAGGGCTGGTGAACCGGGTGGCGGCACCGGATGACCTGCAACAGGCCGTCCAAAGGCTGGCGGAGGAGATAGCCGCCGGCGCGCCCATCGCTTCCCGGTTCGTCAAGGAGGCCGTCTACAAGGGGCTGGACATGAGCTTGGACCAGGGGTTGAACCTGGAGGCCGACCTGAGCTTCCTGCTTCAGACCACCGGCGACCGGCGCGAGGGCGTCCGGGCCTTCCTGGAAAACCGCAAGCCGCGGTTCGTGGGGGAGTAGGTGCCCGCCTTCAAGACCATAGAGTACGACAAGAAGGGCGGGATAGCCCACGTCCGGCTGGACCGTCCCAGTGTCCACAACGCCTACGACACGGCCATGCGGGACGACGTCTTTCAGGCTATGGAGGCCGCCAGGGACGACGGGGAGGTTAGGGTGGTGGTCATCTCCGGCAAGGGCAGGAGCTTTTGCGCCGGCGCCGACCTGACGGAGTTCGGCTCCGCCCCGTCGGTGACGGCCGCCAGGGAGGCCCGGTGGGGCAGGGACGTTTGGGGCCTGTTCCTGAGCATGGACAAGCCCCTCTTGGCCGCCGTTCACGGCCACTGCGTCGGGTCGGGGCTGGAGATGGCCATGCTGTGCGACCTCCGCGTCGCCGCCGGAAACGCCCTATTCGCCATGCCAGAGGCGAGGCTTGGCCTCATGCCCGCCGCCGGGGGTTCCCAAACCCTCCCGCGGAGCCTCGGCGCGTCTAAGGGACTCGACCTGCTTCTCACGGGCCGCCGCGTCGACGCGACGGAGGCCCTGGCCTTGGGACTCGTGAGCCGCGTGGTCCCGGAGTCGCGGCTGTCGGCTGAGGCCGAGAGCCTGGCCGAGTCCCTCGCCGCCCTCGACCCGCCAGCCGTCGCCGCCGTGAAGAAGGCCATGCGCCACGGCTCCGGGATGTCCTTGGCCCAAGGGTTGACGCTGGAAGCGCGCCTGTCCCTGAGGCTGGCGGCTGAGCAGGGCCGCGCCCCATCCACCCCATCCCATCAGATCGAGGGACGGTTCCCATGAACACCTGCGAGTACCTGAACATCGCCAACGCTATCGCGCCCCACAGGACAAGCGTCGTTTTCGAAGGCCGACGCCTGACCTTCCAACACCTGAAGGAGCGCGTCAACCGCCTGGCCAACGCCCTGTGGGGCCTGGGGGTGAAGCCCGGCGACCGGGTGGCCTTCTTCAACGTGAACACCCCGGAGCTTATCGAGTCCTACCTGGCCTCGGCCCAGCTAGACGCCATATTCGTGCCCCTCAACTACCGGGTCCGGGCGCAGGAGGCCGCGGAGATGCTGCGAGTCTGCCAGCCGGCCGTCCTGATGACGGGCAGCCGGTACTTGGAACTGGCGCGCTCAGCCCTGAGGGAGGCCCCGGCCTCCGCGCGCCTGGTAGCCTTGGAGGAGCGGGCCGGGGATGGCTGTCTCTTCTACGACGACCTCCTGGCGTCGGCGTCCCCCGAGGAGGAGCGGTTTCCCGCCGCCGGCTCGGATGACGCCACCCTTCTCCTGTTCACCTCCGGGACCACGGGAACGCCCAAGGCCGTCACCCTAAACCACGACAGTTTCAGTTCCTACATGCTGTCAAGCGTCCCGCCGGCGGACCCCGACGTTGAGGAGCGCAACCTCCTATCGGTTCCCATGTTCCACGTGGCGGGAATGCAGGGCGCCCTCGCCGCCATCTACGGCGGGCGCACCCTGTTGCTGGCCCGCCAGTTCGAGGCCCGGGAGTGGATGGAGTTGGCCCAAGGGGAGCGGGCCGACAGGGCCGGGATGGTTCCAACCATGCTCAAGCAGGTGATAGACCACCCGCGGTTTGAGGAGTACGACCTGTCCAGCCTGAAGGTTATCGCTTACGGCGCGGCCCCCATGCCCTTGGCGGTTATCAAGAGGGCCATCGCCCTGTTTCCCAAGGTGAAGTTCATCAACGCCTTCGGCCAGACGGAGACCGGCTCCACCATCACCATGCTTCCCCCGGAAGACCACGCGCTGGAAGGCCCCCAGGAGGAAATCGACAGGAAGCTGCGTCGCCTTGCGTCGGTGGGAAGGCCCCTGGAAGACGTGGAGGTGGCCATATTTGATGAGGAGGGCGGGCAGGCCCCCACGGGGGCGGTTGGCGAGGTGGCCGCCCGTGGGCCGCGGCTTATGAGCGGCTACTGGGGGAACGAGGCCGCCACCAGGGACGCCTTCAGCCGGGGCTGGCTCTACACCGGCGACCGGGGCTATGTGGACGAGGACGGCTACCTGTACTTGACGGGGCGTTCTAAGGATTTCATCAAGCGGGGCGGCGAGATGATTTCGCCTCAGGAGGTGGAGGAGACCCTCGCCGCCCATCCTGGCGTCGCCGAGGCCGCCGTGATAGGCGCGCCGGACCTGTCTTGGGGCGAACGGGTGCGGGCCATCGTGGCGCCGCGTCCGGGCAGCTCCGTAACCGCCCAGGAGCTTATCGACCACTGCCACAAGCGGCTGGCCAGCTTCAAGCGGCCTGAGTCGGTGGTCTTCGTGGATGAACTGCCCAAAAACCACTTGGGAAAGGTCCTGAAGCGAGTCCTCCGCGAACGGCACGGCCATCCCATAGAGGGGCCTGAGGCCTAGAGAGTCGTTGACAGCCACACAGTCCAAAGATAAAATCTCTGACTGCATCCACTGGGAATCGCTAAGGAATTAAGGGGAGACGCTGCATCCGTTGTCCAGCCCGAAACGGCCCCGCGCCGGAAGCCCCGGCGCAGTCCCGGTCCCCCAGGGCGAACCACCACCCGCCAGTTCACTGGTAATACTGCTGGCCGGCGTGCCGGGCGTAGGCAAGACAACGGTGGGCAACGCGCTGCTGGGCGAACTGGGCCTGACCCACCACATAAGCACCGGGTTCCTGCGCGCGGCCATCGACGGGTACGTGTCGCCCAGCCAGGGGGAGCTTCTGCGGCGGCACGCCTTCGACGCCTACGAGCTTCTTGACGGGGCCAACCTCCCTCACGAGGAGCGGATACTGCGCGGGGCCATCGCCCAAACGGAGTTGCTGAAGCCGGTCGTCACGGCCTGCGTCGCCCGGGCGCGGCGGGAGGGCATCGGCCTCGTGATGGAGGGCAGCCACTTCATACCGGGCGTCATCGACCCCGCGGAGCTTGGCGCCGACCTGCTGTGCGTCTTGGACGTTCCTGATCGCCAGGAACTCCGGCGGCGGGCCCAGAGCGACAACCATCTAAAGAGGCGTCTCTCCGCGTGGGACCTGGAGCGGATGGGGATGCTTCAGGACCAGCTGCTGGCCATGGCCCGGCGCCACAACCGGCCCGTCATCGTGAACAAGCGCCTGGCCGACGCGGTGGGAGGGGTCAAGGCCTTGGCGGGGGAACTAGCCGCCTAACCGCCGAGATGTAGCGACCGTTCGCGCTCCAAGGGGCCTCAGCCAAGCGGTTATGATAGCTTCCCTTATCGGCGCAATCGCCGCCGCTCCAAAGGACGTCAACCGCTGGGCAGAGAGGCGGGGCCGGCAACTAGCGCGAGGGCGCTATGGCAGAGAGACGGGTTAGCGTTCATCTCGTGGAACAGCACGACCTAGGAATGAACTGTTCCACGAGATAGTGGAAGTTCAGAATGGTCGTCTCGTCCGGCAGAGATGCCGGCAGCCTCACCCCTACTAACCGCCTCACCGGCCAGCCTGGTATAGCAGTTCTTTCGTGCCGGGGCGCCAGGAGGATTGAGGCAGCAACGGGGTTTTCCTGCTAAGCGTCCACACCGCTTTAAGGGCACAGTCCCTGATCGTGTTAAACATAGTTGGCGATATGCTTGGTATAGGTTCGATAGGGTCGCAGAATTCGTTGATGAATGTCATACTAAGACCTTCCAAGTGATTGGTATGACCACACGGGACGCCGTAGCAAGTTGAACGTATCCAGTGTTTGAGCGCCCCCTTCGTCGCGGCAACTCGTTAACGCTTCCGCTAACAATCCCACCGGGTTTGTCCAATCCCATAAGGGATGGACTACCAGCGCCTGCCTGTTGCCTACTTCCAGCCCAGGCAGGTCTCCGAAATCACGCGGTGTTGCCTGGAAAGACTTGCAAAACGAATCCCGGAGCTTAGCGGCATACTCGCGCCATCCTTCCAAATCAGGAACAGAGAACGTCCCACCTACCCCAAAGTCAAAGCTGCCGACTTGCAGACATCTGATGAATGAGACCCCAAGCCGCCAGTCAAGCAACCCGTGATAAGCCATGTTCCGGTAGTTCCTGAGACAGTTGTAACATGACGCATCACAAGCTGCCCGGTGCTCTTGGCCCAAGACTGACCCGATAAAGCTGTCGGACCGGGGATTGGAGCTTGTTGCTGACGCCAGCAAGCTTTCCCAATTATCACTTATCCAATTAGTGAATCCTGCCCCGTTGGCCAAGTGGTCGCTAATGATAATTTCACCCACCTCTGCCCCGTCTCCTAACTTCACTCGCCTCACGTTGCTGATGTCAAGCTCGTCAGGATCAATGTCGAGTTCTTCGGCGGCAATCGCTTTGAGGATGAACGCAGCCGAATAGTAGGCGGCCTTAATTCCCACTGCTCCCACCGGATCTAGCCAGAGGCCTGGAAGAACTGACTCTGGTCTGATGCGCAACACGTCCGTCGATTTAGGCGCAACAATTGCAATGGATTCAGGTTCAGCGACTCCTATGAAGTTGAGTTTGTCAGCCTTCTGAAATCGCTGGTCTATCCACTGATTTTCCAACTTTCGACCCTTGCTTCCGTGTTGTGCCGTGCCAATCGCCCCTTCAAACAGACGCCCTTGCCTGTCGTTCACCCGGTACACTCTGCCCGATTTGGAAAAAGCGATTGCGCTGTTAGTTCCGGACACTGGCCGGCAATGAGCTGGGTCTGACTCGGCGACAGTGGAGACCCCGGTAGGCAGAAACTCGACATCCTCGGCAGCGTCACTTCCAGGACCAAGGCTGGCGCGGAAAGCCAACGGAACTGCGAACTGGAATGTGCGGAACGCTGGGTCATTATCCTTTCCACAACGGCACTCGGGACAGTAATCGTCTTCCGGCTTGCTATCATGCGTAGCAGTGTAGTGACACTGCCCACAGCGAGACATCCATCTCCGAGAGGGCAAAGGATCGTTCTCACTCGGATGCCACCCGTTGTTCCGGTATAACAGAGGCGCCGTGAACCCGATGGCCCGGTAGATACGCTTATCCTTGGTTCTCTGGGAGCCAGGAGCGAATTCGGTAACGGCCAAGTCAAGATCCCGGTCGGTAGTGAGGGCGTTCCTGCCCCGTAAACCTTGATAAAACAGCCGGACACGAGACGGCATCCCGTACATCGGAAGAATCGCGTATTCTGCCATCCTTTCTGCCAGGCCATCACTCGTGATTTCGGAATTCGCGCACGCTTCCTCAATTTTGGTGAACAAGTCTTCTCTCGCATAATTTACGAGTTCACCTGCTGATATACTTCCAGCTAGGCCCGTACACAAGGCAGCTGCGATGTCAGCGACGTCCGTGGCAGACTCGAGCCACTCTCGAACCGCGTCTCTCCGGCTTTGTTCTCTGGTCCAATTAGACACTAGTCCGAACTCACCGTGACTATCAGGCGGTCGCGGGCTTTCCCGCCAGTGGACCCCCGCGGCTTGGAAAGCCCGGCGCAGGCATTCCTTTGCCATCAGCCTCTGCGCAATTTCCATGCGTCCGGTGGATAGGAACGGCACTGGCGCAGGGTCGCCCGTGATTCGCGCGGGGTGGTGGTAGTAAAATTCGTCATGGCTCCGGCCCCGGCAGATGGTGAGCACAGTCGCGAAAGGTTGTCCCCGGCGGCCGGCCCGTCCCGACCGCTGCTGGTAGTTGAAGCGCATTGGCGGCATATTCCCCTGGACGACACTCTGGAGACTGCCAATGTCAACGCCCACCTCCATCGTTGTGGTGACGCTGAGCATATCTATCGCATCTACTTCTCGCACGAGTGGACGGTGAGGATTGTTTTCAAGGTCCACAGTGATGTCGCGGAACAGTCTTTGCCGCTCTGCCTGGTTATCTGTTTGGGCAGTAAGCTCCTCCACATGAAGGCGTACCGGCTGCCGTCGTTCTGCCGCCTCTTTCGCGTAGTAGTTCTGTGAGTGCAACTCCTCACAGGTTGCGTTTGGATTGCCCGGCAATGGGTCTTGGCAGAACTGGCTCGTACAAATTCCCGGGTTGTACAAGTGCGGACGACGGCATCCCGTGCAACGCCACACCGGGTCAGAGCCGATTGCGACACGGACCATCAAGCCCCTAGGATCGATTTTGAAATACGAGTGGCCCCCGGTAACGCATATGGCTTCACGCACCGTTTCAAGCAAAGTGGTTTCACTGACGCCGTGAAAGCGAGCGCATTTTTTAACAAAATTGCGAATGCCGGCTCGCGCAGAATCCCAGTCTAACCAGTGATGAATGGTATAAGCGTCCTGGCCCTCCCGTGGGTAGCGATAATAGTCCCCTAGCATCCTAAGAGCGCCGTTGAGAATGCTAACTAAAACACCGCGAGATAATCCGCAACTGCCCGCCAAGCGCATGACTGCATTGTCCGGAATGTTCAACATCGCATAACCAAGACCAGATGATTCGAAACCGAAATACAGCCTTGAGAATAGCTCAGAGCTAATTTCGCTAGTTACCTTGGCGCGCAACTTCTCGCGTCCTATCTTGCCTGATGGTGAAAGGTTAGGGTTCCAGCCAGACCCAGGACTATCAAAATCGAACAGCGTTGTCCATTTTCGCTGAGCGCCATCATATTCGAATTCTTGGAACTGGACATCTTGGCCAGCCGGGTTAACGCCCAACTTCTTCAATCTTTGGATTAGCGTCCCAGTTCCTCCCCCAGTGTCTTCAAAGAGGAGACGCAGGGGAACAGCGCGACTGGCGCCACGCTCTGCGACTTTGGAGAATTTCGACTTGGCATTTGCAATAGGTTCTTCCAGAGCTCGACGGGCTGCCTCCGATAGACTGGCAAGCGTTTTCTCGTCGATCTCTTCCATCTTTTCATCTTCTAACAATTTGAGATAGGCAGATGGAAGATCCGGTTGCGACTTGGCCAGTTCCAAAGCATCAGGTGACGCCGGGCATCCAGTAGCTTGCAGGTCTGCTAGCAAAGCCGGTTCTGCTATCGCGAATTTCCTTAACTCATCGTACATGGCCTCTCGCACGAGGTCGGAATAGTGTGACCTTTCAATCCCATTCGCGAGTTCTGCCGCGCTTTGCCGGCTATCTGAGAAAACGACTAGTTTCTTAGCATCTTCAGGCAGGAAATAGAACATTTCCTTGGAGAGTATCTGGGTGATTTTCCCAAAGCCGGTGCGGAATCCGCGCACCGGCGACTTGCGATACTTGCGGAATTTGTAATCAGCCGCGCACAACGGGCAGGTGGCAGGCAGCGCTCCGCTTTCACTTCCAGACAATGGGTCGACTTCAAATGCGTAACCCCAGATAGGGCTCTTGTGGTTAAGTTTCACCTGCCCCGTAGTAGGGTCAAGGCTAGCCGCCTTCCACCGAGCTGTCACTGTGCCACCACTGGGGACTGGCTGTTTCCACCGACATGAGTCAGGGTTCAACTCCGCTGCTCCGGATGGCCAGAATATCGCGAAGTCGTTGTACGTTCTCCTATCAACGAAGCGGGCAGGTTGCCGGTCTGGTATGCCCTCGATGTCAGCATCAGTGATTAGAAGTTCCCAGCCTTCGCCGTCCTCAAGTTCAAACCTACTGCCACCAAACATAGTGGTTCCACAGACTTCACAGTAGAGCAGGTCTAGCACCCGGTGTGGTCCGTCCGGGTTATCACACAAAATGGGCGCATTTTGAAACAGTTTGCCTGTGGTCCTCCCTCCCGCCATCTCAGCAGGGTCGCACCCGCATCCCGGTTGAGTGCAGGCCCAAAGCCCCTCGATATTCTTGAAGAACCAATGTAGTCTGAACGAGGGCAATCGTCCCGTCGACCCGCACAGCTCCCGTGCAATCAGAAGGCCGCGGGTGGCGGCGTGCGCCACGGTCTCGTCACAGCCGGGGCCAAACAAACGACGGCTGAATTCGCTCAGACTGGTCGCCCTGGTTACCCCGCCTTGTGAACAGGCCGCAAGCATACGAGCTCCGACTTGCAAACTTTCCGATTCTAGAACGTCCTCCAGACTACAGGTGTCCTCGTCCGGGAATTTGCCGGTTGAACGCAGCAATTCTGCCTTTATTGCGTTTGCGTCCGGCTCGGGGTCTGCTGTCTTTGACAATTCTGCTATAGCGACAAACGGCTCTATGGGAAGCGTTCTTGATGTGTCAGAGCTTGGAATATCCACTCGGCGGCCTGGAATAATCTGTGAACTCGTCCATTCAGAGCCAAAAAACTCGGAAAGGAACCGCAGGCTCTTGGGGTCGTCTGGCTCCAACGACGCGCTGGAACCCATAATTCTCAGTTTTGGACTATCCGGAGTTAACCCCAGCCGGAGCAGCAACAGCTTCAGAAGGTACGCCACTTCGGTTCCTGCCGTGCCTCTATGGAGATGCAACTCGTCAATGATTAGGTGGAAAACGCTACCGTCTTTTTCCAGCCATTGCTTCGTTTTTTCAAAGATGCCCCTATCCGCGTCTCGCATTAGCATGACGCTGAGCATACTAAAGTTAGTGATGAGGATGTCTGGGGGAGCGTCTTGCATATCCCACCGGCAGCGCATTTCTGCGCCGTCCAAGCTCGGGAAGAAGTGGCGGGCTTCCTTTTTCCCCGTATCGAGGGCGTGTTTGTGGGCTGCAGCAGCGGCGCCTTCCGCTTCTTTCAAAAGCTTTACCAGCCTGTCAATCCTCGGGCGGTCCGGTTGTTGTACGCCTTTGGTGTCCGGTGAAAACTCGTGACCAGCCACCGGCGTGTCTCCGTTATAGCGTCCGAAGTAGAACCGGTTTCCATCGCGGTTCTGGTCAAACCAGTCCCGGGCCTCTGGCGAGTCTAAGGCGAATCGTAAACGACTTAGCTGATCTTCGACCAGAGCATTCATTGGGTATACAATCAAACCTCGAACTGCGGCGTCACGGTTCTCGTTGCCACGCTGTGGAACTCGTAGGCTTCTCCCAGCTTTTTTCCTCCGAGGCCAGCGCTGGTTTCGCCAGTCCTCGTTACGCCACCAGTCGTCTTGGTAGTCCAGCTTTGGTCCCGGCGCGCCCCAGCCACTGGATTCCTGAACGAGGTAAGCAAAGAGCGGTAGCAAGAACGCTTCAGTCTTCCCCGAGCCAGTTCCGGCGGTGACGACAGCGCTTGTGCCAGAAAGCGCCCGTTGCAGCATTTCGACTTGGTGCGCGTAGAGGTCCACGTTGAGGTCAAAGTTCCTGACTAGTCCACAGGAAGCGAGACCCTGGAAGGCTGCAATTTCTCCAGGGTTGAGTCCCGGCAATTCTGCCGGGGTCAGATCCCAGACTGTTTTTCCCGATGTCTGGTACCGGGGGATTGGCTCTATCCACGGCTCTTGAGAAATCGCGCCGGGTTGCCTTAGCAAACGCTCACGCTCCGCCTCAAGCCCGGGGTATTGGGTCCCGAATGCAGTTTTTACATAGTCAATGTAGCTATTCCGGACCTTATCAAAGGCATTTATGAAGTCCATCGTCTTTACCTTCTTTCGATGGGTTGTTGCCTGAGCTTAGTCGCAACCGCATTAAAGACACTGGGCGGCGCTTCATCAAATATGTAGAAGCTTTGCATCCCATAAGATGGCTCTCGTTTTGACAGTGTTGGGGAATGTCCGCTGCACAGGCCCAAGGCCCTTGCAAACAAAGCAGGCAGAGGAGCTCCATACGGCACGTAAGCGCGCCTGGTGGCCAAGTCATATCTCAAGACCCGGCAAAGCGAGAAGGCAAGTATAGAGTATCGTCCCCAGTCAAGTTCGACTTCTGCCCACTCATCGTTTCGCCATAGCCGGTAGCGCCATATTGACTTCACCGGATCCTGGTATCTGCTTAGTCGTACTTGTGAAGATGTCTCCCCGGCTGGCAAGAACCTCAACTTGGTCGTATCAAAATCCTCCCTGCGCCAGTTCAGTTCCGGTTGCTTTAACCACACCAATTTTCGCAGGTATTCCTGGAGCGATGCAGCCACTCGCGCCAGGGACCGGGCCGGCGGGACATCGATATAGCGGAGATTTACATTAGCTGCAACAGTGTGGATTAGAGAGGGATTTTCAGCGCGAAGCTCTACACGAGCCGGTAGATAAGGACTAGAGCCATTTTGAAACCCCAAGATAATATCTGCGCCCGCCGCGGTTGCCGCCCTTTCCAGTCTCTGAATTGTGCCTGGTGACCTTGCTCCGCACAAGACCGCCCTAGCAGGCCCTCTCCCGGGAAGCGCGGCGAGTAGCGGGGGAGCAACGACGACCTGGATGTCACCTTGGTTGAAATGCAAGTCGATATGACCGAGACAGCTCAATGCGCGGAGGACCTGCCACCGGACATCGGCGGCTGGCTCGCCTGCTTCCCACTGCCTCTCCATGACGTTTCTCTGATGAACTTCCCCAAACAACCGCTTAAAACGAGGCCAAGTCACTTTACGCTCAGAAGAGAGCGCGAACAGTAGGATGTCGCCATTGTCATACATCGCGGGCTACCGCTTGAATCTGGCGCCAGCGCGCGCGTTCGCTTGCATGTACCGGGGGCAAGACTCGCTTGCGCCAGCGCCAAATAACTTTCTTCCAGTCTTTCATGTTCCGGCGAGTGAGAGAATCCGGCGTGCCAGGCAATGTCGCCCCCAGCATCTCACCCACGAACACCGCTTCCCACTTCTTAGGTCCGCGCTTTTTAATCGCCCATGTGGGAGTCCAGTCGTTAGGAAACGGCCCCGCTGGCCAGTCAACAATTTGTCCAGGGAGCTGGCCAACCAAAAAGCCTTTCAGCCTGCCTATTTCGTACTCCAAATCCTGGAACACCTCCGCGGCTGACATTACAAATTCGAGGCTTTGACCGCTTATATATGCTCCGGCTACAGACGTTTTGTCGCTGGCAGGCCCGGCGGTGGCTCCGAAGGAATCTACGAGCGCCTCAGGCTCCCCCGTGGGTAGGCTAAAGTCGCCTGTTAAGAACAACGACTGTCGCTTCTGTGACTGGCCGGAACGCGCCTCTATAGTAATCCGAGATCCATTTGGAAGGTTGTCCGGAAGGGTAAAAACATCCCCGGTCGCAGGGGATGATAGCAGCTCCCCATTGCAACACATCTCCGTACCTGGCTTGCCGCCGGTAAGTTGTATCGACGGAGGGGCAAAGTCGAAAAAGGTATTGCCTTTGCCGGTGCGGATTCCGCCCACCAATCTAAGACGAAGCTCCGAGGGGAAGGATAGTGTAGGAAATTCGTCTCGTACTGCCTCGTCGCTAATGGCTTCCTCGACGCTAGCCAGTCGCCATGATTTGGGTATCCCTCGAGCTATGTCTAGGTCCTGGAAATTCCGGCATTGCGTAGTGGCCCATCGTTGCAGACGTGGCCAAGCGGCTTCCGGATAGCACAGATAGAAATCTTGGCCTTGGGGAAGAGTGGGTGTGTCGACGAGGCCGTGAATACCTTCCGGCCTACCGCTGGTGAATACTCTGACCGGGTACCCCTTAAGCCTTAACTGGTACTTAGGCGCAATAGAATACATTGTTACGTCATTACGCCAGTCGAGCAGGGCCGCGTCCAAAATCTTTCCAGACTCTCCAGAAATGGATCTTTTGACGGGCAACGACCACCCATTGACGTCCTCCTTCGCTTGAAGCCCTTCATCCGGTTTAAGCCCAGTCAGTGTAAGCCCCGCTTCAGGGAACTCTTTTAGCTTGCACCTAATGGATGATTCGACAATTCCCGCAACCCGGTCAATCTCCATGCAAACTCGTAGTCCGCCGAAAGTTTCTGCCGGTTGACTACGGCTTGGGTCTAATTCTGGTATCGTCCCATCCCATGCCTCCAGTTCGTTGGTAGCAGCGTCAATCAATGGCCCGTAAAGTTCATCATTAGGGTTCTCCGCGACCTGGATGGTCTTAGGTCTCAGCTGTTGTCCTGGAGTGGCGCTGCGTAATGCCTTAGCGATTTCACCAGCCGGGTGGCTCGATGAAGGGAATAATCCTGCGTTATAGAAAACGCGCGGTAACGCCTGGCGTTCCGTCTCTACCAATATCGCTTGTGAAAGCGGGTAGCCAACGTGGATATAGCCACCGATGGAACGTGATTCGAAAATACCTAGTTCATCCCGTTTGTCGACGCGCGCCCAGTTTTCCAAATCATCCCAGAGTTCCCACATGCTATCAAACCTCGGGACTTGACCTCTCCTGCCCTCGTACCCTAATCGCTTCCACAATCTGGGATAATAGGCGTGAGACGCGAATTCACCTTCGGCGCTGCTGGCCAACACAAAAAAGCACAGATACCCTATGTAGGGAGGGAATTCAAGCGTCTTTCTCCTCCAGCGCCGAAACTCCCGGTACGCCCGTTCACATATGCGTTCTCCGTTAAAGTTGGAGTTTTGGGGATATCCAGCTACTGAGGATTTGAAAGGTGGAGACTCTGGCAAAGTCTGTCTTATCTCACTGATGAGGTCTTTATTCACGTACAAGTAAACGTCGCGGTGAGCCATGTCCTTGTTAAAAAACTTGCGAGCGAGCGCGTCATTCCACATCTTGTATTCATTAACGGTCGTTCTCATGATAAACGCCGGTCTCCATCCCTGGTTGCCCAATGCCGGACATAAGCGCACTCCCCAGCCAACGGGCATTCGTCGCACCTGGGAGTGCGTGGCTTGCAGATAAGAGCTGTGAAGTCAAGCATTCCATAGTTATGCTCTCTGAAACAATCCAACGGCAACAATGACCATGCAATACTCCAGATTGACTTAGCACGCCGGATATCAGTGGGAGCCTTGATGCCTGCTAGCCTTGACACAACACGCACTACGCTAAGGTCCACTACCGGTACACGCAGTCCGAAAGCAAAGCAGGCAACTGCATGGGCAGTGTATATCCCAACGAATGGAAATTTAATCAAGTCCTCAGGTCGTGATGGAAGACCACCAGCTCCGGTTATCGATGAAGCAAGGTCGATGAGCGCCTTAGTCCTCTGGTTCCCAAACCCTAAAACAGCAATCATGTCAAAGAGTTCGTCTGCATTGGCGGCAGCTAGCTCGTCTGCATCGCGGTACCGGCTCACTAGAGACGGCCATACTTTGGCCACCTTGCCGGCCTGCGTCTGCTTGAGCAATATCTCCGCTACTAGGATCCCGAATGGGCTGACATTTTCGTCTCGCCAAGGGAATGGACGCCCGTGTGAGGTGTATAACTGGACGAAGAAGTCGTCTGTTATATCCAACCCCGGTGGCTTGCGAATCGGCGCCCTCTTCTGTTTGGTCATGCGGCTCACCGTGAAATCGTCTCGCTCACGACTATGCTACGTATCCGAACAACCATATCCTAAGGCCTCTGCTATAGCGCTTGCGACCGCCTCAGCAAGCGGCGGTGGCACGGCGTCAGAAATCAACCGGACTTGCTCTGTGAATGTGCCCTCCAGTTGGTATGAATGCGTGAAGCCTTGGAGCAACATGGCTTCGTAAATAGACAGACGCCGGTGACAGTCAGGATGAACGTGTACTTCATTATGCCCGTAAGCGACAGTGTAGCTTGGGGCATCCCATGATAGCACCTTGAAACTCAAACCTTTGCTGTTGCCTACCGATAGGCTGCCGTCAGTAAACTTCGGAGACCGGGGAACCATCGAGAGGTGGTTGGGATGATGCGGAATGTTTCTGCGCTCAAGCCCTCTCGCACAAAACGCTGGTTCCGGAAGACCCATGATAGCTTTCTCTATAGGAGGGGGCGGTTGGCAATCTCCTTCAACCAGTAGAAGCTTAGTATCGGGATGGCGGTCTCTGTTAACTCCAACCGCAATAAGTCTCCTTCGATGTTGTGGAACCCCGAACGTCCCAGCGTCCAATATATCGCTCATCACTTCGAACCCGGATTCCCCGACTAATCTCTTGAACTCGTTGAAAACCGGCTTGTGTTTGTTGTGAATGATACCGGGCACATTTTCGATTACGAAGAAATCAATGGCATAACGCGTGGCGAACGCATCAATGATTCCTGCGTAATTTTCGAGCAATTTGCGTCTAGGGTCCCTCTCTGATTGATGGACGTTAGACGAAGAAAAAGCTTGGCATGGGGGTCCTCCGATTATCCCAACCGGTTCCAGTCCGCCGGCATTTTCTTCCCATAAGTCTAGGATGGTCGCCGGGTCTACTGTAGACAGGTCAACCGGTATGACTTTGGCGTTAGGGTGATTGCGCTTATAAGTTGCTATGGCGGCGCGGTTAATATCGAGCGCTAGGACTGGGTGGAATCCCGCCCTTTTGAAGCCATAGTCAAGGCCTCCCGCACCGGCGAACAGGCTCAATACAGGCCAGGCGTCGTCCGGTCTGGGAGATTCAGCAGGCTGTATTGGCCATATGGGATTGCCCAAAGGTTCTCCTTACGTTATCTAGACGCTGGCTATGGGCATGGCGCAGGTTTGATTTTTAGGTAGGCAGCTTGGCGCTTCCAGCGCAAGTTGTCAACGCCTGGTAGTGGGTATCGTGCACAGCCTCCTGATTGAGTTGGTTTGCCAGTTCCAACGCTCTGCCATGCAGATCCGGTCTTGTGCAATACAACTCCTAAAGGACGTCAGGGCTGCATGAGGTTGGCCACAACCTCCACCGTCCCTGTTCCATGCTGAGCACCCACTCGAACACGGCTTCGTTGGCGGCATCCGCTGCGCCCCGCCGGGATGTAGCGTCCGTTCGCGCTTCTGCCCGGTTACGCCCTAGAGCCGCCTCACTCCGCATCCACGCTTTCGGCGAGGAGCTCCAGGAGGTCTTTGGCCCGCTTCTCCGGGGCCATGCCCTTGGCCTCGATGCCTTCCTCCATCATCTGGAGGCAGAAGGGGCAGGACACCCCCACCGCGTCGGCCCCCGTCTCGAGGAAGTGGCCGGTGCGGACGTGGTTGATGCGGGGGCCGCGGCTCTCCTCCATCCAAATATGCCCGCCGCCGGCGCCGCAGCAGAAGCCCCGCTCGCGGTTCCAAGGCTCCATCTCCACCAGCGTCAGGCCCGGAATGGCGGCGGCGACGCGGCGAGGCTCGTCGTAGACGCCGTTATGCCGTCCCAGGAAGCAGGAGTCGTGGTAGGCCAGCCGGGTATTGACGGCCTTCACGGGCCGCAGCCGCCCCTCCTTTATTAGGCGGTCGACCATTTGGCTGTAGTGGAGGGTCCGGAAGTTTCCCCCCAACTGGGGATACTCGTTGCGAATGGTGTTGAAGCAGTGGGGGCAGGTGGCGACGACGTTTCGCACGTTGTACCCGTTCAGGGTCTCAATGTTCTGGCGGGCCATCGTCTGGTACAGATACTCGTTGCCCATGCGCCGCGCCGGGTCGCCGGTGCACCGCTCCTCCTCGCCCAGAATGGCGAAGTCCACGCCCGCTCTTTGGAGGACCCTGGCCATGGAGCGGGCGATGCGTTGGCTCTTGGGCTCCAGGGCCGAGGCGCATCCGACCCAAAAGAGCCATTCGGCGTCGGGGCGCTCGGCCAGGGTCTTAACGCCCAGACCCTCGGCCCAACTGACGCGGGAAAACTGGCTGCCCCGCCACGGGTGGCCCCGCTGCTCCATGCTGATGAGGGCGTCCATGGCGGGGGCGGGAATCCTGGCCTCCTCGAGGGCCAAATGCCGGCGCATACTCATAATGGTGGGCACGTGTTCCACCTGCACGGGGCACTCCTCCATGCAGGCCCCGCAGGACACGCAGTCCCATATGGCCTCCTCGGAAACCACGCCGCCGATGAGGGGCTTGGAGCCGGGGGGAACCTCACCCTTGCCGCCGCGCCCGCCCACCTCAATGAGATGGTCCTTGATGTCCTCCACCACGTGCATGGGGGAGAGGACCTTGCCCGTGAGGTTGGCCGGGCATACGTCGGTGCACCGACCGCACACGGCGCAGGCGTAGCCGTCGAGAAGCTCCTTCCAGGTGAACTGCTCCACGGCCCCCGCGCCAAAGACCTCCGCCTTCTCAAAGTCTATGGCCTCCATGACGCCCGACGGCTTGAGGGAGTGGAAGAAGGTGTTGAAGGGGGCGGCCATCATGTGCATGTGCTTGGAGAAGGGTATGTAGATGGCGAACCCAAGTATCAGCAGCAGGTGAATCCACCAGAAGAGGCCGTGGAGGAGGTTGGAAGCGTCCACCCCCAGGCCAAGCCCGGAGAGCCACCGGCCCAGGGCGCCGCCCGCGATGACGGAGGTCTCCGGCCCCAGCCCGCCCTTGGCCACGTAGAAGGCCTCGGTTAGGAGGGTGGAAAGCATCAGGCCGCCTATCAGCGAGACGATGACCACGGCGTCGATGCTGCGCGTGAGGTCAAAGCTCAGACGCCGCGGCTTGGCGACCCATCGACGAACAAGCGCCCACGCCAGGGCGGCGAGTATCGCCACGGCCGCCGCGTCTAGGTAGATGGCGTAGGCCCGCGCCCCCGTGGTCGTGAGCAGCGTCTCCGAGAAGGGGGGCCAGGCCGAGTCCCCAAAGATGAAGATGACGTAGCTTAGCAGGAAGGAGAGGAAGCCGAAGAAGATGACGACGTGCCCAATGCCGGCCTTGTCGCGGAGGGACACCCTCTGGAGCACCTTCCGTTGGCCCAGCGAGACGGCTAGGAAGTTGGCCAGGCGGCGCCAGGGCTGGTCGAAGCGGTTCTCCGGCCTGCCCAGGAGCACAAGCCTCACCACCCTGCGGTAGAAGAGTCCGCCGGAGACGGCAAGGGTCAGTATGAGGGCGGCGTACACGCCAACCCAGTGGGGCGCGGCCCCGAATACGCTGTCGGGAGGGACCATGGTCGCTCCTAGTTCGAGTTGAATGGAGGCGGGTTCTGTGCCGGGTTCCGCAAGTTTAGCATCATCGCCCCTAACGCGCCAAAGGCGAGGGGCCATCGTCTTGACAGCGCCCATGGCCTTTGCTAGGATTTCGTGCATCGTGTAACGATGTATCCCGCGGAGCGCCCCGGTTGACGAGACGCCCATGACCAGAGCAACCCAAGTCTCGCAGATGACGGAGGCCCGGCCTCGACTGCCCGAATCGCTGACACGCTACGGCGAACGGGTACAGGCCGAGTTTGGTTCCGCTTTGCCCAACGGCCCCCCCAACGGGTCAATGGAACTGGCGGGTCCCTTCCGATACCATCTGGGCTGGGCCGACCGCCAGGGCAACCACCTGGAAAGGCCCACGGAGCAGGGGAAGGGGCTTAGGCCATCCCTCTGCCTCTTCGCCTGCCAGGCCCTTGAAGGCAACTGGGTCATGGCCACGCCCGCCGCCGTGTCCCTGGAGTTGATTCACAACTTCTCCCTGGTCCACGACGACATACAGGATGGCGACGAGGAACGGCGCCACAGGCCCACGGTGTGGCGGCTGTGGGGGGAGCCGAAGGCCCTGCTGGTGGGCGACGCCATGCACGCCATCGCCTACCAAGCGGCCTCCCGGCTGGCGCGGCGCGGCGTCCCGGAGGCCAAGGCCCTGCGATGCTCCCGGCTGTTGGTGGAAAGCTGCCTGGCCATGATAAAGGGGCAGGTCCAAGACCTGCGGCACGAAGACGACTTGGACGCGGGCCTTGAGAGCTACCTTGAGATGATACGCTTGAAGACGGGCGCGTTGATACAATGCGCCCTGGAGATAGGCGCCCTACTGGCCACCGACGACGCCGGGCGCGTGGCCGCCTTCGCGCGGTTCGGCCACCACCTGGGCCGGGTGTTCCAGATTAGGGACGACGTGCTGGGCATCTGGGGCAACGAGGCGCGCACCGGAAAGGCGGGGAAGGGGTCGGGCAACGACATACGCCGCCGGAAGAAGTCCCTGCCCATCGTGCTGGCCTTTGAGACGGCCGGCGGCAGGCGCCGAGGCCAACTGGCGTCCATATATCGGAAGGAGTCCCTCAACCGGGAAGACGTGGACCGGGTCATGGAACTGCTGGACGTCTTGGAGACCCGGCGGCGCGCCCAGGAGTTGATAGAGGCGGAGGCCGTCCTGGCCCTGAAGTCCCTGGAAGCGGCGCGCCTGTCGGCGTGGGCCCGGGGCGAGGCGGATAGCCTGGTAGAGTTCCTAGTCACCAGAGAGCATTAGAAAGAGGACACGTGGCAACTACAACAAGAGAAGCCCCAAGTCAGAAGGACGCAGCCCGGGTGAAGCCGGCTCAAAGGCCTATGGAGCTTTCCATACGGCTGGCCAAGTACATGCTCATGCAGAAGCTGAAGGGCAGGAAGCGGTTCCCCATGGTCACCATGCTGGAGCCGCTGGAGATGTGCAACCTCTCCTGCGTGGGCTGCGGCCGCATCCGCGAGTACAAGTCGGTGATGAGCAAGATGATGCCGGTGGAGGAGGCCCTGGCCGCCGTGGAGGAGTCGGGCGCGCCCATAGTCTCCATAGCCGGCGGCGAGCCGACCATTCACCCCCAGATAGCCGACATCATCAACGAGTTGGTGCGCCGCAAGTACTTCGTCTACTGCTGCTCCAACGGCCTACTGATGGAGCGCGTCATGCAGAAGGTCAAGCCCTCCAAGTACTTCTGCTGGGTCGTCCACATGGACGGGTTGGAGGAGAAGCACGACGAGTCGGTGGACCGGCAGGGCGTCTACAAGAAGGCCAAGGCCGCCATCCAGAAGGCCCTGGACACCGGCTATCGCGTGTGCACCAACACTACTATATTCCGGGGCAGCGACGTGGAGGACCTCCGCGAACTCTTCCGGACCATGACGGAGATGGGCGTCGAAGGCTGCATGGTGTCCCCCGGATTCGACTACGAAGCCGTCAGCGATAGGGAGCAGTTCCTCCTGAGATCCGAGTCGGAGGAGGTCTTCAAGAAGATCCTCGACCCCAAACGGTCCGAGGGCATCCGGTTCTACAACAACCCCCTCTACCTGAACTTCCTCAGAGGGGAGCGGGAATACCAGTGCACCGCCTGGTCAAATCCCACCTACACCGTCATGGGCTGGCGTATGCCCTGCTACCCCCTGGCCGACGAGCACGTGGGCAAGGTTAGCGAGGTGATGAAGGGCGAGGTGTGGGAGCGGTACGGCGTGGGAAAGGACCCCCGGTGCGCCAACTGCATGATGCACTGCGGCTTCGAGTCGGCCACCATATTCGGGGCCATCACCAGCCCCAAGGACTGGATAACCCTCATCAAGTCCGGCGCCATCAGCAAGAGCGGGATAACCGCGAGTTAGCCGGAGAGAGCCTTGATAGCTATCATCGCGGCAATGAAAGACGAGGTGGCCCAGCTTGGGGGCCTCAGCCGCCGCTCCAAGGGGCGGGTCAGCATAACCGTGACGGGGGTGGGCAAGGATAAGGTGGTGGCCGCCGCCGCCGACCTGTTCCGCCAAGGGAAGCGGCCGGCCTTGGCCCTGTCCCTGGGGTTCTCCGGCGCCCTGTCCGACGACCTGAACACCGGCGACCTCGTCCTGGCGAGGAACCTGCGCCTGTTAGACAGCGACTCCGCCCTGCGGGTCGACAACCGGTGCTTCCAACTGGCGGAGGAGGCCATCCACCTCAACGCCCTGCCCTACGTGCGCCGGGACACCCTCACCGTGCCCAACGTGGTCCGCACCCAGTCGGAACGGGAGCGGCTGGCCCAGGCCTACAACGCCCAGGCCGTGAACATGGAGGACTATTGGATAGGCGACGCCGCCGCCAAGGCCGGGGTTCCCTTCATATCCGTCAGGTCGGTCTTGGATATGACCCACCAGGAGCTGCCGCCCTATGTCGAGGAGATGATGTGGCAGAGAGAACAGAGGCACGGCTTCAGGGTCATCGTCGGCTCCCTGGCCCGGCCCGGCAGGATTCCAACCCTGCTGTCCCTGGCCGACAGGGCCAAGCGGGCGCGGAGGAGCCTGGGCCGATTCACTCGCAGCTTTGTGGAGATTGCCGCAAGAGGAGGTGTGTTAAACCCAGCATAGAGATTAACGAAACATGAAGGTTCTGGTCACGGGAGCCACGGGATTCATCGGGGGGAACCTGGCGAGGGCCCTCAAGGCTAGGGGCTACAGCGTTAGGGCGATGGTGAGAGACCAAAGCGACGCCGCGGCCCTGGAGGGCTTGGGGATAGAAGAAGCGCCGGGGGACCTGCGAGACCGCGAGTCGGTGGCCCGCGCCCTCAAGGGGTGCGACGCCCTGTTCCACTGCGCCGCCGTGTACGCCTTCTGGACGCCGGACCCGCGGGAGGTGTACCGGGTCAACGCGGAGGCCGTCCGGACGGTCTTTGAGGAGGCCCTGAAGGCGGGGGTCAAGAAGGCGGTGCACACCAGCACCGTTTCCACCATCGGAATCCCCAAGAGCGGGCTGGGGACGGAGGAAACGGCGGTCTCGCCCAAGGACCTGGTGGGCCACTACAAGCGGTCCAAGTACCGGGGCGAGCAGGAGGCCATGGGGGCCGCGGCCAAGGGCCTGCCGGTGGTGGTGGTGAATCCCACCGCCCCCGTGGGACCCTGGGACGTGAAGCCCACCCCCACGGGAGGCATAGTCCTAGACTTCCTCAGAGGCAGGATACCCGCCTATATCAACACAGGCATGAATTTGGTGGACGTGGAGGACGTGGCCATGGGACACATCCTGGCCCTCGAGAAGGGCCGGCCCGGCCAGAGATACATCCTGGGTAATCGGAACATGACGCTGAAGGAGATTTTCAAAACCCTGGAGGGAATAACGGGAAGGAAGGCGCCTCGGCTGAGGGCGCCGCTGAATATGCTGATAGCCCTGGCAATGATAGACCATCTAATCGAAGGGAAACTCCTGAGGAGGAGGCCTCGAATGCCCCTGGAGGGACTGCGAGTAGCCCGCAAGCCCATGTACGTGAGCAGCGCCAAGGCCGTTCGCGAGTTGGGACTGCCTCAGAACCCGGTGGAGGCCGCCCTTGAGAAGGCGGTCAACTGGTTTCGGGGGCGCGGGTAACGGAGCGAGTGGATAAGCGTTTATGGTAGGAATAGCGTACAAGATAGACGAACGGCTCAAGGGCCGGGTGGACAAGGCCATCCGCAAGGCCCAGGGCTACATGCTCAGCATCCAGCGCGAGGAGGGCTACTGGTGGGGGGAGTTGGAATCCAACCCCACCATGGAGGCCGAATACCTCATGCTCACCCACTTCCTCGAGGTGGAGGACAAGGAGCGGTGGCGCAAGATAGTCAACCACGTCAGGGGCCGCCAGTTGGATGACGGCTCCTGGGCCCAGTACTACGGCGCGCCGGGCAACCTCAGCACCTCCGTTGAGTGCTACATGGCCCTGAAGCTGGCGGGAGAGCCGCCGGACTCCGACCACATGACCAGGGCCAGGGAGTTCATCCTGTCCAAAGGCGGGGTTCCCGCGACCCGCGTCTTCACCAGGATATGGCTGGCCCTCCTGGGGCAGTACGACTGGAAGAAGCTCCCCGCCATACCCCCGGAGGTCATGTTCCTGCCCACCTGGTTCCCCTTCAACATCTATGAGTTCTCAAGCTGGGCGAGGGCGACCATCGTGCCCATGAGCGTCATCCTGACGGAGAAGCCGGCGCGGCCCGTCCCCGAATGGGCGGCCATCGACGAGTTGTACCCGTCAGAGCCGCAGAAGGCGTCCCCAACGCGCCGCCTCGCGCCGCCCGTTCCTAGCTGGCGCGGCTTCTTCTCCAGCGCCGACTGGTGCCTGCGCCTCTACGAAAAGGCCCCCCTCAAGCCCGGGCGCTCCTGGGCCAAGCAGCTGGCCGCCCATTGGATACTCTCCCACCAGGAAGCCGACGGCTCCTGGGGCGGCATCCAACCGCCCTGGGTCTACTCCCTCATATGCCTAAAGCAGTTGGGCTATCCCCTGGACCACCCGGCCATGAAGATGGGGCTTCAGGGGTTCGAGAGCTTCGCCATAGAGGAGGAGGACACCTGGCGGGTGCAGGCCTGCGTCTCCCCCGTGTGGGACACCTGCCTGGCCCTCATCGCCATGCTGGAGTCCGGGGCGGCTCCCGACGACCCCGCCATGCAGACGGCGGCGCGCTGGCTCGTGGACAAGCAGATACTCCGCGGCGGCGACTGGCAGGTGAAGGCCCCCGACACGCCCCCGGGCGGCTGGGCCTTCGAGTTCGCCAACAACAACTACCCGGACATTGACGACGTGGCGGAAGCCCTAATCGGCCTGTCCATGTCCTCACTGCCCGACGGCGAGGACCAGGGCCGCAAGGAGGCCATCGACAGGGGCGTCGCCTGGCTCCTGGGCGTCCAGAGCAGGAACGGCGGCTGGGCGGGCTTCGACAAGGACAACGACAAGGACTACATGAGCAAGATACCCTTCGCCGACTTTGGCGAGTCCCTGGACCCCCCCAGCGTGGACGTGACCGCCCACGTGGTGGAGGCCCTGGGCAAGCTGGGCTACGACCGGAGCTTTGAACCCGTGGAGCGGGCCTATAACTACATCCGTGAGGAGCAGGAGGAGGACGGGCCCTGGTTCGGACGGTGGGGCGTCAACTACATCTACGGGGCCGGCGCGGCCCTCCCCGCCCTTGAAGCCATCGGCGAGGACATGAGCCAACCCTACGTCAGAAAGGCCGTCGACTGGCTCATCGCCCACCAGAACGGCGATGGCGGCTGGGGCGAAAGCTGCGGCTCCTACGTCGACCCGTCCCTGCGGGGCGTCGGCCCCAGCGCCGCCTCTCAAACGGCCTGGGCCCTCCTGGCCCTGATAGCCGCCGGCGAGGGCGGCAACGAAGCAACCCTCCGCGGCGTCGAGTACCTGGAGTCCACCCAAAAGGAGGACGGCTCCTGGGACGAGCCTTACTTCACGGGCACCGGGTTCCCCGGCTACGGGACGGGACGCAGGCTGAAGGACATGCCCAGTCCGGGCGACCCGGAGGGCCAGGACTTGGACATGAGCGCAGGATTTATGATCAACTACCACCTTTATAGGAATTACTGGCCCTTGACAGCCCTGGGAAGATTCAAAAGGAACGTTGAAAGTGGGGGATTATGAGGAAGTTGGAAGTTAAGCCCGCAGCGGACATCAAGGAGATATCGGCGACTGAGGAGCGGATGAAGTGCCGCGTATTCAGCCTGCGCATTGAGACCCAGGACGCCCCGGAGTTTATCGACATCACCGAGCGGGTCAGGCAGTGCGTGGCCGAGTCCAGGGTTAGGAACGGCAGCGTAACCGTCTTCTCGCGCCACACTACGGCGGCCATCAAGATAAACGAGAACGAGCCGCTGCTCCTACAGGACATGCAGAGGTTCCTAGAGCGGATATCCCCCCGCAACGGCCACTACATGCACAACGACTTCACCATCCGCACCGTCAACATGACCGAGGACGAGTGCCCCAACGGTCACGCCCACTGCCAGCAGCTGCTGTTGAGCACGAGCGAGTGCGTGCCCATCATCGACGGCGCCATACAGATGGGGCGCTGGCAGAGCGTCTTCGTCATAGAGTTGGACCGGCCGCGGCCCCGGGAGATACTGGTGCAGGTCATGGGAGGGTAGGAACCCCTTGACCTCCCTCCTCACCCCCCGCGCCAGGGTCTGGAGCCGCGAGGAGGCCTTTGACTACTGCCGCCGCCTTGCCAAGACCCACTACGAGAACTTCACCGTCGGCTCCCTCCTGCTGCCCAAGGACAAGCGCCAACACGTCTCCAACCTCTACGCCTACGCCCGCTCCGTGGACGACCTGGGGGATGAGGCCCAGGGCAACCGCCACCGGCTTCTGGCAGAGTGGCGGGAGGAGCTTGACCTCTGCTACGAAGGGACGCCCACCCACCCGGTCATGGTGGCCCTGCGAGAGACCATCCACGACTACGACATCCCCAAAGAACCCTTTTTGAAGCTCATCACCGCCAACCGCATGGACCAGGAGGTGAGCCGGTATCCCTCCTTTCAAGACCTGCTCCACTACTGCGACCACTCGGCGAACCCCTGCGGCCGTCTATTCCTCTACGTCTTCAACTACCGCGACGAGGAGCGGCAGCGCCTGGCCGACCACACCTGCACGGCCCTCCAGCTGGCCAACTTCTGGCAGGACGTGACCCGGGACTGGGCCATGGGCCGCGTCTACCTGCCCCTGGAGGACATGGCGTCCTACGGCTATTCGGAGGAGGAACTCGGCCAAGGCGTCTTCAATCCAGCCTTCCGCCGCCTCATGGCCTTCCAGGTCGACAGGACGCGGGAGATGTTCCGGCACGGCGTGGAGCTGGTGGGCCGGGTGAAGGGCGCCGCCCGGCTGGATATCGCCCTCTTCAGCCGGGGCGGGCTGGCCGTGCTGGACGCCATCGAGAGGCAGGACTACAACGTCTTGGCGCGGCGGCCCCGCCTTTCGCGGCTCAGCAAGGGCCGGCTGCTGTTATCCACGTGGGTTGAGACGCTCATGGGAAGGACCCCCCGCGTCTAGCCCGGCCTTAAACAAACGGAGGGGGTTTAGGAGCGCGGAATGCTCCCGTTGAAAGACGCTTACGAAGAGTGCAGGCTCACCACCAAGAGAGAGGCCAAGAACTTCTTCTACGCCTTCCTGACCCTGCCCCCGGAGAAGAGGAGGGCCATCTACGTGGCCTACGCCTTCTGCCGCCACTGCGACGACGCCGTCGACGGCAGCGCGTCGCCCCAAGGCAAGGCCGAGGCCCTGCGCGGCATCAGGAGCCGGCTGGAGGCCGCCTACCAAGGCCGGCCCCAAGGGGCCATGTTCACCGCCTTGGCCCACTCCGTCAGGACCTACCGGGCGCCCCAACAGCACTTTGAGGACGTTATAAGCGGCGTGGAGATGGACTTGACCAAGGACCGCTACGAGACCTTTGAGGAGCTTCGCCTGTACTGCTACCGCGTCGCGTCGGCGGTGGGGCTTATATGCCTGGAGATCTTCGGGTACAAGAACCCGGAGGCCCGGCGGCGCGCCATCGACCTGGGTCTGGCCATGCAGTTGACCAACATCCTGCGGGACGTTGAGGAGGACCTGGAGCGCGACCGGATATACCTTCCTCAACAGGAGATGCGGCAGTGGGGCTACTCGGAAGCGGACCTGCGCGGCCGGGTCCGCAACGACGCCCAAAGGGGCCTCATGGCCTTTCAGGTGGAACGCGCCCGGGCGCTGTTTCGCAGCGGGGCAAAGCTCATGCCCTACCTCTCCACCCGCTCAAGGGCCTGCCCCGCCGTGCTGGCCCAACTGTACCTGCGGGTGTTGGACCGCATCGAGAGAAGCGGCTACAACGTGTTTGATGGTAGAATCAGCCTCAGCGGCAGGGAAAAGCTGCTGGTTATGGCGACAACATGGCTAAAGAGCTTCCTACCCCACGGTCAACCGGACACAGCGTAGTAGTCCTGGGAGGGGGCCTTGCGGGGATGGCCGCCGCCTGCCGCCTGCTGGACGCCGGCAGCCAAGTGACCCTAGTCGAAAAGCGGCCTTACCTCGGCGGCCGCGCCTTCTCCTTCACCGACCCCGCGACGGGGCAGGAGGTGGACAACGGCCAGCACATCTTCTTGGGATGCTGCGTCTACTACATCGACTTCCTCAAGCGGCTGGGAGCCTTCGAGCAGGCCCGCCTCCAGCCCAAAATGCGGGCGCCGGTCCTGAGTCCCAGCCGTGGGGCCGGGCTGCTGTCCGCCGCGCCGCTGCCCAAGCCCTTGCACCTGCTGCCCTCATTCCTGTCATACAGGCTCCTGGGCTTCAAAGACAAGGCCCTGGCCCTTTACGCCCTCGTCAAAATCGCCCTGACCGACCGGACCCGTCCCGCCCTGGCCCAGGAGAGCTTTGGCGGCTGGCTCCGCCGGCATCGCCAGACCCGCCGTTCAATTGACAACTTCTGGAACCTCATCGTGAAGCCCTGCGTGAACGACGACGTGGATGACGTCACGGCGGCCATGGCCATCATGGTGTTTCAGGAGGGACTCCTCAGGACCCGCGGCGGCTCGCGCATCGGCTACGCGCGGGTGGGGCTTTCGAAGCTCATGGGCGATGCCGCCCAGGAGTACATAGAGGCCCGCCAAGGGCGCATCCTGGGCGGCAGGACGGCGGTGTCCCTCCAGTCGGACGGGCGGCGGATAAGCGGGGCCCTGCTGTCCGACGGAAGCGCCGTGCGGGGAGACGCCTACGTGAGCGCCCTCCCCTGGAACGAGCTGGCGTCCATCCTGGGGCCGGAGTTGGAAGGACAGCCCTTCTTCCAGCCCATGAAGGGTTTGAAGGCGGCCCCCATCGTCAACGTGCATCTGTGGTACGACAGGCAGGTAATGGACGAGGAGTTCATCGCCCTCGTGGACTCGCCCCTCCAGTGGGTCTTCAACAAGACCGCCATTTTGGGGCGGGACGACTCCGGGGAGCAGTGGGTGACCATATCTCTAAGCGCCGCCTTTGAATACGTCGACAAGCCCAAGAAGGCCCTGGAGGATAGCTTCGTGGCGGCCATGGCCGAGGCGTTCCCGCGAGCAAGGGACGCCAAGGTGAAACGGGTCCTGGTGGTCAAGCAGAACCGGGCCACCTTTCGCTGTGTGGCCGGGTCCGAGAGGCTGCGCCCCACGGCGAAAACGCCCGTCGAAAACCTGTTCCTGGCCGGCGATTGGACGGACACCGGCTGGCCCTCCACCATGGAGGGGGCCGTGAGGAGCGGCGACGCCGCGGCGGAGGCCGTGGCCGGGAGTTTCCCCCCGTGAAGGCCCTGGTCCTCGCCCCCTTCTCCCCCGCCGCCCTCCGGTCGCTGGCGCGGCTGATGCCCGTCGCCTACGAAAGCTGGACACGAACCAAACGGCTCTACGACCCGGAGGAGTTGGGACGGCGGATGGGGGAGGAGGGCGTGACGGCCCTCATCGTTGAAGCCGACTTCATCTTTGAGGAGGTCTTCGACCAGGCCAAGGACCTGATGTTCCTCGGGGTCTGCCGCGCCGACCTGGGCCACGTGGACCTGGAGGCGGCCACCCGCCACGGCGTCCCCGTGTCGCACACGCCGGGCCGCAACGCCCAGGCCGTGGCGGAACTGACCGTCGGCCTCATGCTCTCCCTGGCCCGCCGGATTCCCGCCCTGAACGGTTATGTAAAGCAGGGTCGCTGGGAAGACCCTGTGGACGGCTACGTGAACCACAGGGGGGTTGAGTTGAAGGGCAGCGTCCTGGGCCTCGTCGGGCTGGGGGCCGTGGGCCGCGCCGTGGCCACCCTGGCGGCCGGTTTCGGCATGACCGTCATCGCCTACGACCCCTACGCCGGGAAGCCGGGACAGCGGCGCGGCGGCGCCACGCTCACAACCCTGGAACGGGTCCTCAAAGAGTCCGCGTTCCTCTCTCTCCACGCCCCCTCCACGCCTGAGACGGCGGGGCTTATCGGCGAAAGGGAGTTGGGAGTCATGGGCCGGGGGACATATCTGGTCAACACCGCGTCCCACGACCTGGTGGACGAGGCGGCCTTGGTGAAGGCCCTCGCCGCGGGGCATCTGAGCGGGGCGGCCTTAGACGTCCACGAGACCCATCCCATCTCGCCCGCCAGCCCCCTGCTGAAGCTGGAAAACGTCCTGCTCACGCCCCACGTCGGCGGGGCCACCGAGGAAACGGTCCAACGGCACTCGGCCATGATTCTCGAAGACCTCGAGCGATGTCTCCGGGGTGAAAGGCCCCTCCGGCTGGCCAACCCCCGGGTGTGGGACGGACTTGAGGGCTAAGCTGTTGGTCCTAGACGTGGGGACCAGCGCGGTCCACTGCATGATTACCGACGGGCTGGGCAACCCCATCGCATCCGCCGACGGCCCCATACGCTACTTCAGGCCCGAGGGCACCTCGGAGCTAACCCTGGAGTTCCACCCCCAAGAGCTTCTGAACGCCGCCGGCCTGCTGGCCGCCAGGTGTCTGAAGCAGGCCGGCGCGCGGGCGGGGGAAGTCAAGGCCGTAAGCGTCGCCAGCCAGCGCCACGGGGTCGTGTTCCTAGACCGGAAAGGCGAGGAGTTGCTGGTCAGCCCCAACGTGGACACGCGGGCGGCCTTTGAAGGCGCGGCCATCGACGAGGAGCTAGGCCCGGACATCTACCGCAGGGCCGGGCAGAGCCGGGGGTTGCTGCTGGCCCCCAGCCGCCTCCGTTGGCTGGAGAACAACCGCCCAGACTCGTTTCAACGGCTGGACTCCATCCTGACCGTCGGCGGGTGGCTCGCCTACCAGCTCACCGGCCAACGGGCCTGCGAGCCGTCCCTGGCCGCCGGCGTCGGCCTCCTGAACGTGAACGAGGGCGGGCGGGACGGCCCCCTCTTGGAGAAGCTAGGCGTCCCGGAATCCCTGCTGCCGCCCCTGTCAACGGCCGGGGAAATCGTGGGAACGTTGACCCCCGATCTCGCCGCCGGCTGGGGACTTGACCCCGGCGTCCCGGTGACCCTGGCGGGGGCCGACACCCAGTGCGGCCTCCTGGGAATGGGCCTCGGCAGACCCGGCGACACTGGCGTGGTGGCCGGCTGGAGTTGCGCCATGCAGATGGTCACCCCGCGGCCGTGCTATGATGACGCGAGCCGGGCCTGGGTCAGCCCCATTCCTCTGAGGGCGGCCTGGGTGTCCGAGGCCAACCTGGGCGACGCGGGCAACGCCCACCGGTGGCTAACGGAGGGGTTCTTGCATCGAGACTCTGCCACAGAGGAGCGCGACGCCGGGGCCGCCGCGGTTCCCCCCGGCAGCGACGGCGTTATCTCCTATCTGGGAACGGCTCCAACCGCCGCTGCCGAGGCCGGGTTGAGGAGGGGCGGCATCCTGTTTCCCACCCCCCTCCAGTACCAGACGCCCACCCCCGCGCGGACGCTGAGGGCCTTCTGGGAGAGCCTAGCCTACGCCCTCAAGTCCAACCTCGCCGCCATAGAGCGGGCGGCGGGAAGGAACGCGGAGGCCCTGTGCCTGGGCGGGGGCATGTCCCGGAGCCGGCTGCTGGCGAAGATAACCGCCAGCGTCCTCAACCGGGAGGCGCGGCGCAGCCTCATCCCCCAGGCGTCGGCCCGGGGCGCGGCCCTGGCCGCAGGCGTGGCGGCAGGCCTCCTCGACGGCAGCCAACCCCTAACCCCTATGTGGGAAGGCGTGGAGCCGGACCCAGCCGAGGCCCTGGAATACCGGGAGCTTTATCACCAATGGAAGGGCCTGTACCACAGGCTTCAGGAGGGTGACAGTGACCTCTACTAGATGGCAAGGGGAGCGCGCGCGGCTCCAGCGAGTCTGCGTCCGTCTGGTCCGGGCGGGCCTCGTGACGGGCTCAAGCGGCAACGTCAGTATGCGCCTCAGACACGGCGGCGGAGACCTGGTCCTGATAACGCCCAGGGGCGCCGACCTCGAGGAGCTTGCGCCCAGCCAACTCGCCATCATCGACATGGAGGGCGAACCCGTGGAGGAGGAGCTTCCCCCCTCGTCGGAGTCGGCCCTGCACCTGGCCGTGTATCTAGGCCGGCCCGACGTGGGGGCCGTCGTCCACACCCACCCCGTCTTCTCCTCCGTGGCGGCCGTGGCCGGGAGGGAGATACCTCCCCTCCTCGACGAGGTGATAATAAAGATAGGCGGGGGCGTGCGGGTGGCTGAGCACGCCTTCCCCGGGACAGAGGAGTTGGCCGCAAATGCCCTTCATGCCCTCGGCGACCGGATGGCGGCCCTTTTGCGCAACCACGGGCTGCTGACCGTGGGCAAATCCCCCGAAACGGCCCTTGAGAACAGCCTTTTGGTAGAACGTCTGGCACAGGTTTTCCTGTATACTAGCCTCACCGGAGGGGCCAACCCGCTGCCAGCGGAGGCGGCCAGCGTGGAGAAGGAGTTGTACATGATGCAAAGAGCGGCAGAGCGCGAAACCGGAGACCCGGAGGTATAGATGGTATCGGTGCCTAAGTTCATCCTCCGGAGGCTCTACGTCAAGGGCAGCCTGACCAACACTGAGGAGGGCATGGAGTTCCAGTTGATGAACAAGCTGGGCTCCGGCTACGCCCGGCGCCTCCTGCCCCTGACCGTGGACGGCGAGGACGTGTCCCCGGAGCGGTGCGAATTCAACGTCGACGGCGCGGTGGTGTCCTTTGACTCCGTAACCAAGGAGAACCCCTTCACCATGGCCCTGAACAAGGCCACCACCGTAAGGGCCAGAGGCGTGACCCTAACCGACGGGCCCCACAACATCGGCATGGGCTTCGAGGTGGCCGGGTTGGGCGTCCTGAAGTTCGACTTCACCGACACCGCCACAGGTGGTTAGCCCCGCCGCCGGCTCCGTCGTGGCCGTAACCGGCTCATCCGGGTATATCGGCTCACACCTCCTCCAGAAGCTAGAGGAGAAATCGTCCCTGGCCAGGCTCATCGCCGTGGACGTGCGGCCTCCATCCATGCCCATTCACAACGTTGACTCCCACCGCCTCGACCTCACCAAGCCGCTGAACGGGCTGTTTCAAGGCCCGCCCATAGACACGGTGGTGCACCTGGCCTTCAACCTGCGAGAGGGCCGGACGCCGCGGGAGGCTCAAACCATTCAGACCAACAACCTGTTGGGGCTGGAGAACCTGCTGCGCGGCTGCCGGATGGGCAAGGTGAAGAACTTCGTCTACCTGAGCAGCCACACAGTCTACGGGGCCCACGCCGACAACCCGGTTCCCATTACCGAGGAAGCGCCCTTCAGGCCGCTCATGGGATTCCAGTACTCCGTCACCAAGGCCATGAGCGAGGAGATGCTGCGGCGGTTCGCCGAGGAGAACCCCCAGGTGGGCGTCACCATATTGCGGTGCTGCATGGTCTTGGGGCTTGGCGGCGTGAACCACGTGGCGAGGGCCCTGCAAAAACCCCTCCTAATCAAGATAGCCGGCTGCGACCCGCCCCTACAGTTCATCCACGTTAGGGACCTGGTGCAAGTCCTCAGCCTCTTCAGCGTTGAACCCACGCCGGGGGTCTTCAACGTGGCGGGGGATGGGGTGGTGCGATACAGCCGCATGGCCAAAATCATGGGGCAGCGGGCGCTGTCTCTGCCGCGCCTGGCCGCATACCCCCTGGTGCATTTGACCTGGAAGCTGCGGCTGCAAAGGGAGGCCGCCGCCTCGGGTCTGGACTTCATACGGCACCCGATAATCATGGCCACGGGCAGGGTGAAGCAGGCGACGGGATACCGGTTCCGCTACACCTCCGAGGAGGCCGTCAGCTCCTTTGCGGCGTTAGAAGAGTCCTAACGCGCGGCCGGTGGATGGCGGGAGGCCCTGCCTCTCAGTCATTCCCGTGAAAACGGGAATCCAGGAACCCTTCATCCCAAGACCAACGTCCCACAAAACAAAAGTGGGCACACGTGCCCTTCCCGCGCAGGCGGGAATCCATCCCCCTCTTGATACCCCGCCAGCCGCTAACCGGCATCCAACCACGGCGCCGGTCAGTCATTCCCGCCCCTCCTGTCCGTCATTCCCGTGAAAACGGGAGTCCAGGAAGGCCCCAACCCAGAACCACGAATGTGTCGCTCTCATGCCCCTGCCCTGCTCCACCGACCCGGAGTGCTGTGAGAGGGGACGATGGCGTTAGAAGGAAATCGGGAAGATGGATTCCCGCCTGCGCGGGAATGACGGATAGGAGGGATGGATTCCCGCCTGCGCGGGAATGACGAGAAAGGGAGACAGGAATGACGGATGGGGGAGGCCGGCAGGAAGGGCCGATGTAGAGACAGGAGGGCCGGGATGCGGGCACAGGCCGGGCCGCAGCCCTTTGACACCCCTTGACCGCCGTAGCATACTAGCAAAACGCCCCGCGCCAACCAGCGCCCGCCAAGCCTCGACCGTCCGAGAAAGGACAAGAAGATGATAGACAACGACCTGGCCTTCGCCTCAGCGTCCGACCTAATCAAGCTCGTCGCAGACAAAAAGGTCTCCCCGGTGGAGTTGACCGACCTGTTCTTCCGCCGCATCGACAGTCTGGACTCGCAGCTGAACTCCTTCCTGCTCCTCACCCACGACATCGCGGCCAAAGCGGCCAAGGAGGCCGAGGCCGCCGTGATGCGGGGCGACCGGCTAGGCCCCCTCCACGGCCTGCCCATCTCCATCAAAGACACCCAAATGACCAAGGGCGTGGTGACCACCACCGGCTCCCTGGTGTTCAAGGACAGGACGCCGGAGCGGGACGCCGCCGTGGTGGAGCGGGTGAAGGCGGCCGGGGGCATAATGTTGGGCAAGACCAACACCTCGGAGTTCGCCCTGGTGGGCATGTGCGATAACCGGCTGGGCGACAGCGGCCGCAACCCGTGGAACACCGGCTACACGCCGGGCGGCTCCAGCGGCGGGGCCGGGGCGGCCACCGCAGCCTACCTGTGCCCCATGGCCACCGGCGGCGACGGCGGCGGCTCCATCCGCATACCCGCGAGCCTCTGCGGCATCTACGGCATCAAACCCACCCAAGGCCGGGTGTCGGGATACACCGGGGTCGACGGCCCGCCCATGCCCAATCTTTTCGGACAGCAGGGACCCATGAGCCGCACGGTCCGCGACTCGGCCCTCCTCCTCCAGGTCCTGGCCGGCCACGACCCAAGGGACCCCATCTCCCTGCGGGAACCTGTCCCCGACTTCCTGGCCGCCGTGGATAGGGACGTGAGGGGACTCCGCGTAGCCTGGAGCCCCGACTACGGGTTCGCCGCCGTGGAACCCGAGGTCTTGGACGTGACCGGAAAGGCCGCCAAGGTCTTCGAAGAGTTGGGATGCCACGTTGAGCAGTCGGACCTGGTCATGGACTCGCCATACAACGCCTTCGGCCCCATCTACGAGTCCAGCGGCTTCTTCTCCAACGGCCAGTTCCTAGAGAGCCACGGCCAGCAGATGACCCACTACGCCCGGGAGTTCCTGGCCATGGGCGGGAGGGTCACCGCCATGGACTACGCCCGGGCCTTGGGCCACAGGGACCGCCTCATCGCCCAGATGGACGCCCTGTTCGAGAAGCACGACCTCCTCCTATCTCCCACCCTGGCCCTGCCCGGCGTCCCCGTGGGCCAATTCCCCGAAGAGATAGCCGGCAGACCCGCCTATCCCCACAAGTACTTCAGCTTCCACCCCTTCACCTACCCCATAAACGTCACGGGAAACGCCGCCGCCAGCGTCCCGGCGGGCCTCTCATCCAACGGGCTGCCCATTGGACTGCACATAGTCGGGAGAAGGGGGGACGAGGAAACGGTGATAGCCGCATCCGCCGCCTTCGAGCGGGCCAGGCCGTGGATACAGCGCCGCCCGCCGGTGGTCTGAGGAACGGGAACGCGCGGCCAATCGCTGCCGTTCACTGCTCCGGAGCCTTACAAACTGCCGTATGGACAGGCTACTTAGATGACTTTCTAAACGCCTTGACCCGCTCCGGAAGCGTGAAGGCATAGGTGAGAAACATCTCTGTGAAATTTCTCAACTGTGTGGCGCTGTCGTTATCATATCTTTGCTCCTCATGAGCCGCACGATTGCCACCGATCCGGATTGCGTCTGCCCATTCCTGCATAGCTTCCGTAATTTTGCGCGTTTCACCCAATATACGGATCCGCTCAAACAAGGTTTTTCCCTTGGCCTCATCCTTCATTATCTCGTCCGTAGCTCTTTCTAGAGCGCGCCGGAACATTATGCCTGCGCTATTGTAATTCCCATGTTTTAGGCCATCTGCCCCTTCCCTAAACTCTTCATCTACTCTCGGAGGCAAGAATTCAGGCACATTTAACCCTTCTGGCTTGGGGTGCATTTCACCTATACTAAATCCCTCTTTCCTTGGGTCGCCAGCACAATCACTCGGCTTGTGGCCATTGTCCTGAGCAACCAGTTTAACGACCACTCCTTCTCTGCAACTGCGACAGGTGAAGAATGTGTTCCAGCTTATGAACAACTTTCCCTCATCAATGAACTCAAACCTTTCATTCACAGACTCCCCATTAAAGTCAAAGGTCATGCGCTGAGACTTGCAGTGAGGGCAATCTAAGGTTATTACAACCATGGCTAACCTCAATCAAAGTGGAAGAAGACTACAACTTGCGGTATAGTACGCACTGTATGAACACGATTATATACTAAAAAAGGAACAACCGATGAAACGCGGACTAAGGGTTATAGACGGTGACGGCCACCTCCAAGAGCCGATGGACATGTGGACCAACTACATGCCCCAGGAGTTCAAGCATCGCGCGCCCAACGTTATCGGGCACACGGGCAAGATAATCCACAGGTACGGCCCATGCGAGGTCTACCCGGAGGGGAAGGTCATCGCGTCAAGCGACGACACCTTCAGCCACATGGAGGAGCGGTACGGCGACGCCTACAGGTCCTGGTGGGGTATGCCGGAACGTCTCAGGGACATGGACCAGGAGGGCGTTGACGTGGCCATCGGCTTCCCCACCAACTGCCAACTCCTCGGCTCCAACGTGTGGGCCAAGGACCCCGACCTCCATGCCGCCATGATAACCGCCTACAACAACTGGGCCGTCGACTACTGCAAGGACTCCGGCGGGCGGGTGAAGGCCATCGCCCACGCCACCTCCAGGTCCGTGGAAACCGGCGTGCAGGAGATATACCGCATGGCCGCCACGTCGGAGGTCGTGGGGATATTCCACCCCTCTATGGAGGTGGAGACCTCGTGGGGCGACGACGCCTACGAACCCATCTGGCAGACCCTTGAGGAGACGGGAACGCCCGTATGCTGGCACGGCAGCGCTTCCCACCCCCTGGCCCGCTCCTTCGACCCCATACGGCACAAGTACGGGCCGCTGAGCCACGCCCTCATGCACCCCATGGGCGCAATGCTGGCCCTTGGCGGCATGGTGTACGGCGGCGTCTTGGAGCGGCGCCCCAACCTGAAGGCGGGATTCTACGAGTCCAACGCCGGGTGGCTCCCCTTCTGGCTCCACCGCCTAGACGACCACACCGACGGGCGGCAGGGCGTTTTCCTCAAGGCCAAGAAGAAGGAGGACGCCTTGGACAGTGGGAAGGGCATATCCATGCTGCCCAGCGAGTACTTCCGCCGCCAGTGCTTCATCGCCTGCGACGCCGACGAAGGCGCCCTGGCGCAGGTCGTCGAATACCTGGACGGGGATAACATCATCTTCAACACCGACTACCCCCACCCCGACGCCCCCTTCCCCGGAGCCGTGGACGCCTTTATGGACCAGCCCATATCCGAGGGCCACAAGCGAAAGATCCTGTGGGACAACTCGGTGAAGCTCTACGGCGATAAGGTGTCTGTAGGCTAGGCGCCCGCCCGCCGGCCGGGAATCTAGGGAGGCGGCGCGGAGCCGGCCGTCACGCCCGCCACCCTCTCATCCGTCATTCCCGCGAAGGCGGGAATCTAGGGGCGGGGCGCGTCGCAGAGCCGACCCCTTTAGGCCGTGGCGCGTCTCACTGCCATCCGTCATTCCCGCCCTCTTCTCCCGTCATTCCCGCGAAGGCGGGAATCCATCCCAATGCTGCCGATTCATCACCGGCTAGACACCCGCCGACGGCCGTCACTCTCCCTTGACGAAGGGGCGGCCTGGTTGCGCGGGGAGAGCCGGGAACGCCCCTTTTTTTGTGGCGCGCTGGTCGCGGGATGAAGGGTTCCTGGATTCCCGCCTGCGCGGGAATGACGGAAAGGGGGACGCGGGAATGACGGAAGGGGGGGCGGGGGAATAGCGGACGGGTAGGGGGAGTGAAGGCGTATGGGGAGGCCGGGGTGACGAGAGATCCGGGCCGGGAAACTGTCCGTATTAGCCCTCGCGTGCGCTTGCCGTAGACCAGTGGACATGTGCTACCGTTGAAGCACATTATGATGGAGGTGGGCGAGATGCGCGTATTCACAAGGTTATGGATAACGACGCTTCTGGCCGCTCTCCTCATATCGACGGCGGCCTTGGCCTGCGGGACCGAGTCGTCGACTCCCTCGGCGCCGGCGCGGCCCGCGGCCACTGCCACGGCGACGCCCGCGCCCACCGCCACGCCTACGCCGACTGCCACTCCTACGCCATCGCCAACGCCGGCCCCCACTTCCACACCGGCGCCAACATCCCCGGCCATGGACCCCTTGGCCATCCTGTCGGACGCGGCGGCGGCCTGGGACCAGGTGGATTCCTACCACTTCGACATGTCCGCAGTGGTCACCGCCACCCAGGGAGGCAGGGACACGGAGTTCACCGTCAACTACATGGGCGACTTCCAGGCGCCGGACCGGGCGCAGGGAGAGTCCAGCGTGGGCATTGCGGGGTTGGCTCTCACGAGTGAATTCGTGCAGATAGGCTCCACAATCTACATAACGGACCCGATAACGGGCCAATGGATGATGGGCGAGCCCGGCGCCACGCCCTTCGATTCGCCGGCGGATATTTTCCCCTTTGACATTGACGCCGCCTCAGATGCGGACGTGCAGTTCGAGGGTCAGGAGGAGTACGAGGGGGTACAGACCTACCACCTATCGGGTTCCATTCCGCCTGAAGCCGTATCGGCCGGAGCCCCGGCTCTGCGCCGTAGTGGTGACGGTCCTTTCGCGGGTTCAACTTCGCCCGGCGCCGTATCGGCCGGCGCATCCGCTTCGGGAGACGGCGGGGAGCCGTGGCAGGTGGACGTGTGGATAGGCGTTGAGGACTCTCTGCCCCGCGGTGTGATGATAACCGGCGAGACATCCTTTGAGGGTGACACGCCGGGGACCTTCCAACAGGTTCCCATGACCTCTACGACAAAGTTTTCGAACTTCGGCGTCGACGTTGACATCGAGGCGCCAAGCGTCGCCATGACCGGCCCATCCGGCGCAAGCGCCCACTGCCCGGCCTACCTAGAAATGACGGCCTCCGGCGGGGACGACTCCGCCACGGCGTTGGTGGCGTCCTACACCTGCCCCGACTCAAGCATGAACGGAACGGGCGTGGGCATCGACACGGCGCCCACCCTGTCCTATGAGGCCGGAGAGACGCTGACGCTCAGCTTCTCCGCCGGCGTGGCGCCGTCGGAAGTGGAGATGCGCCTCTACAACGCGGAGGACGTCACGGGCGCGGTGTCAACGTGGCCGGAAGACGACGGCGGGGCAACCACCATTGAGTCCCTGTCCATGGGCGGCGCGGAAGTGTCCCACTCCTTCTTCTGGGGGCCGGGCGAGTACGCGCTGGTGGCGCGGGCCTCGTGGCAGGAGTTCGTGGAGGCCTTCTACGTCCTCAACTTGCGGTTTGAGTAGGGCCGGATAGCCGCTCTCTAGTCGCGAGCAGGGGCGTCTTGGATGAAGGACCTTCCCGCCAGGAAGTTCCGCGCCAGGAACACGACGCCGCCCACGATAATGACGCTGACGTAGCTAATGGCCCGGTCCAGGATGGCCACGGACCCGGCGGCGCTGCGGACCAGGGACCGCGCGAGGAGCTCGGCGACGCCAAACTCGGCAAAGCCCAGACCGCCCAGGGGCAGAAGGCTGAGAACGGCGTTGGCCAGGCTGGCGAAGATGACCAGGGGCAGGCTCAGGGAGAAGCCCAAGGCTTGGGCGACCAGGTAGAGACGCGCCGCCTCTGCGAGCCACGCCAAGACCCCGAAAATGACCACCATGACCAGCAGGGAAATGTTGGCAAAACTGCCCAAGGCCCCGCCGTGAAACCTCTCGTAGGCCATGGCCAGAGGGACGGGCAGGAAGCGCGCCACCTTGTTTTTGAGAAACCGCATGAAAAGCAGCCCCAAGACGATGGCCGCGGGCAAAAGGGAGGCCAGGGCCAGGAAGGCCCAGGGGGCGCCCGAACCGAGGGCCAGGAGCCCCAGGGCGGCGGCCATCAGCAAGGCGAACATGGTGAACACGTCCACCGTGCGCTCGGCCAACAGCGTCCCGACGGTCTGCGGGAGGCTCTGACCCCTTTCGCTGCTGTAGAGATAGGCGCGGTACAGGTCGCCCACGTGGAAGGCGGTGACGGAGTTCACGAACAGGGCAACCATGATTAGCCCCCCGCAGTAGGACAAGCTTGGAGGCGGTCCCGCGCCGCCCTCAGCGTTTTTCAGGAGGATACGCCAACGGGCCGCCCGGAAGGCGATGGCCGCGTAGTGCATGAGAAAGGCCAGGGCCAGGAGCCAGGGGTTGGCATCCTTCAGGTGGGTCCATATCTCCCCGGGACTGAGGTCGAACCGCACCGCCACAAAGTAGAGCAGGGCCGCGGCGACTACCAGGAAGAAGAGAAAGGGAAGAGATAGGAACCGGCCGCCGGGGGAGAACCGGAACTTAAACCCTTGGTTGGATTGCAAGGCTGACGCTCATTGATCCTTGATTCCCGTGGGACTGCGAGGGGAGATTATATTACCCCATGAGCGGACAAACAAACGCTGCCGGCATCCGGACTAGAGGGGCCGCTTCTTGGGAATCCCCGGACGCCTGGGATACCTCGCAGGAACGGCGCCAACCCGCTTTACCACCAAGAGGACCCGTCCATCCCGCAGCCCGTCCAGGTCCACGCAGCGCCGCGCCACCAACTCACCCCCCATGACGGACATGGCCGCGCGGGCTTCCTCAACCTCCCTTGCCAGGTCGCCCTTCTTGTGGGCAATCAACACCCCTCCCGGGCGGCAGAAGGGCAGGGCAAGCTCCACCAGGACCCGCAGGGGGGCAAGGCCGCGGGCCACGACCGCGTCATAGGCCCCGCGATGGGCGGGGTCGTGGGCCAGGGTCTCGGCGCGGACGTGGTACGTATCCACGCCCCGGAGGGCCAGGGTCTCCGTGACGTGTCTGAGAAAGGCCGCCTTCTTGCCCACCGACTCCACCAAGTCCACCCGCAGGCGTGGGAAGACCATCTTCAGAGGCAGGCCGGGAAACCCGGCGCCGGCGCCCAGGTCCACCAGCCGCCCGCCGTTCGGCGCCTCCTCCGGCAGGGCCGCGGCCGCCGTTAGGGAGTCGAGGAAGTGGAGCGTCTGGACCCGCTCGTAGTCGACGATGCGGGTGAGGTTGACGCGGCGGTTCCAAGCGGCCAACTCCTCGTAGTACCGGTGGAAGGCCGCAAGCAGGGGCGGCCCGCAGCTGAGGCCAAGCCGGGCCAAGCCCTTCTCAAGGGTGGGCATGGAGAGAGACACCCGGTGAGTATACCACCCCGGCCTCTAGGGGAAGGAGTGGAGCAGAGCCGCGCTCATTTGACACTCCATCGCCAACCACCCTAAAATTGGGGCTGCTCGTCGCACGGGGCCTTCGCCCAACCGCGCCGACGGCCACAGACGCTAAATAACGCATGGAGGGGTCTGCCGTGAAAACTAAAGCCTTTATCCTCATAGAGACGGCGGTGGGCAGAACTCGAGAGGTGGCCCAGTCCCTTTCAAAAGTGGAGGGGATGCAGTCGGTGGACGTGGTCACCGGACCCTATGACATCATCGCCCTGCTGGAGGCCGTGGACATAACCTCCATAGGCGACCTGGTCACCGAGCACGTCCACGTCACCGGCGTGGTGCGAACCGTCACCTGCATATCGGTGGGCAGCGGGTAGAGCGGCGCCGGGCCTCGCGGGCGGCCTTCCCCCTTTAGTTTGGAACGCCTGTCAGCCGCCGCCAACCTGAGCGTCAGGGCTTCCGGGTTCCCGCTTCCACGGGAAAAGGGCGCGGCGATGACCGGCGGGCGGCGGGCCTTATGATTACGCTAGGGTCTCGTTAGGAGGCGCGGCCTATGGACTTCCGCTTCTCTCAGGATGAGGAGCAGTTTCGCCAAGACCTGCTGGCCTTCCTAGGCGCGGAGTTGCCGCCTGGGTGGGAGGGGTTGGGGGATGATTGGAACCTGACCCTGGCCACGCGGCGCAAGCTGGCCGAACGGGGCTGGCTCACCATGCACTGGCCCAAGGAGTACGGCGGGCAGGAGGCGTCACCCCTCCTGAGCCTCATCTTCAACGAGGAGATGTCCTACCACCGGGCGCCGGGCCGTGACCCCTTTGGCGCGCGGATGCTTGGCCCCACCCTTATGATCTACGGCTCCGAGGAGCAGAAGCGCAGGTTCCTGCCCCCCGTGGCCCGGGGCGAGGCCCAGTGGTGCCAGGGCTACAGCGAACCCCAAGCCGGCTCCGACCTGGCGTCCCTCAGCGTCCGCGCCCAAGACCGGGGCGACCACTTCCTGGTGAACGGCAGCAAGATCTGGACGTCCTTGGCCCACCGCGCCGACTGGATGATGCTCCTCGCCCGCACCGACCCGGAGGCCCCCAAGCATCGCGGCATCAGCTTCCTGCTGGTGGACATGCGCTCGCCGGGCGTCGAGACGCGCCCCATAATCAACATGGCCGGCTCCCACGAGTTCAACGAGGTGTTCTTTGACGACGTTGAGGTTCCCAAGGTTAACCTAGTCGGCGAGAGGGACCGGGGCTGGTACGTGGCGGTCACCCTCTTGGACTTCGAGCGCTCCGGCATCGACCACGCCGCCGCCAGCCGCCGCCTCTTGGACGACCTCTCCGCCTTCCTGCGGGACGACGAAAGCGCGGCCCTTATCGGCGGGGCGCGGCGGTGGATGTGGGACCTCTTGGCGGAGCGGTACGTTGAAGCGGAGGTGGCGCGCCTTATCGCCTACAGGGTGGCCTGGATGCAGACCGGCGGCCTGGCGCCCAACAAGGAGGCCTCCATAAGCAAGGTCTTCGGCACCGAAACCTTCCAACGGGTGGCCGACACCGGCCTCAAGATCCTGGGGCCCTTAGGCCAGTTGACCGGGGATGACCCACGCGCGCCCCTCCACGGCCGGTTCCAAGAGGCCTGGCGTCACAGCTTCGCCAACACCATCGCCGCGGGCACCTCCGAGGTGCAGCGCAACATCATCGCGGGCCGGGGGCTGGGCCTCCCGCGAGGGTAGGCGGCCCAAGGCGTTACGACGGCATGAATCTCGACTTAAGCGAAACCCAGCAGATGCTGAAGGCAGGCGCCCGGGAGCTGCTGGCCAGGGAGTGTCCCTACGACCTTGTTAGGGAGACGGAGGGAGACCCCGCCGGCTTCTCCCGCCCCCTGTGGCGCCAGATGTCGGCCCTCGGCTGGCCGGGGCTGGCTGTCCCGGAGCGGTACGGCGGGGCCGGGGGCAGCTTCATGGACCTGGCCGTTCTGCTGGAGGAAACCGGCCGCGCCCTGGCCCCGGCTCCCCTCTTCTCCACCGCAGTCCTGGGCGCCCTGACCCTCCTGGACGCTGCCTCGGACCCAATGAAGGATGACCTGCTGCCCCGAATCGCCGCCGGCCAAGCCCTGGCGACCCTGGCCGTCGTGGAGCCGGGGGGCGGCTGGGAACCGCAGGACGTTAAGCTGCAAGCCCGCCGCGACGGGGAGCGGTTCGTCATCAACGGCGTAAAGCTCTTCGTCCCCAACGCCCACGCGTCGGACTTCATCATAACCGCCGTCCGCACCGCCCAAGACGCCGGCCCGGAGGAGGGCGTCACCCTGCTCCTCGTGCCCGGCGCGGCCGAGGGCCTCACCCCGGTTCCTCATAGAAATCTGGCCTCCGACGGCCAGTGCGAGGTGACCTTCGACGGCGTCAGCGCGCCCCTTTCCGCCGTGGTGGGACGGGTGGACGAAGGCGGCCCGGTCCTGCGGAGGACCCTCCAACGGGCCGCGGCGGCCAAGGCCGTCGAGATGGTGGGAAGCGCCGAGGCCGTCCTGGATATGACGGTGGACTACCTGAAACAGCGGGTGCAGTTTGGAAGGCCCGTGGGCGCATTTCAAGCCGTACAGCACCACTGCGCCAACATGTCCATCGACTTGGAGGGCAGCCGGCTCGCGGCGTACCAGGCCGTCTGGAAGCTGTCCCAGGGGCAGGAGGCGGCGAGGGAGGCGTCCACGGCCAAGGCGTGGGTCAGCGACGCCTGCCTTCGCATCTGCTCCCTGGCCCACCAGTGCCACGGGGCCGTCGGCTTCACCCAGGAGCACAACCTTCAGTTGCACACCCGCCGGGCCAGGTCTCAGGAGCAGGCTTACGGCGACGCGGGGTTCCATCGCAGGCTCTTGGCCCGAGGCCTCGCGGCATCACAAACACCCTGAAAAGGAGAACCGCATGAGCGCAAAGGACTGCATATTTTGCGGGATGTCCGCCGGCGCCGTGGACACCGACTTCCTCTATCTCGACCACCAGCTTATGGTAATCAGGGACATCAACCCCCAGGCCCCCGTCCACCTGCTGATTATCCCGCGAAGGCACGTGGTCAGCCTGGCCTACGCCGCCGGCAGGACTTCAGCCATTTTGGGGCAGGTCTTCGTGGTGGCCGAGGAGATGGCCCGGCGCGAGGGCGTCACCCTCAGCGGCTACCGCCTGGTAGTGAACCAGGGCCCCGATTCCGGCCAGGCCATAGAGCACCTTCACGCGCATCTGTTGGGCGGCCAGACCCTTGGCCCCCTGGGGTAACAGACGCGGCGGAGGGCCTCACAGCATCCAAGACACCGTCCGGCGGTGGGCGGCGGGGCTGCCCCAGGGCCTCAGAGACCACCTGCGCAGGGTGGAGGATATCGCCCAGGAGTTGGCCGTCGCCCACCGCCTTGATGAGGAACGCGCGCGGCTCTGCGCCCAGGCCCACGACCTATGCCGCGCCATGCCGGGCGGCAGGCTTTTGGAGGAGGCCGGGCGGCTGGATATCCCGGTCAACCCCGTGGAGGCGCGCGCGCCCATACTCCTTCACGGCCCGGTGGCCGCCGAGTTGCTGCGACGGGAGGGGCTGGACGACCGGGACGTTTACCTCGGCGTCTACCATCACAGTACGGCCTGCCCCGGACTGCCGCCCATCGCCAAGGCGGTTTTCCTGGCCGACAAGCTGGACCCGCGAAAAGCGAGCCGGTATCCCTACTCCGCCGAGTTGAAGGCTACCGCCATGGGAAGCCTCGACGCGGCCCTCCTGGAGTTTCTCACCCGCGAGATAGGGGTCTTCCTGACGCGGGGGCAGCTGGTCCACCCGGCATCCATCGAGGCGCGCAACGAGTTGCTGCTGCGTGGCGCCGGCCCGTGAACCCGCGCGCCGCCACACGCTGGCCGCCATGCGCCCGGTCTTCTCGTCATTCCCGCTTCCCCCCCTCCGTCATTCCCGCGTAGGCGGGAATCCAGGAAGGCCCCATAACAAAACGGCCAATGTGTCGCTCTCACGCCCCCGGCCCAACCTGCCATCCCAACCCGGAGATCTGCCACAAGGAGGACGATGGCGCTAGACGAGAATTGGGAAAAAAGATGGATTCCCGCCTGCGCGGGAATGACGGACGGGTGGAACGGGAATGCCGGAGGGAATAGGGCGGCATTGACGGGGGAACAGGGCGGGAGTGACTGTGGAGGACTGGGAGAGAAGGGTGCGCTTCAAGGGTTGGTGGCGCATACGGGGTTCGAACCCGTGATCTCCGCCTTGAGAGGGCGGTGTCCTAGTCCACTAGACGAATGCGCCCCTGCGTGTGACAGAGCTATTCTACCACGTTTCGGGGAGATTTCGGAAATGTTTTGCCATGAGCGGGATTTGGCTGTAGTATAATTTGGTGGATTCATCGTAAGTGCCGAGTGGTGTAGTGGTAGCACACGTGACTCTGGATCACGTAACCCTGGTTCGAATCCAGGCTCGGCAGCCAAGGGCTTTTCAGCGCTCCGGCAACGCCTCCCACCATTCCGACCACTCCCACCCCGCCCCTTCTCCCTTCCCTTCTCGTCATTCCCCCCCTCCCGTCATTCCCGCACTCTCTATCGTCATTCCCGCGCAAGCGGGAATCCATCCCCTCTCTAATCATATGAAGGGACCGCCCAACCTTTCCAGGTAACAACGGGAGGAGGGAGCGGCGCCCCACAGCCTCCGGCGTTGGCTCTGCGATGCGGCCTTCCTGGATTCCCGCCTGCGCGGGAATGACGGGAGGGGGGAACGGGAATGACGGGAGGGGCGGGCAGGTAATGCCGGATGGGAGAGAGGCGGGTCATGGCGGGGTGCGATGGCCCGGCGAAACGCGTCAGGCGGCGGGCTGGAACCGGGCCGGGGAGAAGGCGTCCACGGGGAGGCGGCTCCGTCCTTCCAAGACCAGGTCCGCGGCCGCTCGCCCCATAGATGGGCTTAGGACTATCCCCTTGCGGCCGGCGCCGGTGGCCAGATAAACGCCGTCCCAGCCGGCCACGCCGCCGATAATAGGCAGGCCGTCGGGGGCAACGGGACGGAGGCAGGCCGTCTGACGGGCCACCGTCCCCTCCGCCACCGGCGGGAAGAAGGCGGCCACGCTCCGCAGTATAGCGGCCCTGGCCTCCTCCGTGGGCCGGTCGTCGAACCCGACACGCTCCTCCGTGGTTCCTATCCAAACCAGGCCGTCGGCCTTGGCCCCGGCGTAGTTGGAGGCGTAGTTAAGGGAGCAGGCCGGCGGCGGCCCCGGGATGTCCATACGCAGAATCTGGCCCTTGAGGGGGGAGATGGGCACCGGTACGCCCAGCCACGACGACGCGTCGCCGGCCCAAGGCCCCAGGGCCAGCACAACGGAGCCGGCCTCTAGGGAGCCGTCGGAGGTCTGGACCGAAAGGTTGGAACCGGACCGCTTCAGCCCCGTGACGCGGGCTTGACGGACGTCGGCCCCCAGGCGCCGCGCGGCCTCGGCCAAGGCCCTGGTATAGAGGTCCGCGTCCAAGAGCCACGCCCCCTCTATGAGCAGACCCTTCCAGACGGACGGGGATATCCTCGGCTCCAGGGCCATGACGTCTGAGCCGTCCAGCCAACGAGACGATACGCCATCCACCTTCTGACAGTAGTCGGCTATGACTTCCAACCCCCTGGCGTCCTCCTCGGAAAAGGCCAGGTTAAGGGAGTCCTGCGGGCGGGCGTGGTAGTCGACGCCGGTGGCCTCCTTCAACTCCGCGGCCAGGTCCCGGTGGGCGTAGAAGCCCTGGAGGGATAGCTCCTCCAAAGGCCCCGGGATGCCCGCGCCGGAGAGGGGGCTGAGCAGTCCCATGGCGTACCCCGACGCGGCGGAGGCCACGGCGTCCTTTTCCAACAGCGTCACCCTCGCGCCGTCCTTGGCCAAGAAGTAGGCCGCGGCGCATCCCACCGCGCCCCCACCAATTACAATCACGTCGCCGGTATCCATGGCAAACCGCCTCGTTTCCGTTTCCACCCATATTACCACCTTTGGGAACCACATAGCCCGGTCGTTGCGCTTGCCCGCCGTGTCTGATACAAATGGGGCTGATTTCAAACGCGAGGGGCCTGATGCGCACAGCAAGCCGGATGAACAACATTGGCACCGAGTCCGCCTTTGAGGCCCTGGCCAGGGCGCGGGCGTTGGAGGCCCAGGGGCGAGACGTGGTTCACCTGGAGATTGGCGAGCCGGACTTCGACACCCCGACTCACATCGTGGAGGCCGCCGTGAAGGCCCTGCGGGACGGCCACACCCACTACGGCCCCACGGCCGGATTGCCGGAACTGCGGGAGGCCATCGCCGCCGACGTGAGCCGCACAAGGGGCGTCGCCGCAGCCCCGGGGCAGGTGGTGGTGACGCCCGGCGGCAAGCCCATCATCTTCTTCACCATCCTGGCCCTGGCCCAGCCGGACGACGAGGTCTTGTGCCCCAATCCCAGCTTCCCCATCTACGAGTCGATGATAAACTTCTGCGGCGCCAAGGCCGTGCCGGTGCGCCTGCTTGAGGAGGAGGGGTATCACCTGGACCTGGAGGACTTGGCGGGGAAGCTGTCGGAGCGCGTCAAGCTGGTCATCCTGAACTCACCCCACAACCCGGCGGGCTGCATTATGAGCCGGGGCGAACTGGAGACCCTGGCCGGCCTGCTGCGGGAACGCGAAGACGTTATGGTCCTGTCGGACGAGATCTACAAGGATATCATCTACGGCGGGGGACACCACAGCATCGCCGCGGAGCCGGGGATGCTCGACCGCACGATACTACTGGACGGGTTCTCCAAGTCCTACGCCATGACGGGCTGGCGCCTGGGCTACGGCGTCTTCCCCCGGTGGATGGTCCCCCACGTGGAGAAGCTGGCGGCCAACAGCGTGTCCTGCTCGGCGTCCTTCACCCAGCGGGCCGCCCTCGCCGCCTTGGAAGGCCCCCAGAAGCCGGTGCGCGAGATGGTTGAGGAGTTCCGGCGGCGCCGCGACCTCATCGTGGAGGGGCTGCGGGCCATTCCAGGGGTGCGCTGCCCGGAGCCGGAAGGCGCCTTCTACGCGTTTCCCAACATCAGGGACACGGGTCTATCCAGCGCGGAGTTCGAGGAGGGCGCGTTGCAGGAGGCCGGGGTGTCACTGCTGGCGGGCGACGCCTTCGGGCGGCACGGCGAGGGGTTCATACGCCTGTCCTACGCCAACTCCCAGGAGAACATCGCCAAGGCCCTGGACCGGCTGAACGCCTTCGTGTCCGCCCGCGCCCCGGGCCGGTAGGGAGGAGAGGGCGGGCGGCGGGTAGCGACCTCAGACGGCGGCAGGTTCCCTGGTCTTTGATTCCTGAAAGGACATCTCAAATCCTAAGGCCCTCGCCAACCTGATTACAGTCCCGAACCCGGGCTTGGGGCCATCAAGAGCCCTATACAACCCATCACGGCTGATTCCGGCGGCCCTTGCCCACTGGGCCTTGGGCGTCTTGCGGGCGCGGGCTATGGCGTGCAGGGCCTTGACCACCAGGCGCCCGTTGCCGTCATCCTGCTCCAGGCAGGCCTCCAGCAGGAGCAGGGCCTCGTTGTCATCTCCAACGTAATCGGCCATGTCGAACACCGTGTCCGTGGACTTCATAGCATCCCCCTTTCTCTCGCCATGAGACGCGCCCTTCTGATATCTCGCTGCTGGCTCTCCTTGACACCGCCCCAAAGGAAAACCGCCGCCTCGCCTTCACGGATGAAATACAGGCGATAGCCCGGCCCATGGTGAAGGCGCAGTTCGTGAACTCCACCGCCGACAGAATGGGAGTCCCCCAGGTTGCCCTCCTCCACCCTGCCCAACCGGGCCTTGACGTGGGCCGCAGCCCGCCGATCCCTCAATCCCGTCAACCACTGGCGGAACTCAGCGTTTAGAACTACCTGCACAGGTATATTGTAGACAATGCCCTACACTATATCAAGGGCTTTCAGGCGTCCCACGAAACAGCCAAGGCGCCCCTCCCTTTTCGTCATTCCCGCGCAGGCGGGAATCCATCCCTCTATCCTAAAAGCAACGCCCTCCAAAACTAAGTGGGCGCACGCGCCCTTCCCACCTGCGCGGGAATGACGGAACAGAGAGGACGCGAATCCATCCCTGCATCCCAAAACCAACGCTCCTCAAAACAAAGTGGACATCGCTTCACCCTCCCCATCTGACCAGCCGGAAAGATGGATTCCCGCCTGCGCGGGAATGACGGAACAGAGAGGACGCAAATCCATCCCCGCATCCCAGAACCAGCGCCCTTCAAAACTACGTGGGCGCGCGCGCCCTTCCCGCCTGCGCGGGAATGACGGAAAGGGATAAGCGCGGCAGGCGTGAGACGCGCCACGGCCACCGGCGTCGGCTCTGCGATGCGGCCTTCCTGGATTCCCGTTTTCACGGGAATGACGGAGGGAGTGAGGCGGGAATGACGGAGGGAGGGTGGCGGTGTCCGCCGCGCCCCGGGGCGGTAGGGAGGAGAGGGCGGGGGAGTTGCCCCCTAGCTCCCGGACAGGCCGCTCAGTATCTTCTCCCGGGGCGAGAGGGCCGACGGGTCCGGGGGTGTGCGGGGCGGGGCGCCGGCCGGCGTCCGCTCCTGGGCCAACTCCGCCTCCACCCGCTCCCGTATCTGCCGCGCCAACTCCTTGGCCCCGGCGAAGGAGTCGTCCACCTCCTGAATCGTGGCGCCTTGGACCAGGGACTCCGGCGTCTCCGGGGCCGAGGCCAGAAGCGCGCCGCGATACCTGGACACCGCTTCGGCCAGGGATTCCTGTGCGCCGGCGAGGGAACTCCCCCGCTCGCGGCTCTGGGACTCCTCCTGCTGAAGCCGGGCCTCCAGGCTGGCGACCTGTTGCTGCAACCGGGCGAGTTCCGCTTCCCTCCCCTCATCCGCCTTCACCTCCGGCGCGGGGGTCCCGCCCTCCGGCGCCTCCTGCCCCTGTTCGGGTTCCAACACGGTCTGTTCCTGTTCCATAACGCCTCCTTAAAGGGTTGATTTTGATAACCGGGCCCACATGCGGCCCCTTCACTCGCTCCCCCGGCAGGGTCACGCGAGGGTCTACCCCGAGGCCGGGGCGCCCGGCTCCGACGCCTCTTGGCGTATGACCAGCTTCTCCCCCTGGGGGTCGGACACGCCCAGCCGCTCCATGGCGCGTCGCCGGCTGTGAAGCCCCGCCTCCACCAACGCCCGCTCCTGCTGCACCAGCCGCGAGCGGTCTTGGGGCAGCAGCGGCTCCCACTGCACCCGCACCCACAGCGGCCCAAACTCCATGCCCCCGCGCCGCTCCAACAGCCGCAGGGCCATCTCCGCGCGGCGGCGGTAGACCCACCCGCGTATCAACCGCTTGCGGTGGACTCGTTGGAGGAGGGGGTGCATCTCCATCTCAAGGGCCACGCCGGAGAGCCGCTGTGGGTTGCTTCCAAAACTGACCCGAGGAGCTTCGGACAGGTCGTGGAGGGCCTTGTAGACCAGCTCAATGAAGTCGGTGTGGAGCTTCACGCCGCCGCCTTGGAGCAGGTCAAGCAGGTAGGCCCGCGCCTGCTCCGGCAGCTCCCACACGGCCCCCGGCTCAACGGCGATGTCCCGCGCCTCCTCCACACCCTCCAGCACCGCGATGGGGTTCCCGGAAAGCTCCAGGATGGCGGATAGCTGGGACAGGGCGCGGTTCAGTTCGCGGGCGGGCTCCATGAGAACGGGAACGTCGGAGGTCCCCCAGAACTTCTTGGGGTCTCTGAGGTTGGGGAATATGACGAAGGGTATGAACCCGTAGGGATTGGGGCGCTCCTCCACCAGACGGTCGCCAACCCAAAGTTGGAACCGGGCCTCGGTCCAGCCCTCCACCACGGTCACGGATCCCTGGCTGTCCTTGGCGGCCACGTTGTAGAGGGACTGGGCGTCCTCGGCGGCGACGCGGTAGCTGCTGGCCACGCGCCACACGCTGGAGGGGTCGTCGGGAATCCACCAGGCGTGAATGCCCTGGGCGTCCGGCGACGTGACCCGCACCCGCCGGGCCGATGGGTCCCAGAACACCTTGTAGCAGCCGTCGCCCAGGACCGCGGCGTCCAACTCCGTGGCCAGGTCCAACTCCTCCAAGCGGTTCTCCTCGTACACGCGCCGCAAGACGGCCTCGGCCTCCCGCGCCCGCTCCATGCCGCCCTGGCCCGGGTCCACCGGCTCGACGGCGATGTTGGAGCCGGACAGCAGGTAGGAAGTCACCTTCTCCAGCAGGACCCTAACGTAGTTGAAGGTGAGGCGTCGTTCGCCCCGGCGCGGCCTGCCGGACCACTGGCGGCCGGTGAAGAAGTCCAGGTTTTCGCGGTAGGCGCGGAGCCTTTCCCGGTCCCTACGCGCCACCTGCTGGGGCAGACTCAGTTTCTCCATGGGAAGCCCTCCTGAGAATTCTAAATACGGTGCGCTGGCTGAGGGAGAAGCGGTGGGCCAGTTCGACCGGCGACAGGCTCTCCCGCCGCTTGGTGTCCACCACCAGGCGGTCCCGCGCCCGGCGGCGCTCCTTGAGGTACTCGCGGGGGTCGTCGTACTTGCAGCGCGGCAGGGGGCAGTTGAGGCAGGACGGGGATATCTCGCATCCAACGTCCCGGTAGTAGAACTCCTCCGGCCTAACGTCCCTCAACGGCTCGCCTCTGCGCCTGCTCATCTCGCCAAAATCCTCCTCATAACTCCAATCAACCCACTACCGGAGGCAAATATAGAACTTATGTTTGCTAATGGCAAGGGCGCAATGGCAGGCCCCTTTGATTTGGCCGCAACCCTGGGGCATAATAGGGGAACGAACAGGAGGTCATTCATGCCCTCGGAGGCCGTAAAATACCGGCGGGATGGGCGCGTCGCCTACATAACCCTCAACCGCCCTCAGGTCCTTAACGCCGTCAACAAGGCTTTGGAGGAGGGACTGGCCCAGGCCCTTCAACGGTTCGACCTGGACGACGAGGCCTGGGTGGCCATCCTTCACGGCGCCGGGCGGGCCTTCTGCGCCGGGGCCGACGTGAGGGAGCGGTTCCACGACCCCGGCCCCGGCGAGCGGGACGCGGACTGGGGCGCGGGCATGAACCCGGAGGGGTTCCTGGGCCGGTGCGTCAACTGGAAGCCCGTCATAGCCGCCGTCCACGGCCACTGCCTGGCCTACGGCATGGTAATCGCCGCCGAGTGCGACCTGATAGCCGCCTCAGTGGAGACCCGCTTCGGCCTGACGGAGACGCTGCGCGGGTTCCCCGGCGGCGCGGCCTGGGCCAAGGTTGAGACCTTCATGCCCTCCAAGGTGGCCACCGAAATGCTGCTGACGGGCCAGCCCATATACGCGTCGAAGCTCCACCAACTGGGCTTCATCAACCGCCTGGTTCCCGAGGGCGGGCACATGGCGGGCGCGGAGGAGCTGGCCGCCGCCGTCCTCAAGGCCGCGCCTCTGGCCGTCCGCGCCGGCGTGCGAGTCACCCGGTGGCCCTGGGTCCGGCGCGCCGCCGAGGCCGACTACTACCAGGCGGCCCTCCGCCTCCACCGGACCGAGGACTTCAAGGAGTCGGCCCGGGCCTTCCTGGAGAGGCGGGACCCCACGTTCAAGGGACGGTAGCCAGAAACCGGAGCGGGGCGCTGCAATGCCGGCAAATCTGACACCCCAATACAAGGAAGCTGAGCAGCGATACCGGCAGGCCAGGGGTCTGCCAGCCAAGATTGCGGCCCTTCAGGAGATGATGGCCGTCATCCCCAAGCACAAGGGCACCGACCACCTGCGCGCCGACCTCCGCGCCCGCATGTCCAGGCACCTGGAGGAGGTTGAGAAGCCCCGGGCCACCAGCGGCGGGCCTCAGCCCTTCAGCATCCGGAAAGAGGGCGCCGGGCAGGTCCTCATCGTCGGCCTGCCCAACTCCGGCAAGTCCGAGCTCCTCCAGGCCCTCACCCGCGCCCCCGCCAAGGTGGGTGACTACCCCTTCACCACCCAAACGCCCATGGTGGGGATGCTTCCCTACGAAAACGTGCTGTTTCAACTGGTGGACACACCCGCCCTCAACGACAGGGACGTGCAGACCCGCCTCTTCGGACTGCTGCGGAACACCGACCTGCTGATGGTTACCGTGGACCTTTCCGTAGACCCGTTGGAAGAGATGCAGGCCATCATCCAACTCCTGGACGAGTGGGGCTACTCCCTGCTGGAGAACGACGAGGCCATAGACGCGGAGGGGTCCCGCGTTCAGAAGCTGGCCCTGCTGGTGGCCAACAAGTCCGACGAGGACGCCTCCGGGAAGGGGTGGGAGGCCATGCGGCGGCGGTACGGCCGCAGGTTCACCCTGCTGCGGGTCTCGTGCATGGACGGCTCAGGGCTGGAAGGGGTCGGCGCCGAGGTGTTCAAAAGCCTGAACCGGGTGCGGGTCTACACCAAGAGCCCCAGCGGCCGGCCCGACTACAACGCGCCCATCGTCATGACCCTCGGCAGCACCACGGCGGACGCCGCCGAGCGGCTGCACAAGGAGTGGCGGGAAAAGCTGCGGTACGCCCTGCTCTGGGGGTCCGCCAAGTTCGACGGCCAGCGGGTGGGCCGCGACTACGTCCTCGCCGACGGCGACGTCATAGAACTCCACGGGTAGGACGGCTCAACGGCCCCCTTGCCGATGCCTGTGCTAACGCTCTACGTCCCCCCAAACCGCCCTAAAGAGGCCGCGCAACTAAAAGTCAATCAGCAAAGACAACTGCCTGGATTCCCACTCCTCAATAAGTCGGAATTGGGCGTCTCGTTCTTCCTCAGATACTCTCCTCGCGCCCTTTTCCGTGACAACCCAAGCATGGAACGGTCCACTTACGCCATACATCTCTACGCTCACGCACGTTCGCAATATCCTTAGAGCCACCCAAAGGGCCTTCCTTTCGTCTAGCGTTGCCAGCTTACGTTCACCCAGGGTTCTCCAAATGGAATATGCGGTTTTAGCGCCACTGCCCACGGCGTGAAACCAGTCGTGTGTATCGGTGTCCCCGTTTAGTTCATACTCAATTATGTGAGGAGCGCCTTCGCTCCAACACGCGACAAGTCCCAGTAGGCCAATTTCCCAAATGCTGTTTGATAAGACTTCTCTATTGCTCCTCTTAATCTGATCATAAACAGGCTGAAGGCAGTCATCCATGCTATTACGTAGGCGGGCAATCTTCGCCACTTGCGTGGCGTGATTAAATCTGGAACGCAGAGCCTCTCGAGCTACTTTGGCTCTTCCGAGACTGCCGCTAAAACCCACAACCAGCGGCAGATTGTTGATGGGTTCTAATTTCTCAACCCGCCAGCGAACCAAGCTTGTGGTATCTGAGACTTGAGAGTCCGCGGCAATAACGACGCCCGTAGCAAACTTGAGGGCTATGATTACAGTCTCAGATTGGGCCATTCAGGTTAGCCCCTAAAAAAGCTTTTCGTAGCAAACTCAGGGTACTCTGCATAAACGTCTCTTAGGAGGTCTCCAAAGGTTCTACTGGTGACATATGCGTACTTATCATCAAGTTCAGCCAGCCGACTTTGAAATTGGGCGTCGGCGTTATTTCTTAACCCTCTTACCACTTCTTTGCCCTTATCCGTTAAGCGATAAGAGTTCCATCCTATCCCTCTGGGGACAGTTTCTATGAGACCCTCAGACTTTATAGAGCCAAGATCGTCGTATATTTCAAAACTGCAAGGCCCCCAACTGTACGGCACAAACTCATACAACTCCTGGCCCGGGGCTTCCGACTCCTTGGCGAACTTGAAGAGCAGTTTCTGAAGTTGTATGGGTTCTATACCTTCGCCGATAGAGAGCAAGAGCCAGCGATCTTTCTCCATATCCCCCTCCAATCTCCTGATTCATCCGGTCAGTTTTGAGAAAAGCGGCAACTATAAATTTATTTTCACACACGCATAGGATTTAAGCAAAAAGCCATCCCAACCCCCTGGTTCAATTTTCATGCTACCCCCCGTCAGGCCAGGGCGGGGACGGCCTCCCGCGCCCGGCCACGGGCCACCCTGGGCAGGTACTTGCCGGCCTCCACCAGCAAGGCCAGGCTGCTCAAGAAGTCGTCGTGGCCCCGCGACGCCTCCACGTAGAAGTTCATCGTGCGGTTGGCCCGGTGCTGGACCTTGGCCGCCGTCACCTGCCCCCAGAACTCGGCCCACTCCGGCGAGCCGTCCCTGGCGTACACCTTCAACCGCCCCGAGTTCACCGCCGCCAGCAGGTCGTAACCCAGCCGCGACTTGCTCTGAGCGGTGAAGCGGATGGACGTTACGGAGCCCGCGCCCAAGGCCTTGGACAGGAAGCTAGCCGCTCCCTCGCCCATGCCCGTGGCGTCCACCGCCACGCGTCGGCACCGCCACACGTTCTTGAGCAGGTCTATCAGCCGGGGGTAAAGCTGGTGATGGGGGACGCCCCGCCACGAGTAGTGCTCCACCACCCGGATGGCCGGGTCCCGCTGGACCGGGCTGCACCCGGAGAAGTCCAACTCCCCAATGGTCAGGGACGTCGAGTCCTGCCGCCGGCCGGGGCCGCCCTCCGGGTTCCCGTCGTCGGGCAGTCCCCCGGCGATGTCCAGACCCGCGGCGTAGATGCCCCCCGGCGACGGGGCGCGCTGCCGGAGGTGACGCCCTTGAAGCTGGCTCCGCTGCCCCGCCGAGAACAGGCCCCCTCGCCCCGACAGAGGCAGCAGCAGATACTGGGTGCGGAACAGGGGATGGTCCTCGCCCAGCCGCTCCCTCTCGGCCTCCACGTACTCGCGGTAGGGCGGGCTGTGCTGGGCCACCTGGTCCCACGGAACGGAGAAGCCCCGCTTAACGCCGTCCCGCCGTTCCAGTTCCAGGTTGGCGTCCCGCGCCTCATCCAAAAGCGTGTGCCCGTCCCACGGGGTCCCGTACAGTACCGTGGTGACGTTGGTGGAGGCCCCCATGGGGCGGAACTCCTTGTAATACTTCTGGGGTTGAATGGACTGGGCCTCGTCCATCTCCATGAGCAGGTGGGCCGTGTTGCCCACCACGTTGGCCTGCGGCTCCGCGCTCAGGAAGATCTGGCGCGCCCTGCCGAGGACCATCACGTGGCCGGCCTCCATGCGCCAGAAGCCGGAGTACCCGGCGTCGTCCAGGCGCGCTTTCAGGCGGTCGACGCTTATGAGGGCCTGAGGCATGAAGGTGGGCGCGGCCTTTATCAGGTTTCCACCCCGCGCGATGGACATGGTGAGCAGAAGGGTGGCGATTTGGGCGGAAAGCTCGTTCTTCCCGCCCTGACGCGCTATCTCAACGGTGAAGGTCTCACCCTTGCGATGGACGACGCTATCCATAATCGCCCTTCCAATCTCCAACTGGTACGGCCTCAGGGGCTGCAAACGTCCCATCCCAGGCCTCCTTTCTACGCCAGTAGCCGTATGACCAGGTCGGTTATCACGGCCCCCAGGATTATGAGAAGCAGCGCGTTGACGCGGCCCTTCACCTCGTCAAACTGCTTTTGGAGATGCTCTATGCGAAGGTCCAGCAGGGCCTCCGGGGCAGGTGGCGGCTGGGGCGGCCGCCAAAGCTTCTTGCTCCCGACGACCCGGCGCAGGGCCTTGCCAAGCTCCGTGGTCTTCACTGGGCGGCGCTCCCAATCTCCAACTCCCTGCCCAACCCGTTGAGGACGCCCACTATGTTGTCGTACAGGTCATCCTTGGCCTTGGGCGACAGCTTGTAGCGGAAGGCCACGGCCTTGATGAGCAGGTCAATCCCCTTGTAGAGGAGGCCCAGGTTGTCGGGCTGCTCCTCCACAAGCTCCCGCAGCTTCATGCGCAGTAGGGCTATCTCCTCGTCGATGCCCTCCAACCCCCGCGCCTCGGAGAGCCTGACCCGGCCCGCCTTGGAGAGGACGTCGGCGTAGAACTCCCGGGCGGCCGGCTTGGTCTTAGCCACCGGCTTCACCCTCCAGGGCCTCAAGCAACCCGGGCAAGGCGTCCTCCGGCACGGTGAGGGCCGACCGGAGCATCCCCAACAGGAGATACAGCGACGCCAATTCCCACTGCTCCTCAGCTATGGCCGCTTCCAAACTTATCATCCTAAGCGCCACTCCTCCCGGCGGCGGGGCCGCCCTTCTTCAGTCTCGCCATCACAAAGCTCAAGACCAGCAGGGACGCCGCAAGGGGAAGCAGGCCCACGAAGAACCGCAGCTTTGCGCTCTCCAGCATCTCCCCCGCCCCGCTCCCGGTGATGGAGGGCAGGAGGCCCAGAAAGAGGCTCTGGAGCATGAAGGCCAGGCTGATTACCGCCAGGGTGAAGGCCCCCAGGCGGCGGCGCCTCTGCCGCGCGGCGTAGATGAGAAACCGCGCCGCGTTGAAGCCGCCGGCCAATGCCGTCAACCAACTCTGAAGGACGAGGGCCCACTCCCAACCACCTATCAACGGCTGCCTCCATCTCCGACCACCTGTCATGGAAAGACTGCCGCCAATAATAGAATTGTTGTTCTGTTATGTCAAGGGGCGGCAGTCGCTCCCGCACCATCTTCCGGCTCAGCGGCGTCCGATGTGGAAAGACGGCGCGTCAAGGGTTAGAATAGCCCTAGGCCGAAGTGGCGGAATGGTAGACGCGCCGGTCTCAAAAACCGGTGGGGGCAACCCCGTGTCGGTTCGACTCCGACCTTCGGCACCACGCCACCCCCGCCCCGGGAGCCCTTCCCGTCATTCCCGCCTCTCCCTTCCCGTCATTCCCGTGCAGGCGGGAATCCAGGAACCCTACATAACAAGACCAACGCCCCAAATCCCGGCGCCAACGCGTAGGGGCGTCCCCCTCGGTGGGAGTGAGGCTCGGCCTCTTCGCCCCCGTCCACGGCTAAGCCGATGCGCCCCCACTCTTGGCGCGTTGTTGCGCGGTTGCCCCGTAGCAACCGAGGTAAGAAAGATGGATTCCCGCCTGCGCGGGAATGACGGGCAAGGAGTAGGCGAACCGCGAATGACGGACAGGGGGGAGATGCGCCGCGGCTTCTGGCGTCGGTCCTGCGACGTGGCGGGGGATGGATTCCCGCCTGCGCGGGAATGACGGAAAAGGGGAGCCGGGCGACGGGGGCCGGGGTCGTCCCCGCCGGCGCTGCGACGCCGCGCGGCGGAGGCCGCACATCCACGCGCCACGGCAGTACCAACGCTCTTCAAAACAAGGTGGGCGCGCGCGCCCTTCCCGCCTGCGCGGGAATGACGGGTAGGGAGTAGGCGAACCGCTAAAACCGGCCAAAGCCGCCGTAAAGGATATCTCAAGGCCGCGCCCCTATGTTATAATGCCGTGGCTATTCCAACCCACGCGGGAATATCATAAGGAGGTGTAACCATGGCCTATAGCTCAGCCGCTCCGGTGACCCTCGAAATCGAATCGCCGTTAAACCTATCTCGCCCTCATCTGCTCCTCAAGGTCTTTCTTGGCTTTATCTACGTAGGCATCCCTCACGGCATCATCCTGTACTTTTACGGAATAGCAACCTATATCGCCAGCCTCATCGCCTTCGTAGCCGTACTCATCACAACCAGGTACCCCCAAGGAATCTTCGACTTCATCGTCGGATACCACCGTTGGAACACGCGGGTCGCGGCCTATTCGCAACTCTTTATGACCGACAAGTACCCGCCCTTCTCCGCGTCTTCCAAGGCCGACTACCCCGTCGACCTCAGAATCCAGCGTCCGGAGAACCTCTCCAGGGGGCTGGCCCTGCTGAAGTTCCTCTTCGGCTGGCTCTACGTGGGCATTCCCCACGGGCTCGCCCTCATCGTCTACGGCCTGCTCGTCTTATTCGCCATGATTTACACCTTCTTCTACATCCTCTTCACCGGCAGGTATCCCCTACAGATATTCCACTTCACCGTGGGATTACTCCGGTGGAGTATGCGGGTCGACGCCTACCTGTCATACATGCGGGACGAGTACCCCCCCTTCAACGGCAGGCCCTAAGTCCAGCCGCGTCCGTTGGGGCCGAGGTTCTCGAACGGTCCCAACGGACCGCTCAACGCCAGGGTCCGGGTTCCCGCGCAGGCGGGAGTATCCCGGTGGAAGCGGCCGCCGCCGCTTGACAGCCCCGCGGCCCCTGGGTAAACTCGTGGCTCACTGAGGGAGGAGTTGCCCATGCCCGACGCGGCCCCGGACGTTGAATCTCTAAGGAAACGATTTCTTGGGCAGATAAGCCCCCCGGAGGTCATGGAGGTGGAGAAGGGCCACGTCATCGCCTTCGCCAAGGCCATTGACGACCCCAACCCCCTCTGGAACGACGAGGCCCAGGCCCGCCAGTCCCACCTCGGCGGGATGGTGGCGCCGCCGACCTTCCTCCGCGCCGCCCGCACCCAGCGCCTGGAAGACCTGCCCCCCGACTTCCCCTACACCCGCCTCCTGGATGGCGGCAGCGAGTGGGAGTACTTTGAGGCCGTTAGGCCCGGCGACCGGATAACCGCCGTCAACAGGATAGCCGACATCTTCTCCCGCGCCGGAAGCCTGGGCCCCATGATATTCGTGGTCAGCGAGACCACCTACACCAACCAGTTCGGACGGGTGGCCGCCACCCAGAAGAACACCTCCATACGATACTGAGAGGCCCCCTTCAATGACCGATTACCCCTATTGGGAAGACGTGAAGGAGGGCGACGAGCTACCCCCCCTCACCAAGCGACCCACCACCCGGCAGCTGGTCAGGTACGCCGGGGTCTCCGGCGACTTCTACGAGATTCACTACGACAAGGAGTTCGCCATAAGCACGGGCCTTCCGGGGGTAATCCTCCACGGCGCCCTCAACAGCGCCTTCCTGGGCCAACTCGTCATCGACTGGATGGGGCCGAGGGGCGTCCTCAAGAAGCTGGGCTGCCAGTACAGAGGAATGTCCAAGCCCGGCGACGTCCTCACCTGCAAGGGCGTTGTGACCAAGAAGCGCTTGCAGGACGGCGAGGGCCTCGTGGACTGCGAGGTGTGGGTGGAGGACCAGACGGGCAGGAAGTTCACCCCGGGCTGGGCCACCGCGGCCCTGCCGGTGAGAGCGGCCACATAAATTCCACCCCGGCGCGGCGGCCCCATGCGCCCCGCGCGCTAAGCCGGCCGGACAAAGGAGATTAAGATGGCGGGAGTTCTACAGGGCAAGACGGCCATAGTAACGGGCGCGGGCAGAGGCATAGGCCGCGGCGTCGCCCTGCTCATGGCCCAGCAGGGGGCCAACCTCGTCGTCGCCGACCCGGGCGCAAGCCTCGACGGCTCCGGCGGCTCCTCCTCCATCGCCGACTCCGTGGTCGACGAAATCACCGCAGCCGGCGGCCAGGCCGTCGCTTCCTACCACTCTGTGGCCTCCATGGACGGCGGCCAGGCCATCGTACAGACCGCCCTGGATTCCTTTGGAAGACTCGACATCGTCGTCACCTGCGCCGGCATCCTCAGGGACCGCATGATCTTCAACATGACCGAGGAGGAGTGGGACTCGGTCATCGCCGTCCACCTGAAGGGCACCTTCACCGTGGTCAAGCACGCATCCATCCTGTTCAGGCAGCAGCGCTCCGGGCGCATCATCACCTTCAGCTCCGAGTCGGGTCTCATGGGAAACTCCGGCCAGGCCAACTACGGCGCCGCCAAGTCGGGTATAGCCGGGTTCACCAAGGTTCTGGCCAGGGACCTGGGCAGGTACGGCGTCACGGCCAACTCCATAGCCCCCAGGGCCTACACCCGGATGACCTCGGAGATACCCGCCGCCGCCAGCCAGATACGGGCGCAGCAGGGCGTGGCCGCCATTGAGGGGGAGGAGGACTTGGAGTCGGCCAACCCGGAGGATGTCGCCCCTTTCACCGTCTTTCTCGCCAGCGACCACGCCGCCAACGTCAACGGCCAGACCTTTTTGGTCTACGGCGGCGTGGTCTCCCTTCTATCCCAACCCAGGCCTGAGCGGTCCATCTTCAACGGCGAGGCCCGGTGGGACCTGGACGCCCTGGCCCCCCTGGCCCGCGGCCTCCTGACGGCGGACGTTCCCAACCCCGCGCCGCCACAGCCGCCGCGGTAAGGGCCACCCATTTGAACGCAACGGAGTAGCCATGAGAGAACTCCTTAAGGGCAAGACGGCCATAGTAACGGGCGCGGGCAGAGGCATAGGCCGCGGCGTAGCCCTGCTCATGGCCCAGCAGGGGGCCAACCTCGTCGTCGCCGACCCGGGCGCAAGCCTCGACGGCTCCGGCGGCTCCTCCTCCATCGCCGACTCAGTGGTCGACGAAATCACCACCGGCGGCGGCCAGGCCGTCGCTTCCTACGACTCCGTGGCCTCCATGGACGGCGGCCAGGCCATCGTCCAAACGGCCTTGGACTCCTTTGGACGACTGGATATCGTCGTCACCTGCGCCGGCATCCTCAGGGACCGCATGATATTCAACATGACCGAGGAGGAGTGGGACTCGGTTATCGCCGTCCACCTGAAGGGCACCTTCACCTTAGCCAAGCACGCGTCCATCCTGTTCAGGCAGCAGCGCTCCGGACGCTTCATCACCTTTAGCTCCACCTCCGGGCTTATCGGCAACTCCGGCCAGGCCAACTACGGCGCCGCCAAGGACGGCGTGGCCGGCCTGACCAGGGTCATGGCCCGGGACCTGGGCAGGTACGGCGTCACGGCCAACTCCATAGCCCCCAGCGCCGAGACCCGCATGATAGGCGCCGTGCCCGACGCGTCGCGCCAACTGCGGGCGGCCCAGGGCATCGCGGGGGCGGGGGGCGGCGCCCTGCGGGGGCACCCCGACGACGTGGCCCCCTTCGTGACGTGGCTGGCGTCGGACGAGGCCGCCCACGTCAACGGCCAGGTCTTCTACGTCACCAACGGCCTCGTGAGCCTGCTCAACCAGCCCCAAGCCGCCCGGACCATCAACAAAGAGGGCAGGTGGACGGTGGATGAGCTTATAAAGGTATTCCCCATAACTTTAGGCGTGGACCTGTACAACCCGGCCCCGGCTCCTTAGGAGCGACGCCGCGCCCCGACCCGTCCCGCTAACCCTGCGAGGGGGCGTAGACCTCTACAACCCGGCCCCGGCTCCCCAGGGGTGACGCCGCGCCCCGGCCCGCCCTGCTAACCCTGCGAGGGGGCGGCCAAGGCGTCCCTTGCGGCCAACTTCTCCTCCCGCACCCGCTCCCAACGGCCCCGGCGTATCTCCATCAGGATGAACTTCCGCTCAGACCGCCGCACCGTTCTAACGGCGTCGAAACCGCACTTCTCAAAGCACCGCCGCGCCCGCGTGTTCCAGTCCAGGGTGTGCAGGTAGAGGCGGTTCATTTTCATGGACGAGAAGACGTGGTCCAGCAGCGTGACCATCACGTCGAAGCCGTAACCGTTATTCCAGTAGCCGCGGTCGCCTATCATAATGCCTATCTCGGCCTCGCGGTTGATGACGTCGATGTCGTAACACATGCAGTTGCCTATGTAGACGCCGTCCATAGTGTCAACGGACATCCGCTTCACCCACACCATGGGCTGCTCCAACTGGCCGCGGAAGACGCGTAGAAACTCATCGTAGCCCATCGACAAGGGCAGGGCCGCGTCCAACTCCGAAAGCTCCGGGTCCGACCGCCACAGGTACTCATTCCAGGCGTCGGCCAGCCTCTTCTCCCTCAGCGCCACCCTGCCGCCCTGCAAGAGGGCCACTAGCCCGCCGCCTCCCCTTCTTGGCTCCTCTTTTCAATCATGGTCATGGCCCTGTCCACCATCTCCGACTCCGTGGCGAAGGTGAGCCTCTCCCGCGCGGCCTCGGCCGGGACCCACTCCACTTCGTCGAACTCCGAGTCGTGGTCCTCGGCGCTGCCGCCCCTGTGGGACATTAGGTAGAAGTGGACCGTCTTGTTGTAGCGGGTTGGCCCCGGCCCCGCCTGAAACCAGTAGTTAACGCTGCCCAAGGAGTCTTCCACCTCGACCCGGAACCCCGTCTCCTCCTCCACCTCCCTGACCGCCGTCTGTAGGATGGTCTCGCCCCGGTCCGGGGTCCCCTTGGGAAGCCTCCACCGCTCCGGTTCGCGGATCCCGCACAAGACCACCTCCACCTCCCCGCCCCTTCTGCGGTACACCACGCCCCCGGCCGACACCGCCCTTTCCACCCTTCCCTTGAATCTCCCCATAAACACGACTCCTTACCGCCTGACGCTTCCCCCTATAGATGCCAAGATTCTAAGCGTGGGTGGAAAGGCCGTCAAGCCGGGCAGGAAGGCCCGCTTCATGTTAAAGTAGAGGAAGCGTTTAACGACCGCGTAATCCAACCAGGAGACCCGTTTATGGCATACTCAGACACAGTTATGACCAAGACCGACCGCAACCTATGGAACGCCATAGTCAGCGAGGCCATGGCCCTGCTCAAGTACAACGCCTACGCCGTTAAAGCCCTGGAGGAGGGCCACCCGGAAATCGCCCAGATATTCCAGGAGACCGCCGGGGCGGAAAACATCCACGGCATGAACCACCTCCGCACCGCCGGGGCCATCAAGTCCTCGGAGGAGAACCTGGTGGAGGTCACCAAGGGCGAGGCCAAGGAGATAACCTCCAAGTACCCCCGCATGATTCGCGAGGCCCTTGACGAGGGGCGGCGCGACGCCGCCCGGGCCTTCACCGTGGCCATGGACAGGGAGCGATACCACCTTGAAAGCTTTATGAAGGCGTCGGACGTCCTCCGCGCCAAGCTGGACCGTGAGCAGTCCGGCGACGCGCGGCCCGTCCTCGTTCCCCAGACCGTCGAGTACGTCGCCGCCCCGGAACCAGTCGCCGCTCCCACCGCCGCGGCGCCCCCGGCGTCCGCCGGAGCCGAGCGCCACGACGCGCATCACCTCATCCGCGCCGAGTCCGAGTTCCCCCAAGCCGTCCACGAGATAGCCCAAGAGCGGTGGCGCGTGGCGGCCTTTGGGCGGGTCCGCGAGGTCATCTTCGGGGCCCAGGACGGCCTCATCAGCATCCTGGCCCTCGTCACCGCCGTGGCCACCGCATCCAACGACACGACAACCGTCGTCATCGCCGGCCTCGCCGGGGCCCTGGCCGGCATGATATCCATGGCCACCGGCACCTACCTCGGCTCCAAGGCCGAAAAGGAGGTCTTCCAGGCCGAAATCGAGAAGGAGGCCAAGGAGCTTGAGGAGAACCCCGCCGAGGAGATGGCGGAACTCGTCTTCTTATATCACCAGCAGGGCATGACCTATCACGAGGCCAGGGAGATGGCCGAGCACATCGCCTCCGACAAGGAGCTTTGGCTCCGCACCCTGGTTGAAAAGGAGCTTGGCATCGACCCGGACCTGGTGTCCAACCCCCTAAAAGACGCCCTCACCATGGGGGCGACCTTCATAGTGGCGGCCATGGTTCCCATAATCCCCTACTTCTTCATGGGCGGGAACCTGGCCATCGGCGTCTCGGCCGGGGCGGCCCTGGCCGGCCTCTTCGTCCTTGGCACCGCAAAGGGACGCCTGGTGAAGAAGTCGCCGCTGCTCCAGGGGCTGGAAATCCTGGCCATCGGAACCGTGGCCGCCGGCATCGGCTGGCTCCTCGGCGAGGTCATACCCGGCATCATCACCTAGGAGGCCAACCCAGGGGCCTTTAGCGACTGCATCACCGCCTGTCCAAGGCTGTGGCCGGTTAGTATTGCGGGCGTAAAAGCTATATAATACCCATAAGGCTCGCGCTTTGAGCCTAAATCAGAGGAGGGTAGAAACCTCGAAATGATAGATTCACCGAATCAGCAGATCATGGATGAACCACTTTTCCGACGCAGAGACATCCAAGCCTTAGACATTATCAGGGAAGCCCTGAAGGATCATGTGCGCGATATCAACCTGATTAAACTTGAATGCATGATATATGGGGGCGACCGGGCAATTTATTACTATCGTGACATCAACTGCGAAGAGGCGAAGCGATTATGTAGCATAGAATTATCGGATGTCCTCCGCCTTAAAATAACAGAGTGGGATAACGGTGAAAACAAGAGAAAAGAAAAATTTCTGATTGTTGATTCGTGGGACGCCTTCCGAGAACACTTGGATAAGATCCGAGAGTACGCCGCCAGGGGCGAATGGATAAAGCGTACCCACCCCAAATCTAAGTACTCCAGATATCCTCATTAGCCACGATACGGTTACCAGATACTCCTAGAGCCTTCCGGCATCATCCCTGCCAATCGGTAGGGGTGGGAGCCTACCGTTCCACCATTCGGAGCCGTGGCCGCCGGCATCGCCTGGCTCCTCGGCGAGGTCGTCAGCCATAAGACTCGCGCTTTGAGCCTAAATCAGAGGAGGGTATAAACCTCGAAATGATAGATTCACCGAATCAGCAGATCATGGATGAACAACCTTTCCGATGTAGAGACATCCAAGCCTTGGGCATTGTCAGGGAAGCCCTGAGGGATCAGGTGCACGATACCAACCTGATTAAACTTGAATGCATAATATGCGCGAGCTATCACGCAATTTTTCTTTATCGTGACAGCGACTATGAAAAGGCAAAGCGATTATGTAAGGTCGAAAAATCGGATGTCCTGCGATTTAGAATAACAGAGTGGGATGAAGTCAAAGGCAAGAGAAAAGAAAAATTGATGCCTGTTGATTCGTGGGATGGCTTCCGACAAAACATGGATAAGATACGGGAGTATGCCGGCGTGGGCAACTGGATGGACCGCACCCGCTACAAGAATGGATTCATCAGATATCCCCATTAGACGCGATACGGCTATCAGACAATCCTAGAGCCTTAGGGCGTCACCCCTCCACCATGCGGAAGCCCAACGCCCGGCCAAACTGGTATTGCAGCGTGTAGGCCACCGTCTCCACGTCAACCGGCTCAGCCAACAGCCTGTGCAGCGACGTCACCTTCCCCGCCGGGGCGCCGCAGGCCACAATGTGGCGGTAGTAGTCCAAGTCAACGCCCACGTTCAGCGAAAGGCCGTGGAAGGAGACCCCGCGGCTAATCTTCACGCCAATGGCCCCAATCTTCTCGCCGCCCACCCACACCCCCGTGGCCCCCTCCGGCGCGTCCGCGGCGACGCCGTAATCCGCCAGACTCCGCACCATCACCTCCTCCAAGGCCCTGACGTACTTCAGCGGGCCGCCCCACCGCCTCAAGTCCAGAATGGGATAGGCCACCAGCTGCCCCGGGCCGTGGTAGGTGGCCTCCCCGCCGCGGTCAACCTCATAGACCGGCGTCCCCATACTGCCAAGCTCCTCCCGGTCGAAAAGCACGTGGTCCCACGAGCCGCGGCGTCCCAGGGTGTACACGTGAGGATGTTCAACAATCAGCAGCGTGTTGGGACGGTTCCCCACCCGCACCTCCTCCACCAACCCCTTCTGCATCTCCCAGGCCCGCAAGTAGTCCATCGTGCCCAGGTTGACGACACGGCAGACGTCCACCGCAGCTAGGATATGGGCGCGCCGGGTCCCATTCCTTCCAACCCCGACTTCACCGACCGCAGGAAGGCCGCGGCCTCGTACCCGTCTATTATGCGGTGGTCAAAGGACAGGCACATGTTCATCATAGACCGCGCCACGATGTCATCGCCAACCACCACCGGCCGCCTCTGGGTCGACTCGGTGGTCAGGATGCCCGCCTGGGGGAAGTTGATTATGGGCTTGGAAACGAGGGTGCCCAGGGCGCCGGCGTTGTTCACCGTGAAGGTCCCGTCATGCACCTCATCCAGGCTCAGGCTGCCCTCCCGCGCGTGGCTCACCAGACTGCGGAGGGCCTTGTTAATGTCGGATATGCTCAGCGAGTCGGCGTTTCGGATGACCGGCACCACCAACCCGGTGGGAGCGGCCACGGCCACGCCCACGTGAACGCCCTTCTTGAGGGCCACCCTGCCATCGCGCCACGACGCGTTGAGATAGGGATGCTCTTTAAGGGCCACGGCCACCACCTTTATCACGAAGGGCAGGGCCGTGATATCCTGCCCCTCGGCCCGCAGCCGCTCCCGCGTCGCCTGCCGGAGCTCCAGCAAGTTGGTGACGTCCACCTCAATCATCGTCCAGGCGGTGGGAATCTGCGACGCGCTCATGGCCATGTTCTGGGCTATGATGCGCCGCACCGGGGTAAGCTCCACAATCTCCTCGTCGTCCCTGGCGACGGGAGGCGGAGCCGGCGTCCCGGCAACTGGCGTCGCTGCCGTGGACGCCTCTATGAAATCCAAAACGTCCTTCTTGGTCACGCGGCCATTTATCCCGGTGCCCCGCACCCGCGACAGGTCCACCCCGCGCTCCTGGGCCAGCTTCATCACCACCGGGGAGTAGCCGCGGCGCGCCGGAGGGGCCGGCTCAGGCGCGGCCTCCTCCCCGCCCGACGCCCCGGTGGGACCCACGCTTACCCTGCTCTCCACCAGGACCCCCACCGTGCCGGCGCTGCTCGCCCTCTCGGGTGGAGGTTTTGGCGCGCCTGCCAGGGCCTCCGCGTCCTCCGTATCCATCTCGGCTATCACCGCGCCAAAGGGGATGGTGGCCCCTTCCTGCACCAGAATCCTGGTCAACACCCCGCCAAAGGGCGCGGGCATCTCCATATTCACCTTGTCGGTGATAACCTCCACCAGCGGGTCGTACTTCTCCACCCTATCGCCGGGCTTCTTCAGCCACCGGTCGATTATCCCCTCGACGACGGACTCGCCCACCTGTGGGAGTTCTATAGGAACAATAGGCATCGTTTACCCTCTAGTACGCCGCCAGCTTCTGAAGGGCGTCTCTAATTTTGTCGGCGTTAAGCATATAAGCGTCCTCCAAGGTGGAGGCGAAGGGCATCGTCGGCACGTCGGGGCCGCACAGCCGCATGATGGGGGCGTCCAAGTCTTCAAAGGCCTCCTCGCCGATAATGGCCGACACCTCGGCGCCAACGCCTCCCGTCGTGTTGGCCTCGTGAACTATCAACGCCTTCGCCGTCTTCCTCACCGACGCCAAGATGCCCTCCTTGTCCAAGGGCCTCAGCGTGCGGAGGTCCAGCACCTCGACGCTCACCCCCTCATCCTCCATCATCTCCGCCGCCGCCAGGCAGTAGTGCAGGGCCAGCCCGTAGCTGATAACCGTCACGTCGGCGCCCTCGCGCTTCACGTCGGCCACGCCGATGGGCAGCGTGTACTCCCCATCCGGCACCTCGCCCCGCACCCCGCGGTAGGTCTTCTTGTGCTCCAGGCACACCACCGGGTTATTGTCCCTAATGGCCGCCTTCAGCAGGCCCTTGGCGTCGTAGGGGTTGGAAGGCGCTATCACCTTGAGGCCCGGGGTGTTGTACAGATAGCTCTCAATGTTTTGGGAATGGAACAGCCCGCCGCGCACGCCGCCGCCGTAGGGGATGCGCACCACCATAGGGGCGGGAAGCACGCCGTTGCTGCCGTAACACACCCTGGCGGCCTCGCCGATTATCTGATTCGCGGCGTACCACCAGAAGTCGGAAAACTGGATCTCCGCGATGGGACGCAGCCCCTTGAAGGCCAGCCCCAAGGCTATCCCGGCTATGGAGGCCTCGGCCAAGGGCGTGTCGATGACCCGCCGCTCCCCGAACTCCTCCACAAACCCCTGAGTGGCCAGAAACACCCCGCCCCGGGCGCCCACGTCCTCGCCCAGGGTCATCACCCGCGAGTCGGCGACCATCTCCTCGCGCATCGCCTCCCTCACGGCCTCTATAACAGACTTAACGGTCATCGCCTTCCTCTAGGGAGAGTACACGTGGCGCATGAGGGTTGAAGGGTCCGGCGGCTCGGCCTTCTCGGCCTCCTCCGTGGCCCGGTTCACCTCTTCCCGCGCCTCGCCCCGTATCCTCTCCTCCTGACTGGTCGTCAGGACGCCTATATTCGTTAGATAGCTCCGCAGCTTGACCAGCGGGTCCCGGCCCTTAGACGCCTCTAAGTCCTCGGCGCTGCGATACCTGGTGTCGTCGTCGTCGGAGGTGTGGGGCCTCAACCGCTCCACCTTCATCTCCAAGAAGGTCGGCCCGCCGGACTCCTCCCGCGCGCGCTCAATGGCCGCCTTCACGTTCTGGTACACCTCCAGCAGGTCCGTGCCGTCCACCACCCGCCCCGGGAAGCCGTATCCCGCCGCCCTGTCCGCCAGGTCCTTAATGGCCATCTGCTTCTCTTGGGGCACCGAAATGGCCAGCCGGTTGTTGTAGCAGACGAACACCACCGGGGCCTTGTGGACGCCGGCGAAGTTCATCGCCTCGTGGCACTCCCCTTGGCTGGAGCCGCCGTCGCCAAAGCTGACCAGCGTCACCGTCTTCTCACCCAAAATCTTGCACCCGATGGCGTATCCCACCGACTGGCACAGGTTGGAACCCACCACGTTGGAGGTCTGTATCATGGGCCGGTCGGTGGACGCCCCTTGCAGGAGGAACTGCCGGCCTCCGTTGAAGCTGTCCCCCTCCTTGCCGAGGTGCCCTATCACCAGTTCCATCGGCGTTATGCCGAACACCAGCTTAAGGGCCATGTCGCGGTAGTAGGGAAAGAGGAAGCAGTCGCCATCCTCCTTGGCGGCCAGTCCAACCCCCAACGACGCCGCCTCCACCCCCTGACACGACGCCACCAGCGGCGCCTTGCCCTGCCTGTTCAAGGCCCACAGCCTGTCGTCCAAGGCGCGGGTCAACGTCATCTTGGCGTAGAGACCAAGCATCGCCTCATCGGTCAGCCCAAGACTGCGATGCAACGGCATGGCCTCCGTCCCCAGCGACGCGCCTTCCCCGGTCTGGAACATGCGCAACCTCCCCTAAAAACTAAGTGGGGGCATCCGACGGGACGCCCCCACGCTGCTTGTGAATTCACCTTGGGCCGGTAATGCCCAAGGTCTGCCTAATTATGCGGCTAATGTTGATTATCATGTGCTGGCGCTTATCAACGGATTGCCCTGTCTCAACGGACCGCGCCCAAACCGGATGCGCCATCCTGAGCCTCCCGGCAACCCCATCCTGACACTGAAAATTTTAGCCAAGCAACCCCTCCCATGTCAAGGAACCGCGGGGAAAGAACCCCGGCCGCTACACCGGGGCGAACCGCGGGCTCCCCCAGTCCTCCGACGGGTTGGCCGCCATCAGACGGATGAACATCGGGACCAGGAAGGCCATGATTCTCGCCCCGTCTTGCACCTGGCTGCGGTTCAAAGACCCGTTCCAGGTCGCCCCGCCGTGAATCAACTGGTTCCGCAGAACGTACAGCCGGTTGAACACCTCGGTCAGGATGAAGTGGGTGTCCTCGTAGGCGAAGGCGCGGTGGGCCAAGTCCCCCCTTCTGTTAAAGTCAGACTCCCAACTGAAACGCCCGAACCCGCTGTGATAGTCCCAGAACTGTTTGAAGAAGAACTTGTTGTTAAGCAACACCCTAATAGGCCCGTGGAACCGGCCCCAGATGGCGTTGCGGACCGTGTTCTTCGAGTCAAGCCTCAATATCTTGTCGAAGTACTCGGAGAACCGGTTTTGCTCATACGGCTTCAGGTCTCGCCGAATCTCCCTGTCGTAGGCCGCATTGAAGGCGATCCAGTAGAATATGAAGGCCGCATCGTCGTCGCCCTTCTCCCGCTTGGCGCGCTCCAACCAGCTTAAGGCCCGACGCATCCGCAGGCGCAGCTTGTCCGGCAAACTGCCCCAGAGGTCCCTGTCCGCCTGAAGCCCCCTAAAGGTCAAATCCTTGCCCCTAGACTCAAGAACCATGGCGCGCCTCCTTCCACAAAACGGCCCGACCGCCGCTCGGTTTACAGCATGAACACCTGGAATCCCACCGCCAACTCCGTTCCCAACCTCTGCCCCGTTTGCTGGGCGAACTGCCGCAGAAGAGGCGCCGGCTCAGACCCCTTGGCCAGGTTCTCAAGGTAGACCCGGTGCTCCATGAGGGACGCCATCCCCTTCGAGAAGGTGTCCGTCACGTCCACGGCATGGGTGGAATAGGGAGACGCGGCCACGCACACCATCTTTACCCCGCTCCAAGGCTCCAGCCCCTCATCCCTGAGTTCAGGAAAGATCCAGCGGTTCCCCGCGTCCTGGGCCGCGTCCAAGACCGCCAGCCCGACCCACCGGTGGTCCGCGAAGTTGAAGGATGGGCCGCCAAAGGTGTCGTGGTGGTTAAGGGTGATGAGGGCCTCCGGGCGATGCCTGCGGATGGCCCGCGCGATGTCGCGACGCAGCCGCGGCCCGTACTCCACCACCCCGTCGCGATGGTCCAAGAACTCCACCGTCTGCACGCCCACCACCGCGGCGCTCCGGCGCTCCTCCTCTTCCCGCAGGGGGCCGACCTCCTCCGGCGGCATGGCGTCTATTCCCGCCTCTCCCCTGGTCGCCAGCAGGTAGACCACCTCCTTACCCTGGGCGGTCCAACGGGCCACGGCGCTGGCGGCCCCGTACTCCAAGTCATCCGGATGGGCGGCCACGGCCATGGCCCTGGTCCAGTCCTCCGGCAGAGGCTGCAAACGCTGTTCCTCTTCCATCAACCCTCCCTGTAGACAGTTCTCGCCTTATGTTAACACAAACACCCCGGCCAGATTGTCGCCCACCGCCCTTTCCGTCATTCCCGCGTAGGCGGGAATCCATCTTTCTTGCCCCCGTTGCGACAGAGCAACCGCGTAACGATGCGCAGGGGCGTGGGCTCAGCCATGGCAAATGCCTCTACGGGTGGCCCTGGGCTTGAGGCGCTGGTTCTGGTATGTAGACTTCCTGGATTCCCGCCTGCGCGGGAATGACGGATAAGAGGGAAGGATGGGAGCGCGCCGTTGCGCGGGTGGTCTACCGCAACGCCGCCGGGGATGGATTCCCGCCTACGCGGGAATGACGGTGGGGGGAGCGGGAAGGGCGCGTGCGCCCACTTTGTTTTGAAGAGCGTTGGTCCTGGTTGGGACTTCCTGGATGAACGCCCCGCCCTAATACCGGCGCATCTTGGGGAAGCCCTTCATGGACGCCAGCCAGTCTACCCGCTCGATAAGGGCCTCAAACTCCCGGGGTCGCAGCAACGCCGCCAACTCCTGAAGACGGCCCTTGGGCGCCTCCGCCTCCTCCAGCAGACGCTCCATATCCCTCAAGAGCGGCTCCTCCAACGACTCTCCCCAAAAGTCCCAAATCACCGTGCGCAGGGTGGGAACGCGGTTGAAGGTCAAGCCGTGGTCTATCCCCCACACCCGCCCATCCAGCCCCTTGATGCAGTGCACGGCCTTGCGGTCCGCGTTGTTGGCTATCAGGTCAAAGCAGGCAATCACCTTAAGCTCCGACCTGTGGGACTGCCGCAGCGTCCTGTAGTAGGAGTTGGCCTCGTGCTCAACGTAGCGCTGCATGGAGCCAACGCCGTAAGGCCCCTCCCTGATGACCGTTTCCGGTATGAAGGGCCACCCGAGGACTTGGCTCAACAGGTAGGCGGCGTACTCGCGCTTGTACAGCGTCCCCGACTCGAAGTCCCAGAGGGGCGCTTCGCCATCCCGGGGCTTGTAGATGGCCCGCAACTCCCGGCCGTCGGCGTCCCTCACCGTGGTCAGGAAGGTGTAGTTGGAACCCACGGGGGTGAGGATGCAGGACACCACCTCCCCTTCCCGCAGAAGCCGCGACGCCCACTCCTCGCCGGTCGCCGGGGAGCCGGGACTCCGGGGCGCGTCAGGGCTCGATGGGCTGGTGGCCATTGGCGCGAACACACATGTGACCGTCGGCGTTGATGGGAAGGCCGCAGAGCAGGCACCGCGGCCTCCCGGCGGCGCAGACCTCCAGGGCCTCTTTTGACAGCCCTTGGGCCTCATCAAGGGGCACCCAAAAGCTTAGGTCGGGGGTATCGTCGCCGGGCGACTCCCGGTCAAAGGCCAGGAATAGGAAGGACTTGGAGGCGGCGTCGGGCACAAGGGAGAGGCTGCCCAGCTTGAACTCCAAGTAAAGGTTGCCGCCGGTCCAGGTAGGCTCAGGCTCGGGCCTGCGACCGCGGTCGCCCTCGCCGGGCAGGTCTTCGCCTATCTCGTCGATGTAAACGGCCAACTGCTGAAGCTGCTCCTTCTCGAGCCACAGGTGGGCCGAGGCCCTGCCCGCTTCAATAACGAGCCTAAAGGTGCGCCGCCCCGGCTCGCCCACCGCCTGGGCGCCGATGCTGGACACGATACCAAAGTTGTTGTTGGCCCTGTATCGCGGCATGATGCGCTAAATCTTAATCCGTATAGGCCAAACTGACAACCCAACCCCAATGCAAACTCCCACCCTTTCCCCGCGCCCTCCTGGCAAACAGGGGCAAACAGCCGGCGGGCCCCGTTTGACACCCAGCCGCGCCCATCGGTAACATATACCCCCGAAACTATAGGAGAACCGCCCACAGTGCTTTTTAAGAGACGCGACAAGGTTAAAAAGGCTCCGCAAAGGGAGAACGTCCCGCCGGGGCAGTTCGTGACAGAAAAGCTGCCCGTCCTCACCTACGGCCCCACGCCAAAGATAGAACTCAGCCAGTGGCGCCTCCGGGTCTTCGGCCTCGTCGAAAAGGAGTTGGACCTGAATTGGGAGGAGTTCGCCCAGCTTCCCTCCACCTCCGTGGAGGCTCCCTTCCACTGCGTGACCCAGTGGAGCCGGCTGGAGAACACCTGGGAGGGGCTTCTGTTCACGGACCTGGCCGAGATGGTGACCCCCAAGCCGGAGGCCGCCTTTGTCATGGCCCACTGCTACGGCGACTACAGCGCGAACCTTCCTCTAGAAGTCCTCATGGACGGCATGTCTCTGCTGGCCCACAAGCACGACGGCCAGCCCCTAACCGCCGACCACGGCGGCCCCCTGCGCCTGGTGGCGCCCCAGCGCTACGGCTGGAAGAGCGCCAAGTGGCTGCGCGCCATCGAGTTCATCGCCGAGGACCGCCCCGGCTTTTGGGAGACCCGCGGCTACCACAACAACGGCGACTACTGGAAGGAGGAGCGCTTCTGGCCGGAGCTCAGTTGACGCGCCCCTTATAGACCCCCGCCGGCTAGAACCAGGCCCCTAGCCACCCGGCTTGCCGTTATCCCGCCCCAACTTCTCCAGCCTGCCGCCGTGGAACAGGTACTGGTTGGCGTAACCCGCATACTGCCCAAAGTAGCCCTGGGCCCACGACGACACCTCCGAATACGACGCCTTTTCTCCCTTCAGATACCACACCTCCACGGCCCTTCTTATCCACCGGTCGATGGGAAAGGCCTCCCCCTTGTCTAGGGAAAAGAGCAGTACGCAGTCGGCTATCTTATCCCCGATGCCGGGCGCCTGGATAAGCCGCGCCTTGGCGTCACTGTAGGAAGCGATGCGCAGCTCCTCCAAGTCCAAGGTCCCCTCGGCCACCTCCACCGCCGCCTTTGCCAGATACTTGGCCCTGAACCCCAACCCCAGGTCGCGGAGGGCCTGCTCCCCCGCGGCGGCCACCCGGTGGGCGGGGGGGAAGGTGTAAAGCGTGCGCCCGTGGAGGGTAAGCGGCTCCCCGAAGGCCTCGGCCATCGAGTCCATGTTGGCCCCAATGCGGACGATGTTTGAGTTGGCCGAGCAGATATAGGCCGCCAGACACTCCCACGGCTCCTGGCGCAAAACGCGCAGCCCCGCGTAGCCCTGGGTCAGCCCCTCCATGCGCGGGTCCAGGTTAATCCCCCGGTAGACCTCCGCCAGGTCGTCCTCCAGCCGGAAGTAGTCCCGCAGCATATCCAGCAGCGACTCCGTGGGCGGCGGCGTTGAGTGGACCTCCAGGCCGGCGGGCGTTTGGCGCAGCTTCAGCAGGTTCCCGCGGACCACGCACCAGTGCCACTCCCCATCCCGGCGCCACCGGTGGGCCTGGCCGCCCTCCAGCGTGGCGGGAAGGTCGAGGGGCGGCGGGACGCGCAGGATGGCCGGGCTATCCATCCATCACCACCTGCCGATAGCCTCCGCTATAGAGGCCATGGGGCCTATCTTCAGGGTGCACTCGGGCAGGGAGTCGAGAAACGCGCGGCCATAGGACTTGGTGAGCACCCTGCGGTCCAACACCAAGACAACCCCCCGGTCGCGGGCGTTCCGGATCAGGCGGCCAAACCCTTGGCGGAAGCGCAGAACCGCCTTGGGCACCGCGTACTGGCTGAAGGAGTTGTCGTACTGCTCCCCCCGGGCGGCGAAGATGGGGTCGCTGGGCACGTTGAAGGGCAGCTTGGCGAGGACCAAGGCCTTCAGAACGCCGCTGGGCATATCCACCCCCTCCCAAAAACTGCTGGCCCCCAGCAGCACGCTGGCGGGGTTGTCGATAAACCTTCTCATCACCCGGTGGGGGGAGCCGTCGACCCCCTGAGCCAAAACGGGAATGCCGTCCTCCTCCACCGTCTCAATGAGGGTCTGCCGGGCGGCCCTCAAAGCCGAGTGGGAGGTGAACAGGGCCAGGGTGTGTCCCCTCGTCTCCTTCACCACGGCGGCCAAGCCCCGCTCCAACGCCTCGCGGTAGCCGCGCGCGCCCGGCGGGGGGATGTCGTCGGCGATGGCCAGAAGGGCGGCCCGCTTATAGTCGAAGGGCGACCCCACCCTTAGCTCCTCAGCCTCCTCGAGGCCCAGCCGGTGGCGTATGAAGTTGAAGCTGCCCTGGGCGGTGAGGGTGGCGCTGCTCAAGACCACCGACTCCTTCTGGTCGAACAGTTCCGACTTCAGCGTCGGGCCCACGTCCAGCGGCGCGGAATGAAATACCAGGGTGGAGTCGCGCTCCTGGGCGACCCAGTCGATGCGCTCGTCCTGGAAGTCGGCGCTCACCAGGGTCCGCAGCCGCCCGCGGAGGTCCCCGGCCTCCTCCAACCAGTTCTCGAAGCTGGATGCCAGGGTGTCCCAGTCGCCCGCGTCCCTCAGGGAGAGGACGTCCAGATGCCGGTAAAGCCGCTCCACCTTCTTCTGGGCCTCGGCCAGGGCGACGTCGCAGTTCTCCCACGCTATCTCCAGGTCAGACCAGTCGGGCTGCGCCCTGCTGCTGCGGCTGATGCGGAGCAGGACCCGGTAGTCGCTCTCCCTCTGGTGGTTCCTGACAAACTCCTCCACCAGGCCCCACATGCGGCTCCATACGGTCCGCAGATGGGGCGCGAACCCTTCCAAGTCCCCTATCAGGTCCTTGGCGCGGCTCTCCTGCACAGGCGATAGCGATGCCCGGCGCAGGAGGCCCTGACCCTCCGCCACGGCGCGGAACACCGCGTCCAACTGCTCTTGCAGCCACCCCTGCGACGCCTGGAAGCCAAGCTGTTGGGTGGCCTGCTCCTCAAGGTGATGGGCCTCGTCGATGATGAGATGCTGGTATTCGGGGATGAGGCCGCCGCCCCGGGCCAGGTCAGAAAGCAGCAGGGCGTGGTTCACCACCACCACGTGGGCGGCCTCGGCCCTGTCCCGTGCCGCTCGCAGAAAGCACCCGCCCTCTCTCAGGCCGGGGCACAACCCCTTGTCGCCGGCCGACACCCGGCCCCACAGGAACGAGTCTCTGCCCGCCAAGTTTATCTCCGACCGGTCGCCTGAGGATGTGTCTTGGAGCCAGACCAGGCACTTGCTCAGGAGCCGCGCCTCGGCCACCGACAGGCCGTCGCTCCGCGATAGGTTGGTCCACCGGCGCGCGCAGAGGTAGTTGGCCCGGCCCTTAAGCCCCACGGCCCGCAGCTCCTCGGCGTCCAACTCCCCGCCCTCCTGTAGGGCGCGGTCGAGGGCCGGGATGTCCTTTTGCAGAAGCTGCTCCTGTAGATTTATCGTGTTGGTAGACACCACCACCCTGGCGCCGTTCTTCACCGCGTGCAGTATGGAGGGCAGCAGGTAGGCCACCGTCTTCCCCACCCCCGTGCCCCCCTCCACCATCAGATGGCCCCCGTTGTTCAAGGACTCCGTAACCGCCGAGATCATCTCCGCCTGCTCCGGGCGATGCTCAAAGCCGGGGAATGCCCGGGACAGAAGCCCCTCGGAGGAGACCAGCCCCCTCAATGCGTCGTCATCCAGGGGCTGGGGCGGCTCCTGAGACCGGCGCAGGGGGGCGGGACGGGTCAGGCGGCCTCTGAGGTCACGCATGTCGATGCCCGCCGGGGCCGCGTCAGCGCCGTTCAGCAGGTCCCGCATCCCCCACTTGGCCCTGAGAGCCATGGCCCTTATGCTGTTGGAAACGGCCGGGTCCAGGCCCCTGGCCCGTTCCAGCAGACACAGGAACACGCCCCGCGTGGTCTGCGCATCGTCCAAGGCGCGGTGGGACCTTTGGGGGTCGACGCCTAGCGCCTTGGACAGCAGGGGCAGGGAGTACTCAGCCGCCCCCGGAAGGAGGGTCGCGGCCATGTCCCACGTGTCGTAGGTGGGATTGCTCAGGGGCAACTCGTGCTTGGCCAGAAACTCCATGTCAAAAGACACGTTATGGCCCACGATGGGGTGGGAGCCGACGAACTGGGCCAGCTTCCCGGCCACCGCCGCAAAGGGGGGCGCCCTGTCCACGTCCCTCTGCCTGATGCCCGTCAGTCTCTGGATAAAGGGAGGAATCGCGGTGTAGGGGTTAACGTAGGTCTGGAAAACGTCAAGGGCCTCGGCGCCACGGAACTTGACGGCCCCAACCTCGATGATGCGGCAGCGGTCGGGTTCCAACCCCGTAGTCTCCAGGTCTAGGGCCACGTAAACCCTGTCCTCAGCCGCCTCTTGGGGGGTCAGCGGGAGCACGGCGGCGTCCTTGCGGCCCTCAACCCAGGAACGGTTGGAGGCTGCCGGCCCTCAGGCCGTGGGTGGCGCTGTAGCGGCCCAACCGCAGGGCCTGTATAAACTGCTCTTCAGACCGTATATCGTCCTCAAACACCGTGGCGCACCGGCCCAGACCTTGAACGGAGTGGGCGTCGCTGCCCCCGGTCCCCCTCAGGCTCACCCGCTCGGCCACATCCCGCGCAAAGGCGTTCTCGCTGTCAACCGTGTTGCCGTTGGCCACCTCCACGGCGTCGGCGTAACCGAAGACGGGATGCCCCGCGGCCTCATCGATAGAGGCGGGAAGGGGGGAACCGTCCCTGTACAGCAGCGGCCTCCGCATCCCTCCGGGGCTGTGAACACCTCTGAAGGGATGGGCGGTAATCATAAAGCCCTTCACCCTGTCCACCTCGCGGCGAAGCTCCCGGATCTGAGAGATGCCGGACACGTAGCCGTCCAGGCCGAACACCAGAACGTGGCCCATGTCCGTGTCCACCTCGACGCCGCGAATCAGGAGCAGGTCGTGCTTGCGGGCGAAATCGGCGAACTCGTGACGGTCCCAGAGGGTGTTGTGCTCCGTAACGCAGAGGCCCGGAAGCCCCAGGCGCTTGGCCTCCTCTGCCATCTCTTGAGGGGAAAGGCTGCTGTCGCTGCTGCCCTTGGTGGTGTGTACGTGCAGGTCTATAACCGTCGCCATCAGCCGGCATATTGTAAGCGGTAGCGAGTGAAAGCGTCAATCCGCCTCCCCGGGTTCCGTCATTCCCGCGTCCCTCCCGTCATTCCCACCAGCCCCCACCAGCATCCCCTCTCCCCATTCTCGTCATTTCCGCGTCCCATCCGTCATTCCCGCCACCCTCTTATCCGTCATTCCCGCGCAGGCGGGAATCCATCCCCTCCTCACCGCATCCCATGGCAACCCCGAAACCCTCAACGCAGAACCAACGCTTCAATCCCTAGCGCCGCCCTTGAGCGTCGTTGCTCGGTCGCCCTGTATCAGCGGGGGGTAAGAAAGATGGATTCCCGCCTGCGCGGGAATGACGAGAGGGTGAGAGGGGGGAAGGGCGGATGGGGGCGGGAATGACGGATGGGAGGGGCGGCAACCCCGAAATCCTACAATGCAGAACCAACGCTCCTCAAAACGAAAAAGGGCGAACGCGCCCTCCCCGCGTCCCTTCCGTCATTCCCGCCGCCCTCTTTTCCGTCATTCCCGCGAAGGCGGGAATCCAGGAAGCCTACATCCGATAACCAGCGCTTCAATCCCAAGCGCCGCCATTGAGCGTCGTTGCTCGGTCGCCCTGTATCAGCGGGGGTAAGAAAGATGGATTCCCGCCTTCGCGGGAATGACAGAAAGGGGGGGGGGATCGGGAAGCGCCCAATGCAGAACCAACGCTCCGCAAAACAAAAGTGGGCGCACGCGCCCTTCCCGCCTTCGCGGGAATGACGAGAGGGTGAGAGTGGGAATCCAGGAAGCCTACATCCGATAACCAACGCTTCAATCCCAAGCGCCGCCCTTGAGCGTCGTTGCTCGGTCGCCCTGTATCAGTGGGGGTAAGAAAGATGGATTCCCGCCTTCGCGGGAATGACGAGAGGGTGAGAGCGGGAAGGGCGGATGGGGGCGGGAATGACGGAGGGTCGGCGCCGGGGCCATCCCCACCGCCCGCCCCAAGAAGGCCAAAGCCTGCACGCAAACCCCTCATAAGCAAAACCGCCGGTGTGCTACCCTTCTCACGATACTAACAATAGCACGAGGATTGCTATGCAAGAGCCCATTGATTCGTTTCTCAACCATCTGGTTGTAGAAAAAGGCTTCTCCCACAACACCCTGGAGGCGTACCGGAACGACCTGTACCAGTTCTTCAGCTACGTCGAAGGGAACCTGCCCTCGGTCAACGGCGCTAGCACCTGGCAGCAGGTGGACCTGGCCATGCTGACCAACTACGTCTTCAGCCTCAGGGGCAAGAAGAGCTACCGGGATAGCACCGTGGCCCGCAAGGTCGCGGCCATCCGCTCCTTCTTCAGCTTCCTGGTCCTGGAAGGGCACATAGAAAAGGACCCCAGCGAGTCCCTCAGCGCCCCGCGTCCCGGCCGTTCCCTCCCCAAGCATCTCTCGGAGGAGGAGGTTGAGCGCCTCCTGAGCGCGGCCAAGGGCCAGAAGACCCCGGAAGGCCACCGGGACTGGGCCATCCTGGAGCTTCTTTACGCCACCGGCCTGCGGGTGACGGAGCTCATCTCCCTCGACCTTCAGAACGTCAACGTCAACGAAGGTCACGTCAGGTCCATGGGCAAGGGCGGCAAGGAGCGGTTCACCTACCTTTACGCCCGGGCCGTGTCGGTGCTGGACGACTACCTCAAGAACGCCCGGCCAAAGCTGACGTCCAACAAGAAGGAGAAGGCCGTCTTCCTCAACCGCCGGGGCGAGCGGCTGACCCGCCAGTGGGTATGGGCCATACTCAAGGCCAGCGCCAAGCGCGCCGGCGTCGACAAGCCCATAACCCCCCACGTGCTGCGCCACAGCTTCGCCACCCACATGCTCCAGGGCGGCGCCCCGCTGCGGCACGTTCAGGAGCTCTTGGGACACGCCAGCATCACCACCACCCAGATATACACCCACCTCACCAACGACCACGTGCGCGAGGAGTACGAGAAGGCCCATCCCAGGTCCTGAGGCGTCGGGGCCGTTACACAGTAAGGGCCTTTTCTGATACACTGGAGGGGATGACCCCTTGAGCAGTCCGGGATAACCTGGGCGCTCTCCCACGGGAGGTGACCCATGGCGGTTGTAACCATTAACGGCCAGATAGGCTCCGGCGGGCGCGAGGTTGGGTTGCAAGTGGCTCACCACCTCCGCGCCGACTACGTGGACCGGCTGATAGTCGCCGAGGCGGCCAAGCGCATCGGGGCCACCGTTCAGGCCGTGGCAGGCAAGGAGTCCGAGGTCACCCGTCGCAGGGACCGGGTCGCCAGGTTCTTCCAAAACATGCTGGAACGCTCGGCCATGTCGGGGGCCGGCGGAGAGCCATACTTCGGGCCCGGCATCGACGTCATAATGTCCCGCGACTACTACACCGAGACGGGCGACGAGCCTATAACCCAGTCCTACGAGGTGAGCGACAAGAAGTTCCTTGAGGTCACCACCGCCGTGGTCAAGGACCTGGCCCAAGGCGGCAACGTGGTCATCGTGGGCCGTGGCGCCAACCTCATCCTCAAAGACACGCCCGCCGTGCTCCACGTGGGCATAGTCGCCCCAACGGAGCGCCGGGCCAAGATGATAATGGAGCGGGAGCATCTGGACTATAAGGGCGCCATTGAGTTTGTGGAACAGCACGAGACCGCCAGAAAGACCTTCTTCAGCAAGTTCTACGACGTGGACCCCGACGACCCGTCGGTGTACCACATGATAATCAACATGGCGTCGCTGAAGATAGAGATCGCGGGGGAGATAATCGCCCACGCCGCCCAGGACCTTACAACCACCCATCAAGGAGGGTAGACCCCAATGCCCCAAAAAGGACGCCGCGTAGCCGCGAAACAGGCCAAACTCGGCCAGAAGCGAAGGAAGCGAAAGGGCCCATCGGGCATACCCGCCCAGCCGCCCGCCAGCGGCGTTGTACAGCCCACGACGCCAACGGCCGCGACCCCCGCGCCTGCCTCCGCCTCACCCATGACCCCGGCGACCCCGGCCCGGCGCGCCCCCGCCTACGCCCCGGCCATGAGCGCGGCCCGGCGGGTGGAGCCCAGAAACCGCCCCCTGGCATACGCCTACGTTGGGCCTGAGATGCGCCGCATAGCCATTATCAGCAGCGTAATCATCGCCGTCATCGTAACCCTCAGCTTCGTACTCAACTAGGCCGCCCCATGCCCGCCCCCTCCTTAGCTCAACAGTTGAGGATTGTCCCCACCCAACCGGGCGTCTACCTGTTGAAGGACTCCGGCGGGAAGGTGCTCTACGTTGGCAAGGCGGCCAACCTGAAGTCCCGCCTGCGTTCCTACCTGACCTCCACGACGGGTCACGAGCCGAAGATACGGCGGATGCTCTCCCAACTGGCCGACTTCGACTACATCGTCACCGACTCGCCCGCCGAGGCCCTCATCCTCGAGAACACCCTCATCAAGAAGCGCCGCCCGCCCTTTAACGCGCGCCTCAAGGATGACAAGACCTATCCCTATATCAAGATCGACCGCAAGGAGGACTTCCCGCAGATTTACATCACCCGGCGCGTGGAGGACGACGGCGCCACCTACTTCGGCCCCTTCGCCACCGCCGGCAGCATCCGCAAGACCCTCGCCCTCCTCAAAAAGCTCTTCCCCTACCGCTCCTGCACTAAGGCCATAACCGGCCATGACTCGCGGCCCTGCCTGGAGTTCTACATCAACCGGTGCGCGGCGCCCTGCACCGGACTAATCGATAAGAAGAACTACCATAGGATAATCGACCAGGTTATCCTGTTCATGCAGGGGAAGACGGAGCCGGTCATGGCCGACCTCCGGCAGAAGATGCAGGAAGCATCCGACGCCTTGGAGTTCGAGAGGGCCGCCGCCCTCCGCGACCAGACCAGGGCCATTCAACGGGTGGCTGAGGAACAGCAGATAAAGACGGCCTCCACCGGCTCCCATGACCTCGACGCCATCGGCATGGCCTCCCTCAACGACCAGGCCTGCGTGGAGGTCTTCTTCGTCCGCAGCGGCAAGCTCATCGGCAACGACACCTTTGTCATGGACGGGACCCAGGACGACAGGCCGGAAACCGTTATGACGGGATTCGTCAAGCAGTTCTACCAGTCCGCCCCCTTCGTTCCAAAGCGTATCCTCCTCCAGCATCCCATAGAGGAGTCGGATGAGATACGGCAGTGGCTCAAGGAGAAGCGAGGCGGGGCCGTGGCCATCACCGCCCCTCAGCGCGGGGCGAACCGGAGCCTGGTGAAGATGGCCGCGGCGAACGCGTCCCACCGCCTCTCCCGGCTGAGGGCCAAGAGGTGGAGCAACGCCGACGCCCTGGAGGAGGCCATGTCGGAACTCCAGGAGGAGTTGAACCTCCCCGAGCCGCCGCGCGTCATCGAGTGCTACGACATCTCAAACCTCTACGGCAGCAACCCGGTGGGAAGCATGGTTGTATTTGAAAACGGCGCGCCCAAGCCCGCCCGCTTCCGCCGCTTCAAGATAAGAGGGGTCGCCGGCATTGACGACTACGCCATGATGCAGGAGATGCTGCGCCGGCGCTTCAAGAGGCTGGCGGAGAGCCGCCGCGCAACCCCGCAGGGCGTCAGCGGGGTGGACGGCTCCTACCTGGACCGCAGGCAGGAGGCCTGGGCCGCCGCGCCTGACCTGGTCATCATAGACGGGGGGAAGGGACACCTGTCGTCCGCTTTAGAAGTCCTCCTTGAGCTTGGACTTGAATCCGTGCCGCTGGCCTCCCTGGCCAAGGAGAACGAGTGGCTCTTCGTGCCCCAGACCCCGGAACCCATCGCCTTGGAGCGGAACTCCCCGGCCCTTCAACTGGTCCAGCGAGTCCGCGACGAGGCCCACCGGTTCGCCGTCACCTACCATCGGAAGCTCCGCAGCAAGGCGGGGGTGGCGTCGTCCATGGACATGGTCAGCGGCATCGGCCCCAAGCGCAAGAAGATGCTGCTGCGGCGCTTCGGCTCCCTGAAGGGCGTCAAGGACGCCGACCTGGATGAGTTGGTGGCCATCCCCGGCATCACCCGCTCCCTGGCCGTCAGGCTCAAGCAAACCCTCTAACCCCCCGACGCCGACAGCCGGATGCGGCCCGCCATCCCATCTCCCCGCTCCCGCCCCCCTATCCGTCATTCCCGCCCTCTTATCCGTCATTCCCGCCCTCCTTTCCGTCATTCCCGCGCAGGCGGGAATCCATCCTTCCCCATTCCCTCTAACGCCATCGACCTCCTCTGACAAAACGCCGGGTTGGGGCGTCAGGCTGGGCCGGGGGCGTGAGAGCGACACATTCGCCGCTTTGGGTTGAAGCCTTCCTGGATTCCCGCCTGCGCGGGAATGACGGGAAGGGGGGAACCATCGACCTCCTCTGACAAAACGCCGGGTTGGAGCGTCAGCCTGGGCCGGGACATGAGAGCGACACATTCGCCGTTTTAGGTTGAAGCCTTCCTGGATTCCCGCCTGCGCGGGAATGACGGGAAGGGGGGAACCATCGTTCCCCTCTGACAAAACGCCGTGCTGAGGCGTCAGGCTGGGCCGGGGGGCGGGAGAGCGACCCATTCGCCGCTTTGGGTTGAAGCCTTCCTGGATTCCCGCCCCCCTTCCCGCCATTCCCGCGCAGGCGGGAAGGGCGCGTGCGCCCACTTTTGTTTTGGGGAGGGTTGGTTCTGCATTGTGCGCTTCCCAATTCCGGCCCGCCAGCCGCCGCCCTTCCAGCCCCCCTTTTCCGTCATTCCCGCGCAGGCGGGAATCCATCCCTTTCCCATTCCCTCTAACGCCATCGACCTCCTCTGACAAAACGCCGGGTTGGGGCGTCAGGCTGGGCCGGGGGTGGGAGAGCGACACATTCGCCGTTTTGGGTTGAAGCCTTCCTGGATTCCCGTTTTCACGGGAATGACGGGAAGGGGGGAACCATCGACCTCCTCTGACAGAACGCCTGGTTGGGGCATCAGGCTGGGCCGGGACGTGAGAGCGACACATTCGCCGCTTTGGGTTGAAGCCTTCCTGGATTCCCGCCTTCACGGGAATGACGGATAGGAGCGCGGGACCCCCCCTCTTAATCCGCGCGCCCGCCAGGCGAAAAACGCCGTATACCGCCTTTGGCCGCACTTGATTTCTCAACCTCAAGCCGTGTATCTTCCTTGTAGAGAGATTCACGCCATGCTAAAGGTCACAATCACACTCCCCAGCGGCGCCACCGTAACCCTGGAGACCACCGAACCCGACAGATACGGAGAGATCATCTCCTCTGCCCGCGAGTACCTGTCCCCGGAACCGTCCCACGACCGGAACGGCCTGGAGAACCTGACCGTAACCACCGGTGAGCCTCCCACCAGCCGCAACGGTCAGGAGGACCACGGCGCGGCGGCGGATGAGGCCCGCGCCAACGGCAACAGCCAGTTCCTCACCGACGACCGGTTCCTGGAATTCTGCCAAGACCTGGACCCCATCAGTGACATGCGCCGCGTGGTGGTGGCCGCGGAGGGCGCGCGGCGGTTCCTGGACATGAAACACGTCTCCGCCCAAGAGTTGGAGACCCTCTTCGACTTCGTCCAGTGGCCCAAGCCCACCAACTTCGTTCAAACCCTCCGCAACGCCGGCAGGAGCAACTTCCGGTGGCTCCAAAGAATCCCGGGCCGCTCCGGCTACTACTCCGTCACCGACCAGGGTCTGAGGGAGATAATCCCTGAGACGGCCGACACCTCCGCAACCGCTGGCTAAAGGGACCCCGCCCCTATGCGCGGCTGGTAGCGGTCACCCGCCGTTTGACACCCCCCTATCTCCATGATACCGTTTCGCTTCCACCCCCGGCCCCCTCACACGCCATGAACGTTCTCATCAGAAACCCGATTAGACGGGAAGTCCAACTCCAGGGCAAGCGAAGGGTCAAGCGGCTCCTTGAAGAGCTCGACCTGAACCCCGAGTCCCATATCGTCATTCGCGACGGCGCCCTCCTGACCGCCGACGAATTCCTCCACGACGAAGACCGGGTGGAAATCATCTCGGCCATCTCCGGGGGCTAGGCGTGCGCTGCCTCAAGTGCCGTCAGAAGGCCGCCGTGGAGTTGCGCCGGCACAACTCCGCCTTCTGCTCGCCCCACTACCTGGATTTCGTCGCAACCCAGATGGCCCGCAACGTAAAGCGGCACCGGATGTTCGGCCCCCAAGACAGGGTTCTGGTGGCCGTGTCCGGCGGGAAGGACAGCTTGGCCCTGTGGGACCTGCTGCTGGAGGCCGGCTATCCGGCGTCGGGCCTGCACCTGCGACTGGGCATCGGCGACTACTCGTTACGCTCCGCCCAGACCACCCGCGCCTTCGCCGACGACCGGGGCGCGCAACTCATAGAGTTCGACCTTGAGAGCGAGATGGGGTTCACGGTTCCCAAGCTGTCCAACATCCTCAAAAGGCCGCCCTGCTCCGGCTGCGGCCTCAACAAGCGATACCTCTTCAACAAGATAGCCTTGGACCGGGGCTTCGACGTGGTGGCCACGGGGCACAACCTGGACGACGAAGCGGCGACCCTCATGGGGAACGTGCTCCACTGGCAAACGGACCCTCTGCGCCGCCAGTCGCCGGCCTTGGCGGCCTCCCATCCGGGCCTGGTGAAGAAGGTGAAGCCCCTCTATACGCTAACGGAGCGGGAGATGGCGAGCTACTGCCTTCTGAAGGGCATCGACTACGTGATGGAGGAGTGCCCCAACGCAACCGGCGCCCGTTCCATCCTCTACAAAGACGCCCTGAACCGCATCGAGGCCCAGTCACCGGGCAGCAAGCAGCAGTTCTTCCAGGGATTCCTGGACAGGCTCAAGCCCCTGCTGCAAGGGGAAGCGGCCGTTGAACTGCGGGAGTGCGCCCTCTGCGGGCAGCCCACCACCGGCGAGACATGCGCCTTCTGCCGTATGCGGGAGCGGGCAGAAAAGCACAGCCCAAAGCCCGGAACCACGTCAAAGGTCAGAGGCTAGAAGCCCAGGAACCTCGGAAGCCTGGCCGCCCCTCGCCCAGCCGGTCTTAAGAGCCGGCGGCCACCGCCACAGGCTCGCTCTTCTTGGCTCCGTTGCTGCTGCTAATGCCGCCGGGATACAGATGGCAGGCCACCTTGTGTCCCGGGGCCGTCTCCAAGAGGGGCGGGTCCTCAGTCTGACACTTCTTCATCAGGGTCGGGTCCGCCAAGGCCATGGGGCAACGGGGATGGAAGCTGCAACCGGAGGGCGGGTTTATGGGCGACGGAACCTCGCCGGGCAGGATGATCTCCTCCCTGACAACGTCCGGGTGGGAGGGCAGGGCCGCCGAGAAGAGGGCCTTGGTGTACGGGTGCAGCGGGCGCTCGTAAAGCTCCTCGGTGTCGGCGTACTCCACAATCCGGCCCAGGTACATCACCACCGTCTGGTGGGCCAAGTACCTAACCGTGGCCAGGTTGTGGGCGACCAGCAGGAAGGCCACGTTGCGCTGCTCCTGCAAGTCCTTCAGCAGGTTCATTATCTGGGCGCGTATGGACACGTCCAAGGCCGACACCGGCTCGTCCAGAAGGATGAGCTTGGGCGATGAGGCCAGACCGCTGGCCACCGCGATGCGCTGCCGCTGGCCGCCGCTGAACTCGTGGGGGAACAGGGACGCCTGGGCGGGATGGAGCCCCACGGCGTTGAGCATCTCCGCGACGCGCTCGGCGGTCTCCCTGCGCGTAACCCGGCGGTTGACCACCAACGCCTCGGCTATGATGTCCCGCGTCCTCATGCGGGGACTCAACGAAGACCAAGGGTCCTGGAACACGGCTTGCACGTCTGCCCGGTAGTCCTTCAGGTCCTGACCCTTCAGCTCGTGAACGTTCTTGCCGTACACCTTAACGGTGCCCTCGGTGGGCTCTTCCAGCTTCAAAATGGTCTTCGCGGTGGTGGTCTTTCCGCACCCGGACTCGCCCACCAGCCCCAGGGTCTCGCCGTCTCTGATGGTGAAGTCAATGCCATCCACGGCCTTCACTTGGCCGATGGTCTTCATCAGAATGAGACCCTTGGTAACCGGGAAGTGCTTTTTAAGGTTTTCTACTTCGAGGAGGACGGGAGCTTGTCCCATATCTCATCTAGCCTCCAACAAGCTGCTGTGTGGTTCTCATCCGCGTCGAAATTGTCTGGGTACTCTTCCAGACACTTGTCCTTAACGTGGGGGCACCTGGCCGCGAATCTGCACCCAACGGGCAGGTCGTACAGGGCAGGCGGCTGCCCCTCAATCTGGTACAACCGCTCCACCCGCTCCTCCAACTTGGGAACCGACCCTATGAGGGCCTCGGTGTAGGGGTGGGACGGGTTGTTGAATATGCCCCGAACGGGTCCCTCCTCCACCACCCTGCCGGCGTACATGACGACCACCCGGTCGCACATCCGCGCCACAATGCCGAAGTCGTGGGTGATGAATATGATGCTCATGCCCGTCTCAACCTGAATGTCCTTGAGGAGGCGCAGGTACTGCAACTGGATGGTGACGTCGAGGGCCGTGGTAGGCTCGTCGGCGATAATCACCATCGGGTCGCAGGCCATGGCTATGGCCCCCACCACTCGCTGCTTCATGCCGCCGCTCATCTGGTGGGGGAAGTCATGCAACCGGCGCTGGGGGGCCGCCACCCTGACGCTTCTCAGCGACTCCTCCGCCTCGGTCTTCAGGTCCTTTGCATGTTCCCGCCGGTGGGTTAGGGCCTCGATAAGCTGGTTCCCCACGGTGTAAACCGGGTTCAGGGAGGTCTGCGGGTCCTGGAGTATCATGGATATCTTCCGACCCCGGATGTCCCGCATGTCCTTCTCGGACCGGCGGAGAATGTCCTCGCCGTCGAGGTTTATCTCGCCGTCGATGATCCGGGACGCCGGTTTGGGGTTCAGCCGCATTAGGGAAAGGGCCGTCATGGTCTTCCCACAGCCTGACTCCCCCACAATGCCCAGGGTCTCGCCCTGCCTGACGGCGAAGTTAACCCCGTCGACGGCCTTCACCGTGCCCCAGCGATTGAAGAAGTAGGTGTGGAGGTTCTTGACCTCCAGCACGACCTTGCCGTTGCCGTTGCCGTTCGTTTCTATAGCCAAGTTTATGTCACCTGCCTAGTCTTTGGGTCTAGCTTGTCACGGGTCCAGTCGCCCAGCAGGTTGAGGGATAGCACCGCCACCAGTATGGCCACTCCAGGGAAGAAGGAGACCCACCAGTTGGCCACTATAAGCTCCCGGCCGTCGGCCACCATCACCCCCCACGCCGGCGTGGGCCTGGGGATGCCGGCACCTAGGAAGCTGAGGGAGGCCTCAAAGAGTATGGCGGTGCCAAGCTGGAGGGTGGCCACAATCACCAGGGTGTTCAGCACGTTCGGGAAGATGTGCTTGAATATCACCCTAAAGTGGGAGGCCCCCGCGACCCGCGCCCGCTGAATGAAGTCCTGGTTCTTAACGCTCAAAGTTTCGCCCCTTGCCTGCCGGGCGTACAAAGCCCAATAGACAAGGGCAATTACAGTCACCACCGTTTGGAAACTTGGCCCCACCACCGCCACGAAGACCAGGGCCAGCAGAATGGATGGTATGGCCAGCTTGATGTCAACCAGCCTCATAATCACCGCGTCGACCCAACCGCCCAGGTATCCGGCCAGCAGGCCGAGGGTGGTGCCGACTATCCCGGCGAAGAGGATGGCGATTAGTGACACGGATAGGGATATCCGCGCCCCGTGTATCATGCGGGTCACCAGGTCCCGGCCCAGCTTGTCCGTGCCCAGCCAGTAGGTGGAGGAGCCGTCGGGGGTTAGCTGTCTAACGTAGTTGGGCTGGGCCAGTATCTCCGCTTCAGTCCCGTCTAGGCGCGTGTCCTGCATGGTGGCCACGCCCACCAGCGGCTCCACTACGTTCCCGCTGGCGTCCCTAACGTCTAGGGCGTCTTTGGCCTGGGTGCCCTGAATGGTGGCCCCCAGTGGCGTGAAGGTGACCTCCCCGCCGTTATCGGTGCCCATGAAGGCTACGCCGTTGGGAATCTCCTCGCCGCGGACGTAAATCCCCCCGCTGTCAAAGGCGATGGGGTTCCGGATGACCACCAGTCCCGACGCCAGCTTGGACTGGACCGACGACTCCACGGCCCCGGGGTATACCAGGGACCTGCCTATCTTTATGATGTCGCCGCTGGTCTGGTACTGAATGATTCCCTGAAGCTGGTTGCCATCGACAACCGGCGTTCCCTGCCGCGTCACCACGGCGCCGGGGACTATCTCCCCGCCCTTGTAGACCTCTATCGAGTTGAAGTCCACCCCGCCGCGCAGGGTCGAGACCTTCGCCTTAATCCAAGCGGGGGGCACCAGCCTGTCCTGCAAAGTGCCCACCTCCGGGTCGAAGCCCCTGCTGCTGCTCCACACGTTGGCGAATATGGCGGGCAACACGAGCACGAAGGCGATGATGAAGATGGGAACGAGGGGCAGTCTCCTCGCCTCGTGAAAGGTCTTCACTAACCGGGGAGGAGAGTACCAAGGTTTGTCCTTAGGTATAGATATTGCCATAGTTTTCTATCTCCAAGACTCCCTAATTGTATCGAATTCTGGGGTCCAGGTAGGCGTAAAGAATGTCAACAACGAGATTGGACGCTATGAAGATGCTGGCCATGAACAACACCACCGCCTGCACCACCTGGTAGTCCCGCGCCTGCACCGCCTCCACCGCTAGGAGGCCCGTGCCAGGCCACGCGAACACCGTCTCGGTCACCACCGAGCCGGTGAGCAGGAACCCGGCCACCAGCCCGAAGTAGGTCAAGGGGGCAATGGCGGCGTTCCGGAGGCAGTGCTTCCAAATCACCTTCCACTCCGGCAGCCCCTTTATGCGCGCCAGCTTCACGTACTCGCTGTCCAGCACCTCCAGCATGGCGGAACGGGTGAGGCGCATCAGCGCGGCGACGTTAAACCAGCCCAGCGTTACAGCCGGCATTATCATGTGGGTTATGCCGCCCCTGCCCGAGGTGGGCAGCCAGCCTAAGAGCACGGCGAACACCCACATGAGCACTATGCCCAGCCAAAAACTGGGCAGAGATTGCCCAAGCAGGGCGACAATCTTGCCTCCCCAGTCGAAGGGCGTATCCTTTTTGGTAGCCACGATTATTCCGATGGTCAAGCCCATCACCGTGCTTATGGCCAAGGTGAAGGCGGCCAACTGCACCGTGGCGGGGAACTTCTCAAGCACAATCTCCAAGGCTCCGCTGCCCCACTTCCAAGACTCGCCCCAGTCGCCTTGCAGCACGTTCTTCATGTACAACCCGTACTGGACCACAATAGGCTTGTCCAGCCCCCACGCCTTCTCCACCCGCTCAAAGTCCTCGGGGGTGGCTTCAATGGGAAGCATCAGGTCCAGCACGTTCCCGCTGAGGCGGGTAAGGAAGAAGACCAGCATCGACACTCCAATAAGCGCGATGAAGGACTGTCCCACACGGTATATTAGATACCTTTGCATGTCGCCTACCTCTCCTGAGTCCTAGTTAGAAACGCCAAGTTCGCAGGTGGGAACCCTGCCCCAGGGAAACCTTGCTGTGGTCTTCGCAACCCCGCCGGAAGGCCGCCGGGGATTGCATTACGGTAGTCCATGAAAATAGTTGGCGTGGAATATATCATAGACTTTTGGGAAATGCAATAAATCATCCACTTTGCCCAGTTAAGCCTTCCCTTTAGCCCGCGAAAGGCGCCTCAATCCCCTCTATTACGACCCTTTGGCCGGAACGGATCCCCCATAGGGGCGCCAAGTCCGTCACAACCCTTCCCATCACCGTCACCGCGCTGGCCGCCCTAATCTCATCGCCGCGGCTGGCGGGTGTGGGGCCGAAGAACACGCACAAGGCCCGGCCGGGCGGCCAGTAGGCGACGTCCCCGGCGTCGACGACCTCGCGGCCATCGTCGTTTCCGGCCTCAACGGGAACCGGGAAGTACACCTCGGCGCCCCACACGCTGCAAACCGCCTCTATGGGAAGGGCCTCCCACAACCGGCGGGATATCTCGCCGCCGTCGAGCTCGGCCTCAACCGCGACGGATCCCGCCCTGATGCGAACCCGCATGGCCGCTGCCGCCATACTTCCTAAACCTCGGCCCTGCGCCTGTGCCACCCGGCCACCTGCTCATAGGCGTAGCCAAGCCGGATGAGGGTGGGTTCCGAAAGGGCGGGCCCCATTATCTGCATACCCACGGGCAGACCCTCGGAGAACCCGCAGGGCACGCTGATGGCCGGGATGCCCGCCATGTTCGCGGGAATGGTGCAGATGTCGCTCTGATACATACTCAGCGGGTCGTGGCTCCGCTCGCCAAGGCGGAAGGCCACCGTCGGCGAGGTGGGGGTCACCAGGGCGTCAAACCGCCGGAAGGCGTCATCCAACTCCCGCCGTATCAGCGTCCGCACCCTCTGGGCCTTCAGATAGTAGGCGTCGTAGTAGCCCGACGACAGGGCATAGGCCCCCAGCATGATGCGGCGCTTCACCTCCGGGCCGAAGCCCTCGCCGCGCGTCATCTCCATAGCCCCCCAAATGTCCCGCCCCTCCCCCATAGAGAGGCCGAACTTCACCCCGTCGTAGCGGGCCAGGTTGGCGGAGCACTCCGACGGCGCGATTATGTGGTAGCAGGCGAGGGCGTAGCCGGTGTGGGGCAGAGATGTCTCCTCCACCTCCACCCCCAGCCCTTCAAGCAGGGCCGCGGCGGTAGAAACGGCCTCCTTCACCCCCGGCTCCGTGCCATCTCCAAAATACTCCCTGGGCAGTCCAACCCTCAAACCCTTCACCTCCCCCGTGAGGGACCGGGCATAGTCGGGAATCTCCACGTTCAGCGAGGTGGAGTCCCTGAAGTCGTGGCCCGCGATGGCCTTGAGAACTAGGGCCGCGTCGGAAACGTCCTTGGTCATGGGGCCTATCTGGTCCAGGGACGACGCGAAGGCGATGAGCCCGTACCGGCTCACCAGCCCGTAGGTGGGCTTGAGGGCCACGATGCCGCAGAGGGCGGCGGGCTGCCGGATGCTGCCCCCCGTGTCGGAGCCGAGGGCGTATATGCACTCCCCCGCGGCCACCGCCGCCGCGCCGCCGCCGCTGCTGCCCCCGGGCGTCCTCTCCGTGTCCCAGGGGTTCCGCGTCGGGTGGAAGGCCGAGTTCTCCGTCGACGACCCCATGGCGAACTCGTCCATGTTGCCCTTCCCCACCAAAACCGCCCCCCGTTCGTACAGCCTTTCAACGGCGGTGGCGCTGTAGGGAGGAACGAACCCCTCCAGCATCCGGGATGAGCAGGTGGTTCGAACCCCCTCCGTGCACATCACGTCCTTAATCTGGACGGGTATCCCCGCCAAGGGGCTGCCCTCCACGACGAGGCCGTGTTCGTCCACGCGGCGCGCCTGCTCAAGGGCCAACTCCCCCGTCACCGTGACAAAGGCCCCCACCCGGGGCTCAACCCGGTCGATGCGCTCAAGACACGACTTGGCAAGCTCCACCGCGCTGGCCTCGCCCCGGCGCAGGGCGTCGTGGGCTTCGAGAAGGGTGAGGCCGTATAGATAGTCCATCCTACCCCTCCAGCGTCACGTTGACCTTGAAATGTCCGGCTGGCCGCCTGATTGCTGTGAACAGTGGCATCCTACCCCTCCAGCGTCACGTTAACCTTGAAATGTCCGGGTGGCCGCCTGCTTGCTGTGAACAGTGGCATCCTACCCCTCCAGCGTCACGTTGACCTTGAAATAGTCTTGGATCCGGCGCGGCGCGTTGGCCAACGCCTCCTCCGCGTCCAACCCCGCGCCCGTCTCATCCTCCCGCATGACGGAGCGGAGCTCCACCGAGTGGCTGGTTGGAGGAACGCCCTCCGTGTCCACCTCCTGAAGGGCGCTGACGTGGGCCAGAATGTCCGAAAGCTGGCCGCCCAGGCGCTCCACCTCCTCGGACGTTAGCCCAATGCGACACAGGGCGGCGATGTGCCGCACCTCCTCAGTTGATAAGGCCATTCTCGCCCCTCCCTGCTCCGGAATTGACATCGGCTTATTGAATCGGAAGAGGGCTTGGCGACCAATTCCCCTCCCTGCTTCAGAATCGACCCTCAGTCTAACAAAGGGGCCGCATCCGCTCAACAACCGCCACCCACGCGCCCCTCCCCACTACCCCCGGCGCCGCGCCTCTCATCATTCCCGCCCCTCCTTTTCGTCATTCCCGCGCCCCTTTCCGTCATTCCCGCGCAGGCGGGAATCCATCCCCTTTGCCGTAAGGCCAGCCACCGGTGGGGGGCGTCCCCTCACCCCCCATCCGTCATTCCCGCGCAGGCGGGAATCCATCTTCTCCCCGTTGCGCCCGGTGGGGAGGGCGAGGCGCCGCCACTAAATTGAACGGTGGAAGGGCAAATCTGAGGTTCCACGCATTGCTTTTGGACAGGCGTTCCTGAATTCCCGCTTACACAGGTTGCCCAACCCCGCCCAGGGATGGATTCCCGCCTACGCGGGAATGACGGAAAAGAAGTGCGGGATGGGCGGTGGGGTTTGCGCAGGGGTAGCGGGACCGCCACTTTGTTTTGCGAAACGTTGTCCTTGGGATGAAGGGTTCCTGGATTCCCGTTTTCACGGGAATGACGGGAGGGAAAAGCGGGAATGACGGATGGGGAGACGCCGCATCCGCTCAACAACCGCACCCCACGCGCCACTCCCCACCAACACCGACGCCGCGCCTCTAGGCCCCTCCCTAATTATACCGGTTCATGGCGGCGTCGATGCCCTCTTTCAGCATACAGTCGACGCCATCCCCCACCCGGGCGATGACGTCCCGGAGGGTTCCCTTCTCCTCGCCGGCGAAGGCCCCCAACACGTGGCCGATGGACCCGTCGGAGTCCTCCGGCCTTCCGATGCCCACCCTAACGCGGGGGAACTCCCGGCTGCCAACCTCCGCAATGATGGAGACCATGCCCCGGTGCCCCGCGGCTCCGCCCCTCGGCCTCAACCGGATGGTTCCCAAAGGCAGGTCCATTTCGTCGTAAACCACCACCATATCCTCAACCCGCGTCCCGAACCGGGCAAGCAGATAGCGAACTCCCTGCCCGCTGTCGTTCATAAAGGTGCGGGGCTTGCCCAGGGCCACCGGCGTCCCCTCCACCTCACCCTCCCCAAAGACCGCGTGCTTCCTGCGATGGGCGAGCCTGACACCCCACCGCCGGGCCAGGTGGTCCACGCACATGAACCCAACGTTGTGGCGGCTGGACGCGTATCGCCTGCCCGGATTCCCCAACCCCACAATCAGCCTCACCGGCTCAAGACCGCCCCTCGAGGAGGCTGAGCAACCCCTCCTCATCAATGATTTCGGTCCCCAGGCGCAGGGCCGCGTCACGCTTGCTCCCCGGCTCCGCTCCCACCACCAGATAGGAGGTCTTGCGCGTCACGTTGGACGTCGTGGAGCCGCCGAGGGCCTTTATCCGGGCCGCCGCCTGGGAGCGTGGCATGGTCGCCAAGGCTCCGGTGATGCAAAACACCTTGCCCTCCAGGGGCAGGGCGTCCATGCCGTCCGGCGGCCCTTCCTCCCGCGGGTCCACCCCGGCGTCCTTCAGCTTTCGGATAACCTCTCGGTTGCCCTCGGCGCCGAAGTAGGCCACAACGCTGGCGGCTATCTTGGGGCCAATGCCCGGAATGCCCACCAGCCGCTCCTCATCGGCCTTGGCGACCTCATCGATGCTGCGGAATCGCTGGGCCAAAAGCTCCGCCATCTCGGAGCCAACGTGAAGGATCCCCAGGGCGAACAATGCCCGCGACAGAGGCCGCGACTTGCTCGCCTCTATGTTGGACAGTATCCTGGCCGCCAGCTTCTCCCCCATCCGCTCAAGTTCCAGAAGCCGCTCCTCGGTGATGGAGTAGAGGTCGGCCACGTCCTTAACCAGACCCTCGGCTATGAGGACCCGGCACCACCGCTCCCCCAGACCCTCAATATCCATGGCCCCTCTGCTGACGAAGTGCTTCAAAAGCTCAAAGAACTGGGCGGGACAGGCCGCGTTGGGGCACTTGTGGATGGCGTCGTCGGGCAGCTTCACCACCTCCGCGCCGCAGACGGGACACAGGGCAGGCATCTCAAAAACCCGCGCCTCCTTCGTCCGGCGGGCCAACACCGGCCCGATAACCTGCGGTATCACCTCCCCCGCCCGCTCCACCGTGACCCAGTCGCCGACGCGAATGTCCTTCCTATGAATGTCATCCTCGTTGTGAAGGGTGGCCATCTTCACCGTGGCGCCGCCCACCACCACCGGCTCCAACACCGCGAAGGGATTCAGGCTGCCGGTGCGCCCCACGTTGACGCCTATGTTCAACAACCTGGTGACGGCCTGTTCGGCGGGAAACTTGTAGGCTATGGCCCACCGCGGCTCCCGGCCCACAACCCCCAACTGCTCCTGATGCAGGAAGGAATCCACCTTCACCACCACCCCATCGGCATGAAAGGACAGGCCATGCCGGCCCTCCAACCACTCCTGATAATACCCCTCCACCTCCGCGATAGTGTGGCATATTTTGTTGTGGCGGCTTATCCTGAGGCCCATCTCGCCCAGCATCTCCAACGCGTCCCAGTGAGAGGCGGGCAGCCCCTCGCCCTCCGTGTGGCCCAAGGCGTAAACGTAAATCTCCAGATTGCGCGATGCGGTCATGGCCGGGTCCAGCTGCCGCACCGACCCGGCCGCCGTGTTCCGGGGGTTGGCGTAAAGAGGCTCGCCCTTGGCCGCCCTCTCCTCGTTCAGCCTGGCGAAGGCCTCCTTAGACATGAACACCTCTCCCCGCGCCTCCAGCCTCGCGGGGCCGGGTTTGAGCAGCGATAGGGGGATGCTGCCAACGGTGCGTAGGTTATGGGTCACGTCCTCGCCCCTGTACCCGTCCCCCCGCGTCGCTCCCTGGACCAGCCGCCCATCCTCATAGGTGAGGGACACGGCCAAGCCGTCGATCTTCAACTCGCACACCATCCTGAAGTCGTCCACCTCCAGAAGGGTGGAAACCCGGCGTCGCCACGCCTCAAGCTCCTGGTAGTTGAAGGCGTTGGCCAGGCTGAGCATGGGCAAGGGATGCTCCACCTGGGCGAACCCCTCGGCCAGGGCGGCCCCAACCCTCTGAGTAGGGGAGTCGGGGGTGACCAGTTCGGGGCGCAACGCTTCCAACTCCCGCAGCCGCGCCATCAACTCATCGAACTGGGAGTCGCTGATAACCGGGTCGTCCAGCGCGTGATAGCGGTGGTTGTGGCAGTTGATTTTCTTTCGGAGATCCTCAACCTGCTGAGGAACCGGGTCGTCAATCTCCACTCAGGGCCTCCCTGTCTTCAAGCGCCCGCAAAAGGGCGAGTCAACCCGTGGGCCATAGTAGGCGCCGCCTTCTGAGTCCGTCATTCCAACCCAACCCCAAGCGTCTGCGTCGTTACCGTGTATAATATCAGCGCTACAGGAAGTTTGTAAGCCTGAATCCGGAGAATGGAGCCTTGCGCCTTGGCAGACGTGCGACCCTTTAGAGCCCTAGCGCCCAACCCCCAGATCGTGGGGAACCCCGCCGGCGTCATCTGCCCGCCCTACGACGTCATATCGCCCCAAATGCGGCGGGACCTCTACCGCCGGCATCCCTTCAACCTGGTGCGTATTGAGGAAGGAGAGACCTTTCCCTCCGACGGTCCCGCGAACAACCGGCACACCCGGGCCGCGGCCACCCTGCGGCAATGGACGGAGTCCGGGGCCTTGGTCCGCGACGAGACCCCCGCCTTCTACCTGCTGCGACACCGCTTCCCCTTTGGCGGCGCCGTCAAGTCCCGCCTCAGCCTCATCGCCTGCGTCAGGCTGGAGGAGTACGAAAATCGGATAGTCCTGCCCCACGAGCACACCCAGGGCGCCGCCAAGGAGGACCGCCTGGCCCTCATGGAGACCACCCGCTCCAACATCAGCCAGATTATGCTGCTCTACCGCGACGGGGAGAGGAAGCTCTCAGGCCTCTTTGACGAAACGACCGCCGGGACCCCTGTGTTCGACTTCTCCGACCCTGAGGGCAGCGCCTTTCAGCTCTGGCGCATCGCAGACCCGGAGAAGACCGGCCACATAAGCGACGTGATGGCATCCAAGCCCCTCTACATCGCCGACGGCCATCACCGCTACGAAACGGCCCTGACCTACCGGGCGCGGCGCGGCCCAAGTTCCCACAGCCAGGCCCACGACTTCGTAATGAGCAGCCTGATAGAGATGGATGACCCCGGCCTGCTGGTCCTTCCCTATCACCGGGTCCTGGGCCGCCTAGACGCTGAAAGAACGGAGCGGCTGGACTACACTATCGATAGCCTTTTCACCAGGGAACCCGCCGCCGCGGACCCGGAAACCCAACTCGACCGGCTGCTGCAAGAGATAGAGACTCGCGGCAGGGAGCAAAGCGTTATCGGCCTGGCGCAAGCCCACCGGAAGGGGGCCGAACTCCTCACCCTGCGCCCAGGGCTGCGGCCAAAGGAAAAAGGCCCCATAGCCTCCTTTGAGGCGTGGATACTGGAGGAGATGGCCTTGAAGCCGGTCTTGGGCGACTCGCTGAACAGCCACGTGACCTGGCTCCACGACGCCGCGGAGGCCGTGGAACTGCTGCGAGGGGGCAGCCACCAGGCGGCCTTCCTACTCAAGGCCCTGCCCATGGACCTGTTCGAGACCATAGTCAGCCGCGCCGAACGCCTGCCCCGGAAGTCGACCTTCTTCCACCCCAAGCTGCCCACGGGCCTAACCATAAACCCGCTATACGGCCCCCTCTAGCAGGGAGGCTTAAGCAGCGCGAGGCCGCAAAGAAGGGCGCGTGCGCCCCATTCCGTCATTCCCGCTCTCACCCTGCCCCGTCATTCCCGTGAAAACGGGAATCCAGGAACCTTTCGCCGCAGAGCCAAGGCCCGAAACCCGGGCGTCACCCCCCTTTTCCGTCATTCCCGCGCAGGCGGGAATCCAGGAAGGCCCCAACCCAAACCAGCCAATGTGCCGCTCTCACGCCCCCAGTCCGGCCTACCGCGCCAACCCGGAGCGCTGTCAATAAATGAGGATGGCGTTATCAAGGAATAGGGAAAGATGGATTCCCGCCTTCACGGGAATGACGGAAAAGAGGGCGGGCGGGCGGAATAGCGTTAGAGGGGATTGTGGAGCGCCGACGTGGAGCCGCTAACGCTCTTCAAAACTAGGTGGGCGCACGCGCCCTTCCCGCCTGCGCGGGAATGACGAACGAGTGGACGCCGGCAACCCCTCCCTAGGGCCGGGCCGCGGCCTTGAACCCCACGGCGGGCAGAGCGACCCTTAAAGCGTCCATCAGCCCCGTTATCTCCGCCTCAGTCACGGCCCCCATGTGCCCTATGCGGAATATCCTGCCCTCCAACGGCCCCAAGCCCCCGGCCACCACCACGCCGTGCTCCGTCCTGAGGGCCTCCGTCAAGGCCTTCCCGTCGACCCCGTCGGGAACCCGCACGGCGGTGACGGTGTTGGAGGCCGTCGCCTCGTCGGCCAGCAGGGACAGCCCCAGGGCCTTGACCCCATCGCGGACCATCTCCCCAAAATAGGCGTGGCGGGCGTAAGTCTCTTCCTGTCCCTGGGCCAAGAGCCTGTCCAAGGACAGGTCTAGGGCGTAGAAGAGGGGCAGGTTGGGCGTGAAGGGCGTCTGTCCCCGCTCCAAGTAGGTCTGGGCCGTGGCCAGGTCAAAGTAGAACCCCCTGACCCCAACGGACTGCCGCGCCTCCCACGCCGCGGGGCCGAAGCTGATGAAGGATAGGCCCGGGGGCGTTAGGAACCCCTTCTGCGACGCCGTGGCCACCACGTCGCACCGCCACTCATCCACCGGCAGGGGGACGCATCCCAGGCTGCTTATGGCGTCCACCAGCAGCAGCTTGTTGAACTCCCCCTTCACCACCGCGGAGATGGCCTCCAGGTCGTTGGTCACCCCTGTCGATGTCTCATTGTGAGTCACCAGGACCGCCTTAACGCCGGGGTCGCCTTCCAAAGCGGTCCTCACCGCCAAGGGGTCCGCCGCCGTTCCCCATTCGAACTCCAGCCTTCGGACCTCGGCGCCGAGGGTCTCGGCCATGTCGGCGTACCTCTTGCCGAAGGAGCCGGTCACCGCGGCCAGGACCTTATCGCCCGGCGCCAGGGTGTTGACCAGCGAGGCCTCCAACGCCCCCGTGCCCGAGGCCGTCAGGATATACAGGTCGTTGGCGGTCATAAAGACCCGCTTCAACCGTTCGGTGGCGCTGTGAATGAGGGCCTTGAACTCCGGCCCCCGGTGGTTGATCATGGCGCCGCTCATGGCCTCCAACACGTCGGGCGGGCAGGGGGCCGGGCCTGGTATCCTCAAGTTCTGTTTGGGTATCTTCACAACCCCTCCTTGGATGACCATAAGTTTTGGCGGGAAGGCGAAACTCCCACGCGGCGGCGGGTCAGGGCCGCCTGTCCATCTCCACCAACCGGGCGTACCGACGTCTGCCGACCCGGATGACGGCGCCGTTCCGCAGCGCGACGGACGCGCCGGTGTGCCGGGCCTCGTCAATCTCCACCGCCGACTGGGCCAGCAACCGCTTGGCCTCGCTCTTAGACTTGGCCAACCCCGCGGCCCAGATGAGGTCAGCCGTGGCCACGAGGCCGCCCTGGATGGGGGCCTCCCTCCGCGCCTCCTCCCCGTGGACGCCGTCGCTGCGGACTACGCACACCTCCCCCAACACCTCGTACCTCACCTCCGGGGCCTCCTCCGGGGCCTCCCGCCCCTGGACCGTTCGCTCAAAGTGGCGCCGAGCCTCCTCGACGGCCTTGGCCGGGTGGAACTGGGCCGTTATCTCAGCCGCCAGCCGCTTCTTCAACTCCATGGGGTTCACCGAACCCTCCGACGTGGCCCGCCGCATCTCCTCAATCTCCTCCGGCGGCGCGTCAGTCAGGAGGTCAAAGTAGTTGAGCATCAGGCCATCGCCTATGGACATCACCTTGCCGAACATCTCCTTGGGCGCGTCGTCAACGGCGACGTAGTTCCCCAAGCTCTTGCTCATCTTCTGCACCCCGTCGGTGCCCACCAGCAGGGGCATCAGGAAGCACTGCTGGGGCCTCTGACCCATCATCGATTGCAGGTCGCGCCCCACCAGCAGGTTGAACTTCTGGTCCGTGCCCCCGAACTCCACGTCCGACCGTATGGCCACCGAGTCGTAGGCCTGGAGCAGCGGGTAGAGGAACTCGGTAATGGCTATGGGCCGCCGGGCCTGATACCGCCGGGCGAAGTCGTCCCGCTCAAGGAACTGGGCTAAGGTGAACCGGCGGGTCAGGTCTATGACCGTTGCCAGGTTGAACTTGCCGAACCATTCGCTCTGGAGGATGGTCTCCGTCCTGTCCCTGTCCACAATCTTGAAGAACTGGGTCATGTAGGACTCCGCGTTGGCCATCACCTCCTGGTGGGTCAACATGGGCCGGGTGACCGACTCGCCGCTGGGGTCGCCTATCTGGGCCGTCCAGTCCCCAACTATGAGGATGACCTTGTGTCCCAACTCCTGGAGTCGCCGCAGCTTTCGAAGCCCCACCACGTGGCCCAGGTGAATGTCGGGCCTGCTGGGGTCGAAGCCCATCTTCAGGCGCAGGCTCTTGCCGCTCCGCAGCAACTCCACGAACTCCTGCTCCACGATTATCTCGGAGACGCCGCGCCGCAGGAGGGAGTTCAGCGTACAGTCATCCAGCAACGCGTCGCCTCGCTCCCTGGGCAAGGGCTGTCCGGGCATCCTCCACGTCCCGCCCCATCTGCTCCACCAGGGCCGACGCCGTGGAGAACGCGGCCTCCTCACGCAGGAAGCTCACGAACTCCAAGCCGACGGTCTCCCCGTATATGTCGCCGCTAAAATCCATTATGTAAACCTCGACGCACCTCTCCCCGGGGCCAAAGGTGGGACGGACCCCGATGCTGGTCACCGACGGCATCCGCTCGCCGCCCACGACGGCCCACGTGACGTATATGCCGTTTCCGGGCGTCAGGGCGTTAGGCTCCGGGGCAAGATTCGCGGTGGGAAACCCCAGGTCCCTGCCCCTGCGCGCCCCTTCAATCACGACGCCGCTCAGCGAAAAGGGGCGGCCCAGCATCCCGGCGGCCTCGCCAACCTCGCCGGCGGCTATCATCCTTCTAAGCGCGCGGCTCCGGATGGGCTGGCCGTCCATGACCTCCGAATCCAGCCCCACAACCTCGAAACCCATCGCCTCGCCGAGGGCCGTAAGGGTGGGGAAATCCCCCTCACGCTTGTGACCGAGGGCGAAGTCCGACCCCACCACCAACAGCCGCATACGCAAACGCTCCACCAGCAGGGCCACGAACTCGGCGGCCCGCATCTCCGAAAGCTCCCTGGTGAAGTCCAAGGCCGCCAGGCAGTCCACCCCCTGGGCCTGGATTAGGGCCTTGCGCTGGGGCCACGGGGTTATGTACTCAACCCGGGCGTCGGGGTTCAGGACCGACCGGGGCTGGTTCCTAAAGGCGATGGCGGCAGTCAGTAGGCCGCGGGGCTCAGCTTCCTCCCGCAGCCGGCGGAACAGGCTTTGATGGCCCCGGTGCACCCCGTCGAAGGTGCCAATGGTCACCGCAACCGCCCGCCCCGGGGATGCTTCGGATAGCTGCTGCTCAACGGACATGGGGTATGCTCCGGCCCCTTGGTTGCTTACAGGACTCATCGGGCGCTGGGTCTTGACAGAGATGGTAGCACAGGCGTTAGAGGGGGGCAACGGCAGGGGAACGCCGGGCCTCAGGCGCGCGTGCGCTTCAGGAACTCCGCGGCCGCCCCGTAGTCTCGCGCCCCGCCCTTGAGGATGGGCGGCACGAGGTATACCCCGCCCACGCCGGCCTCTAGGAACCCCTGCCACGTCTCAAGGGCTATCTTAACGCCGCCGCGCCCCTCATCCAGCCGCCGTTGGACACCCTTAGGAATGGGGCCAAGGGCAACGCCGCCCTTGACCGGTATCTGCAACCCGTAGAAGACGGGACGTTCAAGGGACTGCCCCGCCACGACGCGATAGGCCGCCTCGAACCGCGCCTTATCCCCGGCGCAGAAGATGGGCTGGGTGACAAAGAAGTCGGCCCCGGCCAGGGCCTTGCGGTGGGTCAAACGCGCCTCCGCCTCAACGCCGCGGCCCAGGTCTATCACCCCCCCGACGCACAGACCGGTGGGAGGGCTGAGCCTGCGGCCCCGGAAGTCTCTGCCCCGGTTCATCTCCGCCGCCGCCCTTATCAACTCCGTGGGCTTGAAGTCGTCAACGGCCCTGACCCGCCCCTTGTCCGCCGCGCCGAAGGGGTCGCCCCCCATGACCAGCAGGTTCTCAAGACCGAGGAATCCGGCGCCGAGGAGGTGACTCTCAAGGGCCAGGCGGTTCATGTCCCTGGTGGCCAGGCTGAACACCACGTCCCGCCCCGTTTCCTTCTTAATGGCGTAGGACATCATGGCCGAGTCCACCCGCACCGCCTTGCCGGGGTTGTAGGCCACCGATACGAAGTCCACCTCCAGCCCGCGAGCCGCATCCAGGCGCGCGCGGGCCACGCCCTTGGGCGGCGTGAAGTCGCAGATGACCACCGGCCGGCCGCCCCGCTCCCGGTACGCGTCGATTACCTTAGCCACCGCGCCTCCTTCATATCCGTCATTCACTCTACCACATGGCTACTGCTTCCTCATTCCCACTCCCCTCTCCGTCATTCCCGCGAAGGCGGGAAGGGCGCGTGCGCCCACTTATGTTTTGAAGAGCGTTGCGAGCGTCTGGATTCCCGCCCTCCCTTCCGTCATTCCCGTGAAAACGGGAATCCAGGAACTCTACATATCAGAGCCAACGCCCCAAATCCCGGAGCCACACGTAGGCGCTCCCCTAACGCGGGTGTGGCAGTAACGGGTCCGGCTCTTACCGGCGCGGGGCGCTGTTGCATTATCGCAGTGGAGGTAAGAGGGATGGATTCCCGCCATCCTATTCGTCCGCAAGGGCTGGGTCCGTTATGGTCGGGCCTCTGTGACAGCGACGTAACCTTCCTGGATTCCCGCTTTCGCGGGAATGACGGAGGGGAGAAGCGGGAATGACGGAAAAGGGAGGGCGGGAATGACGGGAGGAGAGGGGCGGGAATGGCGGATGGATGGACAGGGCCGACGCGCCCGCCGGTGACCGGCAGCCGCTTCCAACCATCCACGCCCCCATCCAACCGGAACAATGGACACCCCCATCACCGGGCGCTATTATGAAGCCTGCGCCCCAACTAAGCCAACCACCCATCACGCCCCGAGAGGAGATGCCATGTCCCCGAAAGGACTCGACTATTCTCAGCTGTACGCCAAAGATCTGCCACCCGCCGCAGGCCCATGGGAAGGGCTGTACCCCTATAACTTCGTCACGGGCCACGGCAGCCCGGAACTCATCCCCGTTGAAGGCTTCATAGAGTCGGTCACCAACGCCCTCAAGAAGAACGGGCGGGACCTGGCCGTCTACTACTCCGACGGAGGCCCCTTGGGGAACCTGGCCCTCCGCGAGTTCCTGGTGAAGAAGCTGAAGAAGCATCGCGGCATTGACGTCACCGTGGACGAGGTGATGATCTGTTCCGGTTCCACCCAGTGCATCCTGCTAATCAACGACACGCTCTTGGAACCCGGCGACACCGTGATAACCGAGCAATTCACTTACTCCGGCGCCCTCAACAACGCCCGCCGCAAGAAGGCCAACGTGGTGGGCGTTCCCCTTGACGACGACGGGATGCGCGTGGACCTGTTGGAATCCACCCTGGCGGACCTCAAGGCCAAGGGCGTTAAGCCCAAGTACATTTACACCATACCGACCTGCCAGAACCCCACCGCCACCAACCTGCCCATGGACCGGCGCCGCGAGATGCTGCGGGTCAGCATGGAGTACGGCGTGCCCATCTTTGAGGACGAGTGCTACGCCGACCTTATATTCGAAGGCGAGTGGGAGGCCTCCATCCGCTCCCTAGACACCACAAACCACGTGCTGCACATAGGCTCCTTCTCCAAGTCCCTGGCCCCCGGCGTTCGCCTCGGCTACATAGTCGCGCCCCAGGACGTGATGAACCAGATGGTGGTGAGCAAGGTGGACGTGGGAACCAACATGGTGACGCCCATGATGGTCGCCGACTTCCTTGAGAACAACTATGAGGAACACATTGAGACCGTACGCGACATGCTCCACAGGAAACGCGACGTTCTCATCGCCGCCATGAAGGAGCGGTTCGGCCCCAAGGTGGACTTCTACGAACCCCGGGGCGGGATGCTCATGTGGTTCAAGTTCCCCGAAGGCGTGGACACCTCCGTGCCCTTGGACGCCGCCAAGAAGGAGGGCCTCATCTACAACCCGGGGGCCGACTGGGCCGTGGACCCGGCCAAAGGCTCCAACTACATCCGCATCTGCTACGGCCTCCCCACCGAGGACCAGATCCGGGAAGGCGTCGAGGTGCTGGCCAAGGTCTTCAACCAGGAATTGGGCGACTTCTAGGGGGAAGTCGCCCTCCCCGCGCCGGCCCGCCGCCCCTCCCGTCAAGGGAGAGCGAGGGCCGCGCGCACCTCACCGGTGGTGAATCAGCAGGTGGGGGGATGGATTCCTGCCACCCCATCCCGTCATTCCCGCGTAGGCGGGAATCCAGGAACCCTTCATCCCAAGGCCAACGCTCCTCAAAACTTAAGCGGGCGCACGCGCCCTTCCCACCTCGCTGGAATAACGGAAGGGCGGCGGGAATCCGTAAGCCCCAACGCTCCTCAAAACTTAAGCGGGATCTCGCGCCCTTCCCGCCTGCGCGGGAATGACGGATAAGAGGGCGGGAATCCGGAAGCCACCAACGCTCCTCAAAACTTAAGCGGGCGCTCGCGCCCTTCCCGCCTTCGCGGGAATGACGATAGAGAGCAGGTTGGAATGACGGATAGGGCGGCGGGGAGCCGGGGAGCCGCGTATCCAGGTCGGCTATAACCGGCGCCGGTCTCATTAGAGGGCCGGCCCACACACTAATAAGCGTCGGGCATCATGCTATCCTCTCATGCCGTCGGTTGGGGCGGCTGCCACCACGCCAAGAGGGGCCGCATCGGGCGCGCGCCCCTCAGACGCCAGCCGCCCTCAACGGCCTCCGTCTCCTCCCTCAACGCCTGGCCCAAGAGCCGGTCCTTGGCGCTGCCCTCCCTCAGAAACAGCCGCTCCCGCATCTGCCGCCACGCATCCTCCTGGCTGTCAAAGACGCCTGGCTCTGAGGAGGGAAGCTCCTCCGTCCGCGCGCTAATCCCCATCTCCCCCAAGACCTCCTCCAGATGGGAAAACCCCGGCAGCGGCAGCCGCTCCTCGCCGTGGACCCGCGCCCACAACCCGTATATCCCATGCTGGGGCGGGTCGCGAAACATGACCACCCACGCCCGTTCCCTGGCGTGGGCCTCCAGCTTGCGAATGAAGGCGTCAATCTCCCGGACGGTATAAATAACGTGGCAGCAGAGGACCAGGTCCGCCGGCTCAACCACCGCCTCCTCCCACCGCTCCGGGACCAGGCTAACGTTGGATACGCCGTGCCTCGACGCCTCCTCTAGCAGCGCCCGTCCCATGCTGGGGGAAGGCTCCACCGCCGTGACCCAACGGCACCTGAGGGCCAGGGGCAGGGCCATCCGGCCAGCGCCGGCCCCGACGTCGATAAGACTGTGACGCCTCTCAACCCTCCTGCCCAGAAGCTCCAGCAGCGGGTCGTCGGAGCGGTGGGGGTCTGCCCTGAAACCCTCCGTCATCCCGCTCCAGTGGTCGCCCTCTAGCGATGCTTGTTCGCGGAGCCTCTCCGTCTGGGCGTGTTCCGACTCCACCATAGCCCGCCATCTATGGGCCGCCATAGGCTTCACCGGGGGGCCGCCATGGGCTTCACCGGGCCGCGGCGTTCCCGCGCCTACTCCGCCGTGACGCCGCCATCGATAACCATCTCGCTGCCCGTCACGTAGGACGACTCGTCGGAGGCTAGGAACAGGGCGCCGTAGGCCACCTCCTCCGGGTCACCCACGCGGCCCATGGGGACGGTGGCGGCCCGTTCCTCCCTGGTCCTCTCATTCTTATAGAGGGACATGGGCGTCCAGATGGCCCCGGGGTGAATGGAGTTGACCCGTATCCCCTCCCCGGCGTACTCCACCGCCGCGCTCTTGGTGAACACCCGCACCGCCCCCTTGGAGGCGTTGTAGGCGGGGTATCCCACCGAGACCATCCCCGATATGGAGGATATGTTGATGATGGAACCGCCCCCTGCCCTGCGCATGGCGGGCAGCGCCGCCTTAGTTCCCAGGAACACCCCCTTGGCGTTGACCGCCATAATCCTGTCCCACGTCTCCTCGGAGGTCTCCTCCAGGGAATGCCGCTCGATTATCCCGGCGTTGTTCACCAGAACGTTCAACTTGCCGAACCTGGCCTCCGCCTCTGCGACAACCCGCCGCCAGTCATCGTCCTTGGACACGTCAAGGGCCAGGGCCAGGGCCTCGCCCCCGGAGTCGTTTATCTCCGACGCGACGGCCCGCGCCTCATCCTCCAACACGTCACTGACAACCACCTTGGCGCCCTCCCTGGCGAACAGCCGCGCCTCCGCGGCCCCCATCCCCCGCGCCGCCCCGGTAATCAAAGCCACCTTACCCGCTAGTCGCATCCTTCCCCCTACTCGCTATCAAATTTCGTTACTGGGCCGTGAAGCCGCCGTCTATCACCAACTCGCTTCCCGTCATGTAAGACGACTCGTCCGACGCCAGGAACAGGGCGCCGTAGGCCACCTCTATCGCCTCCCCGAACCGCTTCATGGGAAGCAGCCGGTCCCAGTCCTCATCCCCCCTCGTGTCCCCGTCCATCATCGCCGTCTTTATCACGCCGGGATGGATGGAGTTGACCCGTATCCCCTCCCTGGCGTACTGGATCGCCACGTTCTTGGTGATTATGCGCACGGCCCCCTTGGAGGCGTTGTAGGCGGGGTAGCCGAGGGACACCAGGCCGGAGATGGAGGATATGTTGATGATGGAGCCTCCCCCCGCCCGCCGCATCTCCGGGACCGCGCGCTTCATGCCGAGATACACCCCCTTGGCGTTCACGTCCAAGGTCCTGTCCCAGCCCTCGCCGTCGCCCTCCTCCAACTCCTCCCGCACGAGGATTCCGGCGTTGTTCACCAGAACGTTCAGCTTGCCGAACCTGGCCGCCGCCTCTGCGACAACCCGCCGCCAGTCATCGTCCTTGGTCACGTCGAGGAGGGAAAAGAAGGCCTCGCCCCCTGAGCCGTTTATCTCCGACGCGACGGCCCGCCCCTCATCCTCCAGCACGTCGCCAATAACCACCTTGGCCCCCTCCCCGGCGAAAAGCCGCGCCTCAGCCGCGCCCATGCCCCGCCCGCCGCCGCTAATAAGGGCCACCTTGCCCGCTAACCTCATAACTCCTCCTAAAACTCCAAACTCCGGCGACAACCATTATAGACCATACCGCCAAGGCCCTCACCCCCCGGCCTCCCCTCCGGCATCCAATGGACGAACGGCCCCCGATGTGGGAGTATGTCCGAGAGCCGTCACTTCCTACCGGAGGAAAAGAGCCGTGACTACAATGACAGCCGGCCAAGCCGTCGTGCAAGCCCTCAGAGGCCAGGGCGTGGAGTACGTGTTCGGCGTGGTCGGCTCCGCCTTCCTAGAGATTATGGACGCCATGCACGGCCTCGACGACATCCGGTTTGTGGGGACGCGCCACGAGCAGGGGGCCGGCTTCATGGCCCTGGGCTACGCCCACGCGACGGGCAGGCCCGGGGTATGCATGGTCACCAACGGCCCCGGGGCCACCAACCTAGTCACCGGGGTGGCCGGCGCATACGTGACCCACGCCCCCATGGTGGCCATCATCGGCGGCATCTCCCAAGAACACACCTTCCGCGGCTCCTTTCAGGAGGTGGACCACGCCGGCGTCTTCCGGCCCGTGGCCAAGGAGTCGATCCTGGTTCCCAACGCGCGGCGCATCCCGGACCTGATGCTCCACGCCTTCCGCGTCGCCACCTCAGGAAAGATGGGGCCGGTGGTGATAGACATACCAAGAGACATCCAGAACGAGACGGCCATTGACGTAGACCCGGCCCTGCTGAGCGGCCGCCGCGATCCCCAGGCCCTCCCCGGCGACCCGGCCCTGGTTCGCAAAGCGGCCATGCTCCTCAGAAACGCCCGGTTCCCCGTGGTCCTGGCCGGCGGCGGCGTGAAGTGGAGCAGGGCACACCGGGAGGTCTGCTCGCTGGCCGAGACCCTAGGCGCGCCCATCGTCACCTCCTACGGCAGGGTCGACTCAGTCCCCAACGACCATCCCATGTACGTGGGCGGCCTCGGCCGGGCCGGCGCCCCGGAGGCGGCTGAGGCCGCGCGGCAAGCCGACGTCCTTATCGCCATCGGCTCCCGCCTGTCCCACTTCACCACCTTCTACGACCACCGCTACGTGCCCAGCAACGCCCGCGTCATCCAGGTGGAGATAGACCCGTCGGAACTTGGCAGGAATCTGCCCGTTGAGGTGGGAATAGCCGGCGACGCCGGGGCGGTGACCGGGGCCATCCTCCAACAGATCCGGGAGTCCGGCCCGCCGGAGCCGCCCCAGACCCGCCTCAACGCCGTGGCCCTGCTGCGGAAGCGGCGGCGCGAACGGCTCGACGCCGAGGCCCCGGTTCCCGGAAAGCCCCTCAAGCCCCAGCAGGTGTACCACCAACTCCGCGGCGTCTACCCGCCGGAGGCCCTAACCGTCATAGAGGCCGGGGCCGCCTCGGGTTACGCCTACGACCGGCTGCCCTTCACCCAGCCCTACAGCCTCACCAGCCCCCTTGACCTGGGGTGCATCGGCATCAGCTACCCCATGGCCCTGGGCGTGAAGATGGCCTGCCCCGACAGGCCGGTGATAAGCATAAGCGGCGACGGCGGCTTCCTAATGAACGTTCAAGAGTTGGAAACCGCCGTCCGGTGGAAGATACCCGTGGTGGCCATAGTGATGAACAACAACTCGTGGGCCTCGGAGAAGGCCTACCAGAAGTTTTTCTACGGAGAGCGGTACATGGAGGCCGACATCACCAACCCGCCCCTGGACAAGCTCATGGACCTGTTCGGCGGCAGGGGGTTCTACGTGGACGGCCCCGCCGACATCCCCGCCGCCTTGAAGGATGCCCTGGCCTCTGAAGGCCCCACCCTCATAGAGATACCCGTTGACCCCCAGGAGCTGCCCTACCCGGCCCGGGCCGCCGACGTGCTGAAGGACAAGAAACCCACCCTGTGTTGACCTGTACACGCCCGCCGGTATTTGCTATATTAAAAGCACACTGGTTTCAGCGCGGCTGAGTTAGGAGAAGGGGCATATGACCTTTGTTTCCCTGAATGCGGGAGAATCGCCGGAGAACCTCATCAACCGGTTCCGCTCAGGAGTGCAACGCTCCGGCATCCTGCGAGAGATAAAGCGCCGCCGCTACTTCCGGTCCAAGAGCCAGAAGGCCCGGGAGGCCGCCCAGCGCGCGGCCCGCCGCGCCCGCCGCCGCCGCCGCTTCTAGCCCCCCGCCCGGCGCCGGTCGCCCCGCGCCCCAACCCCCCTCCACCGTCGTTTGCCGCCTGCTCCTCAGGCACTCCACAACCCCCTCGTCCGACATTGCCGACGCCTCTTTCCTACCCGTCATTCCTGCGCAGGCGGGAATCCAGGAAGGGGGAGGAATCCATCCACTACCCAACCCTTTATCTAACAAAAGCGGCATGGCTCCTGCCGTGATAAGATAAAGCCATGACCGCTTCAGCGCCTCGCCTGCTTGCCGCCATCCTTATCCTGATGGCCGCCATCCTTCTAACGGCCTGCGCCGGCGCCCCGGCGCCCACAGCTGCTCCCGCCCCCACCGTCACCGCGACGCCCGCTCCCACGGCATCCCCTAGACCCACTCCAACTCCCACCGCAACACCCACACCTCGGCCTACTCCTACTCCTACTCCAACGCCTACGCCGCAACCAACCCCTACCGCAACACCCACACCCACGCCACGGCCTACGCCTACGCCGCGACCAACCCCCACCGCAACGCCCTCACCCACGCCACGGCCTACGCCTACGCCGCGACCAACCCCCACCGCAACGCCCTCACCCCGGCCTACTCCAACCCCCACCCCCACTCCTACGCCCACGCCGCGACCAACCCCAACGCCCACGCCCGCCTCCTATCAAATTGAGATAACCGGCGTCGAATCCCTCGACGCCGTGGACGGCCTGATAGAGACGCGGGTCTCCGTCCTCGTCACCAACCTCGGCCAGTCGCCCGGCCCCGCGGCGCAGCCCGTTGAGGCCGAGGTGGACGGCTTCGACGCCGAGGTGGTCCACCTAGTCACGCCCCTTCCCGGCGGCGAGAACGTCTCCTTCAACTTCACCCGCCGCCTCTCCCCCGGCGACCACACGCTGTCCCTCACCCTTGGCGACGCCGCCGACACGACCAAAATCACCGCAAGGGCCGTTGACCTGTCCCTGATAGCCCTCGGCAGCCGCGTAACGGGCAACGGCTTCATCGCCATAGACGCGACAGTGACTAACCACGGGAACCTGGCCGCCGAATCCGTGGCCATCTCAGCCGAGTGGTCGCCCGACGCTGAGTCCGGCCCCGGCTCCTACGGCCGGTTGGAGCGCGCCGCGTCCATCCCACGACTTGACCCCGGAGAGAACGTGGAGATATCCGTGCCCATCCAGGCCCCCGCAGGCTCCTACAAATTCACCCTTACCGCTCATACCGACACCACCCCCGCCTTCAAGACCCGCAACGCCGACGAGACCTCCGTTCAGATGGACTACGTGGATCTGGAGGTCGCTGTTGGCAAGGTGCGCCGACTGGGTTACCGCGCCGACGGTAGCCGCCTATTGGAGATACCCTTCACCGTGACGAACCGGGGCGTGGCCCCCTCCGGCCCCATCAACGCCGGCGTCCTCTGCCTGGCCGAGCCTCCGAACTACTGCTCCATCATCCAAACCCTAGACCCCATCCAACCGGGGGCCGCCGCCAATCTCCTCCTATCCTTGGCCCTTCCTCAAGGGGAGAGCACCCTTCGAATCTTCGCCGGCGGCCCAGAGGACAGGTTCCAATCAGATGACAAGAATGTTAGGGAAATCAACGTCCAGGTGGCGGAGCGTTCCCCACCCCAACTCTCCATCGAAGTCGACACCGAGGTAACCGGCTACTGGTCCGACGGGATGGCCGGCGTGGAGGTCACCGCGTTTCTCAGCAACGACGGTCGACGCCCCTTTGAAGACCCCGTTCAGGTGAACGTCACCTGCCTTCGCGACGACCTACCCATTGACAACTGCGGCCACTCCTTCACCGCCTCCATGGACGACGGATTCGAGGCAGACGCCCAGACCTTCGACCTGCGTCTCCCCATGGGCCGCGTCTCCCTGCGGTTCGACCTCTACACGGACTCCGCCGCCACCCATCCTCCGGGTCAACGTCCCGGAACGCATCCTGGGCGTCACAAGGGAGGTGTGGGACTGCTTCAGCGACAGACCCGGCTACCGGGTGATGCGATCCCCCGGCGACTACTACGGCGGATGCGCCTCCTGGGAATCGGAGACCATAGCCAAGTGGCCCCATGATAGGCCCGTAAAGGTCTGGGCCACTGGGCATCGGGACTACGTCCGGATCCTGGAAGAGATCCTAAACGAATTCTCCCCCCTCCTGAACCTCACCTTCCAGCGCGTCGCCTCGGAGCGACACGCAGACCTAAAGGCCTATGTGGGGGTTCCCGTGGCCCACGCGGGGGACATAGGGTTTTCCGGTTTCTGCCAGGACCTCGCCGGCTGCGCCTCTGGGAGGGAGCGCAACGGCGTCTTGACGGAGGGCAGCATCGCCGTCTGGTTCAACGAGGACGCTTGGTGGACTGACGTCGGACTGCTGGACACCCTTATTAAGCACATCATAATGCACGAACTCCTTCACGTCCTGCTCCCCATGAACCACCGGCTTCACCCTTCCAGTATTATGAACTCCCAGAACGCCCCGCGTGTAGCGGTCCTTAGCGAGATGGACGAGGCCCTAATTCGCCTCTACTCCCATCCCCTGGTACGTCCCAACATGACCATGGGCCAAGTTAAATCCCTCATAGTCTTCAACGACGACCTCCTGGATGCAGAGCCATCCCCGCAGCCCGACGAATACCGGATAATCCAGCACGCCTTCGCCGCCCTCTGGGAAGCGGGTTCGGCCAGATTCAAGATGAGGGGCGGTTGGACCGGCTGGGGCTGCTATGAGTCTTTTGGAGGTTCCGATGATGGCGCCTACTACCATGTCGCCGACTTTGGCACTTACTACCCCGGCCTGATTCAATTCCAGGATGGCGACCACCATTTCTACCTAATACAGCCCTTTGATGACGCGGGAACCTGGGAGTACTGGAGCCAAAGGGGTTCCGGGCAGTGGCAAAGGATCTCGGCCACCGCGTTCTACGAGACCACCGCCTGGGACAGCGAATTTTCCTCCCTCCACACCATGCTTGCCAGCATCCTCTTCTTCTCCAACGCCTCCGCCATTGACCTTTCAGTGAACTCGGACGGGACCCTGACCCTGGACGTGAGCCTGGACAGCGCCTTCATTCAGCAGATAACGTGGTCCAACGGAGAGACAATAGACGTGCGGCTGGTCCTCGACGCCGAGACTTATCATGTACGGGAGTACAGTATGGAATGGGACTTCGAGGTGCGCGGCGACTTCTGCTCCGGCTATGAGGTTGAGGCCTGGGACGGGGAGTACGGCGTGGAGTTGGAAGTCCCCGCCGCCATACGCCAAGAGTCGCAGAACCTCCCCTAGACCCCGGCGGCTTTTTCCGCCCTTCCCGCGCGCCGCCACCACCACCATCATGCCACGGCCTCTTCTCAAGGCATCCCCGCCCTCTCCTTTCCGTCATTCCCGCGTAGGCGGGAAGGGCGCGTGCGCCCACTTTGTTTTAAAGAGCGTTGGCGGCTCCACGTCTGTGCTCCACAACCCCTTCTGACGCCATTTCCACCGTCCTCCCCCTTCCGCCGTAGCCGCCCCTTCTTTAGGGAAAGGGGAGAGCGCCACGCTCCCATCTTCCGGGCCGTCCGCAATTGACATCGGCCCTCTCAGAGGCTACATTTAATACATATGCTGACCCGCTCAGAACCGACCTCCCCTTGCGCGGTTGCCCGTCCCACTGCCACACGAGGCAAAGGCCCAGAACCAACGCTTAATCCCTACCAAGGGCCTTCCCACGGGCCTTCCCAAACCCCTATCTTTTGCCGTGATTGGCCCTTCGATACGGTGCGCCAAGCGGGTCAAGTCGTTTACACTATTAAGAGCGCGTTAGTCGCCACGGCGAAAACACGTTCACGGGTCACAAGAAAACAACATCCAATTTAATGGAGGGAATCCATGACTCAGCAGGCGAATAACGCCACACTGGAAAAGCCCAGCGTATTTGCCATGGCCAGCCAGCAGTTCAACTCCGCCGCCGACAGGCTGGGGCTGGACGACGGCATCCGCGCGGTCCTCGGCAGCTGCAAGCGGGAGTTCACCGTTAACTTCCCGGTCAAGATGGACAGCGGCGCAACCCAGGTCTTCACCGGCCACCGGGTGCAGCACAACGTCTTCCGCGGCCCCGCCAAGGGCGGCCTTCGCTACCACCCGGACGTCACCCTGGACGAGGTGAAGGCCCTCGCCATGTGGATGACCTGGAAGTGCGCCATCACCAACATCCCCTACGGCGGCGGCAAGGGCGGCGTCACCTGCAACCCCAAGCTCATGTCTAGGGCGGAGTTGGAACGGCTCACCAGGCGTTTCGCCACCGAGATATCGCCCCTCATTGGCACCGTCTCCGACATCCCCGCCCCCGACGTGAACACCGACGGCCAGATTATGGCCTGGATCATGGACACCATCAGCATGCACTCCGGCTACACCCAGCACGGCATCGTAACCGGCAAGCCCATCAGCATCGGCGGGACCCTGGGCCGCACGGAGGCCACCGGCCGCGGCGTGATGCTCATGGCCCGAGAGGCCGCCAAGGAGCGCGGCCTTCCCCTGGAGGGCGCCCGGGTGGTGGTGCAGGGCTACGGCAACGTCGGATACTGGGGCGTCTATCTCCTAGAGCAGCTTGGATGCAAGATAATCGCCGCCAGCGACAGCAGAGGGGCCATCTACGTGGAGCAGGGACTGGAGCCTGAGAGCCTGCTATCCCATAAGACCGACAACGGCTCCGTGTTGGACTACCCCGGCTCCCAGACCATCACCGACGCCGAGCTTCTGGAAATGCCATGCGAAATCCTCATTCCCGCCGCCCTGGAGCAGCAGATAACCGAGGAGAACGCCCCCAGAATCGACACGCAGATTATCGTAGAGGGGGCCAACGGCCCCACGACCCCGGAGGCCGACGATATCTTTCAGGACCGGGGCGTCATCGTGATACCCGACATCCTGGCCAACGCCGGCGGAGTGGTGGTCTCCTACTTTGAGTGGGTGCAGGATATCCAGCACCTGTTTTGGGACAAGAGCGACGTGGACAACCGACTTGAGTCCATAATCACCCGCAGCTTTGACGAGGTGTTGAGCACGGCCAAGGAGCACGACGTGAACCTGAGGACCGCCGCCCTTATGGTGGGGGTGGAGCGGGTGGCTAACGCCCTAAACATCCGAGGCGTTTACCCCTAAAGAGCGCCAACCCAACGGGACGACCGCAATCAAGAAGAGGCCCCGGAGAACTCCGGGGCCTCTCGCTTTTCTGGCTTTAGTTTCAGGGCGCCTTTGCCCCTGCCCTACTGGTCGCCTTGCTAGTTAATCGTGTAGTCCACATTCACCGATAGGGCCTGAAGCAGGTACGGATTCTCGAAAACCAATTGGTATAGGCCGCTGAGCTCCGCCTGGAATTCAAGGGTGTTGGTCTGCATATTATCGACGACGATTATCTGCTCCTCAACGGGGTCGACAATGGTGAGCTTGACCTCCGCCGTCACCTTGCCCTCTCCGCTCAAGTTGCCGGGGCCGCCGGTGGTGGCGCCTACCGAGTCGTAGGTGACGCTGACGTTGTCGCCGGCCGTGAGGGTCAATTCAAGGGACTGAAATCTCCTCGAGAGGATGAATAAGTCTTCCGTTCCGGAGGTGGAACTCGGCTGGGCGGGTGGAGTGTCGTCGACGGTGGTTCCGGAGTCGGCGGGGGCCTGGGTTGCCGCCGGGGTGGCGGCAGTGTCCCCGCCGCCCCCGCAAGCGGCGAGGGCCACCATGGCGATTAGGGCCAAAGCCGCGAGGGCCAAGGATAGAACTCTCCTGGGGGATGTCTTACTTCTCTTTTCGTTGTCGCTGGACGGGGTTGGGGTTAAGGGCTGCATCTGCTATCTAATCTCCTTGAGACAGGGATTGGAATTTCAAGCGAATGTTACGAGTTTAGCCTTTTTCTGTCAAGAAGCCGTGGCCTGACATTGAGGCCTTCTAGTGGCGGGCGGGCGTAGGCCCCTCTCCACCGCCTACCGAATTCATCACCAGTGAGACACCCGCCACCGCCGTCATTCTCCCTTGACTAGAAAGGCGGCCGCTTGCGCTGGGAGGGCGGGGACGCCACTTTGTTTTAGGTACGTTGGCCTTGGGATGAAGGGTTCCTGGATTCCCGCCTGCGCGGGAATGACGGAAAAGAGAAGGGGCGTCGGCCCCTCTCCACCTCCCTCGGAACGGCGCGGGGCGTGACGCCAACTGGATGAGAGCATCCGGCTGACTAAGCGTGGGATGTCCTCAGAACGGCGCGGGGCGCCGGGCGTGTAGCGGAGGGTAGTGGAAGGACGAGGCCCCCGAATTCGGGGGCCTCGTCCTTTTAGCCTTTCTATGAAGTAGGCGCTGGCCTACCTGTAGACGGGCGTGGTGTGCTCGTGGTAGCGCACGGGTCCCATGTGGAGCATGTTGACCTCGTACTCTTCAACCACTTCGGGGTTAACCGCGGCCTCAGCGAAGACCCAAACCAGGGGCACGCTGTAGTGGTTTGAAGTCCAAGCGTCTGCGAAGTCCTGGGCCGCCGCTATCCGCTCCGGGATGTTGGTTATCTCCGCGCACCGCATGTAGAGCTCAGAGGCTTCCGGCCATTCCCGGTAGGCCTGTCCGAGTTCCCAAACCATCGAGTAGGTGATGGCGTTGCAGGGCGGGTCTAGGGACGGGGAGGCCGACCACAGCCAGTTAGCTCCGTTGTGGCTGGGGTCGCGGGTCTTAGTTCTGAAGCTGCCGAAGCTGTCGGACCAGTCGAGGTTGGCGCTTATTCCAATCTCGGACCAGTAGCCAACAATCTGCTCACAGATGTCCGGCCATTCCGGAACCACCTTGTGGGTCAGCAGGCAGTCCAAGGTAGTCTCAAAGCCGTTGGGGTAGCCCGCCTCAATCAGGAGCTGCCGCGCCATCGCGGGGTCTCCGTCACCGGGGTAGGGCCAGCCGCCGTCGGCTCCGGTCTCTCCATTAGGTCCGGGGAAGGGAGCCCACTCGTCTTTCCAGTCACTCCGCCACGGCGGGAAGTAGTCGACGAGGGGGAAGCCCAAGCCCTGGTAGAAAACCTCGTTGATCTCGTTCCGGTTGATGGCCAAGTTCATGGCGTGGCGAACGTTGGGGTCCCGTATGGGAACGTCCTCGCTCCAGCCTTCCCTCTCGCCGCATTCGTGGGTCCTTCCGGGGGGCTGCATGCCGTTGGGGTCGAAGGGGCTGTAGGGAGAGCCGTCTGCGCTGCAGAAGGACATTTCCCTAAAGTGGACGAAGCCAAAGCCCTGGTGAATGCTGGGCAGGGTGCTCTGGAAGGTTACGAAACCGGCGGCCTTCACCAGTTCGCGCTGGGTCCTCACCAGAGGAATGATGTCCGCCTCCTTGGCCAGCAGCATAGCCAGCCTGGTGGAGGCCTCCTGGATCTGGATTATCTCAAGCTCGTGGAACATCGGGGTGATGCGCCAGTGGTCTTCCACGCGCTCGTGGAAGTAGACGCCGTTGGTCTCGTGGGAGATGTAGCTCCACGGGCCGTTCCCCACGGGGTCGTCCATGTAGCCGTCCTCGCCGCCAACGTCATCCCAGTGGTCGCGGCTCATTATGCCGGTGGACCACTCGTCCGAGAGCAGGAAGGAGATGTCCAGGTTAACCTTGGGCAGGTTCAAGGTGATTGAGTCGTCACCGTTGTCCACCCAGTTGTCGGTCCCGCCGAAGTAGGAGGCGTAACGGCCCGGGCTGCGGGCCAGGATGGTGTCGAGCTCTCCGCCCTCTCCGGTCTGGAGGTCCAGCATCATGAAGACGTCCTTCGCGCCGAAGGTGTAGTCATTCAAAGGCTCGGCGTTCTTGTAGAAGGGGACGCCGGTTCTCAGGCCGAAGTGCCAAGTCTTGCCGTCGCTCTCAACGCTCCAAGTGGTGGCGAGCTGAGGCTCCTCCACGTTGGTCTTGATGTTGCGGCCAACCATGTGGCTGTATATCGGCATGAGCTTTTCCGAGACCTGGCTCATGGGATAGGGCACCGTGAACTGCTCGTTCCCAGGCGGGAACGCAACCCTTAGCCTAGGCTGAACGGGTTCCATCATCATCGCCGTAGGAGCCGGCGTGGGTCGGGGCGTAGCCGTGGGCCTCGGTGTGGGCCTAGGCGTAGCCGTCATGGCAGGAGTGGCAGTACGGGTTGGCATGGCCGTAGCCGTGGGCATAGCCGTTGGCGCGGGCGTGGCGCGGGTCGGCGCCGGAGTGGCCGCAGGCGTGGGCGTGGCGTCATCGCCGCCGCAGGCGACGACAATGGCGCTCAAGGCCACCACGGCGGCCAAAATGCCGTAAAGCCTTCCTTTCCAGAGGAGTCTCTTGATACCTTTCATATTTTACCCCCAAGATATTGTGTGCCAAGAATAGCTTGCAGGACATAGCCCCAAACCCCTTGGCAAAAGCCTAGAGATTTTATAATCGTCTTCTGGATTTTGTCAATACCTCAAACCGGTGGATATTTCCCGCGACTTAAGGAAACCGGCGCCGGCCCCGCCATCTCTCCCCTCCGTCATTCCACTTCTCATACCCGTCATTCCCGCCCTCCACCCCTCGTCATTCCCGCGCAGGCGGGAATCCAGGGGAGGGGTGGGGCCGGTAGCAGGCGGTACGGGGTGGACATGGCCGCCCGACCCTCTTTTGGCCGGTGGTTCAGCAACGGATGGCGTCCACGCGGTGCGCCTCTCGCAGAGATGCCGCGCGGTTGGAGGGCAGCGGCTTCTATCCGTGGCTGGCCTTGGGCTGAAGGGGGGATGGATTCCCGCGCTCGCCCCCTCTTTTCTCGTCATTCCCGCGCAGGCGGGAATCCAGGGGCGGGGGGAATAGGCCGGTTGCGGAGGCTACGGAATGGACATGGCCGCCCGGCCCTCTTTTGGCCGGTGGCTCAGTAACGGATGGCGTCCATGGGTGATGCCCCTCGCAAGAGATGCCGCCTTTTCTCGTCATTCCCGCGCAGGCGGGAATCCAGGGGCGGGGGGAACAGGCCGGTTGCGGAGGCTACGGAATGGCCATGGCCGCCCGGCCTCTTTTGGCCGGTGGGCTGAACGGGGGATGGATTCCCGCCCTCGCCTCTCTTATCCGTCATTCCCGTGAAAACGGGAATCCAGGAAGGTCACGTCCCTGTCACGGAGGTCTCGCCTTTACGAACGGACGGGAGCGCGCGCCGTGGCGCGGTTGGGCTGCGCAACGCCAGTGGGGGATGGATTCCCGCGTCCCTTTTCTCGTCATTCCCGCCCCCTTTCTCGTCATTCCCGTGAAAACGGGAATCCAGGAAGGTCACGTCCCTGTTACGGAGGTCTCGCCCTTACGAACGGACGGGAGCGCGCGCCGTGGCGCGGTTGGGCTGCGCAACGCCAGTGGGGGATGGATTCCCGCCTGCGCGGGAATGACGGAAGGGGTGGTCCCGAGGCTTGGGGCGTTGGCTTTGGGGTGTAAGGTTCCTGGATTCCCGTTTTCACGGGAATGACGGAGGGGAGGGGCCGGAATGACGGAATAGGGGAGGGCGGCTAGGAGTCGGGAGAGGGGCCGCGCCGCGCCCTGGAGCCTGGCCTCCGCCTCCGGGCCACGGCCAAACGCACGGTCGCCCGTCGCAGCTGCGCCACCGCCTGCTCCAGGTCCACGTCGGCCTCCCGCATGGCGATGCGCTCCTCCGCCATCCGCACGGCGGCTTGGGCCCGCTCCTCGTCGATATCCTCCGAACGCTCGGCGGCGTCGGCCAGAACGCTCACCCGGTTCTCCATCACCTCCAGAAACCCGCCCGACACCGCCATGAAGGTCTCCTCGCCGTTCTTGCGCACCATCAACTCCCCGGGTTGCAGCATCGTCATGAGGGCGGCGTGATGGGGCAGTATCCCCAACTCGCCCTCTATGCCCGGGGCCAGCAGGGCCTCCACTTGGTCCGAGTACACCACCTCCTCGGCGGTGATGATTTCCAGCTGCATGGTCGCCATTATTCGCCGCCCCTAACCGCCGGAGGCCTTTTCCAGGACCTCGTCCATGCCGCCCGACATGTAGAAGGCCTGCTGCGGGATGTTGTCGTGCCGCCCTTCCAAAATCTCCTTGAAGCCTCGCACCGTCTCCTTTACAGGAACGTACTTGCCTGGGATACCCGTAAAGGTTTCGGCGACGAAGAAGGGTTGGGTGAGGAACCTCTGGACCTTTCGCGCGCGCTCCACCGTCAGCTTATCCTCTTCAGAAAGCTCCTCAACGCCCAGAATGGCGATGATGTCTTGGAGGTCTCGATACCGTTGCAGCACCTCGATGACTCCCCGCGCCACGTCGTAGTGCTCCTGCCCCACGATGTCGGGCTCAAGAACCCTCGAGAAGGAGGCCAGCGGGTCCACCGCCGGGTACAGGGCCTGGGCGGCAAGGGCCCGCTCCAAGGCAACCACCGCGTCCAGGTGGCCGAAGGTGGTCACAATGCCGGGGTCGGTATAGTCGTCGGCGGGGACGTAGATGGCCTGGAATGAGGTAATGGACCCCTTTTTGGTGGAGGTGATGCGCTCCTGCAAGGCCCCCATCTCCGTGGCCAGGGTGGGCTGGTAACCCACCGCCGACGGCATCCGACCCAGCAGGGCCGACACCTCCATGCCCGCCAGGATGTACCGGTAGATGTTGTCGATGAACAGGAGAACGTCCCGGTTCTCCTCGTCACGGAAATACTCGGCCATGGTCAACCCGGTGAGACCGATGCGGGCGCGCACGCCCGGCGGCTCGTTCATCTGGCCGAAGACCATAACCGTCTTGTCCATGACGTTGGCCTCCTGCATCTCCCGCCACAGGTCGTTTCCCTCACGGGAGCGCTCGCCGACGCCGGAGAAGACGGATACGCCGCTATGCTCGGCGGCTATGTTCCGTATCAACTCCTGAATGATAACCGTCTTGCCCACCCCGGCCCCGCCGTAGGCGCCGATCTTGCCTCCTTTAATGAAGGGCGTGACCAGGTCGAACACCTTTATGCCCGTTTCCAAGAGTTCCTGCGTGCTCAACTGCTCGTCGAAGGACGGCGGCGGCCGGTGGATGGGCCACCGGTCGGGGGCCTCCACGGGGCCGAGGTTGTCCAGGGGATCGCCCGTCACGTTGAACAGCCTGCCCAGGGTCTCGGGTCCCACGGGCACCTGGGCCGGACTGCCGCTATCCTCGGCCTCCGCGCCTCTGGCCAGCCCCTCAGTTGGGCCAAGGGCAAGACAGCGCACCCAGTTGTTGCCCACGTGCTGCTCCACCTCCAGGACCAGCCTCTCGCCGTTGTTGTCCACGTTGAGGGCGTTGAACAGAGCGGGGAGCTGGTCCGGCGGGAACTCCACGTCCACCACGGTTCCAATCACCTGTACTACACTGCCTTTAGCCACGTTGTTCTCCTTATTATATTAGGACGATTATATTAGGACGCGGGCCGGCTCATATAAGACCCAGACCGGCGGCGGTCACGATTCCAGGGCCATGGCGCCGCCCACGATGTCCAACAGTTCCCCGGTAATGCTGTCCTGCCGCACCTTGTTGAGCTCCAGCGTAAGGTCTCCCACCATCTCCTTGGCGTTGTCGGTGGCGTTGCGCATGGCCACCATGCGGGCCGACTGCTCGCTGGCGCTGAGTTCCAACAAAGCGTGATACACCTGCATCTCGACGAAGCGGGGCAGCAGATGCTCCAGCACAACCCACGGGTCCGGCTCGTAGATGTACCCGACCCGCGACTCCCCCTCCAGGTCGGCGGCCTCAATGGGCAGCAGCCGGGAAACGACGGCCCGTTGGGACGTGAGGGACACGAACTGCGGGTAGGCCACGTACACCTCATCCACGCTGCCCTGGTTATAGTCGTTGGCTATTATCTGGCAGATGGGCAGTATCTGCGACATGGCCGGCCTATCGCCCAGGTTGACGAAGACAGCCTGCACGTCCTGGCCCGTTCTCACCACAAAATCCCGCCCCTTGCGGCCCACGGCGATAACCCTAACGGGGGTTGGCCGCTTCTCAAGGATGAACTGGGCCACCGTGCGGTTCAGGGTCCCGTGGAGGCCGCCGCAAAGCCCCCGGTCGGGGGTCATGTGCAGAAGGCTGATTCTGCTCACGGGCCTCTGCTCCAAAAGGGGGTGGCCCTCCTCAGTCTCCTGGGGCTGGGCCTTCAGGTCGGCGATAACCTGCTGAATCTTCTGGGCGTAGGGCCGCCCGGCCAGCACCGCGTTCTGAGCGCGCCGCATCCTAGAGGCGGCTATCATCTCCATGGCATGAGTCACCTTGGCGGTGTTCTCTATGCTGCGGATTCTTCGTCGCAGCTGCCTCAAGCTGGCCATGCTAAGCCGCCTCTACCATAGGAAACCGGGCCTACTCCCCACCGAAGCCGGCCTTGAACTCCGTAATAGCCTTCTTCAAGACCTCCTCCGTTTCGGGCTTGATCTCCTTGTCCTCCATGATGCGCGTCTCAATCTCCCCGTGGGAGGCGGCCATGTAGCGGTGAAGCTGGGCCTCGAACTCCCGGCACCGGGGTATGGGGACGTCGTCGACGAAGCCGTTGTTGAGGGCGTAGAAGATGATGGCCTGTCTCCCCATTGACAGGGGCTGGTACTGGGGCTGCTTGAGTATCTCGATGCTCCGCTGGCCCCGCTCCAACTGCGCCCTGGTCTCGCGGTCCAGGTCCGCCGTGCCGAACTGGGCGAAGGTGGCCAGTTCGCTGTACTGGGCCAGGTCTATCCGCAGCCTTCCCGCCACCCGGCGGATGGCGCGGGTCTGGGCCGCCCCGCCGACGCGGGACACGGAAAGGCCCACGTTAACCGCCGGCCTTATCCCGGCGTTGAAGGCCTCCGGCTCAAGGTATATCTGGCCGTCGGTGATGGATATCACGTTGGTGGGAATGTAGGCCGACACGTCTCCCGCCTGGGTCTCAATCACCGGCAGGGCCGTGAGGGAGCCGCCCCCGTACTCCGGGGCCAGCTTGGCCGCCCTCTCGAGGAGCCGGCTGTGAAGGTAGAACACGTCGCCGGGGTAGGCCTCCCGGCCCGGGGGGCGCCTCAGCAGCAGGGACATCTGGCGATAGGCCCAGGCGTGCTTGGTCAGGTCGTCGTAGATGATGAGGGCCTCCCGGCCCGACTCCATGAACTCCTCGCCCATGGCGCAGCCCGCGTAGGGCGCGATGTACTGCAACGGCGCCGGGTCCGAGGCGTTGGCCGCCACAACCACCGTGTGCTCCATGGCCCCGTGCTGTTCCAGCGTGGACACCACCTGGGCCACCTTCCCCTGCTTTTGGCCTATGGCAACGTAGATGCAGAGCAGGTTTTGCCCCTTCTGGTTGATGATGGCGTCCAAGGCTATGGCGGACTTGCCCGTGGACCGGTCGCCGATAATCAACTCCCTCTGCCCGCGGCCGATGGGTATCATGGCGTCGATGGCCTTGATGCCCGTCTGCACCGGGGTGTCCACCGACTGGCGGGTAACCACGTTGGGGGCTATCCGCTCCACGGGGCGGGTCTTGGTGGCGCGGATGGGGCCTCTGCCGTCCAGAGGCCGCCCCAAGGCGTCAACCACCCGGCCCACCAACTCATCGCCCACGGGGGCCTCGATAATCCTGCCGGTGGACCTGACCGTGTCCCCCTCTTTGACGGCGTTGGCGTCACCCATAATGGCGGCGCCAACCGTGTCCTCCTCCAGATTCAGGGCCAGCCCCAGCATACCCCCGGGGAACTCTAGGAGTTCGCTGTACTGGACGCCCTGAAGCCCCTGTATCCGGGCGATGCCGTCACCCGTCTCCACGACGGAGCCGACGTCCACCATCTGGAGTTCACCCTCAAACTCCTCTATCTGTCGTCGAATAACCGAAACGATATCGGAACCACGGGTGGTCATTTATGCCTCCTAATACGGCCTCAGCCCGCTAACGGAGCGGGGCCGTCTCCAACTCCTCTTTAAGACTCTCCAACTTCGACTTGGCGCTGCCGTCCATGAGCTTGTCGCCGACCTGTATAACCAGCCCTCCAAGGATGGACGGGTCAACCCGGGCGTCCAGGGCCACGCGGCCGCCCGTCATCCGCTCCACGAACCCCACAATCCCCCGCCTCTCCGGCTCCTCCAAGGGTATGGCGGAGTGGACCTTGACCCGTTCGATGCCGCGGCGACGGTCCAGCAACCGCCGGTACTCGTCTTCCACCTGCCCGGCCTGCTCCACAAGGCCCTTGGACACCATCAGGGAGAGCAGGTTTCGCGCCGTGGGCGTCACGCCGCCCAGGGCCTCGGCGATGGCCGCCGCCTTTCGTTTCAGGGGAACTTTGGCGTGGCTGAGGAAGGCCTTGAACTCCCTGTTATCCAGGGACTCGCCGATGACGCGCAGGTCCGCCGTCCACCGGTCCAAGGCCGCGTCCACGCGCGACGGCTCTTGAGCCGCGGCCATCCCGTAGATAGCCTGGGCGTACCGCTTGGCCCAACTCCTTCCCGCCATAACCCGCTAGTCCTTCCTCACCTGCTGCCCCTCATCCAAGACACGGGCTATCAGCGCCCTGTGCACCTTTTCATCGAGGGACTGGCCGATAACCCGCTCGGCGGCCTGAATGGCAAGGCGGGCGAAGTGGGTCTTGACCTCGTCGATGGCCCCGTCCCGCTCCTGCTGAATATCCTGCCTGGCCCTGGACACGAAGGCCTCGGCCTCCTGTCGCGCCTTGGCCATCTCCTCCTCGCGGAACCTCTCGGCCTGCTCCCGGGCCTGTTCCAGCATATGCTGGCCCTCCCTGCGGGCCTTGCGCAGCTCCGCCTGGGTCCTCGCCTCCGACTCAGCCGCCTGCTCCTTGGCCCTTTCCGCCGCCTCCAGGCTCTCGCGGATGCGCTCGGAGCGCTGGTCCAGGAGCTTGAGGATGGGCTTGTAGGCGAACAGGTACAGGATGGCCAACAGGATGGCGAAGTTGACCAGGAACACCAGCAGGCTGGGTATGTTCAAGCCTAGCTCAGCCATAGGCAACCTCTCTTCCCACCGGACTGCTCATTATCGCCTCTAGGCTACGAACACGATGATGACGGAGACGATGAGCGCGTAGATGCCCAGGGCCTCGGCGAAGGCGATGGCCAGGATCATGTTCTGGAGAATGGCCCCCCGCGCCTCGGGGTTGCGCCCAATGGCGCTCATGGCGGAAGCCCCCAGAATCCCTATGCCGATGCCAGGCCCCAAAAGTCCCAAACCAATGGCGATGCCCGTAGCTACGGCCTTGGCCCCGGCGTCGCTCAACGCGGGGGCTTGGGCGGCCACCGCCGACGCCACAGACATGACAACCTCTAATCCAAACATGCGTCCTCCTCACGCAGTGATATTTTTGTCACCGGTCCTGACGGCTGGCGTAGATGGCGAATATGCCGCTCATCGCCGCCGCCGCTATGCCAGTGACCACTATCAGAAACAGCAGAATCAGTACATCCACCGTTTACCTCCCTAACCTGAGTTTAACCATTGGAACCCCAATCATTTCACTGTCAATCCTCTCACTATCAGTCCTCGTGGTGGGCGATGGCCACCGTTGCGAAGGTAAGGGTTAAGCCCGCGAATATCATCGCCTGAATGAAGCCCACCAGCAACTCCAGCCCGTAGAAGGGCACGCTGAAGACGAAGGGCACCAGGAAGGCGGACACCAGGATTAACAGCTTACCCGCCAGCATATTACCAAAAAGCCTGAAGGTAAAGCTCACCACGCGGATGAGTTCGCTCAGCCCCTCGAGTATCCCGACGAAAAGGTCGATGGGGCCGTTGAGCAGCCTGCCGGGACCCTTGATGAGGGTCTTGAAGCGGAAGAACTTGCTCAGGTATCCGAAGCCCAGCCGCCGGAGTCCCCAGAACTCCACGAACAGGAAGGCCACTATCGCCAAGGCCAACGGCATGTTGATGTCGGTGCCGGCGGGACGCAGCAGGTCTATCCGGGGCGTGGCGCCCTGCTCCACGTGTTCAACTATAAGCTCTCCGTGATGCTTCACGGCTCCCAGCTTCACCTTCTCGCCAACGGCGCTGGCCGCCAGGCACGGGGCCGGGGAGCAGTCGCCCTTGAGTTCCTCCCCAACCTTGGAACTGTCCTCCATGTGGAAGGATGTCCCGTCCTCCAGGCTGAAGCCGCCGTCGCTGACCGCGGCGATGACCCCGTGAAGCTCCATCTCCACGTCCTCCCCCGTCTCCTCAATGAAGGCGGCGTTGGCCGTGGGCGAAGAGTCAAAGCCGAGGGATGGATATATGGGAAGCAGTCCCAGCCAGGCGTTGAAGAGCACGAACAGGAAGATGGTGGCGATTATGGGGAAAAAGGCCCTGGCCACCGCCTTGCCCGAGACGCCCTCCACGAAGTTGAGCAGGCCCTCCACCATCACCTCGACGAACCCCTGGAGTCTGCCCGGCACCAAGCGCCTTCGGGAGGCCGCCGCCACGAAAATGACCACCAATACCAGGGTGGTGAACCATGACGAAATCATGGAGTTGGTTATGGCGAAGCCGGTGAACCCTAAGTTGCCGCCCCGGGCCGCGCTCTCCCGCTCCTCGGCGGGGAACACCGCCGAGGCGGGCAGGTGGACCTCGGGGGCGTCGAGCAGCCGGTCGGTGTTGAAAAGCTCCGAGCCGACGGCTCCAACGATAAACCCAAACAGCAACAGGGCCACCAGCCCAACGCCGGCCCCTATGAACAGTCGCTTAGCCACTCGTTAGTCCCGGCCCTCCCCGGAGTCATGGTCGGACTGGCCCGCGTCCTGGAACAGCGGGGCCACCATCTTATACATGCCATAAAAGGCCACCGCCACCCCCAACAGGACGCCGCCTAGGAGGAAGAGGGGTGAAGCGCCTAATTTTTTGTCTAGCCACAGACCCGCGATAACTCCCAACACTACGCATAAGGCCACGTACCACCCCATCCCTGCAACCCTGAGAGCCAGAAGCCAGCCAGGCATTACCTGCCTACAAACAAAACTCAGTGAACCCTATCACCAGCCCCGCCCAAAGTCAACCCGGCCCCCTCAACGAATGCGCCCACCCACCCAGCAAGGGGGCCAGAGCGCCCGCTCCTTATTCCAACCCCTCAGCCGGCATTTCTATCCCCTTCTCTTTTCCGTCATTCCCGCGCAGGCGGGAATCCATCTTTCCTTATCCCCTTCTAACGCCATCGTCCTTCTTGTGACAGAGTTCCGGGCTGGGGCGGCAGGTTGGGCCGGGGGAGTGAGAGCGACACATTAGCCGTTTGGGGGTGGGGCCTTCCTGAGATTCCCGCCTGCGCGGGAAGGGCACGCGTGCCCACTTAGTTTTGAGGAACGCTGGTTTTGGGATGAAGGCTTCCTGGATTCCCGTTTTCACGGGAATGACGAACACGGGGGGGTGAGCGGGATGACGGGGGGGAGGTCGGCACGCGCCCTAGCTCTGGCACCTCCCCATAAACCAGCCAAAGACCATGAGGTAGAAGCCCAAAAGCAGAGCCCCCGACCATGAGCCTTTACCGACGTTCTTAGCGCCACACTCGACACAAATCACCAGTCTGGCGCTTATATTCGCTATCAGCCACTTTATGTGCTCCATAAGGAAAGTAAAGATGGCTAATAAAATCTGCATTATTCCTCTTAAGAGCCCTACTAAGATCTCAGCCGTAGCCTCGGTACCATCATCACCCTTTCTCCTTCTTCTCCTGGCCATTCCTTGACCTCCCCTTATAGCGCCGATTCCGTGTGTTCGGCGCGCAATCCCAATCCTCTTTCAAATGGCAAACAAAGGCAAGCTGGCGGTTTGGACAATCCCGTACCCCTTGCCACCCTATCCGCTCTTCCCGCCTCCTCTCTCGTCATTCCCGCCCCCACCTCTTTTCCGTCATTCCCGCGTAGGCGGGAATCCATCTTTCCTTATCCCCTTCTAACGCCATCGTGTCCTCCTTGTGACAGAGCTCCGGGCTGGGGCGGCAAGTTGAGCCGGGGGAGTGAGAGCGACGCATTAGCCGTTTGGGAGTGAGGCCTTCATGGATTCCCGCCTGCGCGGGAATGCCGGACTGGGGGGGAATGCCGGACACGGCAGGTGGGCGGGATGACGGGGGCTGTTTGCGTTGGGGACTCACAAGGAGCGCGCCCACCGGAAGCCCTCAACACAGGAACAACGCTCTTCAAAACTTAAGTGGGCGCACGCGCCCTTCCCGCCTACGCGGGAATGACGAGAGAGGCGGGGAATGATGGACAAGGGCGGTTTCCGCATGGAAATGCGCCCAGTCCTCCCTTCACGGCAGAGGGAGGGGGCCGGCGCTTGGCGACAGGCGTCCCGCCGGGATAGGTTAGGGGCGGGCGGGCGGCTCTGGCCCCTAACCTACTCCTTCGCCTGGCTCTTGCCGAAGTCCTCCAGGTCCAGGGTGTTGATGAAGTCGGTGAAGGCGGACATCCGCTGCAACTCCTCCTCCTTCACCTCGCTGGGGCCCTCGTCCTCAGCGGCGGCGGCGTCCCGCATAATGGGCTTGCCCGTCTCCGAGTCTAGCTGTATGCCGGCCTTTTCCAGCACGTTCTCCTCGGCGTAGATGGGCACCTGGGCGCGCACCGCCAAGGCGATGGCGTCGCTGGGCCGGGAGTCAACCTCCACCTGCTTCCCATCCACAGAGACGCTAATTTTCGCAAAGAAGGTGTCGTTCTTGAGGTCGTTAACGCGAATGTGGGTTATCTCACCGCCCAAGATGTCTATGACCGACTGCATGAGGTCGTGGGTCAGGGGCCGCGGGGCCGAGAAGTCTTGCAGCTTGACCGCGATAGCGTCCGCCTCCGCGGGGCCTATCCAGATAGGCAGATACCGGTCGGACTCCCGCTCCTTCAGTATCACCACGCGCTGATAGTTCATGAGGCTGACCCGAATGCTATCGATGGTCATCTCCTGCATGTCAACCACACCTCCTTGGTCGGTTACCGGTAATTGTAGGGTTGGCCGTCTAGGAGTGTCAAGGGAATCTCACCCGCCAGCCGCCCTTTCGCCACCCGTCGCTCCAACCCTAAACCCCAACGCCAAAGGGCCGCTTGAGGACGCCCCGCAAGTTGACCGGCGCCCGCTCCACGCCTATAATGTCCCCCAAACCCTATCCTGAGGAGGCCCGCCCCATGATCAACGGCTACAAGGTTATAGACGCCGACGCCCACATGCAGGAGCCTTTGGACCTGTGGGACAACTACGTCGAGCCCGCCTTTTACAACCGCCGCCCCGTCATAAAGGACCACCGCTACCGGCTGTTCTTCGAGTACGAAGCCGGGGAGTTGTACCCCGCGCAGGCGGCCGGCAAGGACCAGATGGGCCGGCTGCGTCCCACCGAGATCCTGGAGCGTCAGCCCATCAAGTACGGCGAGGCCTACGAGGAGTGGTGGAGCGCCGAGAGCCGCCTCCGCGACATGGAGCGCTACGGCTGGGACAGGATGGTGTGCATACCGGGCACCGGCGCCCAGCCCCTGAAGCTGGAGGGCAAGGACCCCGACCTGATGTGGGCCTTGACCCGCGCCTATCACAACTGGGCCCACGACTTCTGCGCCGCCGACTCGTCCAAGCTCAAGATGGTGGCGTCCATACCGCCCTACGACATGGAAAATACCCTCATTGAGTTTCGCCGCGCCGTCGCGGACCTGGGAGCCGTCACCGTGATGATGCCCAAGCCCCAGGAGGGCGTATTCTGGCATCACGACGAGTTCACCCCCTTCTGGGACCTGGCCGTGGAGTTAGACGTGCCCATCTCCTTCCACGGCGTGCAGAGCGGCTCTCCCCACACCGGCACGCGCTACCAGGGCATCCCCGGCACCCTCATCGCCTTGGAACACGCCATCGGCTTCCCCTTCGAAAACATGATATCCCTGGGCCACCTCATCTACACCGGCGTCTTGGAGCGCTACCCCGCCCTCCGCGTCTCTATGTTGGAAGGAAACGCCGGCTGGGTCCCCTTCTGGCTGGGCCGCCTCGACGACCACGCCGCGGGACGCCAGGCCGTCTTCGTAACCGAGAGCCAGAACCCCATGACCATGGCCCCCAGCGAATACTTCAAGCGTCAGGTCTTCGTGGCCTGCGACGGCGACGAGTTCGCCCTTCCCGGCGTCGTCAGCCTCGTCGGGTCAGACAACCTCCTGTGGAACACCGACTACCCCCATCCCGACGCCCCCGACCCGGGCAAGGCCCTGCCCGACTTCCTCGACCAGCCCATCTCCGATGAGAGCAAGCGGAAGATACTGTGGGACAACCCCGCGCGTCTCTACGGCGAGCGGCTAACGGCCTAGCCCTCCCCAAGGACCGGCAACCCCAAGAGGCCCCGCCGCTAACGCGGGGCCTCTTATTTATAGAGGTCAGAGTCCGCCCTTCCAACCCCTTCCCGGCGGGCGGAGGCGGGGAAACGGGCGAGGCCCCGCTCTTGACGCCCAAAACGCCGTTGTGCCAAAATAGCCCATAATCTCTAGGCAGGGCCTCGACTATGCCCCTAATAGAATACGGCTGCCACGACTGCAAGAGCATCAGCGAGGCGCTGGTGCGGGACAGGTACTCCATACCCGCCTCCGTGGCCTGCGAGGACTGCGGCGGCTCCAACACCGTGAGGCTCATCTCACGGGTGAACTACAAGATGCAGAAGAAGGCCAAGTACGACGACGACTTCCTCGGCAAGGCTATGCCCGCCATGAGAAAGAAGAAGGAGACCGCTCAGTACTTCGCCGAAGGCCCCAAGGCCTCCGACGAGGCCAAGATGTTCGAGATGGGCGAGCAGATAGGCGAGCGCATCGACCGCATGATAGAGTCCAACTTCCCTAAGAAGAAGTAGGCGTCAACCCCGCCCCGCTTCCCACCACCCCGGCCCTACTCGTACCCGGCCCTATTCGTACCGCAGGGCCTCAGCCGGATGCACGTTTCCCGCCTGCCTGGCCGGCAGATACGTCGTCAGCATGGAGAACAGGTACGTTATCACGATTATCACCGAAATCTGAAGCCACGGCATGGAGAACTGCAACCCCGGGATGTCATTCGCGATGCTCTGCACCAGGTTATAGGAGATTATGGCCCCCAGGGCCACCCCGATAATCACCCCCAGCAGGGCCACGAAGGAGGACTCGAAGAGGAAGCTCAACTGTATCATGCCCTGCCGGTAGCCAATGGCCCGCAGCACCCCTATATGCTGCCGCCGCTCGACCACCGCCCTAAGGCTTATGACGCCCAGGGCCGCTATCCCCACCACCAACCCCATGCCCATAAACCCCGTCATCAGGTTGTTGAAGCCCCGGTTGACCGACACCGCCTGGTCGATAACCTCCTTCAGGACCGACGTCTCAGCCCCGTTCTCCAGGAACGACGACTCCAAGGCCCTTGAGGTCTCCTTCACGTCCACCCCCTCGGCGGCGCGGAACCTGTAGGTTGTCAACGGAACGGGGAAGGGGAAGGCCGCGTCCACGCTCTCCTTGGATATCAAGATGTTTCCCGAGTTATCCGCGACTGCCCTCAGAACGCCGATAACCGTGTAAGGAACCATGGTGTCGCTCTGCGGCTCCAGGACCTCTATGTCAATGGGGGACATCGTCACGTCCTCAACGGTCATCCCCTCCAGCTGGAAGTCCGGCCCCTGATCGCCAAAGCCGCCGCCATCCTGGCTGGGCGCCGTGGCGTAGGACACCACCGCCAGGTTGGGGTTGTCCTTAAGGGCCTGCCAAACGTCCTGCCTCGCCGGCCCGTACCCATCGGCGATAATCTGGAAGTCGTACTCCGTGGCGTTGAGGAACCCGTCGTCCACGGCCTGCACGGAGGAACCCTCCCATCGCTGGCTCTCGGCGTTCCCCTGTCTGGCCACCACCGGGGCCACGATGAAGCCGCCGATGGCCGCGAAGTCCGACGGGTTGAGTCCCGGCTCCGCTTCAATGGCGCCTCTGATGTCCTCAATGGGGCTGTTGGGGGCCACCGTCGCCTCAATGTCCCAACCGCCCGTCACCTCGTCCGCGTCGCTCAGCGTGTTGCCGAAGGCGTTGTTGAGGATGGACATGACGATGAGGGTGAATATCACCAGGGCGAACATGGCCAAGGTCAGCCCGGTGCGGAACTTGGCGCTCATGGGGTAGGCGACGGCGATGACCACCACGGGGCGAATCTTGCCGATGCCTGAACTCACGAATCCCGTCGCCTTCAGCAGAAGGTCGGCGTTGTACATCACCGTCCACACCGCCGCGGCCACCACCGACACCCCCGACACGAAGAACATCTCTATGCCGCCGTTCAAATCTCCAATGACCGGCTCCAGGGTGTCGAAGGGCAGGATCCACCAGCCCAGCATTATCAACCCGATGAACGTGAAGGCCTGCCTGTCCACGAAGTCCGGCGGCATGGCCCCTTTTCGGAACTGGCTGGCCGCCGTCATAATCAGGCCCGCCAGCAGCAGCCCCGCCCCTATCAGCGACGACAGGGCGTTGGACGCGACTATGCCATGGCCCAGGGTCACCGCGCCTCCCACCGCCGTCAGCAGGCCGATGGCCGGCGTGATCCCTTCCCACCGCGTCGCCGCCATGCGGAGCATCATACCCAGGCCGACTATCATCAGCGACACGCCGATGGTGAAGGAGGCCGTCTGGTTCCAGGGCCCAACGCCCAGGTAGGTGATATACGCGCCAAAGAGCAGGGTGAGCCAGCCCCGGAGCACGTAGGGCCACGCGAACTTCACCAGGGCCGCCGCGATATCGACGAACCACGGGACGAGAAGGATCCACAGGGCGAAGGCGCCGAGGGAACGCAGGGCGCCGGCGAACTGCGATCCCGCCAAGCGGATGAAGAACCGCGCCAGGAACACGAGGGGCCGGATTAGGGACCAGCCCAACTGCGAGAGCCGCAGGGAGATGGCCTCCTCGTCCACCGGCTTCATAACCTCCGGCAGGCCCCGCACCGCCTCAACGATGTTCATGCGGCTAACCCTGTACGCCGACACCACCACCGTTGCGAAGGTGATTATCATGCCCAGGCAGTAGGCCACCACCGCGCTGCGGGGCTCGATGCGGTACAAGAAGCGGAAGTCCTCGCTGCTCCCCGCGACAATCTGGTTGGCGAAAGCCATAAGCAGCAGCCCCACCCCCAACCCGATGGTCGTGCCCAGGGCCGCGGCCACCAGGTCATAGGTCGTCCCCTCAAACATAAACATCTGCACCAGGTGGCCACGCTTGGCCCCCAAGGCCCGGGCCATCCCCATCTCCGTGCGGCGGGCCGCCGCCAGCATGACGAATATCAGGAATATCAGCAGCACGCCCACCATTACTGAGAATAGGCCCAGGACTATGAAGAAGGTCGTCACGCCGCTGCCCGCCGCGTCCGCCAACTCTAGCAGCGTGCGCTTAATCTCGGTGACGTCCATCTCCGACAGGTTGCCGAACAGCGTGTCCGCCTGCCCCTCCAACTGAGCCAGGCCGCCCTCGCCCAAAATGTCTAGGACCTGCCCCCGTACCGCGCTATCGGCCAGGACCCGAATCAGCCCGTCGCTTACCTGGGGAAGCTGCAACTCCTGCCTCAGGGTGGCGATATCCCCCTGGATGTTCCCCGTCAGCGTTTCCTCGCGCTGCTCCAGCAGGCTGAGGACCTCCTGCCGGTTGAGAAGGACCCGCAGCTCCTCGGCGACGCCCCTATCCGCAAAGAGGACCCGCAGCCGGGTGGCCACCTCCTCGCTGGCCTCCGCGCCGCTCACGGCGCCGCCCCGGTTGGACACGGCGATGGAGTTTATCTGGCCCGGCCTGTCAAACAGGGCCTGGCCCCTATCCAAAGGCATGAGAACCGTGGGATTCGCCCCGGCGAAACCGCCGTCCTCCACCACCCCTTCGACCTGGAAATCAATCTCTTGGCCCTCCAGGAACAGCCGCACCGTATCCCCCGTGCGGAGCTCCATCTCCTCCATGGCCTCCGCGTTCACCGCGACCCCGTTCTCCGACAGCGAGTTGAGGGAGAAGTCCCCGCCGGAAACCGACTGGAACTCGCCGAACCCCTGCATAAAGTCCGGGTCCACCGCCACAATCTCCGTCTGCCCGTCGGTAAGCGACGTGCGGAGATTAAGGGCCGGCGCCCGCCCGCCTATGGACGGGGCCATCCCGTCAATGGCGTCAAACCCGGCCAAGTCCCGCTGTAGCTCGTCGAAGCGGCTCCTCGGGAAGTAGGGCAACCCTCCCGCCTGGAAACCGCCGCCTCCCCGGGCCGAGGTCACAATCTCATCGATGTTGCCCAGCCCCTGGATGGTGGCGTCGCGGATGGAAAAGCTGATGGTGTCACCCGTGCCGAAGGCCGCCGCGATTATCACCGCGCTCAGCATCGACCCCACCACTATCAAGATGGTCTGCGCCCGACGCCGGGGGATGTTGCGCAGGCCCAGCTTCAACATTATGCGGTTGCGCCAGGCCATAAAGCCCACGACGGCCATTATCGCAATGAAGATGGACAGCAAAATGACCATCAACAGGTTCATGGAAACGCCAAAGAGTTCTTGCACTAGCCCTTGGCCCCCCCGTTCTTGGCGGCTGCCAGGCCGTCGTCGGCGATGCGGCCGTCCCGCATCCGCACAATCCTATCGGCCATCTGCCCCACCTCCTGGGAGTGAGTCACCATAACAAAGGTCTGCGCGTTCTCCTTGTTCAAGGTCAACATCAGGTCCATAATCTCCTGGGTGGTCTCGCTGTCGAGGTCGCCGGTGGGCTCGTCGGCCCAGATAATGGCCGGGTTGTTCACCAAGGCCCTGGCGATGGTCACCCTCTGCCGCTGGCCGCCGGAAAGCTCCCCCGGCAGATGCCGCACCCACCCCGACAGACCAACCTTGTCCAGCATCTCCAAAGACCGCTCCCGCGCCTCCTTCTGCCCAATCCCCGACACCAACAGAGGCATCTCGACGTTCTCAACCGCGGTCAGCACCGGCAGCAGGTTGTACAACTGGAAGACAAAGCCCATGCGCCGCGCCCGGTAGTCGCTCCTCTGGTCGTCGGGGAGCCTGTGAAGCTCCATGTCCTCTATAAATATCTCCCCGGAGTCGGTGGAATCCAGCCCGGAAAGGCAGTTCAACAAGGTGGTCTTCCCGCACCCGCTGGGTCCCATAATCGCCACCATCTCGCCCTTCTTCACCAGCAGGTCAACCCCCCTCAGCGCCTCCACCTTCACCCGGCCCGTGTCGTAAGTCTTGAAAACCTTGCTTGCGGATATTATCTCGCCGTTCAATTCAACCCCGTCCTGTGCTATTTTGTTGGCCCGCGCTATTTTGTCGGTAGAAAACGATACCAGATTTTTCCATTTATGGATATACTTGAGGAAGCGGGGCCTCTCCAAGCCCCTCATTCCCGGCGGCTAGACCCCGTGATTAAGCCACCAAGCCGAGCGGCCTACGGAGCACATCGATGGTCCAAGACACCGAAATCAGTTACGACGTCATAGTGGTTGGCGGTGGAAACGCCGCCATGTGCGCCGCCCTTGCCGCCCGCGAAAGCGGCCGCCGCGTCCTCCTCATTGAAAAGGCCTCGCCCGAGGACCGGGGCGGCAACTGCCCCTACACCGGCGGCGGCTTCCGCTTCACCCACAACGGCGCCAAAGACCTGGAACCCCTCCTGGCCGACCCCTCGACCCTCCACCGGCTGGGAGAGGCCGTCGGCCCCTACACCGCGCAAGACTACCGCGCCGACATGCTGTCGCGAACGGCCGGCCTCACCGACCCCGACCTCCTGCGCGCCCTCATATCCCGCTCCTACGACACCGTCCTATGGATGGCCCAAAAGGGCATCAGGTTCGAGCTAAGCGGCTCCGCTCAGGCCGCGGCGCTGACGCCGGGAACGCGGGTCGGCGTCAGCGCCGTCGGTTCCGGCCCCGGCCTCATCAACATGCACTACGACGCCGCCCGCAGGCACGGCGTAGACGTGGTGTACCGGACCAAGATGTTGGAACTCATCAGGAATCCCCAAGGAGCCGTGACGGGCCTCGTCGTCGAGGACCCGGATGGCGTTCAGCGACTCCGAGCCGGCGGCGTGGTCCTCGCCTGCGGCGGCTTTGAGGCCAACCCGCAGATGCGTGGGGACCACCTGGGCGGCCACTGGACGCGGGCCAAGGTTAGAGGTTCCCGCCACAACACCGGCGACGGACACCGCGCGGCCATGGCCATAGGCGCCGGCGCCGCGGGGCAGTGGGACGGCTGCCACGGCTCCCCCATAGACCTCCACGCCCCGGACACCGGCTCGCCCGACTCCGTGGACCGGCTGCCCCGCCGCTCCTACCACTACGGCGTAATGCTCAACCTCATGGGCCAACGGTTCGTCGACGAGGGATCAGACCTTCCCCTGAACAACTTCGTCATCATGGGCGACGCCATCCTCCAACAGCCCGAGGGAACGGCCTTTCAGGTCTTCGACGCCAAGACGCAGGAACTCCTGGAGCCGCGCTACGGCAGCGCCGCCGCGGTCACCGCCGGCTCCGTGCCGGAGCTCGCTCAAAGGCTGGGCCTCAACCCTCAGGCCGTGGAGGACACCATCTCGCAGTTCAACGACTCCGTTCAGGAGGGAACCTTCAACCCGGCGGCCCTCGACGGCAAGTCCACCGCCGGCCTGACCCCGCCCAAGAGCAACTGGGCGCAGACCATAGACGCGCCGCCCTTCTCCGCCTACAGAGTGACCGGGGCCATCACCTACACCTTCGGCGGCCTGAAGATAAACCCCGGAGCCCAGGTCCTAGACACCCATGGCGCCCCCATTCCCGGCCTCTACGCCGCCGGGGAGATAGTGGGCGGCTTCTTCTACCACGACAGCCTTCGGGCCTCCGGCCTCATGCACGGCTCCGTCTTCGGCCGCATCGCCGGGGCCAACGCCGCCCGCCCCTAGCCCCGCTGCCCTCTTATCCGTCATTCCCGCGTAGGCGGGAAGGGCGCGTGCGCCCACTTTGTTTTGAGGAGGGCTGGTCCTGAGTTGGAAGCTTCGGCCTGCCGCCTCTCCCCTTCCGTCATTCCCGCGTAGGCGGGAATCCATCTTCTCCCCTCGGCAACGCCAACCCCACGCCGCGCTACTCTCAGCGGGCGGCGGGCCTCCCGTGTATGGCAGCCAGAACCCCCGCCGCCACCTGCCGCCCCGCGTCATTCCCGCCGCCCTCTTTTCGTCATTCCCGCGCAGGCGGGAATCCAGGAAGGCCACACCGCGAAACGGGCAATGTGTCGCTTTCACGCCCTCCGGCCTAACCCGCCGCCTCAATCCGGCGTTCCGTCAATAGAATACGACGGCGTTAGAGGGAACAGGGCAAGATGGATTCCCGCCGCCCTTTTTTCGTCATTCCCGCGTAGGCGGGAATCCAGGAAGGCCACATCGCTAAACGACCAATGTGTCGCTCTCACGCCCTCCGGCCTACCCCGCCGCCTCAACCCGTCGTTCCAGCAAAAGAAGTCGATGGCGTTAGAGGGAATAGGGCAAGATGGATTCCCGCCTGCGCGGGAATGACGGGACGGGGTGACGCCGGGATTTGAGGCACGTTGGCCTTGGGATGGCGCCTTCCTGGATTCCCGCCTACGCGGGAATGACGGGACGGGGTGGCGCGGGAATGACGGATAGGAGAGGCCGCAACGCCAACCTCACGCCGCGCTACTCTGAGCGGGCGGCGGGCCTCCCGTGGATGGCGGCCAGGACCACCACCACCACCTGCAACCCGGCCATGAGCAGAAACACCCGCCTCAGCCCCTCCGTGAAGGCCCGCCCCACCTCCAGATCAACCCCCTCCGCAAACCCCTCCAGCGTGGCCTCGAGGCCCAGGGACGACATGGTTAACGTGATGACCACCGTGGCCATTCCGATGCCCGTCACTGTGGAGGCGGTCCTTATCAGCTGCACGAAACCCGACACCACCCCGTAAGACCTGCGGGGAACCCCGCTCAAAATGGAGCTGGCGTTGGGAGCGGTGAACATCCCCATGCCGCTGCTCTGCAACAGAATGCCCAGCATCACCACCCACAGGGCCGTGTCCGGCGTTATGCGAGACAGCGTAAGCAGCCCGAAAACCGACAGGACCGCCCCGGCGACGGTGAAGGGCCTCGGGCCAAACCGGTCGGAAAGCCGGCCGGCCACCGGCCCCACCACCACTATGCCAAAGGCGATGCTGGTCATAATGGCCCCCGCCACGCCGGGACTGTATCCCGTCACCCCCTGTAAGTAGAAGGGCATCAGAAATAGGATGGTCGCCGCCGCCACAAAGCCGAGGGCCCTGGCCGACACCCCCAAAGAGAAGATGCTGTTCCTGAACAGGGCCATCTCCAGCATGGGCGCTTTCGCCCTCGCCTCCCACGCCACAAAGACCGCCAACAGTCCCACGCACGACGCCAGGACCGCCGCCACCAACCCCGTGTTCCATCCAAAGGGATTGGTCAACCCTATCAGGAAGGTCATGAGGGCGGCGGATGACAGGAAGGACCCCATCCAATCAAACCCGCCCAAACCCACCTTGGCGTCGGACTGAGGGGCCCGGCTTTCCTTAAGAATCAGCAGCGGCGCCAGCGCGCACAGAAGCCCCAAGGGGATGTTCAGGAAGAACACCGACCGCCACCCGAAGGCGTCTACCATGACCCCGCCGATGGCCGGGCCGATAATCAACGCCGTTCCAACAATGGTCATGTGAAAGCCCAGGGCCTTGCCCCGCTCTTCGGCGGGAAACACCGACGCCATGATGGCCATCTGGTTGCCGTGGACCATCCCTATGCCCATACCCTGCAAGACCCTGAACAGTATCAGCATTTGGAGGTTCGGCGCCGCGCCCGCCAGCCCGGAGCCAAGGGTGAAAATCAGCAGCCCGCAAATGTAAACCTTCTTGCGGCCTATCATGTCGGAAAGGCGGCCCATGGGCATTAGAAGGGCGCTGGTGGCCACCAGATATCCCGTGGCCAGCCACTGGACCGTCGCAAGGTCGCTGTTGAACCGGTCGGCGATGGTGGGCATGGCCACGTTCACCTCCCCGATGTCGGCCACCGTCACCAGGGTGCCCACGGCCACGCTGGCAATGGCCCACCACTTTTGGCTGGAACGGCCGGCCATGCCGCCGAAAACTCTCCTCAACGCGACCCCCTCTCCAAAATCACAACGCCGCCGCTCAGTTTACCACCCCAGCGTGGCTATCTAAACCCAAGGGCGCGCGCTTATCCTCTCCCATCGTCATTCCCGCGCCCGCCCCACTCGCTCCTCTCCCGCCACCCATCCGCAATTCCCGACTCTACCCCTATGCGTCATTCCCGCGTAGGCGGGAATCCATCTTTCCCTATTATCTCTAACGCCATCATCATCCTCTGACGGCAGATTGAGGCGGCAGGCTGGGCCAAGGGCATGGGAGCGACACATTCGCCGTTCTGCCATGCAACCTTCCTGGATTCCCGCCTGCGCGGGAATGCCGGATAGGAGAGGGGCGGCAAGCCGAAGCTTCCAACGCAGAACCAACGCTCTTCAAAACAAAGTGGGCGCGCGCCCTTCCCGCGCAGGCGGGAATGACGGGAGAGGCCGGTGCCGGCTACCGGGCCGGGGGAAACAGCTCCTCCCAGAGGCGGCCCTCGCCAGCCACGTACTGCCCCGTGCGGATGTAGTCGATGGGATACCCTGGGAGAGTCGCTATCGTCGTGCAGCCTCCGTCAAAGCTCCGGCCGCTAACTCCGAAGCGAAAGTCTAGGTTATTGAAGCCCCACTGCCTCTGGTCCTCAGCAAGGTCAGACTCATCCACGGGGTAGACGTGCAGGAAGAACATGGCCTCAGTGTCGGCCATAGAGCAAGGCTCCTTCACGTAAGTCAACTTGTCCCCATCCCGATAGACGTCGAAGGTCGAACGGACCACAGGCTCGGTGGCGGTGAGGGACTCGTACTCGGCGCGATGGAGCCGGTAGGGGTCTGCCGGCGCCGTGGGGCTGTCGTCGAACCTGAACAGAAACCCGTCGTCCAGAAAGGCCACCGGCTCCAGTTCAGGAAACGAGAGCAGGTCGGAGACGCCATAGTCCCGTCCATGGCACCAGGTAGACCCTACGCCATTGAACCAGAGGACGTAGACCTCCCTCCCGGAGCCTTCACTTTCATGGGACAGGCGCGGCAGCAGCCCCGCGGGGCATCTGATATAGCGGTGGCTCGTCGTGGGGCCGGTGTGGATATACGCGCCGGCGGCATGGTTGCTAAACACAACGCCATCTATAGACTCTTCTCGCAGGTATCCCAGGGAGTCGGAGCCGGCCCACCTATAGGCGCCGTACTCCCAAGTGTAGTGACCTACATCTATTTGGCGCAGGTTCAGCCCAGCCTGGTACACCAACGACAGGGAGAGAAGGGCGATGAGGATGGGAGCCGCCAAACGCCCACCCCGCACGGGGAGGGGAGGAATCCGCAGCTTGTCATTGATTCTCTGCGGCCTACGCTCCCGCGCATAGCTAAAGACCGGATCCAAGGCCGTCAAGACCAGAAACATCAACGGGATGTACACGACTGTTAGATACCTTGGCTCTAGCCGGAAATAGGTCCCTATCATCCCCGAAACGGCGAGGGCCGCCACGTGAACCAACGCAAACCCGCCGAACATGAAAATGGCCCTCCGGTGAGTCCGCGCCTCCTCCTTCCCACGGGCCCGCATGAGTACCAGGCCGAGGATGACGATGACGGCCAATACGAGGAGCCCGGCGTATCCCCAGAACGCGTTGGGGGACACCCAGTCGGCTAGATGGAGAAGCGCCCTATCCAAAGTGTCCGTTAACGAGTGGGACGGATAATGGCCCCTGGGTCCGGCGGGGGCGCCGTAGAGGAGGAGGTTCCGGAGCATCCATAGGCACATGGGGGCCAGGGCAATGGACGCGTAGACGAATACTGGCTTCAGCCTCTGCGCCCAGACCGCGGCGGGCCGGGATAGCAGCAGCAGGGCCACCACGGGAACTAACGCTATCCCTTGGTAGTGGGTCAAGAAGGCCAGGGCAGTGAAGCCCGAGGCCCAAAGAAGGGATGATAGCCGGCCCTTGTCCATGAACTTGTCCGTCTGGACCAGGGCCAGGAGCGCGAACAGGCTGAAGGCCGATTCCGACATGGCGAAGAACGCCGTAAACGTCAATGGGACGGCGAAGGCCAGGAAGGCGCAGCCCCAGAGCAACAGGAAGCGGGACTCTAGGCGCGTCTCCAGGTATTTCCCCGCGACGAAGACCGTCGCCCCGAAGATGACGGCGTTCAGAGGGCCGGCCACGTCGTGGGGGTCAAAAATCCCGAGGCCGGCCGCGGCCAGGAGCAGGGGATACAAAGGACCAAAGGACTCGTAGGGGATGCCTTCGAAGGTGGTGAAGCCCGCTCCGCTCAACAGGTTCCGCGCCACGGATATGTAGTTCACCGAGTCCCAGGTCAAGGCCACGCCGTAGTCGGCCTGCCGCACCATGACCAAGACGCCGGCCAGCGCCGACAGGGCGGCCAGTTGAAGGGTGAAGGGGCTAGGGCGCAGCCGGAGCGCAGAACTAAGCGTCTTCATGCACGGCGCATTTTACCATACCCCAGGGAGGGGGGGATGAGGGCGGCGTATTGGCCGGTATGCTGGATGCAGGAGCGCACGCCGTGGCGCCCTTGGCCCGGCGCAACGCCGCCCCATTCCGTCATTCCCGCGCAGGCGGGAATCCATCTTTCCCGATTCCCTCTAACGCCATAGTCCTCTCTTGACAGAACGCCGGGTTGAGGCGGCAGATTGGGCCAAGAGCATGGGAGCGACACATTCGCCGTTCTGCGATGGGGCCTTCCTGGATTCCCGTTTTCACGGGAATGACGGAAAAGAGGCGGGAGCGCGTGTTGGGGCGCGGTTCCCCCGTCGCAACGCTGGCAGGGAGGGATGGATTCCCGCCTGCGCGGGAATGACGGGAGGGGGGCGGGAGTGAGGGGAGAGGGGTGACGCCGGGATTCGGGGCGCTGGCTTGCGGATGAGGCGGCAACGCCGACGCTCCTCAAAACAAAGTGGGCGCTCGCGCCCTTCCCGCCTGCGCGGGAATGACGGATAAGAGGGCGGGAATGCGAGAGGGGAGCAGGAGAAAGCTAGGGTGGGGTATGGGGACGCGTATGGCAGGCTTAACGGGTTGGCCGCGCCATCCTTCCAGCCCGCGCCGCCTGTTGCGCCCCGCGGTCCCTAGCCCAGGGCGGCGACCATGGAAGCCTCCGCGTTCAGCAGCCGCTCCTTCACATCCAGCCCCCCGGCTCCGTAGCCGTGGAGACCGCCGTTGCTTCCGATGACCCGGTGGCAGGGCACCACCACCGGAACCCGGTTCCTGGCCATGGCCTGCCCCGCCGCGCGGTAGGCCCTGGGCCGGCCCGCCTCGGCCGCCAGCCACGCGTAGCTCCTCGTCTCCCCCGGAGGAATGGAGCGGCACGCTTCCCAAGCCTCCCTGTGAAAGGCCGGGGCGCCCTCCAAGTCCAACGGTATCCCCTCCAAAGCGCGGGCGTCACCGGCGAAAAATCCCTCTATCCTATCCCGCACGCCAGCGACCGCCTCATCATCCAAGGCAGCGCCGCGCAGCCGAGGCCCCAGGGCCTCCACCGACTCCAAGGCCGTGGGCGTCATGGAGGCGTAGCGCAGCCCCCTATCGGAAACGATGGCGGCGTACCAGCCGAAATCGGTGGGAAACACCCCGTAATGCAACTTCATCAAGACCACCTCCAGAGTCCCGGCAGTATACCCCAACCGGCCAGGCGTTTCCACGACGTCACCAGCCTTGGAGGGAACCCTTCGCGCCAAGCCCAGGCGAAACGCGGCCTGCCAGACCAACACGCCGTTAACGCTCTGTGATACCATTAGATTATGATGACTTTTGCCCTCCACCCGCGGCGCCTGGCCGTCCTGCTATCGCTGGCGACCGCCGCCCTCATCACGGCCTGCGCCGGCGCGGCGACTCCTCCGGCCACCCCCGCGACGGCCAGCGCCTCCACGCCTCAACCGGCCAGGACATCCGTCGCCACGCCCAGCCCCACGGCCATCCCGGCGCCAACCACACCGTTGGCCACGCCATCCACGCCGCGTCCCACCCAACCACCAACCACGACTCCAACAGCCACGGCCACGCCGCGCCCCACCGCCACTCGACCGGCGCCCACTCCCACATCAACCCCCGCCGGCCCCGACTCCAACCTCAAAATAGTAACCCTTCTGCCCCGCGACGCCATACCCGCCATCCTTGAACCGTCCTTCCTCAGCGCGGCGGAGGCGTCGGAGCAGTACATGCCCACTGAGCAGGTGCTGGGCGTATCCATCAACGGCCGGCACAAGGCCTACTCCGTCCCATACCTCAGTTCCCGCGAGATAGTCAACGACCGGTTGGGAGGCGTGGCCATCGCCGCCACCTGGTGACCCCTCTGCTTTACGGGCATGGTCTTTGCCCGAGACACCTCAGACCAGACCCTCACCTTCGGCGTGTCGGGCAAGCTCATAATGAACGCCCTGGTCATGTATGACCACCAGACGGATACCTTATGGAGCCAGTTCCTCAGCCGCGCCGTTCAAGGGCCTTTGGAAGGAACCACCTTGGAGCTTCTGCCGGCCCTCCAGACCGACTGGGCCACCTGGCGGGAGTTGCATCCCGACACCCTGGCCCTCGACAAGGGCGGGGCCTCTAGCCGCGACCCCTATGACACCTATTACAGCCTTGACGACGCGGGCGTTCTCGGAGAGACCAGGCAGGACGACCGCCTCCGCGCCAAGGAGTTTATCGTTGGGCTGGAACAGGAGGGAATGGCCAAGGCCTATCCCTTCAGCGTCCTCAACGACTCCCCCATCGTCAACGACGTTTTCGGGAACCTTCAGACGCTGGTGGCCTTTGACGCAGGATCCGCCGCCGGAGCGGTCTTCAACCGCGCCCTCAACGGCGACGTCCTAACCTTTGACCTGCGGGACGACGGGCCCGGCGCGGCCCTGGCCATGGTGGACAGGGAGACGGGGACAGTGTGGAGGGCGTTGACGGGGGAGGCCATCGAAGGCCCCCTCCTCGGCAAGACCCTCCAGCAGATACCCACCACGCTATCATTCTGGTTTGGCTGGAAGGACTTCTACCCCGATACGGAGGTCTACGGCCAGTAGAGCCCCGCGCGACGATGGCTAGGATTCCGGGTTAGAGGCTATCACCTCGGCAAAGCTCAACTCGTTGCCATCGGGGTCCCACATGTGGAAGAACCGCTCCCCCCAGCCCCCATCCCTGGGGTCTTCGGGGGAAAGCCCGGCATCCTTCAAACGGCGGTTCAACTCATCCACCCCGTCGACCCGAATTATCACCCGACCCCACCAGTCCGGCCGTTTTTCAGGCGTCAGAACCAGATTGAGGGCGTCGGCCCCGGCGCGGATGGTGGTGAAGGTCGAGTCATCGCCCCCGTAGGTGACGTTCATGCCCAGCTTGCGGTAGAACTCCACCGCCCGGTTCATGTCGCCCACCGCCAGCGTCACCGCGCTTATCCCCTGAATTCGCATGAGCCTGGTTAACGACCCTCTCCTTCCGGATTCGAGACCCGCGCATCCCCATGACATACGGCGCCTCTGGTTCATTATCCACCAGAGGGCCGTTCCATTCAACATGCCCCGCGGCGCGCCTCAGCCGGGCGAAGGGCCGCGCCTCCTCAGAGCCGTCAGGGAGGACAGGCGGGAATGACGGAGGGGGGCGGGAATGCGGATAGTGGGGCCAGAAGCCTCCAACACAGAACCGGCCCTCTTCGAAACTTACGTGGGCGCACGCGCCCTTCCCGCCTGCGCGGAAATGACGGAAAGGGGGCGGGAATCCATCCCCCACCCAAAATCCTGATTGGCGATGAGCGACAGCCCCGGCGCCGCGCCTCAACCCGGCGAGGGGCCGCGCCTCCTCAGACCCGCCACGGAAGACAGGCCCCGCTCCCGCAAATGCCGGCTCAGCCCCCGGTTGATATCCCTGGCCACGCCCGGCCCCTCGAATATAAGCCCGGTGTAGACCTGCACCGTATCCGCGCCGGCCTCAAGGGCCTCCAACGCCTGACCCGGCGTCGATATGCCCCCGCAGGCGTTGACCGCCATTCCGTCGCCTACCTCCCGCCGCACCTCCGCCACCATTCGCAGCGTGTCGGGAAACAGGGGCCTTCCACTCAAGCCGCCCCTGCCCATCTTCAATGCCGGTTCCGTCACGGGCCTGGTGTTGGCGGCCGTGACCCCATCCACCCCCATATCCCTGGCTATCCTCACCAGGCTCAGCGACTCATCCCTTCCCCTATCGTCGTCGTAGGGTGGAATCTTAACGAAGAGAGGCCCCTTGCGCTTGGCGTTAAGCCGCTCCAACAACTCTCGGAAGGTCTCCGGCTGGTGGAAGGCCCGAAGGCCGGCGGTGTTGGGCGAACTGACGTTGACCTCCACGCCGTCGGCCAAGGGCGCCATGCGGCGGTAACACTCCACCAACTCCTCCACCTCAAGGCCCGACACGCTCAAAATGAGGGGCCGGGCCGGGTTTCGCTCCAAATTCCTCCGCGCGCCACCGGCCCCGACCCCGGGAAACCCCAGGGAGTTCACCAACGCGCCATCCCCAACCTTGCGGAGCAGGCGGGGGGCGGGATTCCCCGAGCGCGGATTCAGCGTCACCGTGCCACCCACCACGTAGCCGAACCCCATGCTCATCAGAGAGGGCAGGAACCGGCAGTCCTTGTCGCAGCCCGCCGCGACCCCCACCGGGTTCGACAACTCAATCCCGGCCAACGTGGTCCTCAACCCAGGGTCGTCGACCCGGTAACGCCGGGCCAGCATCCGCCATAGAAAACCCCGGCTCATGAAGAATTCGCCGACGCGATGCCCCCGCTCCGGCGGGAGGGAGAAGAGCAGGGGACGCAGCAGCCGTTGGTAGAAACGCATCGCCGGCCTATTATGGCCAAGGGACGCGGGATTGAAAAGTTTTGGCCCCGTTAGCCTTGTTCGGTAGACCTATGGCCCGTTAGACCTATGGATAGTCACGCCGGCCCTCGCCCGGTTCTTAAGCGGTCAGGGCGCCGTGTCCCGTGGAGGCGTGGCCCCTTAAATCCCCTCCTCGTACACCCCAAAGGTGAAGGCGAACATGGCGAAGTCGGTGGAGTTGGAGCTCAGCTTCAGGCTGTACTCTCCGTACTCCGGCGCCTCGACCACGGCGTACAGACGCGGTTGGTCCACCACCAAGAAGCTCCTCCCGTCGTCCTCAATAACCACGTCCTCGCCCCTGTTGTCCTCCGTCAGGGGCTTGTCATCCAGGGTCACAAGGACCTTGAAGGTCTCCTCCTCCTCGGGGGTCAAGACCACGTTCACGCTCTTGGCGGAGAACCGCAGCAGCATGTAGTCCTCGTAATTCTCCGTCTCCGCTCCGTGGCGCAGGCTCTCCCTCTCCGCAAGCCATGACCCGTGCAGGTACAGCCTATGCGAGTCGCGATGGCCCGTATCCTCATAAACCGTCACCACGTCCTTGGAATTGCAGTACTCCGTATTGGCGACCAGGCTGTTGGCGTAGATGCTGTACAGGCTGCAACCCCGCTCATAGCCGCCGTAAAGCTCGGAGGTCACCTCCGCGCCGATGGTGTTCCGAAAGGAGGAGTCAAGGGTCTGGTTGGGAGCGAACATCGCCTCGTCCCCCGACAGGTCTCTGCCGGTTTCCATGATGAGCTTGCGAATCTGCTCCTCCGTCTCGTCGTAGGCCCCCTCGCCAAAGTGCTGGTACCGGATGACCCCGTCCTTGTCTATGAGATACTTGGCGGGCCAGTACCTGTTATCGTAGGCGCGCCAGGTCCTGAAGTTGTTGTCCTGCACCACCGGCCACCCTATGCCGTAGTCCGCCACCGCCCCGCGCACGTTCTCCAACTCATGCTCAAACCGGAATTCCGGCGTATGGACGCCTATTATCACCAGTCCATCGTCGGCGTACTTGGAGTGCCACACCTTCAGGTACGGCAGCGTGCGGATGCAGTTAACGCAGGTGTAGGTCCAAAAGTCGATGAGCACCACCTGGCCCCTCAGCCCCTCAATGGTGAGCGGGTCCGAGTTCAGCCACGCCTGGGTTCCCACCAGTTCCGGGGCCATCGGCCCATCGACCTTGGGCGCGACGGTGGGCGGCGGCGATGACGGGGTTGGACTTGGCGTCGCCGTCGCCGTGACGGTCCCTGCGGCAGTTGTCGGCTCGGCGGTGGGACTGGGAGACGGCGCCGCCGTGGCAGTGGCCGCCGGGGCCCCCCCGCTGGCAGTCGATGCCGCCGTGGGCGATGGCGTCGGCTCCTCAGACCCGCAGGCCGCCCCCAGGGCCAGGATAAGGCAGGTCAACACGCCTCCGAATACCAGACCGATTCTTCTCTTCATATATCCTCGCCGTAAACCTCAGATAATGCCCGAACTCTTCCTAACATACGGAACAACGGGCGTGGTCGGATTCAAAAGCCGCCTGTCCAGCCCACCCCCCATCCGGAAAATAGGGCTACAGGGGGATGTTGCCGTGCTTCTTGCGCGGCATGGCGTCCACCTTGTCCTTCAGCAGGTCCAAGGCCCTTATCAGGCGTGGCCGCGTCTCCCTGGGGTCTATGACGTCGTCAAGGAAACCGTGGCTGGCCGCCACGTAGGGGTTGGCGAAGTTCTCCACGTACTCCCGGGTAAGCTCGGCCCGCCGCTTCTCCGGGTCCGACGCCTTGGCTATCTCCTCCCGGAAGATGATGTTCACCGCCCCGTCGGGACCCATCACCGCTATCTCCCCCGACGGCCACGACAGGTTTATGTCGCCCCTCAAGTGCTTGCTGCTCATCACGATATAGGCCCCGCCGTAGGCCTTCCTTATCATCACGCTAACCTTCGGCACGGTGGCCTCGGCGTAGGCGTAAATCAGCTTGGCCCCGTGGCGAATAATGCCGCCGTGCTCCTGGTCCGTTCCGGGCAGGAATCCGGGCACGTCAACGAAGGTGATGACGGGTATGTTGAAGGCGTCGCAGAAGCGTATGAACCGGGCCGCCTTCACCGAGGCGTTAATGTCGAGCACGCCCGCCAACACGGCCGGCTGGTTCCCCACCAGTCCCACCGTCGCGCCGCCCATGCGAGCGAAGGCCACCACAATGTTCGGCGCGTAGCTCTGATGCACCTCCATAAGATCCTCGTCGTCCACCACCCGCGCCATTATCTCCCGTATGTCGTAGGACTTGTTGGACTCCCGTGGGACGATGCCCGCCAGGTCCTCGCTGACCCGGTCCACGGGGTCGAAAGCGACGCCGGCGGGCGGGTCCTCCATGTTGTTGGAGGGAAGGAAGCTCAGCAGCCGGCGCAGCTCCTCCATGCACTCCTCCTCCGTCTCATAAACGAAGTGGGCCACGCCGCTCCTGACGCCGTGAGCCGAGGCGCCGCCCAACTCCTCATGGGTGACCTCCTCCCCCATAACCGTCTTAATGACGTCGGGCCCTGTGATGTACATCTGACCGACGCCCTGGGCCATGAACACGAAGTCGGTGATGCCGGGCGAGTAGACGGCGCCGCCCGCGCTGGGGCCGACTATGACCGATATCTGGGGCACGACCCCGGAGGCCATGGTGTTGCGAAGGAATATCTCGCCGTAGGCCGCCAGGCTCAAGACCCCCTCCTGGATCCTGGCTCCCCCCGAGTCGTTGACCCCCACCACCGGCGCGCCAACCTTCATGGCCAGGTCCATAACCTTGCATATCTTCTTGCCCACCGTCTCCGACACGGAACCGCCCAGAACCGTGAAGTCCTGGGCGTAGGCGAAGACCTTCCGGCCGTTAACCTTCCCGTACCCCGTCACCACCGCGTCCCCCGGCGGCCGGTTATCCGCCAACCCAAAGCCGGTGGCGCGGTGAGTGGCGAAGGGATCTATCTCCTCAAAGGTTCCCGCGTCGAAAACCAGATCCAGCCGCTCCCGGGCCGTCAGCTTGCCCTTGGAGCGCTGCTGGGCGATGCGCCTCTCCCCGCCCCCCATCCGGGAACGGGAACGAAGCTCCTCCAGCCTTTCCAGACCCTCGTCGGACTTGGGTTCAATAGCCACGCTGCCCCCCTTAGCCCGCAAATTCTGCCGGCGCAAATCGTATCAGATGAAAGCGACGCAGCGCAACCGGAAAACACGCCTCCATTGGTTGATACCGCCCGCCCCAACCCGTCGTTCCCCTTTTTTACCGTCATTCCCGCGTAGGCGGGAATCCAGGAAGACCCCATAGCAAGACGGCCAATGTGTCGCTCTCACGCCCCCGGCCAGCCTGTCGCCTCAACCCGGAGTTCCCCTTTTTTACCGTCATTCCCGCGTAGGCGGGAATCCAGGAAGTCCCCAACGCAGAACGGCCAATGTGTCGCTCTCACCCCCCCCCGGCCCAACCCGGCGGTCTGTCAAAGAAAGGGCGATGGCGCCAGAAGCGAATTAAGAAAGATGGATTCCCGCCTTCGCGGGAATGACGGAAAGGGGAGGCTGGAATGGCGGAGGCGCGGCGCGGGAATGACGAGAGGGGGAGGCGGGAATGACGGGTGGGTGGGCAACGAATAAGCGCATACACGCCCCCTCGCCTTGTGTTACCATGAACTCAGCATCCGATGTTTAGCCTTGGAATACTCACCGTCAGCACGGGCGGATACCATGGCCGCCGGGAAGACGCCAGCGGCCGCGTCATCCGGGAGCTTTTGGCCCCGCCACAGTACGAGGCGCGCCGGTACGAGATAGTCCCCGACGAGCGGGGGGCCATAGAGGACAGGTTCCGGACTTGGGCCGACGACGACGGCCTGGACCTGGTCGTCAGCACGGGCGGGACCGGCTTCGGCCCCCAGGACGTGACCCCGGAGGCCTGCCGGGCCGTCATCCACAGAGAGGCCCCGGGCCTCCCCGAGGCCATGCGCCTCCGGACCCTGGAGAAAACCCCCATGGCCATGCTCAGCCGCTCCGTGGCGGGCATCCGTGGAAATACCCTCATCGTGACCCTGCCGGGCAGCCCCAAGGCCGTGAGGGAGTGCCTAGAGGTGATAATTCCCGTACTGCCCCACGCCTTGGAACTGCTCCGCGACACGGCCGGCGGACGCCATCCCCACCCCTAACCCCACCCGTGGCCATGCGAATTCACATACTCACCCTCTTCCCCGACATGTTCCGCGGCCCCTTCGACCTCAGCATAGTCAAGCGGGCCGTGGACGACGGCTTGGCGGATATCCGCATCCACGACATCCGGCGGTTCACCCATGACCGTCACCGCACCGTCGACGACTACCAGTTCGGCGGCGAACCGGGCATGGCCCTGAAGCCCGAACCCATCTTCGAGGGCGTGGAGAGCATCCTTTCCGACCTCACCCAACTTGAGATGGCCCACACGCGGGTTGTGCTCACCTCGCCCCAGGGCAAACTCCTAAATCAGGCCGTGGCCCAGGAACTGGCGGGCCAGCTCGACCTGATACTCATCTGCGGCCACTACGCGGGTGTGGATGAGCGGGTGCGCGAGGGGCTGGTCACCGACGAAATAAGCATCGGCGACTACGTGCTCACCGGGGGCGAACTGGCCGCCATGGTCATCACCGACGCCGTGGTGAGGCTCCTGCCCGGCGCGGTGGGGTCCCAAGACAGCGTCCGCAGCGACTCCATAACCTCCGGCCTGCTCCAGCACCCCATATACACGCGGCCGGCCCGGTTCCGGGAATGGAGCGTCCCCGAAACCCTCCTGTCCGGCAACCACCAGGAGATACGGCGGTGGAGGCGGGAACGCTCCTTGGAGCGCACCCTCAAACTTCGCCCCGACCTCCTGGCCGCCGCCGACCTCACCGGCGAGGACATCCTATACCTGGAGAAGCTGGGCTATAGAAGGAAGGAACCACCCGCCGCCTGACCCGTCCCGCGCCGCCCCCACCCGCGGATTTTCTGCTAAACTTCACAGGAACCGGATACCAAAGCGCGGGAGGACGCGAGATGGCGTTAAAATCGGGCGTCGCAGCCCCGGACTTCACCCTAACGGACAACAATGGCCGGGAGGTGTCCCTCAGCGGCTTCAGGGGGAAGAAGAACGTTTTGCTGGTCTTCTACTGCCGGAACGACACCCCCGGCTGAAACCGCCAACTCCAAGCCCTACGGGACGATAGGGCCGAGTTTGAGTCCCTGAACGCCGCCATTCTGGGCGTGAACCCCGCCTCCGAGGCGTCGCATGAGAGGTACGCGCAGAAGCACAGCCTGCCCTTTCCCCTCCTGGCCGACACGCAGCGGGCCGCGGCCCACGCCTACGACGCCCTGAAGCCCAACGGCAAGAACATACAGCGCACCGTCTTGATAATCGACCGGGAGGGGGTCATCCGCTACGTCAAGCAGGGGATGCCGAAGGACAGCGAACTCTTGGCCGCCCTCCGCGAGATGGAGTCTTAGGCTGAGCGTGACAATGCCCTCCTCCACCTCCCAACCCCCAAGCCGGCCCGGCGGCGGAGCGGCGGCCGTCCGTTGATACCCATCGGCAGCGATATCGACGCCCATCGCAGGACCACGCCCTACGTGACCTACGCCCTCATCGGCGCCTGCGCGCTGGTGTTCCTCTATGAACTATATCTGGGCGGCTCCCTCTTCTTCTCCAACTCCATTGAAGTCACCAGGTTCTTCTTCCAGTGGGGACTCATCCCGGCGGAGATAGCGGGCGGCAGCGAATTCACCGCCCTCCGCTTCAACGTGGGCCAGTACCCGGACGTGCGGATAGTGGCTGTCGACGTGGCCTCGCCCGTCCCAACGTGGGGAACCGCCTTCACCTCCATGTTCATCCACGGCGGTTGGATACACCTGCTGGGCAACATGCTATACCTGTGGGTCTTCGGCCGCAGTATAGAGGACAGGTTCGGCCATACGAAGTTTCTGCTCTTCTATCTAGGGGCGGGACTGGCCGCCGTGTGGGCCCAGGTGGCCCTCAACACCGACTCCCAAACGCCCATGGTGGGGGCCAGCGGCGCCATCTCCGGCGTAACGGGGGCCTACCTGGTCCTCTTCCCCTTCGGACGCATCCGGACCCTGGTGGTCTTCTTCTTCATCATGTCCATAGAACTGCCCGCCATTGCCGTCTTGGGCTTCTGGTTCGTGCTGCAACTCTTCCAGGGCGTGGGGTCCCTCGGCGCCCTGGGCGGCGGGGTGGCCTATTGGGCCCACGTGGGAGGCTTTCTGGCCGGGATGCTGGTCGCCCTGCTGTACAAACTGGTAATCCGGGAGCCGATGACGCCGCCGGGCCAGTGGCCCTTCCGGCGCCGCAACCCCTGGGACCGCTTCCCCGACGACTACCGCTGAGGGGGGGCCGCCCTATCCGTCATTCCCACGCCTCCCTCCGTCGTTCCCGCGCAGGCGGGAATCCATCCCCTCCCCCGCCGCCGTTGCGCCTGTGGTCCCACCGCGCCACCCCCCGCGCTCCCATTCGATCCCTACCGCCTCCGTCCTCCCGCACCCCCCACCCCTCTTGTCCGTCATTCCCGCGCAGGCGGGAATCCAGGAAGCCCACAACCCAGAACAGCGAATGTGTCGCTTTCATGCCTCCGCCCCAACCCGGAGTGCTGTCCTGTGGCAACGAGGGCAAGAAAGATGGATTCCCGCCTACGCGGGAATGACGGAAAAGAGGGCGGGAATGGACGGGAGGGAGAGGCGGGCAATGAGAGGTTGGCCAAGGGCCTCGGTTCCCACGGCGCGCGCGAGAAACCTTTACACGCCACAGACCAGTTGATAACCTGAGTCCACCACCCCTAAACAGGAGGGCCATTGTCCACCACCCCCGGCAACGCGGTAACCATGGAGAAGATCCTTTCGCTGTGCAAGCGGCGAGGGTTTCTGTTTCAGAGCAGCGAGATATACGGCGGCCTGAACGCCACCTGGGACTACGGCCCCCTCGGCGCCGAGCTTAAGCGCAACGTCAAAGAGGCGTGGTGGCGCTCCACCGTCCAGAGCCGGGACGACGTGGTGGGCTTGGACTCGGCCATCCTCATGCACCCCAACGTTTGGAAGGCCAGCGGCCACCTCGACAGCTTCAGCGACCCTCTGGTGGAGTGCCAGTCCTGCCGCCAACGGTTCAGGGAGGACGACCTGGAGTCGCGGAAGTGTCCCAACTGCGGCGGCGGGCTTTCGGAGCCTCGCCAGTTCAACCTAATGTTCAAGACCTTCATGGGCGCTGTGGAAGACACCGCCTCGGAGGTGTACCTGCGGCCCGAGACGGCCCAGGGCATCTACGTCAACTTCCAAAACGTCGTCAACAGCGCCCGCCGCAAGCTGCCCTTCGGCATCGGGCAAATCGGCAAGGCCTTCCGCAACGAAATAACCCCCGGCAACTCCATCTTCCGCACCAGGGAGTTCGAGCAGATGGAGTTGGAGTTCTTCGTCAAGCCCGGCGCCGACGCCGAGTGGCTGGACTACTGGGTGGAGGAGCGGATGAACTGGTTCGTGAGCCACGGCGTCCACAGAGAAAATCTGCGGCTCCGACGCCACGGGCAGGACGAGTTGGCCCACTACGCCAAGACGGTTTACGACATTGAGTATCGGTTCCCCTGGGGCTGGGCCGAGTTGGAGGGAATCGCGAACCGCTCCGACTTCGACCTGCGTCAGCACGCCGGCCACAGCGGCCGGGACCTCACCTACTTCGACGACGAGACCCGTCAGCGATACCACCCCTACGTCATCGAGACGTCGGTGGGGGTGGACCGCGCAGCCCTGGCCTTCCTCATCGACGCGTACCAGGAGGAGGCCGTGGCGCCGTCCAAGCCCGGCGGGGCGTCGGAGACCCGGACGGTCTTGCGCATGGACCGGCGCCTGGCCCCCGTCACCGTGGCCGTCCTGCCCCTCAGCCGCAACCAGCGGCTCACGCCAACGGCCAAGGAGGTCCACGCCCTGCTGCGGCAGAGGTTCAACGCCCTCTACGACGACGCCCAGAGCATCGGGCGCCGCTACCGCCGGCAGGATGAGATAGGCGCGCCCTACTGCGTGACGGTGGACTTCGACACCCTGGATGACCGCGCCGTGACCCTGCGGGACCGGGACACGATGCTGCAACTCCGTCTGCCCATTTCGCGCCTGCCCGAGGTGGTGGAAGACAAACTCCGCCACGGCTGGTAGGCGCGCGCAGGCGGGAATCCAGGAAGCCTACATCCCAAGACCAGCGCTTCTCAAAACTAAGTGGGCACGCGTGCCCTTCCCGCGCAGGCGGGAATCCATCTTTCCGCCTCTACTGCGCTGGGTGAACGGCGCGAATCGCGGCGGCCATGCCTCCTCTCCCCCCTCCGGACGGTAGGGAAGGGGAACGGCGAGGCGCGCCCTTGCGCGGGTTGTCCCGGCGCAATGCAGGAAGGAGGGGATGGATTCCCGCCTACGCGGGAATGACGAGAGGGGGGGAGCGCGGGAGCGCCACGGCAGGAGTCCAGAAGCGGCCAACCCAGGACCAGCGCTTCTCAAAACTAAGTGGGCACGCGTGCCCTTCCCGCCTGTGCGGGAATGACGGGAGGGGGGCGCGGCGGGGGGTGGGCGTGAGGGCGGGAAGGTGAAGGGCGCGGCGCCGGCTACCGGGCCGGGGGAATCCGCTCCTCCCAGAGGCGGCCCTCGCCGGCCACGTACTGCCCGGTGCGGATGTAGTCAATGGGGTAGCCTGGCAGAAGGGCCGTCGCCATGCACCGGCCGTCGAAGCGCACGCCGCTAACCGGGAAGCGGAAGTCCAGGTTATCGAAGCCCCACCGCCTGCGGTTCTTGGGAAGGTCAGCCTCATCCACGGGGATGACGTGCAGGAAGAACATGGCCTCAGTGTCGGCCATAGAGCACGGCTCCTTCACGTAAGTCAACTTGTCCCCATCCCGATAGACGTCGAAGGTCGAACGGACCACAAGCTCGGTGGCGGTGAGGGACTCGTACTCGGCGCGGTGGAGCCGGTAGGGGTCTGCCGGCGTCGTGGGGCTGTCGTCGAACCTGAACAGAAACCCGTCGTCCAGAAAGGCCACCGGCTCCAACTCAGGAAACACGAGCAGGTCGGAGACGCCATAGTCCCGTCCATGGCACCGGATAGACCCTACGCCATTGAACCAGAGGACGTAGACCTCCCTCCCGGAGCCTTCACTTTCATGGGAAAGGCGCGGCAGCAGCCCCTCGGGGCATCTGATATAGCGGTGGCTTGTCGCGGGGCCGGTGTGGATGTACGCGGCGGCGGCCTCATTGCTGAACACAGCGCCATCATGGGACACTTCTCGCAGGTATCCCAGGGAGTCGGAGCCGGCCCACCTAGGGGACTCGAACCTCCACCGGTCTTGGTAATTAACCTCATCTATTTGGCGTAGATTCAGCCCAGCCTGGTACACCAACGACAGGGAGAGGAGGGCTATGATGACGGGAGCCGCCAGACGCCCGCTTCTCATGGGGGGGGGGGGGGGGGGGGGCAGTAATTGGCGGTTTGTCACCGACTCTCAACGGCCCACGCCCCCGAACATAGCTCAAGACCGGATCCAAGGCCGTCAAGACCAGAAACATCAATGGGACGTACACGACTGTTAGATACCTTGGCTCTAGCCATATATAGGTCCTTAGCATCCCTGAAATGACAAGGGCCGCCAGGTGAACCAACGCAAACCCACCGAACATGAAAAAGGCCCTCCGGTGAGCGCCCGCCGTCTCCTTCCCACGGGCCCGCATGAGAACGAGGCCGAGGATGACTATGAAGGCCAAGACAATGATCCCGGCGTATCCCCAGAACGCGTTGGGGGACACCCATTCGGCAAGATGGCGAAGGACTCCATCCAAAGTGTCCGCTAGGGAGTGGAACGGGTAGTCGCCCCTGGGTCCGGCGGGGGCGCCGTAGAGGAGGAGGTTCCGGAGCATCCACAGGCACATGGGGGCCAGGGCGATGGACGCGTAGATGAATACCGGCTTCAGCCTCTGCGCCCAGGCGCCGGCGGGCCGGGATAGCAACAGCAGCGCTACCACGGGAACTAACGCAATTCCCTGGTAGTGGGTCAGGAAGGCTAGGGCGCTAAAGGCCGAGGCCCAAAGTAGGGATGGGAACCGGCCCTTGACCATGAACTTGTCCGTCTGGACCAAAGCCAGGAGCGCGAACAGGCTGAAGGCCGTTTCCGACATGGCGAAGGACGCCATAAACGTCAACGGGATGGCGAAGGCCAGGAAGACGCAGCCCCAGAGCAGTAGGAAGCGGGACTCTAGCCGCGTCTCCAGGTATTTCCCCGCTACGAAGACCGTCGCCCCGAAGATGACGGCGTTCAGAGGCCCGGCCACGTCGTGAGGGTCAAAAATCCCGAGGCTGGCCGCGGCGAGGAGCAGGGGATACAATGGGCCAAAGGACTCGTAGGGGATGCCTTGGAAGGTGGTGAAGCCCGCTCCATCCAACAGGTTCCGCGCCACGGATATGTAGTTCACCGAGTCCCAGGTCAGGGCTACGCCGTAATCTGCCTGCCGCGCCATGACCAAGACGCCGGCCAGCGCCGACAGGGCGGCCAGTTGGAGGGTGAAGGGGCTAGGGCGTAGCCGCAGCGCGGAACTAAACGTCTTCATGCAGCACGCATTTTACCATACCGCGGGGAGGGGGGAGGCCCGCGCCAGCGCGGAACCCGGTTGGCCCGGCGCAATGCCGGGGTTCGCAGCGTCGGTTTGCGGATGAAAGCTTCCTGGATTCCCGCCTGCGCGGGAATGACGGGAGGGGGGAGCGCGCCTTTGCGCGGGTTGCCCCGGCGCAATGCCGGAAGGAGGGGATGGATTCCCGCCTGCGCGGGAATGACGGAAAGGGGCGGGCGGCAGGCCGAAGCTTCCAACGCAGAACCAGCCCTCCTCAAAACAAAGTGGGCGCTCGCGCCCTTCCCGGCTGCGCGGGAATGACGGACAAGGAGGATTGGACTAAGCATAACGCGCCTGATGGGCTGGCCGCGCCATCCTTCCAACCCGCCCTTCCAACCCGTAGGCTGCTGCGCTAATATAGGCCCATGCGCATTCTTCACTTTGCCGACCTGCACATAGGCGTGGAGAACTACGGGCGGGTTAACGCGGAGGGGCCGGAGACCGGCCTATCCACCAGGCTGCTGGACTTCCTGAAGGCCCTGGATGAGGTTGTGGAGTACGCCCTTACTCAGAACGTGGACCTAGTCCTCCTGGCCGGGGACGCCTACAAGAGCCGCGACCCCAATCAGACCCAGCAGCGGGGCTTGGCCCAACGGCTGGCGAGGCTGTCTGCCGCCGGGATACCGGTCTTCCTGCTGGTGGGCAACCACGACCTCCCCCACGCCATCGGGCGGGCCACGGCCATGGACATCTTCAACACGCTTCAGGTGCCCAACCTGTACGTGGGAGACGAGATAGGAACCTACACCGTGGCGACGCCCAGCGGCCCTTTGCAGGTGACGGCCCTGCCCTGGCCCCGCCGCAGCAACCTTTTGGCGTTGGACGACACCCGCGGCTTCTCCTTGGACCAGATAAACCAGAGGATTCAGGACCTGCTCGGCAACGCTATCCGCAAGGCCGCCGGCGGGCTTGACCCGGAGGTTCCCGCCATCCTCAGCGGGCACGTCACTGTGGACGGGGCGACGGTGGGGTCTGAGCGTTCCATGATACTGGGGCAGGACCACTGGCTCCAGGCCAGCGATATCCACCTGCGCGAGTTCGACTACATCGCCCTGGGGCACATCCACAAGCACCAGGTGTTGAGGGAGAACCCCATTATGGCCTACGCGGGGAGCCTCCAGCGGGTGGACTTCAGCGAGGAGGACGACGCCAAGGGGTTCTGCGTGGTGGAACTGGATCCCACACGCTCTCAAGGGACGCGGCTGACGGACTTCCGGTTCCAGCCTGTCGACGCGAGGACCTTCACGACCATCGACGTGAATACGCCGGAGGGGAGCCTGGACCCGACCCAAGACACGGTGCGCGCCATCCTGCGGCACAACGTCAAGGACGCCATCGTAAGACTCAGAATCTCCCTGACCGCCGAGCAGTCGGCCCTGCTGCGAGAGGGGGAGGTGCGGGAGGCGTTGCAGGATGCCCACTACGTGGCTTCCATCAAGCGGCAGGTCGCAGAGGAGCGCCGCGCCCGGCTTCCCGCCGATATGGTGGAGGGCCTTGGCCCGCGAAAGGCCTTGGAACTCTACCTGAAGACCCGCGAAGTCGACGCGCAGAGACGGGAAAGGCTGCTCCAGTACGCGGACGCTCTCATAAAGGAGGAGATGGCGGAGCGGGATGAGCGTTAGCGACCTGCTCTTTGTGGCTATACGGTGGCTCCACAACATATCTGCGGCGGCCCTGGTGGGCGGCGGGCTGTTCTACCTGCTGGTCCTGAGGCCGGTTTGGAGGCAGTCCGGCGGCGGCCCCGACGAGGCCGTCAGCAGCGAGTTCCGCGCCCTGGCCACCACCGCCGCGGGTATCCTGCTGGTGACCGGGGCAGTCTTGAGCTTCAACCGGCTCACCTCCGGCTTCGTGGGCGTTCCCTACGCGGTGGTCCTGGCGGTGAAGGTGGCCCTCGCCCTCTGCATGTTCTATCTGGTCCTGTTCGTCAGGCGGGGCGCAAGGCAGAACGGGTCTAGGAAGTCTCCGCGGTGGTTGTCCGCCCTCTCCGGCGGCGCGGCGATGGCGCTCCTGGGGGTGATTGTGTTTCTGCTGGCCGACGTGCTCAGCGCCCTCTTCGAGCGGGGGCTGAGGGGATAACGGGGGAGGCGATGCGAAAAGAGGTTATGGACATTCTGGCGTGCCCCGTCTGCAAGGGCCCGCTGACCCTGGCGGCGACGGAGGAACGGGGGGATGATGTGGTGACGGGTTCGCTGCGGTGCGACGAGTGCGACGAGAGCTACCCCATCAGGGAATCGGTCCCAAACCTGCTGCCGCCCGGCCTCCGCTCCCCCTAGCGGCCCCGGCGCTGCGCGGGATTCCGACCACCCAGAGGCCCGACGCCTAGAACCTCGCGCCGCCCGCCCTATCCGTCATTCCCGGCCCCTCCCCCCTCTCGTCATTCCCTTTCTTCTTTACCGTCATTCCCGCGTAGGCGGGAAGGGCGTGTGCGCCCACTTTGTTTTGAAGCGGGCTGGTTATGAGTTGGGGGCTTCGGCTTCCCGCCCGCCCCATGCCGTCATTCCCGGCTCCTCCCCCATCCGTCATTTCCTTTCTCCTTTATCGTCATTCCCGCGCAGGCGGGAATCCATCTTTCCCTTATTCCCTGCTAACGCCATCGTTTTCCTTTGACAGACCGTCGGGTTGAGGCGGCAGCTTGGGCCGAAGGCGTGAGAGCGACACATTTAGCCGTTTGGGGTTGGGGTCTTCCTGGATTCCCGCCTGCGCGGGAATGACGGATGGGGGCCGGGCAGTACGTGGCCGGCGAGGGCGCGACCACGCAGAAGCCAAACGCCTAGTCCTAGGCGGCGGGGGTGATGAGCGACGGCGGCGGCGGCGCCCACCGGATGACGCCCTCCCGTCCCTCGGCAAGGGGCAGCAGGGCATCAATGGTCTTCCCAATGGAGGGGTGAACCAGGCCTGGCGCTATCTCCCACATGGGCAGGAGCACAAAGGCGCGCTCCGGGATTCGCGGGTGGGGCACGCAGAGGCCCGGCTCATCCATAATCAGCCCGCCATAGAAGAGAAGGTCAGCGTCAAAGACCCTGGGGCCGCCCGGAAAGGTTGGCTCTCGGCCCACCAGCCCCTCAGTCTCCTTGAGGAGGGAGAGGAGGGGATGGGGAGCCAGGCCGGTTACGGCTTCGCAGACGCAGTTCAGGAACGGCGGCTGGTCCGTGTAGCCCCACGGCTCGGTCTCGTATATTGATGAGACCTTGGTTAGGGTGACGCGCCGGCCCAAGCGGCTCAGACCGTCGCTGAGGTGGGCCATGCGGTCTCCCAGATTGGAACCCAGACCCAGGTATATCCTAACCGCGTCCCGCTTCACGCCATCCCCCATCTCACGCCGTCCAATGCGGGGGTCGCCAGCCCCTCACGATGGCGTCGGTCATCCTGACCACCCGCGCCATGGCCTTGACGTCGTGGACGCGGACTATGTCGGCCCCGCCGGCGATGGATAGGGACACGGCGGCCGCGGTGCCTTCCAACCGCTCCTCCACGGGCAGATCCAGGACCAGGCCGATGGTGGACTTTCTGGAGGCGCCCACCAGCAACGGATACGGGAGCGCCTTGATTTCGCGCAGGCGGCCCAGTATCTCCAGGTTATGGTCCGGCGTCTTGCCGAAGCCGATGCCCGGGTCGATGATAATGTTTTCGGGAAGCGCCCCGGCTGCCAAAGCCGCCGCCGCCGCCGTTCTCAGGCTATCGATAACGTCGGGCAACAGGTCGGCGTAGCTGGCGCCGGCCTGGTTGTGCATCAACACTATGGGGACTCCGTACTCGGCGGCCACCGGCGCCGTGGTCCCGTGGGCCATTGGCCCCCACACGTCGTTTATCATGGATGCGCCGGCGGCCAGGGCGCGCCGGGCCACATCCGCCTTGTAGGTGTCCACGCTGACGGGAACGTCAACCTTGGCGACTATCCTATCCAGGGCGGGCATCAGTCGGGCCAACTCCTCCTCAACGGACACGGGACGGTGGCCGGGGCGGGTGGACTCGGCCCCCAGGTCGATAAAGTCGGCGCCCTCGGACTGGAAGGCCAGGGCCTGTTCCAAGGCGGCCTCGGGGCGGTGGGCGAGGCCGTCGCCGGAGAAGGAGTCGGGGGTGAGGTTGACGACGCCCATGATGTAGGTGCGCTCGCCCCACAGGAACTTTCGACCGCCGCAGGTCGTGGGTGGAGGGACGCCGTGGCTTATGTCCATACGCACAGTATACACGGCCTTGGCATGGCGGCGGGGGGATCGGGGCTGCCCGCCCCATGCCGTCATTCCCGCGCAGGCGGGAATCCATCTTTCCGCCTCTACTGCGCTGGGTGAACGGCGGGAATCGCGGCGGCCATGCCCCACTCCTCCTTCCCAGTGTTTAGGAGGGGGAACGGCGATTCGCGCCGTTGCGCGGCGCAGTAGAGGCGGAAAGATGGATTCCCGCCTGCGCGGGAATGACGGATAGGAAGGGCGGGAATGACACGTGGGGAGGCGGGAATGACGGATAAGAGGGCGGGACTGAGGAGCGACGCCGGCCGCCCCCATCCCCCCTCCCCTCAAAAATTGAGAGGCCCCGACGCTTGCGTCGGGGCCTCTGTTGATTCCCAGCCGGCCTTGGTATCCTTTAGGAGCCGGTACTATTCCGTTAAGACCCTGGGAACATTACTCAGGAACAAAGGTCTAGCGGCGGCCTTAGCCAAAGTATCCCCTGGTGCGGCTCGTCGCCTCCTTCCGGAGAAAGCTGGGCACGTCCAGGTCATCCCCGGTCTGGCTCACGCTCTCGCGCAGCAACCTCCGGAGCTCCTCCTGGCGCTGGACCAGGTTCTCCTCAGCCATGGGGAAGGAGACGGCCACTAGCGTTATCTTCACCTCGTCGTCCATCTTCGGGTCCTTGACGGTGCCGAAGATGACGTTGGCTTCGGGGTCTGCCAACTCGTGGATTATGTCGGCGGCCTGCTGTATCTCCCGCAGGGAGAGGGACGGCCCGCCGGTCATGACAAACAGTATCCTCTTGGCGCCCTCAATGGCTATGTCCAACAGAGGGCTCTTGGTGGCCTGCCTGGCCGCGTCGAGGGCCCGGTTCTCGCCCTTGCCGGAGCCGATGGCCAGCCACGCCGGGCCGGCGTTCTGCATCACCGTCTTAACGTCGGCGAAGTCCACGTTGATCTCGCCGGGAACCATCACCACCTCGGCCACGGCCCGGATGCCCTGGTGCAGGACGGAGTCGGCGAGGCGCAGGGCGTCATCCCAAGACACCGTCTGCTCCCGGTGCTGCTCCAGGTCCAGCAGCCGGTCGTTGGGAATGGTGATGACCGTGTCGACGTGGTCCTTTAGACGGGTAATGCCCTCTTCGGCGTTCTTGCGCCTGGTGGCCACCTCAAAGCCGAAGGGCTTGCTGACCACCGCGATGGTCAAGGCCCCCGACTCCTTGGCTATCTGGGCTATGACGGGGACGGCGCCGGTGCCGGTGCCGCCGCCCATTCCTGCGGCCAAGAACACCATGTCGGCGCCCATGCACAGGTTCTCCAGCCTCTCGCGGCTCTCCTCGGCGGCCTGCCTGCCGATGTCCGGGTTCCCGCCGGTGCCCAGGCCCCTGGTGAGGTTCTGGCCGATGGCCAGCTTGTTGGGCACGTCCAGCCGCGTCAGGTGCTGGGCGTCGGTGTTCACGGCGAAGTAGTCCACGCCGGCCACCTTATCGCTGCACATGCGATTAACTGCGTTGCTGCCTCCCCCACCCACGCCTATAATCCGGATAACCGGGTTGCCGTACGGCTTCCCTTCGGGGATGGTGAAGGCCTCTGGCTCCTCCACCGGGTAATGCTGCTCTTGAAAGTCCATGGCTCCTCCTCTATTCAATGAAATTTTGGTTCCTTATATCTGCCTGACCTGGCTACCTGACCTGCACCGCGCTTCTGATTCGCTGGAAAAAGGTCTTCGGTTCCCCCGAGTTCCAATCTCCCTTGCTGCTGTAAAGCCCCTTCTGACTGTGGTTCTTGATGCTCCACAGCAGAAGTCCTATCACCGTTGAGAATGCCGGCTTGTTCTGCTCGTGGCTCAGGCCCCGTATCCCCATGGGCGACGCCACCCGCACCGAGCACCCCAGGACCTTCGTAGCCAACTCCGCCAGGCCGGGGATCTTGGTCGTCCCGCCCGTCAGGACCACCCCGCCGGGTGGGAAGCGGGTCATGCCCGTCTGCTGAATCTTGACCTGCAACAGCCCCAGGGTCTCCTGCAACCGTTCTATCAACGGCTTGCACAAGAGGGTGCGGCGTATCAGCCGGCGGGGCTGCCCCTGGAAGCTGGGCAGAAGCACCTCCTCCCCCGACTCCGACCCGTCGGGCGAGGCGTGTCCCCACTTCTCCTTAAGGTCCTCGGCGAAGTAGTAGGGCATACCCAGGGCCACCGAAAGGTCCCGGGTCAGCTGGTTTCCGCCCACCGGAATGGAGGCGTTGTACCACAGGCTGCCGTCCTTGAAGATGGCCAGGTCCGTAATGCCGGCGCCAATGTCGGCCAGCACGACCCCCATCTCCTTCTCGTCCTGGTATAGAGTGGCCTCGCTGGAGGCGAGGGGCGACAGGACCATTCCACCCACGGGGATGTTGCAGTTCTCCACGGCGTGGGTGGTCTTGCTCAGGATGTCCCTTTCGCCCAGGACCACGTGGGACTCCACCTGGACCCTGCCGGCGTGAAGGCCAACCGGGTTCCGCACGCCCCGGTAGCCGTCCACCACGTAGTTCACCGGTATAACGTGCAGTATCTGCTTGTCGACGGGGATGTCGGGGTAGGAGGACTGGACGAGGCGCTCAATGTTCTCCCTCGTGACCGGCTTCTCCTCGCTGTCGGGATGAATCATCCCGCTGGAGTTGAAGCAGGTGACGTGAGCGCCGGAAACGCTTACGAAGATGCTGGGAATGCGGTTGCCCAAGTACCTCTGGGCCTCGTTTATGGAGGACTGGATGGCCTCCTGCGCCTCCGCGATGTCAACAATACGCCCCTTCTCCACTCCTTGAGAGGGGACAAGCCCAACGCCCACCACCTTCAACTCCCCTTCAGGTCCCACCTGGGCCACAACGGTGCAGACCTTGCTGGTGCCTATGTCCAAAGCCGTGTAAAAAATGTCTTTCGCCATGCTTACTTTCCTTTCAGATAGAGACTGGTAACTCGTCTATAGATGTTCCGCCACCCGCATCCGGGCGCTTCTGCCGCGTGGGTTTCCCGCCCTCTCTTCGACCGACGGGGTGATGACCTTGCGCGTGATTAGCTTAAGCTGCGCCGTGTGCCCGCAGACGCACTGGGGGACCTCCACGGGGCAAACGCAGTCTTGCGATTCTCTCCGGAAGGCCTCCTTTACGATGCGGTCCTCCAGGCTGTGGTAACTTATGATCGCCAGCCTGCCGCCCGTCTTCAGAAGCCCCATGGACTGTTCAAGCCCTTGTTTCAGGTTCTCCAACTCGTTGTTGGTGGCGACGCGCAGGGCCTGGAAGGAACGCGTCGCAGGATGTCTGCCTCTCTTGGATGGCCCGGCCACCGCCGTTATGGCCCTGGCCAGTTGGGCCGCGCTGCTGAAGGGGCGCCGCCTCACGATGGCCCTGGCGATGGCGGCGGCCCTTGGCTCCTCGCCATACTTGCGCAGCAACTGGGCCAGTTCCGTATGCGACAAGCCGTTCACCAGGTCGGCGGCCGTCGGCCCCCCGCCGTCGGGGTTGAAGCGCATGTCCAAAGGCTCCTCCCGGCGGAAGCTGAACCCCCGCGACGAAGCCTCAAGCTGCAACGACGACAGCCCCAGGTCAAAGAGGATTCCGTCGGCCTTGCCGAGGCCGGAGCCTTCCATGATGTCCGACACGTCGGCGTAGCTGCCGTGGACCGCGGTTAGGCGCGTCCCGAAGCGGTCAAGTCTTGAGCGGGCCGCGTTGATGGCTGAGGCGTCGGCGTCGATGGCCAGCGCGCGGCCACCGGGAAGGCTCCTCTCCAAGATCCCCTCGGTGTGGCCGCCGCCACCGGCGGTGCAGTCAACGTACACCCCGCCGGGAACCACGGCCATTCCATCAAGAACCTCTTCGAGGAGAACAGGCTTATGAAAGAGAGAAGGCGTGTTTATGGGCCACCTCAACCCTTCTGTTTCGGTTTTGGCCGGCGCTAAGGCTGTCTCGCTGGAGAACACCTGGCCTCCTACACTCTAAATCTTTGGGGTCCCTTGGAAAGGCGCCCTTTCCGAGGAGGGATCCCGGAAACAGTAAAGACGGGCTGTGAGCAGCCCCGCTAATCGGTGGGTTTCCCGCATAGAGGATCCCGTCAGGCCAGGCATCACCGGTGGGGTGGTTGCCTGAGATTATGTTTAGGGAGGCTCGTCACCCCGCTTCCACGCCACCACTCCCTAGCAACGTAAACAACGGTACCACCCCCATTTTCAATGCTTCAAGTATTTTGAAATAAGTTTTAGCCAAGTTTTATGATTTTTTTATTGATTGGAGATTGAGCAGGCCGCGGCCGGAGTCTCGCCGGGAGTCATGGCCCTCACAGCCTGCCCGCCGGGAACGGCGCTTCCGCACGGATTTTGGTCTCATTACGAAAACAAGACTCTAACTAAACTGAAAAGTGTACAGAAAGTTATGTAACCTACCCGGCCCGGCGCTCCAGCCCCGAGCACTGTCAATAAATGAGAATGGCGTTAGCAGGGAATTGGGAAAGATGGATTCCCGCCTTCGCGGGAAGGGCGGATAAGAAGGGCGGGAAGGGCGCGTGCGCCCACTTTTGTTTTGGGGAGCGTTGGTTCTGCATTGAGCGCTTCCCGATTCCGGCCTGCCGGCCGCCGTCATTCCAATCCCATTCCGTCATTCCCGCGCAGGCAGGAAGGGCGCGGGCGCCCACTTTTGTTTTGCGGAGCGTTGGTTCTGCATTGGGCGCTTCCCGATTCCAGCCCGCCAGACGCCGTCATTCCCGCCCAGGCGTGAATCCAGGAAGGCCCCAACCCAAAACCGGCCAATGTGTCGCTCTCACGCCCTCGGCCCAGCCTACCGGCTCAACCCGGAGCGCTGTCAATAAATGAGGATGGCGTTAGCAGGGAATAGGGAAAGATGGATTCCCGCCTTCGCGGGAAGGGCGCGTGCGCCCACTTTTGTTTTGCGGAGCGTTGGTTCTGCATTGGGCGCTTCCCGTCCAGCCTGCCGCTCAACCCGGAGCGCTGGCAATAAATGAGGATGGCGTTAGCAGGGAATCGGGAAGGATGGATTCCCGCCCTCTTTTCCGTCATTCCCGCGTAGGCGGGAATCCATCCCCTCCCCCGTTGCGCCAGACCAACCGCGGCTCTGGCTCCAGCAGTGGGAGTGGCACCCCCTCCTCTAGCCTTCCTACCACCACTCGCCATCGTTCCCGCCCGCCCCCCATTCCGTCATTCCCGCGCAGGCGGGAAGGGCGCGTGCGCCCACTTTTGTTTTGCGGAGCGTTGGTTCTGCATTGGGCGCTTCCCGATTCCGGCCTCCCGCCCCAGCCCGGAGCGCTGTCAATGAATGAGGATGGCGTTAGCATGGAATCGGGAAAGATGGATTCCCGCCTTCGCGGGAAGGGCGCGCGCGCCCACTTTTGTTTTGCGGAGCGTTGGTTCTGCATTGGGCGCTTCCCGGTATTCCCACCCCATTCCGTCATTCCCGCGCAGAAGGACGGGCGGAAGGGGAGGGGCGACCGGCGGGGGGCGCTTGCGCGACGGGGCCTACTCTGGCAAGATAGCCCTATGAAGCTAGGCGTTTTCGACCTCACCGACCCGCTCCCGGAACTGAAAGACCCCCACGTCATAGCCCTGCTGCGGCCGTGGATAGACGTCGGCAGCGTGGGGACCATCGCCGTCACCAAGCTGGAGCGCTACTTCGGGGCCAAGGAGTTGGGCCGCATATCCAGGCCGGGCAACTTCTACGACTTCACCCGCTACCGCCCCATCATGCGGACCATCGAGGGCAACAGGGCCCTCAACATCCCCAACACCATCATCAACTACGCCATACGGGAGGAGCCGCCGGACCTCCTCTTCTTCCACCTGCTGGAACCCCAGTCCTTCGGGGAGGACTACACCGACGCCATCCTGGACGTGATAGACAGGCTGGGGGTCAAGCAGTACGTCCGCATCGGCGGGATGTACGACGCCGTGCCCCACACCCGGCCCCTCATGGTCACCGGCTCCACCACCGGCGCGGCGGCGCAAAAGTACGGCAGCGTGCTATCCCTGAGGCCCAGCACATATCAGGGGCCGACCTCCATCGTGAACCTGGTGGCCGAAGGCGTGAGCAGCCGGAACATAGAGGCCGTCAGCGTTATGGTGCACCTGCCCCAGTACGTTCAGCTTGAGGAGGACTACTCCGGGGCCGCCCGACTGTTGGAAATCCTCTGTTCGGTGTACAACCTGTCCAAGGAGTTGGCCGACCCGGAGCGGGGCCGCCGCCAGTACCGGGAGATAAACAACGAGGTGATGCGAAACCAGGGGCTAAAGTCACTGATTGAGCGTTTGGAAGTCCACTACGACTCCCGTTCCGCCGGCAAGGAGGCCGAGGAGAGCGTCAAGCTGTCTCCCGAGGTGGAGAAGTTTTTGAAGGAGATGGGGGAGCGGTTCGACAGTTAGCCCTCCACCTTCTGCAAAGGCGCGAAGCTCACCAATAGCCGCTTGATGCCGGCGTCCCCGAGAAAGGCCACCGTGACCTCGCTTTCCCGCCCCTCGCCTGCGCGCTGGACCACCATCCCCTTGCCGAAGACGGCGTGGCGCACCCGGTCGCCGGGCTCGAAAACCACCTGCGGCGGCTCTTCATCCGCGGCGGGTGTCTCAGCGCCGGCGGCGGCTGGGGAGTAGACCCGCCGCGCCCGTCCCCCGGCCCTTGAGGAGAGGCCCCTGCCACCGTCGGCCACGGGGTCGGCGGAGGCTATGACGCGCGGGGGCACCTCCGCCAGGAAACGCGACGGGGCCGTCGGGAGGCTGCGGCCATACATCCCACGCTTGAAGGACCTGGTGAGAAACAGCCTGTCCATGCAACGGGTGATGCCCACGTAGCAGAGCCGCCGCTCCTCCTCCACCTCCTCCGGGCTGTCCATGGAGCGGGAGTGGGGCAGAAGCCCCTCCTCCATGCCGGTTATGAACACCACCGGGAACTCCAACCCCTTGGCCTGGTGGAGGGTTATGAGGGTGACGGCCTCCGTCGTCCCGTCGTAGGAGTCCACGTCGGCCACCAGGGCCAGCTCCTCCAGGAAGGCGGTCAGCCCCTCGCCGGGGTCCCAGCCGCCGTACTCACCGGCGACGCTCCGCAACTCCAACACATTCTCCCACCGCTCCTCCCAGTTGTCCGCGCCGCCCTTGAGATAGCCCAGGTAGTCGATGCCCTCAAGCAGCAGGTCTATCAACTCCACCAGTTCCAGGCCGGCTTTTTTCTCGCGGAAACCGGATATCATATCCATGAATCCCGCGACGGCGCCGGCGGCCCGCGGAGATAGGGGGAAGGAGGGGGGAAGCCGGTCGCGCCGCTCCTGGCGGACCTGCTCCAGTACCCAGGACAAGGGTATGTTCTGCCTCCTGGCCTCGTGGGTCAGGCGGTCCAGGGACTGCCTGCCGATACCCCTGCTGGGCTTATTGACGACGCGCAGTAGGCTTACCTCGTCGTCGGGATTGTTAATCAGGCGGAGGTAGGCGATAAGGTCCTTGACCTCCGCTCGCTGGTAGAACCGCGTTCCGCCAATGATGCGGTAGGGCAGGGCGTGACGGAGGAAGGCCTCCTCTAAGGCCCGCGACTGGGCGTTTACGCGGTACATCACCGCGCAATCCGAGGCCTTGAACGGCGTGTCTTCCAGCAGGCGTTCCACCTGCCGGACGACGAACCGCGCCTCCTCCTCCTCGTTGTAGGCCTCGTGGACCACCAGGCGATCGCCGCGTCCCCGGGAGGGCAATATCTCCTTGGCCAGACGCTGGCGGTTGCCGGCGATGACCCCCTTGGCGGCGTCGATGATGGCCTGGGTTGAGCGGTAGTTGACCTCCAGCGTCACCACCTTGGCGCCGGGGTAGTCCTCCCGGAAGCTCAGGATGTTGCGGATGTCGGCGCTCCGCCACGAGTATATGGACTGGTCCGGGTCGCCCACCACGCAGATGTTCCTATACCCCTCGGCCAGGAGCTTGGCCAGGGCGTACTGGGCTATGTTGGTGTCCTGGAACTCGTCGATGAGAACGTGGATGTACCGCTGCTGATACCAGCGCGCTACGTCCGGGGCTGTGCGGAACAGGGTAACGGTCTTGAGGAGCAGGTCGTCGAAGTCCACCCCGTTGTTGCGGGCCATAAGCTCCTCATAGTGGGCGTAGACCCGGGCCGCCACCTCCTCAAAGTAGCTGCCCTGCTGAGCGGCCAGGCCCTGGGCGTCCAGCAGAACGCTCTTGGCCTTGGATATGACGCCGTGAAGGGAGCGGCGGGGGAACTGCTTGTGGTCCACCTCCGCCTCCTCCATGGCGGCCTTCATCAACTCCATCTGGTCTTCGGTGTCGAAGATGCCGAACCCCGGCGCCAGACCCACGAGCTGCCCGTGGCGGCGCAGGACCCGGGCGCAGAAGGAGTGGAAGGTTCCCACAGTGAGGCCCTCGGCGCGGGGACCGATGAGACGGCTCAGCCGGCCCTTCATCTCGTTAGCGGCCTTGTTGGTGAAGGTGGCGGCCATGATCCCGTGGGGGCTTATCCCGACGACCCGCGCCAGGTAGGCGATGCGGTGGGTTATGACGCGGGTCTTGCCGGAACCCGGCCCGGCGATGATGAGCAACGGCCCATCTATGGCCTCCACCGCCTCGCGCTGGGCCTGGTTCAGCCCCTGAAGTAGTTGGGTGGTCATGGCCTCAAGATTGTAGCACAGGCGGCCAGAGTCCCAGCGCCGCGACCCTCGCCCTCCCGTCATTCCCGCGTAGGCGGGAAGGGCGCGAGCGCCCACTTAAGTTTTGAAGAGCGTTGGTTCTGCGTTGTAGGCTTCGGGTGGCCGCCCTCTTATCCGTCATTCCCGTGAAAACGGGAATCCAGGAAGGACTCAATCCAAAACGGCAATGTGTCGCTCTCACGCCCCCGGCTCAACCAACCGCCCCAACCCGGAGCGCTGTCAATAGAGGACGATGGCGTTAGGAGGGAATCGGGGAAGATGGATTCCCGCCTGCGCGGGAATGACGGAAAGGGGGAACGGGCCTCACCCTTACGGACCCATGACGCGCGCCGTGGCGCGATTGCGCTGGTGTAACGGCGCTGCGTCTCACCTCTCCCATCATACGCCGGTAGGAGAGAGCCGAGGCGCGGCCTATGGGGTCTGTTCTGCTACACAGCCTTCCTGGATTCCCGCCTGCGCGGGAATGACGGGAGGGAGGGAGCGGGAATGACGAAATGGGGAGAGGCGGGCGCACGCCCTGCCCCGTTTCCACAGGGATGACGGATGGGGGCAGGCGCGCGCCCCTTCCTGTTTAGGCGCAAGCCGCTCAGCCCTCCCGCGTGATGGTTCCGATGGTGACCCTCGTCATCGGGTCCGGCCATTCGGCCCGGCACTGGGATATGGTCCGACCCTTGGCTATCTCCTTCCGCACCCACGCCTCCCACGCCTCCTTCTCCTGCACAAAGCCCAGATGCTCCCTGGCCTCATCCGGCGAGGCCACCAGCACTCCGTCATCGTCGCCGAACACCATGTCGCCGGGGTTGACCACCACGCCGCCCACGTTTACGGGAACGTTGACCGCGCCCCACTCGATGCCCCAGCCGCCGGTCTTCCCCGTCATGGCCACGGAGCCGCGGGAGAAGACGGGGAACCGCATCCGCTCAATGGCCGCGCGGTCGGCGATGGGGCCGTCGGTGACCAAGCCCGCTATCCCCGCCTCCACGTAGCCCAGGCATCCTATCTCGCCGGTGGTGGCGTGGCGATGCTCGCCGGCGCGGGCAATCACCAGAACGTCGCCGGGCCGGGCAATCTTCAGGGCGGCGGCCACCGCCGAGGTTATCTGCGGATAGGTCTGCACCGTCAGGGCCGGGCCCACCAGCTTAACGGGCCGCCAGATGGCCTGTATGGAACCCTCCATGGCCGTCTCCAACACGTGGCCCAGGGTCGCCGGGGCCAGCTTCTTGTAGGCCGCCACAAGCCCCGGAGACAACCGGTCCGGTGGCGAATTCACAGTTATCATTCCTCCTCCTTTGGGCGGGCCGGCCAGTCCAATGGCGAGAGGGCCGCCGCGCCTTTTCGCTCCATCATACCATCCCGGAGCCTCCATACCATCTCTCGGGGACTCACTCAAGGGGGGACAAAGCGTTTACTCCACCCACCCTTTGTGTTAAAAACTGTTCAGGACCCATCCCATTCGGAGGTTGACGTCATGGCCGACACCGTCCCAAGCATTGAGGCCCTTCTACAGGAGGGAAGAACCTTCCCGCCGCCGGAGGAGTTCACCGCTCAAGCCAACGTCCGCGACGCCGGCGTCTACCAGAAAGCGGACGCCGATTTCGAGGGGTTCTGGGCACAGTGGGCGGAGGAGCTTCACTGGTTCAAGCGGTGGGACAAGACCCTCCAATGGGACCCGCCCAACGCTCAGTGGTTCACCGGCGGCAAGATAAACGTTTCCTACAACTGCCTTGACAGGCACCTGACGGGGCCGCGCCGCAACAAGGCCGCCCTCGTGTGGGAGGGGGAACCCGGCGATTGGAAGGTGTACACCTACGCCCACCTGCACCGGGAGGTGTGCCGGTTCGCCAACGGGCTCAAGAGCCTGGGCGTGAAGAAAGGAGACCGGGTCACCATATACATGCCCATGATTCCCGAACTGCCCATCGCCATGCTGGCCTGCGCCCGCATCGGCGCGCCTCACAGCATAGTGTTCGGCGGGTTCAGCCCCGAGTCCCTGCGAGACCGCATCAACGACTGCCAGGCCAACGTGCTAATCACCGCCGACGGCGGCTACCGCCGGGGCCGCGTGGTTCCTCTAAAGCAGAACGCCGACGAGGCTTTGGAGGGAACCCCCACTGTGCGAACGAGCATCGTGGCCCGCCGCATTGGGGACGACGCCAATGTCTCCATGAAGGAGGGCCGGGACGTCTGGTGGGACGACCTGGTGGAGGGGCAGTCAACCCACTGCGACGCCGAGCCTATGGACAGCGAGGACATGCTTTTCATCCTGTACACCAGCGGCACCACGGGCAAGCCCAAGGGCGTTGTCCACACCACGGCGGGATATCTCCTGGGGGCCTACGCCACCACCAAGTGGGTCTTCGACCTTAAGGAGGAGGACGTTTACTGGTGCACCGCCGACATCGGATGGGTGACCGGACACAGCTACATCGTCTACGGGCCCCTGGCCAACGGCGCCACGTCGGTGATGTACGAGGGCGCGCCGGACTACCCCGACCGGGACCGGTTCTGGGCCATCGTGGAGAAGTACGCCGCCACCATTGTCTACACCGCGCCAACGGCCATCCGGGCCTGTATGCGGTGGGGCGAGTCGTACCCCGCCAAACATGACCTCTCCTCCATCAGGCTCCTGGGAACCGTGGGGGAACCCATCAACCCCGAGGCGTGGATGTGGTACCGGGAGAACATCGGCGGGGGCCGCTGCCCCGTGGTGGACACCTGGTGGCAGACGGAGACGGGGATGATCCTCATCACGCCTCTGCCCGGCCTCACCACCCTAACCCCGGGGTCGGCGACCAGGCCCTTCCCCGGCGTCCAAGCGGAGGTCGTGGATGAGAAGGGCGACCCGGTGGCCCCGGGCCAGGGCGGCTACCTCATCCTGAAGCGTCCCTGGCCCGCCATGCTCCGCACCATCTACGGCGACCCGGAGCGGTACGTCGAGCAGTACTGGAGCCGGTATCCCAACGTCTACTTCACGGGGGACGGCGCCAAGATGGACGATAAGGGCTTCTTTTGGATTCTGGGGCGGGTGGACGACGTGATAAACGTGGCGGGACACCGCATTAGCACGATGGAGGTGGAGAGCGCGCTGGTTGACCACCGGTCGGTGGCTGAGGCGGCCTCCATAGGCAAGAGCCACGAGGTGAAGGGACAGGGGGTGGTGGCCTTCGTCACCCTGAAGGAGGGGGTGGAGACCTCCGACGCCATGGAGCGGGAGTTGAAGGCCCACGTGGCCCGGAAAATCGGCGCCATCGCCCGGCCCGACGACATCTACTTCGCCGCCGACCTGCCCAAGACCCGCAGCGGCAAGATAATGCGCCGCCTCCTCCGGGACATCGCCGAGGGACGGGTCCTGGGCGACACGACCACCCTGGCCGACGAGGGCGTGGTGGAGATGCTGAAGCAGCAGTACGAGGACGACGAGTAGGCGGCCCCGGCCCTGTGCCGCCCGCCCATCCCAAGAACGCCAACCCAGCGCGGGCCGGGGAGAGGAACGACGAGGCCATCACCGCCATCGATAATTCCGCCAACCCCGGCGCGGGCCGGGGAGAGGAACGACGGGGCCATCACCGCCATCGATAATCCCGCCAACCCCGGCGCGAGCCGGGGAGAGACCCACTGGACCCATCGCCTCTTTGTGGAAAACGCCGGCCTCTACATGCCCTTTCTCGAGGCCGCCCGGGAGCGCGGAGTCCATGAAGCCGACGTCTTGGCGGACCAGTTCGCCGCCTTCCACCTGCCCGCCGGGGCCAGGGTCCTGGACGTGGGCTGCGGCATCGGACGCCACAGCGTCCCCCTGGCCCTGAAGGGCTGCCGGGTGGTCGGCTTCGACCTGTCGCCCCTATTTCTGGAACGGGCCAGGGAGTTGGCCGCGGAGGCCGGGGCGGACATCCGTCTCGTGGGGGGCGACGCGCGGAGCTTGGAGAACTCCCTCGGCGGCGAGGCCCCCTTCCAGGCCTTCATCAACATGTTCACGTCCCACGGCTACTACGGGGAGGAGGACGACCTGCGGTTCTTCCAGTCGCTGCGCCGCCTCGCCGCCCCCGGCGCGGCCCTGATTCTGGAAACCCTAAACCGCGACTATATCCTGCGCAACTTCCAGCCCATTGGCATCGAAGAGGCCGGCGGCGTCCAGTACCGGGACGAGCGGCGCCTGAATCTGGAGACCTCTACCCTTGAAAACGTGTGGAGCTTCTACGAGCGCAGAGGGGATGACCTGAAGCTCCGTTTGCGGCTGGAGATGGAGATGCGAATCTACAGCCTCCACGAGATGAGGCGGCTCCTGGACAGGGCCGGATGGCGGTTCGTCCGCAGCTTCACCCTGGAACCTGGCGGCCCCGGGACGCGTCCGGTGACGCCGGACTCCTTCCGAATGTGGATAGCGGCCCGCAATGGGGAGGGCTGAAGGCCGGCCGACGCCGACGCTACACCATGAACACCGGGGCGTCGTCGGTGACCACGCGCCTCTCGGCGGCTATGCCCTCCCGCAGGTAGGTGGGCAGAGAAAACATGTGCCGGTGGGTCACGCCGTCGTAGAACCGTAAACGCCCTTGCAGCCTTTCCCCTATCAGGGCGTCCACCTCCTCGGGTCCGGAAAGAGAGGACGCCGCCGCGGGGCCTTTTAAGGCTATGGTGAAGGTCCACGGCGTCACAAAGGCGGGCACGTATACGGCGTAGGGCAGCGTCGCGGGGAAGAGGCCGGACAGGGTGTTGACGATGGCGGTAAAGCATTCGGTGTGATTCAGCAGGCTGCCGGGCCCCGACTGGGTGACCAGAACCCCGTCGCGGCTGAGCCTCGACATGGCTATCTCGTAGAACTCCCTCGTGTACAGGGTGTAGGCCGCGCCGCCCTCCAGCGGGTCCACCAAGTCCAAGACTATGGCGTCGTAGACCTCTGTGGTCTCGGCCAGGTACCGCCGGGCGTCCTGGTGGACAAGCCTCGTCCGTGGGTCGTCAAAGGCCCCCCGGCTGTGCTCCGGCAGGTGGGCGCGGGCCAGTTCCACAACCCGGCCGTCCAGGTCAACCATGGTCACCCGCTCCACGCTCCTGTGGGCCAGGACCTCCCGCAGGGTGGCCCCCTCGCCGCCGCCGCCTATGAAGACGGACCGGGGGTTGGGGTGAAGGAGGAGGGCGGGATGGGCCAGGGCTTCGTGATATATGTGCTCGTCTGCGGAGGTCGACTGGGTCTTGCCGTCTAGGACTAGGGACTTGCCAAAGGTCCCGGTCTCCAGTATCTCAACGTCCTGATAGTCCGTTTTGCCGGAGTACAGGAAGTTCTTTACGCGATACAGGAGAACCAGGTCGGGGGTGATAAGCTCAAAGAACCACTTCCCTTGAAGGTCCACCGGGGACGCCGGGCTAGGAGGAAGGGACCGGCGCGGGGGCCTCGACGCCCCGCTCGATAATGTGGATGGACGGGTCCTTGGACTCCAGCTTGTCGATGAGGAGACGCGCCGCGTCCCTCGGCTCAGAGGAGGCGTTGCAGGTGAAGATGTCCGCCGCCGCGTAGCCGAGTTCCGGCCACGTGTGAATGCTCAGGTGGGACTCGGCAATGGCCAAAACGCCGGTTATCCCTTGGGGGTTGAACTGGTGGAAGGACTCTCCGATTATCTGCGCGCCCACCACCCGAGCCGCGTCGACCATCGCCTCCCTCACGTAATCCAAGTCGTCTAAGGCACGGGGATTACACTGTCTTAGCTCTAACAGCAAATGCGTTCCTAGTGCATTCAATCACCTGCCCCCCTTGGAAAATACTCGCAGATGAGGATTCTAAACCTTATCACCTATGCAAACAAGACCTTTTAGCCCTTTGACTCCCGTTTTTCTCACGCCCCATGGGCCTACGGAACGGCGCGCCGTCCCGTTGCCGGCGGATAGCCTTCGCGCAACCGCCATTTCCGCGAAAGCGCGGGGTGGGGGAACCTAGAGCCTTGCCTTTGCCGAGGTCGTCCTCTTAATTATATGCGCTTCACGGGGAATTTCGCAAAGGTCTCACGAGGGAAGACACTCAGGCCAACTGCTCTAGCGCCTCCTCAAGGCCGCAGCGGGTAGCCAAAAGCTCCCGGAACCTGGCGACCTTGGCCGGGTGACGACCGTTGGCCGCGTCTAGGGCCAGCGCGAGGGCGTCCACAGCCGCGTCCGTGCGCCCCGGGGCCACCACCAGGGGAACGTTCAGCCGCTCCACCTCATGGTACAGATACTCGGTGGGTCTGTGTCCCCCCGTGATTATCAGGCCGTGAAGGGGTGACGCCAGGGCCGCCAGCTGGATGTCCGGCCGGTCGCCCCGCACAATGACCACCGTTGCCTCTTTGCGCCCGAAGTAGGCGTTCCCCGAGTCCATGAGATTGCCGCCGATGAGGAACCGCTCCACCAGCCGCCCGGCCCCCTCCCGGCCCATCACCCACCGCCCGTCGAGACCCTCAGCGGCCTGGCCGAGGGTGACGGACAGCATGAGGCGGTCTTCCGGGACCACGCCCAAAAGCCCGGCGTCCGCCGCCTCAGGACGGCGCGCCAACTCCTCCGCCTCCCGGAGCCGGTGGCGAGTCACCATGTTCAGGACAACGCCCAGGAGCCTATGGCCAAAGGCCCCCGCGTCGCGGCTCAACCCCTCAAGGCCCATTCCCGGACTGTAGGCCGCCATCAGCAGGACCCGGGCGTTCAACTCCTCGACGATGCGCAGGGAGAGGGCCGAAAGGTCCGATTCGTCGTCTCGGAGACTGGGGCCTTCCAGAATCAGGACGTCGCATCGCGGCGCGGCGGCCACGGCAACCTTGACCCCCTCCACCGCCCGCGCGACCGCGGAGGGGGAGGAGGCGTCAGGCCGGGGCGACAGAGGCTCAACCACAAGTCCGGCCTCGCCCCACGCCGCCACCTGGCGGGCGAAGTCCACGTCGCCGTCAGGCCCGGGGCCGTTGGCGAAGGGCTTGAAGTATCCAACCCGCCGGCCCCGCTCAGCCAGGGCCGATAGGATGGCCATGGCCGCGGCGCTCTTCCCGGCGCCGGGTCTTTGGGAGGTTATGTAAAGAACGTTCATGGGCTTAATTTAGTTCACAGGCTTCATTTAATCGAGCCCTTTGGGGGCGCGCGACCCTTTTCACTATCTTAACACAGGGCGCCATTTGGGACATACTCAGGGCGCCGGCGTGCTTGACACCTCTAGGGCGTCAAATTAGTATATGTGTGACTGCCGAGGTAGCTCAGGGGTAGAGCAGCGGACTGAAAATCCGCGTGTCGTTGGTTCAATTCCGACCCTCGGCACCAGCGCGCAGGCGCCGGCGAGCGGAAGTGGCTCAGTGGTAGAGCATCTCCTTGCCAAGGAGAGGGTCGTGGGTTCGAATCCCATCTTCCGCTCCATCTTTTCTCTCCTGGCTCCACGTCTCCTTATTAAGGGGACTTTCCCCTTGCCAACCATCTGCCTAACCATCTAATTCCCAGTTGATTAGATGAATAGCGCAATGGAAAGGGCCACGGCCTCTTCCGCTTATCGCGGTAGATGACTCATACGCCCAGCCATCCCCCTCCTGCCATCCCCCTCCTGCCATGCCTCCTCCTGCCATGCCTCCTCCTGCCATGCCTCCTCCTGCCATGCCTCCTCCTGCCATGCCTCCTCCTGCCATGCCTCCTCCTGCCATGCCTCCTCCTGCCATGAATGAGGACAGGTGGGAATAGGCGGCGCGCGGGTTTGGGGCTAAATGGGCAATTTCCGTTGCCGTTCCCATTGATTTTGAGGCCAAGGGCGGGCTGCGGGCGGAGCCGGCGCGCCGCGCGTGACACCGCCGCCCCCGCTCCGGACGGCGCGAGACCTCGGTTCCCTCCCACTCCTTGGGCTACGGGGTAGCAAGGTATGGTATACTCATTCCAGCATCGGCGGCTTACGGCAGGAGGAGATTACATGCCATTGCTTCTTACGGATAGCGAGGTCAACCGGCTGATGACCATGGAGGAGTGCGTCGGCGTGATGGAGGACATGCTCGGCCAGGCGCACCGCGGCATGGCCTGGCTTCAACCTCGCAGCCACATCCGCACCCCCGTGGGGTATCACCACATCATGCCCGGGGCCCTCTTGGACTCCGGCGTGGTTGGACTGAAGGTGTACACGGCCCGGTTCCCCGCCGGCTCCCGCTTCCTAACCGTCCTCCACGACAGCCAGACCGGCGACCTGCTGGCCCTGCTGCAAGGGGGCCGCTGCTCCCAACTGCGGACGGGGGCCCTCAGCGCCGTGGCCAGCCGGCACATGTCCCGCCAAAACGCCTCCACCGTGGGCATCATTGGAACCGGCGCCCAGGCCACGGCCCAGCTTGAAGGGGTGTGCGCCGTTCGCGACGTCCGCTCCATCCGCGCCTTCGACATCGTGGCGGAGAGGTCCCAGCGGTTCGCCGCCGAAATGTCCGAGCGGCTCAACGTGGAGGTGACCGCCGCCGAGACCGCCCAGTCCTGCGTGGCGGGCGCCGACATCGTAATCACCATGACCACCTCCCCCAACCCGGTGCTCCTAGGCGAATGGCTGGAGCCGGGTATGCACCTCAGCATAATGGGGTCCAACCACTGGACCCGCCGGGAGGTGGACAACGGCGTCATCAGCCGCGTGGACTCCATAGTGGTGGACAGCCTGGAGGAGGCCAAGCGGTACTCCGGCGACCTCCTCTTCAGCATCGACCAAGGTCTGGTGCGGTGGGAACAGGTCCGCGAGCTTGCCCCCGTGGCGGCCGGGCAGATTGCGGCTCGACCCTCCGACGAGGCCATCACCATGTTCAAGTCCCACGGCGTCGGGGTCAGCGACGTGGCCGCCGCCGCCTACGTTTACCGGAAGGCCAGGGAACAGGGCTTGGGCGCCGAAATTCCCCTAAACCCCTAAGCCGCCTATCGTGCGCTTGCGCCGGGAGACGGTGGAAAATATAGACGAGGCCGGTCCCTCAGCCCCGGGGCCGGCCCCCTCACAGACGATATTGGGAGAAGATTTGTGAACAAAGACGGCAGCAACGGGGGCCAGCGGAAAGCATCCATCCTGGCTGGCCCCACCCAAAACCCCTCCTTTGTGAAATCCCTCGGCGACCTGGTGGCCTTGGCCAAGCAGGGCCAGAGGCCGGACAGCCCCCTCTTCAACCCCTCGGACCAGTGGCTCATCGACCGTATGCGCGTCTTTCAAGACCTGCCCGACAAGGAACGGGGGCGTGTGTTGGAAGACGCGGCAGAGGTCGACAGGGAGTCGGCGGAGGCCAACGCCCAGGGCAAGGCCGCCCGGAAGGTGTGGCCGGAGACGGTGGTCAGGCTGGACAACGGCGGCCTGGCCTTCTTCAGCCAACTGGGGGTGGCCCGCCGCCCGGACCTTACCCAGTACTTCATTGACGGCTTCCAGCGCAACCGCGACGCCCTGGCCTTCAGCGAGGAGAACCAGGCCCTGTTCGCCCAGGTTCTTGAATGCGCCGTCAAGGAGATGAAGCGGCTATTCGACCTGGGCGAGGGGGTCTTGCAAACGGACAGGCGCATCTGCGACGCTCCCGGACGGTCCTTCCACGCCCGCCAACTCCTGTTCGGCGCCCGGTATCTCCAGCTGCCCCTCATGTGGCGCAGCCTGACCTTCGACCTGCCGGAGGAGGAGCGCGCCCAGGAGCCGGACATCATGGAGGTGTCTATACCCAACTGGCTCACGGACCTGGACCTTCCCCAAGAGCTTAAAGACCGCATTGAGGCCGCCGGGCTAACCCAACTGGTCTTCAAGGCGCCAACCCTGGGCCTCTCCCTTCATCTGGGCTTCGACTACGTGGGCGAGCACAAGATGGGGCCTCTGTCAATCGCCATGTTCAAGGTCAAGCAGGCCCGGGGCCTGGCCATACAGGCCGCCCTCAGCATGGTGCGCGTAAGAACCCTCGACGGGGCCATGACCAACTCGGCAATCGTCACCCTGGGGCCGTCCCTCCACGGCAAGAGCACCCTGACAATTATGATAGAACTGGCGGGAAGCCAACTGGCCGGCATTCTCGGACTCCCCACCGACGGGGAGGAGGGCGTCTACCCCATGAACGACGACATCATCCTCCTCCAGCGCCTCCCAAAGCCCATGGAGACCGTGCGCAACGGGCAGCGGGTGGAAAGCCCCTACGGCATCGACGGCACGGAGAACAACCTCTACGCCGTCCCCTTCGGCCTCACCCGCGAGGACGACCCCATCACCTTTGACGTTCTCCGCGGCACCGAGGAGTCGCCCAACCCCCTGGAACTGCTGGAGAACGTCCCGGTGGATATCGATACCTCAAAGCCCAAGTATGACGAAAACCCCGTACGCAACATGAGGATGATCCTGTCGCGCCGCCGCCTCCTGGACCGCAAGGGCGCGCGCCACGTCCTCAAGTCCATCACCAACGGCCAGTTGGACGACTCGGTTCACGTGCCGCTGGAACACACGGACCGCGTCTTCTGGCAGGCGGTCATGCGCCAGAACACCATCATCGCGCCCCTCCGCAAGCTGTCCCTCGAGCAGTACATACGGGTCCTCATGTACGGCGAGGCGGTGCAGATGGGGGCCGCCACCGGGGCCATCGGCAGGCCCTACGTGGAGTATTTCTCCGACCCCTTCATCATCGGCCTGGAGGACAACAACGCCAACATGATGTACGGGGCCCTCAAGGAGATGGCCGCCGGCGGGCTGCCACAGCGCTACTACGTCTTCAACACCGGCGGCGTGGGGGCCGACAGCAACGAGGAGGCCAGCGGCCCTTCCTACAAGAAGATCCCCAGGTCCCTCACCCTCATGCTTCAAGAGGCCCTGCTCCGGGGCGCCGTGAAGTTCGAATACGACTCGGCCCTCGGCTCCGACGTGGCCGTCGCGGTGGTGGACGCCAAGGGCGACGAGGTCCTGGACCTGAGGAAGGACTGGCTGCCGCGCTCCATCTACGGCGAGGAGGAGTACCTGCGCCGCATTGAGGAGTTGCGCCGCCGCCGCTTCTATGGCCGCGACGCTGAGGACAAGGCCGGCATCTTGCGGTACACCAAGGTCATTGACGCCCTCATAGACCTGAATGAGATACCCAACCCCGCCAACGAGCGGGAGTTGGCCTGGCTGCTGTCCTACTGCTGGCACGTGGACCGGGTCTACCCCTCGCTGTCGGAACTGGTCGCCCACCTGGATGAGGGACGGCGCCCCGGCGACGACACGCTCAAGGCCCTGACGGATAAGTTCAACGGCGGCCTTGAACTGGGGCTGACCTTAGACGCGGAATCGCTCAAGCGCCTGGAGGAGCTTGGAATCTCTTGAGGTTGGAGGCGTCCCATGACTGAGCTACCCCCCATTTCCGACGAGACCTTGGAAGTCCTGCGGCAAATTCCAACCCAGACCATCATTGACGCGCTCTGGGTCAAGGGCTGGCCCATGTCCTTCATAGAGGGGGCGAAACCCTTGCAGCGAGGGCAGAGGATGGCCGGCCGCGCCGTTACCCTGCGCTTTGTGCCCCACCGCCCGGACCTGGCCGCCGATAAGCCCAAGGGCGCGCAGTCGGCGGAGTACGTGGCCTATGAGCTTTGCGGCCCCGGCGAGGCGCTGGTTATAGACGCTATGGGTTGGCAGTTTAGCTCTGTGGGCGGGGACATCAAGTTCCTGCGCCTCAAGCAGCGGAACATTGGCGGCCTAGTCACCGATGGGGCCGTCCGGGACACCGTGGCCCTGCGGGAGTACGGCTTCCCCGTCTACTCGGCCAACAGCACGGCCAAGCAGGGGCCCGCCGAGTTCTGGCCCTGGCAGGTGAACGACGCCATCCAGTGCGGGGGAGTCCTGGTCCGCCCCGGCGACGCCGTGGTGGGCGACGACGATGGCGTGGTGGTGGCGCCCCGCGCCGTGGTCGACGAGGTGATATCCATAGCCCACCAACGGGAGGACGTGGAGGCCGTCATCAAGGAGCAACTGGCGGTGGAGCAGTGCTCGCCCGGGAAGTACTACCCCTTCAACGACCGTACCTGGAAGCTCTACGAGGAGAAGACGGGCAAGAAGCCGCCCATCTAGCCGCCCCCTCTATATCTACACTCGGCCTGCAAGGGCCTGACAGCCCTTTATGCCCTCTCCTTTCCGTCATTCCCGCTCCCCCCTCCGTCATTCCCGCGCAGGCGGGAAGGGCGCGCGCGCCCTCTTAGTTTTGAAGAGCGCTGGTTATGCGTTGGGAGCTTGGCTTCCCGCCTCCTATCCGTTCCGGCCCTCCCCCCCATCCGTCATTCCCGCCTTCCCCCCACCGTCATTCCCGCGCAGGCGGGAATCCAGGAACCCTACACAGCAGAACCAACGCCCTTCAAAACTAAGTGGGCGCACGCGCCCTTCCCGCCTCTCTCCCCTCCCGTCATTCCCGCGTAGGCGGGAATCCATCTTTCCCGATTCTCTTCTAACGCCACCGTCCTCCTTTGACAGAACTCTGGGTTGGGGCGGCAGGTTGGGCCGAGGGCATGAGAGCGACACATTGGCTGTTTTGGATGGGGGCTTCCTGGATTCCCGCCTGCGCGGGAATGACGGATAAGAGGGGGCGGGAACGCCGGATGGGAGCGCGCGCCCTTGCGCGGGAGGCCCTACACCGGGATTTGGGGCGTTGGTTTTGGATGGGGCCTTCCTGGATTCCCGCCTGCGCGGGAATGACGGATAAGAGGGGGCGGGAACGCCGGATGGGAGCGCGCGCCCTTGCGCGGGAGGCCCTACACCGGGATTTGGGGCGTTGGTTTTGGATGGGGCCTTCCTGGATTCCCGCCTGCGCGGGAATGACGAGAGGGGGAGCGGGAATGACGGATGGGAGGGAACGGGAAGCCGAAGCCCCCGACGCAGAACCAACGCTCTTCAAAACTAAGTGGGCGCACGCGCCCTTCCCGCCTGCGCGGGAACGCCGGATAGGCGCGCGGCCCTTGCTCGGTTGGCCCGGCGCAACGCCGGCGCTCCCGGATTCCCGAGAGGAGGGGGGGGGCCGGCTAGGGGCTCACTTACAACGACGGATGCTTTTTGTGCAACCCCGCGTGCTCCTGGTAGGTGTACGCGGCCCTCATCGTCGTGGCGTCGTCAAAGGGCCGGCCCGCCAACTGAAGCCCGATGGGCAGCCCCTCCTCGGTGAAGCCGCAGGGCACGGATATGGCCGGCATTCCCGTCTGGTTGAAGGCGGCCATAAAGCTGGGCCAGTGCAGCCAAGACCCCGTTTCATACTCGTCGTAGCGCATCGGCGGCCTGTGGCCCGTGGGCATGGCGATAAGGTCAACGCGCTTCATCACCCGGCGAAACTCGCGGCACATGGCGCTGCGGGCACGCTGGGCCTGCACGTAGTCGGAGGCGGTGAACAGACCGCCCAGGTATAGGCGGCTGATGAATGCCTCGCCGTAGTTCTGAGGCTGAGATATCACGTTGGGCAGGTGGTAGTTGTACCCCTCGCTGAGGGTGATGACGTTGTTGGCGACGGAGGCGTACTCCAAGGATGGGAGGTGAACCTCCTCAACCCTGGCCCCCAACCCTTCCAGGTCTTGAAGGGCCTTCTTCACGGACGCGATGGTCCCGGCGTCTATGCCCGCGTCGGCGCTGTAGCAGTAGTGGGCAGGCACCCCGATAACCAGCCCCTTAACGTCCTCCCGCAAGGCCGCCGAGTAGTCCGGGACCGGCTCCCGGGCGGAGGCCGCGTCCCGCGGGTCGTGGCCCGCCACCGCCTGAAGCATGAGGGCCGTGTCCTCCACCGTCCGGGTCATGGGGCCGCAGTGGTCCAGGGACCAGCTTATGGGAATCACCCCGTACCGGCTCACGAGGCCATAGGTGGGCTTCAGTCCCACGATGCCGCAGTAGGACGCCGGGCCTCGGATGGAGCCGCCCGTGTCGGAGCCGAGGGAACCCATGGCCAGTCCCGCGGCCACCGCGGCTCCGGAGCCGCTGCTGGACCCCGACGTCACGTAGTCCAGGTTCCACGGGTTCTTGGCCTGGTCGAAGAGGCTGGTCTCCGGCCCGCCCATGGCGAACTCGAACATGGCCACCTTGCCCAGCAGCACCGACCCGGCCTCATCCAAACGCCGTATCACCGTGGCGTCCTCGGTGGGAACCCGGTCCCGGTGCACCAGCGATTGGGCGGTGGTCCTAACGCCCTTGGTGTCGTACAGGTCCTTGTGACCTAGTGGGATGCCGTGAAGCGGCCCCCGGTAATCCCCGCGGGCTATCTCCGCCTCCGCTTCCTTGGCGGACGCCAGGGCTGAGTCGGCGACTATCGTGACGTAGCTTTTCAGGTCGCCATCCACGGCGTCTATCCGGTCGAGGACGGCCTGGGTCAACTCAACGGGGGACAACTCCCCGCCCTTTATCAGACGCGCCGCTTCTCTAATGGTAAGGTAGTGGAGTTCCGAGTTGGCCTTTGTCACGATGTCGCCTCCTCATTCCACCCCTCGCCCGACCGGAAAACGGCGGCGGACTCCTCGCCCTCCACGTCCACCGCGTACAGCGTCTTCAGGCGAGAGCGGTACTCCTGAAGGGTCTTGGCCAGACTCTCCAACCGTTCCTGTGGGACCTCCACGCCGGAGCGGGCCAAGAGCATCCTAACCTCATCAACGTCTTGGGGATTCACCTTCTCCTCCTTGAGCCGGAAGTTGAAAACCCGGCCCCAACGCGGTCAAGTATACGGGCGCCCCACCGCCGTGGCAAGACGACGCGCCCACCCATTCCCCCCGTCGTGTTGTGGCTAGGAGAGGGCTGGTGTATGATGGGGCCACCAGCAACCTGAGGTGTTTTATGGCCCTGATGACGGGAGGACGAGCCGTGGTGGAGAGCCTGAAGGCCCACGGAGTCGATACGGTGTTCGGCATCATCTCCACCCACACCATGCACATATACGACGCGCTGTACGACGAGCAGGAGTCCATACGCTTCATCGGCGGGCGGCACGAACACGCCTTGGGCTTCATGGCCGACGGGTACTCCCGGGTCACCGGCAAGCCGGGGGTCCTGTTCACCAGCGGCGGCCCCGGGGCCGCCGACAGCATGGGTTCCATGGGGGAGGCCTATCACGCCTCGTCTAAGGTGCTTCAGGTCACCGCCAACTGCGAGTTGGAGTTGATAGACTCCGGCAAAGGGGCCATCCACGAGGCCAAGGACCAGCTGGGCATGTTCCGCTCCGTGACGGGGTGGAACGCCCTTATCGACAACCTTGACTCGCTGCCGGACTACTTCCTCGAGGCCTTTCAGAGGTTCAGCAGCCATAGACCGCGCCCCGTGGAGCTAGAGGTTCCCACGGACCTCTTTGAGAAGCGGGCCGACGTTGAAATCCTGCCGCCAAGGGATATGGCCCCGGCCCAGCCCGACGAGGGCAGGATAGAGCAGGCGGCCAAGGCCCTGAAGGAGGCGAAACGGCCCATTATTTGGGTGGGCAGAGGCGTGATGCTGGCCGAGGCGACCGCCGAACTCCGCCAGCTTGCGGAGCGTCTCGGCGCCCCGGTCGCCAGCGCCACCACGGGCAAGGGGGCCTTCCCCGACGACCACCCCCTTGGCCTCGGCGTGGGGGAGTTCGGCGGCATGAGGGGCGAAAGCCCCCTGGAGGATTTCCTGGGCAAGGCTGATCTCATGCTGCTCATCGGCTCATCCATGGCCTACCACAGGACCGTGCAGCAGGGGCTGAAGCTCCCCGCCAACATCGTTCAGATAGATATTGACCCCGGTGAGATAGGCAAGAACTACCCCGCGTCCCTGGGCGTCGTGGGAGACGCTAAGACTGCGTTGGGACAGATTCTATCGCTCATCGACTCGGAGGGAGCAGGCTCCAACGGCGGCTACGCGGCGGAGGTGGCGCGGCTGAAGGAGGACCTCCACCGGAGCTTGACGGCCCAGTATCCCAACGAAATGAGGACCCTGGAGGGCATCCGCGGCGTTTTGGCCCGTGACGCCGTTGTGGTGGGAGACGCCACCGTGCCCAACTACCGGGCGTCGAGGTGCCTGCCCTTCTACGAGCCGAACACCTACCTAGGCCCCAACTCCTGGGCCGGCCTGGGCTTCGGGTTCCCGGCGGGCCTTGGGGCCAAGGTGGGCGCGCCCGAAAAGCAGGTGGTTGTGATAACCGGCGACGGCGGGTTCCAGTACAACATCCAGGAGTTGGGCACGGCGTTGCAGTACGGCATAAGCCCCGTGGTCCTGGTGTTCAACGACAACGCCTGGGGGGTGCTGAAGGGAATGCAGAGGGACACCTTCAATGGCCGCTACATGGGCACGGAACTGCGGAACCCGGACTTCGTGAAGCTGGCCGAGGCCTACGGCGCCGGGGCCTCCAGGGTCCGCAGCCTTGACGAGCTTACCAAGGCCCTGGGCGACGCGCTGGCATCCAACGTGGTCCATCTTATTGAGGTGGAGACGCCCGACGGGTTCGCCAGCTTCCGCTAACCGGCGAACCAGAGGAGGGGCCGGTTCCGCGGCGCGCCTCCGGCCAAGGTCGGTTAGAGGGGAAGGTGTATTGCGCGGCCGGATTGGGCGCTGCGAGTCACCGCCTCGGTAAACTCCATGTACCTGACGCCATCCTCAAAAGAGGTGTGGGTAACCGGCTCCTCGCCGCGGATAGCGCCGATGAACTCCTCCTCCACCCGCCACCGGCCCTGCTTCTCCGGCGGAACGGGTATCTCGGTCAACCCGGCGTCGGAGCGCCTGCCGCCCCAGAGCTTCCCGGTCTCCATATCCAAGCGGAGGGTCCCCTCGCTGCCAAAGAGCCACGCCTCGGAACCTCCGGCGTGGCCGGTGACGGCGCTGAAACGCAGGCGCGCCTGGGCCCCGCAGGCCATCTCGCACAGAACATCGGCGTGGTCGGGAACGGTGATGGAGAGGATGCGGCCCTGAGCGTCCCGGCGGCGGTTCACGTTAACCCTGGTCATGGCCATAACCCTAACGGCCGGGCCTATCCACCGCATGAGGGTCTCGTACCATATGCCCATGTTGAGGATGTTGAGGCCGCTCAAGTCCCGGTCCTGCCGCCAGTGAATGGCGCTTTCCGCGTCCACAAAGGAGCCGGCGAGTCCCTGCAAGTCCACGGCCAACAGGTCGCCAAGGAACCCGTCGGCAATAAGGGACAGGATGGTCCGGTCCTGCTTGAGGGTCATGGGCGCCGGGACTATCTGGGCGGTGAGATGGGGACGGACGCGGGCGGCGTCCAGCATGGCGCGGGCCTCGGCGGCGTTCATGGCCATCCGGGCCTCGGTGAGCACGTGCTTGCCCGCCTCCAGGGCCGCAAGGGTCACCGGACAGTGGAGGTTGGGCCAAGTTCCGATGCAGACGGCGTCGATATCGCCATCCGTCACCAGATGGCCCCAGTGGTCATAAACCTTGGGAATGCCGAACTCGCCGGCGACCCGTTGGCCCGACTCCCGGCTGCGGTTGCAGAGGCCGACCACCTCCACGCCGTCAATGGCCTGGAAGCCCGGTATGTGATGCAGCCGGGTGTTGGCCCCGGCCCCGACTATCCCGATGCGTATGGCGCTCTCGCTCACTGGCTAAACTCCTCTCATGTGGATGCGACTTGCGTAATCATCACTCCCGCCCCCTTTTTCCGCACTCCCGCCCCCTTTCCGTCATTCCCGCGCAGGCGGGAATCCAGGAAGACCCCAACCCAGAACCAACGCTCCTCAAAACAAAGTGGGCGCACGCGCCCTCCCGCTCCCTTTCCGTCATTCCCGCGCAGGCGGGAATCCAGGAAGGCCCCAACGCAGAACCCACACTCTTCGAAACAAAAATGGGCACACGTGCCCTCCCCGCGCAGGCGGGAATCCATCCCCCTCAAGACCCCGGCTTCCGACGACCGGCGCGCCACGGCATAGGCGCCCGTAGAGAGGGCTGTTGACATGTCCATCAATTTGATGTATAAACCTGTGTGGCGTTAACGTGGCTATATTATAGTATTAGTCTGCATTAACTCAAAAGTTAACGCGCAATAACAACTACGAATGGTGAAGAGGGGGCATGAGGATACCTCAATATATTACAGCCCTAATAGCTGCGGTGGCAATCCTGGCCCTGGCGGGCTGCCAAGGGTCGTCGACGCCCACCCCTACCCCGGCGCCAACCGCCGCGCCATCCCCCACCGCCAGGGCCACGCCCGCGCCGACTCCTACGCCAACCGCCACGCCTTCCACCATAACCGTCACCGACGACGTAGGCCGCCGGGTGGAGATTCCCTACCATCCCAAGAGGGTGGCGGTGACAACGTCCTTCATGGTAGAGCTCATCATGGCCTGCGGGCTTACGCCTGTGGCGCGGCCCGACATCCCGCCGGAGTTCATCTACCCCCTGGAGGCCGTGGACATCCCCTCCTTTGGCGTGTCCCACTCCGCCGGGCCCAACCTGGAGCAGCTGGCCGCCGCCCGTCCGGACCTGGTCATCTTCTCACCCATATACAGCCAGTTTTTACCCTCCGTTGAGGAAACCCTTGGCGTCCCGACCCTGGTCCACGACGTGACCACGGTCGACGACGTCGCCGCCAAGATGCGGGCCTACGGCGACCTGCTGGGATGCGAGGAGCAGGCTGAGGAAGCGGCGCAGGCCCTGGACGCCAGAATCCAAGCCCTCCGGGAGGGTCTGCCTGAGACCGGCCCCAGCGTGTTCGCCATCTTTGGGAACATTGACGCCTTTCTGGGGTTCATGCCCGCCACCTACCTGGGCGACATCGTGAGCCGGATGGGTGGACGGCTAATCACTGAGGGCGACCCCCCGTGGCTGGACAGAAGGAGCAACCGGACGAACCCGCAATTCACGCCCTTCAGCATGGAAAAGGTCGTGGAGCGCGACCCCGACGTAATCCTGGTGGTCCGCCACGGCGGGCCTTCCCAGGCGCGGGAGGAGAACTTCGCGTCCCTCTTCGACGACCCGGCGTGGAGCGGCCTCCGGGCGGTGCGGGAGGGCCGGATCCACGAGGTGTCGGAGTGGCTCTACCTCCGATACCCCGGCCCACGGGTGGCCCTGGCCTTGGAGGAGATCCGCTCTATCCTGTATCCTGACGGGTAGCGGATGGAGGAGGGAAGCGGCCAGTCCCATCGGAGGTCTCTGCTGACGGTTCCAAGTCCATCCGGCCTGAGCCTAAAACAGTTGGCCGTGGTGACCGCGGCCCTGGGTCTGGCCCTGGCCGGAATCCTGGCCTCCATGTCCCTCGGCGCCGTGTCCCTAAGCCCCGGGGAGGTGATTGGCGGACTCCTTGGCAGGGCCGACAACGTGTCCAACCAGATAGTATGGAACCTCCGGCTCCCGCGGGTCCTGGTGGCCGGGCTGGTGGGTATGAACATGGCCCTATCGGGGGCGCTGCTCCAGGGCATCATGCGAAATCCCCTAGCCGCCCCCACCATAGTCGGCGTCACGGCCGGGGCGGGGCTGGGCGCAACGCTGGTCCTCACCCTGTTCTCCGGGCTGCCCACCTTCCTGCCCATGGCGGCCTTTGTCGGGGCCATGGCGGCGGCGGTGGTGGTGTACCTGCTCTCGTGGCAGCCGGGGCTGGGCACGTCGCCGGTGCGGATGGTGCTGGCCGGGGTGGCCATGACCTCCATGCTAGGCGCCTTCACCACCACGCTCATAGTCATCTTCAGCGACCGGGTGCAGCCGGTTATCCTGTGGCTGTCCGGCAACCTGGTGGGGCGGAGTTGGAGCCATTTGGAATTGGTGTGGCCCTACAGCCTGGGCGGGCTGATAATAGCCTTCCTGCTAGTCCGCCAACTCAACGTCCTCCAACTGGGAGACCAGGCCGCTCAGGGGCTGGGCGTGCGGATAGAGCTGTACAGGTTCCTGGCCATGGGCTTGGCGGCCCTGCTGGCCGCGTCGGCGGTGAGCGTGGCCGGGCTGGTGGGGTTTGTCGGACTGATGACGCCCCACGTCATGCGATTGCTGGGCGGGAATAATCACGGCTACATCATCCCGGCGGCGGCGGCGGGAGGGGCCGCCCTGGTGATATGGGCCGACCTCGGCGCCCGGACGGTCTTGGCGCCAACGGAGGTGCCGGTGGGCATTATCACCGCCCTGCTGGGAGGGCCGTTCTTCGTGTTCCTCCTCTACCGGACCAGATTCATCGGCGGCAGATCCCTGTAGTGGAGGCCCTTACTCAATGAAGGTGCAGGCGAATAGACTCGCCGTTGGCTACGACAAGTCCAACGTGCTCACCGGCGTTGACATCGAGATTGGCGCCGGTGAGATGGTCGGGGTGATAGGCTCCAACGGCTCCGGGAAGTCCACCCTGTTGAAGACCATGGCCCGCCTGCTGAAGCCTCACCACGGCGCAGTCCACCTGGATGGGAAGTCCATCCGGGACATGTCCCCCCCTGAGATGGCCCGGCGAATGGCGTCGCTGCCCCAGGCCCCCGGCTCCCCGGCGGGGCTGACGGTGCGGGAACTGGTGGGTTACGGGAGGTATCCCCACGTTCCCTGGCTGAAGCGCCTTGGCCCCGCCGACCACCGGGTGATAGACAGGGCGTTGAGGGAGTGCCGCGTGGAAGCCCTGGCCCACAGGGAGATGTCCACCCTGTCGGGGGGAGAACGGCAGCGGGCCTGGCTGGCAATGGCCCTGGCCCAAGAGCCCAAGGTGATGCTGCTGGACGAGCCGGTTACCTTCTTGGACATCGCCCACCAGCTGGAGGTCATGGAACTCATCACTCAGCTGAACAGGGAACGGGGCATCACCGTCATCATGGTCCTCCACGACCTGAACCTGGCCAGCAGGCACTGCGAGCGGCTGATAGTCATCAAGGAGGGCCGGGTGGCCTACGACGGGCCAACGGAGGAGATTATCTGCCCCGACGTGCTGAGGGAGGTCTTTGGCGTGGAGGTCTATATCGTCAGGAACCCCCACACCGGCAGGGCCGTCTGCTACCCCTACCAACGGGCGGGGGGCGAGGGCCACGGGGCCGGCGGCAGGCCGTAGCGAAGTTTTAGGAGGAGCCGACCATGTTTGTGTCCACCAACGGTTTCAGGATTAAGAAGGGCCACGGGCGTGACCTAGAGGAGCGTTTCAAGGAGCGGGGCGGCGTGGAGAAGCAGCCCGGGTTCTTGGGGTTCCAGCTTTGGCGCAAGGACGGCGCCGCCGGCGACGAGGAGTACGTGGTCGTCACCCATTGGGAGTCCAAGGAGGCCCATCACCAGTGGACCCGCAGCGAGGAGTTCAAGGCGGCCCACTCAGGCCCGCGGGCCGGCTTCATCCTGGGCCATCCGGAGTTCAGCGGCTACGACGTGCGGCTACTGTCCGACCCCTCAGAGGCCAAGGCCCCTCCGGGCTCCTCCACTCCGTCGTAGGCGCGGCTCTCAGTAGCCCAACTCCCCCTCAATGTAACTCACGCCGTCGCCAACGATGTCCGCTATCTCGTCCACCTCACTGTCGGAGAGGGTGAGGACGGGGGTTAGGATTATCCACTGGCCCACGCGAACAAGCAGGCCGTTATCAGATAGGCGGCGCGCCAGCTTTGGGGCCGCCCCGGCGATGGAGGATAGGGGTTCCTTGGTGGCCTTGTCCTTCACCAGTTCCACGGCGCACATGAGGCCAAGACCCCGCACGTCTCCCACCACAGGACGCTCCTTAAGCGGGGTTAGGCGGTCCAGGAGCCGGCGACCCATTCGCGCCGAGTTTTCCACCAGCCCCTCCCGTTGGATGATGTCCAGGTTCACCAGGGCGGCGGCGGCCCCGGCGGGATGGCCGCTGTAGGTGTATCCGTGGGCAAAGGTCTTATCGTCGCCGCCCACAAAGGCCTCGGCCACGTGGTCGCCGGTTATGCAGGCCCCCACGGGCTGGTAGCCGCTGGTGACGCCCTTGGCCACGGTTATCATGTCAGGGACAACGCCGTAATGCTCTACGCCGAACATCCTACCAGTGCGGCCAAAGCCGGTTATCACCTCGTCGGCTATGAGGAGGACACCGTGGCGGTCGCAGACCTCCCGGAGGATGGGCCAGTACTCCGGCCCCGGCACGGCTACCCCGGCGGACAGGGAGATGGGCTCGGCGATGACGGCGGCGACGGTCTCCGGGCCTTCCTCAAGTATGATGCCCTCCACCGCCTCGGCGCATCGCGTCGCGCACTCCGACGCCGTGGCCCCGCCCAACTCGCACCGGTAGGGCAGGGGCTGGGGCGCGGCGGGAACCCTGGGAAGCATGGGCTGGAATATATCCCGCTTCACGTGGGGGGCCATGTTAACGGCCATGGCGCCAAGGCTGACCCCGTGATAGGACCCCCTCCTTGAGATGAACTTGGCGCGCTGGGACTCCCCGCGGTTCACGTGGTACTGGCGGGCGATTTTCATCGCGGTCTCCACCGAGTCGGAGCCGCCGCTGGTCAGGAAGACGCGGTTCAGATTCCCCGGCGTCATGGAGGCCAGCCTCTCCGCCAGCTTGATGGCGGGCAGTGTGGCGTAGGCGAAGGTGTTGGCGTAGTGGAGCGCGGACATCTGGTCGTAGGCGGCCTTGGCTATCTCCTCCCGGCCGTAGCCCACGTTGACCAGGGCCAGCCCCGCGAACCCGTCGTAGTACTCCCTGCCGTGAATGTCCCTTATCTTGGCTCCGCGGCCGCCGGTCATAATCCGCAGGCCGTCCTCGGCGGCCACGTCGTTCCACTGCTGAAAGGGGAACCACAGGTGGCCGAGGGCCGACGAGCGCAGGGCTTCGAACTCCCGGTCTTCAATCATGTCAAACATGTCAAACCTCCGCGAGGTGGGGTTCCGGCCCCGTCTATATGGACGGCCTCCGCTTGCGCCAGCCGGCGGACTGCTCATAGGCGTGGGCCGTCCTGAGAATAACGGCCTCCTCAAAGGGCCGGCCGATTATCTGGAGTCCGATGGGCATGTCCCCCCACTCCCCCGGCGCAAAGCCGCAGGGCACGCTGAGGGCCGGCAGGTTGGAGAGGGGGACTGTGGGCGTCTGGTCCGGCGCCCTCTCCAGCAGCGCGCGTGAGTCCCCCTTTGAGGCCGGCATCAGGTAGGGCTTTATCCTGGGGGCCGGGACGCGCATGGTGGGCGACACCAGAACGTCGTGGGAGCCGAGGGCGTCTAGGGCCTGCCGCCTTAGCAGGGTTCTGAGCCTCTGCGCCTTGTGGTAGCAGTGGGCCGGGACAAGGCTGCCGGTGAGGAACCTGACTTGGGCGTCGTAGTCAAACTCCTCCAGCCTGTTGTCAACCCAGTCCTGGTACCGGGCGGTCATCTCCACGTACATGTGGGTGTAGAAGATGGCGCGGGCCCACGGGGCCAGGGGAATCGACACCTCCTCCACATCGGCCCCGAGGTCGCTCAGACGGTCGACGGCGGCGAGGAAGGCATCCCTAACGACGGGAACCACCTGGTCGTCGTAGGTAAGCTCCTTGACCAGTCCCACCCTCAACCCCTTCTTGACGTCGCCGGTCAGGGCGGCGCGGAAGTCGGGCGTCGGGAGGCGGCTGGTGGCCGGGTCTTGAGGGTCGAAACCGCAGATGGGGGTCAGGACCATGGCGCAGTCCTCCACGGAGCGGGCCATGGGCCCCGCCTGGTCCATGGACCAGATTATGGGGAACAGCCTGTGGCGGCTCACCCGGCCCCAGGTGGGCCGAAGCCCCACGACGCCGCACCATGACGAGGGGTGGCGAATGGAGCCGGAGGTGTCCTCACCCAGAGAGGCGGCGCACAGGCCGGCGGCGGTGGCCGCCCCGGAGCCGGAACTGGACGCCCCCGGCTCGTAGTCGGTGTTCCAAGGGTTGCGGGTCTTGCCGTAGGGGTACTTGAACCGCCCGCCCGTGGCGAACTCGCTCATGTTGAGCTTGCCCAGGAGGACGGCCCCCGCGTCCTTGAGCCGGGCTATGACGGTGGCGTCCTCATCGGGGACAAAATCCTCCAAGAGGGTTGAGGCGTTGGTGGTGCGAATGCCCTTGGTCCACATCTGGTCCTTCACCGCCAAGGGGATGCCGTGGAGGGGGCCACGGCGCCGGCCGGCGGCTATCTCCGCCTCGGCGCGGCGGGCCTCGGCCATTGCGGAGCCGGCGGCCACGGTGACGTAGGAGTTGAGCTTGGAATCCACATCTTCAATGCGCTCGAGGTAGGCCTCGGCGAGCTCCACCGGGGAGACCTCCCTCGTCTCCACCAGACGGGACATCTCAGCAACGGAAAGGAAGGGCAGGTCGGCCTTTTTCATTCAGTCGGACCTCTTTGGGAAGGGGTGAGCGGCTAGGGGCATTTTCCCCTTAGGCTCCGAGGGTGTCAACCGGGGACTTGATTGAATGCCGCCGCCTGACTGGCGCAGGCGGGAAGCGCCCCCCACACGCAGAACCAACGCTCCGCAAAACAAAAATGGGCGCGCGCGCCCTTCCCGCCCTCTTATCCGTCATTCCCGCGCAGGCGGGAATCCAGGAAGGCCCGTCTAAAAACGACGCCCCAAATCCCAGCTTCACCCATAGAGGCATGTATAGGGATCCGTCCTTTTCCCTTGGCCCTAATGGGACCAGCCCTTACCGGTGATTTACGCTACTGACCTGGCGTGACGATAGAGGTGGGAAGATGGATTCCCGCCTTCGCGGGAATGACGAAAAGAAAGGGTTACGCAGTCTCGAATTCTAGGGCGGAAAGGTTCAAGTTAGGGGAGCGTTTTGAGAGATGCAGAATCTCGACGCCAACCACCTCATTCCACTGGTTGTAGTCTAGCACGACTCCCGGCGACACCTCTGCGGACTCGACTATGTCGGAGTCGTCAAGGCGCAGGTAAAGGGCGTCGGCCTCCTTATCCACGTTCAGTTTCATAACTCTCCTCTGGCGTTCCGGTCAAAGAATACGCTTACCACGCGCCAAGGCGCAACCGACGTGTTCACCACTACGCGCAACAGGGAAGATGGATCCCCGCCCTCTTATCCGTCATTCCCGTTTTCACGGGAATCCAGGAAGCGCTCAACGCAGGACCAACGCTCCGCAAAACAAAAATGGGCGCGCGCGCCCTTCCCGCCCCTCTTTTCCGTCATTCCCGTGAAAACGGGAATCCAGGAAGGCCCGTCTAAAAACGACGCCCCAAATCCCTGCTTCACCCATAGGGGCATGTATAGGGACCCGTCCTTTTCCCTTGGCCCTAATGGGACCAGCCCTTACCGGTGATTTACGCTATTGCCCTGGCGTGACGATAGAGATGGGAAGATGGATTCCCGCCTTCGCGGGAATGACGGACGGGGGGATCACCCCAACGGCCTGAAGAGGCCGAAGGAGCTGGTGTAGCCGTGTAGGTAGGTGGCCCCCTGCACCGGGCCTATCTCGCCGTTGCAGAAGAAGCCGCCCAGGGGTATCTCCCCCAGGGTGTCGCAGAAGACGCCGGTGTCGTGGTCGGGGCGGCCGTAGAGACCCTCCCCGCGACCGAGGCAGGAGAAGAGCAGCGCGCCAGCGACCCGTTCGTTCCGCTCACTGTCCCTGTACCGGCGCATCAGGGCCGTTAACTCCTCCGCCGAGGTGCGGGCGTCTCTCAGATGGAACTGGACTATCTGGCCCTCGCGCAACTCCTGGCCTATGGCCAGCGCGCCGGAGCGGGGATCCATTCCAACGATGTTGCGGATGAGAAAGTCGCCCAGCTGAGGCCGCTCCTGGAACTCGTCCATCACCACGCCCAGGAATAGGGAGTGGCGGGCCAGGTCCCTGTCACCCTGGTCGAGGGAGTCGTAGATGCCCCGCAGGGCTTGCAGGGCCGGCGTTCCCTCCAACTCCAACAGGAGGTTGCGGCTGCTTTTGGTTATGTTCATGGGCTTGCCGATGGGACGGCAGCCTTGGGCCACGATGGTATCGATGAGGACGTCGCCCCCGAGGGCCAGCCCCACCGCGCCGGAGGGGTGAACCTTGCCGTCCAGAATCAGGGCGTTGGAGCCGGGGCCGGGGCCGCCGCTTGCCATGCCGCCAACCTTCACGCTGCGGGGGAAGGCGTAGTCCAGGCCCAGGAGCAGGTTGTCGCTCCGGATGGTGAAGGGGTCCGTGATGAGAAGAAACTGGGGGCTGTCATCAGGCGGCTCCCCCACCATCAAGCGCCAGGCGCCGGGGGCGGCGTCCAGGTCGGGCAGAGACTCGTTCTCCACGTGAAAGGGGGTTATGTCAACACCGGGCAGGAGGGCGGCTGTGAGGGAGAAACCGGGCCGCTGTTCAACCTCGCGCCCGCCCCCGATGACACCGCCGGCGGAGGAGCCGATGAGGCAGCCGGGGGCTATCTGTTCCAGCGCTAGCTGGGGGATACGGTCGTAACCGCCGGCGTGGTGAGGAGACGCGAAGACCACCGCCAAGTCGGGCGCGGCGCCGAGGCGGGTCTTCACCTCTGCCGCGCACTCGCCAATGGCCTGCTCAAGAGAGCCGCTTTCCGATACCGCGGAGGCCCACTTCATGGCGCCCCTCCCTTCAAGGACCTGATGGGGCAGTATACCACGCAAGTGCCGCCGCCGCCCGCCACGCGCCGAGCAAGGGCGCCAACCGGGCGGGAGAGGGGGATGGATTCCCGCCGCCCTCCTCCCTTCTGTCATTGCCGCCCTCTTATCCGTGATTCCCGCTTTCCCTACCCGTCATTCCCGCGCAGGCGGGAATCCATCCCTTCCCCTCCGTTGCGCCGGAGTTGCGACGCCTTCGAGTCCCGCGCCGGCAAGGGCCAGTCCGCTAAGGCCTCCTCTCGCCAAGGTGGAAAGAACGAAACGCCGCGCACGCCTCCACGGACGAGGCCGGAGTTCGGGGCCCTGGTTTGGCGATGGGGCCTTCCTGGATTCCCGCCTGCGCGGGAATGACGGAAAGAGGGCGGGCGGGGTCGGCGGGTGAGCGGTTGGCGTTACGGGCGGCGATGGTGCAGAATAGGGGAAAACTCCACGGAGGCCTCATGCCGAACCGACTTCTCCACGAGACCAGCCCCTACCTGTTGCAGCACGCCCATAACCCGGTGGACTGGTATCCCTGGGGGGAGGAGGCCCTGGAAAAGGCCCGGCGGGAGGACAAGCCCATCCTCCTCAGCATCGGATACTCGGCCTGCCACTGGTGCCACGTCATGGAGAGGGAGTCCTTTGAGAACGCGGATATAGCCGCCCTGATGAACCGGCGCTTCGTCAGCGTCAAGGTGGACCGGGAGGAGCGGCCGGACCTGGACGCCATCTACATGCAGGCCGTCCAGGGGCTGACGGGCCACGGCGGTTGGCCCATGACCGTGTTCCTCACCCCCCAGGGAGAGCCGTTCTACGGCGGCACCTACTTTCCCCCGGAGGACCGGGGCGGGATGCCGGGATTCCGTCGCGTTCTCGACGCCATGGACGTGGTGTATCGCACCCGCCGCGCAGACGTGACCAAAGCCGCCTCCCACATTGTGGAGATCCTCAGGCAGAGGAACCGCCTGACTTCCAACCCGGACCCCCTCGACAGGGAACTGTCCCACCAGGCCTTTCTGAGCCTGGAGCCGGGCTTTGACGAGGAGAACGGCGGCTTTGGGGGCGCGCCAAAGTTCCCCCAGCCCATGGTCTACGACTTCCTGCTCCGCTATCACCACTCCACCGGCGGCGAAAAGGCCCTCGCCATGCTGAACCTGTCCCTCGAAAAGATGGCCCTCGGCGGCATGTACGACCAGCTGGGCGGCGGATTCCACCGCTACTCCACCGACAGCTACTGGCTGACGCCCCACTTTGAGAAGATGCTTTACGACAACGCCCTCCTGAGCCGGCTGTACCTCCACGCCTACCAGGCCACGGGCCACGACCTGTACCTGCGCGTGGTTCAGGAAACGCTTGACTACGTTCTACGGGAGATGACGGGTGAGACGGGCGGCTTCTACTCTAGCCAGGACGCCGACAGTGAGGGCGTGGAGGGGAAGTTTTTCGTGTGGACGCCTCAGGAGGTGGAGCAGGCCCTCGGCGCCGAGGATGCCCGCGTCTTTAACGCCTACTACGACGTGACCGCCGGCGGCAACTTTGAGGGAAGGAACATCCTGAACGTTCCCATGAGCGCCGGAAAGGTCTTGGAGGAGCTTGACGTTGACCCTGAGGAGTTGGAGGAGACGCTGCAACGGGGCAAGCGGTCCCTCCTCCAAGCGCGGGGCCGCAGGATACCGCCCGGACGCGACGAGAAGGCCCTGAGCGCTTGGAACGGCCTGATGCTCCGCAGCTTCGCCGAGGCCGCCGCCGTCCTGCGGCGCGAGGACTACAAGGACGCGGCCATCGCCAACGCGGCCTTCCTCACCGGAAATCTGGTCGAGGAGGGGCGGCTTCTTCGCGCCTACAAGGACGGCCGGGCCAGGCTCAAGGGCTACCTGGAGGACTACAGCTTTGTGGCCGACGGGCTGTTGGCCGTCTATGAGCTCACCTTCGACCCCCGTTGGCTCCATGAGGCCCGGCGCCTGGTCGACGGGATGATAGAGCTGTTTTGGGACGAGAAGGATGAGGTCTTCTACGACACCGGCTCCGACCACGAGGCCCTTCTGCTGCGGCCTCGGGAGGTGTTCGATAACGCCATGCCCTGCGGCTCGTCGGTGGCGGCGGAGGCCCTTCTCAAAATGGCCGTCCTAACGGGTGACGAGGGGTATCGGAACAAAGCGGCGGCGGCCCTCCGCTCCGTGGCGGCCCTCCTGCCCCAGTACCCCAACGGGCTGGGCCGTTGGCTGGCCGCCCTGGACTTTTATCTGGACCAGCCCAAGGAGGTGGCCATCGTGGGGCCTCTAGACAGCGAGGCCGCTCAGGGGCTGCTAGACGCGCTCCACGGCCTTTACCTGCCCAACCGGGCTCTGGCGGGCATGGAGGAGGGGGACGGCGCCGGCTCGCATCCGATGCCCCTGCTGCGCTTCAAAACCAGGGTGGATGGACGGCCCGCCGCCTACGTGTGCCGCGGCTACGAGTGCCGGCGCCCCGTCACGGAGCCGGAGGAGTTGGCGCGGGAACTGGCGGCCTAGGGATTCGCCCCCATCCGCCATCCCCGCGCAGGCAGGAAGGGCGCGAGCGGCGGGAGCCTCCCCTCCTCTTCCCCGCTCCTGTCGCCCCCAACAGCACTCCCGTGAAAACGGGAATCCATCTCCCTCCTACGTACACCAACGCGCGAACCACCGCGGCGCGCGTTGCCCCGCCCCCTTTCGGCATTCCCACCCTCTTATCCGTCATTCCCGCGTCTCCCTTTCGTCATTCCCGCGAAGGCGGGAATCCATCTTTCCCGATTCTCTCCTAACGCCATCGTCCTACCTTGACAGAGCGCCAGATTGGGGCGGGGTCATTAGAGCGACACATCGGCCGTTTGGGGTTGGGGCCTTCCTGGATTCCCGCCTGCGCGGGAATGACGGATGGGAGGCGGGAATGCCCTTACCGACGGATGGGCGCGCGCCTTGGCGTCCTGGCCCTGTCTACCGGCTAAGGAGGGATGGATTCCCGCCTGCGCGGGAATGACGGAAAAGAGGGCGGGCGGAATGGCGTTAGAGGGGATTGTGGAGCGCGGACGTGGAGCCGCTAACGCTCTTCAAAACTAAGTGGGCACGCGTGCCCTTCCCGCCTTCGCGGGAATGACAGAAGGGAGTGGGGCGAGGTGGGGTTAGGAGGATGTCCGGCGAACCGGGGCGGGAGCCTCCCCTCCGTTGCCCGGCGGCTCAAATGGGGGTATGCTCTCCCGAAACCGGAGTATTCCCGCCGCAGGAGTCAGCACCATGTCCGCTCACAACATCAAGGGAAAAAGGCCCGCCCAGCCCCCGGAGCCGTACCCCCGCGGCCGCATCCTCTCAAGCCCGGAGGCCGAGGCGCAAAAGTCCACCCAGGGGCGGCGTATGGTGCGGCAGCGGATCCTCGCCCTGGGCAAGGACTCGGTTTTCAACATGACCGGGCTGGTCCGCGCCTTTCCCCTCGACCCGGAGGACCTGCCGAGCCTGGAGAACCAGTTCACCTACTACGCCCACTTTCTGGGGCGCGCCGAGGAGTTGGCCCTGGCTCACGTCGGCGCCGACCCGCGGCTGCACAGCGCCGTAATGTGCAACCGGGTGACCTCCGCCATGCTGGCCATAATGCTGGGCGTCCTGAAGCCGGGCGACGGGGTTATTTCCGTGGTGGGGCGGGGCCGCTCCCACCCATCGGCGCAGCAGGCGGTGGAGTTGGCGGGCGGCGTCTTCGCCGAGGCGGTGGGGCTGGAGGCCTTGGAGGAGGGCATCGACTCGAGGCGGTGGAGGATGCTGGTAATCACACCGCTCACCCCATCCAAACATCACATGCCCGCGTCCGAGGTCGCGCAAGCCATCGCCATGGCCAAGGAGCGGGACATGCTGGTCCTGGTTGACGACGCCCACATGATGTCCCGCACGGTCTTCTACGATGAGCCGGTGACCTTCGCATTAGCGGACCCGGACCTGACCGTCTGGTCCCTAGACAAGCACGTGCCGGGGCCTCGTGGCGCCGCCATTGTGGGCCGACGCGACATCATGGACAAGGTGTCGGCCATGGCCTTCCAGTTCGGATTGGAGGCCCAGTCGGGCCACTACGCGGCCATGGTCCGGGGCATGGAGGCCTACGACCGGGAGCCGGTGCGACGGGCCGCTTCGCTGGCGCGGCACCTGTTCAAGCGGTTCAGCAAGAGGTTTGGACAGGGGGTCTATCAGGCCGGCCCGGGGGTGGCCCTCACTGCTGAGGACTTCGCCGAGGCGGTTTTTCTGAGGCGCGGCAGCCGGGACACCACCCTGGTTCCCTCAGAGATATCGGTGACCGGGTGCTTCCTGCTGTTCAAGGACTACGGCATCATCACCATCCCCATCACCGGCTACCCCGGCGCCGCGCCCACCTTCCGGCTCATGACCCACCCCGACGGCGAGCGGTTCGGCGTAACGGCCCTCGAGGAGGCGGTGGAGGACGTTTTGGTTCGCACGGGGGAGCTTTTGGAACGGCCCGACGCGGTGCGCGAACTGCTGCTTGGCGAGGGCCAGCCCCCGGCGCGCTAGGCCGTGAACGGCCCGACGCGGTACGTGAACTCCTGCTTGGCGAGGGACATCCCGCCACTCGCTAGGCCGAGAAGGGCGCGCGCGCCCACTTTGTTTTGAGGAGGGTCGGCAGCCTCCGGCGCGCTAGGCCGGGAAGCTCATCAGCACAGTCAACGGACACCGGCACGTGGCAGCCCCCGACGCGGTGCGAGAACTGCTGCTTGGCGAGGGCCAGCCCTCGGCGCGCTAGGCCGTGAACCCCGTTGCCGGGCCGGGTTATCCTGCCAGCAGCTTCTCCACCTCGGCCCGCAGCTCCCTGGCGTTTTCCGGGGCCGGCGGGTACAGGGGCGGGCGCGTTGGCCCCATCGGCCTGCCCACCACCTTCATCGCCTCCTTCACCAAAACGGGCATCGGCTCCTTGGCCACCACGTTCATAACGGGTATCAAGGACAGTTGCTTCTCCAAGGCCGCCTCGTTGTCGCCGCGGTTCCATCCTTCGTAGATGTCCACGAAGACCTCCGGCATGGGGGAAGCGAAGGCCAGTATGCCTCCCTTGGCCCCAGAGGCTAGGGATGGAAGGAACCCGTCGTCCAGCCCCTGTAGGAGGCTGCAATTCGGGCCGAAGGCCTGCCCCATGCCGATGACCTCCCGGATGCTTCCCGTCGCGTCTTTCACGCCGACGACGTTGGGGAACCTGCGCGCGTACCCGGCGATGGCCGGGACGCCCATGTTGACGGCCACCCGCGCGGGGGCGTTGTAGATGACCAGGGGCAGGCTGACGCGGCGGCTCAGGTTTTCCAACAGCCTGCCGAACTGGGGCGGCGTGACCTTGTAGAAGGGCGGCGGCGTTATCATGAGGGCCGAGGCGCCCAACTCCTGAACGCTTTGGGCAAAGGAGGCTATCTCATCTTCCCTGGGCACAAAACAGCCCACAACCAGGGGCAGCCGCCCCCTCAGCGTCTGCGCGGCGACCCTCACCGCCCGCAGCCGTTCGTCGGCGGTGAGGCTGAGGGATTCCCCGGTGCCGCCGAGGATGCAGACGCCATGAACGCCTTTCGAGACCTGGTGTTCCAACTCCTGGGCCAAGGTCTCCTCGTCGAGGCTGTAGCTGTCGGTGAAGGGGGTGAGCATGGAGGTGATGACGCCGCTCAAGGGCTGCATAAAGGTCTCCTTTAGCGAGTTCGGACGAGATGGATTATAGCCTGCGCCGCCGGGCGGCACAACGCCGCCATCCTCTTATCCATCATTCCCGCGCAGGCGGGAATCCATCTTTCCACCCGCGTTGCGCCGGGCCAACCGCGACACGAGGCGCCTCCCACTCCCCCTCATCCGTCATCCCGGCCCCTCCTCCCTTTCCGTCATTCCCGCGCAGGCGGGAATCCATCTTTCCCCCCGCGTTGCGACGGGCCAACCGCGACACGAGGCGCCCCCCACTCCCCCTCCATCCGCCATCCCGGCCCCTCCTCCCTTTCCGTCATTCCCGCGCAGGCGGGAATCCATCTTTCCCCCCGCGTTGCGACGGGCCAACCGCGACACGAGGCGCCCCCCACTCCCCCTCCATCCGCCATCCCGCCCCCTTATCCGTCATTCCCGCGCAGGCGGGAATCCATCTTTCCCCCGCGTTGCGCCGGGCCAACCGTGCCACGGCGCGCGCCGTCCTCCCTTTCCGTCATTCCCGCGCAGGCGGGAATCCAGGAAGGCCCCGCCTCCAAACGGCCAATGTGTCGCCCTCATGCCCTTGGCCCGGCCTGCCACCTCAACGCGGATCCCCGTCAAAGAAGGACGATGGCGTTAGCAGGGAATCGGGAAAGATGGATTCCCGCCTACGCGGGAATGACGAAGGGGAGACGCGGGCTTGGCCCAAGCATGGGCGCACGCGCCCTTCCCGCCTGCGCGGGAATGACGGAATGGGGCAGGCCACGGGTTTCACCCGTTGGTCTACTTACGAGGAGGGTTGGATTCCCGTTTCCACGGGGTGGGGGGAGGGGGAGGAATGATAGCAGGGGCGGTGGGCTTGGGAGCGCTTCCAGCCCCCTCCACCACCATGGCGATGCCCTGGCCTCCGCCGATGCAGAGGGTGGCCAGGCCGTGGCGCGTGTCGCGGCGGCCCATCTCGTGGAGCAGGGTTGTCAAAATCCGGGCGCCGCTGGCCCCGATGGGATGGCCCAAGGCGATGGCCCCGCCGTTGACGTTCACGATGTCCCAGTCCAAGTCAATCTCCCGGCCCACCGACAACACCTGGGCGGCGAAGGCCTCGTTTATCTCCACCAACCCCACGTCGTCCATAGAGACGCCCGCCCTGTCCAGGGCCTTCTTGACCGCGCCGGCGGGAGCGACGCCCATCATGCGCGGCTCCAAGGCCGCTGAAGCGCAGCCACGGATGGCCGCCACCGGCTCCAAGCCCCGCCGGCTGGCCCACGACTCGGAGGCCACCACCAGGGCCGACGCGCCGTCGTTGATGCCGGCGGCGTTCCCCGCGGTGATGACCCCGTCCTTCTGAAAGGCCGCCGGCAGCTGGGCCAGCCGCTCCATAGACACGCCCGGGCGCGGGTGCTCGTCGGCGGCCACTGTTTCCGCCTTCCCGTCGTTGCGACCCGTGGCGACGGGGACGATTTCGTCGTCAAACAACCCTAACTCCACCGCCCGCTTAGTCCGCGCCTGGCTCTCCAGGGCGTACAGGTCCACGTCCTCACGGTTAATGCCGTAAACCTGGGCAAGATGCTCCGCCGTCACCCCCATGTGGCAGTCAATCATGCAGTCGTGCAGTCCGTCGGTTATCATGGAGTCGAGGAGTTGGCCGTGGCCCATGCGGTAGCCGTAACGGCCGCGGGGGACCAGGTAGGGGGCGCGGCTCATGCTCTCGATTCCCCCGGCCACCACCACGTTTGCCTCGCCCAGTCTGACGGCCTGGGACGCCAACGCGACGGCCTTCAGCCCCGAGCCGCACACCTTGTTAACCGTCATGGCCGGGACCTCCACCGGCAGGCCGGCCTTGACCAGCGACTGGCGGGCCGGGTTCATGCCCTGGCCGGCCATGAGCACGTTGCCCATGATAACCTCGTCCACCTCCTCCGGGGCAACGCCGGCGCGGTCTAGGGCGGCGGTGATGACCACGGCCCCCAGGTCTACGGCGGGAACCTCGGAGAGGCCGCCGCCAAACCTGCCGATGGGCGTTCTCACCGCGCTAATTATGACTGCGTTCTCCATAAACGCCTCCCGTCTGCCCCGGCGCGCAGGCCGCTTTGTGGGGGATGCTTCCTACAGTATAATGCCTGGAAGCGGCCCTTGGCGAACGCCGGGCGGAGCTTGAGGAAAGGCGCGGGTGTGCGATGATAGACGGCGTTGTGGGCGTGACCATTTGGACGGACGGCTTGGAGCGGCTGCGACGGTTTTACCGGGACACGCTGGGGCTGCCTGTGCATTCGGACCACGGCGACTTTGTGGCCTTCCGGTTTGGGGAGATGCGGCTGAACCTGGGCCTGCATGAAGGCGTTCGCGGCCCCACGAAGGAGCCTTACCGCATAATGATAAACTTGGGCGTCGACGACATCCACGGGGAGCATCGCCGGCTTCTCGACGCGGGGGTGGAGTTCATCCGGCCGCCGGAGCGGGAGGGGTGGGGAGGCTGGGTGGCCACCTTCAAGGACCCGGACGGCAACACAATCCAGCTATTGCAGTTTCCGCGGGGCTGAATCCAACATTGTGTGACGGGTGCTTAAATCGCCTCAGTCTACGGTGAGCAGATAACCTCCAATACCTTTCCAGGATGGGTCAAAAGCCGCAACGAAGAAGCTGCCGCTGTGAGGGGCTTCGTAGCTCAGCCGCGCATCCATACCAAAGATTCCACCTCCACTATCATCATCATCAAAGACCCCGTCCCCCGAGGGACTGAAATAGCCAACTACAACGTAGGAATCTATGGTCGCAGACTCCATGGAGATTTCAATGGTCTCACCCTCTTCAAGATCAATGATATAGTGGTCAGCATCTCTCGGAAAATCCATTGCCCCCGTAATGGTCTGCCCACGGGTGAGTCTTCTGCCATCGTCTACGTCCGTGTACCTGGTAAGGGCGACGTTAGCCTCCAGTTCAATAAAACCCGGCCACCAGACGTGCCGCCGGAGTATTAGAAACATCGGCGCTTCGAACTCGACGGTAAAGGAACCGGATTCAACCCCGGTGTGACCCTCATCCATATAAATGGCCAATTCGCCGTAAATGTCGACGACCCGGAAAGACATATTTTCAGCACTGTCTGCCGTGATGTTTACCACGGTTCCGGCAGGTTCATTGATTACGTACATCTTGGTATCCCAAAAGTGATCCATCGAGAAGTTGTGGGCTTTTATAGGATTTTCTAGGCCTTCCAAGGACACCCTACGGTCAGAAGGCCCAGGGGTTCCTCCGTCGATTAACGCCTGGACCCGGGCGCTAATGTCAGAAGCAGATATACTAACTCCATAATCGGCCTCGGTGAATGAGTACGAAGAGATTCCGATGACGTCTCCTTCCATAGAGACCAGAGCACCTCCGCTTTGGCCGCCTGCAATGGGGTTGTCAGTCTGTAAGTATGTAATGCCAGCCGACTCCCACTGCCTAAGCCGTGAGAATAATCCTCGGACTATAGAGGGTTGAGGCTGATCGGAGACCTCACCGGGATAGCCAATGAGTAAGAATTCACTTCCAATGGGCATATCCTCCCCACTCTGAAAACTTAGCGGTTCAAGAGAGGTCTGCAACGGGCCTAGAACAGCTATATCAGCAAGAAGGTCAATATGGGCCACCGGCGCGTTCTCATGCTCCGAGCCGTCCGGGAACGTCACTTTAGCCGTAGAGTAAGGCCACACAACGTGGGCATTGGTAATCACGTATCCGCCTTCAAAAAGTAGTCCGCTTCCGACGGAGACTTGCGTTTCTACAAAAGCGATTGAAGGCGAAACACGGCTAAATATCTGGGCTACCGTTGGCGGACTGGGCGTTGGTGTGGGAGTCGGGATGGCTGTAGGACTTGGCACAGGGGTTGGAGTTGGCGTCGGGGTTGGGGTTGGTGTGGGAGTCGGGGTCGGTGTGGCCGTTGGCGTTGGCACAGGGGTCGGGGTAGGAGTTGGCGTCGGCGTGGCCGTTGGCGTTGGCACAGGGGTTGGCGTGGCTGTTGGCACAGAGGTTGGAGTTGGAGTCGGGGTGGCTGTAGGTGAGAGCGTTGGCCGCGGCGTTGCAGTGGGATGGCGTGTCGGTGTGGGGGTTGCTGTAGGGCTAGGCGTGGGCGCCGGGGTTTGGGTAGGTGTGGCTATGGGCGTCGGTATGGGGGTGGCCTCAGCGACAGGTTGCGGGGTTATTGGTTGGGGCGTCGTGGCGGTCTGCCCGCCGGAGCCTCCACAGGCCGCCAGGACGGCCAGCGCTAGGATGGTGACGATGATAAGGGCCTTGACTCTCACTAGGAACCCCCTTGCGGCGCGGAATAGCGGCTACTTGCGACGGAAACCCCATATCCCACTACAACCAGCAAGGGGGCGTGATGCCCCTATGCCGCAAAATTGGTCGATTGTAGTGGTTCCCAAAGAGTCTCCGTCGCGTTGGGCAGTATACACCCGCCGCTAACCCCGCGCCACCTGCGGCCCATCCAACCGGCGAGTCGGGCGTGGAGGGATTGACCGTTCCGGCTCATCCAACCGGCGCGCCAGCAGGCCCCACAGCAGACCCGGCGGGGCAGGCGTGGAGGGATTGACAGTTCCGGCCCATCCAACCGGCGCGCCAGCAGGCCCCACGGCAGACCCGGCGGGTCAGGGCGTGGAGGGATTGACATTCCCCCTTGCCGCCTTGCCGCCCACTGGCTCCCGTGATAGCATGGCCGCAGAACTTCTGGAGGTGAGGCCATGACCACGGAACGCGCGGACGTCCTCATAACGGGCGGGTTGCTGGTGTCGGGAGACGGGATAACCCGGTCGGACCTGCTCATCAACGACGGCAAGGTTACGGAACTGGGCCCGGACCTCTCCGGCAGAGAGGCGCGCCGCTCCATCGACGCCTCCGGCCGGTACGTGCTGCCGGGGGGGATAGACTCCCATTCCCACCCCATCTTCGGCGACAAGATGGACACCTACTCCATGTGCGCGGCCTACGGCGGCATCACCACGGTGGCCGCATTCATCGGCTCCGAGACCCACCGCCACGAGCACTTCGGCAACACGTGGGGCATCCGCAAGTACAACCCCGACATCGTGAAGGGGTTCATCGAGTTCGCCGAGCAGACCTCCTACACCGACTTCACCTGCCACGGCCTCGTCACCATGCGCGACAAGGACGACCTCCACAAGGTGATTCCCGAACTGGTGAAGCTGGGCGCCTGCTCCTTCAAGCTGTTTATGACGTGGAACCCCTTTGTCTTGCCCACGGAGGACAACTACTCGAACCTGATGGCCCTGCCCGACGACATGGTTATGATGGTGATGCATCACGCGGCCCACAACGGCGGCATGGTGATGATTCACGCCGAAAACGGCACCTGCAAGGCCTACCTGGAGGACCAGTACCGCGGCCAGGGCCACACCTCGCCGGAGTATCACCTAAAGGCCGCGCCAAGCATCATCGAAGCGGAGGCGGTGAACCGGGCCGCCACCATGGCCCTAATCACCGGGTCGCCCCTGTACCCCGTTCACCTCAGTTCCCAAGAGGTCGTCCCCGTGCTGGACCGCTACAAGGACAAGGGGCTGCATCTGTACGGCGAGACCTGTCCTCACTATCTGACCCTCACCAACGACATGATGTTGCGGCACGGCTACAAGTACAAGGTCGCGCCGCCCCTGCGGGAGAGCCACGACGTGGAGGCCATGTGGGGCGGGGTGGCCAGCGGCAGCCTGAACACTATCGCCAGCGACTTTACGGGCTACACCAAGAACTTGAAGATTACGGGGAGCCGCGAGGGGAAGGTGCACGGCAACGCCCCGGAGCCGGACCCCAGCGAGATTGACATCTTTAACGTGGCCGCCGGTCTGAGCACCCTGGAGTTTATGATGCCCGTGGTGTGGACTCACGGCGTGAACACCGGCCGGATAACCCTGCCCCGGTTCGTCCAGCTATTCTGCGAGAACCCGGCCAAGATCTTTGGAATCTGGCCGAAGAAGGGCAGCCTTCAACCCGGCTCCGACGCCGACGTTGTCCTCTGGGACCCGGCGCGGATGCAGACGGTGGGCGAGGAGCACGGCATCAGCGACCTGAACACCTTCCAGGACATGGAGTTGGTGGGAGTCCCGGTGATGACAATGGTCCGCGGCGAGGTGATCATAGACGACGGCAAGCTGGTGGGGAAGCAGGGCCGGGCCAAGTTCGCGCCCCGGGACCCCAACGCGACGGCCTACGCCCCCCACGGCCCCACCGCCCACTAGGGGGAAGGGGGGAGGAAGGGGGGGCGCCTCCCATCCGTCATTCCCGCGCAGGCGGCAATCCATCCCTCCGGGGGGGCAAGCGCTAGGGACGCCTCTACCGGATGGTGGGCGCAACCCGCCTCCCTCTCTTTTCCGTCATTCCCGCGTAGGCGGGAATCCATCCCTTCTCCCATTCCCCTCTAACGCCATCGTCCCCCATTGACAGGGGCCGGGGCGGTGGAACAAGGCGGGGGCGTGAGAGCGACACATTCGCCGTTCTGCGATGGGGCCTTCCTGGATTCCCGCCTACGCGGGAATGACGGATGTGGCGGCGCGAGAATGACGAGAAGAAGGGATGGATTCCCGCCTGCGCGGGAATGACGGCATGGGGGCGGGAATGACGGATAGGGCGGGCGGGGAATGCGCCGCCGGGATGAGGCGGCAGCTCCAACGCTCCTCAGAACTAAGTGGGCACACGTGCCCTTCCCACCTGCTCGGGAATGCCGGCATGGCCGCGGGGGAGTCGCGCCGCCGGGGCGAGCCGCGCAGGCGGCCTTAACCCTCTGTGGCGGCGCGGGCGGCGGCCACGGTGTTCACCAGCAGCATGGCTATCGTCATGGGGCCAACGCCCCCGGGCACCGGCGTTATCGCTTCCACCCTGTCCAACAGGTCGTCGTAGGCCGCGTCTCCCACCAGCCGGTAGCCCCGCCGGAGGCTGGCGTCCTCCACCCGGTTGATGCCCACGTCCACCACCACGGCGCCGGGCTTCACCATGCCGGCGGTGATGGCGTTGGGGCGGCCCATGGCGGCCACCAGGATATCGGCCTGGCGGGTCATGGCCCCCAGGTCCGGCGTCCCCGTGTGGCACACCGTCACCGTGGCGTTGGCGTCCGGCCCCTTCTGCATCAGAAGCACGCTCAGGGGCATCCCGACTATTGCGCTGCGGCCGCACACCACCACGTGCTTGCCGTTGGGGGTGATCCCGTTGCGGGCGAGGAGCTGCTGAATGCCGCCGGGCGTGGCGGGAATAAACAGGGAGGCGCCCCGTGCAAGAAGGCCCACGTTCAACGGATGCATACAGTCAACGTCCTTTTCGGGAGCCACGGACCTGATGGCTAGGCCCTCGTCAAGGCCCGGGGGCAGGGGCATCTGCACCAGGATGCCGTGGAACCTAGCGTCCCAGTTCAGCCCCATGATGAGGGCGTGAAGCTGGCCCTGAGACGCGCTGGCGGGGAGGTGAAACACCTCTGAGTCGATGCCCAAGTCCCGGCAGGCCCTGCCCTTGTTCCGCACGTAGACGGCGGAGGCCGGGTCGTCGCCCACCAATACCGCCGCCAGCCCCGGCACAACCCCGCGCTCCCGCCGCAGCCGGTCAACCGCGGCCCTAACCTCGGCGTGTATCTGCCGGGCCGCGGCCCTTCCATCCAATATCCTAGCCGTGCTCGCCACAGGGCTACTATAGCAAAAAACCGGGCTTGGCGGCTCGTTAGACACCCCTCAGCCGCCACGTCTATAATACCTGTTGGAAGCATACCCTGTCCTTCAACCACCACAAGGCGCGAGATGCTAGTCACCGGCATAGACATCATCGAGATACAGAGAATCCACGACACCGTGGCCCGGTGGGGAGACCGGTTTCTGCGCCGCATCTACACCCGCGAGGAGTTGGAGTTCTGCCGCGGCCAGATTCCCCGTCTCGCGGCCCGGTTCGCGGCCAAGGAGGCGGCGTCCAAGGCCCTCGGCACCGGGATTCGCGGCATTGCGTGGCGGGAGATTGAGGTTGTGCGACAACGGGGGCAGGCCCCCACCCTACGGCTCCACGGCAAGGCGGCCAGAAAATCGGCGGCCCTGGGAATCCGGGAACTGGCCCTAACCCTGTCCCACTCCCGGAACTACGCCGTGGCCTCGGTGGTGGGATGGCGGGAGGCCCCGCCCTGAAAGTAGTCACCGTGGAGGAGATGCGGCGCGCGGAAGGGGTCGCCGTCGCCCAAGGAATATCCACGGACCAGCTAATGGAGCGGGCCGGCCTGGCCGTGGCTAGACATGTCCGCGAAACCCTCGGCTCCGTGGCCGGGAAGCGGACGCTGGCCCTGGTTGGGCCGGGGAACAACGGCGGCGACGGCCTGGTGGCGGCGCGGCTCCTGGCCCGGTGGGGCGCCAACGTGACGGTGTATCTGATTAGGGAACGGCCGCAGGATGACCCCAAGCTGCGCCTGGCCCTCCGCGAGGGGGCGGCCATCTTGCGGGCGTCCGACGATGACGGCTACCGGCTCTTGGACGAGGCGTTGAAGTCGTCCCACGCGGTCATCGACGCCGGTCTGGGAACCGGGCGCTCCCGCCCCCTCGAGGGCGCCATGAGAGAGGTGATGGCGCGGCTGGACGGGCGAAGGGGCCTTCTCCTGGCCGTGGACGTCCCAACGGGGATGGATGCCGACACGGGGCGCTGCGACCCGGCCACCCCCACGGCGGACGCCACCCTTGCCCTGGGCTTCCCCAAGGCCGGCCACTTCCGGTTTCCCGGCGCCGGGAGGGTCGGGCGGCTGGAGGTCCTGGACATCGGCATCCCGCCGGAGGCCGCTCAGGACGTTGCCCTGGAGATGATAACCCCTGAATGGGCGCGAGCCAGGCTGCCCCGCCGTCCCTTGGACGGCCACAAGGGGACCTTCGGCCACGCGCTAATCGTGGGCGGCTCCAGCAACTACCCGGGCGCGGTCTGCCTCGCCACCCGCGCGGCCCTGCGCTCCGGGCCTGGGCTGGTCACGATGGCCGCGCCTCGGAGCCTTCAGCCCATCCTGGCCGCCAGTGTCACCGAGGCCATTCACCTGCCTGTGCCCGACGACGGGCTTGGGGTCCTGGCCCCACGGGGCCTGCCCGCCCTGACGGGGTCCATTTCCCAGTACGATTCCCTGGCCGTTGGCTGCGGCATGGGACGCTCCGACAGCGCCCGCCGGTTCCTCGAAGGGCTGCTGGCCCCGGGTTCCTCCCAAACGCCTCCCATGGTCATTGACGCCGACGGCCTGAACAACCTGGCCTGCGTCGACCGGTGGTGGGAACGCCTCGGCGCCCCCGCAGCGCTCACCCCCCACCCCGGCGAGATGTCGCGGCTCACGGGAGCATCCGTGGCTGACGTGCAGGCCAGCCGCGTCGAGACGGCTTTGGAGTGGGCGGCTGGATGGGGAGTGGTGGTGGTCCTGAAGGGCGCCTACACGGTGGCGGCAAGCCCCGGGGGGATGGCCCGCGTCTCGCCCTTCGCCAACCCAATCCTCGCAACCGGCGGGACCGGCGACGCGCTGACGGGCGTTATCGCCGGGCTGCTGGCCCAGGGCATGTCGCCGATGGACGCGGCCTGCGTTGGCGTCTACCTCCACGGCGCGGCGGCTGAGCGGCTGAGCGGGACCTACGGCGACAGGGGGGCCACCGCGGAAGACCTTATAGCCGCCCTGCCACTGGCCGCCAAGGCCCTACTGGACGGCTGACGGAGAAGGCCCCTCCTCCGCCTGGTAGGCCTGGTCCAAAACGTCCACCACGTGGCAGACGCGGACGGGGGATCCCGCCTCCCGCAGCCCGTTCTCCAACTGAATGGCGCAGCCCGGATTGGCCGTGACCACCATGTCGACCCCGGCGGCCAGGACCCACTCCATCTTGCTGGCCAGCAGCCTCTCAGACATGCGCCGCTGGGTGATGGTGTAAATCCCCGCGGCGCCGCAGCACCGGGAAGCTTCCTCCATCTCGACAAGCTCAAGGCCGGGCGTCCCGCGCAGCAGGGTTCTCGGCGCCTCGGTAATGCGCTGGGCGTGGGCCAGATGGCACGGGTCCTGGTAGGTTGCCCTGGCGTCAACCCGGCCCCGCGGCGGGTCCAGGGGAAGCCCGGCCAGGAACTCCGTTATGTCAACGGTCATGGCCGCCGCCCTCGCCGCCCTCTCAGCGTAAACCGGGTCATCCTCCAGCAGTTCGCCGTACTCCTTCATGGCAGAGCCGCACCCGGCCGAGGCGGTCACAATCCGGTCGACGCCCGCGTCGAGAAAGGCGTCGATGTTGCGCCGGGCCATCCCGCGGGCCGTCTTGGGGTCGCCGCTGTGAAGGTTCAGGGCGCCGCAGCAACCCTGTCCCACCGGAGTCGCCACGTCGCAGCCGTTGCGCCGGAGGATTCGCGCCGCCGCATCCATCGTCGGCGCCTGAGCCACCGGCATAACGCAGCCCGACAGCAGCCCAACCTTCATCCTGGTCTCGCCCACGGCCCGCAAGACGCCGGGCTGGGGCGCAAAGAAGCGGGTTGGAAGCTCAGGCAGCTGGGCTTCCAGCCTGTCCAGCCCTCCCGGGAGCAGCTTGAGGATGCGCGACCACCTGACCAGGCGTCGCAGGCCCCGGCGCTGGTAGAGCCTGAGAGCCGACGCCAGGAGCCTGAGCATCCGGAGGCGGGGCAGCAGTCCCCGCAGAAAGAGGGCGGCCACCATCCTATGACGCCACGAGACCGCGCCCTGCTCCACAGCGTCCCGGCGGGCCGTCTCTATCAGCCGTCCGTAGGGGACACCGGAGGGGCAGGCCGTCTCGCAGGCGCGGCAGGCCAGGCACATGTCCCAGTGACCGGCCACCCTCCTGTTGATGTCGAGTCGGCCTTCGTGCACCGCCTTCATCAAGGCAATCCTGCCCCTGGGCGACTCCGTTTCAAGGCCCGTCTCCATGTATGTGGGGCAGGCGCTGAGGCACAGCCCGCAGTGGACGCACCGGTACAGGTCCTCGGCCGTGATGGGCGCGTCTTGGCTAACCACAGGTTCCCCCTTCACCGGCGCATCCTTCGAAACTCCGGGGCGCGGCGTCACAGTCCACCAACGAAACGGCCCGGATTCAGCGTTCGCTCCGGGTCCAGCGCGGCCTTGACCCGTCGCATTATGTCCATAGCGGCGGGAACGGGGCCCCACACGTCCAACTCCCGCGCCACCTCAGCGGGGCGCCCCTCGATGACCCAACGGCTTCCGAAGGATTCGGCAATCCCGGTGACGCGGCGGACGGTCTCAACAGATATGGGAACGCCTTGGCCGCCCCACCAGAGGCTCCTGACCGCTCCCATGCCCACGTCGGCCACGAGTCCGTGGGTGAACGGGGGAACTTCCAACGAGTCCAAGGCCAGCGCGAGGGCCGCCGTTTTAGAGGGAAGCAGGCTGAACCTGACGCTGAGACTCGGCGGCTCCGCGCCCGCCCACGGCAGGTCCGTGAGCCGCTGCCACGTCCTGAAGCCATCGTCGGAGGAAAGGGCATCGGCGCGGCGACCCCCGCCTTCCTTCACGGCGGCCCAAGCCCGGCCCACCCTGCTATCGACGATGCCCTGACGACCCTGGAAGAGGGCCAGGAGCCGGCAGCCCCCGGGTTCCAACCCCAGCCTCGCCGACGCCGCGCCGTTGACCACTATCGCCGCGTTGGGACCGACGCCACTCCTCAGCAAGGCCGAAGCGCGCTCCAAGGCGTCGGCGAGATGACGAAACCCGGCGACCAGCGTCCGGGCGGCGGGGGGCTTGGGGGCGACCTTGAACGCCGCCTCCACGATGACGCCCAGGGTGCCCAGGGACCCGGTATAGAGCTTGTTCATGTCGTACCCGGTGACGTTCTTCACGACCTTGCCGCCGCCCTTCGTAACGGCGCCGTTGGCGTTGACCACCTTGACGCCAATGAGCCAGTCCCTGGGCATACCGTAGGCGAAACTCAGGGGGCCGGAATGGGCCGTGGCAAGGACGCCGCCGACGGTGGCCCTTTCCGGGCATGGCGCCTCCAGGGGGAGGAACTGCCCCTCCTCGGCCAAACGCCCTTGCAGTTCGGCCAAGGCAACCCCGGCCTCAACGGTGACCGTCAGGTCGGCAGGCTCGTACTCCACCACCCGGCTCAGGGAGCGCGTGACCATAACGACGCCGGGGGCGGGTGGAGGATTGCCCAAGGACATCATAACGCCGCCGCCGTAGGGCGTCACGCCAACCCCCTTACCGGCGGCCAAGCGGACGGTCCGGGAGACCTCCTCCACCGTGGAGGGAAAGGCGACGGCAAGGGGCGCGACGCCGTCGATGGCATAGGCGGAGAGGCCATCCTCCGGCAGGGCGTTGGGAACCCCCGCGGACCTGAGCACAGCCTCGGACATCCGGCACGGCACGGCGGCCAACTACACGTATGCGCCGGGGCCGGCGGCCATCACCGCGCCGCGTTGCAGGTTATGATGCCCCGCCGGCCCGCCGGGGAACCCCTTGCCGGGATTGAGGCGGCCCAAGGGGGCGAAGGCGCCCCGAACCGTCTTCATCATCTCCATGTCCTCGCCGGTGAAGACCAGGGGCATGTACGCCTTCTTCTCCAAGCCTATGCCGTGCTCACCGCTCAGGGCGCCCCCCAACTCCACGCAGACCTTCAGGATATCGCCGCCCGCCTCCATAACCCGCTCAACGGCGCCGGGCTTTCTTTCGTCAAAGAGGACGCACGGGTGCAGGTTGCCGTCGCCGGCGTGAAAGACGTTGGCTATGGGCAAATCGTAGCGATGGCCTATCTCCGACACGCGCTCCAGGGCCTCGGTGAGCCTGGTGCGCGGGACCACGCCATCCACCAGATAGTAGTTGGGAGCCAGGGCGCCGAGGGCCCCCAGGGCACCCTTCCGCGCCGACCACAGCCGTTCCCGCTCCTCCTCCGACTCCGCCCACCGGAGGTTGAAGGCCCCCGCGCCGGTCAGAATGGCCTCAACCTCCAACCCCGTCTCCTCCAACTCCTCGGCCTCACCCTCCAACTCCACCAGAAGGGCCGCGCCGGCCTCCTCCGGCAGCCCTGCGTGGGCGACCTTTTGCACCGCCCTTATTGTGAGGGCGTCAACCATCTCAAGGGCCGCCGGGACCATGCCGCCCGCTATGACGGCGGACACGGCGTCGCAGGCCGACCTCATGTCGGAAAAGGCCGCCAGATAGGTCTTGGCGGCGGGCGGTGTCGGCAGCAGCCGCGTGACAATCTTCGTGGCAAGGCCAAAGGTCCCCTCCGAGCCGACGAAAAGGCCGCGCAGGTCATATCCGTGGGAATCGCGCTCCATGCCGCCCAACCACGTCACGGCGCCGTCCTCCAGGACCACCTCCATGCCCAGGACGTGATTGCTGGTGACCCCGTAGGCCAGGCAGTGGGGGCCGCCGGCGTTCTCCGCAACGTTGCCGCCCAGGGTGCACGCCTTCTGGCTGGACGGGTCGGGGGCGTAACGCAGTCCGCTGCGCCGGGCGCGCTGGTCCAGACGCAGGTTGATGACGCCGGGTTCGACCACCGCCAAGCGGTTCTCAACGTCCACCTCCAGGATGCGGTTCATCCTGGTCAGGGCCACCTGAAGCCCGCCCTCGGAGGCCACCGCGCCGCCGCTCAACCCGGTTCCCGACCCGCGCCCCACCACCGCGACACCCTCCCGGTAGGCGAGGGCCAGAACCCGGCTGACCTCCCCGGTGGAGTCCGGCAGGACCACCGCCTGGGGCATGGCCCTGTCAATGGAGCCGTCGTACTCGTAGACCAGCAGGTCCTCGGGGTGGTGAACGACGCGCTCCTTCCCCACAATGGCCTCAAGCCCCTTCACCAGCGGCCTTCTCTTGGACAACCGGCCCCCTCAGCAGTCAGGTTGACTCATACTATGCCAGCCCGCGCCGCTTTGCAACGTGATTTATCGCGGTTGAACTGGTATCATGTCGCCTCATCCGGTTCTGCGGGGGTTCCCTTTGGGAAGCTCTCTGCGGGAACCGCCGCCCAGGACGCAGGCGGGCGCCAGTCTGCGTCTCAGGGCTTCCGGTATTCCCGCGCAGGCGGGAATGCCGGGAAGAGGGACACAGCAGCTAGGAAAGAAAACATGACCTTCAGCGACAGGGTGGAGGAGAGGTTGGCCCCCCTTCGCCAAGCCATTCTCAGCCACCCCTTTACGACGGGCATCGGAGACGGGACATTGGAGCTTGACAAGTTCCGGTTCTACGTGCGCCAAGACTATCTCTATCTCATCGACTACAGCCGCGTTTTGGCCGTGGCCTCGGCCCGCGCGGGAACCCTCGACGCCATGGGCTGGTTCGCCCGCCTCCTCCACGAGACCCTGAACACGGAGATGGACCTGCACCGGGACTTCTGCGCCGGGTTCGGCGTCTCCCGCCAGGAGCTTGAAGCCACCAAGCGGGCGCCCACCACCCTGGCCTACACCCAGTTTCTGCTGTCCACGGCCCATCACCGCCCCTTTGCGGAGTTGGCGGCGGCGTTGCTGCCCTGCCAGTGGGGTTACTGGGAGATAGGCGACTACCTCAACCGCCGAGGCCTCCCCTCTCACGCGCCCCTCTACAGCCAGTGGATAGGGATGTACGCCTCGGAGGAGTTCAAGGCCCTGGGCCTCTGGGTCCGCAAGCTGGTTGACGGCCTCGCCCAAGACCAGCCATCCCCGGTCCTTGAAGGAATGGAGGAGGCCTACGCGACCAGCCTTCGCTACGAGCTCCTCTTTTGGGAGGCCTGCTACAATCTCGAGACCTGGCCTCCGGGCGGCGTTGACGACGCCCCGGAGCCATAGGAGGACGCTGCCGTGCCCCTGCTAAGCCACCAGTTCCTCAATAAGGTCTGCGTCTCCATATTCCGCGCGCTGGGCGCGTCGGAGCGGGAGGCCTCCACCGTCGCCGCCCACGTGGTCAAGGCCAACCTGACGGGCCACGACTCCCACGGCGTTATCCAGGTCCCCGTGTACGCCGAGCGAATCAAAATCGGGCACATAGTCCCCGGGGCGCCCATGGAGATTCTGGATGAAACGCCCACCACGGCCCGCGTCAACGGCAACTGGGGCTTCGGATACGTGGTCACCGAGGGGGCCATGGAGATGGCCATAGGCAAGGCGCGGGCCCACGGCGTGGCCGCCGTCACCGTCTTTCACCAGAGCCACGTGGGACGGCTTGGCGGCTACTCGACCATGGCCGCCGAGTCGGGGATGATAGGCATGATAACCGCCGACTCCGGCCAGGGTCCCAAGGCCGTGGCCCCCTTTGGCGGCAGCGCCCGGCGGCTGGGCACCAACCCCATCTCCATAGCCGCGCCCAGCAACCTGGAGGGCGTCGTGCTCCTCGACATGGCCACCAGCGCGGTGGCGGCGGGCAAGATAACCCTGGCCGTCAACCGCAAGGAGGCCATCCCCGGCTCCTGGGTCATCGACAAAAACGGCAGCCCCACCACCAGTCCCCAAGACTACCTGGAAGGCGGCGCCATTCTCCCTCTAGGCGCCGACCAGGGTCACAAGGGATACGGCCTGTCCTTCATGGTGGAGATACTGTCCGGCCTCCTCACCGGACTGGGCTTCGGCATCGACCCCCAAGGCCGCCACAACGACGGGTGCTTTTTGGCCGCGTTCAACGTGGCCGCCTTCCGGCCCCTGGAGGAGTTCAAGCGGGAGGTGGGGGAGTTCGCCAAGTTCGTCAAGAGTTCACCCCCGGCCCAAGGCTTCAAGGATGTCCTCTACCCCGGGGAGTTGGAGTGGCTTACGGAGCAACGGCGGCGGCGGGAGGGCGTCTTTGTGGAGGAGGAGACGTGGCGCGAGATTTGGGGCCTCGTCCAGGAGCACAACCTAGAGGACGCGGTGGGAGAGGGCGCGCCCGGCTAAGAAGACTCCGGGACCAGCCACAGGAGGACCTCGACCCGCACCTCGTCCTCAATGCTTGCAACGGAAGCCGCCGACGGTGTGGGAATGCCAAACTCGTCCCAGGTGAAGGCTGCGCGGCCCAAGACAAACAGCTTGTCGCCGTCGTCCCGCGCCTGGACGTCGAAGGACAGGGGAAGGGCGGCGCCCCGGATGTCTAGGGTTCCCGTCACCTGAGCGTCAACCTCCTCGCCCTCGGCCAAGCCTTGGGGAAGGGGGCCAACGTCGGGGGCGGTGAAGGTGGCCGTGGGATGGTTGGGAAACATCCTGTTCCTAACGTATCGATCCCTGAACTGCTGGTCGCTGGCGAGTTGATGCAGGTCGATATCGACCGCCGACGGCCCCCCGTCCAGGCGCACCGCGCCGGAAAGGGCCGTAGTACGCATAACGGCGTCGTTGGGAAGGGTCAGCCTCACCAGCTGCTCCGTGACGGTGAAGGTGGCTTCAGAGCCTTCGGACACCACGAAGACGACGCCCTCGTACTCGCCCACCCTTCTGCCCTCTTGCGAGGGTGGAGCCGTGGTTGGAGCCGCCGTGGCGGTCGTGGCCGGTGGAGCCGTGGTTGGCGGCGCAGCGGGGGTCGTAGCCGTTGGAGCCGCGGTCACAGGCGCGGCGGTCGTGGCCGCAGGTGCCGCGGTCGGCGACGCCGCAGGAGTCGTGGCCGCAGGAGCCGTGGTTGGCAGCGCCGTGGCGGTCGCGGCCGTTGGGGCCGTGGTTGCAGGCGTGGCGGTCGTGGCCGGTGGAGCCGTGGTTGCAGGCGCGGGGGTCCCGGTGGGAGCCGCCGTCCCGTCGTTCCCGGAACCGCCGCACCCGAAGGTGAAAAGCAGCGACGCGGCCACGGCTAGGGCCGCAGTGCCCCGGGGCCAGCCCAACTTTATGTAACTCATTGGCGTCTACTCCTCCAGGGCTATCCCCCCAGTGTTATCCCAATGTAATGTAGGGAGGGTCAAGGACCCGTGACGCGCCCCGTGGCGGGAGTTCCAGCCTGCCGTCCTGCTGGTCTCCCCGGCCGGCTAGGGCGAGTCCCAGTCCCACCGCCAAGACGAGGGTCAGAGTGACTGCCCACCAGGGAACCGGCCGGCTGCTCCGACGCAGCAACAGGGTGAGGGCGCCGGCTATTCCCAAGGCGAGTCCCGCAAGGGGCAGTATAAACGATACTGAGCGTTCGATGTAGGTCTCGGCGGCCAGGGCGCCGAGGGATATCAGGGCAAAGCAGGCCAGCAGCCCGGCGATGAAGATGGCGTTGGGCCTGGTGACGCGAGCGTCCAAGGCGCGCCGGAGGACCCCGCAGGCCAGACCCGCCAGCAGCCCGCCGGCCATCACCGTCGCGCTGTTGAGCATGGCGTCGCTGGGCGACCGGAGGGGCAGGCTCACCAGGACGCACGCGATGGCGGCGCCTGAGCCGGCCATGAGTCCGACCCGCGCCGCCGCCGCTCCTCCTCTTTCACCCGCCAAGGCCGGCCCTAGTCCACGGGCGGACGGCGGCGGCCCCACTCCGTCGCCTGCTGGTAGCTGTGGGCCACCCGTAGGACAACCGGCTCCTCCCGCCAACGCCCCATCAGATGCAGCCCTATGGGAAGCCCCCCTTGGCCGAAGCCGCAGGGCACGGAGATTGACGGCAGGCCGGCGTCGGAGGCGGTGGCCGTGCACCTAAGCGTTAGGGCGCCGGCCTCCACCTCCCGGCCCCGCACCAGCGCCCAGCCTCTTGTCTCCGCCACCCTCAGCGCGGTGGTCAAGCACGTGGGCGAGGCCACAACGTCCACCTCGCCCATAACCCTGTCCACCTCCCGCTTCAGGAGGGCCAGCCGCCGCTTGGCGTCCATGTAGTCAGACATGCTAATCCGGGCGCCCCGCTCCAGCCTGGCCGTCATGTCCGGGTCTATCCTGTCCAGCCGCTCCTTGGGGAAGACCCGTCGGTAGTAGGCGGCTGACTCCTTCTCCACTATAGTGTTGTGGATGTCCAGCACCCCGGCGGCGTCAGCGATGGGCGCCTCCGTTATCTCCGCTCCCAGTTGGGACAGGACGTCGACTGCCCCACGGATAGCGGCCTCGACTTCCTCAGTACAGTTGCTTCCAACAAGCTCCTCCAAGACCCCCACCCGGACGCCCTTGACGCCGCCGGCCAGGGACGCGCGGTAGTCCGGCGCCGGGCCGTGAAGGCTCACCGGGTCTTCGGGGTCGTATCCGGAGAGGGCCTGGAGCAGGATGGCCGTGTCCTCCACCGTCTTGGCCAGGGGGCCGGCCTGGTCGAAGGACCAGGAGGGGCCGAAGAGGTTGCGCCTGCTGATGAGTCCGAAGGTGGCCCTCATGCCCACGACGCCGCACCACGCGGCCGGTATACGCACGGAGCCGCCGGTGTCGGAACCGATGGACGCGAGGCCCATGGAGGCGGCCACGGCCAGCCCGGAGCCGGCGCTGGAATGCCCCGGCGAGCGGGTGGCGTCCCACGGGTTGAAGCACTCCACCGGAACGTCACGTCGGAAGTGGCAGTTCACCTTGCCCACCAGAACCGCGCCGGCGTCCTCCATAAGCGTATGAACGCGGGCGCTCTGAGGGGGGACGTAGTCGTCGTGGCTCCGGTATCCGTAGGTCGTGCGGATTCCCGCCGTGTCTACCAGGTCCTTGAGGCTGTAGGGTATGCCGTGGAGGGGGCCTTTGTAGTCGCCGCGGCCTATCTCCCCCTCCGCCTCCGCGGCCCGCTTGAGGGCGTAGTCCGCGGTGATGGTGGTGTAGGCGTTCAGGGAAGGGTTGAGCCGCTCGATGCGTCTCAGGGTGGCCTCGGCAAGCTCCACCGGCGAAAGCCGGCGGGACGCCAGCAGCCCGCCCACCTCCGCGATGGTCGCCGACGCCAAGTCCCTTTCGTTCACCTCATCCTCCCGTCAAGCCGCCTCACGCTAGAGGACCTCCCGGGCAAAGGCCATAAGCTCGCGGTTGAACTTCTCGGCCTCCGTCCACGGGAGCATGTGGCCGCTGCGCTCGAAGAAGACCAGTTTGGAGTTCTTCAACCTCGCTTCCAGCAGCCTCGCCGTGTCCTCGTCCACCACCCCGTAGCGCGCCCAGAAGACGCGGGCGGGGGCCTTCATGGTTGAAAGCGTCGGCCGGAAGTCGGCGAAATAGGACTCGTAGGCGGCGGCCATATGCGCCGAGGTGGGCGTCTTCATGCACTCGTAGGCCATCCAGTCTATGAGGGACTCGTCAACGCGGGCCTCCGGGCCAAAGTAGTCGACCACCGACTGCCGGTGATTCTTCAGCCTGGAGACGCGTATGGTCTCCAACTTGTCGTTCAGGTCGTCGTAGGACACAAAGCGGAAGGGCCTCTGGTCCACGTCGACGAACCCGCTAAAGCGGTCCTCCCCGAACTGCTGGACGTAGCTCCAGATGATGGCGCTGCCCATGGACCAGCCCGCCGGGACCACCCTCCTCAGGTCCAAGGCCTCCAGCATATAGCGGAGGTCGCGGGCGTACTGGGCCAGGGTATGGCCGTGGTCCATCTTCCCCGACTCGCCGCGGCCTCGAACGTCCATGGACACCACCCGGAACTCCTTGGCGAGCTCCGGGATATTCCTCCCCCAAAACTTGGTGTTGAAGGGCTCGGCGTGAATCAGGAAGATGGCGGCGTCCCCCCTTGGCCCCTCGTCCTCGTAGTAGATAGGGGTCTCGTCCGGGGTTATCAGGTATGGCATGGCAGACCTCCTCCGGGTTGAACTAGTTGACCCGCCGGACCCCGGCTAAGAGGCCGCCGGCGGGGCGTGGCCCCGCTCCTCCCCCACCCTCAGGTTATTGTACTCGGAGGTTATCTCCGCTCCCAGTATGAGGATGAAGGACGACAAGTAGGCCCACACCATGAGAATGACCACCGAGGCGATGTTGCCGTAAAGCTGGTCGAACTGGGCAAACTCCTCAAGGTAGAGCAGGAACATGTTCTTGCCAAACTCGAACAGGACCGTGGCGATAACCGCGCCCAGCCATATATCCCTCCACTCGGTCTTGGTGTTGGGCACAACCTTATAGATTATGGCGAATATCGTAAAGCTCACCACAAGGGCGGGAAGCCTGAGCATGGCGGAAATCCCCCACCCTCCCACCAGCCCCTCGATGGTGGCGCCGCCTATCTCAATGGAGGTGGCCCACTGGAAGAAGCCCGTTATGCCTACGGAGAAGAGGAACAGGAGGGAAATGCCCATGGCCATGGCTATCTGCCGGGGCTTGTTCTTGTAGAATGGCGGGTCCCGCTGCACGTCCCACGCCCGGTTGACGGCGCGGGTGATGGACCCGAACACGGCGCTGCCGGCCCAGAACAGGCTCAGGACCGACACGATGCCAATGGCGGGGCGGAGTTGGATAACCACGTCGACGCTCTCCCGCACAAAGGCCTCCGAGCCGGGCAGGTACTGCACGATGAACTCTATAATCGCCTCCTGCTGCTCCGCTGAGTTGGCCACCATGCCGGTAATGGCGCTCAGTCCCAGCACGAGGGGAAAGAGGGATAGGATGGTGTAGTAGCTCACCGAGGCCGCCATGTGGGTCGCGTCGTCGTCCCCCAACTCCTGAATCACCCTCACCACCAGCATGACGGGCATGGACTTGCCCAACCGGGTGCGCGGCAGGTCGCGCTTTAGCCGGGCCGCGCCCGCGCCAAAGACGGCCAGCGTGAGCCTAATCCTGGAGACGAATACCGCGAAGATTAGTATGAGGACGGCCAGGATGGACTTCATGCCGGCCCTTTCCGGCAAAGGCCGCGGCCGCACGCCGCCGCGCCCCGGCTCCCTAGACGGGAACCGGTGGACTGAAGCGTAGCGGGATGCGCTGGTGATAGATACATGCCGTCAAACAAGGCCTTGCTCAGCTAACCCAGGACGCCTTGCCCCGGGACCCCGGCGCCTCTAGCCGCGCGCGAGGACGGGTTGGGAACCGCCCGGCCGTGATTGCCGGCGAAGGGTTAGTCATTTCTGTCGAGGGCATCTCCGGCGAGGGCGTCGCTGACCATCTCAGGCTTCCTTACTCCTTGGATGAGACCACCGGCCTGACTTCAGGGGTGGTATCTTAGGGTCCCCTTTGGACGACGCGTCAGGCGTTGGTCGACCGGGTCTATCGTCACGTCAAAAAATTCCAAAGCCGTCGCTCCCAGCATGTATCCCCCCTCATCATCGCCAAAGACAACCGGGCACGGCAACTCAAGCCCCTCAATCCCGCCCTTAACCCCATCGATAGCGATTAGGGCTATTCCGCGCCCGTATTCCCGTTGGCTGCCGTCGGCAAGCGTGTAAATGCCCCGGTAAAGGGGCTGTATTCCCAGTCCCTCCAAGAACGAAGCGGGCATCACCGAGTCCGCCGCGCCCGTATCGACCACAGCCAGCGCCGGGGCCGTGGCGCCGCCGTCACGGGCTCCGACTCTGACGTTCACACTGAAAAGACCCATGACGTCACCTTCCTGAGCTTGATGGGTCAAGCATACCAAGGACTGCGACGCGGGCGCAAGAAGGCCGCGCGGCTCCCAACGCCGGGGGATTTCCCGCGCCCACTGGCCGCCGCCGTCAAGCCTTCCGTGGACAGCGGAAGGCCAGCCGCCCTCCTAACGAGTGGCAGCTGGCCTTCGTCGATATCTCAAACCCCTGGTGGCCCTTTGGGAGGGCCGCCGGCTCCGGGTTCTAGTCGCCGGGTCTGGTCCTCTCCTCGGCGAAGGGGGCCTTGATGACCACCTTCACGCCCTTGACGGTTCCCGTAAGGGAGTTCCGGACCGTTCTTCCCGCGGCGTCTCCTATCTCGGTGGCGGCGGATATGGCCCCCGTGGCGGCGGCGGACGCGGCGTCCTCGGCTTTAACGCCAATGGACTTGGCCCCGTCGATGGCGCCCTCCACCGTGGCTAAAGCCACGCCGCCCAGGTCGCCTCCCACCTCGGCCGTCCCCTTAATGAGGCCCCGGCTGGTGTCGGTAATGGTCGCCATCACGTCCCCGCCTATCTCCTTGGCCCCCGTGGCGGTGCCCGTGACAACGGACTTGGCCGTGCTGCCGAGGTCGCCGCCCACCTCGCTGACGCCCTTTATCGCTCCCCGGCCAACGCTGGTGGCGGCGTCTTCCAGGCTCAGGGTCACGTCCTTGGTCACGGAGATGACGCCCTCCGCGGCTCCGCGGCCCGCCTGGGTCACGTCGCCGCCCACCTCGCTGGTGCCCTTAATGGCGGCCCGAACGGTGTCGCTTATCGTGCCGGCGGTTACGGTGGTTATCTCACCCACGCCCTGAATGGTGCCTATAACGGCGCCCTTGGCCGACGAGGTCACGTCGGAGCCGGCCTCTATGGCCCCTTGCACCACTCCCGCCACAAGCCCGGTGGCCTCGGTTCCCACGTCCTTCACGCCCCGCAGGGCCTTCACCGTGTTCTCGCGGGTGGCCTCTATGGTCGTTCCCAAAACATCGCCCGCGCCCTTGATGGTGTCCACCAAGGTCCTCTTAACTACGTTCCCAATCTCTCCCAGGGCCATACTGCCTCCTTGTTGCGTCTGTGATTACCGGTTCATTATAACATAGCGCCAAGCCTAGGCAAGTCAATCTCACCGTTGGACGGGGAAGGGGGGAAGGATGGGGGGCGTGCCAGTTGGGTCTAGCCACGGGACTAAGGAACTAACGGTCAATCAAGCATAAAACCCTTTTGTCAGCTCATCACCGCATCTTATCAAACGAACGACTTCATGCTTCCCTTGAAACCTGATCATGTTGCTTTTTCGCTTCAGTTCGTCCAGTTCCGCTCTATGTATGCCTCCGCCATATGCGGCAATGGGGCGAAACTTCACTTTTATTCCCTGGGGCACGAGTCTCTCCGCGACACGGGATCCGGCTTTAATCTGTCTCACAAATTGGCCGGCATGGAATTTGCCTTTCTTAAGTTCCACGGGAGCAACCCAACCGTCATCGCCTCTCTCGGCTATGAATAAGTAATCACAGCGTAACTGAGGCGCTCTTAGCGGCGATCCCGGTTTGTCGAAATCAATGATTAGCCTTGATGGGGGAGCGTCTTTCAAGACAATCTCGCACCCTTCTTTCTTGATGGTTCTTACGATACAGGTTTTATTTACGCTCCTACGAGTCCCCTCCACCAGCCCCTGCATCAGTTCTCTCCGGTTCGGCTGGAAATCTCGGCCCAGTTATTATGGAGAGCCACGGCTACATCGTTGAACCCGGACGGATATAGGCCGGAGTCATCAAGAGCAACTTCCCTCACGGTTGAACCCTTGGGCCTCGCCTTGGGAATAAACAGCCATGCTCCCACCTGGTCGGGACGGAGGGCCACGTCACTTCCTGGAATCCCCTTTCGCCGAGCTTCAGGAATCTGGGACAACCTCACAAGGTTGGCCAGTTCCTCAAGCAACCACTCACTGTGGGTCGTGACTATCACCCTAATGCCTGCGCGAACCATCGCAGCGATTTGGCGGGTAAATTCCACCTGCATACCCGGATGCAAATGAGACTCAGGCTCTTCGATTATCAGAACATCGCCAGGTAGCACTAGATTACGCAGAAACAGGGCAACAGGGGCCAGTTCAGAAACCATTGAAGACGCGCGCGTCAATGGCAAGTCTTCATTCCACCCATCCGGGCGGTAGGCGAACCTGGGGTAACCCGTCTCGGTCCGGTCCAATCGAACGGCGCCCTTCAAAATTCTGCTCTCCAAGCGTTCAGACAAGTCATTGTCATCGGTTGAGCCTTGGCGGGAACGCCGCCGCCTTCTAACTGTGCTCCTTTCACTCATTTCAATCAACTGCCTCAAGAAGTCCGCAAGCACCCCGGACAGTATCGGTGTATTGGCTGAAGGTCTAATTCCGGCGGTCGTGGCCCCCTCGACCAGGGCGCTTACCACTACCTGGTGGCTGTGCATGACCCCTGTCCGGTCCGCTGGCAGGTAGTACGCTTCGCGATATAGGGGCTTATGCAGGGTCTTGAATATCTCGATAACCATACTAGTAAATATCATCCCGAGTTCGAGGCCTTCAAAGTCGGTGATACGTCGGGATAATCTCAGGTTTTCAAGAAATAGCGATAAGTAGTTCCGATTGTCCGGTAACTTTATCTCCTTGGAAAGAGACTGAACCCCGCCAATCTCTCCTGATGAAATAATCCCCTTCCTACCCCTCCGTACTTCAAATCCATATCTCATCGTTCCTTCTACAGCCTTCCGAGGAACGTGAATGTTTATTTTTGCTGCGCGTATAGGGGAGTTTCGGCGTCGTATCAACTTGCTCAGGTCATCCGTGCCAAAGCACCGGCCAATTTCATCTTCCAAAAAGAGATTCGCGCCCTCGGGGTGTTCAAGGATAGAGCGCACATATGAACTCACGTCCTCCGGCAGCGGAGGCTCGGATCCCGTTTCAAACTCCTGAACAAGCCAGTCCTTAAACTTCTCAAGCACAAAGGAGGCCCGCTCATTGCCCATCAAAAACCGGGTAACCATTGACTCCAATGGTTCGATAAGTGGCCGCCTGTATGTAGAAATCTCCCCGCTGTCAAAACACTGATGCAGCGCATATATCAGTATTGCAAGGTAGGACTTTCCGGTATTGCTGGGGCCTATGAACACCGTCAGTGGTCGCATATCCACGCTGGCCTCTCTAATAGGCCCAAAGTTTTCTACGCTTATGCGGTACTCTCCGGTGAACTGTTGAGTCGGCGCTTCCTGGTTCCTCATAAATGCCTCCAAGGTCTCATTATACATTATGGATGGAAGACCAAGGTCAAGGCAGGGCTAAGGATAGGCCGCCTCTCGCGGGGATGCCGGGCGGCATTCCGGCTTATGAAATGGCGCGCCGGTATGTTGTATAATGCGGGTGGCCCTTGGGAGCCGCGGCGGGACTCGGAGACTTGGCGAGGAGTTGCGAACGATGTTGAAGCGACGGCGATTCGGACTTTTGGCCTTGGCCGTCGCCGCTATCCTGGCCCTGGGCATGGCCTCCTGCGCGTCCCAAGACAACACCCTAACACTGGGGCAACTCAACGCCTTCACCGGGTCCCTCTCCTACTTTGGCGACGCCCACCGCAACGCCGTCGAACTGGCCGCCGCCCACGTTAAGGAGGCCGGAGGAGCGGATATCCGAACTGTGCATCGAGACACCGCCGTCAGTCCCGTTCAGGGTGTGGACGCGGCCCGGGCTCTGATAGACGTTGACGGCGTCGCCGCCATCGTCGGGGCCCTGTCCAGCGGCGTCACCCTGGCCGTGGCCCAGTCCGTGGCCGTGCCCAAGGGCATGCTCATGGTAAGCGGCTCCTCCACCTCTCCCGCCATCACAGTCTTGGAGGACAACGACTTCATCTTCCGCACCACGCCCTCCGACGCCGGCCAAGGCGTGGTCTTGGCGCGGCTGGCCATAGAGGAAGGACACAGGACGGCCGGCATAATGTTCATCAACAACGCCTACGGCCACGGTCTGGCCGACCAGTTCGAGGAGTCCTACACGGCCTTGGGCGGGACCGTAACCAGCAGGGTTCCCCACGAGGACCAGCAGCCCACCTTCACCGCCGAGTTGGAGAAGACCTCGGACGGCGACCCCGACGTGCTGGTGGCCATAAGCTACCCCGGCCAGGCCGAGATCTACGTGCGGGAGTCCCTGGAAGGGGGGTGGTTCGACACCTTCCTGTTCCCCGACGGCCTGAAGGCGACCCAGATGATGGAGGTCATCGGGTGGGACGTTCTTGAGGGTACACTAGGCACCGCGCCGGGCTCCGAGGACAACCCGTCCCTCAGCGAATTCAAGGACTCCTACACGGCGGCCTACGGAGAGGAGCCATCCCACCCGTACATAGCGGAGACCTACGACGCCACCGTGCTCATCGCATTGGCCGCCGCCAAGGCGGGAACCACCACCGACTCCGCCGCCATCCGCGACTCCCTGCGAGACGTGGCCAACGCCCCCGGCGAGCCGGTCGGCCCCGGGGTGGATGGAATCAGACGGGCCCTAGAGCTTATCGCCGGCGGACAGGATATCGACTACGTGGGCGCAGGCGGCCCCGTGGACTTCGACCGGAACGGCGACGTGGCCGGCCCCATTGAGATATGGAAGGTTGAGGGCGGCCAGATAAGGTCCACCGGGCGGTTCGAGATCCCCTAACCCGCGCCTTTGGACCCGGACGGGCCGGCGGTTGGGGGAGGTTGGGAAGAGGCCCCCAGGCGCGCTATCCGGCGGTCCGGCCCCAGGATGCCGCCGGGACGTATCACGAACACCGCCACTATCAACACGCCAATCATAAAGAAGCGGAAGTTGGCGTCGGAGAAGATGCCGGGCATGAACTGGGTGCCGCTCCAGATGCCCCACACCACAAAGGCCCCCAGGATGGCGCCCCGGTTGTTTCCTGAGCCGCCGACTATCAGCATTGCCCATATGACAAAGGTGGCCAGAAGCGGGCTGAAGGTGAGGGGGGACACGAACCGCACGTTGTGAGCGAAGAGGGCGCCGCCGATGCCCATGATAACCGCTCCCATCACGAAGGCCTGCACCTTGAACCTGAACACGTTCTTGCCGCTGGCCTCCGCCGCCGTCTCGTCCTCCCGGATAGACCGCAGCACCCGGCCCCAGGGAGACCTGAGGGCAAGCTCCGACACCATGAAGAGGAGCGCCAGGATAATCAGCACCGTGGCCAGGTAGAGGTAGTCGTGGAACTCCGGCGTCACCCATTCGGACAGGAAGCCGGGTATCCGGTACAGCCCCTTGGAGCCGTTGGCCAGCCACTGCTCGTTGAGGAATATCAGGCGCACCGTCTCCGCCACGCCCACCATGGCAATGGCCAGGTAGTCGCTGCGGAGGCGCAGGGTCAGGAAGCCCATCAGCCAGGCGAGGATGCCTGCGGCGACGCCCGCCGCGCCCAGGGACACGAAGAACCAGAGGTCTATCCCCAGCCGCAGAAAGCCCATCTGCGCCAAATTCCCGCCGAACTTGAAGTCCTCGAACAGCAGTGGGTCGGGGGGTTGGGTGGTCAAGAGGGCCGCGGTGTAGGCTCCCACGGCAAAGAACCCGGCGATGCCGGCGTTCAGTATCCCCGTGTATCCCCAATGAACGTTCAATCCCAGGGCGAAGACGCCGTAGATCCCGGCCATGATGGCGAAGCCCACCAGGTAGTTCAGGATGCCGCTTAGGTCCACGCCGATTTATCCTTCACCGGCGCCGGCCCTTCACCGGAGCTTTCCCACGATAATCCCCCTCGGTCTGACCAGGAGGGCCAAAATCATAATCGCAAAGGCCACCACCGGCTTGTAACTGGGGTTCATCCACTCCGTGGCAATCTCTGAGGTGACGCCTATGAGCAGCGCGCCCATTAGAGCGCCATGGGGGTTGCCGATGCCGCCCAAAGTCAGGGAGGCGAAGACCAAAAGCATGAAGTCCCAACCCATAACGGGCAGCAGCTGAGCCTGAAACACGGCCAGCAGGACCCCTGCCGTGGCCGCCAGCCCCGCGCCGATGGCCCAGGTCCACCGTATGACGCCGGCGGTGTCTATGCCGCTGACCAAGGCCAAGTCGGGGTTGTCGGAGGTGGCCCTCATGGCCTTCCCCATCCGGGTGTAGTTCAGGATAATGTAAACCGCCGCCACCAGAATAACGGACACCGCGCTAATGAACACCGCGTCGGGCGGCATGCTTATTTCCAAGGGGAGATTATAGAACTGGCGCGACTCCCTGGGGTACTGGGCGGTGTCGCCGCCCCATATCATCCGCACCAGCCCCCGCAGGGCTATGGCCATGCCAAGGGAGGTCATGGTCATAATAATCAGGCCGGCGCGGCGGTTCCGCAGTCTCCGGTAAATAGAGGCGTCTATCCAAATGGCCCCCACCGCCACCGCCACCACGGTCAGGGGCAGGGCTATGAGCACGGGATATCCAAAGGTGAACGGCCCCAGGCCCTCGCCCTCAAGACCTATCCTGGGCAGGACCGAGCCCATCAGGAACAGGCCCAAGTAGGCCCCCGAAGTCATGTAGTCGCCGTGGGCAAGGTTGGCGAAGCCCAGGATGCCGAATATCAGGGTGGCGCCAATGGCTCCGAGGGCGATAATGCCCCCTATGATGATGCCGTTGGCGACCAACTCCATCTTGACGAAGGGCAGGAACCCCACGCCCACTATGAAGGCCACCACGACTAGGGTAGTGGCGTGCCTTGACGCCCAGGAGCCGACTGTCCGCCTTGCCGAACCGAGAAGACCGGGTGTAGATTCCGTTGCCATGTGTTGACGCGAGGAGGAGATCGCCTACGCTCCCAGGTAGAGCATTTCCAACTCCGGATGGTCCAACAGGGCCGAGCCCTTGTCCTCCAAGCGGTTCTCCCCAACGGCCAGAACGTAGCCCCTGTCGGACATCATCAGGGCCTCCCGCGTGTTCTGCTCCACCAGCAGGAGGGAGACCCCGCCGCGGTTGATGTCTTGCAGCATTTCAAAGGTGGAGTGCATAATCGCCGGGGCCAGCCCCGCCGTCGGCTCGTCCAGAATCAGCAGCGTGGGTTCCACCATGAGGGCCCGGCCTATGGCCAGCATCTGCCGCTGTCCTCCCGACAGGCTCCCCGCCTGCTGGTTGGGACGCCTGCCCAGGTCGGGGAACATCCGGAACATCTCCTGAATGCGCTCCTCGCTTCCCCCCCTGCGGATAAAGCCGCCCATCTCCAGGTTCTCCCGTATGCTGAGGGTGGGAAACACGTTGGCCACCTGTGGCACGTAGCACAGCCCTTCCCGCACAATCCTTTGGGGGGGGAAGTGGGACACGTCCGCGTCACGGAAGCTCACCCGCCCGCTTCTAACCCGCACCAGCCCCGCGATGGCCTTCATTAGGGTGGACTTTCCGGAGCCGTTGGGGCCGATGATAGTGACCACCTCACCCCGGTTGACGGCTAGGGACACGCCGTGGAGGATGTTGGTCGCTCCGTAGCCCGCCACCACCTCGGAACACTGCAAAAGGGGCTGCGAGTTCCCCCGTGGCTCCCCGCCCTGAGACGCCGGCGCGGCGGAGCCGGCGGCTTCAGGCTCAACCGCCCCCGCGTCGGGGGGCTCAGGCGGCGTCATCGGCGGCGCCTCCCAGGTAGGCCTCCATCACCTGGGGGCTCTCCCTTATCTGGGTTGGAGTTCCCTTGGCTATGACGGAGCCGTTGGCCATGCAGATAACGGGGTCGCACAGGCTCATAAGCACCTTCATGTCGTGCTCAATGATTACAAAGGTGACGTCGCGCTCCACGCTGGCCCTCAGGATGCTGGCCGCGATGTCCCGCAGCAACATGCGGTTCACCCCGGCGGCCGGCTCGTCCAAAAGCACCACCTGGGGGTCAGTCATCAGGGTTCTGGCTATCTCCAAGAGCTTCTTTTGACCGCCGGAAAGGGTGTCGGCGTAGTCGTTGGCCAGGTGGGACAGCTTCAGGAAGTCCATCACCTCAAAGGCCTTCTCCTCTATGCGGCGCTCCTGCCGGATAACGCGCCAGGGCAGGAGCCACGACGCCCACACGCGCTCGCCCAACTGCTGCTCCGGCACCAGCATAAGGTTCTCCAACACCGTCATGCGGCCCATCTCCCTGGGTATCTGGAAGGTGCGCATGAGTCCCAAGTCGAAGGTCTGGTGCATCTTCATGCCGTCAATGCGCCTGCCGCCCAAGAATATCTTGCCGCTGGTGGGCGGGATGGCGCCCGACACCAGGTTGAAAAGGGTTGTCTTGCCCGCCCCGTTGGGGCCGATTAGCCCGGTGATGGACCCCTGCAACACCTCCAGCGAGCAGTGGTTCACCGCTCGAACCCCGCCAAAGTCCTTCACCAGGTCGCGGACCACCAGTATCCTATCCTGGCCCTTCCAACCGTCTCCCCACATGCTTTCCTGGGAAGGGGCGGCGCCCTCTTCCAACGGTTGGGTCTGCTGAACTGGGGGGGCCGCTGACTCTGCCATCTCCATCGCCGCTATGAGGATACACCAACGGACTTTAATTGTTAAGGGCGGCCAGATATACTTAGGTTCATCTCAGGCAGAGTTGGAGGCTATTGATGCGAAGGACGGGCAAGGGGCTTTTTCTGCTACTCATCACCGCCATTGGCGCCCTTTTGGCGGCCGTGGCCTGCGGCGATTCCCTGACTCCACTACCGCCCAAGTCCGACCCCGCCGCCTTCACCAAGGCCTTCGTTCAGCAGGCTATCGACCGCTACGATAGGGACGGCAGGGCCGACACCATCGACTACTACAACACCACGGAGAGCATGGACGGCCAATGGTACGTCTTCATCATTGACGAGGCCGAAATCCTGGTCTCTCACCCCACCATGCCAGAGTTGCGCGGCACGAATGGCCGGGAGACTCGCGGCCCGGACGGCTTCCCCGTCGGACTTCTGAACCTGTCCGTGGCCAACGAGAATGGGGCATGGAGTTCCTACGTGTTCAACAGCCCCGGCTCCGGCGCGCCTGAGTTTAAGCGCTCCTGGCTGGTGCGGCACGACGGCCTTCTATTCGGCTCCGGCTGGTACGAGCCCGCCCCCTCCAAGTCTGACCCCGCCGCCTACACTCAAGCCTTCGTGCAGAGGGCAGCGGACTTCTACGACGCCGTGGGCCGCGGTCCCACCCTCGAATACTACAACAACCCTGAGAGCGTGGATGAAGAGTGGTACGTCTTCATCTCGGACCTAGCCGGCGATCTCGTCGCCCATGCAGCCTTCCCTGAGTACGTGGGCGACAACATCCTAGGGCCTCTGGGCACCGACTCCACCGGCTACGTCTTCGGCCCTCAGATACTCGCCGCCACCGAGGAGGGGGGATGGGTGGACTACGCCTTCCGCAACCCCACCACGGAACAGGAGGGAACCAAGCACTCCTGGGTGGTGAAGCGCGGAGACCTCATCTTCGGCGCCGGCTGGTACGAGCCCGGCCCCTCCAAGTCCGACCCCGCCGCCTACACCCAAGCCTTCGTTCAGCAGGCCATCGACCGCTACGAGAGGGACGGCAGGGCCGACACCATCGACTACTACAACACCGCGGAGAGCGTGGACGGCCACTGGTACGTCTTCATCATCGATGAGGCCAACATCATCGTCTCCCACGCCACCATCCCCGACCTGCGCGGCGTGGATGCCCGGAACGTTCGCGGCCAGAACAACTTCCCCATCGGCCTTCAGGGCCTTGCCAAGGCCAACGAGACTGGGGACTGGTACTCCTACGTGTTCACCAATCCCGGCTCCGGCGAGGTGGAGTTGAAGCACGTCTGGGGGAAGCGGCACGACGGCCTCATCTTCGGCTCCGGCTGGTACGAGCCAGCCCCCTCCAAGTCGGATCCCGCCGCCTACACTCAAGCCTTTGTTAAGCGGGCAACGGACTTTTACGACGCCGTGGGCCGCGATGTCACCCTCGACTACTACAACACCCCGGAGAGCGTGGATGAAGAGTGGTACGTCTTCATCTTAGACCTGGATGGCGTTCTCGTGGCACAGCCGGCCTTCCCCGAGTACGTGGGCGACAACATCCTGGGGCCTCTGGGCACAGACTCCACCGGCTACGTCTTCGGCCCTCAGATACTCGCCGCCACTGAGGAGGGGGGATGGGTGGACTACGCCTTCCGCAACCCCACCACGGAGCAGGAGGGAACCAAGCACTCCTGGGTCATCAAGCGCGGCGACCTCATCTTCGGCGCCGGCTGGTACGAGCCCGGCCCCTCCAAGTCCGACCCCGCCGCCTACACTCAAGCCTTCGTTCAGCAGGCCATAGACCGGTACGAGAGGGACGGCAGGACTGCCGCCATTGACTACTACAACACCACCGAGAGCGTGGACGGCCACTGGTACGTCTTCATCATCGATGAGGCCAACATCATCGTCTCCCACGCCACCATCCCCGACCTGCGCGGCGTGGACGCCCGGAACGTCCGCGGCCAGAACAACTTCCCCATCGGCCTTCAGGGCCTTGCCAAGGCCAACGAGACTGGGGACTGGTACTCCTACGTGTTCACCAATCCCGGCTCCGGCGAGGTGGAGTTGAAGCACGTCTGGGGGAAGCGGCACGACGGCCTCATCTTCGGCTCCGGCTGGTACGAGCCCGCCCCCTCCAAGTCGGACCCCGCCGCCTACACTCAAGCCTTCGTCCAGAGGGCAGCGGACCTTTACGACGCCGTTGGCCGCGAGGTCACCCTCGACTACTACAACACCCCGGAGAGCGTGGATGAAGAGTGGTACGTCTTCATCTTGGACCTGGGCGGTGTGCTCGTCGCGCAGCCGGCCTTCCCCGAGTACGTGGGCGACAACATACTAGGGCCTCTGGGCACCGACTCCACCGGCTACGTCTTCGGCCCTCAGATACTCGCCGCCACCGAGGAGGGGGGATGGGTGGACTACGCCTTCCGCAACCCCACCACGGAGCAGGAGGGAACCAAGCACTCCTGGGTCATCAAGCGCGGCGACCTCATCTTCGGCGCCGGCTGGTACGAGCCCGCCCCCTAGCCGCGGGGCGCGCCAAGAGGGATACCCTTGGCAAGGGTGGGGTGTCAGGGGGGCTGGCCGTAGCCGGACTAGCTCTTGCCGGTAATTTGCGCTGTTGCTTGGCGTAGTAATAGAGGTGGGAAGATGGATTCCCGCCTACGCGGGAATGACGGGAGGGGAGCGAGGGAATCCATTCCTCCAACGCAGAGCCACCGCCCCGAATTTTATCCTCATGCGTAGGGGCGTGGCAGGGACATTCCGTCCTTTCCCTTAGCAAGAACGAGGTGTCAGGGAGGGCTGGCCGTAACCGGACTAGCTCTTGCCGGTGATTTGCGCTGGTGTAGTAAGTAATAGAGGTCGGAAGATGGATTCCCGCCTACGCGGGAATGACGGGAGGGGAGGGGCGCGAGGGAATCCACCCACCCTCTTAGCGCACGCGCACCTCAACCTCAAGCCGTGACTCCTCGCCGCCCCGGAAGATTCCCCATACGGGCGTGGTGTCGGTGTGGTCCCGTCCCACGGCTATGGCCACGTGCCGGTGGTCGGCCAGCACCCGGTTGGTGGGGTCGAAGCCTACCCAGCCCAGGTCCGGCAGCAGGCACTCGACCCAGGCGTGGGTCGCCGTGGAGGGGGCCTGCTCATCCTCGCGGCCTTCAACGTACAGGTAGCCCGACACGTAGCGGGCCGGCGCTCCCCACCGCCGCGCAAGGGCAATCATCACGTGGGAATAGTCCTGGCAGACCCCTCGCCGCGACGCCAGTATGTGCTCTATGGTGGACTGGGCAGAGGTGACGCCGGGCGTGTATTGGAAACTGTCGTGCAGGATGTCCGAAAGCCTCAGCAGCGACTCCAGCGGGTCATCCCCCGGCCTGACGCCCACCTCTGAAGCGAAGGCGTCTAAGGCCGGCGACGGACGCGTGAAGGGGCTGGAGTGGGTGAAGTCCCAGAGGGCGAAGGAGTCCCTCCACGACCGCATCTCGTCCCACGCCGCGGCTCCCAGGGAGGGGGGCAGCGGGGCGGGGGGCCGCTTCTCCACCGTGGAGCGGGCGACTATCTCAACTGACCGGTGGGCGAAGTGAATGTTGAGGACGTGCTTGGCGTTGCCGAAACAGTCGGTTCCTTCGCTTATGAGAGCCGCAGGCTCCGTTTGAACCCGGAACTCGAGCAGCTTCTGGGTCGCGTCGTCCCGCGGCTTCATGCAAAGGGACATAACGCTGTCGCGCACCGGGCGGGGGTAGAAGTAGCGGGAGACGTGCCGGATTTCCCGGCGCACCGGACCAGTCATGGTCTCAGCGCATGGGTAGGCTTTCGATGGTGTAGTCGAAGTAGGTGACCGCTGTCATGTCGTGGAGGTCCCGGCAGTACTGGACCACCCGCTCAAGTATCCCCTTGTGGTCCTGGGCGTCGGGCCATTCGTAATGAATCAACGCGCGCAGGCGGCCCGCCACCCTCTGGGCCGCGGCGCTGGACGCCGCGTTGGGGCCGCTGCCAATGGAGACTAACTCAGCCTGCATAACGTCCAGGGATCTACAGAGAGAGCCGGGAACCAGGGGGTCGGTGGCCAGCAGGTCCAGGGCCTGGGTGGGGCGCACCTCAATGCCGTATCTGCTCTGGTAAGTCTCAAGGGCGCTGTAGGCGTGAAGGAGGTTCGTCCAGTCGGCGGCGGCCTCCTCCTCCGTGGCCGGATCCTCGGCCAACTGCGCCAGAAACAGCGACGCGGCCAACTGCGCCCGCTCGATATACCGGCCAACCTCGGTGAAATGCCACCCTTCGTCCCGGTACATAGTCGCCGCGGCCACACCCATGAAGGTGTCCATCTCCGCCGCTGTCTCGACGTAGAAACTCTCCGGCGAGGATGACCATATCTCCAGGATGTCTAGCTTCTGGATTCTGAGATAGGCCAGGTTGAGGCGGGTCCACATCTCCGGGCTGATGCAGTGGCGCATCTGCCGGGCGTTCTCCCGCCCTGACGAGAGGCAGGTCCACACGGAGTCGGGGTTGGACCGCTCGAAGGTGAGGTCGTCGGCTAGGGTGAAGGAGTCGGCCAGGGTGAACTCGTCGGTGCTGTCCCGCTCCAGACTGCCCCCGGGCGGCAGGCGGCCCATGCTGTTGTATATGCGGCTCCATCCGGAATGAATCTCCTGAACCGGGCGGTCGACGAGAGCCGCCGTCTGGAGGCCCAACAAGCGGCACACGTGCTTGGTGCGCTCAAGATAACGTCCCATCCAGTAGAGGCCCTGCGCGCTGCGAGCAAGCATGGGGCTAGTCTTCCAGCACCCACAGGTCTTTGCCGCCGCCGCCCTGGCTGGAGTTAACCACCAGGCTGCCGCGGCGCAGGGCCACGCGGCAGAAGGCGCCGGGCACTATGCGGGTCTGCTGACCGTGGAGGATGAAGGGGCGCAGGTCCACGTGACGCGGCTCGAAGGCGCCCTCAACCAGGCACGGCGCCCGGGAGAGGGCGAGGACCGGTTGGGAGATGAAGTCCGCCGGGTTGGCCCGCACCTGCTTGCCGTACTCCTCACGCTCCTCCGGCGTCGAGTGAGGCCCAACGAGCATACCGTATCCCCCCGACTCCCCCACCCGCTTCACGACGAGGTTCTCCAGGTTGTCAAGGGTGAATTCCAAGTCCTTGGGGCGGCGGCACAAGTAGGTCTCCACGTTCTGGAGGATCGGCTCCTCGCTGAGGTAGTACCGTATCATGTGGGGCACGTAGGCGTACACGCTCTTGTCGTCGGCGACCCCGGTGCCCGGCGAGTTGGCCAAGGCCACGTTGCCCAGCCGGTAAGCGTGGAGCAGGCCGGGGACTCCAAGCATGGAGTCGGGGCGGAAGACCAGGGGGTCCATGAAGTCGTCGTCCACCCGGCGATATATCACGTCGACGCGCCGCAGGCCCGTGGTGGTCCGCATGTAAACGAAGCCGTCGTCGACCAGAAGGTCGCGGCCTTCCACCAACTCCGCGCCAATCTCGCGGGCCAAAAACATGTGCTCGTAGAAGGCGGAGTTGTAGACGCCCGGGGTCAGCAGGGCGATTGACGGGTCGGAGCGGCCGCCCGGGGCCAACTCGCGCAGGGTCTCCAGCAGCAGGCGGCCGTAGCCCTCCACCTCACGCACACGGGAACTCCTGTACACGCGGCGCAGGCTCGCCTTCACCGCCTTGCGATTGGCCACCATGTAGGACACGCCGGAGGGAACCCGCAGGTTGTCCTCCAGAACCCGGAAGCCGTCGTTGGTGCGCACAATGTCGGTGCCGCAGATGGCCACCCAAGCGCCGTGGGGCGCGTTGAACCCGCGCATCTCAACCCGGTACTGGGGACATTCGCGCACCACGTCGGCGGGAATCACGCCATCCTCTATGATGCGCCCGTCGTTGTAAACGTCCTCAAGAAAGTTGTTCAGGGCCTTGATGCGCTGGGCCAGCCCATCGTCCAGAAACCGCCATTCGTCGGCTGATATGACGCGAGGCACGCAGTCAATGGGGATAATCCGCTCCGTGCCCTCATCGTCTCCGTAGACGGTGAAGGATATGCCCTCGTTGGAAAAGGAGCGGGTCACCTGCTCCTGAATGCTGTTCAGAGCGCCCGCCGAGACGCCGAGGAGGGTGTCGTACAGCTGTTGGAACTGCGCCCGCGGCTCATCCCGCGACTGGAACATCTCGTCGTAGATGGCGGGGTCCATGTCGTAGCCCTTAAAGTCCACGTCCGCTCCCGTCTCCTCTGCGCCCGCGTTCGGGCTTGCTCGGCCCCTCAACCCATCCACTCACCGGATGGCGAAAAGGATAGCATAGGCGGCCGTTAAAATCCATAACTTCGCGCCCGTTTCCCCGCGCCTAGTCCGAAGGAGCGGCCACCGCCGGGTCCCCCTCGCCCTCGGCCTCCGCCAGTAGACTTGCGTCGGGGCGCTTGAGGGGCAGTTCGATAAACATCTCCGTGAACTCCCCCGCCTCCGTCTCCACCCGCATGGAGCCGCCGTGCCGCCGCACAATGTCGTTGGACATGGCGAGTCCCAGCCCGGTGCCCTGGTCCGTAGGCTTGGTGGTGAAGAAGGGGTTGAATATCTTGTCCACCGCGTCGGGGGGTATGCCGCTGCCATTGTCCCTAACGCTGATAACCGCCGAATCCTCGCCGCGCTTGGTGGTTACCAACAGGGTAGGCATGTAGGACTGGTGGTCCCCGCCGGCCTCCACGTTGGCGCGGCGCCTCTGGTCCGTGGCGTAGCAGGCGTTGCTCACCACGTTGAGGAAGACGCGGCCCAGGTCCTGCGAAACGACCTCTATTTCACCCATGTTGGGGTCCAAGTTCCACTTCAGGTCAAGCTGGAAGTCGGGGTCGACGGCCCTGGCGCTGTGGTACGCCAACCGGGCGTGCTCATCCACCAGATCGTTGATGTCCGAGATCTGCCAGTCGCTGGAGCCCCGGCCCATGCTGAGCATGGCTTGCACTATCCGGTTGGCGCGTTCTCCGTGGGAACGAATCCGTCCGAGGTTGCCGGTGAGGTCTTCGGATATCTCCTCTATAAGCTCCTTCTGGTCCTTGGTGAGGGTGGCGCCGTCCCCCTCCTCCAAGGTCTCCTTCAACTCAACCAGAAGCTCCTGGGAAGCCTCCGAGAAGTTCTTAACAAAGTTCAACGGGTTCCGTATTTCGTGGGCCACACCCGCCGTCAACTCACCGAGGGCCGCCAGCTTCTCCCGCATGACTATCTGGTCTTGGGCAGTTTGAAGGTCTTGGAGCACGTCCTCCAACTGCTCATTCTTTCCCTGAAGCTCCTGGGCCAGCTGCTCCACCAGGTTCAGGCGCTGCACCTCCAGGGCGTGGCGCCGGAACACGTCGAGGGCCGAGGCCATCTCCGCCACCTCGTCGCGGCCGCTGATGTCCTCCCGCGTCTCCAGGTCCCCGCCGGCCATGCGGCGCATCCATTCTGAGAGCCGTTGAAGCCTACGGACGAGGAGCCGTCCCACAAAGAGCCAGGCAATGAGCACCGCGCCGCCAACGCTGATGGCGCCGATGCCCAGCAGCAAGGACCGCCCCGTGAGGGCCGCGGCGGTTGAAGCCCCCGAGGCCTCCCTGACGTTGGCGCGGGCCGCGCTCACCAGCCCGTCAATCTCAACGACCATGTCGACGGAAACGTCCCGGTTCAACTCCAAGAGGGTCTGCTGGCGCGCCACCAGCCGGAGCTCCTGGTCCAAGATGTTGAAACCGCTGCCCTCCCCGATGCCCAGTTGGGACAGTTGGGAAAAGACCGGGATCATCTCCGCGTGGAAGGGGGACCCCTCAAGGGCCTCCAGGTTCCGGTCTATCCGGCTAACCACCGCCTCGAACTGCTCCCGCAGCGGCTCGAGGAGGGAGGCGTCGGAGAGGGTGAAGGCGTTGGCCAACAACTCCGTCGCGATGTTGGCGTCCCCCAGCAGTTCGGCCAAATTCCGGTAGCGGCTGAACTCCTCTTCCGAGAAGTGTTGGGAACGCGGAGCCGCCGGCGCCCCCAGGTCGCGGTAACCCGTCATGGTGTAGAAGAGCTGGTCGTCTATGGCCGGGACGACAATGTCCGCCAACTGGCTCCGAATGTCCACCAACTGCGTCCTCAGGGCGTTACTCTGCGTCACCAGTTCGAAGTAGGTGGGCATATCGCCCTCAATGGCCTCTATGTTGAAGATAAGGGTGTCGGCGTGGGCGCGGATGCGTTCAAATTCTCCCCCTTCAATGCCCCGCTGCTCAAGGATGGACAACTGCTCCTCGAAGGCGGCGCGGGCCTCGGCTATGCTGGCCGACACCACCTGAAACTCCTCTGGGGTGGCGGCGACGGTCAGCCGGGGGGCCGCCGCCACCAGCGTCCCGCTGTACTGGGCCACGCCGAAGGAGGCCGCCATCTCCGGCACGCTCCCCTCCGTGACCCTGGTCTGGGCGTCGGCCACCCGGTTGAAGGAGAACCAGCCCACCAGACTGGCCGTCACCATCAGCGCCACCGCCCCGCCCAGGCCCAGGTATATCTGGGTGGAGATGAGGAACCGCTTCTCCAGCAGCGCCCTCAGCCTTGACTTCAACGGCGAGGCGATAACGTGTCCCGCCTCGGCGCCGACGTTTGAAGGAAGCATATCTCTCAGTCGCTTGTTCACTGTTCCTCGTAGCGCAGGGTTTCGGTGGGGTGGTACTTCCCGTCGGAGCCTATCACCGTCAGGAACACCGAGTCCGACCCCTGGTTGTCGCCTTCTCCAAACCGGAGCGCGAACCCGTCTATGTCTATGGCCTCGGAGGCCTTCAGTATACTCAAAAAGCAGTCGCGGCTCACGTCCCTGCCGCAGCCGTCCAGGCCCGCTATGGCCATTCGGCCGGCCATGTATCCCTCAAGGGAAACGAACCCCGGCGTCGCCTCGGGGTCGTACTCCGAAAGGGCCTTCAGGTAGGACTCGACGATGGGAAGGGAGCTATCCGTTGGGAAGGGCACGACCTGTGTCACGAACACCCCCTCGCCCGCCGGCCCCAACTGCTCGGCCAGGGCGTTGCTTCCCACGAAGGACACCGTCATAAAGATGGGGTCAAGGCCGGTGTACCGCGCCCAGGACACCAGGGCGCCCACCGGCTGATAGGCGCCAATCATTATAACCGCCTGCGGGTCGCCCAGGCGCAGGTCGAGGAGGGCCGTCTTGACCGCCAGCGTGTTGCGAGGGTACAGCCCCACCGCCACCGGCGTCATGCCGCGGCGGTCAAGGGCCAGCCGCACCCCCCCGTAACCGGCGCGGCCGTAGGAGTCGTCCTGGTACATCACGGCGATACGGTCGATGCCCAAGTCGGTGGTCAGGCGGGCCACCATCTCCTCCGTCTCCTGGTTGTAGGAGGCCCGCAGGTTGATAATGTTGTCCCACTTGGGGTCTCGCAGGAAGGCGGCCCCGGTGAAGGGCGCGATGTAGGGGACCCCCGACTCCGCGGCCACCGGGGTCGCCGACCGGGAGGTGGGCGTTCCAACGGCCCCTATTAGCGCGAAGACGTTCTCCTGGTCGATTAGCTCCATGGTGTTGGCGACGGCCGCCTCCGGCTCGTAGGTGTCATCGAGAGAGAGGAGGGTGAGTTCGCGCTCGTGGACGCCGCCGCCCTGGTTCACCTCGTGGAAGGCCGCCTCGATGCCGCGCCGCATGTTCCGGCCAAGCTCCTGGGCCGGGCCGCTGAAGGCCGCCGACTGGCCGAAGACCACCCTATCGTCAAAGACGCCGGGCGTTTCACCGCTGACGGGGGGAGGCGTCGCCGGGGCAGCCGTTGGGGGAGGTTCGGTGGGAACGGAGCCGACGCCCAGGGAGGAGCAGGCCGCCAAGACCAAGGCCATGGCCGCCCCAACCCCCAGCGCGAGCCGGCGGACCGTTGGGGTGAGCGGGTGGGACATCCCCTTCATTCAGCCAGTCCTACGCGTAACCAGGGTTAGGCAGTTCCTCCCCTCCTCCCGCCTATACCGCATCTCGTCCATCATCTCGCGCACCAGGTGAATCCCAAGCCCACCCACGGACCGCTCGCCCAAGGCGCCGTCCACGTCGGGCGTTGGGGCGTCGGTCAACGGGTCGAAGGGCCTTCCGTTGTCCATGATTTCAATGGTCAGGGCCTCAGCCGCCGAGTCCACCCTAATCTCTATCTCGCCCAGGCCCTTGTGACTGCCATGGGTCATGGTGTTGAGGGTCAACTCCTCAAGGACCAGGTTCACCTTGAAGACCAGGTCGGGAGGCCACTCCTCGCGCTCTGCCAGGCTCTCTATGGCGGCGGTTATGTGGGCTAGCTCCGCAACCTCAGACCCTATTTTCAAACAAAGCTTTTCACTCAACCGGCAGACCTATTTGGTGAATAGTGTAAGGCACGTGATATCGTCGGACTGTGGGGTGTCTCCCACAAAGTCGTGCACGGCGTCAAAGACCTCCCGGTTCACCTCGGCGGCGCTGTCCGGGAAGGACCCCCCCTTGAAAATGTTGAGCAGCCTATCGTTTCCAAACTCCTCATAACTGGCGTCCATGGCCTCGGTGACGCCGTCGGTGTAGAAAACCACGGTGTCGCCGGGGGTGATAGTCACCGTCTTCTGCTCAAACTGCATCTCGGGCGCCACGCCAAGGGCGATGCCCCCCGTGAGCGGCAGCATGGTGGTTGTCCCGTCGGCGTGGAATACCACCGGGGTGTTGTGGCCGCCGTTGGCGTAGGTCAACTGCCTGGTGGCGGAGTCGTACACCGCGTATAGCAGCGTGACGAACATGGAGGCCTCGTTGTCCTCAATAAGCAGGTCGTTGACCTCGGTGAGCACGCGGCCGGGTTCCAGGTTGCCGATGGCGGAACCCTTGAGCAGGGTGCGGCTGGACATCATAAAGAGGGCCGCCGGCACGCCCTTATCCGAAACGTCGGCCACGGCCAGCCCCACCTTGCCGCCCTCCAGGCGCAGCACGTCAAAGAAGTCCCCGCCCACGTTGCGGGCCGGCTCCATGTCGCCAAAGATGTCGAAGCCGTCGCCCCTGGGGAATAGGGTGGGAAGGATGGACCGCTGCATCTGGCTGGCCACGTCCAACTCGTTTTGCAGGGCCACCAGCTTATCCCGGGAGGACAGGGCCTCGCGCCACTCCACCAGATGCCTCAGGGTCCGGTCGATGGTCACCTGGAGGTCTTCAAAGTCCAAGGGCTTGGTGACGAAGTCGAAGGCGCCCCGGTTCATGGCCGTCCTGATGTTCTTCATGTCCCCGTAGGCCGAAATAATCACGGAGCGGATGTTGGGGTCGACCTTGGGTATCTGGTCCAGCAGGGTGAGGCCGTCCATCTGGGGCATGTTAATGTCCGAGAGGACCATGTCGATCTCGTCGTCCTCGCTCAGCTTGGCGAGGGCCTCGACGCCGTTGTGGGCGAAGACAAAGCTGTACATGCCGGAGCGTATCTTCCGCCGCATCCGTTGAAGCATGAGCGGCTCCAAGTCCACCTCGTCGTCCACCACCAGTATCTTGTACGGCTTTTCGCCGGACAAGCTTTTCATTTCCGGGGTTTCTTCTCTTCGCCGCCCGGCTCCGGTTTCCAAAACGCCAACCCCCTAAGAGTCTTTGAACGCGCTGATGGCCTCTTCCTGAGAGGCGTTCACCGAAATAATCCTGTCGAATCCGCTGATCTCGAACACCTCGCGGATGGAGGTCGACAGGGAGCAGACGGCGAACTTGGCCCCCTGCCTCTGAAGGGTCTTGGCGACCATCAGAATGACCCGGAGGCCCGCGCTGCTGATGTACGAGAGCTGCTCCAAGTCCAAGACCACAATGCGGTCGCCCGAGTCGATAGAGGATTCCAGAGCAGTTTGGAACTCCCGAGCGTTGGAGCCGTCCACGCGGCCATCCACCCGCGCGATTAGGGTTCCGTTCTGCCTTTCGCTGTTAACTGCCATTAAGACCGCCTCCTTACTGTCACTGTCGCTCCTCGGTTCCTGCGAAGCCCCTTGCGCTTGCTGCCCTTAGCGCTTGCCGTAGGAATTATACACGGGAAACCCGGTTCTGTGGACTACCGCCCCGCTTCCCCCAAAGACAGCCCCGCCGGGGGAAGCCGGCCGCCGCGCCGCGACCACCGGTATCGACGCGCCCAAAGGGAGTTCATCATCTTGGACCCAGCGCCTGCTCAGCGTCCCAAAGCTACGGCGTCGATTCAGAGACCTCCGCCACCGTCACGTCGGCTATCCATATCCTGAAGAGCAGGGCGCCGGCGGCTCCCGTGCGACGGATGGCTTCCACAACGCTATCCACCTTATCGTCCGCCACCGTCACCTCTAGCTTCACCATAGGCATGAAGCCCACCTTGTACGCCGTGCCTCTGTGAATCTCCGAGTGGCCCATTTCCTGGCCGAAAACCCTCACCTCCGTGGCGGTAAGGGTCACCACCTCCAACTCCACCATCGCCTCGCGCACCGGGTCCAGCCTGTGGGGTTGAATTCTCGCCGTTATGTGTTTCATCGCATCCCACCCCCTATAGGGCTAGAGGTCGTATCCCCGTTCTCCGTGGGTCGCCAAGTCCAGACCCACCAACTCATCCTCCTCGTCAACCCGAGAACTCCTAGTCAAGAAGGAGCTTACCATCACTATAGCGAAGGTGGCCACAGCCGCCCAACCCGCCGCCGCCGCTACGCCGATGGCCTGCGCGCCCAGCTGAGCGCCGATGCCACCGCTGTCCACCGAAAGCCCCGAGCCGCCCATGGCGGTGGTGGCAAGAAAGGCCACCAGCAGCGTTCCCAGCATACCGCCCACGCCGTGGACCGCGAAAACGTCCAGCGAGTCATCTATGTTCAGCATGTCCTTTATCAGACCGACGGCGTAGAAGCAAATCAGCCCCGCCGCGGCGCCGAGTATGAGGCCGCCTATGGGCCCAATGAAGCCCGATGCCGGGGTGACGGTGGCCAACCCGGCTATGATTCCCGTAACCGTGCCCACCAGCGACGGCTTCCCAAACTTTATCCACTCAATGGCCGACCAGACTATGGCGGCTGCGGCTGCGGCCAAGTGAGTGACCACTATGGCCATGCCTGCGACGCCGTCGGCCTTCAACTGGCTGCCGCCGTTGAATCCAAACCAGCCGACCCAGAGCATACCCGCGCCCGCCGCCGTCATGCCGGGGTTGTGGGGCGGCGGGAGTTGGTTGGGAAAGCCCCGCCTCCTGCCCAGCACGGCGGCCACCACGAGGGCGGACACCCCGGCGCTGGCGTGGACCACGAGGCCGCCGGCGAAGTCCATAGTTCCCATGTCGCTAAGCCATCCCCCCCCCCAGACCCAGTGGCAGATGGGCGCGTAAACCAGCAGCACCCAGGCGCTGCTCACAATCATAACCGACGAAAACTTTATCCGTTCGGCGTATGCGCCAACTATCAAAGCCGGGGTGATTATGGCGAAGGTCATCTGGAACATCGCGAACACTATCTCAGGGATGTCCCCGCTGAGGGCGCTCGTGGTTATGTCGGCAAAGAACACCTTTTGCAGGCCGCCCACAACCCCGCCCACAGTGTCGCCGAAGGCCAGGCTGTAGCCTATGACAAGCCACAGAACGCTGGCCACCGCCGCGATGGAGAAGCACTGCATTATGACCGACAGGACGGACTTGGAACGCACCAGCCCGCCGTAGAACAGGGCCAGGCCCGGAAGGGTCATAAACAGAACCAGGGCCGTGGCTACCAGGACCCAAGCAGTATCGCCGGAATTCAACGCTTGCCCCCTTGTCCCGCGCAGGGCGTCAGAGCAACGGCCCCGGCGAGCGGTATTTCAATGAAACCTTTCTTCATTGGCAATGTGGATAACGGCTCGAAAATAACAGCCGTATTCTATTCCCCTTTTTTGGCGGTGTCAAGCATAGAAATCACCGCCACAAAACCCGTTTTTCGTCCCCTCCCAAGGAATCGCAGGTCCCTCAGCGCGGGGCCTTTCAAAGGCCCTCTTAAGGAGGGATGGCCCAGGGCGGACGGCGGCTGCCGGCTGCTGGGAACCTCCCAGGAGGGCAATGGCGCAGGGCGGACGGCGGCAACCTTGGCGTCAAGAAGGGGATGGATGACCGACTGCCCCCAATCCATCATTCCCTATTTCCCCTCCCGTCATTCCCGCCCCCTCCCTTTCGTCATTCCCGTGAAAACGGGAATCCAGGAACGATTCATTCCAAAACGGGCTGCGTAAGGGCAGCCCTTAGAGACGCATGGGAGCGCGTCCTTGTGCGGGTTGTCCCGGCGCAAAGGGGGCGGAGGGATGACGGGAGGGGGAGGCGGGGGGTGGGGAGAGGCCGGCGGGACGGCGCCTAGCAAGAACTCCTCACGGAGGGGATGGATTCCCGCCTGCGCGGGAATGACGGATAGGGGGGGTCTTGGGGATGACGGACGGGGGGCGGGGGGTGGGGAGAGGCCGGCGGGACGGCGCCTAGCAAGAACTCCTCACGGAGGGGATGGATTCCCGCCTGCGCGGGAATGACGGAAAGGGGGGCGGGGGGTGGGGAGAGGCCGGCGGGACGGCGCCTAGCAAGAACTCCTCACGGAGGGGATGGATTCCCGCTTTCGCGGGAATGACGGAAAGGGGGACGGGGTTACGGCGGCGGGCCCTACCCCGCAAGACCGACCTGGCGGCGGTGTCCCAGGAGCGCTTCACCCAACTGGTCCAAGCCTACAACAACACCCCCCGCAAGTGTGTGGACTACCGGACCCCAGCCGAAACTTTCCGGAACAAGGCGCTGCACTTGAGTAGACCGTTATCCCGCGACCGTTCAGGGGCTGGAGCGGGCGGTTGGTGGGGCCGCCGCTCAAAGCCTGGAGGCCGTCCACCTGCTCCGGCGACACTGTCAGCGCCTCTTTCATCACGTACCAGACGACGGGTTCGGAGCATGGCGGCGTTGTCTTGGAGCCTTCGTACCGGTAGTAGCCGCCCTCATCCGGAACGTAGGAGACGGCGGCAAGGGCATTTCCACCAGCCACAGAACCGCCGGGCTCCGGGGCGGCGTCCAGGACCGCCTGGACCACGGGATTGGGCGCGCCCAGATTGTACATCAGCCCCACAACGGCCAAGCCGCCCTCGTCATCTTCGTGGACCAGGTGCATCTCAGCCGCAAAGCTCAGTCCGTCTATCCGGTGCTCCGAGGGGGCATGAAGGTGGGCAGACTTCAGTTGGAAGCTGCGCTGGCCATCGGTGAACACGTTGCCCGGCGCGTATTCAACGTGGGTGAAGGCGGCATCCCTACGAACCGATGGGGCGGCGCTGCCGTAGGCGAAGGAAAGAGGCCCGGCGGCGCCCGCCCGGTATCCGACGATATCCACCGGCGACTGGCGGCGGCCCTCGGCGCAGGCCGCGTACTCCTCCGACAGGGAGGCCCAGTTCTCCGGCGCGCCCGGCCCGGAGTACCCCCACTCCACCGCCACTGCGGCGCTAGACCCCTGACCGCCGCATCCGCCAACGGCGAGGGCCGCGCCGGCCAGTCCCACGAGAAGGGCCGCGGCTAACTTCATGTTCAGCCCATCTATAAAGTTCAACCACAAACCGACGCTTCATCAGAAAGGAATTGGATGAGTCTTGCCCTCATAACCGCGCTGCCTTTCGCCACTCCCGCCCTCTTATGCTACGTCATTCCCACGAAGGCGGGAAGGGCGCGTGCGCCCACTTTGTTTTGAAGAGCGTCGGTACGGCGGCGGGGGCAAGAAGGATGGATTCCTGCCTCCCCCTTTCCGTCATTCCCGCGCAGGCGGGAATCCATCTTTCCCTATTCCCTCCAACGCTATCGTCCTTTTTTGACAGAACTCCGGATTAAGGCGGCAGGCTGAGCCGGGGGAGTGAGAGCAACACATTGGCCGCTTTGCCATGGGGTCTTCCTGGATTCCCGCTTTCGCGGGAATGACGGATAAGAGGGCGGGGGATGCCGGAAAGGGAGGTGGGCATGGAGGGGGGGGCAGCAAATGCCGCAGCGCGGGGAGTTTGGGGAGGTTCACCCAAGGAAGCCCAGCTCCGGGCGCATGGCGTGCCACGTCGTGCTCTCCTGGTAGTGGCGGCCCACCCGCAGGACGAGGTCTTCCCTGAAGTGGGAGGCCATGACTTGCAGTCCGATGGGCATATCGTCCGAACTGAAGCCGCAGGGCAGCGACATGGCCGGGGAGCCGGCCCAAGCCGCCGGGAAGGTGGCCGACTTCCCGCCGCCGAACCGCCGCTCCGCCTCGGCGCGGCCGGTCACCCCCTCCACGTACTCAATCCTTCCCGCCACCGAGGGCGACGTGGGGCTAATCAGCACGTCGAACCGCTCAAACAGTTTTAGCCACTCCCGCCTGAACAGGGCGCGCATCCGGGCCGCCTTGTGGACGACCTGAGACGGCAGCAGGCTGGCGGCCAGCAGGCGGCGGCGTATGTTGGCGCCGTACTCCTCGGGCCGGTCGTTGAGCCACTGGCGATGGGCCGCGGCCCCGTCGCTCTCCGAGATTATGGCCGGCGCCGTGCCCAGTTCCTCCAGCATCGGCAGCGACGCCTCCCCCACGTCGGCCCCAAGCTCCCCCATCTGGGACGCCGCCGCGCGCACGGCCGCCAAGACCTCCCCGTCGGCGTCGGACGGGTCCATGAACTCCCGCAGCAGCCCGACCCGAACTCCCTCCAAGCCGTCCTTCAACCCGTGGAGATAGTCCGGCGTTGGCAGGCGGGAGGTCTGCGGGTCCTTGGGGTCGTGCCCCGCGATGACGCCCAGGACCAGGGCCGCGTCCTCCACCGTGCGCGTCATAGGGCCGCCGGCGTCTAGGGACCAGGAGAAGGGAAACATCCCGTGGCGGCTGACGCGGCCCCAGGTGGGCCTCAGGCCCGTGATGCCGTTGAGGGCGGCGGGGCCTCGGATGGAGCCGCCCGTGTCCTCTCCCAAGGCTATGGAGCACAGGGACGCGGCGATGGCTATCCCGGAGCCGCTGCTGGATGCCCCGGGGCTGCGCTCCAAGTTCCACGGGTTCTTGGCGGCGCCGCTATACTTGTACCGGTCGCCCATCCCCGCGGCGAACTCGGTCATGTTGAGCTTGCCCAGCAGGATGGCCCCGGCCTCCTTGGCCCTGGCCACCGCCGTGGCGTCTGTGGTGGGCACGTAACCCTCCAATATAGTCGACCCGCAGGTAGTGAGAACGCCCGCCGTGTCGAACTGGTCCTTAACGGCTAGGGGCAGGCCGTGAAGGGGGCCAAGACTCTCCCCCCGCAGGACGGCCCGCTCAGCCTCCCGGGCGCCCGCCAGGGCCTCCTCGCGGCACACGGTGATGTATGCGTGGAGTTGCGGGTCCAGCCGGTCGATGCGGTCGAGATAGCCGGTCACGACCTCAAGGGGGGAAACGGCTTTGGCGGCTATCAACCGCGCCAACTCCGACCCGCTCAGGTCCACCAGCCGGTCGCTAACTATCGTCCACCTCCTCTAGGGGGCGGAAGGGCAAGGGATTCACCGAGTCCAGGTCCGGATGGGAAAACTCCTCCACGCCCGTTATGGTCACGTTAAGCCTGTGGGTAACCTCTTCCAGGTCGTCCTCGCTGACGACGACGCCCGACGCCTTGGCCAAGGCCGCCACCTCTTGGAAGGTAAGGTCAGACATATACTTTCCTCCTATCGCTATTCTGGTCTTTTACCCGTTGAGTCGTCAGCGCACGGGGCCGCCGAGGGGAGCCCGGGGGCCGCCGCACCGGAGGAAGGACCCGTAGCCGGGCTTCTGCCTCAACACGCCGCGGTCCAGCAGCACCTGACCCCTCAACAGGCTCATCCACGGCTTGCCCTGAAGTTGCCAACCCTCAAACAGGCTGTATCCCGTGTTGCTGTGATGGTCCTCGGCCCTGATTACCATGTCATCGTCAGGGTTGATTATCGTCAGGTCCGCGTCGGACCCCACCTGTATCACACCCTTCCTCGGGTACAACCCAAAGATGCGCGCCGGGTTCTCCGACATGCTCCGCGCCATCCAGCTTACCGGCAATCCCCCCTTCGCCACCCCCTCGCTGTACACCAACGGCGCCAACGTCTCTATACCGGGCGCCCCGAAAGGCACCGGGCTACCCTCCGGCGTCACGAATATGTTGTCCCAGCCCGGTTCCTTGGACCCCGGCGGGCTTGGCGAGTGGTCGCTGCCAATGGCGGAGATGTAGCCCAACTCCAACCCCTTCCACAGCGCCGACCGGTCAGGCCCGTCCTTCGGACGCAACGGCGGCCCTATCTTCGCCAACGGCCCCACCTTCGCCATCTCCTCATCAGTCAGCAACAGATACTGGGGACACGTCTCCGTCCATACTCGCTGCCCCTCTCCCTGGGCCGCCTTTATCCGCTCCAAACCCACCCGGCTGCTCAGATGCACCACGTACACCGGGCAGTTGGTCACGCCGCCCATCTTCACCGCCCGGTTTATCGCCTCCTCCTCCGCCCAGTCGGGACACGCCGACGGGAAGTCCGTGGGGTGGATGCAGCCGTCCTCTATCAGCTTGTTCTCCAGGTAGTCGATGATGTTGCCGCTCTCGCAGTGCAGCTGCACTATCCCGCCGCCCTTGGACACCATCTCCATGGCCTCGCAGATGTAGTCATCGTCGCACATGGCCCCGCCTCCCCGCTTGTAGGTCATAAACATCTTGTAGGAGGTGACGCCCATCTCAAGGGCCTGGGGCAGGCTCTTAAGGATGTAGGGCCGGTTCTTGAGTATGAAGTGGAAGCCAAAGTCCAGGACTGAGGTGGAGTTAATCTCCTCGCGGTGGTTGTTGATGGCCGTTGGGAGGGTCTGCTCAGCCGCGTCGTCATACACGCCAAAGGGAATCAGCGTCGTGATTCCCGAATGGGCGGCGCCGATGGAACCGAGCTGGTAGGTGTCCACGCGGTCCAGGTGGACGTGGCAGTCGATGAGGCCCGGCAGCACGTACTTGCCGGAGGCGTCTATGTGCCGGTCGGCAGGCGGCAGCAACTCCTCCGGGCCAATGGCCGCTATCTTCTCCCCCACGATGGCCACCGACGCCTCAAAGACCTCCGACGACGTCACCACCTTGCCACCCGCGACTATCGTGTCCACTCTCGTATCCGCCATGCCGTCCCTCCTTCGCCGGTGGGAGCGCGCGACTCTTCCTCCCCCGGCTACGGCCATTATAGGGGTGAAAGGACAAAAAAACACCTCTCTTATGGACCGCCGCCCCAGACGGATGGGGGGCGGGAGTGATGCGAGGGGGAGGCGGGAAGGGCGCGCGCCCTCGTTTGACTTCCACCCATCTCAATGGTAGGTTTCAGCCGATACCCCGGATCCCCTTGCATACTCTCCAACGGAGGTTGAGAAGGTGTACACCAAGAGAATGTTGGGCTTGGAGCAGAGCCAGGCCGCCATAGCCGCCATGATAGCCGAGTTCAAGAAGAACCCCGACAATGACCCCGTCGCCATGGCCGTGGTCGACGACGTGGGACATCTCCTCGCCTACGCCCGGACCGACGGCTCCCGTCCCATCATCTCCCGGAACGCCATCAAGAAGGCCTATACCGCGGCCCTGCGGGGAATGACCAGCGAGGCCTTCTTCGAGGAGCTTCAGAGGCGGGACTGGCGGGTGGGCGACATGGGCGACCCCATGTTGATAGCCGTTCCGGGAGGCGTGCCCGTCATTGACCCCGCCACCGGGGACGTTCTCGGAGGCGTGGGCGTCGCCGGACTGCCCGAGGGACCCGGCGACGACGACATCGCCGAGGCGGGGCGCGCGGCAATAGAGCTCTAGCCCCGCGCCAAGGGATATCCATCCATCGGGGGGCCGCCGGTGGGCCACCGGTGGGCGCGTGGATTCCGGAGCCCGGCGCCCATCCCCTATAACCGCATAAACGTGAAAGGCAGCAGTCATGGCCGAGTTCTTCGGGCAGCTTGAACGCCTCGCCGCAGACCTCTACCCCTTCCGGTGGCCGATACTGGCCGCGTCCTTGGTCGTCCTTTTCGCCGCAGCCGAATTTGGCCGCCGCATGGGCTGGCACCGGTTCATATGGCGTCATCGCGTGCGCCTGGCAATCCCCGGCGTTCCCGTCCTGGCCCTTCTCATCTTCATCGCCTACGACCTCGGCTCACCCCTATTCATCAACAGGACTGTTGAGGAGGAGTTCCCCTTCGCCTTCTCCGCCGCCATCCCCCAGGAGATGGCCATGGAGGAGGTGGAGAGCATAATGGAGGGCATGTCAAAGGTCGTCCAGAACGTCGACGAGGCCATGCCCGCCTCCATGACCGTGCCCACCATCGGCAGGACGACGATAACGCGCCCTTCCCTGTCGCCCTCGCCGACGCCGTCCGAGCCGGACGCCGCGCCCACGGCCATTAAGTCGGGGGAGTTCCGCGACCGGGACGCCATCCACAGGGGGAGCGGCCAGGCGATTATCTACCGCGGCTCCGACGGTTCCCACCTGCTCCGGCTGGAGAATCTGAACGTGACCAACGGGCCGGACCTGCACGTTATCCTTACGCCCCGCCGGGACCCGGACAACCGGGCCGAGGTTATGGCCCCGGGGCACGTTAACCTGGGCCAACTGAAGGGAAACCGCGGGAACCAGAACTACCCCATCCCCGACTCCGTGGACGCGGAGGCCCAGTGGAGCGCGGTTATCTACTGTATGCCCTTCCACGTAATCTTCAGCGTGGCCGCGTTGCAGGACGGGGGTTAAGCTCCCCTTCAGCAAGGGCCTAGGGCAAGGCGTTTATGTCAACTCCCCTTGGGGTTGACGGATACCCGGTTGAGCTCCCTTTCAAGAAGGGCCTATGGAATCACGCCCACGTCCCTAAGCATGACGAGGGTTCCCCGCAGGTCTCCAAGGTCGTCCATGTTCACGGCGGGCCTGTTGACGGCGGACAGAGGGGTTAGGGCTTCGTTGACGGCCACTCCCTCAACCACCGGGTACTCGAAGGTCTGGGATGAGAAGTATTCCTGGGCAGGCGCGGCGAGCATGAACCGCAGGAAGGCCTCGGCGTTTCGCGGGTTCTTGGCCGTGGCGAGAACGCCCGCCCCCGACACCATCGCCAGGTTGCCCGGCCCGCCGTCCCTGAAGTAGTAGTTCTCCACGGGAACGTCCCCGCCCCGCTCCTGGCGGAACCTGTGGGCGTAGTAGTGGTTAACCAGACCCGCGTCCACCTCGCCGGCGCTCACCGCGGCCACAACGGAGATGTGGTTCCCGTAGCCAACGGCGCCGTTTCGCTCCATCGCCTCAAGCCATTGCAGCGTCCTTTCCTCGCCCCAGACCAGGCGCATGGCGGTTATCATGGTTTGGGTGGGACTGCTGGTGGGCGACCACCCGACGCGGCCCCGCCACAAGGGGTCTGTCAATCCCCAAAGGGAACCGGGCAGATTCTCCGTGGATACCCGCTCGGGGTTGTAAACCAACGCCCTGACGCGGGCCGATATCCCCACCCAGTCGCCATCCCGCGACCGGGCCCAGGGGGGAACGCGGTCCAGGATGCCCTGGGGCAGGGGGGCCAGCAGGGGAGACGCCGCGCCGAGGCCGCCGGGGTCCCGCGTCCAGAACAGGTCGGCGGGGCTGCCCTCCCCCTCCTCCAGGAGGGCGGCCACTATCTGGGTGGCGCCGCCGTACTTGACCCGCACCCGTATGCCAGTGTCCTCCTGGAACCGGGCGACGATGGGGCCTACCAACTCCTCCTCGCGGGCGGCGTACACCACCAACTCCCCCGGCCCACCGGGAGACGCGGCGGCGCAGGCCTGGACCGCCAAGGCGGGAAGGAGCAGGGCCAAGACCAGGCCAAGGTCCCGCGCCGCCCTCACCGCTAGGCCCAAGGGTCCACCGCAACGCCGCCGTGGAGGACTCGCCCAGTGACAGGGGTACGGAACGCGCAGGCGAGGGGCCTCAAGCCCGGGCGGCGAACCACTCCTCTATCGCTTCTCCGTTTATCTCAAGCCACTTGGCGTTAAGGCGTATGCGCTCGAGGGACTGCTGTATGGTGCGTTGAGCGGCGGGCGTTGGGTTCCGTCCAAAGAACTCCTCCACGTCCTCGGCCTTATCCAAGCTCGTGAAGCGCCCGACGATGCTGACCAGCCGCATGAGGGCGAAGCCGCCGCCGCCGTACCGACGCTGGAATTCGGGCCAGTTCTCCTTTACGAACTCCCACGCCATCTCCCCGCCGCGGCGGTTGGAGGCCACGGATATCACCAGCGACACCGTGTCTTGGGAGCGGACGACGGGTCCCAAGGAGAGGTCAAGGGCCTTGCGCAGCAGATGGTCCCGCTGAAACCGCGAAATGGCCCGCAGCAGCCGCAGCTTCTCCTCGTGGAGTTGGGCCTCTCTCTCCAACCGGAGCAGGGTATCGAAGACGCCGTCGTCCCCCTGCTGGGCCGTCAGGCTGAACACCACGTCCCGGAGGTCGGCGGGCAGGGAGGACGGCTCCTCCAAAAACCGGTCAAAGCGGCGGCGGGCCTCCTCAAGGGTCTCGCGGTCCCCGTAGGAGCCTATCTGCCCCAGGAGGGTTGAGCGGAGGAGGGTGTCCAAGTGCCCCTCGCCATCCTTGGCGTCCCAGCCCACCCCACGCGCGGCCTTCCGGTAGACGCCCTGGGCGAAGAACTGGAATTTGGGATGGCTGGGCCGGCCCAAAATCAGGTTCTCAAAGCTGGCCAGATTCACCGACAGGTCGCTCCACACCGAGGCGTGGGTCTCGCTGCGATAGCCGTCTATCAGGGAGAGAAAGAGGGTCGGTGAGAGAGCGCCCGCCCGCATGAGGGCGAAGGCGTCGTTTTGGAGGCCCAGCCGGTCGGTGGCGGGCAGCTCTTGGGACTCCACGGCTCCACCCAGGGCCTCCCACTGGGCGGGGGCGTAGTTCACCCGGTAGAAACCCGTCTGCCCGGCGTTCACCTTCACCCACCGGGGCGCCGGCGAGTCGTCAGGAGCGTCTAGGGACACCTGCGCTTCCTCCCCCTCCATGAGAACCGAGGTCTTTGAGCCGCCGGCTTGGGCGACGCTGACGGGGACCTGCCACCTGACGGGTTCGGGCTGGTCGTCGCCCAGAAGCAGGTCGTAGAGGAACCGCCGCTGGGACAGGGAGAGGATGACCCGTCCATCGTGGCTGGACGTGGCGGCGTTCAAGGCCGGGTATCCCGTCTGCTTTATCCAGGTGTTCATAATGGCGGTGACGGGCTTGCCGGAGGCCTCTTCCAGGCTGGCCCACAGGTCCTCGGTGCGGGCGTTGCCGTACTGGTTGGCCGTGAGGTAGGCGTTGACGCCCCGGCGAAAGGTCTCCTCCCCAAGGAAGTCCTCCAGCATACGGAGGACGGCGCCGCCCTTGTTGTAGCTTATGGCGTCGAACAGTTCGCCGATTTCGGCGGGATTGGTGACCTCCACCTCGATGGGGTGGGAGTTCTTGAGACCGTCCAGGCTCAGGCCGCCGTTGGTGTCCTGGTAAACGAACTGGGTCCACATGTCCCACTGGGGATAGAGGGCGTCCACGGCCTTGTTGCCCATCCAGGAGGCGAAACTCTCGTTGAGCCAGAGGTCGTCCCACCACTCCATAGTGACCAGGTCGCCGAACCACATGTGGGCCATCTCGTGGGCGATAATCTCCGCGATGCGCTGGCGGGCGCTGGCGGCGGAGCTTTGCGGGTCGAACAGCAGGGCCACCTCCCGGTAGGTGACGGCTCCCCAGTTCTCCATGGCCCCCGCCGCAAAGTCCGGCAGGGCGATATGGTCCAGCTTTTCGAGGGGATAGGGTATTCCGAAGTAGTCGTTGAAGTACCCCAGCAGGTCCACGGCGGTGTCCAGGGCGAACCGGCCCTGCCCCTCCTTGCCGCGAGTCGTCCACACCCGCACCATGGTGCCGTCCGGGGCCTCCCGTTCCACGGAGGCCATGTCCCCCACCAAGAAGGCCAGCAGGTAGGTGGACATCCGGGGCGTCTCGGCGAACCGCACCAGCTTGGCGTCGCCGCGGGCCGTCTCCTCCTCAACGGGGGTGTTGGATATGCCGGTCATGTTGGACGGTATCTCCAGGGTCACTTGGAAGGACGCCTTCACGTCCGGGTCGTCCCAGCAGGGGAAGGCGCGCCGGGCGTCGGTGGCCTCAAACTGGGTGACGGCCAGGTGGGCCTCTTCGCCCTCCGGCGTGACGTACAAGCAGCGATAGAACCCTCTCAACTGGTCGTTGAGGGTCCCGGTGAACCGGACGTCCAGGGTGGCGGCGCCGGCGGGAAGGTTCCCGTCAAAGCCCAGCGAGACCGTCTCCGCCTCCTCGTCGAGGTCTATCTCCCACGCCTCCATGACGCAGCCATCCTGGAGGATGGCCTTGGCGCCGGTTACGTTAAGCTCGGCGGCGTTGAGCAGCGCGCGGGGGGTGGGTTCCCTCACCTCCACGTCGATGGAGACGCGGCCGGAGAAGGTGAACCGGTCGAGGTCGGGGGTGAGTTCAAGCCTGTACCTGCGGGGGGCAATGTTGGAGGGGAGGCGGTAGGACGGCGTTGCGGTCATGTTGACTCCTAGTTGACGTGGCGGCGCCGCGCGAATCCGGGAGGCGCCTACGCTGAGCGGCGCTTCCAAAACTACAATTTTTTTGGCCCCGTGTCCAGAGCGGGGCCGCGGGCTGAGGGCCTATACGTAGGGCCGGACACGCCGGCCGCCGGTCAACGGCGTCAACAACCCGGCTCGCGGTAGTTGCCGCAGCAGTTGCGCGCGGACCGCAGCTTGAGCCAGTTGTTGGCCGCCACCCGGGCCAGCAGACGGCGCCAGGGCAGGCCCGTGCCCCGCAGATTCGCGATTGCCGAGCGGGGGTTCGGCCTCTTGTCTCTGACCTCTCCATCAGGCGCGCACATAACTAGTTCGAGACCTCCACGTCATACCGGCTCAAGCCGCCCCACGTCTCAAACCGGGGCAGCCCCGGCCGTGTTCGCCGCCCCGCTTTCCGCGCTCCTCCACTCACAGGGGATAACCCAGCCGCTCCATACCCGGACGGCACGCCTCGGCGAGCTCCGCCTGCTCGTCCGGCCCAAGGCTGTCGAACTTTGAGGACGCCGGTCTCGGAACCGCCGCCGCCGCCCGGACCCACGCCTCGTCCTCCAACCCCGGATCGATGAAGCGAATCAGCCGCCGGACGTGCTTCTCCGGCTGCGCTTGGACGTCCTCGAACCGCACGTTCAGCAGGCGTTCCGGCGGGAAATGGCCGAACATCGTATGCCCCCTCTCGATCATCCCGCTCCAGAACGTCCCGAAGTCCCTGAGGGTCAACTTGTGGTAAGGCAGCTTGTCGGGATTGAAGAACTTGCTCGTGAACAGTTCCATCCACAGGCTGACGCGGTCCCAGAGCCTTCCCCTAGACATTAGCGACATGGCGTTTATCCCCCACGACCGCATCCTCCGCATGGTGGCCACTATCATACGGAAGAGGTAGTGGCGGCTCATGGAGATGGCCGTATCCCGCCCGTCGCGGTAGACGTGAATAACCCGCGCGTCGGGGAATTCCCGCAGCAGCCTCGCCCCGTAGAGCAGAGACCCGCCGGAACGCTCGACCCAGACGCTCCGGCCCAGCCGGCCGCACAGCCCCTCGAACAGATGCCGGAAATGGGCGGCGGGAGGCTGCTTGGGCTGGCTCCGGACAACCGGCTCTAGCTCGTCGAACAGCGCGTCGGGCCGGTCCGTCAGGTGGGGGAGGGTGGCGCACAGGATGGGCGGCAGGTCCTCCAGGGTGAAGCGGTATTCGGGGTCGTCAACGGGATACACCAACTCCGAGTACCGCCCCCGCAGCATGAGCCGGGTCCGGTTCTGCTGCCGGCTATAGAGGCCCCACATCTTGTCGCTTGTCGCGCGGCGCCGGCGAAAGGACCCCATCCCGATGAAACTGAAGAACTCGGAGAGGCTGAGAACGCGGGGGTGAAGGTTGAGGATGTCCGACACCATCGTCGACCCGCAGCGCCCCGTGCTCAGGACAAATACGGGCGGGATGGCGGCGGGCGCAGTCACCACGGGCTCGCGCTCTCCGCCCGCAGGTGGTCGGGCAGCCGGTAGCTCAGGTCTTCGAGCATTGACGCGTCGAGCAGGAAGACGAAGTTCCTCCCGCGCCACCTGCGGGCCAGTCTCGGCGACAGATGGTGGAGGACGCCGTAGGCTTGCCGGCTCAGACGCAGCCACCTGAGCAACCCAACCGTCTGCTGCTTCGGAAATCCAAGCCGGTCGGCGACTTCGTTGCCCAAGAGGGCGCGAGACACCCTGTACACGTGGCCGGCCATCTTTTGCTGAGCGGCCGGGTCGGTAAGGCCCGCCATCACAGGCACCGCCCCGACCAAGGCGTTGGCGATGGTGGCCGACTCCTCGCCGGGGGGAGGCTCGCAGGCCGTGCCCACACGGTGAAGCTCGTTCGTCCTGCCCTCGTCTCCCTCGAACAGAAGCTCCTCCGGCGACCCGATGAGCCACGACGCGTACCGCCATATCTGCATGAAACCGGCCCGCTCGTCGGCGGTCAGCCGCGCGCCAAGCCTCTCAGACTGCCGGATCATCGTCGCGGAGAAGTTCGCCGACGACAACGCCAGGTGAGCCGCGCTGATGGGGACGCCGTTGACCGACTCGTCCCAGTTCCCGGAGTCCCGCAGCAGACGCCGCACTTGGGCGTGAACCAGCCGGATGCGCACCGACAGCTTCCAACCCTCGCCTTGACGGTCCAAGGCCCCGGGCAGCATTATCTCGATGAAGTGCCGCGTGTTCTGACGGATGCGCCGCAGGCCGTGAGCCGTCCTGACCCGACCCGTCATGAAGAAGGCCTTGCTGATTAGCGTCGCCGCGTTCTGAAGGGTGACCACGAAAAAGGCGGGGATGAACAGGTCCGAATACCGGTGGAAGGCGCGACGGCCGCCAATTACCGCGTCGGGATTAAACCACTCGGGGGCGGCCTCAATCCGGTCGAAGAAGTCCCGCAGCTGACGCGGCGCGGCGGCCAGGACCGCCGAGTCCCCCTCCATGCCCGCGTTGATGAATCGATGCACCTCTCCCTGGTCGTAGGGAGCCAGCGCCTCGATAACGGCGTCGGCCGCCGGGTCCCCGACGACTGTCTGCTCGACGTATTTCGTGGCGAGAGTAGGATTGAGAGACCGCGCTCTTTCGTACCCGGCCGTGTATGCCGAAGGTATCTGCATGTCTCCTGATGAACCTCAGGCGAATCCGTAGACATCATCCTAACAGACGCCAAGGGCAGCGTCCACAAGAAGGGCCGTTAGAACGGCCCCGCCCCGGCCTAGACCTATGAATTGGCCCCGACAACCTCTACAGTAGTTGACCGCATCCTCCCTTGACCGTGATGAACGCCTAAGTGCAGCAACAGCGACAACGAAGCCGGTTTGTAATCGCCGGGTTCCTATTCCTCTTCAACCTGGCCTACGGCGTCAACTTCGCGGCGGTGGCCCCCATCTTCACCCTGGTCATGAATGAGTACGGCGTCAGCCGCGGCGAGGCCAGCCTCCTGGTGTCCGCCGTCATCATCATCCACGCCGTCTTCATCATACCGGGGGGAATGATAGTGGCCCGCTCATCCCTCAAGCCCATCTTCACCGTGGGCTGGGCCTTGGCCGGGGCCATGACCTTGACGTTCTTGGCCGACAACTTCCTGGTCCTGCTGCTCCTCCGCATGATCTACGGACTGGCCTTTGTGGTGGTGATGCCGGCCACGGCGTCCGTGGTTATGCGGAGCTTCAACCGCTCCGAGTTCCCCCTGATGAACAGCCTGAACATGACCCTGTTCACCCTGGGGATAGGCGTGGGAACCTTCATCACGGCGCCCCTCTCTCTGTGGATAGGATGGCAGCTCACCCTCTCACTCTTTGGGACGGTCTTGATGGCGGGAGGACTGGGCTGGGCCCTCTTCGCGCGGGTTCCCGACGCCAGCGAGGGGGTGGTGAAGCGGGTCTCTTTTAGGGACATGTGGGGCCTCATGCGTTCCAAGACCATCCTTCTTCTGGGGCTGGCCGACGGCGCCGCCTTTGCCCAGTACGTGGCCCTGACCACGTGGCTCCCCACCTACTACAACGAGGTCCTGGGCATGTCGCTCACCAAGGCGGGGGCCACGGTGGGACTGATACCCATCGTTGGGGTCTTCGCGGGCATGGCCGGCGGGACCCTCAGCGCGAGGACGGGGACGCGCCGTCCCTTCATCATCATCCCCGGCGCGATGGTGGGACTGGCCGGGCTGGGCAGCTTCCTGTTCAGCAGCGAACCGGCCATCTACGCGTCAATGGTCGCCCTGGGAATCGCCAGCTTCTTCTACCTGCCGGTCCTCTTGACCATACCCATGGAGTTGAAGGGGGCCACGGAGATGAACGTGGCCGTGGCCTGGTCGACGGTTATGGCCATAGCCAGTTCGCTGGCCATAATTTCGCCCGTGACGGTGGGGTTTATGACCGACGCCTTGGGCGTCTACACTCCCGGGTTCGCCCTCTGGGCCGTCCTCTCGTTCGGACTGCTCATCGCCGGGCTGATGCTGCCGGAGACGGGGCCGGGCCGCCGTAGACGGCGCGGCTAGAGTATCCGCTCCCCGGCCCGCATTATCATTATTTATTCGCCGGTCGGCCGGCGAGGAGCCCCATCCCGGCGGCTAGAGTATCCGCTCCCCGGTCCGCATTGCCGTTATCTATTCGCCGGTCGGCCGGCGAGGAGCCCCATCCCGGCGGCTAGAGTATCCGCTCCCCGGCCCGCATTGCCGCTATCTATTCGCCCGTCGGCCGGCGAGGAGTCCCATCCCGGCGGCTAGAGTATCCGCTCCCCGGCCCGCATTATCATGGCCATGGAACGAAGGGCCCTGATGTCCTGTAGCGGGTCCTCGTTGACGACGATGAGGTCGGCGCCCTTCCCCGGCTCCACGGAGCCGAAGAGGTCCCCGGCGCCGATGGACTTGGCGGCGACGCTGGTGGACGCCCTGATGACCTCCATGTTGCTCATGCCCGCCTGGGACATGAGCTCAAGGCCCAAGCAGTAGTCGCCGAATATCTGGATGGCGTCGGTGCCGGAGATGATGCTGATGTCCCACTCGTTCCACATGCGGCCCAAGAAGTCCAACTGGCTCTCGCACTTGGCCTTGAGGCCGTCCAACCGGGTCTGCTCCTCGGCGGTCAGGGGCCGCTCCAGTTCCCTGGCAAGCAGCACCTCCCGTTGGCGGTATCCGGTCTGCACGGTGGGGCTAACGTAGACCCCCTGCTCGGCGATGCGCTCGGCGACGTGGGGTTGGAACTTGAATGAGCCATCGGTCTCTATGAAGCCGGCGTGCTCTATCATGTCCACCCCCGCGTCGAGGGCGTGCACCAGGCTCTCGGTAGCCAGGCAGTGGGCGGTGGTGAGCTTGCCGAAGTTGTGGGCCTCCCGGACAATGGCCTGAAGCTCCTCAACGCTGTAGGACGGTATGCGGTTGTCGGTTATGGCGGTGCCGCCGCCGGAGGCCATTATCTTGATGTGGTCGGCGCCGTCCTTGATGAGCTCCCGCACGGCGGCCCGCACCCCCTCGACGCCGTCGGCCTCCTGGTTGCACCAGAAGAAATGGCCGCCCGTAACGGTCACGGGGCGGCCGCAGAGGTAGAGGCGCGGCGTGGTGACGTAGCCCCGCCTGGCCCCCTCCCGCAGGTCGAAGGTGACGCGGTTGCGGGCGCCGTTCTCCCTCATGGTGGTGACGCCAGACTTGAGATGGGCAAGGGCGTTCCTGGCGGCCCGCAGGAGCATTATCTCGTCGGAGTCGTTGTTCATCACCTCCTCGTAGGAGGAGCCGTAGGCGCCGAACACCAGATGCGTGTGGGCGTCCACCAGGCCGGGAAGAAGGTGTCCGTCCGGGAAGTCAAGGGTGCGCACGTTGGGGCCTTGGGGCAGGGTGGACGGGTCCTGCTGGGTCACGGCCTTAATGGTGGAGCCCTCCACGATAACGGCGGCGTTCTCCAGGGGCTTGGCTCCGACGCCGTCTATTAGGGTCTTGGCCTTGATTACGGTAATGCCGTCGGGTCCAGTCATCTCTCACCTCTCTAGTTGTTGTAGCCGCGCGGCGCCCGTTCTTGGTCGCCGGCCATTGAAATCAGCCTTCCATCAGCGATAAGCCACCACTCCGCGCCTCAATCTTGGGGCGCCGTCTCCGGCTCCCGGACGAGGCTCTTGACGGTTAGTTGAAAACCCAAGGCGTTGGCTATCTTTAGCGCCGTCTCAAGGCGGGGCTTGCTCCGGTTGGCCAGCGCGTCGTACAAGGACCGGCGGGTTATCCCAGCGTCACGGGCCAACTGGGTCATGGACACCCTGCGGGCTTCAGCGATAAATCCCAAGGCGGTCATAATCACCCTGGCGTCGGGGGACTCAAGGCAAGCCTCAAGGTACAGCCGTTCATCCTCCCCGGTGGGCAGGTAGGGCTTCCACTCTGTCCACGTCGTCCGCGCCATCGTCACTCCTCCTTCCGCTCTTGAGCCAGCCGCTTGCTCCACCAAACAGCTTATCAAGGCCGCCGGGTCCGCCGTGGAGGACGCGGTTTCCTTTTAAGCAGTCCTTCCAGCCCCCTTCTAGGCAATGGCCAGGGCGTTGACCTCTTGCGCGCCCTCGGGCAGCGAGAAGTCCTGCCAGGACTCGCCACCGTCGTGGCTGCCGAGCACCTGGCCGTGGCGCGTGGCGCAGTACATCTGGCTGGGGTTCCCGCGGTTTATGGCGAACCCGAAGATGGTGGATGAAAGGGACACGCCCACATCCACCATCTGCCACGTTTCGCCGTAGTCGCGGCTGCGAAAGAGGGCGCCGGGGTCGCCCCGGAACTCCGGCCCTCCGCCCACGTACAGGACGCTGGGGTCGCCGGGGGCCTCGCGTATGACGCGGCAGTAGGAGCCTTTGGGGCCGAGACGCTGCACCCTTCCCCAAGACCAGTGGTCCCCGCCGTCGGCGCTGCGAAACAGCCCAACGCGGGATATGATGGACACGCGCCGGGGGTGGTCGCTGCTTACCAGAACGCCGTGGAGGTCCACGGGGTCGTCGTTCTGGTAGTGGCCCTCGCTCACCCCCTCCCACGTCTCGCCGCCGTCCCTGCTCCGGAGCAGCCCGCCCACCTCAATGGCGGCGTAGATCTCATCAGGCCGGTTGGCGTCCACGGCGAGGCCGATGACGCGCTTGGGCAGGGGCTGAGGGGTGGTGGTGACGGAGGGGAAGGTGGCCTCCACGGGCGTGATGTCCCAGCTATCGCCGCCATCCTTGCTGAGGAACAGCTTGGTGTCCTCGCCCCCCGCGTAGATGACCTGCGGGTCGTTGGGGTGGAAGGTGACGGACCATATGGTCACCGGCTCCCCGGGCAGGGGCATCCGCTCCCAACGGCCGCCCCGGTCGTCGCTGCGGTAGAGACCGTCCTGGGCGCCGGCGTAGATCTGAGCCGGGTTGCCGGGGGTCGTGGCGATGACGCGAATCTCCGGGCGTTCGGGCAGACCGTTGACGGCCAGTTCCCAAGAGCCGCCTTCAACGGCGCGCCGGTAGAGTCCGTAACCCTCCCGGCCTCCCTCGCTCCCAAGACCAACGTATACAAAGCTGTTATCGCAAGATGTCATGGCGCTGCCTCCATGCTTCAAAGTTTTGGAAGGGGTAGGCCCTATTCCATCAGAATAGCTATGGGCTGTCAATGAAGGCGGCGGGAAGAACGCGCAGGCCCTCAGGCGCGGTTGCGCAGGACCGCCCCGGCGGTGACGCCGGTGAACCGGCCCTCGGACACGCTAATCCTGCCGTTGACCAGCACATGCTCTATGCCGACGGGATACCGGTTGGGGTCGCGGAAGGTCCCGGTGTCGATGACGGCGTCGGGGTCGAACACCACGATATCGGCGTCGGCGCCGGGGCGCAGCAGGCCCTTGTCGTGGAGGCCCAACTTTTGCGCGGGAAAAGACGTCATCTTCCGCACCGCCTCCTCAAGGCTGATGAGACCGTCTTGGCGAACGTACCTGCCCAGGATTCGAGGGTAGGAGCCGTAGACCCGGGGATGGGGGTTCCCCACCTGGTAGAGGCCGTCGGTTCCTATCATGGTGTGAGGGCTGGCCATCACGGCGCGCACGTCCTCCTCGTCCATGGAGAAGACCACCATGCCCACGGCGCAGTTCTCCTCCACCAGCAGATCCAAGACCGTGTCCACCGGGGAGCGGTTGCGGAGGTCGCTTATCTCCCCGATAGTGAGGCCGGCCAACGCGCGGTTTTCCTCCGTTGCAAGGGAGGTTATAAGTATCTCCTCCAAGAGGCCGCCCATGCGAATCTCGCCGGCGTCGTTTTGGATTTCCCGTTGAATCCTGCCCCTGGTTCCGGCGTCCCGGAGCCGCCGCGTCACCTCCTCCACCCCGCCCTCCTGGGCCCAGGGCGGCAGGGCGGCTTGAAGGGTGGTGCTCCCGGCCGCGTAGGGATACTGGTCCACGGTGACGTCGACGCCCTCCTCGCGAGCGCGGCTTATCAGGTCTAGGGACTGGGCCACCCGGCCATGGTTCCTCTCCCCCGTGGCCTTGTGGTGGGATATCTGGACGGGAAGGCCGGCCCTCCGTCCGATGTCTATGGCCTCGTTCAGGGACTCCAGCAGGGCGTCACCCTCATTGCGCATATGGGTGGCGTAGATTCCACCATATCTGGAGGCGACCTCGGCCAGGGCCACTATCTCGCCGGTCTCCGAGTAGGCGCCGGGAACGTAAACCAGGCCTGTGGAGAGGCCAAAGGCCCCGGCCTCCATGGCCTCCTGGGTCAGGGCCTTCATCTCATCCAGTTCTTGAGGCGTGGGGCCGCGACGCTCAAAGCCCATGACGGCTATCCGCACGGCGCCGTGTCCCACCAGCGGGGCCAGGTTGGTTGACGGCCTAGATGCTTCCACCGCCTCCAGGTATTGGCCGAAGGTGCGCCAGTTCCAGTCGACGCCGTGGGGCGGGGTGATGAAGGCGCTGGACTTCTTGAGGGCGTCGGCGGTGGCGGGACTCAGGGGGGCGGCGGTGAAGCCGCAGTTGCCGCCCACCTCCGTGGTGACGCCCTGCCGCAGCTTGTAGTCCTCCACGTCCTTGTAGAACAGGGTGAGGTCCGGGTGGGCGTGCATGTCTATGAAGCCGGGGCAGACGCACAGGCCCTCGGCGTTGATGACCGTTGGCGCGTCCTCCCCGACGCGGCCCACGGCCTTGATGGAGCCGCCCTGTATGGCGACGTCGCCCCACCGCCAGGGATTCCCGGAGCCGTCTATAATCTTGCCCCCGCGAATTATCACGTCGGCCATGTGAGTCGCCACCCTTCTCAGTTTAGCCTCAAGGTACTTATGAAGGGCGGCCAAGTCAAGGTTTTTTCCGTTTGAGAGGGTAAGCATCCCCTCTCTAACGGCGCGTCAAAGGCCCCCGGAACTGTGCTTGTAATTGCGGCGAGTAACCACCATCCTTTCGTTTCTATCTTCACATCATAGAATAATGAATGATTTTGTCCAAACAAGTTAGTTGTGGCAAGAGTCCTGCTACAATACAATATCAATCGTGCCCCTGTAGCTCAATGGATAGAGTGCCGTTGTGCCAAAGCGGAGGTTGGGGGTTCGAATCCCCCCGGGGGCACGCAGTTGACAGATTAGAATACTTGGAGTAACATACAAATGCTTTGGCACAGCGGCTATGTCCATCCATTGGGCTAAGCCTTCGGGAGTGTCCCGCCTGAAGTATCTGACCTAAGTTAGGTAAGGCGGGACATTCTCTTTTCTTGACAATGAGTAAAAGAACTCGATCGGCTAGTAAGCAGGTTCAGGACAACGACAAACCCAAGATAGACGTGAAGGCTTTCACGGCGATAACGCCAAAGGTCTTGGCGTAGCGGTCTCCGCCTAATTAGAAACCAGCTTCTGATAAGTACGGCTCTTCCTCAAAGCGCCCTGAACAAGACTCTCCAACCGCTTTAGCGCATGATTAGAGACGTTGCCTTCGTTTAAGCGGAAGGTGAACTCATTGACGTGCCAGAATTCCCCCCGAACGGCGCCTCAAAGGCCCCATCGCCCGCCGCGTTGACCACTTCTGCCGCGTGGGGTATTCTGGCGTGGAGCGACACGCACAGGGGGAGGGTTCATGGCTGGCATAACGCTTGACGACGGCATGAGGGTTTTGAACGCGGCCTTTGCGAAGGCTAGGAGCTTGGACCTGGTTGTCGGGGTATCGGTGGTGGACGCCCGCGGGGATCTCGTCGCGTCGGCCAGAATGGACGGGTCCCTGTGGTGGTGGACGGAGAGCAGCAGGGCCAAGGCCATGGCCACCGTGACCTACGGCGGCCTGCCCAGCGGCGAACTGCTGGAGCGGGCGTCTCGACCCGTGGCCCAGGCCCTCGTGCACATGCACCAGGGGCGCATGGCCCCCCAGCAGGGAGCCGTGCCCATCCGGAAGGGCGGCGTCTTGGTGGGGGCCGTCGGGACCGCCGGCGGGAGCGGCGAAGAGGACGAGGAGATATCCGCCGCCGGGGCCTCGGCGGTAGAGCAGGCGTAGGCGGCATCGTGGCTTCCGGCATCGGAGACATGGTAGAGGTCCAGTGGGACGACCCCGTCGAGGCCATTGAGCGGTGTTACCGGTTGGGATGGACCGACGGCCTGCCGGTCATCCCTCCAACGGTGGAGCGGGTGGAGGAGTTCCTGGCCTTTGCCCAACGGCCCGCGGGCCAGATTATCGGATCCCTCCCCGAGCGGCGGCGGGAGGTGTCCGTGGGCAAGGTGGCGGCCAACGCGGTGATGGCGGGCTGCCTGCCGGAGCACTTCCCCGTTGTGCTGGCGGCCGCCGAGGCGATGCTTGACCCCGCCTTCAATCTAATCGGCCCATCCTCCAGCATGGGGGGAGCGGCCATACTGGTTATCGTCAACGGCCCGGTGGCGCGGGAGCTTGGAATCAACAGCCGCAACAACCTGTTCGGGCCAGGAAACCGGGCCAACGCCACCATCGGGCGCGCGGTGCGCCTCATCCTGATGAACGCCTGCGCCGCGACGCCGGGCCTCTTTGACAGGACGATTCTGGGCCACCCGGGCAAGTTCAGCTACTGCATAGCGGAGAATGAAGGGGCAACGTCTTGGACGCCCCTCCACGTGGAGCGCGGTTTCTCCCCGGAGGAGAGCGCCGTTACGGTGTTCGCCTGCGAGGGACCGCGGCAGGTCCGCGCGACCAAACGGCCCGAGGCCACCCTCTACTCCACCGCCGACACCATCTCCAGCCTCGGCTCCTCCATGGCCTCCGCCGGTTCGGTGGGGGACACCTCCGCCGTCGTGCGGCAGGGGCAGGTCGCCCTCGTCTTCGCCGGGACCGCCGACTTCTGGGAGGGATGGACCAAGGAGCGGGTGCGACAGGACCTGTTTCCTCGAATCAAGCGGTCGGCGGCTGACCTGAAGCGGGGAGGCATCATGGACGGCCCCATTGAGGCGGGGGACGAGGAGCGTTTCCTCCGGCTAATCTCGTCGCCCGATGACATGCTGCTGGTGTTCGCGGGCGGCAGCGAAACGCCTCACGTGGCGGTCATTCCCAGTTGGGGGCCAACGGTGTCGTCGGAAGCGGTGACCAAGGCCGTGAAGCGTCCCAAGGGCTGATTCACAACGGGCAAAAGGAGTTAGCGATGGCTAAGCGGACGAGCAGTTACAGGCTGATAGACCCGACGACCCAACCCATAACGGCGAGCTTCAGCTTTGCGCCCAGGCTTCTTGACCTGCGCGGCAAGAGGATTGGGTTGATAGACGACAGCAAGGCCAACGCCAAGGAGCTTTTGGACGACCTGGCCGCCCTTTTGGAGGACAGGTTTGAGACCACGGTGGCGTTGTACCACCGCAAGCCCTCGGCGTCGAAGCCCGCAGACCCGGAGATGGTGGAGCGGATGGCGCGGGAGTGCGACGGCGCCATTGTGGCCGTAGGCGATTGAGGCTCTTGCAGCGCGTGCAGTGTGCACGACGGCATTCACCTTGAGAAGGCGGGAATACCCGCGGCGGTCATTTGCACCGACCGGTTTGAGAGCACCGCCTCGGCCATGGCCGAGATGTGGGGCGCGCCGGGATTCCCGGTGGTCTACACCCTCCACCCCATGGGATCCCTCGACAGGCCGACGGTGCGCGACAGGGCCGGGGAACTGGTCGACCCGGTGGTGGCGACGCTGACCGGCGTGGAGGTCTCGGAGCTTATCCCTAGGACTTAGCCGCCGTGGGACAGGGCCGGGGAACTGGTCGACCCGGTGGTGGCGACGCTGACCGGCGTGGAGGTCTCGGAGCTTATCCCTAGGACTTAGCCGCCGTGGGACAGGGCCGGGGAACTGGTCGACCCGGTGGTGGCGACGCTGACCGGCGTGGAGGTCTCGGAGCTTATCCCTAGGACTTAGCCGCCGTGGGACAGGGCCGGGGAACTGGTCGACCCGGTGGTCGCGACCCTGACCGGCGTGGAGGTCTCGGAGCTTATCCCTAGAACTTAGCCGCCGTGGGACAGGGCCGGGGAACTGGTCGACCCGGTGGTCGCGACCCTAACCGGCGTGGAGGTCTCGTAGCTAATCCCTAGGACTTAGCCGCCGTAGGACAGGGCTGCGGAACTGGTCGACCCGGTGGTCGCGACCCTAATCGGCGTGGAGGTCTCGGAGCTTATCCCTAGGACTTAGCCACCGTGGGACAGGCCAACGGACCTCAGACGACTCTTGGCCTCGTCGTAAACCCCGGCTGAGAGGGGGCCTCTGGCCGCGGCGGCCAGGTTCTCGCTCAGGTGGTCCGGGTTCTGCGTGCCGACTATAATGGTGTGGGCGTGGGGGTGGGACATGGTGAACCGCAGCAGAAAGGCGGTGCGAGACTCCCCCTCCTCGCGCAGCTCGTCCAGGTTGGCCTCATCAAAGGCGTCCCACTTCTTACCGCCGCCGCTGAACACGCGCGCCTCGGCCCCGGGGCCGGACCCCGGCTCTCCCTTGGCGACACCGCCCCTTATAATCGTCCCGCCGCCCGCCTCGGATATCTTGGTTATAATGTCGTGGTGCTCAGGCTCCAGGGCCGAGTAGGGTATCTGGAAAACGTCGTAGGCCCCGGTCGCCAGGTGCTTTTCCAGGTGGGGCAGAACGCTGGAGACGCCGATGAAACGGGTCAGCCCCTTGGCCTTTATCTCCTGGAGGGTTTCGATGCACCCGTTCTCCTCAACGTCTTCCGCCGTGGGATTGTGGAGTTGGAGGATGTCCACGTGATCGGTTCCCAGGTTGCGGAGGCTCTCCTCCAGGCAGTCCAGCATGTCCTTTCTGGTGTAGCCGGCGAACTTGTCGGCGCTGCAACGCCCGTGGCCCGCTTTGGCGGCGAGAACGTACTGGTCGCGCCGCTTTCCAATGTACCGGCCCATCATCTCCTCGCTCCTGCCGTAGCACCAAGCGGTGTCTATGAAGTTGATGCCGGAGTCCAAGACGGCGTTGAGGATGTGGTCGGCCCGCTCCACGTTGGGCATACGGCCCCTCGCGTCGTCCGTCGCGGCCCCGCGAACCTCCAAGGCGCCGTAGCCCAACTGAGTCACCTCATAGTTGGTCCGGCCAAGAGTCATCTTACGCATCTGGCGGCCTCCGAATAGTTTGATGTAAGCCCCGGCTCCGGGGCGTCCGCAACCAGCCCCCGCGGGCAGGGCAGGATGAACGCGGGTCCCGGCAGGGCCGTTGGGACGGGAATTTAGCTGCCGATACCCGCCTGGCTCTGCGCCTGGCCGACGATGTCCACCCCCACCTTTTCGCCCCAAGCGGCCAGCAGTTGCTTGACGATGGGGCCAGGGACGTCTCCGGCGATGGGGCGGTTATCCAGCTTGGAGACGGGGAGGAGGCAGTGGCTGGTCCCTGATACGAAGGCCTCGTCGGCGGTGTAGGCGTCGTAAAGCTGGATATCCTCCAAAATGACGGGTATGCCGAGGTTTTCGGCCAGTTCCAGGATGGCCTTGCGGGACACGCCCTGAAGGATGGCGCGGTCGCCAGCGGTCCTGAGGGCGCCGTCGGTGACTATCCAGAAGTTGAAGCCCGTGCCCTCTGAGATGTTGCCGTCCAGGTCGAGGAGGACGGGCCAGGAGTTGGGGTCTACGTCGGAGGCCTCAAGCTCGGCTAGGACGAAGTTCATACGGCTCTGGTGCTTCACCTTGGGGTCAAGGGAGTCGGGGTGATAGGAGCGGGTGCGGGCAAAGACCACGTGGCAGCCCTCGTCGTACAGGGAAGCGTACCGGCTGAAGTTCATGGGGTAGGCCCCCACGAACACGGTGGCCTGGGCCTTTTCCGTGACGGAGACGCCGCGGCCCCTGGTGATGACCTGGCGAACGTTGAAGTCGCCGCCCGGCGGGGCCAGATGCTTGTTGCGCTGGACGGCCTCCAAGGTGATGGCGTTCAACTCCTCCCTGGTGAGGCCGGGGTCAATCCTGGTGTACTTTAGGGAGCGGAAGAGGCGGTCCATGTGGCCGTCTAGGTCAAAGATTGTGCCGTTAAAGGTGCGGTCCACCTCAAACACGGCGTCGCCAACCCTAAAGCCGCGGTCATCCATGCTAATCTTGCAGTCTTCCATGGGGATCCAGTCGCCGTTAAAGTATGCCAAAGGCTGTTCCGCCATTGCGTGTCCTCCTAATCTCAAGCCGGATAGCGCATTATACGGCAGTTGCCATTAGGCTTGTCAACTTTTGCGTCTTGAGGACTGCGACGGTTGGAAGCGGCTGCCGGCCACCGGCGGGGAGCGGTTGCCCCGTCCATCCATCCGCCATTCCCGCCCTCTTTCCCGTCATTCCCGCCCCTCTTTTCCGTCATTCCCGCGCAGGCGGGAAGGGCACGTGTGCCCATTTTTGTTTTGGGGAGCGTTGGTTCTGCGTTGGGAATTTCTAGCCTCCCGACCCCCATTCCGTCATTCCCGCGCAGGCGGGAATGTGAATTCACATTTCAAGTGCAACACCTTGTTCCGGAAAGTTTCGGCTGGGGTCCGGTAGTCCAGACACTTGCGAGGGGTGTGGTTGTAGGCTTGGACCAGTTGGGTGAAGCGCTCCTCGGACACCGCCGCCAGGTCGGTCTTGCGGGGCAGGGTCCGCCGCAGCCGGCCAATGGCGTTCTCCACGCCGCCCTTCTGCCAGGGGGAGCGGGTGTCGCAGAAGAAGGTCTGGATGCCGAGGGCGTGGAGAAGGTGGTGGCGGGCGAACTCCGTGCCGTTGTCGAAGGTGACCGTCTGACGCCACTCCTGGGGCAAGGGTCCCAGGGCCTCGGCTATGGCAGTGGCGATAGGTCCCGCGGCCTTCCCCGGGGGCCGTAGGGCTATGAGCAGGCGGGTGCAGCGCTCGTGGAGGATGAGGACAACTTGGCCGTAGGCGCTGAAGAGCATGGTGTCGGCCTCCCAGTGGCCCGGCTTCTGGCGGTCATCCGCATCCTGAGGACGCTCTTCCAAGGGAAGGCGGTCGGGGATGAAGGACACGGAACTGCCGCCCCGGCGCCCCCGCCAGCCTCGTCTGGACTTGCGCCGGGGCAGGTAGAGCCGCCAGGAGTAGTCCTTCCTGCGGGCTATCTGGGCGTAAATGAACCGGTAGATAGACTCATGGGAGATGACCGTCCTTCCCTTCTCCAGGGCCAGCCGGCCGGACACCTGCTCCGGGGACCAGCCTAGCTCGAGACGGGCGAGGACATCCTCCCGAAGGGTGGGGTCGCGGGTCAGCCGGTGACCGTGCCAACGGCGGGCGTGGGCCTGTTGGTCGGCGTACTTGGGCCGGTAGCCGCCATTGGCCGAAGGATTGCGCTTCAACTCCCGAGCAACCGTTGATGGCGAGCGATCCAGAGCTGCCGCGATTTGGCGGAGGGAGTGTCCCGTGGCATGTAGTCGGGCAATTTCACACCGTTCCACAATGTCGAGCTGCGTGTAGTGGAGTCCCATGGCAACACCTCAATTAAGTGTTGCACTTCGTTTGTGAGTTTAGCGAATCCATCTTCTCCCCTCCGTTACACCAAGGGAACAGCGCGAATCCCCGGTGAGAGCCGGCCCCTTGCGGCCAGACTGGTTTAAGGTCTCCATCCCTTATTAGAGGGAGAGGCGGGGGTGGCCCTCGTAGACGTCCCTACGGGTGGGCTTGGGGCCTTGGCTTTGGTGTATAAGGGGGATGGATTCCCGCCTGCGCGGGAATGACGGAAAGCCGGAGGGCGGCCACCCGAAGCCTACAACGCATAACCAACGCTCCTCAAAACTAAGTGGGCACACGTGCCCTTCCCGCCTGCGCGGGAATGACGGAAAGGAGGACGCGGGCGGTGGTAGCGAGCGTGACCGGTGGCCCCGGGGCTTGGGGCGTTGGCTTTGGGGTGTAAGGTTCCTGGATTCCCGTTTTCACGGGAATGACGGAAAGGAGGACGCGGGCGGTGGTAGCGAGCGTGGCGGTGGCCCCGGGGCTTGGGGCCTTGGCTTTGGGGTGTAAGGTTCCTGGATTCCCGCCTGCGCGGGAATGACGGATAAGAGAAGATGGGAAGGCCAGGCGGCCGCTACTCCCCGGAGGGGCGAAAATCCACCACGCGGAGGTTAAGCGTCTTCTCGCCCCGCCACGAGCCGGTGGATAGGGTATAGGCCACGTCCAACTCCCGGCTCTCGGGCGTCCGGCCGTTGCCCTGCCGGAAGGCCATGGCCGTCCAAGAGGCCCCGCCGTCGTTGAGCCGCAGGCGCAGGTGCTGCCCATCGGCCCCCACCGTGGAGGCGTTGATGAGCCTCATGCCCTTGCCCAGGAACACGGGGGTGGGATTCCCGGCGCCGAAGGGTTCCAGGGACTCCAACGCCTTGTAGGTCTCTCCCATAAGATCGGAGGGACGGGCCTCGGCGTCTATGGATAGGACGGGCGCCGGCCGGGAGTCTCCCACAACCCGGCGCGCTACGGCCGTCAACCGCTCCTCCAGCGACGCCAAGTCCTTCCTCGCCATCACAAACCCGGCGGCCATGGGGTGGCCTCCGAACCGCTGGAACAGGTCTTGGCACTCGTTGAAGGACGCTATGACGTTGAAGGTGGGTATGCTTCGGGCGCTGGCGCGGGCTAGGTTCCCGTCGAGAGCGACCACCACGGCGGGCTTGTGGAACCGCTCCACCAGCCGGCTGGCGACCAGGCCGGATATGCCGGGCGAAAAGCTCTCGTGGCTGATTATCAGGATCGGCTCCCCGGTCTCGGCTTGGAGGAGGGCTTCCTCAAAGGCCTTCTCCGTGTTCTGCCTTCGCTCAAGGTTGAAGCCCTCTATCTGCGCGGCCAGGGCCTCCGCGTCATCGTCGGAGGTGGTGGTTAGGAGGCGGTAGCTGGATATGGCGTGCTGAAGCCTGCCGGAGGCGTTCAGGCGGGGGGCGATGATGAAGGATATGGCCTCGGTGTTTATGATGTCCGGCCTCAGGTAGGCGCGGCGGTACAGGGCCAGGAGACCGGGCGTCCGGGCCCTTTGCAACTCTTTGACGCCCTCTTTCACGATGGACCTGTTCTCTCCCTGCAAGGGCGCAACGTCGGCGACGGTCCCCATGGCGGCCAGGGCCAGCAGTTCGCGGGGCCAGGGCCGCTTGAGGCGTTGGCACAGGCCTTGGACCAGCTTGAAGGCCAGCCCCGCTCCCGTGAGCTCCTGAAAGGGGTACTCTGCCCCGGGGACCTTGGGGTCGATGACGGCCAGGGCGGGAGGCAGGGTGGCGGCGGGGGTGTGGTGGTCGGTGATGATGACGTCCATGCCAAGGTCGGCCGCCAGGCTGACCTCGCGGTGGGAGGTGACGCCGCAATCCACGGTGACGATGACGGATACGCCGGACTCCTTGAGGGCCTGGACGGCCTCCGAGTTGAGGCCGTGGCCCTCCCGGACGCGGTGGGGGATGTAGGGGGCGACCTTGGCGCCGAGTGTCTGCAACCCCTGGGTCAGGATGGCCGTGGCCGTCACGCCGTCAACGTCGAAGTCTCCGAACACCCCGACGGTCTGCCCTGACCGGATGGCCTCATCCAGGCGCGGCACGGCGGCGTCCATGCCGGGCAGGAGGAAGGGGTCGTGAAGGGACGGCGCCGAGTCGTCGAGAAAGGAGGAGACGGCTTGGGGGGTGTCGACCCCGCGGTTGTAGAGGACCTGGGCCGCCACGGGGGGCAGGCCGGCGCCCCGGATGAACTCCGGCGGCGCGGGGGGATATAGTCGCCATGTCTTTTTCATATGCTAGTCCTGCCTTTGCCGCGACGCTCACGGCGGTGGGGGCGGCCCCCCCGGATGCGTGTCAGCCATCGCCGCCAAGGATATCACGGCTCCCGGATTCCCGCCCGCCTCCCTCCGTCATTCCCGCCCTCCTCACTCGTCATTCCCGCGCAGGCGGGAAGGGCGCGGGCGCCCACTCAAGTTTTGAGGAGGGCCGGCTCTGAATTGGCGGCTTCATCAATTCCCGCCCTCCATCCGTCATTACCGCCCTCTTATCCGTCATTCCCGCGCAGGCGGGAATCCATCTTCCCTACCACCGCTGCGATAAGCCAACGACGCCTTGGCGCGTAGCTAGTCCCGTCGGGGTCAAACCCGGGTGAGGGTCGCCCTTACTGGTAACGCTGGGATTTGGGGCCTTGGTTTGTGACGCAGGCTTCCTGGATTCCCGCCTGCGCGGGAATGACGGATGGGGTAGGCGGGAATGTCAGCGTGACGAGGGGTGAGGCGGCAACGGGGCCGGGGATGGATTCCCGCCTACGCGGGAATGACGGATGGGGAGAGTCGGGCATGTCAGCGTGACGAGGGGTGAGGCGGCAACGGGGGCGGGGATGGATTCCCGCCTGCGCGGGAATGACGGATAGGGGAGAGGCGGCAAGCCGAAGCCCCCAACCCAGAACCAGCCCTCCTCAAAACAAAGTGGGCGCTCGCGCCCTTCCCGCCTGCGCGGGAATGACGGATAGGGGAGAGGCGGGAATGACAGGAGGTGGCTGGGATGCCAGGCAAGATGGGATGGATTCCCGCCTACGCGGAAATGACGGATAGGGGAGAGGCGGGTAGGCTAACGTAACGGAGGCCGGGGTTGCGCGTTGGCGGCGAGTAGGGACTAAAAATTCTCCGGCCGGGTGAAGACCAGCACCGAGTTGTGGCCTCCGAACCCAAAGGAGTTGCTCACCACGGTCCTGAGTTCCTTGGGCCGGGATGCCCCCGCCGTGTAGTCCAAGTCGCAGTCGGGGTCCGGGTTCTCGAGGTTGATGGTGGGCGGAACCACGCCATCCTTCATGGCCATGATGCAGATGGCGGCCTCCAGGGCGCCGCCCGCGCCGAGGAGGTGTCCCGTCATAGACTTGGTGGAGCTTATCGGGATGCGGTGAGCCTCCTCGCCCAGGGCCAGCTTCAGGGCCAGGGTCTCCCGGCTGTCGTTTAGCGGTGTGGAGGTCCCGTGGCATGTAGTCGGGCAATTTCACACCGTTCCACAATGTCGAGCTGCGTGTAGTGGAGTCCCATGGCAACACCTCAATTAAGTGTTGCACTTCGTTTGTGAGTTTAGCAAATCCATCTTCTTACCACCGCTGCGATAAGCCAACGACGCCTTGGCGCGTAGCTAGTCCCGTCGGGGTCAAACCCGGGTGAGGGTCGCCCTTACTGGTAACGCTGGGATTTGGGGCCTTGGTTTGTGACGCAGGCTTCCTGGATTCCCGCCTACGCGGGAATGACGGATAGGAAAGAGGCGGCAAGCCGAAACCCCCAACGCAGAACCAGCCCTCCTCAAAACAAAGTGGGCGCTCGCGCCCTTCCCGCCTGCGCGGGTATGCCAACGTGACGGGGGGAGGGCGGGGATGGCGGTGGGAGGTGAGGAAGGGGTTCCGGCGGGGAGGCCGGGGTTGCGCGTTGGCGGCGAGTAGGGACTAAAAATTCTCCGGGCGGGTGAAGACCAGCACCGAGTTGTGGCCTCCGAACCCAAAGGAGTTACTCACCACGGTCCTGAGCTCCTTGGGCCGAGATGCCCCCGCCGTGTAGTCCAGGTCGCAGTCAGGGTCCGGGTTCTCGAGGTTGATGGTGGGCGGCACCACGCCATCCTTCATGGCCATGATGCAGATGGCGGCCTCCAAGGCGCCCCCCGCGCCGAGGAGGTGTCCCGTCATAGACTTGGTGGAGCTTATCGGGATGCGGTGGGCCTCCTCGCCCAGGGCCAGCTTGAGGGCCAAGGTCTCCCGGCTGTCGTTGAGGGGGGTGGAGGTCCCGTGGGCGTTGACGTAGTCGACCTCGGAGGTCTCCACGCCTGCGCGCTCCAAGGCCAGCTTCACGGCATTGGCCGCGCTTTCGCCGGTGGCCGCCGGTTCGGTGACGTGGTAGGCGTCTGAGGTGGCGGCGTATCCGGCCAGTTCCGCCAAGGGCTTCGCGCCGCGCCGCAAAAGGCTGTCGTGGCTCTCCAACACGAGTATCCCGGCGCCCTCTCCCATGACGAACCCGTCCCTTTCGGCGTCGAAGGGCCGGCTGGCCCTCTGCGGGGCGTCGTTGCGTCTCGACAGGGCGTGCATGTTGCCGAACCCGGCCACGGCCACGGGGCAGATGGGGGCCTCGCTGCCGCCGGCCAAGACCAGGTCCAGGTCGCCGCGGGCTATCATCTCGGCGCCGCTGCCGATGGCGTCGGCCCCGCTGGAGCAGGAGGATACGGAGCAGAAGTTGGGGCCGAGAGCGCCGGTCATCATGGAAATGTGGGCCGCGGCCATGTCCCCCAGCATCATGGGTATCAGGAAGGGGGAGACCCGGCTAGGCCCCTTGGAGAAGAGGACCTGCTGCTGCTGCGACAGGGTGAGGATGCCGCCGACGCCGCTTCCCACCAGGGCCGCCATGCGTCTCTTGTCCACGTTGTCGTCGTTCAACTCGGCCTGGTCGAGGGCCTCGCGGGCGGCCACGGCGGCCAGTTGGGTGAACCGGTCGGTGCGGCGGGCCCGCTTCCGGCCCAGGTGGGCGTCCGGGTCGAACCCCTTCACCTCGGCGGCTATGCGAACGGCGAACTCCTGGGCGTCGAAGGCGGTGATGTGGTCTACGCCGGAGGCGCCGGCCCGTATGCCGCTCCAAGTCGTCGGGGCGTCCAACCCCTGAGGGCTTACAACGCCCATGCCGGTCACAAAGACGCGGTTTCTAAAATTCGCCACGCGTCACTTTCCTATATGGGAACGCGTCAGCCCTTGCCGCCGGGCTGCCTTGGCGCTTTGTTGACGCCGGCTGTTGGAACTGGGCTGTCACAGGCGCAGGGCCAAACTTCCCGCCTACTCGTGACTTGCGGGCTTGGGCTGGGCCATCTTGAAGTTGTCGCTGGTGAGGATGCGCTTCTTGGAGGAGTCCAAGCGGTCCTTGATGTTCTCCCCAAACTCGTTGACGCGGGTGGATATGGAGTCGGTCAACTCCCGGCCGGCGGCGGCAAGCTCCCGGCGGCGGCTGGATAAGACTTCCGACAACTCCTCGCCCTTGGCGGCCAGCCTAATGCGATACCGCTCGGTGAGCCGGAAGAGGCGCGCGTAGAGGTTGTCAACGGGGCTGAGCTTGGCGTGGAACCGGTTGAACAGGCGGCGGGACTCCTCCATGGACCAGCGCTCGTCCTGGTGGACGAACTGCCTGCCGGTGTAGAGGTGATAGGGCCTCATTTCGCCATCCTCAAGGGGGTCGCCGTTGGCGTCCAGGGGCGCGAGATCCGTCCAGTTAGAGGTGGCGGGCAGGGGCGTGAGGAGGTTGGCCGTTTGGTACTTGCTAATCTTGGTCACCCACTCGGCCATCTCCATGATGTTCTCTTCGGTGTCGTAGGGCAGGCCGATAATGGTCATGGCCACAATGCTGAAGCCCATCTCGTTGAGGCGGGAAAGGTCCTTGTACACCTGGCCCGGGTCCTGGCGCTTGTTGACCAGTTCGAGGTTCTTGGCGTCGGAGGACTCCACGCCCACGTAGAGCATCTCCATGCCCATCTCCTGTAGGGCGTGGGAAAGTTCCGGGTCCTGGCCTATCTCGGCCCGGGTCTGGCATATCAGGTACATGTCGTCGGAGTGGCCCTTCCACCCCTTGGCGCGCTCCAGCCGCTCGTTGCGGTACTTGACGGCCCTCAGCGGCGGCGGGTGGAGGTCGTCGGAGAGGAATACGCTGAACTTGCCCCGCTTGTTGGTCTGTATTAGGCCGTCGGCGGCCATCTGCCGCAACTGGGCCAGGCGCTTGAGCTCCGTTTCCCGCTTAATCATGCGGTATCCCAGGAACTGCTGGATGACCTGGCAGTAGGTGCACTTTTCGGTGCAGCCCCGCACGGTCTCCATGACGCCGCCCATCAGGGGTTTTGAGGGCGTCAGGTCCTTGATGGCGTAGAAGTCGGGAAGCTCAACCAGGTCGGGCGATATGACGCCGGTGCGGCGGGTCTGAATCGTCCGGCCGTCGGTCTGGAAGGATATGCCCGGTATCTTGGACAGGTACTTGCTCCGTTGGGCGCCGCGGTGGGTCAGCAGAACGTCCAAGAGCCGGCCGATGATGTCCTCACCCTCACGCTGGACGATGACGTCGAAGCCGCCCTCGCGGAAGGCTTCGTCGCAGAGGGGGCCCATGTGGGGGCCGCCGCCAACGGTGATGATGTCGGGGTAAAGCTCCTTGGCCATCCGGCCTATCTCGTAGCCCCGCGGGACCTCGTTGATGAGAGCGGAGACCATGAGGACGTCGACGCCCTCCAGGTCCCTTTCCAAGTCCATCTTGCCGCTGCGGTCTTCAAACCATATTTCGCGGTCGTACAGGTAGGGCCCCTGCCATTGGGCAAGGGCGCCGGATAGGAAGAGCATCCCCTGCCTGGGTATGGCAACGTACTCAAAGTTTCCGCCCGGGGATCTGGGCTGAACCAAGACCACTCGCTTTGTTCGAGACACTAGAGGAACCTCCAGCTTTCCTTGGCCAGAATTGGGGGAATATGGATATTTCCGAAGGAGGAAATCACCGGTTTTTTAGCTAAGCGTTGTATTATACAGGTTGGGGCAAGTTAATGGAATAGGCGATTTGATGAGTTGGAGTGAAGTTGCGCGACATCTGCCTTGGACCTGGTGGCGCGGCGGCCGATTAGAGCAACGGTTATTTGATGCATAGCCTACCACATTCTGTCAATCGGCGCCACACCGCCCGGTGGCCTCCTCCCGTCATTCCCGCCCTCCTTATCCGTCATTCCCGCCTCCTCCCTTTCCGTCATTCCCGTGAAAACGGGAATCCAGGAAGCCCCCAACGCAGAACAGACTCTCCTCAAAACAAAGTGGGCACGCGTGCCCTTCCCGCGCAGGCGGGAATCCAGAGATCCTACATCCTGTCATTAAGGCATGGCTATAATGGCCCTAGCCCTTCCGGGCGGATGGCAGCGCGCGCCGTTGGGCGGTTGGCGCCACCGGCGAAACGCCAACGGAGGGGATGGATTCCCGCCTGCGCGGGAATGACGAAGAAGGAGCCGGAATGACGGAAAGGAAAAGCGGACAGGCCGGCTCGCGTCCCACGGCGGACGGCGCGGCGAAGGCGTGGCTCATATATGACGGCCAGTGTCCTCTGTGCAGGAGATACGCCCATTCCCTAGACGTGCGCCGGGCCGTCGGCGCCCTCCGCCGCCCGTTTCGCCCGCAGGCCGGCTCGCGTCCCACGGCGGACGGCGCAGCGAAGGCATGGCTCATATATGACGGCCAGTGTCCTCTGTGCAGAAGATACGCCCACTCCTTGGACGTGCGCCGGGCCGTCGGCGAGTTGGTCCTGGTGGACGCGCGGGAAGGCGGCCCACTGGTGGAGGAACTACGGCGTCTGCCCCACGACCTGAACGACGGCATGGCGTTGAAGATGAACGGGCGCTTCTATCTGGGCCGCGACGCCCTCCACGCCCTGGCCCGGATGCCGGCGAGGAGGGGCCTTTCCGGCGCCGCGAACCGCCTGCTGTTCGGCTCCCGGTGGGCGGCCTCGGCGGGATATCCGATGCTGAAGCTGGCCAGGCGCGGGCTGCTCAGGCTGAAAGGCGTCCCGCCCTTGGAGGATTAAAGACGCTGAGGCTCCCGCCCGCCGCCCCTTTCCGTCATTCCCGCTTCCTCCCTTTCCGTCATTCCCGCGCAGGCGGGAAGGGCGCGTGCGCCCACTTTGTTTTGAAGAGCGTTGAGGGCTTTTGCATCCCGCCGCCCTCCCGTCATTCCCGTGAAAACGGAAATCCAGAAATCCTGCGTCCCTGTTATAGAGGCATCGAAAGAATGGCCCTGGCCCTTGCGAACGGATGGCAGCGCGGGCCGTGGCGCGGTTGGCCTGCCGCAACGGAGGGGATGGATTCCCGCCTGCGCGGGAATGACGGATGGACAGGGCGTGGTCCCCCCCCCCCATCCCCCTCACGCTAAAGGCTCCTGGGTCCCCGGCGGGGGGAACCCAGGAGCCGTCTGTGCAAAGCAGGGCCGCAGGCGGGGGGTCTCCGGCGCGTTTAGGGCACCGGGACACCCGCGCGGTTCTTCAGGTAGCCGATCACCGCCGCGGTGGCGCCGCCGGAGCCGAGCACGACCAGCAGCCACCACCAGGATGACAAGTCCAAGCCGCCACTCTCGGGCGATGCGGGCTGCGCCGGCGCGGGGGCCGCCGTTGGCTCGGGGGTAGCGGGGTCGTCAACGGACTGGGACACGACCGGTTCCGCGTCATCGGCGACGCTCGTCGCGATGGCGACGTAGGCGGGGGTGGAGACCACGGGCCGCGGCGTCGCCACTGGCCCCTGGCGCGGGGTGACGTCGGCGGGAGGCGCGTCCTCCTCCGGGACGACGGCCATTGGCGTCACCGGGATGGTTATGGTCGGGATGTTGGGCACGGCGACGCGAGGCCCAACGCCGGGCGCGACCTCCGGCGTCGCCAGGTCCGGGCCGTTGGCGACGGGCGTGGCTGAGTTGTTGGGGTTGGCCGAATCGACGTTTGGCGGGTCGGGGAAGGTTGGAACTATGGGCGTTGCCGGCGGCGGCGTGCGCCGGGGCTGGGAAACCACCGTCACCCGCGGGTCCGGCTGGAGGGACGCCTTCACCTCTATGGTGAAGCTGATTGACGCTGAGTCGCCGTCGGCGTCGGTGGCCGTCCACGTGTACTGTCCCTCCGTCATCTTCACCGTGGGGGAGCCGCTGACCCGGTGGTCGGTGAGACTGCGGGTCACGCCGTTGGGCAGGGCCGGGGTGAGGGCGTAGGTTACGGGAGCGTCGCCTCCGGTCGCCACGGGAAGGAGGAAGGAGGCTATCTGCTCCCGCTGGGTCCAGGTCTTGTTGGTGACTATCCGAGAGCCGAAAGAGGGCTCAAGGTCCTCGGCCACGGTCACGTAGAACTCCAGGCTGGCCGTGGAGCCGTCCGCGTCCGCCGCCGTCCAGGTGTACTTCTTGCGAGCGTGAAACTCGCCCGGGGCGCCCGACAGCCCATGGCCGTCGCTCTTAGTCACGCCGGCGGCCAGGTCGGGGCTGAGGCTGTAGGTGAGGGCGCCGTCGCCGCCGGTGGCCGTGGGCAGGTTGAAGGGGACTATCGGCTGGCGCTGGGTCCAGGCCTGTTCGCTGATGGTCTGGTCTCCAAAGGAGGGCACGCCGTTCACGCTGACGTGGAAGGTCAGCGACGCCGCGTCGCCGTCCTGGTCCGTGGCCGTCCAAGTGTACTCCGTCACCGCCATCTTGACGGTGGGAGTTCCGGACACCACGTTGCTGACGTTCTTGGTTACGCCGGCGGGCAGGGCCGGGGAAAGGCTGTAGGTGAGGGCGCCGTCGCCGCCGGTGGCCGCGGGCAGGCTGAAGGCCGTTATCTGCTGGCCCTGGGTCCAGGCCTGGTCGCCGCCGGTCTGGGCGCCGAAGGACGGCACGCCGTCAACCGCAATGTTAAAGGTCAGCGTCGCCGTGTCCCCGTCGCTGTCGGTGGCCGTCCACGTGTACTCCGTGTTGGCCTGACCCTCGCCGGGAGTCCCGGAGACCCGGTGGTTGGCGTTCTTGCTCACTCCCGCAGTCAGGGCGGGACTCAGGGCGTAGGTCAACGTCCCGTCGCCGCCGCTCGCCTGGGGCAGGTTGAATGCGGTGACCGCCTCGTACTGGGTCCACGACTGGTCGGCGACGGTCTGGGAGCCGAAGCTCGGCACGCCGTCAACCGAAATGTCGAAGGTCACCGAATCCGTGTCACCGTCCTCGTCCGTGGCCGTCCACGTGTACTCCGTGTTGGCCATCTTCACGCTGGGCGCCCCGGATACCCGGTGGCTGTCGCTCTTGCTGACGCCGGCGGGCAGGGATGGGCTGAGGCTGTAGGTCAACGTCCCGTCGCCCCCCGTCGCCTCCGGCAGGGTGAAGGCGTTTATCGACTGGCCCTGGGTCCAGGACTGGTCGGAAACGGTCTGGGAGCCGAAGCTAGGAATTGAGTTGCTTATCTCACGGATGTTTACCACCGACACCTCGACTCCAAAGGTCAGGAAGGCCGTGTCACCGTCCGCGTCCGTGACCGTCCACGTGTATGAGTTGGACCGCCTCACGGTGGGAGTTCCGGAGACCCGGTGGTTGGCGTCCTTGCTCACCCCCGCAACCAGGGCGGGACTCAGGGCGTAGGTGAGGGGAGCGTTGCCGCTCGTCGCCGATGGCAGGGTGAAGGCCGTTATCGCCCGGTTCTGCCTCCAATTCTTGTCTGAAATGGTCTGGGAACCGAAGGTCGGCACAAGGTCCGCCGCTACGGCTATGTTGAATGTCAGTGACGCCGTGTCGCCATCCGCGTCCGTGGCCGTCCACGTGTACTCAGCGCTGGCCATGGCCGCCGTCGGAGTCCCGGACACGCGGTGGGTCGCGCTCTTGCTCACTCCCGCAACCAAGGCGGGGCTGAGGCTGTAGGTCAACGTCCCGTCGCCGCCCGTAGCCGTCGGCAGGTCGAGGGCCGTTATCGCCGAGTTCTGCATCCAACTCTGGTCTGCGATGGTCGCGGAGCCGAAGCTCGGCTGAAGGTCAGGGGCTGCGGCCGCGGCTACGGTTATGTCAAAGGTCAGCGACGCCGCGTCCCCGTCCGCATCCGTGGCCGTCCACGTGTACTCGGCGCTGGCCTGGGCCGCCGTCGGAGTCCCGGACACCTCGTGGCTGGCGCTCTTGCTCACGCCGGCGGGCAGGGTCGGACTCAGGCTGTAGGTGAGGGAGCCGTCGCCGCCCGTCGCAGACGGCAGGGTGAAGGTTGTTATCGCCGTGTTCTGCGTCCAACTCTGGTCTGCGATGGTCTGGGAGCCGAAGCTCGGCTGAAGGTCAGGGGCTGCGGCCGCGGCTACGGTTATGTCGAAGGTCAGCGACACCGCGTCCCCGTCCGAGTCCGTAGCCGTCCACGTGTACTCGGCGCTGGCCTGGGCCGCCGTCGGCGTCCCGGATACGCTGTGGCTGTCGCTCTTGCTCACCCCGGCGGGCAGGGATGGGCTGAGGCTGTAGGTGAGGGAGCCGTCGCCGCCCGTCGCAGACGGCAGGGTGAAGGCCGTTATCGCCTCGTTCTGCGTCCAACTCTTGTCCGAGATGGTCGCGGAGCCGAAGGTCGGCTGAAGGTCCTCGGCGGCTACGGTTATGTCGAAGGTCAACGACGCCGTGTCCCCGTCCGCGTCCGTGACCGTCCACGTGTACTCCGTGGTGGCCTTAGTCGCCGTCGGAGTCCCGGAGACCTGGTGGCTGTCGCTCTTGCTCACGCCGGCGGGCAGGGCAGGACTCAGGGCGTAGGTCAGCGACCCGTTGCCGCCCGTCGCAGACGGCAGGGTGAAGGTTGTTATCGCCGTGTTCTGCGTCCAACTCTTGTCCGCGATGGTCGCGGAGCCGAAGCTTGGCTCAGTGTCCTCGGTTACGGTTATGTCGAAGGTCAACGACGCCGTGTCCCCGTCCGAGTCCGTGACCGTCCACGTGTACTCCGTGGTGGTCTTAGTCGCAGTCGGAGTCCCGGAGACCTGGTCGGTGTCGCTCTTGCTCACCCCGGCAGGCAGGGCCGGGCTCAGGGCGTAGGTCAGCAACCCGTTGCCGTCCTTAGCAGACGGCAGGGTGAAGGCCGTTATCGCCGTGTTCTGCGTCCAACTCTGGTCCGCGATGGTGTCGGAGCCGAAGCTAGGCGCAGTGTCCGCGGTTACTACTATATCGAAGGTCAGCGACACCGTGTCCCCGTCCGAGTCCGTGGCCGTCCACGTGTACTTGGCTCTGGCCTGGGCCGCCATCGGCGTCCCGGAAACCTCGTGGCTGTCGCTCTTGCTCACGCCGGTGGGCAGGGACGGACTCAGGCTGTAGGTCAGCGACCCGTCGCCCCCCGTCGCCGACGGCAGGGTGAAGGTTGTTATCGCCGTGTTCTGCGTCCAACTCTGGTCGTCAATGGCGCTGGAGCCGAAGCTAGGCTGAAGGTCAGAGGTTGGGGCCGCGGCTATTGCTATGTCGAAGGTCAACGACGCCGTGTCCCCGTCCGAGTCTTCAACCGTCCACGTGTACTCCGTGCTGGACATTGTCCCCGTGGGCGTCCCGGAGACCTGGTGGCTAGAGTTCTTGCTCACGCCGGCGGGCAAAGCCGGGCTGATGCTGTAGCTGAGGGGGGCGTCGCCCCCGTACCCCTCGGGCAGGGTGAAGGCCGTTATCGCCGAGTTCTGCGTCCAACTCTGGTCGTCAATCGTGCTGGAGAGATAAAAGCGGGGCTTTAGGTCCGTGGCTACGGTTACGTAGAAGGTCAGCGACACCGAATCCCCGTCCGAGTCCGTGGCCGTCCACGTGTACTGGGTCCGGGCCTGGGCCAACGTAGGCGTCCCGGAGACCTGGTGGCTGGCGTTCTTGCTCACCCCGGTGGGCAGGGACGGGCTCAGGCTGTAGGTGAGGGAGCCATTGCCGCCCGTCGCCGTGGGCAGGTCAAGGGCCGTTATCGCCATGTTCTGCGTCCAACTCTGGTCCGAGATGGTCGTGGAGCCGAAGGTCGGCTCAGGGTCCGCGGTCGGCTGGGGGGTCGTCGCCTGCGCCGCCACCTCAATGTAGAAGGTCAGCGACACAGCGTCCGGGTGCCCGTCCGAGTCCGTGGACGACCACGTGTACTGGGTCCGGGCCTGGGCCACCGTAGGCGTCCCGCCGATCCGGTTATCATAGGGGTAGTAGATCGTGGGACTGAGCCTGATGACGCCGGCGGGCAGGGCAGGGCTCAGGCTGTAGCTGACGGGGCCGACATTGCCCGTCACCATGGGCAGGTTGATGGTGGATACCTCCGTGTTCTGCGTCCAACTCTGGTCCGAAATGGTCTGGGAACCGAAGGTGTGGGCGGCGGGCGCGGCTCCGACTGTGCCGAAGGTCAGGACCACCGAAATGCTGAAGGCCGCCAGGACCGCCAGAAGAAAGATCGGCCTCGCCGCTGATGCTGTAAGTTTTCTCGTCATTACGCCCAACCTCCTACTAGTACGCGCCTCTGGGGATCTTCAGACATCTCCACTATGAATCTCGCGGCTTGGCGCTTCACGCCGCCGCGAGTGTGAGGGGAAGAAACCGGCGGTGGGCCGGGATCTCGGTAGGTTGGGGTAGATGCGACGCCGGGCAATCCAATAGCCCGGAGCCGCGCCGGGGTGGGGGCCTCTATCTCGGGGGGGCGACCCGCGACTGGGGCCGTCCCCCGGCTAAATATGCAGTCCATTAACTCGCACGTCTTCATTTCCGTCTCCTTACTTCTTGCCTGCCCGTGGGGGCAGGGACATCCGTCGCGCGGTTCATTCCGCCGCGGTCTCCGAGTTCACCACTTCCCAACCGCTCTTCACGTTCTCCAATATCTTGTGAGCGATGGCGATGAACATGGCCTGCTCTTCTACGCTAATGTCCTTGAGAATTTGGGCCTCGGCCTTATTCACCGTCTCAACCAACTCGGTCATCAGGTCGGAGCCCTTGGTGGTGAGGCCCAGCTTCACCACGCGCCGGTCGCTGCGGAGCCGGTTCCTGTGGATTAGGCCCTGCCGGTGGAGTCTCTCCACCCGCCGGCTGATGGCTGAGGGGTCCACGGGGAAGATCCGCGCCATCTCCGTAACGGTGTTGGCCTCGCCCCGCTGGCACCGGTTCAGCATCTCGTAGTCCATGGGTATCAGGTCGTAGGGGGCCAAGTCCGTCTCCAAAGCCTTGGCCACCGCCCCGATGAGGTTGGTGACGAGATAGATAACGTCGGTGAGAACGTCCGAGTCTTCCACGGACTGGGTCAAGGAACTTTTGACGGAACTGTCTTGGGAAACTGGCTGTGATTTAACGTCGTTTTCCATACGCCTTTATGTCAATAGAATGGATGCAACCTTTGCTAACTCAAGTGTTGCGCTGAATATACTAGTGTAAAAAGATAATTGTCAACCCCATTTTTGACCAATTTATTTATTACTTCCGCAACATTTGAAGGCCAAAATGACCCCCGCGAGGCCGGATTTAGGGCAGGAAGGCGGAGTCCCGGCGGCGGCCGGCGGCCTCAACACATATACGCTCCCGCCCCCCAAACGGGTTGGCCCAATCGGTTTGGCCCAACCCGTTTGGATGGAAGGGCAGGCGGCCGGCGGGGAGACGCGCTCAGCGGGCGGCGGCGCGGAGGGCGGCGATGACGCCGGCCAGGGCCTCAACCCGGCGGAGGACGCTTTCCAGGGAGCCGGAGATGTCCAGGGCGGCCACCCGCAGCAGGAGTCCGGAGCCTCGCACGCGGTGCTCGGCGGCCTTCGCCTCGCCCTCGGCGTAGATGAGCAGGCCGCCGGGCAGGTCTAGGGCGGTGGCGTAGGCCAGAAGTTGGTACAGGTCGGCGTTGGGCGCGCCCTCGTGTCTTATCCGCTTGTACTTCACGTCCCCCACAAACCGGCAAACGGCGCCGTCCCACCAGGAGAGGTCGGGTTGAAGGGACACGCGTCCCCCGGTGTCCAGGGTGAGGATGCGGTTAAGGTTCGCGTCGGAGCGCAGGGTGGCCGGGGACACGCCCAGGGCCTCGCGCAGGGCCTGGGTGACGAACTCCTGGAAGAGGGCGCTCATGTCCACCAGGAATCCCGACGCCGGGACCCCGCCGCGGCCGCCTTGAAGGGCCCCGTGGCGCAGGATGAGCCGGGCCAGGGTGACCACGCCCCGGCACCGCTCGTTGAGGCGGTCGAAGGCCACCTCCGGCACGGCCTTGGGAGCGAACTCCACGACGGAGACGTTGTCGAGGACGGCGGCGGTCCAGCCCAGGCCGGCGCGGGCCTTGGGGGAGCGCAGGCGCATCCCGCGGAGCCGGAGGGCCGCGGCCTTCACCAACCGGTTGGGCAGAATATCCTCGGTGAACTCGTCGTAGCGCGACTCGACGGGTATCAAGGCTCCGAACCGGCGGCGCAGCTGCTCGTCGAACATGACGCGTCCCCGCACCGTCTGGAGGGCCTCTTCACGGGTCCGGTAGCCGTGGAGGAGTCCCTGGGCGAAGGCCTTGCGGGCCTGGGCGGCGAGGAGCAGGGCCAGAACGTCGGGGAGGGCGGAATCTTCAGGGAAGTCGAAGTCTCTCTCCTGGAACTTGACCCGCCCTATGGCGTAGCAGGCCAGGGAGAGGAGTTGGGGGATGCCTATCTTGGGGTTGAGCAGCACCGGCAGGCCGTCGACCTCCACGGCGCCGGCGGTGGAGCCGGGGGTCAGGTGGTAGGCGTCTCGAGTCCCCGCGGCGGGCTCGATGGCCAAGGTCGGCAGGGCATCGCGGAGGGCGTCCCGCTGGGATACCGAAAGGACGTAGGGCCCGCTCCTCTGATGCTCCCTTAGGGTTATCTCACCCATCGTTGGCGGCGGCGTCTTCTGCCCGGAGTTCCCGGCGCAAGGCGTCGAAGTCGAACTGCCCTATGCGGTCCTGGTCGCCAAAGAGCCGCTCCTCCAGGTAGGGGAGGACGCCGTGCCGCCAGACGCGCTTGGCGTGGGCCGCGGTGAGGCCATCCTTCAGGAAGTGGCTGGGGCCTATAGCGGCGTGCCGGTCGTCCCGCAGCTTCTCGTTGGCCCTGTCCAACAAGTCGGCCATCCAAAGCATGTCGGGGGCCTTGGCCCTGAGCCACCGGCGGAGGAGTCCGCTGACGGGCGGCTCGTCCGGGTGAAACTCCACGAAGTAGAAGCGTCGCCGGAGGGCCAGGTCCACCAGGGCGATGGAGCGGTCGGCGGTGTTCATGGTGCCGATTATGTAGAGGTTTTTGGGCAGGGAGAAGGGGCGGTTGGAGTACTGGAGGAACAGGCTGTCCTCCCGGTACTCCAGGAGGAAGTACAGCTCGCCGAAGACCTTGGCCAGGTTGCCCCGGTTGATTTCGTCAATAATAAGGAAGTGGTTGGAGTCGGGGTTCCGCCGCGCCTGCTCAGCGGCCCGGAGGAGGGGGCCGTCGGTGAGCCTGAAGCCGGGCTGCCCCTTCCCCAAGTCCGCCGGTCGGAAGCCTTGTACGAAGTCCTCGTAGGCGTAGGAGGGGTGGAACTGGGCCAGGGTGACGCCGCCCTCGGAGCCGGCCAGGCAGCGGGCGAGCTTCTGCGCCACATAGGTCTTGCCGGAGCCCGGCGGCCCCTGGAAAATGACCTGCCGCTTCTCATCCAAGAGGGCGCGGATGTTGTCTAGAAACTCGAAGGTGAGGAAGAGTTCGTTGGCGAGGCCGCGGAGGTCCGACGCTGGGGTTGGGGCGGGTGGAGGGGGCGCGGCGGATGCGGCGGGCGCGGACGTGGGGGCGCGGTTATGCGCGATTACCCAGGTCAGCGATTGAGCGTCGAGGCGGTGGCGCAGGGACGCCCCGCGGCGGGACGCCTCCACCATGAACCTATCGAGGAAGCCGAGGGCGTGCTCGTACAGGTCCGCCTCGTCAGGGTTGTGCTTCGGGAGGTCGTACTTGGCGCGCCGGTAGGCCTCTTTGAAGAAGTTGACCTTGAAGGGCGGGTGCTTCTCCACGTCTATCCCCATCAGCAGGACCGACGCGATGTTCGCGCGGCTTCCGAGACCGCCCTTCACCGAAGGGGGGAACAGGTCGATAAAGGCGCGGATGCGCCCGGCCACCGGGAGGTCTTCCTTCGTCCAAATCGCCCGCAGGGCCCGCAGCGCGTGGGCCGACTGGTCTTTAATCCACTGGCGGAGTTGGGCTAGCTGCACGTGGAATATCAGGTTCCCCGCGAGGCCGCCGCTGACCAGGGACGCCCAGTCGCCGGAGCCGGCAAGGACCGCTTCCCTGGCCGCCGCCAGCTTGCGGGCTATCTCAACCTTGTAATTCGTCTCCTCAGCGTCCAGCTTGCCGGTGGCGATGTAGTTCCGGGCCAGGTCTACAAAGCCGTCCCAGGGGTTGGCGCCTGTGGAATCCCCCATGAAATCCCCTGTGGAGTCCCCCGTGAAATCCATGAGATCAGCCTCCTGCCGTTGTGCCGGGGTTGCAGTATAGGAGGTTTGCGATGAGGCGTACAGGCCGGAAGGCTAACCCTCGTCGTCGGGGTCTTGGAGGGCGGCCAGGACTTCCGGGGCTACGTAGAGCCGGGCCCCGGTGGCGTTGAGGACACGCACCAGGGAGGCCTCGACTAGACGGTCGAGGACCCTTCTGGCTCCCGCGATGGACATGCCCAGTTTCTCCGAGGCGCCTCGCACGGTCATAATGGGGTTGGCAAAGAATTCGTCCATCAGGAGAAGCGCGCTTGACGAGACGCGCCGGGCCTGTAGCCTATCCCTGTAGTCGCCTTGCATTTCACGGAGCCGCCTAATCCGGGCCAAGACGTCCTGGGACTCCTGAAGGACGCCGGTAAGAAAGTAGTCGAGCCAGCGTTCCCAATCTCCCGTGGCGCTAACGTTGAACAGTTCGTCGTAGTACCGTTGACGGTCTCGCTCGAAGTAGGCGCTCAGGTAGAGGAGGGGGAAGGGCAGGACTTTGGCTGATATTAGGTACAGAATAATAAGCAGTCTGCCAATCCTTCCGTTGCCGTCCTCATAAGGGTGAATGGCCTCAATCTGGTAGTGCATAAGGGCGCACTTGACCAGGGGCGGCATCTCTAGGCGTTGGTTGGCGAAACTCTCCCAGTCATAGAAGAGTTCCCGCAGGCGCTCAGGCGGGGGCGGTATGAACCGCGCGTTTTTGATTGAGGAACCCGGAGAACCTATCCAAACCTGGGTGGAGCGAAACTCGCCGGGACGCTTTTCGCGGCCTCTTACGCCTGCGAGCAGGCATTCGTGGACCTGGTTGACCAGCCTTAGGGAGATGGGCAGTTCCTTTAGAAGCGCTATTCCCAGTTGGAGGGCTTCAACGTAGTTGATGACTTCTCGGATGTCTTCAGTAGCCGGTGGTTTACGCGCTGCTTGGTGGGAAAAGACGTCGGATAGGGAAGCTATAGTCCCTTCAATGCGGGTAGACAGCACGGCCTCCCGGTGGATGAGGGGGTTGGCAATGAGCAGAGGGTTGGGAACGGTCTCCCCCACGCCACTCAGAGTGGCTGACGCTCTTGACGCCCGGTCGAGGAGCCATACAAGTCGAGAGCTTATCTCCAACTCCCGCGGGAGGGGATGGGGAACGAAGGCCTGCTGGTTCTCGATGGTGGGAACCAGGCTCCCGTGGGGGTTGCTGCCCAGGCGCTGCCGCATTTGAAACTCCGGTATTAAGTTGGCGGGAACTTGATACTTTTAGGGCATATAGTATCAGGTTGCAGGCCAACTTGTAAGAAAGTATCAAGCGCCGGGCGCGGGGAGCAGCCGCGGCCCGGCGGCCCAAGCGTTGCCGCATTTGAAACTCCACTGTCAAGTTAGCGGGAACTTGATACTTTTGGGGCATATAGTATCAGGTTGCAGGCCGACTTGTAAGAAAGTATCAAGGGCCGGGCGTGGGGAGCAGCCGCGGCCGGGCAGCCCAAGCGTTGCCGCATTTGAAACTCCAGCGTCAAGCTGCCGGCAGTTGATACTTTTAGGGCATATAGTATCAGGTTGCGGGCCGACTTGTAAGAAAGTATCAAGGGCCGGGCGCCGGGAGCAGCCGCGGCCGGGCAGCCCAAGCGTTGCCGCATTTGAAACTCCAATGTCAAGTTGGCCGGCAGTTGATACTTTTAGGGCATATAGTATCAGGTTGCAGGCCGACTTGTAAGAAAGTATCAAGGGCCGGGCGCGGGGGCCGCCGCCCTCCGGCAGCCCTTTGCGGGTGAAGCCGGCCCAAGTTCCGCGTGTTGGGGGGCGGCCGCCCTCCGGCAGCCCTTTGCGGATGAAGCCGACCCAAGTCTCACGGGTACAGGGGGGTACGGGGGGCAGAAGGCAATCGGGCGGGTAGTCCGGGCCGGGGAGATGCCCCTCGCCGGCGGTTTACTGCTCGGGCAGGAAGGCGGAGTCCCGGCGGATGATCCAGGGGATGTCTATTTGCACGCCGTACTCGCCCCGGGTGACCTCCACCGTGTAGCCGGAGCAGTAGGCGTCGGGGACGTCGAATTGCCAGTCCATCTTGTACTCCCGCATTTCGTAGGTCTCCTCATCCAGAACCATCTCAACGTCCAGGGCCTCGCCGTCGGACCAGTTGACCATGATGAAGGCGGCGTCCACGGCGACCTTCAGGGTGATGGTCCCGTCGCCGTTTCTTGAAACGATGAAGTCGTCCGGTTCCCCGAAGAAAAGGATGCTGGCCAGCATAATGTGCGGGCTGTTTAATCTGGAGCGCCAGATGATGTTTTGAAGACGGGCGTTGTCGGCGACTTTCAGCCAAGAACGGTCGGGCGACTGCACCCAGTACTCCGGGTCAAGGCTGGCGTCCGGCGACGATATCCCGTAGATATCTCTTATATCGTCTTGGAAGTGAATCAGACTTGAGCCGTAGGACGTGAAGCCGCTTATCGCGGCGTTGGACGGTCCAAACGTTTCGCCGCAGCCCTCCCCACTCCACGACCCCGACATAACGAACCGGAAGGAGTCGGCCTCTTGCAGGACGGCGAAGGCCCGCTCCGCCACGTGGTAGCCGTCGAGCTCCTCGGGAGGCGGCGGGTTCACCAGGTCGTCGTTGAAGACTATCAGGGCTTCGACCTCGTCCATAGTCATGCGCGGCTTGACGAGGGGGTGGGAGTGCAGGCGAATGAGGTCCTCGTCCATATGACTCAACCTCGGCACGTCCAGCGAGTTGTGAACGTTCATAACGCTGGAGGGGTGCAGCCGGTGCTGCATTGGGACCAGGACGTGCAGGGCCTCGTGAATTATGGTGCGCTTTATTATGTCGTCCAGCAGGCCCAACTCCCTCCACTGCTGATTAGTGTTGGCCCACACGCTGAACATGGCGCCCTTCACCTCGCCGTTGAAGCTGCGGGTTATCCGCGCGCATCCGAGGGTGTCTCCGCAGAGGCCGCTAAACCCTATGCTGGCGGCCTGGGAGGCGGGAACCCCAACGTAGGCCTTCAGGTTCGCCTCGTCCTCATCGTCGACGTACCGGAACCGCAGGTTCAGGAGGGGGGACAACTCGTTGAAGGAATCTTTCAGCCACCGGATGTAGACAGGGTCGCCGGTGGCCCAGACCACGACGGGCTCATCTTGGGACCACTTGCGGATGGTCTCACTTCCCCAGCTGGCGCATCCTCCCACGTGGTCTCCTTCGGACCGCACGACGCTGAGCCCCGGCCTGTCGGTGAAGCACTCCCACACCTCCGGGGTGACGCCTACGATGCGCGGGGGCACGTGGAAGTCCAACATAGTCGGTTCGACGCCGCCGAAGTTGAACTCAAAGGTCACGTCGCCCTGGGGCGCGGTGACGGTTAGGGTCTTGAATTCGGACTGGAACCCGTCGGGCATGTCGAAGGTGGCCTCGGCGAGGCATCCGCTCACCAGACGGCCGTCCTGCCAGCAGGTGACTTCCACCAACTCGGCGTCCAAGAATAACGCCTCGCTGTCGTTGCTGAGGGCCAGGCTTATTTCAACGTCGGCCGTGCCGTCGGAACGGTAGCCCACCAGAGAGGCGTCGGCTTCGGACGAAATGCTCAGGGGGGGACGCTTCGGCACGTTGACGGTGAGGGTGTCGATGTTCTGGTTGCCCCAGCGAAAGCCGTGCTCCATGGCCCCCGCGAAGATGGAGACGTCGTTCTCACCCGACGTCAGGGACACGGTGACTGAGGCGTCGGCGACGCCGCCCGGGGGGATGGATTCCAAGGCCACGCTCTGCGAACACCCCTCCGCGGACCCGGGCGGGCAGGCCACCCCCGTTTCCAGGGGGCCGGTGGGGGCGAGGCCCTGGTTGGTCACCGTCAAGTCGAATATCATCTTGCTAGAGCCGGCGGGCTCAAAGCAAAGCTGTGTCACGGCGTTGGCGACCACCATCAGCTGCACGTAGTCCACCTCCACGGGAAGGGAGGCGTCGTTCTGGTCCGTTAAGACCTCGATGGTCTCCGTCTCGACGGCTATGGTGAAATCGTAGGAGCCCGTGGGGATTTCGACGGGAAGGGTCACGGTGGCGCTTTCCTCCGGCTCCAACCCCTCTATCGCCCCTATCCACTGGGACTCGCCGGGCGGAGCCCCGCCATCCTTGGGCGTCCACTGGGCGGAGAAGTCAACGCGGCCGGCGGCCATGTCGCCCTGGTTGGTGACCCTGGCCCGCAGGGCGATGAAGCCGTCGCCCGTGACGCTGTGTCCCAAAGGCTCCACAACGAGATCGGCCACGCTTACGACCATGTCTCTGGAGGCCGTGTAGTCCCCGACGTTGAGGGCGATCGTATGCTCCCCCGGGATGAGCCAACGCTTGAATAGGAAGAATATCTCCCCGCCGCCGGGCAGTTCTTCAAGCAGGTGGGCCACCTCCGGCTTCCCGCTATCCAACGTCACTTTGACAGCCTGGCCGACGGGACCCGGGGCCTCGCCCTCGTTTCTCACCATGGCGGAAAAGGCGGTCTCCACCAGCCCGTGCCTGGCCCTTCTGAAGTCCATGTCGAGGATTTCCAGGTGATACCGGGCGGGTTCGAGGACTTCAGTGGGGGTGGGCTGGGCCGTTGCGGTCGGCGACGCCGTGGCCGTGGGAGCCGCGGTCGGCTCCGACGTCATGGCGGGCGTGGGTGTCATAGCAGGCGCCGGCGGCGCGGTGGGCGCCTCGGTGGCCGTGGGAGCAGCGGCGGGCGTTGGTATCACAGTCGGCGTGGGCGTCCCGGTAGGCGCCGGCGGCGCAGTGGTGGGAGACGCGCCAGCGCATCCCGCCAGAAACGCCCAGGCAAGCGACAGCAATAACAGCGCAAGAAACCGCTCTCGAGTAATCAATAACGTTATCCTACGCAACAATTACCTTACGCAATTATTATACACCCTCATCTTCCCACTGACAACGAATTTCACCCAAGGCTAGGGCTTAAGAGTCCGGCTCCGCAATCTGAACCAGACCTGGACGGGGGGAACCTGTTCCCGGCGGCTTTCGCCGTCTCCCATCCGTCATTCCCGGCTCCCTCTTTCCGTCATTCCCGCGCAGGCGGGAAGGGCACGCGTGCCCACTTTGTTTTGCGGAGCGTTGGTTCTGCGCCTGGGCAACGGCGCCACGCTCCCCTCTCCCGCCACTTCAATGAAAACGGGAATCCGGAAATTTCGTATCCCTGTCATAGAGTCCGACCTCTACGAATGGATGCGGGCGCGCCTACGCGGAAATGGCGGGGGGGGGGGGGGGGGGGGGCAGGTTTTCATTGGGCCTTTCACTCTGGGGCAGAAGCAGTTGTCGTTGTGTCTTTCAGGTTGCGCTGTCGGTCGCCGCCGCCGAGGGCGGGTCTAACTATTATACGCTCCGGCGCGCCAAAAAGCCCTATTTTCGGATGGGCTGAACTGACCGGGTTTCCACGAAGGACGCCTCTTTGGAGCCGGTTTGGGGATGACGGGTTCTTGGATTCCTGCTTCAACGCTTAACATTTTGCCCCAGGGTGAGGCCACGAACGTTAACGGCATGTTAACGGATGGTTAATGCTGAATTAAGGAAGCGGGGCCTTGGCGCGCGCGCTCCTTTCTACCGCCCTCGCGCGTCCCAATCCGTTATTTCCGGCTCCCTCTTTCCGTCATTCCCGCGCAGGCGGGAAGGGCGCGTGCGCCCACTTTGTCTTGAAGAGCGTTGGTTCTGCGTTGGCGGCTTCGGCTTCCCGCCCGCCGGTTCCGTCATTCCCGCGAAGGCGGGAATCCATCCCCTCTTGACCTTGCGCCGGGACAACCGCTCCACGGCGCGCGCTCCCGTTTTAGCTTTGAAGAGCGTTGGTCCTGGGTTGTGGGCTTCCTGGATTCCCGTTTTCACGGGAATGACGGATTGGGGGCAGGCTGCGCCGTGTCGCGGCTCCCCAGGCGCATCGGGGCCGGGGATGGATTCCCGCCTGCGCGGGAATGACGAGGGGGAGGCGGGCGGGGAGGACGGAGGGGCGCGCGCCGTGTCGCGGCTCCCCAAGCGCATCGGGGCCGGGGATGGATTCCCGCCTGCGCGGGAATGACGAGGGGGAGGCGGGCGGGGAGGACGGAAAGGGGCGCGCCGTGTCGCGGTTCCCCAGGCGCATCGGGGCCGGGGATGGATTCCCGCCTGCGCGGGAATGACGGAAAGGGGCGAGAAGTCAAGCCTCCAACGCAGAACCAACGCTCTTCAAAACTAAGTGGGCGCGCGCGCCCTTCCCGCCTTCGCGGGAATGACGGATTAGGAGCGGCGGGGGTTAGGGGGAGTACTTGAAGGTGAGGGCGTCATCCATCGAGTTCACCATATCCAGGCACTCCCGGGCGGTGTCCTCGACTGCGGAGTCGCCCTGCTTTATGCAGCGCCGCAGGGCCTTCTTGGCCAGGGGGCCGCCTATCAGGCCGATGGCTCGTATCGCCGACAACTGCACCTGGAGGTCGTCGTCCTGGGTGAGGGGTATCAGGTAGGGGATGGCCTCCTCCTCCTCTATCTCGCCGCAGGCGTTGGCGGCCTCGTAGCGCATGGCGGCGCTGGGGTTCCGCGTCTCCTTCACCAGGTCCGCCAGCCAACGGGCCTCGCCGGTCTTGCCCATGGCGTACAGGGCGCTGCACCGGAGGGCCGGGTTGTCGCTGCGATAGGCCCAGCGGATATACTCCGCCACGCTGCCGGTGTTGAACACGGCCACCGACTCCAAGGCCCGGCGCCGCGCCTCCAGGTCCTCATCCTCGTTTTCGAGGGTGGAAAGGAGGCTGGCCTCTATGCGCGCGCGGTCCTTTCTAAGGAGCTTGCCCTCCTGGGCCAGGTTGGCGAACTTGCCTAAGCCGGTGGCTGCGGCGGCCCTAACCGCCGGGGAGGGGTCGCCGCCCAGCAGGTTGCAGAGGGGCGATATTATCTGGCGCTCCTCGTGCTCCCACAGGCCCTCAATGGCCTTGCGCCGCGCCCCGGCGTCCTCGTCGGAGAGGCACCGGCGAAAGACGGCGCTGAAGTCAAGCTCAGGGCTGTCCTGGGTCAACTCCACCAGGTCGTTCAGAATCCCGCGCCTCCTCTCGGGGGCGAGGGTCTTCCAAACGCCCATGAAGGAGGACACCTCGGCGGGGGCCAGGTCGCTGAGGTCGTAGAGGAGGGAGCTGTTAAGGGAGGTCTCCCCCTCTCCAAGGGCTTGCAGCAGCTTGCTTAGGGACACGGCGCTTCGCTCATCCTTCAATCTAATTCAATCAATCTATTAGTCCGTGGTGGCCACCGACACGTTGGCGCAGTAGACGCTGGGCGTTTTGAGGGAGCCGCCCAGCCATTGGGCGTCGCTGCCCAGCCCTTGCACGCTCTTCAAAACAGTATACACGTTGCCGTTGATGACGGTGTTCTTAAGCCTGCCGGTAATTTTACCCTTTTCCACGCGATATCCCAACAAGACGTTGGCGTTGAACTCGCCGCCCAGGATGTTGCTCTGCCCGGCCCCGAGAAGCCGCTCAACCACGATGCCATCCTTGATGTCGGCTATCATATCATTGAAGGAGACTTCCCCCTCGGACACCAGGGCGACGCTGACGCCGGGAGAGGGGAGGGAACCGAGGCCGCGGTGGGAGTTTCCGGCCTTGGCCGCGCCCGCCTGTCCCGCCGTCTGAAGGTCGTAGAGGAAGCCGGAGATGACGCCCTTGTCGACCAGGGGCATGGCCGCCGCCGGGACGCCTTCGTCGTCGCAGGCGCGGCTGCCCGGAATCATGGGCAGGGTGGGGTTGTCCCACAGGCTGAACCGCTCGTCCAGGAGCCGCTCCCCCAGCTTTCCAACCAGGGGCGAGGAGCCTTGGAGAACGGCCTTGCCGTTGAAGCCGGCCAAGAGGGGCGGCAGCAGGGCCGCGGCCACGCCCCGGGGCGTGAAGACCACGGGCAGGCTGCCGGAGGCCGGGGACGCCACCGTCCTGCCCCGCTCCAACTGGGTCAGGACCCCGTCGACCAAGGGGGCCGGGTCGGTGATGGGATGGCAGGAGGCGGCGCTGTCGCCCAGGAACAGCATGTCGGTGTCCTTGATGAGGGTCCCGCCGGCGTAGGCCGAGAAGACGCCCTTGGTGTACTGGGCGCGGCCTCCCCGGGAGTTGCGGAGGGTGACGATGGACACGCTGCGCGACACGGTGGCGTCGCACAGGAGGTCCGGCTCCGCGGCCCGCAGGCCGTCTATTATCCGGCGGCCCAGTTCTATCATATCCTCCAGGGGGTGGCCCTCAAGGGCGGGGTCGTAGACCTGCACCGGGGTGAAGTCCCGCCGGCCGGGGAACTCCATCATGGCCTTGGGGCCGAAGGGGGCGGTCTCCAGGGCATGGCTCACCAGGTCGCCGGCCCCCTGCCAGTGGGTGGTGGAGGCGAACCCAACGCGGCCATCCTTGATTAGGCGCAGGGCCATGCCGGAGGAGTCGGCCCCCTCCAGGGCCTTCAGCCGGTTGGCCTCAAAGGAGACGGGCCGGCGGCGGCGCGACAGGTGAAACACCTCGGCCTGCTCGGAGACACCCTCGGCCCTGTTCAGCACGTCATCCAACAGGGCGTCAACTGCCGCCAATGAGACACCTCCGGATGCGGATGTGGGGGCTGCCGTTGGAGACGGGCAGGGGTGACTGGCCGCCCTTGCCGCACCCGCCGCCCTGGTTCATGCTCAGGTCGTTGGCCACGGCGTCGATGCTTTCCAAGGTGGTGAAGAGGTTCCCCGTCAGCAGGACGGGGCGGCGCAGCTCCTCGACCCGCCCGTTGCGGATGAGCCACGCCTCGCCGGCCGAGAAGGTGAACTGCTCCATGCTGGTCATCCCCCCGTACCAGTTGCCGACGTATAGGCCGTCCTTCACGTCGGCGATAATGTCCTCGGGCGAGGGCGCGCCGTTCTCAATATAAGTGTTGGTCATGCGGACAATGGGCGGATGCTGGGGGCCTATGGCCCTGGCGTTGCCGGTGGGCGACTCCCCCATTTTGGCCGCCGTCTCCCGGGAGTGGAGGCGGCCCACCAGCACGCCCTCGCGGAGGAGGGGGCTTAGGGTGGAAGGGACGCCCTCGTCGTCGTAGGCGTAGCTGCCCCGGAGCCGGGGAGCCGCGGCCCCGTCAACCACGTTCAGGTGGCTGCCGCCGAAACGCCTGCCCAAGACCATTATCTCCTGCATACGCTTGTCTTCGTACACGTGGTCGGCCTCCGACAGGTGGCCGAAGGCCTCGTGGATGAAGACGCCGGCCAGGACCGGCTCGAGGACCACGGTGTACTCGCCACCCTTCACCTGGGGGGCCTTCAGGAGTTCGACGGCCCGCTGCCCCACCTCCCGCGCCTGCCGGTGAAGACCCTCTATCTCCGAGAAGTCGCCGGCGGCGCCGAGGCTAACGCCCGACTGCTGCACCTCCGGGCCGTCCCGCGCCACGGCGTTGAGACGCAGCACAACGTCCAAGGTCGTCTGGTCCACGTAGGAGCCTTCGGAGTTGGCGAAGACGCGGCGGCGGCGGGCGTCGCCATAGCCCACGGTGGAGGTCGAGATTCCGGGCGTCCTCCATATCTCCTCCACGTACTGGTCCAGGAGGAGCTTCTTGTCCCGCAGCGGGATGGCGGAGGGGTCCTTGTCCACCTGCGGCTCCACCGAGTCCACCACGGGGTCGGTGGGGGAGAGGGCCACCGGGTCGCCGCCCACCAGCCGGGCGTTGTGAACGGCGGACTTCACCTTGTCCCTCAGGCCGTCCAGGCTGTTGAAGGACACGAAGCCCCAGCCGCCGCCGGCCAAGGCCCTAACGCAACCGCCGCCGGCCGTCGAGCGGTTAACCTCCTCCAACTCGCGCCCACGGTATCTGACGTGGGAAGAGGCGCCCTCGTGGATGCGAAGCTCCACGTACTGGGCGCCGTGGCCCTTGAGGGCGTGGGTTATGAGATCTTGCAGGCTGTCGTTCATGGGAGGCGCGAGACCGGAGAGCCAATATACCATATTTGGGGAGAGCAGGCGCGAGGCAAGGCCATCGATTTGAGGCCCCTTGGCTTTCCCCCTGCCCTTGAGGGCCGCGGCCTATGATGCTAGAATCGCCGCGCTATGGCCAAGGCAAAGGCGACGCGGCGGCCCAGGAGCCGTCGCAAGAAGGGGCTGAGCGCCCGCGAGGTGATGGACCTGCTGGGGCCATCCTACGGCCCCTTTGAGCACGCCCGCCGCCTGGACCCCGCCGAGGAGATGGTCTTCACCATCCTGTCACAGCACACCTCCGACACCAACTCCGAGCGGGCCTTCCACCGCCTCATGGAGGAGTTCGGTTCCCTGGAGGCCGTGGCGCGGGGGGAGGTGGGCCGCATCGCCGAGGCGGTGAGCGTCGGCGGCCTGGCCAGGGTCAAGGCGCCGCGGATTAAGCAGGTCCTGAACATCGTCCTGGAAAAGCGCGGGAATCTGGACCTGAACTTCCTCGCGGAGATGCCCCTCCCGGAGGCCAAGGCGTGGCTGAGGGAGTTGCCGGGCATTGGGCCCAAGTCGGCGGCGGTGATACTGTGCTTCTCCCTGGGGATGCCGGCCATGGCCGTTGACACCCACGTTCACCGGGTGTCCAAGCGTCTGGGCCTCATCGGGCCAAAGGTGAGCGCCGAGGACGCCCACGACGTGCTGGAGGCCATGGTGACACCCCAAGAGGTATACCCCTTTCACGTAGCCCTGATTACCCACGGGCGCAGGGTGTGCAGGGCGCCCCGGCCCCGGTGCGGCGAGTGCCCCCTGGCCTTTGGGTGCCCCTCCAGCGACGGGTTCCCGGCCAAGGCCAAGGTCTAACGGCCGCGGTACGCCTTTACCCAACCAAGGCCGCCCCTTATACTGATAGCCATCGTCTATCCATAATGGCATAACGTTTGGGGGGTTGAGTTGATACGGGCAGGAATCATCAACGTCACCGGCTACGCGGGAGCGGAGTTGGCGCGGATTCTCCATCGCCACCCGGAGGCGGATATCGCCTGCGTGACGGGCCGCAGCGCGGCGGGTCGAAGGCTGGGCGAGGTGTTTCCCCACCTGTCCGACGTCGACGTGGTCATTGAGGAGGAGTTGTCCAACGGCGTGGACGTGGCCTTCTCCGCCCTTCCCCACAAGGCCAGCGCCGAGAAGCTGATTCCCCTGGTGGAGGCCGGCGTCAGGTCGGTGGACTTGAGCGCCGACTTCAGGCTGCGGGACCCGGCGGAGTTCCGGGAGTGGTACGGGGTGGAGCATCCGGGGCCGGAGCGCCTGGAGGATGCCGTGTACGGCCTGCCTGAACTCCACCGCGGCCAAGTGGCCGGGGCGCGCCTGGTCGGCAACCCGGGATGCTACCCCACGGGGGCCATTCTGGCCTTGGCCCCGGCCGTGAAGGAGGGGATTATAACGCCGGACATCATCATCGACGGCAAGTCGGGGGTCTCCGGGGCGGGCCGCGGCCTGAGCATGAACACCCACTTCTCCGAGGTCAACGAGAACTTCAAGGCCTACTCCCTCCAGGGGCACCGCCACCTGCCGGAGATAACCCAAGAGCTTGGGCTGTTGAGCAGCGCGGCTCCCAGGGTCACCTTCCTGACCCACCTGGCCCCCATGACCCGCGGAATCCTCAACTCCTGCTACGCCCCTTTGAAGGAGGACGCCTTCCCCTCCATGCGGCAGGCCCAGAACGCGATAACCGAGATGTACCGGGAGTTCTACCGGGATGAGCCTTTCGTCAAGGTGACGGCGGCCCCTCCCCAGACCAAGGAGACTTGGGGAAACAACCTGTGCCTCATCCACCCGGTGGTGGACGTGAGAACCGGCAGGCTGATGGTGATTAGCTGCCTGGACAACCTGGTGAAGGGCGCGGCGGGTCAGGCCGTTCAGAACATGAACCTTATGATGGGCCTGCCTGAGACCCTCGGCTTAGAGTCGCTGGCCGTCTACCCCTAGCCCGGCCCCGCCGTGGCTGCTGGCTATTTACGCCTAGCCAAGATATACTTACGGCTGAACCTGCCCCCATCGTCTAGCCAGGTCAAGGACGCCAGCCTTTCAAGCTGGAGATCAGGGGTTCGAAGCCCCTTGGGGGCACCACGCCACGGCCCATCGCCCGAGATTAGGCCAGTTCCCTGAGGAAGGGGTCAATGGCCTCGAGGAAGCCCTTGGGGTTGTCTCCCGGGACCAGGTGCCCCGCGTCCTCCACCACCGCGCCCCTCGCGTTGGGTATGGTTTCCAAGGACTTCTCGAAGGCGTCCACGGACAGGACGTCGCTGTTGGCCCCCCTGACCACCAGGACGGGGCATCGCAGGCTTTTCAGACAGCCCCACAATGCCTCCTCCGGCCAGGTCTCCGGCTTGAAGCCGGGGCTGCGCAGGGCCTTGTCGTACTTCCACGTCCACCGGCCGTTGGGGAGTTGCTTGACGGTGTGTTGCAGGCTCCCGTGGACCAGCCAGAGGGGGCGGCCGGTGTAGGCCTGCACCCGCTGGGCGAACTCCTCGTAGGTGTCCAACTCGTCCGGCAGGGTGATGAAGCGTCGAATGCGCCGGCTGCCCGCCGCCACCTGCCCCGGGGCAGTGTCCACGATGACGAGGCCCCTGACGGACTCCGGTCTGCGGGAGGCGAAGACGTAGGCGTTCCTGCCCCCCATGGAGTGACCAATAAGGATGAAGGAACCCAGCCCCAGGGCCGCCGTGAATCCGTCCAGGTCCCGTTGATGGGCGTCCAGGGAGTAGTCGGCGTCGGGGGCCCATTGGGTGTCGCCGTGGCCCCGCGCGTCGAGGGCGATGACGCGGAACCGGTGGCTGAGGGCCAGGGACACCAGGTCCCAGCTGTGGCATTGCTGGGCTACGCCGTGGAGGATCAGGATGGCGGGGTCGCCGGCTCTGCCCCATTCCAGGTAGTGAAAGCGGAGACCGCCGGCCTCCACGCTTCCATCCCGTGGGCGCGCCTCGGCGGCGAAGGGAACGCCGAAGCGCCGCGCCGCCTCGTAGAGGGATAGGCCTTTAGATGCGGGGCTATCTTTCATATTACAGGGCCTTCATGTGACCGGGCCTTCACGCCACCAGAAAATGATTCCCCACGGAGGAACGGCGTCGCCACGGGCGCGCTTCCCCCCGACTTTGGGACGGCTAGGAGTCCCCGTCCGGCGGCGCGTCCACGGTTCTGCCCCCGGGCCGCACCACCGACGGCCGCACCACCTGGGCCTTGGATATGAGCAGCGTAACGGTGACGGACAGGACCACCAAGGAGATGATCTGCGCCTGGTCGAGTCCCACTATCCATATCTGGTCTTCCCGTATGAAGCTGATGAAGAACCGCCCCAGGGAATACATGGCCAGGAAGAGGGCGAAGAGCATCCCGTGGGGCCTCAGCCGGTTGCGGAACACGAACCACAGGAGGCCCAGAATGGCCATGTCCCATATCATTTCGTAGACCACCGCGGGATGGGACGGGGTGAGGGACGACCGGCCCCCGCCGATGCCGGCGTAAAGCTGTTGGGTCTTTTCGTGGGTGTACACGAAGCCCCAGGGCAGGTTGGTGATCCGGGCGATGTGCTCGCCGTTGATTACGTCTCCGATGCGGCCTATGGCCATGGTCAGTATGAGGGCCGGGGCGGTGATGTCCGCCAGCCTGCCCACCGACGGCAGTTTCACCTTGTCGAGCCTGCCCAGCCAGGCGAGCCACCGGTTCCAAAAGCTGATGAGGCCGTCCCGGTTCCTCAGCCACACGTAGGATGCCCCGCCCAGGAATCCCCCCAAAACGGCCCCGTAGATGGCGATGCCGCCCTCCCAAACGTAGAAGACGCTCAGGGGGTCGTAGCGGTAGATTCGTCCCCAAAAGTCGATAACGTGAATCACCCGGGCGCCGATGATGCCGCCCAGCACGGCGAAGAGGGCCACGGAGTAGACGTTGTCTGGCTGAATGCCCTCTTTCTTGGCCCAGTAGGCGACCAGGGCCACGGCCACGGCTATGCCCACAAAGGTGAAGAAGCCGTGCCAAGTGAGGGTGAAGCCCCCCGCCGAAAACATCTCCGGGTTAACGTGAATCCGTATGGCATACAGGATGCCGGTCATATGGGTCTCCCCTCCGGTTGGGTTCACGGCCCTTGGCGTCCGTCGTGAACCGGCTTTTGGGCCGTAGATAGTCTAGTTAGCTTTATGGCTGGTAGTCAAGTGAAGGGCAGGCCGCGTGCGCCCGCTTTGCCTTGAAGAAGGCCGGCTTTCAGACGCCGGGCGCCGGATTCCCGCCCTCTTGTCCGTCACGCCCGCTCCCCCCATCCGTCATCCCCGCCCCTCTTATCCGTCATTCCCGTGAAAACGGGAATCCAGGAAGGCCCGTCTAGAAGCGACGCCCCGAATCCCGGGGGCCGGGCCAACCGTAGAACAAGCCCCGCTCCCATCCGTCATTCCCGTGAAAACGGGAATCCAGGAAGGCCCCATCCCCAAACGGCGAATGTGTCGCCCTCATGCCCCCACTCCCCGCTGTGCCGGAGCAACCGCGCAACAAGCCCCGCTCCCATCCGTCATTCCCGCCCCTCTTATCCGTCATTCCCGTGAAAACGGGAATCCAGGAACGCCACGTCTAAAAGCAACGCCCCGAATCCCGGGGGCCGACCGTGGGCCTCTTGGCGAGGGGAAGGGAAGGCGTGGCGCCGTGCGCCGTTAGCCCAGCGCACCGGGGCGGAGGGGATGGATTCCCGCCTGCGCGGGAATGACGGGCGGGTGGGTGGGCATGAAAGAGTAGTGCCGCAGTTATGAGGCTGGCGGGGCTCCCCCTGCGGACGGCCTGCGATGAGGAGGGAATGGATTCCCGCCTGCGCGGGAATGACGGAAGGAGGGGGCGAGAATCCAGAAGCCCCCAACTCAGAACCAGCGCTCTTCAAAACTTAAGTGGGCGCACGCGCCCTTCCCGCCTGCGCGGGAATGACGGGCGGGGGGAGGAGCGGGAAGGGGCAGATAGAAGGAAGAAGGCCGGCTGGGGGGAACCCCCCTCAGGCCCCGCCCATTAGCCCTGAAGCCCCCATCGTGCGCGCCAGGAAGGCCCTGTGTCCCCGCTGGGCCATAGCCCTCTGGATTCGTTCGCCCGTCTGCCGGCTGGACGCCACGGTGTACAAGGCGGGGCCGGCCCCCGACAGGCGCGTGAACTCAGCCCCGGCCTCCTCCATATCCTCCATCACGGCGGCCAAGCCCGGAAAGGCGTCGAGGGCCACCTCCTCGAAGACGTTGTACAGCAACTCCGTGGGAAAACAGCCCCGGTTGATGGCCTCCGACAGGGCGCGGGTCACCCGGCCACCGGTGTAGGAGTCGGGGCTTAGCATGGAGTAGAGCCGCAGCGTCTTACCGGCTATCCTTATGTCCGGGCACACCAGGACAATCCACCGGGGCGTCAGAGGACGCAGTGCCTCGATAACGTCCCCCCTGCCGGTGGCGAGGGCCGTCCCGCCCCTCAGAAAGAAGGGGACGTCGGAACCCAGGCGCCGGGCCAACTCCTCCAGCGTGGCCGGCGGCGCGTCGACCCCCCACAGACGGTTGAGGGCGACCAGCGCGGCCGCGGCGTCGCTGCTGCCGCCGCCCAAGCCCATGGCCTCCGGTATCCCCTTATCCACCCGTATCAGGGCGCCGCCATCGTATCCCGCGGCCTCTTTAAGGGCCGCCGCCGCCCTCCACGCCAGATTTTCCCTGTTTGCGAGGGACGGTTCCGAGCACTCCATCCGTATCTCGGCGGCGGGCGCGAAGGTGAGGCGGTCCGACAAGTCCACCGTCTGGAGGACGGTATGGACGGTGTGATAACCGTCGGCGCGGCGGCCCAGGACCTCCAGGGACAGGTTTATCTTAGCGTAGGCCGCCGCGCGCACCGGGGCCACCGTCGCAGTAGACTAGGTACAGCTTCAACCACTCATCCACGCTCAGGGTTCCCGGCCGGCGGCTCGGCTCGATTCCCGCCCTGTCCAAAAGCCCTCCGGCCTCACCGGGCGGCGTCGACAGACCCAGGGCAAGCGAATTCCTAAGCTGCTTGCGCGGAGCGGCAAAGCCGGCCTGGGCCAGCTTAAAGAACCGCGGCGCCTGGTCCGGCCCCAGCTTGGGGCTAGGGAACACGTCTATCCTCACCACGGCGGACTCCACCTTGGGCGGGGGCCGGAAGGCGCCGGGCGGCGCGACGCACACCACCGAGGGCGCGCCGTAGAGCTGCACCGCCACCGATAGGAGGGTCATCCTGCCCGGCGGGGCCGCCATGGCCTGGGCAACCTCCTTCTGCACCGTCACCACCATGAGGCGGGGCTTGACCGGCGCCTCCAAGAACCGCCGCACCAGGGGGTTGGCGGCGTAGTAGGGCAGGTTAGCCACCACCTTGTAGCCCGGTGGCAAGACTCCCAGGTCCGCCGTCCGAGCGTCGGCGTGGACTACGGTGAGGTTTGAGGGATTCCCCAGGATGGAAGGCAGGGCCGCGGCCAGGATTGGGTCTATCTCCACGGCCGTCACGTGTCCGGCCCGCCGCGCCAGTTCCCGGGTGAGGACGCCGCGGCCCGGTCCCACCTCAACCACGGCGTCTCCGGGGGACAGGTCGGCAGCCTCGATGATGCGGCGCAGGACGCCCCGGTCCGCCAAAAAGTGCTGGGCTAGGGCCTGACGCGGCATATCGGCCCTGCGGAGGGGGTTGGTAGAGGCCGTGCACCTTCCTTCGACACAATCATCGGACTTATTCCACTGGTCAAGCTCAGGTCAGGCGCTCCCACGGCGCCCGAGGGTGTCTGCTTACCGTTGCTTCCTTCCGGACCTGGCGGGATTCACAGGCCCTCGCCGCGTGGGACCCAACCATCAACGCCCTTGCAGAGGAGCAGGGGTCCTCTAACCTAGCCTGGGGAAGGGGTTCAGCCCCGCTGTAGCGGATTGCGAGTACAGGGCACCGCTAGCTCCCCGCCTAGCACAGCCTCCCTTTAATGGTAGAGGGAAGGGCGGGATGGTGTCAAATAGGTTGGCCAATAGGTTGGATGGATGGACTGCCGTTAGAATCCCCAGGCCCGGCGGTGTAGAATAGGCCCATGCCCACGGCAGATGGGCGTGGAGGCGGGGACGACGTGACCAGACTTCGCGGTGGACCCTACGTGTGGATAACCTGGCTGTCTAAGCTGGCGGCCGGAGAGACCCAGTGCCAATGGGCGCCCTGGTTCCGCACCCACCACGCCGACTACCAACGGGCGCCATCCGACTTCCAACTGGCCTCCTGGACGGCCCAGCACACCCGGATGGTGGACCTGCTGGCCCATGAGCGCGAGGCCGCCGGGGAGGGCGTGTTCAAGGAGGAGCAGAACCGGTTCCGCGTAAGACGGCCCTCGGGCCTGGTCATAGCCGGCAAGCCGGACCTGATAACCTTGGGCGAGGATGGCGCGGCCACGGTCTACGACGCCAAGACCGGGAAGCCCCGGCAGAGCGACGTTATTCAGGTGATGCTGTACATGATGTGCCTCCCCTACGCCTACCCCCTGTACAGGGACAAGCGGCTTCAGGGACGGGTGGTCTACAAGTCGGGGGATGCCGTCCCCATACCCGCCGGGGCCATAGACGAGGAGTTTCGAGGGGTGGTCACCTACTATCTCGACCTGTTGGAGTCAGAAAGCCCCCCGTCCAGGACCCCCAGCGCCGTGGAGTGCGGCTTTTGCGACCTCACCGCCCACGACTGCCCCGACAGGATGGACCCGGAGGAGTTGGCCGAGGCCCCGGAGATGCCAATCTAGCCCCCGCCCCCCGCCGCCCAGCCGTTGCAGCCGTAACGCGCGCCGCGACCCCCATCCACCCGTCACTCCCGCCTTCTTATCCGTCATTCCCGCCGACCCTCCCGTCATTCCCGTGAAAACGGGAATCCAGGAAGACCCCATAGCAAGACGGCCAATGTGTCGCTCTCACGCCCTCCCGGCCCAACCCGGCGGTCTGTCAAAGAAAGGACGATGGCGCTAGAAGCGAATCGGGAAAGATGGATTCCCGCCTACGCGGGAATGACGGAAAGGGAGAGGATGGGAATGACGGACGGGTGTAGCGAGGCGGGAACCCATCCCCTCCCCACTGCGCCGGGGCAACCGCGCAACGACGCGCGCGCCCATCCCCTGCCACCGCCGCGCCGTTGATGGTAGAATGCGCCCTATGGAAGCGTCCCTGCCAGTCAAGAAGGCCGTCATACCCGCCGCCGGCGTAGGCGCCCGGTTCCTGCCCGTCACCAAGGCCGTCCCCAAAGAGCTGCTGCCCCTCTTCGACAAGCCCCTCATCCAGTACGCCGTTGAGGAGGCCGCCGCCTCGGGAATTGAGGAGGTGATTCTGGTCACGTCCCAGGGCAAGGAGGCCTTGGAGGGCTACTTCGAGGGCAACGACGCCTTGGAGCGGTTCCTAGAGCAGAACGCCAGCCCCGACGTCCTCCAAGGCGTCCGGCGGCTGGCCTCCCTGGCCCGGGTGTCCTACGTCCGGCAAGAGCGGCCCTTGGGGTTGGGCCACGCCGTCCTCACGGCCAAAGAGTTGGTTGGAAACGAGCCCTTCGCCGTCATACTCCCCGACGACGTTATCCTTTCTGGCAGGCCGGCCTTGGCCCAGCTCCTCGACGCCCGCCGCGGCCCCACGGACGGGGTGGTGGCCGTGGAGGAGGTCCCATCCCATCTGGTGGGAAGCTACGGCGTCATCGCGCCGGAACCCCTGTCCGGCGGGCTATGCCGGGTGCGTGGACTGGTGGAAAAGCCGGCCCCGGAGCAGGCCCCCTCCAACCTGGCCATCGTTGGAAGATACGTCCTGCCGCCGGAGACCTTCGATTGCCTGGAGCGGACGCGTCCCGGGGCCAAGGGGGAGATTCAACTCACCGACGGCCTGGCCCTGCTGTTGGAGACCCGGGATCTCTACGCCTGTAGGTTCGAGGGCCGTCGCCACGACGCCGGCGTCCCCCTCGGCCTTCTGAAGGCGTCCCTGGCCGTGGCCCTGGAGCGGGAGGAACTCCGCGGGCCATTGCTTGAAGCGATGAGACAGGTCCTTCCCAACTGACCCCGCGCCGCCGCCAACCCGGTTATACTGTCCCAAACACTAAACTCGCGCCGCCTAGAAGGAGGAGCCATGACAACCTTGAAGGAGTCTATATTGCAGTCCGCGAAGGAGGTCCGGGGGGAGCTTGACGCCGCCCTGGAGGGAATGGACTACTGCCTGGACTGGAAGGCCAACGACGACGAATGGTCGGCCAGGGAGGTCCTGTGGCACGTTCTGGAGGACCCGGAGGGCGGCATCCCCAAGGCGGTGGGGGGCATCCTCAACGGCTCCCTGACGGAGCTTGTCATCATCGCCGACGAGACCCACCTGAACCCGGAAAGGGAGGCCATGGACCTTGACGAGATACGGGCCGCGCTGGAGGGCTTCTTCGCCGACCTGGAGGAGACCCTCCGCGACGCCGGCGACGACATGATAAGCGGCCGCAGCGTATCCTGCTGGTTCCCGCGCCGCAGCCACCGGGAAGACCGGACGGCCCAGGACCTGCTGGAGGGGCTTTTCATCCGCCACTGGCGCGACCACGTGGGCCAGCTGCGCGACATCCGCGAGGCCCTCGGCCTGGGCTGACGGGGATCAACCTCGGCTTTGGTGGGGGGTTATGGGCCTATGGGTTCCAACAGTCGCCTAAGCTTAGGCAACAGGTCAGGGATATCGGTCTGAACGATGTCCCAAACAACGTCATCATCTATGCCGAGATAGGCGTGGGCCAACCGGTTTCGAGTCCCTATAATAGTCCGCCATTCAATCTCCGGGCTCATGTCGCGAACGACGCCGGGGATGTGCGATGCCGCTTCCCCCATTAGCTCTATGTTTCGCATGGCAGCGTCGTATGTGCGCCTATCGGCTATGAATCCTTGCTGAGACAGCCCCTCCGTATAGGACAGGACCGCTTCAGCGAATTCTATCATGTCCTGAACGTAGAAACGCCACTCACGCCCTTTTGGGTCTAAGTCACACATCTATGGCCTCTCGTTCCACGTAGGGGCGAAACCGCGGCCGCAAGGCCTTGTCCGTAACCAGGTCTACCCGCCGACCCAGCAGGTCTTCTATGTAGAATTGGAGGCCGAAGTAGGTCTTTGAGGTCGCAGGCCCGTCGAAGCGGACCAGGATATCCACGTCGCTGCTCTCGGTGGCCCGGCCCCGGGCAAAGGAGCCAAACAGCATGAGGCCGGCCGCGCCAAAGCGCGCCGCAAGGATGGGCTTGTGCCTTCGGAGCGTATCCAGTATCTCATCTCTGGTCATTAGAACTTTATCTTCTCTAAGGCCGGGCGCGGCTACCTTGGCAGGGGTCCCTCTCCCACTCGGGCCAGGATTCTGTTTTGCAAACGCTGGCACAAGTCTTGAGGGGTTTCCCAAACGATATGGGCGTATTGACGGGTGTCGAAGTGAAGTTTTTTCACCGTGTCCTTGTCGCAGGTGTAAATCACGGGCAGCCCCAGGCCGTGGGCAAACCCCGCCTCAAAATACACGCCGCCCCTTGCGCCACCGGCTCCCTGGGTGAAGTCGGCCACCAGAAAGCGGGAACGCCGGATTTCCGCGATAATCTCATCGTGAATTTTGTTGACGTCAGGTTTCTGGTCTATCCTCAAAGGCTTGTAGCCGGCCTTTTCAATTGCCGGCTTGATGCCCTCCTCGTAAGCCTCATTCGTACTCTCGTCAAACCACATGGCCACAAAGGCTTGCGATGAATCAACGTTGGTCGCCTGCTCAGCGATATGACTGTGCCCCTCCACCGTGACCCCAACAATGCTATAGATTTTGTATCCTCCAGCGGTAGTGAGACTCGCTTCGCCGCTCGGAGCCAGCCAATTTTTATTGACCAGATAGTCGATAAAATAGTGGATCTCACTCACGCTGGTCGACTCGGACCAAGCGTAAGCGGCGGGATCTTCCGGTCTAGTGCCATACCCTGCGCCAATAGCTGTCTTTTTAGCGATGAACCTAAGCAGTCTCTCGGCGCGCTCTGCAACTGGCAAGGGTTTTTTAGATTTCGCTTCCTGGACGAGGGCTTTTGTAATTTTTGGAAGTGCAATTCCGAGTTCCCTCTGGTCAATAAGCATAGTTGTCAGCCGAGCTTTGACCGCATCGTCCAAGTTAGGTACCCAACCCTTTGTTTCATCGTCTATGATGTAACCTCCACCCGTGCGAGGAGAGTCCCGATAGCCTTGGCTAGAATCACGCTGGATGGGTTCGGTTCCCTGGTACTTACGCCAAATGAAACACAGATCATCTAGCGGTTGGTCTGTTGTCATTGATTTCTTCCTCCTTTCGCTATGTCTCCCCCCACCCGCACCGCGCCGGACACCAACCGCGGCAGCAGGGCGTCTCGCAACGCGGCCAGGGCGCGGGACTCGTGAATGTTGGCGATGATTTTGTCTATCATGGGTTGCGCCATCCTCTGAAAGGCGGCGACCACCTCGCTTGCGGGCAGACAGATTTCGTATCCGCTCATAGTTTTCCAACTCGTGCGCGGCATTCTCGTGCCAGTAGATGTTTGGTCCGTGTACTCAATAAAAGCGTCGGTTGAGATAGATAATAGTACAAAGGCCGACCACGCGTCCCCCTTCGGCGATAGGACGGCTATATCCGTGGAGCATATCCCATCTACGGGAGCAACCCCAACCTTGTAGAAATACGACCTCAGCCTGCCAAACAGAAGGTCGCCTTTCACAAAAGCCCACTTACTGCTCGTTACCGTGTTCGCTTTGTCCCATCGGATGAGGGCGATTGAGCGTCGTGGCATGTGTTCAAGTCCTATGTATGGCGTATCTGGCGGGAGGTCTGCCGGAGACACACCCCTTCTTGAAGAGCCGGCTATATCCCCAAGCGCCCCAGCCCGCCAGCCCGCCGGGAGGTCGCCGAGGTCGGAGGCCGCCAGGCGGGCGGGGAAGAGGGCGGCGAGGTCCGGGGGGAGGCCGGGGTCCCGGCCCTCCATCTTGGCGCGGACGGGGTCGAAGTCCACGAACCATGACTTGAACAAGGCCCGCGCCATCCCCTCCAGCGTCTCGTTCATGCGCCGGTTCAGTTCTATCTTGTCGTCCAGACTCCCCAGGACTTGGGCGATGGCCCGCTGCTCAGGCAGCGGCGGGAGGGGGATTTTCACCAGACCAATGTCGGACTTCCTCAAGCTAAATCGAGTTATCCCGTTTGCGTATGAATGGAACTGCCGTTGTGTATCGTCCACGCTCAACGCATAGAATAGATAAGGGCCGTCTATCTCCGGTGAGCAAGGGCGAAGAATTGCCAGATGGTAACCGCACACCAAGTTGGGAACTTCCTCTCGAACCAGCGCGGGAACGCCGATGTCGTCATATTTTTCGGAGTCTTTCGTTATAACGACATCCCCTGGAAACAGTGAACACTTGGCTATCTCTCGCTCAGTAGCAGTGGCGCTCATGAAATCCATATTGGCGTTTATGAAGCTGTTCTTGTACACGTCCGTGTAGTTGCAAAGCTGAACGCCGTGTTCATTTGCCTTCGACTTCTTGTCCACGCTGCTAAGCCTTAGGTCGATCACATCATTCAAGGCCACCTCGCGCCATTCCTCCGGCATGTCATGTCCTCCAACGCCGCTCCTGCTTTCGTAAGTATACACAATGGAAACGCGGCGTCCCGCGCGCGGCGACGGGCGGGGAAACGCGCCGGAATTCGCGCGCCGTTTCCTCCCTAAAGGGGGGTGACAAGCCGCGCAAAGTGTTATATTATGCACAACATCTTGTGTTCTATGCGAGGTCGGATACAAAATCTAGCACATGGTCCCAACGCGTCAACACCGTGCAATGCCCCTACTGCGCCAGTCCCGACTCCAAGGTAACCGACTCCCGGTCGGTGGAGGAGAGCGTGCGGCGCCGGCGGGAGTGCGTGCGCTGCGGCCTCCGCTTCACCACCCACGAACGGGCCCAGAGCGGCGCGCTGCTGGTGGTGAAACGGGACGGGCGGCGTCAGGAGTTCGACAGGAATAAGCTCCTATCCCGCATAGTCACCGCCTGCGCCAAACGGCCCATCCCCCACCACAAGATGGAGCGCATGGCGCAGGACATTGAGGGGCGGCTTCAGGGACTGGGTCGCGCGGAGACCCCGTCCTCATCCATCGGAGAGATGGTCATGGAGCAGCTCCGCAGGTTGGACCCCGTGGCCTACGTGAGATGGGCCAGCGTGTACTGGGACTTCCAAGACTTGGAGGGTTTCGAACGGGTGGTCAAGGACCTAAAGGAGAAGGCCGGTGAGCCGCAGGACACCAAGCAGCTTAGCCTGCTGGACGATGGGCCTGTTAAGCAGAGCCGCCCCGCAACGCGGCGTCGCAGGCGTCGCGCCGGCTCTTCCCCGCCCTGAGAGACGCCAAACAACCCTTGAGAGGCGCCGCCGATTGATATGAGAAAAGGCCGAGCGACGATGATAGACGCCATGATACCCCTGGTTGTGCCCGAGGAGGGCATTACCCGGGGGGAGTTGGCGCGCACCCTGAAGATAACCTACGCCGAGTCGACCCGGGCCTTGGAGCGGCTGTGCCAACACCGCCTCCTCCGGCGGGGCATCCGCAAGTCCCAGTACGTCTACCGGCTCACGGGTTCGCGCATCTCCCTAAGCATAGGCGCCCCCAACGCCATATTCCCCAACTAGAAAGGCCCGCCATGACCAGCCATCTAATGCAAAAGGCGCAAAAGGTTGGAACCGCTTTCACGGCCCGCCCGCTCATGGGCGGCGGCGCCGCGGCGGGAACGCCACCCAAGGCCCTCGCAAGGAGGCGCCCTCAAGCCTCGCCGCCCCTGGCTTGGAGGAGTCAGCACAGACTCCTCTGAAGGCCGGAGCCGGACGCCCCGAATCTATTCCACCGGCTCACCGGCCCATTGGCCACCGGCGACCCGTCCCGCCGTCGCCCCCGTAACAGCTATATTAACTATACTGAATGAGAGAGAGAAAGGCCCGCCATGACCACGTTGCAACTGACCAAAAACGCTGAAATCGTTCTCAAGACCCGCTACCTCCTGGGAACCGAGACGCCGGCAGACCTGTTCTGGCGGGTGGCCCGCGCCATCGCCGAGCCGGAGCCTGGCGCCACGGCCCCCGGCCAGGGCCGCGACTACTGGGCGCAGGAGTTCTACGACCTGATGACTTCCTGCCGGTTCGTACCCAACTCCCCCACCCTGTTCAACGCGGGCACGGGCCAGGGGACCCTGTCGGCCTGCTTCGTGATACCCGTCGAGGACACCATGGAGAGCATCATGGAGGCGGCCACCACCTCGGCCATGATTCAGAAGTTCGGCGGCGGCATCGGCTACGCCTTTTCCAAACTGCGGTCCCGGGGCAGCCACATATCCACCACCCACGGCAAGGCCTGCGGCGCCGTGGCGGTGCTGAAGATGCTCAGCGCCCTCAGCGACATGATTACCCAGGGGGGGAAGCGCCACGGCGCCAACATGGGCATCCTCCACGTGAGCCACCCGGAGATACTCGACTTCATTCATCTGAAGGACGGCAACAGCGAGGCCCAGAACTTCAACGTTTCGGTGGCCATCACCGACGATTTCATGGAGGCGGTGGAGCAGGACCGGCCCTGGGACCTGGTGGACCCCGCCAGCGGCGAGACGGCCGACACCGTCCCGGCCCGTCGCATATGGGACGAGATTATCGACTCGGCGTGGAAGACGGGAGACCCGGGCCTCTACTTCATCGACGAGGCCAACCGCGGCAATCCCACCCCCCACCTGGGCAGCCTGGACAGCACCAACCCCTGCGGCGAGGTGCCCCTGCTGGGCTTTGAGGCCTGCAACCTCGGTTCCATCAACCTGGCCAAGTTCGTTAGTGACGGCGAGTTTGACTACGCCGGCCTGGATGAGGTGACCCGCAAGGCCACCCGCTTCCTGGATAACGTGGTCACCGTCAACAGCTTCCCCATCCAGGCCGTGACCGACGCCGTGGAGAAGACCCGCAAGATCGGCCTTGGGGTCATGGGCTGGCACGACGCCCTCATCAAGATGGGCGTTCCCTACGACTCGCCCCGGGCCTTGCAGATAGCCGACAGGGTTATGGGCCGCATCAACCGGGTGGCCCGCGACGCCTCCATAGAGTTGGCCAAAGAGCGGGGGGCCTATCCCGAGTGCCGGGAGGCGACGCCCGTCCGCAACTCCACCCGCACCTGCATCGCCCCCACGGGCAGCATCAGCGTCATCGCCGGGGCCTCCAGCGGCATTGAGCCAATCTTCGCCGTCGCCTACGTGAAGAACGTGCTGGACGGCAAGCAGCTTAGGGAGGTGAACCCCTACTTTGTGGAGATGGCCCACGCGCGGGGCTTCTACAGCGAGGAGCTTATGGATGAGGTGGCCCGCGCCGGCTCCGTGCAGGACATCAACGCGGTTCCCGACGACGTGAAGGCCCTCTTTAAGACCTCATTGGAGATAGACTACCAGGCCCACGTGAACACCCAGGCGGCCTACCAGAAGCACACCGACTTGGCGGTGAGCAAGACCATCAACATGCCCAACGACGCCAGCCGCGACAACGTGGAGCAGGCGTACCTGACGGCCCACCGGTCCGGGTGCAACGGCATCACCATCTACCGGGACGGCTCCAAGCCCACCCAGGTGCTGGAGGTGCCCATGCGCCGCGCCGAGGGAGAGGGAAGCCCCGCCGCGTCCGTCGTGACGCCCCGGGCCCGGCCCCACGAGATGACCGGCGTCACCGAGCGCATCCGCACCGGCCACGGCAACATGTTCGTGACCGTCAACTTCGGGGAGGACGACCGGCCCTTCGAGCTCTTCTCCACCCTGGGCAAGGCGGGGGGATGCGAGTCCGCCAGCCTGGAGGCCATATCCCGCCTGGTATCCATGGCCCTAAGGGCTGGCATCGACGCCATGACCATCGTCGAGCAGCTGCGGGGCATAACCTGCGTGCCCGCCTGGGACCAGGGCGTTCTGGTGGGGTCGCCGCCCGACGCGGTTGCCAAGGCCTTGGAGCGCCACGCCCGCGGGGCCTCCGCGTCCCACGGTCCGGGAACCGTTGGCGCGCAGTTGAAGCTCGACACGACGGCCTACGCTCAGCCCCACCCGGCGGGGACCAACGGCAACGGGGCCAGCGCCTCCCACGGCCACGGCGCGGGGGTGCGGTGCCCCGACTGCAACACCACCCTGGTCTTCCAGGAGGGATGCCTGGCCTGCCTCTCCTGCGGCTGGAACCGCTGCGAGTAGGGACGGGGGGGCTCAAAATAAACCATCTAGAAACACTCTGGAACCAAATTATACGGAGAGGTGAAAAAGTGCCTTTCAAAGACAAAATTCAACCGTATGTGAAGAAGTACATAGATTCTCAGGGGGAAGCGCGTGGGAAGGCTCTCGAAAAACTCAGTGCTCTGGTAAGAAAAACCGTTCCCGACTTCAGCACAGCTCGCCTTGTAAAGTTATTGCAGGGATATCGCCCTCGTGATAAAGAATTGGATGCATTGGGTGCAGCGCTGGGTGTTTCGCCTGCCAGATTCATTGATGTTCCCGATTCATTCACCCCTGATGAGAATCGCAGGAAAATTCGCGTAGTCCTTAAGCGAATTGACAAACTCCACCTGACTGACGAATTCGAGAATTACGTAGCTAATCAACCCAGACGTGCGACTCCAAATGGTGAATGCGACTTACTAAATTTTGACGAGATTAACGAACTGCTATCGTACTTCTTAAAAGATAAAGAAGGCGAGGTTGACATTTGGTAGCTACCATAGTTAAACAAATCAAAGATGATCTCGAACTGCATCGGCTAGTCCCTCCCGTAAATGTGGAGGTTTTCGCCCGTAGCTTGGGGGTTACGAGAATTAAACGGAGTTCCATCAAGGCCAGCGGAATGCTTATCGCTGGGAAATCTGGTTACTCAATGCTGCTAAATGAAGAGCATAGTTGGAAGAGGCAGCGGTTTTCATGCGCGCACGAGATTGGTCACCTCCTCCTAAAAAAACTCGGGCTCGCAAATCCTGGGGTTTCTGAGGCTCGTTTCCAGAGCCCGTCCAGCGCCAGAAAAATTGAAGAGACCATCTGTGACCAAATAGCGGCGGAGATACTTCTTCCGGAGCTTCACTTCACTAAAGACGCGGAAGGGAGCAACTGGTCCCTAGAGTCAATAGACCAACTAGTCAGAAAATATCAGGCATCCGCTGAGTCGGTCGCAATTCGCTTAGTAAAACTCATGCCCAATGCTTCCATCCTGGGCGTTTGGAGACCTACGTCAATACGAAAAATGCGCATGAAGTTAGAAAAGGTTATCTCAAATACGGCAAGGTACAAACTGCCTAATCACGTTAATCCAGCGACTTTCTGGTTTCTTCGTCGGGCGCTTTTAGGGGAAGGTTTAGAGCATGGGTCTAGCGCCGTTATAGACTTGTACCCTCATCCTGCTTTGAAAGAAATCCCCGCGGAAGCCATCGGATTGTATCCGCCAAGTTTCCGAAGAGTCATGGCCCTTTACTTTCCGGAGCCAAAAGATCCCCTTTAGTGAAAGAAGCTTCCCAAAGAATGCACAAAACAATCATAATTACGATGGCCGCGGCAGTAGCCTTTTTGACCATCGGATGCAACCAACCCCAGGGACTCACAGAAGAGGACGTTAGACGGATAGTCCAAGAAGACGCTAGTCCCAAAAGTGAACAAGAACCTACAGCCTTAAGTGTGCCCAATGATGAACTATGCCCCAGTGGAGTAGGGGGAGGAGATTCAGACTCCTTAAGAGTTAATTTAATAGAAATTTCCGGTTCGGGCACCGAGGTTAAGCGTTTTTACCTACCTCAAGGTTACTGGAGGGTTGATATATGCGTATCAGGTAACGAGATTTGCACCTTTGGCAGCTGCGCAGCAACCCGCTTCGTCGCACAAATGGAGTCTGTTGGACAACATGAGCCCCCGTATGTGCTATTAGCGAACACCACCGCAAGATTTTGGCAAGGAGGCCAGAGTCTATCTTCTGGATTTACCGGCCGGGTTTCTAGTGGATCTAGACTCATACCAGGGAGTCAGGTGTTAAGTGTAACTGCTGAGGGCGATTGGATACTGTTTTTTGTCAGGTTGTAAGACAACCTGGTCCGTTCTGGGTCACCCCGCCGTGCAGAAGTAGCCTCCACCCGCCCGTGATATAATCGGGGTAGCCCTCAGAACCGGGGAGGCGCCGTGGCCCGTTCCCATAGACCCGTCATCGCCATAACCCTGGGCGACCCGTGCGGCATCGGCCCGGAGGTGACGGCCAAGGCCCTGTCCCTGGAGGGGCCGGCCATCCATCAACTCTGCCTCCCCTTGGTGGTGGGCAGCCGCCACGCCTTGGAGGAGGCCGTCAACCTCGTTGGCGCGTCCCTGAAGACCCGGGCCGTCAATGACGCCGATGGCCTTGAAGACTCCCCCGGCGTGGTCAACGTCCTTGACCCTGGCAACCTTGACCCCGCGGAGATAACAATCGACCGCGTCTCCCCGGCCTGCGGCAAGGCGGCCATGGAGTGGGTGGAGGCGGCGGCGCGGCTGGCCATGGCGGGCCGGGTCCAGGGGCTGGCGACGGCCCCGGTGAACAAGGAGGCCGCCAGCCTGGCCGGATACAAGGCCATCGGCCACATGGAGCTGCTTCAGCAGATATCCGGCGCCGGGCAGGTGGCCACCATGCTGATATCCGGCGGCCTGCGGGTGGTCCACCTCACCACCCACCGCTCCCTGCGGGTCGCCTGCGACTACGTCACCAAAGAGCGGGTGCTGTCGATGCTGGAACTGACCCATCGATGCTTCAAGGAATGGGGCGTCCCGGAGCCTCGCATCGCCGCCGCCGCCCTGAATCCCCACGCCAGCGACGGCGGGCTGCTGGGTTCCGAGGAGGCCGAGGCCATCGCGCCGGCGGTGCGGGATGCCCAGGAGCGGGGCGTCAACGCCGAAGGCCCCATCCCGGCCGACGTGGTCTTCCACCAGGCCATCCGCGGCCGCTTCGACGTGGTCCTGGCCATGTACCACGACCAGGGCCACATCCCCATCAAGGTTCACGGCTTCGAGGAGAGCGTCAGCGTAAACCTGGGGCTGCCCTTCGTGCGGACGTCGGTGGACCACGGCACCGCCTTCGACATCGCCGGCAAGGGGGCCGCAGACCACACGAGCATGGTTGAGACTGTGCGCTTGGCCGCCGCCCTCTGCACGGGAAGGGGCCTTGCCAAGGGGGCCGGCGGCTAGGGCGCGATTAGACGCGCGCCGGTTAGCGCGAAAGGCGCGGTTGCCTCGGCGCAACGCCGGCGGAGGGGATGGATTCCCGCCCCCTCTTATCCGTCATTCCCGCGCAGGCGGGAATCCAGGAAGGCCCGTCTAGAAGCAACGCCCCGAATCGCGGGGCCGCCTGCCTTCATCCCCCGTAGGGGCAGCGTGTGCGGCGCTCCGTCCCTTCCCCTTAGCGACGGGTGGAGCGCGCGCCGGTTAGGGGCCTCAGCGCAACGCCGACGGAGGGGATGGATTCCCGCCCCCTCTTAATCCGTCATTCCCGCGTAGGCGGGAATCCAGGAAGGCCCGTCTAGAAGCAACGCCCCGAATCGCGGGGCCGCCTGCCTTCATCCCCCGTAGGAGCGTGTGCGGCGCTCCATCCCTTCCCCTTAGCGATGGGTGGAGCGCGCTCCGATGTCCGGTTGCCTCGGCGCAACGCCCACGGAGGGGATGGATTCCCGCCTGCGCGGGAATGACGGATAGGGGGGGCGGCGGCGGCGCCTCGGCAATGGGCCGTTTCACGAGTTCAAACCTTTGGGGATATGGGCCGCAGGATGCTATAATCCAGGGCAGTTCTATCTGAGAAGGGCTTATGAAGCTGGCATTCGTCGGTGGGGGGGCCATGGCCGAGGCCATCATTCGCGGGGTCCTTTCCGCGTCTCTGGCCCAACCCCAAGACATATCCGTGGGCGAGATATCGGAGGAGCGGTGCCGCTACCTGACGAACGAGTATCGCGTCTACGCCACCACCACCAGCAGGAAGGCCGTGAGCCAGGGCGACCTGGTGGTCCTAGCAGTCAAGCCTCAGAACTTCCACGACGTCGCCCAGGACCTGGAGGGCGCCTTGTCCGGTCATCAGACCGTCCTATCCATAATCGCCGGCCTGCCCATGTCCACGCTGATGGAGTCGCTGAACCATAGCTCGGTGATACGGGTCATGCCCAACACCCCGGCCCAGATAGGCGCGGGCATGAGCGTGTGGCTCTGCTCCTCCCCCGTGGACGACGCCACCGCCGCCCAGGCCCAGTCCATCCTCCAGACCCTCGGCGACGAGATGCGGGTGGATAACGAGGAGTACATAGACATGGCCACCGCCTTGAGCGCCAGCGGCCCGGCCTACTTCTTCACCTTCATCGAGTCGCTCATCGACGCCGGGGTCTACCTGGGGATGCCCCGGGCCATGGCCGCCAGACTAACCCTGCAAACGGCCCTGGGCAGCGCGCGCCTGGCCCAGGAGTCGGGGAAGCACCCCGCCGAGCTCCGGAACCTGGTCACCTCCCCGGGCGGCACCACCGCCGAGGCCCTGCTGTCGCTGGAGGAGGGCAAGTTCAGGGCCACGGTGATTAACGCCGTGGTCGCGGCCTACGAGAAGTCCCTAGACCTCGCCGAGGAGTAGCGGGCAGGCCATGGACGTTATCCAAGCCATTCTGTACCCCCTCTACTTCTTCCAAATCGCCATCTTCGCCAGGGTCATAGTCTCCTGGATAGCCCCGCCCCAAAGCGGCGGCCTCGAGAACCCCATAGTCAGGCTCATCTACCAGGTAACCGAACCCATCCTCAGCCCCTTCCGGATGATAATCCCCCGGGTGGGGATGTTCGACTTCACCCCCCTGTTCGCCATGCTGACGCTGTTGGCCGTCATCGGCATCCTAGAAAGCCAAAGGTAGCCGTCGCCGCCTTGACTGTCTTTGACCGCCACGGGTACAATGCAGGCAGTAATGGGGCAGGCTCTAACAGGGCAGATGCGCCCACGGGCCGCAAGCGTTAAGGGGCTGGACAGCGTATGTATCAGAAGGAACTCCTAAAGGGAAACACCGAGACCCTCCTCCTATCCCTCCTGACCGATGAGCCGATGCACGGCTACCGCATCGTCAAGGAGATTGAGCGCCGCAGCAGCGGCTACTTCCAGTTCAAAGAGGGCACCCTGTATCCCGCCCTCCACCGGCTGGAGGCGGCGGGGCTGATAAGCGGGCATTGGGGCCTCAGCGACACCGGTTCCTCCCGGCGGTACTACTCGGTGACGCCCAAGGGCAGCCAGGTGTTGGAGGAGCGGTTGGAAGAGTGGCGCCGCTTCTCCACGGCGGTCAACCGAATCATGCCGGCCTGGGCCTCCTAGCCTCCCATGGGAAGAACGGAAACGGGAACGCGGCGCCACGGCTGCCTCCTGAGCTTGGCCAAGCGGCTAAAGCTGGAGCCGGCGGCCAAGAAGGACATCCTCCGCGAGCTTGAGGGCCACCTGGAGGAGAAGACCGCGGAGTTGGAAAGGGACGGCCTCCCCTCGCAGGAGGCCCGCAAGCAGGCGGCCATGCACCTGGGCCGCTTGGACGTGATAGCCAAGGACATGTATTCCGTGCACAGCAAGGGCGCATGGCGAGAGATACTGCTGGCCACCCTGCCCCATCTCCTCCTGGCCGCCCTGTTCGCCCTTCACCTCTGGACCGAACTGCTGGCCCTCATCATCACCATGGCCGTGTTCACCTTCATAGCCTACAGGGGCTGGAAGAGCAGCGGGGCCCGGTGGACCTACTCATGGCTGGGCTACTCCCTGGCCGCGCCCACCATCTCCTGGCTCATGGCCTTCATGGCCTTGGGATACGCCGGTTGGAGCTTCATCACCACGGGGAGCCTCCCCTTCAGCGTCCCCGTGCTCATCCTTCTTGCGGCCTACGCCCCCTTCAGCCTGTGGATACTGGCCAACGTCACGCTGAGGGTGGTTAAGCGGGACTGGCTCCTGGCCTCCCTCACGGCCCTGCCCTTCCCCTTCCTCACCTCCTGGATACTCTTTCTCAACTGGCAGGGCGGCCTCTGGACCGGTTCCAGCAAAATTCAGGAGACCGACAGCGACCGGGTCGTGGTGTTTCTGGCCCTGGCCGTCACCACCGCCGTCTTCTTTAAGGTTGGAAAAAGGCTGGTGCAGATAGGGCTGCTCACCCTGTCAACCGCCCTGCTGGTGGTGTACACCGTGGCGGCCATTCCCCTGACCTTCGGGATACTGGCCGTAACGCTGGTCATCCTCTCGTCGGTGGCCTTCCTGCTGAGTCCCGCCATTCTGGAGGCGTGGCTGTCAAAGCGACTGTCGAACCGTTCCGCCTTCAAAGAACGGGGGGAGGTGGTTACTCATTGGTTCAGCGTTCAAGGGTAGCCGTAGTCGTCGATAGCAGCAGCTGCCTGCCCCGCGAAATCCTACAGGACTCCGGGATCCTGGTCGTGCCCCACCAACTGATAGTGGGCGGCCGGGTCTACCGCGACGGGGTGGACATTGACACCTCCACCTTCTACCGGCTGCTGAAGAGCAACGGCGCCGTCACCACCACCTCCGGCCCCACTCCCCAAGCCTTCCTCGACGCCTTTCAAAGGGCGGGTGAGGAAACGAACGAGGTCATCTGCATAACCCTGTCGCCCAGGTTCAGTCCCACCACCTACAACTCGGCCAACATAGCCGCCCGGATGGCCCGGGAGGAGCGGCCTGACCTGGAGATACGGGTCCTCGACAGCCGGGCCGTCGCGGGTTCCCAAGGGTTCATAGCCCTGGAGGCCCACCGGGCATCTCTCCGAGGCGAGGGGCTGGAGGAGATTATTTCGCGAATCGAGGCCCTCATCCCCAGGCTCCAGCTTCTGGCCTTCCTCGACACCCTCCACTACCTGGGCAGGAGCGGCAAGATACCCAAGGCCTGGGCCTGGGGCGGCAACCTGTTGGGATTCAAGCCCCTGGTTGAGCTCAGCCAGGGCGAGGCCCTGCGGATAGCCAGGCCCCGGAGCCGCGCCAAGGCCATGGATGGGCTTCTGCGCATCGCGGCGGAGCGCATGGATGGCCGCCCGTGCCACGTGAACGTGATGCACGCCAACGCCCCGGAGGACGCTCAAGACCTGCAAGAACGGGCCCACGGGCTGATGAACTGCCGCGAGATACTGGTTAGCGAGTTCACGCCGGTCATGGGGGCCCACACCGGGCCGGGACTCCTGGGCATCGCCTACTACTCCGAACCCTAGACCGGGGGTGGGCCTATCCGTCATTCCCGCGCAGGCGGGAATCCATCCCCCGCCCCCGGCGCACCGGGCCACGCCACGCGCCGACCCTCTTCCCGTCATTCCCGCCCCCCTTTCCGTCATTCCCGCGCAGGCGGGAATCCATCCCCCGCCCCCGGCGCACCGGGCCACGCCACGCGCCGACCCTCTTCCCGTCATTCCCGCCCCCCTTTCCGTCATTCCCGCGCAGGCGGGAATCCATCCCCCCACATCTCAAAACCGGCGACTCAAGTTCCAGGGCTACCCACAGAGGCGTCTACCGGGGACATCCCCGTCTCTCTCCCTAACGAGGGGTGGAGACCTTAAGCCGGTCTGGCCGTAACAAGACTAGCTGGCACTGATGATCCGCGACGCCATGCAATTGCCTTGGGATAATAGAGGGGAAAGATGGATTCCCGCCTGCGCGGGAATGACGGATAAGAGGGCGGAAATGCAGACGCCCCTGCGTTTGAAAGCCGGCGCTCATCAAAACAAAGTGGGCGCACGCGCCCTTCCCGCCTACGCGGGAATGACGGTAGGGCCGGCCTGAGCGCGCCTTCTGGATAATCAGCAGTGAATCCATTATCATTGCTACCATAAGCGCCACGGCCACCACGCCGTGGCAAAGAACCCAAAACGCCAGTCCAAACAGGAGAAGGGCATGAACATACGAGTCATAAACGAAGACGTAACGCGAGTGAAAACCCCGGCCCTCATCATCAACCTCTTCCAGGGCGTCAAGTCGCCCGGCGGGGCCACCGGCGCGGTGGACACGGCCTTGAACGGCGCCATCAGCCGCCTCATCGACGAGGGCGAGATGACTGGAAAGGCGGGGGAGCTGACCCTGATTCACACCTTCGACACGATTGGGGCCGACAGGGTACTGGTGGCGGGCCTCGGCAAGAAGGAGGACTTCTCCGCCGACACCGTGAGAAAGACCATGGGTAACGCCTGCCGCTTCCTGCGGGACCGGAACGTAACCGCCGCCTGCGCCATCGCCCACGGCGCGGGGATAGGCGGCCTCGACCCCCGGTCGGCGGCCCAGGCCATCGCCGAGGGGTCGCTGCTGGGCCTCTACCGCTTCAGCCAGTACCTGGCCGGCAACGGGGATGGCAAGGCCCTTGAAGACCTGGCCATTGTCGAGGCCAACCCGGAAAAGACCGCCTCCCTGAAGGAGGGGATCCGCGTTGGAAGGATAACCGCCGAGGCCGCCATGCTGGCCCGGGACATGGCCAACGAGCCCGCCAACGTTCTGACTCCCACCCGCATGTCGGAGATAGCCAGGCAGATAGCCGACTCCGACGGCCTGGAGGTGGACGTCCTAGACCGGGGGCGGATGGAGCAGTTGGGCATGGGCGCCCTCCTGGGCGTGGCCCAAGGGAGCCACCAGCCGCCCCAACTCATCGTGCTAAAGTACGTGGGCAACCCCGACAACCCTTCCGACAACCTGGGGATAATCGGCAAGGGCATCACCTTCGACACCGGCGGCATCTCCCTAAAGTCCGCCGGTGGGATGGAGCGGATGAAGGGGGACATGTCCGGCGCCGCCTCGGTCATCGGGGCCATGCAGGCCCTGGCTCGCCTGCGTCCCAAGGTGAACGTTACGGCCTTGGCCCCCGCCACGGAGAACATGCCCGGCGGCGAGGCCCAGAGACCCGGCGACATCGTCCGCACCATGAACGGCAAGACCGTGGAGGTCATCAACACCGACGCCGAGGGGCGGCTGGTCCTGGCCGACGCCATGGCCTACGCCAAGGAGATCGGCGTGAGCCGCATGGTAGACGTGGCCACCCTCACCGGGGCCATCATCGTATCCCTCGGCAAGACCTGCTCCGGCATCATGGGCAACAACCAGGGCCTCATCGACCATGTGGTCCGCGCCGGGGAGGAGACGGGGGAGCGCGTGTGGCAGCTGCCCATGTTCGACGAGTACAAGGACACGCTGAGGAGCAGCGTAGCCGACATGCGAAACGTGGGCGTCAGCCGGGACGCCGGGTCCATAACCGCGGCCAAGTTCCTGGCGGAGTTCAGCGGCGGCCTCCCCTGGGCGCACCTGGACATTGCCGGAACGGCCAACAGCACAGCGGACAAGGGGTACGCGGTGAAGGGCGCCACCGGTGTTCCCGTGCGAACCCTGGTGAGCCTGGCCTTGGCGGGAGATGGCTAAGGGGTTTATAGTTACTGACCTGACCTTCCGATGACCCCCCGGCGGTCAACGCGGTGAGCGTAGCCAAGAGGTCTAAGGCGCCTGGCTGTGGCCCAGGAGATCGTGGGTTCGAATCCCATCGCTCACCCCATTGCCCATCGTTAGATATCCGCGCGCCCGTAGCTCAACGGATAGAGCGCTGGGCTTCGGACCCAGAGGTTGCAGGTTCGAATCCTGTCGGGCGCGCCAGAACCGCCCCGCGTCGGAAGGCTAAACTCAGAATTGGCATGGAAACGCAGTGAACAAGAAGCTAATCGCCGCCGTCGCCCTCGTGTTCGCCATGGTCGCCGTGGCCGCAGCCGCCTACGCGGGCCTCATCCCGGCCCCCGGCAGGCTTTCAACGCCGGAGGACTCCGCCCGCTACTACCCCGGCGACGCGGTGGCCTACGCCTCGTTCACCATCCACCCGCCCGAGGAACAGCGGCTCCACGCGCTTGATGTCTGGGAACGGCTCAACCGCCTGCCCGAATTTGAAGATCTGGTGGACGGGTTCGAGGAGTATCTTTGGGAGGACGCCGGCGTGGACCTCCGGGAAGACGCGCTGCCATGGATGGGGCCGGAGGTGTCCCTGGCCGTCCTGGACTACGACGCGGCTATGACGGTGGACGTGCGCGACGGAGACGCCGCCGCCGAGTTCATCGCAGGCCTGTTGGAACGCGACGACGACTCCCAGACCGTCGTCCACCAACCTGGCTCCTACCGCGCCTTCGACACCTGGCTGAGCGGCGACGAGTCTTGGAGCCTGGCCCTGGGCGGCGACCTCCTGGTCATCGCCACCGCGGAGGCCGCCCTCCATGATGTTATGGACGCCATCTCCGGCGACGCCAGCGGCAACTCCCTAGCTGAGAACCCCGATTTCCAAGAGGCCCGCGGCGTCCTGCCTGAGGACCGCTTCGCCTCGGTATACGTCGACCTCAGCCGCGCCCTAGACACCGCTGGCAACGACCTCCTCCCCCTGGACTCCATGACCGGCGCCTGCGGCGGCGATGTCTTGGACGACCCAAGCTGGCTCATGGCCTCGGCGGGGTGGGTGGAGAACGGCGTGGTCATAGAGATGACTACCCCGACCTCCGGCGGCCCCTGGCCCGGCGCCACGGCCACGATGGACCCCGCCGCGGCCCTCCCGTCCGGCGTCACCGCCTTCGCCGCCATGACCTTCGACCCCAACGTTGACCGGTGGCGGGAGGCCCTGAGCCAATGCCCCATCGCCGGCATCATCCCCGGCGACCTGCCCGACGACCTGATGGAGGGGCTTAACGCGATGGTCCCGTTCACCGGAACCGGCGGCGCGCCGTTCCTTGACGAAAACGCCACCCTCGCCGACGCCCTAGACGCGGGCCTTCTGATGGCAGCCCTCCTCGTTGGCGTCGACCTGGAGGCGGGATTCCTAGACCACCTGGGCGGCGAACTGGTCGTCGCGGCCCGCGAATTGAACGTTGAGTCTCTGCTCTCCGGCGGCGAAAAGCCCATCGAACTCATGGCCCTGCTCTCCCACAACCCCGGGGCTGAGGCGGCCATCCAGTCCACCTTAGACCGCGTCATGGAAAGCCTGCTCCCCCTTGGCGTTGAGCGGGTTAACCTCGGCGGCGCGGGGGACGCGCTCGTGCTGAAGGGCGAACTCCTGGAATCCACCGGCTACTCGCCGGGGCTGGTCCTTCACGATGGATACCTAACCCTGGCGACCACCGAGGGCCTACTGGAAACCATCGTGGGGCTGCGAGATGGCGGCCCAAGCGACACGCTGGCATCCTCCGCCCGGTACCGGCAGGCCGCGGCCCACCTCCCCGAAGACCCCCAGTACATGGCCTACGTCGACCTTCACGCCATCGCGCGGTCCTTGGGGTTGGACAAGGGGCTTCCCGGCGTTGAAATCATCGGGGCCGTGGCCGCCAGCGGCTCCATCGGCCCCGAATACGCCAAAAGCGCCCTGGTCGTGACCCTCAACCCCGAGAAGTAGCGCGCCGGCGCCGGGCCGCGTCCGTGGCCGGCTGAGAGGGCAAGCGACGGCGCCCGACTAGGGTGAAATGGCCCTTTTGCTTGTATGAAGACCCATTGCGTTCTTGACAAAATCACACTTCTCACACTATTCTTTGATGAGTAGGGAATTGGTGTGTTGCTTGATTCGCAACCCCGCGGGTCGCCAAGGGCGAAGTCCTGTGTTCCCAGTTGGGTTCCAGAGTCGCTACAGCGACCGCCAATTCCCGGAACCTTTAGAAAGAGACTCAGACCACGGTCTGGGTCTCTTGTTGTCTCAGGTCTTCGAATCTGAATCCACGCCTCGGGACATCCTCTTCTTGTGAGTTGCTGCGCCATTCCAACTCTCGGATGCGGTCACATATGTATTTGATGTCCGTGCGGCCTTGGTTTTGCTGAGCAAGGGCGTAGGCCACCAGGTCAGCCAACTGTATCCCTATAGTCGCTTTAGAGCTCACGAAGAAGGGCGTTTCAACGATATACGACAACTTCCGACCCAATGCATTTCCGTAGAGAAAATTGCCGAAGGCTCGCGCTCGCTCAGTATCCTTCTTCTCATCCTGCGAGTCTAACGCGACTATAGCCATGCCATCCCGACACTCTTCAGACATCATGGCATTTACCCGCTCTAAAAGCCGGCTGTATGCTCGATATACAACAGGCTCAGTCAATTCGTCAGAAACCGTTGTGCCGGCGTTCTTCAGGCCTACTGCGAAAGCCTTGACCTTGTTCAGCTTGCAGAGACTCAGAAGTTCTTCACAGAACTCTACCTTCTTGGGGCTAGTTACGGCTCTCTTGTTGAGAAGGCGTCGTCCTTTCATCTCGAACTCATACGGGTTTGAGACTTTCCAGAACTTACGCGTCAAATTGAAGACTTCTCGAAAGAATTCTCTGCTGATTTGAGGGTTTACGGCTATAGCCCCCCATACGGTGAATCCACTTGGATCTTTGGGGCGTGGCCATTCCGATTCATCAACGAAGATTAGCACTCCCGCACTCCACATAAAACGTAGACTTGTTTAAGTCTAGCACGATACGGCGAGGGACACATCGTTGCGATATCGCAATCCATATCAGCTAAATGGAGATGTTCGTGAAGGGATGCGCCAGCAGGGCCGCCCGGGCCTTGACACCCCGCGTACGTGAGCCTATACTCCCGTCCAAAATCTAATTAGGCGTCCTATCAGGAGCCTCAACGCGAGTTGGGGAGAATAGGGAAGGCGGTGAGAAGCCGCCGCGGTAGCGCCACTGTAAGCGGAACTGCCGAGCCGACGTCCACTGGCCCTCCGGGGCGCGGGAAGGGCGCCGGCGCACACGAGACCGCGAGCCAGGAGACCTACCTGATACGGACCGGTGAAAGCTCTTCGCGTTAAGGAGCGTAGCCGGGAGTCCCTGCAATCTCAAGGCTCCTACTTAAGGCCTCCGGCGATGAGCGAACAGCCGGAGGCCTTTGCTTGCGCATACAAGCGAAAGGAAAACGAGATGAGGAGACCCCGCCCCGCCCGCGCCATCACCCTAACCCTAACCGCCCTTCTGACGCTGGCCGTCGTCCTGCTAACCGCGGGATGCTCCGGCTCCGCGCCACCGCCACCGCCCACGGCTACACCCGCGCCATCCACGGCCACACCCGCGCCATCCACGGCCACGCCTGCGCCATCCACGGCCACTCCCGCGCCATCCACACCCACGGCCACACCTGCGCCGCCCACGGCCACGCCCGCGCCACCCACGGCCAGACCTGCGCCGCCCACAGCCACGCCTGCGCCGCCCGCGACTCCCACCCCGTCGGCAAACCTCACCGGTGGCTGCATAGACGACTTCAGCCCCAGCGTGGACTACTTCCCCCAGAAGTCAAGCCCGGAATTCGCGGGCAACTTCACCATCGAATATCACAAGAGCTACAAGCTACTCACCGTCAAGGAACCCTTCACCGGGGGCAGCCCCCGGTCCTACCTGCTGGCCCAATGCGGGGCGCCGGTTCCCCAACTAGAGGGCCGGTGGGCCAACGCCCCCGTCATCCGGATACCCGTTGAGACCATCTTCACCGGGTCCACCACCCATCTGCCGATGCTGGCGGCCCTGGGACGCGTGGACTCCCTGACGGGGGTGGCCCAAACGGGCTACGTGTCGTCCCAACCCGTTCTGGACAGGATAGCAGCGGGTCTGGTGGCGGAGTTCGCGCCCACCTTTGAGATAGACGCAGAGGTGGTCATCGAGGCCTCCCCCGGCGTCCTCCTAGCCAGCGACGCCGGGCCGAGCCAGGCCCACGACACGCTGGCCAACGCCGGGATAGGCGTTGTGTGGAACGGCGAGTGGCTTGAGGAGACGCCCTTGGGACGGGCCGAGTGGCTGAAGATGGTTGCGGCGCTGTTCAACGAAGAGGCCAAGGCCAACGAGCAGTTCGAGAACATCGCCGGCAGCTACAACGCCCTGGCGCAGAAGACCGGCGGAATCCCCGAAGCCCAGCGCCCCACGGTGATGACCGGCTTGGAGTTCGGCGGCGTCTTCTACGCCTCGGGCGGACGGAGTTTCGCGGCCCAGCTGATAGACCACGCGGGCGGCTCCTACGTTTGGGCCGACGACGACGGCTCCGGCAGCATTGAGACCGACATCGAAACCCAGCTTGAACGGGCCGGCGACGCCGACTTCTGGATTAACGCCGGGGCCTTTTGGCACACGCTGTCGGACGTGGCCGGGGCCGACGAGCGGTACACCCACTTCAAGCCCTACAAGACCGGGCAGATTTGGACCAACAACCTGGCCCTCAACGACGCCGGGGCCAACGACTACTATGAGCGCGGCGTCACCAGGCCCGACCTGGTCCTGGCCGACCTGATAAGCATCTTTCATCCATCCTTGACAGAGGAGCGCGAGCTGCAATTCTACAAACAGCTTCAGGCCCCATAGACCCGGAACCGCCGCGCCCGCCGGATCCCGGGGAGGACGTCGAGTCCCTCATGCCCCTGGCGCGGGTCAGGGGCTGGCAGTGGGCTGTCTTCGGCGGTCTGCTGGCCGCCCTGGGGGTGATGTTCTTCCTGGGCATTGCCCTTGGCTCCGTGGTCATACCCCTCGACCAGGTCTTCGCGGCCCTCACGGGGGGCCAAACGGATAAGGCCAGTTGGGAGGTGATAATCGAGAGCGTGCGGGCGCCCAGGTCCATCACGGCGGTTCTGGCCGGGGCCGCTTTGGGACTGGCCGGGCTTCAGATGCAGACCCTCTTTCGCAACCCCTTGGCCGACCCGTTCATACTGGGAATCACCGCCGGGGCCGGCCTTGGCGTGGCCGTCGTCGTGCTTCTGGCCGGCGCGGGAGGCCCCACCTTCACGGCGGGACTGGGGAATTTGGGGAACGTTGGAATAGTCGCCGCGGCCTTCGCAGGCGCCGCCGCTACCCTCGCCCTGGTCCTCCTGCTCTCCGCCCGAATACGAAACTACGTCACCATCCTAATCATTGGGCTGATGTTCAGCTACGCCGTCGGCTCCCTGGTCACCGTAATGATAGCGGCCGCCGACGCGCGGCAGATAGAGCTTTTCGTCGCCTGGGGATTCGGCAGTTTCCGCGGCGTCACGTGGCAGGAGATGCGGATATTCGCGCCCGTGGTCGGGGCCGGCATCGTCCTCGGAGCGCTGCTGGCCAAGCAGCTAAACGCCCTGCTTCTGGGCGAGGCCTACGCGCGGTCCATGGGCCTGAACGTCAAGCGGATGCGCCTCCTCACCATGTTGGGCGCGTCGGCCCTGGGGGGCGTCGTCACCGCCTACTGCGGCCCCGTCGCCTTCCTGGGCGTGGCGACGCCCCACCTGGCGCGGGCCCTCCTTGGCAGCTCCGACCATCGCCTGCTCATTCCGGCGGTCATCCTCCTGGGAGGGGTGGTCGCGCTCTTCGCCGAGTTGGTGGCCCAGCTTCCGGGTCAGACCGCCGCGTTGCCCCTCAACGCCGTCACCTCCTTAATCGGCGCCCCGGTGGTCATAGCCGTCCTGATGCGCAGCCGCCGGGGGGCCTTCGCGTCGTGACAAACGGCCAGCCGGTCCTGGAGTCCCTGGACCTGTCCGTCGGATACAGGTCGAGGCGTCGGGTCAGAAGGGTGTTGGAAGGCCTGAACCTCACCGTGAGCCGCGGCGAGTTCATAGCCCTTCTCGGCCCCAACGGCGTTGGGAAGTCCACCCTGCTGAAGACCTTTTCCGCCATTCAACGGCCTCTGGCGGGAACGGTGCGGCTGGGCGGCCGGCCCCTGAGCCGCCTCAAGCCGGCGGAGATAGCCAAGGGCCTTAGCGTCGTCCTCACCGACCGGCTCGACGTCGGCTCCCTCTCCGCCTACAAAGTGGTGGAGCTTGGACGGCACCCCCACACCGGGTGGGGCGGCCGCCTCACCGCCTACGACCACCGGGTGACGCGCTGGGCCATCCTCTCCGTTGGCGCCGTGGACCTGGCCCACCGGGACGTCAACGAGTTGAGCGACGGCGAGCGGCAGCGGGTCATGGTGGCCCGGGCCTTGGCCCAGCAGCCCCGGGTTATGCTCCTAGACGAACCCACCGCGTACCTAGACGTGTCGTCGCGGGTGAAGCTCACCGGCCTGCTCAGGCGGCTGGCCAGGCGGAATAATCTCGCGGTAGTCTTCTCCACTCACGACCTGGAGATAGCTCTCCGCACCGCCGACACGGTATGGCTGCTGGCCCCGGGAGGCGAGCTCCACGTGGGCGGCCCGGAGGACCTGGTCTTGGGGGGACAGGTGGCCCGCGCCTTTCAGGGCGACGACCTGGCCTTCAACCCCCTTGAGCGGTGCTTCCGCCTCCAGCAGGAAAGCGCGGGCCGCGCCCTGGTTCGGGGCAACGGCCTCACGGCGGCCCTAGGCCGGGCAGCCCTGGAGCGCGAGGGGTACGAGGTGGCGCGCGCCTCCGAGGGGCCGGCGGACATATCCGTCACCATCTCCGAAACGGGGGGCGCCCTCTGGGAAGCGGAAAGCGGCGGCCTCTCGCGAAGGGGCGACTCCCTGGCCCAGTTGGCCGCCTTCGCCCGCGCCGGGAGCCGCCGCGACCCAGGCTAACGGCCGCCCTCCTGCCGCAGAGCGCGCCGCATAACAGCCATTGCCGCCGTCCTCTCCTCCCGTCATTCCCGCGCAGGCGGGAAGGGCGCACGATGAAGGCGGCTAGGCCCTGCCCCCGGATGTCATTCCCGCGCAGGCGGGAAGGGCGCGTGCGCCCCCTTAAGTTTTGAAGAGCGGTGGTTCTGCGTTGAAGGCTACCCCGCGTTCCCGCCCTCTTATCCATCATTCCCGCGCAGGCGGGAAGGGCGCGTGCGCCCACTTAAGTTTTCAAGAGCGTTGGTTCTGCGTTGGAGGCTTCCCCGCGTTCCCGCCTCCCCTCCCGTCATTCCCGCTTCTCCCCTCCGTCATTCCCGTGAAAACGGGAATCCAGGAACCTTACATCCCAAAGCCAACGCCCCAAGCTCCGGGGCCACCCGTAGGCGCTCCCCTAACGCGAGTGCGGCCGTAATGACCCCGGCCCTTGCCGGCGTGGGGCGCTGTGCCCCTGTCGCAACGGCGGTAAGAAAGATGGATTCCCGCCTGCGCGGGAATGACGGAGGGGGAGGACGGGAATGACGGATAGGTGGGAAGGGAATCCAGAAGTCCACAACACACAACCAACGCTCTTCAAAACTTAAGTGGGCGCACGCGCCCTTCCCGCCTGCGCGGGAATGACGGAGGGGAGAGGCGCGGGATGCCGCCAAGGGGCCGGAGGGCGTCCACTGGCGCCAAGGATGGGGGCGGGCCGGCGGGGTTTCGCGGGGCCCTCGCCAAAGCCGGTGGCGTCGCAAGAGGGGCTGGGTCTTTTTGCCGAAACCGCTTCATTTTCTGCCTGTATTCTTCTTTAGCGGCGATATTATGTAAATTATAGGCGTAATTAGCCATCAGAAGGGGGAGGCCGCGCATCCAATTTAAGCCCATCCATTGACTTATTCCGCCAAGACTGTTATAAAATACCTTGCTTTATCCACATACCATAGTGGCCGGTAGCAGGACGCCGCGTCCCCTTAAACACAGTCCTGTCCATGGGCCCTCATCAAATCGTGGCTCCACCAGCAACAACGAGGAGCGACAATGGAAAACGGCGACGCCAAGATACAAGTTAGGGGACTTTGGAACATCTTCGGCTACCCGCCAAAGCGGGGCATCCCCGACGCGTGGCGGGAAAAGAGCAAGGCCGAGATCCAGGCCGAGAGCGGTTGCGTCCTGTCCCTTAGAGACGTGAACTTCGACGTGGCCCCGGCCCAGACCTTTGTGGTTATGGGCCTCTCCGGCAGCGGCAAGTCCACCCTGGTGCGCGGCCTCATACGGCTCATTGAAGTCACCGAGGGCCAGGTCTTCTTCGACGGCGAGGACGTTCTCACCTACACCCCGGAGCAGATGATACAGTTCCGGCGCGGCAAGGTGTCCATGGTCTTCCAGCACTACGGCCTCCTGCCCCATCGCAGGGTCATGGACAACGTGGCCTACGGCCTGGAGGTGCAGGGCGTCGACAAGGACACCCGGTACGAGCGGGCCTCGGAGGTCATTGAGACCGTGGGGCTCAAGGGCTGGGAGAACTACTTCCCCAGGGAGATGAGCGGCGGGATGCAGCAGCGCGTGGGCCTGGCCCGCGCCCTGGCCGTGAACCCCGACGTGCTGCTGATGGACGAGCCTTTCAGCGGCCTGGACCCACTGATACGGCGGGAGATGCAGGACGAGCTCATCTCCCTTCAGACCACCCTTCACAAGACCATCGTTTTCATCACCCACGACCTCAACGAGGCCCTCAAGCTGGGAGACCGCATCGCCATCATGCGCGACGGCGCCATCGTCCAGGAGGGCACGCCGGAGAACATCGTCACCCTGCCCGCCGACGACTACGTGACCGAGTTCGTGCAAGACGTGTCCAGGGCCAAGGTCATCCAGGCCAACGCCATCATGAAGAACCCCGACGCCATCGTGTACGAGTGGCAGGGACCCCGGGCCGCCCTGCACATGATGAGCACCAACGACATGGGCAACATCTTCGTCGTGGGCCGCAACCGCGTCCTCAAAGGGGTTCTCACCGACGTGCAGGCGGCCCTCATGGTGCGCCAGCGCAGGGAGCGGCTGGAAGGCATCGAGTTTGAGGAGGTCCTCACCACCGGCCCGGACTCCTTCATTGAAGACATCATCCCCATGGCCGCTCAGACCGAATACCCCATAGCCGTGGTGAACGAGGACAAGCGCCTCCTGGGAGAGATCCACCGCGGCGCCCTGCTTGCCGGGATGTCCGAAGTGGAAGAGGGGCGATAACATGGCTCAAAGCGAAGGTTCAGCCTCCAGCCGGACCACACAACTGCTCAACGCCGCGGCCCCCTTCTTCAAGCGCCACCTGCTCTTGTTCGCCGGGACGGCCCTCGTGCTGGTCGCGCTGCTGATAACCCTGCTGGTGTGGGGTTCGGGAATGGAATACCCCACCACCGTCTCCACCTCCACCGTCGCCGCCGGCGCCGACAGCACCATCACCCTGGAAAGGTCCCTCCGCGAGGTGACCGCCGACGGCATAGACAGGGCCGTCGACTGGATAACCCTACGGGGCAGTTGGCTCTTCGACGGCCTCAGCACGGCCGTAACCTACACCCTGGTGTACCTGGAAACGTGGCTGAAGTGGGTGCCCTGGCCCGTTATGGTGCTGGCCATCGCCCTAATCTCCTATGTCGTCGGCCGAACGGCCCTCATGGTCTTCTCCGCCTTGGCCCTGCTGGCCATAGGGTTCATGGGCCTTTGGGAAAACACCATAGACACCATAGCCCTAATGGTGGTGGCGGTGACCGTGTGCGTCGCCATTGGGCTGCCCCTGGGGGTGGTGGGCGCCCGGAGCCAGATGGCCGACCGGATAATGCGTCCCATTCTGGACGGGATGCAGACCATGCCCAGCTTCGTGTACCTGCTGCCGGGCATTCTTTTCTTTGGACTGGGACAGTCGGCGGGCATATTCGCCACCATCATCTACGCGACCCCGCCGGTGATACGCCTGACCAACCTGGGAATCCGCCAGGTCTCCGGGGAGGCGGTGGAGGCGGCTCGTTCATTTGGAACAACCCCCCTCCAGCTGCTGACCAAGGTGCAGGTTCCCATGGCCATGCCGACCATCATGGCGGGCATCAACCAGACGACCATGATGGCCCTATCCATGGTGACCATAGCCAGCATGGTGGCCGCCGGGGGACTTGGCGACAACGTCCTCCGCGCCCTCCAGAAGAACGAGCCGGGGAACGGCGTAATCGCCGGGCTGGCCATCGTGGTCATGGCCATAGTCATAGACCGGCTCACCCAGGCCCTGGCCCAGAAGCGGCAGGAGGCCCTAACCGTTGGATAGCTGTTGTTTGAGCAGGATCCCGAGAAAACCGCCTTAGCAAGGCGCCGTTTGAGTAGACCGTTTGAGTAAACCAGAAAACAATCTGAAAGGAGCACGCATGAAAGGTATCAAAGCAACAAGGTCTTTACTGCTAATGGGGGCCCTTATGGCCGTCTTCGCCATCGTGGCCATCGGCTGCGGTTCGGCGGCGACACCCACCCCCGCGCCCGCCCCAACCATTGATGAGGGCAGGCTGCGGAGCATAGTGTCGGACGCCGTGGCGGCCTCGGCCCCCCAACAGCAGGAACAGGTGAGCGGTGAAGAGATTCAGGCCATGATTCAGACCGCGGTCACGGAGTCGGCGAGGGACACGGCCGGTTCACAGGTCACTGCCGCCGAGATCCAGGCCATGGTCGCCGCCGCCGTTGAAGGCGCGGCCGCCGAAGACGCGTCGCCGGAGGAGATTCAAGCCATGGTGTCCGCCGCCGTCGCCGCCGCCAGCGCCGACGACATCACCGCCAGTGACGTTCAGAGGGCCATCAACGAGGCGGTGACAGGCGCTCAGGCCAACATAGTGACCACCGAAGACATTCAGACCGCCGCCGCCGCCGCCGCTTCCTCCGCCGTCGACGAAGCCCTAATGCGGCAGCAGGCCGCCGACCGAGCCGCGCAGACCGTCATCTTCAGCGACCTGAACTGGCCCAGCGCGCAGATTCAAAACCGCATAGCCCAGTACATTGTGGAGAAGGGCTACGGCTACGGCACCGACGTTAAGTTCGGTTCAACCCTCCCCCTCTTCCAGGGGCTGATACGGGGCGACACCCACGTGACCATGGAGATATGGCTGCCCAACCAGAATGACCCTTGGAACGCCGCTCTCGCCGACGGTTCCGTTGTCTCCGTGGGCCGAAGCCTCGGCAGCGACTGGCAGTCGGCCTTCATCATCCCCAAGTACCTCCAGGACCAGTACCCCGACCTGGACAGCGTTGAGGACCTGAAGGAGGACCGGTTCAAGGCCCTTTTCGCCACCCCCGAAACCGGTGGGAAGGCCCGCCTGGTCTCCTGCGTAATCGGTTGGTCCTGTGAAGTGGTCAACGCCGCGCAGATAGAGGGCTACGGGCTGGACGACCACGTGCACGTTGTGAACCCCGGTGACGGGGCGGCCGCGAACGCCGACCTGTACGGGGCCTACGAGAGGCAGGAGCCCTGGCTGGGCTACCAGTGGGGCACCAACGACCCGGCCCTGAAGCTCGACCTGGTCCGCCTGGAAGAGCCTGCCTACACCGCCGAGTGTTGGCTCACCACCAAGGCCTGCGCCTACGAGGACGCGACCATCCTAATAGCGGTGAACCCCACCGTGACCCGCATAGCCCCCGACGTAGTCGACATGCTGCGGAAGTGGGACTTCAACATCGAGGTCTTCAAGACCGTCATCGCCTGGCAGGATGAGAACCCGTCGGCCGACACCCACGACGCCGCCATCTGGTGGCTGAACAGCAACAAGAACGTTTGGCGCAACTGGGTTACCGTTGAGGCCGCCAACGGCATCAACGAGGCCCTCAGCAACAACGAAATCCCGGACGGCTGGCCTACCTCTTAGTTCCCGCCAGTCCACAACCAAACTCAAACACAGCAAAAAAGAGAACGGCCCCGCTGAGCGGGGCCGTTCTCTACCCCTGTCACTCCCGCGCCCCCCATCCCGTCATTCCCGTGAAAACGGGAATCCAGGAAGGCCCCGCCGCAGAACCACGACCCCATAGACCGCGCCCCTGCTCTCCCCCACCAGCGGGTGGGCGCTCGCCATCCGTCATTCCCGCGTAGGCGGGAATGTGAATTCACATTTCAAGTGCAACACCTTGTTCCGGAAAGTTTCGGCTGGGGTCCGGTAGTCCAGACACTTGCGAGGGGTGTGGTTGTAGGCTTGGACCAGTTGGGTGAAGCGCTCCTGGGACACCGCCGCCAGGTCGGTCTTGCGGGGCAGGGTGCGCCGCAGCCGGCCAATGGCGTATGCCGGGCGCGGGCGCCCTTAGGAGGAGTGGCGGAGCATCAGAAGCTCGTCGTCCAAGCCGAGCTCCGACTTCCCCACAATCTCCAAGCTGCGGTCCGCGTTGGGCGGCATGAGGGTGCAGGTGCGAACGTCCCGGTAGAGGCGTTCCAAGGGGTAGCGTTTGTGGGCCACCCGGCCGCCGCCGACCTGAAGGGCCTTGGACGTGACCATCAAGGCCACGTCGGTGGCCAGGTACTTGGCCCGGGCCGCCAGGATGGCCCTGCTTATGGGGTCGCTCTTATCGTTCCACCGGCTGGCGGCCCCGTACAGGACCATCCGGGCGCCCTCCAGGGCCAGGGACATCTCGGCCACGGCCCGCTGGACCACCAGGCTGTGGCACAGGAAGTCCGGGTCCGGGGCGTAGCGGTGGGTCTTGCTGTGGTCGATGGTGAACTCCAGGGCGCGGGCGGCGGCCCCCAGATACACGGCGGCGTATCCCAACCCGAATCCCTGGCCGACGCCCACCCTCTCGGCCAGGCCGGGCCTCCCCAAAACCGCGCTGCGGTCAACGCGGCACTCCTCAAAGGACACGCTGGGGCTCACCGTTCCCCGCATTCCCAGGGTATTCCACTCGCCCGTTATCCTCAGCCCCGCCGCGTCGTGAGGCGTCATGGCCATGAGCACGCCCCCGGAGCCTTGGCCGCCATCCACGGTGCAGTGAACCATGTACCGGTGGGCGCCCCCCGCCATGGTGCAGAAATGCTTCTGCCCGTTGATGACGTAGCCTCCACCGGTGGGGGAGATTATCGTTTGGACGACGCCGGAACCGCCGCGGCGCCCCGGCTCGCTGCCCCAACTTCCGAAAAGCCTCCCCTCCTCGACCACCTCCGGATAAAGGGCGGCCTTCTGCGCCGGGGAAGCGAGGGCGTCTATGTACCGCTGCACCACCGAGTGCATGTGAACGGTCATGGCGGTGTTCGCGCAGCCCTGAGCCAGGGCCTCGATGACCATAACGTAGGTGAGCATGTCGAGGCCCAGGCCCCCGTGCTCCCGCGGGACCGCCATGGCAAGGAGTCCGTGCTCCCAAACGTCGCGCCAACTCTCCACAGGATGACTGGCCGACTCGTCGTAGTGGGCCGCCCTCGGCTCCAGGCAGTCCCTGGCCACCCTCCGGGCGTTGGCCACCACCAGTCGCTGCTCCTCGGTAAGCATAAAGTCCATTTCGGTTCCAGACCTCCAGTGTGGAATTTATGGGGGAAGCGGAAGGCTACCCCGGCGGGGCGCCGCCGCCGTTGACGTGGGGCTTCAGGGCCAGATACAGAAACCTGTTCACCGGGGTATCCACCCCCGCCTCGGCCCCCAGCCGCGCCACGGCCCCGTTGAAGACATCCAGTTCAAGGCGGCGTCCCCGCTCCAAGTCCGTGTGCATAGACGCCTTGATATCCCTTGCCGCGCCATCAACGTACCCCATGGTCTGCGCCACCACGTCGTCATCCAGAAGGACGCCGCGAGCGCGTCCCACCGCCTCAATCTCCTTCATGGCGGCCACCAGCAGACCCCTGTGCTCCGGGTCCTTCAGAAGGGACCCCAAGCCGGCGCGGCAGGCGCTGGTGACCCCGGCGACGGCGGCGATGAACAGGAACTTTGTCCACAGCGTTTTCACCACGTCCGAGGACAGTTCCCCATCGATGCCGGCCTGCCGCAGCGCGTCGCCTATCTCCCCGGCCCTCTGGCTCTGCGCCCCCGTAGCCTCGCCAAAGACGATTCGCGCCACCTCCCCCGTTTGCACGACCACGCCGGGCGAATCGATGCGGCTTTCGACGTAGGCCGCCCCCGGCAGCGCCCTGCCCTGGCCCAAGGCCTCGTCCAGCGTCCGGTGGCTGTCCACGCCGTTTTGGAGGGTAAGAACGGCGGTGTCCCCGGCCAACAGGGGCTTCATGGCGGAAATGGCGGAGTCCGTATCGTAGGCCTTCACCGTAAACAGGACCAAATCCACCCGGCCAACGTCGCCGGGGTCATCCGTCGCCTCCGCGGCCACGGTGAAATCGCCTCCACTGTGAGACACCCTCAAGCCGCTGTCCCTAATCGCCCTCAGATGCTCGCCGCGAGCTATGAAGGCGACCGGGTTTCCGGCCTTGGCCAACATCCCTCCAAAATAACCGCCCACCCCGCCTGCGCCCATCACGGCTATCCTCATGGCTGCCCTCCAACGAATATCCAACCCAAAGTATCCCACCGCACACCCCTACGCAACCCCTAGTTCACCTTGCGGGACAGTGAGGGAAGGAACGCGCCGCCTTGTGCCCCGGCGATAGGCCGCCTACAATGAACCTCACCTGAACGGGGGAGGACTCATGGCCAAGCTCACCGGAGCGCACCTGGTAATGCGATGCCTGAAGCTGGAGGGGATCAAGCGGGTCTTCACCATCGTGGGAGACACCATCCTGCCCCTCTGCGACGCCGCCGTTGACGAGGGAATACAGCTTATCGACACGCGCCACGAGGCCGCCGCCATGGGCATGGCCGACGCCTGGTGCCGCATTACGGGGGAACCGGCGGTCGCCATGGTCACCGGCGGCCCCGGCTTCGCCAACGCCATCTCCGGCCTCCCCAACGTTTACACCTCAGAAAGCCCCGTCATATTCATAGCCGGCGCCAGCGAACTCCCGGAGCACGGGATGCACTCCTTCCAGGAGATAGACCAGGTCGCCATGGCGCGCCCCGTCGCCAAAGGCTCATGGCTCGCCCACCACCACCACCGCATTCCCGACATGGTGGCCACCGCCTTCCGGACCGCCCTGTCGGGCCGCCCGGGCCCCGTCCACCTCACCGTGCCCATCGACGTGCAGGAGCGCTCAATCCCCGAGGAGGACTTCCCAAGATACACGCCCTCGCGCTACCGGCACCAGGGCCAAAATCCCGGCGACCCCGGCCTGGTCAAGGAGGCCGCCGGGCTGCTGAGCCGCGCGGATAGGCCCATCCTGATAGCCGCCAACGCGTCGCGGTACTCCGTGGAGCCGGAGTCGCTGCGCCAGCTTGTAGAGACCGCCGGCCTGCCCGCCTTCACCGTTGAGCAGGCCAGGGGGCTGATTTCCGACGACCATCCCCTCTGCTTCGGATACGCCGACGCGTCTCTGAACCCGGCCGCCCGGCGCTTCCGGCAGGCCGACGTGGTCCTGCTCCTGGGCAAGCGGCTCGACCACCGCTACCGGTACGGGATGCCACCCTTCTTCAGCCCCAACGCCCGCCTGATTCAGGTTGACCCGTCGGCGGAGGAGTTGGGACGCAGCCGCACCCTCACCCTGGGAATCCTGGGCCACCTCAACGCCGTGGTCGAGCAGTTGACCGCCGAGGCCGCCCGCCGGCCCCGGAGCGACATCTCCTCATGGACGCAGGCCCTTGAGTCCGACCGCCGCTCCCACCTCAAGGCCTTGGAGTCCCACGCGGTGGACGACCCGCCCCTCCACGCCATGCGCGTGTTCAAGGAGGCGCAGAACTTCTTGGACGACGACTCGGCCCTCATTTTCGACGGCGGCGACTTCGTCCAGTGGGGCCGCGGCTACCTCAAGGCGCGAAGGCCCGGGCGCTGGCTGCGCCTCGGCCCCCTCTCCCACCTCGGCTTCGGACTTCCCTACGCCCTGGCCGCCAAGCTGGCCCTTCCCAACTCCAAGGTCTTCCTGTTCATCGGTGACGGCTCCCTGGGCTTTTACGCCATGGAGTACGACACCGCCCTACGCCACAACCTGCCCTTCACCGCAATTTTGGGCAACGACTCGGCTTGGAGCATCGACAAGAACTTCCAGCTGGCCTACTACGGGCGCGCCGTGGCGACGGACTTACGGCCGGTGCGTTACGACAGGATTGTCGAGGCCATAGGCGGCCACGGCGAGCGGGTTGAGGAGGCCCGGCAGCTGGCCCCGGCCATCAAACGCGCCGTGGACTCCAACCTGCCGTCCCTCGTCGACGTGGCCATCCGGCCCGCCCAAAGCCCCCTGGCCGACGCCATGATAGCCCGGCGGCTGGACGCCCGCCGCTCCGCCCCCGCCCTCTGAGGGCCACCCACAACTGACGCATTCCGTCATTCCCGCCCCCCTTTCGTCATTCCCGCGCAGGCGGGAAGGGCGCGTGCGCCCACTTAGTTTTGAAGAGCGTTGGGTGGCTTCTGGATTCCCGCCACCCATCCGTCATTCCCGCCCCCCCCCCTTTCGTCATTCCCGCTCTCTCCCCTCCGTCATTCCCGCGCAGGCGGGAATCCATCTTCTCCCCTCCATTACGCCAGGGCAATCGGGCAACGGCGCGAATCACCGGCAAGGGCTAGGCTAGTTGCGACCAGACCGGCTTAAGGTCTCCATCCCTCGTTAGGTGGGGAGACGGGAGTGTCCCAGGCAGACTTCTCATGCGGTTGGCCGCAGCGCAACGCGCCGGGGGGATGGATTCCCGCCTGCGCGGGAATGACGGAAAGGAGATGGGAGGCGGGCCCTCATGCGGTTGGCCCTGGGGCTTGAGGCGTCGGCTCTACGACGTGGCCTTCCTGGATTCCCGTTTTCACGGGAATGACGGGAGGGTGAAGGGCTTCCACGCCCCACGCGCGCCCATACATGGCCGCGGCTTGAAGGTGTATACTCTTCTAAGTTATGATTCTGTGCGGAGAACCCACATGCCCGACAAAAACTTCCTCTCAATCACCGACCTGAGCGCCGCTAAAATGCTTGGCTTGGTCGAAAGGGCCGCGAGCATGAAGGCCGGCAGCCACTGCAAGGCCTTGGCCGGCCGCTCCGTGCTCCTCCTCTTCGAGAAGCCATCCCTCCGCACCAGGGCCAGCTTCGACGTGGGCATAAACCAGATGGGCGGCCACTGCCTTTACATGGGCGCGCAGGAGGTGGACTTGGGAATCCGGGAGCCCGTCGCCGACGTGGCCCGGGTGGTGTCCCGGTACGTGGACTGCATCGTCGCCCGCGTAAACGCCCACGACTCCTTGAAGGCCCTGGCCCAACACGCCTCGGTTCCCGTGGTAAACGCCCTCTCCGACTGGGAACACCCCTGCCAGATAATCGCCGACCTCCAGACCATCATGGAGGCCAAAGGCCGGCTGTCGGGCCTGACGGTGGCCTTTGTGGGTGACGGCAACAACGTGGCCCGGAGCCTGGCCCTCGGCGTGTGCTCCGTGGGCTCCAACTTCGTCATCGCATCCCCCGAGGGCTACGGCCTCGACCCGGCCTCCCTGGAAACGGCGCGGAAGCGGGCCTCCAACCACCACGGGGCGGTCAAGACCACCACCGACCCCCGGGAGGCCGTGGCCGGCGCCGACGTGGTCTACACCGACGTATGGATAAGCATGGGTGACGAAGCCGAACGCGCCGCCCGGATGAAGGCCTTTCAAGGCTACACCGTGAATCCTGACCTCATGTCCCTAGCCCGTCCCGACGCCATCTTAATGCACGACATGCCCGCGCACTACGGCGAGGAGGTCTCCCCCGGGATGCTGGACGGCCCCCAGTCCGTGGCCTTCGACCAGGCGGAAAACCGCCTCCACGCCCAAAAAGCCCTGCTGGAATACATCCTTGGGCCGGAGGGGTAGGGCCGTCTCCAACCCCCAGGCCGGAGGGAGCGCGCGCCCACCGCAGAAGCCATGACCAAACCGTTGGTAGCAATAATCGGCAGGCCCAACGTGGGCAAGTCCACCCTGTTCAACCGGCTGGTGGGCCGGCGGGAGGCCGTGGTCACCGACGTGCCGGGCACCACCCGCGACCGCATTTTAGGGGAGGTGGAGTGGGACGACCACGCCTTCACCGTCGTCGACACCGGAGGGCTTGAGCCGCCGGGGGAAGACCCCCTCAAGGGAAAGGTCAGGTCCCAGGTGGAAACGGCCATCGACGATGCGGACCTGCTCCTCTTTTTGGTGGACGGCATTGACGGGCTGAACCCCATAGACCAGGATATCGCCCTCCAGGTGCGGCGCCGTGAAAAGCCCTGCATAACGGTGGTCACTAAGGTGGACAACCAGCAGAGGGAGTTGTCAGCCGCCGAGTTCTACCGCCTGGGCATGGGCGAACCCTTCTTAATTAGCGCGTACCACAACCTCGGCATCCACGACCTGGTGGAGCGCGTAATCGCCCTTCTTCCCCCCGCAGAGGTCGAGGAGGAGGAGGCCGGGGTTCCTAGAATCGCCATTCTGGGCAGGACCAACGTGGGCAAGTCTCAACTGCTGAACGCGATACTGGGTGAGGAACGGGCCATCGTCAGCGAGATAGCGGGAACGACCAGGGACAGCCTGGACACCCGCTTTGATTTTGAGAACAGCCCCATGGTTCTGGTGGACACCGCGGGGGTACGCCGCCGCGGCCAAGTGCGTCCGGGCATCGAACGGTACAGCGTCCTGCGGGCCTTCCGCGCCATAGAGCGTTCCGACATCGCCTTCATGGTCATGGACGCCACGGAGTTGGCCACGGCCCAAGACGCCCACGTCTTCGGCTACGCCGCCGACTCCTTCAAGGGGATGATAGCCGTGGTCAACAAGTGGGACCTGGTCCCATCCAAGGACGGCGCCGAGATGGAGGAGGCCATCTGGACGGTGCGCCGCCGGTTCCACTTCATGCCCTACGTGCCCATAGCCTTCATCTCGGCCCTGAAGAATGAGGGCGTGAGCGACCTGCTGCGCCTGGCCCTCGACCTGTACCAAGAGCGGAACCGGGTGGCGCCTCCCCACCAGCTCAAGCGGACGCTGACGGAGGCCTTGGCCGACAAGCTGCCCGCCTCCACAGGACCCAGGCAGGTGTCCATTCGAGACGTTAGGCAGGTGGGCGTCAATCCACCCACCTTCATCTTCAGCGTAAACGACCCAAAGGTGCACTTCTCCTACCGGCGCTACCTGGAAAACCGCATAAGAAGGGCCTTCGACTTCCGGCACACCCACTTGAGGCTCGTCTTCAAGCGGGGGAAGTGACCGTGCGGCTGGCCGTTATCCTCCTCGCCCTGCCACCGCTGCTGGCGGCCTACGCGGCGGGAGTGGTCCTGACCTTCGACACGTCCCAAACCCTGCCCCAGTACCTTTTGCTGATACCCTTGGCCTACATGCTCGGCTCCGTGCCCTGGGGCTTCCTGCTAATAAGGCTCACTCAGGGCGAGGACATCCGGGAGAGCGGCAGCGGGGGCATCGGAACGTCCAACGTCCTGCGGAGGGGCGGGACCAAGGTCGCCGCCGCGGTGCTGGTCCTGGACATGAGCAAGGGGGTTCTCGCCGTCCTACTGGCCGTTGCCATCGCAGACACCGCCGCCGCCGAGGTGACCGCCGGCCTCATGGCGTTGGTGGGCCACAACTGGCCCGTATTCCTGAAGTTCAAAGGCGGCCGCGGCATAGCCACCGGGGCCGGCGCCCTGGGTCTCATTAGCCCCATAGCCCTCGCCGCCAGCGTGAGCGTGTTCGCTATCACCGTCTACGCCACCCGGTACGTCTCCCTGGGGTCCCTCCTCTGCGTCATAGCGGCGGTGGTCGTCACCGCCCTTCAAGCCGCTATCTGGGGCCACCCGTCCATCACCCTAATTTACACGGGCGTAGGCGGGGCGATGATATTCTGGCAGCACCGGGGCAACATCCACCGCCTCCTGAACGGCTCAGAACGACGCCTGGGCGAGCCTAACGGCAAGGCCCCTGAGCGAGCGTAGCGGCCCTTGGCTCGGGCGGCCATAGTAGGAACCACCACCTGGGGAGTCACCCTGGCTATTCACCTTAGCCGGAACAAGGCGTCCACCACGCTTCTGGCTAGGACGTTGGAAGAGGCCCAACGCCTCGGCTCCGAGCGAGCGAGCCCCCGCCTTCCCGCCGGAACGCGCCTTCCCGACGCTCTGGCCGCGACCCACCGGCCAAACGAGGCCCTACGCGGCGCCACGGTGGTTATCCTGGCGGTTCCATCCCACCGGTTCCGGCAAAACCTCCTTTGGATACGGGACTCGGTGGAACCGGGGGCCATACTGCTGAGCGCCACCAAGGGCCTGGAGTTGGACGGCGGCAAGACCATGGGCGAGGTGGTGGCGGAGCTGATGCCCGAGGACGCCGTCCGGCGGTACGCCGTTCTATCGGGGCCGAATCTGGCCGCGGAGGTCCTGACCCGGAAGCCCGCCTCCACCGTCGTCGCCAGCAGGGACAGGGACGCCGCGACGCTGGTCCAGACCATGTTCATGTCCCCCGCCTTCCGGGTTTACACCAACGAAGACGTGATAGGGGTGGAGTTGGCGGGGGCGCTGAAGAACGTTATCGCCTTGGGCTGCGGCATATGCGACGGGCTGGGCTACGGCGATAACGCCAAGGCCGCTTTCATCACCCGCGGCCTGGCGGAGATAACGCGCCTGGGCGTGCGGGCCGGCGCCAGTCCCCTGACCTTCGCGGGGCTGGCGGGTCTGGGCGACGTGGTGGCCACCTGCTTCAGCCCCCTCAGCCGGAACCGGTTTGTTGGCGAGGAGTTGGCCAAGGGGAGGCCCTTGGACGAGATTCTGGCCGCTATGAATAACGTGGCGGAGGGTGTGTACACCACCTCAGCCGCCCTGCGAATGGCCGAGTCGCTGGGGGTGGAGGCGCCCATAACCCGCGCCATTTACCAGACCCTCTTTGAAGGACTGGACCTGAAGCGGGCAATAACGAATCTAATGGGCCGTCCGCCCCGGCGCGAGTAGTCCCGGCGCGCCTTAAATTCCCGCGAACTCCCCGGCGCGCCGTCATTCCTTGGAGCACACCAGCGTCACCCAGTCATCTATGGCGCGGCGGCTCCGCAGCGTGAACCCCACCTCCCGCAGCCGCTCGGCTACGCCCTGCTCCTGCCGGTCCAGAAAGCCGCCCGCCACCAACCGGCCGCCCCTCACGAGACAGGCGAACAGGTCACCGGCCCTGTCCTCCACCACCTTGGAGCTAATGTTGGCCGTGGCAAGGTCAAAGGCGTTGGCCGGCGCCTTGCCGTTGGGAAGGGTCCCGCGAACCAGCCTCACCCTGTCGTGCACGCCGTTTCGCTTCAGGGCCTGCCGCGCCGCCTTAACCGCCGTCGGGTCCACGTCTAAGGCCACCACGTGACTCGCTCCCAACCCGATGGCCGCGATGCTGAGGATGCCGGAACCCGTCCCCAGGTCCAAGACCCGCGTCCCGGGACGCGTCAGGTTCTCCAACTCCTCCAAGCACATAAGCGTGGTGGGATGGTGGCCCGTGCCGAAGGCCAACCCCGGGTCTATCTCCATGACCAACTCGCCGTCGCGGGCGTCGTAGGATATCCACGGCGGCCTAATCACAAGGCGGCGGCCCGCCCTCAACAGGGTGAACTGCTCCTTCCAGGCCTCCTGCCAGTCCACCCCGTCAAGCTCCCGAACGCAGAGGTCGCCAATAGGCTTGAGGGAGCCTATCAACTTCACTCCAACCTCTATCCGCGCCCGCTTCTGCTTGGAGGTTGAGGTCAGATAAGTGCGCAGCAGGGCCTGGCCGCCGCCAACGTCTTCAATAGAAAGCCCCTTGCCGTAGCGCCCGAAGAGGTAGGACACCGGCTCAACAAACTCCGATGGGACTTGAACGCTGAGCTCCAGCCACTGCATGGGCTAACTATACCAAAACGGCCAAGGGATTGGCTCCCTAGGCCCGCGCGCATAGCGGCTGACCGGCTAAGTTCCGGTGAAGGCGTCCTTCAACTTATCCAGTATGCCCTTGTCCTTGCCGTCCTGGTGGTCGTTCCAAGACATCGCCCTGGCCAGGTCGTCCAAGGCCTCTCGCTGCTCAGCGTTCAGTTTGGTGGGAACCTCCAGGGTCAGCCGCACGAGAACGTCGCCCCGCCTGTGGTTCCTAATGTGGGGCATACCCTTGCCCTTTATGGAAAGCACGCTGCCCGGCTGCGCGCCCGCCGGCACCTTGATGGACTCGCTGCCGCCGATGATGGGAATGGTGACCTCGGCGCCGAGGGCCGCCTGAGCGAAGTTGAGGGGCAGGTCCATGAGCAGGTCGGCGCCCTGGCGTCGGAAAACGGGATGAGGGTCGACGGACACCTCTACGTACAGGTTCCCCGGCGGCCCCCCGTTGACGCCCATTTCGCCCTCGCCCGTGAGGCGCACCTGCATACCGTCCTCGATGCCTGCGGGGATGTTCACCGCGCGGCGGGTCCTGCGCCGCTCGGAGCCGGCGCCGCGGCAGTTAAGGCAAGGCTCCTCAACTATGCGCCCCTGACCCTTGCAGGCGGGGCAGGCCACCACCTGGACGAACTGGCCGAAGAGGCCCCGTTGGGAGCGCCGGACCTGGCCCCGCCCGTTGCAGTCCGCGCACCGGGAAACGTCGGCCCCCGGCTCGCTGCGGCTGCCCTCGCAGCGGTGGCACCTCTCGGAGCGGTTGAGGACCAACTCCTTTTCCGCGCCTGAGTAGGCCTCCTCAAAGCTGAGAACCACCCTCTGACGCAGGTCGCCGCCCCGCCGGGGGGCGTTCCTGCCCTGGGCCGTAAAGTCTCCAAAGAAGGAGTCGAAGATGTCGCCAAGGCCGCCAAAGATATCCGACCCTTCGAAATCCCTGGCGAAACCCGCCTCCGGCCCCAACCCGGCGTGGCCGTAACGGTCATACCTGGCCCGCTTCTCCGGGTTCATCAGAATCTGGTAGGCCTCGTTGACCTCTTTGAACTTCTCCTCGGCCCCGGGGGCGCTGTTGCGGTCGGGGTGATACTCCAAGGCCTTCTTCCGAAAGCTCTTACGTATCTCCTCCTCCGACGCGCCTTTCGACACCCCCAGAACCTCGTAATAGTCTAGCTTGGCCAAGACCGCCCCTTACGCAAAGGTTTGAACTTTACTAGTATACATGGAAAATATGGCGATTGGCGCAAGACTTCCATCCGGGGAAGTCCCGGCCGCCGGGACTAGTAGCGGCCGGAGGCTATCAGGTCGCCCATGTAGGAGGAGAGGAACCTCACGCCGCCTATGACGCTGGAATACTCCAACCGCGTAGGCCCGATAACGGCCACCACCCCGGCCGCCTCCTCCGGGAGGCCGTACTGGCACAACACGATGCTGAAGGGCTTCAGGCTCTCCTCCGCGTTCTCCTCGCCAATGTGCACCGCAATCTCCCCCGTCTCGGGGACCTCGGAAAGGATGCTGTTGACCAGGATGTTCTCCTCCAAAAGCTCCAGCACCTCCTGGGCCTTGCCCCGCCGGTCGAACTCCGGCTGCCGCAGCAGCAGGCGCAGCCCGTCGATGCTGTGCTCCTTGGCGGCGCTCTCCGTGTCCTGCCTCAAGACGGCCAGGGCGTCGCGGGCGACGGCCCGCTCGAAGGGCGTCAACCCCACGGCCTCCTTGGGCGTCTCCCGGTGGGTGAGGCCGGCCAAAGCGGAGGTCAGCTTGTTGGCTGAGGTGGTCAGGTCGTCCTGGTCCACGGGGTTCTCCAACGGTATCAGGCGCCTCTTGAGCCGGGCCTCCTCCAGCACCACTATCAGCAGGGCGAGGAACTCTTGGAGCAGCACCAGTTGAACGTACTTGATGCGGGAGGCCGCCATCCGGGGGTGAGTCACCAGGGCCATGTTCTGGGACAGGTCGGAAAGGGCCGCGGCGGCCAGGCTTATCCACGCGTCCGACTCCCTCTGGGACTGGTCGAACCGGGTCAGAATCCGACGCCTCACCTCCGCCGACGGCTCCGGGTCCTCCCCCAGCGTCTCAATGTAAAAGCGGTATCCCTTGCTGGACGGCACCCCGCCGGCGGACACGTGGGGCCGCACGATGTAGCCCTCCTCCTCCAACTCCGCCATCTTGTTCCGCACCGTGGCGGAGCTCACCTTCACCGGCGACCGGCGGGCTATCATCTCCGACGCCACCGGGACCGCCGTTCCGATATACTCCTCAACCAGCGTCCTCAACACCGTGGAGGCGCTCTTGCCGGGGGCCGCGCTGCTTTGCGTCTTTGCCATCTCTGCTCTCCCTGCCGTGGGTGGGACTCTAGCGCCCACGCCTTAGGGGTGTCAAGGCGTTGACGACGCCTGAGCATGGAATTATACTTCTACGGCTGACGCTCTATTCTCACCCGGGAGGACTGCTTGATAGCCCAGGAAAGAACAGCCGTTATAGCCCGCCCGTCCTGCGCCGGGCCAAAGGCGTCCGTATTCTGGGCCTTGGCCTTTGGGCTTGGAATCACCGGGGCCATCTTTGAAGCCCTCTTCCCCACCGGCTTCAGCCTCCTGACCCCCTTCTCCTGGGGGGCGTTCCTGAGCGACGCCGCCAAGAACCTGGGCATAGTCCTATCCTTTGGCGTTGGGCTGGCCTACCTCAGCCGATTGGCCATGGCCGCGGCGACGGAGACATCCTCCAAGCCAATGCCCCAGGCCCTTGTAGGGCTAGTCGCCGCGCCCGCCTCCCGCACCGCCGTGATGCGCGACGCGGCTCGAATCATCGGCTTCAGTCTGCTTATAACCCTCTTCGCCCGCGTATCCATCCACTTTGGCGATAACCCCGTGCCCATAACCGGCCAGACCCTGGCCGTGCTCCTCACCGGGGCCGCCCTGGGCAGCCGCCTGGGTCTGCTGACCACCGTCATGTACCTGGCCCAGGGATCGGCGGGAATGCACGTCTACGCGGGCGGCGGCTTCGGCCACTTTTGGCAGTTGGCCAGCGGCGGATACATCATCGGCTTCGCCGCCGCCGCCTTCCTGGTAGGCTTCCTGTCCGAGCGGGGTTGGAACCGGGGGACGCCCCTCCTCGTGGCCATGCTTATCGGCAACGCCATAATCTACGTGCCGGGACTCATCCAGTTGGGACTCTTCGTGGGTTGGGGCAATGCCCTGAACTTCGGACTCTACCCCTTCATACCGGGGGACCTGGCCAAGCTCTACGTGGCCTCGCTGATGGCCCCCGCCGCCTGGTCCCTGCTGCGCGCGCAAGGAAGGCCCGCCCTATGGAAATAACCTGGCTTGCCCACTCCTGCTTCCGGCTGCGCGGCGCCGCCGTATCCATCCTCACCGACCCCTTCCCGGCCTCTCTCGGCGGGACGGTGGCCGGCGTGGAGCCCGACATCGTGACCGTTAGCAGCATCCACCCCAACCACAGCGCCGTGGCAAGCGTCGACGGGGATTTCCGGCTGCTGGAGGGGCCGGGTGAGTACGGCGTCGCGGGGGTCTACGTCAACGGCGTCATGACCCCACCGCCCACCAACCCCGACACCCCGCCCCCACCCCGCAACACGGCCTATCTCTTCGAAATGGAGGGCCTCCGCCTCTGCCATCTAGGCGACCTGGCCCACCCCCTTTCCAACAAGCTGGTCGACGACCTGACGCCCCTAGACGTTCTTTTCGTGCCCGTGGGCGGACGCGGCACCCTGCCCCCGGACCGGCTGAGCGCGCTGATTCATAGCATTGAGCCGCGTATCGTGATACCCATGCACTACCGGGTTCCCGGGGCCGCCGTGGAGTTGGATACCATTGACGCCTTTCTCCGGGAGATGAGCGTGCGGGACGCCGAAGAGAGGCCCCGCCTCAGCGTCACCACCACCACCCTACCCGCCAACACAACCGTCACGCTGCTAAAACCCACCGCCCTCCCCTCCTAGCCCGGCCCCCCCTTCAGGCTTTTTCCGTCATTCCCGCCCTCCTTCCCGTCATTCCCGCGCAGGCGGGAAGGGCGCGTGCGCCCACTTAAGTTTTGAAGAGCGTTGGCTCTGCGTTGGGGTCTTCCCGATTCTGGCCCGCCAGCCGTCATCCACCTCCTTTCCGTCATTCCCGCGTAGGCGGGAATCCATCCCCCCCTTCCCTCGCCAGTGTTGCGCCGGCACAACCCGCGCCACGGCGCGCCACACCCCCCTCGCCATCCGTCCGTTCGGCAAGGGGCCGGGCTCGCTAAAGTCGGAGCCTGTCATAGCGATGTAGCCTTCCTGGATTCCCGTTTTCACGGGAATGACGGAAAGGAAGGGGGGAATGACGGATAAGAGGGCGGGAAGGACTAGACGGGAGGGGGAGCCAGGAATGGCGGGTGGCCCCACGCAACCGACCCGGAGGGGATGGATTCCCGTTTTCACGGGAATGACGGAATCGAGGCGGCGGCCAGGAATGGCGGGCGGTCCCACGCAACCGACCCGGAGGGGATGGAGGCACGCCTGCGCGGGAATGACGGAAAGGAGGGGCGGGTGGGCGGACGCCGCTCGGCCGCCCACGCCCCCCACTGAAAAGGGAAGACCCCCCGGTTGGGGGGTCTTCCCTTTTTGGCTTACTTATGCAGCCCGGAGGGTTAGGGGATTATGACCCCGTCCTCGTTGGCGTACACGAAGTACCCTTGTCCGACTTCCAGCATCCTGCTGGGGTCATCCGTGGTTCCGGCGGTCTTCGTAACCTTGGCGAAGATCCCCGCCACGGTGTCGTAGCCGTAGGCCACGTCCCAGTCGATGTTGGCGAAGTAGTCGTTGGCGGGTACCGTCGCGCCCACCGCGCGCTGCTGCACGTCCACTATCGGAACCAGGTTCCAGCCCTTGTAGACCTCTATGGCCGGAGGCAGCACCGTGAGTTCGCTGGATGCCGGGAGCAGTATCTCCAGGTCCAGTTGGTCATCGGACACCACCCAGTAGGCGTGCCGTGAGTCGATGGTCTCCAGGTTGCCCGTGAACTGCCCGTCGCTGCCGCGCCTGGCCACCTGCCACAACCCGGTGGGGTTGTCGTAGGTCATTACCAGGCTTATGGCCGTCTCTGCTCCGAACACGTCGTTCACGTCGCCGCTGGCCGGGTTGGCCGGTATGGAAACCAGGTTGGAGCCGGGGTCGATGTGGACCTTGTAGGGCTTGCGCTCCGTCACCTTAAAGGCGCTGGTCCAACTCTGGGTGTTGCCCGCCGCGTCGCGTCCCGTCACCTTCAGGGTGTAGGAACCCAACTCCAGGCTGCCGGGCCTCCAGATGTGCAACACGTTGTCTCTGCTGCTGAAGTTCTCCATGACGTCGGTCGTGTCGTATCCGGGGCCGTCCAGGGTAGCCTTCGTCAGCGTCACCGTGGCGCTGGTGTCAAAGTCGGTGGCGATGTTGTCGGAGACCGTGGTGTGGTCGCGCCTCGGGAAGTCCTCTTCGCCGTCGGCGATCGCGTCCAGACCGTATTCCTTGCCCTCGTTGGTGAAGGCTATCTTAAGGAACACGTTGGGGTCGTCGGTCTCGCCCTTGTCCTCCGGGGTAAAGGTGGGGGTGGGTATCCCCGTGTCCACCTCAATCAGGATGGGGTTGTCGTCAGCGATGGACTCGTTGTCGAAGTCCGCCGGGGCCACGCCCTTAACGCTGTCGATGCTGCCGCCCTGGTCGGTGCCGGTGACGTACACGTTGTACAGTCCGGCGGTGGTCAGTTCCACCTCAAACTCCCACTCGTTGGCCGTTCCTGTGGGTCTGCCCGTGCCGGAGGCCTTGTTTGCCCCGGTGCTGGTCTTGCACGGGTCGGTGTCGGCGGCCTCATCGCCGGATGACACGAGACAGTAGTCGTCGAAGACCTGGTTAACTTCAACGTTGGGCCTGCTTCCAAGCCTCTCGTCCGATTCAATGGTGACCGTAACGGTCTCGTCCGTCACTGGGCGGGAGCCGGGCATGGCGGTGCCGGTAACCGTCACCGTCAGAATCGCGGGCATCCCATCCTCGGCCGTTTCCACGTCGTCATCCAACTCGTTGCCCGCCAGGTCGGTAACGGTGTCCACCACCTCAACCCTGGGGGTGTCGTCCGGGTCCATCTCGGAAACGGTCAGGAAGACCCGGTTTTTGTGGTCCGCATGGCAGGTGACGGCGCTGGGCTCGTCGTTGTCAACCTCAAAGTCAGAGGTCGAAAAGCTGGCGCAGTCCATGTTCTCGCTGAACATCGCCATGACGCTGGTCCTGATGGCGTCGGGGCCTTCCTTAATGGTCTTCCCGTCAAGCCAGGGGCCTGCGGTGGCGCTCACGAGTCTGGGGTCCTCCTCGTCCACCCTGACCACGTAGGGGTCGCAGCCGGCCAACGCGTCCATGTCGTCTTCGTTTGCTGAGGCGTTATCAATGGGCAACCTCAGGTCCGACTGGAAGGGCACGCAGACGCCCTTGGTGGCGGTCTGGCTCGATCTGGTAAGGGTGAACTTCCTGTCAACCGTCAGGGTCTCTTCGTCGGTAATCGTCTCCACTATCCGGGTCTGGCCGGCGATGGTGAGGGTGTCACCAACGGAAAGGTCGGCGGTGAAGTCCGTATTGCTGGTGCCTTCAACCTCATCGCTGTCATTGGTGATTTTCATGCGACCGGCGATGGTCTCCTGGCCCTTCTGGTCGCTGAGGCCTATGTTGCCGGCCTGGTCCACGGCCCTAACCCACCAGTGGATCTCGTACTCGTCGTTGTTCGCCGGGTTCAGGTCGTCGCTTGTGCCTGAGCCGCTTCTGAAGCTGGCCGTAACCTCAAACCCGTTGGTTATGGAGTCCTCATTTTCAAAGTCCCCGCGCGTCACCTCAAAGGGGCCGTCAATCCAGCCCCCGTCCGTGTCGTACAGGGCGAAGATGAAGCTCATGCTGTCGTCGTCGTCGTCGTCGTCGAGAATCTTGGACTCCCCATCCCTGACCTCCACGGTGAAGTCCGGGTCGTCTTCAGTGCCCGCGGCGTTGTGGCCCGGGTTGAAGCCGTCAAAGGCCGGGGTAGCCGACTCAATGGTGACGGTGTCGCTGCGGGTGCCACTGGGGCTGGCGTCCCTGTACTCCACCCTCAAGGTGTCGCCCGACCCGTTGACCGCTATGATGGGAACGTCTGAACCGTCGGGGCTGCTTGTGGGGCTGGTCCGGCAGCCGCTCTCCGCCTCATCGCAGATGTTCACGGCGAGGCCGAAGACGCCGGTGGTCCGCCCGGTCTCCGTCAACGTGACGCCGATGCCTGTGCTGTCCGCGTTGCTCTTCAGTATCACCTCAGACCTCTTTTGGGCCGGGGTTGCGTCGTCGTCGTCCGCGGTGAACTGGGTGCCCACGGTGTTCGCGGCGCTGTGCCAGAAGAACACCTTAAACACGCTGTTGGCTCCTATTGCGCTGGTGTCCCCAATGTCCACACGCCCGTTGGCGATGTCTATCCTGACGGTGTATGTGGAGGGAAGCGACTTGCCATCAACGGTCGTCACCTTCACGTCCGAAGCGTTCACCAGACCGTCCGTGGAGCCGGTGAACCTTTTTCCGTAGTCCTGGTCGCCTTCCTTGGAAGAGTCATGGTCGGTATCCGAGCGGGCGTCGGAGTTGGCGGTGCCAAGAAAGGCTTCCGGCACTGTGTTCACGGCGCTGGTAAAGGAGCCCAAACCGCTGTCCACCGTGTATTGGAGGTTAGGCACTACGAAGGAACCCGTAGCGTTAGCCAATATCGCACCGGTGGTGATCGTTTCCGCATCCCTGCAGACGCCGCAGTTTTCGAGAAGGCCGCCCGCGGCAATCTCATCTTGCGCGGGGTCGGTAGGTGACGAGCCTAGGTTGCCCATCTTTAGACCTATCGCCTTAAGGGGGACGTTTAGGTCTTGGTCCTCCACCTCCACCCAAACCCTAGCGTAGTCGGTGGTGTCGCCGTCAGCGTCTATCTCGTAGGGCGACGCATAGGGGCTGGCGTGGCTGATGCTGCCGCCGCGCCCGTCGCTAGGAGTAACAGCGCGGAACTCCGCGCTACCTCTGTCTGCGCTGGAAGGGGCCGCCAAAATGGGCAGAGCCCACATTAGCCCCGCCAGCAGGGTTACCAGTAATCCGGGGATTATCCAGGTCGTTTTGCGTGTCACTTCGCCTCCCTATCAATCTGAGTTTCAAGAACCAACCTGCCGGTATCTGTCATAGACCATCCTCCTATAGTCTGATGCTTTTTCGCACCAGTGAGGGGTCGGGTTTGATGTGAAAACAAAGGAAAAAAGAGTATTCCATCCTTGTCCCCCCCTGGCGCGGAGTTCCCCAAGCCGCTGTGTGTCATTCCCGTTGACACCTTCCATAGATTATAAGGGCAAGCGGTGGGTTTAGCCACCTGCCCCTAATTAGTCCATCGGTACTCTACACAACCTTAATTGCCGTTGTCAAGTGGTATTTCCCAAGGCTTTTGCAAGATTATACGCCTATTTTCGCCCTATGCCACCCCCCTTTGGACGCGTCTTTTGAGGGAAAGGGGGCCGCTCCCTATCGCCGCCCCGCCAGCCTCTGCCCCTGCCCGCCATGCCGGCCATCGGCCCGCCCCGCCCGCCATACCCGCTCTTGCCCCGCCTCGTCATTCCAGCCTTCTCTTATCCGTCATTCCCGCCCCTTCCTATCCGCATTCCCGCCCCCTCTTATCCGTCATTCCCGCGCAGGCGGGAAGGGCGCGTGCGCCCACTTTGTTTTGAAGAGCGTTGGTTCTGCATTGGGGTCTTCCTGAATTCCTGCCCCTTGTCCGTCATTCCCGTGAAAACGGGAATCGCGAAACCCTACATATCTATTATAGAGGTATGACTGTAACCGGCCAGGCCCTTAGGGACAGGAATGAGGGGAGGGGAGGGGGGATAAGGCCGGGATGAGGGGCAACCGGCCGCCTTTTGATTTTTGGCCGATAATCCCTTACTATTAAATATGCAGCGACACGGGCGGGTTTCCCCACGCGGCCGCCCTTAGGCCGCGCAGAACACATTCAGGACGTGGATTGACACTATAATGAGCAGCAGAAGGTGGCTTCGAAGCGGCTTCATATACCTACTTATCATCCTTGCCGTCGTCACCGTTATCTATATGTTCAGCCCCGGCTTCGGCGGCTCCAGGGAGGTCCCCTTCACCGAGGTCATCTCCCTGGCCCGAGACGGGCAGGTCGCCTCTATAGAGGTAAGGGGGGAATCCCTAACGGTTAGGACCGTCACCGACACGGAGTTGAACAGCCGCATAGGCGAGGGCACCGACATAACGGAGGTGTTCCGCAACGAGGGCATCCGCGACGTGGAGATCACCTTCAAGGGGTCGGGGGGCTTCAACTTCGGGCTGCTCATTAACTTCCTGCCCCTCATCTTCTTTGGCGCCCTCATCATCTTTATGATGCGGCAGGCCCAGGGCAGCAGCAACCAGACGATGAATTTCGGGCGCAGCAAGGCCAAGATGATTCTGACCAGCCGGCCCACCGTCAGCTTTAGCGACGTGGCCGGGGCCGACGAAGCCAAGGCGGAGCTCGAGGAGGTGGTTGAGTTCCTTCAGAACCCGGACCGGTTCCTATCCCTGGGCGCCCGGATACCCAGGGGCCTGCTCCTGGTTGGCCCGCCGGGCACGGGCAAGACCCTGTTGGCCCGGGCGGTGGCCGGCGAGGCCGCGGTTCCCTTCTTCCCCATCAGCGGCAGCGAGTTCGTGGAGATGTTCGTGGGAGTGGGCGCGGCCCGGGTGCGGGACCTCTTCGACCAGGCCAAGCGCAACGCCCCATGTATTGTTTTCGTGGATGAGATAGACGCCGTGGGAAGGCATCGCGGCGCCGGGCTGGGCGGCGGCCACGACGAGCGGGAGCAGACCCTTAATCAGATTCTGGTGGAGATGGACGGCTTTGAGACGGGCACCAACATTATCGTCATCGCCGCCACCAATAGGCCCGACATCCTAGACCCCGCCCTCCTGCGGCCCGGCCGCTTCGACCGGCGGGTGGTCCTGGACCTGCCTGAGGTGAACGGGCGGGAGGCCATCCTCAAGACTCACGCCCAGGGCAAGCCCCTCGCCCCCAACCTGAAGCTGGACGTCATCGCCAAGCAGACGCCGGGCTTCAGCGGCGCCGACCTGGCCAACCTGGTCAACGAGGGGGCCCTGCTGGCCGCCCGGCGCAATAAGAAGCTCATTAGCGGCGCGGAGTTCGAGGAGGCTATCGATAGGGTGATCGCCGGGCCGGAGCGCAAGAGCCGCGTTATCAGCGACCGCGAGAAGGCTATGACCGCCTATCACGAGGCGGGCCACAGCCTGGTGGCCTGGAAGTTGCCCAACGCCGATAAGGTGCACAAGATATCTATAGTGGCTCGCGGCGCCATGGGCGGCTACACCCGCCTGATTCCCGAGGAGGACCGCCACCTGTGGACCAAGGCCCAGTTTGAGGATATGCTGGCCACGGCCCTGGGCGGCCGCGTCGCCGAGGAGTTGGTGTTCAGCGAGATAACCACCGGGGCCAGCAACGACTTGGAAACGGCCACCCGCATATCCCTGAAGATGATTAAGCAGTACGGGATGAGCGAAAACCTTGGCCCACGCACCCTCGGACGCCGCCAGGAGTTGGTGTTCCTGGGCAGGGAGATTCACGAGGAGCGGGACTACAGCGACAAGGTGGCCGAGGAGATTGACAAGGAGACCCTGAGCCTTATCAACACGGCTTATAACCGCGCCACCACCATCTTGGAGGGAGACCGGGAGAAGCTGGCGTCCCTCGCTGAGTACCTTATTAAGCACGAGTCGGTGGAGGGCGAGGCCTTGCAGGCCCTCTTTGAAGGACGGACGCCCCCGGTGGCCGAGGTCCCGGAGCCTGTCGTGGCGGAGGCCCCCAAGCAGCCCGCGCCCGCCATAGAGCCCAGCCCGTCGCCCAACCTGGCCAGCCAGCAGGACGACCGGCCAATGGCCAGCAGCGGCCCGGTGGCCGGGGGCGGCTAGTCCTCCGACTCCTCCAAGGGCATCTGCCGGTAGTAGACGCCCCATCTCTGCATTAGGGCCTCCACCCGCTCATCCCTCTGGGCCGTGAGCTCGCCAAGGAACCCGGCCAGGGCGTGGCCCGGCAGCATCTCCTCAGAGCAGACCCAACTCTTCTCCGCCGGGGCCACGTAGACAAGGCCCCGCTGGTGCTTGCAGCCCATCATAATCCTGGTCATGCCCTTGCCGGGCATTATGTTCAGTCCGTGGTTGGCCTCAGATGGCATGGCTGGTAAACCTCCAACTATTGCGAATGCGCCTGCGGAGGCCGCCGTCTCCCCGCCCCCCGCGGCGTTATAAACCCCACTTTGCCGCCTTCCAGCGCGTTGTCGCCGGTGTAACACCTAACCGGCAAGCGGATTATCCTCATCCATAGGCCGCCGTCCGCAGAACACGTGGTAGCGGCCCACCAACTCCGGCTCATAGTCCCCGCCGCCCGCCAACTCGCGCATCTCAGCCGTCTTGTCCCTGTACGGGACCGTGAAGCCGAAATACTGCGAGCAGTCCGCCGGCATCCCCGCCGCGCTCAGCATTATCACCCAACGGCCCCCTGGCTTCACGCACACCAGCAGCTTCCGGACGGTCTCAACATCCACGCCCTCCAACCCGCCGAACATAGAGACCACCAGGTCATACCGGCACTCAGGGTAGAAGTTCTCTGCGCTACAGCAGAGGACCCGCCGCCGGTGAGCGGGAAACTTGGCCGCCAACTCCCGCAGCATCCCCTCCGAGCTATCGATGCCCGTGTACCGCTCCGGCATAAGCTCAGGCGCCATCTCCAGCAGAAGCCCCGTCCCGCAACCCACGTCCAAGACATCCAGCCCCTCCATAGAGCCGATGACGCTCATCACGCTGGCGATCTCGTCCGGGTGGCGCAAGTCCCGGCAAGAAGCGTCGTAGAGATGCGCGTACTCGTCCCACGGGTTCTCATAACGCCTGCGCTTCCGGTTTATGACCTCCGTCACCGGCGGGGCAGCCCCCATGGTCCAGTAGTAGTATCCGTTAAGAGATAATTCCGTGTAGTTGTAATCCCCATAAAAGGCCCGCTCGCCCTCCGACTGGATTACGCTTGCCGCGGCAGTGAACGCGTTATTGTCCGGCCAGCGCCTCCGGGTCGTGTAGAAGTGCGGGTTGTCTGCCATCGTCTTCGCAAACACGTACTCCGCATTCAACAAATTCCGCGCGGCGCCAAAAATGCGCCCCTGAACATCCTCCCAAACTCTACTCATACACTTCTCCCGGCCTGCTTGCCCATTCTAGCAGACTAAATCACAGTATTATATTGTAGGAAGGGGTCGCAAGATTACCCGCCGAATCCCGGCGCCTGTTCCCGACCTCCTATCCGTCATTCCCGCCCCCCCCTTTTCCGTCATTCCCGCGAAGGCGGGAATCCATCTTTCTTACCGCCCCTGCGACAGGACCACAGCCCGCCTGCGCGGGAAGGGCACGCGTGCCCACTTAGTTTTGAGAAGCGCTGGTTTTGGGATGTCGCCTTCCTGGATTCCCGTTTTCACGGGAATGACGGATGGGAGGCGCCTCTCAAAGGCCGCGCCGCCCGGATGGATTCCCGCCTGCGCGGGAATGACGGAGGGGAGAGGGGAGTGCCGCCCGGAAAGGCCGCCTATCGCGGCGTTATAAACCCCACTCTGCTACCTTATTATATGATAGGGGAAGGGGTCACAAGATTACCCGCCCAGGCCCGCCGCCTGTTCCCGCCGTTGAGGGCCGGCCTGGCGAAACCGAGGCCGGGGATGGATTCCCGCCTGCGCGGGAATGACGGAAAAGGGACAGCGGGAATCCAGAAGCCTCAACGCTGAACCAACGCTCTTCAAAACTAAGTGGGCGCACGCGCCCTTCCCGCCTGCGCGGGAATGACGGAGGGGAGGGGCGGGGGCGCCCGGAAAGGCCGCGGCCCTTGGCGTTGACACCCACGGGGCCAACGGTCTATAATCCCTTGGTCAGTCGCCTTGAGACGGGTTCCACGGCTTGAGGCAGAAGGTTCCCCAGGCGCGAAGGCCTGTCTTCAATTCAGTTCCCAAAACACCTTGATGTTCCCCAATGATTAAGGTCTAACAGTTGGCCTATGACCGCTAAGTACATCTTTGTCACGGGCGGAGTGGTCAGTTCCGTCGGCAAGGGGGTTGGGGTCGCCTCTATTGGACGCATCCTCAAGAGCCGCGGGGTGTCGGTGTCGGTAATGAAGCTAGACCCCTACCTGAACGTAGACCCCGGCACCATGTCGCCCTACCAGCACGGCGAGGTGTTCGTGACCACCGACGGCGGCGAAACGGACTTGGACCTGGGCCACTACGAGCGGTTCATCGACATCGAAGTGACCCGCGCCTCCAACCTCACCGCCGGCCAGGTGTACCTCTCCCTCATCGCCAAAGAGCGCAGGGGGGACTTTTTGGGGGGAACCATACAGGCCGTGTCCCACCTCACCAACGAGATAAAGGGACGCATCCGCGCCCTCGCCGAGGAGTCGCGGGCCGACGTGGTGGTGGTGGAGGTGGGGGGCACCGTGGGAGACATCGAGGGGCAGCCCTTCCTCGAAGCCATCCGGCAGATGCGAAACGAGGTGGGCAGGGAGAACGTCTTCTTCATCCACCTAACCCTCCTGCCCTACATATCCGCCACGGGGGAGTTGAAGACCAAGCCGACCCAGCACAGCGTCAAGGAGCTGCGGAGCATCGGCATACAGCCCGACGCCATCATCTGCCGCAGCGACCACCCGGTTCCCGACGGCATCCGGGAAAAGATATCCCTATTCTGCGACGTGGCCAGGGACGCCGTTATCCCCCTCCTCACGGTGGACACCATCTACCGGGTCCCGCTGATACTGGAGGAGTGGGGCCTGGGCGACCTGGTGACCCGCGCCCTCGGCCTCAAGGCCGCCGCCAGGGACATGCAGGACTGGGCCTCTATGGTGGAGACCATGCGCTCCCTGAAGGGGCGGCTCCCCATAGCCCTGGTGGGAAAGTACGTGGAGCTTCCCGACTCCTACATATCCGTCAAGGAGGCCCTGCAACACGCCGGGCTCCACCACGGCCAGGAGATAGACGTGCGGTGGGTCCACGCCGAGGAGGTGGAGGAGAAGGGCCCCGATTCCCTCCTCAAGTCGGTCTGCGGCATCGTGGTGCCGGGGGGATTCGGGCCACGCGGCGTCGACGGCATGATAAAGACGGCCCGGTACGCCCGGGAAAACGGGGTGCCATACCTGGGCCTCTGCCTCGGCCTTCAGGTGATGGTGGTGGAGTACGCCCGCAACGTGCTGCACATGGCCGGGGCCAACTCCAGCGAGATGGAGCCGCGATGCCCCGACCCGGTGGTTCATATAATGCCGGAGCAGCAGTCGCACACCGACAAGGGCGGGACCATGCGCCTCGGCGCCTACCCCTGCCGTCTGATGGAGGACACCGTGGCGCGGCGGGCCTACGGCGCGCCGGATATCGTGGAACGCCACCGCCACCGGTTCGAACTGAACAACGCCTACAGGGAGCCGCTGGAGAACGCCGGGCTGCTGGCCAGCGGCCTCTCCCCCGACGGCGGGTTGGTGGAGATATCGGAGGTTGACGGGCACCCCTTCATGGTGGGCGTGCAGTTCCACCCCGAGTTCCTTTCGCGCCCCAACCGGCCCCACCCCCTGGTGCGGGAGTTCGTCGGAGCGGCCATCGAGACCCTCCGAGAGGGGCACCAGCCATCCCTGCCCCTGGGCCGGGAGCAGATACCCGCGCGGCGGGAGTCCGCCGTTTACGCGGACAACTGACGGAAAGGCCGTGACTATTTCAGCTATGCTGTGCTACCGTGGCGGACAATAATGAAGCTATTTCTTGATACGGCAGACGTGGATGAGATTCGCCGCGGCGCCCGTTTGGGCGTCGTGAAGGGCGTGACCACCAACCCCTCCCTGGCGGCCAAGGCGGGAGTCGGCGGCATGGAGGGCTATAAGGCCGTGGTCCAAGAGATAGCGTCCATCATCGACGGCCCCATATCCGTTGAGGTGGTCAGCCCCGACGTGGAGGGGATGATAACCGAGGGCAAGGAGTACGCCACCTGGATACCCAACCCTTGGGTGAAGCTGCCCAGCACCGCCGCCGGCTTCGAGGCCATGAACGCCCTGTCCCGGGAGGGCATAGAGATAAACCAGACCCTCTGCTTCTCAGTCAACCAGGCCCTGTTGGGAGCCCAGGCGGGGGCCACGGCGGTCAGCCCCTTTGTGGGCCGCATGGATGACATCGGCCAGCGGGGGATGGGCCTGGTCGGCGAGATAGTCGCCGTGTTCCGTCAGCACGGCATCAAGACCCAGGTGCTGGCCGCCAGCATCCGGCACGCCTTCCACTGCGTCGAGGCGGCCAAGGCCGGCGCCCACATCGCCACCGTGCCCTATCCCGTTCTGGCGCAGATGGCCAAGCACCCCCTTACGGATATTGGCCTAGAGCGTTTCCTGGAAGACTGGCGCAGAGCGAACGCCCCCTGACGGAATCCCGCCCCAACCGCGGTTAAGCAAATTTTTGGAGAAAACGTGACCCAAGTGACCACCACCAGACAGACCCTAGACGTATCGGAACTAGGACAGAAGAGCAAGGAAGAGCTGACGGACATCGCCCGGAAGCTGGGCCTGGAAAACGGCGCGGCATTCTCCGGCCTCCGCAAGGAGGACGTGGTCATCCGCATTGTCCACACCTTCGCCGACCAGCAAAACCTCCGCGGATGCGGGGTGCTGGAGACCATGAGCGACGGCTACGGCTTCCTCCGTCAGAACGGCCTCAAGGCCGGGCCGGGGGACATCTACGTCTCCCAGTCGCAGATCCGGCGCTTCGGGCTGCGGAGCGGCGACTCGGTGCGGGGACAGGTCCGGTCGCCCAAGGGCGGCGAGCGGTACTTCGGCCTGGTGCGCGTGGACCACGTCAACGGCCTCAAACCGGAGCAGGCCCGGGCGAGACCCGCCTTTGAGGAGTTGACCCCCATTTTCCCCGACCATCAGATAATCTTGGAAACGGTCCCCGATAACCTGACCACCCGCATGATAGACCTCTTCTCCCCCATCGGCCGGGGGCAGAGGGGCCTGATAGTGTCGCCCCCCAAGGCGGGCAAGACCACCATCTTGAAGCAGATAGCCGGCGGGGTCACGGCCAACGCCCCCGACATTCATATAATGGTGGTCCTCATCGGCGAGAGGCCGGAGGAGGTGACGGACATCCGGCGCTCAGTGAAGGGGGAGGTCTTCGCCTCCACCTTCGACGAGTCGGTGGAGGACCAGGTGCGGGTGGCGGACCTGGCCTTGGAGCGCGCCAAGCGCCTCGTCGAGTCCAACAACGACGTCCTTATACTGATGGACAGCATTACGCGGGCCACCCGGGCCTACAACCTGGCCCTGCCCAGCAGCGGCCGGACCCTATCCGGCGGCATTGACCCCGTGGCCCTGTACCCGCCCAAGAAGTTCTTCGGCGCCGCCAGAAACGTGGAGCACGGCGGCAGCCTGACCATTATCGCCAACTGCCTGGTGGACACGGGCAGCAGGATGGATGAGGTTATCTACGAGGAGTTTAAGGGCACGGGCAACATGGAGTTGCACCTGGAGCGGAAGCTGTCGGAGCGGCGGATATTCCCGGCCATCGACATCGGACGGAGCGGCACCCGGCGGGAGGAACTGCTCTTTGACGAGACCACCGTCAAGAACATCTGGCTGCTCCGCAGGATGGTTGGCCTGCTGCTGGGAGACACGGGGAACTTCACCGACATTATCGAACGCGTGCAGGAGCGGCTGTCTAAGAGCAGGGGGAACGCGGAGTTCTTGGCCCGCCTGGCCAAGGAGGCCATGGAGGGCCGGGTCAGCGCCCGGCAGGGGTAGCCGCCTAGCCGTCACGCCCGCGCCCCTAGCCGGTCGTCACTTCCCGCCGCTTTTTCCGTCATTCCCGCGTCCTTATCCGTCATTCCCGCGCAGGCGGGAATCCAGGAAGGCCACGTCGCAAAGCCGACGCCTCAAGCCCCGGGCCTCGCTCGCCGGAGTGTCACTTCCCGCCGCTTTTTCCGTCATTCCCGTTTTTCCCTCCCGTCATTCCCGCGCAGGCGGGAATCCAGGAAGGCCACGTCGCAAAGCCGACGCCTCAAGCCCCGGCCCCTTATCCGTCATTCCCGCGCAGGCGGGAATCCATCCCCTCCCTCTAATCATATGAACGGCCAACCCAAACCCCTACGAGCAGCGGGCCGGAGGGCTGCCCACAAGGGCAACGCTTGGGGCTGAAGCGCTGGTTTTGCCATGAGGGGTTCCTGGATTCCCGTTTTCACGGGAATGACGGAGGGGAGAGAGGGAATGACGGAGGGGGGAGCCGGTCCCGCTTTGGAGCGGCCCCCTCCCATTGACGAAAGGGGCCATGGGCGCTATTTTACTAACCCATTGTCCCTCCACTAGCCTCCGGCCAAGACGGGCCATCCACCCACACCCCCTTGGCCTAGTTAACCTAAATGAGGCGGGATAGCATGTTCAAAGCCAGGGCCCTCATAATCTTGGGGTTCATTCTCCTGCTGAGCCTGCCCCTCGCCGCCGTTCAAGGGGCAGGCCACTCATTGGCTGAGGCTAAGGGAAGCATAACCGTTTCCGACTACATGGCCTTCAGCGACCGCGTAACCTTCGACATCCAGGGCGCGGTTTCGCCGGGCGCCGGCAAGACCTTGGAGGGTTGGCTGGTCGCAAGCGAAAGCGGCGACAGGGTCAGCGCCGGCGTGATGACGGCCGGCCCCCGCGGCAACATCAGGCATTCTTGGAACTCCCCCGGTGGGGAGAACCTCTTTGAACAGGGATACGACACGGTGATTATAACCGTGGAGCCGTCGCCGGACACCAACGCCGCCCCATCGGACGAGGTGGCCTACTCCTACACCATCCCCGGCCACACCCTAACGGTGGCGCGCCACCTCGTCTCCCACGGCCCGCCGCCGGACAACGACCCGGAGGCCCCCGGCCTGCTCACCCTCTTGCAGGACGAGTTGTCGGCCGCCCTAGCCCTGGCCAGGACCGCCAAGAACGCGGACACCCTCGAATCCATGAAGACCTCCGTCCAACAGATAGTTGACATGATAGAGGGGGACGAGGGAATCCTGCGCCATGAGACCGAGGTCCACACCGAAGCCCTGAGAGAGCGGTCAAACGACCCGGTGGTCCTCGCCAACCTGGACTTGGTGCACGCCTATGAAACCAACGCCGAGACGTGGACACTGGAAGCCCTAGACCATGCAAAGGTTATCCTGGAGGAAACCCGCCTGGACATAGCCAAGATCTTCATAAACATCGTCATCGGCAACCTCGAGGCCGCAAGAAACGGGGCCATGGGCGGCAAGGGCGGCATAAAGCAGGCCTACCAGGCGGCTCAGAAGATAGCGACCTTCAGCGTTCCCGCCTACGCGCTGCCCACGCCCCCGGCTCCCCCGCCGCCGCCCGACACGGGCGACACGCCCTTCTCCACACTGGCGCAGGCGACCTTGTTGATTGCCCTGGCGACCCTTGGCTTAGGCGCCCTCCTCTATTGGAAGCGGCCCTCGGCGGCCGACGGCGCCTAGGCGCGGCGTCAAACCGCAGAAACTCGCGAGGGGCTGTCCGCCGGGGGTGGATAGCCCCTCTCAGTTATTGAAAGCGACAGCGCGTGACCCTTAGCACACCGGCCTTGCCAGGACCTCCGGCGCGACCCGGCGGCTGAGCCACCGCCCGTCGGACGAACTGCCCACCAGGGCCCCGTCCTCCACGATGACCTTGCCCCTCAACATAGTCAGCGTGGGATAGCCCTGACACCGGAACCCCTCCCAAATGCTGTAATCGGAATCAGCGTGGAGGTCATCCAGGGTGAGGGTCTTATCCACGGCGGGGTCTATAAACACCAGGTCGGCGTCGCTGCCGGCGGCGATGACCCCCTTGCGCGGGTAGAGGCCCAGGATCTTCGCCGCGTTGGTGGAGGTGATGTCGGCAAACCGGTTCAGCGACATCCCCCCCTGGGAAACGAACTTGGTGAAGGCCACGGGCAGCCTCGTCTCAATGCCGTTATGCCCGCCGCACACGGATTCCACGGTCTGCCCCCAGAACTTCACGTCCTTATAGGTGGTGTACTCGTCGGTGGCCGTAGTGGACACCCGCCCATCCTCCAACCCCAACTTCAGGGCGTCGCGGTCAGAGGCGTACTTAATGGCGGGGTAGGTGTGTATCCTAGTGCCGTTGGGCTTCCTGTAATCGTCGCAGGTGAACTCCAGATAGTTGTGAAGGGCCTCGCCGTAGACCGGCTGTCCCCGGTCCCGGGCCTCCCCCACGGCGGCCACCCCCTCCTTGGCGGTGACGTGAACAAAGTAGACGCCCACCTCGGCGTGCTCAGCCATGCGTATGACCTTGCGGAAGGACACGTCCTCGGAGATATTGCTGTGGACCAGGTGCAGGTTGTAACCCTGGTCGCGGCCCTCCCGCTTCAGCTTCTCCTCCATGTAGACAACCATGTCGTCGTCCTCGGCGTGAACGGCCATGATGCCGCCCTGCCGTCCCACCTCTTGGAAGATGGCCTGGAGGTGGCCGTAGGGAACCCTGCCGGCGAAGGTGGTGAATATCTTGAAGCTGGCTTGGCCGCTCTGGACGGCCTCCCCTATCTCGCCAATGGTCTGAGGCCCTACCTGCCCCGCCAGGATGTAGTGGTAAGCGAAGTCGGTGTAGCTGTGCCCGTCGAAGGCCTGCCGCCGGGACTCCAGCTGGCGCATAATCGGGTCCGTGGGAACGGGAACGTCGGGGGTCACGGGAAGCGAGCCTGCGAAGTCCAACAGGGTGGTGACGCCGCCGAAGGCCGCGGCGCGGGTGGCGGCCTCCGGGGGTTGGGTGAACACCTCCGGGCGTCCGGCCCACCGCTCCGGCACCGGGATGCCGATGTGGGTGTGGGGCTCAATGCCGCCGGGCAGCACAATCTTGCCCGTGGCGTCTATGACCCGCCGGGCCTCGGCCTCCAAAACGCCCGGGTGGGCCAACGCGGCTATCTTCCCGTCCAGAATGGCCACGTCCACGTCCGACACACCCTGGGGCGTAACCACCCTTCCTCCTCTGACTATGGCGTCTAGCATAAAGCCCACCTCCCTTCCGTTGATATTTGGATGTTATGTCCGCAGGCCATCCGCGTCAAGCTGGGCGGGGAACCGGTTAATGGGATGGGGCCGCCGTGCTATACTCTTGGCGCAATTCGCCGGACGAAATTCGCAGGAAAAGAGGAGCGCGCCCATGTTTCGCGTGGCCCTAGCCCAAATGAACTCCGCCGTGGGAGACCTGGAGGGCAATACGCAAAAGATCCTCCGGTTCGTGGAGAAGGCCAGGTCCCGGGGGGCCGACCTGGCGGCCTTCCCTGAAATGGCCGTCACCGGCTACCCGGCCGAGGACCTTCTCTTCAACGCCGCCTTCATCCAGGACAACCTGAAGGCCGTGGAGCGGGTCGTCCAAGGCTCCAAGGGGTTGGCCGTGGCGGTGGGACACGTCGACTCCGGCGACGGCATCTACAACGCCGCGGCCGTGGCCCGCGACGGCCGGTTGGCCGGGGTGCACCACAAGATGCTGCTTCCCACCTACGGCGTCTTCGACGAGGACCGCTACTTCCGCCGCGGCTCCGCCTGCCCCGTCTACGCCATCGGCGGCGTGACGGTTGGGGTGAACGTCTGCGAGGACGGCTGGTTCGCCGAGGGGCCAATGCGGTATCAAGGCGAGGCCGGCGCCGCCCTGGCCGTCAACCTCAGCGCCTCCCCCTACCACGTGGGAAAGCAGCGGGAACGGGAGGCGGTGATGTCCGCCCGCGCCGTGGAGAACGGCTTCTACGTTGCTTATGTCAACTCCGTGGGGGGACAGGACGAGTTGGTGTTCGACGGCGGCAGCGTCGTCATCGACCAAAAAGGGAGGCTCCTGGCCCGCGGCAAGCAGTTCGAGGAGGACCTGGTCATCGTGGACCTGCCCCTTGACGGGGCGGCGCCTGACCCCGGGGAACGCCCCGCCCCGCAACCGCCGCCAGTCCACCAACTGCTGGAGGAGGAGGCCGAGGTCTACGGCGCCCTGGTGACCGGCCTCCGCGACTACGTGAGAAAGAGCGGCTTCTCCACGGTGATAGTCGGCCTGTCGGGAGGGATTGACTCGGCCCTGACCGCCTGCATCGGCAGGGACGCCCTGGGGCCGGAGGGCGTTAAGGCCCTGGCCATGCCCTCCCGCTACTCCAGCAGGGGAAGCCTGTCAGACGCCGAGGCCCTGGCTCAGAACCTGGGCGTGGAGCTTTGGACCATTCCCATCGAGGCGGGGCACCGGGCCATGCTGGAGATGCTGGAGGAGACCTTTCGCGGCACCGAGCCAGGCGTGGCCGAGGAGAACGTGCAGTCGCGCATCCGCGGCAACCTGCTCATGGCCGTCTCCAACAAGTTCGGATGGCTGGTCCTGACCACGGGCAACAAGAGCGAGATGGCCATGGGATACGCCACCCTCTACGGCGACATGGCGGGCGGTTTCGCCGTCCTCAAAGACGTTCCCAAGACCTTGGTGTACCGGCTGGCCCGTTGGCGCAACCGGGGAGGGCATCCTTCCAACGTCATCCCCCAAAGCGTCATGGACAAGCCCCCCAGCGCCGAGCTTAAACCCGGCCAGAAGGATGAGGACACGCTGCCTCCCTACCCGGTCTTGGACGGGGTGATTAAGGCGTACGTGGAGGAGGCGCGGAGCTACCAGGAGATTGTGGGCCTGGGCTACGACCCGCAGGTGGCCAGGCAGGTCATCGCCGCCGTGGACAGGAGCGAGCACAAGCGGCGTCAGGCCCCGCCGGGGGTGAAGATCACCCGCAAGGCCTTCGGCAAGGACCGCCGTCTGCCCATCGTCAACCGCTACCGCCAGTTTTAAGGCCGCCGGCCCCGGACTCCCCGCTTCCGCGGAAACGCCCGGTGGCGCGAATATCTCTGCTTGTTGACTGCGCGGCCTGATGGTAACATCCTCATAACAAACAACTGCATGGAGGCGTCTGATGACCGCCGTCAAGTACTCGCTGGAAGAGTTTATTCACGACATGGACGCCCTGATTGAGGAGAACCCCGGCCATGAGCGCATTTTGGAACGGGGGGCCTCCTGCCTCGAGCGGCTGATACGCAACCCGGAGGCCCTCCCGGAGGAGTACCGCCGGCCAACGGGACGCGGCCCACGCCCCAGCCACGGGACCTACGCCCTTCACCAGGGAGACAACGGCCTGTCCGTGTCCTCGGTGGTGTGGGGTCCCGGCGACCACGTAGACCCCCACGACCATCACACCTGGGGGATGATAGGCGTCATGGAAAACTTCCTGGCGGAGACCCGTTTCCGCCGCCTCGACGACCGGTCTCAAGAGGACTACGCCCTCCTCGAAAAGGAGCGCCTGGCCATCTCAAAGCCCGGCCAGGTGTCCCTCCTCGTTCCGGAGGTGGACGAGATACACCAGATCGACAACGAGACCGACCGGCCAACAGTGGAGATCCACGTCTACGGCCACCCCCTGGCGGGGTTGAAGCGGTGCAGGTTCGACCTGGCGACGGGAAGGGTGACCGCCTTCACCTCCGGCAAGGCCGACAACGAGTAAGAGACTGAGGGAAGTTATGGCAAGCCTCATCAAGCCCCGTGACCTGCGCGACCTGCTTTCCGGCGGGAAGGCCCTGGCCCTGCTGGACGTTCGGGACCTGGGCAGCTACAACAGCGCCCACATCCCCGGGGCCAGTTCGCTGCCCCGCCACCGCATTGAGTTCGACCTGCGCCACCTCGTCCCCTTCAAGGGCGTCACCCTGGCCCTGTGCGACGACAACGGCTCCCAGGCGGGGATGGCGGCCGTCACCGCGGAGGCCATGGGGTACGAGAACGTGTATGTCTTGGAGGGCGGCGTCAACCTCTGGGCGGCCTTGGACTATCCAACGGAGTGGGGAACCAACGTTGCCAGCAAGGATTTTGGAGAGCAGGTGGAGGTGGAGAACGGGGTGCCGGAGATAGACGCCTTGGAGCTGCGCCGCCGCATGGAGTCCAAGGAGAAGCTGGTCATCCTGGACACCCGCACGCCGGAGGAGTACCGCCGGTTTTGCATTCCCGGGGGCAGAAGCGTGCCCAACGGCGAGCTGGCCTTGCACATTACCGACGTGCTGAGGGAGCATGACGAGGGCGCCACGGTGATAATCAACTGCGCCGGTCGCACTCGCAGCATCATCGGCGCGCGGATACTCCAGCGAATGGGCGTCCCCAACGCCTACGGCCTCAAGAACGGGACGGCCGGCTGGGTCCTGGCGGGCTACGAACTGGAGACGGGAGCCGGCCGGGTCGCGCTGCCCGCCGTGTCTGCGGAGGGACTGGCCCGCGCTGAGGAGCACGCCGCCCAAGCCGCCGCGGAAGACGGCGTTAGGTTCTTGGACGTCCCGGCCCTGAGGGAGGTGATGGGCCGCGGGGACAGCGAGACGGTTTATCTGATAGACGTCCGCAGGGAGGAGGAGCATCGAGGCGGCCACATACCCGGCTTCCGGTGGTTCCCCGGCGGCCAGGCCGTCCAACGCTCCGACGACGTGGCCCCGGTGCGCAACGGCGTCATCGTCTTCGCCTGCGACGGCAGGGTGCGGGCGCCCCTGGTCGCCTCCTGGTACAGGCAGATGGGCTTCCCCAACGTCTACGCCGTGGATGGGGGCGTCACCGCCTGGGCCGAGCAGGGGCTTCCCCTGGAGGAGGGCACACAGGAAGACCTCCCCTTCGGACTGTCCGAAGCCGCCGGCAAGGCGTCCATGATATCGCCCCAAGAGTTGGAGGAGGCCCGGCCGCCGGCCATCATATTCGTGGGCGACAGCGCCGAGTTCGCCCAGGGCCACGTTACCGGTTCCCACTGGGCGCCCCGGGGCTGGCTGGAGCTTCAGATTGAGGGGTTGGCGCCGTCAAAGGACAAGCCCATAGCCGTCACCTGCGCCAACGGCCTCAACTCAACCCTGGCCGGCGCCGCCCTCGTGGACATGGGCTACGAAAAGGTGTCGGTCCTGGACAAGGGCATGGCGGCCTGGCGACGGGCGGGCTTGCCGGTGGAACGGGGCCTGACCAACGTGATGACCCCGCCCAACGACGTGGTGGTCATGGGACCCCACCGCTCCTACGCCGACACCATCCACTACCTGCGGTGGGAAGTGGCCTTGGGCGAGAAGCGCCAACCGCCGGACTAGAAACCGGCCGCCGGCCACGCCCCAAGTCCTCCCGCCCAACCGGTTATGCGGTTGAACTCCTCCGCTCCACCTGCCACAGGGTGGGGCGCTTCGAGACGGGTTTTCCTTCCGGCGGCGCAGGCGATGACGGGTCTTGGGCGGAACATCCCCCGCGCCAGTGAGGGGGATTGGCCATGCCACTTCCTCCTTGTTGGGCGGCGCCTAGCGTGATATCATGGCCCAAAGCGTCGGGCAGGCGGAGGTGGCATGGACAGCAAGAAGGACAAGGCCTTGGAGATAGCCCTGGGCCAGATTGAGCGTCATTACGGCCGTGGGGCCATCATGCGCCTGGGTGAGTCGGACGGTCAGAAGGCCGCCGACGTTATCCCCACCGGCTCTCTGGCCCTGGACATAGCCCTGGGCGTTGGCGGCGTCCCCAAGGGCCGCGTGGCGGAGATCTACGGCGCGGAGTCGGCGGGCAAGTCCACCCTGGCCCTTCACATCATGGCCCAGAGCCAGAAGAAGGGCGGCACCGCCGCGTACATAGACGTGGAGCACGCCATGGACCCGGTCTACGCCAGGAACTGCGGCCTGCGGGTTGAAGACCTCCTGATATCGCAGCCCGACAACGCCGAGCAGGCCTTGGAGATAACCGAGTACCTGGTGCGCAGCGGGGCCGTGGACGTGGTCATCGTCGACAGCGTGGCCGCCCTGGTGCCCCGCTCTGAGATTGAGGGCGACATGGGGGACACTCACGTGGGGCTTCAGGCGCGCCTCATGTCGCAGGCCCTGCGCAAGCTCACCTCGGCCATCAACCGCTCCAACACGGCGGTCCTCTTCATCAACCAGCTGCGGGAAAAGGTCGGCGTGATGTTCGGCAACCCGGAGGTCACCCCCGGAGGCCGGGCCTTGAAGTTCTATAGCTCCGTCCGCATAGACCTCCGCCGGGTGGAGGCCATCAAGCAGGGGACCGTCATCGTGGGCAACCGGGTGCGCGCCCGCGTGGTCAAGAACAAGGTGGCGCCACCCTTCAAGGTTGCCGAGTTCGACATCATGTTCAACAGGGGCATCAGCCGAGAGGCCGACCTGTTGGAGTTGGGAACCGCCCAAGGCGTCATCAAGAAGGCCGGCGCCTTCTACTCCTACGGGGAGACGCGCCTGGGTCAGGGCCGCGAAAACGCCAAGCAGTTTCTGCACGAGCACGAGGACATGGCCCGCGAGATAGAAGCGAAGATCAGGGGGGAGACGCCGCCGGCCCCCAAGCCCAAGGCCAAGGCCGCGGCGGCCCCGGCTGCGGACTAGGCGCGCTTCCCACCCATCCGGCGGGCCTTCTATGGCCGGGCGCAAAGACCCCCCGAAACCCCTAGACGCCGCCCTCCGCTTTCTCGCCCTCCGGCCCCGCAGCGAGGCCGAGACGCGCCGCCGCCTGAGCAGGCAGTACCCGCCGGCGTCGGTGGAATCCGTCATCTCCCAACTCAAGGCCAAGGGTCTGCTGGACGACCTGGCCTTCGCCAGATTTTGGAGGGACAACCGGGAGCGGCATCGTCCACGCTCAAGATTGATGATGCGCCAGGAGTTATTCCAACGAGGCGTGGACCGCGCCGCCATCGACGAAGCCTTGGAGGACATTGACGACGAGGCCGTGGCCATGAGCGCGGGAAGAAGGATGCTGCGCCAGCTGCGGGCGTCGGACGCAGGGGAGTTCCGCTCGAGGATGGTCGCGCATCTCAGGCGGCGCGGCTTTGGCTACAGCCTGGCGGCCCGCGCCTCAGAACGACTGTGGCAGGAACTACCGGACGCGGTTGACGGCGATGTAGACGGCCACGGCCAGGAACATTAAGGCAAACACTATGTTGAAGGGTGTGTAGAAGCCCAGGCCCGACCGGCCCAGGGTGACGCCCACCACCACCGCGTAGGCCACCAAAACGCCCAGGGCCGCGATGACGGCCAACCCCGTCCCACGCTTACGGTTAACCGAGGCGCTCACCGCCTCGCCAACAAGGTAACCCACCCCGGCGGCGAGGAGCCACGGCAAAAAGAATATCCACCCTATGGCGGCTAGAAGGACCGCCCACCCCACTCCCGTGACCCCGCCCACCAGGACGGACGCGCCCGCCGCCAACGCGTACTGCCTGCCGCTGACGTCGAAGACCGGCGACCTGCGAACCCTGGCGCACGCCCTGCACCGGCCGCCAACCGGCGTCTGCACCAGGCAGCGAGGGCATATGAGCCGGCCGCACCTGCCGCAAGACAACCCCGTCTCCACGTTGGTGTGGGTGGCGCAGTAGCGGGGCGGCCCCTCATGCTCCACGAGTCTATCATCCACGTTCATGCCCCTAGCCGTCCACCGGCTTGGGCGACCGGTAGACCCAGTCCTCGCGGCTGTCCACGTCCCTGTCCCTAAGCAGCCTATTCAAGAACACCTTCGCCAGCGACCCGTGTCCGGGGGCGGGCCGTCCGTTGGCCGTCAACCGCTTGAGGACCACCAGCCCCAGAAGGCCGACACAGTACCAGACTACCACAGGCGACTGTCCCATCAAAAGCGTCCACACCGGCAGCAGCAGCAGCGAGACCAGCACGACGATGGCGGAGCTTTTGAAGACGCGCCATCCGGTTACGGCTACGGCTATGAATATCCAAAGCTGGTAGAAGGCCATGGCCGACAGCGCCCCCGACGCCGGGGCCAGTCCTCGCCCGCCCTGGAACTTCAGGAATACGGACCAGTTGTGCCCAACGATGGACAGGAGGCTGGCGACGGCCAAGGCCCCCGAACTCCTGTCGAACCCAAAGACGTAGTTGATGGCCCAGGGGCCGGCGGGGCCTTGGACGGGCAGTTCCAGCAACAGGATGCCCAACCAGATGGGCGACGCGCCCTTGACGAACAGTTCAAACAGCCCGTGGGGGACTATCCACCACCTGCCCACGTGGAAGAATACGTTGGTGCCGCCGACGTTGCCGCTGCCGTACTGGCGGATGTCGATGCCCTTGACCCAGCGGCCAAGGAGGTAGGCGGTGGGGATGGACCCAACCAGGTACGAGTAGAGATATAAGAGGGCAAGCTCCACAGCCCGGCGCCGCCTTGGTTCTAGGGAACCCCGCCGGGGTGGGCGTTTCCCGCAGACGCCCCGCCGGGGCAGCGGGCGCGGAGCCGCTCCACCGTCTCCTCCGGCGGCCCCATCTCTCCGGGGATGGCTTCGTCCTCTGCGCCCATGGCGTGGTAGTCGGTGCCGCCGCAGGGTATCAGGTCAAAGCGCTGGGCCAAGTCCGCCAGACGCCCCATAACGCCGGGGGAGTACCGCTTATAGTAGACCTCCATCCCCGCCAGGCCCGCCTCCTTCATGGAAACCAGGCGCTCCTCCAGGTCATCAACCCAGGACGGGTGCGCCAGGACCGCCGCGCCGCCCACCCCTCGAATAATATCAATGGCCCCGGCCGGCGTCAGCTTCCGCCGCTCCGCGTAGGCGGGACCGCCGCGGCCCAAGTAGCGGTTGAAGGCCTCCGGCACGTCCTTCACGAACCCCTTCTCCACCAGGGCCAAGGCTATGTGGGGCCGGCCCACCGACCCGTCGCCGGCGAAGTGAAGCACCCGTTCCCACGCCAGTTCCAGACCCATGCCGGCCAGCCTATCCACCATTTGCCGCGCCCGGCCCACCCGGCCGCGCCGGAAATCGGCCAGCGTCTCCTGAAACGCCTCGTTCTCCCACTTGAGGAAGTAGCCCAGCACGTGAACCTCGCCTCCCTCGGCGTCGGCGCTCAGTTCAATCCCCGGTATCAGGGTCAAGGATGGATGCGCCTCGGCGGCTCGCAGGGCCTCGGCCATCCCCTCGGTGGAGTCATGGTCGGTAATGGCGGCGAACCTCAGCTTCCTCTCAGCCAGCAGGTTCACCAAGGCCGTGGGCGACAGCCTGCCGTCGGAGGCGGTGGTGTGAAGGTGCAGGTCTACGGTGTGCATACCTCTATTCTACCACCCTATCGATGCGTTGGATGGATACGGCCCTGCCGCTGCTTTCGTCAACGTCTATCAGCACGGAGTTGAAGGCCACGGGGCCTTTGGCGACGGTGAAGCGGCGCGGGATCTGGGTGAGGAACTTCTCCAACACGGCGTTGGAGTCGACGCCGATGACCGAGTTCATCGGGCCAACCATGCCCAAGTCGGAAACGTAGGCGGCGCCCTCGGGCAGGACCTTGTTGTCGGCGGTGGGCACGTGGGTATGGGTGCCGACCACCGCGCTGACCCGCCCATCAAGATACCAACCCATGGCCTGCTTCTCCGAGGTCGCCTCCGCGTGGAAGTCCACCAGGACCACCTGGGGAGCGTGGAGGCCTCTGACCTCTTCAAGGACCCGGTCGGCCTCTCTAAAGGGGCAGTCCAGCGGCTCCATGAACACGCGGCCCATGAGGTTGAGTATCACCACGCTGCCCACGTTCAGGTAGCCCCTGCCGGGCGCGCCCGGGGGGAAGTTGGAGGGCCTGAGTATGGGGAGGTCTTCCTGGAGGTGGGGGATAACCTCCCGTTTGCTCCACACGTGGTTGCCCGTGGTGATAACGTCCACCCCGGCGTCGAGGAGATCCTGGGCCGTGTCGTGGGTTATGCCGATGCCCCCGGCGGCGTTCTCCCCGTTGGCCACCACCAGGTCAAGGCCGTATTCCCTGCGGAGGGACGGCGTCAAGCGCCCCACCGCCCTGCGGCCGGGACTGCCAACGACGTCGCCTATCATCAATACGCGCAAGTATGCCTGCTCAACCGTTTCATAGTTCTACGCGTTCCCCTTTTCGTCATTCCCGCGCCCCCACTCGGCGCTTCCCGCGCAGGCGGGAATCCATCCCCCTTCCAGGGCGCACGCCGGATGCCTTCCGTGGGCCTATTCCCTGACGAGGCCGCTTCTATAATCGTCATGCTCGCCGCCTCATCCGTCATGCCCCCATCCCCGCGCCCAATCCGTCATTCCCGCGTTCCCTTCCGTCACGTCCGCATCCGCCTCTCGGCGCTTCCCGCGCCCGCTCCGTCATTCCCGCGAAGGCGGGAATCCATCTTTCCCAGCCTCCGGGTTGGCGCGCGCCGGGTAGGGCGCATGAACGGCGCACAAGGTCTCAGCGCCGCGCTGAAGGCGCACGTCTTCCCAGCCTGGGCCGCCTTGGTCTACCCTTGGGCCGGTAACGGGGTCAGTGGGCTATCTCCACCTTCCGGGTCTCGCGCACCACCGTGACCTTTATCTGCCCCGGGTAAACCAGGTCCTCCTCAACCTTCTTGGCCACGTCTCTGGCCAGGGCCGCGGACTGGTAGTCGTCAAGGTCCTCCGGCTTCACGATGATGCGGACCTCCCGGCCGGCCTGGATGGCGTAGGCCTTCTCAACGCCCTTGAAGCTGGTGGCCACGCCTTCCAGGGCCTCTAGGCGCTGGATGTACTGCTCCAGGCTCTCCTTCCTGGCCCCGGGGCGGGCGGCGCTGATGGCGTCGGCGGCGGCGACCACCAGGGCCTCTATAGAGCCGCGGTCGTCCTCGTGGTGCTCGACGATGGCCCTGCGGACCCCCGGGTGGATGCCGTACTTCTTGGCGATGTCATCCCCTATGTCGACGTGGCTCCCCTGCACCTCGTGGGTCAGGGCCTTGCCGATGTCGTGAAGGAGCCCGCCGGCCTTGGCCACCTCGATGTCGGCGCCTATCTCGGCGGCTATCATACCCGCCAGCAGGGACACCTCCACCGAGTGCTGTAGGATGTTCTCCCCGTAGCTGTAGCGGTACTTGAGGCGTCCGAGGAGCTTCTTGAGCTCCGGGTTCAGGCCCTTCACCCCGGCGTCGAAGGTGGCCTCCTCACCCGACTTGTAGATGGTCTCCTCAACCTCGGTCTGGGACTTGCGGACCATGTCCTCTATGCGGCTGGGGTGGATGCGCCCGTCCTGGATGAGCTTCTCCAAGGCGATGCGCGCTATCTCGCGGCGAACGGGGTCGAAGCAGGAGATGGTTATCATCTCAGGCGTGTCGTCAATGAGGATGTCCACGCCGGTGGCCGCCTCCATGGCCCGGATGTTGCGGCCCTCGCGCCCAATCAGGCGGCCCTTCATGTCGTCGCTGGGCAGGGGAACACGGGAGGTGCTCCTCTCCGACACCACGTCGGATGCCAGGCGTTGGATGGCCAGGGTTATCACCTTCTTGGCCTCCTCGTCCACCTTCTGCCGCATCTGCTGCTCAAGCTCGTAGTACCGCTTGGCCAGCTCGTGGTTCATGTCCTGCTCCGCCCGGTTGAGTATCACCTCCCGGGCCTCGTCGGCGGTGAGGCCGCCAAGGCTTTCCAGGTTTCTTACTTGTTGCTCCTTTAACGCCTCCGTTTCAGCTTTAATCTGTTCAATATGGGCTTCCTTGGACAGGGTGGCGGATTCCCGCCGTTCCAAGGCTTCAGACCTGCGCTCAAAGCCCTCCTCCCTTTGTCTAAGGCGCTTCTCCTGGGACCTCAAGTCCCGTCGTCTCTCTTTGACGTCCTCTTCAGCGCTTGACCGTAGCTTTAAGGCCGCTTCTCTGCCTTCTAGGGCGAGTTTACGTTTTTGCTCCTCAGCCTCCTCAATGATTTGCTGAGCTTCCAGCCTTGCGGCTTTAATGCCTTTTCCAGTCAGTACTGAGAGGACGGCGGTGAAGATATTAGGCAAAACAATCACCGTCCTTCTTAAATAAACTAGACCCTACTATTCAGTTTTAAGTTTGTGATATGCAGGAATCCAATCGCCCTCATCATAGCCGTTGGAAAAACCCAGTGTCAAGGAGAGAGCCGTCCGGCGGCCGGGGCCAGCCCCGTTCCCCACCTGGATTTCAGTTTCCCCGGGAATGGGGGATTGGGCGCGGCTTTATTTATCGTCATTCCCGCTCCCCCTCCTGTCATTCCCGCGCAGGCGGGAAGGGCGCGCGCGCCCACTTTTGTCTTGAAGAGCGTCGGTTCTGCGCCGTGGCCTTTATTTCTCGTCATTCCCGCCCCCCTCTCGTCATTCCCGCGCAGGCGGGAATCCAGGAAGGCCCCAACCCCAAACGGCCAATGTGTCGCTCTCACGCCTTCGGCCAGCCTGCCGCCTCAACCCGACGGTCTCTCAAAGGAAAACGACGGCGCTAGAAGAGAATCGGGAAAGATGGATTCCCGCCTGCGCGGGAATGACGGAGGGGAGCGGCGGGCTGGAGACAGCCTCCCATTTGCTTAACTAGACTCCCGCCCTTACACTAATCCCCAACGCGTCATGTCCACACAAGTTTGCGCCCCTCAATGACCAAGCCGGCCATAGGCAACGGCATGTTCTACGGCTGGCTGGTCGTAGCCGCCTCCTTCTTCATCTCATTCCTCACCGTGGGGGGGCGCAACGGCTTCGGCCTCTTCGTCATACCCATGAGCGACGAGTTTGGATGGAGCCGCGGGGCCATCTCATTAGCGGCGTCCATCGGCTTCCTCATCAACGGGGTCAGCCAGCCCTTCATGGGCCGCATCTACGACAGGATTGGCGCCCGGAAGCTCATACTGGCGAGCCTCGTGGTCATCGGCCTATCCAACCTGCTGCTGGCGGCCACCAACCACATCATCTTCCTGATACTCGTCTTCGGGGTAATCATGTCCGTCGCCCTGAGCGGCGGCTCCCTGAACACGGCGGTGGCCGTCATCTCCAAGTGGTTCCAGAGGAAACGGGCCACCGCGGTGGCCGTCATAGCCGCCGGCGCCCCCATGGGCGGGCTGATACTGGTTCCCCTCTCCTCCTACCTCATAGACCTGTTCGGCTGGCGGACCACCTGGGCCGTCCTGGGGCTGATGGTCCTCTTCCTGGCCACACCCGTGGCCTACTTCGTCATGCGAGAACGACCCCAGGAGATGGGCCTCTTGCCCGACGGCGACTCCGAGCCCGCCGGCGGCGGCGCGGGGGGCAGGATGCCTCCCTCCAAAGCTCCCCTGGAGTCGGACCGGTGGCTGGCGTCCTTCCGCTCCTTCCCCATGTGGCAGTTGAGCGGGGCCTACTTCGTTTGCGGATTCACCACGGCCCTAATATCCGCCCACTTCGTCCCCTTCGCCATCGAGGAGGGCTATTCCCAGGCCATGGCCGCCGCCGCCTTCGGGGCCATGAGCGGGCTGAACGTGGTGGGGGTGCTGCTGGCCGGGGCCTTGGGGGACCGCTTTGGGCGGAAGAACCTGCTGGCCCTGGTCTACTTCATGAGGGGCGGCGGATACCTAACCCTGCTACTAATCCCCGGCCTTCTCGGGCTATGGAGCTTTTCCCTGGTGGCCGGGTTCTCCTGGATAGCCACCGTGCCCCTCACCATGGCCCTCACCGCCGATGTTTACGGCCTGCGAAACATCGGCATCCTCAGCGGCATCGTCTTCACCGCCCACCAGATAGGCGGGGCCATCAGCGTCCAGTTGGCCGGGGTTCTTAGGGACGTCACCGGCTCCTACGACATATCGTTGATGCTGGCCGCCGCCCTGCTGCTGACGGCCGGCTTCGTGAGCCTGTCCATTCGCGAGAAGCGGTACTCCATCCGGTACCAGCCCCCGCCGGCAGCGGGAACGGCCCCCCAGAGGGCCTGAGCGCGATGATCCCCCTTTCGGCGGCCCTGCACCACGGAGAAGCCGGCGACCCGGAGCTGCTCGGCTGGATAATGCACCGTCTCGACGCCCTCATCAGCCTGGACCCGGCGACCATCGTGGCCCTGCTGGGGCTGGCGGTCGTCGCCATGCCCGTCGCCGTGCTGGCCCTCTACGCCCGCCACAAGCGGAAGGCCCTCCGCTAACCCTATCCGTCATTCCCGCCCCTCCTCCTGTCATTCCCGTGAAAACGGGAATCCAGGAACCCCACGCCGCAGAACCAGCGCTCCCAAAAACTAAAGTGGGCACACGTGCCCTTCCCGCGTAGGCGGGAATCCATGCCCCGCAGGCGTTGCGGTAGGCCAACCGCGCCACGGTGAGCGCTGCCTCCGTCCGCAAGGGCCAGTCCCCTTATGGCGATGCCTCTATGACAGGAATGTAAGAAAGATGGATTCCCGTTTTCGCGGGGATGACGGATGGGAAGGAAATGCTCCCCTCTCACGCCCCGTCGCCCCAAGGTGGCCGGCGCCAGACGCCATCAGAAAAGATGGATTCCCGTTTTCACGGGAACGACGGGAGGAGAGGGGCGGGAATGACGGATAGGAGGGAGCGGGAAGCCGAAGCCCCCAACGTAGAACCACGATCTTCCAAACTAGGCGGGCGCACGCGCCCTTCCCGTTTTCGCGGGAATGACGGGCGGGAAGAGCGCGGCCAATGACGAGAAGCAACCTCGCGGCCAAAAACCAATCGCCCCGTGAACTTATGCTGTATACTGTGGCGGGCCAGCCGAGAGGCGAGGCAGCGAGTGGATATGCCGGAAGCGCTGAGGAATAACCAAGCAAGTCACGCCCACACAGGCGACACCTCAATTACGTGTTGCACTTCGTTTGTGAGTTTAGCCGGCGCCGTTGGCCCGCCAACGAACGGCGCCCCTAATCTCTGCGAGCTAACCGTTCTTATCTCCTGCCGCGACGAGGAGGCTGGCCACCGCCCACCGCGTCGCCGCGACGCGCTCATCGCGACGGTGAGGGTCCCATGACGCCCCCGGCCCTGCGGGTAGATCGGTTCACCCTGATTTTGGCCGCCCTCGGCCTCGCGGGCGCGGCCCTCATCCTCCTGCGCCACTCCGGCTATGGCGTGGGACTGTCCATTGACTCCACCTCGTACATAGCCAACGCACGGGCCCTTCTGGAAGGCCGAGGCTTCACCTTCCACGACTACCCACCCATGTTTCCGATGGCCGTCGCCTTTGCCGGCTTCCTTGGAGTAGACGTGGTGGACGGGGCCGGGTACGTGAACGCCGCCGCCTTTGGACTGACCGTATTCGCGGTTGCCGCGTGGCTGAGGAGCCGCGTCGAGTCCCGCTTCATCGTCCTCTGGGCGGGCGGCGCCTTGGCCCTGTCTCCCCTCCTGGCCGACATCTTCGCCAAGGCCTGGACTGAGCCGCTGTTCATCCTGTTCACCGTCCTATCCCTCTTCGCCTTGGACCGCTTCCTGACCACGGACAAACGCCGCTTCCTGCTCATGGCCGCGGCCTGCGCCGCCCTGGCAGGCCTGACGCGGTGGCTGGGCGTGTCGGTGGTCGCCGCCGCCGTCCTGCTTCTGCTACTGCGAGACGCCGAGCCTATTCAAAACAGGTTGCGGAACGTCGCTGTCTTCTCCGCCATCGCCCTGGCCCCCCTTGGCGCGTGGATGCTGTGGAACCTTTGGAGTTCGGGGACCTTGACCGGCGAAAAGTATCAGACGGGGTTCGCCTTCCTGGTGAGCTTCAACGAAGGGACCTCCGCGCTGCTCAAGTGGGTCCTTGGCGACGTGGGCTACCGGTATCTGATAAAGGGCGTTTACTGGATAACCCGGGTCAACATCGCTGAGACCGGCGGCATCGCCGGGGCGGCCCTGAAGACCGGCCTTCTGCTGGCCTTGGCCTGGGCCGTTGGCCGCGCCCTTGCGCGTCTGTGCCAGTGGAGAGGCTGGCAAAGCTGGAGGATCCTGGCCGTTCCGGCGGCCTTCATCGCCTTCTACGCGCTGGCGACCGCCATTCTCCTTCCCCTCACCAACATCGGCGCCGAGGATAGATACTTCGCCCCGCTCTATGCGCCGGGCTTGGTGGCCGTCGCCCTCATTCTCAACGAGTTTATGCGATGGGCCTCCGGACGCCGGCCCCTGCAACGGCTCGAAATCCTGTCCCGGTGGGGCATGGACTTGAGAAAAGGGGCGCTGGTGAGCGCGCCGACCCTCATCCTAACGGCCTGCCTGTCCCTCTGGCTCGTGGGACAGCTGAGCGCCAACTACGGCGACGTTAGGCTGTGGGTGAACAACGGCTTCGGGTATGGGGGGAAGCAGTGGGCCGAGTCTGAGACCATCGACTACATCAAGTCCAACCCTCCGGAGGGCCGCGTCTTCAGCAACGACCATCGCGCGTTGTGGCTGCAAACCGACATCTCAGGGGTTCATCCGTTGGAACCACCCCCGCCCAGCAGTCCAAAGCCCCTGACCGACCAGGCCCACGCCGCGGGTCAGGACGCGTATTTCGTCTGGTTCTACACCCCAATTTTCCTCGACCTGCGCCTCCTTACGGAGCTTTTGGCCCTGCCGGGGATGGAACTGACGGCGGCCCTGAAGGACGGGGTCATCCTCAAAGCCGCCAGGGATTCCACCTACGTGGGGCCGCCTCCCGACCAGGAAGCCATCGTCAACGCCATCCTGAAGGACACCGACCACATCATCAACTCAGACTTTGAAGTGCACCTGGACGAGGACGCCAATAGGCTGGTTTACCTGAAGCGCTATTGCGCCCCGGGGCACACGGAGGCCAAGTTCTTCCTTCACCTCTACCCGGAGAAGGACGCCGACAGTCCAAGTCATCGCCAGCCCTACGGCTTCGACAACCTGGACTTCTCCTTTGAAGACGGGCACGGGTTCCGGGTGGCGGGACAGTGCGTCGCGGCGCGCCAACTGCCCGGCTATCCCATCGAAAGTCTCAGGACCGGCCAGTACTCATCCGAAAGAGGCCAACTCTGGGCGAGCGACACTATCTCCGGGTCATACATCGAAAGGCTATGGTCAAGTTATGAGACCGCGGTGGCCGGGGAACCCGTTATCCGCTCCACCTTTGACGTGTACCTTAGGGAAAACGTCCTGACCTATGCAAAGGAGCCGTGCGAACGTTCCGAAGCGGTCGCTACATTCTTCTTGCACCTCACCCCGGAGAACGTGGAAGACCTCCCCGAAATCAGACGGCAGTACGGCTTTGACAACTTGGACTTCAGATTCAGCGGAAGCGGCGCCGTCTTTGACGATAAGTGCGTGGCCACCATTACCCTCCCCGACTACCCCATCGCCGGCATCCGCACCGGCCAGTACATCCCCAGCGGGGACCGGCTCTGGCAGGGCGCCATAGTCGCGTCCATTGAAGGCTCCGAGGAGATGCGGGCCGAGTACCGGTCGGTGACAGCCGGCGAACCCGCCGTCCGCTCCACCTTTGACGTGTACCTCAGGGAAAACGCCCTGACCTACGTCAAGGAGCCGTGCGCGCCTTCAGACGCCTCCGCCACCTTCTTCCTGCACGTCACCCCGGCGAACTTGGAAGACATCCCCGAAGGTAGACGGCAGTCGGGCTTTGATAACTTTGACTTCAGATTCGGAGAACGGGGCGTCATCTTTGAGGATAAGTGCATGGTCACCATGCCTCTTCCCGGCTACCCCATCGCCGGCGTCCGCACCGGCCAGTACATCCCCGACGCGGGCCAACTCTGGAAGGTAGAGTTCCCCTACCCGGCGCCCTAACCCCCTTTCCTTGTCCCTTCACACGCCCCGCCGCGCCAAGGGAAGAAAAAACCTTAGAGCATACTCCAAACCTCCCGGCCCAGGACGCTTAGGCTGGTGGCCAGGAGGACGGCCAGGACTAGCCGCCGGAAGAGGGTCTCGTCGACGCGGCCAGCCAGCCGCGAGGCCGCCAGGCTCCCGGCGATGAGGGCCGGAACGAAGAGGGCGGCGGTCTGGAGTTCCACCCGTCCAAGGAGTCCGGTGGCGGCGTGGGACGCGAGAATCGCCATCCCCGTCACCAGAAAGAAGACCGACATGGTGGCGCGGGCCTGGTCCTTGTTCCATCGCTGCTTCAGGGCAAACACGGCCACCATCGGCCCGCCCAGGGCCAGCCCCGCGTTTATAAACGTGAACACCCCACCCACCACAACCCCCGCGGCCCTCTCCCTGCGGAAGCGGGGGAACCGGTTCAGCATGGCCAGAAGCGCCGTTACAATCACCACCCCGTTCATGGTCAGGCTCAGGATCCCGCCCGTTAGGGAGCCGGTGTACAAGACGCCAAAGGGAATGCCAACGGCGCCGCCAATCAGCAGGGCGACCAGCGTCCCCGCGTTGACGTTCCTCCAAGTATTCAGGGCCACCGCCCCAAAGAGGACCGCCGTAAGGACCAGGTTCACCTCCACCACCAGCCGCGGCTCGAGGAATATGAGGAGGAAGGGCGTCATGGCCATGGCGAAGCCGAAGGCCACAACCCCGGTGGCCGCGCTCACCACCAGGACCAGGACCTGCAACGCCGCCATCTGAAGGAGGCTCAACTCGGGCGTCATCAAAACTCCTTTCGAGACCTGCGTTAGGTTATCAGGCTTGGGGACGAGTCTCCAGGGCTGAGAACCGGTCTAGGCAGCCGTCCAAACTCGGCCAAAAGGCCCCAGACGCCTTGACGATTCCCGAAGGAATCTTCTAAAATTGGTCTGAAAACATTCTTTAACGCAGTGAAGGGGACAACGCGGTTTCCGCCGCCACAGAGTGGGGACAGGGTGGAAGCCCCGCGCTAAGAGAGCCGCCCGGGAGCGGCCGGCCTGGATTCAAGCAGGGCCGGACGGGACGCCCGTTGTAGCGCGTAGAGAGGCCCAAGGCCTTGGGCGGGAAGGGTGGCGCCACGGGGTAAGTCCGCCCCTTCAGTGGGGTGGGCTGTTTTTGTGTAGGATTCCCCCATATCGGGAGGCGGTTAAAACCAGGAGGAGTTTAGAGTGAAGCTCACCGGCGGCCAGATAGTCTGCGAGTCCCTCATCAAGGAAGGGGTGGAGGTCATCTTCGGCATCCCCGGCGGCGCCATCCTGCCCCTGTACCAGGACCTGCCCCGGTATCCGCAGTTGCGCCACATCCTCATGCGCCACGAGCAGGGCGCCGCCCACGCCGCCGACGGGTACGCCCGGACGACGGGAAAGGTGGGCGTGGCCTTCGGCACCTCCGGCCCCGGGGCCACCAACCTGGTGACGGGCATCGCGGCGGCGCAGATGGACTCGGTTCCCACCGTGTTCATCACCGGCCAGGTGGCCCGCGCCGCCATCGGCAAAGACGCCTTCCAGGAGACCGACGTCACGGGCATAACCCTGCCCATCACCAAGCACAACTACCTGGTGATGAACGCCTCAGAGGTTGCCGAAACCATCAAAGAGGCCTTCTACATCGCCAGCACCGGGCGACCCGGCCCCGTGCTGGTGGACATTCCCAAGGACGTGTTTACGGAGGAGGCGGAGTTCAGCTACCCGGAGTCCGTCAACCTCCCCAGCTACCACCTGCCCCAGGAAGCCGACCCCCGGGAGATACAGGCGGCGGCGCGCCTCATCAAGGAGGCCCGGAAGCCCCTGATACTGGCCGGCCACGGCGTGGTCATATCCAGGGCCTTCGAAGAGCTGATGCAGTTGGCGGAGAAGGCCCAGATACCCGTGATAACCACCCTCTTGGGCATAAGCTCCTTCCCTGAGGACCACCCCCTCAGCGTCGGGATGCCCGGTATGCACGGCATGGCCCACGCCAGTCTGGCCATAGATGAAGCGGACCTGCTGCTGGGCCTGGGCATGAGGTTCGACGACCGCATCACGGGAGACCTGAACTCCTTCGCGCCCAACGCCAAGATCATTCACGCCGAGGTGGACCCCTCAGAGGTGCACAAGAACGTGCGGGCCACTGCCCCCCTAATAGGCGACCTGAAGAAGACGCTTAGGAAGCTCATCCCCGTCGTGGAACCCAAGTCCCACGAGGAGTGGTCGCAGCGCATAGCGGAACTGCGAATGGAGCACCCCCTCATGCGCCCCAGGACGGGCGGCGCCCTGCTGCCTCAGTACGTGATGCAGGCCCTGTCTAAGGCGACCAACGGGAACGCCGTCATAGTAACGGGGGTGGGTCAGCACCAGATGTGGGCCGCTCAGCACTACACCTTCACCCAGCAAAACAGTTGGGTAACCTCAGGCGGGCTGGGGGCCATGGGCTTCGAGGTCCCCGCCGCTCTAGGCGCGCAGGTGGGCCGCCCCGGCTCCGTGGTATGGTCCGTGGCGGGGGACGGCGGCTTCCAGATGACCATGTCGGAACTGGCGACCTTGGCCGAGAACAACATCCCCGTTAAGTTCGCCATAATGAACAACGGCTATCTGGGAATGGTGCGCCAGTGGCAGGACATCTTCTACGAAAAGTCCTACGTGGCCACCCACTACACCCATAATCCGGACTTCGTGAAGCTGGCCCACGCCTTCGGCATCCACGGCGACCGGGTCACCAAGGAGGAGGAGGCCCTGCCGGCCATCAGGGCCGCGATGGAGCACCCGGGGCCGGCCCTTATCGACTTCGTGGTCGCCGAGGAGGAGAACGTCTACCCGATGATACCCGCCGGGGGGGCCGTCGCCGAGCTTATGGAAGAGCCCGTCTGATGCCCCTCAACGAGTCGACCATAGTGGCCATGGTGCGGGACCGGCCGGGGGTGCTCAACCGCATCTCCAGCATGTTCCGGCGCCGCAACTTCAACATCGTCAGCCTGGCCGTGGGGCAGTCGGAACAGCCCGGCATGTCGCGGATGGCCTTCGTGGTCAACGGCGACGACGCCACCGTGGAGCAGGTCATCAAGCAGCTGCGTAAGCTCATCGACGTCGCCTCAGTCTCCCTCATCCAAGAGGATACGATGATATCTCGCGAGTTGGCCCTCATACGGGTCAACGGGACGGCGTCCACCCGCGGCGAAATCTCCCAGATAGTGGACATCTATAGGGCCCACATCGTCGACATCGCCCCCGACTCGCTCATCGTTGAGGTCACGGGGGACGAGGACAAGGTCCAGTCCCTCAAGAACCTCCTCAACACCTTCGGCATAACCGAGATGATACGCACCGGGAGGGTGGCCATGGTCAGGGGGATGGCCCACGTCCATTCCAACAACTCCGGAAACCCAGCTAACCGGGCCGCCTAGCCCCGCGGGGCCGCCACCACAGAAGGAGAAGACCCTCATGGCCATAATGTACTACGAGAAGGACGCGGACCTATCCCTGCTAGACGACAAGACCGTTGGAATCATCGGGTTCGGGAGCCAGGGCCACGCCCACGCCCTGAATCTGAAGGACAGCGGCGCCCGGGTGATAGTCGGCCTCTACGAGGGCAGTTCCAGCTGGCCCAAGGCCGAAGAAGCGGGTCTTGAGGTGGCCACCGCCGCGGAGGCCGCCGAAAGGTCCGACATCATCACCATGCTGATACCCGACACCACCCAACCCCGGGTGTACCGGGAGTCCATCCTGCCCCACCTGGGCGAGGGCAAGACCCTAATGTTCGCCCACGGGTTCAACATCCACTTCAAGACCGTGGCGCCGCCGCCCAACGTAGACGTGTCCATGGTGGCGCCCAAGGCCCCGGGTCACCGTATGCGGGAGGTGTTCACCAAAGGCTCCGGCGTGCCCGGGCTGCTGGCCATACACCAGGACGTGTCGGGAACCGCGAGGGAAACTGGTCTGGCCTACGCCAAGGGTATCGGCTGCACCAGGGCCGGGGTGCTGGACACCACCTTCAAGGAGGAGACGGAAACGGACCTCTTCGGCGAACAGGCCGTCCTCTGCGGCGGCGTCACCTCCCTGGTGAAGGCGGGATTTGAGACACTGGTCGAAGCCGGCTACCAACCTGAGTCCGCCTATTTTGAGGTCCTTCACGAACTCAAGCTCATCGTCGACCTGATGTACCAGGGCGGCATGGACTATATGCGCTACTCGGTGAGCGACACGGCGGAGTACGGCGACTACTCCCGCGGCCCTCAGGTGGTGGACGCGAGCGTTAAGGAGAACATGAAGCGGGTGCTGGCCGATATCCAGAGCGGGGCCTTCGCCAAGGAGTGGATTACGGAGAACGACGAGGGCCGCCCCAGGTTCTACCGGATGCGCCAAACCGACGCCGAACACCCCTTGGAGAAGGTGGGCGCGGAGCTGCGCGCCATGATGCCTTGGCTGAAGGAGCAGGTGTAGCGACTTCACGCGGCGGTTCTCTGGTATAATGGCCCCATAAGGGCTAGGGGGGAGGAATCATGGCAACCGTAGAGCAGCGCGTGAGCCGGCTTGAGGGGGTCTGAGCGTCTAGTGACCAAAGCTGATCTGGCAGACGTCAAGGCCGAGTTGAAGGCCGACATCGCTAACTTAAGGGTCGAAATCGCCAACCTGAAGGCCGACCTCATCAAGTGGATGGTTGGGATGATGTTCGGCACTGTGGCGGCGACATCCTCCATAGTCCTTCTCGTTGAGCGAGTCATTGGCTGAGGGCACGGCGCGGCGGCGGTTCTCTGGTATAATGGCCGCATAAGGGCTAGGGAGAGGAACTATGGCAACCGTAGAGGAGCGCGTGAGCCGGCTTGAAGGGGCCTACGAACATCTGGCGACCAAGGCTGATGTGGCAGACGTCAAGACCGAAATCGCTAACTTGAAGGCTGACCTCATCAAGTGGATGGTTGGGGCGATATTCGGCTCTGTGGCGGCGTCGTCCTCCATAGCCCTTCTCGTTCAGCGACTCGCTGGCTGAGGGCACGGCGGGCCGCAAAGGCCCGCGACTGAACGCGAAGAACCCGGCCACTGCCGCCAACGGACCCGTTCCGAACCGCCGCCTCTGTGCCAGCCGCGGCGCGTTGCCTTTTCAGGGGAGCGAGGCGTCTTTGACGGCGGCATCAACGCGGTTATGGTCGAGAACCCCAAGCGGTTCTCAGTCCCAAGCGGTCTTTGACCGGACGGGCCGGTAAACCCACAAAGGAGGGGAAAGGATGACCGACCGACGCATTCCAACCAGGGCAGAGGTGGACTCCTATCTGAGGGACCGCCGCAACTGGAACCGGTGGGGGGAGCGGGGCAGCGCCGGCGCCCTGAACCTGATAACCGACGAAAAGCGGCTCTCAGCGACGCGGCTGGTGAAGAAGGGCCGCGCCGTGTCGCTGAGCAGGCCCTTCCCGGTGGAGCCATCCATTGAGAACCCACGGCCCGCCCTCCACTACCTCTTCACCGTGGACCGGGACGAGGGCTGGGGCTCGGCCCAAGACTTCTACGGCGTCTCCTACCACGGCACGTCGACCACCCACATCGACGCCCTCTGCCACGTTTGGACGGGGGATGGGATGTGGGACGGGCGCGACCCAGCCAAGGAGCTCACCTTCACCGGCGCGCGGTACGGCTCTGTGGACGCGTGGAGCCAGGGGATCCTCACCCGCGGCGTCCTCTTAGACGTTCCCAAACACCGCGGCAAGCCCTTCGTCACCCTGGAGGAACCCATCCACGGCTGGGAGTTGGAGGACATCCTGAAGGAGACGGGCCTCACCCTGGAGCCGGGCGACGCCGTGGCCGTATACGGCGGCCGCGAGGCCTACGCCGGCAGCCACGGCAGTTGGGCCGGCGGCCCCGCCCGCGCCGGTCTCCACGCCTCCTGCCTCCCCTTCATCCGCGACCACGACGTCGCTATTCTGGTGTGGGACATGATGGACGCGGCCCCCAACGAATACGGGCTGTCCCACACCGTCCACGCGGCCATTCCCGCCTATGGCGTCGCCCTGCTGGACAACGCCCTCCTCCAACCTCTGGCGGAGGTCTGCGCCGAGGAGGGGAGATACGAGTTCATGCTCACCATCAACCCCCTGGTGGTGGTGGGCGGCACCGGGTCCCCCGTCAACCCCATCGCCGTCTTCTAGTCCCCCCGTTAGGCGAATTCGTTTTGGAGGGAACCCAGAACCCTCCGGCCCGGCCTTCGAGTCGCGCCCAAGAAGGCGCGGCGCGGTTCCATCCTCCCCTTGACACCGGATCCCCATGTAATAGAATATAAGTTCTATAATAACAAGGGGGCCTTCCATGCTTATCAAACACGTGCCCGACACCTTCGAAAAGCTGAGCATCCTCGGCGGGATGGCCGGCGACGACATCCTTTCCCACCCCGGCTCCCCCCGTCCCGCGCCCTACTCGGCCCGCAAGAAGAACCCACTGCCCGGGGTCTACAGGGCCGCCATGCCCAACGGTAAGTACATAAACCTCATGCGGGTTATGTTCACCGACTTTTGCAAGATGGACTGCGCCTTCTGCCCCAACAGCCACTGGGTGCCCCGGAGGCGTCACGCCTTTAAGGTGGATGAGTTGGCCAACGCCTTTATGGAACTTCACCGGCGTCACACCGTAGACGGCCTGTTCCTCAGCTCAGGCGTCGCCGGGACCGGGTCCAAGACCACGGAACGGCTGGTGAAGGTGGTGGAGATTATACGCAAGAAGCACGGCTTCAAGGGCTACGTCCATATGAAGGTGATGCCGGGGACGGAGCGGCAGTACGTGGAGGCGGCCTACCGCCTGGGAACCAGGTTGTCGGTGAACCTCGAGACGCCGACCCCTGAGATGATGCGGAAGCTCAGCGCCATGAAGGACTTGGAGCGGGACATCCTGGCCCCCATGCAGTGGATCGATTCCTTGACCCGCGCCGGCGCCAACGGGGCCGTGGGACAGGCTACGCAGCTGGTGGTGGGGGCCGCCGACGAGTCCGACGCCGACATCCTGACGCGGGTGGACCAGCTTTACGACCAGTGGAACCTGAAGCGCGTCTACTACTCCCCCTTCCGGCCCGTTCGCCACACGCCTTTGGAGGAGCATCCGGCCACCCCGGCCATGCGGGGGCACCGGTTGTACCAGATGGACTGGCTGCGGCGCGTCTACGGGTTCCCCGTCAACGAACTGAAGCTGGCCTTTGACGACGGCGGCTACCTTCCCCTGCGGCACGACCCCAAGACGACCATCGCTTTGGAGAACATGGACGCCTTCCCGGTAGACGTGAACACGGCCCGGCGGGAAAGGCTGCTGCGGGTCCCCGGCATTGGCCCCGTATCCGCCCAACGCATCATGCAAAACCGGCGGCGTCACGCCCTGGACTCCTGGCGCGACCTCCAGGCCATGGGGGTGGTGAGGGCCTGGGCGTGGCCCTTCCTGGCTTTCCCCGGGCACCGGCCGCCCAGGGCCAAGCAGATGAAGCTCCGGCTCTCGGAGGAGCGGGCCGCGCCAGCCCTCGCGCCGGCCGTCGGGCCAACCCTTGGCCAGACCACGGCCCCCTGCGGCCTCGCCGCGTCCTGCGCCGGCTGCTCCATGCGCGGCGCCCCGGGGCATCCCGGCTAGGGTCGACTCCTTGCCGGAACTTGCGCCAACCCTGCCTCCCGGCCACACGACTCCTAGCCAGCGCCTGAAACGGACAGCGCTATCATCGGAAAGGGGGCACGCGGGATGCGCTGGGCAGGTATAATAGGGCTATGAGAGAGACTTTTACCGCGTTCGACGCCGCAGACTTCATAAAAACCGGTGAAGACGCGCGCCTCTACCTGGAAGCGTGCATTGAAGACGGCGACGGACGCCTTATCATGTCTGCCTTGGGCAGTATCGCGAAGGCGCGAAGGGTCAACATGAGCCAACTGGCCCGTGAGGTGGACATGTCTAGAAGCGCCCTGTACAAGGCGTTGGCGGGTGAAGCCGCGCCCGGCTTTTCGACTGTGCACAGGATAGCCCGGTCGCTGGGGTTCGACCTCGCCGTTAGGCTCAGGTGTAAAACGCCCGCGTCTGCCGGGGAGCCGACCTCAGCTTAGCCCTGCGGCCTGGCCGCGCCCTGCGACGGCTGCTCAATACGCGGAGCGCCGGGGCATCCCGGCTAGGGTCAGACGTGCTGGTCCACCAGGATGGGGTTCCCGTCCGGGTCAATGGCCACGAAACTGGCCGGGCCTGAGCCTTCCTCGTCCGCCTCGTTCTCCAGGCGCACCCCGCTGGCCTTCAACCGCCTCTGCAACTCCCGCGCGTCCGTAAAGGATTCAAGGGGTTCGGCCTGGTCATTCCAGCCCGGGTTGAAGGTCAGGATGTTCCTATCGAACATCCCTTGGAAGATGCCAATGGTGTGCCGGCCGTTCCTGAGAATCTGCCAGTTCTCTGAAGGGTCGCCGCCCACCACCTCGAACCCAAACTTCTCGTAGAAGACCCTGGAAGCCTCCAGGTCCGCTACGGCCAAGCTAACGGAAAAGGCGCCAAGTTCCATGCCGCTCACCTCAGCCCTCCCCGTTGCCCCACCGGGCCTCCAGAATCGCGCCCGGGTTCATTGGCAGTTGGTTCATCCTCACCCCGGCCGCATGGTAGATGGCGTTGGCCAAGGCCGCCGGCGGCGGGATAATCGACGCCTCGCCCACGCCTCGCACCCCGTAGGGATGGCCGGGGTTCGCCACCTCCACGATAACCGTGTCTATCATGGGCAGGTCCAACGAGGTGGGTATCCGGTAGTCGAGGAACGTCCCGTTGGTCATCTCGCCGGAGTCGTTGTAGAAGTACTCCTCATTTAGGCCCCAGCCGATGCCCTGGACGGTGCCGCCCTGCATCTGCCCCTCCACGTAGCTGGGATGGACGGCCTTGCCCGCGTCCTGGAATGACGTCACCCTCAGCACGTCAACCTTGTTGGTCTCCGGGTCCACCGACACGTCGACGATGCACCCGGCGGCAGAGCCGCCCACGCCCTTGGGGTCGATGGTCGCGCGGCCCATTATAGGCCCGCCCGTCTCGTTCAGCCTGGCGGCCAGGTCTTTGAAGTCAATGCTCAACTCAGGGTCAACGGATGACGCGAACTTCCCGTCCTTCAGGTCCACGGTCTCCGGGTCCACGTCCCAAATCTCGGCGGCCCTGCCTATCATCTGCCGCTTCACGTCCTGAGCCGCTTCGTAGGCCGCCCAGCCCGTGGCGAAGGTCGTGCGGCTTCCCGCCGTCAGCGCCGTGAAGCCTATCAGGTCCGTATCCACCACCGTGGGGTTCACGTCCTCGGCCCTCAGCCCCAGGACCTCGGCGGCCTGCATGGCGATGGAGGCCCTGGTTCCCCCGATGTCGGGGTTCCCCTCCACCAGGTTCACGCGCCCGTCCTTGGTGACGCTGATGGTGCAGCTGGAGGGAAGGCCAATGTTGAACCAGAACCCCACGGCGGCCCCTCTGCCCTGGTTGGGCGACTCCAAGGGGGCATTCCAATGAGGATGCTCCATCATCGCCTCCATCACCTCGACCATGCCCATGCTGCGATGGGCCGGCCCGTCGGCGCGGCGGCTCCCTTCCCTGGCCGCGTTCTTCAGGCGGAACTCCATGGAGCCCATCCCCAATCTCTCCGCCAGTTCGTCTATGATAGTCTCCGCCGCAAAGGCCGCGTTGGTGGCTCCGGGGGCGCGATAGGCCGCCGTCTTGGGCTTGTTCACCACCACGTCGGTTCCCTCGATATCCACGTTGGGGATGTCGTAGCAGGCGAAGAGGCACTGGGCGCCGGCGTCCACGGGGGAGCCGGGATAGGCCCCCGCCTCATAGTCCAGACGCGCCTCCCCGGCGACTATCTTCCCCTCCTTGGTCGCCCCCATCTTCAGCCTAATGTAGGAACCCGGGGTCGGCCCCGTGCCCTCAAACACCTCTTTGCGTGTCATCACCAGCTTCACCGGCGCGCCGGTCTTGCGCGACAGCAGGGCGGCCAGGGGCTCCAGGTACACCGGTATCTTCCCGCCGAACCCGCCGCCTATCTCCATGGGAACGACCCTAATCTGCGACACCGGCGTCTTCAGCATCTCCGACACCGTGTCCCTAACCACGAATGTCCCCTGGGTGCTGCACCAGATGGTGAGCCGGCCGTCCTGGTTCCAGAAGGCGACGGCGGCGTGAGGCTCAATATAGCCCTGGTGGACCGTTTTGGTGTAGAACTCCCGCTCAATCACCACGTCCGCGGCGGCGAACCCCTCCTCAACGTCCCCCCGGCTGTGCCTAAACCGCTTTGACACGTTGCTGACCCGGCCGTCTCGCTTTCCCAACTCCTCCGTCTTCAGGGCGTCGTGGAGCAGCGACGCGCCGGGTTCCGAGGCCTCAGGGGCCGTCAACACGGCGGGAAGGGCCTCGTACTCCACCTCAATCAGGGACACGGCCTCCTCTGCGGCGCTGAGGCTGGCCGCGGCCACGGCGGCAACGGCGTGCCCCTTGTAGAGGGCCTTGTCGCTGGCCAGGACGTTGTCCCTCAGAAACTTCAGGCTTGCCGTGCTCTCCCCCAGGTCCACCCGCGAATCCAGGGCGTCGGCGTTGGGGGTAAAGTCCTTGGCGGTGACCACGGCCCGCACGCCCTCCAGGGCCTCCGCGGCGGCGGTGTCGATGCGCAGGATCCGGGCGTGGGCGTGGGGACTCCTCAGCACGCTGCCGTGGAGGAGCCGGGCCGGGTTGAAGTCGGCCCCGTACTTGGCCGCCCCGGTCACCTTATCGGCGCCGTCGTGCCTGATTGGACGCGTGCCGACCACGTTGAAGCTCTTGGTCGCCAACACCAGGTTGGGTTCGTACTCTTTCACGGCTCCACCTCCCTACGTGCCTGTCTAAACCGGCGGCGCAGGATTGCGGGAACGGGCCGGCTTGCTGTCATTATACTACACGACAAAAGCCGCCTCACCCCCGCCGCGGAGGATGGAATGACTATTGAACATACGGACGGTTGCGACAGAATTACCAAGACTATAGAATGTCGATGGAGAAGTTGAGCTCAACAAGTGGGGCGCAACGCATAAAGAGGAACTCATGACGACACAGACAAACGAGCAGTTCGAAAACAACATTGAAGGATTGGGAGACGAGGATCTGTCCTGGGGAGAGTACCCCATCGACACGATGCTGATACGGCAGGAAACACGCACTATTTATGAGGTATTGCGCCGAATCGACCAGGGGTCGTACGTCATGGATCCCGACTTTCAACGCGATTTCATTTGGGACGAGACAAAGCAGAGCAAGCTCATTGAGTCCGTTATGATGAGAATACCCCTCCCCGTCTTCTACCTTGCAGAGGATGAACAGGGACGCATGTTGGTTGTTGATGGATTGCAGCGACTCTCTACCTTTCACCGCTTTTTGAACGGCGGCCACCAGTTGCGACTTCAAAATAGGCCTGTTCTACACGGTAAGAAGTTTCATGATCTAACAGCCAAACTTCAAAACCGCATTGAGGATTGCAACCTCATTCTCTACATCATAGACGCTAAAGCCCCTGATCAAGCCCGGCTGGATATCTTCGATCGCGTTAACAGCGGAGTGCCGTTGAGCCGCCAACAGGCTCGTAACGCCTTGTACTTGGGCGATGCCACGCGATTTCTGAGGGATGAATCCAAAACCGACCTCTTCTTGGAAGCAACGGGCCGTAGTCTTAATACCTCTATCATGCGGGACCGCGAATTCGTTAACCGGTTCTGCGCATTCCAGATACTCGACCTAAACGAATACAGGGACATGGACGATTTTCTTGGAAGGGCTTTGAAAAAGATGAACGCCGAGCCGGAGACGCTTCCAACATTGTCTCATAAGCTCAAGACCACTCTTAAAAGCAACTTTCATCTGTTCGGCAAGCACGCTTTCCGTAAACATGAGTCGGGGCAGGAATACCGCAACGTCCTCAATGCTTCTCTTTGGGACGTCATGTCCACCGGGATGTCCGGATGGCCGATGCCCTTGATAGAGGAACGCTCAACCGCTCTGAGAGAGGGGTTTCACCAGTTGCTTGAAGACGATGATTTCGTATACTCAATTTCCTACAGCACAAACAGCGTAAAACAGGTAACATGTCGTTTCAAAAAGGCGAAGGAAATGTTTGAGGATGTGTTAGGTGCTTACCCGAATTGAACTGCGCTCCTTCAAGTGCTTCCGTATCCTCCAGCTTCCCCTAGCGCCGCTAACACTGCTCACGGGCCTCAACGCATCCGGAAAGTCGTCGGTGTTGCAAGCCCTCGTGTTGTTGCACCAGACCATGCGTGAGCACGAGTGGTGGACCCGAGTAGCCCTTAACGGCGACAGCATTCGCTTGGGATCTATGCCGGACGTAGTTGACGAGTTGTATGGCAGAGACAGTTTTAATATAGCCTTGGATGACGATGAGAACGATTGCGAATGGACCTTCCAAGGAGAGCGTCACGACATGTCGATGGAGGTCCGGCGTGTCTCAGTCAACGGGCTAATCACCGAACGACCACAGACTTTGCGATATCTGTTGCCTCCGGATGCGAACGATTCCGTCCCGTCGCTGGCCCGCAACCTGCGCGACTTAACTTACATCACCGCAGAGCGTATTGCTCCCCAGTCAACCTATGCCTTAGAAGACCCTCATATCGTTAGCTCAGTGGGTCCCCGGGGTGAACACGCGGCGAGTGTCTTGCATTGGGGGCGAGATGAACGCGTGCTGGAGGATCTCGCCCTGCCGGGAACGCCCGCCATCCGCCTGAGACAGGTGGAGCAACACATGAGAACGCTCTTCCCAGGTTGCAGATTGGATCTGCAAAAGGCGCCTCGCACAAACGCGGTAACGCTGGGATTGCGCACGTCAGACGCCACTGGATTCCACAGCCCAATCCACACGGGGTTTGGACTCACCCAGGTATTACCCATCGTCGTGGCGGCCCTCTCCGTTTCTAAAGCCGACATCATCCTAATAGAGAACCCGGAGGTGCATCTCCACCCTGCCGGCCAGTCGCTGATGGGACAGTTTATGGCCGACGTGGCGCGTGCAGGGATACAGGTAATTGTGGAAACCCACAGCGATCACGTGCTAAACGGCGTCCGGCGCGCAGTTAAGAAGGGGCGGCTTGACGCTGACCAGGTTGCCATCCACTTCTTCCGGCCTCGATCGGAAGAAGTGACTCAGGTCCTAAGTCCCGTGTTGGACAATACCGGTAATATAGACGACTGGCCCCAAGGATTTTTTGACCAGTTTGACAGGGATGCGAACTATTTCGCAGGATGGGGAGAAGACTTGAACTGAAGTGGATCTCCTTTTCAACGATCTCTCCATCCATGGACAATTTCCCGACGTAGCGTCCTTCCGAGACGCCATCGGGCGTGTGATGGCTATGAGCAAAGCAGCGCGGCGATTTGGAAAAACGGTGCGCTGCCATAGGAATGTCCTCAACGCACAAGTAACTCATAACGCGCCTATGCGAGCGGTAGTTAACCGCTTGAAAAGAGACGAAAAGAGTGCACTGCTACAGTGGCTTACACGACAGGATTCCTTCCAGCAAGACGTTCAACAGCCCCTTGAAGACGAATCGCTGGAATACAACGGCGAGGTAGTCACCGACAACGCAATAGGAGAGGCCGCCTACTCCCTTTTCTATGGAATAGACCGCAGACTCGTGAGCATGAACCCCTCGTCCTGGCTTACATCTCCCCTACCTGTGGATTACCGAGAGAACGGACGTGTTCGGGGAGTGCAGGTCCTCAACTATTGGGATATCGACTGTCTAAAGTCTGCCCTTACCGACGCTCCCGTTTCACTCGAATCCTGGGAAGACTTAGAGGCGGTCGTAAAGACTCGCTGCACCAATCTGACATTCTCGCGGGACAGCTTCGAACCCCTCCAAGGAAATCCCTTTGGCAAAGGAGCCGCAGAACGTCTGCTGGCTCTCTTGTCCGTCTTGCATAACCTCAAGACCTGCTTTGATGAACGTGGGTCCCTTACACCCGAGGGACGCAAACTACTACAGGACCACTTCACCGGCAAAAAGTCATGGTTTTCCGACTCCTCCGATACGGAGAAACGAACCTTCAAAAATGAACTAACTTTCCCTCACCCGACGCTGCAGGGCCAATATCTGTTCTGCGCCTGGCACGGCAAGGTTAAGACGCCCCAGTTTCGAATTCATTTCTCGTGGCCGATACGCGCCCAAGAGCCTCTATACATCGTATACGTCGGACCCAAGCTCACCAAGCGGTAGCAAACAGACGGCAGCCATGACCCGCCCACAACCCCCGCCCCACGCCGACCAGGGGTCGTTAGTCGGCGGTGGGGCGCCAGGCCGGCTCCATGCCGTGAGACGCCGAGGCGTCCTCCGAGAAGCCTTCGCCCTCCTCTATCTTAACGCTGACGGACAGGGCTATCGAGTCGCTGAAGCGCTCCTCCTCCACCTGAACCGAGCCGGCGTCTATGGACAGGTAGCCGCTCACAACCTCCAAAAGCTCCCTCTTCAGGGCCGCCGCCCTCCTGGGCGAGAGGAGGCGCTTAGGCTCCTCGTCAAGCTCCTCCGCCGGGTCGCTGACTACGTTCACCCGGACGTTGGCTATCAGCATCAGGTCCTCGCCGCACTGGCGCACGTCCATCTCCATGGAGTCGCGGTCCGCTATCACGTACTCCGACATCACCAGCCGGAGGTCGTGTCGCAGGGCTCCCAACCCCTCGGCGCTCAGTGAGGAGCGGTCTTGGAGAAGGACCGCCTGGAGGCGGTTGTGGGCCGCGTACTTGCTGGCCTCCTCCTTCTCAAAGGCCCTCTTCACCAACCCGCCGATGGTCTCCAAGGCGTGGGGCCGGTTCATCCTCTTGCCGAGTTCCGACAGGGAGGGCGCCCGCTTCACAATCTCCTTCAGGTTTTCAGCGACGGCAGGACGCTTCACCAACTCCCTCAGACTGTCAAGCGTTGGCGCGAACTGTTCCCTTGAAACCCACCATCTTCTTAAACCACGTGAAGATTCCATCGCGTACCTCCATTCTCATCATTGGAACGTCCTCGCCCTCGACCCGCGCCGCTATGCGCCTGAACGACTCGCCGGAGCGGCAGTTCATGTCGTGCACCGCGGGCACTCCCTTGTTGGTGGACACCACGATCTTCTCGTCCTCGGGAACTATGCCCAACAGGGAAACGGACAGGAGGTCCAATATGTCCTCTGTAGTCATCATGTCGCCGCGCCGGACCATGCCCGGCCTAACGCGGTTCAGTATCAACTCCGGCTTCGAAAGCCCGGCCGCCTCAATGAACCCAATCACCCGGTCGGCGTCCCTTATGGCGGCCACGTCGGGCGTGGTCACCACAATGGCCTTGTCCGCCGCCGCCATGGCGTTCTTGAAGCCCTGCTCGATGCCGGCGGGGGAGTCGATGATGATGTAGTCGAAGTCCTGCTTCAACTCGTCGCAGAGCTTCTTCACCTGCTCCCCGGTCACCGCCGACTTGTCCCGGGTCTGGGCCGCGGGAATCACGTACAGGTTCTCGGTGAGCCTGTCCCGCATCATGGCCTGCTGGGGCTGGCAGACCCCCTCAATGACCTGGACGATGTCGTAGACTATGCGGTTTTCCAACCCCATCACCACGTCAAGGTTTCTCAGGCCGATGTCGGCGTCTATCAGCAGCACCCTGTGCCCCCGCATAGACAGGGCCGAACCCACGTTGGCGGTGGCCGTGGTCTTGCCAACGCCGCCCTTGCCTGAGTTGATAACGTATACCTCGCCTTCCATTGCTCCTCTCCTTACCTAGCGCTCAAAAATGGCCGCTAAAGGCGGCGCGTGGGCGGCCTCGCGTCGGAGGTACTAACGCGGGAACCCAAACCCACCGTCACCGGGGAGAGGCGTATCAGTTGGCGTCACTGCTAAGAAAACGACTATTGCTAAAAACCGGCCCTTCACCCATCCAATCCCCTCAGCCCCTCGGGTCCCGTAACGCCTACTCCTCTGAACGCGGCTCTCCGTAACCCCCCAAACCCGCTCTCAGTCCTCCGTATCCATGGAGGCCCGACACATCCGCCTTGCGTTAGATTCGGCGTCAATTATGGCAATTTTGGCCCTATTCCTGTCAATGAAATTGGACGCGGCTTATGACAAAAATCTAAAACCTTTTCGGGAATTTCGTTGGACTCGCGCCCAAGCCGCTCCCCCGCCGCTAAAGCCGGCGCGCGGCCCAACGCTGGAGCGTCAACCGGAGGCGGGAGCGCGGTCTGAGACGGCTGGTCACGAAGCGCGTCATCTCGGCCCCGCCAAAAATCCAGGAGGGCCGCCACTCCTTCAACCCCTCCGCGTTGAGACCCTTGCCCTGGGAGTCGGTGAAGCCGGCGAAAGTCTCCCACGCGTCCCCGCCCTGCCTCCTCAACAGAACGCCGCCCTGGGCCTCGGTGACCAGGGTTATCCCCGCGGCCACGTCCCACACCCAGGGACTGCCAAAGATGGCGTACTGAATCACCCCGCCGGCCGTCAAGGCCAGCTCGTAGGCCACGCTCCCCGGGCTGCGCAGCTCCCCAACCCCGCCCCTCAGCCCCTTGTTGAGGCGAAACCGCCCGGCGAAGGCGGCGGGGAACACGCTTATCCGACCTCTTTGGGGCCTCGAGTCCTGGGTGACCCGTATGGCCTCCTGGTCGCGAAAGGCCCCACCGCCGCGGCGCGCGTGGTACACGCTGCCATCGCTCCGGCGCGGCGACGGGATGAAGACGCACCCCACCACCGGCTCGCCCCGGCGCAAGACCCCCACCGAGACGCCGAAGATGGGGAGGCCGTTGATGAAGTTGACGGTGCCATCCAACGGGTCTATGACCCACATGTACTCGGAGGCCGAGGAGTCCACCTGGGAACCCTCCTCGGCGAGTATCCCGTGGCCGGGGTTCTCCTTGAGGATGGCCTCCTTCAGGAACTCCTCGCTGCGCTTGTCGGCGTCGGTCACCGGGTTCGTGCCGTCCTCCGACTTGTACTCAATGGTCAGGGGCTTCTGAAACTGCTCCAAGAGGATAGCCCCCGCCTGCCGGGTGATTCCCACGGCGAAGCGTTCCATCTCCCTCAACTCCCGGTCACTCACCGGGCGCGGCCCCACGGTCTTGAACCCGGCCGCCGCCGAGGTTAGACAGGATTTTGGATATGGAGTAGCTCCGGTTAAGGGCGTAGAAGTGCACCCCATCCACGCCGCCGTCCAAAAGCTCCCTCACCTGAAGGGTGGCCGTCTCAATGCCCAACTCCCTAACGGCGTCGCGGTCATCCCCCAACGCCTCAAGCCGGGCGTCCAGAGCCGGGGGGATGGTGGCCCCGCAGAGGGCCGCGAACCTGCGAATCTGCTCCCGGTTCAGGATGGGAAGGATCCCGGCCAGGATGGGCGCGCGTATCCCGGCCCGCCGGGCCCTGTCCAGGAAGGAGTAGAAGTAATCGTTGTCGTAGAACAGTTGGGTAATGAGGAACTCCGCGCCCATCTCCAGCTTCAGCTTGGTGTGCTCGATGTCCGCGTCCAGGTCGCGGGACTCGGTGTGTCCCTCGGGATAACAGGCCGCGGCTATGCTGAAGCCGAAGTTGGCCCGAATGTACCCGATAAGCTCCGTGGCGTGGCTGAAGCCCCCCGGGGCCGGCGCGAACTCGGCCTGGCCGCGGGGCGGGTCGCCTCGCAGGGCTATCACGTTCTCGACGCCTGCCCCCTCCAGCCGCTCCAAGACCCCGCGAATCTCCTCCCTGGTCTGGCCCACGCAGGTCAGATGCGCCATGGGCAGCAGGTCCGTCTCCCTCTCTATCGAGGTCACAATCTCCTCGGTGAACCGCTGGGTGGCGCCCCCCGCGCCGTAGGTCACGGAGACGAAGTCCGGTTTGAAGCCCTTCAGCCTGTGAATGGACCTAAAAACGGCGGGCAGCCCCTCCCGTGTCCGCGGAGGATAGAACTCAAAGGAGAGGGTGCGCTTCCTCTTCAGTACGTCCGGTATCTTTATCTCAGGGGCCTCGCTACGAGGTGACGCCAACGGGCTAAGCTCCTATCTTAACACTTCCCCCGCGTTGAGTTCCCCAATCTGGGCGGCGCGGCTTCCGGATTCCCGCTTACACGGGAAGGGCGCGTCCGCCAGCCGCCTTCCCCCTTTCGCCTCTCCTCCCGTCATTCCCGCTTCCCCCTTCCGTCATTCCCGCGCAGGCGGGAATCCATCTTCTCCCCTCTGTTACGCCAAGGGAACCGCATAACGGCGCGCAGCGCCGGTAAGAGCTAGTCCCGGTATGGCCAGGCGCCTGAAGCCCCCGCTCGCCAGAGAGAAAGGACAGGTGGCGCCCACCAGAAACGCCCCTGCCGGTGGCCGCCCTCCCTTTCCGTCATTCCCGCGCAGGCGGGAATCCAGGAAGGCCCAACCCAAAACGGCCAATGTGTCGCTCTCACGCCCCCGGCCCAATCCAGAGTTCTGTCAAAGGAGGACGATGGCGTTAGAAGAGAACCGGAGAAGATGGATTCCCGCCTGCGCGGGAATGACGGCGGCTGGCGGGCCGGAATCGGGAAGCGCCCAATGCAGAACCAACGCTCCGCAAAACAAAATGGGCGCACGCGCCCTTCCCGCCTGCGCGGGAATGACGAATAAGAGGGGGAGGCGGTGAGTGTCGCGGGACGGCGGCTGGCGGGCCGGAATCGGGAAGCGCCCAATGCAGAACCAACGCTCCGCAAAACAAAAATGGGCGCGCGCGCCCTTCCCGCCTACGCGGGAATGACGGCGGCTGGCGGGCCGGAATGACGGCGCGGTGGGTGTCGCGGAACGGATGGCGGCGCGGGCCATCAAGGCCGCCCCCCATCCCGCCGGCGCTGGCATTAGGAGATAGCCTATGTCATAATCACAACGCCCAATCCCTTCCAACCAGGAGACCAGCCAGTGCTGTTCAACTCCCGCCGCTCCCCGGCCCTCGCGCGCCGTGGGATGGTAGCCACCAGCCAGCCCTTGGCTGCCGTGGCCGGCCTTCAAACCCTGATGAAGGGCGGCAACGCCGTGGACGCCGCCGTCTGCGCCGCCGCGACGCTGAACGTGGTGGAACCCGCCTCCACCGGCATAGGCGGCGACCTGTTCGCCCTGGTCTGGGATGCCAAAACCAAGCAGGTCCGCGCCCTCAACGCCAGCGGCCGCGCCCCCGCCGCGGCATCGGTAGACGAACTCGCCGCCCAGGGCCTCACCCATATACCCGACACCTCTCCCTACGCCGTCACCGTGCCGGGGACCGTGGACGGCTGGCAAACCCTGCTGGACGCCTGCGGCTCGACGTCGCTTTCGGAGGCCCTGGCCCCCGCCATCCGGTACGCCGAGGAGGGCTATCCGGTCTCCCCCGTAATCGCCGCCGGATTCGCCGCCGGTCTCCCCAAGCTGACGCGGTTCCCTTCAGGAAAAGAGCTGCTTCTCAACGGAGAGGCCCCCAGAACCGGGCAGATAATGCGCGCGCCCGAGCTGGCCCGTTCCCTCCGCGACGTCGCCGAGGGCGGGCGGGAAGCCTTCTACCACGGCCCCCTGGCGCAAAGGATATCCGACTACGTTCAGGAACGGGGCGGCTGGCTCACGACCCAGGACTTTGCGAGCCACGCCTCCACCTGGGACACCCCCATAAGCGCCCGGTACAGGGGCGTGACCTGTTGGGAGTGCCCGCCCAACGGCCAAGGCATCAACGCGCTGATGGCCCTCAACATAGCCGAGGGGTTCGACCTCAACTCTATGGGCTTTCAGACCACCGCCACCTACCACCACCTCATCGAGTCGATGCGCCTGGCATTCGCCGACGGCTTCCGTTGGGTGAACGACCCTTCCCATATCCCCGTGCCCGTGGAGCGGCTGCTGTCCAAGTCCCACGCCGACGAGCGGCGTTCCCTCATCTCCCCCCACCAGGCCATGACGCAAGCGACCTCCGATCCCATCCCGGCCCACTCCGACACGGTGTACGTCACCTGCATAGACGGCGAGGGCAACGCCTGCTCTCTCATAAACAGCCTATTCCACGGCTTCGGGACCGGGTTGGTGGTTCCCAAAACCGGGATAGCCCTGCACAACCGCGGCTCCAACTTCTCCATGGACCCCAACCATCCCAACGTCCTGGCCCCGGGCAAGCGGCCCTTCCACACCATCATTCCGGGCCTTGCCACGAGGGATGGCGAGTTGTGGCTGAGCTACGGCGTCATGGGCGGTTTCCAGCAGGCCCAAGGGCATCTCCAAGTCATGGTCAACATGGTGGACTTCGGCCTGGACCCCCAGGCGGCCCTCGACGCGCGGCGCTTCAACGTGAATCTCGACGAGACCACCAGCCTTGAGCAGGACGTTCCTATGGAAGTTATTGAGGGACTGCGAAGCCTCGGCCATTCTATAACCCCGGACAGCGGACGGCCCGGCCTCCTCTTTGGCGGCGGGCAGATAATCCAGCGAGACCCCGCCACCGGAGCGCTGACGGCGGGTTCGGACCCCAGAAAAGACGGGTGCGCCGTGGGCTGGTAGCTTGCGCCCACGGACAGCAACAGCAAAGGAGGAGTCATGTCCCTTAAAGGCAAGGTAGCCCTCATAACCGGAGCGAGCCAGCTTCCCGGCAGCGCCGTGGCCGTCGCCCTGGCCAGGGAGGGGGTCAAGGTGGCCGTGGAAGGCGCCGCCGGCGTTCAGGAGCGCGTTCTCAGAACCGTTGAGACCTTTGGCGGCGACGCCCTCCCGGTGCGAGGCGACGTGGTCAACGAGTCCGACATAAATCACATCCTGTCCAACGTGGAAGCCATCCTCGGCCCCGTGGACATCCTGGTCAACGCATCCGGCGCGCCCCTCAGCAAACCCGTTGAGGACACCTCTGCCGAGGAGTGGGACAAGACGGTCAACAGCCGGGCGAGGGCCGCCTTCCTCTGCGCCAGGGCCGTCGTTCCGGGCATGAAGGAGCGAAAGGACGGCCGCGTTATCTCCATAGGCTCCGCTCAGACCCTCGCCGGAGCGTCAAACCGAACGGCCCTCTCAGCCTCCGAACACGCCCTGGGGGGATTCAGCCACGCCTTGGCCCAAGAGCTCACCGGCTCCGGTGTGCGGGTGTCGATGCTCATCCCCGTTGGCCCGGTGGACGAGGCCGGCGGCATTCATCCCGACCAGGTGGCTGATGGCGTGGTCCACCTCGCCGGGCAGACGACCTCCGCCGTCCTCGTGCTCATGCCCTAACCGGAAACCCTTGGCGGCTGGCAGGCGGGGCGGCGGCCGTTGATGCTCCGGCCGTGGACGGCGCTTGCACTCCGCCACGCAAAGGTGTAGATTGCTGCCGGAGCGACGCGCGATTCGACAAGAGCATTGCGTGTCGAGGGGTGAGCCGTGGACGGGAAGGCGCATTTCAGCAGCGAGTTCTTCGGGTTCCTCGCGGAACTGAAACTCAACAATAACCGGGAGTGGTTTCAGACCAACAGGGACAGGCACCGGGACCTCGTGCTGGATCCCCTGGTGGACTTCGTAGCCGACTTCCGGGACTGCCTGCGGGAGATCAACCCTCACTTCGTGGCCGACCCCAAGCCCACCGGCGGGTCTATATTCCGCATATACCGGGACGTTCGCTTCTCCAAAGACAAGAGCCCGTACAAGACCCAGGCCGGCATCCACTTCCGGCACGAGATGGGGCGCGAGGTTCACGGGCCCGGCTACTACCTGCACCTCGCGCCCGGAGAGGTGTTCGCGGGAGTGGGGCTATGGCGCCCAGGCTCCGAGTCGCTGGCAAAGATACGGGACGCCATCGCAACCAACCCGGAGCGGTGGAAACGGGCGGTATCGAGGGGCGAATTCGCCGCCGCCTACAACATGGAGGGCGACTCACTCAAGCGGGCGCCCAAGGGCTACGACCCGGAGCATCCCATGATCGAGGACCTGAAGCGGAAGGACTTCGTCGCCGCGGTCCAGTTCACCGAGGAGGACGCCTGCGCGGCGGACTTCATCAACGCTTACGCGGACTCGTGCCGCAGGGCCGCGCCGTTCATGGAGTTTCTGACCACCGCCGTGGGCCTGAGTTGGTAGGAATCAGCCGCCCCCCTCGAACCCCCTCCCACGCCAGCCCATGCGAGTTGCGGATGCCGGTGGCCACTACCTCCGATTCCCCGTTCCGATTTCAACGGGGACGATCTTGGTTATGCGCCGGGCTAGGGGGGCGGGGCGGCGGCCTCGCAATTGACCGAGTAGAGGTTGCGGCTGTTCCGGGATTCCTCGTCGCAGTACTTCGTGGAACGGCTCAAGAAGTAGACCCCGCTCGTGTCGCTCAGCAGGGCTATGCGACCGTCGGGCATAAGCGTTAGGTCTCGGACGCGGTAGCCGAGTCCTATCCTCTCGACATACTGCACGTCCGTCCCGTGACGACGGACTCGGAGGAGAGATTGACCGGCCAGGGAGCCGATAAGCAGGTCGTCTTTCCACATGGGGAACAGCCCCTCGTCGTTGATGGCGATGGCGGTCACGGCCGTAGTTGCGATCCAGGCGAAGGCCGGCCGCTCAAAGCCATCGTGCCGGCCTATGTCTTCGTCATCGACCCGCAGGAGAGGCACAAAGCGGGAGCGAACGCCGTAGGACGCGTAGGGCCAGCCGTAATCGGCTCCCTCCCGCAATAGGTTGATTTCGTCGCCGCCTTTCGGCCCGTGGTCCGTCGCCCACAAATTGCCCTCCGCGTCCCGCGCCAGCCCCTGTGAGTTGCGGATGCCGGTGGCCACTACCTCCGATTCCCCCGTTTCGATGTCAATACGAAGGAGCTTGCCTATGTGCAGGTCAGGAGGTATGGCGCGTTGTCCCCACGTATGGTTGCCGATAGTCACGAGGAGCCGCCCTTCTCCATCCGCGAGCATCTTCCCGCCGGCGTTCTGCCATCCGTCAGCTCGTTCCAAACATGGCTCCGCATCGAATATCGTTCTCCAATCCGGCAGGACCCTCAACCCCTCTTCTTCTCTAACCAGCGTCGTGGAGGACAGCCTGAACCGGACGCATTCGCCAGTGAAATAGTGATGGGTGACGAATAGCGTATACCCTTCCGCGGTCTCTTCCAGCAGGATATCGGCGACGCGAAATGGGAACGGGTCGAAATCGGGACTCTCGCTGACTGGGCTTGATAGAAACCTCTCGTAATTCATAAGGACCTGACCGTCGAGATATTCCACGCTCCCGTCCCGGAAGACCAGGGCGAACCGTCCCTTCGGCGTAACGACGAGCAGGTCATCCCCCACGCTTTCAATGGCTCCCCCTTGCCCGTCGAAACTTTCGAGTTCCACGCGCTCGCTCTCGAGGGCGTACAGATGCGTGTAGAGAAGGGGGTCCGGCTCCGGGGTGGCCGTGGGGGTGGGGGTGGAAGTTAGCGTTGGCGTGGGGGTAGCCGTGGGGGTGGAAGTTAGCGTCGGCGTGGGGGTGGCCGTGGGGGTGGAAGTTAGCGTCGGCGTGGGAGTGGCTGTGGGGGTGGAAGTTAGCGTCGGCGTGGGGGTGGCCGTGGGAGTGGAAGTTAGCGTTGGCGTGGGGGTGGCCGTGGGGGTGGAAGTTAGCGTCGGCGTGGGGGTGGCTGTGGGGGTGGAAGTTAGCGTTGGCGTGGGAATTGGCGGAGGCGTCGACGTAGGAGCGTTAGAGCAGGCGGCCGCAAGGGCCCCAAGAACGACTAGGGCAATGAGCCACCATGCGGGGGACGGACGCGCGACAATGAAACGCGGCGCGCGTTCAAGGGGCCTGTACCCCCCCCCGTACCTATGTTCTTATCGCGCGCAATCAGGACGCGCCAGAGGTTGCCGAGGGTAGAGGAGCCGTGATATCGCGTCATGCCCTACGTTTCGGTCTGCTGGCGTCCATGCTGCTGTGCGCTGCCCTCCTCGCGGCCCGGCGGCGGCGGCCGTATGCCCTTCCTGGTGGTGGGGAAGGGGAGACTCGAACTCCCACGCCTTTGGGGCACATGATCCTAAGTCATGCTCGTCTACCAGTTCCGACACTTCCCCGCCGTGAAAGCCTGGGCCAACCCACTCCGCGGCCCCGCGCGTGGCGTACTACTGTACCATGGCCACAAGAAGCTTGTCTAAGCGGGAGGACGGCCACGCCATCCAGCCAAGTCCCCCGCTATTGACATTGCGAAGGCCGCCGCATACGCTTCAGACGCGGCCTGCCCCATAGCCGCGCCACCCACACAAGGGAGGGACACGATGGACGACAGACAACTGGCCTTTACCCCCGCCTGGAAGCAGCGGGACATGATAGCCGCGGGGGAGATATCGCCGGTGGAGTTGACGGAACTCTACCTGCGCCGCATCGACTCCCTGAACCCCAAGCTCAACGCCTACCTCACCGTTGTTGGCGACATGGCCATGGCCGACGCCAAGGAGGCCGAGGCCGCCGCGCAGAGAGGCGATTCCCTGGCCCCCCTCCACGGAGTCCCCATATCCGTGAAAGACCTCAACGCCACCAAGGGCATCCGCACCACCAACGGCTCCCTCATATCCAAGGACTGGGTGCCCGACGAAGACGACATCGTAACGGAGCGCATCAGAAGGTCCGGCGCGATAATACTGGGCAAGACCAACACCCCTGAGTTCGGGCACAAAGGCTCTACGGAGAACCGCCTGGGCGAGCCGTGCCGCAACCCGTGGGACCTCACCCGGACCCCGGGCGGCTCCAGCGGCGGCGCGGCGGCCGGGCAGGTGGCCGGCCTCTCCGCCCTGTCCCAGGGCAGCGACGGCGGCGGCTCCATACGCATCCCGGCCTCCTTCTGCGGCCTCTACGGGATAAAGTCCAGCCAGGGCAGGGTTCCCGCCATCGCGACTCTCCCCGGCGGCTGGGGCCAGTTGGGGCAAAACGGCCCCATCACGGCCAACGTCAAAGACTCGGCCATCCTCCTACAGGCCCTATCGGGGCCCGACGACCGGGACCCGTCGTGCATCCGCAGCCAGCCGCCGGACTTCTCAGCCGGCCTGGGCCTCGGCGTTAAGGGACTGCGCATCGGGTGGACGCCGGACTTCGGCTCAATCGCCGTGGACCACGAGGTCCGCGACGCCTGCGAAGCGGCTGCCATGTCCTTCCAAGACCTGGGGGCCCACGTTGAGGCCGCCGACGTGCATATCGACATCGACGACGCCATCAACCTTATGGAAACCATCTTCTGGTCCGACCGCACGGCCAACTCCGGGCACCTCCTCCCCGACCACGCCGACGACATGACCCCAACCTTCCGGGGGCCACTGGAGAAGGCCATGGACTGGAACGTTCAAAGGCTGGCCTTCGCCCTGCGGCGGCTGGAGTGGCACCGGTTCCGCATGGCCCGGATCTTCGACAAGTACGACCTGCTGCTGAGCCCGACCATGTCGGTGCCGGCCTTCACCATCGGGCAGCTTCCGGAGGTCATCGGCGGGAAGAAGGTCAACAACGTCATATGGGGCTTCAACCCCTTCAACTTCCTCATCAACATGAGCCGCCAAACGGCGGCCAGCATCCCCTGCGGCTTCACCCGGAACGGCCTCCCCATCGGTCTGCACATGATCGGGGCCTTTGGGCAGGAATCCCTGGTCCTGCAAGCCTCGGCGGCCTACGAAGAGGCCCACCCCTGGGCAGAGAAGCATCCCCCCGTCTCCTAGAGGCCCGGAGCGTCGCCAATGACTGACACCAACCACCGCTACGACGTAATCATAGTTGGCGCGGGGTCAGCGGGCGCGCCTTTGGCCACCCGACTCTCCGCCGACCCCGGCCTGTCGGTCCTTCTGCTGGAGGAAGGCCCCGACTACCCAACCCTGCGCCTCACCCCCGAGGAGGTGCAGAGGCATCAGACGCGAGGGACGCCGGAGATATCCAGCCGCCACCGGCGGGACTTCCCCGTCCGCATCAACGGCCACCAGGAACGAGACAAGCTGATGCACCGGGGCCACGTGGTGGGAGGCACCAGCGCCATCAACGGGGCATTCTTCCTCCGCGGCCTCCCCGAGGACTTCGATGAGTGGGCGGCCTTGGGCAACGACCAGTGGTCCTACGTCAACGTGCTGCCCTACTTCCTGAAGATGGAGACCGACGCCGACTATGGCGGTGACTTCCACGGCAGCGCCGGCCCCCTTCCCATCCAACGGGCGCCCCTCGACTCCCTGCTGCCCAGCGCCAGGGCCTTTCACGCGGCGTGCGTGGACAACGGGTATCCCTACAACCCCGACATGAACCACCCCGAGGCCGCGGGGGTGGGCCTCCTCTCCCTGAACAGGCGGGACGGCGTGCGGATCAACACGGCTATCTCCTACCTCAACCCCGTCAGGGGCCGGCTGAACCTCACCGTGAGGGGCGGCGCCACCGTCCGGCGCGTTCTCTTTGAAGGACGGCGCGCCGTGGGCGTGGAGGTGGAAAGCGGCGGCGAGGTCTTTACCCTGCGGGGCCGCCGGATAGTCCTGTGCGCCGGGGCCATCGGCTCGCCATTCCTGCTCATGCACTCCGGCGTAGGCCCCGCCGGCCATCTTGAGGAACTGGGAATCCCCCTGGTCCACCACCTGCCCGGGGTCGGCCAAAACCTGAGGAACCACCCCTCCGTCAACGTCCTCTACCGGGAGGCTGAGGGACTGGAGCGGGACTACCTCACAAACCCCATCTTCCTGCGCTACACCGCCGCCAACTCGCCCACGTCGCGAGACATGACCATCGCCGCGGACTTCCGGCCGACGGTGGACTCCGTTCCCCACACCTCCCTCAACGTTCACGTGGAGCTGCCGGAGAGCAGGGGCGCGCTGACCCTCGCGTCGGCGGACCGGGACGTCCCGCCGAATCTCGACTACGAAATCTCCCACCCCTGGGACTTGGAGCGCTTCAGGGAGGGCGTGCGGCTGGCCGTGAGGCTGGCGGAACATCCAGCCTTTGACGGCATGTTTCAAGAACGAACGGCCCCCACGGACGCGGACCTGGCCTCCGACGAGGCCTTGGATCGGTGGCTGCTCCTGAACATGGGCGCGGCCCAGCACTCCACCGGCACGTGCAAGATGGGGCCTGGGTCGGACGCGATGGCCGTGGTGGACCAGGGCTGCAACGTCCACGGGCTGGAGGGGCTGTCGGTGGCGGACGCGTCAATAATGCCCAACGTGGTGAGGGCCAACCCCAACGCCACCTGCATTATGATAGGGGAACGGGTGGCCCCGTTGCTGCGGCGCGAACTGGCCGCGTGAACCGCCTCCCGCCGGTGAGGGGGAGAGTGACCCGCCTCGGACTCGAACCGAGAACCTACTGATTAAGAGTCAGTTGCTCTGCCGAATTGAGCTAGCGGGTCGCGCCTAGCATTATAACACAACCGCGGCTCATCTCCCGTGGCTCAGCCGCCAAATAAGATGCTCCGGAAGCCCGGCGCGGCGCATCCTCTCCTGGGTAACCGGCACGTTATAGGCCGCCCGGTGACGGGTAACCGCGCCCTCGTCGCTGTCGTAAAGGGCGTAGCTAGCCCTGGCGTCACCGTCGCGGGGCTGCCCCACGCTGCCGGGGTTGATAATCATCCTGGACGCGCCCAGACTCACGGATTCGTTCTCGGCAAAGGGGGCGAACTCCGCCACGCCGTCCCTCTCCCGGCAAAGGAAGGGCAGGTGGGAGTGTCCCACAAGGCAGTAGGGCGTAGTGAGCCGGCTGAATGTGTTCAGGGCCGAGTCACGGTTGACCAGATACTCCCAGACCGGGTCCCGCAAGCTGCCGTGGGCCAGGGTAAAGTCGCCCTGCCTCTCCACCAAGGCCAGACCGGCCAGGAACCGGACGTGGTCCCGCTTCAGCCGCGCCGCCGTCCACAGGGCCGCCTGAGCGGCGCGGTCGTTGAACTGCTCCACGCCAATTCTGCCCACGGCGGCCCAGTCGTGGTTGCCCGCGACGCAGACCAACTCCTGCCGGCTGAGAAGGTCGATGCAGCCCTCCGGGTCGGGGCCGTACCCCACCACGTCTCCAAGGCACCACACCGCGTCGAAGCCGCCCCGCGCGGCGGCGTCATCCATGACACGTTGGAGGGCCTCCAGGTTGGAGTGAACGTCGGAAATTATAAGCGCGCGCATCCCTCGTCTCCCAAATCCTCCCTTAGTTATGACACCTTGGCGTAACCGTCATTCCCGCCTCATCATCATTCCCGTCTCCCCCTCGCCCGCCTCCCCATCCGTCATTCCCGCTCCCCCTCACCGTCATTCCCGCGAAGGCGGGAATCCAGGAACCTCACAACAGAGAACCAACGCCCTTCAAAACAAAATGGGCGCACGCGCCCTTCCCGCCTCCCCTTTCCGTCATTCCCGTGAAAACGGGAATCCATCCCCCCTGTCGGCGACCGCCATGCATCCAAGGCCCCTACCTGCCTGGAAAAGCCTCTCCCTTTCCGTCATTCCCGTGAAAACGGGAATCCAGGAACCTCACAACAGAGAACCAACGCCCTTCAAAACAATGTGGGCGCACGCGCCCTTCCCGCGCAGGCGGGAATCCATCCCCCCGGCGGCGACCGCCACGCGCCCAAGGCCCCGACCTGTCTGGAAAGCCTTCCCATTCCCCGTCATTCCCGTGAAAACGGGAATCCATCCCCCCGGCGGCGACTGCCACGCGCCCAAGGCCCCGACCTGCCTGGAAAGCCTTCCAACGCCTCTTATTATACCCGAAGGGGCGCGCAAGCCTTGAGCGGATTCGCGCCCTTGTGCGCCCTTATGCAATCGTACCAGCGTACCAAAGATTGGAAGATGGATTCCCGCCTTCGCGGGAATGACGGAAGGGGGGCGCGCAAGCCTTGAGCGAATTCGCGCCCTTGTGCGCCCTTATGCAATCGTACCAAAGATTGGAAGATGGATTCCCGCCTGCGCGGGAATGACGGAAGGGAGGCGCGCAAGCCTTGAGTGGATTCGCGCCCAGCGTCTATAATTCCCCTACCATGAAAGTTGCCGACCTGGGCGAATTCGGCGTTATCGACCGCCTCGCCAACCTCATCCGCAGCCGACGCAAGAAGGACGCCGACGCCTTCGGCTTCAGGCTGCTCGTGGACGCCGGGGATGACGCCGCGGCTTGGCTCGGCCCCAACGCCACTCACCTATTCACCACCGACACCATGGTGGATGGCGTCCACTTCACCACCGCTCACAGTGGTTGGCGCGACGTGGGTTGGAAGGCCATGGCCGCCAACGTTAGCGACGTCGCCGCCATGGGCGGTCTGCCCCTCTACGCCCTCGTCACCCTGGGCCTCCCCAAGGACTTCGGCACGCGCGCCATCGACAGCCTCTACGCCGGGATGCTGGACCTGGCCGAGGAATGCAGGTTCAGCCTTATCGGCGGAGACCTCGTCCGCTCACCCGTCATATTCATCACCGTTGCCCTGGTGGGGGCCACCGGCGAGACCCCGCTGCGTCGCGACGAGGCCGTCCCCGGCGACCATGTGGCCGTGACCGGCTGCCTGGGTTCGCCGGCCGCCGGGCTGGAACTCCTGCGGCGCGGCGCGGAGGCCGCCGGCCCCGATGCAGCGACCCTTGTCCAGGCCCACCGCAGACCCAGCCCTCACCTGAGCCAGGGGAGGGCGCTGGCCGGCGCCGGGATCAAGGCGGCCATGGACGTGAGCGACGGTCTCACCGACGACCTGTCCAAGCTGTGCCGGGCCAGCGGCGTCTCTGCCCGCGTCGACGCCCACCGCGTCCCCGTAGACCCGGCCCTTAAGAGAGCGTTTCCCCACTCGTGGCGGGACCTGGCCCTGACGGGCGGCGAGGACTACGTCCTGCTGTTCACCGCCCACCCCAAGGTCATGGAGGGCGTCCTCCCCCAACTCCCCCACCCCGCGGCGGTGATAGGCGAGATCCGCGATGGGGAGCCGGGCCGGGTTTCCGTCTGCGACGCTGAGGGAAACGAACTGCCCTCCGCCGGCGGCGGCTGGGACCACTACAGGTAGATGACCGCCTCCCTGGAAATCGTCAGCCGCAGCCCCGAGGAGACCCAGGATATCGGCCGGCTGCTGGGAGCGTCCGCCGCGCCGGGCGACGTCTTCCTGCTGACCGGTCCCCTTGGCGCCGGCAAGACCTGCCTAACCCAGGGCATCGCCTGGGGCTTGGGCGTCAAAGAGCACGCCCGGAGTCCCACCTTCGTCCTCATAGCCCGCTACAGTGGGCGGCTGACCATCCATCACGTAGACCTGTTTCGCATTGAAGACGCCGCCCAAGCCCTGGACCTGGGGCTGGAAGACTGCCTTAACGATGAGGACGTGTGCATAGTGGAATGGGCCGACCGGGCGACGGAGGCCTTCCCCCGCCAGTCCCTGCGTATAGATATGGAGCACGGCCAAGAGGGTCAGACGCGGCGGATGAAGCTGTCCGCCGGGGGCGGCCGCCACGCGCGCCTCCTCTCCGACCTGGCCGCTCGGCGAAAGGGCGCGTAAGATGCTCCTGGCCATAGACACCTCAACCCAGTTCACCGGGGTCCTCCTCTGGAAGAACGGCGCGCCGGAGCGGTCCCTCTGCTGGCGTTCGGGCCGGAACGCCACGGCATCCCTCATCCCCGCCGTCCAACGCCTGCTCCAAGAAGCCGGGGGCAGGGCCTCAGACCTCCACGGGGTCGCCGTGGCCCTGGGACCCGGCGGCTTCAGCGCCCTGCGGGTGGGCATGAGCGCGGCCAAAGGCTTTGCCCTGGCCCTGAACATCCCCATCGTGGGGGTGTCCACCCTGGAGGCCGAGGCCTACCCCTACGCCAACTTGGGAACGCCCATCTGCCCCCTGATAGGCGTCGGCAGGCGGGAGGTGGCCTGGGCCTGCTACCAGGGCGGCGTCGACGGATGGCGGCAGACCGGGCCGGAGGAGATAACAACTCCCGACAGCCTCCCCGAACTCATCCCCCCCGGGTCCCTGCTGTGCGGCGAGGGGCTGGCGGCCAACGAGTCGCTGCTCAGGGAGGCCCTTGGAACCAGGGCCATCCTCATGGAATACCCTGGGCCGTACCAACGCCTGTGGGCCTTGGCGCGCCTGGCCTCCGAGCGGATGGAGGGCGGCCTCGCCGGCGACCCGGCCGCCCTTCAACCCCTGTACCTTCGCCGCCCCAGCATCACCCCGCCCAATCCCCCCAGGAAGATTAAACCCTAGCCGAGATTTCAGGAGGAAGCGTGAGCGCAGACACTCAACAAACCCTGGTACTCATAAAACCCGACGCCGTGCAAAGGGGGCTAATAGGCCCCATCATCACCAGGCTGGAGGCCCGCGGGCTCAAGATAGCGGCCATGAAGACCCTGCGAATGGACGGGGAGATGGCCGCCCGGCATTACGGAGCGCACAAAGAGCGTCCCTTCTTTCAAGGGCTGGTGGAGTTCATAACCTCCGGCCCCATCGTCGCCATGACGCTGGAGGGTCCCAACGCCGTGGACGTGACGCGTAGGACCATGGGATCCACCAACCCGGCCGAGGCCGCGCCGGGAACCATCAGGGGCGACCTGGCCGTGGACGTGCTGCACAACCTCATCCACGGCTCCGACTCGCCGGAAACGGCGGCCAAGGAGACGGCCTTCTTCTTCAACCCCGGCGAGATACTCGACTACACCCGGAGCATAGAGCCGTGGATCACTGAATCCTGACCACCTGCGGGGCCTTGCCCCAAAGCTCCTCCAACCGGTAGAACTCCCGCTGCTCGGGGCCGAATATGTGGACTATCACGTCTCCGAAGTCCAGGAGGGACCAGCCCGAAGTGTGGGCGCCCTCGGCATGGTGCAGAACCACGCCCATGGCCTTGAGGCGCTTCACCATGTCGTCCCTCAACGCCCGCGCCTGCCGGTCGGTCCCGGCGGTGAGAACGACGAAGTAGTCGGCGAAGGACGCCAGCCCTCTTATGTCCAGCAAAACTATATCCTCCGCCTGTAGGTCTAGGGCGATGTCAACCAGCCTATGGGCCGCTTCCGTGGGATTCAGCCTAACCCTCCTAAACGCCTTTGTGGGACTATAGGCGGATTATAGGCCCATGAGCGCGAGCAAACAACACCGGGCGGCGGCGGTTGTAACGGATGTCGGAATGGAGTAGACTGTTGCCACGCCCCAACCACCACGAATAAGGAGAATTGCAGCATGAAAATGCCCTTTGGCGTTATCGACTCCGACGGCCACATAAACGAACCCGAGGATGAGCTTCGAGGCTACCTTGAGGGGCCTTACGGAGAGATAAAGAACCGCATTCACCGCTACATCCCCAACGCCGACGGCGCCATAGGCGGCGGCATTCTGGTCACCCATAGCTCCTTCGACACCACCCTTGGGGGCAGGCTGGGGGCCAACGGCCCCGAAGGGTTCCCCACCCCCGACGACTGGCTCCGCGTGGCCGACGAGGGCAGCATGTCGACCATATGCCTGTTCCCCACCACCCTGCTCGCCTACTCGGTCATCACCGACAACGACTACCTGGTGGCCCTGACCCGCGCCTACAACAACTACATCGCGGAGAAGTGGCTGAAGCACAGCCCCCGCTTCAAGGCCGTGGCCCTGATGCCCTTCCCCGAGGTGGAGGAGTCCATCAAAGAGATGCGCCGCTGCGTCACCGAGTTGGGCTTCTCCGGCGTCTTCATCGCCGCCGTGGGCTTCGGGCTGCTGGGCGAGAAGAAGTACCACCGCTTTTACGCCGAGGCCGAAAAGTTGGGAACCGCCGTGGCCGTTCACGGGGGCCACGCCACCGCCGAGTCCCAGCGCTACACCAAGTTCATCCAGCGCCACACCATCGGCTTCCCCGTGTCCAACATGATGCAGATGATGCACATGACCTACGAGGGCGTTTACGAGAAGTTCCCCAACCTCAAGGTCGGCTACCTGGAGGCGGGATGCACCTGGGTGCCCTACATGCTTGACCGCATGGATGAGGAGTGGGAGAAGCGCGGCTGGTTCGAGACCCCCAACTGCGTCAAGAAGCCCAGCGAATACATCAAGAGCGGCAACGTGTACGTCCACGTCGAACCCGGCGAGAAGCTCATCCCCGAGGTTATCCGGGAGATGGGCTCCAACCGCCTCATGTACGCCTCCGACTGGCCCCACTGGGACCACGAGTACCCGGACAGCGTCTTCAGCATCTGGCAGCGAAACGACCTGACCGAGGAGCAGAAGAAGGGCATTCTGCGGGACAACGCCTTGGAGTTCTACGGCCTCGACAACGGCTCCTAGACCCCGCCCTCCAAACCCCGCCAACGCGCCTGGGGTCGCGTCTGAGACGCGGCCCCAGGTCATTTATGGCTTGGAACCGCCGGACTTCGGCCCCGGCAAGGTCCCAGGGGCCTACGCGCTGCTCATCAAGCTAGACTCCCCCCTGACCGCAGCCGTCGGGAAGCTGGGCCTCATCCACTTCAAGCCCGGGGGATACTGCTACGTGGGGTCGGCCATGAACGGATTAAAGGGCCGGGTGGCGCGGCATCTGAGGCCCAACAAGAGACCGTGGTGGCACGTCGACTACCTGCTGCTGCGCTCCCCCGTCACCGCCGTGGTGTGGAGCCCGTCGGCCCAACGGTTGGAATGCCGGGTCGCCGAGGCCCTTCGCGGCTCCGGGCTGCCGTCGACGCGGGGATTCGGGGCCAGCGACTGCTCCTGCCCATCCCACCTCTTCCATCTCCCGGCCTACGACTCCCTGGGCGACCGCGTCATGGCGGCATTTCGGAGCGTCGCCGGAGCCTCCCGGACCCATCACGCCTCCCGACTGCGCCCCTGACCCGGCCTCAAGGGACGCCCGCCGCGTCATCCTGAGCCACCCCCCAACAACTGACGCCTTTACAAGCCCTCCAAGCGCGCCAACGCTCCGGGCGCATACCGCCTATGGCCACCCCCGGAATCGTGGCCTATGGCTTCCCGCCGGCGCCCCTGACCCGACCTGAAGGGACGCCCGCCGCGTCATCCTGAGCCTTCCCCCAACAACTGACGCCTTAGCATGACGCCTTAGCAAGTCATCCAAGGGAACCAAAGCTCCGGGCGCATATCGCCTATGGCCAACCCATGAATCGCGGCCTATGGGTTCCCGGCTGCGTCCCTGACCCAGCCTGAGGGGGAGGCCCCTGCGTCATACGGAGCCGCCCCCAACGAATGACGCCTTTACAACCCCTCCAAGCGCGCCAAGGCTCCGGGCGCATATCGTCTATGGCCAACCCATGAATCGCGGCCTATGGCTTCCCGCGGGCATCCCTGACCCGGCCTGAAGGGACGCCCGCCGCGTCATCCTGAGCCTCCTCCCAAGGCTGGCGCCTTTACAACCCCTCCAAGCGCGCCAACGCCCGGGCGCATATCGCCTATGGCCAACCCCGGAATCGCGGCCCATGGACTCCCGCCGGCGCGGGGCCGCCGGCTGTCCGGATGCCGGGGCTAGGGCGGGGCCTCTGACGCTTGCGGCGGTTCCGACTCTAATACGGGATTATAGAACATATAATTTTATATTAGTTTCAAACATTTCCGCATTATTGGGTTGCTTATGCGGCCCCCGGCGTCCCGTAGCTCTTCAACTCAATCACGTTTCCGTCCGGGTCCCTGACGTAGAAGGAGGTCCCCCAGCCGTGAGCGCCCCAGCGTGTCCCCGGCTCGCCTTCTATCTCAACCCCCTTGGCCCTCAGCTCCTGAGCCAACCCCTCCATCTCCTCGGCCTCAATGACAAGGCAGAAATGGTCCACGTTCTCGGCTCCCTCAGTCTTGGGCTTCCGTACCAGGTCTATGAGGGCGTCCGGAGACAGGCGCACCGAGGGAAAGGGGGCCTCCCCGCGCCGGAACTCCTCAACGCGCAGTGCCTCCAGCCCCAAGGCCTCTTGGTAGAACCGCAGGGCCGCGTCCACGTCGCCAACCCGCAGGACCAGGTGATCAAATCCAACTATCTTCATAATGCCCCTCGCAATACGATACTTATCTTAAATTAGTTTTATGTTTTTCTTGTATTTAGCTTGACAAAACGCCGATTTTATGGTTAGGTTATCGGGTTCCCCCAGTCTATCAGATAAATTGGCTTAGTACAGTTTCGGCTAGGCCATTTGGCAGCCCGGCTACCACGGCCTTTGCGGTTCTCGCCTTGCTGACCGGTTGCGTCTTGGGAAGTAAACTTTTCTGCTGCGAGCCTGGGATTATGTTGTTGAGGAGGTGCGGATGGAACCATCATTTACAAGCGGGGGGAGAGACCAGACTCGCGGCGACCCCACAACGCCCGGTCCGGTTTAGCCCTCCGATTTTTCACGGACTACACCCCGGGACCAAACATTATTTGGAGGTGAGGATGCAATCATGATGAGCACTTCGATCAAACTGCTTTCAGACGGAACCATCAAGCGAGATGGCGGCTGCATGTTTGGGCACCTGCCCAAGACTAAGTGGGAGCGCCGCATATCGACGGACAGAAAGAACCGCATGACCTTGAGCCTGAACTGCCTTCTCATTCAGTTGGCGGGCAAGAACATCATCGTAGACACGGGGGTTGGTTCCAAGGAGATGGACGGCCTCCGCGAGGAGTACGGCCTCGGCCCCAGCAGGCTGACCAAGAGCCTGAAGAGCCTGGGCGTGCTTCCCAACCAGATAGACATCGTAATACTTTCCCATCTTCATTTTGACCACTGCGGCGGCTGCACCAAGCTGGACCGCACCGGCGCCCTGATTCCCACCTTCCCCAAGGCCACCCACTTCGTTCAGAGGGAGTGTTGGGAGGAAGCCACCCACCCCAGCGAACGGTTCCGCAACGTCTACTTCGAGAACGACTTCCGCCCCATTGAGGAGTGGGGCCAACTGGAGCTTATTGACGGTGACTACGAGTTGCTGCCCGGCCTATCCGTGACCAAGACCGACGGGCCGGCCCGCGGGCATCAGATAGTCACCCTAAACCACGGCGGCGAACGGCTGGCCTTCATGGGGGACCTGGTCCCCACCGCCCACCACCTGGACCTGGCCTCCATTCCCGCCTTCGACCAGTACCCCGAGGAGACCCTGGAGATGAAACGGGAGACGCTGAGCCGCGCCCAGCGGGAGGGCTGGCTCCTGATCTTCTCCCACGGCACCGACAAGAAGGCCGGGTATCTGGAGGACTACAACGGCAGGACCCATCTCAGGCCCATAGAACTCTAACCCTCCCCGACGGCCAGGACGACAACGGTCTAGGGGGCGACGCGGCGTCGCCCCCTAGACCCCATAACCCACCCTTAGCAGCCGGCCCTAGACCGGCTCCGCCAGGACGACCCCGTCGCGCTCCGCAACCAGCCGCGCCTCCGTTATCTCGTTGACCAGCGGCGTGGAGGAGTTGGCCGTGACCTTCAGATAGTTGTCGGTTAGCCCCGCATAGACGCCGGGCCTCAACTCCCGCTCCCACAGGACGGGCCGTACGCATCCCAGCGAGCGGCGCCGGAAATCGGCGGCCTTCTGCCCGGCGAGGGCCAGCATCTCATCCATGCGCTCCCGCTTCACCCCCGGCTCAACCCGCGACTCCATGCGCGCCGCGCCGGTGCCCGGCCGCGCCGAGTAGGGGAAGACGTGAAGCCCCGCAAACCTCAGTTCCCGGCATAGGCCGAGGCTCTCGCGATGCTCCGGCCCCGACTCTCCGGGGAACCCCACCAGAACGTCGGCGGTCACGGCGGCGTGGGGGATGGCGGCGTGAATCCGTTCCACCGTTTCCCGGTACCGGCCGGCGGTGTACCGACGCCGCATACGCTTCAACGTCGCGTCGCTCCCGCTCTGGAGGGGCATGTGGAAGTGGGGACAGAGCCGCGGGTCCTTCCAAAGCTCCAACAGGCCGGGCGAAATCTCCTGGGGCTGTAACGACGAGACCCGCAGCCGCTCAACGCCGCTTTCATCCAACAAGAGCCGGATGAGGGACGCCAGGTCCCCGTGGGGCAGGTCGAAGCCGTAAGACCCCAACTGGGTCCCCGTGAGAACAACCTCGCGATATCCGTCCTCGACACGCTCCCCTATCTGCCGCAGCAACTCCTCGGGGGGAAGGCTGCGCTCCCGGCCCCGCACCTTGGGCACGATGCAGTAGGCGCATACCTGGTTGCAACCCTCCTGAATCTTTATCATCGCCCTGGCGCGCCCCAACGTCTCCCGGCGCGCGACCGATTCCTTCCCCTCGCCGCAGGACACTTGGGACACGCCGCGGGCTTGCAGGACGGCCTCCACCAGCCGGGGCTTGTCGCGGTTGCCGATGACCAGGTCCACGCCCTCGACCCGTCCCACCTGCTCCGGGGCGCGCTGGGCGTAGCAGCCGGTGGCCACCACCGTGAGGCCGGGATTCCTCCGGCGGGCCGCGCGCAGGGCCTGACGCGCCTTGGCGTCGGCAACGTGGGTCACGGTGCAGGAGTTGAGCACGTAGACGTCCGGCCCGGCGCTCAAGGGCGTCAGGCGGTAGCCGGCCTTCATGAACTGCCGGGCGATGGCCTCGCTGTCGGCCTGGTTCAGCTTGCAGCCGTGGGTCTCGATGGCCACGGAGCCAGTGATTGACGCGGTCATTGGCCAGCCTTTCTTGAATTCGGCGGCGCGCGCCGGCTGCGGGACATGGCGCGGCGCCGCTTAAATGATATCAGCCGCCGCCCCTTTCCGTCATTCCCGCCCTTCTTATCCGTCATTCCCGCGTAGGCGGGAAGGGCGCGTGCGCCCGCTTTGTTTTTAAGAGGGTTGGTCGCCTCCCATCCGTCATTCCCGCGTAGGCGGGAATCCATCCCCTCTTGACCTTGCGCCGGGACAACCGCTCCACGGCGCGCGCTCCCATCCGTATGAGCGTCCCGGATTGGCGCCTTCCGGCTCTCGCCCACAGTTATTATCCGTAATGGTTGGATGGTCTGTTAATCTGATGATAGGAGGGAAGATGGATTCCCGCCTTCGCGGGAATGACGAGAGTGGGGGGCGGGAATGACGGACAGGGGCGGGGAATCCGAAGCCCTCAACGCAAAACCAGCGCTCTTCAAAACTTAAGTGGGCGCGCGCGCCCTTCCCGCCTGCGCGGATAATGACGGACAGGGGCGGGGAATCCGAAGCCCCCAACGCAAAACCAGCGCTCTTCAAAGCAAAGTGGGCGCCTGCGCCCTTCCCGCCTGCGCGGGAATGACGGAACGCGGGCTAGAGGTCCAGGTCGTAGGTGAGCTTCTTGATGGTGAGGTTCACAAAGGTCTCGGTCCTGGTTATCCCGGGTATGGAGCCTATCTTGGTCCGGAGGAAGACCCCAAGGTCCTCGGTGGATTCCATGCCCAGCCAGGCGAAGACGTCGAAGGCCCCGGTGGTGATGGCCACGTAGTGGACGCGCTCCATGGCGGTGATGGCGTCGGCCACGGTGTCCAGGTGACCCGGGGCCGTTTGCAGTCCGATGAGGGCCACGGTGGAGTAGCCCATCTTGTCGAGGTTGGGAACGGCGACGATGTTGATGACGTCTTCGTCAACGAGTCTCCGCAGCCGCCGGCGAACGGTCCCTTCGCTGACGCTTACGTCCCTGGCTATCCGGGCGTTGGAGGCCCGCCCATCCTCCATCAGTATCTTTACAATCGCCCGATCTTTCTCATCCATTTAATCCCTGTCAACCTCGCGCCCAAGAGTTTCGAAGCTGTGGTATAATAGGCTAAAATACGAATCCTGTCAATAGCCCTGTGTCTATAAACGATAGCGTTAGTTTACAGGCCTCTGACGATGGAAATGCAGAAGCGGCCCAAGGTTCCAACGCCGTCGCGCCGGCCTGAGGCCACCAATTCACGGCCTAAAACTCGTGGCTTTAGATTAGCGCTCTCTCTAAAGGTTTGATATAGTTTTTAGGGCATGAGGGAGGGATCGCATAGTGGTCTAGTGCGGGCGCCTGCTAAGCGCCTTGGCCGAGAAATCGGCCTCGTGGGTTCGAATCCCACTCCCTCCGCCAGGAGCTTGACTTAGGCTATGAACAGTTTCTATATCTGGACCATCGGTTGTCAGATGAACAAGGCCGATTCCGAGCGGCTGGAAACGGCCTTGGAACAGGCCGGCCTCCACGCCGCCGCCCGGCCCGCGGAGGCCGACGTGGTGGTCCTGAACTCCTGCGTCGTGCGCCAGAGCGCCGAGGACAAGGTCGTGGGGGCCTTGGGGATGATGAAGGCGGTCAAGGGAAGGCGTCCCGGCCAGGCCCTTGCCCTGATGGGCTGCATGGTGCCCCCCAACGCCAAGGGGCTGAAGGAGCGGTTCCCCCACGTGGACGTTTTCATGCAGCCCCAACGGTTCGCCCCGCTGCTGGACCTGCTGGGAGAGCGGTTCGGGGTGGACGTGGAGGGCTGCCTGTCGTCCCTGGCCCCCAACAGGCCGGCCGTCAGCAGCTACGTGCCGGTGATTCACGGCTGCGACCTGATGTGCTCCTTCTGCATCATACCCTTCCGCCGCGGCCGGCAGGTGAGCCGTCCCATGGAGGAGATCACCCGCGAGGTGGGTCTGATGGCTGAGCGGGGAATGAAGGAGGTCACCCTTCTGGGCCAGACGGTGGACGCCTACGGCCACGACCTGCCGGAGCCCCGCGACCTGGCCGACCTGCTGGAGGCCACGAGCCGCGTGGAGGGGCTGAAGCGCCTCCGGTTCCTCACCTCCCATCCCATCTTCATGTCAGACCGGATAATCCGCGCGGTGGGAGAGATCGACAAGGTGTGCGAGCACGTGAACCTTCCCGTCCAGTCGGGGGATGACGCGGTGCTTGCGAATATGCGACGCCGCTACGACGAGAGGGACTACCGGCGGCTTATCGACCGCATCCGAGCCGCGGCGCCGGGCGTCTCCATCAGCACCGACATAATCGTGGGGTTCCCCGGCGAGACCGATGAGCAGTTTGAGAGCACCCTGAATCTGGTGAAGGACACGGGCTTCGACAAGGCGCACCTGGCGGCCTACTCCCCCCGGCCCGGCACCTACGCCTACCGCAGGCTGCCGGACGACGTTCCCAAAGAGAAGAAGGTTGAGCGGCTGAAGACCCTTGAGGAGACTCAGAAGGCCATTCAGGAGCGGCGCAACCGGCGCTTCCTTGGCGAGACGGTGGAGGTCCTGGTGGACGAGCGCAAGAAGGGCAAGTGGCAGGGCAGGACCCGGGGCGATAGGCTGGTGTTCTTTGAAGACGCCGCGGACCTGCTGGGAGAGCTTGTCGACGTGCGAATAGAGTCAACGGGCCCCTGGTCGCTGCAAGGGACGCCCGCGGCGGCCATCGGAGTCCGGAAACGGGAGGCGACGGCATGACCATCAACGTCAGACAGTTCGGCGGGTTGAGCAGGGACCCCGTGCTTCCCATCACGGAGATTGAGCACTCGGCCTTCTGCAAGAGCGAGAGCGACCTGCCCGCAAAGCCCCTCCTCGACGAGATAAAGGTTAACGTCAGGTGGCAGAAGATACCCGTGAAGTACCTGCACCTGACGGCCGAGGAGCTTGACGTCCGCATTCACGAGGCCCGCGAGAAGCTGGGAAACCGGGTTGTGATACTGGGGCACCACTACCAGCGCGAGGAGGTCATCCACTACGCCGACTTCCAAGGCGACTCCTTCCTGCTGTCGCGGCAGGCGGCCAACCAGACCGAGGCCGAGCACATCATATTCTGCGGCGTCCACTTCATGGCCGAGACGGCCCGGATACTCTGCTCGCCCCAACAGCGGGTTATCCTTCCCAACATGGCGGCGGGCTGCTCCATGGCCGACATGGCCCCCACGGGCGACGCGATGGACGCCTGGGACGACCTGGAGGCGTTGCTGGGCAAAGGCGGCGTCGTTCCCATCACCTATATGAACTCCACGGCTGAGATAAAGGCCCTGTGCGGGCGCAACGGCGGGATAGTGTGCACCTCATCCAACGCCGTCCGCGTCTTCCAGTGGGCCTTCGAGCGCGGGGAACGGGTCCTGTTCCTCCCGGACCAGCACTTGGGCAGGAACACCGCCCTCAAGCTGGGCATAGACCTCGACGAGATGATAGTTTGGAGTCCCTTCAAGGCCCTCGGCGGCCACACGCCGGAACGGGTGCGATCGTCCAAGGTCATCCTGTGGCAGGGGCACTGCTCCGTCCACACGCGGTTCACCGTCAGGCAGATAAAGGCCGCCCGCGAGCGTTACCCCGGCATCAACGTAATCGTTCATCCCGAATGCACCATGGAAACGGTGCAGGCCGCCGACGTGAGCGGCTCAACGGAGGTCATCCGCAAGGCCGTCAACGAGTCGCCGCCCGGCAGCAAGTGGGCCATCGGCACCGAGATAAGCCTGGTGAACCGCCTGGCCAAGAGCAACCCCGACAAGGTGGTTTTCTGCCTGGATCCCATCGTCTGCCCCTGCTCAACCATGTACCGCATTCACCCCGCCTACCTCTCATGGGTCCTCGACGCCCTGGCCGCGGGGGAGTTGGTGAACGAGATACGGGTGGAAGACGAGACCATGGGCCACGCGCGAACCGCCCTGGAGCGTATGCTCCTTGTGGGATAGATGGGCCGGCGTCATCGAGGACAGGCCGGAAGTCCTGCGCCTGATTGACCTGGCCCTCGCCGAGGACCGGGCCTTTGACGACGTTACCGCCGATGCCCTCTTAGCCCGCGACGTCAGCGGAAGAGGGACCATCCGCGCCAAGGACCACGGGATCTTGGCGGGGATGCGGGTGGCCCTGAAGGTCTTTCACCGGGTCGGGGGCGTCGTCCGGACGGAGGTCCTGATGACGGACGGCCAACCCTTGAAGCCGGGCGACGCCATAATCAAGTTGTCGGGGAGCGCGTCCTCCATACTGCGGGGCGAGCGCACGGCCTTGAACTTCCTCCAGCGCATGAGCGGCATAGCCACCGAGACCTCCCGCCTGGTGGAGGCCGTGGCGGGCTATAAGGCGCGCATCGTGGACACCCGCAAGACGGCCCCCGGGCTGCGGCGGCTGGACAAGCACGCCGTGCGCGTGGGCGGCGGGTTCAACCACCGCATGGGCCTGGCCGACGGCGTCCTCATCAAGGACAACCACATCAGCGTAATGCGGCGAAAGGGAAAGAGTCTGGCGGCTATTATCAGGATGGCCGCGGCGAATGCGCCCCACACGCTGAAAATCGAGGTGGAGGTCGACTCCCTAGCCCAGGTGGAGGAGGCCTTGTCGGGAGGCGCCCACATCATCATGCTGGACGACATGTCGACGGATGAGATGCGGGAGGCCGTTGAGCTAGTGGGCGGCCGCGCCTTGGTGGAGGCCTCCGGCGGCGTCACCTACGAGAGCGTCGCGGCAGTGGCGGCCACGGGCGTCGACCTGATATCCGTTGGGGCGTTGACCCACTCCGTCAAGGCCCTGGACATTAACTTGGACCTGGTGACTTAGGCCGGGGCCGTCTGCTCCATCTCCGGCGCGTAGGCCCCCCGCCGCGCGGCGGACGTCTGCATGGCCCTCTGTAAGAAGACGCGCTGGGCCCTCTCCACGTTCTCCGGTCTGCCGCCCCAAGCCCTCAGGGCCGCCGACTGGAGGCTGCGCCCAAAGGAGAAGCTGAGCTGCCAGGGCGCCCCCGACGCGGCGGCAAGGCGGTTTATGGCGTCCAGGTTGACCGACGCCTCCACGTCCCCCTGACCGCCGGATAGGAAGACTATGCCGGGAACCGCGGCCGGCACCGTCTCCATGAAGCAGCTCAGGGTCTTTTCCGCCACCTCCTGCGGTGACGCGCGTCCGGCGGCTGAAGCCCCGGAGACGACCATGTTCGGCTTTAGAAGCATCCCCTCCGTGGCCACCCGGTGACGTCCCAACTGGTAGAAGACCTCCCGCAGGGTGGCGAGGGTGACCTCAAGGCACCGGTCAATGGAGTGGCCGCCATCCATGAGGACTTCAGGCTCCACGATGGGGACAAGATTCGCCTCCTGGCTGAGGGCCGCGAACCGGGCCAGGGCGTGGGCGTTGGCGTCGATGCAGTAGGGCGTGGGGATACCCAGCCCGATGGTGATTACGGCGCGCCACTTGGTGAACCGCGCGCCAAGCTGGGCGTACTCCGCCAAGCGTTCACGGAGGCCGTCCAGCCCCTCGGTGACCATCTCGCCGGGCGCCCCGGCCAGGGGCTTGCCCCCCGCGTCCACCTTTATCCCCGGCATGATGCCCTGCCGGGTGAGGAGGTCCACCACCGGCGCGCCGTCGGAGGCCCGTTGGCGCAGGGTCTCGTCGAACAGGATTACGCCGCTTATGTAGTCGGAGGCGGGAACGCGAAAGAGCGTCTCTCTGTAGTCACGCCGGCTCTCCTCCGTGCTCTCCACGCCAATGGACTGGAACCGCCGTTGGATGGTGCCGGAGCTTTCGTCGGCGGCCAGTATCCCCTTGGCCGGCGGGACAAGGGCTTGGGCGGTCTCGGATAGCGTCTTAATGTCCTTGGGTTGCGTCATTTTGAAACTCGCTAGTTGAACTGTGGGAATTCCCTCGCCGGGTCAGGGCCGCCGTGGATTACGGGCCGCGAAGTCGTCGGCCATCTCTAAGAAGGTGCAGAACCGGACTCCGGGATGGCTCGCAATGTAGGAGGTCAGGCGTTCCAGCATCAGAAGCACCTGGGGTCTGCCCGCCACGTCGGGGTGGATGGTGATGGGGAACACCGCGTCGTCGTATTCGCGGTACACCCAGTCGAACTGGTCCCGCCACATCTCCTCAATGTCCCGCGGGTTCACGAAGCCATGGCTGTTGGGCGAATTCTTGATGAACATCATGGGGGGCAGGTCGTCCAGATACCAACTGGCGGGTATCTCGATGAGGTCCGTCTCCCGGCCCCGCTCCAGGCGGGACATCCACGCGGAGGCGGGCTTGGAGAAGTCTATCTTGGTCCACCGGTCGCCGGCGCGGACGTAGTAGCATTCGAAGTCACGGTGCATGAGGCTGTTGTCGTACCTGATGCCGTGCTTCAACAGCAGCTCCGCGGTGACGTGGCTGAACTCCCACCAAGGGGCCACGTAGCCGGCGGGCGGACGCCCCCACACCTGGGTTATCAGGTCTATGCACCGGGTGAGGACGGCCTCTTCCTGCTCAGGGGTCATGGCGATGGGGTTCTCGTGGCAGTAGCCGTGGATGCCTATCTCGTGGCCGGCGTCGGCTATCATCCGCGTCTCTTTGGGAAAGGACTCAATGGAGTGGCCCGGGATGAACCACGAGGTCTTGATTCCCAGGCGGTCGAAGAGCTTCAAGAGGCGGGGCGTCCCGACTTCACCCGCGAAGACGCCTCTGGATATGTCGCTGGGCGAGTCCTCGCCGCCGTAGGACCCCAGCCAACCCGCCACGGCGTCGACGTGGACTCCGTAGCCGCATAATATCCGCTTCTCGGACATGGCCGCCTCCTTAGACGCTGAGCTAGGGGTAGAATAGCGCCCGCAGCGGGCGTGGACAACCGGGGCGGCGTCCGTTTTCCCCGGTTTAGCGAGGGGTCGGTTCTTGACACCCGCGCCGGCCGCCGCCTACAATGGCGCATACCGACTGGTCGGTCGGTTATGATGAGAGAGCGGCCTATGATAACAAAATCCACCATCCGCCGGTTGCCCCGGCCCCAACGAGCCGGTCGCCGCCAGGCGTAAACGCGCTATGTTAACCAAGACCAACGCCCGCGACCCGCGATAGGATACGGAAACGGACCATGGTAACCAAGACCAACGCCCGCGACCCGCGATAGGATACGCAAACGGACCATGTTAACCAAGACCAACGCTCGCAATAGAATAATGGAGGCCGCCCAGACGGTCTTTGCCGAGCGGGGTTATCACGACGCCGCCATGGACGAGATTGTGCGCGGCGCCGACGTGTCCAAGGGCGGGCTGTACTTCCACTTTCCCAGCAAGGAGAAGCTGTTCTTCGCCGTCATGGACCACCTGGGCGCGCGGCTGGTGGAGCGCATCCGGTCTGCCATCGCCAAGGAATCCGACCCGGTGGCGCGGCTGGAAATCGCCCTTGAGACCGTACTGACCACCCTGGGCAAGCGGCGCCGGCTGGCCAAGCTGCTGCTGGTCCAGGGCTACAGCATGGGCAACGCCTTCGAAAAGAAGCGCGTGGCCATCTACTCCCAATTCGCCTCCCTCATCAAGGACAACCTCGACCTGGCGGTGAAAGACGGGGCCGCGGCTCCCATGAACACCGAGGTCGTTTCCCACCTATGGGTGGGGGCCGTCAACGAGACGCTGATTCGCTGGCTCTACACCGGCGCGCCGGCCCCCGTCGCCGAGGCCCTGCCGGAGATAAAGCGGCTCCTGCTGAGGGGCATCGGAGCCGAGCCTAAAGGTTTAGAATGGAGAAAAGCGCCATGAGTTACGCGGAAACCCGCGACGGCATAGCCTTCGCAGACAGGTCACTAATCCCCCTTTGGGAAAAGGTGCAGGCCGGCGAGCGGCTGTCCTTTGACGACGGCGTGCGCGTCTTCCAAACAGAGGACTTCGCGGCGGTGGGCCGCATGGCCGACTTCGTGAAGAGCCGGCTGTGGGGAGACAGGGCCTTTTTCGTGCTGAACCGCCACATCAACCCCACCAACCTCTGCGTCCTCTCCTGCGGCTTCTGCGACTTCGCCAAGAAGAGGGGCGACAAGGGGGCCTACGAGATGAGCATGGACGACATTCTGGGCCTTCTTGATGAGGAGATACGGGAGGCCCACATGGTGGGCGGGCATCATCCCGACTGGACCTTCGAGCATTACGAAAACATCGTTAGGGAGATGAGCCGCCGGTTTCCCACCTGCCAGATAAAGGCCTTCACCGCATCGGAGATCGACTACTTCTGGCGCCGGTGGAAGATACCCCCCGAGGAGTCCCTGGCGCGGTTGAAGGCGGCGGGACTACAGTCCATGCCGGGCGGCGGCGCCGAGGTCTTCTCCAGCCGCCTGCACAAACTGCTCTACCCCGGCAAGGCGACGCCGGAGCGGTGGCTGGAGATTCACCGCATCGCCCACAAGATGGGCATCCCCTCCAACGCCACCCTCCTGTACGGCCACGTTGAAACGGTGGAGGAGCGGGTGCGTCATCTGGAACTGCTGCGGGAGCTCCAGGACGACACCGGCGGGTTCCTGGCCTTCATCCCCATCGAGTACCAGACGGGAGACACGCGGCTGGTGGCGCGCCAGGCCTCCCCCTTCGACGACCTGAAGACCATCGCCGCGGCCCGCCTCATGCTGGACAACTTCCCCCACGTGAAGGCCTACTGGATAACCATCTACGAGGCCACGGCGTCCATCGCCCTGAACTTTGGGGCCGACGACACCGACGGGACCATAGGCCGCGAGCGGATATCCCACGCCGCCAAGGCCGCCAGCCCCATCGGCCTGACGCGGGAGCGGATGGTTAACCTGATAACCGACGCCGGTAAGACGCCGGTGGAGCGGGACGCCCTCTATAACGTGATTCGCGTCTATGAAAACTGAGGCCGCCACGGGCGGCGAGCCCCACGTCCAAGCGCGGCCCGCACGGTCAACGACGCCCGTGAAGACCAGGGTGGGAAGGATCCCTTACCTCAACTCCGAGGTGTTCTACTCAGGGATGGCCGCCGAGGGGATTGAGCTGGTGTCTCTCGTGCCCAGCGCCCTATCCGCCGCCGCCCGGGAGGGCCGGGTGGACGCCGGCCCGGTGCCCCTGGTGACCTGCTTCGAACTGGAGGACCGGTTTGAGCCTCTCGGCGACTACTGCATCGCCACGGTGGAGCGGGCGCGCAGCATCATCCTGTTCTGCAAGCGGCCCATAGAGCGGCTGGATGACGCGGTGGTGGGGGTCACCGGCGAAACGTCGACCTCCGTCCGCCTTCTCAAGACGCTGCTGACCCACCGGTTCAAGGTCGCGCCCCGGCGATACGTCCCGGTGTCGGAGGACAGCGACGCCTTCCTCCTCATTGGAGACGAGGCCCTCCGGAACCGCGGCGGCGTTCCTTCATACCCGCATCTGTACGACCTGGGGGAGGAGTGGCGCCGTTGGACGGGGCTGCCCTTCGTGTTCGCCCGGTGGATGGCGCGGCGGGACGCGTCCCCCGAAGCCGTCGCCCGTCTGGACCGCCTGCTGTCGGAATCGGTGAAGCGGGGGCTGGCCGGGGCGGAGACCATCGCCGGAAAGCGGCGGGACCTGTCCATGAGCCGCGCTGAGGTCGTCGAATACGTGCGCAGCTTCCACTACCGCCTCGGCGCCGCCGAGTTGGAGGCCATCGCCAGGTTCCGAGACCTCTTGGACGGGGATACGGCCGCCGCCCGTCTCATCCCTTCAAAGGAGATAACCAATGCTTGAAGCCATCAGGGAGAAGCTGGCCGCCGGGGAGCGGCTCGACAGGGAGGACGGCCTTTTCCTTCTCCAAAAGGCCAATCTGCTGGACCTGGCGCCCATGGCCCAGGAGGTCCGCTACCGCCACAACCCGGAGCGGGTGGTGACCTTTGTGGTGGACACCAACCTCAACTATACCAACGTGTGCGACGCCTACTGCACCTTCTGCGCCTTCTACCGCACGGAGCGGGACAATGACGCCTACACCTACTCGGTGGATGAGGTGATGGGGATGATAGGGACGGCGACGGAGAAGGGGATAACCACCGTCCTGATGCAGGGCGGCTTGAACCCCAGCCTTCCCCTAGACTACTACACCCGGCTGGTCCGGGAGACCCGACGCCGGTATCCACAAGTTCACCCCCACTTCTTCTCGGCCCCGGAGATTATGAAAATGAGCCAGGTGTCGGGGCTTCCCATCTCCGAGGTCTTGGGGGAACTGCGGGAGGCCGGCCTGGAGAGCATCCCCGGCGGCGGCTCCGAGGTGCTTTCCAACCGGGTCAAGCACAAGATAAGCCGGCTCTTCCCCAAGGGCCGGGTGGACGACTGGACCCTGGTGCACCGGGAGGCCCACAAGCTGGGATACCGCACCACGGCCACCATGATGTACGGCCACTTGGAGGAGGACGAGGACGTTATTGAGCACCTGGAGCACGTCCGCTCGTTGCAGGACGAGACGGGCGGGTTTACGGCCTTCATCCCGTGGAGCTTCAAGAAGACCAACACGGCCCTCGACAAGCGGGTTGGAGCGGAGGCCGGGCCCAACCGCTACCTGCGCGTCATAGCCCTGTCGCGGCTGTATCTGGACAACGTGCCGCATATTCAAGCCTCCTGGTTCTCCGAGGGCAAGAAAACGGGGCAGGTGGCCCTGCACTTCGGCGGCGACGACTTCGGCGGCACCCTCTTTGACGAGAACGTGATGCAGGAGGCGGGGTTCTACAACCGCACCACCATTGAAGAGGTGAAGACCCTCATCCGGGAGGCGGGGTTCATCCCGGCCCAGCGCACAACCATGTACGAGGTCGTGGGCCGCTTCGACGAGGCCGCCCCGAAAGCCGTTGAGGCGGCTTAGAAGGGGTCTTATCAGGGACGATCGCCCCGCTTGAGGAACAGTTAGGACAGAGCCACGCGTTGAAGTTTAACCGCCTCTACAACGACCTGGTCCACCTGTGGCCCCTTCTGGACCCGCCGGAAGACTACGCCTTCGAGGCCGACTTCTGGCGTCAGACCATCCGGGAGAAGCTGGGGCCGGGACGGCGCCGAGCCCTGGAGTTGGGGGTGGGCGGGGGACATCTGCTTTCCAACCTCACAGGCGACGTGGAGGCCACGGCGGTGGACATTTCCGAGGGGATGCTGGCCCACTCCATGCGGCTGAACCCCGGCGTTAAGCACCTCCTGGGCGACATGCGCTCCGTGCGCCTGGGCCGCGCCTTCGAGGCCGTGTTCATCCACGACGCCATCTCCTACATGCTCACGGAGGATGACCTGCGGGCCGTTTTCGCCACCGCCGCCGCCCACCTGGAGCCGGGCGGCATCATCATCACCGTGCCCGACTATTTCCGCGAGACCTTCAAGGGAACCTCCGTGCAGAGCCAGACCAGAACCGCCGGGGCCAAAGAGTTCACCTACGTGCAGTACGTCACGGACTTGGACCCGACGGACACGGTTATCGAGACGGTGTTCGTCTATCTAATCAAGGAGGATGGGCAGATTCAGGTGGAAACAGACCATCACGTGACGGGCATCTTCCCCCTGTCCACCTGGCAAGATCTGCTGGCCCAAGCGGGGTTCGAGGTCGAGACGCGGCCCTATCCCGTCTATGACGACGACCTCGACGGGTTCCTGCTGGTGGGGAAACTGAAGGGCGAGGGCCGCCGGGGTGAGTAGCAGGGTCCTGCTGGTCCACTGGAAGGCGGCGGAGGCCCCGGAGCGGTTGGAACGCCTGCGCCGGTCGGGATACGGAGCCGAGCGCCTGCCGGTGGAGGACTCGCCGGCCCTCCGCGAGGCGGCGAAGGACCCGCCGGCGGCCGTAGTCATCGACCTGAGCCGCCTGCCCTCCCACGGTAGGGACCTGGCCCTGTTCTTCAGGAACTCCAAGGCCACCCGCCGGACGCCGTTGGTCTTTGTGGATGGAAGGGAGGAGAAGCTGGCGGCCATCCGTAAACTCCTGCCCGACGCGGTCTTCACCACCTGGGACCGCATTGACGGAGACCTCAAGGAGGCCATAGCCAACCCGCCACGGGAACCGGTAACGCCGCCCTCCCCAATGAGCGGGTACTCAGGGACGCCGCTGCCCAAGAAGCTGGGCGTCAAGGCGGGGTCTAGAGTGGCCTTGATGAACCCGCCGGAGGGGTTTGAGCGGGTCTTGGGGCCTCTGCCGGAAGGCGCAACCGTCCGACTTGGCCGGACGCCGGGAAGCAGCCTCACTATATGGTTCTGTAGGTCTCAAAGCGAGTTGGAGTCGGGGATAGGCGGCGTGGCCGCTTCCCTGGAAAAGGGAGCCGGCGTGTGGATAGCGTGGCCCAAGAAGGCGTCCCCCAAGACGGCGCCAAAGATAGCCACCGACCTGTCCCAAGCGGCGGTGCGCGGGGCCGGGCTGGCCGCGGGGCTGGTGGACTACAAGGTATGCGCCATCGACGCCGTGTGGTCCGGGCTGCTGTTCACCCACCGCAGGGCCGCCGGCTAAAACTCCACCACGTCCAGGGGTGAGTCTCCCACGCCCACGGTCGCGCCAGTCATCAGGCTACAGTTCTACCACGTCCAGGGGCGGGGCGCCCAAGCGCCGTGGGGCGTGGGGATGCCCGCCGCAGGGCCGCCGGCTAAAGCTCCACTACGTCCAGGGGCGGGTCTCCCGCGCTCACGGTCGCGCCAGTCATCAGGCTAAAGTTCCACCACGTCCAGGGGCGGGGCGGCGGGAATGACGCCCTTTTCCGCGGCCAGCCGGTAGAGGGTCTCAAGGGCGCGGCGGCCCTCGTCCCCGAAGTCCACCGTATCGTCGTTCACGTACATCCGCACAAAGCGCCGGCCCGTCTCCCGGTCTATGCCGCGGCCGTACTGGAGGGCGTAGTCCAAGGCGTCGTCCTCGTGGGCGCGGGTGTACACGATGGCGTCCCGGAGGGCACGGGCCACCCTTTGGCACAGGTCGTCCCCCAGCCTGCGATGCACCATGTCAAGGCCCAAGGGTATGGGAAGCCCGACGCTGTCGAACCACCACCGGCCGAGGTCCAAGACCTTGTGGAGGCCCAGTTCCTCCGAGAGGATCTGCCCCTCGTGGATGAGGACGCCGGCGTCCACCGCCCCGGTTTGGACCGCCTCCGTTACGGCGTCGAAATTCAGGAAGACCGGCTCGAAGGGGTCGTCCATGAAGACGCGCAGGAGCATGTAGGCGGTGGTGTGCTCGCCGGGGAGGGCTATCCGCTTCCCGGCCAGCCTGTCCGGGTCCAAGGGGGTCTTGGACACCAACGCCGGGCCGTACCGCCGGCCCACCGACGCGCCGCAGGGCATTATCCGGTAGAACTCAGACACCTGGGGATAGACGGCGGCGGAGATGGCCGTCACCTCCAGTTCCCCCGTCATGGCCCGGCGATTCAGGGCCTGTATCTCCTCCAAGACGTGCTCTATCCGGTAGCCCTCCACGGTGACAATGCCCTTGGCCAAGGGATAAAACATGAAGGCGTCGTCGGCGTCGGGGCTGTGGCCCACTCGGAGGACTGGCATGGGTGACCCTCTCTTTGCGATGTAGGGCGTTGATTATAGCGCTTATAGTGATTAAATCACTGGGGGGGGGGGGGGGCGGGTTGAGGGGATGCCTGGCCGGCGCGGCCTGACTTAGAGGCCGCCCACAAGGGACGCCTCTTCATAAGGAAGCCGGGAGCGGCGCCTGGCTTAGAGGGCGAAGACCCGCCCGAAAAAGCCGGTGAGGACCTGCGCGGCGGTGTCCCCTAACTGGTAGGTGGCGTGTCCGACGCCCTCAAAGGTGTGAAAGGAGAAGGTCGCGCCCAAGGGGCCGAGGACGTGGGAGAGGCGCACCGGGTTCTCCTCGTAGAGCATGTTCTCGTCCACGTCGCCGTGGATGAACAGGGTCTCCGGCAGTTCGCCGGCGAGGGCCTGGCCCTTCTCGCCAATGAGTAGCCGGGTGCGGGTTACGGGGTCGTTGAAGGCCAGGGCGGCCACGGCCAGGTCGTCGGGGGCGTCGGCGGGGAGGCCGTAGGCTTCCAACAGAAAGGACTTGAACTTGTGGTTGCGGATGACGCTTTCGTAGGAGATGGTGGCCTGCTGGAGGACCACGGCCTTCAGGCGTCCCAGCATGGGGCCGGTGACGGAGTTCCAGAGGAGGGCGCCGCCGAGCCCGCCACCCCACAGACCCATGCGGCCGGCGTCTAGGTTGGCGCCCGACAGGAGGGCGTCCAGGAGGGCGGCGTTGGCGGCCACGGCGCTGGGCCTTCCCCAGTGGTTGCCGGTGGCGTGGCTGCTGGCCACGGCTACGCCCTTATCCACGAGGCTGTTGACAAAGGCCAACTTGAACTCCTCCGTAAGCCAGTCGGCCTCGCCGTCCTTCACGTAACCGTGGTGGCCGTGGCACTGGATAACGCAGGGGACCGGCTGGCCGGCGGCCCTGTAGGACGCGGGGGTCTTGAGGAAACACCACTCGCCGCCCGCCTGGAAGTAGGCCGTCTGCTCGCCGTCTTTTAGTTGTGGAATGGGGGTTGTCATAGACTCCTCCAACGGGTAGTATTCAATTGGAAATTCGCTCTATAATATCACAGGGCGAATCTGAGGGACATCCTCGTTTCACGGGTGGCCCGTCATCAATCCATCATCAAAGCGATGGGGCGGTTTTCCTGCTACCGGCCTAACATAACTCTTGAATCCATGGCAAGGTTTCTATACAATATAGACACCCTTTCGTTGAGTTGATGGGTTGCGACGGACGGGGCCCATCATTAAAGGAGTCACGATGATAAGCGCGAGCAACCAGCCACAGCTCGAAACTGTAGTGACACCCAGGGGGCAGAATCCACCGGACCCCGACGTTGTTCCCAGCGCCACGTATCACCTGGAAACCGTAGTCGTCCCGCGGAAGCCCAAGCACCTTGAGTTCATACAGCAGGCAATCAACCGGGTAGACAGCAACTCCATCCTATTGAAGGGATGGACCATCATCCTCACCGCAACCCTCTTGGGGCTGTTTTCAGACGACCAGACAGCCAATCACATCTTCACGCTATCGTTGCCGGTGCTCGGGTTCTGGGCCCTTGACGGTCTCTTTGAGTCCCGGCAGCGGCTCCTGAACGCGCTGCACGACCGCGTTAGACACACCCCGGAGAGCGAGATTGACTTCACGATGGACCTAAGCGTGGAAAGGCAAGACCCGAAGAACCGGCTGGTCGCGTCTATGCTCTTTTCATCCCTCGGCCTCTTCTATGGTCCAGTCATCCTAGTCGTTCTCGTGACTGCCGGAATCCTAAGCATCAGCTTCTAGAGTCATGTTCGGCCAAGGAGCAGCAGCCCCCGGCGCAGGCGCGGGGGCAGGCGCAGGGCTATCGTCAGGGGTAGTCGGCACCCTGGTTCCCTTGGCGGCCGGCGTATCTATCGCCGTGGCCGTAGTGGTCGGCGACATCGGCCAAAGCCCTCCGCAGGAACCGACCGTCGCCGCGGCTACTCCCACGGCCACGCCTGAGCCCACCCCTACGCCTACACTAACGCCGACGCCGGGGCCTACCCCCACGGCCACGCCTGAACCCACGGCCACGCCACCGCCTACAGCCACGCCACCGGCCACGCCGGAACCTACCCTTGCGCCTACTCCCACGGCCACGCCCACGAACACGCCGGCGCCTACGGCCACGCCGCCTCCAGCGCGCGGGCCGCCGCCCACACTAGCGGCCATATCCCCTCCCCCGTCAACATCAACGCCAACGCCGGCGCCTACGTCTACGCCTGCTCCACCGCCCGCGCCTACGTCTACCCCGGCGCCGGAGTCCACACCCGTTCCAACCCCGACGCCCGTTCCCACACCGGCTCCTACACCCGTTCCAACCCCGACGCCGACACCCATTCCAACCCCGACGCCCACACCCGTTCCGACACCGGCGCCTACACCCGTTCCGACCCCGGCGCCCACGCCCGTTCCGACCCCGGCGCCAACCCCGGTTCCCACACCGGCGCCTACGCCTGTTCCAACCCCGGCGCCTACTCCTGCTCCGACACCTGCGCCCACGCCTAGTCCGACGCCAGAGCCCCCAGAGACCAACGTGCCAGGCGCGCCTCAGAGCTTTGCCGCCGCCCGCGGCGACCGCCAGGCCACCCTCACTTGGTCAGCCGCCGCAAGCAACGGCGTGGCTATCACGAGGTACGAGTACCAGAAGGACTCAGACTCTTGGCAGAACGCCGGCGGCAGCTCAGCCAGAAGCCGCACCATTAACGGACTCACCAACGGGGTCGAGTACACCTTCAAGCTCCGGGCCGTCAACGCCGTTGGCGATGGCGCCGTGGCGTCAACCACCGTCACCCCGGCGACGACCCCCGGCGCGCCTCAGAGCTTCACGGCCACCCGCGGCCACCGCCAGGCCACCCTCACTTGGACCGCCGCCGCAAGCAACGGCGCCTCTATCACCAAGTACCAGTACCAGCAGGGTTCAGGCTCTTGGACGGACATATCCGGCGGCGGCTCAGCCACCAGCCACACCGTCACGGGCCTCACCAACGGGACCGCGTACACCTTCAAGCTGCGGGCCGTCAACGCCGTTGGCAACGGAGCCGAGACATCGGCGGCCACCGTCACCCCGGCGGCCGTTCCCGGCGCGCCTCAGAGTTTCACCGCCGCCGCAGGCAGCGCCCAGGCCACCCTCACTTGGACTGCGGCCGCAAGCAACGGCGCCGCTATCTCCAAGTACCAGTACCAGCAGGGTTCAGGCTCTTGGACGGACATCACTGGCGGCGGCTCAGCCACCAGCCACACCGTCACGGGCCTCACTAATGGGACTGCGTACACCTTCAAGCTGCGGGCCGTCAACGCCGCGGGCAACGGAGCCGAGGCGTCGGCCACCGTCACCCCGGCGACGACCCCCGGCGCGCCTCAGAGCTTTGCCGCAGCTCCAGGCAACACCCAGGCCAGCCTCTCTTGGACGGCCCCCGCTAGCAACGGCGGCGGCGCTATCTCCAAGTACCAGTACCAGCAGGGTTCAGGCTCTTGGACGGACATATCTGGCGGCGGCGCAGCCACCAGCCACACCGTCACCGGCCTCACTAATGGGACTGCGTACGCCTTCAAGCTGCGCGCCGTCAACTCCGCCGGCAATGGAGCCGAGGCGTCAACCACCGTCACGCCGGCGGCCGTCCCCGGCGCGCCTGGGAGCTTCACCGCCACCGCAGGCAATACCCAGGCCACCCTCTCTTGGACTGCCTCCGCCAGCAACGGCGCCGCTATCTCCAAGTACCAGTACCAGCAGGGCTCAGGCTCTTGGACGGATATCACTGGCGGCGGCTCAGCCACCAGCCACACCGTCACGGGCCTCACCAACGGGACCGCGTACACCTTCAAGCTGCGGGCCGTCAACTCCGCCGGCAACGGCGCCGAGGCCTCGGCCACCGTCACCCCGGCGGCCGTCCCTGGCGCGCCACAGAGCTTTGCCGCCGCCCGCGGCGACGGCCAGGCCAGCCTCTCTTGGACGGCTCCCGCCAGCAACGGCGGCTCCTCTATCTCCAAGTACCAGTACCAGCAGGGTTCAGGCTCTTGGACGGATATCACTGGCGGCGGCTCAGCCACCAGCCACACCGTCACGGGCCTCACCAACGGGACCGCGTACACCTTCAAGCTCCGGGCCGTCAACTCCGCCGGCAACGGAGCCGAGGCGTCAACCACCGTCACCCCGGCGGCCGTCCCCGGCGCGCCTCAGAGCTTCGCCGCCGCCCGCGGCGACCGCCAGGCCACCCTCACTTGGTCAGCCGCCGCAAGCAACGGCGTGGCTATCACGAGGTACGAGTACCAGAAGGACTCAGACTCTTGGCAGAACGCCGGCGGTGGCTCAGCCAGAAGCCGCACCATTAACGGACTCACCAACGGGGTCGAGTACACCTTCAAGCTCCGGGCCGTCAACGCCGTTGGCGATGGCGCCGTGGCGTCAACCACCGTCACCCCGGCGACGACCCCCGGCGCGCCTCAGAGCTTCACGGCCACCCGCGGCCACCGCCAGGCCACCCTCACTTGGACAGCCGCCGCAAGCAACGGCGCCTCTATCACCAAGTACCAGTACCAGCAGGGCTCAGGCTCATGGACGGACGTATCCGGCGGCGGCTCAGCCACCAGCCACACCGTCACCGGCCTCACTAATGGCGCCACGTACACCTTCAAGTTGCGGGCCGTCAACGCCGTTGGCAACGGAGCCGAGACATCGGCGGCCACCGTCACCCCGGCGGCCGTTCCAGGCGCCCCTGGGAGCTTCACCGCCACCTCAGGCAGCGCCCAAGCCACCCTCTCTTGGACGGCCGCCGCCAGCAACGGCGCCGCTATCTCCAAGTACCAGTACCAGCAGGGTTCAGGCTCTTGGACGGATATCACTGGCGGCGGCTCAGCCACCAGCCACACCGTCACGGGCCTGACCAACGGGACCGCGTACACCTTCAAGCTGCGGGCCGTCAACTCCGCCGGCAATGGAGCCGAGGCGTCGGCCACCGTCACCCCGGCGACGACCCCCGGCGCGCCTCAGAGCTTTGCCGCCGCCCCAAGCGACGGCCAGGCCAGCCTCTCTTGGACGGCCCCCGCCAGCAACGGCGGCGCCGCTATCTCCAAGTACCAGTACCAGCAGGGTTCAGGCTCTTGGACGGATATCAGTGGCGGCGGCTCAGCCACCAGCCACACCGTCACGGGCCTGACTAATGGCACCCAGTACACCTTCAAGCTGCGGGCCGTCAACTCCGCCGGCAATGGCGCCGAGGCGTCGACCACCGTCACCCCGGCGGCCGTCCCAGGCGCGCCTCAGAGCTTCACCGCCACCTCAGGCAACACCCAGGCCACCCTCTCCTGGACAGCCGCCGCCAGCAACGGCGCCGCTATCTCCAAGTACCAGTACCAGCAGGGCTCAGGCTCCTGGACGGATATCACTGGCGGCGGCTCAGCCACCAGCCACACCGTCACGGGCCTCACCAACGGGACCGCGTACACCTTCAAACTCCGGGCCGTCAACGCCGCCGGCAACGGCGCCGAGGCGTCAACCACCGTCACACCGGCGACCGTCCCTGGCGCGCCACAGAGCTTTGCCGCCGCCCGCGGCGACGGCCAGGCCACCCTCACTTGGACGGCCCCCGCCAGCAACGGCGGCGCATCTATAACCAAGTACCAGTACCAGCAGGGTTCAGGCTCTTGGACGGATATCACTGGCGGCGGCTCAGCCACCAGCCACACCGTCACGGGCCTCACTAATGGCACCGCGTACACCTTCAAGCTGCGCGCCGTCAACTCCGCGGGCAACGGCGCCGAGGCCTCGGCCACCGTCACGCCGGCGGCTGTCCCCGGCGCGCCTCAGAGCTTTGCCGCCGCCCGCGGCGATGGCCAGGCCAGCCTCTCTTGGACGGCCCCCGCCAGCGCCGGCGGCGCATCTATCACCAAGTACCAGTACCAGCAGGGTTCAGGCTCTTGGACGGATATCACTGGCGGCGGATCTGCCACCAGCCACACCGTCACGGGCCTCACCAACGGGACCGCGTACACCTTCAAGCTCCGGGCCGTCAACGCCGTCGGCGATGGCGCCGAGGCGACAACCACCGTCACGCCAAGGGGAGTCCCCGGCGCGCCTGGGAGCTTTGCCGCATCAGCAGGCGACGAACGGACCGGTCTCTCTTGGACCGCCGCCGCCAGCAACGGCGCCACTATCTCCAAATACCAGTACCAGCAGGACTCAGGCTCTTGGACGGATATCACTGGCGGCGGCTCAATCACTAGCGTCACCATCACGGGCCTGACCAACGGGACCCAGTACACCTTCAAGCTGCGGGCCGTCAACGCCGTCGGCGATGGCGCCGAGGCGTCAACCACCGTCACGCCAAGGGGAGCCCCCGGCGCGCCCGGGAGCTTCACCGCCGCCTCAGGGGACGAACGGGCCGATCTCTCCTGGACCGCCGCCCCGAGCAACGGCGCATCTATCACCAAGTACCAGTACAAGCAGGGGGCAGGCTCCTGGACGGACATCTCCGGCGGCGGCTCAATCACCACCCATACCGTTAGGAACCTCACCAATGGGACCGCGTACACCTTCAGGCTCCGCGCCGTCAACTCCGCGGGCAATGGCGCCGAGGCCTCTGACACCGTCACGCCGTCGACGACCCCCGGCGCGCCGCAGAGCTTCACCGCCACCCGCGGCGACGAAGAGGCCGCCCTCTCTTGGACGGCCCCCGCCAGCAACGGCGGCGCCGCTATCTCCAAGTACCAGTACCAGCAGGGCTCAGGCGCGTGGACGGATATCACTGGCGGCGGCTCAGCCACCAGCGTCACCGTCACGGGCCTCACCAACGGGACCGCGTACACCTTCAAGCTGCGCGCCATCAACGTCGCGGGATTTGGACCCTCGGCCTCAGCCACCGTCACCCCGGCGGCCGTCCCAGGGCTCCCTGGAAGCTTCACGGCTACCCGCGGCGACACCCAGGCCACCCTCTCTTGGACCGCCGCCGCGAGCAACGGCGCGACTATCTCCAAGTACCAGTTCAAGCAGGACGCAGGGGCTTGGACAGACGTATCCGGCGGCTCCTCAGCCACCAGCCACACCGTAACGGGCCTCACCAATGGGACGGAGTACACCTTCAAGGTAAGGGCCGTCAACAACGTCGGCAACGGCGCCGAGGCCACAGCCACCGTCACCCCAGCGACGACCCCCGGCGCGCCTCAGAGCTTCACCGCCGCCCGCGGCGACCGCCAGGCGACCCTCTCTTGGACCGCCGCCGCGAACAACGGCTCGGCCATCACCAAGTACCAGTTCCAGCAGGACTCAGGCTCTTGGACGGACATTTCCGGCGGCGGCTCAGCCACCAGCCACACCGTCTCCAGCCTGACCAATGGGACGGAGTACACCTTCAAGCTCCGGGCCGTCAACGCCGTAGGCAGCGGAGCCGAGGCCTCAACCACCGTCACGCCGGCGACGACCCCCGGCGCCCCTCGGAGCTTCACCGCCACCGCAGGGGCCGGTCAGGCCGCCCTCTCCTGGACAGCCCCCTCTAGCAACGGCGGCGCGTCTATCACCAAGTACCAGTACCAGCAGGACTCAGGCTCTTGGACGGACATATCCGGCGGCGGCTCAGCCACCAGCGCCACCGTCACGGGCCTCACCAACGGGACCCTGTACACCTTCAAGCTGCGGGCCGTCAACATCGCGGGCAATGGAGCCGCGACCTCTGACACCGTCACCCCGGTGGCGGCCCCGGACGCGCCTAGGAGCTTCACCGCCGCCCGCGGCGACCGCCAGGCTGAACTCTCTTGGACCGCCCCCGCGGACAACGGCTCGGCCATCACCAAGTACCAGTACCAGCAGGGTTCAGGCTCCTGGCAAGATATCTCCGACGCCTTGGCCACCAGCCACACCGTCACGGGCCTCACCAACGGGACCGCGTACACCTTCAAGCTCCGGGCCGTCAACGCCATAGGCAACGGCGCCGAGGCATCAGCCACCGTCACCCCGTCGACGACCCCTGGCGCGCCTCAGAGCTTCACGGCCACCCGCGGCAACACCCAGGCGACCCTATCCTGGACTGCCCCCTCTAGCAACGGCGGCGCGTCTATCTCCAAGTACCAGTACCAGCAGGACTCAGGCTCTTGGACGGACATATCGGGCGGCGGCTCGGCCGCCAGCCACACCGTCACGGGCCTAACCAACGGCACCCAGTACACCTTCAAGCTGCGGGCCGTCAACGTCGCGGGCAACGGCGCCGTTGCCTCTGACACCGTCACCCCGGCGGCCGTTCCGGGCGCCCCTGGGAGCTTCACGGCCACCCGCGGCGATCAGGAGGCAACCCTCTCTTGGACCGCCGCCGCGGGCAACGGCTCGGCCATCACCAATTACCAGTTCAAGCAGGACTCAGGCTCCTGGACGGACATCGCCGGCGGCGCCTCGACCACCAGCCACACCGTTGAAGATCTCACCAACGGGACGGAGTACACCTTCAAGCTCCGCGCCGTCAACGCCGTCGGCTATGGAACCGAGGCCACAGACACCGTCACCCCAGCGACGGAGCCAGGCCCGCCTCGGAGCTTCACCGCCACCCGCGGCGACGGCCAGGCCACCCTCACTTGGACCGCCGCCAAGAACAACGGCGCATCTATCACCAAGTACCAGTTCAAGCAGGACGCAGGGGCTTGGACGGATATCACTGGCGGAGGCTCGGCCACCAGCCACACCGTCACGGGCCTCACCAACGGGACTTCGTACACCTTCAAGGTGAGGGCCGTCAACGCTGTCGGCAACGGCGCCGAGGAATCAGCCACCGTCACCCCGGCGGCCGTTCCGGGCGCGCCTCAGAGCTTCACCGCCGCCCGAGGCAACACCCAGGCCACCCTCTCCTGGACTGCCCCCTCCAGCAACGGCGGCGCGGCTATCTCCAAGTACCAGTACCAGCAGGGCTCGGGTTCCTGGACGGACGTATCCGGCGGCGCCACCGCCACCACCGTCACCGTCACGAGCCTGACCAACGGGACCCTGTACACCTTCAGGCTGCGGGCCGTCAACGCCGCCGGCAACGGCGCCGTGGCCACAGCCACCGTCACCCCGGCGGCAATCCCTGGGGCGCCTCAGAGCTTCACCGCCGCCCCAGGCAACCTGAAGGCCGACCTCTCATGGACCGCCGCTCCGGACAACGGCCTATCCATCACCAAGTACCAGTACCAGCAGGACTCAGGTTCCTGGAAGGACGTGCCAGACGGTGGCTCCGCGAGAAGCTTAACCATCCACAACCTCACCAACGGGACCTCGTACACCTTCAAACTGCGGGCCGTCAACTCCGATGGCAATGGAGCCGAGGCCACAGCCACCGTCACCCCGGCTCAGCCCGCCCAAGGAAGCGTCCCGGCCCAACCCAATAATCTCTCGGCCACCCCGGGCGACGGCCAGGCCACCATCTCCTGGACAGCCGGCTCGGACCGCGGCTCCCCCATCACCAAGTACCGGTACTCCCTAGACGGGGCCGACTGGCACGACATCCCCGGCGGCGGCTCAGTCACTAGCTACGTCGTCACGGGCCTCACCAACGGCGTCGCGCAGAACATCTACGTGCACGCTGTGAATGCGTGGGGAACCGGCGGGTACCGGGTCATAAGCGTTACGCCCACGGCAGGCGGGTCATAATATAGGAATAGATGGGAAGGCCCGGCGCCGGAGCACCTCGGTCGCGGATGAAGGGGCCTTGTCCCCCCGTTGGCAAGGGGAGCGCCGGAACGCGGAAAAGAGCAACGGGAGGCTTCAATGGCCTATGACGTGATAATTGTGGGGGCGGGTTCTGCCGGGGCGGTCTTGGCTGCCCGCCTGAGCGAGGACCCAAACCTGTCGGTCCTGCTGCTGGAAGCGGGGCCGGACTACGCGGAGATAGACCACCTCCCCGGTGACGTGAGGGACGGCGACAACGCGACGGCGGCGTCCAGAGGCTCCAGCCTGTGGGACTACGTGGCCCAGGGCAACCGCCACCAGGAAGCCGAGTCCATGTTCGTGCCCCGCGGCAAGATAATCGGCGGCTCCAGCTCCGTTAACGGCACCATCTTCATACGCGGGACGCCGGAGGACTACGACGGGTGGGCGGCCATGGGAAACGACGAGTGGTCCTTCGTCAAAACCCTGCCCTACTTCAGGAAGCTGGAGCGCGACCTGGACTTTGGCGGCGACTTCCACGGCAAAGAAGGCCCCATTCCCGTGCGGCGGCACAAGCGGGAGGACTGGCGCCCCAGCCTGGAGGCCTTTTACCAGGCGTGCCGCAGGGCCAGGTTTCCCCACGAGTCGGATATGAACAGCCCCGACACCTCCGGGGTGGGGCCGCGGCCCTTGAACACCGTTGACGGCCTTAGAATCAGCGCCTTCATCGGCTACCTGATGCCCAGCCGCCGCCGTCTGAACCTGACCATCAAGGGAAACGCCACGGTCCGGCGGGTACTCTTCGACGGCCGCCGCGCCATCGGCGTCGAGGCAGAGAGCGCCGGCGAGACCTTCATCCTAGAGGGCAAAGAGGTCATCCTGAGCGGCGGGGCCATGGGTTCCCCCTTCATCCTGCTCCACTCGGGGGTGGGGCCCGGCGAGGAGTTGCGGCGCCTGGGCCTGCCGGTGGTTCACGACCTGCCCGGCGTGGGGGAGAACCTGCGCGACCATCCCTCGGTGCAGATGTGGTTCCGGCTCAAGGAGGAGGCGCGGGAAGACCCCTTCGCCAGCCAGGTGGGCCTCCGGTACACGGCCACCGGCTCTAATATAAGGAACGACATGTTCATCAGCCCCTACCCCGGCGAGGTGGTGAACGGCCTCCCCCATTTGGGGTTCAGGGTGATTCTGGAGTTGGCCCTCGGCGCCGGGAAGCTAAGCCTGGCCTCGGCGGACCCGGACCAGAGTCCACGGCTGGAGTACCGTTATCTCGACGAACCCTGGGACCTAGAGCGGCTGCGGGAAGGCGTCCGGCTGGGGCTGAAGCTGTCGGAGAGCGAGCCACTAAAGAAGCTCATCGCGGGCCGCACGGAGCCAACGGCGGAGGACGTGGCGTCGGACGAGGCCCTGGACCGGTGGATCCTGCGAAAGGTCGAAACGCCCCACCACTCGTCGGGAACCTGCAAGATGGGCCCCGCCTCCGACCCCCTGGCGGTGGTGGACCAGCGCTGCCGCGTCCACGGGCTGGAGGGGCTGCGGGTGGTTGACGCGTCCATCATGCCCGACGTCATTCGCGCCAACACCAACGCCACCAGCATAATGATAGGCGAGCGGGCCGTCGAGTGGGTGAGGGACGGCGCGAGGGGTTGAAGCTCAACAAAACCGGATATCTACGAGAGGCAGGATGATGCGGCTGGAAGGAAAGACGGCCCTGATAAGCGGCGGGGCCAGAGGGATGGGGGCCGTAGAGGCCCGGCTGTTCGCCCGGGAGGGCGCCAAGGTGGTCATTGGAGACGTCCTCGCGGAGGAGGGGGAAGCCACGGCCCGCCGGATACGCGCGGACGGCGGCGACGCCTACTTCACGAGGCTCGACGTGACGGTGGAGGAGGACTGGCGCCGCGTGGTGGAGGAGGCCGAGGCCCGGTGGGGCGGCCCGGATATTCTGGTAAACAACGCCGGCATCTACCGGATAGCCCCTCTGGAGGAGACCTCCCTCGAGACGTGGGAACTGATAATGCAGGTGAACGTCCGGGGGGTGTTCCTGGGAACCAAGGCCGTTCTTCCGGGGATGCGAAAGAGGGGCGGCGGCTCTATAGTGAACATATCGTCAACGGCGGGTCTAACGGGTAGCCCCAACAGTTCGGCGTACCAGGCGTCCAAGGGGGCCGTCCGCATCTTCACCAAGTCCACGGCCACTGAGTACGCCAAGGAGGGCATACGGGCCAACTCGGTGCACCCCGGCGTTATCGACACCGACATGATAACGGACCTGCTGCGAGACCCCGAGTCAAGGCGTCAGCGGCTGGCGGCCGTCCCCCTGGGGCGCGTCGGCTCCGCCGAGGAGGTGGCCTACGGGGTCCTGTACCTGGCCTCCGACGAGTCGTCCTACGTGACCGGCGCGGAGTTGGTCATTGATGGGGGGAAGACGGCCCAGTAGGACGCGCCCATCCGGGTTTGGGCGGGCGGCGCCCGGCGCGTTTCCAGGGCGTGAACACGGATGACGGCGTTGAAGATTCCCGCGTCCCTGCCCTCAGCCGCCCTGCGCCAGGCCATCCGAGAGGGCGGGAGCCGGCCATCGCCAACCTGTATATCAAGGCCGCCGGATTCGCTAAACTTGCAGAGGAAGGGAAGCAGGCTTGTTGGCGCGGCTGCCCCGGCGCAACGGTGGCGGGGGATGGATTCCCGCCTGCGCGGGAAGGGCACGAGCGCCCACTTTGTTTTGAGGAGAGTTGGTTCTGAGTTGGGAACAGCCTGGATTCCCGCCTGCGCGGGAAGGGCGGATAGGGGAGGGGACATCCTCCCGGCTCCGAAAGCGGGCTAACGGCCAAAGACCTGGATAACTAAGGAGGACACCCTATGAGAGGACTCAGAGGAAGGCTGCCGGCGGCCTTGGGCGCGGCCTTGGCCCTTGCCCTGTTCATCGCGGCCTGCGGGGGCGGCGACGCCACGCCCACGGATACCCCGGCGCCGAGGGCCACCGCCGCGCCCACGTCCACGCCTGCGATGGTCGCGGAGCCGGAGCTAGTGGCCCCGCGCCTCCTGGTGACCATGCCGGCCCCCTCCGGCCAGGTTACCTGCCACTGCGAGACCTTCCAGAGCGCCAGCGGCCACCTGCACAACCTCCACGACTACATGGTGGGCCTCGACCCGGTGACGGGTGAGGCGGGGCCAACCCATCTCGCCCTCAGTTGGGAGGTCGACTCCACGGGCAAGATATGGAACTTCAAGCTGCGGGAAGGCGTCCCCTTCTATCAGGACGGCCAAGCCTCCCCCAAGTACGCCGAGTTCACCGCCAAGGACGTGGTCCACACCTGGGAGGTCATGGCGGGGATGAAGGGCGAGTCCACCCCGCCCGGCAACTGGACGGTTATGATGGACTCGGCCGCCGACGGTTGGCATATTGTGAACGACCACGAGATAGTCTTGACCCACAAGCTCATCGAGCTTGAACTCCCCTTCCGGCTGTCGGAGGAGTGGACCTTCGGCCTCCTAAGCCTCGACTACTGGGACGACGTGGGCGGCATGGAGGCCTATAAGAAGGCGCCCATGGGCACGGGGGCCTTCAGCTTCGTTGAGAAGGTGGTCAACGAGCACATCCTGTACAAGGCCAACAAGCCCCACTGGCGCAAGACGCCGGAGTTCGACGAGCTCCAACTCCTATGGGTCCCGGAGTCGGCCACGCGGGTGGCCCAACTGATTTCCGGCGAGGCCCACATCGCCGAGATACCCAGGGACCTACAGGACGAGATTATCGCCAGAGGAATGAAGGTGCAGCGGTCAACCCTGCCCAGTTTCCACCTCTGGATTCGTATCCCCTACTACCAGCCCACCATCTTCACGACGGGCGAGCCCACGCCCAACTACGATGAGAACGACCCTATCCGGAACCCCCTCGTGCGCCACGCCCTGAACGTGGCCATCGACCGCGACCTGATAAACGACCAGTTCTTTAGGGGTGGAGGGATGCCGAACCCGGTGGATTTCTTCCCCCCGTGGAGGTCGGACTGCAAGGACGAGTGGGCGCCCTACCCCGGACCCGGCGGCGAGACGGGATGCGCCGGCGGGTGGCCCTACCCCTATGACCCGGAGATGGGCAGGCGGCTTCTCGCCGACGCGGGCTACCCCAACGGCTTCGACCTCGTCTTCTACACGGCCCCGAACCTGGGCGGCACGCCGGAACTCCCCGACGTCGCCGAGGCCATCACGGGGATGTGGGAAACCATCGGCATCAACGTAGACCTCCAGGTTGTCCAAGCAGACGTGCTTAGGTCTCAGCAAACGGCCCGCTCCTGGACGGGCAGCGTGAACCTGGTGCGGTACTCCCTAGACCCCATCTCGATGGCCGTGAGCTTCCTGTGGCGAGAAGCGCCCAGGTCCTTCATCGAGCACGAGTCCCTGACCGAGTGGAAGAAGGCCTATGACCGGAGCCTGGACCCGGACTTCCGGTTCCGCGAGTCCCAACGGCTGGGCGACTGGTTCCACAACGAGCACGTCACCGCGCCGCTCCTGTGGCTCTTCGCCGAGGTAGGAATCAACCCCAACGTGGTCGCCGACTACGGGGTGAATATGCTCCACTTCGGCCCGGTGCGGTATCACGAGTACACCAAGGCGGTGTACAAGTAGCCCAGGGCCACGGATTCCCGCTTGCGGGGCGATGGCGATTATCCAAAGGTCTCAATTAGGAGAGAAGCGTGAAGATAGCGGTTTGCATAAAGCAGGTTCCCACCCTTTCCAAGATTGAGTTCGACTACGAAAGGAAGCGGATAATTCGCGACGGCGTGCCCTTGGAGATGAACGTCTTCGACCTCATTGCCCTGGGGCGGGCGGTGGAGATGAAGGAGGAGCTCGGCGCCGAGGTGACGGCCCTAACCATGGGGCCTCCCCAGGCGCGGGACGTTCTGGCCCACGCCCTGGCCGTCGGCGCCGACCACGCCATGCTCATCAGCGACCCCGCCATGGCCGGCTCCGACACCCTGGCCACCTCGCGAACCCTGGCCCTGGCCTTAGGGCAGCGGGGCTTCGACCTGATTTTGTGTGGAAGGAACAGCGCCGACGCCGAGACGGGACAGGTCGGCCCCGAACTGGCGGAACTTCTCGACATCCCCCACGTGAGCCGCGCCCGGAAGCTAGTCTACCACCCCGAGGCCAACAGCGTGGTGGTGGAGCGGGTCACCGACGACGGGTACGAGACCCTGGAAGTGTCGCTGCCCGCCCTGGTGACGGCCACCGAGGGCCTCAGCGAGGAACGCTGGCCACGCCGCCGGGTCATAGCCGAGGCGCGGGAGCGGCCCGTGGAGGAGGTCAAGGCGTCAGACCTGTCGGACGACCCGTCGGTGTTCGGGGCCGCCGGCTCTCCGACGCGGGTCGCCGACATCCGGCTCCTAGAGCGCCGGCGTCTGGCAAGGGTTATCGAGGGGCTTGAGCCGTCGGAAGCGGCTACACTGGTGGCGGAAGGCATCCGGGGCGTGGCCGCCGCCAACGCCTCCCCTCCCACTGAACGGCGGTGGAGCAGGCATCCGCAAGGGCGGGATAAGGCCCTGTGGGTGGTGGCCGAACGGGCGGAGGGCGGCTTCCGGTGGGCAACCATGGAAAACTTGGGCAAGGCCCGGGAGCTGGCCGAGGAGTTGAAGGCAGAAGTGTCGGCGGTCCTGATGGATGAGGCCTCCCCGGAGGACGCTGCAACCCTGGCCTCCTACGGCGCCGACACTGTCCTGGCCCTGGAGGACGGCGGCGCGACCCATCCCACCAGCCCTCTCGCGGCTGCGGCCCTGGCCGAAGCCATAAAGACGCGGCGGCCTTACGCCGTGCTGTTCGCCTCCACCGCCAACGGCCGCGACCTGGCCTCCCGGACGGCGGCGCGGCTGTCCCTGGGCCTGACCGGTGACTGCGTGGACCTGGAGATAGACGAGGAGGGACGACTCGTACAGCTAAAGCCCGCCCTGGGGGGCAACGTGGTGGCCCCCATCCTGTCGGACACCCTGCCCTACATGACCACCATGAGGCCGGGCCTGCTGTCGCCCATCACCCGGGAGCCGGAAGCCGGGGCCGCGGTGGAGCGGTTCCACCTTCCCGCCGGAAAGGACCCCGTCAGGCTGCTGGCGAGCCGCCGCGAGGAGGACGTTAGGGGCGCAGAGTTGGAGCGGGCCAGGATAGTCCTGGGAGTGGGAAAGGGCATAGGCGGGCCTGAGCGCCTGGCTGAAATCCACCGGATGGCCGAGCGGTTGGGGGCCTCAGTGGCGGCCACCCGCAGCGTCACCGACGCCGGTTGGCTGCCCAAGCAGGCGCAGGTCGGCCTCACGGGGCGGGCCATAGCCCCCAGGGTGTACATAGCCGTTGGGATACGGGGCGCCTTCAATCACATGGTGGGCGTCCAAAAGGCGGGGGCCGTGGCCGCCATCAACACCAACGCCCGGCACCCCATATTTCAGGCCGCCGACTTCGGCATAGTGGGCGATTGGCAGGACTACCTGCCGCCCCTGATAGAGGCCCTGGCCGACGGCCCCGCCCTCTAACCTACCGGCCCCGCTAGGACGCCAGGTGGGACTCTCCAGCTAGTCGTCCACGACGTCGGCTGTTCGGCTAACCCAACGGCCCCGCTAGGACGCCAGGTGGGACTCTCCAGCTAGTCGTCCACGACGTCGGCTGCTCGGCTAACCCACCGGCCTCGCTAGGACGCCAAGTGGGCCTCTCCAGCTAGTCGTCCACTACGTCGGCTGTTCGGCTAACCCACCGGCTTCGCTAGGACGCCAGGTGGGCCTCTCCAGCTAGTCGTCCACTACGCCGGCTGTTCTGCTAACCCACCGGCCCCGCTAGGACGCCAGGTGGTACGTCGCGATGTCGGAGGAGCGCACCTCGAAATGCTTAACCCAGTACTCGCCGGCGTAAAGGTGGTCGGCGGCCCTGGCGTTCTCCTGCCGCTGGGGGCTCTTGTCGTAGTTCTCCACCTCCTCGTGGGTGTCCCAGTAGGTGATGGATATGCCCTCGTCCGGATTTTCAGTGCTGCGGAGGAGCTGGCGGCCGCTGAAGCCCGGCATGTGCACGCCGAGGGCCTGGATGTTCTTGTTGTAGTGCTCCTCGTACTCGCTCCACCTCCCCGGCTTAATCTTGCCCCAGAAAATTCTTACGTACATCATACGCTCTCCTTCTAATAGAATGTGACTTTATAGCCCTATAGCGTCATAGCGTCGCCGCGGCGGTTTTATCGCGCCTCCGCCTTGGAGTCCAAAAGGAGGCAGGGCTCCCCCCACTGGCCGGGGTCGCCGAGGTCCCAGGGAGCCGCGCCGGCCGCGGGTTGAAGGCGAATACCCCGGTCGCCGCCGTAGACCAGGGTCACCGCGCCCTCGCCGGAGTCGGCCACCAGAACGGCGTAAGCGGCGCATGGCCCCGCGTCGGACCAGCCCGTGACCCGGCAGGAAACGTCGTCCCCCCGGGGGTCGGGCGCGGTGACCTCCGATATCTCCCTTGGCGGGGACATGGCCTGAAACATGCGGTGGAGGGGCCAGCAGTTGGGGCCTTCCTCAACGTCCACCTCTACGTACACGGGTCAAAGCCCTCCCCGGCCAGGTCGTGTATCATGCGCCGCTGGGACTGGCTTTCGATGGCGTAGGGACAGTAGCTGCCCCTCACCCGTTGAATGGCCTGGGCCGCTCCTAGCCCCTCGACGACTACCAGGAGGGACGCCAGGAGGCTTCCGGTGCGGCCGTGGGCGGCGATGCATCCAATCTCCACCGTCCGGCCCTCCCCCAGGGCCTTTAGGACAAGGCCGAGGAGTTTCTGAAGGAACCTCAGGTCTATGGCCCCCAAATCGGGCCAAGGAACGTAGACCACGGATCCCTGGGCGTCGGTGAGGGTTGGAAGGCAGGAGGCTTCGACGGCGTTGGACACCGGCGCGGCGCCCCGGAGCCGGCTCCAACTGGCTATGTCTAGGTAAAAGGCCAACTCCTTGGGCGCGTAGCCCTTGGCGACGGCCGGGTTGTAGATCAAGCTGGCGCTGGCCGTGGCGTAGAGGGTGTGCGGCCCAACGGGAAAGGGCGTGTGGACGTGGCTATGAAATCCGGTGGTCACTGCTTTTGACGGCTCCGTGGGAAGGCTCGGGCATCCTTGACGCGTCAGAGTCGCGAGGCGCCGCGGCGTGACGGCGCGCCCGCTCAAGATATCATTGCCGTTGCGTAGGGACAAGCCCCCCAACGCATCCCAACCTGCTCCCGCACGCGGGCCTTGCCACCACTCTATTCCGTCATTCCCGCGCAGGCGGGAATCCATCCCATCTTAGATTCCGGCCAGCGACACCAGCCGCGCGCCCTCCGGCCGACGGTCCTCCAATAACTTCTCGCCCGGGAAGGGCGCGACTTGCCAAAACCCCGGCCCGGAGCGGCGTTGACACCCCAACGGCGCAGGCGCTAGACTACAGTTCTTGTTAGCAATTCACCGGCCAGACTGCTAAAAGGCATCTAACGGAGAGAAGTATCGTGCCCCGCTACGACTACCAGTGTCTAAGTTGCAGCAATACCTTCGAGTTGAAACAGAGCTTCAGTGACGAACCCATCGGTGACTGTCCCCAGTGTGGAGGGCGCTCCCGGCGCAAGTTTCACGCCGTGCCGGTAATCTACAAGGGATCCGGCTTCTACACCACCGACTACGCCCGTTCCAGCCTGCGCGCCAACGGGACCGGCTCCGAGTCCTCGGAAACGGAGAAGGCCGGCGCCAAGGCTAAGAAGGATGAGTCCACCGAGGCATCCGCTCCCAAAGAGAAGACCGGCTCGGAAAAGACGGCCTCCGGCAGCGCCAAGTCCGGCGAGTAGCCCCCTTGCGGGCCCTGCTCCAGCGCGTCGCAGGGGCCTCGGTTTACATTGAAGGTGAAAGCTCGCCCACCGCGGCCATCGGGCGCGGCATTGTGGCCCTCTTGGGGGTGTCCAAGGACGACGACGCGGAGGACGCCCGCTACCTGGTCGACAAGACCCTGAACCTCCGCGTCTTTCCCAGCGACGGGAGCCACTTCAACCGTTCCGCCCTTGAGGTTGGAGCCGACATCCTGGTGGTGAGCCAGTTCACCCTCTACGCCTCAACCCGCAAGGGCCGCCGTCCGGACTTCACCGCCGCCGCCCCGCCGGAGCAGGCGGAGCCTCTCTACAATCAGGCGGTGGAGATGTTCCGGGAGTCGGGACTGAAGGTCGCCACGGGACGGTTCGGCGCCCTGATGACGGTGCGCATCGAGAATGAGGGGCCGGTTACCCTGATGCTGGACAGCGCCGACAGATTCAAGCCCCGGCGGGGTTAGCCCTGGGCCACCCGCCGCCGCGCCCACCGGGACCTGAAGCCGGTGTAGGCCAGGGTCAGTCCAAAAAGAACGGCCCCAAAGAGGACCACGCTGGCCCCCGACGACACGTCCACGTGCCAACTCGCGTAGATTCCCGCCAGTCCGCAGAAGGCCCCCAGGCCTGTCGACAGGAATATGATGGTCTTGAAGGAGTCCGTCAGGAGCCGCGCTATGATGGGCGGGATGACGATGGCCGCGGCGATGAGAGTGACCCCCACCACCTGCATGGAGACCACGATGGTGGCCGCCAGCGCCAGGGAGAACATGGCGTCCACCCACCCGGCGGGCACGCCGTAGAACCTGGACACCTCCTCGTCAAAGGTGGCGAAGAGAAGGAGCTTGTAGCCCAGAAATAGGGCCACCGCCGTGACCAGGGCCACCACCGCTATCGCCAGCAGGTCGCCCCCGGAAACGCCCAACATGTTTCCAATCAAGGCGGCTTCAAAGTCGCGGGTAAAGGTCTTGTAGCGGCTGATGAGGGCCACCCCAAGGGCGAAAGAGGCGGTGGTTATTATGCCTATGGCGGCGTCGGCGCCTATCTGCCTCCGGCGGGTGGTTAGGATGATGAGGATGGAGGCCAGGAACCCCCAGATGGTGGCGCCGATGAAGAAGTTGATGGACATTACGTAGCTGACCACCGCGCCTCCAAAGACGGCGTGGGAGAGGCCGTGGCCCACGTATGCCATGCGCCTCAGCACTATGTAGACGCCTATGAGCCCGCACAGCCCGCCCACCAGCGTTGTGGCGATGAGGCCCTTGATGAAGAACTCATACTGAAAGGGTTCTAACAATAGCCTTTCCTAACCAGGTCTTCCCGCCGCTTCTCTAGGGAGCCGGCAAGGGCCACCCTTACGCCGCCCGTTTTGGCCCGTTTTGGCCCGTTTTGGCCCATTTTGGCCCGCTTTGGAATGAAGGGGGTTTCTGGATTCCCGCCTGCGCGGGAATGACGGGAAGGGGCGGCGGGGATGACGGGAAGCGCGGCGGGAATCCGGGAGCCTTGGCCCACAGCCAACGGTAACTGGCGCGCGCCAGCCGCCGGCCCCTGGTGGAGCTTCCCAAAGGCCCCTTGACGGGAGGGGCGGGGCCACTCGCGCGCCTCGCGTCACTCAACGGCATCCGCGCGCGGGGACGCCGGCGAAACGCCGCCATCCGGCTGAGGGGGCTGCTCCCCGTTGCCGTTGAAGTGGTGCGGACTCTCAGCCACCAAGGTCATCCCCATGTACCGTATCACCGGCATCTCCGCGCCATAGGTGAGCCTGAAGGTCTCCGGCGTGAACACCTCGGCGGGGGGGCCGCTGGCCAGGACGCGGCCCTTCAGACACACCACCCAGGGCAGATGGGCCGCCACAGCGTTAATTTCGTGGGTGGTCATAATGATGGTGACGCCCTGATGGTTAAGCTCGTGCAGGAGGTGAAGGGCCTCGTCGCGGGTCTTAATGTCTATGCCCGCCGTCGGCTCGTCTAGGAGGAGAAGCCTGGGACTGCTCACCAAGGCCCTAGCGAGGAAGACGCGCTGCTGCTGGCCGCCGGAAAGCTGGCGAATGTGCCGCTTGTGGAGATGGGCGATGCCCAGCTGCTCCAGAATCCCGTGGGCAAGCTCCCGGTCCTTGGTCCTGTGCCAGGGGAACAGGACGCTATCCATGGTGCGGCCCATCATCACCACCTCCTCCACCGTGACCGGGAAGTTCCAGTCGATGGTCTCCAACTGGGGGACGTATCCAACCCTGGGCCGCTTCTTGGCCGTGGAAACGCCGTCCACCAGGACCTGACCCTGGTAGAGGTCCGCGTCTCCAAGGATGGCCTTCAGCATGGTGGTCTTCCCCGAGCCGCTTGGCCCCAGCAGTCCCACAAAATCGCCCGGCATCACCTTCAGGTCCACGTTGGAGAGGACAGCGTGGCCGTCGTAGCCGCAGGCCACGTCCCGCAACTCCACGGCAGGGGCTCCCGTTCCTTGAGGGTGTGGTGTGGGATGAAGCATCGCCCTAGCCGCCCGCTACTGGGGGTAAACGGCCCCGCTCTCTCCGTCAAAGACGGGGCTTGAGTCGAAGCCCGCCAGGGCGTCGAGGCTGCCGTCGAGGGCTGCGACCATGGTCTCAAGGTTGGCGAGCATGAGGCCATGATAGGTATGGCGCGGGTCGCTGGGGCCGCCCGGCAGGTCGTCGTCCCGCAGCTGGTCGATAAAGACGGCGCCGCCCTCCCTGGCTATCTGCTCCATAACGTCGCTGGAGAACACCTCGGAGCCAAAGACGGCGGGAACCCCCGTCTGCCTCACCTGATCTATAAGGTCGGCCACGTCTCTGGCCGAGGGCTGACTGAAGTCGGAGGGCTGCACGGCGCCGATTATTTCCAGGCCGTACCTGTCGGCAAAGTAGGGGAAGGAGTCGTGATAGGTCAACAGCCGCCGGTTCTCAGGAGGGATCGTCTCCACCGCCGCCGCGATTCTCAGGTCCAGGTCATGCAAGCGCGCCTCCAACCGCCGGTAGTTCTCGGCGTAGTAGCCGGCGTTCGCGGGGTCCAAGGCCGTCAGCCGGTCGAGGATCAACTCCGCGTATCTGAGGGCAAGGATGGGATTGGTCCACAGGTGGGGATTGGGCCGGCCCCCGTCCTCCGGGAAGGAGAAGTCAAACACCCAACTATCCGGGGCGATGGTCTCGTCGGCCAGGGTCAGGACAACGGCGCCGGGCCTGCTGACGGCCCTCGCCATGTTGAGGGAAGGCTCTTCCAGGAACAGCCCGTTGAGGACTATCAGGTCGGCCTGGGCCATCAACCGGGTCACGGAGGGCGCCGGCTCGAAGGTGTGGGAGTTAACGCCCTCCGGCACGATGCCCTCCAGGGATATGCGGTCGCCCCCGATGTTTTCGACGAGGCTGGTTATTGGAGAAACGGTGCTCACCACCCTAAGCTTTCCCGTCTCCGGCCCGTCGTCGCCGCCGCCACAGGCCGCAAGGGAAAGGAGGGTCAGGGCGGCTATAAGGCCCAGGGCCGTCCTTGCGCTCATCCCTGGGGGCTGTCGGAGGGGCCGGCGTTGCAGTTGGCGCAAACGCCCGTGACGGTGAAGTTGTCCAGGTCGGGTTCAAAGGAGAACTCCTTCATCAAGGCCTCGCGGAACCCGTCCAGGTAGTCCGGGGCCAGGTCGTAGGCGCCGCCGCACTTGGCGCACACCATGTGATGATGCCGCCTGTCGGGGTCCCTGATTTCGAAGTGGAGCCGGTCGCCGATGGCCACCTCCGTCACCACGCCCAGCCTCTTGAAGAGGTGCAGGGTGCGATACACGGTGGCGATGTCCATGTACGGGTAGGACTGTTTGGCCTGGCGGAAGACCTCATCCACCCCCAGGTGTCCCTCGCCCTCAGCCACGGCGTTGAGGATGAGGAGGCGTTGGGGCGTGAGCCGCACCCCCCTAACCCGCAGCTCCTCCAGTATGCCTTGGCGCTTCATTCGGTCTTCATTAAAACGATTGCTTCTGCAAAGGTGGCGCTTTCGCCTGCCTGCGACGCCAACAGTTTGGCGCATCGGCGTCATTAGATAACAATTGCTTTTGCAAACGGTAGCGACTGCTTATATTAGCGTATGGTGCCCCGTTGTCAAGGAGCGGAGTAGTTGGGAAGGAAGATGTTCCAGCCTGGCGGGGCGCGGCGGATCCCTACGACGGCGGCTGGCCCAAGGAGCGGCGCTGCCGCCTGGCCTGGCGGACGAAGTGGCGCAGCAACGGGGCGTCGAACCCCAACTGACCGGCCTTCTCAGCGTCGGCGTCGGCGTCGGCGTCCCTGCCGAGGTGGGCGTTGGCCATGGCCCTAATCGCATAGGCGGAGGGCATTTCGCCCCCCAGAGCCAAGGCCTTCTCCACGTCCTTCAGGGCCTGCTCCGGCCTCCCCAGGTCGCAGAGGGCGGCAGCCCGGTTATTGTAGGCGTCCGCGTGGCCGGGGTTCAGGCTGATGGCCGCGGAAAAGTCCTCCACGGCGGGCATCTGCTCCTTCAAGTGAATGTACGCCAGCCCCCTGTTGTAGTAGGCCTCAGCGTTATCCGGGGCCAGACGCAGGCACCGGTCGAAGTCCCTAATGGCGGCCACAGGCTCCACCAACTGGCCGAGGACCACCCCGCGGCGGTAGTAGGCGTCAGCGTCGTTGGGGTTGTCGCGTATGAGGGCGTCAAGCTCCTCCACGGCCTTGTGGAGACGCTGCACCTCGGCGAGGCTGTTGTTGCTTTCGGCTTGGCTGTCCTGCATCTGGTTTAAGTAGGGGGGAATCGGGGAGCCGGGACTCGAACCCGGGGCCTCTACGTCCCGAACGTAGCGCGCTGCCAAACTGCGCCACTCCCCGCTTCCTCACATTGTAGCCTGAAGGATAGCGCGTCAGCAAGGCGGCCCTGGGCCGAAATGAACCGGCGCGTGGTTCCTATTCGCCGCCCCGGCGCCGGGCCGGCCCAAACCCTTGACATTGATATCTTGTAATGATAGTTTTCTCTTTCACGTTGTTTCGTTCTTCATGGGACGAGGCGACGCGGCTGTTGGCGTTGAGCGCCGACTTAGACACCGTTATGGGGGACTCAAAAAAACTTCCTAAGAGTTAAGGAGGCAACATGGCAAATGCGGTAAAACGGTTAAAGAAGCGAGGTGTTGGATTCGGGCTGCTCCTTGGAGCGGTTCTAGCCCTGGTCATCGCGGCCTGCGGAGGCGATGACGCCACCCCCACCCCCACGGCGACCCAGGCGCCGCGAGCAACGGCAACGGCAATGCCAGCCACGGCCACGCCGAGGCCCACTCCCACGGCCACCCCGGAGCCTGAACTGGTAAGTCCCAGGCTCATAGTTTCCATGGCGCCGCCCACCCACCAGGTGAGGCTGCCCTACATGACCTTCCAGAGTTCCAGCGGGCCCCTCCACAACCTCTACGACTACATCGTAGGCATGAACCGCAAGACCTCTGAGTTGGAGAACAGCCACATCGCCGAGTCCTGGTCGGTCAGTTCCGACGCCATGACCTGGACCTTCGAGCTCAAGGAAAACATCCCCTACTACATAAACGGCGAGGCCAGCGATTACATCTTCACGCCGGACGACGTGCGGTGGACCTGGCTCTTGCAGGCGGGACTTGAGTCCGACAGGGCCAATAACTCCGGCACCTGGAAGCCCTGGGCCGGAACCGTCGACAACATTACGAACGTCGGCAACACCCTTACTTGGAACGTGCCAATCATCCAGCCCGACTTCAACGTCTACGTCTCCGAGAACTGGACCTTCGGCCTCATCAGCAAGGAGTACTGGGACGACGTTGGCGGCGAGGACGGATACATCAACCATCCCATCGGCATGGGAGCCTTCAGCTTCGTCGAGTACGTGGACAACGAGCACTTCCTCCTGGAAAAGAACGTTGGTCACTACCGCAAGGAGCCGGAGTTCGACGAGCTCCAGTTCCTCTGGAACAAGGAAGCGGCAACCATCATGGCCCAGATACTGACCGAAGAGGTCCACATCGGCCAGTTGCCCAGCGACCTCTTCGACGAGGTTCAGTCCAGGGGCATGGAAATAGCCAAGAGCACCCTGCCCAGCTTCTACATGTGGGGCGCCATACCCTGGTACCTGCCCGAGGCCCTGGACGGCTCGCCCACCCCCAACTACGACGAGACCGTGCCAACCAGGAACCCCATGGTGCGTCACGCCCTGAACCTGGCCATTGACCGGCAGCGCATCAACGAGAGCTTCTTCGGTGGCGACGGCATGCCCCTCGGCGTGACCCACTTCGCCGAGTGGTGGGACTTCTTCAAGGACGAGTGGGCCCCCGAGCCCGGTCCCACCGGTGAGACGGGAGCCGCCGGCGGCTGGCCCTACCCCTACGACCCGGACAGGGCCAGGCAGCTTTTGACTGAAGCAGGCTACCCCAACGGCTTCGACCTCGACTTCTTCGGCCCCACCAACCTTGGCGGCCTGCCGGAGATTCCTGACGTCGCCGAAGCCGTCACCGCCATGTGGGAAGACATCGGCGTCAACGTGAACCTGACCGTTTCAGAGTACGCGCCCATCCAGTCCCAGGTGACGGACAGGGCCATGAACGGGAAGATCTTCATGATACGCTGGAGCCTGAACACCCCCTCCGTAGGAATGCGCTGGATCTGGCGCAAGGCCACCAGGCCCTACTACGAGTACCCCTTCATCACCGAGTGGAAAGAGAACTACGACACCATAGGCGATTCGGAGATCCGGAAGTCTCTGGCCCAGGACCTTGGCGACTTCTGGAGCCAGGAGCACCTGAGCATCCCCTTCCTGTGGGTGTTCGGAAAGGCCGTGTTCAACCCCGAAGTCCTTGTGGGCTACGAGGTCAGCCACGTCCACTTTGGCCCGGTTCGTTACCACGAGTACACGGAAGCCGTGTACAAGTAGGACCGGCGCCAGCCAATCGATAGGGCTAAACGCCACGGCCCCCACCGCGGGGTGGGGGCCGTGGCTAAACATGAGAGAAGCTCCAACGGTAAAGCGATGCAAACCAGACATACGCCCCACAAGCGCTCCAAGGCCATCAAAGGCCCCTTCAGGGTATCCACGGCCGCGACGGGCCTCCTAGCCCTCCTTCTTATAGGAAGCCTGGCCCTCATGGCCTGCGGCGGAGGAGGGTCGGAGCCGGCGGCCCCGGCGACGGCGGCGCCTGCCAGCGGCCAGACGAGCGGCGGGGCTCAGGCAACGGAGGCCCCCGCTTCAAGCGGGCTGTCGCCCTCAGACTCCTTCTCAGAGGTGGTCCTGGTTCTGCCCCGGGGCTTTGAGACCCTTGAAGTTAACCTGCGGGCCGGCGACCGGGTGATGGTCACCTACTCCTCCGAGTCACGGGCCTACGGCGGCTACTCCGAAGCCGGCGTCGGCGGCAAGCCAGGGGTTGTCTTCGCCGTGCACGATCCTGTGGGCGACTCCGTTTTCCAAAGCGAGCAGATAGCGGAAGGCAGCCACGACTTTGTGGCGGAGCTTAACGGAACTCACCAGCTCATCTTCCAAAACCCGGAACTCCGCAACCAACAACAGGTTGAGCTAGAGTACAGCATTAATCCCTAAACCGGACCCGGCCCTAACCAAGACTTGGCCCTAAGGAGACCCGGCGAATTGCTTGAATTGCAGGTCTTGAAGTGAACCCCCACCGAGCGGCGGCCATCACCGCGGCCCTGTGCCTTTCGGCGGCGCTGTTCATGGCGGCCTGCGCCTCTTCATCTTCGCCTCCCCCGGACAGTTCGGACCGGGCGGTCCTGACCGCCTTATACAACTCCACCGGCGGGCCATCCTGGGAAAACAACGACAACTGGCTGAGCAATGCCCCGCTGAACCAGTGGCGCGGCGTGACCACCGACGAGAACTGGCGGGTGACTTCCCTGGACCTTGCGTCCAACGGCCTGACCGGTCAGTTGCCGCCGGAACTCGGCGGCCTGTCCAAGCTGACGGGCCTGCTCCTCAACGGCAACCGGCTGACCGGGCCTATCCCGCCTGAATTCGGCAACATGGCCAGCCTGGAACTCCTGCTCCTCTACAGTAACGGGCTGACCGGGCCTATCCCGCCTGAGTTGGGCAATCTGTCCAACCTGGAATGGCTGTCCCTCTACGGGAACCAATTGAGTGGCCCGATACCGCCGGAACTCGGCCGCCTGTCCGACATGATTGACATAGAGCTCCGACGGAACCAACTGACCGGAACCATACCGCCGGGGTTGGGCAGCCTGCCACGCCTCGTGCGGCTGTCCGTCTACGAGAACCAACTGACCGGCTGCGTGCCCCAGGACCTGCGGGGTCGGGTGGACTTTGAGCGGCTGGGGCTGCCCTTCTGCTGAGGAGTCGCGGCTCCACGGCTCTAACTGCCTTGCGCCCCCCGGATTGCAGGCCTTGAAATGACCCCCCACCGGGCGGCGGCCCTTGCCGTTGCGACGTGCCTTGCCTTGGCCCTGTTCGTGGCGTCCTGCTCCTCATCACCTCCGTCTCCCCCGGACAGTCCGGAGGACCGCGCGGCCCTGACCGCCTTGTACAACTCCGCCGGCGGGTCGGCCTGGGACTGGAATTATAACTGGCTGAGGGGGGATTTCTGGGGCAGGAACGACAAGTGGCTGAGCGATGCCCCGCTGGACGAGTGGCGCGGCGTGATCACCGACGACGCGGGGCGGGTGATAGTCTTAGACCTTGGGTCCACCAACCTGAACGGACGGTTGCCGCCGGAAATCGGCAGCCTGTCCAGCCTTTCGTCGCTATACCTTGGCGGGAACCAACTGACCGGGCCTATCCCACCGGAGTTGAGCAAACTATCCAACCTAAGGACTCTCGGACTCAGCTATAACCAGCTAAGCGGCCCCATTCCACCGGAGTTGGGCCAGTCGCCCAACCTATGGACTCTCCAACTCAGCCATAACCAGCTAAGCGGCCCCATTCCACCGGAGTTGGGACAGATGCCCAACCTATGGACTCTCCAACTCAGCCATAACCAGCTAAGCGGCTCAATTCCGCTCGAATTAGGCGACCTCTCCAACCTGGAGGCGCTAGACCTCTCCGGAAACCAGCTAACCGGGCAGATTCCGCCGGAGTTGAGCACGCTATCCAACCTATGGGATCTCCAACTCAGCCACAATCAGCTAAGCGGCCCTATCCCGCCGGAGTTGGCCAGCCTGACCAACCTACAGGCGCTGGCCCTCGCCGGGAACCGCCTGACCGGGCAGATTCCAACTGAGTTGGGCGGCCTCTCCAACCTGTTGGAAATGAACCTTAGCGCGAACCAATTTACCGGGCCTATCCCTCCGCAACTAGGCAACCTGCCCAGCCTATGGGACCTCCAACTCAGCCATAACCAGCTAAGCGGCTCAATTCCGCCCGAATTAAGCGACTTGTCGAACCTGTGGAACCTCCAACTCAGCCACAACCAGCTAAGCGGCACTATCCCACCCGAATTAGGCGGCTTGTCCAACCTGGAGGCGCTAGACCTCTCCGGAAACCAACTGACCGGGCCTATCCCGCAAGAGTTGGGCAACCTATCCGAGCTGAACGCACTGATGTTAGGCGGGAACCAACTGACCGGGTGCGTGCCCCAGGGTCTACGGAGTAGAATAAACCCGGATGAGGTGGGTATGCCCTTCTGCTGAGGGGCCGCGCGGCTCCCCGGTCCCAACCGCCTTATGCCACTTCGATTGGAGGCTTTGAATTGAACCCTCACCGTGCGGCGGCCCTTGCCGCGTTGATGTGCCTTGCGATAGCCCTCTTGATGGCGTCCTGCTCCTCATCACCCTCGCCACAGTCGGACAGTTCAGACCGGGCAACCCAGACTACTCCTCCATCAGACAATTCAGACCGGGCAACCCAGACTACTCCTCCATCAGACAATTCAGACCGGGCGGTCCTGACCGCCTTATACCACTCCACCGGCGGGGCATCCTGGGATAGGAACGATAACTGGTTGAGCGAGGCTCCACTGGACCAGTGGCGCGGAGTGGATGTGGACGACAAGGGACGGGTGATTTATCTGAACCTTCCCTCCAACGGCCTGACCGGACGGCTGCCACCGGAGTTGGGTAGATTGTCCAATCTAGACACCCTAGACCTCGCCGGGAACCAACTGACCGGGCCTATCCCACCGGAGTTGGGCGGCCTGTCTAACCTTGAGACATTGGACCTCAACTACAATCTGTTGACCGGGCCTATTCCGCCCGAGTTGGGCAAACTATCCAACCTTGAAGAGTTGCTCCTCAACAAGAACCAACTGACCGGGTGTGTGCCACAGAGCCTACAGGAAAATGTAGACTCGGAACAGATAGGAATGCCCTTCTGCCCACCTCAGATATCGGACCGGGAGGCCCTGACCGCCCTATACCGCTCCACTGGCGGGGCATCCTGGGATGACAACGACAACTGGTTGAGTGAGGCCCCGCTGGACCAGTGGCACGGAGTGGACGTTGACTCCGGCGGACGGGTGATTGCCTTAGACCTTGCGAACAACGGCCTGACCGGGGAGTTACCGCCAGAAATCGGCAGCCTGTCCAACTTGAGGTGGCTGGTCCTACCCGGGAACCAACTGACCGGGCCTATTCCACCGCAACTGATCAGCATGTCGAACCTGGAGACGCTGCGCCTTAGCGATAACCAACTGACCGGGCCTATTTCACCGGAGTTGGGCGGCCTCTTCAACTTGGAGACGCTGCACCTTAGCGATAACCAACTGACCGGACCTATTCCGCCCGAGTTGGGTGGCCTCTCCAATCTAGAGACGATGTACCTCGCCAGTAACCAACTGGCCGGACCTATCCCACCAGAGTTGAGCAAACTATCCAACCTGGAGACGCTGAGCCTTGACGATAACAGACTGACCGGACCTATTCCACCGGAGTTAGGCGACCTGTCTAACCTGGAGACGCTGAGCCTCGGCTGGAACCAACTGACCGGGCCCATCTTGTCGGAGTTGGGCCGACTGCCTAACCTTGAGTGGCTGTACCTAGGCTGGAACCAACTGACCGGGCCTATCCCGCCGGAGTTGGGCAACCTCTCTAACCTGCTTAATCTGCACCTCGCCGATAACCAACTGACCGGGCCTATCCCGCCTGAGTTGGGCAACCTTTCCAACCTGTGGGAGTTGCACCTCAACGAGAATCAACTGACCGGGTGCGTGCCCCAGGGTCTACGGAGTAGAATAAACCCTAATGCGGTAGGGATGCCCTTCTGCTGAGGGGCCGCGCGGTCCCCGGCCCTAACCGCCTTATGCCACTTCGATTGGAGGCTTTGAATTGAACCCTCACCGGGCGGCGGCCATTGCCGCTGCGTTGTGCCTTGCGGTAGCACTGTTCATGGCGTCCTGCTCCTCTTCATCCCCGCCTCACCCTACGGACCTAGCAGCCCTGACCGCCTTATACAACTCCACCGGCGGGGCAACCTGGGACAGGAACGACAACTGGCTGAGCGAGGCCCCGCTAGACGAATGGCACGGAGTGACCACTGACGACTTCGGACGGGTGACTTCCCTAAGGCTTCCAGATAACGGCCTGAGGGGACGGTTGCCGCCAGAACTCGGCAGCCTGTCCAACCTAGAAGTCCTATCCCTTTTCGGGAACCAATTGACCGGGCCTATCCCGCTGGAGTTGGGCAGATTGTCCAACCTAGAAGTTCTATCCCTCACCGGGAACCAATTGACTGGGCCGATTTCTCCGGGGTTGGGCAACCTGTCTGACCTGTGGCAGTTGCTCCTCAGCTATAATCAGCTAACTGGCCCAATCCCGCCAGAAATCGGCAGATTGTCCAACCTGCGGGCTCTCGGACTCAGCTATAATCAGCTAACTGGCCCAATTCCACCGGAACTGGGCAACCTCCCTATCAAATCGCTGACGCTAGGCGGGAACCAGTTGACAGGGTGCGTGCCACAGAGCCTGCGATATGGGGTGAACCATGCTGGAGTAGGGATGCCCTTCTGCTGAGGGGCCGCGCGGCTCCCCGGCCCTAACCGCCCTTGGCGGCCCTCATCCAGGCGGCCACCCGCTCGCCAATCATAAAGCAGGTGGCGTTGGGGTTCACCCGCACGAGGTCGGGCATCACCGAGGCGTCGGCGACCCGCAGCCCCTCCAAGCCGTAAACGCGGCAGTACTGGTCAACCACGGCCATCGGGTCGGTGGCGACGCCCATCTTGCAGGTTCCGGAGGAGTGGTGACCCGTGGTGACGTTCTCAAGTATCCACCTGTCCAACGACTCCTCCGTGGCCATCTCCTCATCGTTGGGGGCCACCCGCTCACCGAGGACGCCTCGAAAGGCGGGACTCCCGGCCAGCTTGACGGCCAGGTGAACGCCTTCCCTAACGCGGGCCAGGTCCCACGGGTCATCCAGGTAGTTGTACTCGATATTGGGTGTCGGCGGCAGACCGGTGGAGGAGAGGGTCAGGCTGCCGGAGCCTCTGGCGTATTCGAGGCAGGCGCTCAGCCTGGTGTGGGGAAGGCCGTTAATCGTCCACCGGTTGTCGACGCTGATGGACATGTCGTCGGGGGTGGGCGAGCCGGTGGCGGTGTAGCGGAGGACCACCAGGCTTAGGAGGGAGTCCTTGGAAATCTCGGCGGCGTCGCGGAACATGACACCCGCCACGGGATGGTTCCTCAAGTTCTGACCCACTCCCGGCAGGGGATGGACCACGGGCAGGTCCAGTTCCCGCAGGCGTTCCTCCGGCCCCACGCCGGAGCGCATCAGCAGCATGGGGGAACCGAAGGCCCCGGCGCTGAGGGCTATCTGCCTTCCTTCCACGCGAAAGGTCTCACCGTCGCACAGGACTTCGACGCCCACGGCCCGCTTCCCATCGAAGAGGACGCGCTTGGCCAGGGCCTTGGGCCTAATGGTGAGGTTGAGCCGGTGGCGTATGGGGTCGAGATAGGCCATGGCCGCGTTCACCCTGACGCCGTTCACGTGGTTGTGGGGGTAGGCGCCAATGCCGGTGGCCCCGGGCAGGTTCACGTCGGGGCTTTCGGGAAACCCCTCCTCCAGGCAGGCGCGGTAAAAGGCCTCCACGTTTGCGGGCCAGTCGCCGCGGGGCACGCGGAGCACGGGGATGGGGCCATCCCGGTTATGGAAGTCGCCGCCGTAGTCCAAGTCCCGCTCAATCTTGAGGAAGTAGGGCAGGATCTTCTCGTATGACCACTCGGAGTTGCCCCAAGAGGCCCAGGAGTCCATGTCGTAAGGCGTGGCCCTCAGGAAGATGGAGCCGTTTATGGCGCTGGTTCCCCCCACGGCCTTGCCGGATGGCATGAGCATGGGGTCCTTCCTGTGCCCGTTGGCCCTGGCGGGGTAGTTGCGTACGTGGGGGTCGGAGAACCCGGCCATGACGCCGTAGCCCTTGGTGATGAGTTCGGGCGTGCGGTCGGGGTTGGGGTAGTCGGGGCCTTCCTCCAGAAGAAGGACTGAGCAGGCGGGGTCTTCGGAAAGCCTGGAGGCGATGATGGCCCCCGCGGAACCGGCCCCTACAACTATCACGTCGTATTGCAACTGGCGCGCCTCTCTGAGGTTTAGGGTTCTGGCTATGGGAATTCAGGCGGCTCCGCGGCCGGGCGTCAGCCCTTCTTGGAGCGGCCCTGAGCCTCCATGCGGGCGAGGATGTCGCGAATCTCGGTGAGAAGCCCGGCGGCTCCGCTCATACCCGCGCCGGCGGGAGTTGGCGACTGCTGTTCGCCGCTCACGACCTTCTGCCTCTGGCGCAGGATGGCGTCCCTGAGCTTGGTGGCGTCGACGACGCCTACCAGGTTCCCCTCGCCGCTGGAGTCCTCGCCCCCCTGGCCGGCCGTTTCCACCCTCAGTCCCCGCAGCCCATAGTGCCGCATGAGGGGGCCATCGTGGAGCAGGACGTCGGTGACGCGGTTCAGAGGGATGGTGGCCTCTTTGCGGAAGAAGACGCCTTTTCGTATCTCGAGGGCGTGGGCGGTCAGGCGCGCGGAGGTGCGGCGCAGGTACTCGGGGAAGTACCAGAGGCTGAACAGCAGGACGAAGGGGATGAAGGGTATGCCCACGACGGTTATGAACATGATTAGGCTGATAAAGGCCCTGCCGTGGGAGGCGATTTTCGGGTCGAACTCCGCCTCCATAATGGTCTTGCCCGTCACGTTCCTGGGACTGCTCATGGCGCTCTCCTAGCGGGCGCGGGCGGCGGGTTGGCCCGGCGCCGGCCCATGAAGGTTCGGACTATGATACCACCATTCCGCCCCCTGAGCGCTCCCTGGGCTGGGGGTGTGTAACTGTTGAGGGCTGTTCATCCGAACCCCATCCTACCCCGGCGGCGCGCGGTCATCTGGGCGCAACGGGGCCGGGGTCTGCCTGCCCTTTTCCGTCATTCCTGCCGCCCTTTTTTCGTCATTCCCGCGTAGGCGGGAATCCATCCCCCGCCCCGCTGCGCTGGGCCAATCGCGATACGGCGCGCGCTCCCATCCGTCCCTCCCGTCATTCCCGCGCAGGCGGGAATCCAGGAAGGCCATATCGCGAAACGGCCAACGTGTCGCTCTCACGCCCTCCGGCCTAACCTGCGGCCCCAACCCGGAGTTCTGTTAATAGAAGACGATGGCGTTAGAGGGAATAGGGCAAGATGGATTCCCGCCTACGCGGGAATGACGGAAAAGGGAGGCGGGAATCCATCCCCCAACGCAGAACCAACGCCCTTCAAAACTAAGTGGGCGCACGCGCCCTTCCCGCCTACGCGGGAATGACGGATAGGGAGGCGGGAATCCAGGAAGGCCATATCGCGAAACGGCCAACGTGTCGCTCTCACGCCCTCCGGCCTAACCTGCGGCCCCAACCCGGAGTTCTGTTAATAGAAGACGATGGCGTTAGAGGGAATAGGGCAAGATGGATTCCCGCCTACGCGGGAATGACGGATAGGGACGGATGGGAGCGCGCGCTAGGCGTCTCCCAGCGGGTGGGCGCCGGCCCGTTATGGCCGACTCTATGACGTGGATGTAGGCTTCCGTCATTCCCGCCTACGCGGGAATGACGGAGTAAGAGGGCGGGAATGCCGGATGGGGAGGCGGGAATCCAGCCCCCAACGCAGAACCAACGCTCTTCAAAACTAAGTGGGCGCACGCGCCCTTCCCGCCTACGCGGGAATGACGGAGTAAGAGGGCGGGAATGCCGGATAGGGAGGATGGTAGCCGCGCGCTAAGCGGCCAACTGATGAGACATCCCGCTAGGGCGTCTCCCATCGGGTGGGGGCAGAGGCCGAACGGCCGGTTACATCATCCTTTGGATGATGCGCTCGGTGTGCTTCCTTTCCAGCCCCAAGTCTCTGAAGCCCAGGGGTCCGCCCTCGTTGAGCACGGGCTCCTGCTGGTCCAGGCTGGCGAGCTCCCTCTGGAGGAAGATGCCGGTGTAGATCTTGTCGCCCCACATCATGGCCTTCTCGCAGGCCGACTTCCAATCGCTGGGGTCGTGGCCCTCATCCTCCAGCTTCTTAACCCGCCCCTTGAAGAAGGCGTGGGTGTTGTCGAGGTTGAAGGTGACGCAGGGGCTGAAGACGTCGATGAGGGAAAAGCCCTTGTGCTTCACGGCCTGCTTTATCAAGTGGGTGAGGTGGCGCACGTCGCCGCTGTAGGCTCGGGCCACAAAGGTGGCGCCGTTCATTATGGCCGAAGTGATGGGGTTCACCGGCGGCTCCACGCTGCCGTAGGGGGTGCTCTTGGTCTTCATGCCGGTGGAACTGGTGGGGGACACCTGGCCGGTGGTGAGGCCGTAGATCTGGTTGTTCATCACCACGCAGGTCAGGTCCACGTTGCGGCGGGCGGTGTGGGTGAAGTGGTTGCCGCCGATGCCGTAGCCGTCCCCGTCGCCGATGGTGACGATGACGTTCATCTCGTGGTTGCCCATCTTGGCGCCGGTGGCCACGGCCAGAGCGCGGCCGTGCAGGGTGTGCATCCCGTAGGCGTTGATATAGCCGGGGAGGTTGGAGGAGCAGCCTATGCCGCTCACCACCAGAAGCTCATGGGGTCTGAGGCCCATCTCGGCGCAGGCCCTCTGTAGGCTGTTCAGTATTCCAAAGTCGCCGCAGCCGGGACACCAGTCCGGGTCCACGGGTCCCTTGAAGTCCCTGGCGGTAAGGGGCGCGACCGAGCGGCCCTCCGCGACGTCGGTAGTGGTTGTCATTCTATCACCTCGTTAGACTACTACTTCCTGATAGGGAACAAAAACGTCCGTCTTCCCGGCCATGACCTCGAGAACGCCGGTGGTGACGTGGTGGGGCATAAACGGCTCGCCGTCGTACTTGCGCACGTGGCCGTCCACCGAGACGCCGGTCTCGCTGCGCAGGTATCTGTAGAATTGGCCGGAGTAGTTGTTTTCCACGATTATTATCTTCTTGGAGCGGGACAGGATTTCGGACACGGCGTCGGCCTTCAGGGGGACTATCCACTTGATGGGCAGGTGGTTGGCGGTCACGCCCTCCAGCTTCAACTGCTCCACGGCCTCCTCGATGACGCCGTAGGTGGAACCCCAACCGACCAGGGTCACGTCGGCGTCTTCGGGTCCCTCCAACTCAGGGGCGGGAACGTCCTCGGCCACCAGCCGGAACTTGCGGGCGCGCTTCTCAACCATCATGCGCCGCTTGTGGGGGTTAGTGAACTCGTCGCTGATGAGGATGGAGTTTTCGTCGTGCTCGTCGGTGGCCACCACGTGAACGTAGCCCTCAAGACCGGGCAGGGCGCGGGGCGATATGCCCGTCTCCGTGTTCTTGTAACGCATATAGCCGTTGGAGGCCGTGGGCGTGGTGATAAGCTCTCCGCGGTCGATGACTGGGTGCATGTCGATAAGGTCCGGGTCCACGCTGAAGCGTCCCTCGGAGATGACCAGGTCGGATATGACTATGCCGGGGCACTGGGCCTTGTCCACCAGGTTAAACAGTTCGGGCATGGTGTTGAAGGCGTCAAGGCAGTCCTTGGGGGCGACGATGAACCGCTCGAAGTCGCCCTGGCTGGCGCCGAGTATCTGCCACAGGTCGCCCTGCTCCGACTTGGTGGGAACGCCGGTGGACGGGCCGGCGCGCTGTACGTCTATGAAAACAACGGGTATCTCCATCATGCCGGCGCTGCCCACGGCCTCAGTCATCAGGGCAAAGCCGCCGCCGGAGGTGGCGCACATAGACCGGCAGCCGGTGTGGGCCGCGCCAATGGCCATGTTCGCCACGCCTATCTCGTCCTCCACCTGGCGCACCATGATGCCCAGCGTGCGGGCGTTAGAGGCCATCCAGTGTAGGACGCCGGTTGATGGGCTCATGGGGTAGGCGGAGTAGAACTTGACGCCGGCCGCCGCGCCGCCCATGGCCAGGGCGTCGTTGCCCGACCAGACGGCCAGGGGCTTGGAGCCTGTCGGCGCGCCCTGGGCGAACAGGGGGAAGTTGGCGTGGGTGTAATCGAAGCCTGCCCGGGCCATGGCCACGTTCTCGTCGACCACCGCCTGGCCCCGGCGCTGGAAGCGGAGAACCAGGCTCTCCTCCAGAGTCTCGAAGTCCATGCCCATGAGGGCGACCATGGCCCCCACCGCAACGGTGTTCTGGATGAGCCGGTTCCTGCTGCCGCCGGTAAGCTCCGACACCGGCATCGGGCAGAGGAACACGCCCTCCTTGGGGTTGTTTATCTTAATCCTGTCGCTGTTGAAGACTATCCGGGAGCCGGACTCCATTAGCCCAACGTGCCGGTCGGCGGTGTCCTGGTTGAGGCAGAGGAGGAGGTCTATCTTGTCGCCGTGGGTAAGCACCTCCTCGTCGCTGACGCGGACGGTCAAGAAGATGTGGCCGCCGCGGATGATGGACTGGTAGGCGTTGTAGGTGCTGAGGTGGAGGCCCCGCCGCACAAAGACCCTGGCCAGGATGTCCCCGGGCGTGGCAATTCCCTGCCCGGCTTCACCGCCGATGCTGAAGACGAAGTCGAACTTCCCTGAACTCATAAAGATGCTCCTCTTTCCTGCACTCGCATCGCGGCTCTAACCGCACCCGAACTCCCGGCCCTGAGCGCGCCTACGGCCCGGGCGTTTCCGTCTGCCCTTGCCATCCGCATCTGCTCCACTCTAGCAGGCGCTCCAAACCGTACTCTTCAAGGGTACTCTGAGAACGCCGCCCTTTGCCAAGGGAACGCAAACAAAATTCCGGCCTATTAACCGCCTCATCACTTTTATTATGTCTACCCGCCCCACAGTATACCGTTACCGCAACGGCTAGGCAACCAAAGGCCGCGGGGCGGGAGGCCGGGGCCTTCTGAAAGGCGTCCGCCCAGCCTCCATTCCCCGCGCCGTCGCGTTCATCCCCACCCCCCAAGAGAGATGGGTTATCCCTCAGGGAGCACAAAAATTGGAAAGGCCGAGGCTAGTCGCTATTCCGTGTAGCCGCCGCAAACCGTTTCCATTATAAGTCGGGTGACCACGTAGGGGTCCATGTTGGCGTTGGGACGCCGGTCCTCAATGTAGCCCTTCTGGTCCCGGTGCACCTGCCACGGAATTCGGACGGAGGCGCCCCGGTCCGACACGCCGTAGCGGAACTCGGTGTAGGAGCAGGTCTCGTGCAGGCCGGTGAGCCGCTCCTCAATGGCGTGGCCGTAGTTGGCGATGTGCAGCTTGTGCCGGCGGCTCAGGGCCTCGGCGGCGTCAACGCAGGCCTGGTAGTCGTCGCGCATCTCTTTGGTGGAAAAGTTGGTGTGGGCCCCGGCGCCGTTCCAGTCGCCCCTAGCCGGCTTCGGGTACAGGGTGGCGTTAACGCCGAAGTCCTCGGCCACCCGGTAGAGGAGCCACCGGGCCAACCATAGCTGGTCCGCGACCTCAAGGGCGGGCAACGGGCCAATCTGAAACTCCCACTGGCCGGGCATGACCTCCGCGTTGATGCCGTCGATCTTGAGGCCGGCCGCCATGCACTTCTCCAAGTGGGCCTCAACAACATCCCGCCCGTGGACCTCGTCGTCGCCGACGCCGCAGTAGTAGCCGCCCTGGGGGGGCGGGTAGCCGGAGTCGGGGAAGCCCAGGGGCCGCACGCCCTTAAAGAAGGTGTACTCCTGCTCTATGCCGAAAATCATCTCGTGGTCAGCGTACTTGGCCGCGGCCGCGGCGCAGGCGGCCCTGGTGTTGCTGACGTGGGGCTCCAGGTGAGTGTCCAAGACCTCGGTCATCACCAGAAGGTCGTTAGAACCCTTGCGCACCGGGTCCGGCTTGGTCATCACCGGGCGCAGGACGCAGTCCGAGTTGGACCCGTCCGCCTGGTTGGTGCTAGAGCCGTCAAAGCCCCAGATGGGCATCTCCTCCCCCGCCTCAACAATCTTAGTCTTGGAACGCACCTTAGCCGTGGGTATGGCTCCGTCTATCCATATGTATTCCGCTCTGCCTGATGTCATCTTCCCTCGAAACTCCTTGCGTCGTGATGCGCCTGCGCCGCCCATCCGCTTCGTGTGGGAAGGAACGCGCAAACTTGGCTACGAATATAGCAAAAATAGGCGCGCTGGGCAACATAACGACAGCCCTTTCTGGCCTGCTATAGGAACTGGACTGGGCCGGCCCACTATGCGACCGCGCCAACTAGATTCCTCACCCGCCGCCGACCAGGTGTGCTATCATCAGGAACGACCCCGGTAGGAATAAACATGCGCCCATCGCCTCACCAGGTTGAATCAAACGCCAACAACGCCCTCGGCGTCCCACGCAGGCGGGAAGGGCGCGCGCGCCCACTTAGTTTTGAAGAGCGTCGGTTCTGCGGGGTAGGCTCTTCAGCTTCCTCCTCCGTCATTCCCGCGTAGGCGGGAAGGGCGCGTGCGCCCACCTAGTTTTGAAGAATGTTGGTTCTTCGTTCGGCGCTTCGGCCTCCCCCTCCCCCTCCCCCTCCGTCATTCCCGCGCAGGCGGGAATCCATCTTCCCTCCCCGGCCCCGCGACGCGCTGCTATTAAGATTTATGTGGTAAAATTTTAATAGCCATGATTGCTATTAAGGATTTTTAATCAAGTGCGGCGAGAAGCTACCGGCGAGTATCAGGTTACGTGGGTTGAGGGCGAGGCGGTCCGCGCCTTCATCCCAGCCCCACTGCCTCCGGACCCCCCGCTGGTCCTAGACGGGCCTCTCCAACAGTCCCTTGAGGCCGCGCTCCTAGCCTTGGGACGGCTGGACAGCCTTTCGGTTCTGCTGCCTGACCCGGACCTTTTCATCTACCACTACGTGCGCAAAGAGGCCCTCCTCTCATCGCAGATTGAGGGGACCCAGTCGTCGCTTTCGGAGCTTCTGAGCTTTGAATTCAAGAGGGCGCCCGGCGCGCCCACCATCGACGTCATAGAGGTGTCCAACTACGTGGCGGCCCTGGAACACGGGCTGGAGCGGCTGCGAGAGGATTTCCCACTATCGAACCGGCTCATCAGAGATATCCACGGCGTCCTGTTGTCCCGAGGCCGCGGCAGCGACAAGTCGCCGGGGGAGTTCCGACGCTCTCAGAACTGGATTGGCGGGACGCGGCCGGGCAACGCCGTCTTCGTGCCGCCGCCGCCGTCGCAGGTGGAGGAGTGCATGGGGGCCTTGGAGCGGTTCCTCCACGACACCGGCGACGGCCTGCCCCTGCTGGCCCGGGCCGGGCTGGCCCACGCCCAGTTCGAGACCATTCACCCCTTCCTCGACGGCAACGGGCGCGCCGGCCGGCTGCTCATCACCTTCCTGCTTCACCACGGCGGCGCCCTGCATGACCCCCTGCTGTACCTCAGCCTGTACCTGAAGCAGAACCGCTCCACTTACTACGAGTTGCTGGATGAGACGCGCCTCTCCGGTGACTGGGAGAAGTGGCTGGCCTTCTTCTTTGAAGGGGTGCGAACAACAGCGGAAGGGGCCGTGTCCACCGCCCAACGGCTGACGCGGATGTTTGCAGAGGACCGCGAGCACATCGGTAGGGCAGGCCGCCGCACGGGGTCGGCCCTGCGGGTGCACCAAGCGCTGACGGAGTATCCAATTATCTCAATACCAATTATCTGCGAACGCACCGGCCTGTCCTTTCCATCGGTCTCCTCAACCATGAAGCTGCTGGTGGAAATGGGACTAGCGGAGGAGATAACGGGACGGCCAAGGAATAGATTCTTTGCCTATACTCAGTATCTTTCGATACTAAACGAGGGCACGGAGCCGGAATAAACACGTTTATTTATGTAGGCGACGCGGTTATTAAGAGTTAGTAAATAACTACGCCTCTTATTAAAATTTAGGGGCTAACTTTTAATAGCAACTCTCCTAGTTAAAATTTGTTTAATAGAGCGCCAAGGGTTTTCACGTTAGTGGGAGCGGCCGCCGGCTATATGGATAGGGACACAATCGCGCTTTCGAACATCTTCCCAACTCCACTAGTAGTTGAAGCTATCTCGTACTTGCAATAAAGACGCCAAATTCGCTGCGACAACTCGTCTTCGTGGGGATAGAATTTAACTTTGAGGCCCAGCTCTTTGGCCGCCTTGTGGTCAATCATGGCCCCATGAGAAAGATACTCCTTTGTGTCCGCCAACTTTTTTGAAATCTCCCGGGCTTTGTCTTCGAGTTTACACTGGGAACGAAGCAGCCACTTCTCGGCGAAGCGTTGGGACCGTTCGATAGCCTTCTCACAATAGTCCAAGAGAGCAGGGTCAAGAGTTGCAAGAAGGGGAAAATAGACAGGCGACAGTTCACCGCTTTTGTCGACCTGCCTCTTTATAAGTTCCAGGCCATCCAGAAAGGATGACGCCGGACGAGCTATCATCTCCCCCTGCGCCGTAGTAACCGTAACCTGCGGGTCTATGGGGCCAAGTTCTGAAGTGTCCCCCATAACTATCTCATCGCTGGCCAATGCCATGAGCGTGGCCGCGCTCTTGGCGCTTTCAGCGACGATTACGCGGAATTCGGAACTTCTGGAAACAATCAGGTTGACCAGCTTTTCGGCAATGTCTATGTCGCCACCAGGGCTTTGGAGGAGCAGGTCAATCGGCTGTTTATTGACGCCGTGCAACAGGTCGCCAAAGGCCGCCACGTCTTGATGGTCAATGCCGGCGTGGGGCTTGGCGAAGTACACCAGCAACTTCCGCCCAGTGATGCGTTCAATATCCTGGATGTCGCTGCGGCGGTCATACCGCCCGCTTTGGAGGGCGTGAAAGAGCGGAGTGCGCTCCGGAATCTCGCGATTAGCCTGGGTCAAGCCTGAAAGTTCCTCCGTCCATATCCAGGTTTTCGTCGCACTCTGCGGTTTGGCGCGCTGCCATTTACCGAATTCTTGTACTTCTTAAAGTCTCGCACAAACCGCTCGAAGGAATCCAGCAGACCCGGCCTACGCTCAATCATCCGCTCGCGATGCTTTAGAATACCCTCATCCTTCATGTTATCGTCCATGGCTTCACCCTCCAGATAGACAATTGTACTACAGCAAGAGACCCTTGTGTTATTCTAGGCGTCCTGGCCCTCCTCACCCCTTTTGACACCCCCAGGGGCCGGTGTTATATTCCCTTCGGCCTTGGGAACCCACCACCGCCACGCGGAGGCGCCTTGCCCCTCAACATCTTGGTCTTGGCTAAACAGGTCATCGACCCCGAAATGCCCCTCTCCGCCTTTAAGGTGGAACGGGAAAACCGGCGCGTCAGCGTCCCTTCCACCCTGCCCCCCGTGGTGAACGGCTTCGACGAGAACGCGGTGGAGGCGGCCCTCCGCATAAAGGACGGCCAGGAAGCGACGGTAACCGTCCTGTCCATGGGCCAAGGCTTCGCCCTGGAGGTTATGAAAAAGCCCCTCTCCATGGGCGCGGACACCCTCGTCCTGCTCCAGGACGACGCCTTCCTGAACACCGTGGACAGCTTCGCCATCGCCCTGGCCCTGACAACGGCTATCCGGAAGCTGGGCGCCTTCGACCTGATTATTGCGGGAAGGCAGGCCTCGGACTGGGACAACGCCCAGGTTCCCCTCGCGGTGGCTGAGGCCCTGGGCCTTCCCAGCGTCACCACCGGCAAGAAGGTGGAGGTGGGCGACGGCCTGGTGACCGTTGAGCGGCAGACGCCGGAGGGCGCTGAGGTTGTGGAGGCCCCACTGCCCGCCCTGGTGACGGTGAGCAACGAGTTGGGGCAGCCTCGATACCCGACCCTGCGGGGAATCATGGCCGCCACTCGCAAGCAGCCCGTCATCTGGTCGGCTCAGGACCTGGGCCTGGACGCGTCGGACCTGCGGCCGCGGGTGGAGACGGTGGACCTGTACGTTCCCGTCACCGACGCGGAGTGTGAACTGATTCAGGGGGAGGACGAGGCCGAGTCGGGGCGGCTCCTGGCCCTGAAGCTCCGAGAGGCCAAGCTGATTTGACGAGGTTTGGGCATGGACGCGGTTGATTCCACCGGGGTCCTGGTCTTGGGCGAGTTGGAGGATGGCGCCCTAGCCTCCACCTCCAAAGAGACCCTGGCGGCGGGACGCTCCCTGGCCGGCGGCCTGGGGCAGCCCCTGTCTCTCTGCATCGCGGGCGCGGACACTGACGCGCCGGCCAGGGAGGCCGTAGCCCACGGCGCCGACCGGGTCTACACGGTGACCAACCTCCTCCTTGCCGAATACCACCCTGAACTGCACCTGGAGGCCCTGGCCGGCGTCTGCCACCAGACCAAGCCGGCCATCGCGCTAATGGCAAGAACCACCGCCGGGCGGGACTTGGCCCCGCGGCTGGCGGCCCGGCTGGGCGCGGGGTTGGCCCAAGACTGCTTGGACATGTCCATAGACCCGGAGTCGGGGCGCATGGTGGCGCGGCGGCCCGTTTACGGCGGCAACGCCATGGCCGCCGTGGTGTGCGCCGGAACGCCGCAGATGGCGTCCATACGGCCCAAGGCCTACGAACCCTTGGAACCGGACCCGTCCCGCCAAGGCGACGTCGTTCCCCTTGAAGTGGCCTTGGACCCCTCCATGAAGCGGGTCCGGCTGGTGGAGCGGATTGAGGAGGAGTCGGAGGGCGTGCAGCTGGAGACGGCGGGCATCGTGGTCGCCGGCGGCAGGGGCTTGGGGTCGGCGGCGCCCTTCAAGGAGTTGGAGGAGACGGCCCGGCTGCTGGGCGCGGGCATCGGCGCGTCCAGGGCCGCTGTCGACGCGGGATGGGTTCCCGCCTCGTGGCAGATAGGACTCACCGGCAAGACTATATCCCCCAACCTGTACATCACCGTTGCCATATCCGGCGCCAGCCAGCACATGGCCGGCTGCTCCGGGGCCAAGGTGATTGTCGCCATAAATAAGGACGCCGAGGCCAATATCCTGAAGGAGGCCCGCTACGGCGTGGTGGGCGACTGGCAGAAGGTATGGCCCGCCTTTACGGAGACGCTGCGGGAGCTTTTGGGCTAACCCTCACGGCCCGGGGCCGAGGAGCAGGTTGTCGATGAGCCGCGTTTCGCCTATCCACACCGCCGTGGACACCATGGCCCCGTCGTTGACTACGTCCAGTTCGCAGAGGGTGTCCGGGTCGGCGACGCTGACGTAATCGACGCGAGACACGCCCGGGTCACCGGCCAGGACCCGCCGGGACTCGGCCCTCAGCGGCTCGCCCCCGCGCTCGCCCGCATCCCATAGACCCTTGGCGGCGACGAGGGAGCGGTGTATCACCGCGGCGGCGCGGCGCTCCGGCCCCGAGAGCAGGGCGTTGCGGCTGCTCATGGCCAGGCCGTCGGACTCCCTAACCGTTGGAATCGATACTATCTCCACCGGCAGGTTCAGATCCCTGACCAAGGCCCGGACCACCGCCAGCTGCTGACCGTCCTTCTGCCCAAAGTAGGCCCTGTCCGGCCCCGCCACGTTGAGCAGCTTGGCCACCACGGTGGCGACGCCCTTGAAGTGCCCTGGCCGGCGCTCGCCCTCCAACCCTTGAGACAGCCCGGAGACCTCCACCCACGTGTTGAAACCCGGTGGGAACATCTCATCTTCCGGAGGCGCGAACACCAGGTCCACCCCCTCTTCATCTAGCTTTGACAGGTCCAGGTCGAAGTTCCGGGGATAGGCCCCATAGTCCGCGCCCCGGTCGAACTGCGTGGGGTTTACGAAGACGCTTACGGCCACGGTCGCGTTCTCCCGCCGCGCCCGCCGCGTCAACGCCAAGTGTCCCTGGTGAAGCGAACCCATGGTAGGCGCCAACCCCAAGGGTCTCGGGACGGCGCGGCAGGCCGCCGACATGGACGCGGCGGTTTTGATAACCCTCACGGAGGCCGCGCCTTCAGTCGTCTAGAAGCTCGGAGAGGAGGGACTCGTCCATGGCGAAGCTCTGCTTACCGGTGGGAAAGACGCCCTCCCGCACCTCCTGGGCGTACTGGCCCAAGGCCTGGGAAATAAGCTCGCCAAGCTGCGCGTACTGCTTGGTGTGCCTGGGCACAAAGTCGCCGTACAGACCCAGCAGGTCGTGCATCACCTGCACCTGGCCGTCGCAGTGAGGCCCGGCGCCAATGCCGATGGTCGGCGCGGTCAACCTGCTGGTGATGACGCGGGACAGTGGCGCGGGAATAAGCTCCAGCACCACGGCGTAGGCCCCGGCCTCCTCCAGGGCCTTGGCGTCCCGGAGGAGCTGCGACGCCTGCTCCTTTGCCTTGCCCTGGACCCTGTAGCCCCCGAACCGGTGCACCGACTGGGGAGTTAGTCCCACGTGGCCCATCACCGGAATGCCCGCCTCCACGATTCGCCTCACCGTCTCAGCCACCGGCTCCCCACCCTCCAGCTTCACCGAGTGGGCGCCGCCCTCCTGCACCAGCCGCCCGGCGTTGCGAAGGGCGTCGTCGGCCCCCGCCTGAAAGCTCATAAAGGGCATGTCGGATACGATGAGGGCGCGGGCGGCGCCCCTGGCCACGGCCCCGGTGTGCCGCGTCATGTCGTCCATCGTCACCGGTATGGTGGAGTCGTAGCCCAGGGTCACCATGCCCAAACTGTCGCCCACCAGGATAACGGGAAACCCGGCCTCGTCGGCCAGCCTCGCCATCGGGTAGTCGTAGGCGGTGACGACGGGTATCTTCTCACCCTTGGCCTTCATGGCCGTCACGTCCCTGGCCGTTACTCTCCGCATAGCGTCTGCCCCCGTCCTTCTATAGATGCGCCTGAGTAGTGGGATATGAGGTCTTGCAAGGCCTTCACCTCCCGGTCGCCGAGGGCGGGGGCGGCCAGGGGCACGGAGGCCTCCGAGAGGGCGAGATATAGAGGAAGGATGTCCGGCTGCCGGGCCTTGAACGCCTCCAAGTGCCCGCGCAGAGTGGCGACGTCTCCCCTGGCTATCGGCCCCGTTAGAGCCGCCTGAGGTCCCAGAGCCGCCGCGTTGCGAAGGGTGGCCCCGGCCATAGGAAGCATGGCCCGGAGACCCTCCTCCTCGGTGAACCCCAGGGAAGGCCACAACCCGGCGGCGGCCTTCAGCAGGGCCACCAGGGAGCCGCAGCTCATTACCGCCGAGGCGTGATAGAGGGGCCGGTCCGCCGGGGCGACGCGGATGGCCCTGCCGCCCAAGGCCGCGGCCATGGCCTCAAGGGTTTCCAGCATCCAACCCTCGCCCTCCACGGCAAAGGTCACGCCTTGGAACCGCTCCACGGCGTCGCGGCGCCCCGTCACCCCGGCGAAGGTCTGAAAGGGATGCAGGGAGCCGCAGGACGCCCCCATGCCGGCGGCGGGCCGCAGCAGGTCGAGGGAGCCGGCGCCGCTGCAATGAGCAACCCCCCGTCCCGGCGACCAGCCCAGCGACGCGGCGACGCGGCCTATGGCGTCGTCGGTGGTGGTGACGAAAACCAGGTCGCACCGGTCCGCCACCTCTTGGGGATGGGGCGTCGCAACGCAACCGGGTATCTCGCCGGCGAGGGCGTCGGCGGAGGTCTGGGAGCGGCTGTTCACCGACGCGACGCGGTAGCCGGCGTCGGCAAGTCCCAGGGCCAGGCTTCTGCCCAGGGTCCCGGCGCCGATGAATCCAACGGTCAGACCGGCGTTCACGCCAAGGGACCCGGAGAGGGGATGGCCGCCCTTCCCGCGCGGAAGGGGGCTTCAGAAGATGCGCCGCGCTTTCCTGCCGTCTCGGTCCTCATCGGATCCCAGCGGCCTCCTGGGGATGCTGGATGCTCACCTCCCAAGGGGTAGATGGCCCGGTAATGATACCACGCGACACGCGGGGCTTCAACGCGCCGGGGCCTTCACCTTCAGCCCAGCCCCTTCCCCAAGTTGACCGCTTCTGAGGGCGATGATAGCATGTGCCCATCCCCACCCAAGCCCCCGCGCAGGAGCAGACATGTCCTCAACAACGCAATTCAACTACGCCGACCACTTCGCCAAGGGACTCCCGCCGCCCTCGGCCTCAGCCACCGTTGACAACCCCACCTACAACTTCATTCTGGGGCACACCTGCCCCGACCTGGTGCCGGTGGAGGGCCTGGTGGAGGCCTCCGCCCGCGCCCTGCGAAAGGACGGCCCCGGCCTGGCCATCAACCTTCACAACGGCGGCCTCCTGGGGTATCTGCCCCTGCGGGAGTTCCTGGTTCTCAAGCTGGGCCGGCATCGCGGCATCGACGTGACCGTGGACGACATCCTCATCACCTCCGGCTCCCAGCCCGCCGCCATGCTCCTGAACGCGGCCCTGCTGGAGCCCGGCGACACCGTCATCGCCGAGAACTTCTCCTACGTGGGGATGCTAGGCGACATGCGGATGCGAAAGGTGAACATCGTGGGCGTTCCCGTGGATGAACACGGAATGCGCATGGACGCCCTGGCGTCGGCCCTCGACGACCTGGCCGGCAGGGGCGTTACGCCCAAGTACATCTACACAATCCCCACCGTGCAAAACCCCACAGGCTCCGTCATGCCCATGGAGCGCCGCCGCCGTATGCTGGAAATCAGCAAGGAGCGCGGCGTCCCCATTCTGGAGGACGACTGCTACGCCGACCTGGTCTTTGAAGGCGAGTGGGAGAAGGCCATCCGCTCCCTCGACGACTCGGGCCACGTGCTGCACATGGGTTCCTTCTCAAAGAACCTGGCGCCGGGGGTCAGGCTGGGCTACGTGGTGGCCCCCTGGGAGGTCCTGAGCCAACTGCTGCCCCTCAAGGGCGACATCGGCACCTCCACCTTTGGGCAGATGGTGGTGGCCGACTTCTTCCACAACCACTACGAGGAGCACCTGGAGACCCTGCGCTCCGGCCTCCGGAAGAAGCGGGACACCCTGTCGGCGGCCATCAGCGAGCACTTCGGCCCCTCGGTGGAACCCAACCACCCCAGGGGCGGCATCTATCTGTGGGTGAAGTTCCCCGACGGCGTGGACACCCGGAAGCCCTTGGCGGCGGCGCGCAAGGAGGGCATCGGCTACAACCCGGGCTCCGACTGGGCCGTCTATCCCGCCGACGACCGGCGCAACGGCAACAACTACATCCGCTTCTGCTACGCCCTCCCCACCGAGGATGAGATTTGGAAGGGAATCGAGTTGCTGGCCCAGGTCTTCCAGCGTGAACTGGGGTTTCCTTCTTGAGGAATGACGCCGCCCGCCGCCGGATGACAGGCCCGCCGGCATGAACGCCGGGGAGCGGCTGGCCGCGGACCTCCTGCGCGCCCGGAGACACGGCGGCCTGATTCCGCGCTCGGCAGCCAAGGGTTTGGACTCCGTAACGGCGGCCTACGCCATTCAGCGAATCCAGGCGTCCTTGGAGTCCCTGCCCCGCGCGGGCTGGAAGGTTGGGGCCACCAGCCGGGAGCCGCAGAAGCTCTTGGGAACCGACGAGCCGGCCACGGCGCCGATGCTCCGGCGCGACTGCTCCCAGTCCCCCGCGTCCGTGGCCATCTTCGAGGGGCAGAGGGCCAGCGTTGAGGGGGAGTTCGCCTTCCGCTTTGCCCGCGCCCTCCCGCCCAGGCCCGGCGCCTATGAACTTGACGAGGTGCTAGACGCCGTTGAAGTCCTGGTCCCGGCCATCGAAATCGTGGGGTGCCGGTTCGAGGGCGGCTACGACGGCCTGGGAGCCGTCAGGCTGGTGGCCGACGCCACGGCCCACACCGCCTTTGTAGAGGGGCCACGGAACGCCGGGTGGCGGGATATCGACCTTCCATCCCATCCCGTGCGGCTCTTCAAGAACGGGCGGTTGGCGGGTGAGGGCAGCGGCGCCAAGGCCCTGGACGGCCCCCTATCGGTGCTGCTGTGGACGGCCAACCACCTGTCGCGCCTGGGCGAGGCCATAGAGGCGGGGGAGGTTGTGACCACCGGCACCTGCACGGGCATAACGCCCGTGGCCCCCGGCGACGCGGTGTCCGCCGACTTCGGCTCCTTGGGCCGGGTCGAACTGCGCCTGACCGCGGGCTAGGGCGGACCTACCGTTATACGAACGCACATGCTATAATCCTAGTAGACTTATCCACGGGATTGAGGATGAATTCAGATACCATCGCCGCAGTAACTACAGCCTTGGACAACGCCATCGCAAAAGTAGCGGAAGAGCAGTTCGATGGGCTTGGCAAAGAAATAACCGATCAGCAGACTGCCGAAAGAATCGTTTGCGCGCTCCGTTCGCTTGCAGGTCTGCAAGGAGGGATAATGCCTGAATACGATGAGTGGGTTTCTCTTTTCTATTCACTCTGGTACCAGCCGACACAGATTAACTTGGCATATACCCTTGTCCTGCAAATACCAGAGGACAAGAACCCTCTCCTAACCGGCAATGACGATCTTCATCTTATTGATTTTGCCTGTGGAGCGTTGGCAATGAAATTCGGGCTGGCGTTAGCGGCGGCGGACATATGGCAGAAGCATTCCTTCTTTCCTAGAATTACTGTTGTGTCAAAAGACGAAAGCGTGTCTATGAAAAGTATCGGAGATAAGATTTGGAGACAATTCGTGAACGGGCTAGAGAAGAACCCTAAGCTCCATAATCTGCAAAGGGTATGCCGTAAGATGCTAGTCAACTCTCCCGCTGATTGTCCAACAACACGCTGGCTGACTGCTCTTCACGTTGCTTACAGCAAAAATAACAAGGCCGTCAAAAACGCTCTTGATTGTATAGTGAAGATAGAGAAACCTGATGTAGTGTTGATTACGTCACATCCGGGAAGTGTTTCATATGCTTTCTCCCCTAACGCCAGTGGGTCAAATGAATATACCTGCAACGCAGGCGTCCTTTCCGACGAAACGGGCGAACCTCTTCAGTTGCACGGAGAGTTTGAGGTCACCAGCGCCTTCAGGCAAAACCTATATGACACCAAAATTCGTCGCGGACATGATCTTTCACCTCTACTTGATGACTCCGATGATGATTCGTTTGCGCGGAAATACCTGACAGCACACTCAACGAGTTGGACCACACCTTGGTTTAAGGCGAACTACTATATCTATACCAAGCGTTAACAGCCATGCCGCCTAACTCAAATCAGCAGCCCCTTCCGGGTCTCGGAGTAGCCGAGCGGCCTGTAGTCATGGGGCCTTCCCGCATTGGCGAGGCTCGAGTTGAGTACGTATCCTCCCGCGAGATTTTGACCCGCGCCTCCGGGTTCATGGACGCCTACGACTTTACCCTGAATCCCTATAGCGGCTGCTTCTTCGGATGCACCTACTGCTACGCCGCCTTCTTCAGCCATAGCGCGGCGGACCGCGACGATTGGGGTCGCTGGGTCAAGGTGAAGGAGAACGCCACAGAGTTGATGGCCGCCCGCAGGCCCGGCTCCCTCGACGGCAAGCTCATCTACATGAGCAGCGTCACCGACCCGTACCAGCCCATCGAGCGGGAGGTGAAGCTGACCCGCCAACTCCTTGAAATCATGGCCGAACGGCACAAGCCCAAGCTGGTGATACAGACCCGCAGCCCCGACGTGACCCGCGACTGCGACCTGTTCCGTCTCATTGAGGAGAAGGGCGGGCGCGTTCGGGTGAACATGACCGTGACCACCGACGATGAGGATGTCAGGCGCGCCTTTGAACCCTACTGCCCGTCCAACGACGCGCGGCTTCGCGCAATCGCCGAGGCGCAATCCGACGGCGTTGACGCCTGCATCACCATGACGCCTCTGCTGCTGGTGAGCGGTCCGCCCGCCTTTGCCAACGACCTGGCGGCGACCGGCGTCAAGAAGTTCATCATCCAGCCCTTCCACTTCAAGCGGGGCAAGTTCATAGCCACCACACGGGAAAAGGCCTTGGACCTAATGGCGGAGAAGCTGGGCTGCGACAGGACGCTGGTCATCGACAGGTACTTGGAGCATTACGAGGGCGTCCGCAGCATTCTGGCCGACGGATTGCCGGAACTGAGCGAGGGGAAAGACGGCTTCAAGCCCCCCTTCTAGGAACCGTGGGCGATAGAGCCTCTCAGCGCGGGACGAGGCTATCAGGAGCCTAAGCTCCCAAAGATGAAGCGGCCAAACTGGATGATTCCGTAAATTACCCCTCCCAATACTAACGCTAATATAACCAGCATCACAATAATGCCGAAAATATCTGAGCCTTTGAATTTCGCCGTAGCGCGTCGGTGAACGTGAGCGCGAATCACAGTCAGAAACACATCGCCAAACTGCTCCAACTTCACCTCGCCGACGCCGTGTATGCGAGACAGGCTGTCGCGGCTTTGGGGAACCCGGTAGGCCATCTGCTGGAGGGTATCGTCGCCAAACACCATGTGGGGGGCCACGCCCCTCTCAGAAGCTATCCGGCTCCGCAGCCGACGCAGAACTCCGAAAAGCTCCCGGTCATATTCTAAGCCGTCGCTATCGAGGCTTAGGGCCGCCGCTTCCGCCCGCGCCACATCCTCAACCGACTCTCCCTTTTGGGGCAGGGGCTTGGTCCTGTCGTAGGTGGGGCCTTGGGGTTTCGCCGTAGCGACTCGGCGGCGGCGGGCAAGGATGGCACGCTCGCTCAAGCCGAGTTTATGAGCGCGAATCTCCGTCAGAAACACCTCGCCAAATTCCTCCAACTCCACCTCACCAACGCCGTCTATGCGGGACAGGCTGTCGCGGTTTAAGGGAACCCAGTAGGCCATCTGACGGAGAGTCTTGTTACTAAACACCATGTAGGGGGGCACACCTCTCTTAGAAGCTATCCGGCTCCGCAGCCGACGCAGAATCTCAAACAACTCCCGGTCATATTCTAAGTCATCGCTATAGGGACTTGGGGCCGCCGCTCCTACCTCCTCCACCTTGCCGCCGCGCTTCTTCGCGACCTGTTTTACGCCTCGTTCGGGGCTTGGGACCGCCGTTCCCGCCCACCTTTTTCTCCATAGGAACAGCTTTGTCCTTTTACTAAGGAATTCATATCCGTCGGCCGTTACGCCAATGGCGCCAAGGGACACCGTGTTATTCCGGTTCTTATTGTAGAGAAGACCTTCAGCAATAAGGAGTTCCGCGATTTCCTTTAGCTCGTCGCGCGTGAAGTCGTTGACGATGCCGTAGACGCTAAGCTTGTCGTGTTCATATTCCCTTATCCGCTCGGTCTTCGCGCCCAGAAGCACACTGCTGACGTAACCTATCCAGAATCTCTCACCTGTGCGCACTACCGCAGACACAAATTTTAGGGCTATTTCCGTCGCGTCGAACTCATTCCTGGTGGCGAGGCACACATCGCAGCCCTGGCAATTTCCGCTTGGCCAGTCTTCAGCGAAATAGTTGAGCAGATATTCCCTTCGGCAGGACTCCAACTCGCTATACTTTATAACCTGGTCCAGCCTCTCCTGGGACCTCCTCCGTTCCTCCTTGTCCCTGATCCGGTCTATGAAATACTGCGGCTTTCTCTTGTCTTCACGAGAGTAAAAGAGGACGCATTCGCTGGGGAGACCGTCCCGCCCGGCCCTACCCGTCTCCTGGTAGTACCCCTCCACAGAATTGGGCAGGTCGTAGTGGACTATGAGGCGTATGTTGGGCTTGTCTACCCCCATACCGAAGGCGATGGTGGCCGTTACGATTTTAACCTCGTCGCGCATGAACCGTTCTTGAGTCTCGCTGCGCGTTAACCACTCTTGAGCTTCGTCTCTGGTCTTCTCATCGAGACCGGCGTGGTAGGGCAAGGCAGAAAATCCCTCTCTACGCAGATATCTCGCCAGTTCTTCGGTGCTATCGCGCCTAGAACAGTAGATGATGACCGATTCGTCTTGATATTTGCGAAGGAGGCCCAGCAATTCCTCTAATGGCTCTTGAGTTTTATAAAGCACAGTGTGTCTAATTGGACGCCCGCGATGCCGATGGACTATTTCGCTCTGATTAGGCCTCTTATACAGCACCGTGTACCTGAGGTTGGGGCGGTTGAAGCTGGCCACAAACCTCTGGGGCTTATCCAGGCGCAGCTGCTGGACTATGTCTTCCCGCACCCTCTCCGTTGCGGTGGCAGTGAAGGCCGCAATGGGAACCTCTGGCGTTAAATGGGCGTGATGTTCGTGGGTGTCGCACTCATGAATATCGCGCTCATATTCGGGATGGTCGCCGTGATGCTCGTGCTCATCGCATTCGTGGATGTCGTGTTTGAGCCGCAAGTTGCCCAGGTTCCGATATTCAGGACGGAATTCGTGCCCCCACATGGAGATGCAGTGGGCCTCGTCCACGGCGACGAGGCTGACCTCCAGCCGGTCAAGAAAGTCCTGAAAGCCCGGAACGGCCAAGCGCTCCGGCGCAGCGTACAGGATCTTGATTTCACCTCTGAGAGCCCTTCTTTGGGTCTTCTCAATCTCGGCGCGTGTCAGGGAACTGTTTATGTAGGCCGCCTCAACGCCCTTGGTCTTCAGGTCATCCACCTGGTCCTTCATTAAGGCGATGAGGGGCGACACCACCAGGGTAACCCCGTCCAGCATGAGGGCGGGCAGCTGGTAGCAGAGGGACTTGCCGCTGCCCGTGGGCATGAGGGCCAAGACGTCCCGGCCCTCCATGACGCTGGAGATTATCTCCTCTTGGAGGGGCTTGAACTCGTAGCCAAAGTGTTTTTTGAGGAGGTCGCGCACACAGGTATTATACCCGCCCACGCGTTGACGCGCCCCTCATGTTGGGGGCTGCGGGTCGGCCGGTGCGCCTAGCCGAACTTGTAGAGCCGCGCGGCGTTGCCTCCCACAATCAGGGCCTTCTCATCCTCCGGCACACCCTCCAAAATGTCCTCCAGTATCTCCTGGGACTTGGGGAAGGTGGACTCGGCGTGGGGGTAGTCGGAGCCCCACAGCAGGTTTTCAACGCCGATGATGTCCCTGTCCCTAACGCCGAGGGCGTCCTCCTGAAAGCTATGGTACACGTTGCGGCGCATGAAGTCGCTGGGGAGGGCGTCCCCCTTGAACCGGTAGGGGGCCTGGGTGTGCCGCTCAACGTAGGTCACGTCCAAGCGGTTGAAGAAGAAGGGTATCCAGGCCAGGTCGTGCTCCACCTCTATCACCTTGAGGTTGGGGAACCGCTCGAACACGCCCGACAGCAGCATGTGGCTGAGGGACATCCGCACCCAGTACTCGGCGTTCACCCGGTTGGCCCCCGACTGGGACACGCCGCTGGTCTCCTCCGTCTTGGCGCCGGAGGGCCGGTTGGTGCCGGTGTGAAGGCTCAGGGGTATGTCCAGGTCCTGGGCCGCCTGCCAAAAAGGCTCGTACATGGGCTGGTCGTAGAAGTGCCGAGGGGCGGGGAAGACGCTTATCATGACGCCGGCGAACCCCGCCTCGGCGGCCTTCTGGAGGTCGGCTATGCCCGCCTCAATCTCGTCGTCCAACAGGGTCATGGCGATGCCCTTGAGCCGGTCGGGGTAGGCGGAGCAGAAGTCGGAGAGCCAGTCGTTGTAGGCGGCGAAGATGTCCCGCAGTATCACCGTGTCGGATACGCCGAACATCTCCAGGCCGATGGAGGGGTAGAGGATGTTGGCGTGAACGCCGTCAAGGTCCATGTCCTCCACGTGGGCCTTGGGGTCATAGCCGCCGGGCCGGATGTCGGCCATGCGGCCCTCGCGCACAATGTCCTGGGGCCTTTCGAACCGCAGCCCCGCCGAGGTCCCAAAGCTGCCCAAGACGCCCATCCTCTGGTGGTCGGCGTACCAGTAGTCGTACTCCCCCTCGCCGACCAGGTGGGGGATGCGGTCGCCGTACTTGGGGTCCATCCTGTCGACGAAGAGTTCCGGCGGCTCCACGATGTGAGAGTCTGAGGATATGATGAGCTTCTTGTCCATGTCTGCTCCTCCACAAAAGGGTGAACTGCCCACGGGCCGGGGGTTGGAAGGACCCGTTGAGGGAATTTTATACCCGACGGGGGGTGTAGTTCAATGAAGGAGGGAAGGTTTTCATCCGGCCCCGCCATACCATCTGCCCCACGGCCTGAACCAAACGAGGCGCGTATCCGTATGTTAAGATAGCGATGACCGTTCCCGTTGACCCGGCCGCCACTGCCAAAGGCCTCGAAATCCTGATGAATGCCTGAATTGAGAAAGCCCGCTCTTATAATTGGACTGGCGTTGCTGCTGAGCATGGCGGCCGGCTGTATCACGGTGGTGGCGCCAACACCGCTCCCTACGGCCAGCCCTACGCCGCGACCCACTCCTACACCAACACCTACGCCGAGTCCAACCGCCACAGCCACCGCTACACCAAGGCCCACGCCTACTCCTACGCCGACCCCAACGCCCACACCAAGTCCGACCCCAACGCCCACACCAAGTCCTACCCCAACGCCTACTCCTACACAGCCCCCCACGCCCACCGCCACGCCGCGGCCCACTTCCACCCCTGAACCCTCCCTAGAATCCATGGTGGCCCGGGTGAAGCCGTCGGTAGTGAGGATAGCTTGGGGCAGGAGCAGCGGCTCCGGCGTTATCTTCCAGACATACCCCGTGGACAACAGCGCCTATGTCTTGACCAACCACCACGTAGTAGAAGGCGCTTCAACCGTGGACGTGCACGTCGGTTCCCACTCCCAGTACGTCGGGAGGACCGTGTGGACGGACCCGGAGAAGGACTTGGCGGTGGTGACTTTCTGTTGCAGTTCCAGCCTGGTCACGGCGCCCTTCACGCCTAGAACGCCAAATGAAGGGGCCGACCTGGTGGCCATGGGCTATCCCCTGGGAGTAGACAGCCCTGTGGTGACCAAAGGGGTCCTCTCCGCCGTCCATTTTGACTCAGATTCCGATAGCTGGTTAATTCAAACTGACGCACCCCTCAACCCGGGGAGCAGCGGCGGGCCCCTGCTGAACGCGTCCGGGGAGGTGGTGGGGATAACCGTCGGCAAAGTGTCGCATACCAACGTAGAGGGGACGGGTTTCGCCGTGGCGGGACGGACCATACTACGGGCGCTGCCGCACCTGCGGGAGCTGGTCGCCTACACCGCAGCAATAACGCCAACCCCCACGCCAAGGCCCACGCTGCGCCCCACTGCGACACCAACGCCAACCCCTCCGCCGCCAACCCCCGAACCGGCCCTCACCTTATCGAGACTGCTCTACTTGCTGAGCAACCCTGACGAAATCGACCCCCTCTGGGCGATTTATTCCGAGTCGGAGTTGCCAGCCCTCGAATGGTGGTCATGGGAATACCCCTCCTGTGAAAGCGACCGGGATGAGTGTCTTCCCGACTATCCCCAAGGCGTACTCGCGTGGGTCTCGACCGCTGAGTCCAGCCCAGTCAACTACGTTATTATGGAAAACCCTCCTACCCGAATCTTAGTGACAGAGCCAGCGGATTATGAATCTTACCCTGTTAATGATTTCTATTTCCGGCAGGTGATATTACTGCAAGCATTAGAAATTCCTAATGCTGAAGCCTCGGATATTATATTATCACTAATTGAGGATATTGACGTATCATCAGACCCATTTAGGTCTCATTATGCCTCAAACGCCTCTTATGAAAACCTTAGCATTAGCTATCATTTATTCTTACTTGATAATGATGAAAAAGCTTATACGCTAGATATACGCATCAATTAGAGGGGGAACCCTATCCGTGTGTTAAGATAGCGATGACCGTTCCCGTTGACCCGCCGCCACTGCCAAAGGCCTCGAAATCCTGATGAATGCCTGAATTGAGAAAGCCCGCTCTTATAATTGGCTTGGCCCTGCTGCTGAGCATGGCGGTGGGCTGCATTACGGTGGTCGCGCCAACGCCGCTCCCTACGCCAACCGCGACGCCTACGCCAGCCCCCACACCAACGCCCAGCGCCACGGCCGCGCCAACCGAGACGCCTACGCCGAGTCCAACCGCCACACCGCGTCCAACCCCAACAGCCACCGCTACACCAAGGCCAACTCCCAGCCCTACGGCAACCCAAGCGCCGCCCCAAACGCCCAGCGCCACACCACGAACAACACCCACCGCTACACCAAGGCCCACTCCCATCCCCACACCGAGTCCAACGCCGCGTCCAACGGCCACGCCAACCCCCACGCGGCGTCCAACCGCGGCGCCCCAGTTGGTGAACCCCAGGCTCATAGTTTCCATGGCGCCGCCCTACCACCAGGTGAGGCTGCCCTACATGACCTTCCAGAGTTCCAGCGGGCCTCTCCACAACCTCTATGACTACCTGGTGGGCATGAACCGCAAGACCCCTGAGTTGGAGAACAGCCACGTCGCCGAGTCCTGGTCGGTCAGCCCCGACACCAAGACGTGGACCTTCGAGCTCAAGGAAGGCATCCCCTACTACATAAACGGAAGAGCGAGTGAGTACTTCTTCACACCGGAAGACGTGCGGTGGACCTGGCTCTTGCAGGCGGGACTTGAGTCCGATAGGTCCAATAACTCCGGCACCTGGCGGCCCAGGGCCGGGACCGTCAATAACATTACCTATGAAGGCAACACCCTTACCTGGAACCTGCCTATCATCCAGCCGGACTTCAACATCTACCTCTCCGAGAACTGGACCTTCGGTCTCATCAGCAAGGAGTACTGGGACGCCGTTGGCGGCGAGGAAGGATACATCGACCATCCCATCGGCATGGGCGCATTCAGCTTCGTCGACTACGTGGACGACGAGCACTTCCTCTTGGAAAAGAACGTTGGTCACTACCGCAAAGAGCCGGAGTTCAACGAGCTCCAGTTCCTCTGGAACAAGGAGCTGGCAACCATCATGGCCCTGCTCCTGACCGATGAGGCCCACATCGTCATGCTGCCGAGCGACCTCTTTGACGAGGCTCAGTACAGGGGTATGAAAATAGCCAAAAGCACCCTGCCCAGCTTCTACATGTGGGGCGCCATACCCTGGTACTTGCCTGAGTCTCGGAGGGGCGAACCCACCCCCAACTACGATGAGACCGCGCCAACCAGGAACCCCATGGTGCGCCACGCCCTGAACCTGGCCATCGACCGCAACCACATTAACGACTCCTTCTTCAATGGAGACGCCGCGCCCCTCGCCGTAACCCACTTCGCCGAGTGGTGGGACTTCTTCAAGGACGAGTGGGCGCCCGTCCCCGGTCCCACCGGCGAGACGGGAGCCGCCGGCGGCTGGCCCTACCCCTACGACCCGGACAGGGCCAGGCAGCTTTTGACTGAAGCAGGCTACCCCAACGGCTTCAACCTCGACTTCTTCGCCCCCACCAACCTTGGCGGCCTGCCCGAAATTCCAGACGTCGCCGAAGCCATCACAGCCATGTGGGAAGACATCGGCATCAACGTGAACCTGACCATCTCCGCGTACGCTCCCATACAGTCCCAGGTGACGGACAGGGCCATGACCGGAAAGATCTTCATGATACGGTGGAGCTTAAACCCCCCGTCCGTAGGAATGCGCTGGATTTGGCGCAAGGCCACCAGGCCCTACTACGAGTACCCCTTCATCACCGAGTGGAAAGAGAACTACGACACCATAGCCGATTCGCGGACCCGGAAGTCGTTGGCCCAGGATCTAGGCGACTTCTGGCGCAACGAGCACCTGAGCATTCCCCTACTGTGGGTCTTCGGAAAGGCCGTGTTCAACCCCGAGGTACTAGTGGGCTACGAGGTCAATCACGTCCACTTTGGCCCGGTACGCTACCACGAGTACACCAAGCCCGTTTACAGGTAGCCCCTAGCCGGAATCCGTAGCGTCTCTACGAAAACGGCCATCCGCCCCCCCTTCCCCCTGCCCTTGACTGCGCCTATTCCCTTTGCTACATTCTGCCAAAGCCTTTTCCGGGCAGCTTCCCCCAGCGCGAGGTGTATGGTATGGGCGCTCCATCCTTCAAGGAGATCCGAAGGGCCTACGGCTTCGACGAGGTGGCCATCGCGCCGGGGCAGGTCACCGTCAATCCCGACATGACCTCCACCCGCATGAAGGTGGCCGACCACGCCTTCGACATACCCATCATGGCCTCGTCCATGGACGCCGTGGTTTCCCCCGCCTTCGCCTCCCTCATGCACCGCAAGGGCGGCCTGGGCGTTCTCAACCTGGAGGGCATCTACACCCGTTACGACGACCCCCACACCACTTTAGAGGAGATAGCCTCGGCGCCCCAGGCAGAGGTCACCGCCCTTCTCCAAAGGATATACGCCGAGTCCATACGGGAGGAACTGGTTGGTTCCTGCGTTGAAACCATCCGCAAAAGCGGGGCCGCCTGCGCCGTGGCGGTGACGCCGCAGAACACCAAGCGCCTCTCCCCCGTGGCCGTGGAAGCCGGGGCCGACATCGTGGTCGTCCAGTCCACCGTCACCACCGCCCGGCACCTGTCGCGGAGCTACGAGGGCCTCATCTTCTCCAAGTTCGTCAAGCAGGTGAAGGCGCCGGTGATTGTGGGCAACTGCGCGGGCTACTCCACGGCCCTGGAACTGATGGAAACGGGCATAAGCGGCCTGCTGGTGGGAGTTGGCCCCGGGGCGGCGTGCACCACCCGGGAGGTGGTGGGCGTGGGCGTTCCCCAGGTGACGGCCACCCTGGACTGCGCCGCCGCCCGCGAGGAGCACTTTAAGCGCACCGGAAGGTACGTAACCATCATCACCGACGGCGGCATCCGCACCGGCGGCGACCTGTGCAAGGCCATCGTCGCCGGGGCCGACGGCGTAATGCTCGGCACCCCCCTGGCCCAGGCGCGGGAGGCCCCGGGCGGCGGGTTCAACTGGGGCATGGCGACGCCTCACCCGGACCTGCCCCGCGGGACCCGGATTAGCGTTGGCGTCAAGGGTCCTCTGAAGGAGATACTGCACGGCCCCACGTCGCTAACCGACGGCACCCAGAACCTGGTGGGGGCCTTGAAGGCGGCCATGGGCATGTGCGGGGCCATGAACATCCGCGAGCTTCAGAAGGCGGAGATGATAATCGCCCCATCCATCAAGACCGAGGGCAAGATATTCCAGCTGTCCCGCAACTAGGGGCCAACCGCCCCGGAGACCTGGAGGCGCGCCATCACCCGGAGGAGGCATCCACCCGCGCCCATCCGCCTTGCCGCGACCGGCCTTGGAATCCTCCTGCTGCTCCTCTCACTCTCGGCGTGCAGGCCGGCCTCTGACCCGGCGACGGAGGCCCCAACCGCCGCCCAGGAGGCGATGGTGGACAGGATAGCCTACGTGGACAGCCATGGCGACGTCCACACCGTCAACCCCGACGGCTCCGACTCCCGCAAGCTCACCGGGGCCGCGTCGGCCCACTCGCGGGGGATGGGGCTGGCCCAACTCCTGCGGCAAGGCGACGTCGCCTACGCCTGGCCCACCTGGTCGCCCGACGGCGCCGCCATCGCCGTCTCGCGGACGGTTTTGGAGGATGGAACGCCCAAGGCCTCCATCCTGACCCTTGACGCCTCCAACGGGGCCATGACCAAGGTCTACGATAACGAACCCGGGGCCAGCCCCGTCATAGCCGAGGCCGTCCCTCATTATATGTACTGGTCTCCCGACAGCCGCAGCCTGGCCTTCATCGCCGCCACCCCAACCACCCTGGCCCTCCTGGTGAGCGCCGAGGACGGCAGGAAGGCCGCCGTTAGCCAGCAGGGGCCTATCTACTTCAGATGGGCCGCCGACAGCGGCTCCATGCTCATCCACTCAGGGGACACCCTGGAACGGGCCGCCGCGCCCTTTGAGGCCCCGCCCGTGGAGATCGCGCCCATGAGCCCCGTCTTCCGCGCGCCGGACCTGTCCGCCGACGGACGCCGGGCCGCCTACGTCACCGGGACGGGACAGGACGCCAGCCTCCTGGTTGGAGACCCCGCGGCGACGGGTTCCTTCGCCCCGGCAGCCCCGGTGGAAGGCGGGGCCGCCATCCTGTGGTCGCCCACGGACGACCTGATAGCCGTTGCGGACACGCCATCCTCGCGAACCCCGGGGCATAACCGCCTGCGCGTCATCGCCCCCGACGGCTCCCAGGCGCGGCCCCCGGTGGAGGAGCCGCTGGCCGCCTTCTTCTGGTCGCCCGACGGCGCCAGGATAGCCTACGTGTCCCTAGACGTGGAAAGGCGCCGGCTGGTGTGGAAGGTCGCGCCCGTGGATGGCGGCGAGCCGTGGGAGTTGGTGGGCTTCATACCCTCGCCCGAGACCCTCACCGCCATATCCTTCTTCGACCAGTACGCCCACTCCCATTCGGTCTGGTCGCCCGACGGCGCGAGCCTGGTCTTCGCCGGCAGGTTGGCGAACGAGTCTGTTGGAACCAACGGCGCGTCACCCAGCGCAAGCTCCGTCTACGTTATAGGCGCGGAGCCGGGATCCGTGCCCAAGAAGATAGCCACCGGCTCCGTGGCCTTCTGGTCGTGGAACTAACGGCGCCACGGCCCGGAGGCCCTAAACGGCCATCCAACCTCCGCCGCGCTCCCGGCCTTCGTCTAGGCGGCCTAGAAGCCCGACGCCGTGCACAGTTCGACCCGGTTCCCGTCGGGGTCGCGGGTGAACAGGAACCGCTGGCCGTCGTTGCGAACGCCGCTGCGGGTTATCTCCAAGCCCTTGGCCCTCACCGCATCCATCGCGGCGTCAAAGTCCTCCACCTCAAAGGCCACGTGGCTCTCCTCCGGGCAGGGCGCGTCCGTCGTCTCTATCAGATGCAGCATCACGCCGCTGGGCAGTTGCAGCCAGGTTATCTTGGGATTGTCCACCTGGCTGGGTATCCGCTTAATGCCCAGGAACTCGTGGTAAAACTCCATGCTCCGCTCAGTGTCCCTCACCAGGTAGACCACGTGGTTGACGTGCTTTAGCTTGAGACCCGGGGCTTCGCCTGCCATAACCGCCTCCCAAAATAAGCCTTGACATGACGCGAGTTTATGGGGCGGGAACGGGGGTGTCAACGCGCGCGGCCTCCTCAGCAGAAGGGCATCCCTACTCCATCATGTTTCACCCCATCTCGCAGGCTCTGTGGCACGCAACCGGTCAACTGATTCCCGTCTAGCGTCAGCCAGATCAGCTTGGACAGGTTGCCCAATTCCGGCGGGATAGGCCCGGTCAACTGATTCCCGTCTAGCGTCAGCCAGATCAGGTTGGACAAACTGCCCAGTTCCGGCGGGATAGGCCCGGTCAGTTGGTTCTCGGCGAGGCCCAGTTCCGACAGGTTGGAGAGGCTGTCTAACTCCGGTGGAATAGACCCGGCTAGTTGATTCTCGTCGAGGAACAACACGTCTAGATTGGAAAGATTACCCAACTCCGGCGGGATAGGCCCGGTCAGTTGGTTATCGGCGAGGTGCAGCATCTCTAGGTTGGAAAGGCTGCCCAACTCTGGTGGGATGGGGCCGGTCAGTTGGTTATTGTTGAGGTACAGATACGCCAGGTTGGAAAGGCTGCCCAACTCTGGTGGGATGGGGCCGGTCAGTTGGTTATTGTTGAGGTACAGATACGCCAGGTTGGAAAAGCTGCCCAACTCTGGTGGGATGGGGCCGGTCAGTTGGTTCCAGTCGAGGCTCAGCCTCTCCAGGTTGGACAGGTTGCCTGACTCCGGCGGGATGGGGCCGGTCAGTTGGTTATTGTTGAGGTACAGATACTCCAGGTTGGACAGTCTGCCCAACTCCGGCGGAATGGTTCCGGTCAGTTGGTTCCGGTTGAGGTCCATCGTTTCTAGGTTGGACAGTCTGCCCAACTCTGGTGGGATAGCCCCGGTCAGTTGGTTATCGTCAAGGCGCAGCATCCTCAAGTTAGACAGGCTGCCTATTTCTGGCGGTAACTCCCCGGTCAGGCCGTTGTCCGTAAGGTTTAAGGCAATCACACGTCCGTCTTCGTCGGCGCTCACGCCACTCCACTTGTTTAATGGGGCCTCGCTCAGCCAGTTATCGTTCCAATCCCAGGCTGACCCTCCGGTGGAGTTGTATAAGGCGGTCAGGGCCGCCAGGTCCGGACTGTCCGAGGGAGATGGTGGGCAGATTGGCAATCCTAAGTTCAGATTATTCGGCAGATCCCGTGGTAGACATCCGGCCCACGGGTTCCCGCCGAGTTCCAGCCGCTCCAGGTTGGACAGGTTGCCCAACCCCGGCGGGATAGGCCCGGTCATCCAATTATCGTCAAGCGTCAGCGACTTCAGATTGGAGAGGTCGGCCAGCTCTGATGGGATAGGCCCGGTCAGCCGATTCATGGAGAGGTTCAGCGTCTCCAGGTTGGACAGATTGCCCAACTCTGGTGGGATGGCATCGGTTAGTTGGTTTCGGTAGAGGTTCAGCGTCTCCAGGTTGGACAGGCTGCCCAACTCTGGTGGGATGGCATCGGTTAGTTGGTTTCGGTAGAGGTCCAACGTCTCCAAGTTGGCGAGGCTGCCCAACTCTGGTGGGATAGGCCCGGTCAGTCCGTTATCGTCAAGGCGCAGCGTCTCTAAATTGGCGAGGCTGCCCAACTCCGGCGGGATAGGCCCGTCTAGCCGGTTCCCGTTGAGGATAAGCGTATCCAGGTTGGACAGGCTGCCCAACTCTGGTGGGATAGGCCCAGTCATCGGATTCCTGGAGAGGTTCAGCGTCTCCAGGTTGGACAGATTGCCCAACTCCGGCGAGATACGCCCATACAGTTGGTTCCCGGATAGGTCCAGCGTTTTCAGATTGGATAGACTGGTCAGTTGCGGTGGAATCGGCCCGGTCAGTTGATTCACGTTGAGGTGAAGCCACCTCAAGCTAGATAGGCTGCCGATTTCTGGCGGTAGCTCCCCGGTCAGGCCGTTGCCCGCAAGGTCTAAGGCAATCACACGTCCGCCGGAGTCAACGTCCACGCCACTCCACTGTCCCAGTGGGGCCTCGCTCAGCCAGTTATCGTTATCATTCCAGGACGCCCCGCCAGTGGAGCGGTATAAGGCGGTCAGGGCCTCCCGGTCCGATAACTGAGGTGCGCAGAAGGGCACCCCTATCTGCTCCGAGCCCACCTTCTCCTGTAGGCTCTGTGGCACGCATCCGGTCAACTGGTTGCCGACGAGGTTCAGCGTCTCCAAATTGGATAGTTTGCCCAACTCGGGCGGAATAGGCCCGGTCAGCCGGTTCCCGTTGAGGTTCAGTTCTTCCAGGTTGGATAGGCCGCCCAACTCTGGGGGAATGACCCCGGTCAGTTCGTTCCCGGCGAGGTACAGTGTGTCAAGAGTGGACAGGCGACCCAATTCCGGTGGCAGCCGTCCGGTCAGGCCATTGTGCCCAAGATCCAGATAAATCACCCGTCCGTTGGCGTCAGTGGTCACTCCGTACCACCGGTCCAGCGGGGCATCACTCAGCCAGTTGTCGTTGTCATCCCATGATGCCCCGCCGGTGGAGTTGTATAAGGCGGTCAATGCCTCCCGGTCAGAGGAAGGTGATGAGGAGCAGGACGCCATGAACAGCGCCAACGAAAGGCACAGTATCGCGGCTATGGCCGCCGCACGGTGAGGGTTCAATTCAAGTCCTCCAATCGAAGTGGCATAAGGCGGTTAGGGCCGGGGAGCCGCGGCCCTCAGCAGGAGGGCAACCCCACCTCATCCGGGTCGTCTACCGCATCCTGCAAGCCCTGTGGCACGCAGCCGGTCAGTTGGTTCCCGGCGATGGACAGCCTCGCGAGGTTTGGCAGGTTGTCCAACTCCGGCGGGATAGGCCCGGTCAGTTCGTTCCAACCGAGGCCCAGCGCCTCCAAGTTAGACAGATTGCCCAGTTCCGGTGGAATAGTCCCGGTCAGTTGATTCCCGAAGAGGAGCAACTGCTTTAGGTTGGACAGGCCGCCCAACTCCGGCGGAATCGGCCCACTCAGGCGGTTCTCGTTAAGGTGCAAGAATCCAAGGTTAGACAGGTTGCCTAGCTCTGGCGGAATAGGCCCGGTCAGTTGGTTCTCACCAAGGGACAACGCTTCTAGGTTGGACAGGTTGCCCAACTCCGGCGGGATGGGTCCGGACAGTTGGCTCTCACCGAGGCCCAGCAATTCCAGGTTGGAAAGGCTGCCGAGTTCCGGCGGGATAGGTTCTGTAAACCGGTTCCCATAGAGGAACAACGCTTCCAACTTGGACAGGCTGCCCAGTTGCGGGGGAATAGGCCCGGTCAGCTGGTTCATAGAGATGCCCAGCCACTCCAGGTTGGACAGGTTGCCCAACTCCGGCGGGATAGTTCCGGTCAGTTCGTTCTCGTCCAGAGCCAACCTTTCCAGGTTCGACAGGCCGCCCAGTTCCGGCGGAATAGGGCCGGCCAGTTCATTCTCGGCGAGAGCCAACCGTCCCAGGTTGGAGAGGCCGCCCAGTTCCGGCGGGATAGGCCCGGTCAGTTGGTTCACGTCAAGGTCCAGCCACTCCAGGTTGGACAGGCCGCCCAGTTCCGGGGGAATAGGCCCGGTCAGCTGGTTACCGGTTAGGTATATTCCGCTCAGGTTAGACAGGCTGCCCAACTCCGGCGGAACAGGCCCGGTCAGTTGGTTCTCGGTGAGGTCCAGGGTCTCTAGGTTGGACAGGCTCCCGAGTTCCGGCGGCATCTGCCCCGTCAGGCCGTTGGACGCGAGGTCCAGGGAGGTCACCCGTCCGTTTCCGTCAGTGGTCACTCCATGCCATTGGGCCAGTGGGTCATCGGTCAGCCAGTTGTCGTTCCTGTCCCAAGATGGCCCGCCGGTGGAGTGGTATAAGGCGGTCAGGGGCTCCCGGTCGGGACTGTCCGGACGGGGAGCAGTTGCGCTAGGAGTGGGCTGGGTTGCCCGCTCTGAACTGTCCGGCGGAGGGGTGGTCTGGGCCGCCCGGTCCGGACTGTCCGAAAGAGGAGTGGGCTGGGCTGCCTGGTCGGGACTGTCCGACGGAAGTGAAGAGGAGCAGGACGCCATCAATAGGGCTATCGCGAGGCACAGGGCCGTGGCTAAGGCCGCCATCCGGTGGGGGTTCATTTCAAAGCCTCCAATCAAACTGGCATAAGATGGTTAGGGCCGGGGAGCCGCACAGTCTCTCACCGGGTAGACCACGTGGTTGACGTGCTTTAGCTTGAGACCCGGGGCTTCCCCTGCCATGAACTCCTTCCTTAATCAGCCATGACGCGGGGCAAGTTTATTGAGCGGGAACGGGGGTGTCAACGCGCGCGGCCCCAATGATTGACCGCTAGACACACTACTCTCCTTACAGTATATTGGCTTTCGTCACGGCTTCTGTTCGACCCTCTTAATACCACCCGCAAGCCTTTTCAAGGGTATGGCATCGCGCCCCCTTGCGAGGCTTGCGTTGGAACGGTAGCCGTGACAGTTGCCATATCCCGCTTGCAAGGGGGTTCTTAATGTTCTCTACAAACCTTCCTAAGCTCGCCTCGGCTACATTCGCCATTTTTCTAATCTTCGGTCTTGCCTGCGGCAAAACCATCATACCCATAGAATCCGAACGCGAACTATTGGCTATAGGTAGTTTAGCGCGCAAAGCTTCTATGGGATGTCTTTGCGTCCACGAGAGATGCGACAAAAGCAGAGATGATTTCTTGTTATTCCAACGGGAAAAATTGCTAGAGAGATTCCCGCCAGACTCCTATGAGCGCTACGCAGTGGTGAATACGAGCGAGGATGATGTGGAACTGTACCAGGATGGCTACGAGCAGTTTGCAGTTTGGAGAGTAGGGTGGGCGGCACACTCAATTATGACCGGTGCTATTCATTACACACGTGTAAACACAACATTTAACGTCGAAACATGCGAGATAAGTCAGTAAGATAAGGAGGTTCTCCAGCATGGACTTATGGGACCTAATCCGATTGGGCGGCATCATAGTGGTGTCAGTAATGCTGTTTTCGCTTTTCTTAATGGTAGTATTCGCTTTATTTGGAGGAGCTGTGGTTTTGATTAGCACTGTTATTAGTACTCTTATCAAACCGTTTAAGAAATGAAATCGTCGCTATCCTGACGCCGGTCTAGGGGAGAGCGCTTGGTTTAGTCTGAAGTAGATTGACAACTGGGACTATCCTCGGTTATAGGCGTCAGTCCCATCGCAGGGTTTTGCAAAGGGGCCGAGAAGAGGGGCCGGCTGGGTTTGGTTCCTGCCGCCTCATGGCTTATAATCCACTGCACCTCACATCGCAAGGAACGGGATGGCTCAGCTAAAAGAGAACCCCACGAAGGCAGACCCCGGGCTTGTGGAACTGCGACAACGCATCCGCCACTCGGCGGCCCACCTGATGGCCGACGCCGTCACGCGGCTGTTCCCCGAGGCCAAGTTGGGCGTGGGCCCGCCCACCGAGGACGGGTTCTACTACGACCTGGACCTCCCGCGTCCCCTCACGTCGGAAGACCTGGAGAGGGTTACCGCCATAATGGAGGAGACCATCGCCGAGGACCTTCCCTACGTCCTCGAGGAGCATGACAGGGGGGAGATGCGGCGGCTGTGCCACGACCAGCCCTATAAGCTGGAGCTAATCGACGAGATACCGGAGGGCGAGCCGCTCACCACCTACACCCACGCCGCCTTCACCGACCTGTGCCAAGGCCCCCACGTGGCCTCGACGGGGGAGATACCCGCCTTTAAGCTGCTATCGGTGGCCGGGGCCTACTGGCGGGGCAGCGAGGACCGCCCCATGCTTCAACGCGTGTACGGGACCGCCTTTGAAAGCCGCGAGTCCCTGAACGCGCACCTGCAACGGCTGGAGGAGGCGGAGAAGCGGGACCATCGCAGGCTGGGCAGGGAGCTAGACCTCTTCCTATTCGACCCCATCGCCCCCGCCAGCCCCTTCTTCCTTCCCAAGGGCGCCACCCTCTACGGCCTCCTGACTGATTACGTCCGGGGGCTGTACAAGCGGTACGGCTACCAGGAGGTTATCACCCCGGAGATCTTCTCCACGGACCTGTGGAAGCGCTCCGGCCACTATCAGAACTACCTGGAGAACATGTACCTGATACAGGCGGGCGAGCAGGAATACGGCGTGAAGCCCATGAACTGCCCCGCCCACGCGCTGGTGTACGCCTCTCAACTGCACTCCTACCGCGACCTGCCGCTGCGGATAGCCGACTTCGGGCGGCTGCACCGGTTCGAACGCTCCGGCGTCACCCACGGCCTGACCAGGGTGCGCTCCTTTTCCCAGGACGACGCCCACATCTTTTGCGCCCCGGACCAGGTGGCGGAGGAGGTCCGCGGCTTTATAACGATGCTCATGGAGTCCTACCGCGCCTTCGGATTCACCGCGCCGGTGGTCTACCTATCTCTGCGCCCCGACAAGCGAATCGGGTCCGACGAGGCCTGGGACCGGGCCGAGGCGGCCCTCACTGAGGTTCTCGCGGAAAGCGGCCTTGACTATGAGCCGAAGCCCGGCGAGGGGGCCTTCTACGGCCCCAAAATCGACTTCTTCGTCCCCGACGCCATCGGCCGCGAGTGGCAGCTGGGCACCATCCAGCTGGACTTCTCCCTTCCCGAGCGGTTCGAGTTGGAGTACGTGGCGCCGGACGGTTCGCACCGGCGGCCCGTGGTCCTCCACCGCGCCATGCTGGGGGCCATTGAACGGTTTATGGGCGTGCTCATTGAGCACTACGGCGGCGCCTTCCCTCTGTGGCTCGCCCCCGTTCAGGCCGTAGTCATCCCCATCGCAGACCGGCATCACGGCTACGCGGCGGCCCTGGCGGAGACGCTGCGCCGGCAAAACTTCCGGGTTGAGGTCGACGGCAGGAACGAGCGCATGAACCTAAAAATCCGGGAGGCCCAGCTTCAGAAGACGCCCTACATGCTGGTGGTGGGCGACCGGGAGGAGAAGGAGGGAACGGCCTCGGTGCGCGGCAGAGACGCCGGCAACGCCGGCCCCCGCTCCATTGACGAAATCGTTAGCGCCCTCACCGAGGAGACGCGAAACAAGAGGGCGTGAGCGCAGGCGGCCGCCAACGGCCAAGCTCACTCAAAGGCTTCAACCACCTGCTCCACCTCGTCCAGAACCTCAGACAAGGTGGGGAACTGGCTCCTCTCCAACGTCTCACGGAGAACCTCTTTACCAGTCCTCCAGTTGAAGACCCTATGATGGTAGTCGTCGTCTGCCGTATGGATGTTGTGATAACGCAGGACGGGATGGCGTCCCTCAACCCAAGCGGCGTACCTGTATAGGTAAGCCCGCACCCTCCGGATGCCCCCTGTGCGCTTGGTCTCAAGGTACTTCTCCACCTCAACCACAGCGTTCTTCAAGCAGTAGATATGACCTGCCAAGCGCAACCCGCCAGGGACTTCCGTAAAGAACAGGGTGTCCGGTCTAGTCCTGTCTATAAAGGGGTATTCGTCTAATCTACGGTGATGGATTGTTTGGTAGTGGTCCCACGAGTTCCAGCCGTGGGGGTCTTTTCCTCTAGGCGCTGAAGAACGCGAAAATGTTGTATCCATTTCACAAGCTCGGACGTTTCCCTCACATAGCCCATTTCCAGCGCGTGGGCCATGTCCTGCGAATTCATCTCATACCGGCGTTCGTACTTCAGAACGCTTTCCCGCATCTCCCGCAGAAAGGCTTCCCTGGACATCTTACGAACCGGAATCCTGCGCGGCGATTCCTTAGCAACCATTTCTTAAGTCCTTCAGCTTGATGCCTATATCCTACCAGCCCCCTGGCGCGCATTCAAGAAAGCGCCGCCGCCTCTCCAACGCTCGTCGACCCGCCCAAACCCGTGCATTTCGCTAATTGACTTGAATATAGGCCCGTGATACAGTCTTAGGCAATCACCAGAGAAGGAGGCCTCACCGCCATAGTTCGGGAATACCGAGTCAACCAGGGCATCAGGTCAAACAAGGTCCGGGTCATAGACAGCGACGGGGTTCAACAGGGGGTGCTATCCCTACAGGACGCCTTGTCCCTCGCTCAGCAGAAGAACTTGGACCTGGTGGAGGTTTCGGCCACCGCCGACCCGCCGGTATGCCGCATCCTCGACTACGGCAAGCTGAGGTATCTCCACGCCAAGAAGGTGCGCGAATCCAGGAAATCTCAGAAGTCCCCCATCATGCGGGAGGTCCGGTTCCGGCCCAACATCGGTGACCACGACCTGGACGCCAAGACCCGCAAGGTGAAGGCCCTGCTGGACGACGGCTCCAAGGTCAGGGTGGCCGTCTTCTTCCGTGGCCGCGAGGTCACTCACCCGGAGCTTGGCATGTCCCTCCTGAAGCGGGTGGCTGAGCAGGTGAAGGACGACGCCCGGCTGGAGCGCGCCCCCACCATGGAGGGACGGGCCTTGGCCATCATACTGGCGCCGGTCGCCTCGGGGAAGGCCGCCAAGAAGCCGGTTGAGGCGTCTAATGCCTAAGCTCAAGACCCATAAGGGCGCCAAGGCCCGGTTTCACGTCACCGGCACGGGAAAGCTCATGCGACGCAAGGGCATGAGCAGCCACCTGCGCCGCAAGAAGTCCAAGAGGGCGCGGCGCTCCTTTGACCGCAAGCTGCCGGTCAGCAAGACCAGGTTGGACGGCCTGCGGCGGTTGATGCCCAACAGCTTCTAATCACACGCTAGGACGCAACGTTGACCAGGGTAAAAAGAGGAGTCACTAAACACCGCCGCCACAAGAAGGTGCTTGCCCTCACGCGGGGATATCAGGCCGCCCAAGGCCGCCAGTTCCGCCGCGCTCGGGAGGCCCTGCTTCACGCTTGGAGCCACTCGTACCGGCACCGCCGAGAGCGCAAACGGGAGTTCCGCCGCCTTTGGATACTGCGGATTAACGCCGCCGCTCGGGGCTTGGGCCTCACCTACGGCCAGTTCATCAACGGCCTCAAGAAGGCCAACGTGGAGCTTGACCGGAAGGTCTTGGCCGACACCGCCGTAAGAGACCCGCAAGCCTTTGAGAAGCTGGTGTCGCTGGCCAAAGAGTCCCTGGCCGTCTAAACAGGCTCCTAGTCGCTCCCCCCGGCTGATTGGTTTTCCGGCTTGCCCGGTGGGACCCGCTCGCCATCTAAACAGGCCCCGGGTCGCTCCCCCGGCTGATTGGTTTTCCGGCTTGCCCGGTGAGAACCCGATGGCCGTCTAACCAGGCCCCTGGTCGCTCCCCCCGGCTGATTGGTTTTCCGGCTTGCCCGGTGGGACCCGCTCGCCATCTAAACAGGCCCCGGGGCGTTCCCCCCGTCAGAAGGACGCGACGCTGTCGACCATAACCGCGACGAAGAGCAGGGCTAGGTAGAGCAGCGAGTACAGGTAGAGACGCCTGGCCCTCCGCACGCCGCCATCCCGCATCAACCTCCACGCCAGATACAGGAACATCCCTCCCAGGAGCAGGGCCATGGTGAGGTATATCCAGCCCACGGCCCCAACGGTGAAGAACATCAGCGAAAGGGCCACCAGCGCGGCGCTGTACAGGAATATGGCCCGCCCCGTCTCGGTGAGGCCCTGCACCACGGGCAGCATCGGCACGCCGGCGCGGGCGTAGTCCTCCTTAATCAGTATGGACAGCGCCCAAAAGTGGGGCGGCGTCCAGAAGAAGATGATGGCGAACAGGTAGATGGCCGGAAGCCCCACGCCCCCGGTCACCGCCGCCCAACCCACCAACGGCGGGACGGCTCCGGCGGCGCCGCCCAACACTATGTTCTGGGGCGTGGCGCGCTTCAGCCACAGGGTATACACCAGCAGGTAGAAGAGGGAGCCGCTGAGGGCCAGGAACGCGCTGAGCAGATTGACGCCCAGGGCAAAAACCGCAAAGGCGGCCACGTTTAGAAGGACGCCAAAGATCCACGCCTCGCGGGGGGAGGTGCGCCGGGAGGGTACGGGGCGCTTCCTGGTGCGGGACATCTTCAGGTCGATGTCGCGGTCAAAGTAGTGGTTGATGGAACTGGCGCCCCCCGCGGCCAAGGCTCCTCCCAGCATCACCAGGGCCACTCGGAAGGCCGGGGGAATCCCCTCGGCGGCCAGCATCATCCCGCCCAAGGCGGTGATGAGCAGCAGGATGACGATGGGCGGCTTGGTCAGGGCCAGGTAGTCGGCTGCCACGGCCTTCGCGCTGCGTGAAGCTATCACCGGGCCACCGCCTTTAGGGACGCCATCGATAAGGCGTCATTGTTCCGCCCCCGGAACTCCGATGGCGCGGGGGAGTAGGGCAGAAGGGCCAGGGTCACGAAGGCGACCCATACCGCCGTGGCCAAGGCCAGATGCAAGGCCCTCATCTCCGTGGACAGGCCCAGCCATACAAGGAAAGCCCCGGCCAAGACCTGGGCCGCGAATAGGGCGATGGCCAGAAGGGACACTCCGGCCACGTCGGGCCGCGAGCCGCGAGTCTTCCACGCCGCTACCGCCGTGGCTATGGCGGCTATCGCCACCACCACGGAGGCGAACCTGTGGGCCATGTGTATGGCCGGCAGCTCTAGGGCCAGAAACAGCTTCCCGCCCTGGCACAACGGCCACTGGTTGCAGGCCCCCGACGCCCCGGACACGGTGGTGTAGGACCCGGTCAGGAGCAGCGCGTAGGCCAAGACCGCCGTCACGCCCGCCAGGAGGGCAACCCGGCTAAACTTGACCCCGGCGAAGGAAACCCCTCGCCACGCGTCCAGGGCCACCAGTATGAAAACGACCATCAGAATCTCGGCCAAGGCCAAGTGAGCCATAACCAGATGTCCTTCAAGCTCCGTGAGCACCGTGATTCCCCCCAAGAAGGCCTGGGCTATCACCAGGGCGAATCCCGCCAGCGACGGCCAGAATATCCATCGCCGGTTCCTGTACCGGGTCGCAGCGACGACCGCCGTGGCCAGGACCAGCAGTCCCACCAGGGACGCCACCAGCCTGTGGGAGTACTCTATGAGGGTTGCGGCGTCGGCGGGCGGGATGAGCTTCCCGTGGCACAGGGGCCAGTCCGGACAGCCCAGCCCCGAATCCGTAACCCGCACCACCCCGCCCAGGGTGACCAGGACGAACGCCGACGCGAGGGTCGCAAGGGTAAGCCTGCGGAAGTGGGGGCCTGTTTCCACCCTGTCCTTCATCAACGCCGCCCGGTGTCAGGGAGCTTCCTGTAGGATGGGTTACCTCAGCGTTAGGAGATACTCCACAAGGGACTCGAACTCCTCATCCCCTATGGTGTCCCGCAGCGGCAGCATCAGGTTATCGTACCCCTCCACCAGAAAGTCCTGGGGCGCCTCCACCGACTGCCGGACGTACTCCTCGGCGCTCAGCCCCGGGACCCGGTCGCCCGCCCTGCCGGCCAACCCCGTCAGGTCCGGCCCCACCACGCCAACGGCCCCGGGCAGCCCTTCTATGACGTGGCAGCCGTTGCATCCCCTGTTGAGGAACGCCTGCGCGCCGGCGGGCAGGTTCGGGTCCACGCCACCGCCCGGGATGGCGGGCGTCGCCAGGGTTATGGTTGGGATGGGCGTAGGCGCGGCCGCCACCGGGGGATTGCCCACGTCGAAGTTGTCAAAGAGCGTTATCAGGCCCAGGGTTATTCCCAAGGCGAGAACCAGCCCCAGGATGAACACCGAGGAGAATATCTTGTGGTCGTACCGGAGGTGCATGAAGAACATGACCACCAGTACGAACTTCATGAGGGACAGGACTATGAGGATGGGGATGAGCACGTAGCTGGGGACGTCGAGGTAGAAGGCCGCCACCTCGACGGCGGTGACGATGATGAGAATCGCGCCCACGTAGAGGTAGACGGAAATGGGCGGCAGGGGCCTTTCGCTGGGGTGACGGTGGCTCTCCATCGCTTCTCCTCGCCTACGCCGCCTCAACGCAGTTGAGGCCAAAGACGCCCACCAGGTACACCACCGTGAATATGACTATCCAAACGATGTCCACAAAGTGCCAGTAGAGGCCGGTGATGTCGATGTTCAGGGGGTCGCCGGTCACCAGGTCCTTCCTGAAGAAGCTGGTGGCCAGCATGGACAGTATCCATATGACGCCAACGGTGACGTGGACGCCGTGGAACCCCGTGAGGGTGAAGAAGGTGGAGCCAAACAGGTTGGTGCCAATGGTGAGGCCCTCGTTCACAAAGGCGCTGAACTCGTACACCTGGAAGCCCAGGAATATGGTCCCCAGGAAGGCCGTGGAGAACAGCCATATTCGCAGCTGCTTCAAGTCGCTGCGCTCGGAGGCGGCCACGGCCAGGACCATGGCCACGCTGCTCATCAGCAAGACGAAGGTGCTCGCCGAGGTTATGGGGATGTCTAGAACGCAGGCGGGGGAAAGGCCGTGCAGCAACTCCGCCTTGTTGCGGTTGATCATGTGGGTGGCTATCAGCGAACCGAAGAAGAGGCACTCGGACCCGAGGAAGGTCCACATCAGCAGCTTGCGATGGTTCAACCCCGTGGAGGTGTGGTGTTCAGGCTCGTGGGTGGCTGCGGCCATGGGAATCAGTAAGCTCCGTCGGAGGGTGTGGATTCGGGGGCTGTCGCGGGTTCAAAGGCCCAGCTGTATATGGCCGCCAGGGACACTATCCCGCCAATGACGCTGACGGAAATGTGGGAAAGCAGCCCGCCGGCGATGAGGGTCAGTCCGGCGGCGAGCAGCACGGGGTAGTAAGACGGGGTGGGCATGTGAATCTTGACGGGCTTCTCCTCCGCCTGGGCCGCTCCCTGCACCTTGGGTATCGGCCTGCCGTCGGGGTCTTCAGAGTACTTTTCGGCCCAGTAGGCGTCCCTATCCTTCACGGTAGGAATCACGGCGAAGTTGTACTCCGGCGGCGGCGAGGGGATGGACCATTCCAGGGTCCTGCCGTTCCACGGGTCGTTTCCGGCCCTTTCACCCTTCCGGTTGGTGTGGATCACGTTGTGAATGAACAGTATCAGGCTGATGCCTATGAGGAACACCCCCACGGTGGAGAAGGCGTTCCAGAACTCCCACCCCTGGTCCGCCGAGTAGGTGTACACCCGCCGGGGCATTCCGTCCATCCCCAAAAAGTGCATGGGGAAGAAGGTGACGTTGAATCCGATGAAAAAGAGCCAGAACTGGGCCTTGCCCATGAGCTCGTTAAGCAGGCGGCCGGTGATTTTGGGCCACCAGTAGTAGATGCCGGCGAATAGGCCGAGGATGCTGCCGCCAAAGAGCACGTAGTGCAGGTGGGCCACCACGAAGTAGGTGTCGCTCTGCTGGGTGTCGGAAGGGGCCACGGCGTGCATCACCCCACTCAGCCCGCCGATGATGAACATGGCTATGAACCCTATGGCGAAGAGCATGGCCGTTGTGAATTTGACGGAGCCGCCCCACATGGTCCCAATCCAGTTGAATATCTTGATGCCCGTTGGCACCGCTATGAACATGGTTATGAGGGCGAAGGCCGAGTTGGCCACGGGGCCAAGCCCGACGGTGAACATGTGGTGACTCCAAACGCCCCACCCCATCAGCCCGATGAGCACCCCGGAGAACACCACCACCGTGTACCCGAACAGCGGCTTCTTGGAGAAGACGGGCAGCACCTCGGAAACTATGCCCATGGCCGGCAGGATTAGAATGTACACCTCCGGGTGCCCGAAGGCCCAGAAGAAGTGCTGCCATATCAACGGGTTGGCCCCGGCCCCGGTGTCGAAGAAGGCCGTGCCGAAGAGCCGGTCGAACAGGAGCAGGGTTATCGCCACCGTCAACACCGGGAAGGCCAGCACCAGCAGGAAGGACACTATCAGGGTCATCCACACGAACACGGGGAGCTTCATCATGCTCATGCCCGGCGCGCGCATGTTGATTATGGTCACTATGAAGTTGAAGGCCGCCGCCAGGGAGGAGATGCCCAGGACCTGCAACCCCAGTATCCAGTAGTCCACGCCCCGGCCGATGGCGAAGGTGTCGTTGGTCAGGGGCGAGTAGCCGAACCACCCCACGTTGGGGGCACCGCCGGTCAGGAAGCTGACGTTGAGCAGGATGGCCCCGAACAGGAACGTCCAGTAGCTGAAGGCGTTGAGCCGGGGGAAGGCCACGTCCCTGGCCCCAATCATAAGGGGTATCATAAAGTTGAAGAAGGCCGCGCCCATGGGCATGACCACCAGGAATATCATGGTGGTGCCGTGCATGGTGAACATCTGGCTGTACACCTCGGCCGACACGACGCCGGCTTCGGGAGAGGAGAGTTGCAGCCGCATGAGGAGGGCCTCGACGCCCCCCAGGATGAAGAATATGAAGGCGGTGACGCCGTACAGTATCCCGATGCGCTTGTGGTCGATGGTGGTTATCCAAGACATGACCCCCGTGGCGGAAACGGGGCGCTTGGCCAGCACGCCGCCCAACATCTGATTCGCAGTCGCCATGTCAGCCACCTGCCTTATTCATTGCCCCGGCGTCCCGGCCGCCCCGCGGGTGAACCCAACTGTCATTATATCCCACCTCGCCAAGGCCGTCCCTCATTCCAAGCTCTGCAAATAGGCCACGAGGGCGGAGATATCGCTCTCGGAAAGTTCAAGGGCCGGGTCGTTGAAGGCCGCCGCCAGCCTCGACATCCTGTTGCCGGGCTTGACCTGCTCCGGGTCCCGGAGCCACGCCGCCAAGTTCTCGTCGTCCGTCTCCATGATAGACCCGGCGAATGAGCCGCGGCTGGCGAAGTGGGTCAGGTTGGGGCCGTGGGTCAAGGGCTGGCCGTCCAGAAAGCCCCGGTTCCTGGAGGCCCGCAGGGCCTCGGTGTCGGGCCCCGTGACGGTGTGGCAAACGATGCAGCCCTTGGCGCTGAAGACCGTCTGCCCCGCCAAGGCCGCCCCCTCCGTTGGGGTCCTGGCCGGGGCCTGCTGAGCCGCCAACCACTGCTCAAACTCCTCCGGGGGCTGGGCGACGACCCGGAACTTCATCAGGGCGTGGGCCACGCCGCAAAACTCGGCGCACTGGCCGTAGAACACCCCCGCCTCGTCGGCCCTGAACCAGGTGGCGTTGGTCACGTTGGGTATAACGTCCATCTTGCCCGACAGCTTGGGGACCCAGAAGCTGTGAATCACGTCCTCCGAATCCAGGGTGAAGCTCACGTCCCTTCCCACGGGGACGTTTATCTCGTTGGCCGTCGTCACGTTGTACTCCGGATAAATCGCCTCAAACCACCACTGGTGGGCCACCACGCGCACCTGCAACGGGTTGTCCGACGGCGGGTCTTCAAGCTCAAACAGGGTCTGCACCGTCATCACGGCGATGGCCCCCAACAGCAGCGCGGGAGCCACGGTCCAAGCTATCTCCAGCTTGCGGTTGCCGTGGACCTGGGTGGGCATCGCCTGGCCGGGCTTCTCCCTGAAGCGGACCACCGAGTAGAGGAGGGCGCCCACCACCACCACGAAAACCCCCAACGACGCCCAGAAGATAACCCAAAAGAGGTTGAGTTGGCTCCGGGACACTGGGCCGGCTGCGTCGAAGGTGGACTGGGGATGGGACGGGGTGCAGCTAATCAGCAGAAGCAACAGGGACAGGCAGGCGGCAATTAGCAGCCAATGGGGTAGTAGAGGCCTTCGCCGCAACATTATCTGGTGTCTGTCTTCTGTCCTGTCTGCGGGTCTATGTATGATACGCCAAATTTCCCTAACACTCTACCAACAGCCGCCCGTGAGAGTCAATACACGGGCGGGGAAAAGGCGGGGACTCCTCACGTCGCCGTCTCCGCCGCGTAGCGCCGCCGCGCCTCCTCCGCCCGTCGCCGCTGGGACGCCCGGCGGTCCTCCTGGTCCAGCCAGGCGAAGAAAAGGACGGCCAAGGCGGTGAAGTACATCATCGTTCCGGGTATCCACATGAGCACCCCGCCCAACTGCTGGTCCGAGTCCGACCCTATCCCCCAGTGGGCGGGAACGCCCTGGTAGTGGGAGTAGACCGGCCCGTCGGCGAAGGTGAGTATGGCCCCCAGGATGATGTTCTGGAACAGGGCCAGGAACAGATACAGGAAGCGCAGCGGGTGGGGCAGGTGGGACCGCATGGGCGCCGGGCCGATGACCGGCCACCAGAATATGACGGCGGCCCCGAACATGGTCAGGTGCTCGAAGGCGTGCAGGGCCTCGGAGCCAAGGGCGGCGTCATAGGGCGCGGGCGTGTGCCACACCCACAGGGTTATCGCGAAGACGAGCCAGGCCGCCACCGGCGCCGTGACCCATCGCAGGACCCACCGCAGCGGGCCGGACCGGTGGAGCGCGCCGCCCAACCGACGCCTCACCCCTTGGGGAAAGGCCCACAAGGCCCTCGACAAGGGGTTGGCCAACATCAGGAGGGGCGCGGCAACCATGACCAGCAGCAGATGCTGGACCATGTGCATGAAGAACAGGTCGCCGGCGTACACGTCTATGGGAGAGGCGAGGGCCGCGAATAGGGCCAGCGCCCCGCCCAGGTAGAACAGGTCGCCAAGACCCCGGCCGGCGGGATACTTGGCCCGGCGCTCCAGCCTCCACCTTCCCAACAGGTAAAGCCCAACGAGGACGGCCAGGGGTATCAGCGTATAGAGATCCGGGTCCCACGCGGCCAGAAAATCCCCCAGACCCTGCGCCCGGGGGAGATGCTCGTGTCCTATGTGCAGATGAAGCATGTGGCGCCGCTAATTGTACACGCCAAAGCCCACACTTCCCAAAAACTGATGCGACTAATACAATTTACTGCATGGACATGGTCATTGAGGTGGAGGGCCTCGTCAAACGGTTCGGCCCCCTGACGGCGGTGGACGGGGTCTCCTTCAGCGTTCGGAAGGGCGAGGTCTTCGGCATAGTCGGCCCCAACGGAGCGGGAAAGACCACGACGTTGGAGATTATCGAGGGCCTTCAACCGGCCAGCGGCGGGCGGGCCTCGGCCCTGGGGATGGACATCGCCTCGTCGCCCCTGGGCATTAAGGAACGCATCGGCGTGCAGATACAGGCCTCGGCCTACTTCGACTACCTGACCCTGGCCGAGATTCTGGACCTCTTCGCCGGCTTCTACAAGACCCGCGTCCCCTCGCGGGAGCTTCTGGAGATGGTGGGACTCACCGACAAGGCCAAAACCGTCCTCAAGAAGCTGTCGGGAGGGCAGAAGCAGCGGTTCACCGTGGCGGCCAGCCTGGTCAACGACCCGGAACTGGTCATCCTCGACGAGCCCAGCACCGGCCTGGACCCCGCCGCGCGGCGGAGCCTGTGGAACCTGATACGGCGTATCCACGGCCAGAATAAGACCCTCGTCCTCACAACCCACTACATGGAGGAGGCCCAGGCCCTCTGCGACCGGGTGGCCATAATGGACCGGGGCAAAATCCTGGCCCTAGACACCATACCGCGCCTAATTCAAGACCTAGACGCCTCCTACCGGGTCATCCTCACCACCTCTAAGCCCCTCGACCTGCCCCCCGACGGGCAAGGCCTCTGGGAGCCGGACGCTCAGGGCCGCGACGACCCCCGCTCCCTGCGGCTGAAGGTCAACGACCCCCCGGGAGTCCTCCCCCGGCTAATCGACCTGGCCGCCCGCCAAGGCGCGGACATCCATGACCTCCAGGTGATACCCGCCACCCTGGAGGACGTTTTCTTGGAGCTTACGGGCCGCGGGATTATGGACTAGCCCATGGGACGACTGCTGCTGGCCAACCTCAGGATGACGGTGCGAGACCGCCAGACCCTGTTCTGGGCCCTGGTGTTCCCCCTCATATTCGTGGTGGTGTTCGGCCTCTTCGACGTGGGCGGAACCAACCCGGTGGACATCGCCATAGTGGACCTGGCCGACTCGCCCTTATCGCGGAACATCCTAGAGCGTCTCGAAGAGGTCGAACTCCTGGACATTTCCGGGGAGCACGACACCGCGGAGGCGGCGAAACTGGCCGTTGAGGAGGGCGACCTGGAATACGCCCTGATACTCCCTCAAGAGTTGGCCGACGTGGACCCCGCGGCGGGGCCAGGCCCTCCCGTGTTCCTAACGCTGTACTTCAACCAGGCCAACTTCCAGACCAACCAGCTAATCAGGGGCGTGGTGGGGGAGTTCGCCAACCGCGCAAACCTCAACTTGGCTCAAGCCCCCCAGCGAATCAGCGTCGCCCCGGAGCCGGTCCAGAGCATCGACGTGACCTACTTCGACGTCCTACTCCTCGGACTGGTGGGAATGGCCGTCATGTTCAACTCCATAGTGGTCATCGGGGTGAAGGTTAGCGGATACCGGCAGAACCGCATCTTCCATCGCATACTGGCCACCCCGCTGCCGCTGAGAAACTACTTCGCCGCCGAGGTGGTCACCCACCTGGTCCTGGCCATGATACAGGCGGGCATCATATTGGCGGTGGGCGTCTGGGTCTTTGGCGCGAAGTTGCCCGGCAACGCGCTGCCGGTTTTCGTCATAGTCGCCCTTTCGAGCATAGTGTTCCTGAACATCGGCTTCGCCATCGGCGGCCGGGCGGGCAGCCCGGCGGCGGCCTCGGGCCTGGCCAACGTGGTGGCCATGCCCATGATGTTCTTCTCCGGCACCTTCTTCCCCACGGCCAACCTCCCCGCCTTCCTGCCGGAACTGGTGAAGGTGTTGCCCCTGACCCCAACCATCGACGCCCTCCGCGCCGTGGCCATTGACGGCGAGCCCCTCTGGAATACGTGGCCGCAGCTGGCCATGATATTGGGGTGGATTGGGGCCTCCGCCGCCGTGGCCGCCAAGATGTTCCGGTTCAACTAGGCCGGCCCGCCCGCCGCCCGGCCTCTCCCATCACCCGCCTCTCACTCGTTCCCCCATCCCAAAACCGACGCTCCTCAAAACAAAGTGGGCGCACGCGCCCTTCCCGCGCAGGCGGGAATCCATCTTTCCCTTCCTTCGCTGCGATGGCGCGGCGGCTCCCGCTTTCGCTCTCCGTCATTCCCGCCATCTCCATTCCGTCATTCCCGCGAAGGCGGGAATCCAGGAAGACCCCATGGCAAAGCGGCCAATGTGTCGCTCTCACGCCCCCGGATGGACCCGTCGTCCCAAACTGAACCCTGTCAGAGTAGAATGACAGCGTTAGAGGGACTAGGGAAAGATGGATTCCCGCCTGCGCGGGAATGACGGAATGGGGGCGGCAATACATCCCCACAACGCAGAACCAGCGCTACTCAAAACAAAGCGGGCGCGCCCTTCCCGCCTTCGCGGGAATGACGAAATGGAAGTGGCGGGCATGCCGGGAAAGGGATAAGCGCGGGCCGAGGCCACGAGACGCGCCCGGCCAGCCCGCTCGCTACTTCTTGCGCCGGGAGGCCTTCTTCCCGCGCTCTTTGGCCTCCACCCGCATGGCCTTGAAGCTGTAGTAGTAGTCGGCGTCCAGTATCCGCTTCATAACGTCCACGCTGATGTTCATGGGGTGGGTGGGCAAGGCCCAGTCCTCCGTCACGGCGTAGTGAAGATCCGTAAGGGACATGGGCTTGTTGCCGGCCTGCAACAGCAACCTGAAGGCTATCTCCTTGAGCGGCATGGTGGGGCTGATGAAATCGTCCGACGCCGCGCAGCACTTAGACAACTCCCGCATCTGCTGCCTCACCGTGCCGGCCTTCCCCTCCTTCGCCACGCGCGCCGCGCACTTCTTGCAGCGACGGCTCATCAGCAGCCCGCCCAGGTCCCTCCGCCGCTCCTCGGCCAAGGCGGGGTCTATCAAGTAGTAAAGGTCGTCAACGCCCTGTGTCTGAACGCCCGGCTTTTCCTGAATCATCTTCACACTCCCTCCTCTTGGTTCCAATCAAGCATCTTCACCCGCGCGACCTGGCCCTTGTCCATCCTGGGCACGTCTTCGGGACAGACGGCCAAGCCATTGGCCCGCGCCATAGACGTCAGGATGTTGGACCCCTGGGGGCCGGTGGGGTTGGCGTAGTAGACGCCCCCGCGCCGGGTCACGCGCACCCTGGCGAAGACCCGGCGCCCGTCGAAGTTGACGATAGGCCCCTCAAGCTCCGCCTCAATGGTGGGCTTGGCCAACCGGGTCCTGCCCAGCATCCTCAGGATGGCCGGGCGGGCGAACTCCTCAAAGGCCACCATGGCGCTCACCGGGTTCCCGGGCAGCCCCAGATGCGGCGTCTGCCTGCCCCCCTCACCCCTCAGCATACCCCAGGCGAGGGGCTTGGCGGGACGCATCCGCACCGACCAGAAGTCCACCCGGCCCCGCCGCGCCAGAACGTCCTTAACCATGTCGTAGTCGCCCTTGGACACCCCCGCCGAGGTGATGATGAGGTCGGCGCCCAGGGCCTGCCCCAGTTTGGCGTGCATCTCCTCCAGGGTGTCCCTGGCGATGCCGAGCATGAGGGGAAGGCCGCCGTACCGCCGGACCGAGGCCGCCAGACTGTAGCTGTTGCTGTCGTAAATCATGCCGGGCCGTATCGCCCGGCCGGGGGCCGTAAGCTCGCTGCCCGTGGCCAGGATAGCCACCGTGGGCCGCCGCGCCACCGGCGCCCTGTCGAGGCCCAGGGAGGCGAGAACCCCCACCTCCGCCGGCCGCAGGACAGTTCCCTTAGCCAGAACCTTATCGCCTCTCCTAACGTCCTCGCCGGCGGGCCTCACGTGAGCGCCGGGGGAAGGCTGCACGAGAACGCCCACCTCATCCATGCTCAGCCCTCGGGCCTTCCGCTCCACTTCGTCGGTATCCTCGAAGGGCGTCACCGAGTCGCAGCCCTCGGGCGTCGGGGCGCCGGTCATTATCCGGATGGCGGTTCCAGGCTCCACCCGGCGGGAGGGCAACTGGCCCGCGGCCACCGTTTCGATAACCCGCAGGACTACGGGACTCTCCGGCGACGCGCCCTCCAGGTCCTGATGCCGCACCGCGTAGCCGTCCATGGCGGAGTTGGCCGCGGGCGGGATATCCAGTCCAGCGTATACGTCCTCGGCCAGGGTCTGGCCCAAGGCGTCAAGGGCCGGCTTCTCCTCGGCCTCCAAGGGTTTGAAGGCGGAGATTATCCGTTCGAAGGCCTCCTCCACGCTGAGCATGTCGGCGTGATGGTGGCCGTGCCTCCCATGCTTCATCCTGCCGTCGTCTCCCCGCCCCGCAGGGAGGCCCCCGCCTCCCGCTCGAGGAGCCTGACCACCTTGGCCAGGTCCCGGTTCACCTCCTCCGACGAGAGGGTGCGGTTGGCGGCCTGGAAATATATCCTGTAGGCCAGCGAGACCCTGCCCGGCGGGGCCTCCTTTCCCTCATAGGCGTCAAAAAGCACGGCCCGCTCCACCAACGGCCTGCCCTCTATGACCGCTTGGACCTTCGCCGCCGGGACGTCGCTATCCACCAGAATTGAGATGTCGCGGATAGAGCTGGGGTAGCGGGCCAGCGACTTCAAGGGCCGTTTGCCCTGGGGGAGGGCGGCCAGCAGCCTATCCAGGCGCATCTCGAAGAAGGCCACCGGCCCGCCGTCTATCTGAAACCTCTCCTGCACGACGGGATGCACCTCGCCCACGACGCCCACCGCGGCTCCGTTGACGGTGATTGAGGCCGTCTTGCCGGGGTGGAAGAAGTCGTCGGCGCCGGGCTGAAAGGACGCCGCCGCGCCCATCTGCTCCAAGGCCGCCTCCACCACCCCCTTGGCGTCATAGAAGTCATAATGGCCGGCGTCGCCAAGCCACCCCTCCTTGGCGCGGGGGCCGTAGAGGAGGCCGGCGGCCGTCTCCGGCTCCTCCGGCAGTCCCTTGGGACGCTTCAGGTAGACCCGGCCTATCTCGAAAATGCCCACCGACTCAGTTTGACGGGCCAGGTTAGAGGCCAGGGTTTGCAGCAGGCTGGCCCGCAGGGTGGGCCGCATGTACTGGTACTCCCTGCTCATGGGGTTGGCCACCTTCAGCAGCCCCGCGCCGTCGCCGGCGGCCCCCGCCTCCCTGAGGGCGTCCAGGCTCACGGCCGAGTAGCTTATCACCTCCTGCAAGCCCGACCTCACCAGCAGGTCCCGCGCCTCCTCGCGAAAGTCCCTCATCTCCTGCCGTTCAAGGGCCGGCAAGGGGGTCGCCATCATTTGGGTTGGAATGGCGTCGTAGCCTATGATGCGCGCCGCCTCCTCCACCAGGTCGTCCTCGATAGTGACGTCGCTGCGCCAGTAGGGAGGAGTGACGCGCAGGTCGGAATCGCCCTCGCGCTGGCTCCGGAATCCCAGGGCGTCAAGGACCTCCTCCACCTGTTCCCGCGGGTATCCAACGCCCAAGACCTTCTTCATCCGCGCGCTGGTCAGAAGAATGGCCTCCGGCTCCCGCCTGCCGGGGTAGACGTCCACGATGCCCTTGGCCACCGTGCCCCCGGCCACCTGGTGAATCAACTGGGTGGCGCGGCGGAGGGCCGGGGCCGTCAGCCCGGGGCGCAGACCCTTCTCGAAGCGCGCGGTGGCCTCGGTGCGGAGGCGGAAGGCCTGGGCCGTCTGCCGGTTGTTGGCCGGATTGAAGCTGGCCGACTCCAGGAGAACGTCGGTGGTTCCCTCGCTGATGCCGCTGTCCATCCCGCCAACAATCCCGCCCAAGGCCCGGGCGTCCCTGTCGTCGGCGATGACCAAGTGGGAGGAGTCCAAGGCCCTAACGACCCCGTCCAGGGTCTCCATGGTCTCGCCCGTGTAGGCCCGCCGCACTAGGATTCTGCCCTTGAGCAGCGTCTCGTAGTCAAAGGCGTGAAGGGGCTGGCCGTATTCCAGCATAACGTAGTTGGTGACGTCCACCACGTTGTTGATGGGCCGGACGCCGCACCTCTCCAGCCGCTCCCGCAGCCACCGCGGCGAGGGGCCGACGGCTATGCCCTTAATGAGGCTGGCCGTGTACCGGGGGCACAGGTCCGGATCCTGAATGGACACCGATATATGCGCGCTTATGGGCAGCCCCTCTTCCGGGTAGAGGGCCTCCGGCTCGCGCGCCCTGGCCCCCGTGAGGGCCGCCGCCTCGTAAGCCACCCCCAGAACCGACAGCCAGTCGGCCCGGTTGGGCGTCGGCTCCAGGTCCAAGGCCTGGTCGCCCATGTAGTCGTCCAAGGGCGTTCCCACCGGGGCGTCTTGGGGCAGAGTCAGGATGCCGTCGTGGTCCTCGCCGAGGCCCAACTCCTTCTCCGAGCAGATCATCCCCTCCGACACGACGCCGCGTATCTTGGCGGCCTTCAACCGGCTGGGCCTGCCCGTGCGCCCGTCGATGAGGGTGGCGCCAACCCGCGCGAAGGCTATCTTCTGCCCCGCGGCCACGTTGGGGGCGCCGCAGACCACCTGCTGAACGCCGGCGCCGGTGGCCACGGCGCACAGGGTCAAACGCTGGGCGTTGGGGTGCGGCTCCACCCTTTCAACATGCCCCACAAAGCAGTTCTCCCACCCGCCGGTAGTGATAACCTCGCCAACCTCCAGGCCGGCCATGGTGAGCCGGTGAGCAAGCTCCTCCACCGGGACCTCTATGTCAACGAACTCTTTGAGCCAGGATATAGGAACTCTCATAATTTAGTCCTTAACGTCTGCCGGCCTTGGAGTTTACAGGCAGGAATAGCCACGCTCAGCGCCCATAAGGCCCATAAGTATGGTCAACTTGAAGCCTCACCTAGAACTGGCGTAGGAACCGCAGGTCGTTGGAGTAGAAGAGGCGAATGTCCTCAATGCCGTACTTCAGCATGGCTATCCGCTCCGGCCCCATGCCGAAGGCGAAGCCCGTGTGCACGGCGGGGTCGTACCCCACCCCCTCTAGGACCTTGGGATGGACCATCCCGGCGCCCAGGATCTCTATCCAGCCCGCCTCGCGGCAGATGCGGCACCCGGCCCCCTCGCAGGCGAAGCAGTCGATGGCCATCTCGACGCCCGGCTCCACAAAGGGGAAGTAGTCGCAGCGGAACCGCACCTTGCGCTCCGCGCCGAAGAGACGCCGCGCGAACTCGTACAGCGTCCCCTTCAGGTTAGCCAGGGTAATCCCCTCGTCCACGGCCAGACCCTCCACCTGGTAAAAGTGCCACTCGTGGGTGGCGTCGGTGGCCTCGTAGCGGTAGCACTTGCCCGGAACGATGACCCGCACCGGCGGCTTCACCCGCTCCATGGTGCGGGCCTGCATGGGCGAGGTGTGGGTCCTCAGCAGCATGGACTGGCGGCCTTCATCGTCCTCCTGGTCTATCCAAAGGGTGTTCCACATGTCGCGGGCCGGGTGGTCCCTGGGGATGTTCAGCATCTCAAAGTTGTAGCGGTCCCACTCCACCTCCGGGCCTTCGACGACCTGAAAGCCCATGGACTCAAAGGCGTCGCATATCTCCCGGAGTATGCGGGTGAGGGGGTGGAACCTGCCCATGGCCACCGGGCGGCCCGGGCGCGTCACGTCTATACGCTCCTCCTGGGCCAGGCCGGCGATGCGGCTCTCCCGGACCCGGCGCCGCGCCTGGGCCAGCGACTCCTCCAGCAGGGCTTTGGCTTGGTTGGCCTGGGCGCCGACGACCCGGCGCTCCTCCTGCGCCAGGGTTCCCAAGCTCCGCAGGGCCGCGGTCAGGCGGCCGCGCCTGCCCAAGTACCGGACTCGCCACTCCTCCAGCCCCTCCTCGCCGGTCAGGCCCCGCAGTTCCTCCAAGGCCGCCTCCCGCGCCTGCTCTATGGTCCGGGCCAGATTCTGAGAGGTCACGCCCGGCGCTCCGGGGGCGGGAGGGTCACGAAATCCTTCGTCATGCGCCCCATTATAGGTTTGGCCGTGACTAGGGTCAAGAAACGGGGCGTGGGGCCACCTGGACGTCTTCCAAGCAAAAAGTCCGCGCCCGGCCCGCCCATCCGTTGACAAGCCATAACGCCTAACTTAAACTTTCTAACCATCACGCAACGAACTCCCCGTCAAGAAAGAGGACCCATGCTAAGGATTCGACTTCGCCGGGTGGGCAAGAAAAAGCAGCCCTCCTACCGCATTGTGGTGGCCGACTCGCGGTCGCCCCAGAAAGGCGCCTTTGTGGAGCGCATCGGCCACTACGACCCGCTGGTGGACCCCCCCGCGGTCACTCTCGACAAGGAGCGCGCCCGCCATTGGATGGGAAAGGGGGCCCAGCCCTCCGACGCCGTGCGGCGCATCTTCAACTGGCAGAACCTCTTTGAAGAGGCCCCCGCCCAGTAATGCAGGAGCTAATCGAGTATATCGCCAAGAGCCTCGCCACCAAGCCGGAGGAGGTGAAGGTCACCGTGGAGATGGAGGAGGACCGCATGGTCCTCAAGCTGGAGGTGGCCGACGAGGACAAGGGCAAGATAATCGGGCGACAGGGCCGGGTGGCCCAGGCCATGCGCACCCTCCTACGCGTCGCGGCCATCAAGGACGGCTCCCGCGTGGTCCTCGAAATCGTCTGACCTCCCCCCTCCTTTGACCGTTCCTCTAAGCTGGCGCTACAATTGATTTTCATCTGTCCTGCATCGCCTCAACGGAGTGAAAGGGGGTGGGAAGGTGTCCGGTCACTCCAAATGGAAGACCATCAAGCACCAGAAGGGCGCCGCCGACGCTAAGCGGGGTCTGCTGTTCACCAAGCTGACCCGCGAGATTACCCTGGCCGCGCGCCATGACGCCGGGGCCGACCCCGACATGAACTACCAGTTGCGCCTGGCCATCGACCGCGCCAAGGCCAACAACATGCCCGTGGACACCATCGAGCGGGCCATCAAGCGCGGCTCCGGCGAGGGAGACGACCAGGAGCAGCTTGAGGAGATAACCTACGAGGGATACGGGCCGGGCGGCGTCGCCATACTCCTACAGGCCGTGACCTCCAACCGCAACCGCACCGCCTCCGACGTGCGGGCCACCTTCTCCAAGAGCGGCGCCAGCCTGGGCGAGGCGGGCTGCGTGGCCTGGAACTTCGACCTGAAGGGCCTCATCACCCTCGAAATGGAGTCCCAGGCGGCGGAAGACCTGGCCCTCCTGGCCATTGACGCCGGGGCCGAGGACGTGCGGGTGGAGGACTCCTACGTGGAGGTGTTCACCCTTCCCGACAAGCTGGAAGAGGTCAGACGGGAATTGGAACGGGAGAGCGCGCCCATATCCACCGCCGAGGTGTCTATGGTGCCCAGGGCCACCGTTTCCATAGGGTCCAGGGAAGCCGAACAGGTGCTGCGACTTCTGGACCTGTTGGAAGACCTGCCCGACTCCCAGAAGGTGTACACCAACGCGGACTTCCCCGAGGAGACCTTGGAAAAGTACCGCGGTGAGGAGTAGGTGGCCCCGTGAAGGTCCTGGGCATTGACCCCGGCACCCTTCACCTTGGCTACGGCCTCATCGAGGAGGACGAGGACGGTCTGCGGGCCAGGGACTACGGGACCCTGCACTTCCGCTCGTCGCTGCCCGTGGAGGAGCGGCTTTACCAGATTCACTCCCACCTGATGAACATGATAGGCATGTTCAAGCCCGACGAAATAGCCATAGAGGAGCCGTTCATGGGCCAGGGGGCCAGCCGTTTCGTCGGCCCGGCCTTCGCCGTGGGCCAGGCCCAGGCCGCCGTGCTGATAGCCGCGGTGTCCCAGGGCGCGCCCGTCTTTAGATATCCGCCGGCCCAGGTCAAGTCCTCCGTCGCCGACCACGGCAACGCCTCCAAGGAGCAGGTCAGGACCATGGTGGCCCTCACCCTCGCCATGGACGCCGGCCCCCCCGACCACGACACGGCCGACGCCTTGGCCATCGCCCTGTGCCACCTGCGCCAACGGGAGCTCGCCAATCTTGTGGAGCGATGATCCCCGCGCCGCCTCGACGGGTGGGAACAACGCCCCAGCCGCGCCGCCCGGAATAGCCGAGCATGATAGCCTCCATTAGAGGACGCCTCCGGGCCAGGGGCGCCGACTGGGTGCATCTGGAGGTGGGGGGAGTAACCTTTCATATCGCAGTGCCGGCCTCACTGGCCCAGGAGTTGGGGGAGGAGGGCCGGGAGGCGACCCTCCACACCCGCCTGATAATCCGGGACGACGAGCCCCAGCTCTACGGCTTCCCCAGCCAGGAGGCCCTGCGGTTCTTCCACATGCTAACCGGGGTGTCGGGCATAGGCCCCCGCACCGCCCTAAACCTGCTCTCCGCGCGGCCGCCGGAGGCCCTGGCCGCCGCCATCCTGACCGGCGACCTGGAGACCTTCACCGGCGTTCCCAGCATCGGCAAGAAGAGCGCGGCCCGCATCGTTTTGGAGCTTAAGGGCAAGTTGGAGAAGGGCGACTTCCAGATATCCCCCGTGGCCTCCCCCTCCGACGCCGACGCCCTGTCGGCCCTAACAGCCCTGGGCTACACCACCGTCGAGGCGCGGCGCGCCGTCAACGCCGTGGCCGGCGAGTCTCCGGGGCTTGACCTAGAGGAGTTGGTGCGCCGCGCGCTGAACCGCCTGGCCCGCGGAGTCTAACCCCGCCCCATGCCGGCGCCGACACTCAGTCAAGGGCGGCCTGCCTCCCCTCACCCTCGCCGCCGCCCGGCACATGGACGAGTGGGACGGCAGTTGGAAGCCCCTTGACCCTTCAGCAGGTCCTAAACCGGCGCGTTACCGCTTACCCGGTTGTCGTCCGGCCTCCGGCCTCGCCGCTGCGCCTGAAGGCCATGAACCACCAGACCAGACCCGCCACGCCCAGCAGCGCAGTCACCGCGATGGACACCATTACAACCGCAATCAGCCTGTACCTCGTGTCGGTCCCATCGGACACCTCTTGGGCGTATCGCACGTCTATCGTCGTCAGCAGGCTATCTATGGGCCGCATCACGTCCGCCTTCAGGCGGTTGTACTCCGCGTTGTTCAGCAGGTCAATGGCCCGGGGCAGGTCCGACGCCGCCACCGACCGCATCGCCTCCGCCTCCAGTTCCGCCAGGGCGTTCGAGTTGTCCTGCGCCTCTTGGAACAGGACCATCTCCGCGCCGGTGTAGCCCGCGTCCACGACCAGACTCCTCAACGAAGCGGCCGGCTCGCCGGGCCTTGGCGGCTGGCCGGTGTCCGCCACCAGGTCCCAATAGACGCCCTCGTACCGGAACGGCCTCGGCGCGGTTCCGTTTCGGATGTTCAGAATCTCATCGAAATACGCCTTGTAGCGCTGGTCTCCCGTCGCGGCGTACTGCCTCGCCATGCGCGTCAGGTCGTCCGAAGACTGGCGCAACTCGTCGGCCAGCATGTAGGCGGCCTGCCCGTCCAACCGCGCGTTATGGATTCGCGCCTCATTCTCCGTATACATCATAAACATGACAATGGAGATGACCGAAAGCCCGAATATCGCCGCGAAAAGCCCCATGAGGAAGTTTCGCGCCCTGCCCCTGTTATTCATACCCGATTGCTCCCTTCTTGTAAGAACGCCCGCGTCTGGGCGAACGGCTGGGAACATTGTATCACAGACCCGCCATCCCAAGGCGCCAGGGCTGGCCGGATGGGGAGCGAGGAAGTTAACTTGGCGTTTCGTCTGGGGTTTAATGCCTGTATCGTTGCAAGCGGTTCGTGAATAAGTGGAGTATTCCCAGTTTCGCCACCTATGAATCCAAGGAAATCGCAGCCTACCGCTATGAATCAACGCCGCCTTCTATCGCCCTTCTGTTTCTTATACGCGTCACCTCGGTTATTGGCATCGTAGAAATGAATCTCCGAATCATCGTCAAGAACCTCATATTTGATTCGATACGAACCTTCATCCCAGCGGTAACTACAATTCCAAACGCCCTTCAGGTGATCGATATGAGGTCCGCGCCGAGGATTCAGTTTGACTTGATCTTCAATCTCCAACCACTTGCGGTTAAGCTCAGGATGGTTTCTCAAGAACTTTCTAACAGAACGATGAATCGCCACCTTGTAATATGGGATGAAGCCGTAGACCACAGATAGCTAGTCACATTCTTTTGGGAGGTTTTTTGCGCCTGGCTGCGATTTCTTCGACATTCCCTCCGGCAGCCACAGTCTCTTCTGCTGTCGCTATCCAACTGTTGAGAAGCCTAGCATACTCCAACCGGCGTGTTTCACCCTTAACATGCTCAATGCCTCCGCTGAGAATCTCAGAAGACAACTCTCGGAGAGCAGAAACGAGTAAAACGGAGCAAAGCTCCTCCACTTCCTCGGAAGAGGGAAACTTGTTGACCTGATCCCGTAATTCGGCCTCATCGGCCTGAAAATCATAACCCCAGTCATCAAAGACATCCTGAGGATACTCATAAACATGCCCATGACTCCACATAGAAATATGGCGATGTCTACTCCGCTTATCCGAGTGGGATTCCAATTCAGTAATCATCATGGTTATGTTCCCTTTTCTTGAGTCTCTGCGTCTAGCACAAAATCACCGATGATTCTAACGCCTCGCTGAACCGTATAGTCCATAAGCTGTTCGGATATTCTTGCTTCTGATAGGGAAAACCTTAGCGAGACTGCAAGCGAACGGTCTGGACCCAGATCCATCGTAACCACAGTGGATCCTGCATCGCCTTCTTTCCTCAAACGAACTCCCGTTATTTCCGCAAATGGCGCATTAGGGCCCTGGATGGTCATCATAGGAAGACCAATGATTGGCCGCTTCACGTCAGGCGGGAACATCCAAACAATGTGAGAATGAAGCGGTCTGCTCAGAGCGCATTCTTTGAATTCCGACAGCATTGCTTGGATTTCAGAAAATTGCCGCTCTCCCTTTATACGAGTCGCTGACCTCAATGTGGCGCTTGATGGAAACGTATGAGATTCCAATGTAAATCTAGCTGAGTCAGGATTTTTCTTGCGGCGTGGTTCCACCTCCAAACTAATATGGTGCCTAACGCCATTAACTTCATACAGTCCAAGTTTATCTATGGACCGGCGGGGCCAACCCTTTTGATATCCGCTAAGCACATCAGAAAGCCGTTCGCAACCTGCTTCAGCAAGCGAAATTTCGCCAGCAACCAAAGCTCCCCTGATGTTCAATTCTCGTAAATTCTTCATTTCCCGGCGCGTAAGGGGATATCTCACGCATTATACACAAATACTGAATTGCCTTCATTAGAAACTAGAGGCTTCAATTGCCAACTGGCCTCTCCTTGCGCTATTAGACGCGCGGGGTGGTATTATTGACGGGTTATGGTAAGGACTCAGGAGCGCCGGTTCAGCATCACCGCCGACTTCCAGCCCACCGGGGACCAGCCCCAGGCCGTGGGCAAGCTGGTGGAGGGGGCGGAGGGCGGGAACCGGCATCAGACCCTCATGGGCGTCACGGGCAGCGGCAAGACCTTCACCATGGCCAACATCGTCCAGGAACTCCAGCGGCCGACCCTGGTCATCGCCCACAACAAGACCCTGGCCGCCCAGCTGGCCACGGAGTTCAGGGAGTTCTTCCCCCACAACGCCGTCGAGTACTTCGTATCCTACTACGACTACTACCAGCCCGAGGCCTACGTGCCCCAGACGGACACCTACATCGAGAAGGACGCCGCCATCAACGAGGAGATAGACAAGCTGCGCCACTCGGCGACCCGCTCCCTGCTGACCCGCCGCGACGTGCTGATAGTGGCCTCCGTTTCCTGCATCTACGGCCTGGGAGACCCGGAGGAGTACTACTCCTTTGTGGCCCCGGTGAAGGTGGGCGAGACCCGCGCGCGCACCAGCCTGGCGCGGGACCTGGTGGCCATGCAGTACGAGCGCAACGACGTTAGCCTGGTCCGCGGCAGGTTCCGCATGAAGGGCGACACCCTGGAGATGCTGCCCGCCTACGAGGAGGTGGCCGTCCGCATCCAGTTCTGGGGCGACGAGATAGAGCGCATCGCCGAGATAGACCCCCTGACCGGCGAGGTCCTGGCCGAGCGGCGGGAGATGGAGATATACCCCGCCAAGCACTTCGTGACCTCCGAGGAGAAGCTCCGCCTGGCCGTTGAGGACATCCAGGCGGAGTTGGCCCAGTGGCTGGCCCACCTGAGGAGTCAGGGCAAGATACTGGAGGCGGCCCGCCTGGAGTCCCGCACCAAGTACGACCTGGAGATGATGGCCCAGGTGGGCTACTGCTCCGGCATCGAGAACTACTCGCGGCACATAGGCCGGAGGGCCGAGGGCAGCACCCCCTGGACCCTGTTGGACTACTTCCCCCCCGACTACCTGATGTTCATCGACGAGTCCCACATGACCCTGCCCCAGCTCCGCGGGATGTACCACGGCGACATCTCCCGCAAGCAGACCCTGGTGGACTTCGGCTTCCGGCTGCCCTCGGCCCTAGACAATCGCCCCCTGAACTTTCGCGAGTTCGAAGGCCACGTGAACCAGGTCGTCTTCGTCTCCGCGACCCCGGGGCCCTACGAGATGGAAGTGAGCCAGCGGGTGGTGGAGCAGATAATCCGTCCCACCGGCCTCCTGGACCCCGTCATCGAAGTCAAGCCCACCCGCGGCCAGATCGACGACCTGCTTGAACAGATTCAGAAGCGCGTGGGAAGCGGGGAGCGGTGCCTCGTCACCACCCTAACCAAGCGCATGGCCGAGGAGTTGGCCGACTACCTCCAGGAGATGGGCGTCCGCGTCCACTACCTGCACTCGGAGATTCAGACCTTGGAGCGCAGCGAGATACTGCGGGACCTGCGCCTGGGCGTGTACGACGTGGTGGTGGGCATCAACCTGCTGCGGGAGGGTCTAGACCTGCCGGAGGTCAGCTTCGTGGCCATCCTTGACGCCGACAAGGAGGGCTACCTGCGCTCGGCTTCCTCCCTAATCCAAACGGTGGGCCGGGCCGCCCGCCACGTGGAGGGCCGCGTCATTATGTACGCCGACAACGTGACCAACTCCATGCGCACGGCCATTGACGAGACCAACCGCCGCCGCGCCATACAGGACGCCCATAACCGGCGCCACGGCATCGCGCCCCAGGGCATTCAGAAGGCCGTGCGGGACATCACCGAACGCGTTAAGGCCGTGGCCGAGGAGCGCGCGCCCTACGCGACGGAGCGAAAGCTGATGTCGGAGGACGAACTCTTCCGCGTGGTGAAGGACCTGGAGTCCCAGATGAAGCTCTCGGCCAAGAACCTGGAGTTCGAGAAGGCGGCCATGTTCCGCGACGAGATATACGAGATTAGACGGCTTCTGGCCATGTCTAAGAAGAACGCTTAGCATCCATTATGCGCGTCTCGCCCGTCTCGCCGCCTGTGAAGCCGGGAAAACCCCGCGATAGACGCGCGCGGCGGCTTTGACTAAATGGCCGCCAAGCGCTAGCATCCTAAGTAGCAGCATAGAGTGTCCGGAGGTGGCAGATGGCCGCGGAGACCTTGACCAAAGAGTCGGTTATCGAGGTAATGAAGCAGGTTTACGACCCGGAGATCCCCGTCAACGTGTGGGACTTGGGGTTGGTGTACAACGTTTCGGTCAGCGAGGGTGACGTTCACGTGGTTATGACCCTCACCGCCCCGGGGTGCGGCATGGGGCCTATGATTGCTCAGCAGGCTGAGTGGGCCATCGCCGACCTGGAGGGCGTTGAGGACGTGGAGGTGGAGATGACCTTCGACCCGCCCTGGTCTCCCGACCTGATAACGGAAGACGGCAAGAAGCTCTTGGGCATCGACTAGCCATGCCGTCACGGTCTATAGGAAGGACGTCAAGCGGCCCATGACCACTCCCCAGAGAGTCCCCACGCCTCAGGAGCAGGCCCGGCTGGAGTCCATCAGGAAAACGTGGCAGCAGCGCAGGGCCATCACCCAAAACCTGTCCAAAATCAGGACCAAGGTGGCCGTGTACAGCGGCAAGGGAGGCGTGGGCAAGACCACCATAGCCGTGAACCTGGCCGCCCTCCTGGCCAAGCAGGGGCGTTCCGTGGGGCTGCTGGACGTGGACATCGACTGCCCCAACGTCATCAACGTGTTGGGCATCACCGAGCCGCCCACCCGGGTGGATGGCAAGCTGGCGCCGTCGGAGAAGTTCGGCGTCAAGGTGGTCTCCATGGGGTTCTTCCAGCAGAAGGAGGACGAGGCCATCATCTGGCGCGGCCCCATGGTGCACAACGCCATCAACCAGTTCCTCCAACTCACCCAGTGGGGGGACTTGGACTACCTGGTGGTGGACCTGCCGCCGGGGACGTCGGACTCCCCTCTAACCGTGATGCAGACCCTCCCCTTGGATGGGTTCGTAATGGTCACCACGCCCCAAAAGCTGGCCCAACTGGACGCCAAGCGGTCAATCAACATGGTGAGGAAGCTGAACGTCAAGGTGCTGGGCATAGTGGAGAACTACACCGGCGATATCTTCGGGCGTGGAGCCGGGGAAGCCCTGGCCACTGAGTTGGGCGTCCCCTTCCTGGGGTCCATGGCCCTGCGGTCCGACTACCGGGACGAGACCAAGCCCACCGTGCTCACCAGCCCCACCGTCAGGAAGGAGTACGAACGCGTGGTCAAGGGGCTGAAGGCCAGCCTGGCCGAGGCGACCAAGGCCAAGTAGGGTTTGAAACCCATCTACTAGGCGGAGACCGCCGCGCCCGCGTTAAGCTCGCGCAGAATCTCCTGGGTCTTCGCGTCCAACTGCTCGCCCATGGCCGCGCGCTTCCCCACTCTGCCCTCTGCAATTTTCAACGCCGTGACCGCGGGAATGGAAACAACCGAGGCGGCCCCGGCGGCCGTTAAAGCCGCCCCGATGGTCGTATAGACCGCCGACCTAGCCAGACGGACCCTTCCACGCTTAAATGACTCCTCAACGGTGGAGGTCCCCAACATCACCTTCGCGCCCTCAATGACGCCTATGCAAACCGCAGAACCGATGGGGATGGCGTCAAGGGCAAACTCCGATATCTGATTCCCGGCGCTGATTGCCACGCTTTCGCTGAGTTCAGCCAACTGTTCGCCAGTCATATCTTCCAACTCCTCGTTGGAGATATCGGCGGAGAGCAAAGCGTCCATGCCGGATGCCTCGTCCTGAAGCTCCTGGGGAACCATGACCGGGATATTCGGGTACTTTTCCAGGGCGCTCTTCGCATAGCCGAGGGAGTCGGTGGCCTTCAGTTGCACCTGCTCAACCACGTCCCCGGTAGACTTGTTGACAATCTCCAGGTCCCACCCCGGCTCCACCGGAGATCCCGCCAAGTCCGCCACTTCGCCCGGGCCAAGGGTGATGCCCCCCACGGTTTCACCGGCGTTCAGCTTATCCCTCACCAGGACCTCGAAGTACTTGCCCTTTGAGCCATTGGCCCAACCCTCCAACTGCTCCTCCGTAGCGCCTCGGAGAGAATCAATCTCCACGTTGGGATACTGAAGCCGGAAGGCCTCAAGGAACTGAGGGTCGGCCTCGGGCTCGAGGCCAAGGTTCACGACGTTATCAAGGGACACGTCGGCGGCAATGGCGGCCACTTCCAGGGTCTCCCTTTCGTGGCGGCGGCGATACCGACCCGCCAGTTGAGGCAGCGCGTCCCTGGCCTGGGGCGGGTATGAGTCGGATAGCTCTTTGAGCTTGTCGTAAGCCATCAAAACCACCGCCAACGCCACCAAGGACGGTTCAACCGCTTCTCCAAGGAATCCATCTTATTCAACGTGGCTTGGAGGGCCAGTCGCATCTCCTTGTCGTCGTTCAACTGCTCTTCAACGGGAGCCATCCTCTTCGACAGGGCTTGGAGCTCCTGTCGCATCTCCATAGCGTCGTTCAGCCGTTCCTCCAAGGAAGTCGTCCTCTCCAACAGGGCTTGGAGCTCCTGCCGCATCCCCATAGCGTCGTTCAGCCGTTCCTCCAAGGAAGTCGTTCTCTCCAACAGGGCTTGGAGCTCCTGCCGCATCTCCATCGCGTCGTTCAGCCGTTCCTCCAAGAGAGCCAGCTTCTTCAACTGTTCCTCTTGGCTTTGGTGGACGCCGATAACCGTTGTAGTCACCGCGTCGGTGAACTCGTTAAACTGTTTCTGGAACTTGGCCCCGGTGACGGTGTCGTAAGTCCCGACGACGCTTTTCCCCCCGGAACCGAGGGCTCCCCGCAACCTCCCCATCACCCCACGCCTGCCTTCAGCTTCGGGAGCCTCATCCCCCTTGGGGGCCTCATCTACCAAGTCGTTTCCTTCCGGCCTGCTCTCCATATCCCCCTCCTTTATTTCCCACGAACGCCCGTCAACCGACTGCATACGAATTACCAGCCTTACTACTTTACATAGGTGGTAATCCTTTCAATCTGCTGATTCCAACCTACCCTCAAAGACGCAGGGGTATCCTCAGATTCCAATAAACGGAGTAAAGTTTCGTTAAAGATGCCCCTACCCCGTCGGCCAATCATAGCCAAAAGCATCAGTAGCCATTCTTTTATAATTACGAAATTGACCTCGTGTCCCTGGGCAAAGTATTGGCGAGCTTGCCGTTTTGCGTCCGGACCAACAGCCTCCGGGCTCACAAAGAACAGATAATCCTCTATTCCATGGAGGGATATCTTGGTATTGAAGGTGGCGATTACTCGAGTCGCATCCACGGGGCGTTCGGTTACCTCGGCAGTCATTAGGGTTTCCCCACGGCTTATAACCGTGATGTCGCCACCGGCGCCGGCGGCAGTATCCGATACGTTAATCCCCTGCCAAGACACCTCCCAATCCAATTCAAAATAACTCTTGATAGTGGTGAAGGCCGCCACCACCAGTAAAACGGGAAGCCTGCCTCCACTCGGCGTATCAAGCAGACCGGAAATCAAGTCGTCGAACTGTTCCAAACTAATCCTATGAATCTTTGAAAGAGGAACATTCGCTTGTTCTCGCAGTTCCGCGAATTTGTATAGCACGTAGTTAAGAAACTTGAGAAGTTCGGAGTCTTCAGCAGTTTCTTCAATGTGCTTTATGGCCTCAAGCAGACTATCGTAGTCCTCCTGGTATCTAAGGCCCTCTCTAGTTGGCAAGTTAAATTCCACTGAGCGTCTGAATACGCTCAAGTAAGGGCCACGAGAGCAGGGAATTCGCTCATCGTAAAGAAACCGGTTGACAACCTTTTCATCCAGGCCTCGTCCGCTGAAGGCGTTGGGGCCTTGCCTGGCGTAAGGCTGCCGTATGTTTATTGTCTTGTCTTGAATTCTCGCGACAAGGCAACCCAAAAGGGCTTCCCTATATGCCTGCGTCGGGGAATTAAAAACAGCGTCGCACGCCAACTTAAGGGCCTCCGGCGTTTCAGGAGGCGTCTTATCTAGCATCCGTGTCTCTGCGGCAGGAAAGTTATCTTCTAGTAACTTCCTAGCCCCTTGATAATCAATCGGCATTAAATCTGAGCTTCACAGGACCTATCAGAAGTTTGTCCATAGGGCCTCTTGGCGCAGGTCTTTTGAGGAGTGGCATTTCTTAGGCGGGGCGTCATGCCGCTTCCATCCCCTGTACAAGTCCGTCATCAACTCGCAGCGGTAACCGGAGATGGCGACATTTCCGTCGCACTCACGAAGCACGGCCGCCAAACGCCGGTGCTCCTCCTCACTCATCTCAAATCCGTAGGCCCTGCTGTCCCTCCGGGCGCTGTGGGCGTAGGGAGGGTCGCAGTAAAACAGGGTGTCGGGACTGTCATACAGCTTGATAACCTCAATGGCGGGACGGTTCTCTATCTGAACCCTCAGAAGCCGGGCGGCTATCTCCGGCAGGGTCTCCAGGCTGCCCAGCCATCGCGAGACCACCCCGCTCATACCGGCGCGGCTGGTCTGCTTGCAGTTGGCCCACCGGCCCAGAGTGGCGGTCTGAGCCAGGCCCGTTCTGGCCTGCCGCGCCCGCACAAAAAACCGGCGCGCCCTCTCCATGTCCGACACGGGTTCTCCGCCGGAAGACAGGGCGATGTAGAACTCCTCCCGCGAAAAGGGCGTCAGGCCGATGCTCTCAATCAACTCATCCTTTGCGCTGCGGAGGACCCGGAAGAAGTTAGTCACCTCTCCGTCTATGTCATTGTAGGTTTCGATGGGAGACGGAGCCCGGTTGAGAAGCACGGCGGCCGAGCCGCCAAAGGGTTCGCAGTAGTGGCGGCCCTCCGGCAGCAGGGGGAGGAGCCAGTCCAAATGGCTGTACTTCCCGCCATACCACCCGAAGGCTATGGACTTGCGCGGGCGAGGCAGAACCTTGGCGGCCGGTTTGCCCCCTGAGCGCGCGGCGTCCTGCTCCAAGTAGATGGGTGACGGGGTTCTTGCCATGGGCCATCAACTCCCCGGTTGGTCCATGCTGGGCTAGTACAAGCGTATCTTAGCGGTTGCGCCGCAAAAACGCCACAGATGAACTTGGGCTTAAGATGGGTTGGCAAAGGTCTTCGGCCATCCCCGGCCCACGGCAGAGCCCCGGCGCGCCGGCCTAGAAACCGCCCGAAAAACTCCCCGCGCGGCTTGGGCTTTTGAGCACTTGACGGGACTTGCCCGGCTCGCCGCCGGCCACTATCCCCTCTTCTTCAAGGATATCAAGCAGTTGCATGGCCCTGGGATATCCAATCTCGAGGTGCCGCTGGAGCAGCGACGGGGACATCTGCTGGTACTTGCCGGCCATCTGCCGCGCCTTATCCAGCAACTTGTCCTCGTCGTCCTCTTCCTCGTCCTCCGCTTCAGCCTCCATGGACATTTGCGAAAGGGGCGGGCCCTTCTGGCTCTTCCAGAAGTCTATCAACGCCTCGAGCTCCGAGTCCGACAGATAAGCGCCCTGTATCCGCAGGGGAGCGGGCGACTGGGCGGAGAGGAAGAGCATGTCACCCTTCCCCAAGAGCTTGTCGGCCCCGGCCCCGTCAAGTATCACCCTGGAGTCCACCTGCGACGCCACGGCGAAGGCGATGCGGCCCGGCACGTTGGCCTTCAGCAGCCCGGTTACGACCTTCACCGACGGCCTCTGGGTGCACAGTATCAGGTGTATGCCCGCGGCGCGGCCCAGCTGGGCCAGGCGCACCAGGGCCTGCTCCACCTCAAACCCGGATATCATCATCAGGTCGGCCAACTCGTCGATGATGAGCACGGCGTAGGGCATCGGCTCCTTGGCCTTGCGGTTATATCCGTCAATGTTCCGCGCGCCAATCTCCTCCATCAGCTTGTAGCGGGCGAACATCTCCCGCAGCAGGGCCTCCAAGACCTCCGTCACCTCGTCGGTGTCCACGATGACGGGGGCGAAGAGGTGGGGGATGCCGTTGAAGGGGGTCAACTCCACCCGCTTGGGGTCCACCATCAGCATTCTGAGGCGGTCCGGCGGGATGGACATTAGGAAGGAAGCGACCACGGTGTTGATGCAAACGCTCTTGCCGCTTCCCGTGGACCCGGCGATTAGCAGATGGGGAAGGCTCACCAGATTGGTCACCAGGGGGTTGCCGCCGGTGTCCTGTCCCAGGGCCACGGGCAGACCGTTCTTCTTGACAATCTCCCGGAAGTCGGGGTTGGTGATGATGGAGCGCAGGAATACGCTGCTGGGCTTGGGGTTGGGAACCTCCAGCCCCACAAAGCTCTCGCCGGGGACAGGCGACTCTATGCGCAGGTCCGAGGTCTTGAGGGCCAGGGCCAGGTCCGTTTCCCTGGCCAGTATGCTCTGGACCTTAACGCGGCCCATGTCCACGTGGGTCTTCTCATCCAGGGCCTTGGCGTCCCGGTTCCTCTTGATGCGGCCCGGGACCAGCCCGAACCTAATCACCCGCGGGCCGGTTCTAACGTCCGTCACCGACACCTCGACGCCGTGGTCGGAGAGGGTCTCCTCAATGCGCGACGACATCTCGTCGAGAATTCCCTTGTCCAGAACCTCGGTTTCCCCCACGGTGAGGAGTTCCAGACCGGGCAGCACCCACTTGGACTCTGCTTGGGCCGTCTCAAGGGGCCTGTCATGGACGGCCGCCCCGTTGAAGGGTTCCATCACGTAGTCTTGGCCGACGGGAGCCATGTCCGTCGCGTCGAAGGCCTCCATCGAATGGCCGTTGGACGTGGCTGGAACGGCTTCACCCTCCGCGGCGGCCGGTTGAGGTCTGCGCGGGACCAACCGTGGCAGTTCCCGCGCCCGCGCCGCCAAGTACAGGTAGGCCGCCACCGCGCCCCGCGACGTCGCTTCGACGCCTGCCTGGCACTGGGCAACGCTCCACCGGGGGGCGACGATGAGGAGAATGGCCAGAAGGGCCGCGGCTACCTTGGCGATGCCCAGGGGCAGGGGATACCCGCCCAAAAGCCGGCCCCAGTATCCGGAGAGGCCGATTTCGTCAAGGGCGCCTTGGCTGGGCACAAAGAGGGAGAGGAATCCGAGGGTGGCCACCACGCCAAGGGCGGCGGCCAGCCAGGCGCTGGGGTAGGCCGTCACCCACTTGCGCCCGAATTTCAGGGTCAGCAGGAAGGCGGCTATCCACAGACCGACGGGGGCGTATCCAAAGCCCAAGCTGGTCCAAACCACGCTGCGGGCGTCGTCCCAGAAGTAGAGGAGGCTGGCGGGAGTCAACACGAGAACCAAGGCGGCCAAGGCCACCTGGACTTTTCGGTATCGAAGCAGGCCGAAGGCTTTCAAAAGCCGTCCCATGGCAGAGTTCCCGGACTACAGGATGTCGGATATCTCAGACCTTCAGGGTCAGAGGTACAATCATAGGCCTTCGACCCGTGTCCTTGTAAAGGAGCTCGCCTGCCAGTTTCTTCACTTTTTCACTTACGCGGCCCCAGTCGGGAGAGGCGCCTGCGTCACTGTCGAGGGCGTCGTACACGCGCCCGGCCACCTTCTCAAAGAGTTCACCGTCCCGCCCGTCCTCCATGAAGCCGCAGGACACCACCTTGGTATCCATCAACGGGGCGCCGTTCAGCCGGTCGAGACCCACCACGACCACCACCACGCCATCCTGAGACATGGCCTTCCGGTCTCGCAGGACGCCGCTGTCGGAGTCCAGGGTGTGGCCGCCCTCAACGTACACGCTCCTGGCCGGCAGCCTGTCCACCACGCTGCCTGACTCGGAATTCAGCTCCAGCGCGTCGCCGTCCTCCAAAACAAACACCCGCTCCTTTTTGACGCCCACCTCACGGGCCAGCGCCGCGTGGGCGGCCAGCCCCCTGTACTCGCCATGAACGGGCACGAAGAACCGCGGCTTGGTGAGGCGCAGCATCAGCTTCAAGTCCTCCCGGGCGCCGTGGCCGTGGACGTGCACGGTGGCTATCTTGTCGTAGAGCACCCGCGCTCCCTGGCGCGTCAGGTTGTTGATGGTCCTGTTGACCACCTTCTCGTTGCCCGGGATGGCCGAGGCGGAGATTATCACCGTGTCGCCGGGCTGGGCGTCAATCTGACGGTGGGAGCCGTTGGCTATGCGAACCAGGGCCGAGGTCGGCTCTCCCTGGCTGCCCGTGGTGATGAGAACCACCTGGTTTTGGGGCAGCCTCAGGGCCTTTCGGAGGGGAATCAGGAGGCCGGGAGGGGCCGTTAGGTAGCCCATATCCCTGGCCATGGCGACGTTATCCACCATGCGGCGTCCCACGATGGCCACCTTCCGGTTGTGCCGCGCCGCCGCGTCGATGACCTGCTGGATGCGGGCGATTAGCGACGCGAAGGTGGCCACCAGCGCCCGGCCCGGGGCCTCGGCGATGGCCCGGTCCAAGGCATCTCCAACCACCTGCTCCGAGGGCGTATAACCCTCCATTTCGGCGTAGGTGGAGTCGGACAGCAGCAGCAGCGTTCCCTCCTCGCCGAAGCGGGCCAAGCGGGCGAAGTCCATCATGCCGCCGTCCACGGGCGTGTGGTCGACCTTGAAGTCGCCGGTGTGTATCACCCGCCCCGCGGGGGTGTTTATGGCCAGCCCCATGGCGTCGGGGATGCTGTGACACACCCGGAAGGCCTCCGCTTCAAACCGCCCCAGGGACACCGGCTCGCCGGGTTCAAGGACGCGAAGGTCGGCCATCTGGTGAATCCCGTGGTCCCTCAGCTTCACCGATATGAGGCCGTGGGCCAGCCGGGGGGCGTACACGGGCGCGTTGAGCCGGGGCAGAACGTAGGGAAGGGCGCCGGTGTGGTCCTCGTGGCCGTGGGTAATCAGTATGGCCCGCACCTTGTGGGCGCGTTCTATGAGATAGGATACGTCGGGAATGCCCAGGTCCACCCCCGGGGCGTCTTCGCCGGGGAACATGACGCCGCAGTCGACGACGACGATGTCGTCGCCCCACTCCAGGACCATCATGTTCTTGCCAATCTCCCCCAGGCCGCCCAGGGGGATAACCCTCAGAGGGACGTGGGACGCGTTATTCGTCATGGGCTGTCATAGGCGTCATGGGCCTCCACTTGAAAACATATTTAGCTGCTCGCCCGGAGGGTCATCGGCGGGCGGTTGGCGGACGGCCTGCTTCGCCAGGGTGGATATGGCCTTGAAGTCATCCTCAATCACCTTTCTCAGGTTCTGATTGTGGAGGGCCGCCGCCGGGTGGTACATGGGGTATATCAGCCTTCCCTCAACGCTTCTGGCCTTGCCCCTAACCTTGCCGATGGTCTGGTTGGGAATGAATCTGGCCATCGAAAACCTGCCTAGGGTGGCCACCGCCTTGGGGTTTACCAGTTCAATCTGCCGGTCCAGGTGCTTGCGACAGGCGGCTATCTCGCCCGGCAGGGGGTCCCGGTTGTTGGGCGGGCGGCACTTCACCACGTTGGTGATGTACACCTGCTTCCGGTCGAGACCCGCCGACGCGATGAGCTGGTCAAGGAACCGGCCGGCCGGCCCCACGAAGGGCCTGCCCTGCTTGTCCTCGTGGAAACCGGGGCCTTCGCCTATCATCATGATTTCGGCGTCAGCGGGGCCCTCGCCGGGCACCGCGTGAGTCCTGTTCTTGCTGAGAGAACAGTCGACGCAAACGCTTATCCGCCGGGCTACCTCTTCCAGACTGCTCATAAACCGTGACCTCGCGGAGGGTTTTGCCAGGCCAGTTTATCAGAGAAAGTCTTTTCTAAACATCCTCGACGTCCTCACCGTCCTCAACGCCGCTTCCCTTGAGGTAGTCAATGGCGTCCTGAACCGTGAGGATCTTCTCCGCCTCCTCATCGGATATCTCAACCTTCCGGTCGTCGGTGGAGAACTCCTCCTCGAAGGCCATTATCAGTTCCACCAGGTCCAGGGAGTCGGCGTTGAGGGTTTCGACGAAGGAGGCTTCGGGAGTGACCTTGTCCTCATCCGCGCCGAGCTTGTCAACTACAATGTCTTTTACTCTTTCCATGACTGTTGCCATGTTATCACCTATCTTATCGCCTGCTTGCCTCTGTGGTGGGATCGCCCATATTCATAAGGGAGCCAAGAACGCCGTTCACGAACCGCGGCGAACTCTCGCTGCCAAAGGTCTTGGCCAACTCCACAGCCTCATTTATCACAACCTTGGGCGGCGTTGAGGCGGCGTGGCCAATCTCGTAGATGGCTATCCGCAATATGTTGCGGTCAACCGTCGGGATCTGCTCCACCGGCCAGGCGGGAGCCAGATCCCTAATCATGCTGTCGATGCCTTTAAGTTCCGTCGCGACCCCGCGCGCCAAACCACGGGCGAAGGCCTTGGCCCCCGCGTTCATGGACGCGCCCGCCAAAAGCCTCTCCATCGTCTCCTCCGGCGAGTGGTCCGAGGCGTCGCCCTCATACAGGGCCTGCAACGCCAGGCTTCTGGCCTTTCTCCGGAGAAGAGGAGCCTTTTGAGGAGCCATGGGGGCGCGTCTTCGCGTGCGGGATTTTAGAGGGCCGGATTTTGTCCAGCCACCCTTCGGGCTGAGACCGTATCTCCAACGTTGGCCGTCTTCGCGCTGCGGTCTATCCGCTTCACCAGACCCGTCAGCACCCGGCCCGGCCCGAACTCTACGAAGGTGGAGACGCCCATGTGTATCATGCACTCAACGGACTGCTTCCACTGAACGCAGTGACAGACCTGCTCCTCCAACTCCTCTCTTATCTCCTGACCGGTGGTCAACTGCTGACCCGAAAGGTTGGCTACGATGGGCGCCTTCGGTTCCTTGAAGGAGGTCTCCTCCAAGACCTTGCACAACTCATCGCGGGCGGGAGACATCAGCTGGGAGTGGAAGGCGCCGGCCACGGCCAGGGGAACGGCCTTCCGCGCGCCGCGGGCCAGGGCCATGTCAACGGCCTTGGACATGGCGCAACGGTCACCGCTTATCACTATCTGGTCGTGGGTGTTCACGTTGGCAATCTCAACGCCGGTCTCCCGGCACACCTCTTCCAACGTCGCGTCGTCCAACCCGATGATGGCGGCCATGCCTCCTGAGCGGCCCTCCGCCGCCTTCTGCATGAGGTTGCCCCGCTGCTGAACCAAGCGAATGCCGTCAACCAGGTCCAGAACTCCGGCCGCCACGAGGGACGTGTACTCCCCCAGGCTGTGCCCGGCGAAGGCCACAGGCTCCACCGGCTCGCATGGGGCGCACTCCTCCAAGGCCGCCAACGAGGCCAAAGAAGCGGCCATGATGGCGGGTTGGGAGTTCACCGTCTTTTGCAATTCGCCGCAGGGACCCTCGAACATCAACTTACTAAGAGGAAAGGACAATGACTCGTCCACAGTGTCAAAAACTTCTCTCGCCCGCTTTGAGGTCTTGTAGAGTTCCGACCCCATCCCAACGAATTGGGAACCTTGCCCAGGGAAAATGTAGGCAATTCCAGGACTGTTTTGTGTTTTCGTGATTCCCCCTTAAACGAACTTAATCTAGTATTTCGAACAAAAATGGGAAACCTAAAACTACGGTCTAAGTGTCTTCTGCTTCACCTCCTGGCGTAAAGATTCGACGGCCCTTATAAAACCCGCACTTGAGACATGCCCGGTGGGGCAGCTTGGCCGAACGGCACTGCGGGCAGATGGATGGGTGGGTGGTCTTCAGACGGTAGGCAATTGCCCTTCTACGTCCGCTCCTTGCCCTGCTGATTTTTTTGGTTGGAAGCGCGCCCATAGGTGACTCTAACCCCCGCGCCGGGAACCCAGGGCAGCCAGTTTGGCCCAACGAGGCTCCACCGGCCGCTCCTGACACTGGCACGGGCTGAGATTTTTGTCGCCGCCGCAGAGGGCGCAGATGCCTTTGCAGTCGGACTGGCACACGGCTTTGACCGGGCGGTTGAGGATTAGATACTGGCGCAGGGTCTCTCGGAGGTCCAACGCCCCGTCGCGGTCTATGACAAGCTCCCCGTTCTCCGCCTCCGCCGGGCCGGAGGGCCGGGCCCTCTCGTCAATGCAGACGTGAACGGGTAGCCGGAAGACGCTCAGACAGCGACCGCAGGACTCGTCAACCTCCACGTCTAGGCCCGCCTTGGCCCAGACGCCTCTGTTAAACCGGGTCAACCGGACGTGTCCAACGACCCGTTCCCGCACGCCTGCCTCTATCAATACCTCTTCATTCACCTGGAGGTCCCACTGGAAACCCACAGGCTCCTTCAAAAGCTGTGCTACGTTGTATCGCATAAGGCTAAGTCTTCAAAGCAAAGCGACGGGAAATTATAATTACGGGGCGCGTCTAATGTCAAGGGGAGGGGATAGACCTTAGGACGGGTCTATGGCGATGGTGAAGAAAAAGCGGCTGTGTGGGCTATGAAAACGGCCTTTCCTCAACGGTGTCTTTAATGAATTTTACAATGTCTTTGGTGGAGGAGCCAGGGCCGAAGATGCCGTTTAGCCCCATTTCCCCCAGGGGTTCGTGGTCCTCCACCGGTATGATGCCGCCGGCCAGAAGCAGGACGTCCTCCATGCCGTTTTCCCTGAGCCCGGCCAAAATCTCAGGGAAAAGCTCCATGTGCGCCCCCGAGAGTATGCTAAGCCCTATCACGTCCACGTCCTCCTGGACCGCCGCTTCCACTATCATCTGAGGGGTTTGGCGTATGCCGGTGTAAATCACCTCCATGCCCGCGTCGCGCAGGGACCGGGCGATGACCTTGGCCCCGCGGTCGTGCCCGTCCAAGCCCGGCTTGGCCACCAACACCCTTATCTTTCGCCGCCGTTCCAACATAGATACTATCCTATTACTGGCCTATTACTGGCCTATTACTGGCCTATTACTGGCCTATTACCGGCCTATTACCGGCCTGTTGCCGGCTATACGCTCTGCACCAGTTCCATAAGCGTTCCGTGGGTCGACTTGGGGTGGATGAAGGCTATCAGCCCGGAGAGGCCCTCCCTTGGCGCCGCGTCTATGACCCGGAGGCCGGCGGCCTTGACGGCTTCCAGGCTCCGCGACACGTCGGCCACGTTGAAGGCCAGGTGGTGCAGCCCCTCCCCCCGCCGCTCCAAGAACCGGCCCACCGGGGTTCCGGGGGCCAGGGGCTCCAGCAGTTCCAACCGGGTCTGTCCAACCTCCAGCAAAGCGGCCCTCACTCCCTGGTCCGGCAGGTCCTTAGCCTCCACCCTGGGGATGCCGAAGACCCCTTCAAAGAAATCCAAGGCCGCGTCAACGCTTTTCACGGCCACCCCCACGTGGTCTACGTAGTCAACGGCGCAAATCCGGCTCACCGGCAGGCTCCCTCCTCTAGGACTTGAACTGCTCTAACAGTTGCCGGGCGATGACCATCTTCTGCACCTCAGAGGTGCCCTCATAGATGCTGGTGACCCTGGCATCCCGGAAGTACCGCTCCACGTCGGACTCCTTGAAGTAGCCGTAGCCGCCGTGGATTTGCACGGCCTTGGAGCACACCCTGAAGCAGGCCTCTGACGCGTAGAGCTTGGCCATAGACGCCTCGGTCAGAAAGGGCCTGCCCCGGTCCTTGAGGGTGGCGGCGTGGAGGGTCATGGTCTGGGACGCGTAGATGTCGGTGGCCATGTCGGCCAGCATGAACTGGATGGCTTGGCGGCTCGCGATGGCCTTCCCGAAGGAGTGGCGTTGATGCGAGTACCGCGCCGCGGCTTCGAAGGCCGCCTGCGCTATTCCCACGCACTGGGCGGCTATGATGACGCGGCTGGCGTCCAGCACCCCCATGGCGTAGCGAAACCCCATGCCCTCCTCGCCCAGGCGGTTGGCGGCGGGAACCACGGCGTCCTGGAAGGTCATCTCCACGGTGTTGGAGCCGCGCATACCCATCTTCCCGCGCTGCTTGCGAGTCTCAAACCCCGGGGCGCCCCGTTCCACCACAAAGGCGCTGACGCCCCGGTGCCCCAGGCCCTTGTCCTGGGTGGCGAAGACCACGGTGGCGTCGGCGACGTCGCCGTTGGTGATGAACGTCTTGCCGCCGTTGAGCCTGTACTCCCCATTTTTGAGGATGGCGGTGGTGTCCATGGCCGCGGCGTCGGACCCGGAGCTAGGCTCCGTGAGGGCCCACGCCAGGACCGCCTTCCCCTCAACGGCGTCGGGGATGTAGCGGAGCTTCTGCTCCTCGCTACCATACCGGTAGATAGTCTCCATGCCCAGGGAGCGGTGGGCCAGCAGGTTCACGGCGGAGGCGGCGTCGCCGCGGGATATCTCCTGTACGGCGACGACCATCTGGCGGTGGGAGCCTCCGTCGCCGCCATAGGCCGGGTCAACGCCTATGCCCGCCAGGCCCAAGGCCGTCATGCCCCGCCAGACCTCCCAAGAGAACTCCTCCTTCTCGTCCATCTCCTTGGCGCGGGGCTTGAGCTCCCTCTCGGCGAACTCCCTCACCGCGGCCTGAAGCATCATCTCCTCTTCCGTAAGCAGCAGGTCAATCATATGCAGATCCCTTTAGAGTTTTGCGTTGGAAGCGCCTCCCGGCTAGACCGACGCCGTCTCCCGGTGCTCCCCAAAGACGCCCCGGAACACGTCGCATATCTCGCCGAGGGTGCAGTAGCTCTCCACACACTCAAGAATGGCCTCCACCGTATTATCGCCGGAACGGGCCACGTCTGCCAGCCTTGAAAGGGCAGACCCGGCCGCCGCTCCGTCGCGCTCCGCCCGCACCCGCCTGAGACGGGCCATCTGGCGCAGGGACGCTTCCCGGTCCACCCCCGTCCGGCCGCGGGGCGGCGGCTCCCCCGTCACGTACCGGTTCACGCCCACGATAGCCCGCCGGCCCTCCTCCACCTCCATCTGATGCCGGAAGGCGGCTTGATGTATCTCCCCCATCTGATACCCCTGCTCCAAGGCGGCCACCGCGCCGCCCAGGGCGTCTATCCTGTCGATATGCTCTAGGGCGGCCTCCTCGAGTCGCCGGGTCAGGTCCTCCACGTAGTAGGAGCCGCCCAGCGGGTCAGCCACGTCTGCGACGCCCGTCTCGTGGGCCAATATCTGCTGGGCGCGCAGGGAGAGTTGGACCGACTCCTCCGACGGCAGGGAGAGGGCCTCGTCACGGGAGTTGACGTGGAGCGACTGCGCGCCGCCCAGAACGGCCGAGAGGGCCTGGACCGTGGTCCTGACCACGTTGTTGTCGGGCTGCTGGGCCGTTAACGTCACCCCGGCGGTCTGGGTATGGAAGCGCAACTTCATGGAGCGGGGGCTTCGGGCGTGGAACCGTTCCTTCATTATCCTGGCCCATAGCCTGCGGGCCGCCCGGAACTTGGCCGCCTCCTCAAAGAGGTCGTTGTGGGCGGCGAAGAAGAAGGATACGCGCCCGGAAAAGGCGTCAACGTCCAGGCCGGCGTTCACCGCCGCACCAACATACTCGATGGCGTTGGCGAAGGTGAAGGCCAACTCCTGGGCCGCCGTGGCCCCCGCCTCCCGCATGTGGTAACCGCTGACACTGATGGTGTTCCACTTGGGAAGGTGGGCTGAGCAGTGCTTGAACACGTCCACCACCAGGCGCATGGACGGCTGGGGCGGGTAGATGTAGGTTCCGCGGGCGATATACTCCTTCAGTATGTCGTTCTGGAGGGTGCCGCTTAGTTCCGATAGCGCCACGCCGCGCTTCCGCGCCACGGCCACGTACAGGCAGAGGAGAACCGACGCCGTGGCGTTTATGGTCATGGAGGCGCTGACCCTGTCCAGAGGAATTCCCTCCAAAAGCTCCTCCATGTCGTCAAGGTGGCATATGGGCGCGCCCACCTTGCCAACCTCACCCTGGGCGATGGGGTTGTCGGAGTCGTACCCCAACTGGGTGGGCAGGTCGAAGGCCACCGACAAGCCCGTTTGCCCCTGGGCCAGCAGATACCTGTACCGCCGGTTGGACTCCTTGGCCGTGGAGTAGCCGGAGTACTGGCGCATGGTCCACAGCCGGCCCCGGTACATGTTCGGCTGCACCCCCCGGGTGTAGGGGGCCTCCCCCGGGTCGCCCAGGTCCCGGCGGTAGTCGAACCCCGCCTCCTCAAGGTCTGAGGGGGCGTAAACCGCGTCCTGCTCCAGCCCCGACTCGGTGGCGAAGGCGGGAAGACGCTCCGGCCTGCGTTCAAGGGCCGGCCGCAGGGTTTCCTCCCGCCACTCTCTTTTGCTTCGGCTGGGCATAGGGGCCTGACCTCCCGAGGATGCGTCTATTGTAATGCCCCACGGACACTCACTCAAGCGTGGCGCGACGCCGCAACCCTACGCGGTACGCAGAGTTGGACACCTAGCTGTCAGGCTGGGGAGCGGCGGCGGTGTCCTGAGGCTTGGATACTACCGTTTCTTCCAGCCGCGATTCATGGTATTCCGATAGAACCCGGGTTGCACAAATTCAACTATGCCGATATCTCGAAGTCTCTGAAGCTGCTGCCGCAGCTTGGCGGCTACGTGTTGATTTCTAGGATACCTTCGGGCCGCTTTAGGCCCGCACGTCTTGAGCAAATCCCCAATCCTAAACCCATCCTCCGGCATGTCTAGAACTCCCTCAAGGACAAGGGCTTGCCAACCCTTAAATCCCTTTAGAAACATCTCCTTGTCCTGTATAGAGTACGCCGCCGCAATCTCCATTGACGTGTCTGGCGCCTCGCTGCGGTTTGGCTTAGGAAGAGACGCCTTGATGGCTTCCAACGGAATGTTTAGGGCTTCTAACTCCTCGCGCTTCATCATGCGGGGTGGTTCCCCTGCCCCGAACCCGCTCAAAAGGGACTTGGCTAACCGCTTCACCACCCGCTTATCGCCAACGCTGAGGCCACATTCGATGTTGCGCCACATCCCGGAGGCGGTGGCGTTGGCGGACGTGACCAAAGCGGAAGTATCGTCGAAAATGTACATCTTGGCGTGAAGAGCGCTTAAGCTGAGAATTGCTACACCCTCCCTAGCCAAGGAGCACAGGGTGTCTAAATTGGATGACCCAACGGCAAAGTCTCGCAGGTCCGTCCGAGTGACTAATGTCCTAGAAACTGACGGGGAGACCATGCCGGTCAACCTGATAATGCCGTTGTTCACGTAGGGACTGCCAACAAGCATACGCGACTCGCAGGATTGAGCTTGTTTGGCCAACCAGTCGAAGGTGGGCGTGGAAACGATTCCGAAGTTAGTCATTCGGGCCTTCATTCTGATGTTAGCCGCGGGTGGTGTCAACCCAACTTGGCGGCGGCCGTCCTCATTGACTCGCCTCGGCCTTCACGCCTAGAATACGGCCAATGGCGGAGCGGCTGGTTTCGGGCAAGGCTAGGCAAGAGGACGAGGGGCTGGACACCTCCCTCCGGCCTCGCCTGCTGAACGACTTCGTCGGCCAGGAGCGGGTGAAGGAGAACTTGGTCATAGCCATCCGCGCCGCCGCCATGCGCGAAGAGCCTCTCGACCACGTCCTCCTCTACGGGCCGCCGGGCCTGGGCAAGACCACCTTGGGGCACATCATCGCCCAGGAGATGGACGTTAACATCCGGGTCACCTCCGGCCCGGCCATTGAGCGCGCCGGGGACATGGCCGCCGTGCTCACCAGCCTGAAAAAAGGCGACGTCCTGTTCATTGACGAGATCCACCGCCTCAGCCGGGTGGTGGAGGAGGTCCTCTATCCCGCCATGGAGGACTTCTTCCTCTCATGGATGATGGGGAAGGGCCTGGGCGCACGGAGCATGAACCTGCGGGTCAACCCCTTCGCCCTGGTGGGGGCCACCACCCGGTACGCCATGATAAGCCCGCCCCTGCGGGACAGGTTCGGCTCCATATACCGGCTGGACTTCTACGACAACGAGGCCATGAGCTCCATAGTGCGCCGCTCGGCGTCCATCTTCGACGTGGACATAGACGACCATGGCGTTAGGGAGATAGCCACCCGCTCCCGCGGCACCCCCAGGGTGGCCAACCGGCTGCTGCGGCGGGCCAGGGACTACGCCCAGGTGATGGCCGACGGCCGCATTACCAAGGAGGTGTGCCTGGACGCCCTCAACAAGCTGGAGGTGGACAGCCTCGGCCTGGACGAGGTGGACCACCGGCTGCTGCGGGGCATCGTGGAGAAGTTCTCCGGCGGCCCGGTGGGGCTGGACACCCTGGCGGCGTCGATTAGCGAGGAGTCGGACACCATTATGGACATCTACGAGCCGTATCTGCTGCAACTCGGCTTCCTAGAGCGGACGCCCCGGGGCCGCACCGCCACCCCCCGCGCCTACGCTCACCTGGGCATCGACTACGCCTCCAAGGATGGCCCGCCGCCGCAGAATAAGCTGTTCTAGCCCTAGACACATCGCCGGCTTGGCCACGGGTCCAACCCCAAGAGCGGCGGTAGTTCAATGGCCGGGGTCCTTCCAACCACAAAGCATAGCCGGGGTTGCGCCGTCAACCTGCGTTGCCTGCAAACATCCCAGGGTCTACAATAGCCCCATGCCTCAGATGACCGCATCGCCCCCCACGTCCGAAAAGACGCCCGCCCCGCGCCCCGGCTCCGACCCCTTGGAGGGCCTGAGCGAAGGGTTGAAGCCCGCGGTGGAGCGCGTCCTGGAGGGCTGGGGTCTATCCGATGATGAAGCCCTGGCGCTGGCCCGCTCCGCACCTGAAGACCTGAACGGTCTCTGCGCCGCGGCGTCCATCCTGCGCGACCGCGGCAAGGGCCGCGTGGTCACCTTCTCCCCAAAGGTGTTCATCCCCCTAACGCGCCTGTGCCGCGACTTCTGCGGCTACTGCGCCTTCCGCCAAAGTCCCTCCGAGGCCGACCGGCTGTACATGACGCCGGAGGAGGCGTTGGAGGTGGCCGCAGCCGGCCAGCGGATGGGCTGCGCCGAGGCCCTGTTCACCCTGGGCGAGCGCCCGGAGCAGCGTTATCCCCAGGCGCGGCGGTGGCTGGCGGGCCGGGGCTTCTCAACCACCCTGGAGTACCTCAAGAGCGTCTCAGCCCTGACCCTGAAGGAGACCGCGCTGCTGCCCCACGGCAACCCCGGCGTCATGAGCAGGCGGGAGATGGCCTCGCTTAAGGAGGTTAACGTCTCTATGGGTATGATGTTGGAGATACTGAGCCAGCGCCTTTGCCAAGGAGACGGCCCCCACAGCCGGGCGCCCAGCAAGTGGCCCAAGGCGCGCTTGAAGGCCCTTGACATGGCGGGACATCTGAAAATCCCCTTCACCACGGGCATACTGATAGGCATTGGGGAGACGCGGCGGGAGCGCGTCGAGACCCTGCTGGCCATTCGCGAGTCCCACCGGCGCCACGGCCACGTGCAGGAGGTGATAGTCCAGAACTTCCGCGCCAAGCCCAACACCCCAATGGCCGGACACGCCGACGCCGGAACTCAGGACCTCCTGTGGAACATCGCCGCGGCCCGCATGATTTTGGGGCCAAAGGCCAACATCCAGGCGCCTCCAAACCTCAGCCCCACGGACTACCCCGCGTTTCTGCTGGCGGGAATCAACGACTGGGGCGGCGTGTCCCCCCTGACCATCGACTACGTGAACCCGGAGGCGCCCTGGCCCCAACTCTCCGAACTCCGGCGACGCACCCGCGAAAAGGGCTTCACCCTGCGGCCGCGTCTGCCCATATACCCGGAGTTTTTCATGGAAACCGCCGATTACGTCCCGGCGGCTCTCCGAGAGCGTCTGGACGCCGCGGCGGACCAGGACGGCTACGTGAAAGGGGGGATGGAACGCTATGTCCCAGCGACAGAGCGACCCGCGCGAGCATAACCGAGCCGGCGCCTTGGAGCGACTGGCCGGCGGCATCGACCCCGTCGTCGCCGGGGCATTGTCCGACGCCCTTGAGGGCCGGGACATAACCGTTGAGCAGGGCCTGGCCTTGTTCAACGCCTCCGGCATGGAGGTCAACGCCACGGTCATGGCGGCTGACGAACTGCGCCGCCGGGCCTCGGGCGACCTGGTGACCTACGTTGTGAACCGCAACATCAACTTCACCAACGTGTGCGTCAAACAGTGCGGGTTCTGCGCCTTCAGCCGGGACCACCGCCAGGAGGAGGGCTACTTCCTGCCCCTGAAGGAGGTCCTGCGCCGGGCCAAGGAGGCCTGGGACCTGGGCGCGACGGAGGTATGCGTCCAGGCCGGCCTGCCGCCCCAGATGGAGGGCGACCTCTACGTCCGGCTCTGCGAGGCCATCAAGTCCCATTTGCCCAACGTGCATATCCACGGCTTCTCGCCGGAGGAGGTGTTGTACGGGGCCATCCGCTCCAAGGGCACGGTGAGGGACTACCTCAAGGCCCTCAAGGATGCCGGGGTGGGCAGTCTTCCCGGCACCTCCGCCGAGATACTGGACCAGGAACTGCGGGACCGCATCTCCCCCGGCCGCATCCCCGTCGACCGGTGGGTTGAGGTGATAACCACCGCCCACGACCTGGGCATCCCCACCACGTCGACCATTATGTACGGCCACGTGGAGACCAACGAGCACAAGGCGCGGCATATCGCCCTCATCCGCGACATCCAGAAGTCCACCGGCGGCATTACCGAGTTCGTGCCCCTGAGCTTTGTTCACGCCGAGGCCCCCATGCATTTCCAAAAGAACGTCGAGGGCGTCCGCGGCGGGGCCACCGGCGTTGAGGTCTTGAAGATGCACGCCGTCGCGCGCATTATGTTGAACAACTGGATTCCAAACCTACAGGTCTCCTGGGTCAAGGAGGGAATCCGACTCTCGCAGCTGCTCCTGAACGCGGGGGTCAACGACATGGGCGGCAGCCTCATCAACGAGAGCATCTCCACGGCGGCTGGGGCGCAGCACGGCCAGCTGGTGCGCCCTTCGGAGTTCCGCCAGACCATCCGCGACGCCGGGCGAACGCCTGCCGAGCGGTTCACCAACTACAGGATTAAGCAGGTCTTCGACGAGGGCGACGAGCCGCTGGACCCCCTGGACCTGGTTGACGGCAATTTGGAGGAACGGTTCGGCTCCTACCATCGCCTGGTCAAGATGGAGGGGTTCCGCTTCAAACACCCCAAGCATCGGGACAGGGCCAAGTCCCAGTCCGCCACCTGAACGCCCGTGGGCGCCGCGTCGGGAAAGGTCCTGGCCCTGGCCGGGGGTGTGGGCGGCGCCAAGCTGGCCTTGGGGCTGGCCAACGTCCTTCCACCCGAACAGTTGGTTATCGTTGTCAACACGGGGGACGACGAGGAGTTTCACGGCCTGCGCGTCTCCCCCGACCTGGATACGGTGATGTACACACTGGCGGGGCTGGCCAACCCCGAGGCCGGTTGGGGGCTGGCCGGGGAGAGTTTTGAGGCCCTGAAGATGCTCTCCCGGTACGGCGCGCCCACCTGGTTCAATCTCGGCGACAGGGACTTGGCCACCCACATTCGCCGCACCGAGTTGCTGCGCCAAGGCCGCTCCCTCTCCGAGGCGACGAGGGAGTTGTGCCGGGGTCTGGGCGTTCAACACGCAGTGGCGCCCATGACCGACGACAAGGTACGGACCATGGTGGACACCGTTGAAGGTCTCCTGCCCTTCCAGGAGTATTTCGTTCGCCGTCGCTGCGAGCCGCAGGCGCGGGGGGCGCGGTTCCACGGCGCCGACGCGTCGAAGCCATCGCCCGCCTTCGACGAGGCCCTGGGGTCTGCCCGCGCGCTGGCGTTCTGTCCTTCCAACCCCTTCCTCAGCATCGACCCCATCCTGGCCGTGGGAGGCGTGCGGGAGCGAATCCGCGCCTTCACGGGGCCGCGGCTGGTCGTAAGCCCCATCGTGGGCGGGGAGGCCCTGCGCGGCCCGGCGGCCAAGATGATGCGGGAGATGGGGCGCCCCGTGTCCTGTGTCAGCGTTGCCGAGGGGTACGCCGGCCTCTGCGACCTATTCGTCATCGACCAAGCCGACGCCGCCCACGTCGACGAAATCAAGGCCCTGGGCATGGCCCCCCACGTCACCAACACGGTTATGAACGCAGACCGGGATAAGACGGCCTTGGCGAGGTTCGTCTGCCGGCTGTTGGAGGGCGGCGGCCAGTGACCCCGCAATGAACGTGGTCGCCATCATACCCGTGAAGCCCCTCTGCCGGGCCAAGTCCCGCCTGGCGCCCTTCTTGGAACCGCCGGAGCGGGAGCGGCTGGCGGTCAACATGCTGCGACGCGTTATCCGAGCCGCCCGCGAAGGGGTGGATGAGGTCTGGGTCCTGGGAACCGACGCCGTCGAAGCGGCCTCAAGCGAAGGCGCGGGCTTCCGCCGCGAGACGGGGGCCAACGTCAACGAGAGCCTCGACGCCGTTTTCCGGGAGGCGTGGACAGCGGGCAAGTCTCCCTTATTCCTTCCCGGAGACCTGCCCTTTATCCAGCCCTCAGACCTCCGCGGGTTAACCGCCAAGGCCGGCGACGGGAGGCCGGCGGTCCTGGCCCCGGCGCGCCGGGGCGGCGGCACCAACGCCATCCTCATCCCCCAACCCTCAGACTTCCGGTTAAGCCTGGGGCCGGACAGCTTTCAACGGCACCTGGCCCAAGCCAAAGCCCTGGGGCTGGACCCCGTCGTTCGTTCAAGCCCCGGACTCGCCAACGATCTGGACACCTGGGAGGACGTCCAGGAGTACGAGGGCATGGAGCCGGGCCTTCTGGAGCGTCTCACCCGTGAATAGCCCTAAGACAGCCGCCGGGGTCAAGCTAGGCGTTCTCCTTCCCACCCGCGGAATCATCATGTCCCAAGAGTCCCCCACCGACGCCGGCCTCATCTTCGAGATGGCGCGCGTGGCTGAGGAGGCCGGCGTGGACTCCCTCTGGGTGGGTGACAGCCTGACGGCCAAGCCGCGGCTTGAGCCCCTCACCACCCTGGCCGCCGTGGCCGCCCGCACTGAACGGGTGCGATTGGGAACCGCCGTCCTGCTGGCGGCCCTGCGGCATCCGGCCCTGCTAGCCCAGACGCTGGCGTCCCTGGACGTGATTTCGGGCGGTCGAGCGGTCCTGGCCGTCGGCGCCGGCGGTGCCTTCAACGAGGCGCAGAAGCAGGAGTGGCGGATAGCCGGCGTCAAGCCCTCCCAACGCGGCGGCCGGCTGGAAGAGGTCATGGATATAGTCAAGGCTCTGGGAACGGGACGCGCCGTATCGTATGAAGGCCGTCACTTCCGGATGGAGAACGCGTCCATGCGGCCCACGCCCGCGCAAAAGGATGGCGTACCGGTCCTCTTCGCCTGTCACCTGCGGGCGGGGCGGGAGGCCCAGTTCCGCCGGGCCGCGCAGCTGGGCGACGGCTACATATCCATATCCGAGCCGCCCCGGGAGTTCGCCGAGGTGGGGGAACGGGTCAGCGCATACGCCGTCGAATATGGCCGCGACCACCGCGCCATGGAGCGGGTCTTCTACATGACGGTTAACCTGAACGCGGACCCATCCGCGGCCCAGGCCGAGGCCGACCGGTACATCCGAACGTACTACGGCGTCAACATATGGCGGGACCTGTGGGGTCCCTGGGGACGTCCCGACGCCCTGGTTGAGTCCATACGCCAATACGCCAACGCCGGGGCGACCACCGTCATCGTCCGGTTCGCCTCCTTCAACCCCATGGGCCAACTGGAAACCTTCCTGGAGGAGGTGGCGCCTCGCATAGGGCGGCCCGCCTGAAATGGCCCCCAGGATAGCCCTTCTGCTGTTGGTGGGGTGGCTGCTGCTGACCTCCTCGGCGTGGACGCCGGAACCGCCCGGCGGCGCGGCCCCGCCGGGATGCGAGGCCGTGTTCGGGGCCACCTCGCGGGGTGGAGCCGCGCCGCCCTCCCCCCGAGGGTTTGGCTGCTCAGCCGCCCAAGACCGTGGAGGCGCGGCCAGGATAGCGCGGGTCATTGACGGGGACACCGTTGAACTGGCCGACGGCGCCCGCGTGCGGTACATAGGCGTCGACACGCCGGAGCGGGGCGAACCCCTTTTCACCGAGGCCACCCGTTTGAACCGCCGCCTCGTGGAGGGCCGGGAGGCGCGCTTGGCGCGGGACACGTCGGAAACGGACCGGTTCGGCCGTCTGCTCCGGTACGTGTACGTGGATGATATACTGGTGAACGCGGAACTGGTCCGGGAGGGTCTGGCCAAGGCCGTGGAGTACCCGCCCGACGTTAGGTTCCACCAGTGTTTCGCCGCCTTGGAACGGGAGGCCGTGGACGGGCGGCGGGGCATCTGGGCGCCCTAGAAGCCATAAGAGGAGAAGACACCCTTGTATTCAATAGACCTATCGGGCAAGAAGGCAATGGTTTTCGGCGTGGCCAACGAGCGCAGCATCGCCTGGGCCATCTGCCGGATTCTGGGCGAGGCGGGGGCGAAACTGGCCGTCGCGTACCAGAACGAGCGGCTGAAGAGCCGGGCCGAGCGGCTGACCCAGGACATGGACAACGTCCTTCTGCTCCAGTGCGACGTTTCCAGCGATAGCCAGGTCGAAGAGGCCTTCCGGAAGACCGCCGAGGAGTTCGGCTCGCTGGACTACTTGGTCCACAGCATCGCCTTCGCCCAACGGGAGGACCTGGGCGGCGACTTTTCGGAGGTGGGCCGCGAGGGGTTCCGGGTGGCCCTGGAAATCAGCGCCTACTCGCTAATCCCCCTCGTCCGCCACGCCTCCGCCCTGATGACGGGGGGCGGCAGCGTGATAACCATGACCTTCCAGGCATCGGAGCGGGTGTTCCCGGGCTACAATATCATGGGAACGGCCAAGGCCGCCTTGGAGAACGAGGTGCGGCAGCTTGCCGCCGAGTACGGCGGCCGGAACATCCGCGTCAACGCCATCTCCGCCGGGCCTCTCGAAACCCTGGCCGCGCGGGGGATTCACGGCTTCCCCGACATGGTGAAGATACACGCGCAACGGGCGCCCATGGGTCGGAACATCACCCACCGGGAGGTGGCCGGCGCCGCCCTCTACCTTTGCAGCGACCTATCCAGCGGGGTCACGGGGGCCGTGATACCCGTTGACGCCGGATACCACGTCATGGCGGTGTGAGCCGCCGCCCCCTCAGGGCCGCCTACTCAGAGATAGAGGCGCCGGTGTGAGCCGCCGCACGCTCAGGGCCGCCTACTCAGAGATAGAAGCGCTGGTGTGAGCCGCCGCCCGCTCGGGGCCGGCTACTTAGAGATAGAGGCGCCGGTGTGAGCCGCCGCACGCTCAGGGCCGCCTACTCAGAGATAGAAGCGCCGGTGTGAGCCGCCTCCCGCTCAGGGCCGCCTACTCAGAGATCGAAGCGTCGGTGTGAGCCGCCACCCCCTCAGGGCCGCCTACTCAGAGATAGAGGCTCCGGTGTGAGCCGCCGCCCGCTCAGGGCCGGCTACTCAGAGATAGAAGCGCCGTCTGCGGAGGGCGCGGCCCCGTTGCCCCCAAAGCTCATGCGGTAAAGCTGGGAGTAGACCCCGCCCTTGCTCAGGAGTTGGCGGTGGTTCCCCTCCTCAACTATCCTGCCCGCGTCCATGACTATAACCCGGTTGGCGTTGCGCACCGTGGAGAGGCGGTGGGCGATGACCAAGGCGGTGCGGCCCTTGAGGGCCTTGCCCAAGGCCTCCTGAATAATCATCTCCGTCTGGCTGTCCACGGAGGCCGTAGCCTCGTCCAGGATAATAATCCTGGGGTCGAAGACTAGGGCCCGGGCCAGGGCTATAAGCTGTCGCTGCCCGGCGCTGAGATTCCCGCCCCACTCCTCCACCTCCGCGTCGTAACCCCCGTCCATGCGGGAGATGAAGCCGTGGGCGCCCACTATCTGGGCGGCCCTCACCACCTGCTCGTCGGTGACGCCGGAGTGGTTAAACCTAATGTTGTCCTTCACCGTGCCGGAAAAGAGAAACGGCTCCTGCACCACCGTGCCTATCTGGTTCACCAGCGAGGCCCGGTTCACGTCCCTAACGTCATGGCCGTCAACGGTTATGCTGCCCTCGGTGACGTCGTAGAGGCGAAGTATCAGGGAGGAGAGGGTGGTCTTGCCCGCGCCCGTCGCTCCCACCACCGCCACCGTTTCGCCGGGCTTCATCCTCAGGTCGATGCCTTGCAGCACCTCGACGTCGGGGGTGTAGCGGAACCGGACGCCCTTAAAGACCACCTCGCCCACCACCTGGGGCATGGTCTTGGCGCCGGGCTTCTCCACTATCTCAGGCTTCTCGTCAATCAACTCGAAGATGTGGGAAGCCGAGGTCATGGCCCGCTGCATCTGGGTATACTGCATCGTCAGGTTCCGGATGGGCTCGAAGAACCGCTGTATGTACAGGGCGAAGGCCACCACCACGCCCACCTCCAGGGCGCCGTTCAGGGTCATAAGGCCGCCAAAGATGACCACCAGGGCCATGGCCGTCCCGCCCAGTATCTCCACGGAGGGCATGAGCGACGCCGCGAACCTCTGGGAGCTGAGGTTGGCCTCCATGTGGTCCTTGTTCAGGCCCTGGAAGGTCTTATGGTTCGTGCCCTCCCGGTTCAAACTCTGTATTACCCGCATCCCGGAGATGTTCTCCTGGAGATTCCCATTGACTATGGCCAGCGCCCGCCGCACCCGCATGAAGCGGGGCCACGAGTACCGTTGCCACACCACGCCGATGAGCAGGAGGGGCGGCACCACCGTCAGGACGACGAGGGCCAGGGTCCAGTCGATGAAGAACATGGCCCCGACGATGGCCGACAGGGTGAGGATGTCCCCCAAGGTGATGGCCATCTGGGAGAGGAACTCCTGTATCTGGAACACGTCGTTTTGCAGCCGGGACATTATGCGGCCCATCTGCGACCTGTCGTAGAAGGACATGGACAGGTCCTGCAAGTGGTTGAACATGTCGTCCCTAACGTCCAAGAGGAGGTTTTGGGACACCCGCGACATGGACACCTGGTGGATGTAGTGGGTGACGTAGTTGAGAACCGCGTTGACAAAGAAGATGATGACGATAAACGTTAGCCTGGAGAGGCTTTGGCCGGGGGGCACCACGCTATCCACCGCCAGCAGCACGATTATGGGGGTGGCCACCACGGTGGCGGTGTACATGACCATGGTCACCAGGCCCAAGACCACCAGGCCCTTGTAGGGCCCCGTGTAGTGGAGCAGGCGGAACAGTATCTTAAAGTCCTTTAGCCCGCCGCGGCGCGCGTCAAAGGCGTCGGCCTGGGTTATGCCCTTCCAACCGTACAACTAGCTAAAGCTCCCTCTCATCAACGCTTCGTCTCCGCGCCGCCGATGGCGGCCTCCAAGATCACCTCTTCGCCGGGCAGCAGCTGCAACTCGTAAATCTGCTTGTAGAACCCGTCCCTGGCTATCAACTCCCTGTGGTTGCCCTGAGCCACAATGGCTCCGTCCTTCAACACCAGAATGAGGTCGGCCCCCTTCACGCTGCTCACCCTGTGGGCGATTATGAAGGTGGTCCGGTTCTCCATGACCTGGTTGAGGGCCTTGCGGATGAGGGACTCCGTCTCCACGTCAACGCTGGAGGTGGAGTCGTCCAAAATCAGGACCGGCGGGTTCACCAGCAGGGTCCTGGCGATGGCCAGCCTCTGCCTCTGTCCCCCCGAAAGGGTGACGCCCCGCTCGCCGACAGCGGTCTCGTAACCCTCCGGCAGGCTCATTATGAAGTCGTGCAGTTGGGCCGCCTTGGCCGCCTCCTCAATCTGCTCCGCCGTGACCCCGTTGACCCCGTAGCCGATGTTCTGCCTGATAGTCGTCTGAAACAGGAACACGTCTTGGAACACTATGCCCACGTTGTGCCGCAGGGAATCCAGCGTCACGTCTCCAACCTCAACGCCGTCTATGGCCACCGAGCCGGAGGTCGCGTCGTAGAAGCGCGGGATTAGGTTGCAAATAGTCGTCTTCCCGCTGCCGGCGGCCCCCAGTATGGCCACCTTGTCCCCGGGGTTGGCCGTGAAGGTGACGCCCTTTAGGGCGGGAACCAAGGCGTTGTAGGAGAAGGACACGTCGTTGAAGCTAACGGCCCCCTTGGCGCGCTCCAAGGCCCTGGCCCCCTGCCGGTCCTCCACCGGAGACTCGGAGTCGATGACCTGGAAGATGCGCTCCCCCGACGAAATGGCCCGGGAGAAGGTGTTGACCGCCATGCCCAGCATCCGGACGGGCATGACCAGCAGGCCGAGGAAGAGCAGGAAGGTGGACAGTTCACCGGGGGTGAGGCTGCCGCCGATTATCCACCGGCCCCCGAAGAGCAGCACCAGCCCCGTGGCGCCGATGTACATGAAGGTGAGGAAGGCCGTGTTGGACACCCGCAGCCGGTTGGCCGCGAAGGTCTCCTCCGAGACCTGGAAGGAGTGGCGGTGAAACAGCTTCTTCTGGTGCCCCTCGGCCCCCAGGGCCTTCACCACCCGCATACCCGTCAGGTTCTCCTGCAACACGGTGGTCAGTTCCCCCATCTTTCGCTGCACCGAGGTCCATATGACACGCAGCTTCCGTCCCACCCTGATGGTGGTGTAGATGGTGATGGGGACCCCGGCGAGGCTTATGAGGCCCAACTGCCAGTGGACCATTATGAGGAGGGGAATCACCCCGCCGATGAGCAGGACCAGTTGGATGGAGCGGACCAGGCCGAAGTTGATGAACATCCGCGTGCTTTCCACGTCGTAGGTGACGATGGACATCAGGTCGCCCGTCTTGCGCTGGTCGTGAAAGGCGAAGCTCAGGCCCTGCAACCGGCGCAGCAGTTCGTTCTTGAGGGCGTAGGTCACCCTGGAGGAGACGTTCTCCGCGAAGTAGGTCTGCCCATAGCTGAAGAGGCCCCGGGCCACGCTCAGGATGAGGATGAGGCTGCCCAGCCATAGCAGGGTTCCCCTGTCGCCGCCTTCAAGAACCTGGTCAACGGCGTTGCCAATGAACCACGGTACCGATAAGGCTAGAGCGTTGGCTCCGAGTATGGATATCCAGGCTAGGACCAGATACCGTTTATAGCCGAGTCCGTAGCGCGCGAGGCGCAGCAGTATGTGCATTCGCTACATTATAGCCAATTTGGGGGCGGTCTTCCAACTCCCCCGGCGGCCTTTGGCGTCATTGCCCGCCCTTAAGCTCCCGCGAGGGCTGACGCCAAAGGACTGTAAGCGCGGCGTCTTCATCCTCCCCAACCCTTATCAACGCCTTTCCCAACGTGATAGAATTATAGTGGCAGGACATCCTGAGATTTAATGGAAACGGACCGACGATGACCTTTGCCCTTCGCAGCCTCTGTGAGGCGGACATTCCCGAGGTGGGCCGCATTGAACGCGAGGCCTTCCCCACCCTCTGGCCCCGCGCGCCCATTAAGAACGACATGAAGAACAAGCGCATCATCTATCTGGTGGCCACCCTCCTACATCCGGAGGAGGCCCCCGGCCATGAGGAGGAGCCGCCGCCCGACCCGTTGGCCGAGTACCCCATGCCGCTGCGCCTCATTCGCAACGTCACCGACCGGCTGTGGCCCAACTCCGGCCCGGCCGCCCCCACCAACGACACCCCCTTGGGCTACGTGTGCGTCTGGTTCCTCACCGAAGAGGCCCACATAACGGCCATCGCCGTCAAGGAGTCGTGGCGGGGTCAGGGCCTGGGGGAGGTCCTTCTTGGCGGGGCCATCGAGACCGCCATGCGCCGCAAGAGCCGGGTGGTCACTCTAGAGGTGCGGGTGTCCAACCACGGGGCCATCGCCCTGTACGAAAAGTACGGGTTCAAGCGGGTGGGAGTCCGCAAGCGCTACTACTCCGACAACCGGGAAGACGCCAACATAATGACCACCGAACCCATCCTCAGCCTGTCCTACCAACGGAAGTTTCTGGAACTGCGCGACGCCTACTTCAAGCGCCGCGGGGCCGTGGAGACCTCCCTGGGACTGGCCGGAGCCTGAGGGCCGGCCTCGCGGCGCCGCGGCCCGTTCGCCTTGACCCTCCTATACGCTGTTGATAGAATGTCGTGAGCTTCTTTCGGCCACGAAGCGGATGCGGGTAATCGGCCTCACCGGAGGAATCGGAACGGGAAAGAGCGAAGTTTCGCGTATATTGCGGGAGTTGGGGGCCGTGGTCATAAACGCCGACGCCCTGGGCCATGAGACCTACAAACCGGGCGGCGAGACTTGGCGGCGCGTCGTGGACGCCTTCGGCGTGGAGGTGGTCGGCCCCGGCGGGGAGATCGACCGCAGGCGGCTGGGCGGGGTGGTATTCGCCGACCCCGCCGCGCGGGCGAAGCTGAACGCCATCACTTGGCCCGAAATTACCCGCCTTGCCCGTCGGGAAATCGAGGGTCTGCGCCGCCAAGAAGCTGGTACAATAGTCCTTGAGGCCGCCCTCCTGATTGAAGCGGGTTGGGACTCCCTGGTGGACGAGGTGTGGATAACGCGCTCTCCACGGGAGAAGGTCGTAGACCGCCTGAAGGACCGGGACGGCCTGCCGGAGGAGGAGATAAGCCGCCGGATTAGCTCCCAACTCTCCTTTGAGGAGCGGCTCGCCGGCGGGGGGGTCGTCGTAGAAAACGCCGCCGGGCTGGAGGAGTTGGACGCCACGGTGAGAAATTTGTGGGAAACGCTCAAAAAGGACGCGCCAAACGAGAATGGCTAAAATCACCGGAGAGTTGTACAACCAGTTCACCATTGAGGAGTACTACGTTGAGGATAAGCCCTTCTATCTGCCCGTAAACGACGAGGTGGAGCTATTCGAGGCCGCCTACGCCGCCAGGGTGCCGATACTGTTGAAGGGCCCCACCGGCACGGGGAAGACCCGGTTCGTGGAGTACATGGCCTGGAAGCTGGGCCGCCCCATCGCCGCGGCCAAGCGCAGCCCCGCCAAGGCCGCCTCCAACGGCCGGCTCATCCCCCTCATAACCATCGCCTGCCACGAAGACCTCACCGCCAGCGACCTGGTGGGCCGGTATCTGCTGGACGCCGAGGGCACCCGCTGGATTGACGGCCCCCTCACCCGGGCGGTCAAGTCGGGGGCCATCTGCTACCTCGACGAGATAGTGGAGGCCCGCAAAGACACCACCGTTCTAATCCACCCCCTGGCCGACCATCGCCGGGTGCTGCCCGTCGAGAAGCAGGGGCTGGTGCTGGAGGCGAAGAAGGGGTTCCAACTGGTCATCTCCTACAACCCCGGCTACCAGAGCGCCCTCAAGGACCTGAAGGAGAGCACCCGCCAACGGTTCATAGCCATTGAGTTCACCCCCCCTCCCCCGGAGGTGGAGGCCAAGATAGTGGAGGCCGAGTCGGGATGCGCGCCCCAGCAGTCCCTGGCCCTGGCCAAGCTGGGCGAAAAAATTAGGAACCTGCAAGAGCACGGCCTGAGGGAGGGGGCCAGCACCCGGGTGCTTATCTACGCCGGCAAGCTCATGGCCAACGGCATCGCCCCCCGCCGGGCCTGCCACGTGGCCGTGGTCTGGGGAATCACCGACGACCACGAGGTGCAGAGGAGCATCGAAGAAGTGGTCTCCTCCATATTCGAGTAGCGGCTCCCGTGGCAGACGCCCTACTAACTCACCTGGCAAACGTCCTTTCAAGCCGCCGCGCAAGGTCCCTGGACGCGCCCGGCGTGAATCCCGCCGCCGTGCTGCTGCTTATCTACCCCAAGAACGGCTCCTACTACATCCACATGCAAAAGCGCGCCCGTCACCTGGACCAGCACGCCGGCGAGGCCTGTTTCCCCGGCGGCTCCCCGGAGGCCGACGACAGGGACCTGCTGGACACCGCCCTCCGCGAGGCCCACGAGGAGGAGGCCATACGCCCGGGGGACGTGACCGTTCTGGGCCGGCTTAACGACACGCCCACCCGCACGGGGTACTCGATAAAGGTATTCGTTGGAACCATCCCCCACCCCTACGACTTCAAGCCCAACCCCAGGGAGGTCGAGGAGGTGGTGGAAGTGCCCCTGAAGGCCCTCCAGAACCCCGCCAACTGGCGGGAGGAGGCCCGGTGGCGGCAGGACGGGGTCAGCGCGTCCTACGCCTACGCCTTCGGCCCCCACATCATCTACGGCGCCACGGCCAACATCATTCGGGAGTTCTTGGAGGTGATTGAGGTGATAGATGGCGTCAACGGGAACCGGGGGGCCTGACTTGGAGCGGAACATCGCGCCGGAACTCCGAGAGCAGCTTGAAGGCCTTCCCGCCTCCTTTCAGAAGGAGTTCGACGCCGCCGCCACCACCCTGAGCTTCATCTTCAACGAGGAGGAGTTGGACGCCTGGGCCAAGGAGGCCCTGTCCATATCCACCCACACGGCCAGGTCCTGGGAGGCCGGGGTCGAATATCTCAAGGTAAGCGGCGCGGTGGCCAAGCGCCTGTCCTTCGCATCCTTCACCCAGTGGGCCAGGTGCGGGGCCTATCTGTCCAACGACTCGCCCACCCTGGCCGTCGCCTACTTCAGGGCCAGCCCCGACATCGTGGCCAACCTGCGGCCCCAGCACATAGCGCGCTGGGCCAGCCTGGGCCGCTCCATGTACAAAGGCACCTGGAAATCCAGCGGCCTGGCCTCCAAGTTCTTCGAGGTCAGCCCTTCCCTGGCCCGCAACCTCTCCTTTTGGGACGTGGAGGTGTTCGCCGGACTCATCGAGGGCCTCTCCGCCAAGTCCTACGACCTGGCCACCGAATGCCTGGTCCTGGGCAGCGACGCCCTATCCGGCATGTCGCGGGAGCGGGAACCCTTCCTATCCCTATGCCGCGCCCTAACGGACACCGGATGGCGCGAGGTGAAGGCCTGTTTTCAGGTTGTGGGAAAGGCCCTGCCCCTGGTGGAGGAGAGCCAGAAGAGCCGCTTCCTGCGCTTGGCGGAGCGCCTGGCCCGCGAGGGGTCGCGGGAGACCTCGGCATTCCTGGTAAGCGGCTCAACGGCCCTGGGCAAGATAAAGCCCCAGGACCAGCAGCGCATCCTGGACCTGTGCGACTCCCTGCTCACCGTATCGCCGCCGGCGGTCCACGCCTTCCTCCACAGCCTGGACTCGGTCCTCTCACGGATAACCATGGCCCAGCTGGACACCTGGTTCGAACGGGGCGCCCGCCTCATACGGGAGAACCCGGAGGGCGGGCTAGCCTACTTCCGGGTGGAGTCCGCCACCTCCGAAGAGGTCATCGAGGGCCTCTCCTCCAGCCTGGAGTTGGAGCGGGTCAAGGGCGTTCTCATGCTCTACTGCCGCGCCCTGTCGGGGGCCGACGTAGAGGTCACCGAAAGCGATAAGCTGGTGCACAAGGGCATCGGGTGGGTCTCGGAGGGTCACGCCACCACCGAGGGCACCAAGGTATATCTTCCCCTCATCATAGACCGCTACCCCACCAAGGGCGACAACTTCGGCTGGTACAAGGTGGTGTCCACCCACCAGGTGGCCCACATAGAGTTTGGCAGCTTCCTATTCGCCTTCGAAAAGCCCTCCAACCTCTTTCAAGACGCCAGGTTGGATAGGGAGAAGGCCCTGCTCTCCACCGTTACGGAAGACCTTGAGATGAAGGCCCTCCAGCGGGGCGCCGAGAAGAACTGGGTCACCGACATGAGCCGCTACTTCTCCCTCTTCACCGATAGGAAGCTGGCCCTAGACGTGTTCACCCTCATGGAGGACGGGCGGTTGGACTTCAGGGTGAAGGGCGAATACCCCGGCATCAAGGGCTTCTACGGCCGCGTTCAGGAAGGGGCGTTAGAAGGCCGGCCATCCATCCGGGAACTGCCCCTGCGCCAAGCCCTAGTGGAGTTGCTGACGCGCTTCAGCATGGACCAGCGCCGGGGCCTTCCCACCCCCAAGCGGTACGCCAAGGCGGCCCGCGCCCTGGCCAAGATTCAGAACCGCCTCCGCAGCCCCGAGGCCACGGTGGAAGACACCGCCGAGGCCACCCTCCGGGCCTACGACGTCCTATCCCGCGTCCCCAACGAGCGCGAGCCTGAGGAGGAGTGGGAAAATCAGGACTTCGACGCCGAGGAGGAGTTCTCCGAGGAGGAGTTGGCGGAGCTAATCAAGGAGATGGGGCCCGTTCCACAGGAGGGTTCCATGGAGCAGGAACCCTACGAGTCCCCGGAGGAGATCGACTACCGCGGCGACTTCAAGCCGGAACTGGTGCAGACCCTGAACCGGATGCGCTCCGGGCAAACGGGGGAGAGCGAGGAGGGAACGGGGGGCCTCACCCAGGAGATGTTGGAGGAGATGCTGCGGCAGAGCGCCGAGTTGGGAACGGAGCAGGAGGGCGAGGGCATGGAGACCTTCGCCCAAAACCTGATGAAGGAGGCCGGCGTGACTTCGCCCATGGCAAGCCCCGGCCAGGGCTACGGCCCCATGGTTCACGTGGACGAGCAGGGCGGCTCCCTGGAGGCCCGGGAGCCGAAGACCTACGTCTACGACGAGTGGGACTTCCGCGCCGTGGACTACAAGCCCAAGTGGTGCATCGTCCGGGAGAAGACCGTTGACGAGGGCGACCTCCGGTTCTTCGGAGACACCATGCGCAACTACGCCCCCCTCATCAACGACGTGCGCCGCCAGTTCGAGTTGGTGATACCCGAGAGCTTCCGGAAGGTGCGCCGCCAGCCCGACGGCGACGAGTTCGACCTGGACGCCTCCGTTGAGGCCATGATAGACCGCCGCTCCGGCATCACCCCGTCGGAAAAGGTCTACTGGTTCCGCAACAAGCAGGAGCGGGACGTGGCCGTGGTCTTCCTGCTGGACATGAGCGCGTCCACCGCCGAGGCCATCGACGAAGGACGCCCCACCCCGGGCGACCAGGACGCCCCGGATGACCCGGTGGAGTACATGATGTGGCTAAGGGCGCGCAGAGAGGGCCTTGTGCAGCGGCGCTACAAGCGCATCATCGACTTGGAAAAGGAGGGCGTGGCCCTTCTCCTCCAAGCACTAGAGTCCATCGGCGACGTCTACGGCGTGTACGGCTTCTCCGGCTACGGCAGGGAGAACGTGGAGTTCTACGTGATAAAGGACGTGGATGAGCGGTTTTCCGACGCCGTTAAGAAGCGCATCGACAAGATAAGCCCCCTCCACGCCACCCGCATGGGGCCGGCCATACGCCACGCCACCGCCAAGCTGGAGCGGCAGGAGGCCAAGACCAAGATATTGTTCCTCATCAGCGACGGCAGGCCCCAGGACCGGGGCTACAGCCGCGAGGGGGTTGAGAAGGAATACGCCGTGCACGACACCCACATGGCCTTGGTGGAGGCCCGCCGGCTGAACATCTCCCCCTTCTGCCTCACCGTGGACAAGTCGGGCCACGACTATCTGAAGGCCATGTGCGGCGACGTGGGCTATGAGGTGCTGGAGGACATCTGGACCCTGCCCCAGCGCCTCCCGCAGTTGTACCGCAAGCTGACCATATAGCCGGGGCGCCCTCCCGCCGCGCGTCTCCGATTCCGTTACGCAAATCGTTGACTACGCCCATTTAGCGCCGGGATACGCCTGAAAACTTGACGCAAGCCGTCCATCTAGCTATAATACCCCGCGCTGAAACACCCGATGCGCCGTCCAAAACGGATAAGGAACGGCGCGTCCCCAATGGCAGGTGATTATGTCCATTATAACCGTTGACGGGTACAGAGGAAGCGGAAGCACGGAGATTGGCACGAGAGTGGCCGAGGCCCTCAACGCCAACTACATAGACAGGCTCTTGCTGCGGAAGGCGGCGGAACGGGTCCAGGCCCCCATGCGGGAGTTCGTCGGCAGGATGGGCCGCGACCATCATCCCCCCAAGGGAATCAAGCACAAGATTCAGAGGTTTCTGGAACGCTGGGTCGACCTCTACTCAAAGAACTCCATCTACGTGAACCCGTGGGAGGGCTTCGCCTTCTTGGGCCACAACGGGGAGCTTGACGAGGAGTTGGCCAAGGCCGCGAAAATACCGTCGCGATTCGTCGACGACCACCGCTTCATAACGGCCATCGGCGCCGCCCTCCACGAGATGGCGGAGTCCGACAACCTGGTCATCGTGGGCCGGGGCGGATGTTCCCTGCTAAAGAAGCTGCCCAACGCCCTGCACATCGGCTTGGCGGCGCCCTACGGGACCCGGGTCATCCGCAACATGCGCAAGCACCGCTTCACCGCCTTGGAGGCCGCCAAGTTCACACGAGACACCGACTCGGCGCGGCGCAAGTTCTACCGCAAGTTCTTCGCCACGACCCCGGACAACCCCTCGCTATACACCCTGTCCCTCGACACCACGTCCCTGCACCCCGACCTGGCCAAGGACCTAATCGTGTCCAGGGCCTCCGTCCTGGCCGACAACAGACAGAACTAGCCCCTCCGCCAGGATGGCCGGAACCGCCGCGGCATTACCCCGCGCAGAGTGTTCGCTTGACCATTATGAGCGGCGACGTCCGATGCCGCGCGCATAGGGGCTAAGCCGCCACGCTTCTTGGGTTCCTTTGCGGAACCGCGTTGCCACGTTGCCACACACCTGTCCGTCATTCCCGCGCAGGCGGGAAGGGCGCGTGCGCCCACTTTGTTTTGAAGAGTGTTGGCTCTGAGTGGGGGGCTTCGGCTTCCCGCCCCCATTCCGTCATTCCCGCGCAGGCGGGAAGGGCGCGTGCGCCCACCTAGTTTTGAAGAGCGTTGGCTCTGAGTGGGGGGCTTCGGCTTCCCGCCCCCATTCCGTCATTCCCGCGCAGGCGGGAATCCAGGAACCCCACATCCCCAAGTCACCGCCGCAAACCCCGACGTCAATCCGTGGGGGCGGCCCTAGCCGGCGCCCTCTCTCCCTTCCACCGCAAGACCACCCACCCCTTATCGTGAACCGCGCCCTCTTATCCGTCATTCCCGTGAAAACGGGAATCCAGGAACCCTACATCACAGAACCGGCGCCTCAAGCCCCGGCGCCAACCCGTAGGGGAGTCCCTAGTCGGCGCTGCCCGCTCTTGGCGCGTTGTTGCGCGGTTGCCCCGTAGCAACCGAGGTAAGAAAGATGGATTCCCGCCTGCGCGGGAATGACGGAATGGGGGCGGGAAGCCAGGGTTAGTCGGGCGTTATGCCCCCACTCTTGGCGCGTTGTTGCGCGGTTCCCCTGTCACAACGGCGGTAAGAAAGATGGATTCCCGCCTGCGCGGGAATGACGGAATGGAGGCGGGAAGCCGAAGCCCCCCACTCAGAGCCAACGCTCTTCAAAACAAAGTGGGCGTACGCGCCCTTCCCGCCTGCGCGGGAATGACGGAATGGGGGCGGAGGGGGCAGGGAGCGGGGGGAGGGCTACAGGTCCTTCAGCAGTCTGCACAGCTCCACCAACACGGTGGTGACGGAGCGGTACTTGACCACGGCGCGCCGCGGCGGCAGGCGCAGGGCCACGTTCTTCACCCGCGACTCCAGGCTTATGGCCGCAAAGACGGTCCCGACGGCCTTGCCCTCCTGCTCCGCCGGCCCCGCGACACCGGTTATCCCCACGCCGATGTCGGCGTTCAGGCCTCGCCGGGCGGCCTCGGCCATGGCCACGGCGGTCTCCGGGCTTATGGCGCCGTGGGCCTCTATCACCTCCGGCGGCGCGCCGTTGGCGATCTTGGCCTCGCTGCTGTAGGCGACTATGCCGCCGCGGAAGTAGCCGGAGCTTCCCGGCTCGTCGGTAATGTTGCTGGCCAGCAGTCCGCCGGTGCACGACTCCATGGTGGCCAGGGTCAGCCCCTTCTCAGTCAGGGCCTGGGCCAAGGCCCGTTCCGGGGTGTCGTCGTCGTAGCCCCACACGTGGGGGCCCATAATGGCGACAATGCCCTCCTCCACGGGGCGCATCAACTCCCGCGCCTCCTCCTCCGTCGCGCCCCGGCCGATTATCCGGAGGTGAATGCCGTCGTGCTTGGCGTATATGCCCAGGTAGGGGTTGTCGGACTCGCAGTACCGGGCGACCCGCTCGGCGACGTCCGCTTCCCCCAAGTCGGTGGTCTTGATATTGCGGGTGATAATCACCTGGCCCGTCACCCGGCCCTTCAGCTTGGGCGACACCTGATGCGTCCAGATATTGGTCATCTCCCCCGGCGGGCCGGGCATGGCGATAACCAGCTTGCCGCCCTTCTCCACCCACCACCCGGGGGCGGTGCCCTGGTTGTTGGGGATGACGTCGGCTGAGGGAATAAGGGTGGCCTGCTTCTTGTTTCGTGGCGGCATGGGGGCGCCGCGATACCGGAACCACGCCTCTAGGTCCTCCAGCAAGGCCGGGTCAACAGTCATCTCCTCGCCCAGGGCCAAGGAGATGGCCTCTCTGGTGAGGTCGTCCTGGGTGGGGCCGAGACCGCCAGTGGAGAAGACCACGTCCGCGCGGCCCAGGGCCTGGGTGAAGGCCGCGGCCAAGGCGTTCAGGTCGTCGCCGACCTGGGACATCCGCTGGATGGTCACGCCCAGGGCCGGGGCCTTGGACGCTATGTAAACGGAGTTGGTGTCCGTTAGCTCCCCCATGAGGAGTTCGGTGCCTATGGACAGAATCTCGCCCTTCACCCGTTCAGCCTCCCTAGAGATTCTTGTGGAATTCCCCGTGAGGGACAACGCCCCGCGCGGTGGGCCTTTGCCGACGCCTCCAAGGGGCTAGCCGCCCTCAGCGGGGTAGGGAGGCTCGGTGAGGAGCCTGGTAATCACGTCGACCCAGGAGGAGTGGACGATGTACAGCAGTTCCGAGCCCGTCACGTTGGTGTAGTAGCCGTCTTCGGTGGGCGTCAAGTCCCCGATGTTAACCTCTATGCGCTGGCCGATGTTGGTGGTCAGGTTGATGCGGCTGCGGGGCGGGTCGATGCCGTAGGACGCCCGGCTGCCCAGGTCCTCCTCGCTCTCCGACAGGTTGGTGGACACCGCCGGCCCGCCGAGCAGGGACGGGATGCCGCCCCACCTATCCACGTCCACCGGCGTGTTCTCGCCCCCCTCCGGGTCCTGAATGAACCACACATCCTCCCCGTGAATAAAGGTTATCGAGTCGTCGCCCCGGCTTATGGTCACGTCGGCAATCTCGGAGCTGCTTATCCTGTAGAGGCGGTCGGACCGCTTGGGGGCGTCTTCCTCAGACCTCAGGACCTGGGTCACCGCCACCAGACCTCCCACCAGCACAAGCAGCACTATCAGCACAATGGTAACTCTTACGCTCATAGACGGGCCTGCTCCTTAGCGCCGCCTCCACCAGACGAAGACCCCCGCCGCGCCCATGAGGACGGGGAGGAGGAACCAGCTGGTGTAGCGGATAACGTCGAACTCGTTGGGTGTGGCCAGCAACTCCCGGCGCGGGACCAGCTTGGGCCTGATGTTGATTAGGGCCACGTCGCCGGCCAGGTGGTTCACCGAGTTCAGGAACAGGTCTCCGTTGCTGGCGCTGTTGAAATGCTCGTTGGTGGCGAAGTCCGAGTCCCCGATGACAATCAGAGAGGAGCGTTCCAGGCCTTCAGCCTCAAGGGGCGGCTCCTCGTCAACAGGCCCGTAGGCGTCCACGAGGGCCGCGGCGAAGAAGGGGCCGGCCGTGTCCACGTCTTCGTCCGGCTCGGTCCTGCCGGGGTCTTCAATTAGCCAACTGCTGCCGGAGGTCACCGCCAGGCCGACGGGTGAAATGAGCGGGTAGTCCTGCCCCCCAACCTGAAAGGTGGGCGGCTGGTCGAAGGCCGGGGTCAGGGAGGTGACGCCCGGGAAAAAGGTCCTGCCAAGAACCCGCGTCAACTCGTAGCCGGGGTTGTGCTGGCTGATGAAGGGCGTCCTCTCCTCACCGATAAAGGCCTCTTGATCCACGATGCTGCCCTTGCCCAGGGTCATCCCCCACGTGGCGAGGAACTCCCTGAAGCTGTCGGGGGTCTCCGGGTCTAGGAGGAGGAGCATCCTGCCGCCGTCCTTCAGGTAAGCGGTAAGGGCCTCCGCCTCGTCGGGGAGCAGGTTCTTTTGAGGTCCCGCGATTACGATAAGGGTGGGGGACACCTCGTTGGGGTTGGGGTCGGCCTCCCCCGCCTGGGCCTCTCCGCTCTCCCTGGGCACGATTCGCTGGCTTTGCAGGTCTAGGGAATGCACCTGGTAGTTCTCGGCCAGCAGGGCCTCGGCGGCCAGGTAGTAGCCGCTATCCTCGGCTTGGGAGCTGGGGTTCCGCTCTCCATGCCCCACCAGGAAGTATGCGCCCTTCTCCTCGGCGCCGGTCACCACCAGCAGGGGCGTGACGAACTCCCGCTCCAGGGCGGGATGGGAAATATACTGGTCGGGCTGGCCTTCCACCGGGTTGCCGGGGATGAAGCCCGCGCCGACGACCACGTCGGAGATGCCCGACTCCTGGCCGACGAAGGCCACCTGCCCGTGCTGGTTGACGCCGTAGTCCCTGGCCAGGGCCGGTTCCACGTCAAGGTTCACCACCCGGTAGGAGAACCGGTCTGAGCGGACGTCGAGCTCATGGAGCATGTTGTCCACCGTCTCCAACGACGCCTGCTGGGTCAAGTCGTTGGCGTCAAAGAAGGCCAGGGCCTCCACCCCCTGATTAAGGTTCTCAAGGATTTCTACGGTTCGGGGGGCCAGAGAGAACTGCCTGGTGCTGGTGACGTCCCACCGGCCCGGGTTGTCGAAGGCCACAAAGTTCAGGATGGCCGCTATGCCTATGAAGGCGGTAATCATAAGGGCGGTGTTGGCCCCGTAGCGGCCGCGGCGGCCCGTAACCGACTCGGCCACCGCCCGGCGGGAGGAGATCAGGGCCATTATCAGAAGGACCAGCCCCAGGCCCAACAGGATGTACCCGAACAGCCGCCCGTTGGAGAAGGTTACGAGGAGCACAAGGCCAACGGCCAGGCTGAGGAGGCCGAGCAGTCCGGCGGCGGCGCTCAGGGTTCCCAGGTCGCGGCCTATGCCCCTAACGGCGTCCAGCATGGTGCCGGTCATCTCCTGGTCTTCCGGCCGGCGGCTCAACTCATCTCCATCGTCTGGTCTCCAGGGACCTGACGGTTAGGAATAGGAACACCGCCATCAGGCTGAGGTAGTAGACCACGTTGCTGGTGTCCACGACGCCGCGGACGAAGTCGTCGAAATGGGTGGTCATGCCCAACTGCCCCACGATGGTGGAGGCAACCCCCGTCACCTGGTCGGCTCCAACCTCAAGGAAGGTCAAAAGCACAAGCAGGCCCAAAGAGGTCACCGCCGCCACTATCTGGTTGCTGGTGAGGGAGGAGGCCAGCAGTCCCACGGACATGGCGGCCCCGCCGTATAGGATTATTCCCAGATACCCGCTCAGCAGAGGCCCCATTTCCGGGTTGCCCCGCCACTCCAGCATCAACACGTACCACAGGGTCATGGCCAGGGCCGCGAGGAAGAAGGTCATGCTGGCGATGAACTTGCCCAGCACCACCTCCCAATCCCTAACCGGCGAGGTCAGCAGCAGCTCGATGGTGCCTATCTTCTGCTCCTCGGCCAGCAGCCGCATGGTCAGGACGGGGGCGAGCCACGGGAGTATAAATATGGATATCTGGCGCATAAGCCCACGAAGGCTGGCCTCGGGGAAATTGGCCCCGGTCAGGATGGAGTCAACGCTGCGGACGAAGAAGTAGCCGGTGAGGGCGACGAACATGAGGGCGACTACGTAGGCGACGGGGCTGGTGAAGTACCCCTTTATCTCCTTCCAAGCGATGGTCGCCGTGTTTCTCATACGTTTATCTCTTCATCGGTGGTGAGCTTCAGGAAAATCTCCTCCAAGCTCATGCTGACCAGTTGCAGATTGAGCAGGGACCAGCCGTTGCTTATCACCGTTCTGGACACCGTTGGCCGCAGGTCGAGGCCCCGCCGCGCCTGTATCTTGTAGACGTTGCGGTCGGAGTCGCCGTTGGTGGAGCAGGTGACCTCAATAACGCCCCTTATCTTCTGCAAGGCCTCAAGGGCCTCCGTCCGTGGCCCCTGGATCTCGACCTCCAGACGCTCAACGCCCTGGAGCTTGTTCCCCAACTCCTTGGGCGTGTCCTCCGCCACGATGAGGCCCTCGTTGATTATCAGCACGCGGTTGCACAGCATACTGACCTCGGGCAGGATGTGGGTGCTCAGTATGACGGTGTGGCTTCCCGAAAGGTCTTTTATAAGCTGTCTCGTCTCCACAACCTGAATGGGGTCGATGCCGATGGTCGGCTCGTCCAGCACCAGCACGTCGGGCTCGTGGAGCACCGCCTGGGCAATGCCCACCCGCTGCCTGAACCCCTTGGAGAGCTTGCCGATGTGGGTCCTGCGATAGTCCCCCAGACGGCACGCGTCTATGACCTCTCCGATACGCGTCTTGATGCGGTTCGGTTTCATTCCCCGTATGGCCCCCATGAAGGCGAGGTAGCCCTCTACGGTCATGTCGAGGTACAAGGGCACCGTCTCCGGGAGATAACCTATGTGGGAACGGGCCTGCCGCGACTTGTCCACCAGGTCGTAGCCGGCCACCGCCGCCGTCCCGTAGGTGGGGGGCAGGAAGCCGGTGATGATTCGCATAGTCGTGGTTTTGCCGGCCCCGTTGGGGCCGAGAAACCCGACAATCTCGCCCCGCTTCACCTCAAAGCTCACGTCCTCAATGGCGAGAAAGTTCCCGTAGTACTTGGTGAGGTTCTTGACCTCCACCATGCCGGCCATGGCTTGCTACCCCGCTTTCACAAGAATGCCCGGCAGACGACACAAGGATTTGTTGTCTGCCATAGGCACAGATGATATTCTATACTACCCGATTATGCCAAACACGCAAAAGCGGGCTGCATTTACCACAGTTTTTTCAACGGTGATTCCAATTGCATCTGCTTATCGACGGATACGGCGGCGACGTTCAGAAGATGTGGGACCAGGCGTTCCTCCACAAATTTCTAGACGAGTACCCCCCGCAACTGGGCATGACCAAGATAACCGAGCCGAGGATACTAAAATACGCCGCCCCTCAGCAAGGGGACTCCGGCCTTACCGGGTTCGTGGTGATAGCCGAGAGCCACATCAGCGTTCACACCTTCCCGGAGCGAAACTACGTTAACATCGACATCTTCTCGTGCAAGTCCTTTGACGCGGGGAAGGCCCTCCGCGACGTGGAGGGCTTCTTTGGTCTGCGCCGCGTCAAGTCGTGGGTGGTGGAACGGGGGTTGGACCACTACGACCCCCAAATGCTGATGCCGGGGCTGGCCGTGGGATCCATCTCCGAACGCCCAGGCTCTTAGGAAGGCCCCGTGTCCACCGGCAGCGCCGCCCCCTGGATTCCCACCAACTTTCTCGCCTTGCCGCCGGAGCAGAGCGACTTGGCAAGCTCGCGGGTGGTCCTAATCCCCATTCCCTACGACAGTTCCACGTCCTACCGCGCCGGCGCCCGCGAGGGACCCATGGCCATCCTCCGGGCCTCCTATAACCTGGAGGACTACGACCACGAGTTGGACTACGACGTATCTCAGGTGGGCATCCACACCACGCCCCTGCTGGAACCCCACATGGGCGGGCCGCGGCTCATGGTGGAGCGGATACGGGAGACGGTTCTCGCCCTCGCCGGCGACCACCGGGACGAACATAGAATAATCGGCGTCCTGGGCGGCGAACACACCGTGAGCATCGGGGCCGTTCAGGCCCTGGCCTCCCGGCATCGGGACATGTCCGTGCTCTACCTGGACGCCCACGGCGACCTGCGAAACGAGTACATGAGCACGCCCTGGGGCCACGCGTCGGTGGCCCGCCGCCTCCTGGAGACATGCCCCGTGGTCCAGGTGGGCGTCCGGAGCCTTTGCGAGGAGGAGGCCGGCTTCATCCGGCGCGGCGGCGCGGCCACCTTCCTTTGGGACCCCGAAGAACCCCGCCTGCCGGACTTGGATGAACTGCTCTCCCGGCTCACCCCGGAGGTCTACGTCAGCATCGACTTAGACGCCCTGGACCCGTCTATCATGGCCGCGGTGGGAACCCCTGAGCCCGGCGGCATGAGTTGGGGCCAGATGACCGGGCTGCTGCGAAGGGTGGCGGCCCATCGTCGCATCGTCGGGTTCGACGTCACGGAGCTAAGCCCTGAGGACGGGCCGCCCTCATGCTCCTACCTGGCCGCCAAGCTGGTGTACAAGCTCATCGCCTTCTCCACCCTAGAACGGAGCAAGGCGGGCCTGGCGGCGGCCGCCGCCGGCGCGCGTCGCGGGTAGGCGGGAGGTAGTGATGGGCGGCAGCATACGGCTGGGCAGGATTCTCGGCATCCCCCTGTGGGTGAGCTACAGCTGGTTCATAATCCTAGCCATCGTCACCTTCCTGCTGGCCAACCAGTTCGCCCAGCGCAACCCCGGCTGGTCCACCGCCGAGCAGTGGCTTATTGGAAGCGTAACCAGCCTGCTATTCTTCGTCTCGGTCCTCGTCCACGAGCTTTCCCACAGCGTGCTCGCCATCAACCGGGGAATCCCCGTGAAGGGAATCACCCTGTTCATATTCGGGGGCATCTCCCAGATATCCCGCGAGGCCCACCGGCCACTGGTCGAGTTCATCATCGCCGGGGTGGGGCCTTTCTCCAGCTTCATTCTGGGATTCGCCTTCTACGGCATATATCGCGGGGTGAATTCGAGCAGCGACCACCTGGGGGAGATAGCCCTCACCCTGGCCTTCATCAACTTCTCCCTGGGACTCTTCAACATGCTGCCCGGCTTCCCCCTAGACGGCGGGCGCGTCCTGCGGTCCCTCATTTGGGGGGCCACCGGCAACTACTGGCGCGCCACCCTCCTGGCGACCCGCTCCGGCCAGGGGCTGGCCATACTGATGATAGCCGGCGGGCTGGCGGCCACGGTATTCCTCCAGTGGTTTCAGGGCCTGTGGATGGCCGCCATCGGGTGGTTTCTGATAATGGCCGCAAGCTCAAGCCTCAAGCAGTTCAAGCTGCGCCGGGCCTTGGAGGGATACCGCGTCCGCCACCTGATGACCACCCAGTGGGTCAAGGTCCCGCCGGACATTTCCCTTGAGACCCTGGCCAACGAATACGTCCTCCCAAGCCGGCAGGACTTCTACTTCGCAACCCAGGCAGACCGGTGCCTTGGGATGATAACCTTCAAGGCCATGGCCAAGACGCCGCGTCAGGAGTGGCCCAACGTCACCGTGGCGGAGGCGATGAATCCCATAGCCGGCATCCCCTCCATATCGCCGAACGCCGAGGCCGTCCACGCCCTCGAACTCATAGAGGAACGCGGCTTTCCCGTGGCCCTGGCGATGGATGGCGACAGGATGTTGGGCTACGTGACCCAGCGCGGCGCGCTGACCTCCATAAGCGTCCTCAGAAGAGAGGCCCGCGACCCCCTGGGCTGAGGGCCAACCCCAAGCGGCCTTGTGCTACAATATGTCTTCAGCATGTCTTCAACGCCTATGCCAACGGACGCCATGACAGCAGACAACCGCTTGATATACATGGACCACTCGGGAACCACTCCCCTGGATCCCAGGGCCTTGGACGCCATGCTCCCCCATCTCTCCCACCAGTTCGGCAACCCCTCCAGCATTCACAGCGTCGGGCAGGACGCCAAGCGGGCCTTGGACGAGTCGCGAGAGACCATAGCAGGAATACTGAACTGCCGCCCCAGCGAGGTGGTGTTCACCGGCGGCGGCACCGAGTCGGACAACGCCGCCCTCAGGGGCGTGGCCGATGCCCTGAGGCAGACGGGCAACCACGTGATAATCTCCGCCATAGAGCATCACGCCGTCCTGCACACCTGCGAATACCTGGAGAGCGCGGGCTTCGACGTGACCTACCTACCCGTAGACCGTCACGGCCTGATAGACCCGGAGCAGGCCCTGCGGGCCATCACCAACGACACCATCATGGTATCCATCATGTTGGCCAACAACGAGATTGGGACGATTCAGCCCGTGGCCGACATCGCCCGGTTGGTGAAAGAGCGCGCCGCGTCCCTGGAACGCGCCATCGTGACCCACACCGACGCCGTGCAGGCCCCGGGGTTCCTGGACCTGGACGTGAAGCTCCTGGGCGTCGACATGCTGAGCCTCTCGGCCCACAAGTTCCACGGGCCCAAGGGCGTCGGCATCCTGTACATCAAACGCGGGACTCCCTGGCTGCCCCAGCAGTTGGGCGGGAGCCAGGAGCGGGAGCGACGCTCCGGAACGGAGAACGTGGCCGGCATTTGCGGCATGGCCAAGGCCCTTGAGATAGCCGACTCTGAACGGGCGGCGGTGAGCGCCCACTGCGCCGGGCTTCGAGACAGGATAATCCGGGGTATCCAGGACGCCATCCCCCGCGCTCACCTCAACGGCCATCCCACCCGGCGGCTCCCCAACAACGTCAACTTCTCCTTTGAGCAGGTGGAGGGCGAACCCATCCTCCTGGGGCTGGACATGGCCGGCATATGCGCCTCCAGCGGCAGCGCCTGCTCGTCGGGGTCCCTGGAGCCGTCCCACGTCCTGCTGGCCCTGGGACAGTCGGCGGACCTGGCCCACGGCAGCCTGCGCCTCACCCTCGGCAGGGGCAACACCGGCGCGGAAGTGGACTATCTGCTGGCCACCTTGGGAAAACTGGTGAATCGACTGCGCCAGATGCCCTCCCTCAGCGCCACCGGTTTGTGATACCTTAGATGCGTATGAAGTCTCTATCGTCAAAATTGACGCGAACCACGGCGCCCGCGGGCCTAGTGGCCCTCCTCATACTAACCGCCCTCATAGCCGCCGCCTGCCTGAGCGACGCCCCCACCGCCTTGGGCCGCACCTATCAAGGCCCCATACTCCAGTGCACCCTGGGCGACCTGGTCGTGGTGCCGCAGGTTGTCTACACGGAGGAGCCCGACGCGGAGGGCGCGGAAAATGACTACGTTATCCTGCCCTCGTCCCTCGAAAACGAACTGGTGGCCATCTTCGTGCGGGTCGACAACCACGCCGCCACCGTGGCCCTGCTGAACAACGACGCCCAGCCCGCCGAGTTGCGGATGGATAGCGGCCGGTACTACGCCCTGAACACCGCCGAGGTCAAGGAGCCGGCCACCGGGTTCTACTCCGACGCCGACAAGGAGAGCTTCATACCCTTCATCCGAGGGGCCCAGGAGCTGCCGAAGGACTTCGGGCTGGACGGCTGGATAATTTTCGACGTTCCCAAGGGTTCCCGGGCCGAGTCCTTCAAGTGGGAGGCCGGCGGGGACATAATCATCATCGACCTGTAGGGGGCCGGGGCTGTTCCCCGACAGACGCCAGCGCGACGCGGCGCCGTATAATCAAATCATGGCCGCCCCAGCGCCACCCCCTCCCCAAGAACCCGCCCCCTCCGACCGACGCCAACCGGTCCTTTGGCGGCGGCTGTTTCACCTCACCGCCGGAAGCGCCGCGCCGGTCCTTGGCGTATTCGCGTCCCAGGAGACGATGGTCGTACTGCTGTCGGCCCTGGCGGGAACGGCAATAGTTCTGGAAGCGGCGCGGTTCCGTCATCCCCCCCTAAACGCGGCCCTCACCCGGCTGCTGAGGCCCCTGCTGAAGAGGGGCGAGAACCGGAAGGTGACCGGGGCCACCTACATGATTATCGCCGGCCTGGGCTGCTTTCTTCTCTTCGACAAGGGCGTGGCGGTGGCCGCCCTGCTGTTTCTCTCGGTGGGAGACCCGGTGGCGGCCCTGGTGGGAAGCGCGGCGCCGGGCCGCCGGCTGTGGGGCAAGTCGCCATGGGGAACCCTGGCCATGTTTTGCGCCGGCGCCTCCATAGCCCTGGTCCTCCGGCAAGCCGGAGTGGCGGGACCTCTCGGCCCGCTTATTGTGGGAGCTTTGGCGGCGGCAATCGTGGAGGCCCTACCCCTGCCGGTGGACGACAACGCCACCGTTCCGCTTATAAGCGGCGGGGCCATGACCTTGATGAGCCTTTAGCAACGAGACGCGGCAGGGCCGCCAAGCCCCGCCGTCCCTAGACTACCACCCGGGGCGCCGCTTGCCGCACTTGCCGCAGAACACGTCGCGCAGGGGGCCGTTCTCTGCGCCGCAGAAGTCACAAGTCCACACAGAACTCACCTCCTTTCAAACATTCGCCCGGTGTCCGGACTATTGAGTCGTGGGGACGCCCGCCTTGGATAACCGGCGGCGTCCTACTCCTCAGGATCATAAAGCTCCTCCTGGGCCAGGCCTCGCAATAGCTTCAAATAGTCGTTCTTGGTCATGGCGGCCCGATGGTTGGCGATGACCCGGCCCGCTCCCTCGGCGCCGTCGACCAGCAGGTCAATAACCGTGTTCGCCATGGCCTTGGCCGCCGTGACCACCGCCAAGCCGTAGTCCTCAACGACGTAGTTGTTTCCGTGGCCCAGTCCAACGGCGCCGCCCACGTAGGGATGAATGGCGGGCATAATCTGACTCACGTCGCCCATGTCCGTGGAGCCTGTGCCGTGGTCCCTGCGCCCCATGCCCTCCTCGCCGACGAGGGACACGGCGTTGGCCCTGTACACGTCGTTCATGGCGGCGTCCTGGTTGAGGGGCAGGTAGCCGGGGATGGTGGTTATGCTAACCTGAGCGCCAACGGCCATGGCGCCGGCCCTCAAGGCCCGGTCGACCTTGCGGTTGGCATCGAGAATGGCCTCCACGTTGGCGCCCCTGACAAAGGTCTCCATGCGAACGTCGGCGGGCACGGCGCTGACCGCCTCGCCGCCCTTGGTTATGATGGGATGCACGCGCACGGTGTCCACGTCCTGAAAGGTCTCGCGGTTGGCGTGGATGGCCATGAGGGCAAGGGAGGCCGCGTTGAGGGCGTTGACGCCCAGATGCGGCGCGCCGCCAGCGTGAGCCGCCCGCCCCAAGAACCGTATTCGCTTGGCCACCATGCCGTTGTTGGAGCCGCTTATGGCCAAACTCTTCTCATCCGCCACGCTGGTGGTGTGAGTCATCAGGGCCACGTCCACGTCGTCGAACTCCCCCAAGCGTATCAGTTCGGACTTGCCGCCGAGGAACTCCAACCTTCCCGCGCGACGCAACTCGTCGCGGCGTTCGATTTCGATGTACTCCTCGGCGGGCACGGCGAATAGGACGACGCGGCCGCTCAGCCGGGCCAGGGTTTCCGGGGCCATCAGGCCGTAGGCCACGCCCATGAGCATACCTATCTGGGCGTGGTGGCCGCAGGCGTGGGCCGCCGCCGTCTGCGGGTCTGCGTGGGGATGGTCCGACACTATGAGGGAGTCCAACTCACCAAGAACCGCCACCGAAGGCCCCGGCGCCGCTCCGCGGATCTCCCCTTTGACCCCGGTGAGGGCTAGGCCGCTCCGCGCCGGGATGCCGGCCTGGGCGAAGAGGTCTTCAACCAGCTTTGCGGTCTTCACCTCACGGAACCCGGCCTCGGGGTTCTCCAATATGGTCTTGGAAACCCTGACAATCTCCTCGGCCCGCAGGTCTATGTCCCGCTGGACCCTTCGCTTAATATCCTCTTTGGACACCGGCCACCCCCCTCCTCGCGGGCTGACTCAACCCGATGTCTCAAAATTGTATCAGAGGCGTAGACATTAGGGTAGCGAGGGTATAGTTTAGGCCCGTGAAAGTGGTAATCGCGCCCCAGTCCTTCAAAGGCGGCCTCTCAGGCGGCCGGGCGGCCAAGGCCATAGAAGCGGGCCTGCGCCGGGCCATCCCCAAAGCAGAGGCGGCCCTGGTTCCCGTGGCCGACGGCGGCGACGGGACCCTGGAGGCCCTGGTGGGGAACACGTCGGGCCACATATTCACGAGCCGGGTGTCGGGACCCTTGCGCGCCCCGGTGAACGCCCGGTGGGGGGTGATGGGGGACGGCGCCACGGCGGTGATAGAGATGGCCCAGGCCTCCGGGCTAACCCTTATGCCCCTGGACGGCCGCAGCCCCACCCGCGCCACCACCTACGGAACGGGGCAGCTGATACGGGAGGCCCTTGACCGCGGCTACCGGCGCCTGCTCGTGGGCATGGGCGGCAGCGCCACCAACGACGGCGGCGCAGGGATGGCCGCCGCCCTGGGCGCGCGGTTCCTCGACGAGGGCGGCTCGCCCCTGCCGCCGGGCGGGGCCGCGCTGTCAAGGCTGGCCTCCATCGACACAAGCGGTCTGCACCCCGCCCTGAGGGACGCGGAACTCATAGCCGCCTCCGACGTTGACAACCCCCTCTGCGGGCCGGAGGGCGCCTCAGCCATCTACGGGCCTCAGAAGGGCGCCGGCCCTCAGGTCGTGGAGGAGTTGGACAGGGCCTTGGCCCACTACGCCCGGGTTATCAAAGAGGGCCTCGGCGTGGACGTGAGGGACGTGCCCGGGGCCGGGGCCGCGGGAGGGCTGGGCGCGGGGTTGATGGCCTTCGCCGGTGGGCGGGTGGAGTCGGGCATCGACATCGTGTGCGACGCCCTCCGTTTCGACAGCCGCCTAGCGGGGGCGAGTCTGGTGGTCACCGGCGAGGGCAGGATCGACGCGTCCACCATCTACAACAAGGCCCCCGTTGGCGTGGCGCGCCGGGCCAAGGCTCAGGGCCTTCCCGTGATAGCCTTGGCGGGTAGCCTGGGCAGGGGATACCGGGCCGTGTACGACCACGGGATAGACGCCGTGGTCTGCATCGTGGACAGGCCCATGCCTACGCGGGTCAGCATTGAGCGGACTTACGAGCTCCTGTCGTCAGCCTCGGAGAGGTCCTTTCGCCTGCTGGCCCTTTCCATAGAGTCGTAGCCTCCCGGCAGGCAAGCCATAGTCTCTCGACGGGCAAGCCATCGTCTCCCGGCAGGCCCGGAGGGACGCCGCGGCCTTGGGCTGACCGTCCTCTAGGAGCCGGGGAAGCTCAGGTCCAGACTGATGAAGCTGTCCAGAACGGACCGGGCTTTGAACGTATCCGTCTCCTCGGCCTGACTCTCCACACCGTTTATGACGATGTGGAAGGTGATTTCCAGCCCGTAGTAGTTGATGCTGGGCGGGCCTAGAACCAGATCGGCGTACCGTCCGTTGGAGACGTGGACGTGGGGGGTCTCATATCTTTCCATGCGGGCAAACACTTCTGCCCCCTCCGGAGCGGCCTCGCCACCAATCTGGACCACGCCGCTAAAGATGGTGGGGAAGGGCGGGACAGAGCTTCTGCTAATGGACGTCACCCTGGTGGGGGCCGGCGTTGGAGTAGGGGTCGGCGTCGGGGTAGGGGTCGGTGTGGCCGTTGGCGGCGGAGGCGTGGGCGTGGGTGTAGGCGTTGGGGTAGGGGTGGGTGTAGGCGTGGGAGTAGGCCGCGGCGTCGGGGTTGGCGTGGGCCGCGGGGTGGGGGTCGGAGTCGGGCGCGGCGTCGCAGTGGGCGTGGGCCGTGGCGTCGGGGTCGCCGTGGGCCGCGGGGTGGGGGTCGGAGTCGGGCGCGGCGTCGCCGTGGGCGTGGGTCGTGGCGTCGGGGTGGCCGTGGGTCGCGGGGTGGGGGTCGGAGTCGGGCGCGGCGTCACCGTAGGCCTCACCGTAGGCGCAGGCGTGGATGTTGGGGTGGGCGTAGAGTCGCCTCCACACGCGACTAGGGTAAGCACAAGGGCCAATGAGGCCAAAAGTATTGCTAGCTTCACTGCTTTTCAGTTCCTCCAGATTCAGCAGTCCGGCGCGTACGCCCTACCGCTTGATATACGCCTTATAAGTATAACCATTCCCACGGCGGTTTTGCTACAGTTTTTCAAGCCCATTTCCGGGCCGCGCCTCTAGTTCCCCACCAGCAGCCCGGGCTGACATCTACGGCAGTAGCTGGTCACGCGCTGGTTGGCCCCTATCTGGGTTATCGCGGCGCCGCAGTTGGGACAGGGTTGGCCGCCCCTGTTGTGCACCTTCAAAAAGTCCCTCACCTTGACGTGAATGTCGTCGCCCACCCGCCCTCTGAGGATATCCACCGCCTCCTGAGTCACCGCCTTAGACATGTCGAACAGGCGCCGGGTCTCGTCTATGGTCAGGGCCTTCTTCTTGCGGAAAGGATAAACGCCGGCGGCGAATAGAATCTCGTCGGCGTAGGCGTTTCCGATTCCCGCCAGAACCCGGCCCCCCGTGAGGATGCCCTTAATCTCGCCGCGGAAGGGACGCAGCCGCTCCTGAAACTCCTCAAAGGAGCCGGGGGACAGGGCGTCGGGACCCTGCTCATCGAGGCGAGGGACTTGGGCGAGGCCGTCGTCGTTCACGTAGTAGACCCTTCCCATCTGCCTCTGGTCCAGGTAGCGGAGGTCCCGGCCATCCGCAAGGGACAGGGTGAAGCAGGCGCGTTTGTACAGGGGCTTGGAGGAGTCGCAGAGCTGGAAGGCCCCCGTAAGCATTGGGTTCACGACCAGGAGCTTGCTGCCGGAGAGGCCGGCCATGAGGAACTTGCCGCGCCGCCGGAACCCCTCCACCGCGCGGCCGGGAAGGTCGGTTTGGAAGTCCCCGGCCAGGGAGCGGATGACCGTGGGCTTCAGCGTCTTGGCCGAGCGTATGGTCAGGCCCGCCACCCGCCGGTTGAGGTGGTCTTTGACGACCTCCAAGTCGGGGGCTTCAGGCATAGCTCATGGCCGCGCGGCCCGCTCTATGGGCCGTCCGGCCGGCGGGGGGCTTCCAGTGGGGCCTTGAGCCAGGAGATTATGCGGCTGAGGCCGTGGAAGGCCCGGAGCCGCGCCTCGTCAGAGCCGGCGGCCTCCGCCTCATCCACCAGGGCCTGCATCTGGCGGACAACCCTGGGGCCGATCTCCATCAGGCCCTCGCTGCCGGAGGCCGCCCACTTGACAAGAACGTACCGCGCCAGGGCGCCAACGGGAATGCCGAGGCCGCGGCTCATCCCCTCCAAGGTCGTCACCGGGTCGAGGCGGCTGTAGCGGGCTACCTCCTCCCTGAAGTTGGCGTCCCGGTCGTCCCGGTCCCACGGGCCGGTGTAGGTCTCCAGGAGTATCCATCTTGAACCCACGGCAGCGCCTCTCAGAGTGGGATTTAGGAGGAAAAGGCCTCTATTGCGGAGCGGTAGGAGTCCAACGCGTCACCGGCGGCGAAGGGCGCGACGACGGGCGTCCTGATTCCCAGGCCCCGACGCTTATCTATCTCCTGGCAGCAGAACTCGGGGTCGCCAAAGACCGCCAGCTGGCGCCGCATCTCCTCGCTGACCGACGCGGCGGCCTTGGCCTCGTCGCCCTCGGCAAGATACCGCGAGACGGCCCGCATCTCTTCCTCAAAGCCGGTGCTCGCAAAGAAGTTCCTGTAGTACTCCATGCCGGCGTACCGGAGAATCTGCCGGTCCAGGGGGGCCTTCACCCGCTCCGGGTCATCCGTCACGGCCACCCTCACGTAGCAGGCCACGTCTATCTCCCCCGGGTCGCGGCCCGCCCGCCGCGCGCCCCGCCGCAGGCTCTCCAAGGCCGTCTCCACATAGGCGGGCGCGGCCCAGTTCAGCAGTACTCCATCGGCCACCTCGCCGGCCAGTTCCACCATGCGAGGCCCCAGGGCCGCCAGATAGATGGGGACGCTGAACTCCCGGTCATAGCCCAGCGAGCCGCTGTTGACGCTGAAGACCTTGCCCTGATGGGACACCGGCTCCCCGCGCAGGAACCGGCGAACTATCTCCACCGTCTCTCTGACGCGAGTGACGGGATTGCGGAAGGGGACGCCGTGGCCGCCCTCCACGGAACCCCGGTGCCCCACGCCCAGCCCCAGGGTGAACCGGCGGCCGGAGACCAGGTCCATGCCGGCGGCTGACATGGCGACGAGGGCGGGGGTGCGGGCGAAGACGGGCAGTATGCCGGTGGCCAGGCGTACGTTTTGGGTGGAGACGGCGAAGGCCGCCAGCCGGGTGAGGGAGTCGACGCCCCAGCCCTCCGGAACCCATACGGAGCCGTAGCCGCGCTCCTCAGCCAGCCGGGCCAAGCCGATAGAGTCGCTGATGGATATCTGAGGGACGGGGTCCAGTCGAACGCCTAGGGCTGACACGAGAAGCCTCCTAATAAGTGATGCCGCATGAGCGAGCCGCTCCAGAGGGGCGGGGCCTCAGTTTACCAGACTTCGCGGCCTTGGCGCGTCAAGGAGGCGGGCTACTCCAGCCAGCGGGGGCGGTACTGGAGGGCCTCGGCCAGGTGGTTGACGGCTATGTCTTCATCGCCGGCCAAGTCTGCGATGGTCCTGGAGAGTTTGAGGACCCGGTGAAAGGCCCTGGCGCTGAGGTTCATCCGGCTCATGGCCGCTTGCAGCACGCCTTGGGCGTCCTTCCCCACCTGGCAGAACTCCCAAACCTCCGCCGGCCCCATCTCGGAGTTGGCCACCTGGGGGCCGCCTTGGAAGCGGGCGCGCTGGACGTCTCTGGCCGCCTCCACCCGCTTCTGCACGGTGGCGGAGTCCTCGCCGTGGGTCGAGTCCATAAGCTCCTCGTACTCCACCGCCGGGACCTCCACGAACATGTCCATGCGGTCCATGAGGGGGCCGCTGATGCGGCGCTGGTACTTGGAGACCATGGACGGGGGGCACCGGCACTCCTTCTTGGGGTCGCCGTGGAAGCCGCAGGGACAGGGGTTCATGGCGCAGACCAGCATGAAGTTGCAGGGAAAGGTGACGTTCCACTGGGCGCGGCTGATGGTCACCACGTGGTCTTCCAGGGGCTGGCGCAGGGCCTCTAGCGCGTTGTGCCCGAACTCCGGCAGTTCGTCTAGAAAGAGGACGCCCCGGTGGGCCAGGGTTATCTCGCCGGGCCTGGGGACTCGCCCGCCGCCCACCAGTCCCACGTGGGAGGTGGTGTAGTGAGGGGAGCGAAAGGGCCTCTGCCGTATGAGGGGCTTGTCGGAGGGAAGGAGGCCGGAGACGCTGTAGATCTTGGTGGTCTCCAACGCCTCTTGGACGGACATGGCGGGCAGAATGGAGGGGAGGGTCCGGGCCAGCAGGGTCTTGCCGCTGCCCGGAGGCCCGGTCATCAGCAGGTTATGGCCGCCAGCGGCGGCTATCTCCATGGCCCGCTTGACGTGCTCCTGCCCCTTGACGTGGGATATGTCGGGGCCATTGTGGGGGAACTCCTGGGGCGAGAGGGAAAGGAGGTCCGACGGGTGGGGCTCAATGACTGACTCGCCGTGGAGGTGGGACACCAGACCGGCCAGGGAGGGCACGGGTCTAACGGTGACCCCTTCCACCAGGGCGCCCTCCTGGGCGTTCTCCCGTGGAACAAAGACCTGGGAGAACCCCTCGTCCTTGGCCATGGCCACCATGGACAGTATCCCCCTGGTGTGGCGCACCGCCCCATCCAAGGACAGTTCGCCCAGGAAAACCGACGACTCCGGCGGCTCCGGTATCTGGCCGGCGCTGCTGAGGACCGCGACGGCTATGGGCAGGTCGTAGCCCGGCCCCGCCTTCCGCAGGTCGGCGGGGGCGAGGCTGACGGTGACGCGGCGCATGGGGAACTCTTGGCCGGAGTTCCTGATGGCGGCCCGCACCCGCTCGCGGGACTCCTGGACCGCCGTGTCCGGCAGCCCCACGATGGTGAAGGAGGGGAGGCCGGGGGCAATGTCCACCTCCACCTCAACGACGCGCCCCTCAAGGCCGATGACGGCGCACGTCTTGGACTTGGCGAGCATGGATTACCGCCCCGGTCTAGGGGGCCTTTAGCCTCCCGGGGGGCGGTAGCTGACGTTCTTCTTGACGGCCTCGTCGACGGTTTCCGGCGTCACCAGAACGATGGTCTGGATGTTGAAGGCCCCCGAAGCCGACACCTGGAGGGAGAACGCCACGGCCGCCGCGTGGCCGGGCAGGTCGGCGATTACGAACACGTCATCACCACCGAAGGCGAAGTAGACGCCCTCCATCTGACCGCCCGCCTGTTGGACAGCGCTTGCCAGGGCCTCGCGGCGACCAGAGCCGCCCTCCCTAAGCAGGCCCTCGACACCCGCCTGGGTGTAGCTCCCGTGGAACATGTACTTGGGCATCGCCTTCCCCCTGTTGGGATGAGGGTATGTTAGCGGCCACAGGAATTCCAGTCAACACCGCCGGCGAGGGCGCCCTGGCTCTGTCGCAGCGGCGGCGAGGGGTGGACACGTCCACCCTTCACGACCATCTTAACGCGGTCTCTAACCGGGGAGGACGGCGCCGTTCGCCGCCACGGGGTCGACGCGCTTGCCCCTCTAGGGCGACGTCCACGTCCACCCCGACCTCGCCGGCGCGCGTCTTCCACCTGGCGGTGTTGAGTACCGCTCTAGTCTATGGGCTAGGGCTGGGGGCCTTTAGGCTCCCGGCGGGCGGTAGCTCACTTCCTTCTTGGAGGCCTCGTCGACGGTTTCCGGCGTCACCAGAACCACGGTCTTGAAGCTGAAGACCCCCGAAGACGATATGCGAAGGGAAACGGCCGTGGCCGACGCGTCGTCGGGCATGTCGGCGATGATAACCACGTCGCCATCTCCGAAGGCGAAGTAGAGGGTCTCTACCGTGCCGCCCGCCCCTTCGATAGTTTCCGTCAGGGCCTCACGGCGCCGTGAGCCGCCCTCCTTGAGCAGTCCCGCGACACCCGCCTGGGTGTAGCTTCCCTGAAACATGTACTTGGCCATTGATAGTCCTCCTACCTACTATAAAACGAGATGAGGTTATGTTAGCGGCCACGGGAATTCCAGTCAACACCGCCGGCGATGCCCTCAGGGACGGCGGGAATGGACGCGTCCGCCCTTCACGACCATCTTAATACGGTCTCTATCGAGGAGGACGTTGATATCCGTCAAGGGGTCGCCCTCCACCGCCACTAGGTCGGCGAGCTTGCCCTTCTCGACGACGCCCAGGTCGGCCTCGTGGCCCAGGCACTGAGCCGCCGCCCTCGTGCCAGCGACGAGGGCCTGGGCGGGGGTCATGCCGGCCTCCTCCACCATGCAGCGCAGCTCCCCGGCGTTGGGCGGGTGGCCCCAGCCGCCGGCGTCGGTGCCCGCCACCACCGTCACCCCGGCGTCCAAGGCCTTCCTCACGCTTTCGAGGTGGTGGAAGTGGAGGGCTCTGGCCCTGGCCTTGACGTGGGGCAGGATGTTCTCTCTGTGGTAGACGTAGACCAGGAGGGTGGGCACGTAGAATACGCCCTTGTCGGCCATCATGGGTATGAGGTCGGGGTCCTGGGTCAGGTGGGTGCCGTGCTCTATGCTGTCCACGCCCACCTCCAGGGCCAGGCGGAGGCCGGGGCCACCTAGGGCGTGGCACATGACCCGGCGGCCCTGAGCGTGGGACTCCTCAACCAGGGCCTGCATCTCCTGCCTGGTGAACTCCCTATCAAAGGGGCCGTGGCCGGGCCTGGAACTGGCCCCGCCGGTGGTGGCGCACTTGATGACGCCGGCCCCCATGCGGACCACCTCCCTCACCTTGGCGCGGACGGCGTCGGGGCCGTCGACCATGCCGGAGGGAAGGCTGATGTTGGGCGGCCCCGGGCAGCAGTGGCCGGAGGGGCTTTTGAGGTCGGCGAGGCCGCCGGTGGGGGATATGAGAGACAGGCTGAGGGTGAGCCGGGGGCCGGGTATGAGTCCCTCATCCACGGCCTCCTTGAAGCCGGCGTCAAGGCCCGCGGCGTCTCTCACGGAGGTGTAGCCCATGTCGAGGACGTCACTCAGGGTCTGGGCGACGCGGAGATGGCGCAGGCTCGGCGGGGCGTCCAACTCCCACCGGTCCATGAGGCCGTAGCCGGTGTGGCCCAGGTGGTCGTGGCAGTCGATGAGGCCGGGGAGGAGGGTTGTTCCGGAGAGGTCGATGACCTCCGCGCCGGGGGGATGGGGAGTCGCGGCGGCGGGGCCAACCTCCACGATGCGGTCGCCGTCCACGACCACGGCCGCGTCGGGCTGGACCGGGGAGCCTGTGCCGTCGAATAGGGCCGCGCCCTTAAAGACCTTCATTGGCCGCCTCCAGTTTGGGCTAAGGCCAAGGTATGCGCCAAGTTGGGCGGTGTCAAGGCGGGGGAGGGCGCGTGCGCCCACTTAGTTTTGAAGAGCGTTGGGGGCTTTGCGTTCCTGCCCACATTCCGTCATTCCCGCCCCTTATTCGTCATTCCCGCGCAGGCGGGAATCCATCCTTCTTACCTCCGTTGGGAAAGGGGAACCGCACACCGGCGCGCACGCCCTCGCTCCATAAGGGCCGGTCCCATCCGTCATTCCCGTGAAAACGGGAATCCAGGAAGGCCCCTAACGCAGAACCAGCACTCCCAAAAACCAAAGTGGGCACTCGTGCCCTTCCCGCCTGCGCGGGAATGACGGGAACTGGGCGCGGAGATGGCGGGATGGGCGCTCGTCGGTGCGCGGTGGAGACAAGAGGGGAATGGCGGGAAGGGTGGCGGCGGGCGTGACGGAATGGGGGCGGGAATGACGAGAGGGGGAGCCGGGATCCATCTCCCCAACACAGAACCAACGCTCCGCAAAACTAAGTGGGCGCTCGTGCCCTTCCCGCCTGCGCGGGAATGACGGAAACTGGGCGCGGAGATGGCGGGATGGCCCCTCTGCCGGGTGGCGCTGGGTTTGAGGCGTTGGCCTTGGGCTGAAGAGGGGATGGATTCCCGTTTTCACGGGAATGACGGAAAGGGTGGAGGCGGGGTTGGATTGAGGGATGGCGGGGTGATGGGGTATAATGGCCGTACTCTGACACCGGGAGGGGAGTTGCCGTGCGGGTGCTGTTTCTTGAAGACGTGACTAACGTGGCTGACGCCGGGGAGATTAAGGAGGTCGCCAACGGGTTCGCGCGGAACTATCTGCTGCCCAAGAACCTGGCCACCGTGGCGACGCCGGAGCAGATGAAGCGCATCTCCAAGCTCCAACGGGTGGCCGAGGACCGCCGCATAAGGGAGACCGGCGATTGGAAGGCCTTGGCCAACCGGCTGGAAGGCGCCACCCTCCGGATACCGGGCAAGGTGGGGCCTACGGGACAGTTCTACGGGGCCATATCTATAACGCGAATCATTCAGGAACTGGCCGCGGCCACCGGCCAGACGGTGGAGCGCAGGACGGTGGAACTGGCCGAGGCCATCCGGCGGCCCGGCGTCTACGACATCACCATTCGCCTGCACCAGACCGTCTCCGCCAATATAACCGTGGTGGCCTTGGCCGAGGGGCAAGAGGACGTCGAAGTCCCCGGGGCTGAGGACGAGGAGTCCCAGGAGCAGGCGGACCCGACTACGGAGGAGTAGCGCGGTCGGGTAGACGGGCCGGGGTTCCCGCCGACGGCTCCGTCCCTTTCCCACCCCGGCAGAGTGAAGAGCGCGGGTTCCCGCCTTCGCGGGAATGACGGTAGAGGGGGTGGCGGGAATGACGATATAGGGGAGTGGCGGGAACACGAGAGGGAGAAGCGGAAACAACGGTGGAGGAGGGGCGCGGGAAGCGAGCAAGAACCAATCCATTAGCTAGGGGTGAAGGGCTGTGTACGAGGAGCGGTTACAACCCCACGACATCGAGGCCGAAGAAGCGGTTATCGGCTCTCTGCTCATAGACGGGGAGTCTATTACAAAGGTCATTTCGCGGATCCAGCCCAGGGACTTTTACCGGGATAGAAACGCCTACTGCTACGAGGCTTGCCTGGCCCTCTTTGAACGGCGGGAGGCCATCAACCAGGTGACGGTGACCAGCCAGCTGAACCTCCAGGAACGCCTGGACCTGGTGGGTGGGGCGGCCTACCTCAGCCACCTGGTGTCCAGCGTGCCCACCTCAGTCCACGTGGAGCACTACGCCAACATAGTGAGCCGCTGCGCCACCATGCGGCGGCTCATCGGGGCGGCGTCGGAGATAGCCGCCGTCGGTTATGAAGGCACGGCGGACGAAGAGGCGGCCCTCAGCCGCGCGGAGAACCTGCTCTTCGGCGTCCGCGCCGGCCGTGCCACCAGGGAGTTCGTGCCCCTGCGGATAATCCTAGACCAGTATCTGGAGGAGCGGGCGTCCACCTCGGAACTGCTGCAAGACGTAAGCGCGCAGATAAACAGCGGCTTCGACTCCCTGGACGACATCTTGGGCGGCCTCCAGCGCGCGGACCTGCTGATAATCGCCGCCCGGCCCAGCGTGGGGAAGAGCGCCTTGGCGGTGAACATGGCCATCAACGCCGCCAAGGAGGGTGGCTCGGTGGGCGTCTTCAGCCTGGAGATGAGCCGGGAGCAGCTGGCCATGCGCATCCTGGCCGGCGAGTCGCGGGTGGACTCCCACCGGCTGCGCCTGGGGCTGTACACGGAGGCCGAGGAGCAGCGAATTATCGAGTCTGTGGGGTCGCTGTCGGAGCTCACGGTATACATCGACGACACGCCCCTCCAGGGCATGAACGAGATGCGGAGCAAGGCGCGCCGGCTGCACCTGGAGCGCAGCCTGGACATGCTGGTGGTGGACTACATGCAGCTTATCGAGGGGACCAGGTGGCGGGGCAACCGGGTGCAGGAGATAAGCGAGATATCCCAGGGGCTGAAGGGGATGGCCCGGGACCTGAACATCCCCGTGCTGGCGGTGTCCCAGCTGAGCCGCGCCGTGGAGATGCGGCCCTCCCATCGTCCCCAACTGTCGGACCTGCGGGAGAGCGGCAGCATTGAGCAGGACGCCGACGTGGTGATGTTCATTTACCGCGAGGACCTGTACACCACGGAGGAGGAGTGGCTGCAACGGCACCCCGACGGCCGGCCCTATCCCAAGAACGTCGCGGAGATTATCATCGCCAAGCACCGCCACGGGCCCATCGGCTCGCTGAAGCTGCTGTTCCAAGACCGGCTGGTGAGCTTCGAATCGGCGCCCCTCGACGTGGAGTACGCGCAGACGTGAACCCCGTTACGCTGCCCCGAGACACCACCTTTACGCCGACGCCCGACCCGCTCTTGGGCGATATCCTGATGGAGATGGAGGATATCCGGGAGCTCAAGTGCGTTCTGCGGGCCTTGTGGCACATCAACCGGAGGAAGGGCGCCCTCAAGTGCGTGACGCTGGAGGAGTTGGCCACGGACCCCGTCCTTCACGGGGCCATGGACGAGGCGTTCATTGAGGAAGCGATGGCTAGGGCAGCCCGGCGCAGGGTCTTCGCCAGGGGAGCCGTGGGCGCGGGACAACGAAGGACCACGGTCTTCACGCTGAACACGGAGTCCCAACGCCGGGCCTTGCAGAAGGCCGCAGACTCCGGCTTGGACCTGTCTAGCGACGCGGTGGAGCCGCCGCCCGCCCCCGCCGCCGGAACGGAGCGTCCCAACGTATTTGCCCTGTACGAGCAGGAGATCGGGATGATTACGCCCCTCATAGCCGAGGCGTTGAAGGCCGCGGAGGAGGAGTACCCCCTGCGGTGGATTGAGCAGGCCATTTGGGAGGCGGCCCGCAGCGGCAAGCGGAGTTGGCGGTACGCCGAGGCGATATTGAAGCGGTGGAAGAGCCAAGGAAGGGGAGATGGAGAGCCTGGGAGACATATTAAAGAGAATGACCCCGACCGGTACATCCAGGACTACGTCAAACGGCGCGGACCCATACCGGGAACCTGAAGAGCCTGAGGGGCGTTGTCCCGTCTGCCGGGGGGCCGGGTGGCTGAGCCGGCGCGCGCCGGTGGGGCATCCTGACTTTGGCGACGTGTTCCCCTGCCGGTGCCAGGAGGACGAGACCAATCTGAACCGGCTCCAGCTGCTAGAGCGGTACAGTGGGCTGCCCAAGAAGCGCCTCGACCGGATGACCTTCGATAGCTTCAACCGGACGGTCACGGGGGCCACCGGCCCTCAACGGGCGACGCTGAGGGCGGCCTACACCGCGGCGGCGTCCTTTGGGGCCTCGCCGGAGGGGTGGCTCCTCCTGACCGGGAACCACGGCGTCGGCAAGACCCACTTGGCGGTGGCGGTGGTGGCGGAGAGGATAAAGCGGAGAGGCGCGGCCTTCTTCGCCTTTGTGCCCGACCTGCTGGACCACCTGCGCGCCGCCTTCAGCCCCAACAGCCCCGTCGGGTACAGCCAGCTATTCGACCAAGTGAAGGAGGCCCCGCTGCTCATCCTCGACGACTTGGGAGCGGAGAGCGCCACCCCATGGGCCCAGGAAAAGCTGTATCAGATTGTCGTCCACCGCCACAACTCCGAGCTTCCCACCCTCATAACCACCAACTTGGCGATGGATGACATCGAGAAGCTGCAACCGCGCATGGCCTCCAGGCTCAAGGATTCCACGGTGGTCAACTGGGTGGCCATGGCGGCCCCCGACTACCGGGACGCCGGGAAGAGGCGGGGGGCCTAGGGCCGCTCCACCTGCCAGTACCGGCGTCCCTCGGCCCTGAGAATCCGTCCGAAGTGGGCGCCGGTGGGGAAGTGTCCCGCCGCCATCACCATCCCCTCCCCTTCGATACGCTTCATCATGGCGAGGCGTGAGGCCATGGCCACGTGGGGGTCCACGTCGGCCCTGGAGTACCACTCCGGCTCCATCACCTGAACGAGGCTCTGTATCAGGTCGCCCACCACCACGCCCTTCCGCCCCTGGGAGTTGATGAGGATGTTTTGATGGCCGGGGGTGTGGCCCGGCGTAGGAACGGCCATGACCTCGCCGGTGATGGCGCTCTCCCCGTCCACCAGGTCCAGGACGCCCAGGCCCTCCAGGGGACGCACGCACCTGTCCACTTGGGGCGCCTCGCCGCGGATTTCGGGGCGGTTGAAGTGCTCCCAGTCTTCCCGCGGCGCCAGGTACCGGGCCTTGGGGAAGGTGGGTTCCCCCTGGGCGGTGACGTTCCAACCCACGTGGTCGGGGTGAAGGTGGGTATGGACAACAAAGTCCACGTCCTCCGGGGCAAGGCCCTCGCGCTTCATCCTTCCGGTCAGATGCCCGCAGACGTTGCCACGGTCGGGATGGGGGCCCGGCCCCATGCCCGTGTCCACCAGGATGAGCTTCCCCTGAGAGCGGATGGCGAAGCAGCCGTAGTAGAGTTGCAGCTTCCCGTCCTGGTCCAAGACCTCGCGGCGGTAGGGACGCCACGCGTCCGGGGGCACGGATGGGAAGAAGTCGCCGGTGGTGTAGGGCGGGGGTATCATGTCCAGCAGCGCCCATACGTCCACGGCGCCCACGGTTATCTTTTCCGTCGGGGGATGGTTCACGTCACGCCTCCACTTACTGGCATAGGCTTCACGCCATTCTTCTGGTCTTCTTCCACTCGCTCGCCGGCCTGTGGCACTGGCGACATCTCCACCGGGCCAGGCGGCTGCGGCTCATGGCCTTCGCTCGTTGTAGGCTCCCGGCGCCGCAGGGACAGGAGTATATGACGGTCATCCGGCTGGGCCGGTGGGTCAGGGGGGCCGCGGCGAGTCTGGTGGGATCGGCCCCGACGACAACGCAGGCGCTCTTCCACACCTCATCATGGCCGTGTCCGGGGCCGACCAAGAGATGGGCGAATTCGTGGCGCAGGGTGTCTTCCCACTGGTCCTCGCCCAGGTAGGCCGACAGGGTGATTAGGCCCACGTCCTTTTTGTGGGAGGCCGCGCCCAAGTTGCGGGTCATTCGCCGGGACACGCGAAGGCGCACGGGGAAATCCACGCCGTGACGCTCGCACAACTCATCCAGGAGCCGGCGCGCGGCCGCCGGGTCGAAGCCGGGCTGACGCTCAGGGTCCGTGGCTAACCTCACCGGTCGGAGAGGCGCCGGCGTGTCTGCGTCCCATGGGCTAGTATTCCAAGATGGTAAGGATGTCGTAGCCCTTGAGCAGGTCCCTGCCGGAGAGTTCCGTTAGCTCAATGACCACGGCCAGGGCCTCCACCTCCGCGCCGGCTTCCTCCACCAGGCGGCAGGCCGCGGCAAGGGTCCCGCCGGTGGCCAGGACGTCGTCCACGACGACGACGCGGGAGCCGGGGGCCACTCCGTCCTTGTGCATCTCCATGACGTCGTCGCCGTACTCCAAGGAGTAGGTCACCCGGTGGGTCGCGGCGGGGAGCCTGTCCTCCTTGCGCAGGGGAACCAAGGGTATGCCCAGGCGGTAGGCCAGGGCGGCGCCGAAGATGAAGCCCCGCGCCTCCACGAGCATGAGGGCGTCCACCTGGCGACCGTCCAAGAGGTCGGCCAACAGGTCCACGGCCTCCCTGAAGGCGGCGGGTTCCTGAAGCATCGGGGTGATGTCCTTAAAGAGAATCCCCGGCTTGGGGAAGTCGGGCACGTCCCTAATGTAGGCCGTCAAGTCCATAAGCGCCTCCAATTGGGACATTATACCCCATACGGCGCGGGGATGGGGAACGGGACCCGTCGCTGGTTGCATATAGTCCCACATGCCTATACGATTCCACCTGAACAAGCAGCTTTGGGAAGGAGGCGCGGCCGGTGGATAGGATAGCCATTTTCGGGGCCGGGGCGGTGGGCAGCTACCTGGGGGCCTTTATGACCCGCGACGGGGTCGACGTGACCCTCATCGACCAGTGGCCGGCCCACGTGGAGGCCGTAAAGACCGGCGGGCTGAGGGTGAGCGGCAGTCAGGGGGATTTCGTAACGCCGGCCAAGGCCATCCACCTCCACGAGGCCCAGGGGCTGAGGGAACCTTTCGACATCGTGTTCATAGCCGTCAAGTCCTACGACACGCCCTGGGCCGCCGCCTTTATGAAGCCGTATCTGAAGCCGGACGGGTTCATGGTCTCCTCTCAGAACGGCATAAACGACAGGACTATCGAGGCCGTGGCGGGGCCGGGCCGGGTTGTTGGATGCGTGATGTCCGGCATATCGGTGGCCCTGTGGGAGCCGGGCCACGTGACCCGCGGCGGCGCGCCGGGGCGGGACCGCGGCCACGACGTATTCCGGGTGGGGGAACCGGACGGCGCGCTTACCGCCAGGTTGGAGCGTGTCGTGGGGCTGGTGAGCAGCGTCGACGGGGCGCGGGCCACCTCCAACCTGTGGGGGGAGCGGTGGTCAAAGCTGGCCACCAACTGCATGGGGAACCCGGTGGGCGCCATGTCGGGCCTGGGCTCCCACGGGCAGGCCGACCTCGCGGAGGCCCGGCGTCTGAAGATGCGCGTCGGTAGAGAGGTCGCGGCGGTGGGGATGGCCCTCGGTCATCACGTCGAGGCCATCAACGGCGTTGAGGCGCGGGACTGGCTTCGCATCGACGAGGGGGACGTGTTAGAGGAGTTGGACAGTCGTCTCCGGGCCAAGGGGCGCGTGGACTGGCATTCGTCCATGGGGCAGGACGTTATCAAGGGCCGCCGCACGGAGATCGAGCATCTGAACGGGTTGGTGGCGCGCCGGGGCGCCGAGGCGGGGGTTCCCACCCCGTACAACGACGCCGCGGTCGCCATGTTGCGGGAGATAGACGCGGGGAGGGCCGGCCCGGCGCCCTCCAGGATTCGCGAGGCCCTGGCCAGGGCTGAGGGCGGGGGGTAGGCGGCCCTCTTTCCCGTCATTCCCGCGAAGGCGGGAATCCATCCCTTGGGGAGGAGGGGCTGGAAGCCACACCCGTTGCTCTGGCGCAACCGGGCCACCCCCACCTCGCCCCTCAACGAGGGATGGCGACCTCAAGCCGGTCTGTTCGTAACAAGACTGGCCCTTACTGGCGTTTCGCGCCGTTGTGCGATTGCCTTGGTGTAAAAGAGGGAAAAGATGGATTCCCGCCTGCGCGGGAATGACGAATGGGGGGAGCGGGAAGGGCGAATGGGGACGCGGGTGTAACGGGGTGGGGAGTGGACGCCGCGCTGTTCCGCGTTCCGACAGGGGCGGGGGCTAGGACGCCGCGTTTCCCCACCGTTCCGACAGGCGGGGGGCAGGGCGCGCGCGCCCTGCCTCCAAACAGGTGCTAACCAGCCGTGAAAATGCGGGCGGCTGTGCCTAAAGAGTGGTATACTAGCATTACATAAATAGGGGGCTTCACGCCCCTCGTGACGGCTACCAATTAAGGATAGGCATCCGGAATAGGGGACCGAGTCTATGGCTATCGATACACAAACCAGATACACGGCAAAGGACATCGTTGTCCTTGAAGGGCTGGAGGCGGTGCGCCGGCGGCCCGGCATGTACATCGGAAGCACCGACCAGCGCGGGCTCCATCACCTCATCTATGAGATAGTGGACAACTCCGTCGACGAGGCGATGGCGGGATACTGCGACAGCGTTGAGGTCACTATCAACGCGGACGGTTCCGTTCTGGTTAGTGACGACGGCCGCGGCATTCCCGTGGACATCCACCCGGCCACCCAGAAGTCGGCCCTGGAGACGGTGATGACCACCCTTCACGCCGGCGGCAAGTTCGGCAGCGGGGCCTACAAGGTGTCGGGCGGGCTGCACGGCGTCGGGGCCTCGGTGGTCAACGCCCTGGCCAGCCGGATGCGGGTGGAGGTGGGCCGTGACAACTACACCTACTATCAGGAGTACAGCCGCGGCGCGCCCACTACCGAAGTCGTGCAGGAGTTGGGCCTGGGCAACCGGGGAACCAGCATAGCCTACGCGCCGGACCCGGACATCTTCCCATCGCTGAACTACGACTTCAACGCCATCACGGAGCACCTTAAGCAGGTGGCCTACCTGAACAGGGGCCTCCGCATAAAGATTGTGAGCCATCGCCACGCCGAGCAGATGAAGGGGGACGTTGAGCGTTCCTACTATTTTGAAGGCGGCCTGAGCGACTTTGTGGCCAACCTTAACCGCGGCCGCAAGACCTTCCAATCGGAGCCTTTCTACTTTGAGAAGACGGTGGACGCCACCGTTGTTGAGGCGGCCCTCCAGTACAACGACAGCTTCCACGAGTCCATCTTCTCCTTCGCCAACTGCATCAGCACCGAGGAGGGGGGAACCCACCTCACGGGTTTCCGCGCCGCCCTGACCAGGGCCATAAACGACTACGCCAAGAAGCAAAACCTGTTGAAGAACGACCAGGCCAACCTGTCGGGGGATGACGTGCGCGAGGGCCTGACGGCGGTGGTCAGCGTCAAGATTACGGACCCGCAGTTTGAGGGGCAGACCAAGACCAAGTTGGGCAACGCCGAGGTCAAGAGCATTGTCGAGTCTGCGGTGGTGGTGGCCCTCAGCCAGTACCTGGAAGAGCACCCCACCGAGGGCCGCCTGATAGTGAGCAAGTGCACGACGGCCCAGAAGGCGCGGGAAGCGGCCCGTAAGGCGCGGGAACTGGTGCAGCGAAAGAACGCTCTGGACGGCAGCTCCCTGCCGGGCAAGCTGGCCGACTGCTCGGAGCGCAACCCCGCCCTGTCGGAGCTTTTCATCGTGGAGGGTGAGTCGGCGGGCGGCTCGGCCAAGATGGGCCGCGACCGGCGGTTCCAGGCCATCCTTCCCATCAAGGGGAAGATACTGAACGTCGAGAAGGCGGCTAGAGACAAGATAATCGCCCACGAGGAGATCCGGGCGCTAATTGCGGCCCTCGGCGCCAACGAGGGTGAGGAGTTCGACCCCGACAAGCTGCGCTACCACAAGATTATCATTATGACGGACGCCGACGTGGACGGCTCCCACATCCGCACCCTGCTGCTGACCTTCTTCTTCCGCGGGATGCTAGACCTGATAAGGGGAGCCTACCTGTACATCGCCCAGCCGCCCCTGTATCGCATCCAGGTGGGCAGGAAGGTGACCTACGTCTACTCCGACGAGGAGAAGGACGAGGTCCTGGCCGGCATGAACGGGAAGCGCGCCATTCACCTGCAACGCTACAAGGGGTTGGGCGAGATGAACCCTGAGCAGCTTTGGGAGACCACCATGGACCCGGAGACCCGGAACCTGCTGAGCGTCGTCATCGAGGAAGGCCGGGGCGCGGCGGAGGCGGAGAAGATGTTCTCCGAGCTTATGGGCGAGGAGGTGGCGCCACGGAAGAAGTTCATCCAGGCCCACGCCCAGAGCGTCAAGGACCTGGATATCTAATCGCGGCGCAAGGGGGTTCGCGGTGAGCCAGCACACTATGCCCGAAACCACCCCGGGCCTTGAGGTGTTCCCCCAGTTCTCCGGTCTCTACGACCTGGTGGCGCCGGAGGTGGCGGGGCTTACGGATGAGCAGCTTGACTGGGACTCGGAGCGTTGGGAGTGGGCCAAGTGGAACATCCGGCGGCAGGTGAGCCACATGGCCTCATTCATTCCCAACTGGCTGCTGCGGCAGTGGGGCGAGGAGCTTTTCCCCAACGGGTTCAGCGAGCTTGGCCCCTTGGCGGACCTGGTTCCTCCACCCACCACGGAAATCGTCCGGTGGCTGGACGAGGGCCGCTACCGCGACATGCCAACGATTCTCGAGCGGCTGAAGATGGCCTTGGAACTGTGCGAGTTCATCCTGGCGCGGGAGACCCTCGGTTCCATGCGCGCGAAGGAGATACCGCGGCCCAACACCCCACCCCACTGGCCCCAGTTCGTAAAGGCCCACCCCACGGGGGTCCGGTGGCACCCCACGGAGCATCTGTTCACCTACTTGACGCTGGAAGGGACCTATCGCCACCTCTACTTTGAGGTCATAACCCACCTGTACAACGTGCAGAGGCTCAAGAGGGCGCAGGGGCTTACGGCGACGGTTGAGATACCCTTCGAGGGGTACTGGGCCCTTCCCGACTGGGACCGCAGCGAGGCCTAGGGGCCCAAGGCTCCTGCGACGGTCACCTCTCCCGCGCGGTTCGCCTCAAGCAGCGCGATGAACCGGTAGCCGCGCCTGCGGGCCTCGTCGCTGCCACCCTGATTCCTATCCAGAACGGCCAAGACCAGGGCCACCTCACAGCCCGCGGCCTCGGCGGCGTCAACGGCGTGGAACAGGGATGCCCCGGTGCTGCACGAGTCGTCGACAATGGCCACGCGGCTCCCCGGCTCCAACGCCCCCTCTATAAGCCGGGCTGTCCCGTGAGCCTTGGACTCCTTCCTAACGATGAAGGCGCCTATGGGGTCGCCGGCCAGATGGCTGGTCAAGGCCACGGCGGTGACTATGGGGTCGGCGCCCAGGGTGGGGCCGCCGATGGCCTGCGCCCCTGAGCCCTCCAGCATACGGAGAACGGCCCTGCCCACTAGGTGGGAACCTCTGGGGTTCAGGGTTAGGCGGCGTCCGTCGAAGTAGTAGCCGCTCTTTTGGCCCGACGAGAGGGTGTAGTCGCCATAGGTGATGGCCCCCAGGTCGCGGGCCAAGTCTAGAATCTCCGCGGCAATGGCCCTGAGGCTCAAGGTGTGTACAGCCCGTTGTCGAGGATGTGCCTGTAAACCCGGTCGGGAACCAGATAGCGGACGGACTCGCCCGCGGCTACGCGGCGCCGTATCTCCGTGGCGCTTATGGCCAGGTCGTCGGTCTCCACCATAACCACCCCTCCGGGCGCGGCGCTTAATGGGGAGATTTCAGGGTTGAAGCCGGGGCGGCTGACCACGGCCAGCTTCGCCAGTTCAAGGATGCGCCGGGGGGACTTCCACCGTTGGAAATCGGCCAAGGCGTCGGCCCCCATGATGAAGAAGAGTTCCACGCCGGGGCCGTACTCGCCGGCCAGGGCCTCAAGAGTGTCCACGGTATAGGAGGGGCCGGACCTGTCCACCTCCACCGACGAAGCCCGGAAGAAGGGGTTGCCGGCGACGGCCAAGCGGGTCATGTCCAGCCGGTGGCGGGCGGGGGAAAGGGGCGCGCCGGCCTTCATCCACGGCTCCCCGGCGGGCACGAAGACCACCTCCTCCAGTTCCAGCCGCGCGCGGACCTGCTCGCCGGTGGCCAGATGGGCTATGTGGATGGGGTCGAAGGTGCCGCCCAGAACGCCAATCCTCAAGCTATTCCCACTCCATCTCCACCTTGCCGAGGCGCACGGTGTCGCCGGACTTGACGCCGGCCTTCTCAAGGGCGGCCGCGACGCCCATGCGCTCGAACTCCTTCCAGAGTTGGAGCCGCACCCTGGCATCCCGCATGTTGGCCAACGCCAAGAGCCGGCTCGCCCTGCGGCAGCGCACCACGAAGGAGCCGTTTTCCCGGCGCACCTGTACCTCCTCGCGGCGGCGGCCAAGCCTGATGACGGGAACATCCTCGCTGTCAATCAGCGGCTTGGGCTTGGGCAGGGCCTCAACGGATTTCAGGGTGGCCTTGAGGAGGGCGTCTAGGCCCTGGCCGGTCACCGCCGATACGAAGAAGACCCGCTCCTTCACTCCTTGAAGACGCTCCTCCAAGGCGCGGAGCCTGTCCGCATCAATGGCGTCTATCTTGTTGACCACCAGGGTTTGAGGCTTGGCCGCAAGCTCCGGGCTGAAGCGTTCAAGCTCAAGGTCTATGGCCCGCAGCCGCTCCGTCAAGTCGTCGCAGGAGGCGTCAACCACGTGCCACAGGAGCCTGGTCCTGGAGGCGTGTCTGAGGAACTCATGGCCTAGGCCCACTCCCATGTGCGCCCCCTCTATCAACCCCGGTATCTCGACGAGGAGGAGGCTCTTGTGCCCGCGCTGGACCGTGCCAAGGACGGGATCCAGCGTGGTGAAGGGGTAGTCGGCCACGCGGGGCTTGGCTGCGGAGCAGGCGGACAGGAGGGTGGACTTGCCGGCGTTGGGCATCCCGACAATGCCCACCTCGGCCAGTATCCTCAACTCCAAGTGGATGTCAGCCGTCTCCCCCTGCTCCCCGGCCTCAGCCAGCAGGGGAACCTGGTTGACGGATGAGGTGAACTTGATGTTCCCACGGCCCCCGCTGCCACCCTTGGCCAAAAGGACCGGGGTCTCGTCCAGGATGTCGGCCACCGGCAGGCTCTCTCCATCCCGGGTCATCCGGTGAATGAGGGTCCCCAACGGCGCCTGCACAAAGAGGTCGGTTCCCCTGGCCCCGGTCTTCCCCTTGCCGCCACCGTGCCGCCCGCGCCCGGCCTTGAACAGGGCGTTGTAGGTGAGGTGCAGCAGGGTATTGAGGGAAGGGTCGCCGACAGCGTAGACGCTGCCGCCGCCGCCGCCGTCTCCACCGTCGGGGCCGCCCTTAGGCTGCGCCCTCGTGCGATGGAAGCTGAGGCACCCGTTGCCCCCGGAGCCGCCGATTGCCTTTATTCTGGCTTTATCTATCATCTGACTAGATCCAGTGAAGAGTAGTTATAAGAGTAATGGTGTTGATATCCGTGCGTGGAGTCGCTGAGCCAAGGCTGGATGCTGTTGGTTATGGGTTCATTGTAGCACGTTGTATGCCAAAAGGATGAGGGAATCATGTTGGCTTCTCTCCGGCGGTTGTTGATAAGAAAGTTATCCACAGGATATTCGTGGCGCCGTGAACGGACTTGCCGGAGTTTTCATCATAGCCGCGGCGGTTTTCCACAGGATGTTGATATCCGGGAGGGGGCATAGTCGCGCCCTCAAGGTGGCGTGGGAACCCTCCGACCTGTATAATCGGGCGCAGCCACGGCGTCTAATCCGGCTAGTCCGGCGTTAGGCGCGGCGGCTTCAGGATCCCCCCTCAAAGGAGGCGCAAAATGGCGGCAAACGTTGGTCAGATGGCCCCCGACTTCAGCCTGCCGGACCAGGCCGGGGAGCAGGTGTCCCTCAGCCAGTTCAGCGGCGAAAAGACGGCGGTCCTCTCCTTTCACGTATTCGACTTCACCGGCGGTTGAAGGAACCAGGTCTCCTCGTTCAGCCTGGCCAACGCCGGGTTCGAGGAGCGGGACGCCCAGGTCTTGGGCGTCAGCTGCGACAGTCAACACTCCCACCGCGCATGGGCCGAATCCATGGGCGGCGTCAGCTATCCCCTGCTGGCCGACTTCCACCCCCACGGCGAGGTGAGCCGGGCCTACGGCCTCCTGAACGAGGCCAACGGCGCGCCTCGCCGGGCCATCGTCATAGTGGATAAGGGTGGAACGGTGCGGTTCAGGCGCGAGTACCCGCCGGGATCGCTTCCAACCCCTGAGGAGATACTGGCGGAGTTGGACGGGATAGCCGGGTAGCCGCCCGTCGTCCTTCCCTTGGAGGAACCCTTCGAAGAGAGCCGCGCAGACCCTAAGGGCGCGCCGTCTATAGAGCAAGAGGCGCCGAGGGCCTGTTTCCAAGGGGGTGACTTGGCCCTGTTGATAGACCGCAAGGGCCGCCGCTACCTGCTCACCCTCAAGGAGGGCGGCGCCTTTCACACCCACATGGGCTATCTGGAGCACGCCGGAATCATCGGGCGGCAGGAGGGCGAGTGGTTTTACACCAACAGCGGCCACCGGTTCTTGGGCCTGAAGCCCACGCTGTCGGACTACGTGCTGGAGATGGACCGGGTGACGCAGGTCATCTATCCCAAGGACATTGGGGCCATCCTGATGATGGGCGACGTCTTTCCCGGCGCGCGGGTGGTGGAGGGGGGCTTCGGCTCCGGGGCGTTGACCCTGGCCATGCTGCGGGTCATAGGCGCGGAGGGCAGCCTGACGTCATATGAGATTCGGAAGGGCCAGGCGGATAAGGCCCTGCGCAACATCCGGCCCCTGATGCCGCCGGGGGCAGCGCTGACCATAAAGGAGGCGGACATCTACGAGGGCATCCAGGAGAGGGCTGTGGACCGGGTGACGCTGGACGTCCCGGAGCCGTGGCGCGTGGTGGCCTCGGCGTCTGAAGCCCTGGCGCCGGGGGGCGTCTTCCTGAGCTTCCTCCCGACGGCCTTGCAGGTGCACCGCCTGACTGAGGAGTTGAACGCCCAGGGATGCTTCCAACTAATCGAGACCGCGGAGTTGATGCTTAGGCCCTGGCACGTGACGGAGCAGAGCCTGCGGCCCGTCCACCGGATGGTGGCCCACACGGGGTTCATCACCACGGCGCGGCGGTGCCTGCCTCGTCCCGTGGGGCGGCCCAAGGCAAACCCTGAGGAGGTGAGTTGATGGATAGAGAGGGCACGATTCAGTTTCTGGAGAAGCACGTGAAGACGGAGGTCCTGATGCGGCATCTCCTGGGCGTGGAGGCCGCCATGCGCGGGTACGCCCGCAAGTTCGGCGAGGATGAGGAGGAGTGGGGGATTGCCGGGCTGGTCCACGACTTCGACTGGGAGATTGTCCCCACCCCGGAGGAGCACCCGATGTACGGGGCCGGACTGCTGAGGGAGGCGGGCTTCCCCGAGCGCGTGGTGAGGGCGGCCCTGAGCCACGGCGACCACACAGGGATAGCTCGCGAGTCGCTGATGGAGAAGACCCTGTTCGCCGTGGACGAGCTTTCGGGGTTCATCCGCGCGGTGGCCCTGGTGCGTCCCGACAAGAGCCTGGACAACCTGGCGCCTAAGAGCGTCCGCAAGAAGTTTAAGGACAAGGGGTTCGCCCGGGACGTGATACGCGATGACATTATCAACGGCGCTCAGCAGATGGACTTGGACCTGAACGAGCACATCGCCTTCGTCATTGAGAGCCTGAAGCCCGTCGCAGCGAGGCTGGGACTCAGCGCCACGGCCTCCGATTAGGCCGCCGGCCCTTTCCGGGGCCAGACCGGCTTAAGAGGGCGTAAAGCCGCGGAACCCGGCCGCGGCAAGGGGGTAACGTCCCTGCATCAACGGCGCGTGCAAGGGAGTCAGCAGGGGCACGGGCAGGCGCCGTTGCAGCTCCTCAAGCTCCGGGGCGGCCTTCACGCCCCACAGGGGGGCCTCCGGCGCGTTCTTGCCCTGGACCAGGACCCTAAACTCACCCATGCCTCCGGGCCGGGCCAGTTCCAGCATCCCCATCCTGTTGGCGTCGCGCTGACGCTGGTCCAGCCCAAGGGCGGTTAGCCCCCCAATCCACCGGCGCAGGCCCAGATTTGTCAGGAAGCGTCCTTGGTGGAGATAGGCCAAGGGTTCCAGCCCCAGGCCCTTTCCGAGGGACGCCAAGGTGGAGAAGTCCACCTGCGAGGTGATGTCCTGGCGTCCCAGGTGGACGTAGGGGTTGTCCGTCTGGACGTGGCGGTGGAAGGTGGTCAGGGAGCCGCGGGGCCTGGCCGCCGAGTACAACTCCCCGGCCTCCCGCCCGTAGTCAATGGTGAGGAGGTAGCCGCGCTGGATGGCTTGGGCCGCCTCCCGGAGCCAGGGGGCCGCGGCAAGGTTTATCTCGGCGCGGCGGCCCTCCGGAAGGGTGACGCCAAGGTCATCCAGCCGCCGGGCCAGGGCGGGAGTGGAGGGCGCCGCCAACTCCTCCGTCAACTCGCCATTCTCCAGGGTGACGTAGACCTCCATTAGGGTTCCGTTTCGCGTCTCCACCCGGTGAACGGGGAAGGCGTCCAGCAGTTCGTTGGAGAGGACGCACCCCACGATAGACGCCAGGGGGAGGCCGAGGGCCGCCAGGCGTTGGGGCGGCGGCGCGCCGGGGGGCGTCAACTTCCCCTCAAGGCCGGGGGAGGCCCGCAGATCCAGGCACAGATACCGCAGGGCCTGGCGGAAGTCGCCGGGCAGGTGAGCGGCGAACCCGACCAGGTCGTGGCAGAGGAGGCCGCGGCCCGCTCCCGCCTCCACCACCCAGAAGGGCCTGGGCCTGTCCAGCAGGCGCCACGTCTGATACATCTGTAGGCAGAGGAGGGCGCCAAAGGCGGGATGGGCGCCGGGGGCGGTGTAGAAGTCGCCCTGGGCGCCGGTGGGTTCGTGGCCCCGGTAGTAGCCGCCGTTTGGCCAGTAGAGGGCCAACTCCATGAACTCGGCGAAGGTCATTCGCCCGCGTTCGGCTATGCGCCGGTGAATCTCCCTCTCAAGCGGCGGGGTCACGGCGGCGCCCGGAGAGAGGCCGGCGGGTGGAAGGGGGCCTAAGCCCGTTCCTCCAGAGCCACGTACTCCAAGTCCATGGGGCCGGTGTACTCGGTGAGGGGCCTGATGAGGATGTTGTCGGCGTACTGCTCCATGCACTGTAGGGTCCAGCCCGGTATGCGCCCCATGGCGAAGATGGGAACGAACAGGTCGTCGGGGATGCCCATGAGGTAGTAGATGGAGCCTGCGTAAAAGTCGACGTTGACGTAGATGCCCTTGTCCCGGTAGGGCCGCATGACCTTCTGCTCCAAGTGGGCCAGAATCTGGAACCATTGAGGCTGGCCCTTCTTGAGGCTTAGGGCCTCGGAGCGGTCCCTGAGGTGCCGCGCCCTGGGGTCTTCGGCCTTGTAGACGCGGTGGCCGAAGCCCATTATGCGCTTGCCGTTTTCGATGAGGTTGCGCGCGTAGCTCTCGGCGTTTTCGGGACGGCCGATGTCTTGGGCCATCTTCATTACCGCCTCTGCCGCGCCGCCGTGCCAGGGGCCTTTGAGCACGCCGATGCCGCCCACGACGGCCGAGTGAAGGTCTGATACGGTGGAGGCCGCGACCCGCGCCGCGAATGATGAGGCGTTGGAGCCGTGCTCGGCGTGGATGATGAAGTCCACGTCCATGAGCTTCATCTCCTCCTCCTGGGGCCTCTGGCCGAAGAGCATGTAGAGGAAGTTTCCGGCGTGGTTCAGTTCCGGGTCGGGGGCCACGGGGTCCAGCCCGTTCCGTATGCGGTGGTGGGCCGTGACAAGGGTGGGAACCTGGGCGGTGATGCGGATGCCCTTGCGCCGGGTGGCCTCCACCGAGTTGTCGTTGGCGTCGGGGTCGAGGGATCCCAGGGCCGACACGCCGGTGCGCAGAACATCCATGGGGTGGCAGTCCTTGATTAGCGTGAGGATGCTGAGGACTTCCGGAGGCAGTTCCCGGCTCTCCCTCAGGGCGGCGTCCACCTCATCCAACTGGCTGCGGTTGGGGAGGTGGCCGTAGAGGAGAAGGTAGACAATCTCCTCAAAGGTGGACTTCTCCGCCAAGTCGTGGATGTTGTAGCCGCGATAGAGGAGCTTGCCCACCTGCCCGTCGATGAAGCTGGCGGTGGTCGTATCGGCGTAAACGCCTCTAAGTCCGCGGTGAATCTGCTGGGTCTTGGCCTCCATGGGCAAGGCTCCTTTAAGAGCGGGGTTGCGGGCCGTCGGTCCATCAAGGATGCGGCCCAGCCTTGGGCGAGGTCACCCTCAACGGGAGAACCGATTCTATCATTGGCCCTTTGGGGTGTCAACATAGGGGCCGGGGTTGCATCGGATGCCTGCCGAACAGGGAACGATGTTCGGAGCGTGAAAAGTAAAAGAGCCAGTGGCAGCTTCCGCAGGAAGCTACGCCCGGCTCTCACAGTTCCACCTTACTACAATGTAGCGCCAGCGTCAACGGCCTGGATAGACTATAATGGCGGCATGGGGAGGGAGTGGGAAATTGAAGGCATAGGAGATTGACGATGTTAGTTTATTTGGATGAGAGCGGACATCCCCACCCGAACGATTCCTCCAATCGTCCAGTCATCGTAGCGGTGTGCATTGAAGAGCGTGAAACTCGAAGGGTAGCCGGACGACTCCACGGACTAAAAAGGGACGTGCTTGGGCAAGAACGGATGGAGATGAAGGGTGTAAGGTTGTTAAACCGCTCGACTTTTCGCCGCCGCCCCGACGTAGTGGCCTTTGTTGAGGAGTTCTTCAGCGCGCTATTGAACCTTCCAATTACAGTGTTCGCCGTGATAATGGATCACCCGGTCACGGCGCCGGATCCCAACGATACACTATTGCCAGATCGGTTCCGCTTTTTAGTGCAACGGATTCAATTGCTTGCCGAATCCAAAGAGGAAATGGCCACGCTGCTATTCGACGGCCCAGCGGGCCAACTAGGTGGCCTATCCTACAAATTTGGGGGATTTCTATATCGTTCTGAAGAGGGGCGCTCATATGTGAATATCACGGATACCCCATTCTTTGGGGACTCAAAGGCGTCAACTGGAGTGCAGATTGCAGATATGATTGCCTCGGTAATCCGGCAGTATGAAGAAGCGGAGCTATACAGGCATGTCCTCCCCAGAGACACTTTTCTATTGGCCATAAGGCGGTATCACCGTATCATTGAGCAAAAGACCATCGATCAGATGAGCCATGATGGTTACCACAGGCCGGGGTTGTACCGGATGCCTGCCGAACAGGGAACGATGTTCGGAGCGTAGAAAAGTAGAGAGCCAGCAATAGCTTCCGCAGGAAGCTACGCCCGGCTCTCACAGTTCCACCTTACTACAATGTAGCGCCGACGTCAACGGCCGGGATAGACTATAATGGCGGCATGGGGAGGGATGGCCGAGTGGACTATGGCGGCGGTCTTGAAAACCGCTTCTCGACTTGTCGGGACGTGGGTTCGAATCCCACTCCCTCCGCCAGCGCATATCCTCGCCCGCTCCCCAAGGCGAACTAATCGATAACTCAAGCGGCCCAGAGTCCGGGTTCGTGGGAGACTAAAGCCCTTCAGCCCTTCGCTGCGTTGTGGGATAATGGGCGCCGGAACGTCGCTTGACGGGGAAGGGTTTCGACACGGTGACAACTCAACGGGAAGCGTCCAGGGAGCCGGCGGCCACCGACTTCATCAGAAGCCTGGTGCAGGCCGACTCGGAGTCCGGCAAGTTCGGGGGGCGAGTGGCCACGCGGTTCCCGCCGGAGCCTAACGGCTACCTGCATATCGGTCACGCCAAGTCGGCCCTGCTCAACTTCAGCATCGCCGCGGAGAACGGCGGCCCCTGCCACCTGCGCTTCGACGACACCAACCCCACCAGGGAGGAGGAGGAGTACGTCCGCGCCATTCAGGAGGACCTCCGGTGGCTGGGGCTGGACTGGGGCGACCACCTCTACTACGCCTCCGACTACTTCGACCAGCTTTACGACTACGCGGAGCGGCTCATCAGGAAGGGCAGGGCCTACGTCTGCGGCCTGAGCCAGGAGGAGGCGCGGCGATACAGGGGCGACTACACGGAGCCGGGCAGGCCCAGCCCTTTCAGGGATAGGCCTGTGGAGGAGAACCTGGACCTGTTCCGGCGCATGAGGGCGGGGGAATTTGAGAACGGCTCCATGTCGCTGAGGGCCAAGATTGACATGACCTCCGGCAACCTGAATCTCAGGGACCCGGTGCTCTACCGGATACTTAACGTCCCCCACCAGCGCACCGGCGACCGGTGGCCCATCTATCCCACCTACGACTTCGCCCACGGGCAATCGGACTCCATAGAGGGGATAACCCATTCCATCTGCACCCTGGAGTTCGAAGACCATCGCCCACTCTACGATTGGCTCATTGACGAGTTGGAGATACCCCATCCCCAGCAGATAGAGTTCGCCCGCCTCAACCTGACCCACACGGTGATGAGCAAGCGGAAGCTGTTGGAGTTGGTGGAAAGCGGCGCCGTGACGGGGTGGGACGACCCCCGGATGCCGACCCTGTCGGCCATGCGGCGGCGGGGCTTCACTCCCGCGGCCCTGCGGGTCTTCTGCGAGCGCATAGGCGTGGCCAGGCGGGGCAACACCGTTGAAATGGCCATGCTTGAGCACTGCGTGCGGGAGGACCTCAACCGAACGGCCCGCCGGGTTATGGGGGTCCTCAACCCCCTCCGCGTGGTCATTGAGAACTACCCGGAGGGCCTGGTGGAAGAAATGGAGGCCATAAACAACCCGGAGGACCCGTCCATGGGTTCCCGCAAGGTTCCCTTCTCAAAAGAGCTTTACATAGAGCGGGAGGACTTTCAGGAGGAGCCGCCGCCAAAGTTCTACCGCCTGGCCCCGGGCCGGGAGGTGCGCCTTCGCTACGCCTATCTGATACGGTGCGTCGGCGTGGAGAAGGACCCGGAGACGGGGGAGGTGACGGCCTTGCGATGCGTCTACGACCCGGAGAGCCGGGGCGGCCAGGCCCCCGATGGCCGCAGGGTGCGGGGAACCATCCACTGGGTGTCGGCCCCCCATTCCATTGGCGCCGAGGCCCGCCTCTACGACCACCTGTTCACCGCCGAAAAGCCGGAGGACACCGCCGGCGTCAACCCCAACTCCCTGGTCGTCGTGACGTCGTGCCGCCTGGAGCCCAGCCTGGCCGACGCCGAGCCGGGAACGCCGTACCAGTTCGAGCGCATAGGCTACTTCTGCGTAGACGCCGCCGATTCCTTCCCGGGCGCCCCGGTGTTCAACCGCACGGTGGCCCTGCGCGACTCGTGGGGCAGGCGGCGACGTCAGGTTCCAAAAGGTTGACAACACGGCCCTTTGGAACGAATCTATACCAACCACCGCAGAAAGGACTTCTATAATGTACACAACCGACATGTACGAGGGCATGATTGCCGAGACCATCACCCTTGAGGGTCACAAGGGCGACAACATTAACGCCTACTTCGCCCGGCCCCTTGGCCCCGGCCCATTCCCCGGCGTAGTTCTGGTGCACCACATACCGGGCTGGGACGAGTGGTACAAGGAGGCCACCCGCAAGTTTGCCCACCACGGCTACGCGGCCCTCTGCCCCAACCTCTACTTCAGAGACGGCCACGGCTCGGCGGAGGACGTGGCGGCCCTGGTTCGCAGCAAGGGCGGCGTTTCCGACGCGCAGGTTATTGACGACGCCGTGGCGGCCAGGGACCACCTCCGCGGCCTGCCCAACGCCAACGGCAAGGTGGGCCTCATTGGGACCTGCTCGGGGGGACGCCACACCTTCCTCATAGCGTGCAGCGTCACCGGCTTCGACGCCGCGGTGGACTGCTGGGGCGGGAACGTGGTGATGTCTAAGGACGCCCTCACTCCTAAGCAGCCCGTGGCCCCCATAGACCTGACCGCGGACCTCTCCTGCCCCCTCTTGGGTCTGTTCGGTGAGGATGACCAGTCGCCGCCCCCCGCTCAGGTGGCCCAGCACGAGGAGGAGTTGAAGAAGCACGGCAAGGAGTATGAGTTCCACATGTACCCCAACGCGGGCCACGGCTTCTTCTACTACGACAAGCCCATGTACCGCCAGGAGCAGGCCGTGGACGGTTGGCAGAAGGTCCTGTCCTTCTTTGGCAGGCATTTGAAGTAGAGGGATAGGGACGGAACCCCGGCTGTAATAAGAAACGGGTTGCCCGCGGCCAAGGGATTTCCCTGGGGCTTGCCCAACGTTTGGATAGGGAGAAAAGAGCGATGTGCACCATGATAGTTGAAACGGCCCCCATATCGGGCTGCGGCAAGGGGGCCGGGGGATGGTTCAAGCTGAACCAGGTTAACGTGTCCTACGACCACCCCTTCCACGCGCCCCTTGACCACGCCCTGAACATCGACTTTGTGGACAAGGCGGCTGGCCCCGGGGCGCGGGTGGCCGTTGAGCTAGACGCCGAGTCGGCCCGCCGGCTGGTGCGGTCCATCGAGGCCGCCCTGGAGCAGGGGAAGGGTTATCACTAGGCGGCCGGCCCCCCCCCCCCCCCGCGCCGCGCCGCCGGCGACCTTCAGGCAACAATATACTTGACACACGTAGCCATATAGGGTACAAGCACGTTATCAAAGTTTAAGAGTTGCTATCGTGAAGTTGGCCAACCCACTGGAAATCGCACAGACCTTTGACAGTGAGGATAAGTGCATTGAGCATCTGGCTGCTATTCGGTGGCCCAAAGGTCCGGTTTGCCCGAAGTGTGCAGGCTTTAAGCGCATCAACTATATTGCAGGCTGGCGGGTATGGTGGTGCGGTGACTGCAAACGACAGTTCAGCGTCAAAGTAGGCACCATCTTTGAGGAAAGCAAATTGCCCCTGCGGAAGTGGTTTATGGCTATCTGGTTGCTCACCAGCCATAAGAAAGGCATCAGTTCACACCAATTGGCCCGTGAAATCGGCGTTACCCAAAAGACGGCGTGGCTTATCTTGGGTCGCTTGCGGGAAGCAATGCCGATGCTGAGCGATTGTGGGGAGGATTATGATGACGGATTCCCATCGCGTTCTGCTGGAGTTTGACCAAGCGCTAACCGCCGCCGTGCGGCCAGAGACGCCGCAGGTATTTATTAATCTGGTGACCGGCGACTGCATTGAAAAACTGCCGGAAATAGACGCCGAGAGCGTTCATTTGATAGTCACAGACCCGCCATATTACCTGGATGGACTTGATACCGACTGGCGCAAAGGCACGGGCGAAACTCCCCGCGCCACCGGGGCGGTTGGTGGCTTGCCAGTCGGTATGAAGTTTGACCCGAAACAGGGACGTGACCTGCAAGCTTTTATGGAGCAGACCGGCGCCCTGATGCTGGATGCTTTAGTGCCGGGTGGTTTTGCGGTGGTGTTTAGCCAGCCCCGATTAGCGCATCGCATGGCGGCGGGGTTGGAAGACGCCGGGTTTGAGATTCGGGATTTGTTCGCTTGGCATTTTACCCAGCGGGCGCAGCCTAAAGCATTTCGGATGGAACACTTCATTGATCGTATGGACAAGTCGCCTATGGAGAAGAAACAACTAAAACGGCAGCTGCGAGGGCGCAGGACCCCACAGTTACGGCCTCAGTTTGAGGCAATGGTGTTGGCTCAGAAACCCCGGCAAGGCACATTCTTTGATAATTATCTACTGTATAGGACTGGCTTGATTGACACCGGTGTAACACTGGATGGGAAGGCTCCATCAACCGTTATGACGGTGGAGAAACCGCAGAAGGGCAAAAATAACGGTCACATGACAGTCAAACCCGTGCGACTGATAGAGCATCTAATACGACTGTTTTCGGAACCGGGGCAAGTAGTGCTGGATCCGTTCCTGGGCAGTGGCACAACGGCAATAGCAGCCCATCGGACGGGCCGGGCTTGCATCGGTATCGAAATTAACTCAGACTACATCAATATCGCCGAAGAGCGATTGGAAGAGCTATTGCAGGAGGCGCAATAATGTCTGGCATACGTCCGAAACAACTCGCCCGGATGGGGCAATTCCATTTGGAGGAGGCCGTGCTAGACGTCCTATTGGAAGCGAAGCACGAGGGCGATTGCATCGGAGCAGCCGAAATTAGTCGGCGGGCTGGCATATTTCGGGAACGGGGCGTCGTGGACATTATGAACGACGCCATCGCTACCGGGGTGCTGGTAAAGTTGACTGACGAAGGCAAAGTACGTCGGTGTCAGCAGCATGACACCCAACGCGGCGGCTGGGAACTCACGGAGTCGGAGTTTGAGCTACGGCGAGATGTCGTGCGTCAGTAGGCCGTTACCAACCCAGTATCCAAGTTGGCGATAGCTGGCGCCGCTCCCCCTCCCGTCATTCCCGCGAAGGCGGGAAGGGCACGCGTGCCCATTTAGTTTTGAAGAGCGCTGGTTCTCCGTTGCAGGCTTTATGGATTCCCGCCCCCTTCCCCATCCGTCATTCCCGCGCAGGCGGGAATCCATCTTTCCTACCCCCCGCCATGCGCCCCGCGGCTTAAAAGTGGTAGACTGTGGTGGAAGGGGGACCCTTGAAGGTAACCGTGCGATTCTTTGCCCTCTACCGCGAACGGGCCGGGACGGCCCGGGGCTGTTTCACCCTGTCGCCGGGGGCCACCCTGGGGCAGCTGGTGGAGACGGTGCGAGGCCGGTATCCGGACCTGGCGCCGCCCCACGTGGAGGTGGTCGCCGCGGTGAACACGGAGTACGCCGAGGCCGGCGTCGTTCTTCAGGATGGCGACGAGGTCGCCCTCATACCCCCGGTTAGCGGCGGCGGACGACCGGGGCCGCCGGCGTTCGCGGGCAGGGACCATTGAATAGTAGGCTTTCCAGCGCAAGGGGCAATCCAGCGCCGAGAGTTTTTGGGTTGTGGAGGCTGCGCCCTAAAACGCTCTCGGGTAGAGGCGGGAGATGATAGAGATAACACGCCAAGCCATCGACCCTCAGCCGGTCACCGCCTCGGTGCGCAGGGACAGCAACGGCGCGGTGGTGACCTTTTTGGGCGTCACCCGTCGCCACTCCATGGGCAAGGCGGTCCTGTATCTGGAGTATGAAGCCTACGAGCCCATGGCCCTCAAGGAGTTGGCGAAGATAGGCCGGGAGGTTGGCTCCCGGTGGGGCCTTCAGGACGTGGCCATAGTCCACCGCGTGGGCCGGCTGGAGATAGAGGACGTGAGCCTGGTTGTGGCGGTGGCCTCCCCTCACCGCCGGGAGGCCTTCGAGGCCTGCCAGTACGTTGTGGACCGCATCAAGGAGACGGTCCCCATATGGAAGAAAGAGGTGTTCGAGGATGGGGCGGTATGGGTGGGATGCCAGTCCCACGAGCCCTCCGGGGCCGGGGCGCGTTCCGCCGAGGACCGGCCCGTTCCCGCCTCCCAAGCCTCCGGGGACTAGGACGCGCGAGACGTCGACGACTTCCAAAGGCTTCTTGGGCGTTCTCGGCCCCTGGACTGGAAGGGGGCGAGTGGTATGGCCGCCGTGACTCGCGTAGTTCCACTGGCGTAATTTGAGACGGGAAGATGGATTCCCGCCTTCGCGGGAAGGGCACGCGTGCCCGCTTAGTTTTGAAGAGCGTCGGTTCCATGCTGATGGCTTCCTGCGATTCCCGCCTTCGCGGGAAGGGCACGCGTGCCCGCCTAGTTTTGAAGAGCGTCGGTTCCTTCCCGTAATAGCCCCTTGATTCATCGCTAAACTTCATGCATAATAGACGCTTACGCTTTCCCTGGTGGTTAGAGCGAGGTGGACCCACCCGTTCCCATCCCGAACACGGAAGTGACACGCCTCAGCGCAGACGATACTGCTCTGGTGACAGGGTGGGAAAATAGGCCACTGCCAGGGAAGTGTTTTTTTGAGGGACAAGCCGGAATTTCGCTGCCCGGCCTCCCTTCCCACGAAAAGGGCCGCAATAACAGGGCCATCGCCTTTACACACTCAGCCGCTGAACCTATAATTAGAGGAGCAGTGGCCCACAAGCGTCCATGCGGCGCGCCAAACCGGCCTGAAGGCCGTAAACGCCGAGGGGTTTTAGCCCCATTTAGCTCTGAGGGATAAGCCAATGTCCAGTAGATTCGAAAAGTTCTCGGAACGAGCGCGCAGGGTTCTCACCCTGGCCCAAGAAGAGGCGCAGCGCTTCAACCACAACTACATCGGCACCGAGCACATCCTCCTGGGCTTGGTCAGGGAAACGGAGGGCGTGGTTGCCCGTGTGCTTGTGAACCTGGGCATCGACCTCAACAAGGTGCGCGCCGCCGTGGAGTTCATCATCGGCCGGGGCGAGAAGCAGGTCCAGGGCGAGATAGGCCTCACCCCCAGGGCCAAGAAGGTCATTGAGTTGGCGGTGGACGAAGCCCGCCGCATGAACCACTCCTACATCGGCACCGAGCACCTGCTGGCGGGACTCCTGCGGGAAGGTGAAGGCGTGGCCTCCGGCGTGCTGGAGAGCCTGGGCGTGACCCTTGAAAAGGTGCGGGCCGAGACCCACCGGGTCCTCAGCCAGAACGCGCCATCGGGCGGCCAGGGGTCCCGCGGCCCCGTGCGGACGCCCACCCTTGACGGGCTGGCCATCGATCTGACGGCCAAGGCGAGGGAGGGCAAGCTGGACCCCGTTATAGGGCGGTCCAAGGAGCTTGACCGGGTGATTCAGATAATGAGCCGCCGCACCAAGAACAACCCCGTCCTCATCGGCGAGCCGGGGGTGGGCAAGACGGCCATCGTCGAGGCCCTGGCCCGCCGCATCGTGTCGGGCGACATCCCCGACACCCTGCGGGAGAAGCGGCTGCTGAACCTGGACATGGGCCTCCTGGTCGCGGGCACCAAGTACCGCGGCGAGTTCGAGGAGCGGCTGAAGAAGATAATCGAAGAGATACGCAACTCCAAGAACTGCATCCTGCTAATCGACGAGATGCACACCCTGGTTGGCGCCGGGGCCGCTGAGGGGGCCGTAGACGCCGCCAGCATACTGAAGTCGTCCCTTTCCAAGGGAGACATCCAGGTCATCGGGGCCACCACCGCCGACGACTACCGTAAGTATTTGGAGAAGGACCAGGGTCTTGAGCGCCGCTTCCTGACGGTGATGGTCGAGGAGCCCACGGTGGAGGAGACTATCAAGATACTTGGCGGCGTCCGCCACCACTACGAAGAGCACCACAACGTGCAGATAAGCGACGAGGCCCTCCAGGCCTCGGCGAGCCTCGCTGCGCGCTTCATACCCGACCGGGCGTTGCCGGACAAGGCCATCGACGTGATGGACGAGGCCTCGTCCCGCGTGCGCCTCCGCGTCAACTCCACGCCCCTGTCTCTGTCGGAGACAACGCGGGTGCTGGAGAGCGTCCGCAAGGAGAAGGACGACGCCATTGGAGGGATGCAGTACGATTACGCCGCCGAGCTCCGCGAAAGGGAGTTGCGGCTGGCTGAGAAGCTGGAAGGCCAGAAGCTGGAGTGGGAGGAGGAGCGTTCCCAAGAGCAGCAGCTTACGGTGACCGACGAGGACGTGGCCGAGGTCGTGAGCATGTGGACGGGCATCCCGGTGACCAAGTTGGCCGTTGAGGACACGGAGCGGCTCCTGCACATGGAGGAGGAGATCCACAGGAGGATAAAGGGCCAGGAGGAGGCGGTTAACAACATCTCCAAGGCCGTTCGCCGGGCCCGGTCGGGCATCAAGGACCCGCGCCGTCCCGCCGGAGTGTTCCTCTTCCTCGGCCCCACGGGGGTCGGCAAGACGGAACTGGTGCGCGCATTGTCCGAGTTCATGTTTGGAAGCGAAGAGTCCATGATTCGGCTGGACATGTCGGAGTTCATGGACCGCCACACGGCGGCGCGGCTGATAGGCGCGCCTCCCGGTTACATCGGCTACGACGAGGGGGGACAGCTGACGGAGGCGGTGCACCGGCGTCCCTACTGCGCCATTCTGCTGGACGAGATCGAGAAGGCCCACCAGGAGGTGTTCAACATCCTCCTCCAGATCTTTGACGACGGCCACCTGACCGACGCCCGGGGCCGGCGGGTGGACTTCCGCAACGCCATCATCGTGATGACCAGCAACCTGGGTTCCGACCTCATCCGCAGGGACCAGACCCTGGGCTTCTCCCTAAAGACCGACGAGGCCAAGACCGGAGAGCAGTCTTACAACCGGATGAAGGACCAGGTCATGCAGAAGGTGAAGCAGTTCTTCCGGCCTGAGTTCCTGAACCGGATAGACTCGACGGTGGTGTTCCACGCCCTTCACAGGGGCCAAATCCTGGAGATAGTGAGCCTGCTTCTGGCCGACGTTCAGAACCAGCTGCGGGAGAAGCAGATATCCCTGGACGTGACGGAGACGGCCAAGGAGTATCTGGCCGAGAAGGGCTACGACCCCATATTCGGCGCCCGGCCCCTGCGCCGGCTCATTCAGGACGAGGTGGAGGACCAGCTATCCGACGAGATACTGGGAGGCCGCTTGAAGGCCGGGGACACCGCGTTGGTGGACGTGAGGGATGACAAGGTTGTGGTGGAGGCCCGGGAGGCCGCCGTGGCCGTAGCCTCCGCGCCCTGATCCCTTCGCCGACCCTTGCGGAACTCCCCTTGGCGGGCGACGTAGGGAAGGGGCCCGGACCTCCTCTCTCCGTCATTCCCGCGAAGGCGGGAATCCATCCGTCACGATTCGTTTCTAACGCCATCGTACTCCCTTGACACAACTCCGGGTTAGGGCAGCAGGTTGGGCCGAGAGAGTGATGTCGGCGTGCACGCCGGTTGACGGCAACCTCGGCATGGGGGGATGGATTCCCGCCTGCGCGGGAATGACGAGAAGTGGGGCGCGGGAAGGGCACGCGTGCCCATTTTTGTTTTGAGGAGCGCTGGTTCTGGGTTGGGGGCTTCCTGGATGGATTCCCGCCTGCGCGGGAAGGGCACGGGCGCCCATTTTTGTTTTGGGGAGCGTTGGTTTTGGGTTGGGGGGTTCCTGCTGTCCCGTCCCGCGCCGGCTTGAGCGGGAGCCGCCGGGAGGCCCCTTCCCGTGAATAGGCCCAGGCCCCTCTTCTACGGATGGGTGATAGTCGGCGTCCTGTTCATGGCCAACTTCGGCACCATGGCCACGGGCACGCTGAACTTCGGCCTCTTTGTGCTGCCCATGGGCGATGAACTGAACATGTCGCGGGGGTTCATCGGCTGGTCTCAAACGGCGCGTATGCTGGGCGGCGGCCTCTCCGGCTTCATCCTCGGCCGGCTGCTGGACCGCCACGGGGCGCGGGCCTTGATAACCGCGGCCTCCATAACCACCGCGCTGTGCATGGTGGGACTGGCATACGTCAAAAACCCGTGGCAATTCCTGCTCCTCTTCAGCCTCATGGGTCTAATCGGGCTGTCGGCCCCCGGCAGCCTGCTGACGTCGGTTCCCATAGCCAAGTGGTTCATTCGGCAGAGGGGAAAGGCCATGGCCGTCGCGACCACGGGCCTGGGTGTGGGAGGCGTGGCCTTCATGCCCATAACCCAAGGGCTTATCGACGAGGTGGGATGGCGCGGCGCGTGGCTGGCGTTGGCCCTTGTCAGCGTGGCCCTCACCGTGCCCTTGACGGCCCTGCTTCTGCGGCGTCAACCGGAGGACATGGGCCTCTCCCCCGACGGCGGCGATACGGCGAGACCGGAGCGGCCCGCCCTCGCGTCACGGCGGCCCCGGCGCGAGGAGGTCCAGTGGACGGTGGGTCAGGCCATACGCACCAAGACCTTCCGCCGGTTGACCCTCTTCTTCGGCCTCCTGGGGCTGGCGGCGGGGGGCGGCAGCGTCCACCGGCTGCCCTACTGGGTGGAGAAGGGCTTCGACCCGCAGCTGGTGTCCTACGCCTTCTCCGCCGACGCGGCCGGGGCGGCCCTCATGGCCCTGGCGGCCGGGTTCCTGGTAGACCGATTCCCCGTGAAGTTCGTGGCCATGGCGTCGTGCCTGGGGTTCGCGGTCTCCGTGGGGCTAATGCTCGTCGCTTCCAACCCCTTCTATCTCTTCTCGTCGGTCATCCTCTTCGGGCTGGCCGTCGGCGCCAACATGATAGTCACCTCCTTTATATGGGCCCACTACTACGGGCGGGCCTTTCTGGGGGCCATTAGAGGGCTGGCCCTGCCCGTTACGCTGGTCACCTCCGGCATCGGGGCGCCTCTGGCCGGATACATCTATGACGCCGGCGGCAGCTACGAGCCGGTTTGGTGGACGCTTATGGGGTTGTACGTCCTGGCCGGCCTGGTGATACTCAGCGCCGGCGCGCCGCGGCGTCCGGCGGAGCCGGAGCCGGCTTGAGGACGCCGCCCGCCAAGGGTCTGCAAATGCTATACTCCCCTCACCACCCATAGGAGCGAGTCCCCTTGGCCCGACAAACGGGCAAACGAACCCTCTTCTTCTGCCAGAACTGCGGACAGGAAAGCCCCCGTTGGATGGGGTTCTGCTCCGGATGCGGCGACCGCTCCCCCCTGGTGGAGGCGCCGTCTGCCAGGGCGTCCTCCCCCGCCAAAAGCTGGATGGCCTCGCCGGCGGTCGCCCCCAAGGAGTTGGCCCTCGTCGCCGCCGAGGAGGGTGACCGGCTCTCCCTGGGATACGGGGAGTTGGACCGGGTCTTGGGCGGCGGGCTGGCCCCAGGTTCCCTAACCCTCTTTGCCGGGGAGCCGGGGGTGGGGAAGTCCACCCTTCTGCTCCAGGCGGCCGGCATGGTGGCTGAGGGCGGCGCCAAGACCCTCTACGTTTCGGGGGAGGAGTCGGAGCAGCAGATAAAGCTGAGGGCCGACCGCCTGGGACTGTCGGGCCGCGGCGTGTTCCTGCTTTCGGAGACGGGCGTTGAGGAGATAGTCCGCCACCTTGAGGAGGAGCGGCCGCGCCTGGTGATAATCGACTCCATCCAGACCCTCACCACCGGCGAAAGCGCCTCCGGCCCCGGCAGCGTGGCCCAGGTGCGGGAGTGCGGCCTGCGTATAATGCGGTGGGCCAAGGAGCGCGGCGCCCCGGTGGTTATGACCGGCCACGTGACCAAGGACGGCGCCGTGGCCGGCCCCCGGGCCTTGGAGCACATGGTGGACGCGTCGCTGTACCTGGAGGGGGAGAGCCTGGGGGCCTATCGAGCCCTGAGGAGCGTTAAGAACCGTTTCGGCTCCACCAACGAGGTGGCCCTGTTTCAGATGGGCGGCCGGGGGCTGGAGGAGGTCTTGGACCCATCGCAGGCCCTCCTCGGCGAGCGGTTGGAGGGGGCCGCCGGCTCAGCCGTGGCCCCGGTGTTGGAGGGGAGCAGGCCCATGCTGGTGGAGATCCAGGCCCTCACCTCGCCATCCATGCTGCCGGCGCCACGGCGCACGGCCAACGGGGTGGATTTCAACCGTATGATAATGGTCGCGGCGGTACTGAGCCGCCGGGCGCGGCTGCGGCTGGCCGGCGAGGACATTATAGTCAACGCCGTCGGCGGGCTGAGGATATCCGAGCCGGCGGCTGACCTGGCCCTGGCCTTGGCCCTCGCGTCCAGCTTTCGCAACCAGCCCGTCAAGAGTGGGCTGGCGGCCATCGGGGAGGTGGGCCTGAGCGGGGAACTGCGGTCGGCCCCGCAAACGGACCGGCGTCTGTCGGAGGCGGCGCGCCTGGGCTTCTCGGCCTGCGTCCTTCCCGCCGCGTCCCAAGGAAGGACTTCGCCCGTCAAGGGCTTGCGGCTCCTGTACGCCCCGACGGTGGGCCAGGCCCTGCGGCTGTCCCTGGAGCGGGGCGCCAAGGCGGAGGCCGGGGATGGGGAGGAGCCGCGCCGGCTCAGCTAGTGAGGAAGTCGAGGACGTTGGACAGCCCGGAGCTGTCGCCCCGGTATATCTCGGTGAAGCCGCACTGGGCGCAGGATATGGCGGTGAACTTCTTGTTCTGAACGTCGAAGAACCGCGAATACTTGCCCGATGTGCGAATCTCGTTGACCTCGAACTTGTCATGCAGGCACTTGGCGCAGGAGTAGACCCCTGAAACGGCCATAGTCGCGTCTCCTAAGTCCCCTCCGCGGGGAGGGAGATGGATGTCCGGAACGCAAGCCTACTGTAGAGATTGGGGGTTTTCAAGGCGGCAAGAGCTTGACTAAGGGCGTTGGGTCTCATAAAATTTGAGTAGTCGTGACGGGCCAACCGTCGCGTTTATGTGTTCGGGAGTGGATGCGGGCCCCAGTGGCGCAATGGAAGCGCAGCCGACTTGTAATCGGCAGGTTAGCGGGTTCGAATCCCCTCTGGGGCTGCTCACCGGACGCCATGACCGCAAAAAGGGAGTAAGGCCAACGAAAAGCGTTGGTGATAATGGGCGCTTATGCTAGAATATGACCCATTCCCTAAACGGAGGGGTGGGTGAGTGGTTTAAACCACCAGACTGTAAATCTGGCGCTCGAAAGGGCTTCGCAGGTTCGAATCCTGCCCCCTCCACCACAACAAAGATAGCGTATAATAGAGGAAACAACCGCCTTATTGCCCACATAGCTCAGCCGGTAGAGCACGCCCTTGGTAAGGGCGAGGTCGACGGTTCAAGTCCGTCTGTGGGCTCCATAAGCCGATTAAGGATATAATGAAACAAAACCGTAGGAGGAGCCTCAATGGCAAAGCAGAGATTTCAGCGGGGTAAGCCCCACGTGAACGTGGGTACGATCGGTCACGTGGACCACGGGAAGACCACCCTTACCTCCGCTATGACCATGGTCCTGGCCAACCAGAAGACGGGCACCAGCTTCCGGGCCTTCGACACCATCGACAACGCCCCGGAGGAGAAGGCCAGGGGCGTGACCATCAACATCGCCCACATCGAATACGAAACGGCCAACCGCCACTACGCCCACGTGGACTGCCCCGGCCACGCCGACTACATTAAGAACATGATAACCGGCGCGGCTCAAATGGATGGCGCCGTGCTGGTGGTGAGCGCCCCCGACGGCCCCATGCCCCAGACCCGCGAGCACATCCTCTTGGCCCGCCAGGTCGAGGTTCCCCGAATCGTCGTCGCCCTCAACAAGGTGGACGCCATGGAGGACGAGGAGCTTTTGGAACTGGTCGAGTTGGAGGTGCGGGAACTCCTCAGCCAGTACGACTTCCCCGGCGACGACACCCCCATAGTTAGGGTGAGCGCCCTCAAGGCCCTGGAGGAGCAGGAGGCGGGCAAGGCCGACGGCCCCTGGAGCCAGAATATCCTGGAACTGGTGGAGGCCATGGAGGAGTACATACCGGTGCCCGCGCGTCCCAAGGACCGGCCCTTCCTCATGCCCATTGAAGACGTTTTCGGCATCAAGGGCCGCGGCACCGTGGTCACCGGGCGGGTGGAGCGCGGCACCATTAAGACCGGCGACAACGTGGAGATAGTGGGCTTCGGCGACATCTCCAAGACGGTGGCCACGGGCCTTGAGATGTTCCACAAGACCCTCGACGAGTCGGAGGCCGGAGACGCCGTCGGCGTCCTCCTCCGCGGCGTGGACCGGGAGGACGTGGAGCGGGGCGAGGTGCTGGCCAAGCCCGGCTCCATTCAGCCCCACGCCAAGGCCAAGGCCGAGGTCTACGTTCTCAGCAAGGAGGAGGGCGGCCGCCACACCCCCTTCTTCACCGGGTACAAGCCCCAGTTCTACATCCGCACCAGCGACATCACCGGCGAGATAAAGTTGGAGGAGGGGGTGGAGATGGTGATGCCCGGCGACAACACCACCATGGAGATAAACCTCATCTACCCCATCGCCATGGAGGAGGGCCTCCACTTCGCCATCCGCGAGGGGGGCCGCACCGTGGGCGCTGGCGTGGTGACCAGCGTGGGGGTGTAGAGTCATGGCGCGCAAACGGGGCGAGGCCCGCATCCTGATAACCATGCAGTGCACCGACTGCCGGGAGCGGAACTACAACACCAGCAAGAACCGCCGCAACGACCCTCAACGGTTGGAGCAGCGGAAGTACTGCTCCCGTTGCCGGGCGCACCGTTCCCACAGAGAGATACGGTAGATGACCACGGCAACGACCCCCAACGCCAGGCGGCGGCCCTCCCACAGAGAGGTCATGTAGATGACAACTAGGCAGTCCCCCGGGACCGCGGCCTTCCGGCGTCCCAGCCAGGACCAGATGCGGAAAATCCGCCCGGTGCAGTTCATCAAGGAGGTCATCTCCGAGCTGCGGAAGGCCGTATGGCCCAGCCGCCAAGAGACGGCCCGCCTCACGTGGGTTGTGCTGGTCATAGGCGCCCTGGTAGGCTCCCTCCTGGGCCTGTTCGACTTCGCCCTGTCCCGGACCCTCACCCAATACATCATTCTGGGGTAACGCGCCCCGGCAAAGGTTGACGCTCTATCAGATGGAAACAGCGCAAGAGACACAGCAGGACTCCCAGTGGTACATAGTCCACACCTACTCCGGCCAAGAGGAGCGGGTGAAGAAGAACCTGGACATTCGCGTTCAGAACCTGGACATGCAGGACCGCATCTTCCAGGTGATTGTGCCCACGGAGGAGGAGATAGCCATACGGGACGGCAAGCGCCGCACCGAGCGCAAGAAGGTGTTTCCCGGGTACATCCTCATTGAGATGAAGATGGATGACGAAAGTTGGTACGCCGTGAGGAACACCCCCGGCGTGACGGGCTTCGTCTCCACCGAGGACGAGATGGACACGCGCCCCAAGCCGGTGGCCCTGGACCCGCGAGAGGTGGCGTCCATCTTGGCCCAGTTGGAGACCGGGCGACCCAAGGTGACGGTGGGGCTCCAGTTGGGGCAGATGGTGAGGATAACCGCCGGCCCCTTCACCGACTTCATGGGATCCGTCAGCGAGGTTGACCCGGACAGGTCGCGAATCCGGGTGCTGGTCTCCTTCTTTGGACGGGAGACACCGGTGGAGTTGGACTTCCTTCAGGTTGAGAAGGTTTAGGAGAAGGGCATGGCCAAGAAGGTTAGAGCGGTGATAAAGCTGCAACTAAGCGCGGGCAAGGCCACCCCCGCGCCGCCGGTAGGCCCCGCTTTGGGACAGCACGGCGTCAACATTATGGCCTTCGTGAAGGAGTACAACTCGCGGACGGCCAACCAGGGCGGGACCATAGTCCCGGTGCATCTGACGGTCTTCGAAGACCGCTCCTTCACCTTCGTGACGCGGACGCCCCCCGCCTCGGACCTCCTGCGCCGGGCGGCGGGCATAGACAAGGGCGCCTCCCAAGCCCTCATGGAGAAGGCGGGTTCCATCAGCCGCTCCGCCGTGGAGGATATCGCTAAACACAAGATGGCCGACCTAAACGCCAAGAGCCTGGAGGGCGCCATCAAAATCATTGAGGGCACCGCCCGGAGCATGGGCATTCAGGTAACCGAGGAGCAGCAATGAAGAAGCGCGGCAAGAGGTTCCGCGACGCCATAGACGGCCTGGATATCGACAGGGCCCACACCATTGAAGACGCCGTGGAGGCCCTGAAGCTCGTCTCCACGGCCAAGTTCGACGAAACGGTGGAGCTTCACCTTCGCACCGGGGCCGACCCGCGACACGCCGACCAGTTGGTGCGCGGTGTGGCCATGCTTCCCCACGGGCTGGGCAAGCAGATACGGGTTGTTGTCTTCGCCAACGGCGAGGCCGCCGACATCGCCAAGCGGGCCGGCGCCGACTACATCGGGGACGACGACCTGATTCGCCGCATCCAAGATGGGTGGGTGGACTTTGACGTGGGCCTCGCCGTGCCGGACATGATGAGCAAGATTGGACGCTTGGGCCGGACCCTGGGCCGCCGCGGCCTGATGCCCAACCCCAGGACCGGCACCATGGTGCAGGCCCGGGACCTGCCCAGAGCCATCGAAGAGGCCAAGAAGGGCCGCGTGGAGTACCGCATGGACCGCACCGCCCTAATCCACGTCCCCGTGGGCAAGCTCAGCTTCTCCCAAGAGCGGCTGGTGGAGAACGTGGCGTCAATCGTCGACGCGGTGGTCAAGTCCAAGCCCGCCAGCGTAAAGGGGGCCTTCATCCGAACGGCCTTCCTCACCAGTTCCATGGGGCCGGGCATAAGGCTTGACGTGAACGCCATGCTCTCTGTTAAAGTAGAGTAGTTAAAACACAATATAGAAGGAACCTATCGCTTAAGACAGCAGGCCCCCGGCGCGGGGTTAAAGACCGCCTGCCGAGGCGCGAAGGGCGCGCTCCCCCGTGAGCGGCCATTCCCCGCGCCGCTGCGGGGAATTCTTTTTTAGGGGTTGACATGCCAACGGAACGAAAGATAAGTCAGGTGGCGGATATCAGGGACAGGCTGTCCCGGTGCAGCATCGCCGTCGCCACCACGCCCACCAATCTGAGCGCCAACCAGATGAACGACCTTCGCCAAAAGCTGCGGGAGCGGTCGGTGGAGTACCGGGTTGTGAAGAACACCCTCACCTACATAGCCGCCGACGAGGCGGAGAGGCCCAACCTGAAGCAGGTCGTCCAAGGCCCCACCGGCCTGGCCTTCGGGTACGAAGACCCCAGAACCGTGGCCCAGGTCCTGGAGGAGTACATCAGGGCCACCCGGTCCGCCCTCAAGATTCAGGGCGCGCTCCTTAACGACAGGGCCCTCAGCCCCCGGGAGGTGTCCACCCTGGCCTCCCTTCCCCCCAAGGAGGAGGTGCTGGCCGGTCTGCTGGGTCAGATGCAAGCGCCTATAGCGCGGCTGGTGGGACAGCTTCAGGCCCCCATAGCAGGCTTGGCAAACGTCCTCAATGGGGTTATGGGCGGCCTCAGCAGCGTCCTGCAACAGAGGATGCGGCAGCTTGAGACCCAGGAGGGGCAGGACCAAAACGGTTGAAATTTCAGCGACACTTGGAGGAGATATGAGCAAGGAAGAGATACTTGAAGCCATAAAGGGCATGTCGGTCCTGGAGCTTTCGGAGTTGGTGAAGGCGTTGGAAGACCAGTTCGGCGTCTCGGCGGCCGCGCCGATGGCCATGGTCGCAGCGGCCCCGGCGGCCGCCAACGGCGGCGCCCCCGCCGCGGTGGAGGAGGAGCAGAGCGAGTTCTCCGTTATCCTTGAAGCCGTTGGCCCCAACAAGATCAACGTCATCAAGGCCGTGCGCGAGGTGACGTCCCTCGGCCTCCGGGAGGCCAAGGCGGTGGTGGAGAGCGCGCCCACCGCCGTTAAGGAGGGCATCGCCAAGGATGAGGCCGGCGACGTGCAGAAGAAGCTCCAGGACGCCGGGGCCACCGTCGCCCTTAAGTAGCCCGGCGCCCCTCGGCGGAGGAGTGTGAGTTGAGCCGTCGAAAAGACAGAGAGCGGTTCCTGGCCAAGAAGCGCCTGAACCCCGATTACGTGGGTTTCAGGGGGAGCGGCAGCGCCGCCGCGCCCTCGGAGCCGCCCCTTGAAAAAGTGACCTGCTCCCGGTGCGGCAGGGCGCGAAACGTGCCCGCCGGCGTGGCCTTGGAGCGCGCTGAGGACTACGTTTGCGCCACCTGCCGCGAGGAGGAGGAGGTTGAGGACTCGGCGCTGGACGCCGGCCCCGCCGAAGCCCCCGCGCCGGAGGCCGTGGAGAACCCGAAAGCCACCGAGTAGCGCGGGGCCACGCAGCGCGGGCCGCGCAAGCCCCCGCCTATCCGCCCTTCCCGCTTCTCCCTTCCGTCATTCCCGCGCAGGCGGGAATCCAGGAACCCTACATCCCAAGACCAACGCTCCAAATCCCGGCGTCATATGTGGGGGCGTTCCCCTCGTTGCGGCTGCTGGATAGGCTGGGCCTGTCGGCCCCATTCCACGGTTGAGCCGCGCGGCGTCCTGTCCCCACCCTTGGCGCATCGTTGGTGGCCGCCTGTCGCAACGCTTCTCCCATCCGTCATTCCCGCGCAGGCGGGAATCCAGGAACCACTCATCCCAAGACCAACGCCCAAATCCCGGCGGCGTACGTGGGGGCGTTCCCCTCGTTGCGGCTGCTGGATAGGCTGGGCCTGTTGGCCCCATTCCACGGTTGAGGCGCGCAAGGCCCCCGCCCCATCCTTGGCGCATCGTTGGGCGGCCGCCTGTCGCTCCCGCTTCTCCCATCCGTCATTCCCGTGAAAACGGGAATCCAGGAACCACTCATCCCAAGACCAACGCTCCAAATCCCGGCGGCATACGTGGGGGCGTTCCCATCGTTGCGGCTGCTGGACAGGCTGGGCCTGTTGGCCCCATTCCACGGCTGAGCCGCGCCGCCCGCTCCCCACCCTTGACGCATCGTTGGGTGGCCGCCTGTCGCAACGGGGGTAAGAAAGATGGATTCCCGCCTTCGCGGGAATGACGGAAGGGGGGTGGAGGCGGGCATAACGCTAGCCGGTAGCGGGGTTGGCCATTGGAAACTGCCGCGCTCCGCTCTGCTGCCCCACTCCACTGCTGAGCCGTGCCTCCAGCCCCACCCTTGGCGCGTCGTTGGGCGGCCGCCTGTCGCAGCGGGGGTAAGAGAAGATGGATTCCCGCCTGCGCGGGAATGACGGAAGGGGTGGCGCGGGAATGACGAATGGGGGGAATCCGCCACCGCCGCGATAGGTGGTGGGCAAAGCCCGAGCAGGGTTGGCTTGCCGTCATGCCGGGCGGGGAATCCGCCGCCGCCCTGATAGGCGCAAGCCGGCCTGGCTTCGTGGGGCGAGGAACGGGGCGCTAAAGGCGGCGGCCATTGACACCCCGCCGCCACAGCGTGAGAATGGCCAAGCTTCCACATACCTTAAAAGACCCCAAAGGAGGCTGAGGAATGGTTGGCCCGTCAAACGCGCCCTACTCCCCCATGATTAGAGACCTGCCGGAGTCGGAACGGCCCCGGGAGCGGCTCAAGAACCAGGGCCCCACGGCCTTGAGCGACGCCGAGCTTCTGGCCATCCTCCTACGGACCGGGGTTAAGGGAGAGGGGGTCGTGACCATGGCCCAGCGCATACTGAAGGACTTCCAGGGGCTGAGCGGCCTGGCCAGGGCCGGCTACGCCGACCTGTGCTCCCATCACGGCGTCAGCGAGGCCAAGGCGTGCCAACTCCTTTCGGCTCTGGAGTTGGGGCGGAGGTACAGCTCCCTGCGGCCGGAGGACAGGCCGAAGATAAGCTCTCCTCGAGACGTGTACAACCTGCTGGCGTGGGAGATGAGCTTTCTGGATAAGGAGCACCTGAAAGTCGTGCTCCTGAACACCAAGGGCCTGGTGATGGGCAAGAGCCTTATATACGTGGGAAACGTCAACTCCTCCATGATCCGCGCCGCCGAGGTGTTCAGGCCCGCCGTCCGGGAGAACCAGCCGTCCATCATCGTGGCGCACAACCACCCCTCCGGGGACCCCACCCCCAGCCCCGAGGACGCCGCCGTCACCCGTCAGTTGGTGGAGGCGGGAAAGCTCCTGAACATCGACTTGCTGGACCACGTGGTCATCGGAAGCGGCGGCCGGTTCGCCAGCCTCAAAGAGAGGGGGCTGGGGTTTTAGCCCTTGTGTCCCGGCTCCAACTGAAAGACAATAGACCCATCACGCGGGGAGGTGAATACCCTTGTACTTTCACAACGCCAAAGATCGCGCGCCCAAGGAGATAGTGCCCGGCGGTGTCATCCGCACCTTCTGGGGCGACAACACCCTGCTGTCGCTGGTTGACATAGAGCCGGGCGTGGAGGTTCCTCTCCACACCCACCCCCACGAGCAGTCGGGTATGCTTCTGGAGGGTGAGTTGGAGATGGGCGCGGGAGGAGAGACGCGGCTGCTGAAGCCCGGCGACATGTACATCATCCCAGGCGGCGTTGAGCACTACGCCAAGACCCTATCCGGCGGCCGCGCCCGGGTGCTCGACATCTTCAGTCCCGTCAGGGAGGACTACAAATACTAGAGGCCGGCGAGGCGCGCGCTAGGCCGGGCCTGGTTCCATCCAAAATCGAAGGGCTAAAACCGAAGGGCCAAACCAAAGGGGAGGATATTCATGACGGACAGTTCACAAAAGGGGCAGGTGTACCGCCGCATAGGCGTGCGCCCCATCATCAACGCGGCGGGCACAGTCACCAAGTTGGGCGGCTCCCGGACGCGCCCGGAGGCCCTTGCGGCCATGGCTGAGGCCGCCACCACCATGGTGGACGTGGATGAGCTTAACGCCAGGGCCGGCGAGGTTATCGCCCGGGTCACCGGCGCGGAGGCGGGCTTCGTGTGCAACGGCGCGGCCAGCGGCCTCATCCTCCAGGCGGCGGCGGTCATAGCGGGGAAGGACCCGGCCAAGGCCCAGCGGCTGCCCGACTCCACCGGCATGAAGAACGAGATAGTCATTCAAACCATGCACCGCTTCCCCTACGACCAGGCCTACCGGTCCGCCGGGGCGAAGCTGGTCAACGTTGGCGCGGCGCGCCGGTGCGCCCCGTGGGAGTTGGAGGCCGCCATCGGGGAAAAGACCGCGGCGGTGGCCTACCTCTTTTCCCCCCTAATAGGACGGACGGGCCTGTCGCTGCCCGAGGTGGCGGAGATAGCCCACGCTCGGGGCGTCCCGGTCATTGTTGACGGGGCCTCCATGACGCCGCCGCGGGCCAACCTGCGCCGGTACATCGAAATGGGGGCCGACATGGTGACCATAAGCGGGGGCAAGGGGATACGCGGCCCCCAAGGGTCGGGGCTGCTCTTTGGCCGCAGGGACCTGATAGAGGCGGCGGCGGCCAACGCCAGCCCCAACCAGTTCTTGGGCCGGGGCATGAAGGTATCCAAGGAGGAGGTAATCGGCTTTGTCACCGCCCTCGAGATCTTCGTTGAGGAGGACGAAGAGGCGGAGATGAACGGGTTCAGGGCCGTGTCCCAACGGATTGTGGACGCCCTCATAGAGATGCCGGGCCTTGAGGCCTCCGTTGAACACGACGAGCACGACTACCTGGTTCCCAGCGTGCTGCTCAAGCTGGGGAGGTCGTGGAACGGGCCGTCCAAGTCGGAGTTGATGGAGGCCTTGGAGGTGGGAGACCCGCCCGTGTTTCTTCAGGGGACCTTCTTGCCGGACGAGCAGATAGTGGTTGACCCCTTCAACGTGGCGGCCGATGAGGTGGAGCCGCTAATTCGCCGCATGAGGGAGGAGTTGCTGCGCAAGCCGGGCTAGGGCCGGAGGGAGGCCATAGGAGACGCTCCTACGGATGATGCTGGGACTTGAGGCGTTGGCCTTGGGATGAAGGGTGGGGAAGGGCGCGTGCGCCCACTTAAGTTTTGAAGAGCGCTGGTTCTGCGTTCGGGGCTTCGGCTTCCCGCCACGCCCCTGTCCGTCATTCCCGCGAAGGCGGGAAGGGCGCGTGCGCCCACTTAAGTTTTGAACAGCGTTGGTTCTGCGTTGGGGGCTTCTGCCCATCCCTAACCGCATTCCCGCGAAGGCGGGAAGGGCGCGCGCGCCCACTTAAGTTTTGAAGAGCGCTGGTTCTGCGTTGGAGGCTTCTGCCCCCCCTATCCGCATTCCTGCCCCGCCCCTTATTCGTCATTTGTATGTTGAAAAAGTCTTGTAGGCAGGCCAATCTACAAGACGGGCGCGGGGGGCGCGTCGGCCGTCATTGGGCGAGTGGTCCCCTGGGGTTCCGCTGCGCCGTGCGGGAGTAAGACACCCCCCGCGCCATCGTCAAGCCGCTCCGAAGGGATACACGGGCGTAGAGGCCCGCATTTGCAAGTGCGGAGGGCGACGACAGTATAGCAGAGGAGGCCGGGAGATGAGAGGGGCGGCGGGAATAGACGTGAGCAAGAGGGAATTGGCGGTGTCGGTGTGCGAGGGGGCGGTGAAGGGATTCGCCAACACCCCGGATGGGGTGGAGGAACTGCTGGAATGGCTCAGGATCCAGGAATGCTCCCGGGCGGTCTGCGAGGCCACCGGTGGATACGAACGCGGGGTGGTGAAAGGGCTGAGGAAGGGTGGCGTGGAGGTGGAAGTGGCCCACCCCAACCGGGTGCGGGCCTTGGCGCGAGCCTTGGGGAAGGAGGCCAAGACCGACGGACTCGACGCCAAGGTGTTGAGCCGGTATGGGATGTCCTTTGAGTTGACCGGCGTCGGCGGGCTGGATGAGGAGACTGAGGCCTTAAAAGAGTTGATGGTCCGCCGCCGGCAGTTGGTGGAACAGAGGGTGCAGGAACGGAACCGGCTGGAGAAGGGGCTGAACGAGAGGATGAAGAGGTCGGTGAGGCGGCACGTAGCGTGGCTGGAGGAGGAGATAGCTGAACTGGACCGGGAGCGGGGCAGGATGCTTTCGAGCCACGTCGGTCTGGGGGAGCGGGCGGCCCTGTATCAGAGCGTGCGTGGGGTGGGAGAACTGACGGCCTGCGTCCTGATAGCCCACCTGCCGGAGTTGGGAGTGATAAGCGGGCGGGCCCTGACCTCCCTGGTGGGGCTGGCCCCCTGGTCCCGGGACAGTGGGCGGCAGCATGGGCGGCGGAGCATTCGTGGGGGGCGTTGGTGGGTGCGCCGGGCCCTGTACATGGCCGCGCTGTCGGGGATCCGGTGGGAGGGGGAACTGAAGAGGTTCTACGAGCGTCTGAAGCGAGGGGGGAAGCCGGGCAAGGTGGCCATGGTGGCGGCCATGCGCAAGCTGCTGCTGCAACTCAACGCGGTGGCCCGGCGGGGCGCCCCCTGGACGGAACAGCGCTCCTCAACCACCTAACCCCCCTTGACTTCTAACAGGGATACTCCCGCGAAGGCGGGAATCCATCTTCTCTCCTCCCATCAGATGAACTGACCACTCAATCGTTACGGATAATAGCGGTGGGCGAGAGCCGAAAGGCGCCAACTCGGAACGCTCATACGGATGGGTGCGCGTGCCGTGACGCCGCTGTCCCGGCGCAACGGGGAGGGGATGGATTCCCGCCTGCGCGGGAATGACGGAAAGGAGGTGCGGCTCAGCCGTGGACGGGAGGCGTCCCTACGGGTGGCGCCGGGCCTTGAGGCGCTGGTCTTGGGATGAAGGGTTCCTGGATTCCCGTTTTCACGGGAATGACAGATTGGGGGGCGGGAAGTCGGTCGCCTCGGTGGGTAGGAGGCAAGGGCCGCTTCAAGGGCGGGCGTGGCGCCGGCTCATGCAGCGTCGCCGCCCGCCGCCTAGTAGGTTGAGGCGCCGACCTCCGCCATCTTGCCCGTGACCATGTAGATAACCCGCTCGGCGATGTTGGTGGCCCTGTCCGCCACCCGCTCCAGGTCGTGGGCCACCCATAGCAGGTAGGTGGCCCGCCGGATGTTCTTCGCGTCCTCTATCATGTAGGTGAGGAGCTCCCGGTACACCTGGTCGTAGAGCGCGTCCACCTCGTCGTCGTCGCCGCACACCCGGTGGGCGGCCTCCACGTCCCGGTTCACCAGGGCGTCCAGGCTGCGGCGCAGCATGTCGGCGGTCTTATCGGCCATGCGCGGGATGTCGATGAGGGGCTTGAGGGGCGGCTCGTCGCCCATCATTATGCTTATCTTGCCGATGCCCTCGGCGTAGTCGGCCATGCGCTCCAGCTCCACGCTTATGTGAAGGACGGTGACGATGTGGCGCAGGTCGATGGCCACCGGGTGCTGGGTGGCCATGGTGTTGATGCAGTGGTCTTCAATGTCGAACTGCTTCTGGTCTATCAGGTCGTCGTCGCGCACCACCTCGCGGGCGGCCTCCAGGTCCCGGCGCTTGAGGGCGTCCATGGCCTTGGCTATGGCCTTCTCCACCATGCTTCCCATCAGAAGAAGCTCATCCTGTAGGGCCATGAGGTCTCTGTCGAAGTCGACTCTGGGCATAAGAACCGTCCTTTTCTGGGCCGGCCTAGCTGAACCGGCCCGTTATGTAGGCCTCCGTCTGCTCGTGGCTGGGGTTGGTGAAAATGCGTTCGGTGGCGTCGAACTCCACCAGGTATCCGGCCCGGTCCTGGTCCACCATGAGGAAGGCCGTCTCGTCGGACACCCGCGCGGCCTGCTGCATGTTGTGGGTGACGATAACGATGCTGTACCGCTCTTTGAGCCGTCTGATGAGGTCCTCGATGGCCATGGTCGCGATGGGGTCGAGGGCGGAGCAAGGCTCGTCCATCAGCACGACTTCCGGCTCTATGGCGATGGCGCGGGCTATGCAGAGCCGTTGCTGCTGCCCGCCGGACAGGGACAGGGCCGGGGAGTTGAGGCGGTCCTTCACCTCGTCCCACAGGGCCGCCTGGCGTAGTGAGCGTTCTACGGCCTCGGCCATGTTGCCCTTGTGCCCGTTTATCTTAAGGCCAAAGGCCACGTTGGCGTAGATGGACTTGGGGAAGGGGTTGGGCTTTTGGAAGACCATGCCTATCCTGCTGCGCAACTCCACCGGGTCCACCCCGGCGGCGTTGATGTCCGCGCCGCCGAATAGGACCTTGCCCTCGATGCGCGCCCCGGGCACCAGTTCGTGCATCCGGTTGAGACACCGCACCAGGGTGCTCTTGCCGCAGCCGGAGGGCCCGATTATGGCGGTGACGTAGTTGCGCCGCATGGGAAGGGTGACGTCCTTCAGGGCCAGGTTCTCGCCGTAGTAGGCCCGCAGGCTCCGCGCTTCAATGGCGTAGTCCACGGCCGTCTCTTGGGCTGGCTCGCCGGTCTTGGCGGCAACGCGGGTCATAATGGGTCTCATCCTAACCGTGGTCACCATCGCCTCCTTCTCGCGTAAACGTGGCGCAGGGCCACGGCCACGCTGTTCAATAAGAGTAGCACAATGAGTAGAACAACAATACCTGCGGAGGCGTTCTCCTGGAAGCCGCGCAGGGGACGGGATATCCAGCTGAATATCTGTATGGGAAGCACCGTGAACGAGTCTGTAGGGCTGGTGGGGGTGAAGAAGACGGAGGTGAAGGCGCCAATGGCTATGAGGGGGGCCGTTTCGCCGATGGCCCGTCCCATGGCCAGGATGACGCCGGTCAGCACGGCGGGCATCCCGGCGGGGAGGACCTGGTGCCATACGGCCTGCCACCGGGTGGCTCCCAGGGCCATGGCCGCTTCCCGCATGGAGTAGGGCACGGACCGCAGACCCTCCCGGGCCGCCACGATGATTATGGGCAGTATGAGGAGGGTTAGGGTGGCGGCGGCGGCGATGATGCTGGGGCCTAGATTCATCCCAAAGACGAAGACGGCCAGCCCCAGAAGCCCGTAGACCACCGAGGGCACCCCCGCAAGGGTGCTGATGTTCATCTCTATCAGGCGGGTGAACCAGCTTTTGGGCGCGAACTCCTCCAGGTATATGGCGGCCCCGACGCCGATGGGTATGGAGAATAGGGCGGTGAAGGACATTACCCACAGCGTGCCCATGATGGCGGCCTTGGCCCCGGCCAGTTCGGGTTTGCGGGATGGGAAGCTGGTCAGGAAGTCCCAACTCAGCCCCCCGATTCCGTCCCGCATCACCACGAACAGCAGCAGAATCAGGGCCGCCACCCCGAAGGCGGTGGCCAGGAGGGCGACGCCGGCGAAGGCCCAGGAGGTCCACCGGCGGGTGAAGGCCGTCTGCCTTGAAGCGGAGAGGGCGGGAGGCGAAGGCTTCACTCGTACACCTCCCGGAACTTGGCGATGAACCCGCGGGCGACGAGGTTCAGCCCCAGGGTGAACACGAACAGCAGCATCCCGATGGCGAAGATGCTCCTGTACTCAACCGTGCCCCGCGGCGTGTCTCCCATGGCCACCTCCATGATGTAGGCGGTCATGGCCTGCATGGCCTCCAGAGGGTTGGCCGAGAGGTTGGGCACGCCTCCGGCGGCTATGGTGACTATCATGGTCTCGCCAACGGCCCGCGCCAGGGCAAGGAGTCCGGCCGCCACGATGCCGGAGAGGGCCGCGGGAACCACCACCCGCACCGACACTTGGAACCGGTTGGCCCCTAGCGCGTAGGCCCCCTCCCGCAGGGCGCTGGGCACGGAGCGCATGGCGTCCTCACTGAGGGAGACCACCATGGGAATCAGCATTATCCCCATGGCGAGGGAGGCGGCCAGGGCGGTGAATATGGTTTCCGAGTCGAAGAGGGGCCTTACGATGTTGGGGCTTATGAAGCTGATGGCAAAGAAGCCGTACACCACCGTGGGAATTCCCGCCAGAACCTCCAGGGCCGGCTTCACCGTGGACCGCACCACGTCGGGGGCGTACTCGCTTAGGTATATGGCGGTGAGGAGGCCCAGGGGGAAGGCCACGGCCAAGGCCATGCCGGCGATGAGGGCGGTGGCCGAGAGAAGGGGCAGGGCGCCGAAGCTCTTGTCCGCGAAAAGGGGCGCCCACTTGGTGCCAGTGAGGAAGGAGATAACCGAAACGTCGCCGAAGAAGGGGATGGCCTCGATGAGCAGAACGGCGACTATCCCCACGGTGGTGACCACCGAGAGGACGGCGCTTAGGAAGAGCAGGGCCAGGATGGGCGCCTCCCGCAGCCTGCGCCGCGGAAGGCGCCCCGTTAGCCACTGTCTTGGGGCCGGAGTGGTTGACGCTGTTCTTTGGGCGATGACTACCCTCTAGTTGGCCCGCTCCAGGGCCTCGGATATGGGGACGCCGGCCTCTATGGTGTTGAACACGGACCCCGTCACCAGGTCGGCCACCTTGTCTTTGCCCCACTGGTACACGGAGTCGGGCAAGGGCACGTATCCCACGTCGGTCACCAGGCCCGGGGCCTCCTCCAGGTAGAAGTCCACAAAGGCCCGCACCTCGGGGCGGCTCTCCATGGCGTCCGCCCTTACGTAGATGAATATAGGCCTGGCCAGGGGCAGGTATTCCCCGCTCTCCACCGTCTCGGCGCTGGGGGCCACGCACTGCCCGCTCGACGGGTTCTCCACCTCCACCGGCGTCACCAGGTCCCGGTACTGGTTCAGGTACGCCATGCCGAAGTACCCGATCCCTCCGGGGGTCCCGTTCACCCCGCTGGCTATCAACGGGTCCTCCTCCGTGGCCAGGTCCAGGTCTCCCCGGTGCGCTCCCGACTCACCCATTATCGCTTCCGTGAAGTAGTCGAAGGTCCCGGACGCCGTCGTAGGCCCGTATATCCTCAACCGCCGGTCGGGATACCGGGCGTCCACCTGGTCCCAGTTCGTCACCCTGTCCTGCGCCTCAGGCCCGAATATGGTCCGTAGCTTCTCCACGCTCAGGCACGGCGCCCAGTCGTTATCGGGGCTCACCACCACCGACAGGGCGTCAAAGGCCACGGGCAACTCTATCAACTCGATGCCGTTCTCGCGGCACACGTCCATTTCGACTTCCTGCTTGGCGGGCCGCGAGGCGTTCCATATCTCGATGGTCCCCTCCTGGCACATGGCCCGGCCGCCGGCCCCCGTGCCCGACGACGCCACGTTCACCCGCACGCCGTTGTGCCGCTTGCTGAACTCCTCCGCCACGGCCTCGCTTATGGGAAACACGGTGCTGGACCCGGCCACCGCTATGGTCCCGCTCAGCGACGCGGCAGGCGAGGACGCCGGGGTGGAGGCCGCCCCATCGCCGCCGCCACAGGCCGCAATGGCGACGACCCCTGCCAGCGCAGCCAGTATGGAAGCGGCGTAGAATGCCCTTGCGCGGGACCTAACACGGGATAGAATGCTCATGCCAAAACGCTCCTTACTGGTAGTCTCATCTTCAACGCTAACCATGTTGACCGGCGGTGAGGCGTCGGGTGTTAACGGCAAGTTAACGGATGGTTAAAGTTGAATTAAGAAGCCGCGCCCCGGCGATGACCGCCCTCCCTTCCGTCATTCCCGCGCAGGCGGGAATCCATCCCCTCCCCGTTGCGCCGGGACAGCGGCGTCACGGCACGCGCACCCATCCGTAGGGATGTCCCGCTCCACGGCTGAGCCGCCCCTCCTTTCCGCCCTTCCCGCACCCTTTTCTCCGTCATTCCCGCGCAGGCGGGAATCCATCTTCCTTACCGCTGCTGCAATAGGGCAAGGACACCTTGGCGCGGAGCTAGTCCCATTGGGGGCAGACTTCCTTGAGGGATGCCCTGAGGGCTGACGCCGGGATTTGGAGCCCCGGTTTGTGGCGCAGGGTTCCTGGATTCCCGTTTTCACGGGAATGACGGATAAGAGGGCGGCGGGAATGACGGACGGGGGTGCGCGGGAAGGGCTGGGCGGACACACGCGTCGTTGCCCGGTTGGCCTGTCGCGGTGGGGGGGCAAGAAAGATGGATTCCCGCCTGTGCGGGAATGACGGATAGCGGCAGGAAGCCAGAAGCCCGTAACGCAGAGCCAACGCTCTTCAAAACTAAGTGGGCGCACGCGCCCTTCCCGCCTACGCGGGAATGACGGAAGGGAAGAGTCGGGAATGGGAGAAACGAGCGGCTATAGGAACTTGATGGCGGCAATCATGGCGCCGACCAGCAGAGGAGCGCCGATCGCCAACATGCGGTTCATGGTCGTGAAGCTTCCCTGCAACCTGGCGATGTCTTCCTTGGTGACCAGGTGAGGCACTGCCGTTTCTATGACCGCTTCCAGTCTACTGACTCGTTCCTCAAGGGTGGCCATGCTAACACCTTGTTGCTAGTCCGTGTAACGTCATGTTACCAGAAAGCCGCGGGGAGCTTCAATGTCGGCGGTTGGCCGAGAAAGGGTTCCTGGATTCCCCCCTGCGCGGGGATGGGCGTGTGGGGCTATCCCGCCTGGCCGCCGGAGCCGTCCTTGACGGCGGGCACGGTGAAGGTGAAGACGCTGCCCTCCCCCATGCGGCTCTCCACCCAGATGCGGCCCCCGTGGGACTGGACGATGTGTTTGGCTATGGCCAGCCCCAACCCGACGCCGCTCTGGTTGAAGGGCCGGTCAACCTTGTAGAACCGCTCGAAGACGTGGGGGACGTCCTCGGGCGACATGCCGATGCCCAGGTCGGCGACGCTAATTTCCAGCCACCCGCGCCGGCTCCTGGCCCCAATGGACACGCGCCCCCCCGCCGGGGTGAACTTGACCGCGTTTTCCACCAGGTTGGACAGGGCCTGCCGCAAGCGAGGGCCGTCGGCCAAGGCTAGGGGCAAGGGGCCGGTGGGGTCGGCTCTTAACTCCACGCCCAGCGAGTTGGCCCGCTCTCCGTGAGTCTCCAGGGCCTCGGCGATGCCCTTGTGGACGTCTACGCCAGACAGGTTCAGCTTCACCTCGCCGCTCTCAAGGCGGGAGAGGTCAAGGAGTTCCTCCACCAGCAGGGACATCCGGTCGACGTTTAGGGAGATGCGGTCGAGGAACTGGCGCGAGGCCGCGGGGTCGTCCTTCGCGCCCTCCACCAGCGTCTCCGCGGAGGCCTTGATGGAGGCCAAGGGGGTGCGGAGTTCGTGGGACACGTTGGCGAGAAACTCCCTGCGGGTGGTCTCCACCCGGCGGGCCTGGGTCAGGTCGTGAAGGACCAGAAGGACGCACTCCTGACCCTGGAGGCTCAGCGGCGCGGCGATTACGCTCAGATGCCGCCGTTCCGGGGCAAGCTGCAACTCCAAGCTCCGGGGGCCTCCCGCCTCCCGGCACTGGGACACCAGGGCGCTTAGCTCGTGGTCGCGCACGATTTCGATGAACCGCTGTCCCTCCTGAACGCCGGCCGGGAAGCCCAGAAACTCGCTGGCGGCGGGGTTGACCAGGATAATTCCCCCCTGCTCGTCCAGCAGCGCCACCCCGTCGTTCATGGTGGCCAGGATGGCCGAGAGCTTGTCACGCTCGCTGGCGTAGTCCGTCAGAATTCGCTTCAGGCTAACGGTCATGGCGTTGAGGGCCTGGGCCAATTCCCGCGTCTCCGGGGCCAAGCCGCCCGGGACGGTGTGGTCCAGGTCGCCCTGGGCCAGGCGGCGGGCCGCGGCGGTGAGTTGGCGCAGGGGCCGGGCGCCCCTTTGGGCGATGGCGGCGGCCAGCAGGGTGGACAACCCCAGGGCCGCGGCGGTGGCGGTGGCCATTATCAGGAGGACGCGGCCCGCGGATGCCCCCCGGTCAAGCAGTACCAGGAGAAGGGTCGCAGCCGCCATGACCGCCAGAATAAGGCCCCCGTAGGCCAGGGCCATGCGCCATTGAGGGCTGCGGGGCGGCCTCATCCCTCAAACCGGTATCCCGTTCCCCGAACGGTTATAATCCGGCGGGGGGAACCCGGCTGCTTCTCAATCTTTTCCCGCAGCCATCTTACGTGCACGTCCACCGTCCGGGAATCTCCGAAGTAGCTCAGCCCCCAGACCTGGTCGAGCAGTTCGTTTCGGGTGAAGGCGCGTCCGGGATGGCCGGCGAAGAAGGCCAGCAGGTCGTACTCCTTGGGCTTCAGATTCAGGGGGTCGCCGTTGATTAGGGCCGTGCGCGCCTCGAGATTGATGGTCAGGTCGCCGATGGCGAGGACCGGGCCGGCGCCCTCTGACGGGGCGTCCATGTCCGACCGGCGTATCAATGCCCGCACCCGGGCCAGCAGTTCGCGGACGCTGAAGGGCTTGGTCATGTAGTCGTCGGCCCCGACCTCCAGGCCGTAGATCTTGTCGAGCTCCTGGTCGCGGGCCGTGAGGATGAGGATGGGGGTGGTCATCTCCTGCCGGAGGATGCGGCAGACCTCCAGGCCGTCCAGCCTGGGCAGCATGATGTCCAAAATCACCACTGACGGGGTGTGCTGGCGGGCCATTTCGATGGCCGTGTCTCCCCGGTCGGCCAGCAGAACGCGGTAACCCTCCTTGGCGAGGTTGTACTCAAGGGCCGCCTGGATGGTGTCGTCGTCCTCCACCACCAGAACGGAGCGTTGGCCTCTGTTTTCCATGACCCGATTATAGCAAGCGAAAGGGGGTTTGGGTTCAGCCGGGGCCCGCGGCGGCGTTTTGCCCGGCTATCCTGCCGAAGACGGAGCCGGCCATGAGCCCCGCGCCGCCGGGGTAGTTGTGGTAGAAGAGGCCGCCGACCAGCTCCCCCGCGGCGTACAGCCCCGGTATTGGGGAACCCTCGTCGCCGATGACCTGGGCGTTTTGGTCGATGCGCAGGCCGCCGAAGGTGAAGGTTATCCCGCAGGTGACCGCGTAGCCCAGATAGGGCGGCTCATCAATGGGCAAGGCCCAGTTGGACTTGGGCGGCTCTATGCCCACGGTGCCCTTGCCGTCTAGGACCGCGGGGTTGAACTCCCCATCCTGAACGGCGTCGTTGAAGCGGCGGATAGTGTCCGCCAACCCGTCCGGGTCGATGTCCAGGGCCGTTGCCAGGGACCTGACGTCGTTGGCCCGCGCCGTGGTGCACTGGGGGATCCGGTACTCGTCCCTCAGCAGACCCTCCACCTTGCGGTCGAAGATCTGGAAGGCGACGCGGCGGGGCTGGCCCAGTATCTCCCGGCCGTACTTGGCGTAGGTGTAGTTTCGCAGGTCCGCCCCCTCGTCAACGAACCGCCTGCCCTTGACGTTGACGATGATGCCCAGGGGGTAGGAGTGCTTCTGGTACAGGTCGGTCAAATTCCGGTCGCCGGTGGGCGGGGCGTTCAGGTCCCAGGCGACGGCGTGGCAGCCGCTCCAGTGCCCGTGGGACTGGGCCCCGACCTCCAAGGCCATGCGGATGCCGTCTCCCGTGTTGTAGGGCACGCCCCGCACCTTGGCCAGTTCCCACCCGGGGCCTAGATACCGGGCGCGCATCTCGGCGTTGGCCTCGAAGCCGCCGCAGGCCAGGGCCACGGCCTTCGAGTTCACCTCCTCCAAACCCTCGGGGGACTGGGCCACGACGCCGGACACCCGTCCCCGGCGGTCCATGAGCAGCCTCATCGCCTTGGTCGCGTACCGGATGGAAACGCCCCTGTCGATGGCGGCCTTGAAAAGCTGGTCGGAAAGGCCCTTGCCGCCCCCCACGGCCTCCACCGCGAGGCCGCCCCAAAAGCGGTGCTTGCCGCCCACCTTGAAGGACTGGCGGCCGTACAGGGGCGTAAAGCGGACGCCCAAGTCGCGGAGCCATAGGAGGGTGGAAAGGGATCTGCTCACCAGGGTCTGGGCCATGGCCGGGTCGGACATTCCCTCCGTGACCCGCATCAGGTCGTCGTAGTACCGCGCCTCCGGGTAGCTGCCCACGTCGATGGCCGCCGCCTCCTCGTCGGACACGCCGGGAACCAGTTCCCGTATGTCCTCCAGGCCGTTGTAGGCGCAGCGGATGGCGCCGCCCGTGAAGTAGGTGTTGCCGCCGCGGAAGTGCTCCGGGGCCTTCTCCAGGGCCAGAACCGATGCGCCCCGCTCCCGGGCGGCTAGGGCGGCGCACAGGGCCGCGTTGCCCGCTCCCACCACCACAACGTCGTAAGTGTCTTTCATAACGCCTCCTTGGAGATGCTATGTCCCGGCCGGCCGGGTGTCAACGGCCCCGCAAGGGGCATATGTCGCATCTAGCCGCAGTCGCTTCTGTTGCATATAAGGGGGGGCGGGGCTATTATCTTGAGACCGTTCAAGACCAGACACCGGGACAAGGACTCCCCGGAGAAGGGCCTCATAGATGACCTACGAAACTATTCTCGCGGACAGGGTTGAAGGCGTGGCCGTCATCACCCTCAACCGCCCGCAGGTCCTCAACGCCATGAATTTGAGGCTGGCGCGGGAGTTGGGCGAGGCCATCGCTCAAGCCGAGGAGTCCGACGACGTGCGGGCCATCATCATCACCGGCGCCGGGGACAGGTCCTTCTCCGCCGGGGCCGACATCCACGAGATGCGGACCTTCTCGCCCGCCCAGGCTGAGGAGGCCGCCGAGGCGCGTTCCACCAGTCAAAAGCGCGTCGCGGCCTGCCGCAAGCCGGTTATCGGGGCGGTGAACGGCCTGGCCCACGGCGGCGGCGCGGTCCTGGCCAGCTCCCTCGACTTCCTGGTCGGCTGCGAAAGAAGCGAGTTCCGGTTCCTGGCCGTGGCCTACGGTCAGATGAACTCCACGTGGAGCCTGCCCGTAATTATCGGCTGGCCCATGGCCAAGGAGCTTCTGTACACCGGCCGCGTCGTTGGCGCCGAGGAGGCTCACCGCATCGGGCTGCTCAACCACCTGGTATCCTCCGAAAGTTTGATGGAGAAGGCCATGGAACTGGCTGGAACAATCGCCGAGAACCACCCTATTTCCGTCCAAGGGGTCAAGCGCCTTATAATAGAGAACCTCGGAACGTCGTGGGAGGAGATGCGCGAGCGGGAGCGCGTGGCGAGGAGGACGACCTACCGCGGGCTTGCCGTGGAGGTGGGTTTCAAGGATTTTATTGAACGGAAGGGACGAGGCCGCCGCCCTTGAGCCGACCACGGCATAGGGGTTGTTAAAGGCCAATGGTCTGATTAAAATTGACAGATGCGGCAAATAACCCGCTTCAAACTATTGCAAGGGGTTGCGTATGACAAATATAATACCCATGCAGTCGCAACTGCCCATGCCCAATTGTCTAAAAGGCAACGAACAACCCATACGAGACGCTGGCCGCGTTAAGGAGGTTAGATGAACTTTTCCAAGGTATTGAAAGTGGTTCTCCTGCTATCCCTGTTGGCTCTGGTCTTCCCGCTGAGCGCCATACACGGGCAGACGCCGGTGGGCACCGCGGTGGCGCGCGGCTCCGCGCCGGGACTATCCGACATGCTGGTGGTTGACCTGGACAAACTGCCGGCCCTTTCCGAGAACGAGGCGTACGAGGGATGGCTCATCTCCGACGACGGCTCCACTATGCTGAGCGTGGGCGTCCTCGCCTTTAACGAGGGCGGAACCGTGACCCACACCTACACCCACCCCGCGGGAATGAACTTGGTGACGGCCTTCGACAAGTTCGCCATCACCATTGAGGCTTCCCCGGACACCGACGCCGCCCCATCGGACATCACGGCCTACATGGACATGATACCGGCGGAGGGCCTGGTCCACATAAGGGCCCTCGTGGACTCCCAGTCGGGGTCCACCGTCAATCTGGTGGCTCAGGCCAACGTCGCGCTGCTCCACGCGGGGCTCGCGATGGACTCCACCACCCTGGCGGACGTTCAGGCCCACGCTGGACACATAATCAACATAATTGAGGGCATGGACGGCCCTAACTACACCGCGGCCGGCGGGACTTTCGGCGATGGCTCCGGCATAGCCGCTCACGCGACTAAGGCCCGCATGGATGCCGCCGCGGCCATGGCGACAATGCCCACCAACTCCACCTTCCACACCTACGAGGCCCACGTTTCCGCCTCGTCGGCCAACGTGGTCGCATGGGCCAACGAGGCCAGAGACATGGCCCTACTGGCCAAGGGGTCAGAGTCCTTGACCGTGGCCAGGGCCTTCGTTTCAAACACGACTAGCCTCTTGGAGCGGGCGGTTAGCGGCTGGGACGCCGACCGCGACGGCACGGTTGAGTCCGTAGCCAACGAGGGCGGGGCCATGCAAGCCCACATGGCCGCCCAGAACATGGCCACCTACCACCCGGCCACGCCCGTCGCCGAGCCGCCGGCCACGGGAGACATAAGCTTCGGCGTCATGGCCCTCATGGCCTTGGCCGCCGGCGCGGTCCTGGTCCTTGGCGGCAGCGCCTTTGTCCGCCGCGGCAGAGCGCAGGCCTAAACAAATACGGCTACCGATAAGTTCCGAACCCCCCGGCCAGTTCCGGGGGGTTCGGCGATTTTGTAAGCGGGAGAGGTCTCGTGGAGAAGATACGCAACGAACATTCCAAGGTCGCCCCCGCTCTGGGGAACTACGTCCGCAGCATCCGGGCCGGCGACGCGCTGTACGTTTCCGGGTGCACGGCCGCGGGCCTCCCGGCGGAGGATAGCGACGACGTTATAGTCCAGGCCGACGCGACCCTCAACAGGATAAGGCTGATTTTGGAAGCCGAAGGCGCCGCCATGAGCGACGTCGTAAGGCTCGTCACCTACGTGACGGACATGGAGGGGTTCCGGTCGCGCATGGCCGAGTTCGACGTCCTGCTGGAACGATACTTCCAGGGCGCCTACCCCACCAGCACCCTGGTCGCGAGCCCCGGTCTGGCCCGTTCCAGCCTGCTCATAGAGATCGAGCCTACGGTGGTTCTCTAACCGGGCGTTGTCCGGGCTTGGCGCGGCTCCACCCGTTGACCTGTTGGCCGGACGACGGCTAGAATAGACGCCTAGACCCCACTAAACAGGAACTGGCCGCCAATGCCAAACCAAACGGGAAAGCGTTACACCTGCCCCCAATGCGGCTCCGAATTCCTCGTCACCAAGGGCGGCGACGGGTCGCTGAAGTGCTGCGGCCAGCCCGCCAACCTGAAGGCGTAGGGAACCCGCCGTGGCGAACCAACTGGGAAAGCGTTACACCTGCCCCCAATGCGGCTCCGAATTCCTCGTCACCAAGGGCGGCGACGGGTCGCTGAAGCGCTGCGGCCAGCCCGCCAATTTAAAGGCGTAGGGAACCCGCCGTGGCGAACCAGTTGGGAAAGCGTTACAGCTGCCAGACCTGCGGCACCCTGGTCCTCTGCGTCAGGCGGGGGGATGGCGTCGTGACCTGCTGCGACGTGGAGATGACCCTCCAGGCGCCGCGGGAACTCCCCTCCTCCGACTAGCCCGCGCCGGCCTCTTTTCTCAGAACCTATTCGCCTCCGTGTCGGGAGCCGTCCTCCAGCATGAAGACGCGCTCCAGCCCCGCCAAGTCCTTCTCCACGCTGACCTTGGCGTCGGGGAAAAGGACGCCGGCCAGCCTTGACAGCGGCTCGCTCTGCCCCGGGTCGATCTCCAGAAGGACTACGCCATCGCCCGCCAGCTTGAGGGCCGCCTGGCCCACCAGCCTACGAATGACGGCCAGGCCATTCTCCCCGCCGTCCAGGGCCAGCGACGGCTCCCAGGCCAGTTCCGGCTGGAGGGTGGGGAGCCTTCCCGACGGCACGTAAGGCAGGTTGGCCACGATAACGTCACATGTCCGCGCCACCGGTTCCAAGAGGTCTCCCTGCAAAAGGGCCACCCGCTCCCCGACGCCGTGCCGCCGGATGTTGGCCTCAGCCACCGCGAGGGCGTCCTCGGATAGCTCCGTGGCGTAGATTTCGGCTCTTGGCAGGTGCAGGGCGAGGTTGATGGCTATGCCGCCCGCGCCTGTTCCCACGTCCACCACCACGGGCCTGCCGGCGTCCATCCGCTCCATGCACAAAAGCATGGCCCGTTCCACGAGGAGCTCCGTTTCGGGTCTTGGAACCATTACCGCCGGCCCCACCGACAGGTCGACGCCGTAGAACTCGCGATGGCCCAGCACGTAGGCCAGAGGTTCCCGCCGGACCCGACGCCGCATGACTGACTCAAGGGCCTCCGCCGTGGCGTCGGGAAGGGGTTCGTCCTGGGCGGCGTAGAGCCGGAGCCGGGGCGCCCCCAACGCGTCCGACAGCATCACCTCCGCTTCTAGGCGCGGCTCCGGCGCGCCGGCGGCGGCCAGCCGCTCCCTAGCCTCGCGCAAGAAGTCTCGCAGAGTGGGCATGGGGAGCCGAGGCCCGGGGCTATACGGCCAGGGCCTCCTCCAGAATGCGGGCCTGGTCGCCGGCTATGAGGGCGTCGATAATCTCGTCGATGAACCCGTCCATGAACTTCTGCGACCCGTAGAAGCTGCGGCCGATCCGGTGGTCGGTGATCCGGTCTTGGGGGAAGTTGTAGGTGCGGATCTTCTCCGCCCGGTCGCCCGACCCCACCTGGGTGCGCCTAGAGGTGATTATCGCCTGCTCCTGGCGCTCCTGCTCCCGCTGGTAGAGCCGGGCGCGCAGGATGTCCATGGCCCGCTGCTTGTTCTTGTACTGGGACCGCTCGTCTTGGCAGGTGACCACGACGCCCGTCGGCCCGTGGACTATGCGAATGGCGGTGGCAACCTTGTTCACGTTCTGGCCGCCGTGCCCCCCGGCGTGGAACACGTCTATGCGTAGGTCGTCGGGGTTTATCTTCACGTCCACCTCCTCCGCTTCGGGCAGGACGGCCACGGTCACCGTGGAGGTGTGGAGGCGGCCCGACGACTCCGTGGCGGGTATGCGCTGGACCCTGTGCACGCCCCGCTCGAACTTGAGGCGGCTGAAGACGTTCTTGCCCTCCACGGTAAAGACGATTTCGTTGAACCCGCCCAGGTCCGACGGGTTGGAGTCCAGGGCCTCCACCCTCCAACCGCAGTTCTGGGCGTATCTGCTGTACATGCGGAAGAGGTCTGCGGCAAAGAGGCCCGCCTCCCGTCCGCCCGCGCCCTTGCGAATCTCAACTATAACGTTGCGCTCGTCGTTGGCGTCCTTGGGAAGCAGGGCCAGCCGCAACTCGTTCTCAAGGGCCTCGACCCTCCCCGCGACCTCCTCCAACTCCTCGGCGGCTAGGGACGCCAACTCCGGGTCGTCCCCCGCGTCGATGAGGGACTGGGCCTCCTGCTGGCGTTCCTTCAGTTCGCGGAGTTCGCGATACCGGTTCACCGTGTCTTCCAGGCCCGCGCTCTCCTTGGCCAGTTCCAGCGCCCTCTGATAGTCAACGACCACTTCGGGTTGGACCAGGAGGGCGGCCAACTCCCGGTAGCGAGCCTCCACGGCCTCTAGTCTGTGAAAGAATGAGTTCATATTCCCCAAGAACGCCCCTGTCTAAAAGGCCATTGTAGTCTAAGAGGCGGCGTTCAAACAAGAAGGGCGCCTCCCACCCGTCATTCCCAGCCCTCATTCGTCATTCCCGCCCCTCTCCTCCCGTCATTCCCGCGAAGGCGGGAAGGGCGCGGGCGCCCATTTTTGTTTTGCGGAGCGTTGGTCCTGCATTGGGCGCTTCCCTATCCCCATTCCGTCATTCCCGCGCAGGCGGGAATCCATCCCCTCCGCCCCTGGCGCGCCGGTCAACGACGCGAAGGCGCCCGCCGCCGCCCATCCGTCATTCCCGCGAAGGCGGGAATCCAGGAACCCTACATCCCCAAACCAACGCCTCAAGCTCCAGCGCCAACCCGAGGGGCGTCCCTCACGCGGGCGCTACCCGCCCCTGCCGAAGGGAGAAGATGGGATCCCGCCTTCGCGGGAATGACGGATAAGAGGGTGGGAATCCAGAAGCCCCCAACGCTCTTCAAAACTTGAGTGGGCGCTCGCGCCCTTCCCGCCTGCGCGGGAATGACGGGAGAAAAAAGGCGGGAATGGCGAAGTGGGACATGGGGAATGACGGGCGCGAGGGGGCGGGAATCGGGGAAGAGGGCGGCTACAGGAACTTGATGGCGGCAATCATGGCGCCGACCAGCAGAGGAGCGCCTATCGCCAACATGCGGTTCATGGTTGTGAAGCTACCCTGCAACCTGGCGATGTCTTCCTTGAAAACGCCTTGCATCTTGGCCATGTTTTCCTCAAAGCTACCCTGCAACCTGGCTATGTCTTCCTTGGTGGCCAGATGAGGTATCACCGCTTCAATTCTGCTGACACGTTCCTCAAGGGAGACCATGCTAACTCCTTGTTGCCAGTCCGTATAGCGTCATATTACCAGAAAGCCCTAGGGCGATTCAACGGCGGCGGCAAGAAGGATGGATTCCCGCCTTCGCGGGAATGACGGAATGGGGGCGCTGGAATGCCGGTGGGTTGAGGCCGGAGTTCGGGGTGTTGGTTTTGCGATGGGGCCTTCCTGGATTCCCGCCTTCGCGGGAATGACGGATAGGAGGGTGGGAATCCAGAAGCCCCCAACGCTCTTCAAAACTTGAGTGGGCGCACGCGCCCTTCCCGCCTGCGCAGGAATGACGGGAGGCGGGAACGAGGGAAGAGGGCGGGCCGGGGCTAGCTGCCCTCCCCGGCGGCGTCCCCGTCGGGGCCTCCGAGGCCCTCCTCGTCGCCGGGCGCCGCGGCCTCGGCCTGGGATATTTCCAGCCGGGCTATCATCTCCTCCGGGTCGGTGAGGGCGACCACGTTGGCGGGCAGGGGGGCCGCGCCGACGCGTATGACGTCTCCCGGCTCCTGTATGGCCGCCAGGTCAATGGATATCTCCTGGGGTATGTCCAAGGGCAGGGCCTGCACTTCTAATTCCCGCAGCAACTGCACGACCGCGCCATCGGCCACCATCCGGGCGGCGGGGGACTCCCCCGTCAGGACAATGGGCACGGAGGCCGTTATCTCGTTGGCCACGTCCACGTGGAGGAAGTCCACGTGAAGCATGTCGCCGCGCACGGGGTCCCACTGTATCTCGCGCACGAAGGTCAGCCGCTTCTCCCGCTGTCCGCTTATGGTCACCGATATGGGGGTGTTCATGCCCGCTTCGGACAGGACCTTAATGAGGGTCTTGGCGTCGCATTGGAGGGCTTGGGAGCCGGCGCCGGCCCCGTAGAGGTGCGCGGGAACTATCCCGGCCTTCCTGAGGGACTTCACCTTCTTTCCCAACACGGTCCTGGGTTCTAGGGTAAGGGTCAGGGTGTCTGCCATAGCTCTCCTCGGCTTGCCATATTGCTTAATAGATGCGACTAATGCTACCACCGCCCGCCTTTAAATGGAATGCCCGGCGGCGACGGCTGAGGGGGATAGTAGAGTGATTTAGTGTACAATGCTATAATCTGATTTAGAATCGGTGAGGCTCCGGCGATGAGAATACCCATGCGAGTGGACTACGGGGTGCGGGCCTTGGTGGAGTTGGCCCAGAATGGCCGCGCCGCGCCCATGCCGACCGCCCAGATAGCCCGGCGTCAGGGCATCCCCGAGGCGTACCTGGACCAGGTGCTGACCACGCTGCACAAGGCGGGGCTCATCCGGAGCCGCCGCGGCCCTCAGGGGGGGCACGTTCTGGCGGCGGACCCGGCCAGCATCGACCTGGCCCTGGTGATGGGCGCCTTGGAGGGGAGAAGCCCCCTGCTGGACTGCTTGGTGGAACCCGCCTGCTGCCAGATGTCGGACACCTGCGCCCAGCGGGAGGTGTGGTCCTTCTTCGAGGAGGCCGTCTGGGACCTCCTGGGCAACACCACCATCGACAGCATGGCGCGGCGGCAGATGGAGTTGACGGCGCGTCAGGCCCGGCCCTGAGTCGCCAGCCGGCGACATCCAACACGGAACTATTTATATGGATGGCAGAGGAGACAGCATGACACAGGCTAGAGCGTTGACCCCCCAGCAGGTGAAGCGGTACAGCAGGCACATAATCATGGGGCAGGTGGGCAGCGGCGGGCAGCGCAAGTTGCTGAACGCCAAGGTCCTCATCATTGGGGCCGGGGGCCTTGGCTCCCCGCCGGCCGTTTACCTGGCCCTGGCGGGGGTCGGCTCCATTGGAATCGTGGACTTCGACGTGGTCGAGGTTTCCAACCTCCAGAGGCAGATACTCCACCAGAACGACGACGTGGGCCGGTCCAAGGGCCTGTCCGCCCAGGAGACGATACGCGCCTATAACCCCGACGTGGAGGTGGTCGTTCACGACACGCGGCTCTCCTCGGAGAACGCCATGGACATCATCGGCGGCTACGACATGGTCATCAACGGCGCCGACAACTTCCCCTCCCGCTACCTGGTCAACGACGCCTGCTATCTTCTGGAGAAGCCCCTGATAGACGGCAGCATCCTGATATTCGACGGCCAGGCGACGGTGTTCATGCCCGGCCAGGGCTGTTACCGGTGCCTGTTTCCCACGCCGCCGCCCCCGGGCATGGTCCCCAACTGCGCCGAGGCGGGGGTGCTTGGCGCCCTCACCGGGCTGGTGGGCAGCATCCAGGCCACCGAGGCCCTGAAGCTCATCCTGGGCATAGGCGAGAGCCTTAGCTCCCGGCTCCTGCTCATAGACGCCCTGTCTATGGACTTCCGCGAGGTCCGCTTGAAGCGTAATCCCCAATGCCCGCTTTGCGGTGAGACCCCAACGGTCACCGGGCTAATCGACTACGAGGCCTTCTGCGGGCTGCCTTCCCTTGAGGGTCAGCCGGTGGCCTAGCCCAATGGCTTGGGGCCGGTGGTTGGAGGCGATATTCTTCTCGACACTATAGGAAACACCCCCTTGGTGGAGCTGCGGGCCATGAGCCCCCGCCCAGGCGTGCGGATATACGCCAAGCTGGAGGGGCAGAACCCCACCGGCAGCCTGAAAGACCGCATCGCCAAGAACATGGTCGAGCAGGCCGAGCGGGAGGGAAGCCTGCGCCCCGGCGTCACCATTCTGGAACCCACCAGCGGGAACACCGGCATATCCCTGGCCCTGGTCGCGCGGCTGAAGGGGTACGGGATTCAGGTGGTCATGCCGGACAACGTGAGCCCGGAGCGCGCCCAGCTGCTGGAGGCCTACGGCGCGGAGGTCATCTACTCGGAGGGGCGTTTCGGTTCCAACGGGGCCATAGCCAAGGCCCAAAAGCTGATGGCCCAGAGGTCGGCCCAGGACTATTTCATGCCCTACCAGTACGGCAACGAGGCCAACCCCGGCGCCCACTACGACACCACGGGGGCCGAGATAGCGCGGGACCTCCCCGGCGTTGACGTTTTCATCGCCGGCCTGGGCACGGGGGGCACCCTCATGGGGGTGGGCAGACGGTTGAAGGAGCACAACGGCGACGTGAAGATTGTCGCCGTCGCCCCGGAGCCCGACGAGGCCATTCAGGGCCTCCGCGACCTGGAGGAGGGGTTTGTTCCCCCCATCCTGGACCTCGCCCTCCTGGATTCCAGGGTCATGGCCCGTGGCGCCGACGCCTTCCGCGGCGTCAAGGAGTTGATGCGGCAGGAGGGCGTATTCGCGGGCATTTCGTCGGGGTCCGTCATCTGGGCGGCCATGAAGACGGCCGAGCGGATGGAGCGGGGAAACATCGTCTGCCTCCTGGCCGACGGCGGCTGGAAGTACCTGTCCACAGGCCTATGGACCAAGGACTCGGAGCAGATGGAACGGGAGGCCCGCGGCAAGATATGGTGGTAGGCTGGCGGCTCCTCTGCCCTCCCTGCGCCCAGGCCGGGATAGGCCCGGCGCGCCGGAGATTGACCCCGCGGCGGGAGGGCTGTCCTCCGTAGGGCTATAATCCATGTTCGTTCAGGCGCTTATAGACATTGGGCTGCTCCTGGTGGGGGCGAAGCTGGCCGAGGGATTCCTTGGCCGCTTCGGTCTGAACCCCCTCATCGCCTACGTCCTGGCCGGCGTCGTGCTTGGCCCCCTAACGGGAGTGGTGGAGCTGATATCCGACATCGACTTCTTTGTGGGCATCGGCGTCCTATTCCTCTTCTTCCTCATCGGCATTGATGAGATAGACATACCCGGTTTCCTCTCCACGGTGAGCGGGCGTTACTTCGTGGCCGGGACCCTTTCCGCCGTGGTGTCGGCCCTCATCATCCTGCCGATAACCTGGAACTCCTTCAGCTTCTCCCTGAACCTGGAGTTCAGCAAGGCCTTGGCCCTGGCCGGGATACTGTCCCTGTCAAGCGTGGGGATCGTGGCCAAGGTCCTGGCCGACAAGGGGTATCTCAAGAACCTCTTGGGACTGCGGATGTTCACCGTCGTCATCATTGCCGAGGTCATAGCCATGCTGGTGGTGGGGTTCACCATCGGCGAGGCCGGGGCGCATCCGTCGGTGACCGGCATCCTCATCCTCCTGGGAAAGATAGTGGGTTTCGTGGTGGTGGCCTGGCTGCTGTCGGCCAAGGTTCTGCCGCCGTTGATAATCGCCATCCAGCGTTTCCTCAAGGCGTCGGAGATAGCCTTCGCCCTGCTCATTGGCGGGCTGTTCCTGATGGTGGCCGTAGGAGAGCAGGTCGGGCTTCACGGATCCCTGGCCGCCCTGCTCTTTGGCGCCGCCATGTCTGGAATGCCCCACCGGGTGCGGGAGACTATCATGCCGGGGATACGCAGCGCGTCCAACGGCATCTTCGTGCCCGTGTTCTTCGCCTCCGCCGGCCTATACCTAGACCTGGACTTCACCCACGTGCCGGTGGCGACCATAATTGCCCTGGCCCTAGTTCCCGCCATTGGCAACCTGCTGGGGGCCTTCATCGGCGCCTACGCCGCCCGGCTCGACGCCCCCGCGGTGATGGCCACGGGGCTAATGGCCAAGGGCGTGGGCGAGATTGCCTTTCTCATCCTCCTGCTCCGAGAGGGGATCATCCATCACAACGTCTTCTCACTGCTGCTCCTCATCATGTTCGGCTACATACTCACAATGCCGCAGATAATCTCCTTCGCCGTTGGCCGCGCCAGGCATCCGTCCTCCCGGTCGCCGCGTCCGGAGCCGGTGACCCCCGCCTTCGCCCGGCACGCCCTGGAGGGGGTGGAGGTTGGGGTGGTCATAGACAGGGACCGCAAGTATCCCGCGCCCTCCACCACGCTGCGGGAGTTCGCCTCGCACTGGCTGGTAACCAGACAGAATCACTACCTGGTGGTGGATGAGGGCCGGCCCGTTGGGGTGGTGTCCGGCGTCAAGATGCGCTTCATGCAAAGGGTCTTCCCCAACAGGTCGACCATTGGGGGGATTATGCGAACCCGGTTCCCCCAGGCCTGGTCCGACGAACCCATCGACGACGTGTTGGAGCGGATGACGGACCACCAGCTGACGGTGATTCCGGTGATGGATAGGGAAACCGGCGCCTTCTTGGGTTCCGTCACCAACTACGACATCATGGACCTGATTATGCTCACCGAGGAGATCCGCGAGGAGTTGGAGCAGAGGAGCAAGGACGCCCCCGCGGAGTAATCATCCCCACCGGGGGATGCCAAGAAGACGGCATAGCTTATGAAACGGGGCGTCCGGGGCGCGAAATATGGCGGCAAGGAGGTTGGATTAGTGGCTGTAGAGGATAGGGAGTCTCCCTTGGACACGCCGTCCCAAAGCCCCATCTACCACGCCTACAGGGCGGCTCAGTACGCCCGGCAAGAGCTTATCAGCCGGTACGAGCGGGAGTACTCCTGCCGCCTGGTTGTGATGATAGACCGCATCATCGGCCCCGGCGTCACCATGTTTGAGGAGCTTATCTACGACGCCGACGCCGGCCAGGACCTGCATCTGCTGCTCCAGTCCCGCGGGGGCGACGGCGAGGCCGCCATCCGGATGGTGCGGGCCGCCCAGTCGCGATGCAGGGAGCTGACCGTTATCGTTCCCGACCAGGCCAAGAGCGCGGCCACCCTTCTGTGCCTGGGCGCCCACCACATTATGATGGGGGCCTCCAGCGACCTGGGACCCGTCGACCCGCAGCTTCGCATCGGCGCCGACGCCGAAAACCAGCAGTGGGTGGCGGCGAAGGACATCATAGCCGCCGTTGACTATCTGAAGGGGCTGAGTGAGGACTGGGATGAACCGTCTTCCCCCTTTCCCGGCTGGCTCTTGGGAGACATTACGGCCATCGTTTTTCAGGAGGCCCGCTCGGCCCTCGCCAGGTCGTCGGACCAGTTGGGAGAGGCCCTGAAGGGCAACCCCGACCGCACGCCCAGGGAGGTGACGAGGCTGAAGCGGAACTTAAAGGGGCCTATGATAGAGAAGGCGGCCACCCACGGGGCCTTGTTCGGCGCCGACGACGCCATCAAGGCGGGGCTGTCGGTCATCAAGGCTGATCCGGCGGGGAAGCAGTGGCAAATGATCTGGCGTCTGTGGGCCAAGTACTTCTCACTTGGGCCCAGGGCGGGCGGGGTTTACGAGAACGCCAAAATATCCCAGGTCGGCTTCTTCGGGGGCAGAGGCTGACGCGGCGGGATTCGCGTCGTGGCCTTAGACCCCACTAGTCCATTAGCCATAGACCCCATTCGATGAGAGGGAGTGGGCAGTTTCCGTTGGTTGTGCGAGTGGACGGCATTAGCGCTCTTGGGCCCATCAAATAGAGGAGCGCCGGCCCGTCAATTTGCCAAGGGGTTTTAGATGGTGATATACTCCTAAAGCATTCCGTCCACGGGGACCAGTTTGGAAAGCGGGCCATCTGTCCCGCTTTCTTGTTAGATAGCTAGTTGGAGAGGTGACTGCTTTGAAAAGCGACTTCCTCATAGCGTTGACGCAGTTGGCCGCCGAGAGGCATCTTCCCAAGGAGGAGGTGCTCAAGGCCATTGAGGTCGCCTTGGTTTCCGCCTTCAAGAAGGACAGCTGGGGCGACGGCGTGAACATCTCCGTCAAGCTCAACCCCAACACCGGGGAGATAAAGGCCTGCACCCTGAAGACCGTGGTTGAGGAGGTGGAGGACGAGAAGAAGGAGATCTCCCTAAAGGACGCCTTAGCCATCAGCAAGGACGCGGCCGTCGGCATGGACTTGGAGATAGAGTCCCTTTCCCACGAGGCGAGCCGCATCGCCGCGCAAACGGCCAAGCAGGTGGTGCTGCAACGCCTCCGGGAGGCCGAGCGGGAGATGGTGTACAAGGAGTTCGCCAAGCGGGTGGACGACATCGTATCCGGGGTGGTGGGACAGGTGGAGGCCGGGCGTGGCATCGTCGTCGAGTTGGACCGCGCCGAGGCCATCCTTCCCCCCGAAGAGCAGGTGCAGACGGAGCGATACCGCCGGGGCCAGCGCCTGAAGGTGTACGCCACGGAGGTGACCCGCAGCGTCAGAGGGCCGGAGATAATCGTCTCCCGCACCCACAAGAACCTGCTGAAACGCCTCTTTGAGCTAGAAGTCCCCGAGGTCTACAACGGCATCGTGGAGATACGGTCCATAGCCAGGGAGGCGGGCGCGCGCAGCAAGGTGGCCGTCATCGCCCTGCAAGACGGGGTGGACCCCATCGGCTCCTGCATCGGGATGCGGGGCAATCGCATTCAAAACATAGTCAACGAGCTCCAGGGCGAAAAGATAGACGTGGTGCGGTGGGACCGGGACCTGAAGCGGTTCATCTCCAACGCCCTCAGCCCCGCCGAGGTGGTCCAGGTGGCCGCCGAAGAGTCGGAACGCTCCGCCGTGGTGGTGGTTCCCGAACGGCAGCTGTCCCTGGCCATCGGCAAGGAGGGCCAGAACGCCCGCCTCGCGGCCAAGCTCACCGGCTGGCGCCTGGACATTAAGAGCATGGCCGAGTGGGAGGCCGAAAAGGCGCAGATAAAGATTGAAACGGCGGAGGCCGCCATCGCTGTCGCAGAGGAAGAGGCGGCGGCTGAGGCGGTCGTCGACTCGGTGGTCGAGGAGGCGGAGGCCGTGGCCGCGGCGGCTGAGGAGGCGATTCAGGAGGAAGAGGCGGTGGTGGCGACCCCGGTCCTCGAGGAGGCCCTGGCCGACATCCTGGCCCAGGAGGAGACCCCCTCTGAGGAAGAGGAGGAGCCGGAACCGGTCCTTAGCCTTGAGGAGGAGTTGGCGGCCCTCACCCTCAATGAGACGGACGAGGAAGAGTTGCCCTTTGAGGAGATTGGAGACGAGGTCTGGGATATACCGCAGCTTACCCCGGACGCGGGCAAGATACGCTTTGCGGAGGATATCCTGGGCGAGGAGCGGGGCGGCGGCGGCAGACGCCGCGGCGGTGGCAGACGCAAGAAGAGGGCCAAGGCCCGCAGGAGGTAGTCCGGCCCGGAGGGTAGACTTATAGTTGAGAAGTAAACGAGAGCCGCTCAGGAGATGCTTCGCCTGCGGGGTGAAACGGCCCCAAGCGGAGTTGGCGCGCCTCGTGCGCGACCCTGACGGGCGCGTTGAGTTGAACGAATCGGGACGCAAGGCGGGCAGGGGCGCGTACCTCTGCCCCAGTGGTGAGTGTTGGGAGAAGGGGATGAACAGAGGGGGTCTGGATAGGGCCCTTCGCGTCACCGTCTCCGCCGAGGCCAGGGCCCGGCTGACGGCCCAGTTTATGGAGCGGCGAGGCATCGCCGCCGGAGGAGAGACGCCATGACTACCAAGACCCGGAGGCCAGCCCTCAAGGAGATAGTTCTCCCGCCCACGTTGACGGTGAAGCACTTGGCCGACCTGATGAAGGTCAGCCCCATAGACGTCATCAAGCATCTCATGCGCAACGGCGTCATGGCCGCCATCAACCAGGTCATAGACTTCGACCTAGCGGCCACGGTCACGCCGGCATTCGGGCTCAGGGCAAAGTCGGCTGAAAGCTCGACGGGTTCCGTGACCGAGGCCCTTGAGAAGTCGGAGAAGGTCGACGACGGGAACCTCACCGCCAGAAGCCCCGTGGTCACCATCTTGGGCCACGTGGACCACGGCAAGACCACCCTCTTGGACACGATCCGGAACAGCCGCATCACCGAGGGCGAGGTGGGCGGCATAACCCAGCACATCGGGGCCTACCAGGTGAATTTCAAGGGTCAGAAGGTCACCTTTCTCGACACGCCGGGGCACGAGGCCTTTACCGCCATCCGCGCCCGCGGAGCCCGCGTGACGGATATCGCGGTGCTGGTGGTGGCCGCCGACGACGGCGTTATGCCCCAGACCATCGAGGCCATAGACCACGCCAAGGCCGCCAATTTGCCCATAGTCGTCGCCATAAACAAGATAGACAAGCCGGAGGCCAAGTCCGACGTGGTGAAGCGGCAGCTAACGGACCACGGCCTCCTGATGGAGGAGTGGGGCGGGGACGTTATCGGGGTGCCGGTTTCCGCAAAGAACAGGACCGGCATCGACGACCTGCTGGAAAACATCCTCGTGGTGGCGGAGGTGGCGGAACTGAAGGCGGACGCCCAGCGCCAGGCCTCCGGGGTTGTCATAGAGGCGGAGTTGGACAGGAACCGCGGGCCGATGGCCACGGTCCTGGTGCAAAACGGCTCCCTCAAGCTGGGCAACAGCATCGTGGCGGGGTCGGCGCGGGGCCGCGTGCGGGCCATGTTCAACGACCTGCGCCGTCGGGTCAAGGAGGCGGGGCCGTCGGTTCCCGTGCAGGTCTTGGGCTTCAGTTCGCTGCCCCAGGCCGGGGACAGGTTCTACGTGACTTCCAACGACAAAACCGCCCGGGCCGCCGTTGCGGAGAACCTCCAGAAGAGCGAAAACGAGAAGGGACTGTCGCGGGTGCTGACCCTTGAAGGCGTGATGACCCGCATCACCGCCGGCGAGGCCAAGGAGTTGAGCCTTATCCTGAAGGCCGACGCCCAGGGCAGCCTGGAGGCCGTGAAGTCGTCCCTAGAGCGGCTGGACAGCCCATCGGCGCGGCTGAGCATCCTCCACGCAGGGGCGGGCGGCGTTAACGAAAGCGACGTGCTGCTGGCCAGCGCTTCCAACGCCATAATCCTGGCCTTCAACGTGGGCGTGGAGCCGAGCGCGGAGCAGGCCGCCGAGCGGGAGGCGGTGGAGATCCGTTCCTACGACATTATCTACCAGGTTATTGAGGACGTGGAGAAGGCGCTGAAGGGCATTCTGGAACCCCGTTACAGGGACGTGGTGCACGCCCGGGCCACCGTTCGCGCGGTCTTTGGCGCCGGCAAGACGGGAAGGGTGGCCGGTGTGATTGTCAACGACGGACGGCTCACCCGCGGCGTGGCCGCCCGGGTAGTGCGGAACGGCCACACCCTCCACGACGCCTCCATATCCAGCCTGCGCCGGTTCAAGGAGGACGTGAACGAGGTTAACGCCGGCTTTGAGTGCGGCGTGGGCATACAGGGCTTTGAGGACTTCCAGGAGGGCGACGTGATAGAGGCCCACCGCCGGGAGAGAAGCCCGGCCTAAGCCCGCCCGCCGCGGCTTCTTGGGCGGTCCCAACCTGTCCCCTTAGGCGGTGTACGCGCATGACTAGACGAACTCAAAAGGTCAACGAACTGCTGCGCCAGGAGATGAGCCGGGTAATCCAGTTGGAACTGCGGGACCCCAGGCTCCGACCCCTAATCAGCGTCACGCGGGTGGACACGTCGGAAGACCTGCGCCACTCGAGGGTTAGCGTCAGCGTGTTGGGCAGTTCCTCCCAAAGGGACGACGCCCTCCTCGGCCTGACCTCCGCCGCGGGCTACATAAGAAAAGAACTGGGCGACGCCCTCCCCCTGCGGCACGTTCCCAGCCTCACCTTTGTGTTGGACGACTCCCTCGAGCGGAGCGAGGCCATCGGCAGGGTTATCAGCGGCTTGAGCCACCCGGACTCCCCCGCCAAGCAAGAGGAGTCCACCGACGCCCCCGCCGGCATAGGAGGGGCGTAGGGTGGGCAGGGGCGGCTCGCCGGTCAACGGGTTTCTGGTCCTCAACAAGCCGGTAGGCGTCACGTCCATGGACGTGGTGCGCCGGGTCAAGCGGCTAACCGGCCTGAAGAAGAAGGTGGGACACGGCGGCACCTTGGACCCCCTCGCATCCGGCATCCTTCCCATCTGCTTCGGCCAGGCGACCAGGCTCATGGAGTACCTGGTGAACGAGACCAAGGGATACCGCATGGAGGTGCGCCTGGGCGTGTCTACGGACACCTACGACGCGGAGGGCGAGGTGGTTGAGGAGATTGACCCCTCGCTGGTCACCCGGGACGCCTTGGAGGAGGCCCTGGGGCATTTTAGAGGCCCTCTGCGACAGAAACCCCCGATGCACAGCGCCCTGAAGCGGGACGGGCGGCGCCTGTATGAGTTGGCGCGGGAGGGCGTGGCCGTTGAGTTGGAGCCCAGGGAGGTCGAGGTGTACAGCCTGGACCTGCTGGACTTCAACCCGCCCGTATGCGCCCTTGAGAGCGAATGCGGCCGCGGGGTCTACATGAGGTCATTGGCCCACGACTTGGGGCAGCATCTGGGCTGTGGCGCCCACGTGTCCAGCCTCGTGCGCCTCAGGACAGGCTCCTTTCGCGTGGAGGACTCCGTTACCCTGGATGAGTTCGCCGAGGCGTCGGAACAGGGCCGGTGGAGGGAGTTGATACGCCCTTTGGACTCGCTGCTGCTGGACTTGAAGGCCGCCGTGGTGGAGAAGGACGCGGAACGGGTCCTCCGCAACGGCCACCCGGTTTCCCTGGGGCATCACGGGCTCTACGCCGGCCACCTGGAGCGGTACAGGCTGTATTCAAGGGAGGGCCGGTTTCTGGCCATTGTGCGCTTCGACAGGTCCGCCAACAGCTGGAATCCCTACAAGGTGTTTCAGCTACAGGAGCCGTCCCCCTACGCCCCCAACCGGGAGACGCTTTAGCCGCCCGCCGGCTTCCCCGGCCATCCACCCCTCCCATCATTCCCCCCACTCTCGTCATTCCCGCGCAGGCGGGAAGGGCGCGAGCGCCCACTCAAGTTTTGAAGAGCGGTGGTTCTGCGTTGGGTCTTTGGCTTCCCGCCCCCACTCCGTCATTCCCCCTCATCCCTTCCCGTCATTCCCGCGCAGGCGGGAATCCATCTTTCCCCCCTCGGTAAGGGCGAGCCCTCGCTAGGGACGCCTCTATGGGTTGGCACCGGGGTTTGAGGCGTTGGTTTGGGGATGTAGGGTTCCGGGATTCCCGCCTCCCGTCATTCCCGCGTAGGCGGGAATCCATCTTCCCCCCCTCGGTAAGGGCGGGCAGCCCCGCGCTAGGGACGCCTCTACGGGTTGGCGCCGGGGTTTGAGGCGTTGGTTTGGGGATGTGGGGTTCCTGGATTCCCGCCCCCCCACTCTCGTCATTCCCGCGTAGGCGGGAATCCATCTTTCTTACCGCCGATGCGACAGGGCAAAGGCGTCCGGCGCCGGTGGCCGGCATATATCGCTTGGCCTCTGCCCTGCCATTAGATTACAATTGAGAGAACTGCCAAACAAGGAGTCGAAAGTGAAGATCAGCATAACCAGCGTATTTGTGGATGATCAGGACAAGGCCCTCAAATTCTATACAGGGGTTTTGGGCTTTATTAAGAAGCACGATGTCCCGGTGGGGGAATTCAAATGGTTGACGGTCGTCTCCCCCGAAGGGCCGGATGACGTTGAGTTGCTGCTTGAACCGAATGAGAACCCGGCTGCCAAGAGTTACCAAAAGGCCATCTTCGAGCAGGGCATACCTCAAACGGGCTTTGCCGTCGAAGATATCCACCAGGAATACGCGCGACTGAAGGGCCTTGGCGTAGAATTCACAATGGAGCCAACAAGCGCGGGGCAGGCAGTTATAGCCATTTTCAATGACACTTGCGGCAACCTGATACAGATCTATCAGGTCTTATCGACATCCGAAGGCCCTTAAAGAGCGTCTTTATAACCCTGCGCGCCCTGCGCGTCATTCCCGCGCAGGCGGGAAGGGCCACACCCCGCCGTTGAATCCTCCCGCGGCTTTCTGGTAACATGACGTTACACGGACTGACAGCAAGGAGTTAGCATGGTCTCCCTTGAGGAACGGGTCAGCAGAATCGAAGCGGTGATACCTCACCTGGCCACCAAGGAAGACATCGCCAGGTTGCAGGGCAGCTTTGAGGAAAACATGGCCAAGATGCAAGGCGTTTTCAAGGAAGACATAGCCCGGTTGCAGGGCAGCTTCCAGGAGGAAATCGCCAGGTTACAGGGTAGCTTCACGACCATGAACCGCATGTTGGCGATAGGCGCTCCTCTGTTGGTCGGCGCCATGATTGCCGCGATCAAGTTTCTGTAGCCACCCTCTTCCCCCGTCCTCCCTTCCACCCACCCGTCATTCCCACCCCTCCTATCCGTAATTCCCGCGCAGGCGGCAAGGGCGCGTGCGCCCAATTATGTTTTGAAGAGCGTTGGCTTTGCGTTGGGGGGTCCTGGGTTCCCCGCGCCTCCCGCTAGGCATTCCCGCCCCTCTTATCCGTCATTCCCGCGTAGGCGGGAATCCATCTTTCTTACCGCCGCTGCGCCGGGTCCCAGGCGCCCCCCCCTCGCCGGTAAGAGCCGGGCCCGTTATGGCCAGACCCCGTTAGGGGAACGCCTACGAGTGGCTGCCGGGTTTTGGACGTTGGTTTTTGGATGTAGGGTTCCTGGATTCCCGTTTTCACGGGAATGACGGATAAAAGGCGGGAATGACGAGCAGGGGGCGGGAGGAATGACGGGGTGAGAGCAGGCGGGAATCCATCTTCCACACCCCTGTTGCGACGGGGCCAAATCCCCCGGCGTTCTAGCGGTAGGCGGCTGGCGGCTCCCCTTCCAGATAGCGGGTGCCTTTGCCCACGTCCACCCCCGGGAAGTAGGCCAACGCCTTCACCAAGACGCTGCCGGAGGCCGTAAAGCCGTGGGCGATTCCCTTCGGTATCACCATGGTCTGGTTGGCTACAACGGTCCGGGCCTCCTCGCCGATGCGACCCTCAACGGCGCCTTCTAATATGGTGATAAGCTCGTCCACGTCGTGGGTGTGCAGTGGCGCCCCGGAGCCGGGCTCCAGGGTGCTGTAGTGAAGGGTGCACTCCACGCCGTCCTCCTCCCCCGCCACCGTCCAGACGCGGTAGTTGGGCCTCCACGGTATCTCCGGGGCCTTCTCATGGTCGACTATCGACATTCCGTCACTCCTTCGCCAGCGCCGCTCGCCGGCTTCTAGCCGCCGTCCCTCTGCCACCGGAGGTCCGGCCTACGGGCCGCGCGGGCCTCGTCGAGGCGTCGCACCGGGGTAGTGTGCGGGGCGCCCTGGGCCAGTTCCGGCGCCTCCCCGGCCTCCCGGTCGATGGCGTTCATGGCCTCCACGAACAGGTCCAGCGTCTCCTTGCTTTCAGTCTCCGTTGGCTCAATGAGCAGGGCCTCGGCCACCGTCAGCGGGAAGTACATGGTTGGCGCGTGGAATCCGTAGTCCAGCAGCCGCTTGGCCGCGTCCAGCCCCCTGACGCCCTTCTCCTTCTGCCAGTCGGCGGACAGGACGACCTCGTGCATACACCGACGGTCGAAGGGGAAGTGGTAGCGCTTCCTGAGCCGTTCCAATAGATAGTTGGCGTTGAGGACGGCGTTTTCGCTCACCTGCCGCAGCCCCGCGTCGCCCAGGGTTCTGATATACGTGTAGGCCCGCGCGAGGACGCCGAAGTTGCCGTGGCTGGCCGCCACCTTCCCGATGGTCTTCTCCGGGGTGACCAGGGTGTAGGTCTCCCGGCCGTCGGCGCCGCGCCTCTCCACCACGGGGGCCGGCAGATATGGCTGAAGGACCGGCTGGACGCATACGGGCCCCGCCCCGGGGCCGCCGCCGCCGTGGGGCGTGCTGAAGGTCTTGTGCAGGTTCAGGTGCATCACGTCAAAGCCCAGGTCGCCCATCTTCACCTGCCCCAGCAGCGCGTTCATGTTGGCCCCGTCGGCGTACACCAGCCCGCCCGCCTCGTGTATAACGCGGCACACCTCCACAATCCCCTGGTCAAAGAGGCCCAGGGTGCTGGGCAAGGTTATCATCATCCCCGCCAGGTCGGGCGTCGCCTCCTTCTTCAGGGCCTCCAGGTCGCAGTTGCCCCGCCCGTCGGTGGGTATGGACACGACGCGGAACCCGGCCATGGCCGCCGACGCCGGGTTGGTGCCGTGGGCGCTGTCGGGGACCAGCATCTTCAAACGGTGGCCCTCTCCCCGCTCCTGGTGGCGCTTCTGAATCATCAGAATCCCGCACAACTCCCCCTGGGCCCCCGCCAGAGGCGCCAGGCTGCTGGCCGCCATGCCCGTTATCTCCACCAGATAGTCCTGGACCAGGCTCATCAGTTTCAAGGCGCCCTGCACCTGGTAGTCGGGCTGTAGGGGGTGGATGCCGGCGAAGCCGGGCAGGAAGGCCACCTCGTCGTTGACCTTGGGGTTGTACTTCATGGTGCAACTGCCCAGGGGGTAGAAGTGGGTGTCTATGGAGAAGTTGAGTTGGCTGAGATTGGTGAAGTAGCGTACCACCTCCGGCTCCGGGACCTCCGGCATGTCTAGGTCTTTGCGGAGAAGACTCTCGTCGGGAAGCTTCTGAAGGGGCACGTCCGGCGTAGGGAGGATGGCGCCCACCCGCCCCGGGACGCTGCGCTCCATGAGGAGCCGGCGGAAGTCTTCCTGCCGCGCCGTCACCGGCTGAACTCCGACAAGGCCCCGGCCAGGGCCTCGATCTCCTGGCGGCTGTTCATCTCCGTGACGCACAGCAGCATACATCTGGGCATTATGTGGCTGATGTCCAGCCCGCCGATGACCCCGCTTTCCAACAGCCTCCGGTTGATGACCGATGGACTGGCGGGGCACTGCACGACCATTTCCTTGAAAAAGACGCCTTTTATGGGCAGGGAGTACCCGGCGATTCTGCCGATGAGGGACGCCGCGTAGTGGGCCTTGTGGTAGCACAGTTCCGCGACCTGCCGCAGCCCTCGCTTGCCGAGGGCGGCCATGGTTATGGCGCTGGCCAGGGCGAGAAGGGCTTGGCTGGTGCATATGTTGCTGGTGGCCCGCTCCCGGCGGATGTGCTGCTCCCGGGTCTGGAGGGTCAGCGTGTAGCCCGTCTTCCCCTGGGCGTCAACGGTCCTGCCGACGATGCGGCCCGGCATCTGGCGCAGGTACTCTTTGCGGGAGGCGAAAAGCCCGATGTACGGCCCACCGAAGCTCATGGGGACGCCGATGGCCTGTCCCTCACCCGTCACGATGTCGGCCCCCAACTCCCCCGGCGGGCGGAACATGCCCATGGCCACCGGGTCAGCCGACACCACCAGCAGCGCCCCCCGCTCCTGGGCCGCCACCTTGTGGGCCGCCAGGTCTTCGATGTAGCCGAAATAGTTGGGGTACTGGGCCACCAGACAGGCGGCTCCCTCAGCCAGGCGGGGCCTCCCGGCCTCCAACACGTGGACCCGCAGGCCTTGGGGCCGGGCGTAGGTCTCCACCACCTGCCTGTAGGTGGGCGACACCGTGTCCAGAATATAGATGTCCTCCCGCTTGGTGACGCGGCAGGCCATGAGGGCCGCCTCGGCCAGGCTGGAGGCCCCCTCGTACATGCCGTCGTTGGCCGCCTCCATACCCATCAGGTTGCAAACCATGGTCTGAAACTCGTAGGCCGCCTGAAGGGTGCCCTGGCTGGCCTCGGCCTGATAGGGCGTGTAGGAGGTGAGGAACTCGCCCCTGGTCATAAGCGGTCTCACTATGCTGGGTATGAAGTGGTTGTAGACGCCGCCGCCAAGAAAGGACGCGTAGGAACCTGCGTCGTAGTTGCTCGCGGCCATCGCCTGCAACTCAGCCCGCAGCTCCAACTCCGACATGGGCGGCGGGATGTTCAGAGGCGGGTTGCGATGCTCCGACGGTATGTCGGTGAACAGGTCGTCAATGGAGTCAAGGCCTAGCACCCCCAGCATCTCGGCGCGCTCGTGGGGGGTGTTGGGCATGTAGTGGGACTGGAAGTGGTCGCCGCCGCCGTTCTGCAACTTCAGTGCGCCTCGGACTCGAGAAAGGCCTCGTACTCCTCCGCCGTCAGCAGGTTGTCCATATCCTGCTCCAGCGTGTCGGACGATATCCGCGCCAGCCAACCCTTCTCAAGGGGGTCGTCGTTGACCAGGTCTGGACGCTCCGCAAGCTCCGGATTCACCTCCACCACCTGACCGCTCACCGGCGCGAACACGTCGGAAACGGCCTTCACCGACTCAACCTCGCCCAGCTTCTTGTACTGCTCCACCCGGTCTCCCGGCGATGGCAGGTCGAGAAACACGATGTCTCCCAACTGGTCCTGGGCGTAGTGGGTGATGCCCACCAGAACGCGCCCGTCGGCCTCCACCTTGGCCCATTCGTGTTCCTTGGAGTACTTCCTGTCGGTGGGGTTCATCAGCTTCTCTTCCTGGTATAGAAGGGTAGGGCGGCGACGGACGCTTCAACCAAATTGCCGCGAATATCTATTTGAAGGTCTTGGCCGTGCTCGGCCCACCGGGTCGGAACATAGCCCATGGCAATAGTCCTGTCAAGGGTTGGCGACCAGCCCCCGCTGGTCACTCTGCCCACCGCCTGTCCCTCGGCCTGGATGGGGAAGTCATGGCGTGGAATCCTGCGGCCCTCCGGCAGCAGTCCGACCAGCCTTCTATCAACCCCGGCCTCCTGCTGCCGGCGCAAGGCATCGCCGCCGGCGAACTCCTTTTTGAGGTTTACGAACCGCGCCAGCCCCGCCTCTAGGGGCGAGGTGGAGGGGTCTATGTCGCTGCCGTGCAGGGGCAGGGCGGCCTCCAGGCGCAGGACGTCGCGAGACCCCAACCCGCAGGGCGTCATGCCCCGGTCCCGCAGGGCCTCCCAGACCCGGGGGCCGTCCTCCGCGGCGATGACCAGTTCAAAGCCGTCCTCCCCCGTGTAACCCGTCCGTCCGATGAAGGCCCGGCTCCCCAGGACCTCCCCCTCCATACTGCCGAAGAACCGCAGCTTGGAGGGCTGTTGAGGGCATAACTCGTCCATCAGGGCCGCCGCGGCAGGCCCCTGGACGGCTATCATCGCGGTGGTCAAGGTCGTGTCCTCAAGGACCGTCTGAAGGCCCTTTTCATTGCGCCACCGGCCCATCCATTGGAGAACCGCGTCTCTGTTGGAGGCGTTGCATATCAGCAGATACCGCTCATCCTCCAAGCGGTAGGTGACGGTGTCGTCCAGAATGCCGCCGTCCTCGCCGCAGACCAGCGAATACCGCGCCCTGCCCTTTCGCAGGTTTCCGATGTTCCCCGACTGGAGCCACTCCAGCAGTTCCGTGGCCTGAGGCCCCGACACGTAGACGCGCCCCATGTGCGACACGTCGAAGATTCCCCCCCGCGTCCGCACGGCGGCGGCCTCCGACAGTATTCCGGCGTACTGCACGGGCATATCCCAGCCCGCGAAGGGCACCATGCGGGCCTTCAGGTCCAAGTGGCTCCCGTGCAGGGCGGTTCTCTTTAGCGGCTCGGCCAACGCGACCTCTCTTTTGGAAGTCATGGGGATGTTAGGCGCCGCCTTCCCCGTCTGTCAACCCGTTTTGCTTAGACGCTTGGGGATGAACGCGTCAGATTCCAGGTCCCGGTACTGTTTCAGGCCGTCCCCCCAGACGCGCGGGGATGAACGGAGCTTCTAGCGTCTGAATTCCCCTTTTCACTGAAGCCCCTCATGGGATAAAGTATCTCTCAAATGGCGAAACGCGTCTTCACCCTGCAAGAGGCCAACCGGTTCATCCCGTGGCTGGAGGACGAGTTCAAGAAGCTCGACACCCTCCGCGAGGAGGAGGCGCGGCTGCACGACCGGGTCTTTTCCCTCCTGCGTCAGAGCCGGGGCAACGGGAAGTCGGGCATGGAGGAGGATATCGCCGAGGCGCACAAGGCCGTTGAGGACGTCAAGTCGGGCATCACCGGGGCGGTCCAGGAGATAAGCGGCCAAGGCATCATAGTTAGGGATCTCAATTCCGGCCTTGTCGACTTTCTTTCCATGAGAGGGGGCGAGGAGGTCTTTCTCTGCTGGATTCGCGGCGAGGACGCCATAGAATACTGGCACGGCGTCCACGAGGGCTACCTGTCCCGCAAACCCCTTTAGAAACCGGGCGCCGGGACGGTGGGCGCCTCCATAAAGCGCGCCGAGACGGTTGGACTGGAGCGAAAAACGCCGGGGGGCGGCTCGCGGCGACGGGAACGACGCTAAGGCCCTTGTGCCCTTTTCTTCAACGCCTCGGATATGTCGGCCTTCAGGTCGCGGATGAGGAACCCCAATCCGGTGAGGAATGACGCCAGGAACACCACTATGGCGGGGATGAAAGCGAGCACAAAGATATAGAGCAGAATCCAAAAGATGTGCTGAAGCGCTTCCATATAAGAATTCTACTCCCCTTCCCGTTGGCGGTAAAGGAACAAATGCGGCTCAGACAGCCGCTTCACGCCGCCGCCTTGCCCGCCCTCCACCCCATCCGTCATTCCCGTGAAAACGGGAATCCAGGAACCCTACACAGCAGAACCAACGCTCAAACCCCGGAGCCAACCCGTATGGACGCCTCTTACACGGGTCTGAGCCGCGGCGACCCCATCCTCACCACGGCGCGTCGTTGCGTCGTTGCATTGTAGCAGCGTCGGTAAGAAAGATGGATTCCCGCCTGCGCGGGAATGACGGAAAAGGGAGGCCGGCATGACGGATAGAAGGCGGGAATCCATCCCGGCCTCATTCTAAAACCAACGCCGCAAACCCCGGCCTCAACCCGTAGGGGCGCCTCTTACACGGGTCTGAGCCGCGCGCCTCCCCATCCTCACCACGGCGCGTCGTTACGTCGTTGCATTATAGCAGCGTCGGTAAGAAAGATGGATTCCCGCCTGTGCGGGAATGACGGATGGTGGTGGGTGGCAATGACGAGAGGGGGGAAACGGTGATGACGGGGGTCGGTGGGCGTGGGAGTGACGGGAGGGGCGTGGGGGCGCATTCCGCCAATCCACGCCGGCGCAAGCAAAAATTCAGCCTCTCTTCTCCATAACCCATTGACGGGGTTATAATACGGTCTTCGCAATCCCGGCCAACAACGAAACCCGGCAGGTCACGAATGGCGACACCGGTCTCTGAGGACCCACGCTACGAGGCGCACGAAAACCCGCCTCTCCGTTCCACGCTGGGGCTGGGCTTCCAGTTCAGCCTCATTGCCTCCGCCACCCTTCTGGTGACGCCGGTCATCGTGGCCAAGGCGTCCGGGAGGGACGACGCCTACCTGACGTGGATGGTCTTCGCCTCGCTCCTGGTCATAGGCGCGGCCACCCTGCTTCAAGCGCGGCGGCTGGGACCCGTTGGCGCGGCGGCCGTCCTTCCCCTAAACACGGCGGCCTTTTCCATACCCTTCTGCATAACGGCCCTCACTGACGGGGGGCCGGCGATGCTGACCACCCTAATTCTGGTGTCGGCGGTCCTTCAGATAGTCATATCCAAGTGGCTGTTCATCCTGAGGCGAGTGGTCACGCCCACGGTGAGCGGCACGGTGATGATGATACTTTCGATAACCCTGTCCTCCGTTGTCTTTGACCTGTTGAACCAGGCGTCGATTACGGAGCCTGTGGCCGCGCCCGTCACGGCCCTGGCAACGCTGGTTGTGGTCGCCGGGCTGACCCTGCGCGGCTCCGCGACCCTCCGGCTCTGGGCGCCGGTGATAGGCATAGCGGCGGGCTGCGTGACCGCCGCGGCCCTGGGCATCTACGACGCGAATCTGCTCATACAGGCCCCGTGGATAGGCGTTCCGACCCAGTGGCCGGGGCTGGGGCTGGACTTCAGCGTCTCCTTCTGGACCCTGCTTCCCGCCTTCCTATTCCTGGGCGTCATCATCTCCATTCAGGTGAACGGAGAATCCATCGCCCTACAGCGGGTGGCGTGGCGGCAAGCCCGAGCCATCGACTTCCGGGAGGTGCAGGGGGCCTTGGCGGGGGCCGGCGTGGCGAATCTGGTCGCCGGCCTCGCCGGCGCGGTTCCCAACATAGTCAACGCGGGCATCTCCTCCTTCGTTCAGATAACCGGGGCCGCCTCGCGCCGGATTGGATACTGTATTGGCGGGATGTTCATTCTAATGGCCTTCCTGCCCAAGGTATCGGGGCTGCTGAGCACGATACCGGGGCCTGTTATGACGGGATACCTCATTATGGTGACCGGGGTCCTGTTCGTCGAAGGAGCGAGGACGGTCATCCAGACGGGGCTGGACAGGCAGAAGGTTGTGATAGCGGGGATCTGCTTTTGGATAGGTTTCGCCTTCCAATTTGACCTGTTCGTCCTGCCCGACCTCGGCCCGGTGGTGAACAACCTGCTCCAAAGCGGCATAACCACCGGCGGCCTCACCGCCATGGCGATGATTCTGTTTCTCGAGCTTACCAGCCAGCGGCGGATGCGCTTCCAGTCGCAGCTAAACGTCGACGCCCTGCCGGACCTTAACGAGTTCATTGATAATTTCGCCACCCGCCGGGGCTGGGACGCCAAGATGAAGGAGCGGCTCAGCGCCGTTGCGGAGGAGACCCTCTTGACCCTGGCGCCTATGGACATGACCTTGGACGCGGAGGAGACTGAGGAGAACGCGCGGCGGCTGGTGGTGCTGGCCTCCAGCGATGGCCCGGTGGCGGAGTTGGAGTTTATCGGCGGGGCCAACGAGGAGAACCTGGAGGACCGCATATCGCAACTACAGCAGCACGACTCGGAGACCGCGGCGGAGAGCGAGATATCCCTGCGGCTGCTGCGGCACTACGCCTCGTCGGTGCGGCACCAGCAGTACGAGGACACCGACATCATAACCGTCCGCGTCGGCCCGCCCGGCGCCCGGTAGGCGGGCGGCAGCCCGGCGGCTACCGGGCGGGGGTTTTGCTCACCACGGTATATCCTCTTGGCATCGGTCAGCATAAGCTATATGTCCGTCTAGCCAAAGGCGTGTGAAGTAGTCGGTTGGGGAACCAACGGGGCGAAGGTCAAATTTTAGAGTATGGGTGGCTGCAAACCCTCGCATACTCTGCGTAACCAAGGTTTTCAGGGTTGAGGCGTCAATGACTTTGAATTCTAGATGGAACGGGTGTGGAGTTGAACTGTCCGGATTGAAGTGAAAAACAACCGACTCAGAATTCTTTTCAACGCGCTCAACGAGTGTCCACTTCTTAAAGAAGAGGTTGGAGTGTGGCGCGAATATGACGCGTGGCCCCCATTTCCTTCGCAGGGGCGGTGGCAGAAGATGAAGCAAAGTTTCGTATTCTGCAGGGCTTCTACTTACAACAAAGCGGAGTGAGTCAAGTTCGATGCGCTTTGGCACGATGACCTCAGCGTTCTTACGAAAAGTTATATCTCGTCTATCCACTTCTTCAGGAATGGGCTCATCATGGTAAACAGATTGAAACGGTATCCTTTGTAAATCTGCGGCGCTGCTGAAAGCAAAAGCTTTGCCAGATGCTAAATTCCCATCGCTAAACCGGCTATCGCTCCGAATTAGGATAGAAACTGAGTCAAAGAGAAAGCAGACTGGCGCGGGACAATGAGCGTTTAGCCGCTGATCGTTGGCTGGTCTAAATCCTTCATTACGGAACTGCGTAGGTGTTCTGGGGCGGAAGTAGAGGCGAACGTAGTCCTTCCATTGGTCATCGGTCTGGGCGATTATGTCTGAGCTTGCGTTATCGGTAGTCATGAGATCGCGCTTCACGGCCTCTTCACGGCTCAGAAGCAACCCTGTTTTGAGAATGGAAACCGCGTTCCGAATATCGGTTACGTGGAACAGGTAGTCCGGCCACCAACGTCGTGCATGACCAAGCCAATCAGCGTTCTTTGTTTCGCGTATGAATTGGTTGATTATTCGATAATCAGACTTGTATTTGGCTTTCATACCATCTGCATCTGCTTAAACGAGACGTCAACAGATGTTTGCTGTCTTGCAACGGTCCGTGGGACTTTACTGGGTTGAAACAGTAAGCCGACGGCTCTCTTGTTTAGGTTCGTATCCTCTTTTGCGTGGGGCGCCTCTTCCAGGTAGGGCAACTTGGACAGGATAGGAACCACGTACCGAGCGTGCCAATCGAGACCGCTAGGAAGCCTGTCCGGCATGGTGACTCCGACACTTCGGATATATTGCCAGAGGTCTAACAACTGCTCTCTGTAAAATAGGATGGTCTCTTGGTTTTTGGTAGTGACGCTGACGCCCCCGCCATCTTTATCACTGAAGATTTCGGCCGTGAAAATGTCTTGTTTGTCTAAGGTGGAAAGCTGAATCCCAGACCCAATAGCGGCTATGAGGTCATCCCATACTTCAGTGAAAGCTAAGGATTGGGGTTCTGCTCTGAGCCATAGTTTCATGGCCGCGGAGACGCGGCGCTCCGGTTTCGATGCGGCGTGAGAGGAAGTTAGATGGACAAAGATCTCAATAGGAAGACTTTTCAGGTAGCGTTCCATTAACGGCTTCACTTGTGATGCCCAATCCAGTTCTCCGTTTCCACATCCAAGTTGCGGAAACGAGATTGACGTTACTCGCGCCTCCCAGTAGATCTGAACGAATTTTTCCAGCCCCTGTTCGATATATTCAGTCTTTGAAGGGTTTTTCCAATGTCTTTTTGTAGGGAAGTTCAACACCCATTTTTGAGGTGTCTTGTAAAGCCATAAGTCTCCTATACCGAGTGTTCCCCTCTCGCACAGTTGCTGGTACCGAGAGAACATCTCGGGATATATTCCCTTGAAATTCTTTGCAATGCCCTTTCCCATTACACCTACCGTATTGACCGTATTGACCAATACCTTTGCGGGGCTCTCAAACAGACTAAAATCAACGTAGGTGATCATGGCTCATATCCTGAACGAATCTAACAAATACAAGGATATCCTGTTTTGGGCAAGTATGCAAATGCTTGTTCTAGTGTAGTTATGTATAGGCGGCATATTAGTTGGTTGCGGATAGTGATGCCCCCAATTAACCATGCCACGCATGATACCACAGGGTCTTGCCTCAATGCCGGGCGCCCCGCCGGCTACCGGGCGGGGGTTTTGCTCACCACCTCGAGGAGCCGGTAGCCGTACCGCCCGGCGTCCTGGGGCGGCTCATCCAGGCCGGGCCAAGCGTCGTACTGCTCTATCCTGAGCACGTAGTCGTAGCCCTCGCGGTAATCGAAGCCGTCGATGGGCGCGTAGAACAACTCATCATCCACCACCATGCACCGCATGGGGAATGGACCGAAGCAGTCCTCAAGCATCGGGCCAACGGTGACCTCCATGACGACGGCGCCGGGCGCAGGGGTGGGGGAACCGGTGGGCGCGTCGCCGGACGAGCCGCAGGCCGCGGCCGCGACCATGCCGACGGCTAATAGCACAACTGCCCACTTCATCACGTATGCGCGCCTCCCTTAGTATCCTGCCATCAAGTATACACCCAAGGCCGCGGGTCTGGATTATTTCGGCGTATCCCACTAGAATACCGTTCACCAGCCCCCCGTCACGGGGGCGACAAAGCGGGAGGACGAGAGACGATGAAGTTTGCTAGATACTTGGCTCATGGCGAGATAAGCTACGGAGTGGTCGATGGGGACGAGGTTAGGCAGTTGACCGCGACCCCCTTTGAGGACTACGAGGTCACCGACCACACCCACAAGCTGTCGGAGGTGAAGCTGCTGGCCCCCTGCGTGCCGGGCAAGATATTGGCCGTTGGGCTGAACTACAAGAGCCACATTGGAGACCGGGAGCCTCTGAAGGAGCCTCTGATATTCTACAAGACCACCACGTCGTTGGCGGGTCCCGGCGACACCATCATCATCCCCAAGGCCTTTGGAGGCCGGGTGGATGAGGAGGGGGAACTGGTGGCCATTATTAAGGACCGGTGCAAGAACGTTCCCAAGGAGGAGGCCCTGGACCACGTGCTGGGCTACACCTGCGGCAACGACGTCAGCGCGCGGGAGTGGCAGCGGGGCGATGGGCAGTGGTGGCGGGCCAAGTCGTCGGACACCTTCAGCCCCGCGGGGCCGTACCTGGTCACCGGCCTGGACCCCAGCGACCTCATGCTGCGGGCGCGGGTAAACGGCCGGGAGACCCAGGCCGAGACCACCAAGATGTTCCTATTCGACCTGCCCACCGTCATCAGCCACGTGAGCAAGTCCATAACCCTTGAACCCGGCGACATGATCTACACCGGCACCCCCGGGCAGGCCGGGCAGCTGCGCGACGGGGACGTGGTGGAGATTGAGATTGAGGGCATAGGGGTGCTGAGCAACCCGGTGAAGGACGAGGCCTAGCCCCCAGCCGGTCAGAACCCTCCCTGAGGAGGCAGTCCCATGAAGATGTTCATCGGCGGCCGGTGGACGGATAAGGCGTCGACCACCGAGGTGGTCAACCCCTACGACGGTTCGGTGGTCGACACGACGCCGCGGGCGGACCTGAAGGACGTGGATACGGCCTTGGCGACGGCCGTTAGGGGCGCCAAGGCCATGGCCAAGACCACCGCCTACGACCGGTACTTGATGCTCCGCAAGGCGGCGGACATCATCGCCGGCCGCGCCGAGGAGTTCGCCCGCGTCATCACTCTGGAAGAGGGGAAGGTGATAGCCGAGAGCCGCGCCGAGGCGCAGCGGGCCGTCCAGACCATGACCCTGTCCGCCGAGGAGGCCAAGCGCATTCACGGCGAAACGGTGCCCCTAGACGCCGCCCCCGGCCCCGGAAGGCAATTGGGGTTCACCCTCAGAACGCCCGTCGGAGTGGTGGCCGCCATAAGTCCCTTCAACTTCCCCCTGAACCTGGTCTGCCACAAGGTTGGCCCGGCCTTGGCCGCCGGCAACGCCGTAATCATCAAGCCGGCCACCGACACGCCCCTATCGGCCCTGAAGCTGACGGAGGCCCTGTTGGAAGCCGGCGTCCCGCCCGAGGGCGTCCAGTGCGTCACCGGCTCGGGCGGCGAAATCGGAGACGCCTTGGTCAGGGACCCGCGCGTCCGCAAAATCACCTTCACCGGCAGCCGCGACGTGGGCGAGGGGATTGTAAAGGCCGCCGGGCTGAAGAAGGTGACCATGGAGTTGGGTTCCAACAGCCCCCTCATCATCATGCCCGACGCGGATATGGACAGGGTGGCCGACGCCACCGTGTCTAGCGGGCTGTCCAACGCGGGGCAGGTGTGCATCTCCACGCAGAGGGTCCTGGCCGACGGCAGGATTTACGGCGACTTCCTAGACGCCCTGAAGCCCAAGATGGAGGCGGTCACCACCGGAGACCCCCTCCGGGACGCGGTTAGGATGGGGCCGATGGTGCGGGAGAGCGACGCCGAGCGGGTGAGCCTGTGGATACGGGAGGCCGTGGAGCAGGGCGCGCGGCTGGTGACGGGCGGCGACCGCGACGGGGCCATGCACGCCCCCACGGTGGTGGCCGAGGCGCGGCCGGAAATGCGGGTGTCTAGGGATGAACTCTTTGGCCCCGCCGTGGCGGTCACGGCCTTCAACTCCATAGACGAAGCCATCGCCCTGGCCAACGACTCGCGGTACGGGCTGAGCGCCGGCATCTTCACCCAAAACGTCGACTGGGCCATGCGGTTCGCCCTCGAGGTGGAGTCCGGCAACCTGATGATAAACTCCAGTCCCCAGTGGCGGGCCGACCTGATGCCCTACGGAGGCCTCAAGGATAGCGGCATGGGCAAGGAGGGGCCTCGCTACGCCGTGGAGGAGATGACGGAGTTGAAGATGGTGGTCTTTCACCTTGAATAGGAATATCCGCGCCAAGGAGGCGATACATGGCTGAAGAGCGCAAGATGGGCGACGTGGGAACCAAACTCCTCTTTGAGAATCATCGCGTCAAGATATGGGAGCTTTGCCTGGAACCCGGCCAGTCCAGCGACTGGCACCACCACACTATGGACTACGTGACCGTGGGCCTCACTGAAAGCAGGATGCGGCGGGAGTTCGCCGACGGCGCGTCGGACGAGACCATCGGCGACGTGGGCCGGCACAGATACGCCGAGAAACACCAGCCCCACGTGGTGACTAACATAGGCGGCTCTGTCCACCGCAACATCCTCATCGAAATAAAGGAGTAGCAATGGCTGACGCAGAGGGCATGTCCAAAGAGGTCTTTCTCCGGATGGCGGCCCTGCAAGGGGTGGACACCAGCGACGCCGCGCGCATGGAGCAGCTTTACGAGCACGTTCAGGACGTGATGGGGGCCGTCGCTCAGGTGCGAAAGCTGGACCTGGGCGACACGGAGCCGGCCAACGTCTTTTCCCCACGTCTGGATGGCCCGTGAGCGGCGCCGACCTGTGCTTCCTCACCGCCGCTGAGCTTGCGCGTCGCGTCGCCGCCAAGGATGTCTCCCCCGTGGAGGTGGTCCGGGCGCATCTGGAGCGCATTGAGGCCACGGAGCCGGCGCTGAACTCCTTCATCACCAGGCCGGGGGAGGAGGCCATGGAAGCGGCGCGTCAGTCCGAGGCCGCCGTGACGTCGGGCCGGCGTCTAGGCCCTCTCCACGGCGTTCCGGTGGGACTGAAGGACCTCTACCACGTAGCGGGAACGCCGAACACCTCCGGCTCTCGCATATATCACGACTTTGTGCCCGCCTGCGACGGCGCGGCGGCGGCCCGTCTGAAGGAGGCAGGCGCCATCCTGATGGGCAAGCTGAACCTGCACCAGTTCGCCTTTGGCATCACCGGGCGCAACTCAGACTACGGCGACACGCGCAACCCCTGGGACCCCGCCCGCATGACCGGCGGCTCCAGCGGAGGCTCCGGCTCCGCGGCTGCGGCTGGCCAGTGCGCCATAGCCCTGGGCACCGACACGGGCGGCTCCATCCGGGTTCCCAGCGCCCTCTGCGGCCTTTCGGGCCTGAAGCCCACCTATGGACGGGTGAGCCGCCGCGGTCTGTCGCCCCTCTCCTGGTCGCTGGACCACCCCGGCCCCATGGCCCGCTCCGTGGAGGACTGCGCCTTGGCCCTCGGAGTCCTGGCCGGCTACGACCCCGGGGACCCGGCCTCCGCCAATGAGCCAACGCCGGACTACTCCGCCGCCCTGACGGGGGACGTGCGCGGCCTGCGAATCGGCGTCCCGAGGGAGTACTTCGAGGTTCCCCTGGACGCCGCGGTCCGGGAGGCCGTGACGGAGGGCTTGGACACGCTGCGGGGCCTCGGCGCCGAGGTCAAGGAGGTCTCATGGCCCATGTTCCACCACGCAAGGGCCATCTCCACCACCATACTATCCGCCGAGGCGTCGGCCCTTCACCGGGAGATGATACTCAGCCGCGGCGACGAGTACGACCCGTCGGTGCGTTGGCGCTTCGAGATGGGGCTGTTCATCTCCGGCGCCGACTACCTGAGGGCCTTGCGCGGCCGCACGGCGTTCACGGAGAAGACGCGGGAGCTTTTTGAGGATGTGGACCTGCTGGCGGGGCCTATGGCGCCGGTGGTCGCGCCCCTCATTGAAGCCGAGGAGGCGGAGGTCAACGGCGCCGCCGTGGGCCTCATCCCCACCCTTAGCCAGTACACCCGGCCCTTTAACCTGAACGGTTACCCCGCCCTGACAATCCCCTGCGGCTTCTCCCAAGGGCTGCCCATCGGGTTGCAGCTGGCGGCCCGCCCCTTCGAGGAGGCCGTAGCTCTCAACGCCGGACACGCCTACCAGCAGGCCACCGGTTGGCACACCCGCCGCCCCCCGCTCTAGCCGCCGTCGCGCCGCCCTCCCTCCCAACCCCACTCTCTCGCCACTCCCCGCCTGCGCTTTCCGTCATCCTCCACCCGCCCCGTCATTCGCGCCACCCCATCCGTCATTCCCGCGCAGGCGGGAAGGGCGCGTGCGCCCACTTAAGTTTTGAAGAGCGTTGGCTGTGCGTTCGGAGCTTCGGCTCCCCGCTCCCTTATCCGTCATTCCCGCGCAGGCGGGAATCCAGGAACCCCGCAACCCAAGGCCAGCGCCCCAAGTCCCGGTGCCCGGCATTCCGCGCAACCCCATCCGTCATTCCCGCGCAGGCGGGAATCCATCTTTCTTACCGTCGCTGCGACAGGGTAAAGGCGTCGGTAAAGGCCAGTCCCGTTGCGGCCAGACCTGCATTAGGGACGCAACCTACGGGTGTCGCCGGGGTTTGGGGCGTTGGCTCTGATATGTAGGGTTCCTGGATTCCAGTTTTCACGGGAATGACGGGAAGGGGACAGCGGAGAATGACGAGAGGGGGAGGCGGGGCGACGGGAATGACGGGAGGGGCGACCGCAATGAACGCGAGCGAAAACGGGAAGGCCGTCACGCGCTCCTCTGCTGGGAGTCGGCGGGAACGCCCCCACATAGGGAGGGGTGTGGGTGGTCAGAACATTGGGGATGCGATACAATCCGAATCACGGGCCGAGTCGCGGGCCGAACCACGGCCGAGTCGCGGGCCGAACCACTGGCCGAGTCGCCGGCCGGGTTGACGCCAAGGTTCCCTTGAGCCGTGGGCCGGAGGGACTGCATCCCCAGGGAGGACGAGCAGGACGATGTGGAAGGATTTCAGGGTTATTGACGCCGACGCGCACATGCACGAGCCCCAATACCTGTGGGAGCGGTACATGGAGCCGGAGTTCCGCGACCAGGCGCCGCGGGTGGTGGGGATGAACGGCATAAACTTCATCTATGAGCCGGACGGCCGCTTCGTGGAGGGGGGCAAGGGGCGCACGGGGCATCCCGCCTCGGTCTACGCGGGCATGGAGGAGAAGTACGGCGAGGCCATGCGCCAATGGTGGTCGCCGCAGATACGGTTGAGCGAGATGGACAGGTTCGGGTGGGACACCCAGGTGATTCTTCCCACGGGGAGCAACGGGAACTTCGCCGCCGACGTGTCTCTCAAGGACCCCAAGCTCGGCGCGGCCATGTCGCGGGCCTATCACAACTGGTGTTATGAGTACTGCGGCGTTGATCCCAAGCGGATGAAGTTCACCGCCGTTTTGCCCGCGGGGGACGTGGATGAGATGATGACGGAGGCGCGGCGTGCCGTGGATGAACTCGGCGCCGTGTCGGTGCGCAACCCGTTGCTGCCGGAGGGCCGTTGGCTGCACCATCCGGAGTACGACCCCCTCTGGCGGTTGGCGTCGGAGCGGGACTTTCCCATCACCGTTCACGGGGAGTACCAGCGGCGGCGGTTCCAGCCCTTCGCGGCCATCAAGGGCCGGGAGGGGGCCTTCGGGGCCTTGGACCACGCCATCGGCTTCGCCTTCGACAACATGGCCACCTACGGCCACTTCGTCTTCGGCGGCGTCTTGGAGCGGTTCCCCAAGCTGCGGCTGGGCCTGCTGGAGTCCAACGCGGGGTGGGTCCCCTTCTGGCTGGGACGCCTCGACGACCACGCCGGGGGCCGTCAGAGCGCCTTCCTAGGAAGCGACCCCCTGCCCCTGAAGCCCAGCGAGTACTTCACGCGCCAGTGCGTTATATCCGCCGACGCCGACGAGCAGGGCTTGAAGTACGCCGTGGATTTCATCGGCGACGACCTGATTGTGTTCAACACGGACTATCCCCACCCCGACGCCCCGGACCCGCGAACGGTAATGTCCGACTTCATGGCCCAGCCCATCGGGGAGGAGTCGAAGCGCAAGATACTGTGGGACAACGCCATTCGGCTGTACGGCGCCAGGGTCGTCGACGGGGCCGGCGGCTAGAGCCGCGCCGGAGAGCCTGAAGAGGGAGAAGAAGTAGAGATGGCCCTTCCTGAGAGGATGAAGTTTGGGATATTCCTCGCCCCCTTCCACTGGCTGGGCGAGAACCCGACCCTGTGCCTGGAGCGGGACTTGGAGTTGTTGCAGCTGCTGGACGGCCTCGACTACGACGAGGCGTGGATTGGTGAGCACCACAGCGCGGGTTGGGAGACCATCGCCTCGCCGGAGGTGTTCATCGCCGCCGCCGCGGAGCGCACCAAGCGCATAAAGTTGGGCACCGGGGTTGTGAGCCTGCCCTATCACCACCCGTTGATGGTGGCCAACCGCATGGTCCTCCTGGACCACATGACCCGCGGCCGGGTGATGATGGGGGTAGGCCCCGGCGCCCTGGTGTCGGACGCCTACATGATGGGCATAGACCCGCCCACCCAACGGCGGCGCATGGATGAGTCCCTGGGCGTTATCCTGCGGCTCATGCAGGAGACGGAGCCGCTAACCTATGAGGGCGAGTGGTTCACGCTGAAGGAGGCCCTTCTCCACCTGAGGCCCTACACCAGGCCCCACATGCCCATCGCAGTGGCGGCGGCCCAGTCGCCCTCGGGGATGGTGTCGGCTGGGAAGCACGGCGCCGGCGTCCTATCCGTCAGTATGCCCCGGGTCGGGGTGAGCATAGCCTCCGGCAAGGACGACGCGGCGGCGCGTCCTCCCCTCAATGAGTATTGGAGGATAGCGGAGGAGACGGCGGCCCAGCACGGCCAGACCATGAACCGCGATGAGTGGCGGCTGACGGTGCACGTGCACTTGGCGGAGACCAGGGAGGAGGCGCGGGAACAGGCCCGGGTTGGCGCGGGGCGGTACCAGCGCGACTACTTTGAGAACACGTTGGGCAACTTCAGCGATTTCACGGGACCGCCCGACGAGATTATCGACTACATGATGGAGACTAACCAGTGGTGCGTGGGAACCCCTGACGACCTGGTGGAGTTCATCCACCGGCTGGAAGAGGAGAGCGGCGGCTTTGGCGGTCTGCTGGTCCAGGCCACCGAGTGGGCCACCCGCGAGCAGGTGTTTCACAGCTACGAGCTTCTGGCCCGGTACGTGATGCCCCGCTTCCAGGGGTCGCTGGTGAACCTGACGTCGTCCCAGGCGTGGTCAGAGAAGAAGCGGGATGAGCTCCAGGCCCTGCGGAGCGTCGCCCTGAACCGGGCGCGCCAGGACTACGCGGAGCGGCGGTAGTTCCCGACGCCGGGAAACATAACCATCTATGCCAACGTCTCTGCCGCCCCACCGCGTTGACTACAGCCCCATCGTAGAGCGTCCGCCCATCAGATGGCCCGGCGGCGCGCGGGTGGCCCTGTGGATATCCCCCAACGTGGAGCATTACGAGTACCTGCCCACCTTTGACGGCCAGCGAGACCCTTGGCCCCGAATGCCCTACCCCGACGTGCGGGAATACTCCTACTGCGACTACGGCAACCGGGTTGGGTTCTGGCGTATGCTGAAGTCCCTCGACAGGCACAAGATACGGTGCACCGCGTCTCTCAACCTGGCCGTTCTGGAGCATTACCCGGAGGTGCGGGAGGCGATGATGGAGCGGGACTGGGAGTTTATGAGCCACGGCGTCTACAACACCCGGTATCTGAGTTCCATGTCTGAAGAGGATGAGCGGGCCTTCTACAGGCAGTGCAAGGACTTGTTGCGCCGTCACACGGGGAAGGAGCTTAAGGGGATGTTGGGGCCTGCCATCTCCGGGACTGACCGGACGCCGGACCTGATGGCGGAGGCCGGTCTCATATATCACGCGGACTGGATGCACGACGACCAACCGGTTCCCATCAGGGTCAAGTCGGGCAGGCTGATGTCGGTGCCCTACTCGGTGGAGACCAACGACGGGGTAATCTTCAGGAGCTACGGCGACGGGTCCCAGTTCACCCGCATATGCAGGGACCAGTTCGACCGGCTGTACGAGGAGGGGGCCGTGAGCGGGCGGGTGATGTGCATAGCGATACATCCCTTTCTAACGGGCCAACCCCACCGGATAAGGCATCTGGACAGCGCCCTGGACTACATCATGTCCCACGATGGCGTGTGGCAGGCGACGGCGGGCGAGATAGCCGAGTACTATATCGCCAACTGCTATGACGCCGCCGCGGCCCACGCCGCCGGGATAAACGGTTAGGCGCGCCGCCGTGGCCCTTGAACCCCGCTATGGGCCCCGCTATGGAATGGATCACCGGCATTACGACTGGTCGGCTATCCCGACGCGGCCAAGGCTGGAGTGGCCGGGCGGGGCGCGGGTGGCCCTGTGCGTCATCGTGAACCTGGAGCATTTGGAGTGGAGGCCGCCGGAGGGCAGCTTCCATCCGGCCTATCTCTACGACCGCCCGCTGCCGGACTACCGGAACCACTCGCACCGGGAATACGGCCACAGGGTGGGGGTCTTCCGGGTCTTGGACGCGTTGGAGAAGGCCGGCGTCCCGGCGACGGTGGCCATGGACGCCTTCACCGCCCGCAACTATCCCTACCTGGTGGGGCATTGCCTGGGTCGTGGCTGCGAGATAATCGGCCACGGCGTGTCGCTCAGCAGGGTTATAAGCAGCCGCATGTCGGAGGAGGAGGAGCGGGAATGCGTCCGGGAGAGCGTGGAGGCCATCGCCCGCGCCACCGGGTCGGCCACGCGGGGGTGGCTGGGGCCGGAGTACGGCGAGTCCCACCGCACGCCGGGGCTTCTGGCCGAGGCCGGTATCCGCTACGTGTGCGACTGGGCCAACGATGAGCAGCCCTACCCCATGAACACGCCTCAAGGCAGGCTGTGCGCCCTTCCCGTGATGCTGGACCTGGACGACGCCTTCGCCATGAAGGAGCGGGGCTTCCCGGTGAACGAGTACGCCGAGATGCTGAAGGACGGGTTCGACGGCGTCTACGCCGACGCGGCGGAAAGCGGCCGGCTCCTGACCCTAAACCTGCATCCGTGGCTCACCGGCCAGCCCTTCCGCATCAGGTATCTTGAGGAGGCCTTGGCCCACATAATGGCAAGCCCAGGGGTGTGGGCGGCCACCGGCTCGGAGATTATAGACTGGTATAACAAGTCCCTCCTGTCGGAGGGTGAAGGAGGATAGGAATGTCTAAAGTAGCCATAAAGGGAGGTTGGGTGGTTTCCTGGGACGGAAGCGCCCATCGCATACTTGAGGATGGCGTCGTGGTCACGGAGGGCGACCGCATCGCCTTTGTCGGGTTCTCCGACGACCCGGCCTGTCCGGAGGCGGACCGGGTCATCGATGCCACGGGCAAGCTGGTGTCGCCCGGCCTGATAAACCTTCACGCCATCGCCAACCTGGACCTCCAGGTCCTGCGCATGGACGTTGGGGACGAGGAGAGCTTCGCCAAGCCCGCCTCCTTCCTGATGGATCCGGACGCTCCCTTCATACTCACCGACGATGAGTATCGCGTCAGCGCGGACTTCAGCGTGGCGACCCTGTTGAAGGCGGGCAGCACCACCTACGCCTCCGTCACCACCAGCGCCTCCAAGCGGTGGGAGGACACCATTGAGCCTTACGCCCTGGCGGAGTCGTCGGAGCGCATGGGCGCCCGGGCGTGGCTGGGCCACTTCTACATGGAGGGGTGTTCCTACACGGAGTCGGACGGCACGACCAAGATGGTGTGGGACTCGGAGCGGGGCCGCGCCGCCATGGACCACGGCATCGAGTTGGTGAAGTATCTCCAGAAGCGGAACCATCCCCTTGTCACCGGATTCCTCTTCCCGGTCCGCACCGACAGCTGCTCCGACGACATGCTGAAGGAAACTATGCGGCAGGCCGACCTTCTGGGCGGCGTTCACGTGCGTTCCCACTTCGCGCAACGGCCCGGGGAGTACCGGGAGTTCAAGTCGAGGAACCCCAACCGCTCCATGGTGGAGTGGCTGCAAGACATCGGGTTCCTGGGGCCGCGGGTGTGCCTGACCCACGTCATTTACATAGCGGGGCACAGCGCCACCGGCGACCCGCCGGGCGACGACCTGAAGATTCTGGCGGATAGCGGGACCAGCGCGTGCCACTGTCCCGTGGTGTCGGCGCGGGGCGGCAAGAGGCTGGAGTCCTTCAGCCGCTACGTGGAGGCGGGCATAAACATGGGCCTTGGCACCGACACCTTCCCCCCCAACATGGTGGACGAGATGCTGATTGGCTCCCTGGTCAACAAGACCGTTGAGGGGGAGCGAAGCGCCGGGACCATTCGCGACTTCTACAACGCCTCCACCATCGGCGGCGCCAAGGCCCTGGGGCGGGACGACCTGGGCCGCTTAGCCGCCGGCTGCACGGCGGATATCAGCGTGTTCAACCTGTCCAACCTGGCCCACGGCCCCGTTGACGACCCCATGAGGACTCTTATCCACGCGTCCCACGACGGCCAGTGCGACACGGTGATGGTGGGGGGCAAGGTTGTGGTTGAGGATGGCCGCGTGGTGGGGGTGGATGAGGAGGAGTTGGGCCGCCGCGCCAGGGAGGCTTGGCTCAAGTACAAGGCCGGGATGGTATCGTGGCATCCGGCCGGCCTCGCCAGCGACGCGGTGTTCCCGCCGCTGCTCCCCATGGTCAGGCGGGCCTAGAGGCCGCCGGGCTATCGGATGCGGTGTAGGACCCGTCGGACGGCGTCCACCAGGGCGTCCACCTCCGACTCGGTGGTGAGGATGTTGAGGGCGCCGGCGCAGCTTTCCTGAAGGAGTATTCCCTCGTTGAGGAGGCCCAAGAACAGGGCCCGCCGCGTCTCCCGGTCGCCGCGGAGCATGGAGCGGTAGTCGGTGACGGGGTGAGGGGTAAGGTGTATGCCGAAGAGGGAGGCCGTCCCCGTGACCTGGGCGGGGACCTCCAACTCGTCAAAGACGGCCCTGAGCTTGCGCCTCAGGGCGTCGCCCAGGCTGTTCAGCCGTTGGTAGATCTGAGGGGTCAGGCTGTCCATGACCACGGCGCCGGCGGCCATGGTCATGGGGTTGGCGTTGAAGGTGCCGGCGTGAGCGACTGCGGCGCCGTCGCCGAGGGTGGGGTCGAAAAGGGACATGACGTCGGCCCGGCCGCCAAAGGCCCCGACGGGCATCCCGCCGCCGATTATCTTGCCCAAAGCGGTCATGTCCGGCGTCACGCCGCGGCGCTGCTGGTCGCCGCCGGGGGCCACCCGGAAGCTCTGCACCTCATCAAAGATTAGAAGGATGCCGAGCTCCTGGGTCACGCTGCGAATGCCCTCCAGGAACTCCGTTTCAGCCGGCAGGTAGCCCAGGGCCGAGGCCACCGGCTCCATAATGACGCAGGCCAGTTCGTCGCCGTGGTTCCGGATGACGCGGCGGCTCTCCTCAAGGTCGTTGTAGGGCAGCACGACGACGTCTTGGGCCACGGCGGGGGGCTGGCCGGGGTGCTCGGGAATCGCGGTGGGGCCGGCGGGATGGAGCCGGTGGGCGGGCGGCCTCACGCTGACGGCCGCGTACTCGTGGGAGCCGTGATAGCCGCCCTCGAACTTGGCTATCTTACGCCTGCCGGTGAAGGCCCTGGCGGCCCTCAACGCCATGAGGGTGGCCTCGGTGCCGGAGTTGGTGAAGCGCAGCGTGTCCACCGAGGGGAGCCTGTCGCAAAGGGTCCGGGCCAGCCGCAGCTGCAACTCGGTGGGGAGGCTGAAGGCGGAACCCAGAGTGGCTTGCTCCTGAAGGGCCTGGACTATCCGGGGGTGGGCGTGGCCCATGATTAGGCTGGTGGCGTTGATCATAAAGTCGAGGTACGAGTTGCCGTCCACGTCGTAAAGGTGGTGGCCCTGGCCGCGGCGGGCAATGGGCGGGAAGGGACGGAAGTAGGCGGTGCCGCGGGAACTGCCGCCGGGGAGGTGCCGGGACGCCTCCCTGTTTAGCTCCGCCGACCTGGGGGCGCCGGCCTTGTACCGGTTGATTTCTTGGTCGAGGATACGCGGGTCCATGGGCAGAAAATCGCTCCCTTCGGGGTGGGACTGATTGTCCGTTGGGCGGTCTATTATAGCCCATTGGGGGAAGGAGGCGTCACCGGGGCGGCGGCTGGCTAGGAGGGATTCTTGGATTCCCGCCCTCGCGGGAGTGACGGACTGAGGTGGGAACGGGGGAAGAGAGAACGTCTACAGGAACTTGATGGCGGCTATCATAGCACCGACCAGCAGAGGAGCGCCTATCGCCAACATGCGGTTCATGGTCGTGAAACTGCCCTGCAACCTAGCGATTTCCTCCTTGAAGCTGCCTTGCATTTTGGCCATGTCTTCCTTGAAGCTGCCCTGCATCTTGGCCATGTCTTCCTTGATAATGCCCTGCAACCGGGCTATGTCTTCCTTGAAAACGCCCTGCATCTTGGCCATGTTTTCCTCAAAGCTACCCTGCAATCTGGCTATGTCTTCCTTGAAAACGCCTTGCATCGTGGCCAAGTCTTCCTTGGTGGCCAGGTGAGGTATCACCGCTTCGATTCCGCTGACCCGTTCCTCGAGGGACACCATGCTAACTCCTTGCTGCCAGTCCGTGTAACGTCATGTTACCAGAAAGCCGCGGGGCGATTCAACGGCGGGGGGTTATGGCCAAGAAGGGGTTCCTGGAATCCCAAGACCATCACCTCAAACCCCAGCGTCAACCCGTAGGGACGCCCTTTATGTGTAGACGCTACCCCCCTTTGGTAAAGGGGAAAGATGGATTCCCGCCTGCGCGGGAATGACGGAATGGGAGCGGGAAGCCGAAGCCCCCACTCAGAACCAACGCTCTTCAAAACTTGAGTGGGCGCTCGCGCCCTTCCCGCCTGCGCGGGAATGTCGAACGGTGAGGCCGGAACGGGGGAAGAGAGAACGTCTACAGGAACTTGATGGCGGCTATCATCGCGCCGATTAGCAGAGGGCCGATGGTTCCAACTGTCAGGATAGGGAGAGTTGGTAGCGGGGACAGGACTCGAACCTGTGACCTTCGGGTTATGAGCCCGACGAGCTGCCACTGCTCCACCCCGCGACGGTGGTTTACGGTTGTGGAGCGGGTTGGCGGCGCGCCCCACGGGAAGAGAACGGGATGTTTGAAGCTCTTAGCGCAGGTCAAGTCCTCGGCTGATTAGTACCGGTAAGCTGAGGACATTACTGCCCTTGCACCTCCGGCCTATCTAGCAGGTAGTCTTCCTGCTGCCTTACTCCCAACCGGAGTTGGGATGGGAAGCCTAATCTTGGAGAGGGCTTCGCGCTTAGATGCCTTCAGCGCTTATCCACACCGGACATGGCTACCCGACGGCGCTCCTGGCGGAACGGCCGGCACACCATAGGTCCGTCCCTTCCGGTCCTCTCGTACTAGGAAGAGATTTCCTCAAGCTTCCTTCGCCCACGGCGGATAGAGACCGAACTGTCTCACGACGTTCTGAACCCAACTCACGTACCCCTTTAACCGGCGAACAGCCGGACCCTTGGGACCTCCTTCAGCCCCAGGATGGGATGAGGCGACATCGAGGTGCCAAACCTCGCCGTCGATGTGAACTCTTGGGCGAGATAAGCCTGTTATCCCCGGGGTAGCTTTTATCCGTTAAGCCACGGCCCTTCCACAAGGAGCCGTAGGATCACTTTGCCCGACTTTCGTCCCTGCTCGGCTTGTTGGCCTCGCAGTCAAGCCCCCTTATGCCAATACACTCCATGGGCGATTTCCATCCGCCCTGAGGGGACCTTTGGGCGCCTCCGTTACCTTTTAGGAGGCAGCCGCCCCAGCTAAACTGCCCACCAAGCACTGTCCCCGCCTAAACGGGTTAGAACCAAGAACAGGGAAGAGTGGTATTTCAACGATGGCTCCGCTCCGACTGGCGTCGGAGTTTCCGCGCCTCCCACCTATGCTACACATCCATGCTCCCAGACCAATACCAGGATGCAGTAAAGCTCCACGGGGTCTTTTTGTCCTGCCGCAGGTCGCCCGCATCTTCACGGGCACTGCAATTTCACCGGGCCCTCCGCCGAGACAGTGACCAGATCGTTACACCTTTCATGCGGGTCGGAACTTACCCGACAAGGGGTTTCGCTACCTTAGGACCGTTAGAGTTACGGCCGCCGTTCACCGGGGCTTCAGTTCAGGGCTTGCACCCCTCCCCTTAACCTTCCGGCACTGGGCAGGTGTCAGCTCCTATACTTAGGGTTTCCCCTTAGCAGAAACCTGTGTTTTTGATAAACAGTCGCCTGGTCTTCTTATCTGCGGCCCCGGGGACGCTCCGTCAGCTAGTGACTTCACCCCCCAGGGCGCCCCTTCTCCCGAAGTTACGGGGCCCTTTTGCCTAGTTCCTTAGCGGAGGTTCGCCCGAACGCCTTGGGACGCTTATCCCTGCCTACCAGTGTCGGTTTGCGGTACGGACACCCTGCTTCCATAGCCGCGAGGCTTTTCTTGTCAGTGTGGGCTCAACGGAATTTCCATCCACCGAGGTGGACGAATTCCCTCCTCCCTTAGCTCGTGACGCCGGAACGGATTTGCCTATCCCGGCATGGCCTACGAAGGAGGACGCGCCATATCCAGTGGGCACGCCCCATCTACCCTACCGCACCCCCCCTCGGCTTTAAAGCGAAAACACGGTGGTGTAGGAATATTAACCTACTGTCCATCATCTTCGGCTTTCGCCTACGACTTAGGACCGACTAACCCTACGCCGATGAACGTTGCGTAGGAAACCTTAGGCTTTCGGCGTCAGGGATTCTCACCCTGATTAACGCTACTCATTCCAGGATTCTCACTTCCCCCCGCTCCATCCCGGCTCACGCCGGAACTTCACCGCAGGAGGAACGCTCCCCTACCTCCCGGTCCCCTGTGAGGGGAGACCGGGACCACAGCTTCGGCGACAGGCTTAAGCCCCGTTACATTTTCCGCGCAGAACCCCTTGACCGGTGAGCAATTACGCACTCTTTAAAGGGTGGCTGCTTCTAAGCCAACCTTCCGGCTGTCTGGGGAACCCTACCTCGTTTCCCACTTAGCCTGCGCTTGGGGGCCTTAGCTGGTGGTCTGGGCTGTTTCCCTCTCGACCATCGAACTTATCTCCGACAGTCTCACTCTCAAGAAACGGTTGAACGGCATTGGTGGTTTGGTTGGGTTTGGTAAGCTCACGCCCCCTAGCCCATCCAGGGCCCTACCTCCGTCCACCTATGCATTGAGGCTGTACCTAAATACATTTCGGGGAGAACCAGCTATTTCCGGGTTCGATTGGCATTTCACCGCTACCCACAGCTCATCCGATACTTTTGTAACAGTAACCGGTTCGGACCTCCAGTACGCGTTAACGGACCTTCATCCTGGCCATGGGTAGATCACCCGGTTTCGGGTCTGCTTAGAGGAACTATACGCCCTATTAGGACTCGCTTTCGCTACGGCTCCGGGACTCCAGTCCCTTAACCTCGCACCACCAAGCAACTCCCTGGATCATTCTTCAATAGGCACGCCGTCATCCGCGCAAGGCGGACTCCGACCTGCTGTAGGCTTACGGTTTCAGGTCTATTTCACTCCCCTCCCGGGGTGCTTTTCACCTTTCCCTCACGGTACTGGTTCACTATCGGTAGCTAAGGATATTTAGCCTTGGAGGGTGGTCCCCCCAGCTTCCCACAGGATTCCACGTGTCCCATGGTACTCAGGTTAACACCAGGAGTCCCATCCCTTTCGCCTACGGGGCTTTCACCCTCTACGGCGGCCCTTTCCAGGAGCCTCCGGCTAGAAATGGGTTTTGTAACTCCTTGAGAATACCGAGGTCTTCTCCGGCGTCTCCTACAACCCCCCCGCGACATAGGCCCTCGGGCCACTAAGGCGCGGAGGTTTGGGCTGTTCCCCGTTCGTTCGCCACTACTTAGGGAATCTCGGTTGATTTACTTTCCTCAGGGTACTTAGATGTTTCAGTTCTCCTGCTTACCCCCCCGACAACGTCGGGGTGAACCGGCTCAACACCGGAACGGGTTTCCCCATTCGGGAATCCCCGGCTACGCCCGCTAGACGGCTCACCGAGGCTTATCGCAGCCTTGCCACGCCCTTCATCGGTCCTTAGCTCCTAGGCATCCACCGTAAGCCCTTAATAACTTGACCTGCGCTAACAACTTCAAACACTCCCTATTCTCTTTTTAAGGTGCAAGAACGGCGGTCTGGTATTCCAAGCCGCCGCTCAGGATAGCCTAACCTGTGACGTGTTCTATGAACTGTTGAACAGACTCAGAGTTTTCTCCTAGTCCGCATTATATCCCCACTCAGGGGGGCCGTCAAGGGCATTTCGCAGGAAAGGGCGATCTTTGTCGTTTTTGCTCCTACCCCCATTCCGTCATTCCCGCGCAGGCGGGAAGGGCGCGTGCGCCCACTTAAGTTTTGAAGGGCGGTGGTTCTGAGTTGAGAGCTTCGGCTTTCCATTCCCTCTCCGCATTCCCCCTCATCCCATTCCGTCATTCCCGCGCAGGCGGGAATCCATCTTTCTTCCCCCCATTGCGACAGGGCAACCGCCGAACGGCGGGCCGGGGGCCGGAACCGAGCCGCGACGCGCCCTTTGCCCAACGCTCGATGCCCGCCCCTCCCTTGCGGAGCCGGCTCCGCGGAAGGAGAAGCGACGCGCGTCCTTGCGCGGTTGTCCCGGCCCAACCCCGGGGAAGGGATGGATTCCCGCCTACGCGGGAATGACGGATGGGAGGGCGACCAACGCTCTTCAAACCTAAGCGGGCGCACGCGCCCTTCCCGTTGCGGGGCTGGGAACGCCCTTGTTATACTCCCTTGGCCATTCCAATGATTAAACGCCGCCGGTTTACCGTCAGGGTTCCCGCCACCACCGCCAACCTCGGCTCTGCCTTCGACTGCATGGCCATGGCCTTGGACCTTTGGAGTGAGGTTGTGGTTGAAACGGGCGATGGCGCCGCGCCTCGCGTGGAGGTGACCGGGGAAGGCGCGGATAGCCTGCCCGAGGACTCCTCCAACCTGGTCTTCCGCTCCATGACGCGGCTCTTCCGGAAGGCGGGGGCGCGCCCTCCAACGCCGTCCCTCATCTGCCGCAACGGCATCCCGTTGAAGCGCGGCCTGGGGAGCAGCGCGGCGGCCATCGTGGGCGGGCTGACCGCGGCCAACCATCTGTTGGGTTCCCCCTTCGCCGACGATGACGTTCTTCTTATGGCCGTTGAGCTTGAGGGGCACCCGGACAACGTGGCCGCGGCCCTTTACGGCGGCGCGCGCATCGTGACCCCCTACAAAGAGGGGCTTATCGCCTCGCCGGTGAGGATTCCCCCTGGACTTAACGCGGTCCTCTACACGCCGGACAAGAGCGTGTCCACCGACGAGGCCCGGTCCGTTCTGCCCGGAAAGGTGAGCCATGAAGACGCGGTCTTCAACATGGGACGCGCCGCCCTGCTGGTGAACGCCCTGGCCTCCGACAGGGTGGAAGACCTGAGGGCGGCCACCGAGGATCGGCTCCATCAGCCCTACCGGTACGGACTGTTCCCGCCCATGCGGTTGATTATCGCGGAGGCCTTGAAGGCCGGGGCCTTAGGCGCCTTCGTGTCGGGCAGCGGCTCCACGGTCCTGGCCCTGGCGCGGGGCAAGGAGATGAGCGTCGCCTATGAGATGGCTGAGATGGCGCGCAAGGCCAACGCGCCCGGCCGCGTCCTAATTACCCGTCCCTCGGAAAGGGGCGCCCACGTGGTGGATGGCTCTGACTAGGCGCGGCCCCTCCCGGCCCTCGTCGGTGAGAGGGCGGTCGGGCGCGGCGGACAGTCCCCTATGGGATTGATAGTTCAGAAGTACGGCGGCAGCTCGCTGGCCAACGCCGGGAAGATCCGGGCGGTGGCCCGCCGGATTGCCGGCGTCAGGGAGGCCGGGAACCGGGTCGTGGCCGTGGTGTCGGCCATGGGGAACGCCACCGACGAGCTCATAGCCCTGGCGTCCCAGGTGTCCGACGCCCCTACGCCCAGGGAAATGGACCTGCTGCTCTCCTCCGGCGAGGTGGTCTCCTGCACGCTGACGGCCATGGCCCTGCGGTCCCTGGGCTGCGACGCCATAGCCTTGACGGGGCTTCAAGCCGGCATCCAAACCGACACCCTTCACGGCAGGGCGCGCATTGAGCGGGTGGAAGCGGGCCGCGTCCTCCGCGAACTGGAGGCGGGCAGGGTTGTGGTTGTGGCGGGGTTCCAGGGCTTCACTGAGGAGATGGACGTCACCACCCTGGGCCGCGGCGGTTCCGACACCTCGGCGGTGGCCCTGGCCGCCGCCCTTAAGGCCGAGCGGTGCGAGGTGTACACCGACGTTGAGGGCATCTACACCGCCGACCCTCGCCTGGTTCCCGACGCCCGGAAGCTGGACGAGGTGACCTACGAGGAGATGTTGGAACTAGCAGCCTATGGCGCCAAGATGCATCCTAGATCCATTGAACTGGCGTCGGTGCACGGCATACCCATCTACGTGGCCTCCAGTTTTGGAGGAGAGCGTGGCACCCTTATTCATGGAGACATTCCTATGATGGAAAGCCGGGTCAAGGTGACTGGGGTAACTCACGACCGCAACGTGGCCAAGATAACCCTGCGGGGCGTGCCCGACAGGCCCGGCATAGCCGCCGCCCTCTTTGAGCCCCTGTCGGAGGTTGGAATAAGCGTGGACACCATCGTTCAGAACACCAGCCTGAACCGGTTTACGGACCTGAGCTTCACCGTTTCCCGCGCCGACTTGAGGGACGCCGTTGAGCGGGTGCGCTCCGTCGCCGGGGAGATGGGCGCGGGGGAGATAGCCACGGACCAGTCGCTGAGCAAGGTTAGCATCGTGGGCGTGGGGATGCTCAACGCCCCGGGGTACGCTGCCGGAATGTTCCGCGCCATGGCCGACGCATCCATCAACATCGACATGATAACCACCTCCGAGATACGGATTACGTGCATCATCGCCGAGTCGCGGGTGGAGGACGCGGTGCGCGCCCTGCACAAGACCTTTCATTTGCAGGAGCCGTGACCCCCGGTTGCCCGGCCTCCCTCTCTCCCGGTCCCCTCCACGGCTGAGCCGCGCCTCCCTCCCGTCATTCCCGCGCCCCCCTATCCGTCATTCCCGCGCAGGCGGGAATCCAGGAACCCTGCATCCCACGACCGACGCTCAAGCCCCGGCGCCAACCTGTGGGGGCGTCCTTTATGTGTGGGCGCTGACCGTAACACAATCGACCGGCTCTTACCGGCGATTCGCGCCGGTGTGAGGTTCCCTTGCCGTGACAGGGGGAGAAGATGGATTCCCGCCTGTCGCTCTCCCTCCCGTCATTCCCGCGAAGGCGGGAATCCATCCCCTTCTTAGTATCCGGGATGCCGGCAACCTGCCCACACCCGCGGCGTCGAGTTTTTTGGCGGGTCTTGGGAGTCCGGCCAAGGGAGCGGGGGAATGAAGCGGCCGCGGCGCGGGGCGGCAGTCCGCGCCAAAGGCTGAGCCTTGGTGGGCCGTCAGGGATTCGAACCCTGGACACCCGGATTAAAAGTCCGGTGCTCTGACCAAACTGAGCTAACGGCCCTCCCGACAATGCCCTATTGTACGGAA
>OY282372.1 GCA_958295715.1 uncultured Dehalococcoidia bacterium
TATCGCGGTTATATGCCTCGTTCGCATGTTGCCCGGGCCTCCCTCGGGGGGCGTCGGTGCGGGTGGTGTCTCCTGCTCCGGTACGGCTGGTGCGCCTGGAGCGCCTCCAGCCGCCGGCACGAACCCCGGCGGAGCCGGCGCCCCGCCCCCCGCAGCCGTTGCCGGCGCCGACTGCTGTGCAGGCGGAGGCCCTGGCGGTGGCGTCGGGGGGGCGGTTGATGCAGCGGCCGGCGGCTGGGCCGCCGGAGCAGGAGCGGGAGAGGGGGCGCCGCCCCCGAGGGTGCCGGGTTGCTGGCCCTCCGGCACGGCCTTGCCGTGCTTGCCGACGTGGAGGGAGCGCGTCCCGTTCCAGTCTTTCCAGTTGGGGTTGATGATCTGAAAGATGATTCCGGGCCGAATCACGTCCACCCAGCCGTCCCAGCACATGCCGGCGCATTGCCCCGTCTCGTCGGCGAACACGACCTCCTTGCTGCGGTAGCCCTGGCCGCCTTTCCCGACGCCCGACTTTACGGGGCCCTCTTGGAGGATCCACGCCCTCACGTTGCCGGCGCCGGCGCCGTAAGCGTCGGCCAGCGAGGAAAACTGCACGGGGCCCGCCATCACTTGCTCAGCCCCCCCTTCTTGATAAAGTCGTCCACTTCCTTCCTCTCGTTCAACTTCATCAGGTCGTAGTCGGCCAGCATGAACTCCAACTGCTGGCTCATGGAGCGCTTGCCCTTGTCGGCCTTGTCCCTCAGCCTGTAGTACACGAGGTTGCTGACAGATATGGTTCTAAAGCCGTCCCGAGTCATGTGCTAAGTTGCGAGACCATGCCATATTTAAGGATAGAATATCACACTAGTGCCTGGCCATCGCGTCCAGCGTGCCCTTCATGTGGGCCAAATCGGCGGCCATCGCGTTCACCCGATCGTATATGTCATGGTGCGTCTTGCGGTCCTTTTCCGCCTGGATCTCGTACGATTCCACCCTCTGTTTGAGCAGTTCGAAGCACTTGGCCTTGAGCCAAAAGTGCCTCACCACGAACGCGGCGGCCCCCATGGCCGGCAACATTATGGACAGAATGAGGGGGATGGCCGCCTCCTCTATGACTATCACGGGGGCGCGTCCCCCGTCCCTACGGGACTCTCGTCGCCGCGCACGCACCACCACCGCACGGACTCCCTCGCCCTTATCCGCTTCCCGTCGGAGAGGACCGCCGCCACCGTGTACCTCCAGAGGCCGTGCATGTCGTTCACGCCGTCTCCAGCACGATTCGTGTATGATATTTCATTGTCGTCTCCCAAGTTGGCGTCTATTAGGGGCCGCGTGCCGAGCTTGCGCACCTCCACGCCGTCCGGCCTCGTGAATATGACCTCGACGAAGGCGGGCCGCGTCAGCAGGAGCTCCCTCGGCATGTCCGGATCGTCCACGTCCAGCAGGATTCCTGGGAACTTGTTCCCCGTGCTGTTCTTGGCCAACTCTATGACCCGAGTGGCTTGGATGTCTCCCGTTATGGTGGACATGGGATGCCGCCGCGCCCCTCCTATATGTGGGGATCCATCCCGCCCGCCTCATATAACCAACGTTTCAACCTTATAATGATCCAACTGTGTGAATAACGCCGAAATTCACACAGTTGGATCCGCGATCCGCCGCGAACTCATCTTTATATACACCCACTTTCAACCCCAAGCGTGACACCCCCAGTAGGCACTCTCAAGAGAAACGCCTTTGGAACCGCCTCCCTCGGCGCCGTCATACTCATGCTCCTGGCCCCCTTCCTCGACCCCATAGAGGAGCACTTTGGCTTCACGATAGGGCCCGACGAGCTTGACCACTTTTTATACGCGGTGGGGATAACGGGGGGCATAGGAGCCGGCGTGGGTGGCTTTAGAAAGTTGAACGACCGCAAGCTCCGGTCGGCGGAACTGGCCGCCGGAGCCGGCCCGCAGCCTCCGCCGCCGGCGGCTCCGGCGGCAGCTCCGGCACCGGCTCCGGCGGCCAGCCGGCCGGCGTACCAGGCGCCGCCAGTCTATCGGCGGGAGCCGACTCCACACTTCGAGCCGGCTCCTCCCCCGCCGACGCCGCCGACGCCGCCGACTGAGGAACTTTTCAGGAATACTCCCCCGCCCTACATGAGGGACTGCGGCATTGCCATGATCAATTACGGTTCTGACCCGCACAAGGGCAACGTGATATACGGGGATGATGCATGTCTTTGGGTAAAGGCGAAGGACATGGACGATTTCATCAGCGGCAGCCTCACGAACGAGAGGGGCAAGCGGATCCAGATAGAGCAGGCCTCTCGGGAGGGACACAACCCGAACAACCCGTGGCCGGACACGCTGAGGTTCGAGCTCTTGATGCCGGGCAAGGGCTCCGCCCCGTACTCCCACCTGCCGCCGGGCACGTACACGCTCGTTATCACGGTAGATTCGAGGTCGCAGACCGACCAGTTCACTCTGGTCCCGAACAAGCGGCCCGCCGACCAGAAGGTGGCCGTACAATGACCATACGGAACACCTTCGCCATGACGATGGACATCAACAAGGCGGTAATCGACCTCTGCCAGGCGAACAACTACATCGCCAGGGACAACAAGAAGCGCACAAAGGAGAACATCAGTTCGGCGCTGGACCACATCAAGGAGTTCGTGGGCGAGCTGGACATGGAGCTCGAGTACAAGCACGTGCGGCGCCGGCGCCGGCTCTAGCCTCCTCCTTCTTTCCCCCCAATTTGCTCTCTCTCTCTCTCTCTCTCTCTCTCTCTACATTAGTTAGTTGTAAGCAAGCATGCAACTGAGTTGTGAGCAAGTAAGTGCGGATGAGGTGGAGGGTGCGGGAGAGTGGAAACGCGGGCGGCATATACCCTTAAAGGTGGCGAGTATCAGAATTTAGCGTACGAGATGGCCAAATCGAGATTCATAAAAAAGCCGAGGCGGGAGAGGGCCCGCGACTACATGGACCAGATGGCGGAGGATCTCGGCGGGGCCTGCTACATCTGCAAGGAGCCGTACAAGACGTCGAAGGGGAAGCGGAGGCCTGGCATGGCCTTCACCATACACCACTTATACTACAAGGCCGACGACAAGACGTGGAAGGATTTCAATACCAGGCTCCAGTACTGGAAGTACCTCCAGCCGCTCGTGCACGTCGAAAAGGAGGACCAGTTCATCCTGTTGTGCAGGAGCCACCACAAGGCCGTCGAGATAATGGCGAGGTGGAGCCGCGCTAACTTCGGCCGCTTGTACAACGCCGTAGAACTGACGAGGAAGGGTGGGGGGAGCGGTTGAATGCGGTTCTATTCCATGTTCTCGGGGATCGGGGGCTTTGACCTCGGCCTCGAGCGGGCCGGCCACGAGTGCGTCGGCGCCTGCGAAAGCAACCCTGTCGCGGCCGGAATTTATTCTAGACACTGGCCAGGAGTCAAGATCGACAGGGACGCGCGGACAGTCGACCCTGATGCCCTACCTCGATTCGACCTACTCGCCGCCGGATTCCCGTGCCAGCCTTTCTCGCTTGGTGGAAAAAGGGGGGGAATGGGTGACGCCCGAGGGCTACTCTTTGTTGAGGCGCTGCGGGTGGCGAGATCCGCTTCGGTGCCATACGTACTCCTTGAGAACGTGCCGGGACTCTTATCAAACTCTAACGGAAAAGCGTTTCACGCGATACTCAAGACCATGGATGAATTCTGGTATGATGCGGAGTGGCAATGTATTAACGGGCGCCGTTTCCTTCCCCAGAACAGAAAGAGGCTGTTCATTGTCGGACGTCTTAGAAGGGTCCCCACCCGACAAGTGTTACCGATCGCCGGCGATGGTGAAGATGCTCAAGACCCACAAGGAGAAGCAAAAGGCGAAGGGGAACGGCTTCGGGATAACGACGTATGCGGGACTATCGCTGCGTCGTACTGGCGGGGGCAGACCCCGCTGATAGAGGAGAGCGGGGGGCGGCTGAGGATGCTCTCCTGTACGGAAGTGGAGAGGCTCCAGGGATTCCCCGACGGGTGGACCGAGTACGGCGCGGACGGGGAGCGGGTGGCCCGCACCAACCGGTACGCCTGCCTGGGGAACGCGGTCATGGTGCCCGTGGCCAAATTCCTCGGGGAGAGGCTCGCGGAGGCGGCTGCGTGATGCCGGTGTACTGCGAGGCACACATCCGCGATACCGTCGAGTGCCCCATATGCGCCGGCAAGCAGGCCGCCTCGTGGACGGACAGCGACGCATTCAGCATTGGAGTCAACATGCTCATAATGGGCGGGGTTATCGCGGCCGTGTGGCTGCTGTGTGGGAGGCCCGGCGCGTGATAGAGGTCGGCGAGGCCCTGATGCTGCTGGGGGGCGTAGGCTTGTCGATCGCGGCCGCAGTAGTGTGGTACGGGATATTTTTGGGGGGCCCGTGATGCCCCGCACTTGCAAGGATCGGTGCCGGTATCCGGAGCGGCTGGGCGAGGACTTGGGCGTGGAAGTAAAGGTGTTCAACAAAAAGGCTCGGTATCCCTGCCGCCACTACTCGGCTTGCAACAGGTGCGAGATCATGCTCACGTGTTATCCCGGGAACTGTTGCCCGTGCTGCGCGGACCGCCTCAAGCGCAAGTACTTCTCCGACGGCAGCCTGACGTGTAGGGGCAGGGAGACCGAGCGGATTCGGGAGAAGGCTGCGCTGGCCTCGTTGATGAGGCCCCGCGACTTCAAGTGCCTCGACTGCGGAGTCGGGCTCCTCGACCGGTGGACGAAGCGGTGCGGCCCGTGCAAGCGGGAGCACGTGAAAGCATACAGCAGGGTGAACAACCTGGCTCGCTACCACAGGAAGCGCAGGGAGGCGGAGGCGGCGGCATGATCACGTGCAAGGGACACTGCACGCCCGGCTCGCCGAGGCTCGCGGCGCTCGGCGTAACGTCAGCAGCGTACGTGTTTGGAGGGGCGACGGGCGTGGGGAGAAACGGTCGGAAATACTGCGGCTCGTGCGCCGTGGTGTACGAAGGATTGCACGGCGTATTCTGCCCGTGCTGCGGCCAGCGGGTGCGCGCGAAGGCGCGGGGCGCGGCAGCGAAGGCCAACCAGAGGAAGTCGAAGGCATGAGCCAGCACACCCTGTTCGGGCCGCCCGACAAGATGTACCTGATCACGATCACGCCAGAACCGTTCCCCTTGGGGACCACGACCATCTACGTGAAATGTGCCGGGGACGAGGCGGCCAAAGCCGCAGCCCGACAGGAGATCGCCGAGTGGCGCGCGCTCGAGCCACACATGAAGGCAACATACAACGTCTGTGAGGAGCGCGTGGGAGGGGAGGACCGCGAGGTCTACAGGAGCAACGTGCCATGACCACGGACGTCCCGTGCTGGTACTGCGGCCACGCCCACTCGTGGCACCAGCACGGTTTGGCGTGCAAGGCGTTTGAAACCGATTGGAACGAGTACTGCGACTGCAAGATATACATGCACGAGGGGCGCCCCGTGGAGGAGGCGGAGGCATGAGCGGCTACCCCGAGAAGGGCGAGAACCCCAACCCCGAGACGTACAGGCAGAGGGCGTACGAGATAATCGCGCAACTCATACACCAGGATCTGGTGCAAGCCAGACGGTGGAACTGGGGCAAGGCGTTCGTGGATATTTTCGAGGAGGAGGAAGCCAACATGCTGGCCAAAGCGAAGGAGGCCGAGCCAGCATGAGCCCGCGCCACACCTGGGACGGCGAGGACGATGCCGAGGCCGTCACAACCGCCATGAACTACCTCAACTCCAAGTTGCCCCAGGGCGTGTACGCCGTCAGCCAGCCCTTCGTGCTGATAGATCCGGTGGGAGACTTCCAGCCCGGGATAGTCCAGCACGTCACGGAGGAGATGCTGGAGGTGATGAAGTCGGGCTACCGCAAGGTTGTGGTGCATCCGGACATCCTGGTGCTGCGCGCCGCCAAGCGCGCGGTTTTCGACCACAAGATCGTCTGCGCCGTCGAACTGGACGGGAGCATACACGACGGGCGCACCGGCAAGAAGCAGACCATGAAGCGCAACAAAAAGTACGCGATGGCGGGGATCGGCGTCGTCCAGGTCAACATGGCCGACTGCCACTTGGAAGGGATAGCCCCCCTAGAGTTTATGTGGGATGGCGTGAGGAAGCATATACGATGATGAAAAAGCGCACGAAAGTGGAGCTTAAGAGGGAACTGGAGATCCGCCGCGCCCGCCGCGCGGAGGAGTTCGCCGCCGTGCAAGCAAAGGCCTCGTCGAGGGTCCTCTCGTTCGGGGGGGGCGTCCAGACGACCGCGCTGTTGCTGAGGAACCCCGAGGACTACTCCCACGTGATATTCGCCGACACCGGATCCGAGGATGCCGGCACCTACGAGCACATAGAGGAGCGCGTGAAGCCGTTCTGTAAGGAGAAGGGGCTCGAGTTCGTCACGGTAAAGCATCCCGAGCTCACGCTGGAGGAGGACATGAGGGAGCGCCAAGTGCTCCCGATGATAGCCCACAGGTGGTGCACCAAAAACTTCAAGATCCGCCCCGTAAAGAACTACATACGGAGGACGCTGAAGGCGCGGATCCGGAGCCCCTGCATAATGGACTTGGGCTTCTCGACGGACGAGGCCCACCGCGCGGCCAACGAGTCCAACGTCAAGTACATCTACAGGAACTACCCGCTCGTGTTCGACGGGATCAGCAGGGAGGGGTGCAAGGAGATCATCAAGGAGCATGGGTGGGAGATCCCGCCCAAGAGCGCCTGTGACTTTTGCATGTTCAGGGGGCGGCGCCACTTCCGCCAGATGTACCACGACGACCCCAAGCGCTTCAAGGAGATAATGGAGCTGGAGGAGCACTCTTGGGAAAAGCCCAACATGAAGAAGAAAAACAAAAAGTTCACGCTCTTGGAGGGCATCAGCCTCCGGCAGATGATGAACCAGGGCTCCAGCACGCTGGACGCTTCCTCGGAAGCGGAGGCGTGCGAGGAAGGATATTGCGGATTCTGAAGGGTTATTAGGGGCACGTGCCGGCCGGAGGGCATGTGGTCGCTCGGCACGATGCTGGCGGTGGTAGGGGCAGTATTCGTGGGGGCGGCGGCGGTGATGGTGGCAATCGACTGCCTGCCGGAGGCCGAGGCATGGCACGACCACGAGGAGTCGTGGAACCGGCAACTCGTGCCCCACCACACGTGGAACGAGGATACCGACGGCTGGGACCGCTATTGGTCGACGAAGCGCGTGATTACGGCCGTGGGCACCCTCTCCCAGAACGACCCTTTCCACTACGAGGAGGCGTTCCGGAAGGCCGTCGAGGGCGGCTACTTGGCGCACCTGTGGTTCCCGCTCCCCAACCAGAACGGGAGCGATGCGCGCATCCTGATCGGGAATACCACCACCTACGTGGAGGGGGTCATTGCCAACGCCACGGCTCCCCACGAGGCGGCGGGGGCCCTGCCCGTTACCACCAGGACGCTGACCGTCCTCGGCGCCGACTCGGCGCCATACGTGGCCTCTCCCGTCCCGTCCAACTACTCGTTATACCCGACCCCGTACGGATCTCCGGACGACTATTCCGTGGCGCCCACCGGCCACTACGCGGGAGTCACCAGCCCGCGAACGATGGTGGTCCCGCACGACGTTGATACCATATACGTCCACAACGCCGGCGACTCTGCGGTGAACATGACCATTACGGGGCTGGACGGCCGGGACCACTCCCATACGTTGATGGGCTCGAGCACCTTCGTGCTTCCGGCCGATGATTATGATTATACGATTGCGGGGGGCGAGGGGTACGCCCTTGCGTGGAACGGTACAATTCGTAACCCCAACATGTCGTAGTTCCTTTAATATACACCCTAACACCGACATACAATAGTACCGGTAGTATTATTAACCCACCATGCGGGGGGTGCCCGTATGGGCCGCCCCCCCGCAAGATCACTCACTAGGAAGGTCAGCGTCGCCATCCGGCTGGACATCGACATACGGGACAAGATAGAAAAGTTGTCGAGGGGAGGCGAATGGAGCAGCGTCTCCGCCGGCTGCGCCGCGTTGTGCGAGCTCGGCTTGCTCGTGATAGACAACCGCGACAAGATGAAGGCCGGGGCCGCCAACGCCAGCAAACTCGTAACCACGCTGGCCGACGCCTGTCAGACCGGGGAGATACTCGATTGGGCCAACTCCGTCCCGCAGGAGCAGATAGAGAACGTCATAGAGGCCCTGCACGTCGCCAATACGGCCAAGATGCGCCAGTACAAACTGGACGACGGCGTGGCCTCCACGGGGCCCATGATGTACAAGCTGAGGGAGTTCAACGCCGACCTGGAAAAGATGCAAAAGCGGGAGGAGAGCAAGTGAACGTCTGCCGCAACATCTGCGACAGCGAGTACCGCTCAAAGTGCCCCGTTACCAGCCCCTACGGGGGGGCCTCGCCGTACTCCAAGGGATGGAGCCGGTGCATGACCTGCGCCAAGGCGTTCAAGACGGAGGCCGTCTATTGCCCCTGCTGCTCGTACAAACTGCGCAAGCATGCCAGGAGCCGCTACCTAAATAAGTTAAATATGGCGGCGGTGGCCCCAAACTGATGAGATCGCCGCCCGCTCCGCCCAAGTTGGTCCCCAAGACGCCCCCGTACGTGGCCCACTCCATCACTCTCCCGCAGCCGCTGGCCGCGAAAATCTCCATACTGGCCACGTCCTGCAACTGCTCCCGTTCCAAGATGATGGCCGACCTCTGCGAGGACGGCATGAAATACAGGAAGGAGAACGGCGATCAGGACGTGCTGGGGGTTATGTGATGGGCCGCAGAAAGAAGGAGCCCATGCCGGCGCAACTCCCGCTCCGCATGACCAACACCTCCTACGCGGTCAAGTTGGGGCGCCACCACGGGGGCGTCGACGGGAGCCGGATCATTCGCCTTCCCGTGGAGATGGCGATGCACTTGGGGGATCCGGGGACGGTGAACCTGGTTCCCCATCCGGACGGGACGATATGGGTGGTTCCGGGTCCCCTTCCTCGTGCTCGAGAGTCGCAAGATCCTCAAAGTACATAAGCTTCGGCCCCCGCTGCCGGCCAAGATCCTCGTGCCTCACCATGCGGCATTCGGGGCACACCGTAACTTCATAGGCCTCCGTGGGGGGTCTCGCCCTGGCCTTGTGCAGGCCCACCACCGCCATGGAGCGCCCCCTGGCGCGGTCCATTATCCCCGCCGGAACGAACTGGTGGGCCGACCCGTTCGTGCAGGGAGCGGGCGGGTCATAGACGTACCCCAGGGGTTTCCCCGCCTCCACCCGCTTCGCCGCCCGCTTCTCCCAGTTCGCCTTGGCGACGGCGCGGGATCTCGCCTTCCAGTACTCGCTGTACTTGGCGGCGTATTCTGGGTCGACCGCCCTCCTGTCCCTGGCCTGTTGCACGCGCCGCGCCTTGTTCTCGGGGCGGGCCGAGTACTCCCTCATCGCCTTCCTGTGCTTCTCGGGGTTCGCGGCGACGTACTCTTTGGTGGATATCCGCGCCCGCGCTCGGAAACATTCGGGGGAACACACCCCCCTCGTATAAGAGGTGGAATTCGGCTTGCCGCATATCATGCAGGGCTTGGACCCCTTCCCCATGACGGCACCCTTGCCCGTTACGGCCCGCCTCCCTTGCGCTTGCCGGCGGCCACCCGAGCCGCATACCGTTCCCTGTCGGCGGCCCGCCGCCTCTCCCGTTCCGCCGGCTCCAGGTTGCCCCTGGCCTGCTTCGTGCGGCCCCGCCAGTCCCGATCGGCCAGGCATGGGGGTCTCTTACAGTAGCGGACGACCCATCGGCGGGGGCCTGGAGGGGTTTCAAAGGGGCCGCCGCAGTTGGCGCAGAACCTGTTCACGGAGTTCAGCGCCGCCCCGAGCCGCATTTAAACATTGATGGTAAGTTCGTAAACTGGAAAGAAAAATGGGGTTGCCCCTAGCTCTCCGCCAGGGGCGCAACCCAATAGGAAGCGCGTATGTTGTGTCCGATGAAGTCCCAAACGGAGAGGCCCCTGTCCGTAACCCGCCAAATGATCTGCTTGAAGGGTTCGCTGCGGGCCGCCTTGCTTGTGCCTATGAGTGTCCGGAAGGCGATCGCGCTCATCAGGTTGGCGGAATAGACCCGGGCTACTCTCTGATCGTCCAGCGGCGGGGATGCTTGTTCGGCCAGCGGTATTCGCATGTGCACGTCCAGGCCAAAGTCGCCGATGGTGTGGCAGCGGATCTTCAGGTACTGATCGTCGTACGTGTCGCCCCTGCTCTTGTTGGACGGGTGAGGATCGTTGGGTTCCTCGAGGGTGAGGCGCGCGCCGTACATGTCGTCTATGGATGCCTTCATGGTCTTTATGGCCAGGTGCAGCGTGTCCGCGTTGAACTGGAAGGACCGGCAGCGCGTGGCGTCAGGTATCCGGAACTCGCGGCCGTGTTCGTCCAGCATGATTTCATGCGTTGCGCCAATGTCGTCCGAATCCGCAGCGTCTATCCTGTGCTGTTCTACGACCAGCGTCCTTTTCCGGGGGTCGACCCGTATGGTGACGCCGCCCGTGCTGTCTCCCTTGATCAGGTTCTGCTCATACCAGCGCACGAAGGCGCCGAACTGGTCAGACCTGATGGACAGGGGGTTTTTGGGCGTGTTGATGGGGGTCCACTTGTGCGGGTCCGGCGCGTCGTCGACATGCGCGGACGGGTACACGTGCGCCCCCTGGCTGCGGTACGGGATTTCAATCTCCGTCATTGTAGCGTGGTTGTTGCCCAACCGTGACATGTGCAGGTTCGTCGTCTCGGGATGGATCCACATGGTGATGTTGTCGGCCGAGACCTTCTCGGCAACCATTGCCTGGAGGCCCCGGTAAAAGTCGTAGATCATGCTGTTGCCCAAAACCCACTCCTTGGGGTGCGGGGGCATCTCGATGATCTCCGTGACTGTTGGAACTTCGGTAGTCGTTGTTGTTTCGCTCATTAGGTACCCCCCCAAACAGACCCCATATAAGCATAGTGTTTAGGCGTTAAGTTGCTTCGGGCCGCTCTTGTTCCAATGCAACTGGCAGCGCGCGGACGCATGCGTCCGGACGAACCAAACCCCGCACTTTTCGCACTGGTTCATCACCTTTTGTTTTTTGGGGCCCATGTAGAACTTGCGCTTCCACTTGTACGGGTTCGGGCCCGCCCTGCGGCCGCCCGCGTGGGGCACGTGACCCATGCAGTAGTCGGCCCGGCGCGTCCGGATGAAATGGATGCCGCACTTTTTGCACTCGTTGATCTTGAAGGGTCTCACGGCGGTCTTGATGGCCTGGTTGCGCCACCTGTGGGGATCCTTCCCCTGCCGAGGGTCCGTCTCCTTGTGTTTCGCGTACCGCGCCCGCTGCCGCGCGTTGGACGCCTCACGCTGTTCGGGGGTGAGGCTGTTCCTGTACCGCTCTGACCGCTTTGCTTCCCAAAGGGGATCCTCGGCCTTCTTGCGCTCGACGTATGCCTTGTTCCATTCCAGGCATTGGGCGCGGTACTCGGGGTCCGTCCTGTACTTTTCGTCCCGCGTCCGGCCGTACCAGCGCCATCGTACGGCGCGGCATTTGGGTTCGAGGCATCGATAGACGCGCCCGCCCTTCCCCCGGTACGGGATCGGTTGCCGGCAAGTGACGCACGAGACTACCGAGGGGCGCGCCCCCTGCGGGCGGATGTAGGCGTCTCCGTGATCGTCGATCGACTTGGCGAGACATCCCGGCGCCCAACAGATGCGGGATGCGCCCTCGTAGGGGTTCCCGCAGCGCCCGCAGTTCATGCCTCTTTCCGCCGCGCGTAAGCGGCCCGCTCTCTCGCCAGTACCTTGGCCTTGTAGTCCGGATCCTCGGCGTACATCTTGCGCTTCCTGGCGGCGTCCGCTTCCCGCGCCTCGGGGGTGCGGCGCGCGGCCGCCTGCTTGGCTATCCGCGCCTCATACCACTCGGGGTCCTCCTTCCGCCGCCGCTCGATATACTCCTTGTTCCACTGCCTGGATTTGGCCACCCATTCCGGATCCTTCCGCCGCCACTCGTATGATTTCCGGCTGGAATGCCTTCTACGGGCCGCCACGCACTCTGGTTCTGTACACTTCGTCCGAATGCCCGTCCGCATCTCCGCCGTCCGCCGCAGGACGGGGCGCTTGCACAGAGTACACGAGGCCACGGAAGGCAGCGCCGCGTATATCGTCTTGCCCGGCGTGTAGTAGTCGTGGGGTGCCAGGGGTTTCGCTTGCGCCTCCCCCACGTCCAGTACCAAGCATCCCGCGCGCCAACATATCCCCTTCTCTAAGCGGTTCCCGCACCTGTCGCAGTTCAGGGGTTCTCACCCGCGCCCCGCACGGCCTGCGCCCGCCGGACGGCCGCCTGACACGAGGCCCGCCGGCAGCGCCGGAGCACGGCCGTCGGCTGCGGTATGGCCTGGCGGCAGAACGGGCAGACCGTGGACGTCCGGCGGGGCGGCGGGCGGCGGGCGGGGGCGGGGGCGTCCTCATTCATCGGCAACTTGCGCCCCCTTGGCCATTTGCCATGCACGATGCCTCTCGTTCCTGTACACTTCCAGGGCGGCCGTCTCTCCAGGTTCGTCCATCTCGGCCGCTAGCAAGTCGTCTATGGATTCGGCTATTGCAGCATATGCTTGCGCTCTGGTTGTTTTGTTTTTCATCACACCTCATCATATTGTCATAAGAAAAAGGGGGGGCCGCTAGGCCCCCGGAAGGAACGGATCGCTAAGGGCGATCGCTAGGTCCGCGGTTGCGTCACGGACGGATTGGTTTGCGCTCAGGAGTTCTTTCACGGCGTAATCTGCTTTGGTTGCGGCATCGCCGGCGGCGTTCTTTGCCTTTACGTGGGCATCTATGGCTACATAGTGCAGCGCCCTCATGTGCCTGTGGTGCGCCTTGGCGGCCATCAGTTTTGTCTCGGCTTCTAGGATGGCCTGTTCAACCTTGGCATCATAGTGGTAGGGTGGCTGCGCCGCCCCGTCCTCGGCCTCGTGCCGTGCCTGCTTCCAGCGCTCAACGTCGTCGTCGGCTATGTCCAGGTCTCTCTTGGCTGCCCTTTCGCCCACGCGGGCCCTTGCCCGCACGTGCCCCAACTCGGTTGCGCTTTTTTCTGCCGCATCACGCTCTGCAACTGCAACCATCTCCCTGGTCTGCGCCGCGCGCAAGGTCTCGGCCGCCTCTCGGCGCCGCTCAGTGGCCTTGTTTGCTGCCGGTATCAGTATGTAGCCCCCGAATTGATCGGGGCCGCCTCTCGTGCCGGCCACGCGCGTCCGCAGTTCGTCGAGCCACTCGCGCGCCTTATTCCAGCGCCCGGCTTTCAGGTGACCTGCAAAACTGGTGCAGTTGTAGCACCAGTGCTGTATAGTGCTTGCCGCCTTTGCCGTGTCGGGATCGTCCGACAACTCATAGCTTGCGTTGACTATATCGGCGTCCGTGATCTCCGGATGGTTGTCCAGAGACTGACGCAAGTGCAGGATCTCCCCTACGGGTCCTGCTACCAGGTCCTTTGCCATCTTGAGTAGGGACGGCGCTACGGGCCCTTCGTGCTGCGCACGTTCCAGAACTTCACCCCATCCCCCGTGAGGGGGGCGGGGCCTCATCTCCTTTGCGTTTTCCGTCGTGTTGACGGATGGTACTTCACTCATTGCTTACCCCCCCCGTAGCATGTGAATATATGGGTTGCGTTTAGGTTTCTAGGGGGGTTTTCGACCCTACCCCCCCTTCCAGTTCGCTATTGTTCCATGGGGTTCATCAAGAATGGGGGGTTTCAGGTTGGCGTTCGATGGACTTCGGGGGTTCGCGCGGCCGGCCGGCCGCCTGGAACGGGCGCCCCCGATCGGCGATCACCAGGGTTCAGGGGTTCCGCGCGGCAGCGGCGGGCCGGCGGCCGCACCCGCCCCGACATTCCCCCGAGAGACCGCGTGTACCGTACTTGTACCGCACTATACGGTACCAGTACGGTACAGGCGGCCCCCCTATATATATGCTTGTATTACGGTACAGCATATATAAGGATAGCGTCCCGGGCCTCCGGCGCCCCCCTGCGGGCGGCGTCGGCGCCCCGCGCGGCGGCCGCACGTGCGGCGGACGCCGCCGCGCCCCAAGCTGCGGGCGCCGCTCCAGGCGGCCCCGAACCTGCGGACGCCGGCGGCGGCGGCCGCGCGCGCGGCGGCCCCTGCGGACGCCGGCGCCGTGAGCTGAGCTTAGACCATCGATCCCCCCCAACTTAGGGCGGCGGATCCGCCCCCTGCGGCTTTGTGTATGTGTGAAAAAGATGGGATGGGGCCGCCCTAGCGGGCGGCCCCGTGGTGTGGTGTGGTATATCCAGCACAATTTTGGACGGCGGCCCCATCGGGCGCCGCCCCGTCGGCAGGTTCGCTTTGCACGGCCATTAACGCATCTGCGGCCGCAACGGGCGGATCGCCGGCGCGGCGTTGCATCCGCCGCCCTAACCGCAACGCTTCGGCGTCCGCCGATTCGTCCGCCGGTTCGGGCGCCGGAGCCGCGTCGACTGCCATAGCCGCAGCTTGGGCCGCTAGGGCCGTGATCGTCTTACAATCTGCGGCGGACGATGCCATGTTCTTAGACGCAACGTCTACCGTCCGCAATGCCGCCCTAACCACGTCGGCCGCGCGGCTATTCATTGAATGCTCGATTGAATATTCCAGGGCGCCCGACGCGGCGTCGGCCGCCGCGTCGGCGTCCATAGCCGCAATGTCGGCCGCCGCTAGGGCGGATTCGGCGTCCGCCTTAAGGGCGGCCCCGCATTCAGTGACGTCATGTTCGGCGATCTTACCTGCGGCCGCGCCCCGGCGTGCTATGGTATACCATCCGGCGGCCCGGAACATGGCCATAGCGGCCCGACGGGCCGTAAGGACCGCATCTCGGGCGGTAAGATGAATTTCCCCCAACATGGATGCGGCCCCGGCCATATCTTGCCCATCGGCTTGAATGGCATCCTGAACGGCGGCATCGGCGGCGTCGGCCATCTTATCGAACATGTTCGCCGTAGCAACGGCGTCTAACCAAGCTTCGGACGCCGCGTGGCATCTGGATTCGACTTCGGCGGCGTCTATCTGCTTATTCATCCCGATCCCCCCGACGCGCGTCCGCCGCTAGTGCGGCATCCCGTCCGGCCCGATGCGCTTTGTCCATAGCGGCCCCTGCCAACTTAGCAACGCGCCCCACATCCCCCGACATTATCTCGTCGGGTTCGGCCCGCATCTGCTGATAGTGATCGTCCGCCGCTTTAGCCGACGCTACGGCCCCTGCGGCCCACGATATAGCCCACGCCGCGCGATCGGCCCCCCGTAAGAGGTCCGCCGCTTTGGACGCGGCTTCGGCCGCACGGATGGCATCCCGCAGATATGCACCTGCCGACGCGGCGCGTTGCTTTAGCGCTAGTGTGGCATCATATGGATTCTTAACGTAGACGCCGCTATGGAGATCGTCCGCTAGGGACGCCGTAAACTCGGCATCATCCCGCACGGCCCGTATAGCGTCGGCCGCAGCATAGACGGCTTTGCAGGCGTCCGCTATGTAGTATAGCGGGTCCGCAACGTCCGTAGATTCGCCGCCGGCCCGCTTTGATGCGGACGCGGCGTCGGCCGCCGCTTGTTTGGCTTTTTGCGTCCAGAGTCGGGCGGCCGTCAAATCGGCATCCCGTCGGGCGGGCCATGTGACGTCGGCGTAAGAGAGATGCGCATCGTCCGCTTTGGCGGCGTCCGCAAGTTCGCTTAGCATATCCATGCATCCACATAGCCGCACGGCCGACATACTAGCAACGGGCGCGGGTAAGAGATTTCTCCAAAGCGTCCGCTACTGTATGGAGATTCATCCACATAGACGCTACGGCGTCGGCCGCAGAACCCGCACGGGCCGGCCCCCTGCATTGCTGCGGCGGCGGCCCGCGTCGGATGGTGGTTAGACCAGGCGGACGCGGCGGCTTTATCGCCGAACGGACGCGGCCGCTTGAATTCGATTTTGTTCTGTGTTGTGCTGTGTGTGTTTCTAGTCATTGCCTAGCGTCCGTAAGGCGCGATTATAAAGATAGTGCTTAAGCACTATCTTGATATACCGACCTTATGGCCCCTGCTCAATGTCTAAGACAATCACGGCGCCCGACGCAGCAAAGTCGGCCGCGTCTTGTAAGAGGTTGATCCCGCACTTGCGTGATCTAGTGTCTATAGCCGCCGACATTGATGCGGCTTTGGGCACGTCCATAGCCTCTAAAGGCAATTTGCCGCCGTACACACCTGCATATCCCGGCGGACGCGGCTTAAGGACCGCCCGAACCCTAGCAACGCGGTCCTTGGATGATGCCAAAGCCGCCCTAGCGTCCGCCGAAGCCGGCGAATTGGTTAAGGCCATTGAAGCCTTTAACCTAAGTGCGGCCGCATCCGACGCCGCTAAGCGGATTTGGACCGAAGCCGAAGCGAACCCATTGCCCGCCCTTTAGGGCGGATCTTTTTCCTTATCTCGGGCGCCCCCTGCGGCCCGCCCCACTATCCAGCACGGTATTCACGCGCCCCCCCTACGGCCGCAGCCCCGTCGGCAGGTTCGCTTTGCACGCGCGCCGGCCCCCTGCGGCCCCACATCAATGGCCATCCCGCGCCCCCATCCCCCCCCCCCTGCGGCCCCACATCAATGGCCATCCCGCGCCCCCATCCCCCCCCCCTGCGGCCCCTGCATAGCCGAAGCTCTGGATAGACGGCGCCCCATCCCCCCCCCCCTGCGGCCCCACATCCCCACGGCCGCGCGCGCGGCGGCCCCCTGCAAAGCCGCCCCCTGCGGACGGCGGACGGCGGCCGGCCCGCTAGGGCGGCCCCCTGGTTAGGGCGGACGGCCGGCCCCTGCGGACGTGCGGGCGGCCGACGGCCCGCTAGGGCGGCCCGAACCGGCGGACGGCGGCGGGCGGGCGGCGGCCGTCTTACTAGGAACTAAAAATGAAAAATGGGGCCCCTGCGGGCGCCCTAATCGAATTCTGGATCGTCCTCGCCTGGATAGGATTCGTCGAGCTCGGGTTCTTCGTCACTAAGTGACGCGTCCAGAGTCGGCAGATCGTACAATTCGCACGCCGCGCGCGTGACGCGTCGGCATGCTGCTCTTACGATCCCCATCCCTTCGGCGTCCGTAAGGGCGCCCGAATTGATGCCGGATTCTGCGGCCCGCGCTTCGGCTATAGCCGAATCGGCCCGCGCTAGTATGGCTTCGGCTTGAATCGCTTCGGCGTCCGTAAGGATGCCGGCGTCTTTGCGCATCGTTGCTGCGTGATGCGCTGCGGATTCAATCTGATAGTCAACCCTGCGGACCTTTACAAGTCGTACAGGATCGACGCCGGAGATTTGTCCAATCATTGAGTAGTATAAGGGCGAAGTAGTATATATAGTAAACCCTCAAGAAACTGAACGACTATCCAGATATACGTTCAGAATCCGCCGCGAGTACGGTACTCACACATCCCCCCGGCGGCGGATTCCGCCATGGCCCCGCGCCCCCCTGCAAGCTCAGAACCGGCAAACCCCCCCACGGATCGGCCGTTTAGGGATGGCAGCACGGCCCCGATTAGCCCAAAGTCGCATCCGGGCCGCAAAAACACTCTGCTTATATGCTTAGTATAAGAACTCTGCTTATTTTCACTTGTTTCAAAAATGGTTTGTGGGCTAAAAAGCGCCCTAAGATGGCTTAATCCGCCGGATCGATGCTCTTAGCGACGCGGGCCGCGCCCCTGCGGGCCGCCCTAGCGGCCGCACGTGCGGCTTTGGCTTCTTTGGCTTCGGCTTCGTTGCGGATGCGTCGGGCCGCCGCTAAGCGCCCCGCTACTGTCGTGGCATCCCTAAGAGCAGCTTCGGCCGAACCCGCCGGCGCCTTACGGCGTCGGCCCGTCGGCCCCCTACTCACGGCGTCGGCCGCAATGGTGGATTCTCTCCATAGTGCGGCCGCATCGTTGCGGCCGCTTCGGGCGGCCGCGTGGTAACTATGCATGGCCCCCCCCTGGTAAGACGCTATATCAGCATAGTGCTTTAGTTAGGCAGATATACTCACGCTACGGCCCCTGCTCAATGCTCGATAGAAACAAGCAATGGCTAAAGCCATCCCCTGCGGACCGCCGCCCCTGCATATCCAGCGATATGCGTGCGTTCTATGCTGCTCTTTCCACGGATGGATCGAACGTAGAATATCGGGGCCGGATAGACGGCATCCCACGCACGGTTATGGTTAGTGTGTGGTTTGTGGACCATAGCGGCGGCCGCGTGCGGCCGGCCGTGCGGCGGGCCGCCCTAAAGGCAATGCAAGCTGAGTTAGACGCCGATCCGCTAAGACACTACCGGACGTCCGCCCTAACCGTGATCATCCCGACGGGTGCGGCCCCGAACATAGACGGCGCCCCCCCCGTGCATATCACGGCGGACGTGATCATCGACGCCGCAGATAACGTGCCGGACCTTGATTCGGGCCGCTATGACTTTACGATCCGAGTCGACGGCGTCACGGCGCCCCCCCTGCAACTCGCCGCGCCCCTTTAGGGCGCGGCCCCTTTTTTCTCTCTAGAAGCGAACCTGCCGACGCGGCCGCGCCCGTAGGGCGGGCGCCCCAAAGCCGTGCTGGATAGACGGCCCGAACCTGCGGCCCCTGGTGAATCTAACTGCCAAACACTATCTAGATATACGCGCCTTACGGCCCCCTGCTCAATGGCATTCACAATCCCGGCCCGTAAACGCCGTCGGGCCATAGCCGCAGCATCCCGTTGCGTAGAGACTATCCGCACCTGTACAGGATCGACGTCCATTAACGTGGGCTATGCAACGGCGTCGGGCGGCCCCGTGCCGCCCCACGTCCGCATAGCCATCAATGATGGCATCTTGGCAGTGTTGTGCTTAGATGATGGCCCCCTGTTCAGGACCGTGACGGCTTTGGTAATCATTCCGGACGATCCACGTCCCGACGGCCCGAACCGGATAGTTCCGATCCACGTCCGTTGCTTAGACGTGTTCGGCGCCGGATCGCACGCTACAACCGACCAAACCATACACGTCCCAAATTGGCCTTAACCGGCCCCCCCTTTTTCTTATCTCCATAGCCCTAGCGGGCCGCCCGCCCCACGCGCCCCACTATCCAGAACAGTTTTTCCACATCCCCCTAAGGCCCGCGCCCCGTCGGCAGGTTCGCTTTGCACGCGCGGGCCGCCCCATCGATGGCCATCCCGCGCCCCACATAGCTCACATAGCCCCACATCTTAACCAAATAGCCCCCCCTATTCGGCCCCGATCCGCCCCATAGCCATATCTCCATAGCCCTTATCTCCATAGCCCACGCGCCCCACGGCCCGCCGCACGTGCATAGCGGCCCCTGCATAGCGGCCCCTGCATAGCCCCACGCGCGCGGGCGGCGGACGGCCCGAACCGGCGCCCCTGCGGACGGGCGGCCCGAACCGGCGGACGGGCGGACGGGCCGGCGGCGGACGCGCCCCCATATCTCCATAGCCCATCCCCACAACTCACTAGCTTTACGGCCGCGCCCCACATCCCCATATCTCCATAGCCCACATCCCACGCGCGCCCCCATACAAGCTCAACACATCCCCCTACGGCCCCTGCATAGCGCCGGCCCCTGGTCTATGGCCATCCCCACGGCCGCGCCCCATCCCACACATCCCCACGCGCCCCCCACGCGCCCCGCAGCTTTGGACGGACGGCGGCGGGCGGCCGGGCGGCCGGGCGGACGGCGCGCGGCGGCGGCGGACGGGCGGACGGGCGGCGGCCCGGTGCTATGGACGGGCGGGCGGGCCGTCCGCCCCACAACCACCCGCCCGCCCGCCGGCCCGCCTGGTCTGCCGTCGGCCGGCCCGCCCGCCTGGTCTGCCGTCGGCCGGCCGGCCGGAGCAGCGCCCCAACCGACAGGCCGGCGGGCGGGCGGGCCGCCTGGGGGCCGGCGCGGAAAACCGGCGGGCGGGGGGCCCCATCCGCGTCTGCGCAGGGGATCAGACGGACTTTTGATTCCAGAGCCGCCCGCCCGTCTGATACTGTCCGCCAGCCCTCGCACCGACCGGCCGCCAGTCCGCAGGCCGCCAGCCGGCGGAGCAGACGGCGCGCTTGCCGACAGCCGACAGCCGACAGCCTGCCGGCCGGCGGGTGGGCAGGAGGCTACAGATCGGGACGTTTTTAAACAGCTCAGACCTCTCACACAGGGATGGAGAACAGCACGGAAGCGACGGTCGCCGCGTGGCATCTGGCTTCCACCTATCTGGAGGACATGAGGCGCTCGCGGGAGGCTTTACTGGAGCTGGAACACGGCGCAAGGGAACGTGGCCGCGATTTGGACAAGATGCTCAAGAATGGGGCCTTTTCCCCTACTGGGGAGCCGGGAGACGCTCGACCACTCACCGTGAACGAAATCTGCAATCTGCACCGCTGTGCTTTGGAAACGGAGAAATCCATCATCAACATCATCCACAAGACGGTAAAGGAGGCCAACCATGACGTTTTTACCGAGTTCGCCAGGCGGGTGCATGCCGCAAATGCCTTCGACATCAAGAATGCTGCCGTCCCTGCCACCCGCGTCGTTGGAGGCCGACGTCCCGGGGCCGGCCGACCTCCCTCCCTTCCGGAGACCAAAAAGAAGTCTGACCCCTCGTACGGTCCGAAAAAGGCCCAAAAGCAGCTAGATGCCGTATCAGACGCCATAAAGGAGGCCAGGCGCGCCATCGAGCCCGATACGGACAATATAGAGAAGGAAAAGGCCGAGGCCGCCGAAGCCGCCGTCAAGATAGGTCAGGGAGGCTATTCCGGCAAATCGTACGAAAGGCACCTGTTCGAGAACAAATCCATAGATGATGATGAAAAATCCTCCTGACGGGGGCTCGTATAGTTGACCGCCGGCAGCGGAAGGGGAGGCTACCGGCCTACCGCAGGTCGAGACGCCGACATTGACCGTCTAGAAAAGATGATGATCGGCGCCGGCATCTTAGGAGAGGGTGCGGGAGGCTCCGGCTATCGTGCGCCTCAAGACGACGATCCCCGCAATTCCATGAAACTTCCCCTTCCTGCCGCCACGACCGACGAGTTCTATGCTCAGCTGGGGTGTCCGTTCCGATCCTCAAAGAACGACGAGGTCGTCACCCAGCTCGCAAAGTACCAGATCAGGACGATCCGCAACCTGGAGCGCCACCGGAAGCTCCTCATCCTGAAATCACAAAAGATAGGGCTGTCCTCTCTTGGTATAGTGGACGTGTTAAGAAGGGCCCTCTCGGATTGCCAGGGGTATGAAATAGTCATACTGGCCCAGTCCGAGGACAAAATCACGGAACACGGCAGGGACATGAAAAAATTCTTGCTGGACTCAGAGTTCGCGGACTATTATATCGAAAAGCAGTGGCAGAACCCCGGGCGCCTCAAGGACGAGGTTTCGTCCCGCTATCACATATATTTGCAGAACAGAGACCTTACGTCCATAACGCCTACTCATATACACATGCTTCCGCCATCCGTGGGCAGGATTGGGTCGCTAAAGAGGGTGAAGCATATTTGGTGCTCTGACATAACGATGGTCGACTTTGTCGTGGAGCGGCAGCGCGACTACTTTATGACCTTACTCTCTAGGATAGTAATGACGGAGGGAACCATTTTCATCGAATGTCCCTGCGTCGGGCACCTCGGCCCCATATACGAAAAGGATCAAGAGTTCCAGGACATGGTGAAGGCCGGGATAATAGATCCCGAGAGCGGCGAGGTCCTAAAGACGGACAAACTGGATCCGGCCGTGGCCGAGCACATGTTCTACGTTGATAGAATAAGAGTCCAAGAGGCCATCGACGAGGGCATCTTATCCAAGAATGCCATAGAAGCCCTCAAGATCGAGCACGGGCCCGTATTCGGGGCCTTCTTTGAGGCCGACTGGTACGCGGGAGACGCGGCTTGGTTCGGGCCCGACCAACTGTCCTACGAGAGCGCTAGGGCTACCGACCTCGCGGAGGACAGGATGAACCCCATGCCTGTTATGATGAACGAGAACGCCGTCGGAGGCCGAAGGACGCTGCCGGACGCCAGCGAGATACAACTGCCGGATCCCGTCAAATTCAGGGATTCTGCGTGGTTCATCGGTTTGGACCCCGCCGCGCGCAAGAACAATTTTGGGATAGTCGTGTATGGCTTGAACCCGAAGCCAGACCGCTCCGTACCAAGGAACGGGCCAGCCGGCATCGGCACCCCTCCGACGCCGTACTGGGGCCCGTTCCTGAGGGATGCCTTTGACATAACTCATTTCAACCTTACCGAGACGGTACAATGGGTCCAGAACGTGATATTCCAGGCGTACCCGCCCCGCTTCTGCGTGATAGACGCTACCCGAGACACGACGGTAGCCGAGGAGTTCCAGAACAAGTATGGCGAGTCGAGGTGCCTGGCCCTCAAGGTCTCCAACCAGATCAACTACAACATGTTCGTCAACGCATACCACGTGTTCAGCGAGAGGGGTCCCGGGGCCCACGCCTGGCCCGTCATACCCAAAATGCTCGACAAGCGCAAGAGGATGGTATTCCGGGAGTACAAGGACCAGTTGGCTCACGAGCGGGCCGCTTATACGGATTCCGGCCGCATATCCTTCCCCAAGCCCCCGGGACGGCAGAACGACGTCTCGCGGGCGGGCCTGATGGCTTTGGAGGCTGTAAGAGAGTTCCAGTCGGGCCGCCTCGGAAATCCGGACGATCCCGTGTCCTGGGGCTCCGGAGGCGCTCCCACCAGTACAATACTCCAAAGATCCCAGATATCGCGCATGGCCGCCGCCGATGCCGAAAAGATCAAGCAGGAGGCATTCGATCGCGAGGAGGAGGAGACGTACGGCAGGGGGAGCTCGTTCATGCAGAGCCCGCCCTGATCACACACTTAATAGCGTCCATGCGGGCCGTATAACATGGTCGAACGCGTCCGGAAGGAGGAATTGGACAAGACCCCGCGTATAGACGTGTACTCTCTGGGGCGGCCCGATTCCTTCGTTCAGAAGGAAATGGACTACTTTCCCGAACTTGACCCGAGGGCGGTCGACGGCCCCGACCGAGAGGCCATACTCGCCTTGAAGGACGGGACGTACCGCCCCTACATGCAGACCGTCGATTACAGGGGGCAGGTCATGCAGGCTGACTCTCCCGAGGACGGGAATGGCAAGATGGTGATGGTCGCCTCCATAGACACCAAGAAGGCGGGGCCCGTCATTCCGCTGCACGGAGCGGGAACGTTCCGCCTCATGCCCCACCCGTACGAATCCAGATCCGCCGCGAGCCGTTCAATATCGGGACCGGGCAGCATGGTCATATCTCCCACCCTGGGCGGCCTCGCCTCCCCGGGCGGCGGCATCACGGGGGAGGCCCAGCGCATAGGGCAACTGGAACGGATGTACGGCAACAAGATGAACCGCTCCCCCATCCGGCGCAAATACTACGCTAACCCTAGACAGTATTACGATCACGTATTATTGGCCGATGCCTACGCGAATACCTTCGCGGGGACGATAGCCGAGACTTTGGTGGATTTCGTCGTAGGAAAGGGCGTCTATCCCAAGATGGCCCTGCGCAAGCCGTCCGGAGACGCCGAGGCGGACAAGAAGGAACTCGAGGAGGCGCGGGAGACCCTGGACACTTTGAACGCCATAGACGACTGGTACTCCGATACCGCCTATAAAGAACAGGACACGTGGTTCGACATTCCCTTCCAGGATAAAATAAAGAGCGCCGTCCTGCTGATGTTCGTGTTCGGCAGGGACTGCATCGTAAAAGAGAGGTGGGATCACATGGCCATGCCGGAGGATGCCATCGACTTGCCGTCCAAGCCGGAGGGAAACCGTTCGTTTTTGGAAGGCGAGCAGGAACTCCCGAACGTCCTCAAGGTCATACATCCGATAGAGATGGGCCTCACCGAGGTAGAATTGTATTCGGGGAAGGTGGCGGGCCTGTGGATCTCCAACGACCAGCCGTACGTTCCCATGTCCCAGATGATGTATTTCGTGAACGGCCATTCCTCGCCGATGATAGGGACCGCCACGTACGGCTATTCCCGCCTGCAGCGATGCATAGCCCACACCAGATTGTACCGGAGGCTGTTCGACGTGAACTTTCCGCAATATTTGAGGGCGTCCGCCACGGGGATGGGGGCGTTCGTGATGAACACGACCGGCTACCCGGCGGCCGTGAGGAACGCCATGCGCGAGAGCCTGCGCAACATCTACACTACGGGCGAGATCGCCGTCATAGACTATGCGAACACGGACGATTTCGAGTGGAAGGAGTTCAAGATAAACACGGACATAGTGGCCCTGAAGGATCTGGAGCAGTCCCTCCTTGGAACGATAAGCACCGTCCTGGGCGTCCCGCACAGCATAGTTTTCGACTCGGCGGAATCCAGGGCCACGCTGATAGGGCGCATAGTAACGTTCCAGAATACTACGGTAGAAGCGGCCCGGGCCAACATAGGGAGGCAACTCGTCCAGCAGTGGTGGCTCCCCAACCTCCGCAGGATCCAGTCCGAGGAATTCCTCAAAAAGTTCACCGTAGTAGCAGAATACAGGGAACTTTCCCTGGAAACGAAACTCGAGAAGGTGGAGCGCCTCCTTCAGGAAACGCAGTTGAACCCGTACAAGGACTCGTACCTGGGAGAGGAGCTCGGGATATCCGACTACCTGTCAAAAATAGACGAGGAGAAACTCGAGGAGCAAAAGCAGCAGGAGCAGGACATGATCGACGCCAAGGCCAAGGGGCCGCCCTCCGCCCAGTCCGCAGCCGGCGCCGACGGCGGCAAGAAGGACGGCGGCTCCAAGGGACCGGCAGGCCGCGCCAACTCAAAGAACGGCTCGCCCCTTTCCACTAAACGGGAGACGATGAAGCGTCGCGGGACGGGGAGCGGGAGCAGTTGAGCGATACAATTACCGTACAGTCGGACTGGCAATCCGGGGGGTTCGGCACCATCCTAAGGAACGACGCCACCGTTTCATACTACGCGAACACGTTCCTGATGGACGAGTCCGTCAACAAGCGGAGGTGGGCCGTCTCGTACGATTCGATGAAGCGCCACTTGGAATCGTTCGTGGGGCAGCCCGTCGTGATGATCCCCAGCAGGAGCCACCCGTCCGCAGACATGCAGGAGATGTTCAGGGTCGGCGGCATAGAATCAGTCCACCTGAACGACTCCAAGAAGGCCAGCGGCGCGTACGTCAGCGTCAACGCGGACGCGGCGGCCCTCATCTACAACAAGCTCGTGCACCACACCTCCGTTCAGTTGACCGTCAACAGGGAAAAGATGATCAGGGTGAACGCCGACACTCCCTTCCAGTACGACCTGTGCGAGGAGTGGCGGGGGGAACATGTCGCTTTGGTGGAGAGCCCCGCGTACGGGCGCGACAAGGCCTACATAGACAAGGTGTGCCAGGGCACGGCCCAGCAGTGCCGCATGGAACTCCCTCTTTCGGCCGCCATGCCCAAGGACCCCCATGCCACGGAAGGGCAGGCGGCCCTCGCTCGTACCATAGAGCGCTCCATACGGCGGCTGTACGCGCCATGTACCATACGTCGTATAGTAAAGGACGCCAAGAGTGGATCCGACCTTCGCCGCATATCGGAGAAATATCCCAAACTGACTCCCTCCGAGACGCTGGCGATGGCCGTGAACAGCCCCAGCATGTCTGCTTCGCTGGATTCCATGATAACGGCCTATGTTACCGGCTTTTTGAAGGAATAGATCTCCTTTTATATTCCAAATGCCGAACACAGGCATGGACGCTTCCATGAGCGGGGGGGGACAGCCCGGCATTATGAGCATAGAGGACATAACGAAAACCCTGACCAGCACCGTCCAGGGGATAGCCAGGATGGAGGAGCAGTACAATACGATTGCCTCGGACATTGCCTCCCTCAAGGGGGAAACTAGGGAGGCTTCCGACAGCCAGCTCGTGAGCGCGGCGGGGAAGCACGGGTTCGGCAAGGACAAGGACAAGAACGACGACGACAACGACATGAACAAAAAGGCCTCCGAGAGCTACAGCATGATCAAGAAAATGGCGGCTGCGGTGTTCACGGCCGCCAAGGAGAAGGACGAGGACAAGAGGGTGGCCGCCATCGAGGAGGCCCTCAGGAGCGAGGTTACGACCAAGATGGCCGCTTTGGAGGCCGCCGTCAACGACCAGTCGAAGGTCATTGTGCGGCAGAACATGGAACTGGCGCGTCCGCGCATAGATTTCCTGTCGGAGGCCTACGGGAACGCCGGAGCCGACCAGAAGCGGCTCGCGACGATGAGGGCCAGTTGGTCTGAAATGGATCTTGATTCTCTAGACGAGGAGGTAAGCAGGGTGGAGATGCTCCAGAACAACTACGGCGCCGCCGGCCGGCCGTCCGTCGGCGACCCCGTGCGGGCCGCCCGTTCTGCCGCTTCTGCTTCTGCCGGCAGTCGGCAGCCCGACCGCGAGCCCATCGACAATACCGCCGTCAGCGGGCCGCAGTCCTTCGGTTCCGGGGGTTCCTTCGGGTCGTTCTCCGCCTCGGCCGCCAAGAACGACACGGCCGCCCACGACCTGTTTATGACGCCGCTCAGGGAGTTGCGCGCTTAATGCCGGCCAAGCTCGTGAACCAGCAGTTCCCCATCGTGTACGGGCCGTGGTACGTGTATGAAGTGGCGCTAAAGCCCACGCGCAAGGTGTACAAGTACGACATAATAATCCCGACCTCGGGGGCGGGGGCCGACAACTCCGTGTTTGTACACCCGAACGCCAACCCCGCGCAGGACGTCCAGTTGGAGAACGGCTATCTCATATCTTTGGACACGGTAGAGGCCGGCTCCGCCGACGTCAAGATCCAGGCGGCCGTTCCCGGGACCGTGATACCTGCGGTCGCGGGAGACGAGACCGGAGGCCTTGCCCCGGGCATGCCGGTAAAGGCGCACTATTTGGACGCCAACACGGGAATAGTCATGCTGAAGGCCGAGTCCGCCGATATAGTGGCTCATAGAATGATAGGCAGGATGAGGACCGTCGGGCTTACCACGAACAATTTAGAAAAGACCAGCGCCAACGGCAAGGACATCATAATGGTCCACACGGGGGTCATGTAGTTGCCCGTTTATTTCCCGAGTTCCATGGAGTTGAGGGAGGGACAGAGCACCAGCATAGACCATGCCGGCGAGTTCCTTGCCTCCATGCGTTCCATCGCGCCGACCGCAGAGCAGTTGTCCGCCGACGCGGGGCCCAACACGAACACGGGGCCCGGCGCCTATCCCACCTACGTGATAAACGAGATCTCTCCCAAGCTGGCGGCCGCGAGGCGCGCCCAGTTGGACATAGCTCTCGCCCAGAGGGCCATCCGCAGGGGGGACGTTACTCCCCAGACGGCGGCCCGCCTCAACTATCTTACGAGGAATGCGGACATCAACGACTCTACCATCCACCAGATTACCATCGTCCAGTTCGTCCAGCAGATGATCGGGCGGATAAACGCCGTCAACGTCATAACGAGGGCGTTCACGCGGATTCCTGCCGACAACCTCAGGGGCAAGATACCCGAAGGAGGGGCGCCCGGGGTCAGCGTCCAGGTCAAGAGGCTCTCCGAGCCCAAGATCGTCCACACGGACTTTGGCCAGACCGAGTTTCGCATAAGGAGGAACGACCTCCACCTGTACATCAACAGGGAGGACCGCATGGAGGCCACCATCGATCCCCTCTCTTTCTCGAGTTCGCAGGGGCAGATCATGCTGATGCAGGTGAGGGATCTCATGGCCCTCAAGGAGTTGTCGAGGGCTCCCACCGTCCCCACGGCGTTCCCCGGCGGGGCGATGAGCATAGATTCCAGCGGCCAGCACGTGGTGCCGAGGGCCGAGGCCGACTCGATTGCCCTGTTCCAGGAGATCATAATAGCGCACTGGACCAAGTGGAGGAAAATATTCAAGTGGATCATAATGCACCCGCAGGACTACCGCATACACGAGACCAACTACTATGCCAGGAACAAGAGGGATCCCAACCCCGCCACCCCTTGGGGGATAAACCCCTTCGCGGGGCTGGAAAAGTGGGGGACTATGGCAATCCTGTCGCCGTGGGTTCCCCGCCGGAGGGCGTACTTCCTTACCGACGAGGGCGCCTACGAACTGGACGGCCCCAAGGTAGTGGACTCGGAGTATGATGCGCGCAAGTTCGCCGACTACTTCCCGGTAAGGGACTTCGTGGGATACCTGCTGGTACACCCCGAGAGGTTCGCCGGGAAGGTCGATATAAACACGGGCGCCGCGCTGGGCGACGAGATTACCACCGACGCCAAGATCGAAGAACTGGTAAGGCTCCCCGACGACGCCGTGGTGAAGAACGACGACGCATGACATCTACCGGCCGCGTTCTACCAAGTTCCTGAGGGAGCGCGCCCCCTTCGACCAGCGGATGGACGGGGCCCACGGCTATTTCCTGATGGCCCGCGCCAACCGCGACGTTGGAAAGGCCTCCCTGGATCTCGTCATAGGCGAGGACGTTCCCTGATTGTCCCTCCCGTACGGCAAGTCGGAGATACCAGTATTCATATCGGCGACCGACCTGAGGGCCGCCCTCGGCACCACGAAGGAGGACGGCCGCCTTACCGAGTGCGCCATGTACGCGAACCGGCAGATAACCATGGCCGTCAAGCCGTACGCGGACGCCACGCCCGTCGTCAAGGGTTCCTCCACGTTCGAGGACATCGTGCGGGTGGGCCTGCTGTACGCGCAATACCTGTGGTATCTCAAGGTGCAGCAGCCGGACATGGCCGAGTCGTTCTACAGGAATTATACCGGCGCCCTCAAGGACCTCAAGGAGGCGCTGAGGGTGGAGCCGACCCCGAGGCAGGAGCCCCTCATAGCGGTGCGGAGCGACTTTTTGTCGGAGCGCAAGATACCTTATTCCATGATAGGGTTCGCGGGGGACACCGAAAACCTTTATTGATCGGGGCGCGGTGAGGGGGCATGCCGACTTATTCTATAACGATTCCGGGCGCCGGAGCGCGCGCCCTCAGCCTCGTCGCGGGAGCCCCCGCTCGCCGCCCCGCGTACGTAATGTACGTAATCCCGACGAACACGCCGACGGCCGGCGACAAGATACGGTTCGCCAACCGGACGGGCGGCCCCAACTTGGTGCCTCCCGAGAACTACGCCGACCCCACGTATCTCGGCCCCGAGATTGACCTGCCGAGCCAGGACAGTGGCCGCGCGGCCGCGCCCCTGCACCTCAGATATACCGACGAGTTGCACGCCGTAGGCCAGATCAACGCGAACACGGGCCTCTTGGTCGTCATAACCACGGACTACCCGGCACTCGTGTGATGTCCTCCGCCGATACCGTTCCCCGCTTGGGCCAGGAGCCCGACTATCCGTACGCGATAAAGCGGATCATATCGGTGCTCAGGGCCGACGACGTCCTCTCTAACATGGTGGCCAACTGGGAGGAGGGGGACCTTCCCGAGAAGTACAGGGCCGTGGCGCTCCCGTCCGTCCGGGCCGTCCTCGCCCCCCGCCCGCAGTCAGTCCGCCAGTCCATCGGGCCGGCCGTCAGCCCGTCCGACCTGCCGTCGCAGTGGATCGGGACGGACTACCATATCATAATAGTCGCGGGGGGCGCCACGGCCCTCGAAGCCCAGACCTCCTCGTATAATATAGAGAGGAGGATCAGGCAGGTGCTGGGGGCCAACGTACAGTTGAGGGACTCCGAGGGGGAGGATCCCATATGCGGCACCCTGGAACTGAACTCCGTATCGAGGCTCGTCTCCCAGACGGGCACCACTTTGGACTCCATAACCGTCATAGTGAGGACGCACGCCTACAGGGTGGGGCCCACCGTTCCCCCTGCGCCGGCATAGACGTTAAATAGGACGCGGGTGGCGGGGAAGCATGGCGAATCTGGGAAGCACCGATCTGGAGGCCGCCAACTCCATAGTACTGGCGCAGAACGTCCAGTTGTACGCGGCCGTCAAGACGGTTACGGCGGGCGACACCGAAGTCGACGGGGACACCAAGCCCTCCGACCGCTTCATGCTGATGAGGGACGCGAGTTTCAACCCGAGCCTCCCCCGGACGAGGTTCGACCACGGGATTGACGCCGGCTACGGGTGGGCCGCGCCAGACGTCATACTCACGGCGACCGTATCGGCGTCGGTGGACACCATATCGTACCTGTCCGGATTGATCAGGAGGAACGCCGTCGGGGTCCCACCGTTCCGCCAGTGGAAAATCATAGCGAGGGACAACGGCGCCGTCACCATAACGAACGACAACACGAGGCACATCCTAATGACCACGGCGATGGACGACGTCAACATTACCAAGAACGACGGGCACCCGGGGGCCCCCGTCAGCGCCTCCATAGCCATGATACTGATACACGGCAAGCATTCCGACGCGGACTTTCCGGACGATCCGGACAACGTGTTCATCGTGGGCGAAGGCGTGGGCCCCGTAGAGTCCGGGTAGGCGGGGCTCGTGGTAAGGGTAAGGAGGCTGACGGCTTCGGCGGCCACGGTAGAGGACGACGTGGGGCGCCTGGCGACCCCCGTCATAGAAAAGATACTCAACGATACGGTGATTGAAAAGGCGAGATCGTACGCTGATGCCGCCGGCTTGCCGGAAAAATTCCGCGACGGAATAGAGTTAAGGAGGAACGACTCGGGAGCATCGGCGACGTCTCCCGAATGGTCCGTCATAAACACGTTCAGGGGGAAGTTCGGGGAGCCCCTCGCCGAATGGTTCGAGGAGGGGACGAAGCGCGGATATGTCATACGGCCCAAACTGGATCATCCCGGGGCCGCCTCGGGAACGGACCAGCAGCCCCACTCGGGATTCGGCCAGCGGAACAGGGAGGAGGACGACGAGCCGCGCAACATCTACACGGAACGGGACGTCGCGCACGTGGAGCACGGCGACGACACGACGCGCCAGCACCCCTCCGTACTGTCGTGGCTTACGGGCGGCATCAGGGTGTTCCGCAAGCAGGTCAAGCACCCCGGAAGGGAGCCGGTCGCCGCGATGGATCTGGCCCTGCACGACTCCATAGCCGAGGCGCGCAGGGCGGTGGAGGCCGCGCTGCCTGAGGTGGACGGGTACGACGTCAAGGTGGAACTGGAACTGGTGAGGGGGGATTGAGACGAGCGCCTCGTCCCCTGCGGCCAAGGACACCGACGATTACGTCGCTGGAAAGATCCGCGTCAAGATAACCGTAAAGAAAAAGCCCGTCATAGGCGGGCCCGGCGGCTTGCCGCCCAAGAAGCCCAAAAAGAAAAAGGAGCAGGAGTTGCCGCCGGGGTGGTACGAGAAGCAGGCCATCCCACCCTCTCCGTACAAGGCGGAAGGGGGCCCGCTGTTCATCCCTCCCGACGTGGCCGAGGCGCTGGGGCGCTTCCCCAAGGAGACCATACGTCGCAAGGCTGCGGAAATGCAGCAGCATCTGCGGAAGCCGGATGCGGAGCTCGTGCCGCAGGAGGCCCAGTCGCTCCCGCCGTCCGGAAACCCCCACGAGGTCGCCATCAAGAAAATAGAGGCGGAGCGCAGGAAGGCGGAGGCGGCCGCCCGCCAAGCGGAAAAGGCCGCCCTCTCGATACCGGGGGGAAGGCAGGCCGCCGTCGTCGAAGCCTCCAAGGTAAGGGACGCCTTGGGGCGTCCCATCGCCACGAACGTGCCGAGGCCGGGGGGCGTCGGCAAGGGCGGGCTGGAGGAGGCCGTCCCGGGAAAGGCCGCCAAGAAGTCGGGCATAGACGTCGCGACGGGCGCGTTCGCCGACCCCAAGTTGCGCGCCGCGTGGGACCAGCAGGCGAAGGAGGCCGTCGCCGAGGCCCTCCTTGATCCGGAGAGTTTTTTCGAGAAACTGTCCAAAGGGAGCCTGAAGGGGGAGTCCTACCTCCGGAAGTTCCGCACCAAGTCGCAGAGGCTCAACACGTACGGGCTGTGGTTCATCGAGCACATCCAGCACAACCCCGCCCACTCGGTAGCCAAGTTCATCCTGAACAGTCTGAGGGGGTTCGGCCCCCACGGGGTCGCCATATCGGGAGCCATAGCCGCGATAGCCTCGTCGGTGTTCGTGCTGCAGCAGTCCATCAAGAACTTCGCCGAGAAGGGGTTGCCGCTGAACATCGACTTCCACCGCTCGATAGCCACCGAGGTCGTAGGCTTGTTCACTTTGGAGGAGCAGAAGCGCCGCGATCTGGGGCTGGCCGGCGTCATAGCCGACCCCGTGGACGGCTACAAGCCGGTAGATGGAACTGAAATATACAACACCCGCGAGGTGGCAGACAGCGTGCGTCTCACGAAACTGACCCAAGAGGAGAAGGCGAGGAGGTACTACTGAGATGTCGACCGTGATTCCGAACAAGAGGAGGGGCAAGATCTGCCTGTTCTGGTGCAGCGCGACGGGCGACGACGAGACCACCGTGGGCGTCGAGAACCGCCTGGACATCGAGGTCGCCCCCGTCAACATAGTGGCGCACCCGCACTTCAACGATCCCAAGAACCGCCCGTCCCCCGACAACCGCACGAAGTTCGTGGAGTGCAACCCCCCCACCAACAGGTTCGACACGCGCAACCCCAACCCCTTCTCGGAGAATACCATACGCCCCGACACGGGGTATTCGGGGACGATGGTGCAGTTGGATCTCCTGTTCGACGAGACGGACAGGGTGATAAGTTCGGCGAACGAAAAGGACTACAGGGCCAAGGGGATAGCGCTCCTGCTTAACTGGTCCCGCAGCGACAACACGGTGCGCAGCAGGTTCAAGAACGGCCGCATAGGGATGAGGAACGACTACCGCCCCGAGTACAGCCTCAAGCCGGACAATTTCGGGGGCTACAAGGTATTGAGTTTCGATCCGGTCACGAGGACGCCCCACCCCTACTACACCCGCGCGCGCCTCATCCTGCAGTACTCGGGAGCCCCAGGCCTCACCGAGGACGATGCCGCCGACGCCGTGCCGAGGCTCGGCAACCACGACGACGTGAGAGAGGACGTCGTGTAATGCCGTACGAGCCGGCGAACCGCCCGTACACCGTGAAGCGGCTGACGCCGATCCCCGCCCGCAGCACCGCGAAGGACATCACGTCCCACATCTTTCAGATATCCAAAATGACCGACATCGATCAGGAAGATCCCCAGTCGGCCCACATAACCGTCAACACGATCGACGGCGCGTTCATCACGGACGACAGCGGGGGCGAGACTCCGATTCTGGACCAGTTCAACGAGTTGGAGATTACATTGGAGGACGACGCCGGCAACACGTTCCGCCGCATAATGATTTTGGACGAGAACAACTCCGACGAGAGCGAGACGGGCCACGTTACCAACTACCCGATGTACGGCCGCGAGCATTACCTGAAGTTGGTAAAGATGAGCGGGCACGACTTTTTCACGACACACAAGAACATGCTGGAACGGATCATAGCCGCGTACAACGAGTCGAGGGAGGACAACCAGCCGTCCATAGAACTGGAACTGTCCGACGACTTTCCCGCGTACCCCCTCAACATATGGAGGTGGGGGGAGGAGACCAACTGCTTCGACGCCTTGGGGAGGGTCCTGAGCGGGCTGGCCCTCCCCGTGAAGGCGGGGGGCGCCTCGGAATACTTCACGATGAGGTTTACCGAGAAAGCGAGCGAAGATCCCCCGACCGCCGCCGACAAGGGAGTTCTGATATGCGAGGTGTTCAAGATGGGGAGCAAGCGCGGGGGCCCCGACCCGTACGTGTTCGCGGACCACGGCCCCCTGCCGCCGGGAATAAACCTGCGCGGCTCTCACATAGACACCCAACTGGTGGCCAAGACCCAGATGCCCATACGGGGCAACGTCGTCAGGGTCAGGGGGGCCGACGACACCGGCAGGCTCCCCGTCGAAGTCGCGGAGTATTCCGCCATAACGGAACTGTACAACCGGTATCCCGTCCACGACCGCACCGTCGCGTACGCCAAGGGCACGTACGTCCGGAAGGACTGGTTCCGGCCGGAACCCGTGGCCTCCAGCCAGTTGCGCATGGGGACTCCCGAGAAGGTGCTCAACCAGTACGATCCCGACAACAAGGTGTACGAGGCCCGCGTGGACGTGCCGGCCAACAAGACACTCGTCGACCTGATTCCTCCCGGCCAGCCGCTGGCCAACATGACTTACTGGATACTCCGCCCCGTGAGGCATTTCCTCGGGAACAACAACGGCTCCCCGTGGACGGCCGCGCTGGACGCCGTGAAGTCGTTCTGCGGCAACCCGACGTCCGTCCCCGTAGCCAACAACGCGGCCAACGAGCACCCCATAACGGCGACTTCCTTCGCCGTGCCCGACTCCAACTTGGTAGTGAAGGACGGCAGGGAGTACCGGAACTGGGTACACGTGAAGGGGACTGATCCCATCAACGTGCCGGCAGACTTCCTTTACGACGACGACGCGGACAACCAGCACGTGGATGCCCGCCTTCCCGAGGGCTTCCGCATGCTCGTGGTGCCCCCGTCCATCGGCTGCGTCAACGTGAACCAGACCCCCAACACGACGCTCAGGTTCTACGACAACCCCGTAACCGACGGCGACACGACCGTGAACTCCAAGAAAGATCCATACGGCAACTTTTACCACAACTCGATAGTGCAGTTGCGCGCGGGCCAGTGGATCGTGATACGCACTCCCGACGAGTGGAACGAGTGCGCCGTCCTGTCCGAAGGCCTCGTTTACCAGTACGCCGAGAAACCCGTGGTGGCTAACCCCCGCGCCCAAAGGAGCACGACTGAAGCCGACGTCACCTTCGGCTGGCGCTCGCTGCTCCCCCAGTACATGGGGAACGACTGCTTCCACTACCCGACGCGCGTGGAGAACACGGACGGCCTCACGTACCGGTACAAGAAAAACGACGGCAACCCCCCGACGTATTACACGGACAACCGCGCCATAGTTTGGGAGTACGAGTACGGGGCCCCCGACCAGGACTCCACGTGGCGCCTGTGGGTCAGGATAGCGGGAGCCTTGGGCAACCTGATAGTGGAGTTGGCGACCCAGTTGGGGGGGTCCGAGATGTACAGGAGCGGGTGGTGGTGCGTCTTGTGGGGGGCGCCGTTCCCCCAGCGGGACGTCGGCTCCGGCGCCGGCCGCCTGAAGGTCGGCTCCCTGTACGGCGGCACCAGGGCCGGCGGCGGCCCGGGCGCCCCCCTCTACAACGACAACTCCGCGCCGGCCGCCCCCCTGCCCGGCCCCCGCCCCGCCCAGGGCGTCCTCGACCTGTTCAACCTGACATATACCTCCTCGGGAAAGAGGGGCTGGAAAAACGACGACGCCGACACCCTCGGCACCATCGCCGGCATATCCTTCTACTTCAACTTCGACATGACTCTGGGGGATCTCAGGGTGCCGGCAGGCGACATCCCCTTCCGCGTCACCATATACGATTCCGAGGACAACGTGTGGATCTCCGACTTTACCTACCGCTTCCTGGGGGAGACCCAGCAGATAAACATCCCCTTCACGAACTTCCGCATATACCGCGCGCGCAACCCCGTTTCATTGAACGTGGACGACACGTACACCAACATCATAACTCCGGAGTTGTCCATCCTGGAAGTGTTCGAGAAAAGGAGGGTGAAGTTGGCGCTCTGCCAGTTGCAGGAGGGCTACGACAAGGACGGCCGGTTCGACCCGCTGGCGCTGGGGCGGTTCCTGCTACGGCTCGTGTCCTCGGTAACGAGGCAGGCCATCAAGACTACCGGCATCGTCGACGTGTATTCCAAAGTGAAGCCGCCGTACGCCATTGAAAAATTCGAGGACCCGGACGACGACGAAAGCATATCGGCCTCCAAATACACGCTGATGCCGAACATCGTAAACCACACCACCATCTCCAACATAGAACAACTGAAGGGGGCCGCCGAAGCGGAGAGGGACCTGGCCGCGTTCCGCCGCGACAACATAACGCTGAAGTTAACGGGCAGGTGCGACATCAGGGCGGGGGACTACGTGTGGGTGAGCAGCCGCGACGTCATCAAGGAGAGCGACATGCCGTACATCACGGCGGCCGGCTCGGGGACTCCCGCTGACTGGGCTTCCTCCGTGGCCCCTCCCATGAACTCGGGCGTTCGGGCCGTCGAGAGAAACGGCAAGTGGTTTTACGAGAACACCAAGCGGTACTCCGTCCGCAGGGTAACGTACACGGTGAACGCCGGCGGGGGGCCGGGGGGGTTCATCGCCCACGTCCTGCTGAGGGACAGGATAAACTTCGACGGGGTGGCCTTGTAATGGGCGTATTCGACGTGGAGAGCGAGTACGCGGCGGCGCAGGCCGACCGCGCCGAATCGAAGGGGCTGGCCGGCAGGGTCTCCGAGGACGTGCGGAACAGTTCCGTCCCGTGGGAGCAGGCGCCCGTGGCGGGGGCGGCCGTGGCCTCCGGAGGACTCACCGGCATAACGCTGCCGGACATCCCCAAGTCGTTCTACCAGTGGGCCGTCCAGGCGTGGCACGACGTCGACCAGGCAAAGGCCGAGATGCAACTGTACACGAGGCCGCCCGTCGGGACCGTGATACCGACCATAGACAACCGGACGACGGCCAAACTGAGCGAGGTAACGGGGGTGGCCGAGGCCAACGCCCTCACGTACTTCGAGGGGGCCCTGTTCGGAATAAACACCTGGTACTACAAGTTCGCCGACGACACGGCCGACGATCCTCCCCGAGAACAATACTACAACAAGACGTTCGGGGAGTGGGCCACTTCGGTGGTGGCCGACGTGGTGCTGGCCATCCAGAACATATCGAGGGAGATCTACAGGTGGTCCATCCAGGCCATCCACATGGTCCCCAGTTCGTCCGCGAACGCGCAGTTGTACCAGCGCGACGGCGACACCGCGCGGGACCTCGCCGCGCATCCGCCCACGCCCATCACTTACATGACGGGCGCCATCTGGGGGGTAAAGGACGACGACAGCACGCCGCCCAAGCGCATCCCGAAAAACATAGGGGAGTGGGCCGAGAGCGTCGTAAACGCCGTATCGAGGGCCGCGTGGAACCGTGTCGAGAACTTGGACAAGGGCCTTTACAAGTTCCTTTTCGGGGGCGATGGCGACACCACGTTCTCCTCGGCCGTGTCGGACGTGTTCGACGACCTGAGGCAGTTGGGAGCGGATGCCGCCCACGACGTCCTCGACGTGTTCAAGACGGGCGGCGATGATGCCCGAGAGTGGTTCGAGGATCAGGCCGACAACATAGGCTCTGCGCTCGGCGAACTCGGGGAGAGCGTGTGGTCGAACCTCACCAACTTGGGCAAGGGCGTGTACGAGTTCCTGTTCGGTGACGGGAACGACTCGCTCGGAGCGGTGGCCAAGAGCGCGTTCAACAAGTTGAGGGAGATGACGCTGGACGCCGCGACCGACGTCGTGGACGTGTTCACGGACGCGGCGACTAAGGCGCAGGCATGGTTCACCGACAATGCTGCAAAATTAGGAACCGCCATCGGCTCGCTCGGCGAGGCCACGTGGACGGCCATGGACGGCCTCGACAAGGCGATCTACAAGTTCATGCTGGGGGGGGACGGCTCGACGAACTTCACCAGCGCGGTGTGGAACACGTTCAACAAGATCAAGGACGTTACCGCCGCTGGCGCCCAGACACTGGTCAACGTCATAGGCACCGCGACAAAGACCACCGCCGTCTGGATAAAGGACAGGCTGACTAACGCGACGGCCGCCACGTGGAAGGGCTTGAACAAACTCGGCCAAGGGATCTACAAGTTCGTGTTTGGGACGGACCTCACGGGCGACTTCCCGGCCACCGTCCAGAACACGTTCAACAAGGTCAGGGAGATCGCCGCCGCTGGCGCCCAGACACTGGTCAACGTCATAGGCAACACCACTAAGACCGCCGTCGTTTGGGCCGGCGAGACGGTAAAGAAGGTAACCAAAGCCGTGTGGGATACTGCCGAGGACTTGGGCAAGTCCGTCTACAAGTTCATGCTCGGCGCCGACTACGCCAGCAACACGGTATTAGCCGCCGCACAGAACACGTTCAACAAGGTCAGGGAGATTGCCGCAGGAGGAGCCCAGACCCTGGTCAACGTCATAGGCACCACGCAGCGGACTGTTGCCGAATGGTTCTCGCACCAATCGGGAGCCATCGGCACGGCCCTCGGCGATGCGTGGACGTGGATCGACGACACGATGATCACGCCGCTCCGCACCACCGTGAGCAACATCGCGACGTTTTTCGTGAAACTCATCAACAATATAGCCTCCGGCACCGCCGTTACCACGGCGGCCACCGCCGTTACCAACATCCCCCAAATACTGCTGAAGGGGATATTCAACTCCAACATAGCCTCCACGGTGATCGGCGGATACCAGGGGGCGATCAAGTGGCTTACGGAGACCCTGCACGCCTGGTTCAACGGCAGGGACACGCAGGGCTCGAGCGAGCCGGAAGGCCAGCAGACCGCCACCAACAACGCCATATCGTCGTCGCTGGACGTCTACAAGGCGCTGACGTACGGGCTGACCGGTGTCGTCGGAGCCGCGATCGGACAATTCGGTGCATGGATGAGCAGCCAGATCACCACGACGGGAACCGCGATCTATAACGCCCTCAACACGTGGCTCACGGGCGAAGGCGGCGGCGGCACCACGAACCTCCAGGCAATCGCCGACCGCCTCCAGTGGAACACGGGGCTGACTGGAACGAAAGTTCCCAACGATAGCAACCGCAACGCCATCGGGTTCGACACCAACGGCACGTTCATCATCTCGCTGCTTTCGAGGGACGACGTGGTGGCCATTGCCGGCGGCTCGCCGACGTGGCACAGGCTGCTCGTCTTGGGCGACTCGCGCGTGCAGGGAGGGCATCCCGCCGACGCCACGATACGGCTCAACGACGGCGTGAAGATCAACAAGAAGTTGAAGTTCGAGGACGGCGTGAACACCGTTCCGGGGAACGGCGACAGGGGGATCGGGTACAGCGAGACGGGGGATGCCTTTGTTAAAACCCCAGAGGGCTACAACGGCCTACACTACCAAGCGGGGGGCCGCACGTCGCTTACCGTGAATCCCTACGGCCTGCGCCTCGCCGACGTCGGGACGTCGAGCGACGTGCATCCCGCCGTGAACGGCGAGCTCCGGAGGGTGGGCGACAACATACTGGCGTACTCGGGAGGGGCCCTCAGGAACCTGTCGAGCCTCTCGGCAGCGCTGCCGGTCAACAGGGGAGTCCACCTCCCTATACACATGTGGGACGGCAGCGGCTCGCTGACGGGGGAGACCCTCGACGCGGCCATAGGGTCGTACGAGGGGGCGTTCGGCCTGCTTTCGCACACGGACGGCTCCAGCACCGACACGGCCTCCCACCGCCTCTGCATAAAGGCCGACGACGGCAACTGGTATCTCATATCATCCAACACGAGAATCGGCGCCGCCGGCGCCGGCGCCACGGTCGTCGGCCTCGGCCAGCGCCGCATACGGGTGCAGTCGGGCACCGGCCTGGAGCCCCAGTATCCCGACGCGGGCCTCCCGTGGAAAGTTCCCATGTTCTACAGGAAAGAAATCACCCCGCAATCGACGGGAATATCCAACCGCCTCGTGGTAGGGCGGATCGAGAGGACGTACGATACCACGGAAACGCCGCCCGAGGTGGACGTCCAAGGGGAGTACGTGAGGACCACGAACAACGGCGTGAAGCAGGCCGACGGGACCTCGACGGGGGCCGCCGGCCTCATAGTCGACATTCTGCCGCTCGCCGTCAGCACGTCGGCGACCCCCACCGCGAGCAACGCGGACGCCACGTTCGGGGCCTTCGACGGCACCATCGGCATGTATCGCACTGGCAGTTCCTCCAACCCCACGTACAAACTATACGCCAGGATGGGCGCCTCGTGGTGGGTTTTTAATATGACCAGGCGCTCCTATACCTCGTGAGCACCCCCGCCCCCGCCCCCGCGCCGGAACTGAACGACTCCAACCTGGACACCGTCCTCCGCTCGCTCGCGGCCCGCCACTCCGCCCTCCTCGAACAGGTGAGCGAGTGCGAGCGGGCGCTGGCCGCCATGCTGAGGATTCAAAGGAAGGGGGAGCCCCTGGCGAACCCCGTGGACGGGGACACCGGCGCCGCCATGACGGACGCGAGGCGGGCGGCCGTCTGGGGCGGCTGCCTGCCCGTGGCGGACAGGGTGGTCGGCACTTCCATACTGGGCGGCGGGCCGGAGGAGCCGCCGGACGAAGGGGACGGCGGGGGCGGCGGCCCGAGCGGGCAGGGCTAACCCCTTAAATATCGCGGCGGCTCGGGAGCGGCATGTCGGCCCAGAATCGCATGCACGGCGAATGCCTCCTGACCATAGGCAACCAAATCATAAAGGCGGCCGAGACGTGCAACGGCGGCATGGGGCCCGTCCACGCGGCGAGGCTGATGTCCAAGGAGGATCACGCTTACATTGTAAAAAAGTTGGGCAAGGTGGCCGAGACGTCCAGCATTCCGCCCGTCGCGTACACGTGCTGCCTTTGCCATTGGGCCGTCGCCTTGCTCATATCGCCGGAGGGCACGCACGTGGATACTTACAACGTGGCGGGGTTGATGATGAACAGATGAGCGGCAATCCCGAGTCCGTGGGCCCGCAGGACGTGATGGCCCACATCGACAGGACGCTGGCCGGCACCCAGTCCATGCTCATCGCGGGGATGGGGCCGCTCATGTCCCAAGCTATGGAGCCCGTGAAACAGTACCTGATAAACGCCGTCAACGAGATCAGCCGCGTGCACAAGCTCGCGGAGGAGGCCGGCGTCAAGATACCGCCCCCGTCCCAGCAACAGCAACAGCAACCATCCCAGTCTCCCACGTCGAGGCCCGATCCGGCCCAAACGGAAGCCGCCGGCCATCCTGGTAACAGGAAGGACCGGCGCGCCGCTAGGAGGATTCGGGCGAGCAGGCCGGCCGCCGTGGGGGACTATACTACTAAAAAGAAGGACGGGGCGGGGAAGGGTTGACCGAACTGGACGAGTACGTCGCCAAGATAGACGCGGAGTTGGCCGAGCAGTACAAGGACCTGAACGACGAATCCGTCGGCATGATTTTCGTGGACATGAAGGACTTATTCTCGTCGGTAAAGTCGGACGCCCTCGACGTGGCGACCGATTCCATGAACACGCACTATCAGGCGGTGGAACTGGAAAAGAAGTTGATGGAAATCGAAAAAAAGTACTACGCCCTCAAGTACTGGATCAAGACGAAATCAAAGGAATCAAAGGCATGATCCGCGTGGGCAAGACGGTGAAGGTGGGCCAGGTGGACGAGGGCGACCTGAGGTCGCTCGAATGGAAGGCGGACGAAGCGGCGCGCGCGGCGGAGCGCGTCCCCACCATAGACGGCTACCTAGCCAAGTCCCTGGAACGGGTATCGTTCGCCCACCACAAAGTTAGGGAGATGAAGTGGCAGGGGGAAACGATGCTGGCCCACATGACGGACGCGGGAGACAGGGCCATGCTGTACGACATGTTCGGGGAAAGTCGGCAGATCATAGTCGACGTAATGTCGAACATGCGCCATGCTTGCGCCATGAGGGACCTCTTGGACAGCGGGCTGGGGCAGGTCTCGCATCGCCTGTCGTGGCTCCTGTCGAACGCGGACATAATCGACATCTGCCTCATGTTCGAACGGAAGCGGGAGGTGTCCAACCTCATAATGCAGGCCAAGCAGCAGAGGAGGGCCCTCCAGAAGGCGTGCAATAAAATAAGGAACATAGACCTCGTGAGGGCCGACTGCGGCAAGCACCACGACGCGCTGCGGCAGATCATACTGGTGGACGACTTGGCGCTGAAGTCCATAGAACACCACGAGCCGTTCAGGGCAAACTTTTTGAAAATGTACGAGACCGCGTCCAGGGCCATAGACGCCGCCGGCTCCGAACTGGTCAACGCTTTCTCCAAGGGGCAATAAACGGGAGCGGGCGCCATGCCGAGATGCTGCGCCGTCCGCCGGCCCATTCCCGGGGCCATAATACAATGCAAGAACAACCCCGAGGCCGCCTCCGCGCACTACATTATGGTGTACGATCCCCGCATGCGCGTCCCTCCGGGGACGACCTTCTATTTCTGCCCGCCCTGTATAGACAAGGCCGTCAAACTGCTGGTGGCCGAGGAGCACGAGATACAACTCCGCCTCATCAAGAGCGCCCAGAGGGCCAAGTCTTTGGTAAGGGGAGGGCACGAGGCCGCCCAAGAACGCAACATGCTCTGGAGGGAGGTCGAGCGGCTCAAGGGGGCGCGCACCAACCTGAGGAACCGCTACTGCCGCCTGTGCAACAACCCGCTGAAGGGCTACGAGGACGAGCCCCACCTCCAGGTGGGGCCCTCCTTCGCCCACTTGGACGTGCACTCGGCCCACGGGTACGGCAGGGCGTGGCTCATGTTCCATACTGAATGCATCGTACGGTGGCTCAAGATGAACGTGGCCCTCCCCCCGCGCCTGTCGGCGGCCATGGAGGTGGATCGCCTCCCCAAGGGCCAGAGGAACCTGCTGGCCTCGACGTAAGCCATATATCTTAGCCCGCCCCACGCAGGCCGTGGTACTCTCCTCGGACATCGAGTGGTTCTATTCCCAGGGACCGGCTTCCATAGGCACGGACAACCGGCCGGCGGACGGCGCCGGCAACTTTACGGAGAAGGGCAGGTTCTCGCTGGGCGGGCCCCCGCGCACGCTCGCCAGGAGCGACAACGAGATCCCCGCGTACGACACCTTAAATCCCACGGTGAACCTCCAGGCGCTGTTCGACGACACGTTAGAGGCGGACAACGAGGGGAGCGCGCCTTTCGGCACCCACGTGGACTACCGCTGCATCTACGTAAGGAACAACAGCCAGCAGGCGATGGAACTCAACAGCAAACTGTTCAGGGCCCGCATGTGGATTCCGGTCAACAGCGTTACCCCGACGTGGGACGCGGCCACCGCGTTCGCCGCGTACGTGCTCCCCGTCGCCGCCAACGCGGGCGCGCCCACCGCCGGCTCGTCCGCCGAGGCCGACACCATCGCCACCAAAGATGTAGTCCCGAAACTCCAGCACACGGGGAGCGCGGACACCGTCATAGCGGACGGCAGTTGGAAGGCCATCCCGTCGAGCGCCGCCCTGGACGCCAACACCATATACCTCAACCCCGCCTCGGGCGCCGACCAGTACCATCTCGTAAAGGACAGGGTGGTGGGCATATGGATACGCAGGACGGTAACCGAGGTGGCCGTTCCGGTGGGCCGCATAGAGGAAGTGCCGTTCACCATATACGGCGGATCGCCCTCGTCGCTGTAGGTGCGGGGCCACGGCCCGCGCAACCCGCCAAGTAGTGGATCTTGACAACCCGTTCGGCGGGGCATACTTTTTCACGGGTCTGGCGTACGACCACACGACCGACAAGTGGGTCGCGCTGGCATCGAACACCGCCTTGAATACCGTGCGCCTCTTGATATACGACGGCTTGGCGAACCTGCAAGCGGACACGCCCGCCCGCACGACCGGAGTAATATCGCTAGGAGCGACCATCATACACGGCTTCAGCACGCACGCGGCGGCGTACGGCGGCTACGCGTACATCACGTCGTTCGGCGCGACGTGGATAAAGCGCGTGGCCATCGGAGGCGCGTCCGCCGCAGCCATGAACGCGGAGGACGTGCCGACCCCGGGCGCGACCTCGACGCCGCTCACGGTGGCGTCGGCGGGCATTGGCGACGGGCCGAACGGCGTGTGGGTGCAGCCGGCGACCGCGAACACAATTCGCGAGATCGGCGGCACCGGCGGCACGTGGGAGTACCGGCGCACTTTGTACGGCGCCGTGGGCAACGACGACTTTGCCATCACGCCCGAATACTTGTGGCTGTCCTCGTCGGGCACGCTGTTCCTGCGCCCCGTAAAGGCGGCAACTCCCGCCGACGGCACCAACGTGGACACGATCGCGTTCGCGGGCGTGGTCGACGTCACCAACATCGACGACGTGTTGTATGCCATCAACACGAATGGCGTCGTGATCGAGTACGACCACGACGTTACGTCCGCCGTTCCCGCCGCCTCGCATCGCTTCCGCCCGACCCGCCTCCCGCTGGGCGCCGCCTCCCGCCGCTACGGCGTTGCCCGCTCCTCTCCCTCCCCCGCGTGGCTGCGCATGGTCGAGGTCTCCAAGCAGATCGGCCTCGAGTCAGAGGAGTGGAGGTTGCGGCCTGGGGCGCCCGTTCCCGCCCAAGCGCCGGGCATGCCGCAGTTGGAGTTCACCGGCGGCTTGGCGGCCGACCAAGCGGACGGCTCCCGAAAGATGTACGGGTTCGACCGCAACGGCATCGCGGAGTTCGAGGGCGCCGGCCTCGACCCGCTGGCCGCCAAGGTGAGGACGTTCGCGACGCCCTCGGCCATCGAGCCCAACTGCTTGGCGGTGCAAGGCGATTCCCTGTGGGGCTGCCGCACCCCTGGCACCACCATCGTGGTTTCTGAATACAGGATACCGGCCAGCGGGACGGCACTCGAACATGATTTCACGGCCGACACGGGAATAACGGGGAGGGCGTTCGGGTTAACGTTGCGCGGTATAGGACCTTTTATCGGGTTGATCCTTTACGAGGCAGGAGGCACGCATTACGTCGGCCGATTACGCACCAATACCGTCATAGAAGAAGCGACAATAACAAATGTGAGCGCCGTCGACTCGTCGCTGGACAGGCCGAGAAGCATCGCCTTTACCGGTTTAGTGGGAGAGCCGGACATCCGGATATACATCGGCGAGCGGAACGGGCGCATATTCGCGTTCGGGCCCCCCATCACCGGCACGGCTTCCTTGGGACAGCGCCTCCCGCAACTGGACGCGACGATCCCCATCGGCAACGCCGCCGTCGCCGGCCTCACCATAGACAGCGCGGGGATAATGTACGCCCTGCGCCGCCAGCCTGGCGACGTGTACTCGCTGTACCTCCACCGCGCGGACGCCCCCCCGAGCTGGGGCCGCCACGGTACAGTGCGCCGCGCCCTCGCGTCGGCGTGGGGGCGCCACCGCTTCGCCGACTCGGAGACGTCGTCGGCGTGGGGGCGCCACCGCCCCGTACTGTCCGAACAAAAGACGGCGTCCCGCAGGTGGCGCGCGGCCGCCTCCGTGCTAAAGTCGGCATGGTACAGGCACGGCCCCGTCCTGTCGGCCATAGACGATGTGGCGTGGACGAGGTGGCGCCCCGCCCGCGCCTCCAAAAATACGGGGTGGGGGCGCCACCGGTTCGCGGATTCGGAGACGGCGGCGGCGTGGAGGCGCTGGCGGCCCGCCGCCTCTGCTGTAAAGGCCGGCTGGCTCCGGCACGCCCCCATAAGGGCCGTCCTCCAGTCGGCCTGGCGGAGGTGGCAGCCCGTCCGCGCCTCGGCAAGGACGGCCTGGACGAGGTGGCGGGGGGTGCGGGGGGTGCTGGGGGCGGCGTGGTTCCGTCGCGGCCCGAGCAGGGCCCCCCGCTTCAGCGTCAGGCAGAACATCGCGGGCGTCCGCAAGCGCTACCTGCGCCTCTAGTACCGATAGCCTTATTTCGGTGCGGGGAGCGGAAGGGGCATGCCGGTGATGGCAAGCGAGCTCACCATAAGGTACTCCATAGGTTCCACGGATCCGACGCGCCTCTTTCGGCCCGGGACAGACCTCTCCATAGGGGGCACCATATCGACGAACGCCATAGTGCAGAACCCCCCCTCCGCGCTCAAGCACAACCTGTTCGACGTGATAACAGGGGCCCAGAGTTCGGCGGGATATACCGACTACCGCATAGTGTACGCGCACAACGCCTCGGCGCTGACGGCGTTCGACTTCAAGGTGTTCATCCCCCGAGGGGGGGCTCCGAGGAACAACCCCATCAACTACTGGGGGGAGGATCCCGCCACGAACACGTTCGATCCCGACACGGATATGGGGTTCTGCGAGATGGGCGTTTCGCCGACGGTGCGGGCCAACGCCGTGGCCGCAGTCCTCGCCAGCGAGACGACGGCGCCCCCCTCGGACATAGTCTGGGGGGAGCCGACGCCGACGGCGCCCCTCCAGTTGGGGGACATCGCGGGCTCGGGGTTCAGGGCCGTCTACATAAAGAGAACGATCCCGAGCGGGGCCGTCGCCTGGAATGATGCCGAGTTCGACATAGCGGCCAGCGCAGACACGGGTCAGTAGCATGGCCGTAAGCCGAAACGCGGCGGGCCTCATCACGGTAACGGGGCCGCAGGACGGCAACCTCCAGACACTCAACCCGTCAACCAGCCAGAATGACGTCATAACCGCCAGGGGCGTCGCCACGATAGAACTGGAGGACGATCCGCTCCAGCGGCTCAGCGTGGCGAGCGAGGCCAGGTTCGTCGTGGCGTCCGGCACGATGTCGCTGGATCCGGAAACGGACACGCTGTTCATCTCGGGGAACGCCATAGTCGGGAACGGGGGCACGGGTGGGGTAGGAGACGGGGCCGGCGGGGGGATCGAGGTGAGGGGCGGCGCGACGCTGGACATAGGGGGGGAGACCACCGGTCCGGGGACTTCCTCGTCTGTCGCCGACGGCGTGACGTACACGGCGGGCACGGCCGTGGTATTCGCCAAAAAGGGGGCCGGCGCTTCCGACGTGGCGACCGCCGCGATCTACGCGAGGGCCAACGCGACCGTGCAGTTGAGGGGCTGCACCATAATCTCGGCCGCCGCCTCCCGCTTCGACGGGCCCGAAGGCGCCGTTCTGGGGAGCAACCTGATAATCCAGGACGTCGTGTGGCAGAACGGCAGGGACGAGGACACGGGCTACTTTGCCCCGCGCCTGTTCAGCCCGCGCTACACCATCAGGAACCTCACGCTGATCGGGGGGACGATGCAGATACAGGCGCGCGGCTCCGGAGGGACCATCGACGGCATCCGCATAGAGCGCATGCACGGGGGCATCTCCGTGCCGGGGGGCAACTTCGGCGCGGACACGGGCCCGTTCGTCATAAAGGGCGTGGACGGCAAGCACAACTCTTTGGTCGACATCAGCGCGTTCAACGGCACGCTCGTCCGGATCCTCAACAGCCTCACGGGTACAGATCTTAACGTGGATCTCCAGAGCCGCAGCCACGGGAACAGATCGTTCGGGGGCTTCGAGTTCGCCCAGGAGATCCGATTCCACGTCGTAGACTCGGCGGGCAACAGCATCGAGGGCGCGCGCACGCACGTGTCCGACTTCGTGGACGGGCGGTTCTCGGACACGGGCGTCGACAGCCAGGACAACTGGTGGCAGAAAAACATCGGCATCAACAACGGCGGGTCCAACTCCCCCGGAATAAGGTACAACACGCAGCGCAACTACTCCAAGGTGTCCGGAGCGGACGGCATCAACGCCTTCCTCGGGAACGACGCCCCGCTCTTGGGCACTAAAATATTCAACCTGCGGCCGGGCCAGGGGGATTCCACGCGGGGCGTCGCCGCGCAGCCGTCCACGCTCCCGGCCAAGCCCGTCATATACAGGGGCATGATCAACGACAGTTCGGACATGCTGCCGTGGTCGACCGACTCTTACCTGCACATAGCCGCGCTCCAGGCAATCACGCACAAGTCCGACTTGGTGATCGACGTGGAGACGGAGATGCTCCTCGACCCGTCCATCACCCAGACGGACCAGACGATCGTGGCAGCATATGCCGGCCTCGCCGTGAACCACGCCGTACTGGTGAAACTGATCACGCTGACGGCGGCGCGCAACCTCGACGAATGGTACGACTGGTTAAAGTGGCACAAGTTGCAGGACGCCGGCAACGTGCACCCGACGCGGGCCTCGATGGTGGCCAGCGCCGACGGGACAGTCCTCGACTTGGGGGACTACAACGTTACCGTGGGGAACGGCGGGGTGCTCACGGCCGGCACAAAATTCCGGTCGATACGGACGACTGGGACCGTGAACCTGTCCCCGCTCAGCAACGGGAGGATCAACATCGGCTACCAGGATTCCACCGGCAAGTCCATACTGGTAAAACTCGGCGGGTTCAGCACGGGGGTGGTATGGGACGCGGACAACGGGGCGACGCTGAACTGGATACCGCCCCACCCCGCCGTGGACGAGGTGAGGATACCGGTCCCGCCGAACAGCATAGTAAACATAACGGCGAAGCGCGACGGGTTCGACTACCGCAAGTACACCATCAACGCGGCGGACGTGGCCGAACTCGACGTGGTTCTCCGGCGCAACACCAACGTGGACTTGGCCGAAACCCTGAACGGCGAGAACCTCATCAGTTACCACGGGCTCCGCACGAGCCTGTATGATGCCAACATCTACTTCGACAGCGCGCCGACGCCGAACGTGCTCCGGCTGGGGAACGTCCGGCTGTCCGGCAAGCAGGCCCTCACCCGCGCGCTGTTCGACCGTCGCATGGGCACGCAGGCCGCGATGGAAGCGACCCACTCTTACCAGGGGAGCGGCCGCGCGTACGACATTTTCTCGAACCGCATGCGCTGGGACCTGTCGTGGCTCACGATAGGGCGCCAGCCCACCGAGACGAATTTGGAGACCAATCCGCTCACCGAACTGCGCAAACTCGCCTCGTGGGGGCTGTACACCGTGGGCGCGGACGACGCGACCCCGTACTTGCCTCCGGACAACGTCGACTATTTCGTTACCATAGACATCCTCGCGAACCCGCTCTCCCCGACGTCTGCCGAACTCGCGGATGCCGGAGTGAGGATGGCCGAGAACGCGGAATTCCAGGCGGCGGCGGCGCGGGCGACGGCGGCCGTTATCGACCCGCAGATAGAGCAAGTGGACGCGGACGTGAAGGCGCTCTCCCAGCAGATCAGGTCTCTCCCCATAGACGAATTGCTCCAGGTGGACACCATCGAGCGGGTCGTCCCGCTCACCACGTCCACGCCGAACATATGGTCTGGGGTCGGCGGCACCACGTATGCCGTGGCCGGCGGCCACTTGCAGGTGGACATCGACGGAGCCACGGAGTCGGAGGCCGGCAACGTCGCGGGCACGCTCAACTTTGAAGGGTTCGCTCCCTTCACCGTGACGCAGCCCGGGAACGATCGCGTCGTCCTGAGGGTTACCGTGAGATGCCAGGCGCTGGGCGGCTCCGACCGCACCGTCTCCCCGGATCTCGTGTGGGAGTGGGACGCGCCCACGGCAGGAATCCCGGAGCGCCGCGCCCTCGGTTTCCTAAAGGCCACGCACCCCGTCTCCATGCTGGCTCCGACGGCCAGCCTCGGCCCCGCATACGTCATAGAGTACGACATGGGGCGGGCCGCGACGTTCCAGGTTACCGACGCGGCCGTCAGGATCGCCGAAAAGATCCGCAGCGCCGACGACTACCTCCGCGTCGTCATAACGTCGGTAGAATGGGTGACGCGCCACGAGGCCACCGTCGACGACTTCAAGGCTGACCTCTCCGCTATAGACCTGAGCAACCTCGACGTGAAGGTGTCGTCCCGCATGCCGGCCAGCGACTTCTTGCCGCCCTACCGCATCATAGAGCCGACGTACGACGGCACTCGGGGAGAGGGGGCGGTCAACGGCATGGAGGCCTCGGACGACGACTTTGCCGTGGACGGGGCCCATGTCCAGAGGAGCGGCGCCATCCACCAGACGGGGGAGATCCGCAGGGCCGTGTGGACGTTCCCCACGGTGAAGCCCGCACAGGACCTGTCCATAAGCGCCTCGCTGCAGTGGAAGCGCCCCGACGGGGCGGACTTTGACTCGGGGACGAGGGCGCAGGCCGCCATGACCGCCACGCTTTACGTCGGAAACGATTTGGACGGGACGAACGACACGGGGGCCACGAGCGTTCTTACCACGACGGTCCCGCACGGCGCGCAGGCGGCCCAGCCCGTCGTCTCGCTCGCCCTCACGGACGCCCAGCGCGCCCCCTTCAACAGCATAATGCTGAAGCTTGAGGGGGGGACGGTGGGCCAGCAGAACCGCGCGTACCTCTGGAACCTGAAGGTGGAGGTGGACGGCCAGCGCTACATGCTCAACCGCATACGGTTCATCGACCGCATGCAGCGGGCCAAGATACACGCCACGGCGGAGAGCGCGGCATTCATAGAGGGCGGCGAGACCCTCAAGACTTTCGCCCGCCGCGCCTCTACGGTGGCCACCGACTGGAGCGGCGGCCGCGATTGACCGCCAAGTGCAGCGGCGCGTGCGCTTCCCCCCCCTTCCGCAAGCGCTCCAACACGACCCCCTACGGGGACGGCTGGCGCTACTGCAAGCAGTGCGATCGGGCCATAAATTATTCGGGGTTGTACTGCCCCTGCTGCCGCTTGCGGCTCCGCGCCCGCGCCAGGTGATCGTACACGACCAACAGCATCGGCCTCCTCGGGTACGGCCGCCGCTTCAATGCCGGCCTCCTCGGGTACGCGGCCTCGGCGGAGATCCGCACCCCCGTCTCCCCCCCCGCGGTCCGCACCAAGTACGACGTGAGGGCCACCATAACCGCCGCCGCGACCAGCACCGAATATAACGTGAGGGCGCGCGTCGCCGCGACCACGGCGAGCCTCCGCTATTCCATACTCGTCGTAATAACGGGGATCGCCGCAGCCAAGACCGAGTACGCGGTCCGCCGCATCGTATCGGGCACGCTCCCGTCATACTCGACAAAGTACGGCGTGAGGGCGCTCGTCGACATGGCCGCCGCCCGCATGCTGTACGATTTGATAAGAGTGCTCGTCATAATGCGCGCCAAACTGCGCTATTCCATACGCAGCACCGTGGTCGCGTACGACCGACTCATCACCAACTACGACGTGCGAAAGACCATACGGGGGGGCGCCAGCGAGGTAATCTGGGACATCCGCCAGCCCGTGTCCGCCCCCCGTACCAAAACCGCGTACGTGGTGAGGGCACTCGTCTCAAAGTCGTACGAGACCGCCTACGGGATAATCGCCCGCGTGTTCGCGCGCCCCGCCGTCGTGCGGTACGACGTGAGGAACGGCATTACAGCCGCGAGTACCAAAATGGAGTACGCGGTGAGGAAGGGGGTGGCCGCTGCCGCCAGGGCGAGGACGGAGTATTCGTTGAGGGAGGCGAGGGAAATAACCGCGCGGACGCGGTACGGGATAGTGGGGCGCGTCTCCGCTTCCGCCGCCAGCATGGTAAGGTACGCGGTCAGGACTGCGGTGGGGCCGTCGGCAACCATGGTGAGGTACGCGGTCCGCAGGACGGCGGCGGGGACGGGGGCGGACGGGCGGGCTGAATACGCGGTCAGGCGGGCGGTGGCGGCGGTTCCAGCACTCGCCAAATACGACATAGTGGGACGGATCCTCATGCCTCCAGTCCGCGTCGCGTACGACGTCAGGGCAAAGGCCACGAACCCGCCGCCCCCGGGTTCCGGCTCGTCCACAAGGCTGGAGCCGGTGCCCGCCGAAACCGAGTACGACGTGCGGCAGACGCTGACCGTATCATACAGTTGCTCGTACGAAGTCCGGGCCGCCGTGCTTCCGGCGCCGTTCCGGATGAAATACAACGTTGATGTTGAACCCGCAAAAAACGCGGGGGGTGGAGTCCGCCTCACCTACATGGACAGCCTCTTGAATTCCAGGGGCGGCTACGGCACGGCCTAGTCCGACACGAGGTTCTTGCCGTCGGCCCTGAACCGCGCCTCGGCATCCTTTATGATGTTCAGCGCCTGCTTTCCTAGGGGCACGTGCTTCTGATCCGACACGTCGACAGGATTAGACTTTACCACGGAGTCCTTGTCGAACACCTCCACGGTTACCTCGAACTGCCACAGTCCCTTCGCCGTCTGCTTGGCGCTGAACCTCGTCCTGTCCTTCATGTCGCCGTCGCCGGCCCGCTTCATCACGAAGCTTTCGTCTCCATTCTCACTCATCATGTATCACCTCCTCCCTACTCTCGTAAGGGCTATTCACGCGGTTGTTGATGGTGATGATGTCGCTGCCGCCAAAGTCCTCCTTCAGCCATGCCCTGAGCTCGTGCTTGACTTCCCCGTGGGTAGCCGTCCGCAGCATCAACTGCATTGACCAGAAAGCGGTCTGGAACTCGATGATGGCCGCGCTCCGCCTCTTGGCCTTGATGAACAGGGTCGCGGTGAGGTCGTCGCTCTTGAAAAACGAGACGTACCGCTTGTTCATCGGACGTTCCTCTTTAGCATCGAGTTCAGGATCTGGACGTATTCCTTCAATTGGCCGCCTATCACGGATGCGGGCCAGTCCCCCTTCATCTCGTTGGCCCTTACCACCAACTCGATCGCGGCGGACCTCAGTATGCGCGCGTCGTTAAGGTCCGTCCGGTCGACCAGCCCGCTGGCATTGTCCTCATCCTCCAGTTCCCTCACCTTCATGGATATCGCCTTCAACTCTTGGGCCGCGATGAGTTGCGCCTTGTGGCGGGCCTCCTCCCTCTTGCGCATCAACTTCAACGCGGCCGTCTCGTCGGCTACCGTCGTCTCCCTCATGCCTTCGCCTCCTCCGCGTAGCACTTGTCCTTCGGCCGTGCGTCCTTCGGCGACCTCATCCACGCCACCTCGTACCGCCCGTCCTGGCATTTGGGGCAGTCGCAGCCCCCGTAGTCCTTGCTCAATAGAACTTCATCCCCAGCTTGCGATCGCGCATGAACTTCTGGAAGTTGTCCGTCTCCCGAATGACACGCCGCTCCCCGTACACCATGTTTCTGACCGCGTGGCAAATGGTACATTCTACCTGTCCGGGGGCCGAATACCTCGCGTTGAGGGCCTCGCACTCGTGGCACCAGAACGTGTGATCCGTGGCAGTCAATCCTCCTCGTCCTCCAGCGGGGCGTCCGTAGTTATGTCCTCGACTTCGACGGCCCGTTCCTGCTCCCAGCGCACCCTCTTGTTCGGGTTCTTGGGGACGGGGAGTATGCGGACGTATGCGGACCCGTTCCCGACAAGCAATGCGCGGGCCCCGTGGGGCACTATGACGACGTAGTGGGACACCGCCCTCATGTAGGGGAGCGGTATGGGCTCGCCGCCGGGCCCGTGCCACTGGGAGATTATCTCGTCCCGCACGTCCTCGGGGACGCGCTTCCCCTCGTCCGTGACGAACGCCATCTGCACGTCCGCGTCGTCCGTCTCGTAATCGTCGTCATAGACCCTCACGAAGTACCAGACCCTCATCCACGTCTTGTTCTTGGCGCTCCTGAGGAGGGGCATGAGCGGGGGCCGCCTAGGATTCATAATCGACCTCCCCCCTGCGCTTCTTGTATTCCACGAACATGTCCCACGCCTTTTTTTTCATGTCGAATATGTCCTCGTCGCCCTCGTCGCTGAGCGATTCGTGCATGGAGGCGGCCATGAGCAACTGGCCCTTTTCCAGCAGGGCGGCCCCGTCATACTCCTCGAATATGCTCCTGAGCGATCGCCGCATGAGCGACTTGGCCTCGGCCAGTTCCTCTTGTTCGGTCATGCCTCGTCCTCCACGTAGGTCCCGCACGGGCAGAGTTCATAGGCGTGCATGTTGTCCAAATGCGCCTGCGGGTTAACGACGAAGCGGCACCTGCCCTTTCCGTCGGACCCGTGAACCCCGTAGGCATGGCCGCACGCGCCGCAGTCTCTCATGCCCTTCCCTCCACGTACTCATTGCACTCGCAGAACAGGTTTTTGGCGTTGAGGTGGTTGCATTGGAGTTGGGGCCTCGCCCCCCAGTGGTATATCCCGTCATGGCCGCAGGTTCGACACTCAACGCACATGGGGGGTTTTACGTTGCCGTCATGCTCCGGCATGCGCGCGTACATCTGGAGGGCCCACTTTTGCTCGTGGAACCACTTGCGCACCAGCAAGCCGTGTTCGCCCAGCCGCCTCAAGACTTGGCCGCTCCTGTTATTCCGTCCAACTCGTCGAACAACTCCTGGAACCAGGTCATGTTCTCCAAGTCGTGGAGAATCCAGCGCGCCGAGCCCTCGTCCGCCTTCTTGTACGACGCATCCAGCCGCTTCCTCGTGTCCTGCAAGTCGTCAATCGCGTGGACGGCCAAGTAGGCGAGGCGCTCGTAGTGGGGGCGCAACTCCTTTTCTGGCGTGAAGCAGTATTCGTGGAGCGCTTGGGCAATCTCCTCCCCCCTGATGGCGAGATGTGTCCCCGTAATGGCCAGCCGCTTCGCCACGGATATGTCGTTGCCCCACGCCTCGCTCTCGTGTTGCTTGTCATATGCGGCCAGCCACTCGGCATATTTCTGCTTGTCGGCGGGGTCGGGGCCCCTCCCGATCGCTCCGGCCGCCACCATCTTGTCCACGAGTTCGGGCTTGTACGGTGAGGATCCGTACACATGCATCTTGTGCTCCTTCCTCCACTCCTTGCAGGCGGCCAGATCCCTCTTGGCGTTCCTCTCCGCGCGGTCTATCATGCGCCGCCGGACATTGAACCAGAACCCCTTGTCCCTCATGCCAGTTCCCTCGCCCGCTTCTCGTACGTCTCTAGCGCGTCCTCGCACTCGCTTATCTTTCCGAGGAAGCGCTTCTTTTCGTCCTCGATGGCCAGCCCGACGACCGTGGAGAGTTGGTGCCCGGCGTGGTAGTTTTCATCCAGTTCGACCACGCGCGCGAGGATTGACCTGTAGAACGACTGGACGCGCTTCATGCCCTTGAATTCGGCATCCAGCACCATCATGTCTATGGGGTCGGGGGTCATGCCTTCGCCTCTCCCGCCTTTTGCCGGTCCTTCAGGTTCTGCTCGATCTCCGCCTCGACCTCGGCGGCCGCCTCGGGGTCGTCCGACTTTTTCACGCGCGTCACCTTGATCTCGCCTCCGGAGAGTTTTCCCAACATCTCGTTGACTTTGGCCAACTCCTCGTCGTTCATCTTGCCGAAGGTCGACTGGAACCACCACTCGTCGTAGGTCATGCCTCCTCCTCATCCTCCTCAATCTTGGACGCTTCCTCCCCGTCCTCCTCGTCGTCGTCGTCGCCCACGTCCAAATTGTCCAGATAGTTGCCGAGTTCGGCGATGTAGTCTCCGGCATGAGAGACGTCCTCGCCGACGCCTTCGAGCGCGTTCCAATTATGCTGTTTGAACGCGAGATCTAACGCGGCCAGGGAGTCTCGAACAACGACCGCCAATTTGTCGCGCTGGTCGTGGATGGCCTTCCAGAAATCGTCGTCGTCCTTCAACTTGTCCAACTCGTCGATGAATGTCATGCCTTCTCCTCCTTCTTGGCCGGCTCCGCCCCCTTCTTGGGGAGTTCACTGCTTTTCGCCTCGGCCTTGCTGAGCAGCATGCGCCTTTCCCCCTCCATGTCCCAGATGAGTTTCACGTACAAGCCCACGCGGGGGCGGTCGGGCATCTCTCCCTCCATGTCCCAGAGCTTGCGCACCACGTCCGCCTCTATGTCGTGGAG